>NZ_JBBOQT010000002.1:2500-5904 GCF_038004345.1 Ureibacillus sp. FSL W8-0352 | reverse complement strand
CCGGGGTGCTTTTCACCTTTCCCTCACGGTACTGGTTCACTATCGGTCACTAGGGAGTATTTAGCCTTGGGAGATGGTCCTCCCGGATTCCGACGGAATTTCACGTGTTCCGCCGTACTCAGGATCCACTCAGGAGAGGATGGATTTTCGACTACAGGGCTTTTACCTTCTCTGGCCGTCCTTTCCAGAACGGTTCATCTAACCCATCCTTTTGTAACTCCGTATAGAGTGTCCTACAACCCCAAGAGGCAAGCCTCTTGGTTTGGGCTGTTCCCGTTTCGCTCGCCGCTACTCAGGGAATCGATTTTTCTTTCTTCTCCTCCAGGTACTTAGATGTTTCAGTTCCCTGGGTGTGCCTTCTTAACGCTATGGATTCACGTTAAGATACTGTTCCATTACGAACAGTGGGTTCCCCCATTCGGAAATCTCCGGATCAAAGCTTACTTACAGCTCCCCGAAGCATATCGGTGTTAGTCCCGTCCTTCATCGGCTCCTAGTGCCAAGGCATCCACCGTGCGCCCTTAACAACTTAACCTTTACGGTTTTCGATACGCTGCGCAATACTTCGTCAATTTCGCTCGTTCGAATCCTCATGTACACATGTAGTACACTCCGGTTCTCACTCGCTCATTTCCTTGTCTTGCTTGCGTCTCGCAACCCTTACGGCTTTAATCCACGTCGCATTTACGTCGTGTTAGCCTAGTTGTTTGCGCTTTACAGTAAATTGCTTGCTTTCAATGTCGTTTATCCAGTTTTCAAAGAACAACACTATAACTTTGAAGGTCATAAACCTTCAAAACTGAACACAAAACGCTAATGCTTCCGTAAATATCCTTAGAAAGGAGGTGATCCAGCCGCACCTTCCGATACGGCTACCTTGTTACGACTTCACCCCAATCATCTGTCCCACCTTCGGCGGCTGGCTCCCGAAAGGGTTACCTCACCGACTTCGGGTGTTACAGACTCTCGTGGTGTGACGGGCGGTGTGTACAAGGCCCGGGAACGTATTCACCGCGGCATGCTGATCCGCGATTACTAGCGATTCCGGCTTCATGCAGGCGAGTTGCAGCCTGCAATCCGAACTGAGAACGGTTTTTTCGGATTGGCTCCGTCTCGCGACTTCGCGACCGTTTGTACCGTCCATTGTAGCACGTGTGTAGCCCAGGTCATAAGGGGCATGATGATTTGACGTCATCCCCACCTTCCTCCGTATTTGTACGGCAGTCTCCTTAGAGTGCCCAACTGAATGATGGCAACTAAGGACAAGGGTTGCGCTCGTTGCGGGACTTAACCCAACATCTCACGACACGAGCTGACGACAACCATGCACCACCTGTCACCGCTGTCCCCGAAGGGAAGGCTATGTCTCCATAGCGGTCAGCGGGATGTCAAGACCTGGTAAGGTTCTTCGCGTTGCTTCGAATTAAACCACATGCTCCACCGCTTGTGCGGGCCCCCGTCAATTCCTTTGAGTTTCAGTCTTGCGACCGTACTCCCCAGGCGGAGTGCTTAATGCGTTAGCTGCAGCACTAAGGGGTGGAAACCCCCTAACACTTAGCACTCATCGTTTACGGCGTGGACTACCAGGGTATCTAATCCTGTTTGCTCCCCACGCTTTCGCGCCTCAGCGTCAGTTACAGGCCAGGAAGCCGCCTTCGCCACTGGTGTTCCTCCATATCTCTACGCATTTCACCGCTACACATGGAATTCCGCTTCCCTCTCCTGCACTCAAGTCTCCCAGTTTCCAATGACCCTCCCCGGTTAAGCCGGGGGCTTTCACATCAGACTTAAGAAACCGCCTGCGCGCGCTTTACGCCCAATAATTCCGGACAACGCTTGCCACCTACGTATTACCGCGGCTGCTGGCACGTAGTTAGCCGTGGCTTTCTAGTAAGGTACCGTCAAGGTGCAGCCAGTTACTACTGCACTTGTTCTTCCCTTACAACAGAGCTTTACGATCCGAAGACCTTCTTCGCTCACGCGGCGTTGCTCCATCAGGCTTTCGCCCATTGTGGAAGATTCCCTACTGCTGCCTCCCGTAGGAGTCTGGGCCGTGTCTCAGTCCCAGTGTGGCCGATCACCCTCTCAGGTCGGCTACGCATCGTCGCCTTGGTAGGCCGTTACCCCACCAACAAGCTAATGCGCCGCGGGCCCATCCTATAGTGATAGCAGAACCATCTTTCAACACCAAAGCATGCACTTTGATGTGTTATCCGGTATTAGCACGCGTTTCCGCGAGTTATCCCAGTCTATAGGGCAGGTTACCCACGTGTTACTCACCCGTCCGCCGCTAACCTCATGAAAGCTAGGCTTTCAATTGGTTCGCTCGACTTGCATGTATTAGGCACGCCGCCAGCGTTCGTCCTGAGCCAGGATCAAACTCTCCATAAAAGAAAATTTGATTTGCTCAAAAATTGAATGTCCGAATCTAGTTTGTTAACGAGGGTTAACAACTAGATAATTTATTGCATTAACGTTTTGTTGTTCAGTTTTCAAGGTTCATGGTGGAGCATAGCGGGATCGAACCGCTGACCTCCTGCGTGCAAGGCAGGCGCTCTCCCAGCTGAGCTAATGCCCCAATATAATGTATGGTCGGGAAGACAGGATTCGAACCTGCGACCCCTTGGTCCCAAACCAAGTGCTCTACCAAGCTGAGCTACTTCCCGATTTTATGGCGCGCCAGGCAGGAGTCGAACCCACAACCTTCTGATCCGTAGTCAGACGCTCTATCCAATTGAGCTACTGGCGCTAACTTCTATTTTACATGGTGCCGAGGACCGGAGTCGAACCGGTACGGTAGTCACCTACCGCAGGATTTTAAGTCCTGTGCGTCTGCCAATTCCGCCACCCCGGCATTATTGGAGCGGAAGACGGGGTTCGAACCCGCGACCCCCACCTTGGCAAGGTGGTGTTCTACCACTGAACTACTTCCGCAATAATTATATTTTAAATGGTGCGGGTGGAGGGAGTCGAACCCCCACGCCGTGAGGCGCTAGATCCTAAGTCTAGTGCGTCTGCCAATTCCGCCACACCCGCAAAATGGTGAGCCATGAAGGACTTGAACCTTCGACCCTCTGATTAAAAGTCAGATGCTCTACCACTGAGCTAATGGCTCATGATGGTGCCGGCGAAAGGAATCGAACCCTCAACCTACTGATTACAAGTCAGTTGCTCTGCCAATTGAGCTACACCGGCATGATATGGTGGAGGATGACGGGATCGAACCGCCGACCCCCTGCTTGTAAGGCAGGTGCTCTCCCAGCTGAGCTAATCCTCCATATATTAGCCTAGCAACGTCCTACTCTCACAAGGGGAAGCCCCTTACTACCATCGGCGCTAAAGAGCTTAACTTCCGTGTTCGGTATGGGAACGGGTGTATCCTCTTTGCCATCGTCACTAGACTA
>NZ_JBBOQT010000001.1:2517500-3443749 GCF_038004345.1 Ureibacillus sp. FSL W8-0352 | reverse complement strand
AAATCGAGTAGGAGGGAGCGATTAACTCCCGTCCTCTCACACCACCGTACGTACGGTTCCGTATACGGCGGTTCAATTAAGATAATTGACGCAAGTTTTCATAACGAGCTTCAAGACTTTTCAGCCCTTGGTTTCTCCAATAGGAGTTACCAAGGGTTCTGTGTAATATTGGACTTTTTGAAATACGCCAATAACTCTTCCGAGTATTTCCCCATTCATACGCTTGCCATTGTGGTACGCCAAGTTGAATAAGGTTGCGTATCTTTGTTTTCGGTTTCTTCCAGTTCTTCCATAGACACATTCGAAGTCTTCTACGAATCCATTTATCTAATTCAGGGAATATAGATTTGGTGTCTGCTAACGCAAAATATCCACACCATCCCATTAGATATTGATTCAGTTTCTGAATGCGGTATTCCATCGGGTAGGGCATCTTGCGTGATGTGATTTCACGAACTTTATTCTTCATTCGTTTAAGGCTTTCTTTTGCGATACGAACCTTTGGCTCTTTATGATAGGTAAAGCTAAATCCTAGAAACTTACGTTTCCATGGACGGTCGACCGCTGATTTCTTTTCATTTACTTTCAGTCGTAGTTTTCCTTCAATAAATCGCTGGATACTTGCCATTGTGCGAAGTCCTGCTCGTTTACTTTTCACGTAAATGTTACAGTCATCCGCATATCGAACGAATTTGTGTCCTCTTCTTTCCAATTCTTTATCTAGTTCATCTAGTACAATGTTAGATAGTAGCGGACTTAATGGTCCTCCTTGTGGAGTTCCTTCTAATGTGCTTGACACCACACCATTAATCATGACGCCCGATTGTAAATACTTACGAATCAATTTCAGTAATGGTTTATCTTGGATTCTCTTCGCGAGTGTACCCATTAATCTGTCATGGTTGACCTTATCAAAGAATTTCTCCAAGTCCATATCTACAACCCATCGATATCCATCTCTTATATATTCTTTCGCTTTCCTCGCCGCATCATGAGCACTTCGGTTTGGTCGAAATCCGTAGCTGTTTTCAGAGAATGTAGGGTCGTACACTTTTGAAAGTACTTGGGCGATTGCTTGTTGAATCAAACGGTCTGTTACGGTAGGGATTCCTAGTAAACGAACACCGCCATCAGGTTTCGGGATTTCGACTCTGCGGACTGGCATCGGTTCATAAGTTCCCTTGAGAATTGCTTCTTTAATCGATAGCCAATTTTCAACTATGTGCTGTCGTAGATTTTGTACGGGCATCATATCTACTCCGTGGCTTCCTTTATTCTGTTCTACACGTTTTAGTGCTTGAAGCATGTTCTCCCGTGACAGGATTTGATTCAAAAGCATCGTTATTCTCCTTCCGTGAATAGCTGTTCTCTTTATGCCAGTGGTCACTCCACCCTCCAAGAGGTCCCCCACGGGATTCACCGCTTCCTTCCTCAAGTGAGGTACTACGTTTTCTGTGTTCATCATGACTCACTGAATGCCAAGGGCTATTCTCTCTTCATTGTTCGGTCCTTCTCAGTTGTTCTAGACCAACTAATACTATGACCTCTGCTGACTTCTGATGGTTCAGCTACTTATCACTAAGTAGGTTATGAAGTGTACTTCACGTATCCATCAGACCTCCCTGGGTAAGAATGTAATCTTTCCTTCCATCTATCTGCTTCATTTACTCTGTATCACCTTCGGCAGAAAGGACTTTGTTTTGTTGTGCAAACTCATCCAATGATACCTAGCCTTGTATGAAGTTCGTGTTCCTCAGACCGGAAGTTTGCCGCTCGCTTCCTTCAGATTCCGCGTCACCACAGACACCCTTGCGTTAAGCTAACCGTTACTTCTGCCTTCACGGCTCGGGACTTGCACCCTATAGATTACATCCATGCCAGGCGCACACAGAAAAGCTGTACGAAAGACATTGTATATTGGCTTTCGTACAGCTTTTTCATTTAATCTAGCCGAATCGCTCTTCGATTTTTTCCAAAAAGTCTTGATAATGATTCGTATACAATTGGAACGATAAATAAAGTGAGAACTGTTGAACTAAATAAACCACCGATTACGGTAATGGCTAATCCTTTTGAAATTAAACCGCTTCCTTCTTCCTCAAATATAAGCGGAATTAATGCCCCCATTGTTGCAATAGCCGTCATCAATATCGGTCTTAATCGAGTGCTACCCGCCTCTAATATTGCTTCTCGCATCTTCATTCCGTCATATTCCATATGAACGATGCGGTCCACTAAAACAATCGCATTCGTTACAACAATTCCGATTAACATAAGAAGTCCCATCATCACTGAAACGGATATCGTTTCATCAAAAATCCATAGCAATCCTAAGGCTCCTATCACGGTAAAAGGTAAAGAAAATAAAATGGCAAATGGAGCGAGCCCTTCGCTGAACGTTACTACTAATATAAAATAAACAATCGCCACTGCCGCAAGACATGCAAGACCAAGTTTCACAAAAGCTTCTTCCATATCTTTTGTTACTCCTGCAGCTTCAATCTCAACGCCTTTTGGTAATTTTAATTTCTCAAGCCTTTCTTCCACTTCCGTAGAAGCTTTCGTAATGTCCTTACTTGTAATCGTACCAGAAACTGTTGCATAAAATTTCCCTTTACTTCGCGAAACTGTATTGGCAACCGTTCCTTTTTTCACTTCAACTATATCTCCAATTGTCACAACACTTCCTGTTGGAGTAGAGAGTGGAGTTTGCAACAACGCTTCAAAGTTTTGTGGTATGATTTTATCTTTGCGAATAATAACATTGACGTCTTCTCCATCTTTTTCAATCGTTGTTAATACTTGTTCCGGCATATGAGGATTTAATAAATAAGCGATTTGTGCAGCTGATAAGTGATATTGCAAGAGGGTTTGTTGATTTACTTTCAATGTATATTCATCAAATCGTTCCGCCAGACTTGTCGAAACATCTTTTACATACTTTGAATCCTGCATTATATCTTCTATTTGCATAACAGCTTCTTCTAAATCAACTTGATCGTTGCCGTAAACTGTATAACTTAATTCGTTATTCGAGACGGACATATTGAAATTTTGATTTTTCCATTTACCAGAATGATCTAAATTGGCTAAGTAATTTTCGATCTCTTTTGTCACTTCATCAAAGTTTTCTGTTTCTTCATTAAAAATTAAGAACATTAAAGCTCCATTATTGCTGCCCATACCCATCATCATATTATCGCTTGAACCGATGGAAAGTTGAACAACCTCCACATCTTCTCTTGCCATCATTTCCTGTTCTACTTCAGACACATTTTGTAATATCGTATCTTCCGTTTCACCCGGCTCTGGTGTATAGGTGATATAAAGCATTTTTTGTTCTTCTGTTGGCAAAAAACTAAAGCCGAGAATAGGAATTAAACATAAGCTTCCAACAAGTAATAAAAAAGCAACAAATGAAGTAATCAGTTTATGATTTAATGTCCAATTTAAAAATTTCCTATAATATTTTGCCAACATGCTTTTGGTGGATCGATGCCCTGTAACTCTATTTTCCTTATATAATTTTTTCTTAAAAAGTGAATGTGAAAATGCTGGTACCACGGTAATTGCTACAAGCAAAGATGCGAGCAATGCAAAGGTTATTGTCAGTGCAAATGGGAGAAATAATTCCCCAATCATCCCTCCAACAAATACTAGTGGTAAAAATACTGCAATGGTAACCAATGTAGAAGATAATATTGGTTTAAACATTTCAATCGTTGCAGAGCTTATTAATGCTCGTCCATATAAAGGTTCGTTTCTTAAATGGAGCCTTCTGTAAATATTTTCAACGACCACAATCGAGTCATCAATAACCCTCCCAATTGCTATCGTCATCGCACCTAATGTCATCATATTTAACGTAATATCTAGAGAATACAAAATCATAAAAGCAATCAATAAAGATAATGGTATGGAAATTACAGAAATCAATGTTGATTTGATATCTCTTAAGAAGAATAAAATGACAACAATTGCTACCACTGCGCCAATAAAGGCTTTATTTAACATGGTTCTGACAGACTGTTCAATTGGTGCACCTTGGTCTAAAGTAACATCAATGATTAACCCTTGAACGGATGACGTTAATTCATTCGCTAACGCTTTCGCTTCCTTAACGACTTCCAGCGTATTGGCATCTTGCGCTTTAACAATTTGTAAAGTGATTGCCTCTCTACCATTCGTTCTTGATACAGACTCCACTTTCCCAACAAAATGAATAGTTGCAATTTCACCTAACGTAACAAAAGGATAAGGGTAAATCTGGGAAGGGGTAATTGGTATAACTATATTCTTTAATCCTTCAATTGTCGTCAATTTACCATCAATTACGATTGATTGCTCTTCATCCTGAAACGGAAATAATCCAAGAGGCACTCGGACGTTGCTCGATTGAATCATTTGTTTTACATTTTCCTCTGTTATCCCAAGAGAAGCCATTTTCTCTTCATTAAAATGTAACTCAATTTCATTTACATGTTGACCTGAAATCGAAACAGACGCCACACCATCAATTCCTTCAAATTTTGGTGCGACAATTTCTTCTACCGTCGTTGTAAGTTCTGCAATATCTTCTGTTTCACTTGAAATACTAAAAGCCAATATTGGAAATGCATTAATTGTTACTCGTGTAATATTTGGCTCCTCTGCATGATCTGGAAGTTTTATTTGTTCAATGGCTGACTTGATTTCCCGTTCGGCATTAACAAGGTCAATACCATACTCAAATTCAATTTGCACATTTGATAAATTGGCATAGGAATTAGAGTATACATTTAGAACTCCTTCTAAGTTTGCAACAACTTTCTCCAAAGGTTCTGAAATTTCTTCCATCACCTGTTTTGGAGTTGCTCCAGGATACACTGTCGTAACCGTAATAACTGGAATTGATATATCAGGAATAGTCTCCATATTCATTTTAGATGTAGAGTATATTCCTGTACCTAAGAAAATGAATGTTAGTAACCAGACAGCTAGTTTATTCCTTAGCACAAATCGAAGAATCCCATTCAATGGTCATTCACCTATCTTTGATGGTTAATTATTTATTTTTATTTTGTGCAATCTCATTTTTTCAATGCTGAAAATTCATCATTTTACGAGCTAGAGAATCAATTCATCATTTCCTATCAATTCGACCAGATATTTGCCAGCATAGAACGAGAAGCTTCAAAATAAAAAAAGCCCTTGTAATGAGTTACAAGGGCTCTAAACTAGTGATTATTTTGAAATAATGTGGATTGGGTTGCCAAGTAATACTTCCGCAGTTTCCATTGTGATTTCGCCTAAAGTTGGATGCGGGTGAATTGTAAGAGCGATGTCTTCAGCTGTCATACCGCCTTCGATTGCTAGGCAGATTTCAGAAATCATGTCAGAAGCACCAGCACCTACAATTTGTCCACCGATGATAAGGCCATCTTCTTTACGTGCAACAAGTTTCACAAAACCTTCTGTTTGATTTAATGCTAATGCACGACCGTTTGCTGCGAATGGGAATTTCGCAACAGTTACTTCGATACCTTCAGCTTTCGCTTGCTCTTCGCTATATCCAACAGATGCCATTTCTGGGTCTGTGAAGCAAACAGCTGGAATTGCTAAGTAGTCAACTACAGATTTATGTCCTGCAATTGCTTCAGCAGCAACTTTTCCTTCATAAGAAGCTTTGTGAGCAAGTTGTGGACCAGGAACAATATCACCAATTGCATAGATATTTGGAATATTTGTACGGCATTGTTTATCAACTTTAATTAATCCTCTTTCGCCGAACTCAATACCGATTTGTTCAAGACCAAGTTCATCTGTATTTGGTCTGCGTCCAACTGTTACAAGTACGTAATCTGCTTCAACTTTCTTCTCTTCGCCGTTTACTTCATAAGTTACAATTACGCCATCTTTAGTTTCTTCTACACCTTTAGCAAGGGCGTTCACTTCAATTGTAACACCTTTTTTCTTCAGACCTTTTTTCACGATTTGAGTCATTTGTTTCTCAAATCCTGCTAAGATGTCGCTTGCACCTTCAAGGATTGTTACTTCAGTACCAAAGTTTGCATATGCTGTTCCTAATTCTGTACCGATGTATCCTCCACCGATTACAACTAATTTTTTAGGTAATTCTTTTAAGTTTAACGCACCAGTAGAGTTAATTACACGATCAGAATATTTGAATGTTGGGATTTCCACAGGACGAGAACCTGTTGCAATAATTGCATTTTTAAATTTATAAGTTTGAGCTTGGTCGCCATTTACAACGCGAACAGTATTTGCATCAACGAAATAAGCTTCACCTTTTACAACATCAATTTTATTTCCTTTTAATAGACCAGCTACTCCACCTGTAAGTTTTTTTACTACGCTGTCTTTGAAAGCTTGCACTTTTTCAAAATCAAGTTTTACATCAGAAGTAATAACACCCATATCATCTGAATGTTTTGCTTGTTCGTAGCGGTGAGCAACTGAAATTAACGCTTTTGATGGAATACATCCAACGTTTAAGCATACTCCGCCCACTTCATTTTTTTCAACAACTGTTACTTTTTGTCCAGTTTGTGCTGCACGAATTGCTGCAACATATCCACCAGGACCTGCTCCAACTACAAGAGTGTCGATTTCGATTGGAAAATCTCCTACTACCATTTGTTACGCCTCCATTAATAAAAGTTCAGGATCACTTAGTAAACGCTTCAAATAATTCAAAGCATTTTGAGCTAAAGCTCCATCGATCATACGATGATCAAAGCTCAATGATAATGCTAACATAGGTGCTGCTATAATTTCACCTTCTTTTATTATAGGCTTTTCTGAAATTCTTCCAAGTCCTAAAATTGCTATTTCTGGATGATTAATCACTGGTGTGAACCATTGGCCTCCAGCAGAGCCTATATTTGTGATGGACATTGAGCCGCCTTTCATCTCGTTTGGAGCAAGTTTTCCTTCACGCGCTTTTGTTGCTAAATCATTGATTTCGGACGCAATTGTAAAAATTGATTTTCTGTCCGCATGTTTGATAACTGGAACAAGCAACCCACGTTCAGTATCGGCAGCAATTCCAACATTATAATAATGTTTTTGAATAATTTCTTGTGTTGCATCGTCAAATGAACGATTAAATTCTGGGAATTCTCTCAACATTGCCACTAACGCTTTTACCACATAAGGTAAATATGTTAACTTGACGCCTTTTTCAGCCGCAACATCTTTGAATTTTTTGCGATGAGCGACTAAATTCGAAACATCTACTTCGTCCATTAAAGTTACATGAGGAGCCGTTTGTTTGGAATGAACCATTGCTTTTGCAATCGCTTTGCGAATTCCAGATATTTTTTCTCTCGTCTCTGGGAATTCACCTTCCAACACAGGAATTTGTGGAATTTCTGCAACCGCTTCTTGTTTTTCTTCCACAACTTTCGGCGCTTCTTGAACAGTTTGCCCGCCTTCCATATAACGAATGATATCCTCTTTTAAGATACGACCGTTTTTCCCTGTACCTTCCACTAATTGAATATCAACACCGTTCTCTCTAGCAAACTTGCGAACGGAAGGCATCGCGATTACACGTTTAGCAACTTCAATTTCAGAAGATAGTGGTACTTCCTTTGTTTCCTGTTGTTTCGTATCTTCTACTTTTCCATCTTCTGCTGTCGCTTGAACTTGCGCTTCAGTTTTAGATGAATCTTCCTCAACGTGCGCATCACCTTTAAATTGCATGTTTTCATAACCTGGTGCATCTAAGCGAATGAGCACATCTCCAACGACAGCTACACTGCCTTCATCGACTAAAATTTCTTCTACTTTACCTGCAACAGGAGAAGGAATTTCCACTACTGCTTTATCGTTTTGAATCTCACATAAAATATCGTCCTCATTTACCTCATCACCTGGTTTCACAAACCATTTTACGATTTCACCTTCGTGGATTCCTTCGCCGATATCTGGCATACGAAATTCAAACGCCATTACGTCCACCCTTTCATCAATTAGAATGTTAAAACTTTTTTCGCTGTTTCGATAATGTCTTTGTAATTAGGTAACCAAACATTTTCAGCTTGCGGGAACGGATAAATTGTATCTGGTGCTGCCACTCGAAGTACCGGAGCTTCTAAACTTAATACCGCTCTTTCCATGATTTCCGAAACGACATTTGCCGCGATTCCAGCTTGCTTTTGTGCTTCTTGAACAACAATTGCACGATTTGTTTTTTCTACAGAAGCAATGATTGTGTCAATATCAAGTGGTTGCACTGTGCGAAGGTCCACTACTTCTACAGAGTATCCTTCTTTCTCTAATTCTTCTGCAGCTTTTAAGCTTTCATGCACCATTAATCCGTAAGCGAAAATGGATAAATCTTTTCCTTCTCGTTTTACATCTGCTTTACCAATTGGAATTGTATAAGCTTCTTCAGGCACTTCTTGACGGAATGAACGATATAGTTTTAGATGCTCTAAAAAGATAACCGGATCATTATCGCGAATAGCTGAAATTAACAACCCTTTCGCATCATATGGCGTTGAAGGAATCACAACTTTTAAGCCCGGTTGTTGAGCCATTAATCCTTCTAAACTATCAGAGTGCATTTCAGGCGTGTGTACACCGCCCCCAAATGGCGAGCGAATCGTAATTGGCATATTAAACGTACCGCCAGTGCGGAAACGATAACGAGCAATTTGTCCGCTAATGGAATCCATTACTTCATATACGAAACCGAAGAATTGAATTTCCGGAACTGGACGAAATCCTTGTAAAGCTAAACCGATTGCAAGACCACCGATTCCTGATTCAGCAAGAGGAGTATCGAATACCCGATCCACTCCAAATTCCTTTTGTAAACCTTCAGTTGCTCGGAATACCCCGCCGTTTACACCGACGTCTTCCCCGAACACTAACACATTTTCATCATTTTTCAATTCTGTGCGTAAAGCATCAGTAATCGCTTGAATCATCGTCATTTGTGCCATAGGTTACTTCGACTCCTTTGCTTTATAGATTTCGTATTGTTCTTTTAGATTGAAAGGCAGCTCCTCATGCATGATGGAGATTAAGTCAGTTACTGTTTGTTTTGGAGCTTGGTCCGCTAATTTAATAGCTTCTTTGATTTCTTCTTTCGCTCTTTCAATCACTTCTGTTTCTTTCTCTTCAGACCAGAGTCCTTTGCCTTCTAAATATTTACGGAAACGTACAATTGGGTCTTTTTTCGCCCATTCATTATCAATATCTTCTGTACGATAACGCGTTGGATCGTCCCCTGACATTGTATGCGGTCCGTAACGGTAACAAATTGTTTCAATTAATGTCGGACCTTCACCAGCTACAGCACGCTCACGTGCATCTTTTGTTGCTACATAAACAGCTAATGGATCCATTCCATCTACTTGAACACATGGAATACCTGCTGCAATTCCTTTTTGTGCAAGTGTTTTTGCAGCTGTTTGTATGTCACGAGGAGTAGAAATCGCATATTGGTTATTTTGAATAAAGAAGATTGCTGGCGCTTTGTATGCCCCTGCAAAGTTGATACCTTCATAGAAGTCACCTTGAGATGAACCACCGTCACCTGTATATGTTACTGCTACATTCTTTCCGCCGCGCTTCTTAATTCCTAAAGCAACCCCAGCTGCTTGAATGTATTGGGCACCAATAATAATTTGAGGAGGTAAAATATTTACACCTTCAGGAATTTGGTTTCCAATGAAATGTCCACGGCTAAATAAGAATGCTTTCCATAACGGTAAGCCATGCCAAACGATTTGAGGAACATCTCTGTAACCTGGTAAAATCCAATCATCTTTTTCCAATGCAAAGTGGGAAGCTAATTGGGAAGCTTCTTGTCCTGCAGTTGGCGCATAGAATCCAAGTCGTCCTTGTCGATTTAGAGAAATAGAACGCTGGTCTAAAACTCTTGTGTAAACCATGCGAGTCATCAGTTCTACCAATTCTTCATCAGACAATTTTGGTTCATACTCTGGGTTCACAACTTCTCCGTTTTCATTTAAAATTTGAAACATTTCAAATTTGCTTTCAACATCTTGTAATACACCTTTTGGATCAAAAACTTTCCCACTCATAAAACACCTCTCCTTTATCTGTATCATTTTTTATAACCCGAAAATTGATACAACCTTCAATTTACTACAGTATATATTACCATAATACAATCGGTCAATCGTTGTTTTTTCTTTTCAATTCAAAATTATGCTAGTTATTTGAATTTATCACAAAAAACATTCTGTTATACGACAAAACAAACTTGTATTATAACAGTTTGATTTTTTGACAAAATTAATATGATATGCTCATAAAATAATCCGTTGTACGAAATTCATTATCGCCTATAAATGACATATAATATTCATTGAAACATCTATTAGAAAAAGAAATTGACATATGGTATTTTTAAATAGAAAAACCTTCATTTTGATAGAGAAATTGAAAGGAAGTAAAATATGATTTTAATGAAAGATATTGTTCGTGAAGGCCACCCTGCATTAAGAATGAAAGCAGAAGAGATGAAATTCCCGTTATCAGATGAAGAGCGTAAATTAGCAGAGGATATGTTGCAGTTTTTAAAAAATAGTCAAGACCCGGAAATAGCAGAAAAATATGAATTGCGTTCTGGAATAGGGCTTGCAGCAAACCAAGTAAATTGTTTAAAAAGAATGTTTGCCCTTCATATTGAAGAAGAAAATGGAGAAACACTCAGCTTTGTCGCAATCAACCCAAAAATCGTCAGCCATTCTGCTGAAAAAACTTACTTACCTAATGGTGAGGGTTGCTTATCCGTTGACCGCAATGTTCCTGGGTATGTTCCTCGATATGCACGGATTACGGTAAAATTCTTCACTGTTGATGGCGAAGAGAAAAAAATGCGTTTAAAAGGTCTTCCTGCGATATGTTTTCAACACGAATTGGACCATTTAAACGGGATTATGTTTTATGATCATATTAATAAAGAAGATCCGTTTGCTCCTATTCCAGATGCTTTTCCTTTTGAAGGTTAATAAGCATAAAAAAGAAAACCCTAAAAGCACCAATTTTGTCTTCAGTGCTTTTGGGGTTTCTACTTGTATGAGACAAATGCCGAGACTTTGAAAAGTCATCATGCATATAAATAGATTAGATGATTTCTAATTTTTTCATCACTTTCACAAGCCCATCATTGTCAACATGTTCACCTACAACATCAGCTACTTTTTTTACTTGTTCTTTAGCATTACCCATTGCTACCCCTACACCAACTGCTTGAAGCATTTCAATGTCGTTTAATCCATCACCAAAAGCAATGGCATTTTCAATGGGAATATTCATTTTTTCCAATACTTTTTTAATCCCTCTCGCTTTTGAACCGTCTTTTGGAAGGATATCGCAAGAGTACGGATGCCAGCGAACAAATTTAACATTTGAAAATGTTTCGTGATAAATCGCTTCCTCTTCTTCTTCCATAAAAATAAGTGTTTGATAGACAGCATTTTCTTTATAAAAATGAGGATTAATTTCGGGATACGGGTAGCGTAACGATAATAAACTTTGTTCGATTTTTTTGTTTCCTTCTGTTGTCGCAATCATTTTTTCGTCATCAATAAATACAACAGGATGATTGCGCATTGATCCGAATTCAATGATTTCCGTTAAATCGTCTTGTGGAACACTATCTGTAAAAATTACTTCATTTTTATAAACAACATATTGTCCATTAAAAGTTATAAAAGTATCAATCTCTAACTCTTTTAAAATCGATTGAATCATAAAAGGAGCTCGACCTGTAGCAATGGCAATTTCATAACCGTTCCTTTTTGCTTGATAAATTGCATCTTTCGCAGATGGAGGCAATCTTTTCTTACTATTATAAAGTGTACCATCTACGTCAAAAAACAGAACCTTCTTCATTGTCACTAACCCTTCTAATGCATATTTATATGTAAATGAAAAATACTTTACATATATATAATTCTACCTTATACTTTAAATTAAGGAGTGGTGCACCATGTTAAAAAGACTCAAAAAGAAACTTTTGAAGCGTCTTAATGGCATCCTCGGTAAAAAATCAATCGCTTAAGCCCTTCAAAAACGGAGGGCTTTTCTTTATTTTAAAAGATTCACATGATAATATAAAGGAAATGCATTCTATTTCAACATGTTACAAATTTGAAATTTTGGTATATAATGAATATTTCTTAATAACTTTTGTCACTTTAACTAATAGGCCACTTCATGCATTTGGTTGTGAAGATATAAACCATTTGCGTTAATATAATAAATACCAATTGATTATATTCGTAAAAAGTGGAAAAATAATAGATGCAAAAAATGTTCGGTTAAAGAGGGAGAGAAAAGATGATTTACAAAGTGTATTATCAAGAAAATCCAGATGAAGTACCAGTTCGCGAAAATACGAAAAGCCTCTATCTAGAAGCTAATTCAGAACGAGAAGTCCGCGAATATTTAAAAGATCGTCACATTTTGATTGAATATATTCAACTACTTGAGGGCAATTATTTAGAATATGAAAAAAATAGCCCGAATTTCCGTTTGGAGAATGCGTAGTCTATATGAAATTTGTAAAAAATGATCAAACTGCCGTTTTTGCTCTTGGCGGACTGGGTGAAATCGGCAAAAATACTTATGGAGTTCAATTTCAAGATGAAATCATTATCATCGATGCAGGGATTAAATTCCCTGAAGATGATTTGCTAGGAATCGATTATGTAATTCCTGACTACACTTATTTAGTACGAAACGCCGATAAAATTAAAGGTCTTTTTATTACTCATGGCCATGAAGACCACATCGGTGGAATACCCTATTTATTGCGCCAAGTAAATGTACCTGTGTACGGTGGAAAACTTGCCCTTGGACTTTTGCGCAATAAATTAGAAGAACATGGTTTACTACGTCAAACGAAACTGATTGAGATTAAAGAAGACGATGTCATTAAATTCCGAAAAACATCTGTTAGTTTTTTTAGAACAACACATAGTATTCCAGACGCATTTGGAATCGTTGTAAAAACACCGCCTGGAAATATCGTTCATACTGGTGACTTTAAATTTGATTTTACACCAGTGGGTGAACCAGCCAACTTAACGAAAATGGCAGAAATTGGACGCGATGGCGTGCTTTGTTTATTATCAGACAGCACAAACGCAGAAGTACCTAACTTTACAATGTCAGAACGAAAAGTTGGTGAAAGCATCCACGATATTTTCCGTAAAGTTGAAGGACGTATTATTTTTGCAACGTTCGCTTCCAATATCCATCGTCTTCAACAAGTAACAGATGCAGCTGCTCAATATGGAAGAAAAATTGCAGTTTTCGGACGATCGATGGATAATGCTATTTCCATCGGTCGAGAATTAGGATACATTACTGCACCAAAAGAAACGTTTGTTGACGCTCAAACCATCAATCGCCTACCAGCAAATGAAGTAATGATTTTGTGTACAGGCTCTCAAGGCGAACCAATGGCGGCTTTATCGCGAATTGCTAATGGTACACACCGTCAAATTCAAATCCAGCCTGGAGATACAGTTGTATTCTCCTCTTCGCCTATTCCTGGCAATACGATTAGCGTCAATAAAATTATTAACTTATTATACCGTGCTGGTGCAGAAGTCATTCATGGATCCATTAACAATATTCATACTTCAGGTCACGGTTCTCAAGAAGAACAAAAATTAATGCTTCGCTTAATGAAGCCAAAATTCTTCATGCCAATTCACGGTGAATATCGCATGTTAAAAATGCATACGAAACTTGCTATTGATTGCGATGTACCGGCTGAGAATACTTTTGTAATGGAAAATGGAGATGTACTTGCACTAAGCTCAAACGAAGCATACATTGCAGGACGCATCCCTTCTGGCGATGTTTACATTGATGGAAGCGGTATTGGTGATATCGGAAATATCGTGTTGCGCGATCGCCGAATTCTTTCCGAAGAAGGATTAGTCATTGTTGTTGTTAGCGTAGATATGAAACAACAAAAAATTGTGGCAGGTCCTGATATTATTTCGAGAGGCTTTGTTTATATGCGTGAATCTGCTACATTAATTAGCGAAGCACAGAAAATGCTTGCAGATCATTTAGCAGAAATGATTCAAGAAAAATCTCAATGGACAGAATTAAAAAATGAGATTACGGATATTTTATCCCCATATTTATTTGAAAAAACTAAACGCAGACCAATGATTTTACCAATCATTATGGAAGTATAAAAATCTGAGGCTGTCTAGAAAAATTAACCTTCTAGACAGCCTTATTTCTTCGATTCATGTTGTCATTCAATTTTATATATTGCTAACTCGCTTCCTTCTTTCTTTATCAATTGACTATTATGTCAGCTATTTTGACTATTATGCTTTTGCGTATGGCTAATATGTTCTGAAATTTGACTATTATCGCCCATCGATTGCGGCTTTTTTTATCGATTGGCTATTATGTTCACTACTTTGACTATTATCCTCTTGTGAATGACTATTATCTTCGGAAGTTTGACTATTATCTCCCTTTGCTCTCGGCTTTTTTTATCGATTGGCTATTATGTTCGTTCCTTTGACTATTATCCTCTTGCGTATGGCTAATATCTTCTGAAATTTGACTATTATCGCCCATCGATTGCGGCTTTTTTTATCGATTGGCTATTATGTTCACTACTTTGACTATTATCCTCTTGTGAATGACTATTATCTTCGGAAGTTTGACTATTATCTTCCTTTGCTCTCGGCTTTTTTTATCGCTTGGCTATTATGTTCACTACTTTGACTATTATCCTCTCGTGAATGACTATTATCTTCGGAAGTTTGACTATTATCTCCCTTTGCTCTCGGCTTTTTTTATCGGTTGGCTATTATGTTCACTACTTTGACTATTATCCTCTCGTGAATGACTATTATCTTCGGAAGTTTGACTATTATCTCCCTTTGCTCTCGGCTTTTTTTATCGATTGGCTATTATGTTCGTTCCTTTGACTATTATCCTCTCGTGAATGACTATTATCTTCGGAAGTTTGACTATTATCTCCCTTTGCTCTCGGCTTTTTTTATCGATTGGCTATTATGTTCACTACTTTGACTATTATCCTCTCGTGAATGACTATTATCTTCGGAAGTTTGGTTATTATCTCCCATCACAAATTTTTTTATCGCTTGACTATTATCTCCACAAGTTAACCTTTAAGAAAATAAATAAATGTTATAAACATAATTCATAATTTTCATTTTTTATTTTGGGTTACAACTTGTACAATGTCTCTAAAACAAAAAGAGGAATGTTTATGTCTACTATTCAGAAAGATCATTGGAATCCCGTACTTTATGATGAACAGCATTCTTTTGTATCAAAATTTGGGAGCAGTTTAATTGATTATTTAGCTCCGAAAAAGGGGGAAAACATTCTAGATGTTGGTTGTGGTTCAGGAGATTTAGCTCAAAAAATTGCAAATACCGGAGCAAGTGTTAATTGATTTAAGTGAAAACATGATTGCAAAGGAAAAGAGAAATATCCTTACCTGACCTTTTTGGTGAGAGATATTACAAAACTGGATTATCATAATGAGTTTGATGCTCTTTTTTCAAATGCCACATTACACTGGATCAATGAACCAGAAAAAGCACTTACAAATATTTTCAAAAGTTTAAAAAAGGAGGAAGATTTATCGCTGAGTTTGGTGGGAAAGGTAATGTCCAAATGATTACTCAAGAAATCATCAATCAAATCAAAAGTGCAGGAATAGAAAAAGAAATTTCTTTTCCTTGGTACTTCCCGAGCATTGGAGAATATAGCACATTAATGGAATAAATGGGTTTTCAGGTTGCTTTTGCCATGCATTTTGATCGACCTACACCACTAGAAGGAGAAGAAGGACTAAAAAATTGGATTATCATGTTCTGCAGTGAACTATTTGAGGGAATGAAAGAAGAAAGTAAGCATGCAATCATTGAGAACGTGGAAAAAGGTTTAAAGCCTTCACTTTGTGAAAATGGTGTTTGGTTTGCTAATTATAAACGTATACGTGTCATCGAAGTAAAAGGGTAACCATATGGAAACAACTAAAAAATAACCTTTCCCTCTATTTGTGGATTTCGAAATAGTAAGCTAAAATAATGTCATCGATGCATGTACGGAGGTAACAAATGAGAAAAGACTTTGTAGTTATTGGATTGGGACGATTTGGAGGAAGTGTCTGCCGGGAATTAGTTCGACTTGGAGCAGATGTGATGGCAATTGACTCTTCATCTGATAGAGTGGAAGAATTTTCTAAAATTGCTACCCATGCGGTTATTGCAGATTCCACAGATGAGGAAGCATTAAAATCACTCGGTATCCAAAACTTTGAACATGTGATTGTGGCAATTGGAGACGATATTCAAGCAAGCATACTCACGACATTAATTATAAAAGAATTAGGTGTACCCCAAGTTACTGTGAAAGCGCAAAACGATTATCACGCAAAAGTATTACAAAAAATAGGGGCGGATTTAATCGTACACCCAGAACGGGATATGGGTATTCGCATTGCCAATAACATAATGTCGTCCAATGTCCTTGATTATTTAGAATTATCCGATGAGCACTCCATTATGGAAATTAAATCAAACCATCGCATTGCTGGATATTCAATTAAAGATTTAGATATTCGTGCGAATTATGGAATTAACATTATCGGGATTAAACGAGGGGAACAAATCATCATTTCTCCTAGTGCCGATGAAAAAATATTATTAGACGATATATTGCTTGTCATCGGAGCTGTAGTGGATATTAACCGCTTCGTCAATCGGGCGATGACATAATAAGTGATATATTTCATGAAGCCTTGATGAAGCTTTTCTTTCCAAAAAACAACTCTTTTGAAACAATCATGATACAAATCGAGTAGGAGGGAGCGATTAACTCCCACCGTACGTACGGTTCCGTATACGGCGGTTCAATTAAAATCATTGACGCAAGTTTTCATAACTTCCGTGAATAGCTTGTCTTCTTATGCCAGTGGTCACTCCACCCTCCAAGAGGTCTCCCACGGGATTCACCGCTTCCTTCCTCAAGTGAGGTACTACGTTTTCTGTGTTCATCATGACTCACTGAATGCCAAGGGCTATTCTCTCTTCATTGTTCGGTCCTTCTTAGTAGTTCTAAACCAACTAATACTATGACCTCTGCTGACTTCTGACGGTTCAGCTACTTATCACTAAGTAGGTTATGAAGCGTACTTCACCTATCCGCCAGACCTCCCCGGGTAAGTACATGCACTTTCACACCATCTATCCGCCTCATTTACTCGATATGACCTTCGACAGAAAGAGCTTTGTTTTGTTTTGCAAACTCACTCAATCATACCTAGCCTTATATGAGGTTCGTGTTCCTCGGACCGGTGTTTTGCCTCCAGCTTCCTTCAGATTCCGCGTCACCACGGACACCCTTGCGTTGAGCTAACCTCTACTTCTGTCTTCGGGGTTCGGGACTTACACCCTATAGTTCATGTACATGCCGGGCGCACAAAAAGCTGGGGGCGTCTGAAAAGTCATTTCAAGACGCCCCCTTTGCGGCTGTCGCACATGCTTAGCCGAGATAAATTGCGGCTGTCGTACATGCTTAGCCGAGATAAATTGCGGCTGTCGTACATGCTTAGCCGAGATAAATTGCGGCTGTCCCTAGTGCTTTCACCGCAGATAAATTAAGGCTGTCGCACATGCTTAGCCGCGGCTAAATTGCGACGAGGAGGCGCGTTTGATGTGACCACCGCAGGAGCAAAGTTTTTAAGAGAACATTACTATAAGAAGTAAGGCTGTTCAGAAAGTGTTCGACTTTCTGAACAGCCTCAACTTTTCCTTTTATTTTCCCTCTATAATCCTGTTTACCCGCTGTTCTAACATGTTCATTCCTTTTCCACCAGCTTGATAGTGCCGCAAAAAACCGGAGCGGTCAAACAAATAATAGGAAGGCACATATTCATTTTCAAATAAATCCGATAATACTAAATCATTATCTACAAATATAGGCTGTGTCATATTTAACTTTTCCGCTACTTGTTTAATTGTTTCAATATCCGTATCTTCTTTTGAACGAGGCATATGCACTGCTACGACACTCAAGTAATCTTTATACTTTTCACAAAATCGATTAAAATCGGGCATAGCTTCTTTGCATAAATAGCAGCTGACTGACCAAAAGTGGATTAACGTGAGTTTTTCCCCTAATAATTCTTCTTTTCGCACTTTCCCATTAATCCATATTGTTGCACCATCCAATTCTGGTAATGGTGAACGCAATTTCATCAACTTTCCCCCTTAAAGATATCTCCCATGCCTCTATTAAATCATAATGTAGATTGACCAGGTCGCCAATTGGCTGGGCATAATCCGCCCGTTTGAAGAGCCTGTAATACGCGCAATACTTCATCAACATCCCGACCAATATTATTGTGATGTATGACTTGATATTGAATCTCACCATCTGGACTAATAATAAATAATCCGCGAAGCGCTACCCCTTCCTCTTCTATTAAAACACCAAACTTCCTTGAAACTACGTGATTGTGATCTGAAGCTAAAGGGTAATTTAGTTGTCCAATACCATTTTTCGTCCGTTCTGTATTGATCCATGCTAAATGAGTATATATTGAATCTGTCGACACACCGATTACTACTGCATTTAATTCTTCAAACTCATCATAGCGATCGCTCAATGCTGTAATTTCCGTGGGACATACAAAAGTAAAATCCATTGGATAAAAAAATAGAACAGTCCATTTCCCTTCATTCATGATATCTTCTAAAGCAACTTTTCCAAAGGTCTTATCCGGCATTACTGCATTCAATTCAAATAACGGAGCCTGTTTATTCACTAAACATTCTGCCATGTGAGATTCCTCCTAACCGCCAAAATGAAGGTAATACTTTCCTTTTTTACGTTAACAAATGCATTCCGTATTTTCAATTATTTTGGGTACAACGCTTCCTAATATCTTACTGAAAAGTTAAAAAAATATTGCATTTTTTCTTTATATAAATATGAAAATTTTATAAAAAATTGTTGCATTCCAATTAAAATTAGGTATAATCATTATCTGTAATTGTAAACTAAAAGTTTTGTAAAAGTAAACTTTCTTACAAAAAGTTTAGAAAAAATAAACTACTTGTCGAAAAAGAGGAGTTTTATCTATGCAAATCGGAAAGAAAATTAAAGCATTGCGCATTAAGAAAGGGTTAACTCAAGAAGAGCTCGGAGAAAGAACGGACTTAACTAAGGGTTACATTTCACAACTTGAACGCGATTTAAACTCCCCTTCCATCGACACGCTTTTTACCATTTTAGAAGTATTAGGTTCCACCCCTAAAGAATTTTTTGATGATGACTTTGAAGAACAAAAAGTGGTTTACAGCGAGGAAGACCAAACCTCTTATATAGATGATGAAAAAAAATATGAAATCAAATGGCTTATACCGACTTCCAATGATAAAGAAATGGAACCGGTCATCATTACATTTCAAAAGGGTGGCGAATATAAACAATTCGAACCTTCTCTAGCTGAAACATTTATTTATGTATTAAAGGGTCGGATTCGAGTTGTTTTAGGGGAAGAAGAATACATCGCCAGTGAAGGAAATTCAATCTATTATGAAGCTTCAAGCAATCACCAAATATTTAATGCCAATGATGGTGAGTCACAATTGCTTCTTGTAGCAACAGAATCTTATCTATAGTGTTTAGGAGGCTTGGATATGAGTAACACAATTATTCAATTTGAAAATGTATCAAAATCTTATGACGATGGGACAGTAGTATTAAAAAACATTAACTTTGAATTGGAGAAAGGAAAGTTTTATACCTTACTTGGACCATCAGGTTGTGGAAAAACAACGATTCTTAGAATAATTGCGGGTTTTACAGAGCCTTCTAGCGGAAACGTCTATTTTAATGGAAAAAAAATCAACAACGTTCCTGCTCACCAACGACAAGTAAATACAGTATTTCAAGACTATGCGCTATTTCCACATTTAAATGTCTTTGAAAATGTCGCATTCGGATTGCGCATAAAAAAGATAAAAGAAAGTGAAATTAAAGAGCGTGTTATGGAAGCGCTGAAATTTGTCAATTTGGAAGGGTTTGAAAGCCGTGAAATTTCTGAGATGTCAGGTGGTCAGCGACAACGTGTAGCCATTGCACGAGCAATTGTCAATGATCCAGAAGTGATTTTGCTAGATGAGCCACTATCTGCCCTTGACTTAAAATTACGTTCTGAAATGCAATACGAACTCAGAGAATTACAGCAGCGACTTGGAAAAACCTTTGTTTTTGTCACTCACGACCAAGAAGAAGCCTTAGCGATGTCCGATGAAATTTTTGTATTAAACGATGGTGAAATTCAACAATCAGGTTCCCCTGTTGACATATACGATGAACCAATCAACCGATTCGTAGCGGATTTTATAGGAGAATCAAATATCGTTGAAGGCATTATGTTAGAAGATTACAAAGTGCAATTTGCCGGAAGAGTTTTTGATTGTGTTGATAAAGGCATGAAACCAAATGAAAAAGTAGATATTGTCATCCGACCTGAAGATTTGGAAATTACATCAGTGGACAAAGGAAAACTTGTTGTAACAGTCGATACTCAATTGTTCCGCGGTGTGCATTACGAGTTATCGACTTATGATAAAGACGGTAATGAATGGCTCGTTCATTCTTTGAAAAAGGCAGAAGTTGGCGAAGAAATCGGCTTAAACTTTAATCCGGAAGCAATCCATGTAATGCGTTTAAATGAGACGGAAGAAGAATTTGATAAACGATTAGAATCATATGGAGAGGGTAACAATGCGTGATCGTGTAGCAAAAGGGCCGCTCATTCCCTATCTCCTTTGGATTGCTTTCTTTGTCATTGCGCCAATTGCCTTAATCGTTTATTATTCCATGCTAGATTTAAACGGCAATTTCACATTGGAAAACTATAAACGATTCTTTTCGCCTGTTTATATCCAGATGACACTTACTAGCTTTTTTTACGCTGTCATCATAACTTTCTTTACATTGCTTATTTCTTATCCGATGGCATTTATTTTAACGAAAACGAAACACAAATATCTTTGGCTCATGTTTATCATTATTCCATCATGGATTAATTTACTTTTAAAAACTTATGCTTTCATCGGAATATTTGGTTTATATGGACCGATTAACGCAGTAGTCAGCGTATTTGGAATTGAGCCACAACAAATTTTATTCACTGATTTTAGTTTTATATTTGTGTCTGTTTATATCTTTATTCCATTTATGATTATTCCGATTTTTAACTCCTTAGATAAGTTAAATCCAACATTAGTGGATGCAGCAAGAGATTTAGGTGCATCACCTTTTACTACATTCCGCCGAGTAATTTGGCCATTAACAATCGAAGGCGTGAAGTCGGGAATTCAAGTTACATTTATTCCTGCATTATCACTCTTCATGATTACTCGCTTAATTGCAGGAAACCAAGTGATTACATTAGGGACAGCTATTGAACAGCAATTCCTCGTTGCCCAAAACTGGGGAATGGGTTCAACAATTGCCGTATTCCTTGTATTAATTATGTTAGTAAGTATGTTATTCACTGGTAGAAAAGCAAAAGGAGGTCGCGTGTAATGAATAGATTATCTACACCAGCAAAAATATATGTCGCCGTTGTATTCATCATATTATACGCGCCGATCTTCTATTTAATTTTCTACTCATTCAATAGCGGTGGTTCCATGCATAATTTTGAGTCGTTTACAATGGAACATTATCAAGCTGTTTTTGAAGATTCTCGGTTGTTAGTCATATTAATTAACACAATCATCATCGCCTTGTTATCTAGTTTAATTTCTACGATTCTCGGTACTTTAGGGGCCATTGGAATTGTGTCAATAAAAAACCGAAAAATGCGAAATACGTTACTTTCATTAAATAATATTATGATTGTAAGCCCAGATGTAGTGATTGGTGCAAGCTTTTTAATTCTCTTTACGATGATTGGAGTAAAACTCGGATTTACGTCAGTCCTAATCTCACATATTGCTTTTAGTATTCCGATTGTTGTTTTAATGGTATTGCCGAAGTTATTAGAAATGAATCCCAATTTAATTGATGCAGCACAAGATTTAGGTGCCACTAAACGGGATGTTTTATACCGTGTAATCGTCCCTTACATTAAACCTGGCATTTTTGCAGGCTTCTTTATGGCACTCACCTATTCATTAGATGATTTCGCTGTTACGTTTTTCGTAACCGGAAACGGATTCTCTACATTATCTGTAGAAATTTATTCCATTGCTCGCGTTGGCATTTCATTAACAATTAATGCCCTTTCAGGAATTATCTTTGTTGTGACGGTTCTTATTGTAATTGGTTACTATTTCGTAACTCGCCGCACGAAGCTTGCTAACGGGGGGTTAGGACGATTATGAAATCATTAATTAACTTAAGTATCGCTATTTTGCTACTAAGTGCGGGGCTTTACTTCGTTGCTGATCAATTGGAAGCTTCCGGTGGCAAAGGAAGTAAAGACACGATTACAATTTACAACTGGGGAGACTATATCGACCCAGATTTATTAAAACAATTTACTGAAGAAACTGGAATTAAGGTCATTTATGAAACCTTTGATTCCAACGAAGCAATGCTGACAAAAATCCAACAAGGTGGAACAACATATGACATCGCCATCCCATCTGAATATACTATTGAGATGATGATTGAAGAAGATTTACTCCACCCAATTGATCATTCAAAAATACCGAATTTACAATATATTGATCCCTATTATTTAGACTTACCTTTTGATCCGAAAAACAAGTATTCTATACCATATTTCTGGGGTACAGTTGGCATTGTCTTTAATCCAAATTTAATTCCAGATCATATCACTTTTGAATCATGGAACGATTTATGGGATCCTTCCCTGAAAAGAAAAGTATTTTTAGTGGATAGTGCCCGCGAAGTAATGGGAATGGGTTTAAACTCCATTGGCCAATCGTTAAATGCAAAAGATGAGAAATTGTTGCGTCAAGTAACTGATAAACTCGTCACCCTTTCTCCAAATATTAAAGGGATCATTGGTGATGAAATCATACCTTTAATGATTAATAATGAAGCAGCTGTTGCCCTCACATGGTCGGGATCAGCAGCTGATATGATGTCAGAAAATGAAGAATTAGATTATGCAGTACCACAGGAAGGATCAAATTTGTGGTTTGATAACTTTGTCATTCCGAAAACAGCAAAAAATATTGATGGTGCACATGCTTTCATCAACTTCATGCTGGATCCTGAAGTGGCTGCTCAAAATGCCGAATATGTCGGATACTCTACACCGAACAAAGCCGCATTGGAAATAATGGATCCGGAAATTATTAACGATGAACGTTTCTACCCTCCTGAAGAAATAAAAGATCGGTTAGAAGTATATGAAAATTTAGGCTTAGAATGGCTAGGAAAATATAACGAATACTTTTTGGAATTTAAAATGTCCATCAGGTAGCTCTTTTGTCAATGACAAAAATGAATGATTGAGAGTTTCTTTTTAAGAAACTCTCAATTTTATTCGTGCGCCCGGCATGTACATGAACTATAGGGTGTAAGTCCCGAACCCCGAAGACAGAAGTAGAGGTTAGCCAAGAGCAAGGGTGTCCGTGGTGACGCGGAATCTGAAGGAAGCTGGAGGCAAAACACCGGTCCGAGGAACACGAACCTCATATAAGGCTAGGTATGATTGAGTGAGTTTGCGAAACAAAACAAAGCTCTTTCTGTCGAAGGTCATATCGAGTAAATGAGGCGGATAGATGGTGTGAAAGTGCATGTACTTACCCGGGGAGGTCTGGCGGATAGGTGAAGTTCGCTTCATAACCTACTTAGTGATAAGTAGCTGAACCGTCAGAAGTCAGCAGAGGTCATAGTATTAGTTGGTTTAGAACTACTAAGAAGGACCGAACAATTAAGAGAGAATAGCCCTTGGCATTCAGTGAGTCATGATGAACACAGAAAACATAGTACCTCACTTGAGGAAGGAAGCGGTGAATCCCGTGGGAGTCCTCTTGGAGGGTGGAGTGACCACTGGCATAAAGAGAACAGCTATTCACGGAAGTTATGAAAACTTGCGTCAATTATCTTAATTGAACCGCCGTATACGGAACCGTACGTACGGTGGTGTGAGAGGACGGGAGCTAATCACTCCCTCCTACTCGATTTTTTCAGGGTTTTATTAATATAATCTTTTTCTTCTCATAGTCGTTCTATAATTCTTGGGATAGCCGAATCATATCCCTGCATTGAATGCCATTTTCAAAAATCTCTATATCGTAGTGCCTTATAAAATAATTCTGTCGATACCGGCAATTCGAAAACCGCATTTTTGATAAAGAGCTAGTTGGGAGATGCTTGAGTTTCCGGTTCCCATTTCAATTGTTTTAAAACCTTTTTCTTTTGCTGTATTCACTGCATGCATAACCAAAAGTTTTCCTATTCCTTTTCCTTGATAGTTTTCAGCAATAGCAACATTCACGGCTTCCATCGTTTTGGGTCTTGTCGCAAGCAGGACATAAACTCCTACAATTTGATGATTCATTTACGCAACATAACATTCACCTCTTTTTAAATATTCTTCCACATTGTCCACAGAAGGATCCGCCAATAACAACAAATCCATTGGCGGATTTTCATTGTTATTTAACATAAAATCCCCCTTTTAAATTAAGTAAGGAAGTAAAATGCCAAAAGGTTATAAATAATAATATGTCCACCTTCACAATTGGTTGGACCATATAAAATTTTACTGTTTTCTGTTGTAAATATCATGCTTAGCAATTTTAACTACGCTGTTCAGAGGAGGCAGATACAGTGATTGCTTTATATTTATATAGCAGATTGTTAAAATAATCGATTGATTAAAATTCTTTCTCCTATATTTTCCTTATTGTAATATGATAAAATAGTTCATTATTTCATAGTAAGTTTTTTGAATTAAATGGAAGGTGATCGGAATGTCACAGAGAAAGAAAAAGTTGGTCATGTTTATGTTAATGTTTAACTTATTTATTACAATGGGTGGCATTGGAATGGTGGTTCCGGTGTTACCTTCCTACCTGGATCTTTTTGGAGTTGGGGGTATCATCCTCGGATTTTTAGTTGCTGATTTTGCCTTTGCCCAATTTATTTTTTCGCCGATTGCGGGGAATTTATCGGATTTATATGGACGAAAATTCTTTGTCATTTTGGGATTAATCATTTTTGGATTTTCACAAATCTTCTTCGGTATAGCAAAAGCAATTTGGATGCTGTTTTTTGCCCGTTTCTTGTCAGGAGCAGGTGCTGCCTTCATCATGCCACCGGTGATGGCCTATGTAGCGGATATTACAACAGTGGAAGAACGGGGAAAAGGAATGGGATTTCTCGGAGCAGCTATTTCTCTTGGATTTATGATTGGGCCAGGAATTGGTGGATTTTTAGCTAAAGTGAATTTGCATTTTCCCTTTTATTTTGGAGGGATTGTTGCTTTAATAGCGGCCATCGTTTCTTTTATCGTGTTACCGAATATTAAACAACAACAGAAAGAACGATTAATAACAAAAGGGAAAGATAACATCTTTCAACAATTATTACGTTCCCTTCATACGCCCTACTTCGTCATGTTATTAGTCGTCTTTGTTTTTAGTTTTGGTATCGCAAATTTCCAATCGACGTTGTCTATGTACTTAACTTATAAATTTGGCTATACGCCTATGGATATCGCTATCGTTATGATAATCGGGGGTTTTCTTGGTGTAATTTTACAAGTATATATTGTCGACCAGCTATTTAAACGATTCGGTGAGATGAAAGTTATATTAGTCAATTTGATTATTGCTGCCCTTTCCATGGTTGGTATGGTGTATATAAAAGGATTTTTCATTATTATTACCATTACGTCTATTTTCCAAATTGCCACAACTTTTATTCGGCCAGCAGTCAACACATTAATTTCGAAATTGGCAGGGGCTGAGCAAGGTTTTGCCGCTGGAATGAATAATGCATATATGAGTTTAGGTAATATGGTTGGTCCCGCCCTCGCAGGAATAATGCTTGAATGGAAATTATCTTCACCATTTATTCTTGGTGCATTCATCTTATTTGCCTGTTACATATTAGCTCACCTTTGGACAATGAAAAAAGCACCACAATTATTGAAAGCAAATGAAGAATATTAATAATCGAGTAGGAGGGAGCGATTAACTCCCGTCCTCTCACACCACCGTACGTACGGTTCCGTATACGGCGGTTCAATTAAGATGATTGACGCAAGTCTTTATATAACTTCCGTGAATAGCTGTTCTCTTTATGCCAGTGGTCACTCCACCCTCCAAGAGGTCTTCCACGGGATTCACCGCTTCCTTCCTCAAGTGAGGTACTACGTTTTCTGTGTTCATCATGACTCACTGAATGCCAAGGGCTATTCTCTCTTAATTGTTCGGTCCTTCTCAGTTGTTCTAGACCAACTAATACTATGACCTCTGCTGACTTCTGACGGTTCAGCTACTTATCACTAAGTAGGTTATGAAGCGTACTTCACCTATCCGCCAGACCTCCCCGGGTAAGTACATGCACTTTCACACCATCTATCCGCCTCATTTACTCGATATGACCTTCGACAGAAAGAGCTTTGTTTTGTTTCGCAAACTCACTCAATCATACCTAGCCTTATATGAGGTTCGTGTTCCTCGGACCGGTGTTTTGCCTCCAGCTTCCTTCAGATTCCGCGTCACCACGGACACCCTTGCTCTTGGCTAACCTCTACTTCTGTCTTCGGGGTTCGGGACTTACACCCTATAGTTCATGTACATGCCGGGCGCACGAAAAAGAGCGGATGGAATAAAATCGTTCCATTCGCTCTTTATTTGTTTATTGAGAATTAGTTTTTCAAATACATACTATTGTTCATATTTCGCCATTGTTTTTCATCAATAAATTATCGTTGGGACTCATCTACTGAATCAGCATGTTTTTTCACTACTTCAACAAAAGCTTCCACTTGACGTAATCGGAAGGAGGATTCATAACCAATCAGCCAAGTATCCCGAGTTAGCCCAATATCTGTATCTCCAGATGTTAATGCAATTTTATTTACATTTTCTCCTCCATTCAATGTAATAGAAGGTAAAATCGCATATCCAATACCATTGAGCGCCATTTGCTTACATGTTTCAATTTGATCTACAATGATTTGTCTTTTAGGGCTAGATGCAAAGTGTCCTTGCCACCAAACTTGAATTTCTTGATAATAATTCGAATCGCTTTTAAATTGAATAAATGGCCGTTCCGTCGTTAAAATTTCTTCTAATCTTTCAATTTCTTTATCTACTAGATACATTGTATCGCGGAATAAGTGCATCTTTTTCCCTTTCCACTCTGACTGGCCTCTGACAATACCAACTTGGGCTTCCCCATCATAAAGAGCTTTCACAATTTCAGAACTCCAACCGGTAATTAATGAAATTTTAACATCTGGATAAGTTGTGACAAATTCTTTTAACACTTTTGGTAACCAGTTAATTCCAACGATGGAGGCACAAGCGATTTTTAATGTACCATGCACTTTTGAATCTAGAGCTTGAATCCTTTCAAAAACTTCTTCTTTTTTTTGCAATGTCTCAATTGCATATTGAATAACTAATTCTCCTGCAGGTGTAGGCATCAATCCCTTTTGAGAACGAATGAATAATTGAGTACCCCAATATTTTTCAATCGATTGCAATCGTTGAGATAACGCTGGTTGTGTAATAAATAGCCGTTCTGCTGCCTTGCGCATATTTCGTTCTTCCGCTAATATTTTTATAATTTCTGCTTCTGTCGTTGTCATCCAATCACTCCAAAAAAATACGATACATAAAAATTCAATAAAAATCGACAAAATCCTTTTCATCCATGGATTTTGCCGATGATTGTTCAATTAATAATCTAATACTTGATAAATATATTTTTTTAATTGCTTTAAAATCACTCTTCTCGTTAATATCCCTGCAAAAGTGCCTTCATGATCTACAACGCATAAAAAGGCATGGTTAATGACTAAATCTAATGCCCTTTGAATCGTATCATCGATTTTTAAATATGTGACATTTCGATCCATGCAGTCATCAACTTTAATATGAGCTAATTTTTCATACTCAATCCGCTCTAGCCCAAGTATTGATTCGGTAATCATCTTTGAACTTACCAAACCATGAATTCGAAACTTCGTATCCAATACCGGTACTTGAGAATAACCTGTTTTAGTAAGAACTAACAATGCATGTTCAGCACTATTTCCAACTAAAACATGAGCTACTTTTTCTGCCGGAATAATAAAATCACTAATCGGCGTTTCCAAAAAGGCTCTTGTCTTTGTTGAAATCAAATCCTTCAACCCCTTCCATGAGGACCCCAGTTACCACTATCATATCATATTTGACAGTTTTATGACCATGACAATGACACATGAATTTTTGGGTTGAAGGATTTTTTGTTTTAATAAGAAGCAGATTTTGCCCAATAGTAAAAAATCATGATACCAGTAAATATACCGAAAATAATGTACATAATAATGATTGGATTCATTAAAATTGGATGTTCTCGAACAGTTTTACTAATAGGTGTATCCATAGCGGAAGCTCGCTCTTCTGTTTTCTTCATGACACTTACAGTCATGACATACGAAACACCAACAATAATTAAGCCTACAATAATTGTCGGAATGGTCCATCCACCCATCATCATACTCTCCCTTCTAGTCTTAAGAAGAGTATGTTTCTTTTTTTTATTTTTTATTCTTCTTAATAAAAACGACAGATTTCAATTAAAATGGAAATTGGTTGAGCCATTGGCCGCCATCCAACGTTACACATTCTCCGTTCATATAGGCACACTTTTCAGATAACATGAATGCTGCCAAATCCGCAATTTCTTCTGGTGTACCTAGACGTTTTAAAGGGACGGATTCAATCGTGCGTTTTACTTGTTCTTCTGATTCCCAAAGTTTTTCTGCACCACCCGTTCTGTCAATCGGTCCTGGTGCAATGGCATTTACACGTATTCCATATTTGTGTCCCCATTCAACAGCAAGAGTACGAGTTAATGACAATACTCCTGCTTTGGCTGCTGCGGAGTGAACGACCCCTGCACCTGCTTGCCAAGCATATGTGGCTACCATATTTAAAATTTTTCCTTTTACCCCTTGTTCAATCCAATATTTTCCTACTTCTTGTGAGCAATAAAATGTTCCATTTAAAACAATATCAATAACCGCTTTCCAACCATTTGGCGATAATTTTTCTGCTGCAACAATAAAGTTTCCTGCTGCATTATTTACTAATCCATCAATTTTTCCAAATCGTTGAATGGTATATTGAACCGTTGCCTTTACTTGTTCCACATCTCGAACATCCATCTGAAACGTTTCAATTGTATTGCCAAACTGTGAAATCTCATTTTTTGCCTTTTCAAGACGCTCTTCATTTCGACCAGTTATAACGACATTAGCACCTTCTTGCACAAATTTTTTTGCCATAGCCAGTCCCATTCCACTAGAGCCGCCTGTTACGATAATCGTTTCATTGTTTAACATAAACATTCCTCCCATCGTATATGAATGAATAACCATTCATCTCTATTGTACAAGAAAAGAAGTGCGAAGTTTGTCGAAAATTCAACTTTTGCTATTTTTTAAATAAAAATAAATATTCTATATTTTTACATATTTAACATTTAGTATAATTGTTGTATAATATTTTCTAGGTTTTGTTTTCTTGAAATTATTTCAATTATCAAAATCTTCGACATATGTAGTGTCGAAGATTGTATTTGATTGGTAGAAAAGTAATCTTTACTTACCTTTGTTTTTTATTGGCTCTATAATATTTGGTGTTGGTGAGTATAAACCAGCACCAATTTTTTTGAACAAAAAAAATGAGACAGTGACAAAACTCTGGTAAAATGTAATCGCCAAAACACATTTTCCAAAGGAGTTGTGTCACATGTCTCACCATCATTCTATACGAAACCTACTCAATATAAAAGACAAAAATATCACATTTGATGAAAATTTTTGTTCTACCGAAACAATCAAAAAAGTAAAAGCGAAAGTCTTTCATGGGACGTTAACGTATCAACCAAAAGCTTGTTATGCTTGTGGACATGTCTTCGATGATCAAATCATTAAACACGGTTTTAAAACGTCTCTCATTAAAATGCCTAGCATTTCAGGTTTTCATACCTACTTAAAATTGCGTAAACAGCGTTATTTCTGTAAACATTGTCATTCCACGTTTACTTTAAAAACGAGCGTCGTGGCTAAAAACTGTTGTATTTCCAACAATACCAAAGTATCGATTGCTTTAAACGCCAAAGATAAAATATCCGAAAAAGATATTGCGATGAAACATAATGTTTCTCATGCCACTGTCAGTCGTGTCATTGACAGCTTTTATAGCTACTATCAACCAAATGTTCACTACCTTCCAAAGCATTTGTGTTTTGATGAGTTTAAATCAGTGAAATCCGCAGCTGGAGCGATGTCCTTTATTTTCTGCGACTCTGAAACGGGGGAGATTGTGGATATCGTGGAGGACCGGAGATTATCTGTCCTCAAAGAGTATTTCTTACGGTATTCCAAGAAGGCGAGAGATGCGGTAAAAACGATTGTCATCGATATGTATAGCCCTTATATTTCCTTAATCCAAGAAGTTTTCCCTAAAGCGGAAATCGTACTCGACAAATTCCATATCCTCCAACTATTTAGCAGAGCTTTAAACAAAACGCGCATCAACGTCATGAATCGGGATAAAAAGAATTACAATAAATTGAAAAAATACTGGAAGCTCCTTCTGAAAGATCAAACAAAACTTGATTATAAGAACTATAAATATCATCGTTGCTTTAAAAAGCATATGTGTGAGGTGGAGATTCTCCACTATCTCATTGATTTAGATTCTGAATTAAAAGCGTCCTATGAGTTATACCAATACGTTCGACATTACATCAAAACCAAAGACTTTGAGCTCCTAAAGAAAACATTAGAGAATAAACAAAATATCGTTTCCAGCTATATGAAAACCGCCATCAAGACAATCAACAAATACATCAATTATGTCGAGAATACGCTAAAGTACGATTATAATAACGGCATTTTAGAGGGGATTAATAACAAAATCAAAGTGATTAAACGCATTTCTTTCGGTTATCGATCCTTCTATCACTTTAGAAACCGAATATTCATTACCCAAAACTTAGCGAAAATAAAAACAGCTTAGGGGAACCTCGAATTTCCCCTAAGCCATCCGATTACATATTACCAAATAATGTCACTAAAATTTATTCACCAACACCATTTGACAAAGAACCTTTTTATTTCAACAATGGAAGTTTGAATAATCCCGAATAGCGATCATGTCACTATTCGGGATATTGAAATTGGAAGCTATGTAGCAATCCTAAACGAATTGCATTTATTTACATTCTAAATATTTTTTAATAACTTCTTCCACCGGCATCGGTTTATTATACAAATAACCTTGTCCTTTTTTACAACGATTTTCCTTTAAAAATAATTCTTGATATTTTTCTTCCACACCTTCTGCGACCACATCCATCCCTAAATGATGTGATAAAGAAATAATCGCTTTTATTATGGCTTCATTTTTTTCATCTTTGTTAATATCCGAAATAAAAGATTGATCGATTTTGATGATATCAATCGGGTATTTTTTTAAATAACTTAAAGAAGAATAACCTGTACCAAAATCATCTACAGATACATAAACACCGAGCTTTTTTAGCTTTTTCAATATTTCTTCCGTTTCTTCTACATTTTCCATTGAACTTTCTGTAATCTCCAGTTCAATAAATTGTGGGTCAACCTCGTACTTCTTTAATACGGATTCAATTTTATTCGGGAAGTTTAGTTGTTTAAATTGCATTGGTGAAATATTTACTGCAATTCTTACAGGACGATATCCTTTTTTTCTCCATTCTCGCTGATAACTACAAACTTGTTCCAACACCCAATCTCCTATTTCAATAATTAAACCGCTTGATTCAGCTAAAGGAATAAATTGGGATGGTGGAACATAACCAAACTTCGGGTTGTTCCAACGGAGTAAAGCTTCAAAACTATCAATCTCATTCGTTAAATAATTTACTTGCGGTTGCAAGTGGATGGATAATTCATTAAACTCGATCGCCCGTTTTAAATGAGCTTCCATCAGCACTTCATTTTTAAAATCTTTACTCATTTCTTCACGATAGAAACGATAATGAGCACGGCCATGAGTCTTCACATAAAATAGTGCTTGTTCTGCTTGATGCAACAATGAGTTAAAATCTCTTTTTTGCTCAGAATTTAATGTAGCAATCCCAATGGATGCAGTTACAAAATATTCTTGTCCATCTATAATAAAAGGTACTTTTAACTCCTCTAACACTTGGTTAGCAAGAAGTTCCACTTCTTCTCGAAGATAATGCTTCATTAAATAAAGGAATTCATCACCATTATAATGATATAATTCAATGTTTTTTCCTTTTAATCGCTTAAATCGCTCACTAATTTGCTTAATCATTATATCTGCATTTTGTTTTCCTAACGACTCGTTATACTTTTTAAAGCGATCAAGATCTACCAATAAAATTGATAGATTCATATCATGATTATAGTTACGATATTTCTCATCCCAACGAAAATTTAATGCTCTTCGATTTAGCAATCCTGTATTTTCATCAATAAACGATATATAGCTAAATTCCTTCCCTTGACTCATGATGACCGCATAATACAATTCGTCATGAAACTTAATCGGTTCCACATACATTTGCAATTCTTCATCCATATTCATTGTTATGTATTGAATTTTCTCTTGCTTTTCTAATATCACTTTTTTGATTTCATTCCAATTTAATAGCTCAAAAAAATGTTCAGCGTCCATCCCTTTTTCAAAAGTATTAGGCGTTAATTTGTAAGCACTGGAATTAATCATTTCTACAGAAAATTTTCCAGCCCTTAACTGTTTTAATATGACAATCGCATTAAAAGGGTTAAGTTTCATGACATATTGTAAGTAATCTTTTTCTGTATTGGCTGGAAAGTTGATCATCGATGTTCCTCCATTACTATGTAAATGTATAAAAAGGTGTAGTTTATGTGTCCGGTCATTTATTCAATTAAACTACACCATGCATTCAATACAGTTCTTATTCCTCCATCATGACTGTACTAGTTGCTTCTAAAATAAATAGCTCCTGGCTATTGATTACCGGCTCGCCTTCTTTACGTTCCTTATATCGAAATTTTCCTGTTGAATCTTGAACACGAGCCTTTACATTATCAGCTAGTTGTGTTGAAAAAATATGCATTATTCGTTGTTTAATTTCAGCAGAATAGATTGGGAATAGTATTTCCACTCGACGCACCATATTCCGAGTCATCATATCGGCTGAAGATAAATAAATTTTATTTTCTCCGTTATGATGGAACCAATAAATGCGCGAATGCTCTAAGAATCGACCGACGATACTAGTAACCGTAATATTTTCACTAATGCCTGGTATACCAGGTCTCAAACAACAAATACCTCGTATTAGTAATTCAATTTTAACACCATTTATGGAAGCTTCATACAATTTCATAATTAAATCTTTGTCAGTTAACGCATTCATTTTTGCACGAATGAATCCATTTCCATATTTTTTATGAAACTCAATTTCTTGATCAATCATTTCAATAAATTTATCACGAATATCATAAGGTGATACGACAATATGGTGGAACCTAGGCTTTTCCGTATAACCACTTAAATAGTTAAAGAAATTCGTTGCATCTATACCAAACTCTTTATCCGTTGTAATAATCCCCATATCGGTATATGTTTTAGCTGTCGCATCATTATAATTCCCTGTTCCTAAATGGACGAAACGCTCTATTTTTCCATTTTTCCGTCGAACTACAAGGGTTATTTTTGAATGGGTTTTTAAGTTATGCATTCCATAAATCACAAGGCAACCTGATTGTTCCAGCTCCTTCGCCCAATGCACGTTGTTTTCTTCATCAAAACGTGCTTTTAACTCTACTAAAACTGTCACTTGTTTCCCATTTTCAGCCGCTTGTTTTAGAGCTTGAATAATCGGTGAATTACCGCTTACTCGATATAAAGTCTGTTTGATTGCTAACACTGTCGGATCATTCGCCGCTTCTGTAATAAATTCCACAATAGGCTCAAAGGATTCATATGGATGATGAAAAAATAAATCCTTTTCTAGCGCCTTTTCGTAAATATCTTCATCAGACTCTAAATCTAATGGACGTTGAGGAATAAAACTTTCATATAATAAATGCTCTCTTCCTTGAGACAACTTCTTCACAAAACTAAATAAAAACGTTAAATCAAGAGGGCCATCAATTTTAAAAACATCGGATTCACTAATTTCAAATTCTTCTAATAAATATTCTAAAACGTCATCATTCATTTCTCCATCGCGAACTTCAAGACGGCTTCCAATTCCCCATTTTCTTTTTTTCAATTCCTTTTCGATTTCAACGAGTAAATCTTGAGCGCCTTCTTCATGAATTGTTAAATCAGCATTTCTCGTTAATCGGAAAGCCTGTACCGATTTCACATTATAGCCATAAAATAGTCGATCTACATGTGAAGTAATGACATCTTCTAATAGAACAAATACTTTTTGATCAGGGCCTGCGGGTACTTCAATAAAGCGATCTAATACAGATGGGACTTGTATAATAGCTACTTTTTCGTTAAACTCGCTTAACACTTTTGTATCTTCTAACAAAACAAGCAAGTTTAACGTTTTTCCAAGTAATGTAGGAAAAGGGCGATAAGCATCTACTGCTATGGGTGTTAGTACAGGGAAAATGGTTTCTTCAAACATTTCATTGATATATTGCTGCTGTTCTTTCGATAATGATTTGATATCTGTTAAGTAGATATTTTCCTTTGGCAATAGCTCGAATATTAAATGACGAAAAACTTCCATTTGCCTACGAACAAGCGCTTGTGTTTTTTCAGCAATTTTCTCCAATTGTTCCTTGGGCGTTAAGCCCGCTTTATTTTCCGGTTTATGAAATCCCGCGCGAACTTGGTCTTGAAGTCCAGCCACACGCACCATAAAAAATTCATCTAAATTCGAACTAAAGATTGCGATAAATCTCAACCGCTCCAGTAATGGATTTGTTTCATCTTCCGCTTCTTCTAATACTCGTTCGTTGAATGCTAACCAACTTAATTCACGGTTATTATAATACTCAGGTTTCGATATTTCATCCAATATTTTCCTTCTATCAATATCCGTTAATTTATGATTATCTATAAGATTTTCCCTTTCAGGAGAGTTCAGCCCTGTTTCATCTGTCATTACTCATTCCACCCTTCATAGATTAACTCAATTTTTACCCTCTTCTTAAATAATCGTTCAATATGCTTCTTTTGGCTTTGTGCTCGATGGATTTCTGCCACTGCACGCCCTTTCGCAACAACAAATAGAGTAATGATATCCTTTTCTTGTAATTCCATTTTAATACTTTTTACGATATTTCTTTTTGAACTATTTAAGGAATATACAAATTTTAATAAAGCACCGAAATTCCGCAAAATTTTTAACTCTTCACGGGTAAACCATGTCAGAAACGGTTGACTAAGACGTCTGAAATAATCTCGGTTTTTATAAGATGCAAGCAATGCAATTTTTACCCGATTTTTATGGTTTAATCCGGGAATAGATTGATTGGCAATTAGATAAAAAGTGTGTTGATTCGATGAATCTAATTCGATATAATCTCCAATTGAAAATACTCTTGCTGCTTTTTTTAGTAAATTCAGATGTTCTTCATTAAATTGAAATAAGTTCCATTTACAACTTTCTATATATATATTCTCTATCAATGTAACTAATGTACCTACTTCAGCCTCCGTTCTCCCATATTTGAATGCTAGATGATTCGCATAATCTTCAAATACGTTAAAGGGTTGAAAAACTTCAGGATTCGATTTCATCACGATATCCATGATTAACCCTTCCCGCAATCCTCTTTTACTAATGTAAAATGAATTCGAATCCACAACTTCCATTAAAGTTTTAAAAATGACTAAAGCAATTTCAATAATGTCCGCTCGATCGGAAGACAATCCATCAATTTGCTTTAATTGTTCAAAAGATTGTTTTCCTAAGTAACCACTCAAATTTTTTAGCGTTTCTTCATTCATTTCATAATGATGGACGCCAGATATCGGATAATCAATTAGATGCTGATGAATTTGCGCGAGATTTCGAGCACTGCCACCAATCCCCACAATTGGTAATTTAACATTTTTTAACCATGCTACATTTTCAAAATATTTCTTTATATTTTGATATAGTTGATATTTTTCCTTTTCGTTTATTTTATCACCGGTAACAAAACTTTGTTTTAACGATACAGTACCAAAAGGAAAACTTATAGAATGTTGTAATTCTTTATTTATAAACAACGTAATCTCCGTTGAACCTCCACCAATATCAATTGTAACGGCAGAAGGGATCTCCATCGAATGAACGACTGCTAAATATCCGAAATAGGCTTCCTCATCTTCCGATAATAAATCGATTTTTATGCCCGTATCTTTTTCCATTTGTAAAAGGATTTCTTGATTATTTTTTGCTTGTCGAATAGCAGCTGTTGCAGCAGCCTTTACGGTCGTCACACCGTAATCTTGCATTATTTCCTTGAACGAAATTAACGTATTTTTTAATACCTCAATGCCTTTTTCAGACATATATCCATCAGTTTGAATATATTTCCTTAGCCTAGCAACCGTTTTCATATTTCCAATTTCACGTAATCCTTTTTCATGACTATATCTGTATAGCACTAGGCGAATTGTATTCGAACCGATATCTATAACCGCCATGTTTACTTCATTCACCGAATAAAATCCCTACTCTCTATATACGAATTCTAAGTTTAAGAATATTTTGTCATATGTTTAATGTTGGTTCAACGAATAAAAATTAATCAAAAACGTCGGAGCCTTTAAAGGCATCCGACAAATGTGAATTGAAAAAAAGCTATTGAATTGATGGATACCTAAAATTGTGCTATGTTACAAAATCAATTCATCAATTTTTAAAATTAAATCTCCAATTTCAGGTTTCGAAATTTGATCATCTGCACCAACTCTTTCCCCTTTATGGCGAAGATCATCGGTAATTAAACTTGAGAAGATAATAACCGGTAACTTTTGTAGCTCTGAATGAGTTTTTATTCTTTTTGTTAAATGGTGTCCATCCATTTGTGGCATCTCAATATCCGTTACCACTAATTGTACATGCTTCGTAATATCATCATTCGTTTCTAATAAGTGTTCCAGATATTCAAAAGCTTCTTTACCATTCTCAAAAAACTCTAAATTAACATACCCTGCTTCTGTTAATGTATCATTTAACAATTTACGCAATAATGGTGAATCTTCTGCCACGATGATTCTTTTTTCTGATCGTTCTCTCTTTCCAAGTTTCTTTACAGAATCCATGCTAATTCCGGAATCTGGATTAATATCAACCATTATTTTCTCAAAATCAAGTAATAATATCATTGATTCACCTATTTTAATGACACCGATAACTTGGTTAGAACTTCCTTGATACATATCTGAAGGCTTTTCAATTTGATTCCAAGAAATACGATGTATCTGTGTAACATTATCCACATGGAATACCACTTTTTGTTTATTAAATTCTGCAACAATATATTTTTGCTGATCACTATAAGAGGCATTTGGTATTCCTAACACTTTCAACATATCGACAACCGGTAATACTTCTCCTCGCAACTGGACAATTCCCTCTATATGCGGATGAGCATGAGGAATAAATGTGACAGGAAGTGGCTGTATGATTTCTTTTACTTTTATTACATTGATTCCAAATTTATTATTTCCTACTTCAAATTCAACAATTTCTAATTCGTTGGTTCCTGATTCTAGTAAAATACTTTTTTGCTCCATCTATCATCATTCCTTCCTATATAACTAAATATAATAATATAACTTTTCTATAAATTCAGATAGTAATAATTTAAATTTAATGTTGCTCCTGCTGTACTTGCAAATGAACAATTAAACCAATAATCGTTAATACAATTAAAGAACCTAAAGCAATTCTTGATGCAAGGGGTCCATAATCCTTTAGCATGAACGTCACCGTTCCATATAACGCTGGGCCAATAATAGAAGAAACTTTTCCTGAAAAAGCAAACAAACCGAAAAATTGACCACGTTTTTCCTCCGGTGATAATTCAATAATCAATGTTCTAGAGGTTACCCACATGGAACCAAGTGACACACCGAACATGCTTCCCGCAATCCAAAACATCCATTCTTGTGTAGCACATACCGCTATTATTAAAGCGATAATCATAATGATGCTTACGATTGCAACAGCTTTTCGGGCACCAATTGCTTTTGTAATGTTGCCAAAAATGAAAGACCCAATCACAGTAGATATGGTACTTACTAAATATAAAATTATAAATTTCCCAGAAGTAAAACCAACAATCACTGTTGCGTAGACTGCCATCATCGCTATTGTCGTTGCAATGGCGTCGTTTAAGAAAAAGTAAGCAATCATGAAAGTAAAAATTGCTTTATATTTTTTCATATCTTTAAAAGTATCGACAATTTCTTTATATCCTTTAAAAAATCCAAACTTTTTTCTTTGATGTTTAGGGATTGGGCGATCTTTAATAAAGAAAAATAATGGTAAGGAAAATATAAGATAAAGAATTGCCGTTGGAATAAAAGCTCGATGAAAACCACCATCAGCTACGAAAAAGTATATCGATAACCCTACTATCGTTCCTAAATAACCGACAGCTACACCAAATCCTGAAATTAATGGTATCTCTTCACTTGTGCCAAGATCTCCTAACATCGTGTCATAAAACACTAAACTGGAATTAAAACAAAATTTTGCAATGATAAAACTAAGAACAACGAAACACAAACTGAGGGGCAATCCTGAAAAATAACTTGAAACATCCAGTTGAGCAAAAATTCCCATCATAAATGTAAAAAATATTGAGATAGATGCAAACCAAACGATAAATCTCTTTTTATAACCTGTTTGATCAATCCAAACACCATAAAGCGGAGAAAAGAGCACCAAAAAGAGACTTGCAAAAGCATTGGCGTAAGAAATAAAGGAGCTTGCAACCTGTTCCATCACTCTATCTGTTCCAAGCACTTCATCCATATAAAAAGGAAAAAAAACCGTATTAATATTGGATGAAAAAATCGTATTCGCAAAATCGTACAATGCCCATGAAAGAATTGGAAGGGAACAATATAATGCAAATTGATTCCTCTTCCTCAGGTTTTGGCCTTTAATCAAAAATATCGCCCCTATCAGTTTAAAATTGCCACTCAGACATTGTAGTATTTAATTAACGCTTGAGTTCCCAAATCACCATACCCTTTGTTTAACAACGTCTCATACATTTCTTTCGCCAAATGTAAACCTGGTAAATCTAATTCCATTTTTTCTGCTTCTTCCAAAGCAATTTTCATATCTTTAATAAAATGTTTAATATAAAAGCCTGGTTCTAGATCGCCTTTTAATATACGTGGTCCCAAATTTGATAATGACCATGAGCCAGCAGCTCCTGATGAAACCGACTCTAACACTTTATTTAAATCTAATCCTGCCTTCATTCCATATGCAATGGATTCACACACGCCAATCATGTTCGTCGTTATTAATAATTGATTGCACATTTTTGTATGTTGACCAGAGCCAGCTTTTCCTTGAAAAACAATATTGGAGCCGAATAATTCAAAAATTGGCAACATTTCTTTAAAAACTTCTTCATCGCCACCTACCATAATGGATAATGTACCATTTCTTGCACCTATATCTCCCCCAGACACCGGTGCATCAAGACTCATTATTCCCTTTTCTTTCGCTGCCTCATATATTTTCTCTGCAAGGCTCGGCTTTGAAGTCGTCATATCTATGAGAGTCGAACCTTTTTTTGCTGTTTTGAAAATGCCATTATCTCCAAAATACACATCTTCAACATCTTTAGGAAAACCAACCATTGTAAAAATGATATCCTTGTTTTCAGAAGCAAGGGCAGGTGTATCAGCCCAAGTAGCTCCAAGGTCAATTAAAGGAATTGCTTTTTCCTTCGTACGATTATATATCGTGACTTCGTATCCCGCCTTCAATAGATGCTTTACGATACTAGTTCCCATAACCCCTGTACCGATAAATGCAATCTTTTTATTAAACATAATTCCCCAACACCCCTGTATCATTATTAAAAATATGCATATTTTACACTTTCTTGTAATGTACCATATAAATGGGCAATTGTTGATATGTAATAAAAAAATTGTTAATACATAGACAAAAAAAGAGCAGCAAGATACGCTGCTTGAAAAGGGGGAAAATGAGAATGTTGCTGTGTTCAAAAAATACTATTGCCAATTGCATGATTTTTTATAACAAAAAATTGAAAAAAATTATTTTTTCGTAATAATCAATGGGGATTTTTCATGCTTTTGATATTGATTTAAAATCTGGTCCAGTTGTTTACTTAATCGAATCGTTTTTGGTGATTGCAGGCCATTTTCTAAACCTGAACGAATCATTTTTTCCCGAACGTACTCCAAATGTAGCTTCAATCTATCCATACTTCTAATCCCCTCTTTCATATAGAAATGGGTGGAAGTAGTTTTTTGTTATGCACGCGGTGTATCTGAATAAGTATAAATGACCCTTCCACCTTGTTTTGCTTCACCTCTAAAATGTTTAAACTTTTCATCATTCACAAGCACTTCACGAAACTGCAAAAATTCCTCTTTTGTAATTTCTATACTTTTTATTTCCCCATTTTTTAACTTTTCAATCATATCTTTGTAGTTATTCATAAATATTTTACCTCCTACTTCTTATATTTTCGAAATTATTCTAAAATCACTTTACATTTGTTCTATTATCATGCAAACTAACTTCATAGTAACTGATAGAGGAGGGGCACGCCAATGAAAATAGCAGAAGTGGGAGATATTATTGAATTTAAGGATGGACTTCGCGGAATGGTTGAAAAAGTCAATGATAATTCAGTAATTGTTGATTTAACAATTATGTCGAACTATCGTGACTTAGATTTGGAAGAAAAAACCGTCGTTAATCATAAACGTTATAAAATCGTAAAGTCAGTAAATGATTTTAAATAAAAAAACTTCCCCTTTTCATTTGTAATTGATGATAGGGGGAGTTTTTTTTGATATTATGATAACAAAGGAGGCAAGTAACATGAAATTTTCAAAACAAATGATTGTACTCCTTCTCTCGCTTGCTTTCATCTTTATAAGTATGTATTGTTCCTTCGAAGTAAAAAAAATCTTCTGGCATTTATATACTTTTACTCTCCTCGTCGGTACTGCAATCTCCATCCTTTTTGGGAAATTCAAAGATGAACTCCCAACTTGGAAATATATCCTATTTGGTATCGGATTCGGCACAATTACTTATGGCATCATCCGACTTGGTTATATGTTGCTTAAGTTTACAGACAGTAGTTCAATAAAAACGATTCGCAAATTTTTAGAAACATATGGTCCGAATAATATTTGGCATTATTTATTGCTCATTTTTATCATTGTCGTCGGTGAAGAATTGTTTTGGCGCGGCTACGTTCAACATGCACTCAAACAATATGTTTCTCCAGTAATTGCTTGCATCATGACTAGCTTATTATTTGCATTGGCAATATCATTGAGCGGTTTTATCCATGGTGTCATTTGCGCATTCATTATATCCCTAATATTTGGGTTTTTATACGAATGGAAGAAAAGTATGCCATTAGTCATCGTTGCGCATGAAGTTTTTGTTTTGCTGTTATTTTTAATATTGCCTTTTATTCATTATTAAAAAAAATGAAACTTCCTTCGTTCCATATTCGTTTAATCAAAAAGGAGGTAGAGTAAAATGAAAAAGAAACTACAACTATTTATTTCAGTAACTCTATTAATGTTCCTTCTCGCTGCTTGTGGAACAACAAATGGACAAAATACGGAGTCAGATCAAACAACAGCAGATTCGGAAAAGGAAATAGAAAATGTTGAAGATGAAGAGACAACAGAGAATGGAGCACAAGACGAAGAAACAAATCAGCCTGAAAATAAAATTGAATACACATCAAAAGGTGAAGTGTATACTCATGAAACCGCAGTTGTAGAAGAAGAAAATTATACAATACAAATTTTAGAAGGGTATGAACTCACAAAAGAAGAACCAGGAAAAGAAGTTCTTTTTCTCCAAGATAATGATGCCATCTCCATGCGTATTGAAGTGTTTCCAAAAAATGCTTCATCATATGATCATCTCGTAAAAAGTACAGAAGAATGGATGGCAGCCATCAACGAATACAAACCATTGGATATTACTGAAGCGGTTAATAAACATCCGGAAATTACTAATTTTGTTGCATTTATAACTACCATTGAAAATGATGAAGTCGTTGGAATCGTTTACGAAAAAAATAATATTCTAGTTCGTTTATCTGTTTTTGATCAAAAAGATTACGATTTAAAAGACGCACTCATCAAAATGGGGTTAACAATTGAAGAAAAATAACTTATCTCTCTAAAATTAGGTGGAGGATAATATTACAATAAAATAAAAAATTTTTTGAAGTTAATTATACAATTCAAACGAGCTGTTCGTCTTAGCGAACAGCTCGTTTTTAATAAGACAAATCTTTAATCGATAAACCTAATTTTTTCAACAATTCGATTGCTATTTCTTTTTCACTTGGTGTTAACGCGTTCATCAATTCATGTAAATTTTTCTCATGCTCTGGAAATATTTCTTCCATAAATTTATCGCCTTCTTCAGTTATCTCTGCATATGTGACTCTCCTATCAGAAGGACAAGATACCCGTTTAATCAAACCTCTTTTTTCAAGTTTATCAACAACATATGTGATAGACCCACTTGCTAACAAAATTTTACTTCCAATTTTTTGTAAAGGTTGTCTTCCCTTATGATATAACAATTCCAACACAGCAAATTCAGTTGGATTTAAACCTTTTTGTTGAAAAAACTGATTTGTCACTTCATTAATCGCTTTATTTGCTCTTGATAACACAATATACAATTTTAACGATTGTTTCATCTCATTTGACGGCAAGACAAATCATCCTCTTTTTTCTATCTATATAAAAGCATTATATCTATTTGAGAGAAGATTTGTCAAAGTCGTGCCTATACAACTGGTAATGAATTAACTTCCTGGGTAGTCAACCATTTTTTCAGTTGGCTGTCGTTGTAATAAATCTTAGTATAACCCTCGGTATAATTTGGAAATTCTAAAATAAACGTAGATCCTACACCGACAGTACTTTTCACAACAATCTTCCCTTGATGTTCATCTACCACTTTTTTTACAAGACATAGACCTAATCCTGTTCCTTGTTCCTTTGTTGTAAAAAATGGCGTAAATAACTTGCTTAAATTTTCTTCAGGAATTCCTATCCCTTCATCTTGTACCGAAACTTGAATTTTATTGTGGACATCCTTTAATTCAATTGTAATCGTTCCACCTTTTTTCATTACTTCAATGGCATTTTTCACTAAATTAATGAACACTTGTTTTAACTGATTGACATTCCCCAATATCGTGGAATTGCAATTGTCTTCAGAATTTAATTGAATAATCACATTGTTCGAGTATGCATGTGGTTGCATTATTTGAACAACTTCTTTCAAAATTTGTAAAAGCGATACCTTTTCCTCAATGGCCTTACTTGGTTTTGACAAATAAAGCAATTCTGAAAGAATGGATTCCATTCTTTCCATTTCAGATTCCATTACATGTAAATATTTTTTTCCTTCTTCGGTTGTATTATCTTTCAACAATTCAACAAAACCCTTCAATGATGTTACAAGATTTTTTATTTCATGGGTAATGCTTGCCGACATCCTACCCATATTACTTAACCGTTCTAAATCTCTCATATTTTGCTTTAGTTTTACATTTTCCGTATTATCAATAACTGTCATTACATACATATCTAAATAATAATTGTATTTGCAGTTTAGTGTTAAATAAACCTCTTCTTCATTATTTAAATGGGAAATTTCCAACGTTGCTTGTCCATATTTTTTTAAATCAGACAGGAATTGTAATTTATTATTTTTATAGTCATGATATTTTGAGAGAAAAGATTCCAGTGACAAGTTTAAACCTTTTTCAACATCAATCTTTAATAATTCAACCGCTTGAGAATTTATTTCAAAAATCTGATCTTCTTTGAAGAATATGATGCCATAAGGCAAATCATTAAGAAAACCTCTACTGCTCACTTGAAACTTCTTTTTTTCATCATCACTTAATATTTTTAAAAATACTAAATTCTCCTTTTGGATAAACATTCCCAAAACTTTAATTTCCTTAAAAGATGAATCCTTATTTTTAATTTTAAATGAAGAGAAGGAAAAACTCTCTTGTCTAATTCTTTTTAAAAATGAATACCAACGTGATTGAGATAGTTTATCCATGGAAAGGGGCTTCCCAACCTCCACAGCTAAGTTCAACAATTCGGCTGCTTTTTGATTGATTGACTCAATTTTACATGAGGTGTCTAAAATAAGCACTGGATCATTATCATATTGGACTAATTCTTCCAAAAAAGGCAACATTGTGGCACTTTTCATTAAAATACACCAATCCTTCCCCTCAATCTTAAATTTCTCTTATTATCTTTTCTATCTATATATAATTTGCTAATTTTTAATTTTATAAAATTTTCTTAATTTAAATTTTGTACAAAATTATTTCATAAAACAATTCAGAATAAAATGGGTATAATATATCTATTTTCTAATTTTAACCAATACCGGATATCAATTTTGCATTTTTTTAAGTAATTTGGTTCTATTATTAATTCACTTATTCGATTATAATAGATTACTAATTACTACTTCCCTTATTTTGTATATTCTTATATTTTTTTGAAAAAACCTTTTTTTACAAAACATATGACAAAAAGGACAAGGATATTCATATTTTTCAGAAAAGTTTTAATAATAACTTCTAATACGACAGCATAGAAAGAAAAAAATGGTCAATTCGACTTATCATTTAGTCACCCAATTTGGTATTTTGCTGAACAAAATGGCATATTAGCTTTTATACTCTTTAATAATAATTATTGAAAAAAAATTCACCACTTTCATTTTAAAAATGGTGAATTTTTTTAGTTTATTCACTTGTTCAACTCATTATCCAATAATTATTCGTTCTTCTGGGTACCGATATTTTGGAGTTTGGGCCTTTCCTCCCAAAGTAAATAAAAATGAAATCAACCCGACTCTTCCTATGAACATGAGGGTCATAATGACCAATTTCCCTGCAGTTGATAATTTTTCAGTAAGTCCAAGAGACATGCCACATGTTCCGAATGCAGATGTTATTTCGAAAATAATTTGTGTAGCAGTTCCATGGGGTTCCGTCACTACCAATATCATCGTCGAGATCATGACCATAAAGAAAGCTAAAATGATGACTACAAAGGATCTCAAAATATCATCCATACAAATTTCTCGACCAAACACTTGAATTTCTTTTCTTCCATTTGCGAAATTAATTAAAAATAATATAGCTATTGCAAATGTGGTAGTTCGAATACCCCCACCAACAGAACTTGGCGAAGAACCGACAAACATTAAAAAACTAAGAAAGATATTTGTCGCCTCATTAAACATCCCGATATCCATTGTCGTTAAACCAGCTGATCGTGTAGAAACAGAGTGAAACATAGCAACAAAAATTTTTTCATGCCACGATATACCTTTTAAAGAATGAAATGATTCAATAAATAAGACAACAAGTGTACCTAATATAAACAATCCCCCATACGTTACGGTCGTAATTTTAGTAAACAAACTAAAGCGAAATGCGGGATTCTTTTTCATTAAAAAATGTTTCAATTCCACTAATACCGGGAATCCAATGGCTCCGAGTACGATTAATATCATCGTAATAAATTGAACAAAATAATCGGAATAAAATGGTTCAAAGCTATGACCCGTAATATCAAAGCCGCTATTCGTCGTAGCAGAAATTGAAGCAAAAATGCCATGTTTAAAGGCCTCTGACCATGACTCAAAATACCTTTTAAAATGAACGCTTAAAATAAGTGCCCCTAATGCTTCAATAATAAATAAAATTTTCACAATTTCTTTCAGTAACCGAACAACCCCTGCAAGATGATGTTGATTAAAATCAATCATAATCAACTGTCTTTCCCGCATCCCGATTCTTTTCCCTATCAATAACCAGATAAAGGTGCCGATAGACATAACACCAATCGCACCTAATTGAAGAATAATCAATAAAACAATCATTCCAAAATTAGTGAAAGTTTCCGAAATATCGAACACCGTCAATCCTGTAACACTGATTGCGCTGACAGCAGTAAACAGCGTATCAATAATTGATACTTCTTTTCCATCTTTATAGACAGCAGGGATTCGTAATAACAAAAATGATATTAATATAGCGATAAAATAAAATGATACTAGCAGTTGAAATGGCGTTATATTTTTTATTCTCTCGGACATATTTGCCATTCATTTCGCCCTCTTTATTGTCGAATAAACTTTTTATTAGTATAAGAAAAATTTTATATAAAATAAAGAGGAACAGCTGCTAAAACTGCTCCTTCCTTACTTTAAATTTCTTTTGTTTTTTGTTTTTTATTTTTTACCATGCTAACAAACCATCCACCAATTGCAATGGCTAATAAAACGCCCCAGAAAGTAAGTTCCCAAGGGGTTGAATGCGGGAATTCATGTGGCAATATGCCAACTTTTTGATGCGATAATGTTAACACCACTAACTTCACTCCGACCCATCCTACAATTAAAAAGGCAGCAGTTTCAAGTTCAGGATATTTATTTAATATTTTCACAAAGGCTTGCGCTGCAAATCGCATTAAAATCAAGCCAATAACACCACCGAAGAACATAACAGCAAATTGTCCTCCGTTAATGCCACCGATATGGAAGTCACCAACTTCTGGTAAAGTTACTGCAATTGCAACAGCAGCAAGCATTGAATCTACCGCAAAGGCGATATCTGCAATTTCTACTTTTAATACAGTTACCCAAAAGCCTTTGCCTTTTTGTAGATGTTCATCTATCTTCTCTTTTTCATTCTTAAATTTCTTCTCGTAAATATTTTTAATGGCAATAAACAATAAATAAGCTGCACCAATCGCCTGAATTTGCCAATAATTCACTAATATTGTAATTAAGAATAATGCTGTAAAGCGGAAGATGAACGCACCAAATAATCCGTAAAATAGCGCTTTTTTCTGTTTATCTGGTGGTAAATGTTTTACCATAACGGCCATTACAACCGCGTTATCTGCAGCCAATAGCCCTTCTAAAACGACGAGAACGACTAAGACCCACAAATATTCCAAAATAATTGCTTCCACTAATAATTCCTCCTTAAATTTTTTATGCCCAACTTGTAACTGTTTTACTAGTCAAGGAACTCTAATTTTAAGCAAACGAAAAGACCTTTGCCTAATTAGGCAAAGGTCTTGCTAAGCAAATTGAATAAGTTTGCTTTCATATCCGATGGCAATTGCCATGTAGTGACGAATATGAAGTAAGTATTTAGTCACGCTAAATACTTATAGCTACTCCCCTTTGACAATGTCAATGGTTGTTCGATTTTCTATAGGATAAGTATAGCAATAGAATATTATATTTGCAATGAATTTATTTTATTGGAATATGAAATTGTTGGTTATTTTTATTTTTCTTATAAAATTGAACCATTGAGGGAATGGTTGCTATGAAATCCGGACAACTGATATTCCCTTTTGATAAAAGTTCTTTTGCTATCGAACAATCAAAGGTTGCATTCCATGTCAAATAATCAAGCGTTTCCTTTTCCACACCAAGTATTGTTCGAACCTTTTTTAATTGCAAAAATTTCTTCGCTATTGAAAGTGGAATTCTCCCTTTTGGAAATTTTCCTGTCATTTCCTTAACCATCGCCCGATATACTTCTTGAACAGGATGGGGATTGGGATCCGTTAAATGGACCGTCTTGCCAATCGCCTCTTCCTCTTCACAGAGGAAAATAGCCGCTTCTGTTATATAGTCTATGGGTACTACGTTAATATGTGTATCCGATTTTCCGATGTAAGGAATGAAAGGTAAAAAACTCAAACAATCAATCATATTTAAAAAGAAATATGGACCGTCAAATTTATTGGTCTCTCCTGTAATCGAATGTCCTTTCACAATGCCTGGACGAATGATAGTTAGAGGAATTTCTCCAATTAAATTTTTCACAAGCAGCTCCGCTTCAAATTTTGTTTCTTCATAATAGTTTTTGAATTCTTTTGGACGAATTAACTCCTTCTCAAGAATTACTCCTTCTCTTCTCCCTGCTACATAAGCAGTGCTAAAATACATATATCGTTTTAAATGAGGTAATGATTTGACAAAATCGTTTACATGGGAAGTCCCTAGCACATTGATTGTCCACGCCACATCTCGAGGAACTGCCAAATCATAGATTGCCGCTAAATGCCAAAAATAGCGAACTTCCTTTGCAATTCGATTGATTGTCTCTTCCTTTAAATTTAGTTTTGGTACTGTAATATCCCCTTCGATGATTTCAATCCTTCTTCCAGGATAAGTTTCTAAAATTTTTTCACGTACTTTTTCCGCTTTCTTCATTTCCGTTCTTAACACAAGAACATACACGGAGTCCGTTATGTTTTTTTGGAACAATTCTCCAATCAATTGTCTCGTTATAAATCCAGGAAAACCTGTAAAAAAGTGAACTGCCATCGCCAATTCCTCCATTCCCCTTTTTCCTTTTATCAATTATTCTTGATAAAAATCCGTATTCCTTTCTTTCATATACTGTATTACAAATTTGTAATTGCATATTATACAATACCGTTTCTTACACTTCGTTAATAGTTAAAGCTGTCAGCATCATTGTCAATCTACAAGCCAAAATCGAAAAGAATAATGTAGAAAGATTGCAAAAAAGAAAAAGAGCGAAAGGAAAACTCCTCGCTCTCTTCCTACACGCTTATTATTCGTAAACTTGTATTCTTGCATTACTTATACAACTAAACAACTTAAAGCAAACTATATAATTGAATATGCTCGTTTTTCTCTGAAAACCAACGCATTGCAAATTCATTTTCAAATAAAAAGACAAGATTGTCGAAACGGTCTTTTACGAGCATAGAACGGGATGAAGACATTGATTCTTTTACCTCATTTTCATTTTTAATCCAACGGGCAATCTTAGATCCGATTGGTTGCATTACGACTTCCACATTATATTCATGCTTCATTCGATGTTCAAATACTTCAAACTGCAATTGACCAACCGCACCAAGCATAATCTCTTCCGTGTGTAACGTTTTATAATATTGAATGGCTCCTTCTTGTACAAGTTGAAGAATTCCTTTATGGAACTGTTTGGATTTCATTACGTTTTTTGCACTTACTTTGACAAACAATTCCGGTGTAAATTGTGGGAGTTTTTCAAATTGGAATATTTTCTTTCCACCAACAATCGTATCACCAATTTGATATGTTCCCGTATCATATAGACCAATGATATCTCCCGCTACCGCTTCGGCAACGGTTTCACGAGTTTCAGCTAAAAATTGTGTGGATTGGGTCACTTTAAACGTTTTGCCTGTACGAGCTAAAGTAACATTCATTCCTCGTTCAAACTTCCCAGATACAATGCGAACAAAGGCAATCCGATCTCGATGGGCTGGATTCATATTTGCTTGAATTTTAAACACAAATCCGGAAAGTTCTTCATGTGAAACTGGATCAATCAATTGTTCGTCTTCAGTTAATCTAGGTTGTGGAGATGGTGCAAACTGTAAATAGGTTTCTAAAAAAGTTTGAACGCCAAAGTTTGTTAATGCAGAACCGAAAAAGACAGGTGTTAATTCACCGCGGCGAATTTCTTCTTCAGAAAATTCGTTACCTGCTTCATCTAATAAATGAATATCATCCATTGCTTGTGTATAATATGAAGTTTCCTTCATTGGATGATCAACAGCTAATTCTCCATTTTCATCTAATGGTAAAAAACGATCCTTCTCATCTACTCTGAATTGCTCAATGCGTCGATGGAAGCGGTCGTAAATACCGAGGAACTCTTTCCCCATACCGATTGGCCAGTTCATTGGATAGGCTTGGATTTCAAGCACTTCTTCAATTTCTTGAATTAATTCTAGCGGCTCTTTTCCTTGGCGATCCAATTTATTAATGAATGTAAAAATTGGAATTCCGCGCATACGACAAACTTTGAATAATTTAATTGTTTGTGCTTCAATCCCTTTTGCTGCATCGATGACCATGACAGCACTATCCACTGCCATTAATGTACGATACGTATCCTCTGAAAAGTCTTGGTGTCCTGGGGTGTCTAAAATATTCACTCGATATCCATCATAATCAAATTGCAATACGGATGATGTAACAGAAATCCCCCGTTGTTTTTCAATTTCCATCCAGTCACTCGTTGCAAATTTTCCAGTTTTTTTCCCTTTTACTGTTCCAGCAGCTCGAATGGCCCCACCAAATAGCAATAATTTTTCAGTCATCGTCGTCTTCCCTGCATCCGGGTGGGAAATGATGGCAAATGTACGACGAGATAAAATTTCTTGTTCTAATTTTGTAGTCATTTTCTACGTCTCCTTTTTCTACGTAAACAATAATAAAAGAATTTCCCCTATTCCGACAACCATTTTCTGATTTTCATGAATAGCCTTCTATAAATTAACAACGGAATCTCTTACATAACAATAACTTTTCTTATCATCATAATTTTAGCCGTCCCTCAATTATTTGAGACGGCTATATTTTCATAATATTATTTTACGAATTTTAATTTCGCAGCTTCTAATGCAATATCAGCATCACTATGCGGGTACTTTTTATTACCTATTATTTGATAGTCTTCATGACCCTTTCCAGCAAAAATGATAATATCTCCAGGATTAGCAACAGATACTGCATGGCGCACCGCTTCTGCCCGATCGCCAATACAAGCATAATTCTCATGAAGCATTCCTTTCGCTAAATCCCCTGTAATACTTTCATAATCTTCAAAACGTGGATCATCCGTTGTTAAAACAACATAATCAGCTTTGGATGCTTTTTCAGCCATTGTTGGACGTTTTGATTTATCTCGATTTCCACCAGTCCCCACAAGGAAGATGAGTTTATTTTCTGGCTTTTTAAAAGGCATTGCCGCTTCAATTGCTTTTTCAATCGCATCTGGCGTATGGGCATAATCAATAAAAATATGTAGTGGTAAATCTGTTTTAACCTTTTGCATGCGACCTCGAATCGGTACTAAATCTTCAATTTGCTCGATGATGATGTCAATCGGATACCCCCGAGCATATAAAACAGCTGCAGCAGCTAAAACATTATAAACATTAAACTCCCCTAGTAATTGCATTGTAACAGGGAATTTTCCTTCTGGTGTAATCATGTCAAAGGAAGTGCTTTCATCATTATACTCGCAATTTTCAGCCCGGAAATGAGCATCATTTTTTAACCCATATGTCCAAATTGGAAACGGTGTCATAGTTGCATACTTTTTAGACCAAGGATCATCCGCATTTAATACAACTGTTTTATTTTTTGTCAAATCTTGTCCTAATTGTGAAAATAATAGCCCTTTTGCGTAACCATACTCCTCCATTGTTCCATGGAAATCTAAATGGTCATGGGTTAAATTTGTAAATACAGCCACATCAAAATCCACACCCGCAAGTCTTCCTAATGATAGTCCGTGAGATGAAACTTCCATGACCATCGTGTGGCAACCTTCCATCTTCGCACGGAATATCATTTGTTGAGTGTTTAAAGCATCGCTTGTCGTATTCGCTGTTTCATACAGAACACCATTCAAATTAAAGCCAATAGTTCCCGATAAAGCAGATTTTTCTCCTATACCCACGTACATTTGATGAATGATGTTTGAAACGCTTGTTTTTCCATTTGTTCCAGTGACACCAATCATCGTTAAATCTTTTGAAGGATAATCAAAAAATTTAGCGGCAATGAGTCCTAATGTCCTCTCCGTATCCGGTACAATTACTTGCGCCACATTCCCTTCTAATTGCAACGGTCGTTCTGCAATCACAACCGTCGCACCTTGATTCACTGCATCTTGAGCAAAATCATGACCGTCTACCGTGTAACCTTTAATACAAATAAATAAACTTTTTGGTTGCACACTTCTTGAATCGTTGGAAATATCCTTAATAGTATTTGGCAATTGTCCAATTACTTGTTTTAGTGGTATGACGCTCAATAATTCTTCTGTAATCATTTTTCTTCCTCCGTATATCCAATGGTAAGTTACGATATAAACTCACTTTTCTATGTAGCAACGGTGTATATTGTTATTAATAAACATTTTCTTTAATGATAATAATCATATCAAAAATAGATAATATTCGACAAAAGTAATTTTTGAAATACGAATTTTTTAGAATTATGTCGAATTTTGACAACAAAAGCCGATTTTTTCAAAATAAATACGCTATGAAATAATTCTTCTTTTTTCATTTACCACAATTGAATAATTCAATTTATTTCAGGATTTTTCGAACTAATTTCACTTTTTGTTTATATGGTGGAAATAATAAGTTATTAGCAAATTTAGATGAACGCTTCAAAATCGATTTTGCATGGGTAAACGTTTCAAAACTCGCTTTTCCATGGTAACTGTTCATTCCAGAAGTGCCTACGCCTCCGAAAGGTAAATAGATATTGCCTACGTGAGTCACCGTATCGTTTATACAACCTCCACCAAAAGGTAACTCTTGTAAAAAATAATCAATTCGTTTTTCGTCTTCTGAAAAGAAATAAGCTGCTAACGGTTTTGGAAGTTTTCGAATTTGCTCAATTGCTCTTGTTAAATCGTCGTACTTCAATACAGGCAATAACGGTCCAAATATTTCATCTTCCATAACAGGACTTTGCCAACTTATATTTTCAATGATGGTAGGCTCGATATATAAATCCTTTCTGTCCGTTCTTCCGCCAAAAGTGACATTGTGCTTTTCCGATTGTAAAAGTTTTGCAAGTCGATCAAAGTGTCGTTCATTGACAATTCGTCCGTAATCTTTACTTAATTGAGGATTCTTTCCATAAAAACTAACAATTGCTTGCTTTAGTTTTTTCATAAATTTTTCATAAATCGAAGAATGGACTAGAAGATAATCCGGTGCGACGCAAGTTTGTCCAACATTGTTAAATTTGCCCCATGTAATTCGTTTTGCTGCAACATCAAGATTTGCACTTTTATCTACTATTGTAGGGCTTTTTCCACCTAACTCAAGAGTAATTGGTGTAAGCCGTTCAGCCGCAGCACGCATGACAATTTTTCCGACCGAGACGCTGCCTGTAAAGAAAATATAATCAAAAGGAGCATGAATCAATGCATTTACTTCTTCCTTCTCTCCTTCAACAACTCGTATATACCGCGAATCAAAGGTTTCTTCAATAATTTTTTTAATGATTTGAGCAGTATGAATAGCAGACTCAGAAGGTTTTACAATGGCAGTATTTCCACCAATTATAGCTCCAATTAACGGCTCCATCACTAATTGGAACGGATAGTTGAAAGGACCAATAATCAATACAACACCATATGGTTCTCGAATAATCATGCTCTTTGCCGGTTGAAAGTGGAATGGCGTTTTCACTTCCACAGGTTTTGCCCACTCATCGATAGACTTGATCATATGTTGAATGCTGTGCAACACGAAACCAACTTCATTAGAATAAGCTTCGAATTCGCTTTTTCTTAAATCCAAATTTAATGCTTTTAATATTTCACTTTCATACTTTTTGATTGTATTTCTCAAGTTTAGTAATTGTTTTTTTCGATATTCTATATCCCTTGTTTGCCCCGAATAAAAAAAATCCTTTTGTTCTCGAATCATTACTTCCACATCATATATATCAAATTTCATTATTTCCTCCCGAATACATAAATTAATTTTTTCAGTCCATACTAACTACAGTAATATTACTACAACTTATTGAAGAACTCCTTTTAAAAATTAGCTATGGAGGTTCTTTAACAAGAATTTTTGAAGAGGGGGCAATGATGTATGATTTCGACTGAATATTGGTGGGAAGAAATTTTTTCTGGACCCTTGGCTATCGGAATAAATGAAGAAAAAATTCATCAATTAGAGGACGAATCGTTTTTATACTTTAAAGAACAATTACCACAAGAGGAAAATAATTATACTGGTGAGGAAACAGAAAATTAAACATTTAAAATAAATCGAGTAGGAGGGAGTGATTAGCTCCCGTCCTCTCACACCACCGTACGTACGGTTCCGTATACGGCGGTTCAATTAAGATAATTGACGCAAGTTTTCATAACTTCCGTGAATAGCTTGTCTTCTTATGCCAGTGGTCACTCCACCCTCCAAGAGGTCTCCCACGGGATTCACCGCTTCCTTCCTCAAGTGAGGTACTACGTTTTCTGTGTTCATCATGACTCACTGAATGCCAAGGGCTATTCTCTCTTAATTGTTCGGTCCTTCTTAGTAGTTCTAAACCAACTAATACTATGACCTCTGCTGACTTCTGACGGTTCAGCTACTTATCACTAAGTAGGTTATGAAGCGAACTTCACCTATCCGCCAGACCTCCCCGGGTAAGTACATGCACTTTCACACCATCTATCCGCCTCATTTACTCGATATGACCTTCGACAGAAAGAGCTTTGTTTTGTTACGCAAACTCACTCAATCATACCTAGCCTTATATGAGGTTCGTGTTCCTCGGACCGGTGTTTTGCCTCCAGCTTCCTTCAGATTCCGCGTCACCACGGACACCCTTGCGTTGAGCTAACCTCTACTTCTGTCTTCGGGGTTCGGGACTTACACCCTATAGTTCATGTACATGCCGGGCGCACATAAGAACAGGCTGGGCATGTCTCACCCCAGCCTGTTTATTATGGTTCATCATCGACCGGCAACATTTCTCCTTCAGGTCCTAATTCCTTTGGAGGAACATCTTGAAATGTTTCCCCTTCTTCCTCTAAATCTCGCATTTTATGTGCAATACGGCTCGCAGCACATGCGGAAATACTAGCCACTAAATCATCTAAAAATGTATGGACTCCTTTGCCAGCTTTTGTGTCTAACTTTTTAATAATACCGATTTTATTTTTATCTAAATGACCATAAGTCGTTAATGCAATACTTCCGTATGTCAAAACAGAACCTAAAGCAATCGTTTCATCGACACCAAACAAACCCTCATCATTTTCAACAAGCGCTTGAAGTGGTTCTGAAAGCATCTTTTTTTCTGCTAATTCATCTAGTTCTATGCCGACAAGTATTGCATGTTGAACTTCCCGCTTCATAATAACGCGCTCAACGGAATTAATGCAATGTTCTAAAGTTAAGCCATGATTATATGGTGACTGCATTTCATACACAATTTCAGCTATATCTTCAATTGTTACGCCTCTTCTTTGTAATGCTTCCTTAGCTGCTTTCGTCACGTAATTCGAATGTACTCGACTTTTTTTCTCTTGCATTTGTGAATCCTCACTTTATTTGAATTTTCCTTTATAATGCTTATTTTAAATATTCTCTTATTTCATAATACACGATATTTTCGAATTATGATACAATTATGAACAACTGTTTTAAGGAGGATAAAAGGTGGAAAAAGGATCTATTCAAGAAATACCATTTTATAGTAATGCATTAGATGAACACTTTGAGTTGCTTGTATATACTCCTGGAAATTATACCCCTCTCTATAAATATAACATTTTAATTGCTTCAGATGGAAAAGATTACTTCCAATTAGGTGGAATTTCTCGTATTGCTGATGAATTAATGGACAATTATGAAATTGAAAACTTAATTATCGTCGGAGTGCCTTACAAAAATGCACAAGATCGTAAGAGAAAATACATACCGACAGGAGATCAACATGCTGCTTATTTGAAATTTTTAGCACATGAGCTAGTACCATTCATTGATAATGAATTTTCAACAACAGCGCTTGGTGCTAGTCGAGGGTTAATTGGAGATTCCATGGCAGCAACTGTATCTCTTCTTGCTGCAATCAAATATCCACATACTTTTGGCAAAGTTATTTTACAATCACCTTATGTAGATGAATGGGTATTAAAAGCAGTTGAGGAAGCACCAACTCATAATACGTTGTCAATTTATCATGTTATAGGAAAACAAGAGAAGGAAGTTGTAACACTTGATAAAGAAGTGAAGGATTTCCTAACACCTAATCGGGAATTAAATAAATTGTTACACTCTAAAAATTATCTCAATATATTCTACGATGAGTTTGATGGCAACCATACATGGAAATACTGGAAACCAGATTTAAGAAGAGCACTTTGCAAAACTTTTGGAATATAAAATAATGTATTCTCCAGGTATTATTTGCTATACTTAAGTAAAATTTGCATTTTAGGGAGGAAAGCGGATGAAGTTAAGTGTTGTGGCATTTCCATCAAAAAAACTGCAAGATTTGGCGAATACTTATCGCAAACGATATGATTCCCATTATTCAAAAATTACCCCTTATATTACGTTAAAAGAAGCCTTTGAAGTGGATGAATCACAAATTGAAAGTGTTTCAAATACAATCAAATCCATTACAAATAAATATGGTCCGCTAAAAATACACGCATCGAAGGTCAGCTCGTTCTTTCCAACAACGAACGTCATTTACTTTAAAATTGAGCTAACGGATCAATTGCAAAACATTCACGATGATTTATATAAAGAAATCAACATTGGTGAACCAAAACATGTGTTTATCCCACACATTACAATCGGTCGTGATTTAACGGAAACAGAACATGACGATATTTATCCTCAATTGCGTATGATTGGTATTGATGAAAAGGAAGAAATTGACCGCATACACCTAATTTATCAATTGGAAGATGGGTCTTGGACAACGTACGAAACATATAAATTAACTGGAGAATTATAATCAAATTCATTGACACTTAAAAGCAGCTTAGCTTAACAATGGGCGAGTTTTTTAATTCGCTCATTTTCTTTTCTCAAAATAACTGCATGAATACAAATGTAAGAGCCTTCTGAAAAGCCTTTTGAGAACTCTCCTTTTCAATGAGGAAACTTGTTTCAAATACCGCAGAAACAAAGATAGATAATCATAAGAAGTGAGGGTGTCTGGAAAGTCGAAAACTTTCTAGACACCCTCTTTCTACATTATCCTAACATTCTTTGAATGCTACTTAAATCTAATGATTCTCCATTATTTATAATTGAATTCACAATTTGATCTTCTAATTCCTTAGAAATCGGCTTATTTGCTAACTGACTAACTCGGCGAACAATTTTACGCACTTGCTTTTCATTTGTAAAATCCGCATGTTGGATCGCATTTGCTAGTGCAAATATTTCTTCCATGCTTACGCCAGTCTTTTTTTCAATTTGTTTAAAAAAATGATTCATGTTTCCCCTCCTTACCACTTACATGCTCCTACAATTATTAATAAGATGAATAATACAACGAGTAGTACAAACATGTTACCGTTGTATTTACATTTACTTTTATAATATGCAGGACTTACATATGAGGGTGCACAATAGTCATAGGCTGGCATAATTTGTTGATATTGTTGTTGGCATCCACATTTATTCCACATAAAAAATCCCCTCCTTTCTATACAGTCGTAGTGTATGCATAGCTACAACGTTAAGGAGGGGTAATCGTCTAGTTGACTTTTCCTTTCGGCTTAAAAATTAACGCTGCAATAAACCCGAAAACAATGGCAGAACTAATACCTGAACTTGTTACTTCAAACATTCCAGTTAATACGCCTACCCAGCCATGTTTTTCGGCTTCTGCAATTGCTCCTTGGGTTAATGAATGTCCAAAAGATGTAATGGGTATTGTCGCTCCAGCACCCGCTAAGTCGATTAAAGGTTGATACCATCCTAATCCAGAAATAATTGAACCCGCAACAACTAGAATAGATAAAGTTTTTCCTGGTGTCATTTTTCCGACATCCATTAATAACTGACCTATAGCACAAATCAATCCGCCTACAATAAATGCAAGTAAAAAGTCAATGAATATCATCTTTATGCCCTCACTCCATCGTCACTTCGATTGCATGGGCAGTACAAGGAATTGTCTCCCCTTGTTGGAAAGTTAGTGGGGAGAGAAGAGAACCTGTCGCTACAAGCAATACTCGTTTATAACGCCCATCTTTTAATTGCTGAAGTATATAACTGAAATATACTGAAGCAGAACATCCAGCTCCACTAGCCCCAGCTAAAAAGGATTTATCTTCTCCGTAAAATTCTGCCCCGGCATCGCGGAAAATATTTAATTCTTCCTGGGTTGCACCTGTTTCAACAAACATTCTTTTTAATATTTCTAATCCGATTTTCCCTAAATCTCCTGTCATGATGACATCATAGTCTTTTATTGTTTGTTTTCGTTTTTCTAGATGTTTGGTAATGGTGTCATATGCAGCAGGCGCCATTGCAGCTCCCATATGAAACGGATTCGTTTGTCCGTAATCTACAACTTTTCCAACAGTCGCAGCTACAATTGAAGGGTTTTTCGGATTATGTTTCCCAATTAAAGTAAAGCCTGCTGCCGTTACAGTCCATTGGGCAGTCGCTGGTTTTTGAGCACCGTAATAAATAGGATAGCGGAATTGTCTTTCAGTTGAATTATGTTGGCTGGAAGCACCTGCAATAGCGTATTTTGATGCTCCTAATTCTGTCAGCAAACAAGCAATAATGACAGATGAAACCGATGTTGCACATGCTGAAAATAAACCTATAAAAGATGCAGCTATTTCTTTTGCTGCAAAATTAGTTGGCGTCATTTGATTCACTAAATCGCCTGCTAAAAAGAAGTCGATATCCAAATTATTTAAATTCGCTTTCTTTAGTATAATTTGGCAAGCTTCTTGAATCATCTTTGCATTACCCTGCTCATTCGTGGCTTGATGCCATCGTTCATCCTCTACTACAGAATCAAAATATGAATAAAAAACACTCTTTCTTTCTAACGGTCCTGCAACAGCTGCACTTGCAATAATAGACGGTTTACTTTGAAATATGATTACCATTCGATAACACCCATTGTTACTAAAATTAATTTAATTAAAGCTACAACAAATGCTGAAGAAACGCCAAATAGTATAACCGAACCAGCTAATTTAAACATATTGCCTCCCACTCCAAGCACAAATCCTTCTGTCCGGTGTTCAATTGCTGCTGAGATGACTGCGTTCCCAAATCCTGAAACTGGAACAGCACTTCCAGCTCCTGCAAATTGACCAAGTTTTTGATATAAACCAAATCCTGTGAGAAGCATTGAAATTAAAATAATCGTTGCAACTGTTGGGTTCCCGACTGTTTTTTCTGTAAAATCAAAAAAGATAATGTAAAAATACGTAATTGCATGTCCAATCGTACAAATGAGACCGCCTACCAAAAAGGCTTTTAATACATTTTTTACATAAGGAGTTGGAGGGGTAATTTCCTGCTCAATCTTTTCAAATTGTTCCTGATTCATTACGTTTCCTCCTTTTTCAATTTTTTTAGCTTTTCCAATTTCTCCTTCACCTTTTCGCTGTCTTCTTCTTTCAAAAGTTTTTGCGCTTCCCAATAAAGTTTGTAATCCGAGGAAACAGTGATGTCGTATTCAGGCAAGATCTCTTCCAGCTTCTTTTTTAAATTTTTTTCAATTTTTGTTTTTTTATAATCCAACCAAGGTTTTGCTTGAACAGCTACCAACAATTGGTCTTCCACAAAAATGGCTCTTCCGCTGTTTATTTCATCTTCATTTTTAATAATTGCAGCAACTTCTTTCACTTCTTCACCATTTGCATTATTTACTTCAAGTGTTTTTTCATCATTGCATCCGAATAAAAAAACCGAAAGGAATATAGGGAATACCAATTTTTTCAAGTTCCATCCCCCTTTTTAATGTCATTATGCGTTTTCATAAAAAAAACTATTCAAGAAAAATGACCTAATTGTTATGCCCATAGACAATCGCCCTTATTTCAATCGCACTTTTACATATTGTAGATTGAACAAAATTAAGTGAGGTGACATGATAATGGGTTGTGGAAGAAAGCATTTTGAGAGTTCATCCCATCATGGTCGTCGTCATGAAGGATGCATTTGCGAAGTAGTAGAAACAATATTAGAACTTCAAAATCATGTAGTGAAAGATGATGATGATACTTGTGGAACAAGTTGCTTCTTAGAACCTCTTGGGGGAATTAACAATAAAAATCGTCGCAACCATGCAGATACTCGGGTATTTATGTTACTAACAGAAGATGGTTCTCCATTTAAAGTAATGTTCTGTGATAAAGAATATGGTTGGTACAAAACGCCATTCTTCAGAGTGGAAGATATGTTCGGTGATTGCTGTGCTACACTTAGAGCAATTGCTCCAACAAGCGAAGCATATGAACCAATATCAGCAGTAGATGGAGAGACACTAGATGCTGGAGCAATGATGGATTGCTACCACTTCAAGAAAACAGATACTTGCGTAACAGTTGATCTATCACGTTTTGCTGGAATTCAATGCATTGCTGACGTAAATTTACACATTAACAAGTAAGGAATAACATCCACCAAGAGGAAGGGGCAGCTTGCTCCTTCTTTTTATTTACTTTTATTGATTTACTCTTGAAAATCTTCTTGAATCTCTTATAGGTATTAATTGAGCTGAATTCTAGTGATAATCCAGTACAAGAAAATCGTCTTAAATGCAATTGAAACTGCTGAAGCTAGATAATTGTCACGAAATAAAATGAGTTGCATATTTTATGAAAAAAAGGATGTGCATCAGTGGAAGAACCATTACTATTTATTCAAACCCCTCCTTTTTATTACATCGAAGTTGATGAAGACACGGAAGAAGCGTCTCTTGAAGAAAGTACTTCTGTTTATGAAATTACGCGTAGAGAGCAAATTAAAAATTCCGTTATTGCAAGGCAATTGCATTATTTTTCACAACCCATCAACCGTAAAAATCGTCACTTAATTTTCCATTTAAACAATGGTGAAAAAATTACAGGAATCATTGAAGGGTTAGATGGCATTTTGATTAAAATCCGTACACAAGACGACTTGAAAACCATTAATGCCAACGATATCGAAACAATTACCGTGTCATCCAAAAAAGCATTTAAATAATTTTGTTGTAGGCAATTTGCCTTCTATAATTTTCAATATTTAGTTTCGTCCACTCCCCCGATAATTTTTCATTAAAAAAAGAAAAAATCTGCTCTTCCATTTAAAAGCAGATTTTTTCTTTCCATTTTTTTATGAAAGTTTACAACTGTCCTAACAATAACGTTGCCAATCCTAAATAAATTAAAATACTTGTAATATCATTTAAGGTCGTAATAAACGGCCCTGATGCGACTGCTGGGTCGATGCCTAATTTATGAATCAACAACGGAATAAAGGAGCCAGCAATCGTTGCTACAAAAATCGAACAACAGATGGCTGTCCCAACAAGCAACCCGATTAATAAGGATTGCTTCCAAACAAACACAACTCCTACTACAATCAAACCACAAACAATCCCTGTGATTAATCCGGTACCCATTTCACGAAAAATCATTTTTAGTTTGCTTTTTTCATCAATTTCTCCCGTTGCAATTCCTCGAACAACGACAGCTAGAGCTTGCGTACCACTATTTCCGCTAGTTCCAGAAATGAGAGGAATAAATAAAGCTAGCAACGCAACTTTTTCAAGTGTCTCTTCAAACTGGCCCATTAATGTCGCTGTAATCATTCCTAAAAATAGCAACATTACTAGCCAAGGTAATCGTTGTTTTGCAGCTTTGAATGGACTTGAAGCAATATCATCAATATCGGAAATACCGGCTAATTTTGAATAGTCGTCGCTCGCTTCTTCATCAATGACATCAATAATATCGTCTACAGTAATAATCCCTTGCAATACGAGATTGTCATCAACAACAGGAAAAGCAAGGAAATTGTAATCTTTAAAGATTTGGGCAATTTTTTCTTGATCATCTGTGACCTTTGCATAAACAACCCGATCACTCATGATATCTCGAATAAATGCATCTTCATCTGCAACAATTAAGTCTCTTAGCGATAAAACTCCTGTTAAACGATGAGATTCATCGACAACGAACACATAATAAATTGTTTCTGCATCAGGTGCCTCTTGACGAAGCACATTCATCGCCGAACGTACCGTTGAATTTTCTTGAATTGATACATATTCCGTCGTCATGATGGAACCGGCTGTATATTCTTCATACCCCAGCAACTCTGTAATTTCTTCTTTCGTTTCTTCATCCATCAATTCAAGAAAACTATTTCGATCATCTTGATCTAATTCATTTAATACATCCACCACATCATCTGTATACATGTAAGACAACATTTTTGCCGCATATGTGGGGTCCATTTCTTTTATAAAGTGTTCAACTTCTTCATCGTCCAATTCAATGGCTTCATAAATTTCCGCCATTTCTTCGGGAGACAAAAAATGATACATTGTCCTGCGTATGTCTGGTCCAACCTTAACATAAAATTTTGCCCGCTCATACGCATGAAGTGATAAAAAATGCTTCCGGAATTCATCAATATTTTCTTCAATTAAATTTTGGAACAGCTGCTCCTCATCATAAGAAACATCCCGTTTTTCATCTTTTTCTTCGATCATTTTGTCCCCCTCCTCTCAACCTAAATGATAGGTTGCATTTTTAATCTCGACAATAAAATTTTTATGAATATTTTTGTGTATTTGCAGAAAAAAAGATGCTCGAATAACTCGAACATCTAATTATGGATTATTTTTTTCATGGATTCAACTAGTTCACTAGAAAAAATAATTTTTTTCTTCAATAACGGATGAATCATTTCCAAGTATACGCAATGAAGGGCTTGACGATTTAATATATGTTTACTTCCTCCATATAATTCGTCGCCTACAAGCGGATGCCCGATATGCGACATATGAACACGAATTTGATGGGTTCTTCCAGTATGTAATCGTAGACGAACATGTGAAAGCGGCTCATTTTGATAAATGAAACGTTTTAATACTTTCACATCGGTATGTGCATATTGTCCATCTTCTCTTACTTCCCGTTCGATTATACTTGAATCTTTCCTGCCTATTGGGAGAATAATGGAAAGATCCTTTGAAACATGTCCATGTACAATGGCTTCATATTCTTTTATGATTTGACCCTTTTGCAATTGCATACTCATTAAGTGATGAATATGCCGATGTTTTGCAATACAAACAAGCCCTGTAGTATCACGATCTAATCTAGTCACAACATGGACGGTGGAATCAATTCCTTGTTCCAAAAAATATCCATAAACAAAATTAGCGATACTTCCCGTCGGATGTTCCCTTGAAGGAATGGTATTAATAAAAGGCGGTTTATCAATAATTAACAATGCATCATCTTCATAAACAATATTTAATTCTCCATACTCTGGTTTTAGATGCTCGCTCGCCTGTTCTTCAGGGAAAATGATTGTAATTTCATCCCCTTTCGAAAGGATGTGGCGAACATTTTGTTCTTCACCGTTCACTAAAATTTTACCACCGCGAAATTTGATTGCTGTTAATGCCCTGCTCGAAATATCTTGTTTTAAAATCGCTTCTCTTAATAATTGTCCATCTTCCATTGCTTGAAACTGCAGTTTAAATGGCATTTGAATCACTCACTTGCAATAAAGGAATCATGAACCCTTTCCCAAAATGGAAACGGACGGAATCTTGCAAATCGCACTTTCTCTTTTGCCACTTTGAAAATGACATAATCCAATTCATTGTGGTCCAATTGCAGATGGTCAATTGTCATTGTGAACGTTTGGTTTTTGACCGGTTTTAATTTACATGTATGATGGGCTGGTAACACTAGGGAGGATCCGATTGTACGGAAAACGCGGTTATTGATTGATGCCATTTCCGTCACTTGAATCGCTTGCAATGTAGGATGAATGATTGCGCCGCCTAATGCTTTATTATACGCTGTACTTCCTGATGGGGTTGAAATACATAAGCCATCACCGCGGAAACGTTCAAAATGGCGATCATTTAGAAACACATCCATCACTAACGTTACATTGGGCGATTTAATCGTTGCCTCATTGAGTGCAAGATAAGTACTGATTTCTGTATGATTGCACACATTTACTTCCAATAATGGATATTCAACAACCTTATATTGATTTTTCGCAATACATAATACTAACTTTTCCAATTCAGAAGGTTTCCAATCTGCGTAAAATCCTAAATGCCCAGTATGAATCCCTACAAAAGCCACTTTATCCAATCTTTTCACATGGTTGTGGAAAGCATGCAAAAGAGTACCATCTCCGCCAATGGAAATGACAATATCCGGTTCTACTTCATCCAATATTAATCCGAAATCCTGTAAGTAATTTTTTGCAAGTTCCTTCAATTCATTTGATTGAGAATCATTGCGTGATTGAATAGAAAACTTCAAATTATTCACGCTCCTTTTCCTCTCGGATCTTTGGATTTTGAGCTTCCTTATTTTCACTAAAATACGCCTGTGCTTCTTGTATTTCATAACGGATTGATGACATTTCTTCATCTAGTTGGAATGCTGCCTCAGCCGCACGTTTTAGGCGTAATTTAATTTCTTCAGGAAAATCGCCCTTATATTTATAATTTAAAGAATGTTCGATTGAAGCCCAAAAATTCATGGCTAACGTACGTATTTGTATTTCTACTAATACCGTCTTTTTCCCACTGACCGTTTCCACTGGATACTCTGCAATCATATGATATGAACGATAACCACTTGGTTTTTTATGAGTAATATAATCTTTTTCTTCAATTACTCTCAGGTCATCCCGCTGGCGAATTAAATTAACAACCGTTGTGATATCATCTACAAATTGACACATAATGCGAATACCAGCGATGTCTTGCAACTCCCTTGCTAATTGTTCTGAAGGTTCAAAGGGAATTCCTTTTTCAAAACTTTTATCATATATACTTGCTAATGGTTTCACTCGACCAGTAACAAATTCAATGGGTGAAGTTGTGCCTTCTGCAGAAAACTGAGATCTCATCCCTCTAAATTTCACTTTTAGTTCATCGACTGCTTGTTTATAAGGTCCTAGGAAGCGTTCCCATTGCCCCATAAAAATCCCCCCAATACGCTACAAAAACTCAATCAATTATTGTGCTTCTAATATTTCACGAAAAGTTTCTTCTACTGCTTGTACAAATTCATCACCGTAATTGCCATTTCCTTCAATGTTATATATGAGCATTTCTAATTCATTCGAAAAATTATGTAATAGTATGGATTCATTATCTAAAATTAATATCGAATCTTTCTTCTTTTTTATCATTTCTACTAATGCACGCCACACTTTTTTAGGAAATTGTAAATAACTATATTCGTTGTCTTCTTCAACGACATAAATAAAAGCAAGCTCGTCAGAATCCGTTAACACTTGTCCTGCTGGCTGAATTTGTATTTTGGAGTGATTTTTGTTTAAACTAAAATAAAGTTCATCATTTTCAAAACGATAATCATCAACGACATAAACGTTGCGCATTTATAACAATCCCTTCCTACCATTTCTCCTCATATTTTAACATAGCAGGAACTATTTTCGATAAAAAGGTTCAATAAAATGCATAAATGAAAGGGATAAAGTCATGAGTCAACAGTATGAAATTGAATTTAAAAACATGTTAACAAAAGAACAATATGAACAATTATTAACAGAGTTCAACATTCAAAAACATCAAATCGTTCGACAAGTTAATCACTATTTTGATACAGAAAATTGGCACTTGAGGAAATTTTCCAGTGCTCTACGCATTCGAGAACAAAAAGGAAAATATTTTTGTACTTTAAAAGAGAAAACGGCAAAACATATTCATCTTGAAACAACGGACATATTAACACAACAACAAAGGGATGATATGCTTTCTGGCAAGGGATTTTGGGCACCTTCTGTCAAGGAAAGATTACTGCGATTGCAAGTGCCTATTGAAGATTTACGCCCCTTTGGAACATTGACAACAGATCGGGCTGAGGTGCCATATGAGGGGGGAATTCTTGTTTTTGACCATTCCTTCTATTTGCACTGCGATGATTATGAGGTAGAATATGAAACAAATAACCCGACAGTAGGGGAGAAACGGTTTTTATCTTTTTTACAAGAACGAAATATCGATATACAAATAGCTGACAAAAAAATCGCCCGATTTATGAAAGCTGTCCAAGAGAAAGGAGTACAGTAAATGGATGCAACAATGATGAAAACCATATTAGAAATTGACGCATTGCGTTCCCTAAATAGCTCTTCTATCAATGCAACGACTGAGGAAGGTTTATTTGCAGAAATGCTAGAAGAAATATTGGCTACTACCCAAAATAGCGATAATCCAGAAAAAGCCCTACTTGAAGCGATTGAACACTTTTCTTATAAAAACGGACTAAATGATGATGCAAAAGATTATATTTCAAAATTCATATTATCTAGCCCAAATCCGTACATAACAACATCCTATTCTCAATCTAACGCTTCCGAATCAGAAGCAAATATCGATTCAGCAACGCACGGAGATTATCGTGAAATTATTCAAAGAGCATCTGCCAAATACGGTATTCCTGAAAAATTAATTATGGCAGTTATAAAACAAGAATCGAACTTTAATCCAAATGCAGTAAGCTCAGCTGGGGCTACCGGGCTTATGCAATTGATGCCAGGTACCGCAAAATATTTAGGTGTAACGAATACGAAAGACCCTGAACAAAACATCATGGGTGGTACAAAATATTTGCGTCAAATGCTCGATCAATTTGATAATGACTTGGAACTGGCTTTAGCTGCATATAATGCAGGACCTGGTAATGTAAAAAAATATGGAGGCATTCCTCCATTTAAAGAAACTCAAAACTATGTTAAGAAAGTGTTAAATTATTATCGAACAATGTAGTTGGATAATTTCTATATTTCCCCTCAATTATCAACACTTGCTGAAAGCGATTTGTTTGAGAAAACGGTGAGTCGTTGATAGAATGAAATATAACTAATCAAGGTTTTCATAGTCGATCACAATTCGTACATGCGGGAAAAGAGTATAAAAGGAGTTTACACCTATGAATCGAAAGTATATGGTTCCTTATGAGGAAATTGGTGCTGAAAAGTTAGAAAAGCTTATTCATGCATTTTATAAACGAGTTGATGTCCATCCATTACTCCGTCCATTGTTTCCAGAAGATTTAAAAGAAACAATTCGCAAACAAATACAATTCCAAACGCAATATTTAGGTGGTCCGAATTTATATACTCAAGAACATGGTCATCCGATGATGAGAGCAAGACATATGCGCTTTAAAATCACTCCAGACCATGCTCAAGCTTGGCTGGAATGTATGAGTGAAGCGATGGATGAAGTAGGACTTGAAGGCCCATTTCGCGAACAATATTTCCAACGTCTTGTTTTAACAGCGCATCATATGATTAATACTCCGAGTGAGGATGAGGGGGGATTAGATTGAATAATATCCAGCTACTGTCAGAACCTGTCGCATCCACGAAGAGGACAAAACCAATTGAACTTTATATTTTTATTGACCCGCTTTGTCCAAATGCCTTTAAATTACAGTCAATGTTAAAAAAGCTACAATTGGAATACGAGCATTATTTCACTTGGCGATACGTACTGAGCACAGAATTACAAACTTTAAACTGTGTTACTAGACGTATCAAAGGGTGCTTAACAGGTACTGATGTGGATATTACTCATCCTGCCTTACCCTCACTTGCCATTAAAGCAGCAGAATTACAAGGTAAAAAAGCAGCAAATCGTTATATTCGAAAATTGCAGGAACATGCATTGTTGGAAACTAAAAATGTTCATTCCTATTCAGCTTTAGTAGAAATTGCGAAGGAAGCAACATTAGACCAAGAGGAATTTATTAAAGATTTCGGATCAAAAGAAGCGGTGCGTGCTTTTCAATGCGATTTATATATCACTCGCGAAATGGAAGTTGATGAAGTGCCGAGCATTGTATTCTTTAATGAATGCATTGAAGATGAAGGTCTAAAAGTAAGTGGAATGTATTCCTATGAAATATACGTTCAAATATTGCAGGAAATGTTGGATGAAGAAATCGTCAGTAAACCGTTACCAACATTCGAAGAGTTATTCCAACGTTTTCAATACTTAACAACCGATGAAGTGGCAAGCATCTATTCGATATCCATGAGCGATGCGGAAAGAGAATTGAAAAAACGGATGTTACAACAAAAAATCGAACGTGTTTCAAATGATGCTGTTACATTATGGCGTTTAAAATCCTCTTCTTTTTCACTCTAGTAATTGTGGATTAAATTTTTGATAATGATAGAATATCTAGATGCTTTTCTGAATGTAGACATGATATAGCATGTCTACGTTTTTTTTGTGGCTCTATAATATTTGGTGTTGGTGAGTATAAACCAGCACCAATTTTTTTGAACAAAAAAAATGAGACAGTGACAAAACTCTGGTAAAATGTAATCGCCAAAACACATTTTCCAAAGGAGTTGTGTCACATGTCTCACCATCATTCTATACGAAACCTACTCAATATAAAAGACAAAAATATCACATTTGATGAAAATTTTTGTTCTACCGAAACAATCAAAAAAGTAAAAGCGAAAGTCTTTCATGGGACGTTAACGTATCAACCAAAAGCTTGTTATGCTTGTGGACATGTCTTTGATGATCAAATCATTAAACACGGTTTTAAAACGTCTCTCATTAAAATGCCTAGCATTTCAGGTTTTCATACCTACTTAAAATTGCGTAAACAGCGTTATTTCTGTAAACATTGTCATTCCACGTTTACTTTAAAAACGAGCGTCGTGGCTAAAAACTGTTGTATTTCCAACAATACCAAAGTATCGATTGCTTTAAACGCCAAAGATAAAATATCCGAAAAAGATATTGCGATGAAACATCATGTTTCTCATGCCACTGTCAGTCGTGTCATTGACAGCTTTTATAGCTACTATCAACCAAATGTTCACTACCTTCCAAAGCATTTGTGTTTTGATGAGTTTAAATCAGTGAAATCCGCAGCTGGAGCGATGTCCTTTATTTTCTGCGACTCTGAAACGGGGGAGATTGTGGATATCGTGGAGGACCGGAGATTACATGTCCTCAAAGAGTATTTCTTACGGTATTCCAAGAAGGCGAGAGATGCGGTAAAAACGATTGTCATCGATATGTACAGCCCTTATATTTCCTTAATCCACGAAGTTTTCCCTAAAGCGGAAATCGTACTCGACAAATTCCATATCCTCCAACTATTTAGCAGAGCTTTAAACAAAACGCGCATCAACGTCATGAATCGGGATAAAAAGAATTACAATAAATTAAAAAAATACTGGAAGCTCCTTCTGAAAGATCAAACAAAACTTGATTATAAGAACTATAAATATCATCGTTGCTTTAAAAAGCATATGTGTGAGGTGGAGATTCTCCACTATCTCATTGATTTAGATTCTGAATTAAAAGCGTCCTATGAGTTATATCAATACGTGCAACATTGCATAAAAATCAAAGACTTTGAGCTCCTAAAGAAAACATTAGAGAATAAACAAAATATCGTTTCCAGCTATATGAAAACCGCCATCAAGACAATCAACAAATACATCAATTACGTCGAGAATACGCTAAAGTACGATTATAATAACGGCATTTTAGAGGGGATTAATAACAAAATCAAAGTGATTAAACGCATTTCTTTCGGTTATCGATCCTTCTATCACTTTAGAAACCGAATATTCATTACCCAAAACTTAGCGAAAATAAAAACAGCTTAGGGGAACCTCGAATTTCCCCTAAGCCATCCGATTACACATTACCAAATAATGTCACTAAAATTTATTCACCAACACCATTTGACAAAGAACCTTTTTTGTTTTTTTAACCAAAGCTATGTTATTAAAAGAGAAAGATTTATTACAGGTCTTTTGGTGCGAATGTATCATTGATGAGAATAAAGTAAAAGAGGCATTTGCTGCAGCAAATGCCTCCTTACACAAAGGGGATGGGAGAAATGTTCACGTTCAAACAAAGGGGTGTATGTTTGATATGTGATTTATTTCACGTTTTTAATTTATCATGGAATAATAATTTGTGCAATAAAGTTTAATGGAATTTCACAAATTCGACATAATGTAAACACTTTCATGAAACTTGCAAAAATTATTGAAAAATTAGGAACAATCAAGATAGTAAAAGCTATATATTTACTTCAAAAAACGTTCACATTCTCTAAATAAAATCGTCAAAAAAAATTATACATTAAAAACTTTTATTTCAAGAAAAAAAGCTTCAAAAGAGATTTTATTAACTCTTTTGAAGCTTTTTTACTTATTTTATTGTGTAGTTTACCGTATGAGTTATACAGTATTTCACTATTGCAATAACAGTGATTCTAATTCATTGAGTTTTTCTTCAAATACTTTGCAAGCTTGAGCGATTGGTTCTCTTGATTCCATATCTACACCAGCTTTTCGCAATACTTCAATTGGGAAATCAGAACATCCCGCTTTTAAGAAGTTGTTAATATAGCGATCTACTGCAGGACGTCCTTCTTCTAAAATTTGACGGCTTAAAGCAACTGCTGCACTTTGTCCTGTTGCATATTGATATACATAGTAATTGTAATAGAAGTGTGGTATTCTCGCCCATTCTAAGCCAATTTCTTCATCTACCGTCATTTCATCGCCAAAATATTGTTTATTTAAATCATAATAAATTTCTGTAAGATGTTCAGCAGTAAGCGCCTCACCATTTCGATCCATTTCATGAATCATATGTTCAAATTCAGCAAACATTGTTTGGCGATAAACCGTACTTCTGAAACTATCGAGCCAATGATTGAGTAAGTAAACTTTCACTTGTTTATCTTCCGTCGTTTTTAATAAATAATCGAATAAAAGCTCCTCGTTACATGTAGAAGCTACTTCCGCCACGAAAATGGAGTAATCCGCATAAGGATACGGTTGATTTTTCCGAGTATAGTAACTATGCATACTATGTCCAAATTCATGGGCTAACGTAAATAAATTATCAATATTATTTTGCCAGTTCATTAATACGTACGGATTCGTGCCGTATGTCCCTGAAGAATATGCTCCGCTTCGTTTTCCTTTATTCTCCATTACATCTACCCAGCGGCTATTTAATCCTTCTTGGACGATAGTTTGATATTCTTCCCCTAATGGAGCAAAGCTTTTCACCATAATATCTTTTGCTTTTTCATAAGGCATATCCATTTTCACTTTTTTCACAAGAGGTACGAATAAATCATACATGTGCAATTCATCCACATCGAGCACTTTTTTACGCAATGATACATAGCGGTGAAGTGCTGGTAAGTATTCGTGGATCGTTTCAATTAATTGATCATAGACCTTTCCAGGTATATGGTTACCTGCTAATGCGCGATGACGAGCAGAATCGTAGTTCCGGATTCTTGCATAAACATTATGTGATTTTACGTTGCCTGCTAATGTGGAAGCAAAAGTATTAATATACTTGCCGTACGTATCATACATCGCTTTAAAAGCATTTTTTCTTACTTCACGATCTTCACTTTCTAAAAATGTGATGTAGTTTCCATGAGTCAGTTGTACTTCTTCGCCATCTTCATTCTTGATAGTTGGAAACTCTAAATCTGCATTATTCAAAGCGCTGAAAGTAGTACCCGGAGAGCTTGTCACTTCTGAAAATTGTGCTAATATAGCTTCTTTATCGGCCGATAATACATGTGGACGCTGTAAATTTAATTCTTTAAACATTTGCTCATATAGACGCAACGGTTCGTATTCTTCTAAATATTGTTGTATTTGTTCTTCCGATAAAGTTAAAATTTCAGGAGTTAAGAAAGACCATGCCGCATTAATCTTTGCTCCTAGAGAACGTGCACGGCTTTCCATCCCTTGATATTTGCTTTTCGTCGTATCTTCATCGTGTTTCAAATGACTATATACGTATAATTTCCCGAAGCGCTCAGAAATTTTGTCGCTAAATTGCAATGTTTCATATAAACTTTTTGCGCTTTCTGTTGCTTTCCCTTTATACTTTTCTGCTTCTGAAATTAATTGCTCAATCTGTTTAAATTCTTCCTCCCATGCCTCGTCTGAAGGGAAAATTGTTGATAAATCCCAAGTCAATTCGACAGGCACTTCATCACGTGTTAATAATTTTTTTGCCATGTCAATGCCCCCGTAATGATAAATTTTTTTCACAATCCTATTTTCTCAATATTTTCCTCTTGTTGCAAGAAATTGCCTATATAGCAATTCCTCTAATTGTTCTTTTTTCACTGTGCTCATCATATCTTCCACAGACAAATCTTTGAGAAGTTCTACATATCGATTAACAACTTGAATAGCCTCACTCGTACATACCCGCTTTGACCATCGTAAAAAGTCAATTATTACTTTTTGATTGATTGCATGTACCTTAATTCCCAATAAATAAATAAAATACATTAGTTCAGTTTGCCATTCTATTGCACATACATGAAATGCTTCATTTCCGCAAATAGGAATTCCTAAAAATATTGGAAATTGATAAAGGTCTATTCGCAGCTCATAAACACTTCTCAAAAATAAATCATTTACACCTTTTCGGCTAAATAATACCCTTGATTTTAAAAATTGATTGATAAAATTACGGTATGCATTTAATACATTGGAAAATTCCTTTTCTGTAAAAGGCCTCGGTATATAAAATGGGAATTTTTGTTTTAATAGTGGGAGAGGACTAATTTTTGATAAATAACTAATTCCCTTTAAATGAATGAGGTTAGATATATACAAAAATTGCTTTGTATTTGGATTATATGTCATTAAATATTTTGCTTTCTTTTCGCTAGTAATAAATTGTTGGAGTTGATGAGGAAGGGTAATTTTTTGTAAGCCATTTCCTTTTATTTTTGGAACAGGAGTCAATGGAATCCAAATAGGTTGGATATTTTTTTGATTGTAACCGTTATTTCGCTCAAGAAATCGTTCATGCTTTATTGGACTACATTGGAATTCAATGGCATACTGATATCCATTTAAATTTATTAGCAGATCTGGCTTTTGCTTTAGTTCCGCTATATAAGGCTCTAGCAATACGGGGACTTGAAGATATCGAAAAAGTTGAAACAGCTGTTCTTTTCCTTGGAGATGTTGTATTGTTTCACCTTCAGAAAAATAAGACTCGCAATGACTTATTGAAATGTGAGCAAAGTGAGGCACTTTAACGGTTCCAATTTTCAATTGGAGTTTTTCACCGCATTGTGGGCAATAGAATTGTCTTTCTTCTCTAAGGCGTTTTAATGTTGTATGAGGAATTGTGGAATCAATCACAAATCGTTCTTGATTTTCTGTAATTGCTACAAGCACAAAACCCCCCCTTTTCACACCATTTTATGGTAGAATTTTAGGATTGACAAGAGCATACAAAAAGATATATTTTTCAAGGGGGAGATTAACTGAAATTCAAAATATTAACATAAAAAAAAGTGCCTACACCTAGGCACATTTAATTAAAGTAATGAACAATTGTTTCCAAGCAATCTTCTTCCATGATCGCTGTACCGTACTCTTTTAAACGATATATTGTCATTTTTGAACTTGTTAAATATTCATTTAAAATCGAGCGTATATTTTGACGAGTTGCACTATCATTCACACCAGCAAAATTGATGGCAATATAGTAATAATTTTCATATTTATATAAAGAAGTGTGCAAGCCGTACTCCACTAATCGATTTGCTACTGGAATAATTTCGTCGATATCCTTGAATTTATATAATGACATGTTCGCAATTCCTTCATGATTTAACACATCATCATCTTCGAAGGGATTGAACGGGTCTTTATGGTTAACTGTAGCTTCATGATGTTCATCAAAATTAGAGAACAGAGAGCTTGGATCTGAATCATTTACATTGGCACGTGTGACGATTACTTCTAAACCTTGTTCTGAAGCATTCACGTGTATCCAAATTGGGCCATCTAAATCGAAATATTCTTCTGTGTTAATTTCACCAATCATATCCCAAAATAACTCTTCGCCTTTTGCTCTGTTATACCATATTTCTTCACGGCTATAACCGCGATCCTCAATATCACGATATGTGATAAAGAGCTTTATTGTATTTTCATTTACGCGTTCGATGTCCATGAGACTTCAACTCCCTTCACAGTCATTGGTTGAAAAACCGAAAGCGTGTACTTAGTATGTTTGAATCGGAGTAAAATACACCCCAATTCTTTAGTGCCTTTCCCCTTTACTTCCTTTGGTATACAGAACAAAACGCTTAATGAATATTTATGTTTCATTCTATGATTCTATTGTATGATGAACTAATAGAAAATGAAAAGGAAAAACACCCTTCAAATAAAATTATTTGAATTATTCAAAATTGTAGATGACAATATCAATTAAATCAAGTATTAAGTGAAAAAAGGATGAATTTTCTTTATGAAGGAATTCATAATAAAAATGCAATAAAAAAAGCGTAAACAAGTCAAACAAACGTTGACTGAATTTACACTTTTTCACTACATTATATGATTAATTGACCATTTTTTGGGCTTCCATTAATTGATAAGCACGTACTTTTCGAGGTAAAAATCGACGGATTTCATCTTCATTGTAACCAACTTGCAGACGCTTCTCATCTAAAATAATTGGTCTTCGGAGTAATCCTGGATGCTCTTGGATTAATTCATATAATTTTTGTAAAGGTAAACTTTCCACATCAACGTTTAACTTTTGGAATACTTTAGAGCGTGTAGAAATAATTTCGTCAGTTCCATCCTCTGTCATTCGTAATATTTCTTTAATTTCACTAATTGTTAGCGGTTCTGAAAAAATATTTCGTTCTCTATATGGAATATCATGTTGCTCTAGCCAAGCTTTCGCTTTTCTACATGATGTACAACTAGGTGATGTAAATAATGTTACAATCATTGTTACACTTCCCTTCTATATATAAATCAAAGGCATCTATGCTTTATTATTAATTTAGAATTAATATCATTTTAAATTCTGTATCAATTATACAACATTCTTTTCCTTTTGAATATAGGATAATTGAAAAATTCACATATTCATATAATAAATTTAAAAAAAACATTCGTGAATCTTAGCTTTTTTCACAATTAACATAAAATTTCCTACTAAAGTTGTATTTTCTTCCCTCCTTTATCTTCCAATTTATTTTCTCAATTAGATCGATAACGGCAATCAAGAGTTTCTATATTTAGTGATAAAATTTCCTTACATTTTCCTACTACAATACTACCCAAATCTTTTTCATCTCATTCCAAAATGAAAAATTTTTCACGTTTGATTTTTCCTTTGAATTACTTTATAATTCACTCATAATTTACCGAATATATACATTGAACAACGATGACGAAGAGTAGTACATTTGATTTCTGCGTTTAGAGAGTCTGTGGTAGGTGCAAACAGATCGCAGAGCAAATGGAATGGACTTTCGAGTTGGCTTTACGAAAGTGAGTAGTAAAGCTCGTACGCTTCACGTTACGAAGAATCGAGAGCGGCCTTTTAAGGCAAACTGGGTGGTACCGCGGATATACATCATTCGTCCCAATACAATTTGTATTGGTCGTTTGATGTTTTTTTATGGATAAAAATAGGAGGTAGTGTTAATGAAGACTATTTTTTCAGGAGTACAACCAACTGGAGTTATTACATTGGGGAACTATATCGGAGCGTTTATGCAATTCCCTGCACTTCAAGATGAAGGAAATGCAATTTACTGTATAGTAGACCAACATGCCATTACCGTTCCACAAGATCCAAAAGAATTGCGACAAAACATTCGCATCCTTGCTGCTACATATCTTGCAACGGGCATTGATCCGAAAAAAGCAACGTTATTTATTCAATCGGAAGTACCTGCTCATACAAAAGCTGGCTGGATGTTACAATGTATTTCATCCATTGGTGAGCTCGAAAGAATGACTCAATTTAAAGATAAATCAGCAAAAGAAGGAAAAGAATTCGTTTCTGTTGGTCTATTAACTTATCCACCGTTAATGGCTGCTGATATCCTATTATATAATACGGATATCGTTCCTGTTGGAGAAGACCAAAAACAACATATTGAATTGACTCGTGATTTGGCAGAACGATTCAATAAACGATATGGTGAGGTATTTAAAATTCCAGAAATTCAATTACCAAAAGCAGGAGCTCGCATTAAGTCATTGCAAGACCCTACGAAAAAAATGAGCAAGTCCGACCCAAATACAAAAGCGACAATTCGCTTATTAGATACACCTAAAGAAATCATGAAAAAAATTAAATCAGCCGTTACAGATTCAGATGGTGTTGTCGCTTTCGACGAAGAAAAGAAACCAGGTATCTCCAACTTACTTACAATTGAAGCAGCAGTAACAAATAAATCCATTGATGAGGTTGTAAAAAAATATGAAGGCCTTGGATACGGTGCCTTTAAGGAAGGGGTTGCTACTTGCTTAATTGAACATTTAACGCCAATTCAAGAACGATTCAACGAACTTATCGATTCAGAAGAATTAGATAACATCTTAGATGAAGGTGCAGAAAAAGCCAATGCCATTGCAAACGAAACCGTTAAGAAAATGGAAATCGCGATGGGAATAGGTCGAATATTACGATAAATAATATTACTAATGATATGATCATTAAATACAATTCAGGAGAACCTAAAATATAAAAAAAGACTGCGCGCCAAGAATAACCAAGCGTCCGATAGTTTAAGTATAAAAGAAGATTGCTTACCGAAATAACGCAAATGCCATAGCTGAATAAAAACAACATAAATCGAAATATCAAGCCACCATCCTTTACTACTCTTATTATTCATCAAATTAAGTAAAAATGCGTTTAGCTTTAAGCTAAACGCATTTTACTTATCGACAATTTTTTATTCTTCTATTTTTTTGAATACAAGGCTTGCATTATGTCCACCAAATCCTAAGGAATTGCTCATAGCATATTGAATATCTGCTTTACGAGCTTCATTTGGTACATAATCAAGGTCACACTCAGGATCTGGATTATGCAAGTTAATTGTAGGTGGTAAAATTCCTTCTTTTAATGCTAATGCTGTAAAGATTGCTTCAATACCACCCGCTGCACCAAGCAAGTGACCTGTCATGGATTTTGTTGAACTCATAGCTAATTTATATGCATGGTCTCCAAAGACAGTTTTGACAGCCATTGTTTCATATAAGTCATTGTATGGTGTACTTGTTCCATGAGCATTGATATATCCTATTTCTGTAGGATCAATACCCGCATCTTCAATAGCTTGCTGGATAGCGCGGGCAGCACCTTCACCATTTGGCGCTGGAGCTGTAATATGATAAGCATCACCAGTTGCACCGTATCCAACGATTTCCGCATAAATTTTTGCACCGCGAGCTTTTGCATGTTCATACTCTTCTAATACAAGAATACCTGCACCTTCACCCATAACAAATCCATCGCGTTCTTTATCGAATGGACGGGATGCCGTAGCTGGATCTGTGTTTAGCGAAAGCGCAGTGCTTGAACAGAATCCAGCAACAGCCATTTTTACGATTGGAGCTTCCGTTCCTCCCGTAATCATGACATCTGCATCGCCGCGCTGAATCACTTTAAAAGCATCGCCAATAGAGTTTGTTCCAGAAGCACATGCAGTTACAGTACAAGCATTTGGACCTTTTGCTCCTAAATAAATCGAAACTTGCCCACTTGCCATATCTGGAATCATCATTGGAACGAAAAATGGACTTACTCGGCGGGCACCACGTTTTTGGAACACTTCAAATTGTTGTTCATACGTTTCCATCCCACCGATTCCAGAACCAATCCAAACACCAACGCGGTTAGCATTTTCTTCATTAATTACTAAATCTGCATCTTTTACTGCCATCAATGCAGAAGCAAGCGCGTAATGAGTGAAACGGTCCATCTTTCTTGCTTCTTTTCGATCAATATATTGTTCAATATCAAAATCTTTTACTTCAGCAGCAACTTTAGCTGGGAATAATTCTGCATCGACTCTTGTTAACGGCCCAATGCCGGATTTCCCTTCTTTAATTGCTGACCAGGTTTCATCTACTGTATTACCTAGTGGTGTAACAGCACCTATACCGGTAATCACTACTCTCCTTTTCATGTATCTCTAGTACCCCCTTAGGATTTACTATACTTATAAATTACTATAACTGGAATATGAAAATCTATTATTTTCCCCATTTTATTACGGCGCCGCCCCAAGTGAGTCCTCCACCAAATCCAACTAAAACGACTATATCATCATCTTTAATTTTTCCTTCATCAAGTTCATCTTTTAAAGCAAGACCGATTGAAGAAGATGATGTGTTACCGTATTTATGGATGCGTTTTGATAGTTTATCTTCATCTAGCTCTAATCTTTCTCTTGCTGCTTCCATAATGCGAATGTTTGCTTGATGCGGAACTAAGAAGTCAACATCTTCTTTTGATAATCCAGCCTTTTCAATAACGGATAATGCTGTTGCCCCCATTTGACGCACAGCAAATTTAAATACTTCACGTCCGTTCATATAGATGAAATCTTCGTCGTTCATATTCAAATATTTTCCGCCAGTTCCATCTGCACCTAATTCAAATGCTAAAATTCCTCTGCCCTCTGATACTTTACCAACAACTGCAGCGCTTGCTCCATCACCAAATAGTACAGCAGTATTCCGATCTTTCCAATCCGTAATTTTTGATAATTTTTCTGCACCAACAACTAAAACGTAATCATAACTGTTGCTTTCCACATACAATTTCGCTGTTGCAAGGGCATAAATAAAACCAGAGCAGGCAGCTGAAATGTCCATTGCAGCTGCATTGCTAGCTCCTAATCGTTCTTGCAATTGACAAGCAACACTTGGAAAAGCACGGTCCGGAGTAACGGTTGCTACTAAAATCAATCCAATTTGTTCAGGTGAAATCCCACAGTTTTCAAGAGCTTCTTTTGCCGCTTCATATGCCATATCTGAGGAATCTTCATCTTCACGAGCAATTCTTCTTTCTTGAATTCCTGTACGCGTACGAATCCATTCATCATTTGTATCTAAAATTTTCTCTAAATCAAAATTCGTTACAATCTTTTCAGGAACATATTTTCCTAATCCTAGTATTCCTGCATTCATGGTATTTAACCCCCAATTTAATACTTGCGATTAGTAGTTGGTCTTAATTATAGACCATAATAATGAAATTCACAACAGAAAAATTTGTTTGTACGAAAAGTTTATTGTTCATTTTTGTCGTACTATGTTATGATTATTAAGATGAGCAAAGTATATACTAGTAATTAAAGTTCGATAGAGGTGAAACGAAATGCAATATATTATGTCATTCATTTGGGGAATTTTGTTAATTTCTATGTTAAGCTACGTAGTTGGTTCTATTTTAGGAATTACAGTTTTTGACTTTGTTACAACTTTAGTAGTTGCTGTTATTTTCACAGTTCTCGTTTGGGTTGTAGCTGCGATCATTCCTAGCGAATCTCCAAAAGAACTTAAAGCAGATCAACAATAATCTATTCAACAGCTTTGACAAGCACAAAAAAATTAACGAATGGGACTCCTAACTTTCCCATTCGTTTTTTATTTTTCTAACTATTAATTTATGCAATTATCGGTATAGGTATTCGCTTGAACATAATAGCCAAGGAATAGATAAACAGGTGGATACTTCCAAGATTTGAGAATATTAGTCAATATCGAACTCATAATAGTCAACCTGAAGTGGATATTAGACATTCTATGGAACTTATTAGTCAAACAATCAAAATGAGAGGCTGCGATTTACTTTATTAGTCAAAATCGAACTGATAATAGTCAACTTGGGGAAGATATTAGTCATTCTTTGGAACTTATTAGCCAAGCAAACAAAATGGGGGGACAGAGATTTACTTTATTAGTCAAAATTGAACTGATATTAGTCAACCTAAGGAAGATATTAGTCAATCTGTGGAATTTATTAGCCAAGCAAACAAAATGGGAGAACTGTGATTTGCTTTATTAGTCAAAATCGAACTGATATTAGTCAACCTCAGGAAGATATTAGTCAAACTTAAGAACTTATTAGCCAAGCAAATAAAATGAGGGAACTATGATTTGCTTTATTAACCAACTCGAACTGATATTAGTCAACCTGAGGAAGATATTAGTCAAACTTAAGAACTTATTAGCCAAACAATCAAAATGAGAAGCTTAGATTTGCTTTATTAATCAAAATCCATTTTATTTTCGCCTATTTTAAAAAAACGGCTGAGCAAAAAGAGCTCTAGCCGTTTTCACACGTACTTTATTCACCTTTTGCTACTACTAATTGACCTTCTAGTAATGAAACCCTCATCATCTCGCCTGGAAAAATTTCTCCCTTTAACAACTCTCTTGCCACAGCCGTTTCAACATGTCGTTGCACAAATCGTTTTAATGGTCTTGCACCAAATTGTGGGTCAATACCGTTTTCTACAACCCAATTTACCACTTCATCATCCACGATTAGCGTAATTTCATTTTCAGCTACTCGTTGTTGCAATTGTTTAATGTATTTCCAGGCGATTGTAGTAAAGTGTTCATCCGTCAATGCATGGAATAAAATAATATCGTCTATCCGGTTTAACAATTCTGGCTTGAAATGTTTTCGAAGTTCTCTCATTACAACATTTTCAACCTCTTCGTCAACATGAGAGCCTGCTTCCAATAAATACTGAGAACCTATATTGGATGTCATAATGATAACCGTATTCGTAAAGTTTACAAGACGCCCTTGGCTATCCGTAATCCGACCATCATCTAAAATTTGAAGCAAAATATTCGCCACATCTGGATGGGCTTTTTCAATTTCATCTAATAAAATAACAGAATATGGATTGCGACGTACCGCTTCTGTCAATTGTCCGCCCTCTTCATAGCCAACATACCCTGGAGGTGCACCAACTAATCGTGATACACTATGTTTTTCCATATATTCGCTCATATCAATGCGAATAAAATGATCTTCTGAATCAAATAATTGTGCGGCCAATGCTTTTGCAAGCTCCGTTTTCCCTACTCCAGTTGGACCAAGGAAAATGAAGGAACCGATTGGACGGTAAGGATCTTTAATGCCAGCACGTGCACGCCATACAGCTTCTGTTACGAGTTTCACCGCTTCATCTTGACCAACGACTCTTTCATGGAGAGTATCTTTTAAACGCAATAATTTTTCCCGTTCACCTTCCACTAATTTTGTAACTGGAATTCCAGTCCATCGAGAAACAATTGTTGCAATTTCTTCTGCTGTAACTTCTTCTCTTAAAATCCGATTTTCTGAAGCATTGGCTAAAGTTTTTTCTAATTGTTTGATTTCTTTTTCCACAGCAGGAATTTTTCCGTATTGGAGTTCCGCCAATTTATTCAAATCTTGCCTGCTCTGTGCATCTTCAAACTGACGGCGGTACTCATCCAATAATGCCCTTTTTGTTTGCAGTTGCTCCAAACCTTCTTTTTCGAATTGCCATTTCTTTTTTAATTCTTTTTGTCCATCTTTTAGTTGTTGTAATTCTATTCTAAGGGCTTCTAAACGTTTTTTACTCGCCTCGTCCTTTTCTTTCATTAACGCCTGCTCTTCTATTTCCAGTTGCATCACGCGGCGAGTCACATCATCCAATTCTTGGGGCATGGAATCGATTTCTGTACGAATCATTGCGCAAGCTTCATCAATTAAATCAATGGCTTTGTCCGGTAAAAAGCGATCTGTAATATAGCGATTTGAAAGTTGAGAAGCAGCTATTATCGCACGGTCATGAATTCTTACTCCGTGATGCAATTCAAAACGTTCTTTTAAGCCCCTCAATATCGAAATCGTATCTTCAACAGATGGTTCTCTCACCATCACTTGTTGGAATCTTCGTTCTAAAGCTGGATCTTTTTCAATATATTTACGATATTCATCTAACGTAGTCGCCCCGATACAATGAAGCTCACCACGAGCAAGCATTGGCTTTAAAATATTCCCAGCATCCATTGAACCTTCTGCTCTACCTGCACCAACAATCGTATGAATCTCATCAATAAATAAAATAATGCGTCCATCTGATTCTCGAATTTCTTTTAATACGCTTTTTAAACGTTCCTCGAATTGACCACGGAAACTAGCTCCAGCAATCAATGAACTCATATCCAATTCCCAAAGAATGCAATCTTTCAATCCTTCTGGCACATCTTTACGAACAATTCGTTGAGCCAGCCCTTCAACGATTGCGGTTTTCCCAACGCCAGGTTCTCCAATTAACACTGGATTATTTTTCGTTTTTCTGGATAAAATACGAATCACATTTCGAATTTCCTCGTCGCGACCAATAACAGGATCAATTTTCCCTTTTTTTACTTCTTCATTTAAATTGCGACCAAATTTTTCTAATGCACTACGATTATCTTCCTGTTGTAATTGCATCCAATCACCTCTTACGTTTGACCTTCTTTGACTAACTTGATTATAAGATTACGATTATGGAAATGCAAAAAATATCTCCAAAATTATTCAAAAAAACAGCAGATTAATGTGGTATTATATATATAGGTTTAAATGTGTGTCGTTGAATGGAACCGACAAATTAACATCATTATTAAGGATGTGATGAATAGCATGGTCTTAGTCGATATGGTTCCTATGAATTTTAATTCGCTATTTGCAGAACATGGTCTGTTATTGAAAATAGATAAAGGAAATCAAATCTTCCAGGAAGGTGAAAATGCAGAAGAACTTTATCTTATTAAAAAAGGCGCTGTACAATTAAGCAAAGAAACAGAAAGCGGTAAAGAATTGACGCTAAGAATTTGCGGTCCTAACTCCATGATCGGTGAATGTTCTGTTTTTGGTCCTCCTATCAATCATACAATGACTGCTAAAGCAATGATGAATACTGAACTTTTGTCCATGAAAAAAGATTCATTAGAAATGCTTTTAACTGAGCAACCGACATTAATGATTGAATATATTAAATGGCTACAAAATGAACATCTGAAAACCCAAAGTATTTTACGGGATTTAGTGATGCACGGTAAAAAAGGGGCTCTTTACTCAACCCTCATTCGACTTGCCAATACTTACGGCAAATTGAATGAAAACAACGATCTTTACATTGATTTCAATTTAACGAATTCGGATCTTGCCAATCTTTGCTCCACAAGTCGAGAAATGGTGAATCGTATGCTGAATGATCTAAAAAAACAAGGAGTTATTTCATTTGATAAAAGCATCATTACCATTCACAATTTAGAGTATTTGAAGAAAGAAATATGTTGCGAAAACTGTCCGCTATCCGTTTGCCGCATTGATTGAACATGGAGGCTGGGACAAAAGAATCGAGTAGGAGGGAGCAATTAACTCCCGTCCTCTCACACCACCGTACGTACGGTTCCGTATACGGCGGTTCAATTAAGATGATTGACGCAAGTCTTTATAACTTCCGTGAATAGCTGTTCTCTTTATGCCAGTGGTCACTCCACCCTCCAAGAGGTCTCCCACGGGATTCACCGCTTCCTTCCTCAAGTGAGGTACTACGTTTTCTGTGTTCATCATGACTCACTGAATGCCAAGGGCTATTCTCTCTTAATTGTTCGGTCCTTCTTAGTAGTTCTAAACCAACTAATACTATGACCTCTGCTGACTTCTGACGGTTCAGCTACTTATCACTAAGTAGGTTATGAAGCGTACTTCACATATCCGCCAGACCTCCCCGGGTAAGAATGTAATCTTTCCTTCCATCTATCTGCTTCATTTACTCTGTACCACCTTTGGCAGAAAGGACTTTGTTTTGTTTAGCAAACTCATCCAATGATACCTAGCCTTATATGAAGTTCGTGTTCCTCAGACCGGAAGTTTGCCGCTCGCTTCCTTCAGATTCCGCGTCACCACGGACACCCTTGCGTTAAGCTAACTGTTACTTCTGCCTTCACAGTTCGGGACTTACACCCTATAGATTACACCCATGCCAGGCGCACTAAAAAAACACCATTTTCTCACGGGAGAAAATGGTGTTTTTTTGATAATTGAAGAAAATTTGATTTCCGTTCCGGGGACGCTTTCCGCGGGCCCGGCTCGAGCCCAATGTCAGAAACTTATACAACCAATAATTTACAGTTAGTAGGCAACCATCTGGTTGTCTACTTTTAAAAATACTATTCAACCTACAAAGTGTTGATAATTTTCTAAAATCGGCTAAAAAAGGCAATAGGATGCCCGGGGCTTAAATTTTTATTTTTTTAAGCCCCTAATTTATTTACATTTAATAAACAAATAGGTTATATTTATCCTATGTATTGTTTATAGACACCTTTTTTGGTTTAGGGGATACTTTGTTGAGGACAGACCATTCCTTCGTGGGTAGCTTCTCCCAAACCGAATAGGTGTCTTATTTCTTATAATCACTTTCATGATTTTTGTAAACATTCTCTCTCTTTTGATTGGACAATCTTCTAATAATAAGTGAACCATCCTATCTTTTAATTTTCCTATTAAGATATTTGTGTTTACTTGATAATCATGTTTTCGTCTTTTTTTCTTACTCTCCTCATTAATTGTTTCATTGGCATCATTTCTCAATAAACTGACCATATTCGATAAATATATTGATGCATAGAAATCTTGTTCAATTGCGATTTTCGAACTACCCGTGAAATTTTCTATTTCGATTTTATTTTTCACATCATTATATTCTGTTTCAATTCCCCAGCGTTTAAAATAAAGAGATTTAAACTCAGAGATATCAAACTCTTCCTCGGTTAAATTTGTGACAAGTATTTCTTCCGTGCCAGAATCCAGTGGGAATCTAACTACACGAGCAGTAATCACTTGTTTCCTATGTATTATATGAATGTTTTGATCAGCATCTTTCGCTTCGACAATTTCCTTTATCGTATTTTTTTGACATCGCATCACATATTTGATACCAAGGGCATCTAAATAGGCAATAAAATCTCTCGATGGATACCCTCGATCAAATAAAAAAAGATCATTTTTTAATCCAATTTGTACGAGTTCTTCAATCATATCCTTTGCACTATCTCGCTCAGCTACCTTATATGGATTGATTCTAGAAGTAATAATGATTCCATTCTCAAGATCGTAAATACAAGAGGCACTAGCTCTTGCATAACTTGTCTTATGATTTTTTCCATACCCAAAATAATTTCGAAGCTCCTCAGTATCAGGGATTTGGAGCACACTTCCATCGATTGCGCAAAGTCTAAATCCACGATAAGTTTTAAAGGAATTTTCTTCATAATACCAATTCACAATCGCTTTTGTAAGTTTTACAAAAGCGAGAGGAGAAATCTTTTTTCGTGCGGCTGAATAGCCTTGTTTGGAAATACTAATTTCTGATAAATTAAATTTGTCGAAAAAGTCGTCAAGTTCAATTTGGAGGCTCTTTTTAACAAAGTTTAAGCTAAATAGAATAGTATTTTTAAAATTTAACTTCTTTTCTTTTCGTGTAAAATACGTTTCTTTTGTCCGAGATTCAAGCATAAACATCACATCATTCAGCAACTTTCGAGTAATCTCAATTGCCCCTAAAAAAGTACTTTTTGTTTTCAAAAAAACCACCATCCTCGTTTTATTAACCAAAAATTGGATTCTAAAACGATTTTGGTGGCCTTTTTAAAATTACAAGAGGCTTATTACCTAATTTTATAAAAGTTAAATTAAATATTATTTTCCATTAAATGTAACGTTAAGTTGATGACATTGGGCTCGAGCCTCCTCTGATTCAATCCTTCGCTCCTGCGGGGTCTCGAGAGGGCTCGTCGCAGGAAAGCTTTGAATTTACTTCCTTGAACTTGCTCCGCTTTGCGACTAAGCGTGCGCGACAGGAGCACTCGCCCCGTCACTCCAATCAATTTTTTACAAAAAATCTTTTTGCAGCTCGTTCACTTTATTAGTTATGTCCCATCCTTTTTTTAATAGCCCTCTTTATAAGTCAATTTTTTGCAGCCAGAGTTCCTCCAAATGTCCGCAATGATGATCCCTTAATAATTGTTGCACTGCCCCTGCCGCCAATATTCTTCCTTCATGCAAAATAATGACGTCATCAGCCAACTGTTCCGCGAAAGCCAACATATGGGTTGAAAACAATACCGTTGTCCCCCGATTCCGTTCTTGGGCCATCATTTCTTTCAGTTGTGCAATCCAATAGGGATCAAGACCGTTCGTAGGCTCATCCATGATGATCAGCCCATCCCCTCCAATGAGGCTCTGAGCCAGATTTAGGCGCTGGCGCATTCCCTTTGAAAAGGAAGAGACTTTTTGCTTTTTCACTTCAAAAAGCCCGACTTTTTTTAATATTTCATCTTGTTCTCCTTTTCCAACCTTTTTTAGTGAAGCCAGGAGTCCCAGCACTTCTTGCGCCGTCAGCGTGGAAGGAAAATCCACATAATCCGGCATATAACGTACAAAGTCATCCTGATGCCAAATCAGTTCCCCATTCGTCGGCTTCTCCTGCTTTGTCAGCAGGCGAATCAGCGTGCTTTTCCCCGCACCGTTGCCTCCCGCGAGAGCGACGATGCGGCCTTTTCTAATGGTGAAATTGGCATCATGGATTCCCCGATTGTTCTTATAAATTTTCTGCAAATTTTTCGCTTCAACAATCATTTTTCAACACCAAGTTTCTTTAATTTGATGGTTGCCACAATGAGTGGAAGTGCAATCCATAACAACGTCACTGCCACAAACACTATTGTTCCAAACGCTGACTCATAGAAGGCGATCAAATCATAATAAGTCGGACCAAGAACCGCCGTCTGATGGGAAAGGAGGAAATATCCAAACCGCAGCCAATCTGCCGGATTGATATGCAACATGACAATTGTGAGTTTTTGCAACACATGTCCAGGAACAACCGTACCGACAGCCATAACCAAATAAGATAGAAGCAATAATAACAACGCCCACACAACAAGGGAAATGGCAAGGGCATGCAAGCGGTTTTTCGCCAAACTTCCGAGCAATATGGCAATCGATGAGAAAATGAAAATCAAACAGAAAGCGATGCTCAACAATTCAGAAGGAACTTTGACGCCGCCGAATAACCCTCCAAGGGTAAAAACCACCCCAAGGGACAATATAACAATAAACATGAAGGAACCGATCAGCGCAATAAATTTGCCCAACACATATTGGACAATTTTCATCGGATAGGTTTTCAATAAAGAAAACCAGCCGGATTCCACATCCCCCGCCACACTCATTCCTCCAATGGTGAGCGTAAACAGCGGCAATAAAAACAATAGCAAATTCAAAAAAGATGCCGTTTGTCTCGTAAATCCTTCAATATCCGGCAGTGCCAGCTGCTGAATCATGACGATGGCGACAAAAACGAAAATGAAGAGGATGGCCACCAGTTGCAGCCATCTGCTGCGGAGCATTTGTTTCCATTCCAATAAAATGAATTTGCCCAGCATCAGAAATGGATTCCCCATTGAAAATCGTCCAATTGTTCAAAGGAATACACTTCGCCTTCACCGTTCTCTTCCATGTATTGTTCCGCAGCATCTTTGGAAGGGAAGGCGAGCACGCCATAATTCATCGGTGTCCAATAGTCTTTGGAATAAACATAGGTTGCATCTTCCACAGGAAGCCATTCGTTGCCGTCAGCGCTTTTTATATAAGCGGCACCCACTTCCGATTCATCGACATCTTTCAAAAATTCCACCAAACATCCCAAATCATCGAACACTTCATAATCCCCGTTTTTAAAGATCAGTTCCGCCGCATAATCTTCATGGGCAATCCCCATGTTGCACACTTTGCAAATATCAGTTTCCACATTGATTTCTTTCGGCTCATAGGCTTTTTCCGAGCAGCCGACTAAAAACAAGCTCAATGATAAAATGAAAATAAACGTTTTCCATTTCATATTAGGACACTCCTTCTCCAAATAGCGATGCATCCGATTGTAAAAATCAATCCAATGATGAGCTGAGGCAAATGGAATTGAAAATGGAAGGCTTTGTCCCTTTCAAATTGGGTTGCCGGTGTTTCATCCACCAAAAGCTGTTTGGCGGTTTTATTGGTTTGTTGATCGATTTGATTCAATAAAACCACGCTCGGCGCTTCCACATAATATTGGTACACCGGTTTTCTCACGATCCACTGGCCAAAGCTTTGCAATGCCACATAGGACTCGTCCCCGATTCCATCATCGTCGATATCAATCCCTGCATAGTCATCGTAATAATTTTCCTGCAGCTGAATGCCTTTCACATCTGAACGGACATTCACCAAATTCCCTACAAAATCGTTTTTGGCGACCAGGTTCGTGCCCGATTGAATGGATTCAATCGCCGTTTGATTCATTTGAAAAATATTGTCGGTAATCGTGACTCCATCGGATTTTTGAATGGAAAGGGCGACCCGGTTTCCTGAAACGGTATGTTTTTGTATTTCGATATTCTTGACCTCATATAGGGTGATTCCCGTCCCGTTAAACCCATTTTGATAGGAAATATCGTTATTGAATAGGCTTACATTTTCCGTCATCATGATCATAAAACCTGTCACATTTTTCCGGAACTTGTTTTCTGATGCTTCAGCATCTGCACTATACATAAAATGGGTTCCGTACCGGATGTTTTCCACTCTATTGCCTTTTACGGTGATTCCCTTTGCGTTTTCAATGTAAATTCCGTCCTGCACTTTGGAAATTTTATTATGTTTGATGGACAGGTCGTAACTGTCATAGATGGCAATGCCGTTTCGTTTATTGGCAAAATCTTGATCATTACCCGTAACGGCAACTTGCCGAATATCGATTTGTTTGGAATTGTAGATTTCGACCCCGCTGTAAACATGGTTCATTGATACGTTTGAGAGCTGAACATTTTCCGAATTTTTAATGAGAATCCCTGTTCCGGATGTGCGCAATTGCAAATTTTGAATGGACACATCCTTTGCCCCCGTAACCGCAATGACCGGTTCTTCTGGATTTTTGGGAAGAAGGATGACTTTCTCATCCCCAATCAATGTAATCCCCTTGGATATGGATACATTCCCTTCATATGTACCTGCCGAAAGATGAATCGTTGCCCCTTCCCCGGCATCATCGATGATTTGCTGCAAATCCATGTTGGCGTCCGCTTCATGGACAAAGGCTACAAAGCAAATCAGGAATACGAGGTGGCTTATTATATAACGCACGCTGATCAACTACTTTCAAACGGTATTGGGCCGTCCAGAAAACACTTTAGACGGCCTTCACAATTTTTACTTTAGTTCTTTCGATGATTTTTCAAGATGGATTTCATTAATGGTTATGTCCATCATGTGACATATTTTGCATGTTTTGCATATTCCCTTGTTGTTGCTGTTGTTGTTCCGCTTGTTTTTTCAATTTAGCTTCGCGTCTTTCTTTTGCTTCTTGTTTTACGACATCAAGCGCTGTGATTTTGTAGCTAGGGTTGTCTGCGATGAATTGATCTGCATCTTCTTTGTTTTTAAAGAATACGTAACCCCAGTTCATTGGAGATTTTAAATCTGTTTTTACGATCGTTGCATCATCGACAAGTACCCATTCCAATGTATTGTAGTCACGCACATATTTTTGGTTCTTTTCATTGTGCGCCAACTCCGCGTTCAATAAGCAACCGATATCATCATAGAAAGCAATCGTGCCATCTGCTTTGATCGCTTGACCGCTGAATTTTCCTAAATCATCTGTCACTTCATAAACTTTCATATTACACATTTCACATTTCGTATCGGCAGTCGGTTCTTCAAGGCGTGCATCCGGTTTGGATACGGTAACTTTCTCATCTTCTTTATTTTGTTTGTCTTTGCTTACTTCCGTTTGTTTTGTGTCGTCATTTGCATTTTTTGAATCGTTACTTGCATCATCTGATTGTCCACAAGCAGCCAATGTGAACAAAGCGATCAACATCATGAGTGTCAATAATTTCTTCATTCTGATAAGACTCCTTCCAACATATTACTAGAATAAGTTCTACGCTTATTACTTTACTAAGAAGTTGTGAAAAAAGATGAAAGTGTCTGTTAAAAAAATGAGAAATAAAATTGGCAATTTTGTTGCATGCCCGTTTTCATCCCAAACAAAAAGAGCGAACCGGAAAACTCAACGTTTTCCCAATTCGCTCTGCATTTACAATCAAACGAGGTGCCGGAAATGCCTTTTTCGTGCTTATATTTTAACCAAATTATATGATTCAATACATCCGTTTGATTACTGCAATCATCGGATTCCCAATGCCATTTTTGCGTAGCGGGACATCATATCTTTATTCCATGGCGGATTCCATACAATATTGACATCCACATCTTTAATTTCTGGAAGTTCGCTCAACACCGTTTTAATTTGATCCACAATAATTGGACCAAGCGGACAGCCCAATGAAGTCAGTGTCATGGTAATTTTGCAGACACCTTCATCATCCATATCCACATCATATACCAAACCGAGATTGACAATATCGATTCCCAATTCAGGGTCAATGACGTTTTCCAAAGCACCAAGAATACTTTCTTTCATATCCGCATCCATTGCCATCATCCATCGCTCCTTTCAATCCGAAAATGATAACTGTTCTCAATCATCATACTATATTAAAAATTAAAATACAAAAGTTTCGTCTTCTGTCAAATGTTTCGCAAGGAAGTCGGTCACTTTCAGCATCCCTTCCCGATTCACTTTATGCCCCTGGTTTTCATCAATAATCAACTGCAAATGTTCCGGCTGTTGATAGTATGGACGGGCCTGTTCATAAAAATGTACCGCATTTTCCATAGGGACGGTCACATCTCTTTTTCCATGCCAGAATATCACAGGGCGATTGTTTAATCGTTCCGGCGTTTTTGATATATCATATTCAGAAAGAGCGGTATGTATCTGTTCGATTTGCTCATCGCTCAAAGGAAGCGGAATCCCCGCTTTTTCAAACTCCACCAGCTGATAATCCGCAAAGGCGTTGTATCCCGGTGCACCCATGCAAATGCCGGCTGCATCAATCCAATCATATTTCTTCAAACAGCCGCATGTTGTAATTCCGCCCATGCTTGTTCCTGCAATACCCAATTTTTTCGGTTGGAAACGGGATCGGATTTCATTGTATAACTCCCCTACCTCGTGTATAGAATTCAAAACGATGTTCCAAAATTGCAAATTCATTTTTTCTTCGGATAATCCCTCGCATCTGTCGCCATGCAATAGGGCATCCGGCAAAATCACGCGAACCCCTTTTTTCACTAGTTGATAGGCATAATGTAAGTTGTGTTCTTTCGCACTTGTAAATCCATGTAAAAAAATGAGAACGGGTGAACATTCATTCATTTCTTCATTATAAAAATGAATCAGCGGAATATCCTGCCATAATTCTTCATCTATTAACATTAACGCTTCACTCCTCAACAACTCTCTCTTATCAATTATGTTACCAAAAATTATAACTGGTGACAAAATTTTGACGAACTCCAATCGTCGCGATAAAATCGTAAAGACAGAAAGGGGACTTTCCATGAAACAACATCTAATTGTTTTGGACCTGGATGGCACTCTATTGACGGACAATCATACCATTTCGCCGAAAACCAAACAAACCTTGATGAAGGCGAAAGAAGCCGGCCATCTAATCATGATCGCCACAGGAAGACCATTCCGGGCGAGCAATATTTATTATCAGGAATTGGGATTAACCACTCCGATTGTCAATTTCAACGGAGCTTATATACACCATCCAAAAAATCCATCTTGGCAGGCCATCCACTCCCCCATCGATATGCGGGTGGTGCACGACGTCATTGATTCAGTGGATAAATACCAGTATGAAAACTTAATTGCCGAAGTCATTGATGATGTGTATATACATGTGGAAGATCCGACAATGATGAACATTTTCAAAATGGGAGATCCCAAAGTGACCATCGGAAATTTGCGCGGCAACTTGAATGAAAATCCAACAAGTTTGCTCATCCACGCCAATGAAAACAACGTGCCTTTGATCCGCCGACATTTGCAGGAGGTGCATGCGGAACTCATTGAACATCGGCGTTGGGGAGCACCTTTCAATATTATCGAAGTGGTGCGGAAAGGATTAAATAAAGCGGTCGGCGTTTCCCTCATTGCAAAAGATTTGGGCATCCCAAGGGACCGCATCATCGCCTTTGGGGATGAAGACAACGACTTGGAAATGATTGAATATGCCGGCATCGGGGTTGCAATGGGCAACGGCATCAACGAATTAAAAAGCATCGCCAACGAAGTGACCGGAACAAACAATGAAGATGGCATTGCAAATTTCTTATCAGAAAGATTAAAATTATCTTAACATGATTCCATCATGAGGCACCCTTACTTACCAATTTTTGAGAAGGGTGTAATAATTTTATAAAGGATGGAAAGGAGAGTAAAATGATTCTATTCACAGATAGTGCGAGCGATTTGCCAAAAGCTTATTATGATGAGCATAATGTGGTCTTTTTCCCGCTGAAAGTCCACCTCAATGATACAGAATATGATGATGTCATCGGCATCGATCCAAAAGAAGTTTACGATGAAATGAGAAAAGGCGCTGCACCGAAAACTTCCCAAGTATCGCCTGAAATGTTCTACAATACCTTCGAAAAATACGCCCAAAGCGGTGAAGAAGGGGTTTATATCAGCTTTTCTTCCCAACTGTCCGGCACTTACAACACGGCTGTCATGATTGCCGAACAATTGCAGGAAAAGTATCCGGATTTCAAATTAAAAATCATTGATACGAAATGTGCTTCCCTTGGACAAGGCCTTGTTGTGAAAAAAGCCGTAGAATTGAGAGATGCTGGAGTCCCTTTCGATGAGCTCGTTGAAAAAGTGGAAAATTACGCAAAACATATGCAACATATTTTCACCGTGGAAAATCTGGATTACTTGGCAAGAGGCGGACGCATTTCAAAATCAAGCGCGTTTTTCGGTGGCTTATTGAGCATCAAGCCCATCCTGCATGTGGAGGACGGGAAGCTCATTCCCCTTGAAAAAATAAGGGGAAGAAAAAAAGCCCTTGCCCGGATGGTTAACATCATGGCTGAACGCGGCGGAGATTTTTCGGATAAAATCGTCGGAATCTCCCACGGGGATGATTTGGACACGGTGGAAGAAGTGAAAAAGTTGATTGAAGACAAGCTCCGTCCAAAAGGCTTTGATGTCACGATGGTGGGCGCTGTGATTGGTTCCCATTCCGGCCCTGGCACATTGGCGATCTTCTTTACGGATAAAGATTATTAAGAATAAATGTTTAAAGCACCTTCTCGGATTACGAAGGTGCTTTTGATTTTGTGCTATATCCACAGTATTTGTGACAATATCTTCTGATTTAGTGGACATAATGACCGTTGTCCATTATTTACTCTTGATCGGCTCTTTTGCCAATAATTCAATCTCATGCAGTTCAGTCGGATTGTCAAAATCGATGCTATAATGTTTGACCCGCTTATTCACAGGAACAATCTCATAGCTAAATTGGAGTGGGATGACTGGAGCTTGTTCTTCCATATATTGCTGCCAAATCCGAAACTGTTCTGCACGATATGATTGATCAAATGCTTCTGGAGAATCGATTTTTTGAATCGTCTCCTCTAAAAAGTCAGACGTAAAACGGCTAAAGTTAAAGGCATCGGATTTTCCATACAAGCCGGCTGGCGAAGGATTTGTCCCCGTTCCCCATGCAGCCATAAAGACATGGATTTCTGGATCATCTGCCTCCACTTTATCGTAAAAAGCATTCACTTCAATCGGTCTTCCTGTCGTTAAAGTGACATTTAATCCAACATCCCGCCAATTTTGTAAGTAGTAAGCAGCAATTTCATCTTGAATGGTATCTCCTGCCATTGTCGCAAACTTGATTTCCAGCTTATTTCCCTTTGGGTCTTCCCGGAAGCCATCCCCGTCAATATCGATGTAACCTGCCTTGTCTAAAATCTTTTTTGCCTTTTCGGGATTATACGTATATCCTTTCAGCATAGCATCATGGTAAGTTTTAAACGCTGGAGGAATCAATGAATTGGCCCGTTGACGGAAATTGAAAAAGAGCACTTCGCAAACCGCTTCCACATCCAACGCATATCCCATCGCTTGTCTTAAAGCCTGATCTCCCACAGGTGTGGAATTTAAATCTGTCACCACTTCTCTCTTTTTCGGGTCCCATTTTCCCAGCTTAAATCCTAAATAGGAATAATATAATTCTGGCCGCCCTAAAATATCAATGTTGTTGAACTTCTGGATTTCCGGCCATTTTGTTGCAGTGAATCCCGACACAATATCATACTTTCCAGCCCCAATCGCAACAGATACTGAGCTGGATGGAACAACCTCCACAAAGACACCGTCCAATTTCGGTTCGCCTTTCCAATAGTATGGATTTTTCACAAATTGCACAGATTCCCCAGGAACAATTTTATGAAACTTGAATGGCCCGAGTGTCACAGGATTTTTTCGAACGGCGTCGCTTTCAATTAACTTCTTCACAGGAATGCCTTTTAATTGATGACTTGGTGCCGCATACGTCCATAAACCGTCCCCACCGGAAAATATCGCAGGCGATAACTTTTTAAATCGGATTTCTAACGTACGCTCATTAATTTTTCGGATGCCGGAGATGGTTTTCGCTTTTCCTTCGTGGTATTCTTCCACCCCGATAATATTCTTGAATTCCGTATCATATCGGACGCCCGTATAATCAGGATGGGCAATAATTTCGTAAGGCAAAATCAAATCTTCTATTTTGAGTGGCTCACCATCGGACCACCGTACACCTTCACGAATAGTAATGGTCACTTTATTCTCTTCCTGATCCACTATCATGGATGCAATGCCCTCATCATTGATTAAAAAATCGCCATCCATTTCAAAAATGGCATTTGATGCATAGCTCATAATGGCAGCATCGTAGCGGTTTTCATAAAGTTCAGCCAAAAACACTCCTTGGAAAGGTTCATCTTTCACAATCCCTACTTTTAAAATACCTCCTTTGATTGGTGTTCCTTCATTTGTAACGGAAGTCGGCAATGTGATATTTTTTGAATAAACATTCGAATTCATTAGTGCTGTTATGATGATGATCGTGATGCAGAGTAATAATATTTTTCTCATGATGTCCTCCCTTGGTGCTGTTTTAGTTAATATTTATCAATAAATAAAACAATTCATTGACATCATCCATTATCCCAATCGCTGCTTCACATCCACCGATCTCCTTAAAGCTTGGCCGATATAATTGATGGCAAGCATCATGAATAAAATTAATAAAGATGCCGGAAGCCATACCCACCAATATTGTTGCAATACGGCTGGATTATTGGCATAGCTCACTAAGGTCCCTAATGAAGGGGTTGTGGGCGGCAAGCCAAAACCTAAATATGAAAGACCAGTTTCAATGCCGACGTTGCCCGCAAAATTCAATGTTAACTCAACAATTAATAATGAACTTAAATTTGGCGCCACTTCCCTCCGAAGTATGACAAAATCGCTCGTTCCAAGTGTCTTCGATGCGCTCACATAATCCCTTTTGCTTTCTGATAATGCCTTTGAACGAACAAGCCGGGCTGTTCCCGTCCATAAAAAGAGGCTCATAATCAGAATGAAAGAGGTTACCGAATATTTTGGCACAAGGGTTACAAAGACAATGATAAATAACAATGAAGGAATCGTTACGAAAAAATCAATGATTCTCATGATGATATAATCCACCCAGCCGCCGAAATAACCACAAATGAGACCTACCACAATGCCTATAAAACCAGTGATAAGCGTGATAGCAAGAGCAATGGATACGGAGTTTCTGGCGCCAATGATTAGTTGTCCCAAAATATCTTTTCCGCCCTGATCTGCACCTAACAAGTACTTCTCTCCCGGCCGACTATAACGGTCGTACAAATTAATGCGCATCAACTGCTCTTGATCAATGAAGAAAGATGCTATAAAAACAAATAGAATGAACAAAACTAATAAAAAGAGCGAAACCAAGGCGATTTTATCCTTTTGGAATTCCCGAAAAGCAACACCTATTCCTCGTGGACGACCATTTTTTCGATATCGCTTCTTCTTACGTCTCATTTTTCCACCATCCCCTCCTCACTATTCAATTCGAATGCGAGGATCCACAATACTTAAAATAATGTCGGAAAGCAAACTACCTAGCAATGTTAAAAAACCATACAGCATCACTAAAGCGCAAATGACGCTATAATCCCTTGAGGCAATGGAACTGACAAATAATTGTCCCATTCCTGGGTAGCCGAAAATCGTCTCAATAAATATAGATCCGCCAAGAAGTCCGGTAATGGTAAATCCTAAAAAAGCTGCAATCGGAATAAACGAATTTCGCAAAATGTGCTTCGTATAAATTTTCCTTAACGGCACGCCTTTGCTTCGGGCCGTTCGTACATAATCCATTGTTTTTGCATCGATGATTTCCGAACGCAAATATTGAATCACACCGGTCGTACCGAGAATGGCATAAGTAATGGCTGGCAGTAGGATGTGATAAAAACGGTTCCATATGTACTGGATGGTTCCTGGTTCAACTTCGATATCTACGCTTCCGCTTGTTGGAAACCATTGCAATTTGTAGCCGAATATATATAAAAACAACAGAGAAAGTACAAACGTTGGAATGGCATAGGTGATGAAACTATAAAACACAATAAATTTATCTAGTCTTGACTGTTGGTATCGCCCCGCTAAAATCCCAAGAGGAATGGCTATTAGATACAATAAAATGACGCTGACAAAGGATAGCCAAAAGGTGTTCAACGCCCGTTCCCCAATGAGAGAAGTCACATCCCGCTGAAAAGTATAGCTCTTTCCGAAATCACCTTGCAGCGCATTTTTTACCCAGCGAACATATTGTATTGGTAAAGGGTCATTTAATCCCAATTCTTCCTTCAATTCTTCAATTCGTGCTGGGTCAGTTTCGGGTGTAATCATACCTGTAAATGGATCCCCCGGCATCATCTTTGCCATCACAAACACGATGATGCTTAAAGCAATCAGTTGTGGAACCATAAGAATGAGACGACGTACAATGGTTTTCCACATCTATACGACCTCCTTTACGCTCGAAGCCGAAACGTAATGGGTATCGGAAATCGGAATTAAATCATACACTCGTCCATTTTCATCAAAAGCTTTATGAATATGCTTTTCATACACTTTTTCAAACTCTTGTCGAGCCCATTTCCTTTTTTCCCTTCCCACAGGAGTTGTCGCCGGAATGGAATTAAGCAATCGCTTCGTGTAAAGATGCTTTGGATTTTGGTAAATATCCTGCTTTGTGCCGCATTCCACAAACCTTCCTTTATACATGATAAAAATATAGTCACACATATGCTTGACGACTCCTAAATCATGGGAGATAAACAAATAGGTTAATCCAAATTCCTTCTGCACATCTTTCATAAAATTGAGCACTTGTGCCTGTACAGATAAATCAAGAGCTGAAACCGGTTCATCAGCAATAATTAGCTTTGGATTCGTTGCAAGGGCTCTTGCGATATTGATGCGCTGCTTTTGTCCTCCTGAAAATTCATGTGGAAATTTTTCTTTTGAATCGCCCGGCATGCCAACTATCGCAAGAAGTTCATCAATTTTTTTCCTTTCTTCCCTAGGAGTTAAGTTCAAAAAATTTCGAATCGGTTCTGCAAGGATATCAGCAATCCGTTTTCTCGGATTTAAACTGGAATGGGAATCTTGAAAAATCATTTGCACTTCTCGATGAAAATGGGAGGTGCGAGATTTCCTCTCCTTCGTCACATCTTCCCCTTCAAAAAGGATTTTTCCCGACGTTATTTTCTCAAGGCCAATGATCACTTTTCCCGTTGTCGATTTCCCACATCCAGACTCTCCCACAAGCCCGTAAGTTTTCCCCTGTTCGAACTCCATATCTATACCATCTACCGCATACACCCAATCAACGATGGAATTAAAAAATCCCCCCCGAATCGGATAATGCACTTTTAAATCAATGATTTGCATGAAGCTCAAACTGCTTCCTCCTTCAATGATTTATGGAGCTTTTTCATGTTGAAAATTGAAATACTTCCAGCATGTGCACTTCACAAAATGCCCTTTTGAAATTTCGTGGAATATCGGTTGTTCTTCATGAGCATCTTTTGGAATCCATCGAATGCGAGATGCAAATCTGCATCCTGTTCTTGGTAAGTGGGTTAACGATGGAACGATTCCTTCAATGGCGTTGAGGCGTTCATTTGTGGAGTGGAGTTGAGGCATCGAGTTAAATAATAATCGCGTATATGGATGCTTTGGACTGGCAAACAATTTTTGTACTGGTGCTTCTTCAATGATTTCTCCCGCATACATCACCATCACCCGATCGGCCATTTCTGCAACAACCCCTAAATCATGGGTGATCAATATGATGCCTGCTTCTGTTTCATTTTGCAATTCCTTCAATAAATCTAAAATTTGCGCCTGTATCGTCACATCTAGAGCCGTTGTCGGTTCATCAGCTATAATTATTTTCGGTTTACAAGAAATGGCTATTGCAATCATAACCCGTTGCCGCATTCCCCCGGATAATTGATGGGGAAATTGCCTAGCAACTTGTTCAGGTTTTGATATACCGACTTGTTTTAATAATTGTAATACCTTTTCTTCCCGTTCATCACGAGAATAGTCAGTATGATATGTTAACGCTTCTTCAATTTGATCACCAATTCGCATTAAAGGATTCAAGGCGGATAAAGGATCTTGAAAAATCATTGCTATTTCTGCACCGCGAATATGATTCATTTCCTCTTCTGAACATTCCAAGAGATTGCGTTCTCCAAAAAGGATTTTTCCCGTCACCCGCGCATTCTGTTCATGGTGGAGACCGATGATGGCTGTAGCAAGAGTACTCTTTCCACAGCCCGACTCCCCAACAATTGCAAGAATTTCGTTATTTTTTAATGTGAAGGAAACCCCATCCACCGCATCATAAAATGTATCATTTATTCGAAATCCAACATGTAGATTTTGAATGGCCAGTATGTCCATTTTGGGAGAGTCCCCTTTCTTGCAATTGACTTTAATGAAGTGTATGAATTGAAAAGAAGAAAATTAACCTAATTACATGAGAGTTAGTATCTTCTCAATGAATTTTCTACAAATGGGTTATTTTCAAAAATACCTACAATCTTCTCATCATTTTTCTTCGGCATCCTTGCTATTCAGTCAATCGAGTAGGAGGGAGCGATTAACTCCCGTCCTCTCACACCACCGTACGTACGGTTCCGTATACGGCGGTTCAATTAAGATGATTGACGCAAGTCTTTATAACTTCCGTGAATAGCTGTTCTCTTTATGCCAGTGGTCACTCCACCCTCCAAGAGGTCTCCCACGGGATTCACCGCTTCCTTCCTCAAGTGAGGTACTACGTTTTCTGTGTTCATCATGACTCACTGAATGCCAAGGGCTATTCTCTCTTAATTGTTCGGTCCTTCTTAGTAGTTCTAAACCAACTAATACTATGACCTCTGCTGACTTCTGACGGTTCAGCTACTTATCACTAAGTAGGTTATGAAGCGTACTTCACATATCCGCCAGACCTCCCCGGGTAAGAATGTAATCTTTCCTTCCATCTATCTGCTTCATTTACTCTGTACCACCTTTGGCAGAAAGGACTTTGTTTTGTTGAGCAAACTCATCCAATGATACCTAGCCTTGTATGAAGTTCGTGTTCCTCAGACCGGAAGTTTGCCGCTCGCTTCCTTCAGATTCCGCGTCACCACGGACACCCTTGCGTTAAGCTAACTGTTACTTCTGCCTTCACAGTTCGGGACTTACACCCTATAGATTACACCCATGCCAGGCGCACTAAAAAAGCGAAATCAAAACTAGTTGATTTCGCTGAATTTTGAATTATCCTTGAGAACGTTTGCGTTTTCCTCGTTTAATTAAAGAAATGATAAAGACGATGAAAATTATATAAACGAAAGCCATCGCTAGAATATATGAAATATTGATTCCTTGTTCATCAATCACTTGATAAATTTCAACAACTTCTCGGTCTTGGATAATTCTAAAAATCCCGTCTTCACCTTCACGGAAAATTTCACTATTTAACATTCCACGAAGCTCTTTATTTTCTCCAACAAACTCTTTCGGAATTTCAATCTTTTCGCGCATTCCTGTGTTGTTGATGACAATAATCCAATTTTCATCCTCAGAAGAACGCTGGAAAACAATTAATCCATTTTTATTTTGAATTAGATTGAAATCTCCTCTGCGTAGAGTTTCCGATTTATTACGCAACAATTGGATATCTTCAATATATTTTTTTAATTCTGTTTCTGTTTTAAAGTTATAAATTTGATGAGCTTCAGGTCCAGCTTTACCGTTCATGGCAATCTCGGATCCATATTGCATAACCGGTACGCCCGGAAGTAGCAAAGTTGTTGCCAATGCCATTTTTAATCGAGTTGGAGGATAAATTTCCGCTGTATATAGAAAACGATCAGTCTTTACGTTGTCAATCATAATTTGCGTAGGGATTTCCTCTTCTCCCTTTGCATAGGGTTCAAAATGTTTCAATAAATCGGATGTATCTTCATCAATATTTTTAAACGCATGGCTGAAAATTTGGCTTACTTCATCATAAAATTTCGCATCAAATCGAGCATTGCTTTCAGTATTTGAAATCACATAAATTTGTTCATCTACTGATTTAATTGCATCAATCATCTCATTTAAAAATTCTGTATCGGCAATATCGAGATTTGTTAAACGGATACCGTCAACATCATATGTAGAAGCAAATTGGACAACAGCATCAATAAGCGCCTCTTGTACTTCTTCATTTTTTAAATCCCAGCGAAGTTTTCCATTCGATGTCCCTACAATCCAAGAAGCTTTTTTAGGATCTTTTGCCCATTCATGATTTTCACTTACATTTGTTAACGGAAAATCTACCATAATGGACATGCCATTTTGTTTCACAATTTGAATCAACTTTTTGAACTCTTCTTCTGTCCCAAAATTAGGTTCCAATTGATGATAACTTGTCACCATTGAACCGTCATAAGATTCTGTTGCAAAGACGGAGCCGATGGAAACAATCGTAAATCCCATATCTTTAATGTCAGAAAGTTTATCTATAATCCCTTGAAAATCCCCACCAGCGAATTTTGCTGGATTTTTTGGATCGGTTTTCGAAATATCGTCATTTTCATTCGTCGCATTAAAATAACGATCGACTAATAAATCGTATATACTCTCATCAGCAATTGAACGGGGTTTTTCAGCGCTTGCGATAGGCGTTGAGAAACTTGCAAATAATAATGTTGCCATTGCTGTCGTTCGAATCCATTTACTGAGTTTCAACATAATCCCTCTCCTTTAAACCAATCAACGACATTTTACCAAAAATATAGATACAACTCCCAATAAAACATAAAAGTTTAATAAAATGCGCTTATTTTTTGTCTAAAGTGTGACAAAAAATATAGAACCCCTCATGGTTATTCGTTCTTTTTATCTTCGAGTCCAATGAATTCTTCATTTCTATGATTACTCGGTTTTTGCAAAAAAACAAAAAGAATAAAAAGTAACATTAAAACAATCACAAATACAAGCATAACGATTGGAATCATAGCACATTCCCTTTCTTTTTTCTCATATTTGTTGAAATTATTTTAGAGTAATTGAGCAATAATTTCTATCTACAAACTAAAAAAACGCAAAGTATAAAATATACTTTGCGAACTCACGAATGATTAAGCTAAGAAATTCATTCCCATTGGTAATTTAAAGCCAAAGAATAACGTTAAAAATAAGAATATTGCAAATAAAACCCAAAATATTGTTGTGGGTTTGTCTTTAGCTTTACGAACAAGAATCATCTCCATCATACCAATCACTAAAATACCTAAAAGCAATTTGATTCCATAATTCAAGCCTTGACCGTAGTCCATTGCTTCAATAAATAAAGCTCCACCCGTAATGATAATAAGGATGTAAAATAAGCGTAATGCCATTTGCAATCCTTTGTTTGGTTTAATGGCAGCAATTAAAAACAAAATGATTCCAACAAACCATGTTGTGATGTGTAAATGCGTTGAACTTGTTAAAAAATCCATCTACTTCCCACCTCATCGTATATTTCATAGAATATCCTAACACGTGAATAGTTTCTATTCAAATATAATACTTCTTTTTATTTTGTATTTATTTTAATACAGTAAAAGAATCCGCAAGTCATCACAGTGAATGCAATCATTGCGGATTCAATTTCGTATCCATTTTTTTAATTTGATTCAAAACGATTTGTTAATGTACCAATGCCTTCAATCGATATCTTCACTTCATCTCCAGCTTTTATAAATTGTGGAGGATTCATTCCTTTCCCTACCCCGGCAGGAGTCCCTGTTAAAATAACGTCGCCAGGTTCTAGTGGAACATGGTGAGAAATAATCGAAACCAACCGATCTACTGGGAACATCATATCTCCTGTATTTCCATTTTGGCGAACTTCCCCATTCACTTTCGTTACAATCGTCAAGTTTTGGGGATTTGGAATCTCATCTTTCGTTACAATGTATGGTCCCATTGGGCAAGTAGCATCCAAACTTTTACCTAAAAAATATTGTTGGTGTCTCTGTTGAATATCACGGGCTGTGATATCATTAGCAATCGTATACCCAAAAATATAATCATAAGCCAATTTTTCAGGTATATCTTTTCCGAATTTGCCAATGACAACTGCCAGCTCTCCTTCATAGTCAAGAGAGTCCGTTTTTCCTTCATGCACTGGTAAAACTTCGTGGTCTGCAGCAATCGTTGTCGGTGACTTTGTGAAAATGACTAAATCAGATGGAGCAGCTTCCACTCCCATTTCCTTTGCATGTTCATCATAATTTTTGGCTACACAAATAATATTTTTTGGAGTTCTTGGAATTGGCGATAACCATTCAATTTTGCTAAATGGTAATTTAAACTTTTCAACCACTCCTGATTTTTCTGCTACTTCTACTAATCTTCTAATTTTTTCAACAAAATCATACCCTAATGCAATGCCTTCAATAATCGTCTGCGGGAACGATGGTAGCACTTGAAGCGTTTCTTGAATTGCTAACACATCCCAAACTGCTTCTTCTTTTTTTACTTTTGGACCAAATTTCACTTGATTATTGAATTTAAAGGATAAAATTTTCATTCGTAATAGCCCCTTTTCATTTTCACAAATTCTATTAAACTACGAAGCGTAGTATTAATAACATATTACATGAAAATCATTTATATTGCTTAATTTTCCGTAACGTTTTTTCCATAAGTGATGCGTTTTACAGCTTTTTCAAGCGGTCCTTGTTGATATTTCAAAAACCATAATTCAGATAAGGCTAACTGAACGACATAAATACCAATGGCGATGACAATTCCCATCATTACATCCACTTTTCCATATAACCCAAAACCGAAATTGTAAAATAATAAAGTGCAAATGATAGACTGCATGATATAGATAGTTAATGACATGCGTCCTACTTTAGCGATTGGGGTTAGTAGTTTTGTTGCAAATGGTATGAGACAAAGTACGACAATTAAAGATGCATACCCTACGGCTAACATGGGCCCTCCTATATAAACTCGGACATACTCTAATAAATAAGTCCGCGTTACATGAAAAGGCACACTTTTAATAAAAAGCCCTCCAGCAATACAAATAATCGTTAGTATAATCCACATCATTTTCAATTCTTTTGCCCGTTCAACTAAACGCCACTTAGCAGCAGCTGCTCCAATCATCATATATGGCAAAATCGTAAACAACGCGCTAATCCACATACCCGGAGCCATTTGAACCGCTAAATCATTTAAACGTTGAAAAAAGGCATCAGTCCAAGTTCCAATACCATACGCTGTAATCGCATTATTAATTGCAGTAATATCGACATGAGGAGTTTCAAACTCTGCATTCGCTATACCTGCAAGGGCATATAAGGAGAGGATGAAGAAATGCAATAGACCATTCATTGCTAAAGCAACGGTTAGCAACCATCCACTCTTTAATTTCAAACATAAAATTAAGAAAAATCCGCAAAAAGCATACATCGTAAGGATGTCTCCCCACCAAATAAGAAACGCATGCAACAATCCAATTATGAATAACACAACGAGACGTTTTGTTGCGAAAGGATAAAATCTCGTACCGGTTTGTTCAGCTTTGATCCACTGCATCGCTAAACCATAACCAAACAACATCGAAAATAAAGGATAAAAACTGCTTTGTACATAGATATCTAATGTTTGATATAACATTACATCCTGATAATCCGTAAACCAGCTATGCAAATCAAGAATATGGGGAAGCGGCAGGGAAAAGGCAAAGATGTTCACTATTAGAATGCCAAGCAAACTAAATCCCCGCATAATATCAAGGGTATGAATTCTTTCATTCAAAGACGTTGGTTGAAACACTACATTCGACCTCCTAAATACAATTAAACTATCATTTTCATGCAATTCTTACAAGAAGAAACGTCGAATGTTTATTACACCAAGGCTTCCAACTGTATTTCCTTCCCTGCCTCAAATAAGTAAAGTACCTTTTCATCTACCTTGATTTGTAAAATCTTTTCCACCGCTTCCGCATAAAGGCGGATTTGTACACTATAACGCTTCGACATTTCAACTATTAACGCTTCCTCTTCTTCAAAAAACGGTAATATTTTATCCGTTTTGTAATCGAGCAACACCCATTTTCCGTCATAATCTTGCATTAAGCAATCGACAATCCCTTGGATCATTTGAGAGTCGCCTTCCGCATCGGACACACTTAATGTAAACGGTACTTCTCGATACAATTTTTTCGCGTTGCTAAATCGTTTTCCGATTGGCGTAGCAAAAAAGTGCAATAGTTGTTCAATTTGGATAGCTTTCATCTCTTCTTCTGTAATTAATTGTTTTTCTACTAACGTTTCAAGGAACCGTTGTGCTTCTTCCGTATTGATAAACCCTTGTTGCGGTACATGTTGCATCACGGTATGCATCGCTGTACCAATCTCTGTCGCAGTTAATTGTTTTTCTTGCATAAAAATTGGCCGCTTGACGAATGATTTTTTGCGATTTTTATAATAAATTCCAAAGTACTCACTCTCATCTTCTTGCTGCAAGTTTTCAATGCGCTTCATTTCGGATACACTCGTTTTAGATTTTTTCTTAGTTGCTCGTTCAAATGGATAAATATGAGTAAATCGACGTTCCAATTCTTGCAATAAACTGTCATCCACTTCTTTCCTTGCAAGTTCGTTTTCCGTTTCTTCCATTTTCTCCTGTTTTTTCATGAATGAATCATTGGATATGACGCTTACTTGCCAAGTGGATGGATGTTGTATCGGCGTATAGTCTGTATCACTAAAATCTTTAAACGATGCATGTCGACTAATTGCTGGACCAATCCAGTCAAGATAATTTCGAGCTCGAGCCCTTACATAATCCGGCAACATTTCATCTTGAGCCAAACTTTGAACTTCACACCAATTTTGCTTCGTTTTCTCCCAATCTTTCACAGAGCCGACGAGAACGAGCTTTTCTTTTGCGCGGGTCATCGCCACATATAAAATGCGCATTTCTTCCGCTTTCATTTCTAACTTTTTCTTTTCCTTCATCGCTAAAAATGGCAATGAAGTATACATAATTCGATTGTCTGGGTCTATCGCTTTAACAGCTAAACCGTACTCTTGATCAAATAAATATGGTTGATTGAAATCCATTAGATTAAAATTACTACCTAATCCAGCTACAAATACAACGGGATACTCAAGCCCTTTCGAAGAGTGAATCGTTACTAAACGAACAACATCATCCTTCTCTCCTATCGATTTTGCAATTCCTAAATCATCCCCGCGGGATTTCATGCGATCGATGAATCGTAAAAAGCGGAATAATCCCCTGAAAGAAGATTTTTCAAAACTTAATGCTCGGTCATGCAGCGCTCGTAAATTAGCTTGACGCTGTTTACCGTTCGACATCGCGCCTACCATTTCATAATAATTTGTATCTAAATAAATTTGCCAAATTAGATCAGATAGACTGCCTCTGCGTGCTAAATCTCGCCAATTATCCAATTGTTTTAAAAACTTTTCAAGCTTTGCTTGTGTGCCTATTTCAAGGCCAGAATGCTCTTTTTCAACAAATATTTTTACAGCTTCATAGAATGATGCTTGCTTTTCAGTTAAACGAATGAGTGCCATTTCATTTTCCGTTAAGCCGACAAATGGAGCTCTTAATACAGAAGCGAGCGGGATATCCTGGTACGGATTATCAATGACTTTTAATAAATTAATCATAATCATCACTTCAAGCGCTTCAAAATATCCTTTGGAACTTTCGGCATATAGAGGAATATTTGCAGCTTTAAATTCTTCAATAATATCGTTCGACCAGGTCATTGATCGCATGAGAATGACGATATCGCTATAACGCATTGGGCGCATTCGCTTCCCTGGGTCTTTTTGCTTCGTATCGTACACTGTTGCACCAGCATCCATCATTTCTCGAATGCGTTGGATAATGTAACGAGCTTCTTGTTGAGATTTTTTCATTTCCTCTTGGATCATTAAATCAATATCCTCTTCTTCATTATCATTAGAAGTATCTGGCTGTTCTTCATAAATGATTGCTAATTCCACTGGAACTTCGACATCATCATATGGTGCGCTTGGTTTTAAAGCTGCTTTCTCATCATATTTAATTTCTCCTACCTTCTCGCCCATCACTTGCTCGAATATATAGTTCGTTCCGTATAGAACTTCCTTTCGACTGCGGAAATTAGCATTTAAATCGATTTTCAAACCGCTCGATTTCGGCTCTTCCTCAAATGTTAAATACTTATTTAAAAAGAGCATTGGTTCAGCCAATCGGAAGCGATAAATGGACTGCTTTACGTCCCCTACCATAAATAAGTTGCCGTTACTCTCATCGCCGTTTTTAACTAATTGCAAAATCGTTTCCTGCAGCATGTTTGTATCTTGATATTCATCGACAAGCACTTCTTTAAAGCGCTGTTGGAATTCGATTGCTACAGGAGATGGTTTTATTTTTCCATCCTCTTCTATCGTTAATATTTCAAGGGCATGATGCTCTAAATCTGAAAAATCTACAATCGCTTTTTCTAATTTTGCTTGTTTAAACTTTTCATCGAATTGAAGTGTTAATTTTACCAATGTTTCAATTGTCGGAGCCATGAGCCGAATTTCTTCAATGAGCCGCTCAGGTTTTCTAGCAAAATACGTATCTTGAATTTTTTTTACGATGTCTTTTGCTTTATTTCGCTTATCTTGCGCTTTCTTTTTTAATTCTTCATCACAAGAATCTTTCGCCACCCTTGCTAAAGTTGACCATTTTAATGTAGAAAAGAATTCGTATGCTTCTTGCCAAGAAGAGCGAATGCGACGAGATGCCTCTTGAATGAGCGTTAAATCCAATTCCACCGTTTCTCCGTATGGAGCCGGACCATCTGGCATTAAAGCATATTTACGAACCGTTAAAAGGTGAGACCTTGCTTCTTCCAATTGAAACTCTATAGCATTTTTCAAATGCTCAATAAAAGGTAATTCATCTACCGTCACATCATTCGGAATCTGATATTGTTCCACTAGGGAATGAAGCCATTTTTTTGGCTCGGGATGTACTCGAGCAGTATCGTATAATTGATCAATCAAAACTTCGATATCTTGGTCATCTCGATCGGACGTAAAGCTATCCACTAATCGATAAATACGGTTTACTTTGTTTTCATCTTCAGCACTATAAGCTTCCTCTAGCACTTCTTTTAACACATCATCCCTGAGTAAAGAAATTTCTCCTTCACTGGCAATGCGGAATCCCGGGTCAATATCGAGTAAATAAGCATATTGCCGAACAATAGATAAACAAAAAGAATGCAGTGTAGAAATTTGCGCTTTGTTGACAAGGCTTAACTGCTTTCGTAAATGTGCATTATGAGGGTCTTTCGCAATTTCCTTCTCAAGAGCATCCGCTAAGCGATGGCGCATTTCCGCGGCTGATGCATTGGTAAAGGTAACGACAAGGAGCTCATCTACATCAATCGGGTTTTCTTTTGCAATGACCTTTTCGATCATCCGATTAACAAGCACCGCCGTTTTTCCTGAACCTGCAGCAGCGGAAACAAGAATATCTTGACCTGTTGCCCAAATGGCTTTCCATTGTTCATCGGTCCATGTAGCGTCTTTCGGCTTAGTTGGAATTGAGTTCATCGTCATTCAACTCCTTTCGAATTTTTTCTACGACATTTGGCGCTTTATCTGCCTGCAACAGTTGATATTCACCGTCTGTCGGGTCAAATTGGCATACCGACTTAAATTCACAATAATCACAAGCAGTTCGATCTTTTAACTTAAATGGTCGAATAGAAGTATCTCCGCTTAAAATGGAATCTCCTGCTTCCCTATGTTTTTTGCGCACAAATAATCTCAACTCTTCCATCGCTTCAGGCGGTACAACTTTCGAAGTTTTGGAAAATTCCTGTTTTTTCGTTATCGACACTGGAATGATAATCGACTTGCCATCCTCTTCTAAACGCTCGTCCATCGCAATCACAGCCTCTTGATCTTCGGATAACAATCCTTTCATTTTGTACATCTTTAATCGTTCTTCTTCGATTTGTAATTCATTTAACTCCTGCTCAATTTTTAAAAGAGGATTTTGCACATGGACGTATAGGACACCTGCGGGCATTGCCGGTTCATTTAATAAAATTAATGAATTTTCAACGGCTACATCTAAATACGTTAATAACTGCAATGATAAGCCGTAATACACTTCATTTAAATCTAAATCTCTGCCAGAAGATTTATAATCGATGACACGTAAATAAGATGTTCCACCAACTTTTGCATGGTCTATTCGGTCAATTCGTCCTCTCAATTTCATTTTTCGGCCGCCGTTTAATGCTATTTCTAAAGGCGGTAATTGTTCATTTTTGCTAGGGCCGAAAGACGCTTCCACAGCTATTGGCTTAAAGGTTGAATTCTTTGCATGCTGTGATAGGGCAACCATCGTTTTTTCAACGATGTGCATCAATTTCCGCTGAATATAGCGATAGCGGGAACTGCTTAACAAGATTTGGTGTGAAAAAGCCGGTACAATCTGTTCTACAGCTTCTCGTGCAAGATGAGCACATTGTTCTTTCGTTAATTTATTCCATGGCAAGTTTAATCGGCTAGTCTCCTTCGAAATCCACTTTAAAGCTTCATGGAACAAATCACCCATTTCAAATGTTTCTAAACGGAACTCCGGGCGTTGTTGCAAGCGAAGACCATAGAATGCAAAATGGGCAAATGGACAACTAAAATACTTTTCAATTCGTGAAACGCTGGATGTGAAGTCATCCCCATATAATGCTTCCGTCAATTCTTGAGCCAATTTTTCTGAGACATTTTTTTCTTTCAACGGTTTCATTACAACTTCAAGTACTGGTTTCCATTCATCACTTTGTTCATAAAACGTTTTTAGTGCTCTCCATTCTGGTGCAAGCTCCATTGATTCCGCTTGTTTCAATTGAGTCATTAAGTAAGCTAGCGATGTTCTCGGATGTCGTAAGTACGAAAGCACTTTTTCCTTATTCCATTCTTCGATTGGGTCAATAAAAATTCTTTCATGAGGCAATGTGTATTTTCCGTTCACTTCAAATAAGTTGTGCAACCGTTGTACATAAAGAGATGGTAATAAAGCTTTACTCTCCTCATCACTGCTGGAATATGTGACATATAAACGGTCTGTAGGGGAAGAAAAAGCACGATAAATATAAAAGTTTTCTTCCATGAGTCGATGCTTGGATGATGGGTACAATTCCACATCAATTCCTGAAAACCATTCCCTGTCCATATCGTTTATGAATCCTTCATAGTCAATACGCATTGGATATACTCCGTCATTCACGCCAATGACGAAAACAACTTTCATATTGTCAAAACGAGAAAACTCCACAGTTGCAACAGTCACTTCATCAACAGCTGGAGGAATTTTTGAAAATTTCAGCGTGTCAAATCCTTCATCCAGGATTTTAGCGGCTTCTTCAATCGTTAAAGGCTGGTCTCCAAACATGATAGCGAATTGTTCAAGTACGTTTACCCACTGGTTCCATGCCTGATCATGTTCCATTGCCTCTTCCAGTTTGCCTTCTTCCAGTTCTTTATCTTTTAACGTCTGAAGCTTTTCATAAATTTGCAATTCTTCAACGGTTGTAAATAGAGCCGTTGCGATTTCTTGTCCATTGCGAGCCTTCTTTAATTGTTTTTCAAATTTTATTAAAGGTTCTCGAATGTAACCCTTCATTTCATCGATAATCGCTTGTATCTTTTTTTCTTCATCGGTTTGTTTCGTTGTCACAAACTCTAAACCTCGATATTTTTTATACATCCAACGGTCGTCTTGCATCCATCGGTCTCCATAAATTCCTTGAGCAATGACAAAGTTTTCAAATACATCCGCTTTCTCTCTTATTTCTTTTACATTAGAGTTTAATGGGAAAAATAAATCTGTTTTTACACTACGGAAAATCGGTTCATATTTCCAATGAGAAGTAATCACTTCTAAAATAGAGCGGCTAAATTCAATTAACGGATGATGCAACATCGATTTTTTCTCATTGGTAAAAACAGGAATATTATATTGTGCAAATATTGTCGAAATTAGCGGATCATACACATCTGCTTGTCGATACATAATCCCGATATCACGATAACGAATACCTTCTTCTTGCACTAATCGTTTTATTTCCCGGGCAATTCCATGAACTTCAGCACGCCGATTTGCTCCTTCAATAATCTTGATAAAACCTTCTGCTTCGATTTTTTTTGGAGTTAGCTGATAAAATTGCTGTTCCACATGAAATAAATCTCGATTTTTATAGCGGTGAGTTGTTTCCAAATGTATTCTCGGTTCAATTTCGATACCTAATTTTGTCGCTTCTTGTTTTAATTTGTCGTATGTGAGAGCAGCACGATAAAACACTGCTTGTTCATTGTGTTTATCTTGTTCATCTTCAAAAGGAAGAACAATGGTAACTCTTTTCGTTAAAGATAAAAGCTGCTTGACAATTTCAAACTCACGCACTGTAAATGATGTAAATCCATCGATATATACATGAGTGTCTTTCAATTTTTCAGAGTATTTCATTTGCTGGATAAGGAAGGGATATAGTCCATCTCCTTCTACATATCGATCCCCTAAAATTTCTTCTAATTTTTGTATTATGATTTGTAAGTCTTTAGATTTCGCAATTAGTGTATGAGGAGCTTGGGCTTGTTCAAATTTTTCAATTGCTTCTTTTAATGCGATACTATCGATATTAAACTGATTAAATTCCTTAATTATCTTCTCAATTTCTTCCGTAAATCCTCGCTTATCAGCAGCTTGGCTGAATAAAGTAAAATGGTCTTTATTTTCTTCCAACAATCTTCTAAGGAGCATTCGATATCCAATTTTATCAACTTTATCTTTTGCGATGCCTCCCGTTTCTTGTAATACGTGCCAGGATAATCGCTTAAAAGTCATTACTTGCGCACGAATCAACCCTTGAATATCATAGTGATTCGTTAGCTGGTATTCCGTAGAAAAAGACATTTGGTCTGGCACAATTAAAAAAATCGGTGGGCCAAAGGGATTAGATTTTACCTCTTCCACAATTTCTCGATGAATGAGGGCTGTTTTCCCTGTCCCAGCTCGTCCGCTAATAATTCGTAATGACATGTTGCTCCTCCTTCAATTTCCTCTTGCTTTATTGAAAAATAGTATTTTATTTATTATAGTACATTTTCTAATAGATTCGATAAAATGCACCAATGAAAAACGCCCCGAAATTGCTAATTTTTCGGGGCTTTTCAATCAATTACCAAGCTTAATCTTTATAAGTTATTTTTAATTTCTTATTCTTTCTAAGTCTCGATACATCTTTTAATTCTCTTTCAACTCGTTTATTTAAATATCGTTCAATTTGCTTTCCGATAATCCATAAAAAGAAAATTGCGACCATGACAAGTACTAATTTTGTGGGACTTCGCAATAATGCATCGATATCGTAACCAAGTAAACTAATTGTTAAAATCATTACACATTTTCCTGCTAACAATACTACGAAGTAATATTTTTTCTTAATATTGGAAAGCCCTGCCACGATATTGACTAATACGGATGGTGTAAAAGGGAAACACAATAATAAAAACAGTGGGGCAATTCCTTTCATATCTACCCATTGAATGAGTTTTTGCATCTTTTCATACTTAATGAATTGTTGGACCCTACGATTATTTCCAAATCTACGAACGAGCAAAAAGACCGAATAAGACCCCAATACTGTTCCAACCCAGGAAAGTAAAAAACCAAACCAAAGCCCGTGAGAACTTGCATTGGCTACTACGAAAACAACTAGAGGTAGGAACGGCAAAAAGGATTCTAAGAAAGGAAAAAGGATTCCAATTAGCGGTCCTAGTGTTCTATATTGTGCTTCCAATGCTTCAATATTTTCTACCGTAAACCATTCACTCACCTGTTCCACCTCTATCGATATTGAATAATTAAATGTAAAATCGTCACCTTATCTGTTGGATTTTCGTATTGGTGCGGCTGATTAGCAGAAAATACGAGCGTTTCACCTTCTTCTAAACATTCCTTCATATTGCCGCATTGGACAACTGCCTGTCCTTCTATGACCGTAACTGTTTCCTCTACTCCTTCCGTGTGGGGCTCACTTTTATGTATCACCCCGGGATCCATTTCAATTTTATAAAATTCCCAACCCCGTTCCGGACTATAAGGGATAATGGAATATACACGGTATTTGCCATTTTCTTCAGACACATATGTAGAAGGATCCACACTATATTTTTGGAAAAATGTTTTCGGTGGCTGTAAAAGAGATGAAAATGAAATTTTTAACCCTGCAGCTATTTTCCAAAGGGTTGAAACAGTTGGATTTGCTTCACCCTTTTCAATTTGGGCAAGCTGTGCCTTACTTACATCAGTAGCTTTTGCCACATCATCCAAACTTAAACTCCGCTCTTTCCGAATTTTTTTTAATTGTATACCAATATTACGACTCATTTGATCCATTTTTTCATTCCACCCTATTGTCTATTTTAAAAGACAAATGTATACTATACTAAACGAAATGTGAATGTTCTGATTTTTTATTTTCTGTTTATTACCATTAATTAGCGATTATTTAAATTAAATTATCTCTGTATTTATCATAATACAAAATTTCTCTTTGTACTGTAACGATGATTTAGTCATTTATGCTGCTTACTGCTAAAATTCCGTCAGTCTTTTAAAACAGTATTTTTCATTTATTATATTTGAAAATTTAGTAGAAAGGAATGGATAGTGTGGCAACGGAAGTCAAGGAAGTGAATCAACGTTTTTCTGATGACTCCTTTTTACAAGGTGCGAAGGATTGCGTTCCTACGTTATTAGGTTACATAAGTATAGGGCTTGCTTTTGGGGTAGTAGGCGTCACATCAAATTTATCGATTTTAGAAATCTTTCTACTTTCGGCACTAGTTTATGCTGGCAGTGCACAGTTCATTTTTGCAGGTTTATATTTAGCGGGAGCCCCAATGTACATCATGGTTATTACAACGTTTATTGTTAACTTACGATTCTTTTTAATGTCGCTTACTGTAGCACCGCATTTAACTCGTTATTCTGCTTTACGCAATGTCGGCTTTGGTTCGCTTTTAACAGATGAAACGTTTGGTGTTGCGATTACAAAAATAGGACGAGAACAATATCTTGGTGGTCGTTGGATGGATGGTTTAAATTTAACCGCCTATTTTACATGGATCGCAGCTTGTGTTGTTGGAGGTCTTGTAGGAAATTGGATTCCAAATGCTGAAGCTTTTGGTCTTGATTATGCGTTAGTAGCGATGTTTATTGCGTTGCTAGTTTTAAACTTAGTAAATGTTCATAAAAGAAAACTCATGCATTATTTAAAATTAATCGGTTGTGTATTTGGAAGCTTGTATATTCTTTCTTATTTCATGCCTGGTCATTTAGCTGTACTTTTATCGACGATTATTGTAGCAACGATTGGGGTGTTGACTGAAAAATGACGACTACGCTATCCATGTTTTTACTTATTTTAGGATGTGCTTTTGTTACGTGGGTACCACGCGTTACTCCATTTATATTAGTACGGAATATCCAATTACCGAATATCGTATTGCGTTGGCTCCAATTTATACCCGTATGCATTTTAAGTGCACTTGTATTTCAAGCCTTACTTCGTGAAGAAGGGAAATTTGTCACATTTGATATAGAAAGTACTATTGCATTCATCCCAACATTACTTGTAGCAATTTGGACGAAAAGTTTATCCATAACAGTTGTCGTAGGTGTGTTGACGGTAGCTGTATTGAGAAATTTCTTTTAATTACATCGGCGTTGCGACAATTTCGCACAGAGCCGATGTTTTTTATTGTGAAAATCACTTTCTTGTATTATCAGATTTTCCTCCATTGGTGAACGAGTCCCCAAACATAACGAAAATGGCCTAATTCTCTTTAAAGAAGAATTAAGCCATTTCGTATGTTACTCTACTATTAACAATCCAATGCGGTAATGGTCTTTACTATGGACGACATGCTGCGTTAAGCGCAATTCATTTTGATGATTTAATACTTCCAATTTACAATGAGCCGCATTGATTTGAAGGGCTTTATACAATTCCAATTCATTGTGCACTTCCATACCGTTTACTTTGCGAATAACCTCTCCTGCTTGAAGCCCCATTTTTTCTGCCGGTGAGTTCGGTAAAACAGCAGCAATCATCACACCATTTGGACGCGCAGAAACGGCATAGACATCACGACGCTCTCGAACTTTATAAATATAGGAGATTATTAAACGAAGGAATGCGCCGACGAATACAGTCACAACTGCAACAATAGGATAAAAATATCCTACAAGTCCTCCGATTAGCACCAATTCCCCTAAAATGAAAATCGCCCTTGATAATTTAGGATATACATTTAACGGCAATGAACGTCTCGTCTTTTGCTGGAATCCGATGATAGCAGGGAACAAAATCAATGTAAATTGTTGATGGTTTAGTGAAAATTGTGGCCACCACGGAAAATAAGCATCAATTGCTTGTCCAGGAATTACGAAAAAAATCGGCAACAACCAAATTTTTTTCGTGAAGAAAGCAACGCCATGTAATCCCCTTTTTGACTTTTCGATAATAGGGGATGCATAATGCAATCCATATTTCTTCATTAAGCGACTTTCCGCCATTAACAATAACCCTGCAACCAATGCGCATGTTACCGCAGTTCCTTCAAGTACGTTTCCCCCTTGAATTGTCAACCCTAATAATTGAAAGGACCAATTTTGAATATTCATCAAGATTATGGCAGCCATACTCAAGGCAAACAGAATGATTGGTGAAAGTAAATGAAACTGATAAAGAACAAGTCCTAATATACTGAAAGCTGTAACAAAGAATAATAGTTCAACTGATTGAGTCAATCCGAAAAAGAGGGTAATGACGGAAATAATGAGCGCTAACCATACCCCTTCTTTTATGAGGCCTGCAAATTCCGACCAACCCCATAAAATTCGAATATTGAAATGTTTTCTCTCTCTTTTAACTCGTACATATCCTAAAAAAATCGACATAAAAATTGCAATATACAATAGAGGATTTAAAAACATTCTGCCGATTGCACTGAACAATTCTATTAATATCTCTATCACTCATCCCACCGCCGTTTCCTACTACTACTATTGTTCATTTTATCAAAGGAATGAAAATTTGCGTAGCATCAATATACCCGTCTTCCAACATAAAATAAAATCATGTACCACACATCATTTCTGATAATTTAGAAAATTTACAAATAGTTTATCATTTTTAAGATAAATATAGTAATATTTATGGAAATCTTTGGTACAAAAAGCTGCCTAGAAATGTATTCTAGACAGCCTCACCTTCAAAACGTTAAATATCCCCCTTGATTCTATGAAGTATTACACTTAAGCCCATTTCCAACTGTACATCATGTTCCATATCTTCTTTATATAAAGCGACTTGATCTCGAATGCTTGCGAAAAACTCGTCATCCATATGTCTTCCGCTTTTTAAATCATGTTTTTGCCGATAGGAGGCCACTGCTTCTGCTGTTTGTTCATCATAAAATCCGTCAGTCCTCACCATGTTATAGCCCAATCCATTTAATACCTTTTGAACGTAGGCAATCTCTTCACTATAATCTCCTTCAGCAAATTCGCCTCGCAGCGGTGTAATTTCCATTGCAAATAGCGGATGTTGTTCCACTTCGATATCCGACTCGATTCCTTTTCCATGAATCCAATCACGATCAGGAGTAAGCCATTTATTCGTTGATAATTTTAATTCTCCACCATTTTCCAAATCATAAGTTTCTTGAACCGTTCCTTTTCCAAAACTTTTTAATCCTACAATAATTGCACGATTCCAACTTTTTAGCGCTCCTACCATCACTTCGCTTGCCGATGCACTTCCTTCATTTTGGAGAACAACTAAAGGAATGACCTTCATTTTCTTCAAATAGTCCTCATCAGCGTCAAGTTTTGTTGTTTTAATTGCTTCAAGCTTTCCTTCTGCATTTTGCATATAAGCAAAAACTTCTCCATCTTTCCCGATGCTACTTACGACGCCAGCAACGCTATGTAAATAACCTCCAGGATTATCGCGCAAATCGACTATCAATCCTTTTACATCATCCGATATCAATCTCGCAGTTACTTCGATCCATTCTTCTACCGTCTCTTCTCCAAACATTGATATGGAAATGTATCCAATTTTTGTATCATCAATCGGAATCACTTTCCATGATACCGTTTGATTATCAATTTCTGCTCGCTCAACAGTTATTTTAATATGCCTGTCTGTGCTTGGACGATATAAGACTAAGGTTACTTTTTCTCCAGCTTTCCCTTGAATTAATTGCAACAACTCCCCAAGGGTTTTGCCCTCTAAACGCACACCATCCACTTCTACAATTTCATCATAAGGGCGTATACCTGCTTTTTCAGCGGGAGATGATTTAACAGGAGATACAACGATAAATCTTCCATCTTTTTCTGTAATTTCAATACCTATACCAACCCGTTGTCCTGCTAAAGACTGACGATGAATGGCTGCTTCTTTTTCGGTATAGTACGTGCTGTACGGATCCTTAATTGCTTCCGTCATTCCTCTTAACGCGCCTTCAATCAAATCCTCATCTTTTGTGTCAAAAACTGATTTTTCTTTTATGAGTGAAAAAGCTTGGTCAATTACAGGCATATCACTTCCTTTTACTGCTGTTTCAGATTTCATATCACTTTTCCAATACACAATGATGGCAGCTAATAAACAAACAATTGCCAAAATGAAAAAAAATCGACTCTTTCGCACTCACTTTCCTCCTCTCGTTCAATCTATGTAAGAACGAGTGGTAATAACACATGCAAAAGAGCGATTTTTTTACTCTAAATTTGTAATATAATCTCTTAACGTGTCTAGGTCTAACGGTCCTAAAATCTGTTTTTCAATTTCGCCTTTTGTATTAATCATGAATGTGGAAGGAATTGTGTATACTTTATATGTTAAATTTAATCCTTCTTCTTCCATTAGGAGAATGGGAAATGTTAAATCATAACTTTTCACGAAGTTTTGAACATTGGTTAAATTGTCGTTAAAAGTAAGATTTACTGCAACAATTTCCACATTATCTTTCTTTGCATATTTCTTATAATATTCTTGGAAATAAGGCATTTCGTCTTTACAAGGTGGACACCAGGATGCCCAAAAATTTAATATGACTTTTTTTCCTTTTAAATCAGAAAGGGTCATTGTATTCCCATCTAAAGTTTTTAAAGTAAAATCCGGTGCAGGCTTTCCTAACCCAACACTTTGGGGGCTGTCGGATTTCACTTCATACCCAGGAATATTATCATCAAGGGTATTTTTATTTCTATCCAATTGTTTATTGATAAACGTAGTGACTGCAATCACTACTAATGCTATTATGAGTAATGCACTTATCACTTTCTTCTTGCTGTTCATTCAATCCCTCCAAAATACTTCAAATGAACCCCATCCACTTATAGAATAACATAAATTTAGCAGAGTACATCTGGAGAATCTATGTCAAGATGATGAAAACCATAACTGAATAGCTATAAAAATAAATGGCTGCATAGAAAACAATACTTTCTATGCAGCCTTTATACTTTCATTATAGTGAAATATAGCGAAGTGGGTTTTGGACGCCGGCAGTTTGTCCTCTCCAAGTACCGATATGAACTTCAAAATGCAAGTGAGGACCTGTGGAACGACCAGTGGAGCCCATTTCAGCAATTTGTTGCCCTTGTTTCACGACATCCCCAACACTTACATTAAAGGATCTTAGATGAGCATATAGTGTTGTATAGATTTCACCGTTAATATTGTGAGTAATCATCACAACATTTCCGTAAGTACTCAGTGATGAAGCATATGTCACAACTCCGTCAGCAGATGCTACAATTGGCGTTCCTGCACTATTTGCTAAGTCAATTCCATAGTGGAACTCAGGACCATAACCAAGATTTCGCCAACCATAACCACTTGTTAAAACACCGTTAGTCGGTTTCATAAATCCGCTATCTGAAACTGGTAAATTACCTGCAGATTGAGCTTTACTTAATTGTTGTCTTTGGATTTCTGCTATTTGTTCTTGCAGTTCTTTACTGATTTCGAGATACTCGGAATATTGTTTTTCTAATAATTTTTTCTCGTTTAATAGTTTTTGTTGTTCTTGTTCGAGTTCATCAATCAATCTATTTTTTTCTTGTTTTTGAGAAGTTAAAGATGCTTTTAAATTTTCTAGTTTTGATTGTTGTTCTTCAAGTTTACGTTTCGTATTTTCAAGAACTAATTTTTGTTCTTCTAGTTTCTGTTGGTCATTTTTTTGATCACGAATAATTTGTCGATCCGCTTCAATTAATGTATTGACCGCTGAAAAACGATCAATAAAATCAACGAAGCTGTTTGAACCTAACAAAACATCTAAGAAAGTGACAGAACCATTTGCTTGAAGAGCACGTGCCCGTTCTTCCAACAATGCATTTCGCTCATCAATCTTTTTCTGAAGCTCTTCAATTTCTTCTTCTAAAGCTTCAATTTTTTCATTTGCTTGTCCAATCTCTTTTTCTACTTGTTTAATTTCTTCATTTGTTTTCGAAATTTGATTCACAAGCTGATCAATTTGAGCTAACAATTGTTCTTGTTTGGATTGATTTGATTTAATTTCATTGGATTTTTGATGAATTTGTGCATTCAATTGCTTTTTCTGTTGCTCTACTTGACTTTGTTTATTTTTTAAATCCGACAAATTCGCTGCATATGTAACTGGTATCTGTATGAATAATAGTACAGCTACTAGAGCAGCAAATAATTTGAAGTGGTGTTTTACATAGTTCCCCATCAAATGGTTCCTCCTTCAGCTTAATAGACTTTCAGGAATTTCCGTACAGACATGAAGCTACCCCAAACTCCTATAAAGATACCAAGCGCTAAAATTATTAAATTCACTTGATAGATTAGAGGAGTTACTTCTAATAGTTGTAACATTTTGCCATGAATTTTTGGGCTCAATTTATGGTAAAGGTTATAGTAAACGACAGATACGACAATCATTGGAATTATTGATCCAAATAAACCAAGCCACAATCCTTCAAATAAAAATGGAATTCGTACAAAAGAGCTTGTTGCACCTACAAGTTTCATAATTTCTATCTCATCACGACGAGCAATGATCGTAATGCGAATTGTATTGTAGATTAAGAAAATCGCCGTAAATAAAAGACCTAAAATTAATACGAGGCCAATATTGCGACCAGTATTTAGGAAATTAAATAAATTTTCAACTTTTTCTTCTCCGTAAATGACATCATATGTATGGTCAAACTTTTCGATTTTCTTCGCAAGACTCGCTGTTTGTTCCGGCTCTTTTGCCTTTACATATAATACGTTTCTTAATGGATTGCTTTGTTCATATAAGCTAAAATCTTCACCATAGTTTTCTATTAAAATCTGTAATTCATCTTCTTTTGAAGAGTATTTTACTTCTGCAACATCCGGTAAACTTTGCACTTGGCGAATCAACTTATCTTCTGCAATCTTCATTTCTTCAGGATCGTTAATAATATCAATCAAAACGCGAATTTCTACATCATTCTCAATATTGTCTGCAAAATTATTTAAATTCATCATCACCAATGCAAAAATACCAACTAACAAAAGGGTTACAGTAACTGCACTGATGGAAGCGATCGACATCCAACCGTTACGGCTCAAACTTTTCAAACTTTCTCGAAAATGACGTTGGAGGGTTCTATATTTCATAACCATATTCACCTCCGAAAACGTCTCTTACAATCATACCACCTTCAATTGCAATCACTCGCTTGCGAATTTGATTGACAATTTCTCGGTTGTGAGTTGCCATGACAACGGTCGTTCCCATCGTATTAATTTCTTCGAAGATCCTCATAATCTCCCAAGAGTTTTCCGGGTCAAGGTTTCCTGTAGGCTCGTCCGCAATCACAACTTTTGGCATATTCACAATGGATCGAGCAATCGAAACTCGTTGCTGTTCTCCCCCGGATAATTCGCTTGGAAACATGCGAACTTTATGTTTTAGCCCTACCAGTTCCAACACTTCCATAACCCGTTTACGAATCACTTTTGGATGTTCTTCAATTACTTCCATTGCAAAGGCAACGTTTTCGTAAACAGTTAATTTTGGAAGCAATTTAAAGTCTTGGAACACAATACCAAGCTGCCTTCTAAAGTGAGGAACTTCCTTTCGCTTTAATTTTGATGTATTGACGCCATTTATGATGACTTCTCCAGAAGTAGGTACTTCTTCACGATACATAAGTTTAATGAATGTCGATTTCCCAGCCCCTGAGGGACCGACAACATAAACAAATTCACCTTGCTTTATATCTACAGAAATACCGTTTACAGCTACTACACCATTCGGGTATTTTTTGTAAACTTCTTTCATATGTATCATTAATTTTCACCTAAGTTCTATCTATAGTAAATTCACCAATTAATATTATATCACTTTATAGAACGCATAATTTTACATTTTCGTTTCATTCCTCAACAAAACTCACCAATTTCCTAATAAACTAGCAAAAAAAAGCAAGCACCAGAAAATTTAATTCAATAATCAATAAAAAAAATCCTTCTATTTTCAAAAAAATATTAATAATTTATCGAATAGATTTCATATGTTCGATCTTTTTCGAGAAATTTTTTTAGAAGAAATTGTTTCATTACTTTTTGAAAAAAATATTTGCTTACTCTTAAAATTTTATAAATGAGCAATTCTTTTTTTTACATTCCATTTTGTGTTTTCCTCCCCTATAAGCTATAGGTAGACTAAATAAAAAAGGGCTAAGAACCCTTGAAACTTTAGGATTCTTAGCTATTGTAGTTATTAAAATCACGAGAAATATTGTATATCAAGGTTTGAACCATGTTTACTTAGGTTTTTATATTAATAATGAAAATGAATATTTGATTTCAGGACAAGTTTGGGCTGACTTTTGGGTTAAAATACTGATGAGCATGTATATGGTAATAGGTGAGTTGAACACCTTCAGTATGAATTTATAATTTTAAAATGCGTTATCCCCACTTAATTAGAGATATAAATAAGCGAATAATAACCATCTTCATCCGGTATCGAATTTTCAAATGAATATCCGACCGATTCAAAACATTTTAAGCAAGCAATGTTATCTGTCTCAATGTTTGCAATCCATTTTTTAATAGATTGAGTTGATGGTAAAGACATTACTTTTTTTACTAAGGCTTTACCATATCCTTTGCCACGCAAAATCGGGTTAATTACAAGCGCTATATAACCAACATAATTTGATTCTTGCTCTACCATGACGATTCCAATAGGTTGTTTATTTTCATCTAATGCCGTCCACACTTGGTAATCTTCTTTACTTGCGACATAATTATACCACTCGGATAGCGGTTGCATGCCTTCCAAACGACGTTGAACTTCTGCATCTTCAAACCATCCTTTAATCGTTACAATATCACTCTCTCTGAAAACTCTCAGCTCTGTTATACTCAATTTATTTCTACTCTCCTATCAATTATATTTTTTAGCTCGTAACCTATATATTTCAGCATATTGTCCCCCATTACTTATCAATTTCTCATGGGTACCAGTCTATTTTTTTCACTTCAAAATCGAAGGATTTCTTTTGTTTCCTATTTGAACTTACTTTTATTAGATCCATAAACATTCTGTTAGGGCTTATGATAAAAAAGGCCAGGAACCCTGAAAATATCAGGATTCCCCGCCTATCGTTGTATATCGAATGATGATGCTTCCTGTGCGGGATTCACCAGTCATTTTTAATACAGGAGCATTTTCGATAATCTTATCAAAATGCACTGTCTTCGTAAGGAATTGATCTTCTACTATACGTGTCATCACATCAGATAGACCAAGATCTACTTTCCCTACATTTGTTGCTGCAGATCCGTTAATGGAAACCGTTTTTGGAACATATAGCTCCACTGCCCCTGCAACGGTTTGTGCCTTCACTTTTCGAGCATTTTTATCATTGGTTGTCACGATAACTGCTCCGTTCACTGATTCCGCTTCTACTTCTCGAAGTTCTCCATCTACATAAATTCGGCCATTCACTGTTTGAACTTCTAAATCTTCACCTTTTACGCGAACAATTTCAATGGCACCATTTCCGGATTGCACATCGGCATTTTCAAATTGTCCATCCATATATTTTATTGAGCCATTATAAGTTCGTATTTTCACAAGTTTAGCATTTAACTCATTGATGGAAACGCCGCCATTCAGTAGTTTCATTAACACAATATCGTATTCTTTCTCAGGAATCATGATCCGTATATTTACTTGCGTTAATTTAGATGAGCATTTTAACTCTAGTTTCCCATCTTCAAATTTTACAAACTCCCGTTCAAATGCAGCAATTGTTTTCTCTTCATCATTATCGATCATGAATGTTTTTACTTTGGCAACCACTTTCAACTCACTTGTTTCAGAACGTACAGCTTCCACTTTCCCATTTTGAATTTCAATTTGAATTCCTCTCACTTCATTGCCATTAAAGGAATATTGCTTTTCAAAATCAATTTTTGTATTGTTCAATGGGAAATCTAAGTCAAAATCTTTCAGTTTTTTTAACGTTGTCCCAAATACGCCCATTAAACGACTTGAAAACTCGGTCAAATCTTCTTTGATTTCGTTCATGAACTCATCCATCTTTTTATTAAATTCTTTGTTGTTAAAGTTTTTCCCAAAAATATCTTCAAATCCAGTTGTTTTTTGGGAATGATCAGTAGTAGATTGCTGTTGAGATTGGTGACTTTGTTCTTCATTGGAAAGTGGTAATGAAACTGCGCTGGATTGAGATTGAGTTTGTGCTGATGATTCTTGTTTTTTATTTAACGCTTCAAGTAAAGTGATGGCTTCTTCCGCAGAGATGGCACCTTCTTCAACTAATTTAATAATCCGCTTACGTTCATTATCCATAATTACTGCCTCCCTCTATGTTCTATACCATTTATACGTTAGAATTCCCAAAAAAGTTTCTTTTTTCATCAAGTTTTATTTGGAATGCATGACGATATGATGAACGATTTTGAGAGGCATTATTCTATGAAATTTGAAATTTTCTAGTGAAGTTTTGTCTGCGGGTTTTCCGCTTACTTCAATAGAAATATTATTGAATTCGAATCATGAAATTGCCCCTTCAGGAAAACTATTTGTAGCTTCTGCCTTTGAGATATTGCTAAATCTCATAAGTTATTAGCTACTTTGGTTAAAAAATTGGCCACTTTCCCAAATTTATTTTCCTTTCAAAAAAATGCTACTTTTGCTTTTGCTATATTGGCCATTTCCTGTAAGTTATTAGCCACTTGCGATTATTTATTAGCCGCTTTCGCAAATTTATTTGCCTTTCAAATACTACTTCTGCTTTCGCTATATTGGCTATTTCCTGTAAGTTATTAGCCACTTGCGACTATTTATTGGCACTTTCCCAAATTTATTTGCCTTTCGAAAAAATGCTACTTTTGCTTTTGCTATATTGGCCAATTCCTGTATGTTATTAGCCACTTGCGATTATTTATTAGCCGCTTTCGCAAATTTATTTGCCTTTCAAAAGCCACTTTGGATTCTATTTTGGCCAATGTCATAACAATATCGGCCATTCATCATCTAGTAATTGAAGCAAAATAAGGAATTTTTTTCAGTACCATGCAAACTGGAATTGCAATGATTATGCCGATTCCATTTTGTACAAGATCGCCTGGAATAGAAGCTAGCGGCATAATGAAACTTGAAAACATAATCGCTTCACCGATGTAATATACCCCCACCATCACAGGAATGGATACAATCGTTGCAATGATATTTTTAGCAAGGCTATCTCCACGGCTTCCATTTGACCAAGCAATTTTTCCAACAATATACCCTTGTAAAGCTCTAGATATAATTGTGATTGGAGCCCAAACAAGCCATCCGCCAACGAGATCAAATAGCCCCATGCCGACAGCACCCGCAATTGCACCTTTTTTTGGACCAAATAAGATAGAAGCAATAAATAGCATTGCAGTTCCTAAATGTACTAGACCTCCATTTGATGCAATGGGCAACTTAATATTCAAAAATATCGTTGAAATGAAAACTAATGCAACCAACATTGCTTGAATGGCTAAATCGGTCGTTTTTCCACGTTGTTTTGAAAGAGTATTTGTCTTCTGCATTTTTTCAACCCCTCTGATGTAATAAAATTTATCATTACATTAGCAGAAGATTGGCACCTATAAAAGTGTCAATTATTATAAAAACTACAAGGTCAGTTTGATTTGTAAGTATTTTTATGCAAGCGTCGTTTTTGGTTTTGATTATTAAATTCAAAGAAAAATGCACTTGCTTAATAAGACGTTTGTCAACGTTACATTCACATTTACCAAACGAAAAAAATAGCAGCTCAAACGTTATCATCGTTTGAGCTGCTTATTCATATCTAGCTTATTTGCTTACTGATCCGCAATTTGCGCCAATAATTGTTCCATTCTTTTACGATCTCTCTCTAAAATAGGCTTTAAATATTGACCTGTATAGGAATTTTCATGGGCTGCAACCTCCTCAGGTGTACCAGTTGCTACGACTGTGCCCCCTTTATCTCCGCCTTCTGGACCTAAATCGATAATATAGTCTACCGTTTTTATTACATCTAAATTATGCTCAATCACAAGAACCGTATCCCCATTATCAACAAGGCGCTGCAACACTGTTAAAAGCCTTGCAATATCATCTGCATGAAGCCCTGTTGTTGGCTCATCTAAAATGTAGAAGGATTTACCTGTCGAACGACGATGCAATTCAGAAGCTAGCTTTACCCTCTGTGCTTCTCCTCCAGACATCGTTGTGGCAGGTTGTCCTAATTTCATATAACCTAGTCCTACATCTACAAGTGTTTGCAGCTTTCGATGGATTTTTGGAATATTCTCGAAGAACACGGTTGCTTCTTCAATGGTCATATCTAAAACTTCTGCAATGTTTTTGCCTTTATATTTTACTTCCAATGTTTCGCGATTATATCGTTTTCCGTGGCACACTTCACATGGTACATACACATCCGGTAAAAAGTGCATTTCAATTTTAATAATTCCGTCGCCGGAACAAGCTTCACAGCGGCCTCCTTTAATGTTGAAGCTAAAGCGGCCTTTTTTATAGCCCCGCACTTTCGCCTCATTAGTCGCTGCAAAGACATCACGAATATCATCAAATACCCCTGTATATGTTGCTGGATTGGAGCGAGGTGTACGGCCGATTGGCGACTGATCGATATCAATCACTTTGTCTAAATGCTCGAGTCCCGTAATTTCTTTATGTTTCCCTGGTTTTGTTCTTGCACGGTTTAAATCCTGTGCAAGTTTTTTATATAAAATTTCATTGACTAATGTCGACTTTCCAGAGCCTGAGACTCCTGTTACCGCCACAAACATGCCTAATGGAATGTCTACCTTAATATTTTTTAAGTTGTTTTCAGCGGCGCCTTTAATCGTTATTTTTCGACCATCTGGCTTTCTTCGTTCACGAGGAAGAGGGATGAATTTTTTACCGCTTAAATATTGTCCAGTAATGGATTTTTCATTTTTCATCACTTCTTCAGGTGTTCCCGCTGCCACAATTTCTCCACCGCGAGAACCAGCACCAGGGCCGACATCAATTAAATAATCTGCAGCAAGCATTGTATCTTCATCGTGTTCTACAACAAGCAACGTATTACCAATATCGCGCATTGTTCTTAACGTATTAATTAATTTGTCATTATCCCGCTGATGCAAACCAATAGACGGTTCATCCAGCACATATAAGACACCCGTTAACCGAGAACCGATTTGCGTCGCCAAACGAATGCGTTGCGCTTCACCGCCGGATAATGTTCCTGCTGTGCGGCTTAATGTTAAATATTCCAAGCCGACATTTAGTAAAAATTCTAGACGTTCTTTAATTTCTTTTAAAATTAAGCGGGCAATTTGCATATCTTTTTCTGAAAATTGGATGTTAAGAAAATAATTATAGAGTTCCGCTACAGATAAATTTGTCACTTCCGCAATATTTTTTCCGTCAATCCTTACAGCAAGGCTTTCTTTTTTTAGTCGTTGCCCTTTACAGGATGAACATCGCTGCTCATTCATGAATTTCTCCATCGTTTCACGCACCCAATCCGATGAAGAATCTCGATAGCGACGTTCAATATTGTGAACGACTCCTTCAAAGACAATTTCTTTGTTGTGGACGCTGCCATATTCACTTTCATAATGGAAGTGGATTTTTTCATCTTTTGAACCGTATAAAATAATATCCATTTGTTCATCCGACAGTTGGGATACCGGCACATCCATTGGAATGTTGAAATGTTTACATACCGCTTTCAACAATTGTGGATAATATTGGGAACTTGATGATTCCCAAGCAGCTATAGCATTTTCTTCTAATGTTTTATTCCAATCGGGAATCAATAAATCGATATCTACTTTTAATTTGGAGCCGAGCCCATCACATTCTGGACATGCCCCAAAAGGACTGTTGAATGAAAACATGCGAGGCTCTAATTCTCCAATGGAAAAGCCACATATCGGACAAGCATGATGTTCGCTAAATAATAGTTCCTCATGTTCCATTACATCGACAATCACACGACCATCTGCAAGTTTTAAGGCTGTTTCGAGAGAATCGCTTAATCGTACTTCAATGCCTTCTTTTACAACAATTCGGTCAACGACAACTTCAATATTATGCTTTTTATTTTTATCTAGCTCGATATGATCGTCTAAATCGCGCAATTCTCCATCGATTCGAACACGGACAAATCCTTGCTTTTTCAAATCCTCAATGAGTTTGGCATGAGTCCCTTTTTTCCCGGAAATCACCGGAGCAAGTAACTGCACTCTAGTTCGCTCCGGATATTCCATAATACGGTCAACCATTTGTTCAATCGTTTGCGATGTAATTTCAATATCATGAGTTGGACAAACAGGCTTCCCAATCCGAGCAAACAATAATCGCAAATAGTCATAGATTTCCGTAACCGTCCCTACAGTTGAACGAGGGTTACGGCTTGTTGTTTTTTGGTCAATGGAAATTGCCGGTGATAAACCTTCAATGGAATCAACATCTGGCTTGTCCATTTGCCCTAAAAATTGACGGGCATAGCTGGATAATGATTCTACATATCGTCGTTGCCCTTCTGCATAAATCGTATCAAAAGCAAGCGATGATTTACCGGAACCTGAAAGCCCTGTCAAGACAACAAGTTGATCCCGCGGTATCGTTACATCAATATTTTTTAAGTTATGTGAACGTGCCCCTCGCACGACAATTTGTTTATTTTCCACACTCGTCACCTTTCTAAATTCAAATGTATATTGTGCAGCACCTTTTTCACTTAAAGTAGTGAGACTTAAAGCAGTACGGGAAATTCATCTTTCCACTGGCAATCCCAAATTTGTGAAGCTTTTGGCGGTGGTCTGTCACCTTTCTGCTTTTAATTCAAAAATTGTATCTCGCAATTCAGCTGCGCGTTCAAAATCCAATGCTTTCGCAGCCTCTTTCATTTCTTGTTCAAGGGCTGCAATCAGTTTATCCAATTCGGATTTCGTTAATTTCTTACCTTTCGTTACTTTTGTAATATATTTTTCTTCTACTTCTGCTGTCTGTGTTGCACGAATAAGTTCAGGAATTTCTTTTCGAATCGTTTTTGGTGTTATACCGTGATCTTTATTATAAGCTTCTTGAATGGAGCGACGACGTTTTGTTTCTTCAATTGCTTTTCTCATCGAATCTGTTATCGTATCCGCGTACATAATAACATGTCCGTTTGCATTACGTGCTGCTCGTCCTATCGTTTGTATTAAAGATGTTTCCGAACGCAAGAATCCTTCTTTATCGGCATCGAGTATGGCGATTAACGAAACTTCTGGAATATCCAGCCCTTCTCGCAATAAGTTAATGCCCACAAGCACATCAAAGGTACCTTTTCTCAGTTCACGGATGATTTCAATTCGCTCGAGAGTTTTAATTTCAGAGTGAAGATACTCGACTTTAATTCCCATCTCTTTTAAATAATCCGTTAAATCTTCTGCCATTTTTTTCGTTAATGTGGTTACAAGTACTCGCTCATTCTTCTTCGCGCGTTTTTGAATTTCATCCACTAAATCATCAATTTGTCCTTCAATTGGACGAACGTCAATTGTTGGATCAAGAAGCCCAGTTGGTCGAATAATTTGTTCCACCATTTCGGAACAATGCTCTTTCTCGTATGGGCCAGGAGTTGCGGATACATAAATGGCTTGATGAATATGATTTTCAAACTCTTCAAATTTCAACGGACGGTTATCTAATGCTGAAGGCAGACGAAAACCATAATCTACTAATACTTGTTTCCGTGCTTGGTCACCATTATACATTCCCCGAATTTGTGGTAATGTAACGTGACTTTCATCGATTACGATTAAAAAATCATCAGGGAAGTAGTCAAGCAGCGTATACGGAGTTGCCCCTGGCTCACGCAATGTTAAGTGACGGGAATAGTTTTCAATTCCCGAGCAGAAGCCCATCTCACGCATCATTTCCAAGTCATACTTTGTTCGTTGTTCTAAACGTTGTGCTTCTAACAGTTTTCCTTCCGCTCTAAATTTCTCAAGCTGTTCTTCTAGTTCTTTCTCAATGTTTTCAATGGCCTTTTTCATTTTTTCTTCCCGAGTTACGAAGTGGGAAGCAGGATAAATCGCTACGTGGTTTCGTTCTCCTATAATTTCTCCTGTTAATGCATCTACCTCTCGGATACGATCTACTTCATCACCGAAAAATTCGATGCGAATGCAATGCTCATCTCGGGAGGCTGGGAAAATTTCCACAACATCTCCACGTACTCGGAACGTTCCCCGTTGAAAATTCACATCATTTCTTTCATATTGAACATCTACTAGTCGACGGAGCAGCTGGTTACGCTCAATTTCCATTCCTTTACGAATTGATACGACTAACTCGCGATATTCATCTGGATTACCTAAGCCATAGATGCATGAAACCGATGCGACGATGATGACATCTCTTCTTTCGAACAATGCGCTCGTGGCAGAGTGTCGGAGTTTATCGATTTCGTCGTTGATGCTGGCATCCTTTTCGATGTATGTATCCGATTGAGGCACATACGCTTCCGGTTGATAATAGTCGTAGTAACTAACAAAATACTCTACAGCATTATTCGGAAAAAATTGTTTGAATTCGCTATATAATTGACCGGCTAGTGTTTTATTATGAGCAATGACCAACGTCGGTTTATTAACTTCTTTAATGACATTCGAAATAGTAAAAGTCTTTCCAGTTCCTGTAGCCCCGAGCAAAGTTTGATGCTTTTTCCCTTCTCTGATGCCTTGTACAAGCTTTTCAATCGCTTTTGGCTGATCGCCACTCGGCTTATAAGAAGAATGCAGTTCAAAAGTATCGGCCATAGTCAATCGTCCTTTCCCAATATATCGTATGACTATTTTAGCATATCCAATTGTAAATATCATTCATTTTGCGAACGTATATTCTTAAATCGAGTACACTTAGATAGCATTTTTTGGATGTAATTGTGAATATTATGAATCTCACAACGACTATTTTTCTCACAAACGCACAGGACTGATATACTTTTCCACCTATTTCATTAAATATTTCTCCCTGAAATTTATTGATTTCGTATCGAGTAGGGAATACTCTCTAGACAAATAATCTCCACAGCTTTTATTTTTTGTTCCTTTGTATATTGTCGTTGAGAAAAATAAGAATCAAATACAGCTTCACCAATAGCTGCGTATTTTCAAAACTTTCCTTTAAAGTACTTTTTGAATGTATATTGTTTATTTAATATCAATTCCTTTGGATTTTTATAAAAAGACATAATAAAAAGCCCCCTATTAAGTAGAAATGATTTTTCTCTTTCTACTTAATTGGGAGCACTTCATTTTCTGGACAGCAAGCAGTTAAAAATAGTTCAAATAATAAATAACATTATTTTTTTCTTAAATATAATCCTTCAGTTGTAGTAATCGTCTCAATAAGCTTCCTAGATTTTTCATCTTGATAATATAGAGAAACAATTAATTCATTTACCCAAGCAATCACCTTTAATTCTGGTAAATAGATTATAGTTTGTTCATACCCTCTAAGACTCAGTTTTAAGAGACACGCTAATTCTATGGGGTTATTCACTTGAATAAATAGATAATCCTTAATTTTTTTAAAGGTTGCTGGCTCTTCTAGGTTCTTATCGATTTCAACAATTACCTTGAAAAAAAACACCTCATTCTTGGATATAGTGAATTTGAGAGAAAATACCACCAAACAGAAGAGATGCTTCCTTTTGTTTGGTAGAGCATAATATTTGGTGAACAATAAAAGGCTATCTTCGAAGGAATTATACAAGGCGCGCACCTGTTTTCGGCAAGAAAAGCATCATACGATCCATTCAAACCATCATGGCACGCTCACCATATTTTTAGCCCCAAAGATAGCCCCATTTAGCTCCAAAATCATTCATTTTAAATGCACCAATATTCAATTTGAAAATTTAAGTAAACATTGTTCAAACCTTGATATGCCAATATTTTTTGTTTTTAATAACTAAATATTCCTTCTTTAATGGAATATTTTTGTGCAATAGACGACTTCTCATTTATGGGAAATGCCTAATTCAATGAATCCTGCAATTCAATTAATTCTTCAACATACTTATAAAACGCTTCTTCATTTCTTTCATCCAATGCTTGATCGATGAATTCCCTTAATTGCTCAATACGATGTAATCTTTGTAATCTGTTTAAAAACAGATCTACGTAAATCTCATTTAACAATTTTTCAGAATCGTTTACTACTGGATTTGAACCTGCTGCACTAAAATCTGCGTATGAATTATTTTTATCCATCGACATCACCCCGATTCCTTTTTTCTATTATAAAAAATCAGGGGTTAATTTTCAATATATTTAGAAAAATAAAACTCTCACAGTATAATATTAGGAAATTCTACTTTATTTCCCATTTCATTTAGGTGTGAAAATTACTTATGTGTTGAATATTGCCTCCATCCAACGTTAGAAAAGGGGTAAAAATTAAATTTTGGACGCCAAAAAACGCCCAAAAATAAATTTTGTCAGTTTTTTCTGTATATTCCAAATTTTTATTGATTTTATTCCGTTTTCTCATTATTATGATAATAAGACTATGAAATTTCCAATTTTTTAGAAAGGGTGAATTTTATGGTAGATACAGAGGTAATTGATTGGTACTACATAACTCCTAACACGTATTTAATTGAACCTGTAGAGCATAAGGGAAAACATTGCTCGCTTGTCTATGACAAATTCGGCATTTTTTACGTTGACAAAAAACCTTTGAAGCTTGTGGGTGATACTTTAAAAAAATTAGGTACTACTTACAAAGCATCAACAGACTTTTCAAAAAGGTTTTTTGGTAAGGAGAAGCACAAACTTCCAATCGTTTTGTCTTATGATCAACCTTACGCCTTTTTCCCGCTCTTATCACCCTATTCTTCTAAAAATATTTGGATAGCTCAGCACGCGATTATCAACATACAAAAATGTGAAGATAGTACAATCATAACTTTAAAAAATGATTATGAAATTACTTTACCAATACACTATCCTTCTTTTTGCACTCAATACGTATGCGCAACAATGCTTCTGAAATTCGCTTTGAAACAAAGGGAAGCCATTCATAAGGAATTAGGCCTTCTACAGATTGCTAAAGAAAAAGAAAATGCAATTATTGAATAGCTGAATGTGCTTGTGATGCCTTATTTAAGTACAAATTTAGCAATTCTTCAACCCGATTTCTCAACCGAATATTCGAATATCGTCTAACCTCTAAAATTTGTTTGTAATGAAAATGATATTCAGTAAATAATTCATCTCTTTCACCTTGGACAACTTTTAAATAATGGCTTTTTAAATATGCTTTTACATCTTGTAAATCTCTTTGTGCCAATTTTTTTGCTTCTTCAATTAAGTGGACATAAGGGCGCTTTAGCTTAAATTGTCCATGCTCTATTAACTCGTAATCTTTTTCTAAAACGATGAGCAGCATCGGTAAATAGATTGCTGATTCCAAATACGGGACAGCTTCAATGGGAATATGCGCCACAAAAACTCCTCCCTACTAAATTTAATGATACCATCAAGAAGGGAACGTATGTTCTTTTAATATTATAATACATCTTCGTAAGAAAAATGCAATGACTTATAAAAAAATTTGTCTCAGCTATTGACAAAATCGGTGAAATTAGTTAAAAAATATAGTAAATAAAGAAATTGTATCCAGTTCATTCAAGCTTATAAATTATTTAAAGGCTTGAATCAGGATATGATTTCTAATGAGTGCACTTCATTATATAAAGGAGTAATTGCAAAACCCTTTTCATTTCCGATTGGCAACGATGCAACCAATCGGATTTTTTTGGCTCTATAATATTTGGTGTTGGTGAGTATAAACCAGCACCAATTTTTTTGAACAAAAAAAAATGAGACATGTGACAAACTCTGGTAAAATGTAATCGACCAAAACCACATTTACAAGGAGTGATGTCACATGTCTCATCATTATTCTATACGTAATTTATTAAATATTAAAGACAAAAATATCACATTTGATGAAAATTTTTGTGCAGAAGAACTCATTAAAGGGGTCCAATCAAAAGTCTTTTATGGCCAATTAACTTACCAACCAAAAGCTTGTTATGCTTGTGGACATGTCTTCGATGATCAAATCATTAAACACGGTTTTAAAACGTCTCTCATTAAAATGCCTAGCATTTCAGGTTTTCATACATACTTAAAATTGCGTAAACAGCGTTATTTCTGTAAACATTGTCATTCCGCGTTTACTTTAAAAACGAGTGTCGTGGCTAAAAACTGTTGTATTTCCAACAATACCAAAGTTCGATTGCTTTAAACGCCAAAGATAAAATCTCCGAAAAAGATATTGCCATCAAACACAATGTATCTCATGCCACTGTCAGTCGTGTCATTGACAGCTTTTATAGTTACTATCAGCCGAATGTTCACTATCTTCCTAAGCACCTGTGTTTTGACGAGTTTAAATCAGTGAAATCCGCAGCTAGAGCGATGTCCTTTATTTTCTGTGACTCTGGAACGGGGGAGATTGTGGATATCGTGGAGGACCGGAGATTACCTGTCCTCAAAGAGTATTTCTTACGGTATTCCAAGAAGGCGAGAGATGCGGTAAAAACGATTGTCATCGATATGTACAGCCCTTATATTTCCTTAATCCACGAAGTTTTCCCTAAAAAAGTGATTAAACGCATTTCTTTCGGTTATCGATCCTTCTATCACTTTAGAAACCGAATATTCATTACCCAAAACTTAGCGAAAATAAAAACAGCTTAGGGGAACCTCGAATTTCCCCTAAGCCATCCGATTACATATTACCAAATAATGTCACTAACATTTATTCACCAACACCATTTGACAAAGAACCTTAATTATCTTATTACGTATTCAAAAGTTTCTCCATTGACTGTTATTACAGCTTTTAATGGTTTTCCATCTGTTTCCACTTGCGTTGGGACAGAAGCTATATAATGAATGATGCCCGTATTTAAAGGTTCAATAGAAGTAATGTTTGTGTAAGTAAAATCTGAACCCCCGCCCTCTTCAATTGTAGAAAATGTAAGATATTCATATTTATTATCATATACTATTTTTACATTTACAAATTCATCCGCACTTCTACCGCTCGTTAATAAACTTTTCACTGCGATAACAGTATCTAAAAATGTTTCATCTGCCTCACTATTCTTATAATAGCTATAGAAGCTATCTGGATTAGGAGGATTTATTACTTTACCAAACACAGCTTTTTGTACTGTAATTTCTGCAAAGTCAGTTACTTCAGCTGGTTCTCCAGCGTTAATCGTTGAAATCTTAGGTTCTTCTTTCTTTTCTGCAATTTCTACTTTTTCAGCTTCCTGATTTTCAGTTGTATCAACATTTTCTGTTGAAGAGGAAGAATCGTTATTTTCTTGTGTCTTTGATGAATCATTACCACAAGCAGCTAAAATAATAGACAAACTTAACAATAAAATCAATTTTTTCAATAAAATCAGTCCTTTGAATGATAAATATCCAAAAATTTATATTTTTCTAGGTCTATCTTTATTAGTTTACATCATTACTATCTTAGTATAAGCTCCAATTTTAAACTTGTATAGATGCTTTAATTAACACTTTTACTTATATAAAAGCACACGTATATTCTTTTCTCTATTTCACTCCATAAACACACCTAATTATGGAATAATATGTAATTGCATAACACATATTATTCTAATTATATTAAGTGATAAATAGGACTTCCAATGGTTATATTTCTTCTTTGGATTACTGGCTCCATTAATTAATTTATCGTTATATAATGTTTTCAAAGCGTTAAATCTAGCAACATTGTTTTGTTCCATTAATGCTTTTTGTGCAGATTCTAATTTTTTTCTAACCATACTTAATTCGTTTTCAACTGAGAATCAAATGAAATTATCAAACGTATTCTGGATCATAATAAAAAATACGGTTTTCCAGCTAAGAAAAAAGAAAAAACGAAAACTAATAAATGAATGTTCCAACATAATTAAAAAAATACTGCTTACCATAGTTGGCAAGCAGTTTATAAATTTAGTTGGGATTTTATTAAAATTGTTCTTTATAATCACTGGGAATTATCGTTCTTAAGTAATACTTTTTAGTACTTTTATGAAAATCGTAAATAAGGGTATATTTATGGTTTTCTTCAATTAACACCCATGTGTTATGATCTTTGACATAAACCGTTACATTATTTTCAAGGATAATCCATTGTTCATCATCTGATTTATCTTTCTCAATCACTAGCAAGTTTGAAGTCGTACTTTCGGGTGTATAGGATGAAGCCATTGTAGAAACTAAAACTATGCCTACTATGGCAATCAATAATATGGGAATGTAAAGTCGTTTATTCAATTACGCAACTCCTCAATTCAATTTAAGAAAAATTAAAAGTTCCAAGTAGATTGAGTTGCAGCTTCATCAAATCCTGTTGATGAATTTGCGGTAATTTCAACATAACCAATAGTAACTCCTATGGAACCTGGGAACCCTATTTTGTGATAATATTTACCTATAATAAGTCCATAACCTCTTTTAATTGTTCGTCTATATTTTTGATATTTTCTTCACTAGGAGTATTGATAAATTCTTCTTTTGCTGCAGATACAGGAATTGCTGCAGAAATCACTAGAGAAATGCACACGACCAACGAAAATAAGATATTTCTCACTCAATCATCCTATTTCTTTTGGATACAATTCCACTTGTTGTGGCGACCAACGAAAATAAGATATTTCTCACTCAATCATCTCCTTTAAAAGTATTTAATCAACAGAAATTTTACACCTTTTTAATATATTTCCAATCCCTCCCTTCTATATATATAACGAGGCTGAAAAGATTCGTGATTCAAAATTTAATATTTTTTTAATTGAGTTAATTTCATAATTCTCACCCCTTGATTTTCAAGGGATTCAAGACAATAAAAAATGGGTACCTCCCCAAATTTCGTTATAATGGTAAGTAACCAAACAAACCATACGAAAGAGGTGAGTACCCTATGACTATTGTAAAACAAATTTCTCTTTTTGACATCCATCAATTATTAGAAATGGAAAGTTCCCATCGTTATGATGCCATTTTTAGTGTGATTGACATTCAACCTATTTTTCAATTGTTTTCTAAAAAGACATTGAAAGGTGCACCACGTGAATTGAATTATGGTGCAATGATTCAATCGCTGATTATTCGTATTGTCGAACGAATTCCAACAATGAAGGATTTAGTCAAACGTTTGGTCCATGATCCTTTATTTCGTTTCGACTGTGGATTCCTTGTGTCTGATGTCGTACCATCTGAAAGCTCTTATTCACGCATGATTCAAGTCATTAGTGAATCAGATGTGCTAGATAAAATGAACGATACACTCATCAAAACAGCGATGTTGGAAGGCTTTCTAAATGATGAACATGTCGCCATCGATGCGAGTCACTTTGAAGCTCGTGATGCTTTCACACCATCAGAAAAGAAAGCACCTAAAACTCCTAAAAAACGTGGTCGTAAAACTAAAGCTGAACGAGCTGTTTGGTTAGCCGAACAAGTAGAGAAAAAAGGAAATCAATCAACCTATGAAAAAGAACTGAAAGAACAGCTGGATATCCCATTAGAAACCCTTTGGAAGGATGTACCGATTGAGCCAAAATGGGGTGTGAAAAAGAATAGTAAAGGAAAAAATACATTCTGGTTTGGTTATAAAGCACATTTAGCTGTTTCGACGAAAAGTCAATATATCATCACTCGTTTGATGTCCTCAGGTAATTGAAGTGATTGTAAAGCTGCGATTCCATTATTGAAAAAACTTCATCACTTAGGAAACCCTATTTACCGTCAAGCCGTATCACAGTCCATGCGAGTCGTGATTCCTTACAACGTTCGCCGAGAAGGAGAATATATAGGATTCGATGAACATTTTCGTCCAACCTGTGTGCGTGAACATAGTTACCAATATGACAGCTTTGACGCTAAGTACAATACATTAAAATTCACACGTCCAAAGGAATGTGCAACTTGCCCATTACGAGAAGACACCCTTTGCCAAAAAGTTTTCAAAATCAAATGTGATATAGATATCCGTAAATTTACCTATCCAGCACGTGGGACAGAACGATGGAAACAGCTTTATCAAGAACGTACAGCAGTCGAACGCGTTAACGCTTATTTAAAGGAATACTTTCAATTAAACAATGTCCGTCATCGTACAGGAAAGAAAGCAAAAATGCATTTCAATCTGGTGACGTTAATTTATAATACCTGCAAACTAGCAGTTGATCGAATCAATGCTTTATTACAGCAACAAAACCAAGTTGCATAATTTAAAAAAAACAAAGTTTTTAGTATAGGGGTACTCTATACTTCAGAAAAACTATGATTTATGAAATTGATTCAGTTAAAATTTATATAAAATATTCCAAATTTTATCAAGGGAATTAATAGATATTAATTGTAAAAAAAAGGTTATAATATTTTTAATAATTTGAATCGCGATTGTTTTTTGCCTCGTTATATTAGTAGAGGGGGGTGCTTGAACTGAACTTTGGACAGATCTTAGAAGAGCACAGCGAACATTTATTACGCATTGCTTATTACTATACAAAAAACCTACATGCCGCAGAAGATATTGTTCAAGATGTTTTTATAAAATATTCGAAGAGTAATTACAAAGAGCAAGGCCAACTACGTGCATATTTAACGAAAATCACCATCAATAAAAGTAAAGATTATTTAAAAAGCTGGGCATATCGAAAAATTCAACTACAGGAACATTTACCAATCATCCCTTTTTTACAAAAAGATAGAGTAATACAAAAGGAATTACAGTCAACCATTGGGGAAACAATTCTATCATTATCCCTTAAATATAGAGAAGTAATTATTCTTTATTATTATGAAGAGCTGAATACAACGGAAATAGCGTCACTATTGCAAATTCCAGAAAGTACTGTTCGTACAAGACACAGAAGGGCTCTGGAAAAGCTACGCCCTGTTTTATCAAAAGAATGGGAGGAATTATATGGACAATGAAATCAAAAAGGCCCTATTGGATGTAACCCCTGATTTAGAAAAAAGTAAAAGCCGTGTAAAAAGAGCTGTTTTACAACCTGAATCAAAACCAAATAAAATGTTCTATTTTCCTCAAATCATGTTCGGTTGTTTTATTTTACTATCATTTATTTTGGTAACAACAAAATGGCAAAGTGATCATTATGTCCAAGGTTTTTCTGAAGAAACACTTAAAATGTATGGATTATTAGATGATGGTGATCACACACAGAGATATCAAAAAGATTTAATTATTGCAAAATATGGTGAAGTTAAAGGTATAAAAGTAAACAAGGAGGAAATTGAAAATTTAATTGAGTCTTATAAATCTCAATTACCTAGCACTTTTAACAAGGTATTAGAAAAAAATGAAATAACTGAAACAGCATATACGGAACAATATCTTACATTTAAAGCTCAGGTACAATTAATTCGTGATTCACTTTTACAGAATTACGAAAAAATGTACCCCCAATTCAATCAAGAAATTCATGCACAATTATTGCTACTAGACGCAATTGAAGAAGTTGGTCATGGGGATGTGTCATTTTGGGATGGGGTTAATATATCTGCTTTTGTCATATATGAAGGTGAAAACGCTCGAATACTTGCATTAATCGATGAGAAAAGATTTCTAGAACAACAACTGCTAATTATGCCTAAACGAGATTCATTACATTTTAAAGTTGGTGATAAAGTTCTATTGGAAAAAAGTCTAATAACAAATATTCGAACAGAAAATAACTTTAAACAATTTGTAGTTAGCAAGGATATAAAGGTTGTTAGAGACAATAAAACAATATCTATTTCAGCGAAGCAACAAAAGGTAAAGAAATTTTTTGATCAAGTAACTTGGCAACCTTTTTCACAAAGCGAGGAACCTAATATGAAAATTGAAACACTTAGCGGAGTGTATTCTATCTGGTTTGATGATAATGAAAACATTGTGATAGGTACTGGTGATAAAGGTTTTGTCATAACTAAAGAAGAATTACAAAATTGGGGAGAAGATTTAATTAATAAAAACAATTAGTATAATATTTATTCGCAAATACAAAAGATAAAACTTGTGTCACTGAATCTTTGAGCGGCTATGGTCATAGCTCCTTCATTAAAATGATAACAATTAATATTACAGTAGAACCTATTATTGAGATTACATTTTCTATCCTCATTTTCATAAATGGGAGAGAAATTAAAATTATTTATTAAGGAAAAATAAAATGGAATATTCACCCAATCAGTGAATATTCCATTTAAAAGTTTATTAGTTTGGTTTAACGAGAATTTTTGCTTGGCTTTTATCTTTTATTAATAGTTCTAACCCATCTTCTACAAGATTGTCAAGTTGGATTTGTTTCGTTATCACTTGTTTAACATCTAATTTACCTTCAGATATTAACTTGATAACTTCAGGGAATTCATTTGCATAAGCAAGGCTAAATACAATATTAGCTTCTTTTAATAGCAATGCATTCGGATCAATTGTAATTTCTCCAGCAAAACCAGCGATTACTAGAAGCGTACCTTGTTTTATCAGGCAGTTTAATGCACTTGTGACAGTTGGTTGAGCACCAGCTGCTTCGAATGCGACAGCAACACCATTCCCTGTAACTTCCATTATTTTAGCAACAGCATCTTCATTGAGAGGGTTAATCGTATAAGTTGCTCCTAATTCTTTTGCCTTATTTAATCGCTCTTCAGATACATCAATAACAAAAGTTTCTGATGCACCCGCTGCTTGCGCACAAAGTAATGTTAATAATCCAATTGGACCTGCACCGAAAATAGCTGCAGATTCACCAACTTTCAATCTACTTTTACGCACTGCATGAAAGGCAACTGCAGTCGGTTCAACTAATGCTCCTTCTTCAAGGGACATTTCGTTAGGTAGTTTATGGAAATACTTTGCATCAGCTACTACGAATTCTGCAAATCCTCCATCAGCAGCTAAACCAATGAAGCCTGCATTCGAAACTTCACACAGATGATAGTTTCCTTTACGGCAAGATTCACATTGTCCGCAATGTAAATTTGGTTCAATTGCCACTTTATCTCCAATTGCAACATTTGATACACCTTCGCCAATTTCAGTGACAGTACCAGAAAATTCATGCCCAAGAATTAATGGAACTTTTCTACCTGATATCGGATGTTCTTCGTAAGCAACTCCAAGTCCATGATGGTACGCATGTAGATCACTACCGCAAATACCTGTCCAAGCTACCGCTACTTTTACTTTACCAGCTGAAACTACTGGCTCTTTAACATCTTCGATACGAACGTCTTTTGTACCGTAAAACACAGCTGCTTTCATATGGATGAATCCCCCTAGTAAGATATATTTTCTAGAAACTCTTAAAAATGTATGTGCTTTCATTATATCATAAAAATCTTTTTAATAGTTTTTATATTTGAGTTAATTTCATAATTCTCACCCCTTGATTTTCAAGCGTATTGTCAAAACTTTATATAGAAATAGGTTATAGAATCCTATATTAGAGGGCTTTATAAGCAAAAAACTTGCCACCCCCTTAAAATTAGGGTATTTATGAGGTAACCACACACTCAAAAATCCCTAATAAAGGAAGTGACAAGTTGTTACCTCAATTATTAACCTATTTGCTTGAATATATCAAGTACCAAGATCAAATGATTCGAACATTACTTACCCTTCTGATTGGAAAAAACATGTTTGATAAGCCAACTGAAAAGCCTGTCAATAAGCCTTATCAAAAACTCCAGGTGGATGAGCTGCCAATCATTGAAACTCTACAAAAGCTCGATTATCAAATTCTTCTCAAAGAATATTTGGAGAAGAACGGGAAACCTCTCAAACCTGTTCAGAGGCGTTCCAATTCAAAAGGTAAAGTACCTTCATCCATGAAATGTCCAAGGTGTGGTGCTCCGTCAGATTATCTTTATGCCAATAACGGAGGTAAAGGACAGTATCAATGCAAGGTGTGTGCGTGTCTGTTTAATAAAAAGAATCAATATGCCAAGGAGGCTATACTAAAATGTCCACACTGTTCGAAAACACTCGAGAAGATCAAGGAAAGAAAAGATTTTCTCGTATTTAAGTGCAAAAACAATGACTGTCCGTATTACAAAAAGAAACTGCAAGGAATGTCTAAAAAAGAGAAAAAGCAGTTCGAAAAGGATTCTCCGTCTTTTAAAGTTCGATACATATTCCGTCAGTTTCAAATTGATTATCAGCCGTTAGCCAAACATTCACCTAAGAAGCCAAAAGTGGATTTGTCCAGGCTTCATGTGTCACCGCACACATTGGGGCTCATTTTAACCTACCATGTAAACTATGGCTTATCGGCTCGGAAAACAGCTGCACTGATGAAGGATGTTCATGGCGTACCCATCTCTCACCAGAGTATATTGAATTACGAAAACAGCGTAGCACTTCTTCTCAAACCTTATGTGGATCATTATCCTTACGAGCTTTCTGATCAATTCTGCGGAGACGAAACATACATTAAGGTGAATGGTCGTTGGCATTATCTTTTTTTCTTTTTTGATGCGGTAAAGAAAATTATTCTGTCCTACCCTGTTTCTCCAAATCGTGATACGGTATCAGCCATTCGTGCGATTGATGAGGCCTTATGGAAGATGAAAGAGATCCCGGAAGACCTCACCTTTGTCGTAGATGGCAATCCGATTTACCTTTTAGCACAACACTTTTTTGCCCAGCACGGTATTACGTTTGATGTGAAGCAGGTCATTGGACTAACCAACGAAGACCAGGTTTCAACGGAATACAGACCGCTAAAACAAATTATTGAAAGACTGAATCGAACATTTAAGGGCAATTACAGATCGACACACGGATTTGGATCCGATCACGGATCCGTTTCTTATGTGACTTTGTTTGTGGCTTATTTTAATTTCTTGCGGCCACATTCAGCCCTGGAAGGCAAAGTGCCTGTAGTTATTCCAGAGCTAAAAGGACTGCCGAATATGCCTGCACGTTGGACAAAACTGATTGGTTTAGCTCAACAATGGCTAGTAGAGCAAACTGCCTAACTTTTTGTTTAGCAGAGCCCTTACCAGCATCGGCGAAGCGAACTCTTGACAAACCGAACCAGTCAATGGTTTAAAATGGGAATTGGCAAGGGCTTCTTTGGTGTGCCTTCTTTTTGTTCCCTTCGCCCTTGTTGGTTCGAAATCAAACCATTGACGTGTTTGTCAAGAGCGATTGCGGCGGCATTTCCTCTAGTTTCGCTAGATCACATCCCTCCAAAACTAAGTTTTCATAGATTTTTTGACACTACCTTTTCAAGGGATTCAAGACAATAAAAAATGGGTACCTCCCCAAATTTCGTTATAATGGTAGGTAACCAAACAAACCATACGAAAGAGGTGAGTACCCTATGACTATTGTAAAACAAATTTCTCTTTTTGACATCCATCAATTATTAGAAATGGAAAGTTCCCATCGTTATGAAGCCATTTTTAGTGCTATCGACATTCAGCCTATATTTCAATTGTTTTCTAAAAAGACATTGAAAGGTGCACCACGTGAATTGAATTATGGTGCAATGATTCAATCGCTGATTATTCGTATTGTCGAACGTATTCCAACTATCAAGGATTTAGTCAAACGTTTGGTTCATGATCCTTTATTTCGTTTCGACTGTGGATTCCTTGTGTCTGATGTCGTACCATCTGAAAGCTCTTATTCACGCATGATTCAAGTCATTAGTGAATCAGATGTGCTAGATAAAATGAACGATACACTCATCAAAACAGCGATGTTGGAAGGCTTTCTAAATGATGAACATGTCGCCATCGATGCGAGTCACTTTGAAGCTCGTGATGCTTTCACACCATCAGAAAAGAAAGCACCTAAAACTCCTAAAAAACGTGGTCGTAAAACTAAAGCTGAACGAGCTGTTTGGTTAGCCGAACAAGTAGAGAAAAAAGGAAATCAATCAACCTATGAAAAAGAACTGAAAGAACAGCTGGATATCCCATTAGAAACCCTTTGGAAGGATGTACCGATTGAGCCAAAATGGGGTGTGAAAAAGAATAGTAAAGGAAAAAATACATTCTGGTTTGGTTATAAAGCACATTTAGCTGTTTCGACGAAAAGTCAATATATCATCACTCGTTTGATGTCCTCAGGTAATTGAAGTGATTGTAAAGCTGCGATTCCATTATTGAAAAAACTTCATCACTTAGGAAACGGTCATTTTACAATAGCTATATTTGATGCTGGTTATGATGTTGAACCTATTTACCGTCAAGCCGTATCACAGTCCATGCGAGTCGTGATTCCTTACAACGTTCGTCGAGAAGGAGAATATATAGGATTCGATGAACATTTTCGTCCAACCTGTGTGCGTGAACATAGTTACCAATATGACAGCTTTGACGCTAAGTACAATACATTAAAATTCACACGTCCAAAGGAATGTGCAACTTGCCCATTACGAGAAGACACCCTTTGCCAAAAAGTTTTCAAAATCAAATGTGATATAGATATCCGTAAATTTACCTATCCAGCACGTGGGACAGAACGATGGAAACAGCTTTATCAAGAACGTACAGCAGTCGAACGCGTTAACGCTTATTTAAAGGAATACTTTCAATTAAACAATGTCCGTCATCGTACAGGAAAGAAAGCAAAAATGCATTTCAATCTGGTGACGTTAATTTATAATACCTGCAAACTAGCAGTTGATCGAATCAATGCTTTATTACAGCAACAAAACCAAGTTGCATAATTTTAAAAAAAAAACAAAGTTTTTAGTATAGGGGTACTCTATTCTTCAGAAATACTATGATTTATGAAATTGATTCAATTAATAAAAAAATAAAAAGTGCACAAAACCAATGAAATGATTTTGCACACTTTGTTACTTATATCATTTAATTCTTCGCTGTGATTTGAGAGCGCAAATAAGCGTTAATGAATAAGTCAATATCGCCATCCATTACCGCTTGCACATTTCCAGTCTCCACATTCGTGCGGTGATCTTTTACCATCGAATATGGATGGAACACGTAAGAACGAATTTGAGAACCCCAACCAATTTCCTTTTGTTCACCGCGAAGTGCAGCAAGTTCTGCTTCCTGTTTTTCAATCTCTAATTGATACAATTTTGCTTTTAACATGTTCATTGCTTTTTCACGGTTTTTAATTTGCGAACGTTCCGCTTGGCAAGAAACAACGATTCCTGTTGGGATGTGCGTAATGCGGACAGCAGAATCCGTCGTGTTAACGTGTTGCCCCCCTGCACCTGTGGAACGATACGTATCTATTTTTAAATCTTCCTGGCGAACCTCGATTTCAATTTCATTATTGAACTCTGGCATCACTTCACAAGAAACGAAGGATGTGTGACGGCGACCATTAGAATCGAAAGGTGAAATACGCACTAAACGATGAACACCTTTTTCCGCCTTTAAATAACCGTAAGCGTTATGCCCTTTAATAAGCAATGTCACCGATTTGATACCCGCTTCATCCCCTGGTAAATAATCGAGGGTTTCCACTTTGAAGCCATGTTTATCTGCCCAACGAGTATACATACGAAGAAGCATTGAACCCCAATCTTGAGACTCTGTACCTCCAGCTCCTGGATGAAGCTCTAAAATGGCATTGTTTTTATCATATGGTTCGCTTAATAAAAGCTGTAACTCAAAGTTTTCTAACTTCTCCTCAAACTCTTTCAATTCCTGAACAAGCTCTGCTTGAAGATCCTCATCAGGCTCTTCTTTTAACAATTCAAGAGTCATTTCTAAGTTTTCTTGAGTGGATAATAAATCATTTAATTCATTTACGATGGCCTTTAAACCGTTTACCTCATTAATGATGCTTTGCGCTTTATTTTGGTCATCCCAAAAGTCGGGCATCATCATGATTTCTTCTAATTCTTGAATGCGGGCTTCTTTGTTTTCTAAGTCAAAGAGACCCCCTGAAATCCGCCAATTTTTCGGCTGTAGTTTCTAAAGTATTTCGCACATCAGATAATTCCATAAAAGCTCCTCCAATTTAATTAGCGTATTGTCAAAAATTACTTAATAAAAACTTACGTTTTTGTTGATATAACTAGTTTTATATAAAAAAAACTTGCCACCCCCTTAAAATTAGGGTATTTATGAGGTAACCACACACTCAAAAATCCCTAATAAAGGAAGTGACAAGTTGTTACCTCAATTATTAACCTATTTGCTTGAATATATCAAGTACCAAGATCAAATGATTCGAACATTACTTACCCTTCTGATTGGAAAAAACATGTTTGATAAGCCAACTGAAAAGCCTGTCAATAAGCCTTATCAAAAACTCCAGGTGGATGAGCTGCCAATCATTGAAACTCTACAAAAGCTCGATTATCAAATTCTTCTCAAAGAATATTTGGAGAAGAACGGGAAACCTCTCAAACCTGTTCAGAGGCGTTCCAATTCAAAAGGTAAAGTACCTTCATCCATGAAATGTCCAAGGTGTGGTGCTCCGTCAGATTATCTTTATGCCAATAACGGAGGTAAAGGACAGTATCAATGCAAGGTGTGTGCGTGTCTGTTTAATAAAAAGAATCAATATGCCAAGGAGGCTATACTAAAATGTCCACACTGTTCGAAAACACTCGAGAAGATCAAGGAAAGAAAAGATTTTCTCGTATTTAAGTGCAAAAACAATGACTGTCCGTATTACAAAAAGAAACTGCAAGGAATGTCTAAAAAAGAGAAAAAGCAGTTCGAAAAGGATCCTCCGTCTTTTAAAGTTCGATACATATTCCGTCAGTTTCAAATTGATTATCAGCCGTTAGCCAAACATTCACCTAAGAAGCCAAAAGTGGATTTGTCCAGGCTTCATGTGTCACCGCACACATTGGGGCTCATTTTAACCTACCATGTAAACTATGGCTTATCGGCTCGGAAAACAGCTGCACTGATGAAGGATGTTCATGGCGTACCCATCTCTCACCAGAGTATATTGAATTACGAAAACAGCGTAGCACTTCTTCTCAAACCTTATGTGGATCATTATCCTTACGAGCTTTCTGATCAATTCTGCGGAGACGAAACATACATTAAGGTGAATGGTCGTTGGCATTATCTTTTTTTCTTTTTTGATGCGGTAAAGAAAATTATTCTGTCCTACCCTGTTTCTCCAAATCGTGATACGGTATCAGCCATTCGTGCGATTGATGAGGCCTTATGGAAGATGAAAGAGATCCCGGAAGACCTCACCTTTGTCGTAGATGGCAATCCGATTTACCTTTTAGCACAACACTTTTTTGCCCAGCACGGTATTACGTTTGATGTGAAGCAGGTCATTGGACTAACCAACGAAGACCAGGTTTCAACGGAATACAGACCGCTAAAACAAATTATTGAAAGACTGAATCGAACATTTAAGGGCAATTACAGATCGACACACGGATTTGGATCCGATCACGGATCCGTTTCTTATGTGACTTTGTTTGTGGCTTATTTTAATTTCTTGCGGCCACATTCAGCCCTGGAAGGCAAAGTGCCTGTAGTTATTCCAGAGCTAAAAGGACTGCCGAATATGCCTGCACGTTGGACAAAACTGATTGGTTTAGCTCAACAATGGCTAGTAGAGCAAACTGCCTAACTTTTTGTTTAGCAGAGCCCTTACCAGCATCGGCGAAGCGAACTCTTGACAAACCGAACCAGTCAATGGTTTAAAATGGGAATTGGCAAGGGCTTCTTTGGTGTGCCTTCTTTTTGTTCCCTTCGCCCTTGTTGGTTCGAAATCAAACCATTGACGTGTTTGTCAAGAGCGATTGCGGCGGCATTTCCTCTAGTTTCGCTAGATCACATCCCTCCAAAACTAAGTTTTCATAGATTTTTTGACATTACCTTAATTAGATTTGAAGAAATAAAATGACTTAACGTGAGAAGGTCGGCAAACTTATCTTACTCAATTGAATAGAGAATGTTCGAACCTACCTTGCACCCCAATACAAATAAACAGAATCATTTAATATGGAAGTAAGTCTCTTACCAAATCGCGAAACAAAACCGTGCCATCAAAAAGGATGACAACGGTTTTGTAGAAAACGTTCAAAAGAGATGATGAGAGAAAATGAATTAAGATACTGCACCATGGCAGTTTTTATACTTCTTGCCGCTGCCGCATGGACATGGATCGTTTCGACCAACGTCTTGCTTTTTACGAATCGGCTGGCGTTTTGGTTTTTCCTCTTCTTTCGGATTCACTGCTTGACCTTTCGCCACTTCTTCTCGCTCCAGGTTATTGCGAATTTGGGCTTTCATTGCATACTTCGTGACATCTTCACGAATCGCAGCAACCATCTCTTCAAACATCGCAAATCCTTCTTGCTCATATTCACGAAGCGGATCTGTTTGACCATAAGCACGAAGATGAATACCTTGACGCAGTTGGTCCATTGCATCAATATGGTCAATCCATTTCGTATCGATGGAACGAAGTAAAATAACTTTTTCAAATTCACGCATACGTTCTGGCGTCAATTGTTCTTCTTTTTCATTGTAACGAGCCATTGCAGCAGCAAAGATGTAATCAATCATTTCTTCCGGTGATTTACCATGAAGATCATTTACAGTAATATCTCCCTCATCCAGAAGGTTTGCTTTAATATAATCTTCAATTGCTTTAAAATTCCATTCTTCTTTATTTCCAGAAGTATACGTATGGACTATATTTTCAATTGATTCGCGAATCATGTGTTCCACAACGTCGCGCATATTTTCTGATTCTAAAACAGCATTCCGCTCTTTATAGATGACTTCACGCTGTTGACGCAACACTTCATCGTATTGTAACAAACGTTTACGAGCGTCAAAGTTATTTCCTTCCACGCGTTTTTGTGCAGATTCCACCGCTTTTGACACCATTTTTGACTGAATAGGTTGGGAATCATCCATCCCAAGTTTCGTCATCATGGCTTTCATGCTATCTGAACCGAAGCGGCGCATTAAATCGTCTTCAAGGGATAAATAGAATTGAGTAATCCCTGGATCTCCTTGACGTCCGGAACGACCGCGCAACTGATTATCAATGCGGCGAGATTCGTGACGTTCTGTACCGATTACTGCAAGTCCGCCAAGCTCTTTTACACCTTCACCGAGCTTGATGTCCGTACCACGACCAGCCATGTTCGTCGCAATCGTCACAGCACCTTTTTGACCAGCTTGAGCGATGATTTCAGCTTCTCGTTCGTGGTTCTTTGCATTTAATACGTTGTGTGGAATTTTATGTTTCTTTAACAATTCTGAAATAATTTCAGACGTTTCAATCGCTACAGTACCAACAAGAACCGGCTGCCCTTTCTCGTGACGTTCCGCAATATCTTTTACAACAGCTTCAAACTTCCCTTGCATTGTTGCGAAAATAAGGTCTGGTTTGTCAATACGGGCTATTGGTTTGTTTGTTGGAATGACAACAACATTCATATTATAAATATTTCTAAATTCTTCTTCTTCCGTTTTTGCTGTACCTGTCATACCAGCTAATTTCTTATACATACGGAAGTAGTTTTGGAATGTGATGGTTGCCATTGTCATCGATTCGTTTTGGATTTCCACGCCTTCTTTTGCTTCAATCGCCTGGTGAAGACCATCTGAATAACGACGACCTTTCATTAAACGGCCAGTGAAGCTGTCAACAATCACTACTTCTCCATCTTGCACAACATAATCGACGTCTCTTTGCATTGAAACATGGGCTTTTAAGGATTGATTAATTGCATGAAGCAAACGAACGTGAGCCAAATCATATAAGTTGTCGATTCCGAAAGCTTTTTCCGCTTTCGTCATACCGCTTTCTGTAAGCGTAACCCCTTTAGTCGATTCATCGTAAGTGTAATCTTCATCCTTTTTTAACATGCGAACAAAGGCATTTGCTTGCACATAAAGTTTTGCCGAACGACCCGCATGTCCAGAAATGATTAATGGCGTTCTTGCTTCATCAATTAAAATCGAGTCCACTTCGTCAATCACCGCAAAGTTTAATGGGCGCTGAACCCGATCTTCCTTGTAAAGCACCATGTTATCCCGCAAATAGTCAAATCCCAGTTCATTATTTGTACTGTATGTAATGTCCGCTGCATAAGCTTCACGCTTTTCTTCTTTCGTCAAGCTATTTAAATTAAGACCAACAGATAAACCTAAAAATTCATATAATTTACCCATTTCAGTAGCATCACGTTTTGCCAGGTATTCATTGACCGTCACGACATGAACGCCTTCACCAGTAAGGGCATTTAAATAAACCGCCATTGTGGAAGTCAACGTTTTCCCTTCCCCGGTTTTCATTTCAGCGATGTTACCGTCATGTAGTACAGCTGCCCCCATCACTTGCACGCGATAAGGATACATGCCAAGCACTCTTCGGGAAGCCTCGCGACAAACAGCGAAAGCTTCTGGTAATAAGTCATCTAAAGTTTCACCGTTTTGATAACGAGATTTAAATTCTTCAGTTTTATTTTGAAGCGCTTCATCAGAAAGCTGTTCCATTTGTGGTGCTAATGCATCCACTTGGTCAGCAATTTTATTTAATTTCTTCAATTCTTTTTTGTTGAAATCAAATAATTTATTTAAAATATTTACCATTGAAAACATTCACTTCCCATTCAGTCTTAACTTTCATTTTATCATTGGTAGTATAATGGTGCAAATACACGCCTTTAATTTATCAGAATCATAATAAAAATCTTGTTTAATTATTGGAAAAAACGGCTAATGATATAACAGTAAATGATAAGGAGGATCAATTATGGCATAGTATATAGAGTTTTATGCAAAAGTGTTTGAAATGGAGAAGCCTTACATACAAACGTACGGAGAAGTTTACCAAGACAATTCAGAGTTTAACATGCCGGAAGAAGCAAAAAATCTATATGCATGCTAATCTAGACGTACGTGGCAGTCGACTAATGTTTTCCGATACATTTCCATGCAACCCTTATACAATAGGCAATAATATTACTGTCGCCTTCATTGATGATGATTTGAATTTTATGAAAAGGGCATTTGAGATGTTGAAAGAAGGGGGCAAAGTGGAAATGGAACTACAAGAAACGTTTTGGAGCAAAGCTTACGGATCACTAACTGACAAATTCGGAGTAAATTGGCAATTCAATCACGAAAGCAAAGAGCAATAAAGAAGAAAAGGCAGTCTAATGTTGAAAGTAAATCAACATACGCTACCTTTTTGATTCACTCCATTATATTCCAACCTCTGTCATCGTAACTTCATCTTCATCGTACATCTTATAGGCACGGTGATCAATCATCCCCGGTACCACTTCAAATGGAATGAAGCGTTTAATACCGGCAGTGACGAATTTTTTCGCATTGAACACTGCATCCTCAATTGATTTTCCTTTTGCCAGTTCCGCTGTGATTGCTGCTGAATATGAACAGCCTGCCCCATTTGTATGGATTGTATCGATTCGTGGAGCTTCCAATTTTATCATTTTATGACCATCATACAATACATCAATAGCTGGTCCTTCTAAACGTCCTCCTTTTACAAGAACATACTTTGGACCAAGTTTTAAAAGATCTCTTGCTGCATCTTGCAAATCCGCAACTGATGTAATTTCTTGTCCATTAAGTAAATAAGTTGCTTCCGGCATGTTTGGTGTAATAATTGTTGCTTGAGGGATCAGTTTAGTTTTTAGCGTTTCCATTGCATCAAAATCAAGTAAAGGAGACCCGAATTTACCGAACATTACCGGATCTACCACGATATTTTGAATGTTAGTTGTCGCCAACCAATCGGAAACAAGTTCGATAATTTCCTTTGAGAAAAGCATTCCCGTTTTTAATGCATCTAAATCCTCTTGTTCATTGATAATGAGGAGTTGTGCTTCAATTGCATCTAAAGGTTGAATGAATAAACTTTTTTCTTTGTTTGGATGTTTTGCATTGATGGCAGTGATAGCCGTAAAACCGTACACCCCAAGCTCTTGGAAAGTTTTTAAATCCGCTTGAATGCCGGCACCACTGCGAGCTGCAGCACCTGCAACTGTACATACTTTCGCTATTGTCATGTCTATTTCTCCTTTTGCTAATACCAAGTCAATCTATACTTGATTTTAAGGTTTTTAATAGAGGAATGGAAATATTCAGAATAGGCAATTTGATTGGGGTCAGATTTGTTGCGGGAGATCCTAATTACGTGTTTGAATTCAAACTTATGGAGAGTGATTTGAAAATATACTGGGAAAACTTGCGGGTTTGGCAGAAATACTTGCAAGTAAGCAAAATTCTATTATCAAGAACAAAATAATATCAGGATTACCCTATGTATTGGAAAATGCAACTGCTGCTTGTGAGATATTAGCCAAATCTAATAAGATAATTGCCAACTACGCCTAGATATTAGCCATCCTCCTAAAGATATTCGCCAATCGAAAAAATTCCTGCTTCTGCGATTAAGATATTAGTCATTCTCCATTCGATATTGGCCAACTACGCCTAGATATTAGCCATCCTCCGAAAGATATTTGCCTATCGAAAATATTTCTGCTCTGACGATTCGGATATTAGTCATTTTCCATTCGATAATAGTCAACTTCACCGAAATATTAGTCATTCTCGGAAAGATATTTGCCATTCGAAAATTTTCCTGCTTCTGCGATTGGGATATTAGTCAATCTCCAATCGATATTAGTCAACTTCGCAGAGATATTAGTCATTCTCAAGAAGATATTTGCCTATCGAAAATATTTCTGCTCTGACGATTCGGATATTATTCATTTTCCATTCGATAATAGTCAACTTCGCCGAAATATTAGTCATTCTCGGAAAGATATTTGCCATTCGAAAAATTTCCTGCTTCTGCGAGTGGGATATTAGTCAATCTCCAATCGATATTGGCCAACTTCGCCTTGATATTAGCCATTCTCGGAAAGATATTTGCCATTCGAAAAAATTCCTGCTTCTGCGAGTGGGATATTAGTCAATCTCTGTTCGATATTAGTCAACTTAACCAAAATATTAGCCATTCTTGGAAAGATATTTGCCATTCGAAAATTTTCCTGCTTCTGCGAGTGGGATATTAGTCAATCTCCATTCGATATTAGTCAACTTCGCCTTGATATTAGCCATTCTCGGAAAGATATTTGCCATTCGAAAAATTTCCTGCTTCTGCGATTAAGATATAAGTCAATCTCTAATCGATATTGGCCAACTTCACCTTGATATTAGCCACTTTCACGTAAATGTTTGCCAAACAAATAAATCGTTTACGCCATCATTTCAACCACAAATCATTCATCCTTTAATAGCAATTCTCTTCAAAAGACCTTACCCACTAAGCACCTACTACTGCATCTCAACATATACTAATGGGCACAGCTGGATTACGTATTTCAGAAAAATGCTTATCAAATCATGCGAAAGAAATTTTGATAAATTCGATTTATTAAGCTGAGTTCTTCATCATTTGGAGGTTTTAGTTGCTTCAGATAAAGTTATAAAACACAATTCAAGTATTAATTTCCTCTAATAAACTCAAAAACCTCACTCCAAAAACTAATTACATCATGGAAGAAGGTTGCTCATTGACAGAAAGTAAGAATCCGCTCGTCTCCTATTTACTTCTTGCATTGTTAATTATCATTTGGGGAGTTAGCTGGCCTATCTATAAACATGGCGTTAACTTCATGCCCCCACTCCTCTTTGCTGGAATCCGTTCATTTATCGCAGGAATTATTTTGTTAACCCTTGCTTGGAAAATGCGGCATCTCTTGAAATTTAAAGAACATTGGAAGTTTTACGTAATCTCAGCAATATTAAATAACATTCTCTACCTGGGACTTCAAACAGTTGGCATGGTGTATTTGCCAGGTGGATTATTTTCTGTACTAGTATACTTTCAACCAGTTATTCTGGGCATTTTATCTTGGTGGTTGTTGAATGAAGATATGACCGTTACGAAAATATTTGGCTTAGTGCTCGGATTTATCGGGATTGTGCTTGTAAGCATTGATGGATTAATTATCCATCTTTCTGCCATTGGTGTTGCACTCGCCCTCGCCACAGCTCTTTCTTGGGCAAGTGGAGTCGTATTTGTCAAAAAATTAAAATCCAGAGTCGACTTTTATTGGATGGTCGTTATGCAATTGATACTCGGTGGGGGATCGCTACTTGTTTTAGGATATTTCTTAGAAAATATCAATGCCATCGTTTGGAACATTGACTTAATCAGTACCATTATTTGGGGCGGAACAGCAGGAATGGCCGCGGGGCAAGTGATTTATTTTAAATTAATGAATGAAGGTGAAGCAAGCAAAGTCGGTTCCTACACCTTTTTAGTACCTATTATTTCAGTGGTTGTCAGTGCGATTTTTTTGAATGAAGCCATCACAAAAAATTTATTTATCGGCATGATTTTAGTAGGATCAAGCATCTATTTAGTAAATAAACAAATAGAAAAAACTAAAACTTTGGAAGAATAGTGCTGTTTTATTAAAATAGCGAAGACATCCTGATTTGGACACCTTCGCTAATCATCTCTATTCCGCTTCAACACCATATAATCAAGAATAACAAACTTCAAATAAAAAACACTCTAAAATGCCTCAACACCAATTTCAACACCGCTATTACTACTTCTTCATCCAACCACTTTACCTTTTCCATATCATCTCCTTTCAATAAAATTCATGTTATCTATAGCTAAATTAAATTAGTTACTATTTAAATTGTCCCGTTAATCTAAATCCGATTTCCGCAATCAATGTAGCTAACAAGAAAGTTCCCGTGTACACAAAAAGTGATACGACAACAATTCGCCAGCCGAGCTTTTTAAATTCTTTTAAATCTTTTCCAAATGATAGACCCGCATAAGCTAAAATTGGAGTTGCTAACGCCATAAAGTTAATTTGCGTTGTGGCATCTACAATTGTTTGTTGCCAAGGGAAAATCGCTGAAGTCACAAATAACGCAATGACGGACACCCAAATAACAACTGGAATTTTTAATGGGACAATTTTTTCAATGGCATATCCTAAAATCGTAATTGCCGCAATAATCATCATTCCAGGTAAAGCATCAATTGGAGAGACACCATATCCAATCCAGTTTCCAACTATCGCAATGATTCCAATCAATATGAACGTTAATGTTTTATCCAACATACGTGTACCCCCACTTAGCTCAATTAATTTTCACCATCTGTTTGAATTCTAGAACGTCTCCCCAAAATTGGTTCCAAATGTTTATATAAGAAATTTGTAAATGGTAGAGAGAAAACAACGCATACAAACGTACCAACAATCGTTGTAATTAAGTTAGCAGCCCCAGCAAACACTGCGATATCATCACTAGCTTCCGGAAAAATAATGGCTAATGCACCGGTCATTGCAGCCATCATACTACCGGATCCTACCCCAGCTCCCATTGCGAGAGAAATTGGATGGAACCAGCCGATACTTGCTATTAAACTAGCAAGTAAAGATAAATAGAGTGCTCCAAATAATGTTCCGCAAATATAAACACCGATGGCACCGCGAGATTCAGGAGAGTCTGCACCATATTTTTCTGCTATAATCGCTAAATTCGGTTCCCGGTCGATGGAAAATGTCGCACCGATTGCTTCCCGTTTCATCCCAATTAGTAGAGCAACAGGTAAACCAAATACAATCGTTCCTAAAAAGTGACCTACCTCTTGCAACGTTAATGTTAGCCCAGCATCTAATAATTGCGGGATAGAAGGCCCCATCAACGTACCTAACTTTGCAACGAATAACATAAAGGAGATTCCCAATATTTTTGAAGCAATATCCATCTCTTTATCGGATAAAATTTTAAATCTTGGCAAACTAATGATTGCTCCCAAAATTAACGCATACAGCATCGGGAAGAAGGCAATCGCTCCAACCCCAATGTTTAAACTTTTTACCCCAATAAATTCAGCAATACATACTAATACAAATACGAATGCATGGATTTTCCAGTTTAAGAGTTCCCTCATCATTCCACTCCTTTAAAGCTCAATAATTACGTAGTTGATAAAACCAATTTTTCAATAAATTGGCAAACCGCGGTTGTATCTTTGCTACCAAGTCCTTGAGATTTGGCAGCTTCAAAAAGTTGATACGTTTGTGCTCCCAATAAAACAGGAACTTGTAACTCTGCAGCTGTTTTTGTATAGAGAGAAACATCCTTATGCATATGGTCCAAACTAAACAAAACATTGTCATACGCTTTCTTTAAAATATTGTCTCCAAAAACTGCAAGAACTCTTGAAGCACTTCCTTTTGAAAGGATTTCTTCTAATTTTTCTAAATCTAAGCCAGCTTTTGATGCAACTGTATATGCCTCCCCAATGCTTGCAATGGTTGATGCAACGACGATATTATGACAAAGTTTTGCAATTTGGCCGTTTCCGTTTTTCCCTAAATAAATGATGTCCTTCCCTACAACCTGCAAAATAGGAAGAATTTCATTAAACTTCTCTTGATCACCAGCAACCATCAATGTCAATGTGCCATTTCTCGCTCCATTAGGCCCACCACTTACTGGTGAGTCAAAAAAATACATTCCTTTTTCATTGTAAATCGATGCGATTTCTATCGCTGTGCCAGCATCTGTTGTGCTCATATCTACAATTACAGAACCAGGTTTTAACACATTTAACAATGCATTTAAATACACATCTTTTACGGCTTCAACTGTCGGTAACGATGAAATAATGAACTCCACTTTCTCCCCTAATTGTTGAAGAGAATCAACTGCAATGCCCCCATTTTCTTGGATCCAATCTTTTACTTGTGGATTTGTATCGTAAATATATACGTCATCCTTATTTTGAATGTAGTTGTAGGCAATGCCTTTTCCCATAAGTCCGCAGCCGATTATTCCAATCTTCACACACATCCCCCCGTGAATGGAAACTATTTACTTTCTATTTCTTTAAAAAATTCGAGTGCTGTCGCAATCCCATTTCCTGCTACAGGAATGCCGCAATAAACGGCACATTGTAAGAAGACCTCCTCTATCTCTTCCTTTGTACAGCCATTATTGATAGCCCCTTGCAAATGAATTTTTAGTTCGTGTTGATAATTTAATGCTGTTAACAATGCTATATTAATTAAACTTCTCGTTTTTCGATCGAGATTTGGGCGATTCCATATTTCTCCCCAACAATACTGCATAGCCAGTTCATGAAAAGAACGATTAAACTCATTCGTATTCCTAATGAACTGTTGGACATTTTCCTCGCCTAAAACTTCCTCTCTTGCTTTAAACCCTTCTTTATACATTTCTCTAAACGTTTCTTTAAATTTTTCTATCGTCACACACAACACCCCGCGATATTTTTGAAATGGGCTAATTCGTCTCCATGCTCTGTTAGGCATGATTCCTATATGAATTCATGCAATAAAAAAACCCGTTTTATTTTCTAATAAATGGCGTTGTAGCTAATGCAATATATAGAGCAATGCCAAATTTCATCGCTTCTGCATTAGGTAAAAATTTCTCATGATGGAGTTTATATGAACCCCCTTCATCATCTCCAACACCTAAAAACAAGAATGCACCCGGCACATGCTCAAGATAGAAAGCAAAATCTTCACTTGCCATACTTGGCTTTTCTAATATCTCTACAGCATCCGATCCAAATAATGCTTCTGCTAATTGTTGGGCATGCAACACATATTGTTTTGTATTGTTTGTAACGGGATAGCCAAAGTTGTATGTGATATCTGCCTCAAGACGTAACGCGCTGCTCATGCCATAAATAATTCTCAAAAACTTTTTTTGAATACCTTTTCTTGTCTTATCACTCAACGTTCGAACGGTTCCTTTAAATACAGCTTTTTCTGGAATAATATTAAAGGCATTTCCAGCTTCCAGTTTCCCGATCGTAATCACCGCTGAATCTACCGGATCTATTTCTCTACTAATCACACTTTGTAAAGATGCAATAATATTGGCACTGCCAACAATGGCATCAATTCCTTGATGTGGAGCTGCTCCATGACCAGCTTGACCAGTCAGTGCCACTTCAAATGTATCCATGCTCGCCATCAATGGCCCACTCTTAAAACCTATTTTTCCAATTGGTAGATCAGGCCACACATGAAAGCCATAAATGTAATCCACATTCGGATTAGTTAATGCACCATCTTGTATCATATATTTCGCACCAGCCAACATTTCTTCTGCCGGTTGAAAAATAAATTTAATTGTTCCAGCAATATGATCTTTGTATTTTGAAAGAATTTTCGCCGCACCGAGTAACATGGCCATGTGCATATCATGTCCACATGCATGCATTGCCTGTTCATGTTGTGACGCAAAATCTACCCCTGTACATTCTTTAATCGGCAATGCATCCATATCCGCGCGCAATCCAATAACCGGCCCCTCTTTCCCACCTTTTAATATGCCGACCACTCCAGTTTTCGCATATCCTGATTGCACTTCTATACCACAATTATTTAGAAAGTTTTTTACGATTTGAGATGTTTTATGTAAATCAAATCCGATTTCAGGGTATTTGTGTAAAGTCTTACGCAATTCAACAATTTCATCAAACTCATCTTCTATCCATTGTTGTATTAAATCAGAAGATAAAATGGTTTGGTTCATCAGACTCCCTCCTATCCAGATTCAAAAGAGTAATATATTTATGGACAGGTTGATAAATAGTCCTAAAAATATTAAGAACAAATTAGCACATTTTCTATTATTTGTAAATATTCACTTTTCAGTATTTTAGAAATACTCAAAATTGACTAGTCAAAATCTCATTGTAAAAAGCAAATATTTCTTATAAAATTTTTCTAAAAGCATATTTGAGGCAGGGAGAAGTAATGGTTGTATACAATATTGGAATAGTCGGACCAGAAGATCTTGCAACAAAATTTAAAACACAGCTAGAGGAATTAAACTTGCTCAATGTATCCATTAACCTTTCAATTGTAAATCAATTTGAGGATACGAAGAAATTAGAGCTCTCTTTTGTCGAAAAATGCGATTTATTATGTTTTATGGGGCCAATTGGTTATGAAATATATCGTGAAGAAATTGTTCCTCGACTGAAAACAATCCCTCCTATCTCATTACATATTCGTTATGATAGCTCCGCTCTATACTTATGTCTTTATAAACTGTTAAGCAAAAAACAAGGGGATATTAATTTATTTACACCTTTTTCCATAGACTTATTAGCTGAAAAAGAGGTTAAAGTTGCACTTGAGGAAATCGATTTATCGCCCGATCATTATTTTCTAATTCATGGCGATACTTCCTATACAACAGAACACTGGGCAAATATTCACGAAGAATATTACCGGAAAGGAAAAACGAAATATGCAATTACTTGTTTGACAAGTGTTGCCTATGAACTTCAAAAACGCCAAGTTCCAGTGATGCGCATTAAACCAACTTACGCTGCAATCTCAATGACAACCGAAATATTAATCGCAAAATTAGAACAATTAATTAGCAATGAGCTCAAAACCATTGCCATATTAGTCAAATGGCACGAAGCAGATCGCCGTCCAAAAAATCGATATACATTTTATAAGCAAAAATTAAAGTTCCAAGAAGCCATTATTAATTTTTGTGAGAAATATGAAATGTCACTCACTTTCGAAAACGATTTCAAAGCCATACTTTATACAAATCAATCAATTTTAAAAGAACTTACCAAAAATTATAAAGTGTTCCCTTTTACAAAAGAGATTGAGGAAATTTTAGGAACGAGAATCTCGATCGGTATCGGTGTTGGAAATGATGCAGCCCGTGCTGAAATTTATGCAAATCGTGCGTTAAAATTTGCTGAAGCAAAGCATACTTCGACCACATACTTAGCATATCAAAATGGCAGCATTATAGGGCCATTAAACAGTGAAGAAGTAGAACCCCTTTCCTTTTCAACGCATTTGAATAATCGTCATTTACAAGATATTGCAAAGAAGACTTCATTAAGTGCCATTACAATTTCAAAATTACGCTCACTTATTCAAAATCAAGAACATCCATATATAACAAGCCATCAAATTGCTGAAGCATTTGACATATCATTGCGCACAGCCAATCGAATATTACACACATTAGAAAGCTATCGATTTGCGAAAGTAATAGGTGAAGAACAACCTCCTGGAAGAGGTAGACCAAGAAAGCTATACGAACTGAAATTGACGGAAGAGTGATTGGATTTCGGATTTGGCTATTATTTTACCTGGGTTGACTATTATCTTGGGCAGGTTGGCTATTATCTTATTGGATTTGACTATTATCCTTTCTTTGCTGGAGCGAATTTTCGGCTTTGGCTATTATTTTACCTAGATTGACTATTATCTTGGCCGAGTTGGCTATTATCCCTTTGAATTTGACTATTATTTCATTTCTGCTGGAGCAAATTTTTGGCTTTGGCTATTATTTTACCTAGATTGACTATTATCTTCGGCGAGTTGGCTATTATCCCTTTGAATTTGACTATTATTTCATTTCTGCTGGAGCAAATTTTTGGCTTTGGCTATTATTTTACCTAGATTGACTATTATCTTCGGCGAGTTGGCTATTATCTCTTTGAATTTGACTATTATCTTATCTTTACTAAAGTGATTTCTCGGTTTTTACTTACAATTTTTTCTTATTTAGATCCACTCCATATATCTATTCGGTATTCGTTCAATCGTGTGGTTAGCTCCATTGCTGGATTAGAAAAACACCTTGCTCGGGCAAATTGCTTCTCAACTTGTATAGATAACTCCTTATTTTTGAGAGGACCACGAATCGTTAAGGGTGGAATTGAATCAGAATCGGATTCCAAATTGACAGGAACGATATTTAGTTTTTCAACTGCCAAACAAAAACACCTCCTCTGTAATCGATAACTCTATCTTACAGGGAGGTACGATCGATTGATATGCGTCGTTTGAGGGCTTACCATTGTATAAAATGCTTTCTACATGCGAAAATGGAAATTCCCCCTGCCTAAAGCAGAGGGGAATAGGGGTCTATTAATTAATTTGTTTCAATTAAACCGTATTTTCCGTCTTTTCGTCTGTATACGATGTTTGTATTGTTTGTTTCCGCATCTGTATAAACATAAAAGTCATGCCCGAGCAAGTTCATTTGGAGAATGGCTTCATCTTCATCCATTGGTTTTAAGTCAAACTGTTTTGTACGAACAATTTCAAAATCTTCATCTTTGCCGCTATCATTGTTATTCGGAGTAATATTATTAGCGAAATAAACGCCTACACCTTCGCGATCACGAAGTTTGCGGTTGACTTTTGTTTTATGTTTACGAATTTGTCGTTCGAGTTTATCTACAATTAAGTCAATACCAGCATACATATCTTCATGGCGCTCTTCAGCACGAAGCGTTAAGTTTTTTAACGGAATGGTTACTTCCACTTTTGTTTTCTTATCATTATACACTTTCAAGTTTACATTGGCAGAAGCATTGACACCTTCGTTGAAAAACTTTTCAATTTTCTGAACTTTGTTGATGACGTAATCTCGAATAGCTGGAGTTACTTCAATGTTTTCACCGCGAATGTTAAAGTTTAACATGTAAACTCCTCCTTTATTGACCCTATGTAAATTATATTCTACATAAGTTTGCAAATTCCTTCTAGAAACTATGTATTCTTTTTAGGAATTCGACAAATTTTTTACCTTTTAAAAACCGATATATTTTTTACCTTTTAAAAACCGATATATTTTTTTGAAATAACTTCTTTTCTTCTCCGGCGCTTCATTTCGCTAATAATCAATTCTTCAATATCTGGTTGATTTTTAAATTGCAATCCAAAATGAGCACCCATACCAAAAGGTTTACTCCAACGTACATAACCAATAGCTTGAATTCTTGTAATATCCAAAACAAAATGCATCTGAAACTGCAACGATTCAGGAGGAAGGTTGTATATTTTAGAAATATCTGAGTTCGTATACACTTTCATTCCCCGAGGACTAATATCAATAATTTTACATGGATGCATCTCACTATCAATCCGACGTCCGTTTACAAGCACAGAAAATTGTGCATCTAATGGTTGATTAAAAACGAATCGAAACGCCTCTTTGCGCTTATATTTTTTAGATATCATATTCATTCCCCCAAATTAACAGTCCTGCCAAACTCTTCTTATTATAAATATCGTTAATGAAAAGAAAATATCCACAATAAGAATTAATATTTTTCACAAAAATTTGTGACGATTTTTTAACTATTGTAAAGCGTTATTGATAATAAAAAAGCCCTAAACTTTGAGGATATTTGTACCTATCGCTTGAAAAATTCATAGTACTGAATAGCGAATAACGTAACTCCAATATACTTAGCGACTTTATTAAATAAAAAACGCCTTACAACCTTATATTTCGGGTGTAAGGCGTTTTAAGATCCAAATGATTAGTAAATTCCGACTACACTTGCTGCACATTTTGATATTGTTGTTGGCGATTTAGTTTAATAACTTCTTTCCAAGTATCACGGAATTCCGTAACCAATCCGATTACTTCATCAACGATTTCGACATCGTTTTTGATATTTGCTTCAATTAAGCGTCGATTCATATATTCATATAATGGAAGAATTTGTTTTGATATTTCGTAATCCATGTTGAGTGTAACGATTAGTTCGTTAATGATATTTTGAGCTTTTTGTAAATTAGTGTTTTTTTCTTCAATGTGTTTTTCTTCAATTGCCTTTCTAGCCAAATTCAAAAATTTAATACATCCATTGTAAAGCATTAATGTCAGTTCACCAGGGGAAGCTGTATTGATACTGTTTTGTTTATACGCATTATATGCGTTATTATGTAATGTCATATAAGACACTCCTTTAATCGCTAAGTAAAAAACCCTATGAGTTTTTTACTATCATTTTATCATAGAAGATACTTCATTTTTAGTGACTCTCTATTATTTTTTCTTATCATAATACATGCCGTCCATCACTTGTACGCTCGCATAAGGGTTTGAATATTGCTTTTCGTGTTTTTTCACATTTTGCAAATCTTTTAAATCCTTTTTCACTGCATCCATAACAAGCTGAAGTCTTTTTCGAATTCCTTCATCCAATTGCATTAGCATCGAATGATCTTTTAATTCAGGCTGAATTTGAAATCCTTGACGCTTTAAAGAGTCGATGATTTCTCCCCGTTCATCCAACAATTGATGGATGTTTTCTATATAATCGTCTCGTTCTTCTCCTTTTGGAATATCGGAAAGGAGTTGATACAGCTTAGCAGAAACTTGTAATAATTGTTTTGTTAAATCCATGTAATATCAACTCCTTTTCAATCATTAATATTGAGGCATGAATAAACTTGCTTGCATGTTTGCTTTATTGATAGCTTGCTCCATCGCAGTGAATTGTTTCCAGTAGCGTTGTTCAATCGTAATAAGCTTGTCTTTCCAAGTTTTGATACGAGACTCGATATCAGTTAAAGTTTTACCAAGAGTATACTGATTCGCAGTCATTGTAGTACGGCCAGCTTTTTTCTCGATTTTATTTTTGATATTTGTCATTTCCTCGCGGAGTTTTTGTAAGTATCCACGAGTATCAACTGTTTTTTCAACGCCATTTTCAATGATAGTATCGTCTTTTTTACCATAATTTGTGAATAGCGCTGCCACAGCATCCGGATCTTCCTCTAAAGCTTTGCGAAGTTTGTTTTCATCGATTTCAATAGTACCACCATCATTGTAATTTTTAGAAGTAGTGATTCCGATGCTAAAGAGTGTATTATATTTTGGATTGGAAACTGCCGGATTTGATTCATACAATAATGCACGCATTTTAGAAATACCTTCTCGAATAATCGAGTCGCTGCGCAGTAGACCACTTTTAGCTTTTTCTTCCCAAAGTTCAATTTCTTTTTCATCCATTTCTTTTCTTTGGGCTTCAGTTAAAGGTGGGTAATCTCTATATTTTGATTCTTTAATTAAATCATTTAATTCTTTGATTAAACCATTATATGTGTTTACAAAATCTTTTATTTTAGAAATAATGTCATCCACGTTGGTTGTAGATGTAATCGATACCGGACTTGTTGTTGGCGCACCTATTAAAGCATCTTCATCTATATCATCACCATTTAATATACCGGCATTTTGTGCATCTTCTTTTGCAGTATCAAAAGTATTTTGTGCATTCGTTAAACGAGTTTGAGCAGCATTTAATTCAGAATTTGCTTTAACATAATTACTTCTAATAATGTTTTGTTCCGCTAAATTTTTAAAATTGTTTAATTGTTCCTCTGTTAAACTATCTAATGCTTTTATTTGATTTTCAGTTAGCTTCTCTAGTTTATTGCGCAAAGTTTCATCGGTAATGGATGAAATTGCATCTTCTTGAGTAAAATCGATATTGCTAATTGTTTCAATTTCAGAGGCAGATAAATTATTAAAGAACGAATCACCAAGAGCGCTATATTTTGTTTTCAAATCATCTGCTTGAGCTTTTTGGTGATAAATCTCTAACGTACTTGGCGAAGTGGATAGTAAATTCGTTAAATCATCTTTAGATAGAGATTTAAGCACCTTTTTAACTTCATCGCTAAATTCAGGGTTATTATCAATATTCTCATGAATTGTCGTTAAGTCGTCATTACTATCATAAGCAAAGTTTTGGATAGCGGCAATTGCTGCTGCATCAAAATCTTTTAACTTTGTACCATAAACTTGATAATTTGCATGTAATCTATAATCTACTAATTCTTGTTCAGATAAATCAGCTAAAATTTGAATCTTATCATCAGATAGAGCTTTTAGGTTCGTATAATCACTTGCTTCGATTGCTGTTTTTAAATCATCTTTATTTTCTAAAATGAAATTAATTTCATCATCCGATAATTTTCTCCAAAATGCACTTCCGAGTTTATTAAAGAGTTCTTGTTCTGAAAGAGTTAGTGTATTTCCAAAAGCAACTTTATATGCATTGTTATGCGCAGTCGTATAACTCGGTGTTTCTGTAGCACCAACACCATAATAAGCATCTTTGGCATTATTATACTGATTAGTTTTATTTGTTAAGTTAATACCAGCTAATTCCAATTCTTTTTGAGCTGCAATATATTTTTCAGCGATTGTTTGAACACTATTGAAAGTGGACTTTAACGTAACGTTATAGCCAGAAATGCTAAATGAGTTGGATGCTCTTTCTGTAGCTATACCATTAACTTTAAAAATGGCATTTTTACCGTTATCAGCTAAATTTGTTGTGTCAGCAAATTGAAATGCTGCAAAAACTTCTTGACCAGAGTCAACAACAATTTCTGCTCCACCTTTTACATCACCAGTGTTTTTTGCAGTTATAGAAAGCCGTCCATTTTCGAACACGGCACTAACACCTGCAGCACTGCTATTAATCTTGCTGACGAATTGATCAATTGTCATATTTTCTGTAAATTCTATTCTTGTAGCTTTAGCAGCTAATGTACCGTCCTTTTGAATGGCACGAATTTCTATATAATTTTGACTTACTGTAACACCACTGTTCGCAAATAAATCTCCTAATGTTGTTGTACCAATCCCATTTACTTGCCCGCCTACTGCACGAGCAGCCGAAGCTAATTGAGAAACCCCTTCAATTGTCAAAGTTCCTGCAGCTGAACCAGTTGCAGTAGCTTCGACTAAACTAGAATTTGAGGAAGTGGCTGTTTTCGTATTGAAACTTTTTAGCAATAAATTATCCGCAATATAAGTATCAAAAGTTTGTAATTTTTTATTCACATTGCGATAGGCATCGCGAGTCCATTCGTAAATTTGTTTCTGTTGTTGTAATTTATCAAGTGGGATGCGCTCTGCTTGCATTAGTTTTTCAACTAGCGCATCTATATCCATACCAGAAGCTAATCCACCGATACGAAGTTGTGACATATAAAAACCTCCCTAATATGTTCCCGTTAAATTTTTTCGTCTACAATCATTCCAACAAGTTTTTGCATTTCATAGAAAGCATCAAGCAATTTTTTTGGCGGAATTTCTTTTATTACTTCTTCGGTATCCTGATCAATTACCGTGATGTAGTAGCGTTCCAAACCTTCATGATAAACAAATCTAGAACTTCTATGATTGATTTCTAAAAATTCATTCATCGATTTTACTGCTTGTTTTATTTTTTCTTTTGTAGATTCTTCGTTACCGATTATATTATTATCAATAACCAATGACTCATTGCTTCCGTGCTTATTGATTTTATCATCTGATGCATTTTCAACAGCTTTAACAACTGTTGAAGTATCTATAGCTGGTTGTGAAGAAATGCGCATAAGTACTCCTCCTTGATTAACCGAGCAAAAAGTTTATTTACTAATAGTTATATCGGATTGATTGAGCAAAATTTATACTAATTTCCATAAATGCACGATTATAAAATTAAAAATAAAGAGCAGAAATCCCCAACAAACCATGGAAATTTCTGCTGTATTTTTTCTATATTCGATGATTGTATATACTGCTAATAATAAAAATTATTATTTATAAAATTCGAAGCAATCGAAAATTGTTAAGAATGTTTTTAATTCCAACTCATCAAATTCTATACATAGATTTTGATTATAATAATTCGAATCATTTGTTACATTTTCTAGTAGAATAATATTGTCTGTTATTACTCCTTCATCTTCAATTTCTAATAAATAGTCGCATAACCCGTTGGACCTAATAAATTTATCCAAAAAAATATTGTTTTTTATGGATCTTCTTTTTGCAACAAATGAACACCCTATTAAATCAAAAAAATTCACTTCATCTTTATTTAAGTATTTTATTTCTTTTTCAAATAGATTATCATTTAATCTTATTTTACTAACTTGTACAAGTTTGGCTTTTAAAGTTTGAAAGTCGAAAATCACTTTAATCTTTGTATTTTCTTCATAACTTGCACTTAAGTACCATTGATAAATAAGAAATTCTTTGTCCCATAATTCCTTTTTTTCTATTACTTCAACTAGAAACTTTTCCTCTTTTTCTACAACTTTCATTTTTCCACCTTAAACAAATGTTCATTAACAAAATCATTAATGATCCACTGATTACCATCCGATTCATCATTTTCATGAATTACTGTAAAAATAAAGTCTGCATTGGATTCAAAACTATTCTTATTCTCAGGTCTTAATTGATTAACTAATAATTCAACATGACCAAATTTTAATGATAATTCATTTCTACATTCTTCAACATCGTATGTAATTTTCTTATTTGTTTCATTAAATACGTAAGTCATCATCAAATTTGTATTTTTAGGCAAATAAACATCAATTGGAAAACCACAAATTAAATCTAAATATAATTCAGTCAAATCAATGTTAAAAATTTTAGAAATAAAAGTTTTAAAATAAATCCCTCCACCAACACCGATATCCATTTCAATTAAGTTTATCTTATTTTCCTCAACGATAATGTCATATTTAATGATAGAGTTAACTATATTCATTTCTTTTATTAATTTGTTAGCATGTTCTACTATTCTTTTATAATTTAAACTATCTTTGCAAAAATACAATTTCCCTAAAAAAAATGTATTTTTAAAATTCTCTCTTTTCAGCGGTGCTAATAATTTTATTTCACTATTTTGGACAATTAATAATACACGATATTCCTGGCCGAAACTTACTTCCTGCACAACATTAGAAGCTTGAACCTCATTGTTTAAAATTTTATTTTTTAAATTTTTTCCTTCAATAAATAATACATCAGCTGATCCTCTTCCAATTGAAGGCTTTAAAACATAAAGTGTTTCATCGTTTAATAATTCTAAATTCTTATTAATATCATTAATAGTATAGGTTTTAATTTGAGAAAGCCCAAATTTTAAATATAATTGTTGCTGTTTTTCTTTTTCCATTCCGATGATTAAGTCATTAGGAACTTTTGTAGGTAAATTATAAAGATTCGTAATTTCTAACAATGTTTTAATAGCCCTTCCTCCAGCATAAGAACCAGCAGCTATAATATTTTCATCCAAAGCATTTAACCAATTGATTGCTTCATCAAAATTAGAAGTATCTATTTCTTCAAAATAATCACTAAGCTCTATTGCTTCACTATTATTTTTCCCTTTTCCAAACGAGGCAACTTTAATTCCTCTTTTTTTCGCTGCTTTAATAAAAGGTAATTGGTTAGTACCAGCGCCGACAGAAACTAAAACACTGTTTGAATAATTTTGTTTAATTTCTTTCATTAAAAATCTCCTTTGTGTCTTCCCGGTTATATAAGTCGAATTGAATCCAATCTTGAAGGCTATTTAAATTAAATTTATTATTAAAGGTCATTGGACTCTTATTATGTTTTTGATCCAAAAGTAACCCTTCAGACCAAAAATATTTTGCTTTTATAGGGTTATTTAGATTAATATCAATATCTAAAATTGACCATTCTTTTAAGAATATTTCAAAGAAATTATAACTTGCATCCACAAATAGTTGAGATGGCCCCCACAATCTTGGATTCGCCTCAATCATAATAAACTCATTTTGTCTCAACCGTAATTCAACCATTACCAAGCCAAAAAACTTTTTACTCAAAAAAAGTTTCTCATAATCCGATGATATTTTATTTTTATGGAAATCTGAAATTTCGGCTGCAATTATCGACTTGCCACCATATTGTTGTAAATAGTTTTCCTGAGATAATTTATAAACCTGTCCGTCTTTTGTGAAATAGTAAAGTAAATATATGCTTCTGCCTTCGACATACTCTTGATAATAAAATGCATTTAATGGATACTTTTTAATAAAATTAACAAAATCACTTTCATTCTCAATAATAACTGGGGAGCAAATCTTTCCATCATTAGTTTCATACTTTTTAGGTTTTGCAACGAATACATTCTCAAAGGTTTTAGGAAATTCAATATGAGAAGGTACTTTTAACCCTTGTTCTAAACAGCACTTTGTAAAATTTTCTTTATCGGAAATATCAATATACAAATTTTCATCAACTAGTGGTATTATTGCACCGACTTCTTCAAACATTTTCCTATATTTTAATAAAAATCTATTGATTGCCTCAGAACTAGGAATGATGACAATTTCTTCTAATTTATTTTTATTTAAAATATCCTTAATAATAGTAATAGTTAAATCAATATCTAATTTTAAACTTTCCCTAGTGTAAACAATTTTATCTTTATATTTTGTTTTAAATAATTCATCATCTTTTGACTTGGCTATAATAAAGTAATTTTCAAACTTATTTTTTTCTAATGTCCGCAAAAACGCTAATATCGCTCTTGGATTAAATCCAGAAAATAGTAATACTCCTTTTTTATTACTCATAATAATCCCCACTTAATATTGTTTGCGCAACCAATTTTCCTTAATATATTTGAACATACAATTAAATGTTTTTCTTTAAATAATAATCAATAGTTTGAACTAATCCTTTATACCAATTTGTTCTCGGAATCCACATTAGTTCATTTTTTAATTTACTTGAATCGATAGCATATCTATAATCATGCCCTGCTCGATCATCTACAAAAGATATTAAAGATTTAAATGACTTTATGCCAAAGGCTTGTAATTTATCAAATGCTGCTTTATCTAAAATTTCACATATAGTGTCAACAATTTCGATATTTGTTTTTTCATTATTTCCGCCAACTAAATATAACTCTCCTGCTTTTCCTTGATGATAGACGACATCAATTGCTGTACAATGATCCTCTACAAATAACCAGTCTCTCACATTCAACCCATTCCCATATATAGGAATTAATTCTCCCGCTAAAGCTTTTCTAATTATCGTTGGAATTAATTTTTCATCATGCTGCCTTGGGCCGAAATTATTGGAACAATTTGTTATTACAACATTCATTCCATATGTACGAAAATAACTTCTGACTAACATATCAGAAGCAGCTTTACTAGCGGAATATGGGCTATTTGGAGCATACGGACTTTCTTCATTAAAATATCCTTCATCGCCTAAGGAACCGAATACTTCATCTGTTGATATATGGTGAAATCGAGCATTTTTAAATTCGTTTTTTACTTTTCCTGGTGAATCCATCCAATATTTTCGTGCTACATCAAGAACGGTAAATGTTCCGTTCACATTCGTTTCTACAAAAGCACCAGGATTTTTTATTGAGTTGTCCACATGGGATTCGGCAGCAAAATGGAAAACTCCTTGAAATTGATATTTTTGAAATAAATGCTCAATTAATTCTCGATCACATACGTTCCCTTTTACAAACTCGTAATTTGGATGATTTTCAACTTCCGTTAAGTTTTCTAGTTTTCCCGCATATGTTAATAAATCTAAGTTAACTATTTTATATTCGGGATACTTATTTAACATATAAATAATAAAATTCGATCCAATAAATCCTGCTCCCCCTGTTACGAGTAAATTCATATTTTTCACTACCTTTCAATTGCAGAGTTAACTATAGATGCAATTTTTTGAACATCCTCCATAGCCAAATCTGCATATAATGGCAAACAAAGAACCCGCTTCGAAATATCTTCAGATATCGGACAATTATGTTTAGATTGAATATACGGTAAGTTATTTAATGAAGGATGAAAATATCTTCTTGATTGAATACTATTGGCTTGTAATAACTCTTTAACTTTTAATAACAATTCTTCACTTTCAAAAAGGATTGGAAAATATGCATAGTTATACTCTACTTCATTACCAATTTTTAAAACTTGAAGGCTAGGATTTAACAAATTATTGTACATTTCACTTAACTTTTTCCGCTTTATTAAATTTAAATCTATGTATTCTAAATTACATATCCCCATTGCCGCATGGAACTCTGAATTTTTCCCATTAATTCCTTCTACTATCGGTATATTATCTTGTTGACCAAAATTTTTTAATTGCACTATAAACATATCAATATCTGGTCCAACATTATTTACAATTCCGCCGCCTTCAATTGTATGAAAAACTTTAGTAGCATGAAAACTTAAAGTAGACAGATCCCCATATTGTAAAATGGACTCTCCTTTATATTTCACTCCAAAAGCATGAGCAGCATCATAAATAACTTTTAAATTATATTTTTTTGCAATTCGATTAATAGTTTCAACATCGCAAGGGATTCCGTACACATGGGTTGCAAGAATAGCTGATGTTTTTTCTGTGATTGCCTCTTCTATTTTATCTGCATCTATACATAAAGTATCTGGACGGATGTCAACATAAACAGGAGTACATCCTTCCCATAAAATTGCTGTTGTTGTTGCTACGAAAGAAAAAGGCGTTGTAATAATTTCCCCAGATAAATCTAATGCTTTAATCGCTAGTTGTAATGCTATTGTGCCATTAGAAACATAGTGTAAAGAAGAAACATTTAAGTATTGTTTTAATTTCATTTCAAGTTCTTGTACCAGCGGACCATTATTTGTTAACCAAGCTCTTTCCCAAATGCCTTTAACTAAGTTTGTATACTTTTCTTGTGGAGGGAGGAACGGTTTGGTTACATTAATCATTTTTTATCGTCCTTTTTGATTAAACTTAATACATATTGGTCGTAAGAATTCTTAGGAGGACTTGTTATTTCTGGCACATCAATCCATCCATTGTTCATTGCGATTTCTTCTAAACAAGCAATCATATACCCTTGCCTTTTTTGCACCGTTTCAACAAATTGGCTTGCTTCTAGAAGACTTTCAAAAGTACCGGTATCTAACCATGCAAAACCGCGGCCCAGTAATCGAACTTGGAGTTTTTTACGTTTTAAATATTCATTATTAATATCTGTTATTTCAATTTCACCTCTAGCGGAAGGTTTTAAATTTTTTGCTATTTGAATGACATCGTTATCATAAAAGTACAATCCAGTTACTGCATAATTAGATTTTGGAATACTTGGCTTTTCTTCAATTGAAATAACGTTTTTATTTTCATCAAATTCGACTACACCAAATCTTGAAGGATCTTTTACTTGATAACCAAATATAATAGACCCTTCTTTTAAAGTAGTTGCTTTTTTTAAAATAGGTGTAAAACCTTGTCCAAAAAATATATTGTCCCCTAATATTAAACAAACAGAATCATTTCCTATAAAATCTTCCCCAATGATGAATGCATCTGCGAGCCCTCTTGGTTTTTCTTGAACTTTATAAGTTATCTCCATTCCTAAACTTTTACCGCTTCCAAACAGACTCTGGAATGACTGTAAATCCTTTGGAGAGGTAATAATCAATACTTCCCGAATTCCAGCTAACATCAATACTGAAAGTGGGTAATAAATCATCGGTTTATCGTATATTGGTAAGAGTTGTTTAGAAATACCTCTTGTAATAGGATATAATCTTGTTCCACTACCGCCAGCTAAAATAATCCCTTTCACTGTTTCACCCCAAAAATTATGTATTGATTAAATAACATTTCTATATAAATCAACTAACGACGACATATATTTTTCATAGCTGAAATTATTAGTTGCGATTTCTCTACCTAACTCAATCATCCTATTGTATTTTTCTTTATTTTTAATAATTTCTTTAATTGTTTCAGAAATATGATTAATACTATTTAAGTTATAAAAAAGAGAAGATTGTTTTATATTTGGATGATTCGTTGTTAAATCTTCCATTTCATTCGAACAAAGCAATGTTGAATTAAAAAGGGCATTACTAATTCTTTCATGTGTAGTTTTAAAAAATGGTGTAACATTAAGTGCCACTTTACTCTGTGCAATAATGTTGATGCAATCTAAATACGATACAGATGGTTTTATAATCACATTAGGATATTTACTAAAGTATTGATGGGCATCACCATTTGAAAAAATCCACATTTGCAATCCTGTTTCAGCAAACTCTTGCAAAATGATTATTCTAGTGAAATTTCGATAAAAACTATCAATTATTGGAAACAAAGTACGACTAATGTTAATAATTTCAGATTCAGGTAGAGGTAGATTTTCCTTTAGGAAATTTTCAAAATAAATTTCAATGGATTCCTCTAGTAATTGTAATTCTGTGCTCAATTTGTTAATAATTACTTGAATAAATTGATTTACCAAATTATAAAGATTTTCACTTTTCTCTCGTAATTCATCAACTTTTTTATAAGGATCAATAATAGAACCAAAAAATACCATTGGAAAAATTTTATTATCGAATGGTATGTTAAACCTTTCAGTTGATGGACTGATGTTTAATATTGAGTAACGATTAACATTTAATTTTTCAAATGCACTTACATAAATCTGTTGCGGGGCAATTGTGAATACTGTTTTTGCATTTGGATTTTTCAATGCTCTTTCCCCAACATGATAGTACGGATGATCTCCCAATCTAACGATATGAGGAATATTAGTATACTCATGATGAGTAATTCCATCATAGAGATAACAAATCGGATTATTGGATATAGTAAAATCTGGTTTAAAAGTTTTAACTATTTCTAAATACTCTTGAGCAGAAACAATATTCAAATTACAGATTATATTTTCTATTCCGTAAGAACTCATTGCTTTTGAAAAAAAGGTTGTCGTTGTATTCAAAACGTCATATTGACTATTCCCTTGTAATAAAATGGCTTTCATATAATAACTCCTTGTATATTAAAGTAGAAAAACAATACCGAAACTTAGTAAGTTCATTATTGGCACTTATATAGCATTTACTTTTGACCAATTCCAAACTTCGTAATGTTAATAGATATTCTTTATACATGGTTTAATAAAATCGAGTAGGAGGGAGCGATTAACTCCCGTCCTCTCACACCACCGTACGTACGGTTCCGTATACGGCGGTTCAATTAAGATGATTGACGCAAGTCTTTATAACTTCCGTGAATAGCTGTTCTCTTTATGCCAGTGGTCACTCCACCCTCCAAGAGGTCTCCCACGGGATTCACCGCTTCCTTCCTCAAGTGAGGTACTACGTTTTCTGTGTTCATCATGACTCACTGAATGCCAAGGGCTATTCTCTCTTAATTGTTCGGTCCTTCTTAGTAGTTCTAAACCAACTAATACTATGACCTCTGCTGACTTCTGACGGTTCAGCTACTTATCACTAAGTAGGTTATGAAGCGTACTTCACATATCCGCCAGACCTCCCCGGGTAAGAATGTAATCTTTCCTTCCATCTATCTGCTTCATTTACTCTGTACCACCTTTGGCAGAAAGGACTTTGTTTTGTTTAGCAAACTCATCCAATGATACCTAGCCTTATATGAAGTTCGTGTTCCTCAGACCGGAAGTTTGCCGCTCGCTTCCTTCAGATTCCGCGTCACCACGGACACCCTTGCGTTAAGCTAACTGTTACTTCTGCCTTCACAGTTCGGGACTTACACCCTATAGATTACACCCATGCCAGGCGCACTAAAAAAGGTGATGGATTCAAAAATCTCATCACCTTCATAAATTACCGGAATATATAAAAGGTAACGGGTTTAATTATCCAAACAAAACTGAATTACAATTAAGAATTATAAGATTTGCTCCCATGTAATCGCAGTTCCCTTACTAATATTCTTTTTTGAAATATTCCCTAATATTTGTTCATAGTATTTTGGTTCAATTCCATATCCTGGTCTAACAATTCGAATATTATCTTTCGTAAATGGTTCACCTGCTTTAATATCTCTAGATGCATATATAGAGCGTCTAAATTTTAATGAAGCTTTCTCTTTATCCGTGATACCATACGTTACCTTTCCTAGTGCCAACCATGCTCTTTCAGTTTCCTCAACTAGTGCTTTCATTTCATCCGGTTCCAAAGAAAAAGCAGAATCGACGCCACCATCCGCACGTGATAAAGTAAAATGTTTTTCAATGACGGTTGCACCTAATGCAACACTTGCAACAGCTACACCAATTCCCATTGTATGATCCGATAGACCAACTTGAACATCATCAAACAATTGTTTCATATGTGGAATTGTTAAGATATTTGTATTTTCAGGTGAAGCCGGATAAGTACTTGTACATTTGAGTAATACTAAATCTTTACATCCAGCTTCTTTTACAGTTCGAACTAACTCATCTAGTTCTGCTAACGTCGCCATCCCTGTAGAAACTATCATTGGTTTTCCTGTTGAGGCAACCTTTTTAATTAATGGTAAATGGTTATTTTCAAATGAAGCAATTTTATATAATGGGGCGTCCAATTCTTCTAAAAAATCAACCGCGGTTTCATCAAAGGGGGTACTAAACGCAATCAATCCAAGCTCTTTCGCTCGATCAAAAATTGGTTTATGCCATTCCCAAGGTGTATAAGCTTCATTATATAATTCGTATAATGACTTTCCCTTCCATAAACTCTCATTATCTTGAATCATGAAGTCTTTGGTTTCTACATTTAAAGTCAGTGTATCTGCAGTGTATGTTTGTATTTTTATAGCATGTGCTCCAGATTTAGCAGCAGCTTCAACTATTTCGAGTGCTCTTTCAAGAGATTGATTATGGTTACCTGACATTTCAGCAATTATAAATGGTTTTGTCGTATTATGAAGTAATGACGTATCAAAATTCATTTTATTTCCTCATTTCTTTTAATTTTGATACTGGAGTATCCCAACCATCAACTAATAAATGTTCAAATTCTTTAATATCTTTTTTAAAATGGATAGATCCTTCCTCTAAATTCTGAGGAGTTGAATTACATTTTCCTAGTCTAATTTCTGGCCATTTTTCAATAAAGAGAGCTTCAATTTCTTTCGATAATACGTCATAACTTTCTCGTAAAGTAATATCCCCAGAAAAATTAATTTCTTTTTGAGCAATGATTGGGCCAGTATCTATACCCTCATCTATATAATGGATCGTTACTCCTTTTTTTGTATTTTCTAGGAAACTCCAAAAGTTTGGATCTGCTCCTCTATTCCAAGGAAGAAATGAAATATGTAAATTTATGATTTTGTTCTTCATATAATCAATAATATCTTTTCCAATGATATGCCGATATCCATAACTAACAATAAAATCAAAGTCTTTTACAAAGTCTTTAGAAATTTTTTCTTCAGTTTGTATCACTTCATCAGAAAAACTCTCTAAAAATGTAATCATATGTTGTCTATTAGGGCCTAAATATAAAATTTTCATAATAAGACTCCCGGTTTACATAAAAGTTTCTATTTTATTTCTTTGTGTTAAAAGTAAATCTGTTTTTAATAGTAAATACTGTAATTGATTATGTAAAACGTGTCGATCCACTTTATCATAATGCCCCAGATAAGTTATTAACCCTTTCTTATGTAAAGCGTTGGCAATTTCAATTTGATTTTCTGCTACTGAAATTACAATTGATGGTAACAATAAATACATTCTTTCCCATGTTGTTGCTCCACCAGCTCCAATAGCCAAATCAGCTTTAAGCATCAATTCTGAAATGTTATTAATTTGGCAATAATAACTTGTACCCTTTATAGATTTACAGAGTTCCTTAATTTTTTCTTTGTTAGGATTCGATTTTCCAACTACTACATCTACCATCAATTCAAATTTTTCAATTAGTGGTTTTATCGCTTGTAATACTTTTTCGGTTTCATTTGTCGGGTCACTTCCACCAAAAAAGATAAATAATCTCTCTACTTTTCCATTAAAAGGTTTTACTTTTTTTCGTGCTAATTTAAATTCTTCACGAAGTAAGGCATATTTTGGTCCGAGCAATAACTTTGTATGTTTTGGAACTAATCCTTCATAACGACTATTCATATCTAAATAAAAATTTTGATCTAATAATAAGTCACAATCATGTTTACGATTCGCCAAATCATCAATTACCATAATTTCTTTTGTATATGGACGAATCTTCTTTTCCCACTTTTCCTCTATTGAGTAATGATCAATAACGACTTGTTTAACTACATATTTTTTTAAAATTTGGATTGTCTGTTCAGCATCTGTCTCCCAAAATTTTTCCGTGTACTCCCATAAAGGCTGTTTTACTTCAGGTAATGCAAATACTTTAAATCCATTCTCTTCTATTAATTCAATGCAATCGCCGTTTTTTCTTCTACATATAAACGCTATTTTATTCCCTCTATTTTTTTGTTGGTGTGCGTATGTCAAACATCTCATTACATGACCTGTGCCTATTTCTACTGAAGCATCCACTCTTATAAAGATGTACATTCCATCACCTAAATTTTCTTTTGTTCAATATGTGCATTAATGTTAAACCAACTAGGATTACGCTCCATTAACTCAATTACATCGAACATTGTAAAATATGGATTTTTAAAATATAAGTGCTCAAGAATTAATTTTATTAACTCAAAATCTTCTTGAGTATCTACTGTCCATCTATATTTACTATAATCAACGCTGTTGCATACTGTTCCAATGTTAAACTTATCCTTATTCATATAAATGTATGGAGTAACATGTTCGCGATCTCTCTCTAAATAGGCATGATGAAAAGCTTCTTTTAATGCACTATAAGAGAAAACTTCAACGTCTAAACCTCTTGGGTATGTACGTTTTATTGTATTTGAAACATAATCATATTTTTTTGAATCTAAAAAATATTGAATCGTTTTATCTACTATTTCAGGGTCTATTATTGGACAATCTGAAGTTATACGAACGATAATGTCTGCATGAAAATTAACGGCTGTTTCATAATATCGTTCCAAAACATTTAATTCTGATCCTCTATAATATGAAACACCAAAATTTTTGCAAAACGTTTCAATAACATTATCTTGTTCTTCAATCGTTGTAGCTATCACTATTTCATCAATCAATCGTGACGCTTTCAAACGTTGTAATTGATATAAAAGCAAAGGTTTTCCTTTAACCTCTTTCATAATCTTCCCTGGTAATCTTGTTGATCCCATTCTTGCTTGAACTATTGCCACGATTTTCATTTTTTCACCTTCGAAATAACACTTTTTACCGATTGAATTACATCCGTTACATCATCATCAGTCATTTTTGGAAAGAGTGGTAACGTTATAATTCTTTCATACAATTTCTCAGCCTTTGGTAAACTTCCCTTTTTATAACCTAGTTTTTCATAATAGGACAAGGTGTGTACAGGTATATAATGGACATTAACACCTATATTTAAATTTAATAATTCTTCGAAAACTTCTTTCCTAGAAGCATTTAACTTTTCTAGTCTTAATTGAATAATATAAAGATGCCAACTAGAATCAGAAAATTCATGTTGATAAGGTGTAATGATCTCGCTAACTTGTGAAAATTCTTCATTATATCTATTCACAATTTCTTTTCTTCGCTTAATAAAACTATCTAATTTCTTCATTTGGCTTATTCCAAGTGCTGCTTGTATATCCGTCATGCGATAATTGAATCCAAGAAACTGCATATCATAATACCAAGGACCATCATTTTTCTCTAATAGCTTTGTGTTACGTGTAATTCCATGAGCACGGAATTGAAGAAGTTTTTCGTAATATTGTTCATTATTTGTTGTAATAATTCCGCCTTCACCAGTTGTAATATGTTTTACTGGATGAAAGCTAAACATAGTCATATCGCTAATTGAACCGATTTTTTTTCCTTTATATGTAGCCCCAAGTGCATGAGCAGCATCTTCAATCACAATTAAATTATGTTTTTTAGCAATTGCATGAATGGCATCTAAATCCACCGGTTGCCCTGTAAAATGTACTGGGATTATCGCTTTTGTTCTTTTAGTAATGTTTTTTTCAATTTCCTTAGGATCTATATTATATGTTTGCTCATCAATATCAGCGAATACAACATTTCCTCCAACATACCTCACACAATTAGCGCTTGCTGCAAAAGTAATTGGGGTTGTAATCACTTCATCCCCCTCACCAATACCTGCAACAAAACAAGCGCCATGTAAAGCAGCTGTACCGCTTGAAAATGCAACTGCATATTTTGCACCAACATATTTTGCAACAATATTTTCAAATTCCTGTATTTTAGGTCCCGTCGTTATAAAATCACTTTTTAATACATTTATTACTTCTTGAATATCCTCATTATCAATCCACTGATTTCCATAAGGTAAATATAATTCTCGCATATTTTTAATCTCCTAATAGAATATAGTCAATGACTACATTTCTTCCACTAACTCTTTTAACTCCTCAATTGTCAACCATTGCGAATTTGTGTCACTAGTATAAGCAAATCCATCTGGTAACGGTTTGCCGCCTGGAAGTGCTTCTGTTTTCCACCATGATAATTCAGGAAGAATAACATAATAATCATCAAATTCAACAGTATGTCGTGCGTCATCTTGTGTAATCATTGCTTCATGCAATTTTTCACCTGGACGAATACCAATAATTTCAATTTCACACTCAGGTGCAATTGCCTTTGCGAGATCAGTAACCTTCATACTAGGGATTTTCGGTACAAATATTTCTCCTCCCTGCATGCGCTTTAAATTATCTATAACAAATTGCACTCCTTGATCGAGTGTAATCCAAAATCGTGTCATCCGCTCGTCAGTAATAGGAATTGTCCCAGTGTGACGAATTTTTTTGAAAAAAGGAACTACGCTTCCGCGACTCCCCACTACATTTCCATATCGTACTACAGCAAAACGTGTTTTCTTTTCCCCTACATAAGCATTTGCAGCGACAAACAATTTATCTGAAGCTAGCTTAGTAGCTCCGTATAAATTAACAGGACTACAAGCCTTGTCGGTAGATAATGCTATAACTTTTTCTACTCCTCTATCTATTGCCGCTTCAATGATATTTTGTGCACCATGAATGTTTGTTTTGATCGCTTCAAATGGATTATATTCACAAGCATCCACATGTTTCATCGCTGCTGCATGAATGACAATATCCACACCATCAAAAGCACGATAAAGACGGTCTTTATCCCGAACGTCACCAATGAAAAATCTCAATCGTTCATCTTTAAACTCTTGTTTCATCTCATATTGCTTTAGTTCATCACGACTAAAAACAATTACTTTGGTTACTTTTGATTGTAATGCCTTAGAAACAAATTTCTTTCCAAAAGAACCTGTTCCTCCAGTTATTAATACCGTCTTGTTATCTAATATATGTGTCATTTTGTTTCAACCTTTCATTGTGTTACATATCTTGTAGCATTTTCAAAGAAATCTTTTATTTCATATTCAAATATATCCGCAACGATAATATAATCTTGAATTTCAAGCCCCTCATTGATTTCGTTTAAAAAATCATGAATTTTATCAATTTGTAAAGGATTGTTAATTCCCACTGAACGAAGCTTCTCATTCACTTCACATAACCAATTTACACCTTCTGAAAAATATAAAATTAACTTTAAAGCTTCTTCTATATTATTGTTTCGCAAATATTCTGCAATGCTAATACAACCTTCAGAAATTTTATTTAAATATCCATTATAACTTTCCATTACTTCTAATATTTCTGTATTCATCTATTTCTTTCTCCTTCTATTTTTAAATGTTCACATAAATTTTCTATATATTGTTGAGTAATTTCGATTGCCTCTAAGTATCCATTGTAAAGAGCTCTGTTTTGTTCAACAACACGACTATATGCTTCTTGAGGTGTCTCATTGTTTTTAGGAGTATAATTTTTTAATATGGCGATATTTAGAGGGCCCATTATTACTTGTAAACTAGTTTTATTTCGTTTCTCTTCAATTTCTTTATCATTTCTATCCATCTTTTTCAAAATATTCTCAGAAAAGTGAGTATTATATTTGTTAGATGATATTAAACTCAAATTTTCTACTACTAAACGTTTTATTTTTTTTAAAATTTCCAGTTCATTATTAAATAATTGAATGATCTCATTATTATTTACTTCTATGATTTCCTTCTTGTAGGATTCGGTAGAAATATGGTCTGTTACAAATGTTTCAATAAATTGTTTAAAAGGAATTTGTTTAAAGTGATGTATTTTCGCTCCGCCTTCTGTACAGTTAAATATATTTTCGTTGACAGGAATGGTTTTAATTAATCTTTCAAATGATTCTTTCATAGCTAAAAACGCACTATCTGTTAACACTTTATCTCCATAATATCCCTCTGTATAGAACATTCCTCTTTTAATAATATCTTCTTCAGTAATCATTTTAAAATGTTTATTATTTTCAGCGTGAGATTTATTATCCGTATATGCTAAGTCTTGACCAATTAATGCGATTGGACCACTAGAAATATAATTTGCAATGGTAAAGGCATAGTTTGCCACCGATTCGCCACCATAGATTCCTTCCACTTTTGTATGAACGATGTTATTTAAATGGGACGCTAATGCTTTTTCATTTTTTTGAACAAAATAAAAAGCATCATTATAAAAACTTTCTCGAATTTTATAATGATTGAACATGCTATATATTAGTTTAGCATGCTTCAGTTTTAAGTCCTTAAAATGATTATAATTAACCTCTTGGCTATCAATTGATACTACATAATCCGGTTCGATATTTTCTTTTAGCAATGTGTTTACAGTAGATCCAGAAGCAATTAATAGCACTTTATCCCTTATTTTTTTTAATAACGGAATCTGTTTAGTAAGAGATGGGCCGCCTGAGGCAATTACAACGGGTGAATTCGTATATTTATGAAGTACATGAATAGAATGGTCATGAATTCCATTTTTTATATTATATAAATAGTTTCGTTGCCATTCGTGAGCCATTTTATTTATTGAATTTATATTAATTCTATTAATAGAGACTCTTTCTTTTAATTTAATTAGTAATTCTTTATATAAATTTTGGAATATTTTATCATAATTGGGAGAACAGATAATATGTACATTGTTTAGAACAAACATTTGGGAATTCTTATTAACTTCCTCAGCTATTTCATCAATAGAATTTGATTGTATAAAAACAATACCTTCCTTGTCTAATCCACTATTTGTTAATATTGGTTCAATAACAATCAAATTCTCATTTGATTTAAATTCATTTAATAAGGCTTCTACAAAATAACCTTTTCCATAACCAAACAGTATATGTACATGACCCGGTCTATAGTTTTTTTTAGCAAATTCATTCGCTTCTCTTATAGGATCATATTTACTATGTAAAAAGTAACCATTTACTTTCATCGTTTCGATGCCTGTTTTCCCTTTTACATATTCAATTTGCACGTCTGTCATTATTTACACCTCTCTACTTAATATATCGGTAACTAATTATATTTCATAAATAAAAAAACTCGCATTCCAAAGAAATGCGAGTTTTTTATTTACTTCATTATTATTGTAATAATTGAAGTACACCTTGTGGTTGTTGGTTAGCTTGAGCTAACATAGATTGAGCTGCTTGTAATAAGATGTTATTCTTAGTGAATTCCATCATTTCTTTCGCCATGTCTGTATCGCGGATACGAGATTCAGCAGCTGTTAAGTTTTCAGAAGCAGCACCTAAGTTGTTGATTGTGTGCTCTAAACGGTTTTGTACCGCACCAAGTGCAGAACGTTGTGTAGAAACTTTTTCAATAGCATCGTCAATAGATACGATTGCATCACTTGCTCCGCCACCAGATGAAATAGAGATAGAAGCAACTCCTAATGAAGATGTACCCATATCATTGATTGCTAAGCTCATAGTTTGACCTTCGTTAGCACCAATTTGGAAAGTTAAAGCGCCAGAACCAGCAAGGTCACCGTTTAATAATTTTTGAGTGTTGAACTCAGTAGTATCAGCAATACGATCGATTTCTTCGATTAATTGTGCAATCTCATCTTGTAAGAATTTACGGTCTAATTCTACGTTTGTGTCGTTACGAGATTGTACAGCTAGTTCACGCATACGTTGTAAGATAGCGTGAGTTTCGTTAAGAGCACCTTCAGCTGTTTGGATTAAAGAAATTGAGTCTTGAGCGTTTTTAGATGCCATGTCAAGACCGCGAACTTGAGCGCGCATTTTTTCAGAGATTGCTAAACCTGCAGCGTCATCTCCAGCGCGGTTGATTTTGTAACCTGAAGATAATTTCTCAAGGTTTTTAGCTGCTTGAGAGTTATTGAATGTTAGGTTACGGTGAGTGTTTAAAGCTGAAATATTGTGTTGAATTCTCATTATGAATTCCTCCTTGAAATTGTTATTAATTCATCCACATCCGTGTGGAAAATTTCGACTCAAGTCTAGTTATGTATTTCTCGAGCCTTACACTTTATATATCGTAATGAAATTAAATTGTTTAATAGTTTTTGAAAAAATTTTCTAGCCTTTTATTCTGAAATTTTTAATTTAAAAAAGCCACCACATCTTGTGATGGCCAATTCTGAATTATTTTCTATTCGTTAGTTTGTGAATTATATTTGTATCAATATTTAATGCTGCTTTGTTTTGCTCTTGAATGGCTTCAAACACTTCACTTCGGTGGACTTTTACGGATTTTGGTGCAACTATACCTAATTTTACTTGTTCTCCTTCAATTGCTAATACTTTTATTTCAATATGATCTCCAATGATGATTGACTCGTTTGTTTTTCTCGATAAAACTAACATCACTTTACACTTCCTTTTAGTTCAGCGATAGGAAAGCGTAAAGGATAAGCTTGATTGTCTTGCAATACAATTTGTTTTCCACATTTTTTTACGCTATTAATTACAATTGGAGCAAGTAAATTTAGGGTTGATTCTTCAAAAGGTTCTTTTAATGTTACAATCGAATAAGCAATTACATCTTCCTCTTTTTCAACTTGTAACTCTTTTCTATCTACTTCACTAATATCAAATGCATAATCTTTTTTAAAGGCAAAAGGATACGCAACAACAAAACCTATTTGCGATTCTTCAATGGATTGAAATATCGCCAATGGACTATCCTTATCTAAAGGAAGTAATACATATTTCGTATATTCTTCAAATCCTAAAAGTCCGCTCGTTAACGTGATAACTTCTTCTTCCTGTATTTCAACTTCACCTAAAAACTTTGTGTGAATTTGCATTTTTCTTCTCCTATCTATAAGATGACATCGATTTCAACTCTTGGGTATTGTAGTACTTCACCCGTTACTTTCCCAGGTGTATATTCATGAATTGGTTTATTCACTTGCACATCGATTTTCGGTTTTTGTGGTGTAATATTTATTTCCGTTTCACCAGGGATATAATCAATTTTTACAGAGCCTACAGACGGGACAAATTTTACATTGAATGGTACTCGTTTTGGTCCATGGTTCTGCTTCGCAATATTTTGGATTGTTTGACGTCCTAAGTCTTTCCCGGCATTCTTCATCATTTGTCGCCCTTCTCTAGCTCTTCTTGCGATCCCTTCCAGCACGGCCTTTTTTCCTTCTTTGGCATAATTTTCAACCGATTCTAATGGACCAATCATTCCAATGTCACGTCGAGCTTGAGATGAATCGATTATCAATTGTCCACGTGTAGTGTTTATTTCTAAAATAGCAGCAGGTTGTTCAATATGCTGTGTGGCTTTTGGTTGACGAATAATTTGAACAGGATCATGAATTTGTAAATCCAGGATGATATCGTATGTACGAATTTGAATTTGGGGAAACTTCATTTAAAATCACCTTCATTTCAAGAAAAGCGTTTGAACAAATTGTCCAAACGCCTAATTTTATCTTAGTTTATATTTCAATGAAGTTATCTTGTAGTAACTAACCTGCAACAATTATCGAATAAAATCGACTAGAGTTTGTTGAATAATCTTTGCTCCGACAGAAAGAGCTGCTTGGTGAATCGATTCCGCTGTCACCATTTCCGTTATAGCTTTTGCATAGTCAACATCTTCATTTTCAGATAATCGTTTTGTAATATTAATCCCATGTTTTGATAAACGGTGTGTCATCATTTCTACTCTGTTTTGACGAGCACCTACATCAGAGCGTTCAGCTAATACATTTTCGTATAATTTGTCTAGTGCCGGTATTGTTCCGGTACCATCATTCAATTCCATACCAAGAGCTTCTGTGATTTGCGAACCTGACGCTCCACTATCTAAAAGATTATAGACTTGAGCCATAAAATCATCTATATCTTTAAATAGCACTTCTCCTGTTATATTCACATTTAACGTAATGCCATCAAATACTTCAATAATAACATCTTCTGAATTTATGTTATCACCATTATATTGACCATCTGTATTGAATATAGGAGAATGAGTTTTTGTACCTGAGAATATATATTTATCCGCTACTTTCGTATTTGCTATATCTTTCAATTGTTGACGGATTTGGTTAATTTCAACTTTAATTTTATCACGATCCTCTTTTGTATTCGTGTCATTGGCAGCTTGAACAATAAGTTCCTTAACTCTCTGCAAGGCGGATCCTACTTGATCAAGTGCATCATCAGTAGTATCTAACCAAGTATTTACCATCAACATATTGCGAGTAAACTGTTCCGCTTTATTTAAGTCTGTTCGATAGCTCATACCTCGAACCGCTGAAACGGGATCATCAGATAAACGCACAAATTTTTTGCCAGAAGTAATTTGTTCTTGTAATTTCCCCATTTTCGAATAACTATTGCTTAAGTTTCGAAGCATGTTATTTGATAACATGGATTGTGTTACGCGCATATTCTTGCTCCTTTCCATTGCGATTAAAGGACGTTAAACGATTACAATCCTACTCTACCCATACCGTTAATAATTTTATCTAAAGTTTCATCGATGACTGTAATCATGCGAGCGCTAGCGTTATATGCTTGTTGGAAACGAATCATATCCGTCATCTCCTCGTCGAGAGAAACAGAGCTCATCGAAGCACGGTTGTTTTCAACTGTTAGACGAATCGTTTCTGAGTTTGTTTTAAGCAAATTCGCTTTCTGACCATCGACTCCAAGTTGTCCAACGAGTCCTTGATAGAAGGATTGGAAAGTTGCACCATCTAAATCTATATCTGGAGATAATGTTAATGTTACCTGGATTACCTCAGTACCTACCTCAGCTCCATTTGCCATTGGCATCGATTGCAAATTTGCTAAAATAAGCGCCCATTTACCGTTTCCTTCTTCATCTTCCACATCCGATGCAGCTAATAAATTAGGGTTATTAATAATTTCATCTCGTACTTTCACTTGCCCTGTTGCATCTCTTTCAAAGAATGTAATACCAGTTGGGGAAGGTTGATCATCAGTACCTAACGTATATCCTGCTTCGTGTACAGTATTAAAAACTTCTATGAACGCATCAGCTAACTTCTTTAAATTACTCAACATTTCTGGGTAATAGCCTTTTTCAGTTTCATACCCATATGAATCAATTAAAGATACTAGCTTACCTTTAAACTCTTCAAATTCACCCTTTTGAACGGTTGTTACATTACCATTTGCTTCTACAATTTCTAAGTGTTGGAACAGGTAGTATGTGTCACTTGTTCCAATGTTATCGACAACCCCATCAACTTCAGTACCATTTGTATCAATTGCTTTTAGAGTGGCAGCATTTCTACCATCAACTAATACAATTTCTATCGGTTTACCACTAGCATCTTTTTTACCAGTATTTAAAGTAATTTTTAAACTTCCTTCCGCTACTTTCGATGCATTCCCTCCAGAAGGAATTCGCTCAATGGAAACTGGTAAATATTCATTTAATTTATCCACTAATAAATCTCGTTGGTCATATAAATCATTTGGCACATAGCCGTTTGGTTCAACCGCTTGAATTTGTCGGTTAATGTCGGCGATTTGTTCTAATATAGAATTGATGTCTGCAACCGAAACTTTAATTTCGTTTCCTAAGTTTCCTTGAATTTGCTTTAACTGTGTCTCAATATAATTGAAAGAATCTGCTAAATGCACTGCTCTTTGAATCGCTACTTTCCGAGCAGCTGTATCTTCCGGGTTTGTACTTACATCTTGAAGGGCGCTCCAAAACATGCGAAATGCTTCATCCAATCCATACTCAGAAGGTTCTGACATAATATCTTCCATTTGAGCAATCGCTTTTGCTTTCGAATCCCAATATCCAAGTTTGTTCGTTTCTTGACGATATTGGCGATCAATAAATTCATCTCGAATTCGCTGTACAGACCCTGCTTTAACACCTGTCCCAATAAATCCAGCAGTTTTTGGTGCATTTAACCCCATACCTGGATATCCTAAAGTCGGCTCCATGTTTACCCTCTGACGAGAATAACCAACCGTATTCGCATTCGCAATATTATGTCCTGTTGTATAGAGAGCGCTTTGTTGAGTAAAAATACCACGCTTACTTGTTTCTAACCCCATAAATGTGGAGCGCATATAGACTCCTCCTTACCTAAAATATGTATTCAAGATTTTGGAAGGGGCCAAGTGTCCCCTCCTCCATACAATCGTTCCTCTATGCTTGCGAATCAAACAGCGACTGACGGGGAGCATTTCCACCGCGCACCGTTTTTTCAGAATAGTTAATTTCTTCAGGCTGCGGTCGCAACATATTCAATGTCACATTCACTAATTGCAGTGAATTGTAAATAAGCTGTTGATTCAAATCATTTTGAATTTTTAAATTTTCAACTAGTTTCAATAATCGATTGCGAACATCCGCTAACTTTTGCCGCTCTTCTTCGTCTTCCACCGCTTCCAATAACTCCGCAATCGTTGGAACACTAGACATTTCGATGCCTTTTGACTGAAAATATTCCACAACCTTCTTTTGACGCAGCTGTTCTAATTGTTCGATCGCAGCCACATGTGATTGTTCAACTTTTAATATTTTATCCAGTTCTTCCATGTCATTGTTTTTCACAAGTTCCGTCTTTCTATACGCATGCTCCAGCAAACTTTTATGCATTTTTTCAAGCTTCTCTAAAATTGAAATAATCGGTTGAACTGACATGGTTTTGAACTCCTTTAAATAAATTCCTTTTGATCTCAAGAAATCTTTTCATCGAGCTTGCTTAATATAAGCTCATTGAAAAAATTTCTTTTATCTCGATGATTTTGTTTTGAGTCATCTTAACGGAGACGGTAATATTTCAACATATCCTCAGCCACTTTCTGAGCATCGACTTTATATTGACCTGATTGGATTTCCTTTTTTAATTTTTGGATTTTTTCCGCACGCTCTTGACTATAATCGGACACTACCTGCATTTCTTTTGCTGCATCTGAAATTTCTATTCTATCTGCAAAAGCATTTTTTGCTTTTACAGTATTCACATTTCGCTGTTGTTTCGTATAAGGATTTACTGAATTCGTATTGATTGGATTGATTTTCACAAGTTAGCCCCCCTTCATAACCTGTCTAGTTATTATTTCGGTTTGTTCACGAAAATGTTAAATGAGTTAAATAAAAAAACTCACATCTGCTTTACACCATTATTTAGTATAACAACAATGGCGACGTGAGCAAATTGTGAGCCGTTTATTATTATTTTTTATTTTTTTCCTTATCAGCTAGATAAGTAAGACGTTCACTTTTTTCAATACTTTCTCTAAATTCTTTCGCCGCTTCAAAAGTACGCAAATCTGATTTTAATTCAGTAACGCAACTTTCACATAGCTTCCCTTTTTTCGTTAAACGTCCACAGTTATCGCATGGATAGCCTAAGTTTGGAAAAACTGCTGGATGAAGGCGCCCTTTACGTACCCATTTAAACAATAATTCCTTATCTACTCCTGTTGCCTCTACTATTCGATCCACTGTCGCAGCACGGTTTTCTCGTTTTCTTAAAAAACGATAAACAATTTGATACATTTCTTCTTCTTTTTGAGAACATTTATAACAAACATCTCTAATGCCTGTATAGTTAAAAAATTCACCACAACTCGGACAATTTCGGATCTCTGCCAAAACTAGCCCCCCTATCAATAAAGAAGATTGACTAAAATATCCACATCGTATTAAAACCATTATACAACAATATAGTAAATTGTCATATTTTGATAAAAAAATACTATTATCTAGTAACTAATTTTGTAAATAATGTTCACACTTTTTTAACATTTTGGCAAGATTTTAATTGTGACATTTTGTGTAGTATATGCTAAAAAAACAGATTTTTTAATGGATCGCTCATTGCTCAGTTTCTTATCTCTACTCATAGGAGTTATTGCAAATTTTCTCTTCATTTATAGAAACCCGACTTTATTAACGTAAAAGCTTTTACCGATTTGGCACCTCCTTCAATAAGGACCCGTTTGGCATGTCTGATTGTCGTTCCTGTCGTATATATATCATCAACAAGGAGAATTTCTTTTCCTTCCACTTGTACGGTTTTTTTTAATTTAAAAATTTGTGGCGTATTCATCCGTTCCTTTCTCGTTTTTCCTCCTTGAGTTTCTGTCGTTATTTTCTCCAACAAATGAACATAAGGGATTCGTGCTTCCTTCAGTAATTCATCCACATGGCTAAAGGTGCGTTCCTTTAATTTTTCAGGATGCATCGGTATTGGGACTATCATTTCTTTCCGATTTTTTAAATTGTAATAAATTTCTTCACGAAACACTTTTGCGAGCAGCACATCATGCATGAACTTATAACGATGTAAATAATCTTGCATCGCTTCGTTATAGTAATATAACGATACTACTTCTTCATCCTGTTCATGGAGACACCACTCGAATTGATTCTCGCATTCTTGGCAAATAACTTTCGGAAATCGATTGAAGAAAAGCCGTTTCCAATCCATCTGACTATTTAATGGTGCGTTGCAAAGAAGGCAATTCTCGACTTCGTTACGATTCATTTTATCCTCCTTTTTATTCGATTGTCCTATTGAAATCCCTCCTTATTTAATCGAAGGATTTCATTTCTCGCTGCATCCATTTCAACCGAGATTCCGTGATGGAAAAAGACGATCTCACCGCCAGGAAAATTTACATTTCTCCCAACACGACCGCTTATTTGAATCAACGCGCTCGATGTAAAAATTTTTGATTCTGCCCCTACGACCGCAACTTGCACATTGCTGATTGTTACCCCTCTTTCTAATATTGTCGTTGTTAATAATCCAGGGATTTCTTCATTTCTCAATTTCATGACTTTCTCTTTCCGTTCTGGATCTTTGGCATGAACGCTTAAAATGTCAGGATGAATTTGTTGAAATAGTGGTGCGGCTTTTTGCATTAAGTGAATCGTCGGAAAGAAAATGAAAAAGGGTTCTCCTTGCTCAATTCTCGATTTCGTCCATAGCGCTAATTTTTTTGGAATTCTTCCTTTATTTATTTGCCTTTCATAAAACCAAAGGGACTCAAATCGAGGTACTGGGAGCGAATGACCATGATATCGCTTCGGAATAAACGAATAACCCCATCCGTCTTTTTTAACTTTCGATAAAATTTGAACAGATGGAGTTGCCGTGACAAGTGCGACAGGAGCTCCTTTCTTCTTTGATTTCCATACCGCCTTTTGCAATGAAATATCGTAAGTATATGGAAACGCATCCGCTTCATCCACTATGACCATATCAAATGCCTCTTCAAAGCGATAAAGTTGATGTGTCGTTGCGATGACGAGTTGAGCGGTTCCCTTTTGTTTTGGGGCATTGCCATAATAGGCATGGATAACCGTATTCGGAAAAACTTTTTGAAAACGAGGAAATAATTCTAATACGACATCTGTTCTTGGCGTTGCAATACAAATTCTTAATCCTTCTTGTAAACAATGGAAAACGGCGGGAAACAAAATCTCAGTTTTACCCGCACCACACACCGCATGCAAGAGATGGTTCCGTTGTTGGATTATGCTGTCTAGCAGCTCTTTTGAAGCTTTTTGCTGAAGCTCCGTAAACATGCCATTCCAGTCGAGTATGTGATGTTTAGGAAATTTTTCACTCGGACCATTCCAAAGGAGGAGATCTGTACAACTACTCATTCTCCCCATATTGATGCAATGTCTACAGTAAACGCAAATTTTCCTGCATCGCGCACATTCAAATTCTACAAATTCTTGTTGAATATCATTAGAACAGCGGTTGCAAATATATTTTTTATTAAAGAAGGGGAAAAAAGAATGTTTTTCTGAAATAGCAGGCTTTACTTTGAAATAGTTGTTTTCGATATAACGATCAATCTTTTCTTTTGAAAAAGGAGTATTTTCCCTGGACCAAACTTTCCCGATAAAGAATTCACGAATTTCAGGTTCTACGATGATTCCTTTATATTGTCTTGCTTTAGTTAGCTGCACTTTGCGTTTCATACAATCCTCCTTTTAAATCTCCTAATATCAATAAAAAAAGCCTCTACTATTTACAGTAGAGACTACAAACTTTTACTCTTCCATTACCGGAACCCAGCCTAATCCTAATGAGCCTTCTCCTAAATGAGTGCCAATCACTGGTCCAAAATAACTTAAATGAAATTCCACGTTTGGAAACTTTTCTTGCATTTTCGCCATCCACTCTAGTGCTTCTTGTTCACGATTGGCATGAATCACCATAGCATGAATGCGATCATATTTAGCTGCATCTTGCGAAAGCAGTTCTTCCACACGGCTTAAGGCTTTTTTCTTCGTGCGAATCTTTTCAAATGGGACAATAACTTTATTTTCGAAATGAAGAACTGGCTTAATTTGCAACAATCCTCCCACAATGGCAGCTGCAGATGATAATCTTCCTCCCCGTTGTAAATGAGACAAGTCATCAACAATAAAATAAGCACGCATGCGACTTTTTATTTCTTCTAATTTCTCTAATATTTCATCAGAAGTTTTTCCTTCTTTCGCCATTTTTGCTGCCTGCACTGCGTAGTATCCTTGCGGCGCACAAGAAATTTCACTATCAAAGCCATGCACTTTAATACCTTCTATTATATTACCTGCCTGCAATGCACTTTGAAATGTCCCGCTAATTCCGCTCGATAAATGGATGCAGATAACTTCATCATAGTCTTTCGATAATGTTTCAAATAATTCCATAAATTTACCAATAGGCGGTTGAGTCGTCTTTGGGAACACCTTTGCTTCACGAACTTTATCGTAAAACTCTTTTGCATGAATTTCGACTTCTTCTTCAAACACACCATCTTCTAATGTCACACTTAATGGAATCATATAAATATTGTATTTTTCACGTTCTTCAGGCGATAAATAAGCTGTACTGTCCGTTACAACTGCGATGCTCATATATTCACTCTCCTATGTAATTTATCATACAGTAATAATGCATTCTTGTTAATAAGAAAAAAACTACAAAAAGAATGATTGTGAGACTTGAAAGAGAAAAAACTTGCTCATGTGATATTAACAAAATTTAAGTATTAAAATTTTCTAAAAGGATAATAGTCAAACTTCGGTAGATATTAGCCAATGTGAGCATGATAATAGTCAAATTCAAGAAAATAATTGCCAAGCGATAAAAATCAATCCCCTGAAGATGGGATAATAGTCAAACTTCGGTAGATATTAGCCAATGTGAGCATGATAATAGTCAAATTCAAGAAAATAATTGCCAAGCGATAAAAATCAATCCCCTGAAGATGGGATAATAGTCAAACTTCAGAAGATATTAGCCAATTCGAGCTAGATAATAGTCAAATTCGGGAAAATATTTGCCAAGCAATAAAAATCAATCTCCTGAAGATAGGATAATAGTCAAACTTCGGTAGATAATAGCCAATTTTCGAAATATAATAGCCAAGCCAAAAAACACTTCCTTAATTATGTTCGAAAGATATTAGCCACTCCCGCCTACCTTCCTGCACAAAAAAATATCATCCAATCCAAAGTTGGATGATCCTTTTTTCTTTTACTGGTCTAATTTTTCCATTCCTACAATCCTTGTTATTTTCCAATCATCATTTTCCTTTACAAAGATTGTTACTTGTCTAACCGTACGATTAAGTGTTGCATCTGTTCCATGTTCTTTCACATGATAATCAATATTCGCAACCACATGAGCTTCGTCTTCGTTATACTTCACAATCGTTGCATCTGAATCCTTTAATTTCACATCATGATTTTTAAATGTTTCTTTTAACATTTTAATTTCTTCTTCATAATTAAATCCAATTGCATTTTTGGAAAGAACATTTGCGTAGCGATCAATATCTTTCGCATTAAATGAATTAATATATTCATCAAAGGCAGCAATAATTTTTACTTTTTCATCTGTAGGAACATTCGTCGCTTCAACAAATTGGTCACCGATCATTTCAAATCCAATTGCCTCATCTGACTCCCCAGTTGTATTTTCTACGGATGAAATTGCTTCAGGTTCAGAATCAGCATTATTATTTCCACATGCAGTTAGCAGGAATACTGCTGCAACTACCAAAATCAACCAGTTCTTCATTTACCCTTACCTCCCAAGGTAATATTGTAGCATATGAGCAACTACCATTTCTATTGATGCAGATTTTTGTCGAAAATACAAGAAACTTTTCATCATCTACTTAAGACGAAATCACCTTAAACTTAGTTGCCTCGATTTACAAATCCTCTCCATTACGCACCATTTGCATAATTGAATTCAAAAAAAAACAAGAACAAAAGGTTTTCAGCCTATAAAAAAAACCGAACGATTATTTGAAACTCTATTTTGAGCTTCAATATCGTTCGGTTTTTTAATTATATACCAAAATGCGTATGATAATTCTTTTTAAGAAGGCTAATTTTAGTTCTGTCCCAACCTCTTACAAAATTACAGTATGTAAATTTGTTCTTGGTGCTTATGGAATTATCGTACTTCCACCCAACCGTTTTTAATAGCGGTTACGACAGCTTGTGTACGGTCATTTACATTCATTTTTTGTAGAATGCTAGATACGTGGTTTTTCACTGTCTTTTCAGAAATGAACAATGTTTCACCAATTGCACGGTTAGATTGTCCATCAGTTAATAATTGCAGTACTTCACATTCACGTTTTGTGAGCAAGTGGAATGGACGACGAATTTCTGTTTGATGGAAGTTTCCTTTATTTTCATGCTCACTTAGGCGACGGAATTCAGCTACTAAATTTTTCGTTACTTTTGGATGCAAGTAAGATCCTCCATTTGCAACAACCTTGATTGCTTCTACTATTTCATCTGCATCCATTTCTTTCAGCATATATCCTAAAGCACCGGATTTTAAAGCGTGCGTAACATATGATTCATCATCATGAATCGAAAGCATAATTACTTTTGCATCTGGAAATTCTTGAATTAATTCTTTTGTTGCATCTACGCCATTTTTACCTGGCATATTGATATCCATTAACACTACATCTGGTAAATAGTCTCTATATAAACTGATGATGTCGCTGCCGTCATCGCCTTCTGCAACAACCTCAAAGGATTCTTCAAACTCTAAAATACGTTTTACTCCTTCTCGGAATAATTGGTGATCGTCAATAATGATTATTCTTGTCACAAAGCATTCCCCCTTAACAAGTATATTACAGTTGAAATTTCTGTTCGTTATTTGGATATGGTATTTTAAACATAACTACAGTTCCATTTCCAATTTTCGTTTTAATATCCATCGAACCTTTTAAAATTTCAACTCGTTCTCTCATTCCAATAATTCCAAAAGATTGCTCTCTTTTGGCTTCTAAGTCGAAACCACTACCGTTATCTTTTACAATAACATTTAAATTGTTAAGATTCCATTCTAGTTTAACCCAAATATCTGTTGGGTTTCCATGTTTTACTGAATTATTCACGCATTCCTGCACTAATCGGAAAATTGCGACTTCATAATTTGAAGGAAGTCTCGTTTCATTATTAAGAGATTGAAAATGAATGTCTACACCCTTGTTATATTCCATAATTGTGGACAAATATTTTTTTAATGTCGGCACAATGCCAAGATCATCTAATGCCATAGGACGTAAATCGTAAATAATCCTTCTTACTTCAGACAATGCTTCTCTAACTGTTTTCTTGAGTTCTGAAATTTCCTTTATAGCGGCATCAATGCCTCTTTCACGATATGTTTTCTCAATTAAATCAGCTCGCATCAAAACATTTGCCATGATTTGTGCAGGTCCATCGTGAATTTCACGAGACAATTTTTTTCTTTCCTCTTCTTGAGCGGCAATGATATTTATGCCAAATTCATGTTTTAATTTTGCCTGCTCAAGTGCTGCACCCACATTTTTCAAATCGGATGTTAAATAATTTAACACGACATTCACTTGATTAACGATATGGTCGGCTCGTTGTATTGTATCGTATAATACTTTTAGACGCCGTTCAAGGTCATCACGTTTCTCTCGTAGGCTTTTTTCTTCGGCCTCGGAAAGTGATAACCGAATTTGCAAGTCGTTGGCAGTTTCATAAGCCTCTCTGACTTGCTGTTCTGAATATTTATCGAAATGTCTGCTAACTTCTACTAGCCTTTGTTTTGCCAGTTGCGTTTGGCGAGCTAAATTATCACTATTCTGAATAACTACTTTTAATTTCTGCTTAATTAATTCCAATTCGATTTTCATTTCCTCAAAGCTTCTACGGCTTTGTTCGCTGATTATAAAAATATCGTTTTTCGAATTGGTAATATTTTCAATCATCCGATTAAAAATAAAATCAATCGATTGGATATCAATTTTGTTTTTTTCATCAAAATACATGATTTGTCCCCAATCCAATTGGTGTAATATAATAAATTATATGTGAGCAACTATTAGTATTTAATGATTATATTATTCTAACATTATTATACCATTTTCCAGTAAACTTTTAAGAAAATTTTTTATTACAAGGAATTCGTTTTTTTGGAAAATAAAGGAGTTTTTGTAATGCGAAAGGACTACAAAACTGTTAAGGGTTATGGAGAAAAAGAGATTGTTATATCGAAATCTCGATTTATCGCTTATGTTGACAGGGCTGAAACTGAAGAAGAAGCTATTAATTTTATTAATAAAATAAAAAAGATGCATTATAATGCTACCCACAACTGTTCTTGCTATATGATTGGCGAGCATAATCAAATTCAAAAAGCGAACGATGATGGGGAACCTAGCGGAACTGCTGGCGTTCCTATGTTAGAGGTGCTAAAAAAACAAGGACTACAAGATACTGTCGTTGTTGTTACTCGATATTTCGGTGGCATTAAACTTGGAGCTGGAGGGCTTGTTCGGGCATACGGAAAAGCTACTACAGAAGGGATTGCGGCTGCCCAAGTAGTGGAAAGAAGACTACATCATGTAATGAAAGTAACGATTGATTATACATGGCTTGGTAAAGTGGAAAATGAAATTCGAAATTCGAAATATACATTAGCTGAAATCCAATATGCTGACAATGTCGATATCATCGTTCATGTCTTAAAAGACGAAGAACAAGCCTTTGTCGAATGGATGACAGAATTAACTAACGGACAAGCGACAATTACATGTATTGACAAAATGTTTATTGAAAAAGTCATTTCATAATCGTTTCAGTCCTCGAAAAAATTTCTTTTTTGTCAATATTTCATTGTCATAATTTTTCAATTTACTGTTTTTCGACAACATTGTATAATTATACGTATTGAACAATTTTGCTTTTCACATAAGATTTACCTGTGATGAATCTTAAGTTGAAATCCATAATAAACATAACAAGCCGTACAAAATCAACATTCCTACATATATAGAGGAGAGTATATATAATGAAACGAATGCAGAAAAAGGAGAAAAAAGGAAAACGTTCGACAAAGTTTTCGCTAGTACTTAAAGTATTAGCACTTTTGTCGGCTTCATTCTTAATTTGTGCAACAGCTTATGGAATTTATTTAACGAAAAAAGCTGAATACGCAGCAAAACAATCTTACGAAGAGCTTGAGGAACGACAATCTTCTCCTAAAAGGGAAATAAAAGCTGAAGCTGAAATCGATAACATTTCCATATTGTTTATCGGTGTGGATGACAGCGAGACACGGGGTCAAGGTTCCGATCATTCTCGTTCAGACGCCCTTTTATTAATGACACTTAATCGTGAAGCAAAAACAGCAAAATTAGTCAGTATCCCTCGGGATTCATATGTGTACATACCAAAAGTAGGATATCAAGATAAAATTACGCACGCACATGCTTTTGGAGGCACAGTGGCAACAATCGAAACAATAGAAGAATTATTTGATATTCCTGTCGACTATTATGTACGCATGAATTTTAATGCATTTATCGATGTAGTCGATGCGCTTGGCGGTATCGATTTAGAAGTTAACATTCCATATGCCTTCTATGAAAAAGACGAAAACGACCGCTATTCTATTTATTTAGAGCCTGGATACCATCATCTAGATGGGCGAAAAGCATTAGCATTAGCACGAACTCGTAAACATGATACAGATTTTGCTCGTGGTGAGCGTCAACAAGATATTATTAAAGCCATTGCCAATAAAGCACTTTCCTTATCCTCCATCACGAAATACGATGAAGTTCTTTTGGCAATCGGTGACAACATGAAAACTAACTTAACATTCGATGATATGAAATCGTTCCTTACGTATTTCTCAGGTGGCATGCCACAAATTGATACTTTAACGTTACAAGGTCAAGGTGATATGTCTACAGGAATTTATTATTACATGTTAGATCGAGAATCTTTAGAAGAGACAAAACAAATCTTAAAAAGCCATTTAGAAATCATCCCAAGCAATGCAAGTTCTAATATCTCTGAAATCGGTAGCGACGATGAAACACAGCAAGTAGATGTTGGTTCATATTCTTACTCATCAAATTGGAATCGATAAATAATTGACAATAGGCAAAATACACTCTCAGTAGCTTGAGAGTGTATTTTTTATATTGGAAAGGGGAGTAGTATTTTCATTCTCCAGTTTGAACAGTTGTATATAAATTTATTCATTGAAAAATTGAAATTTGGATAGTTGAGGAAAACCTTAATTCAACATTTAGCAATAATAAAACGGCTTAAGGGGAATTCATGTCCCCTTAAGCAACAGATTACATTTTAATTTGAAAAGAAAGTTGCATCTAACAAACAGCATTATAGTTAGGCTTGTTTTAACCATTTATTTAGCTGTTCATCCGTACCATATACGAAATGATTCGGCAATGGTTCGTGCATTGATGCAAAATCCGACGTTTCTTCTTGTACATACGGAATTCGTTTCCGTTTTCTTTCCAAAATCGGATCTGGGAGCGGAACTGCTGATAGTAATGATTTTGTATATGGATGAATAGGGTGATGATAAATTTCTTCTGCATCCCCTAACTCCACAATTTTTCCGCGATACATCACAGCAATTCGATCGCTGATATATTTCACCATCGATAAATCATGCGCAATAAATAAGTACGTTAAATTCCGTTCTTCTTGAAGTTCTTTTAATAAATTGACAACTTGTGCTTGAATGGAAACGTCTAGTGCTGAAATGGGTTCATCAGCAATAATAAAACTCGGATTTAAACTTAACGCTCTTGCAATACCAATACGTTGTCTTTGTCCACCGGAAAATTCATGGGGATATCTTGTCATATGTTCACGATTTAAACCAACGGCTTCTAATAAGGAAACAATTCTTTCTTGGCGTTCTTTTTTATTTTTATAAAGACCGTGAATATCAAATGCTTCACTGATGATTTCACCTGCTGTCATACGCGGATTCAATGAAGCATATGGATCTTGGAAAATCATTTGCATTTCACGTTTTAATTGCTTTTGCTCTTTCTTTGATTTGATTTTGTGAACATTTTTTCCTTTAAAAATCACTTCGCCATCGGTCATGTTATAAAGACCAATAATGGAACGACCTGTCGTTGATTTACCGGAACCAGATTCACCAACAAGTCCTAACGTTTCCCCTTCAAAAATATGGAAACTAATTCCATCAACTGCTTTAATAGGATTGGAAGGAGAGCCGAAATATTGAGTTAAATTTTTTACCTCTAATAACTTATGATTCACTTAATTCAGCCTCCTTTTTATATCTTTCCATTCTTCTGACGATAGGTTCCGGAATGTCAATTTTCGGTGCATATTCATGCAACAACCATGTTTTTGCATAATGTGTTTCCGATACTTTAAACATTGGCGGTTCTTTTTCAAAATCAATTGCTAATGCATATTTGTTTCGAGGTGCAAAAGCATCTCCTTTTGGCGGATTTGTTAAATCTGGTGGAGAACCTGGAATTGCAAACAATTTTTCGTCGCTTTTATTATTTAAATCAGGCATAGAGCCAAGTAATCCCCAAGTGTAAGGATGTTTAGGATTGTAGAAAATATCGTTGACTGTTCCGTATTCCACAATTTGGCCAGCGTACATCACCGCTACACGATCTGCAACATTTGCTACAACCCCTAAATCATGGGTAATAAAAATAATAGACGTTTTCCGTTCCTTTTGAATTTCCTTCAATAATTCCAAAATTTGCGCTTGAATTGTAACATCAAGTGCAGTTGTTGGTTCATCAGCAATTAGCAATTTCGGATCAGCGGCAAGAGCAATGGCAATAACCACACGCTGACGCATCCCACCGCTAAATTCATGCGGATATTGGTTAAACCGTTTTTCAGGCATTGGTATACCTACTTGGCGAAGCAACTCTATCGCTCTTTCTTTCGCTTCTTGTTTAGAAACTTTTTTATGTTTTAAAATGACTTCCATTATCTGCTTTCCAACACGGATAGTTGGGTTTAAAGCCGTCATCGGATCTTGGAAAATCATCGCGATATCATTACCGCGAATTTTTGACATTTCTTTATCTGAAAGCGGAATTAAATCTTTTCCTTCAAATAAGATTTGTCCATCTGCATAAATGCCAGGCGGCTCAGGAATCAATTTCATAATCGCATTACTGGTAACACTTTTTCCCGAACCTGATTCGCCAACAATTGCTAAAGTTTCGCCTTCATATAATGTAAATTCTACCCCTCGTACCGCTTGAACAAGTCCTGCATATGTTTTAAAGTTTATTTTTAAATTCTTTACTTCTAACAATGGTTTTTTCATCTTTCCACCCCTTTCTACTTTCGTAATTTTGGATCAAGTGCATCGCGTAAACCATCACCAATTGCGTTAAAAGCAAAAATTGTTAAGGAAATGAAGAATGCAGGGAAGAATAAACGCCAAGGGGCTATTCTTAAACCACCCATACCTTCTGATGCCATCGTTCCCCAACTAGCAACCGGTTGAGTTACACCTAAACCTAAAAAGCTTAAGAAAGATTCAGTGAATATTGCTGTTGGAATTGTCAATGTCATTGTTACAAGAATCGCACCTAAAGCATTCGGTATAATGTGGCGGATAATTAAATGCCAAGTACTTGCTCCAAGTGTTCTTGAGGCTAGTACGAATTCTCGATTTTTAATCGATAAAACTTCACCACGGACAATTCGCGCCATGTTTACCCAACCTGTAATCGATAAAGCAATAATCATTGGAAGAAGACCTTGTTCCATTACAACAAGTAAAATGATTACCACTAATAAGTAAGGGATGGCAGATAAAATATCGACAAAACGCATCATTATGTCATCTACACGTCCGCCAATCAGACCTGAAATGCTGCCCCATAAAACACCGATGATTACATCAATGATAGCGGCCGTAATACCAATAAATAATGAAATGCGTGCACCATACCATACACGAACAAATACATCCCGACCTAAATCATCCGTACCAAACCAATGAGTCTTTGAAGGCGCTTCATTATAAACACCTAATTGATCACGATAACTATATTGTGAAAATTCTGGTACAAATGTCGCCAGTAGTACAATGATGAACAGAATAATTACGCCCGAAACCGCTAATTTGTTTTGTTTAAATCGGAGGAATACTTCTTTCCAGAAAGATACAGACTTTTTTGTCATTTTATCGCTTTCTTCTAATCGGGGCCCAACTACTGTAAACATTTCTGGAGTTAAATTGTCAATCGTTTCATGCTGCTTTGCCATTATTTTTTTGCTCCTCCTTTCAACTTAATGCGCGGATCAATGAGAGTATATAAAATGTCTACTATTAAAACTGCGAACATTAAAATAATTGCATAGAATACCGTTGTGCCCATAATCACTGTATAATCCCGGTTTGTAATACTTTGAACGAAATGTCTACCTAATCCAGGAATAGCAAAAATTTGTTCTACTATAAAACTTCCTGTTACAACCCCGGCTGTTAAAGGCCCTAAATACGTGATAACAGGCATTAATGCATTGCGCAACGTATGTTTAAATACAACCGTCCATTTGCCAAGCCCTTTTGCGCGAGCTAATTTTACATATTCGCTATTGTTTTGTTCTAACATGCTTGAACGAACTAATTTTGCAATATAACCTGCATGTGTTAATGCAATCGCTAATGCTGGCAAGACGGTATACTTAAATCCATTCCAACCTGCTACAGGGAACAAACCTAATTTTAAGGAGATAAAGTATTGCATTAATCCAGCTAATACAAAGGACGGGATTGATATTCCTAAAACAGCGAGCGACGAGGCAGCATAATCGAAGAAACGATTATGATAAAATGCTGCAATGATGCCAAGTGATACCCCTATTCCAACCGCAATGAACATGGCTTCAAGTCCAAGGGCTAACGAAACAGGAAACCCGTCCGCAATAATATCGTTAGTGGAGCGGTTTTTATATTTCATTGACTCTCCAAAGTCAAAAGTCAGCGTATTGAGTAAATAATCTTTATATTGAATATACCAAGGGTTGTCCAGTCCATATTTCGCTTTTAAATTGGCTTCTATTGCAGGCGGAAAATCCCTTTCACTTGCAAAAGGATTACCAGGCGCTGCCTTCATTAAGAAAAAGGTTGCCGTGATGATAATAAATAAAGCAATTAAAATATGAATAATTCTTTTGATAATGTACTTTAGCAAAGTGTTCCCTCCTTTATATAAAAATCCCGTGGACACCTAAAAAATAGCAAAAGGCTGCCTCTGATCAATGAAATCGATTTCAGCAGCCTTTACAACTATTAAAATAAATTTTTTAAATTGACCAATTATAATTCAATATCTACATATTTTAAATAAATGTAACCTAAGTTATCCGGCTTCATGTTTTTCACATGATCCTTTGCAACATATAGATTTGTGTAGTAATAAATTGGAGCTACTGGCATTTCATCAATAATAAGTGCTTCTGCTTGTTTAAGCATTGCAAGACGTTTTTCTTCATCCGTTTCTTGATTCGCTTCTCTTAATAGTTTCGTATACTCTGGGTTTTCCCAACCTGTATCGTTGTTGCCGTTTTCTGCAGAATCATATGGCTCTAAGAATGTGTATGCATCGTTAAAGTCTGCAATCCAACCAAGACGTCCAACTTGGTAATCTAAATTTGAAAGTTTGTCTAAGAAAACTTGCCATTCTGAATTATCAATTGTTGAGTTAATTCCTAAGTTTTTGCGCCAGTTTTCTTGAATGAATTGTGCGATTGCAGAATGCGCTTCACTTGTATTAATTGAAATTTTAATATTAATTTCGCTTGGATCTTTAATTCCTAGCTCTTTCATACCTTCCTCTAGAGCTTTTTTCGCTTCTTCAACATCATTATCTTTGAAGTAGCCGCGATCTTCTTCAAATCCTTTAATTGCTATTGGTACCATACCTAGTGCCGGTTTTTGTTCACCTTTTGTTACATTGTCGATTAATGATTGACGATCAATTGCAAGAGCTAAAGCTTTACGAATATTTTGGTTTTTCAGAAGTTCATCTGTTGTATTGAATTTGTACAAGTAAATGGCTGCATAGTCTTCGATATTTAAAATTCCCTCTGCTTTATATTGATCGATTGCATCCAACGCTACTGTTTGGTAAGGAGAACCTATGAAATCAATTTCACCATTATCAAACATTGTAGCTGCTGTTTGTTCAGATTCAACCATTGTTATATTTACTTGATCAAGTGCGACATGTTCAGCATCCCAGTAATCTGGATTTTTCTTTAATGTAATGTCTTTGTCGTGGTTCCATGAATCTAATAAGAATGGACCGTTTGTTACATAATCTTCTCCAGCTTCTGTGTACCATTTCGGATTTTTCTCCGCTACATTTTTATTTACTGGGTAATATGTTTTAAATGCAACTAATTCCAAGAAATAAGGTATCGGTTGTTCCAATGTTACAACTAAAGTTTTGTCGTCTTCCGCTTTCACACCAACATCTTCAGCTGTTGCTTCACCTTTATGGTAAGCTTCTGCGTTTTTGATTGGGTAAAGGATTGAAGCATATTCGGAAACGTTTTCAGGATTTAATACCCATTTCCAAGCGAATTCAAAATCATGTGCCGTTACAGGATCTCCGTTTGACCATTTATTATCACGTAATTTGAATGTATAAGTCAGTTGGTCATCGCTGACTGTAATCTCTTCTGCTGCTCCATTCACAACTTCTCCATATTTGTGAGTTGTTAACCCTTCAAATACATTAATGAGTATTGCACTAGAAGTGTTATCAGTTGCAAGTCCTGGATGTAATGAAGGCGGCTCAGAAGGAATCACTAAATTAATTTCTTTTTTCCCTGAAGAATCGCTTCCTTCCTCTTTGTTGTCACTTCCGCTACATGCACCTAGCACAAAACTAAGTGTTAATAGCGCTACTAAGAATAGCAAATACTTCTTTTTCATATTTTCCCCCCACTCATTTTTTCAATATTTCATGTTACTCTATTTCATTTTAATAACAATCTTAGCTTAATATGCTTATTTCTAAAAAATTCCTTGGAACATAGCTCTAGCTAATAAAAAAGTCAACCATGATTTTTCTTGTCATGATTGACTATTTTTTACGGAAAAGGTTGTTCTCAGTTATAAGTTTTTGGATTCCAAATGCTATTTTGGATTTCACACAATTTTCAGTCCGAGGGAAATCGAAAGTAAAAAGAAATCGGCCACGCATGAATAACCACAAATTAAAAATACACTACGAGAGGAAAAACCGGTTGAAAATGTAAAAGGAGAGTTGTGTTAAACAACTCCCCTTTAAATTAGAGGTTGAAAATTCTTTTATCTCAACCTCTTCTTATCTATTCAATATAACTCTATACAAATTGACGATTATTTACTAAACATCTTCACTAAATTAATGAGCGGTCGGTAGTTTTTGCCCGCAAGACCTATTACTTCTACAAACAATTCAATGGCAACTAAAATAACAGTGATAAGAAGAATTGCTCCCCAAAGTTTTGCCATAGAGAATATGATAGATGCAATTCCAAACATTACTGCAATTCCATAGATAATCAATACCGTTTGTCGATGAGAGAATCCCATTTTCATTAAACAATGGTGCAAGTGAGATTTATCTGGATCCGACCATTTTTGCTTATTGCGTACGCGACGCACGATTGCAAAGAATGTATCTGAAATCGGCACACCTAACAAAATAACTGGGATAATGAATGATACTAACGTTAAGTTTTTAAAACCTAACAATGAAAGCACAGCAATCATAAATCCTAAAAACAGTGCACCCGTATCGCCCATAAAAATTTTTGCCGGATGAAAGTTAAAGAATAAAAATCCAATCGTACTACATGCTAATATTGCAGCAACGGCAAGTACAAATCCATTGCCCATAATATAGGCCATCGTTGCAAGAGTAATTAATGCAATCGTTGACACGCCTGCTGCTAGTCCATCTAAACCGTCAATTAAATTTACCGCATTCGTAATTCCAACAATCCACAATAGTGTTAACGGAATACTCAATAATCCAAAATTTAAAATACCGTTATCAAAAGGCAAGTTAATGAAGTCAATTTGCACACCGCCCATAAAAATAACAATGGAAGCGGCAACAATTTGCCCTAACATTTTTGCCTTTGCACTTATTTGATATTTATCATCTAAAATACCAGTAATAACAATTACCAAAGCACCTAATACAATCGATAAAGGCATTAATGAACTTTCATATCGAGGACTTTCCGGTCTTAGTATCGCTAGTCCTATTAAAAAGGATAAAAATATAGCTAAACCACCTAGACGTGGCATTATTTTTTGATGCACTTTCCGATAATTCGGTGCGTCCACAGCACCTATGCGAAACGCTAATCGTCTAACAATCGGAGTCAGTATTATGGACGCGACTAGCGCCACTGCTAAAGACACGTAAACCATGTCTATCCTCCTTAGAAAAAGAATTCCATTTATTATTAAACCTAAGATATTATAGCATGAATAAATAAGAAAACCTAGTCTTTCCTTTAAAATGTAATTAAATATCCAATAAAAATGAATCATCAATCAAATTACTATAAAAAGACAATATTGGAAATACTAATGATTACAATATCACTAGTGTTGCATAAATATTGTCGTAATTTTCAGTTTTATTATTTTTCCTGTTTAGAGCCAAAAAGGTAAATACCCAATTAAAGGTGACACCATCCATTTGGAAATTTATTGACAATTAGACCTGTGCGACGACGACAATTTACTTATTAAGGGATGGCTTTTCCTTCAATTTTTCGAAGCCAGATATGCGCTGGTTTCCACAATGCAGCCCTTAAATAACGGCTAATTTGTAAGGTTTTTCGCGTACTATTTGTTTCGATTTGTGCCAGAACATGTAGGCAAAAAACAATAAGTGCGATAAATACTTGATTTTGAATCGCCCATTCACTTTGACCATAGAATTTTTTGATGCTGAGATGTTGTTTGATCCATTTAAAAAACAGTTCAATAGCCCATCGTGATTTGTACATCTCGGAAATTTCTTCGGCGCTTAAATCAAAACGATTTGTGATTAAATGGAGTTCATTTCCTTTTGAATCCATCACTTTTAGAAGGCGAAAGTAATTTTCAGCACGGTTTTGAGTTGTGCCAATCAATACCATTTGATCCGACAAAACACTCGTATCTTCGGGTAGTTTAAAATCATAAACTTCCCGTATAACAGCGTTTTTCCGTAGTCTGGAAAGAAAGAAGTAGCCGTCATCCGTCATACGATCAAATCGCTCATAGTCTAGATAGCCACGGTCAAACACATACATGCATTCCTTGTCATCCACCATGATTTCAAGCTGTCCACGGTCATGTTCTCTTGCCGTTGTCATCAAAGCTTTTTCAGGATAGGATATCCCCTTTTCCATAAACACAAGGCGCAAATGCAGCTTTACACCAGCCTTTGTTTTGCGAAACTTCGCCCATTTATGATTGGTCAAATTAAGTGGCAATGTGCTTGAATCAATGATTTTTAAAGGCATGACCCGTTTTGTGTATTGTGTTTTGGCATGAATTTTTGCGACTAAATCAAGAAAAAGCTTTTGAAATAGATCTGGGTTTATACCATTTAATCGCCGTGACAACTGTGAAATACTAATAGAATTAAGGTCGACGCCTTTTTGAAGTTGGTCATCAAAAAGGCAATCGCTTAGCGCATGGAGACTTTCGATTTCTTCCAATTGCGCAAAAAGCAGTAATTTTAGAAATGACTCTGTCGTTAATTTTTTCGTATAGTAATCTAATTTCATCGTTTTCACCTGTTCTTCAAATAATTGAAGATTTATTGGCGAAAACCATTGTCCAAATGAAGTTTTTCGTGTAATCTTGTCCATGAGTTGGGTCCTTTTTAGTGGATTTGGACGGGTTACCACCTGACTTATCCATTATAAAGGACTTTTTCTTTTCACAAAATAAAATAAGTGAAGATTGTGAGTCTTTTTAATATTAAAATTAAATTAATGCAACACTAGTGACAATATCTTCATACTTATTTTCCCCGTGATTGAAGTAGTCATACATTCAAAAGTTTGATAGAATAACAAAGGTGTCTATATTTATTTAGACCACAAAAGGAGCGTAAAAAAATGTTCTCAATTTTCAAAAATAAGGAAAGAACAAGTAAACGAGAATTAAAACATTACTATAAAATAGTAGAAAAAATTAATCAACTCGAAGCTACATACTCATCGATGTCTGATGATGAGCTTAAAAATATGACTGTAAAATTTAAAGAACGCCTTGCAAATGGTGAAGATTTAACAAATATCATACCTGATGCCTTTGCTGTCGTTCGAGAAGCATCAAAACGCGTCCTCAACATGCGACATTTTGACGTTCAATTAATTGGTGGTCTCGTTCTAACAGAAGGAAATATAGCTGAAATGCCTACTGGTGAAGGGAAAACTTTAGTTGCTTCTCTTCCTTCTTATGTGAGAGCCCTCGAAGGAAAAGGGGTTCATGTTATCACTGTCAATGATTACTTGGCAAAACGGGACTTCGAATTAATTGGTCAAATTCACAAATTCCTTGGCTTAAAAGTTGGTTTGAACTTGCCAATGATGGATTTAGAGCAAAAGAAAAAAGCTTACAATGCAGACATTACATACGGTGTCGGTACGGAATTTGGCTTTGACTATTTACGTGACAACATGGCTCGTAATGTGGAAGATAAAGTGCAGCGGCCATACCATTTTGCCATCATTGATGAGGTAGACTCTGTTCTAATTGATGAAGCAAAAACTCCACTTATCATTGCTGGGAAAACTCCTTCTCAAGAAGAACTGCACCGTATTGCTGCCATGCTTGCAAAAACCTTCAAAAAAGATGAAGATTATGAATTCGATGAAGAAACAAAAGCTACTTCTCTTACAGATCAAGGAATCGACAAAGTTGAAGAAGCTTTCGGCGTTGATAACTTATACGATTTAGATCATCAAGTATTGTACCACTACGTCATTCAAGCGGTACGTGCCCACGTGATGTTCGAACGCGACGTGGACTACATTGTGAAAGATGATAAAATTGAGCTAGTCGACATGTTTACTGGCCGAATCCTTGAAGGACGTTCTTTATCAGACGGTTTACACCAAGCCATTGAAGCAAAAGAAGGCGTCACGATTACTGCTGAAAATAAAGCACAAGCTCAAATTACTATCCAAAACTACTTCCGCATGTACCCTAAACTTGCCGGAATGACTGGAACTGCAAAAACGCAAGAAAAAGAATTCATTGAAGTATATAACATGCGAGTTGTTCAAATTCCAACAAACCGTCCAGTCATTCGTATTGATCAACCAGACATCGTTTTCGAAACGCGGGATGCAAAATACGAATACGTAGCACAAGAAGCAAAACGACGCCAAGAAAAAGGACAACCAATACTAATCGGAACAACTTCCATTCTACAATCGGAAGAAGTGGCAAAATATCTAGATAAATATGGACTAGAATACCAACTACTCAATGCGAAAACAGTTGAACAAGAAGTGGAATTAATCTCTCAAGCAGGACAAAAAGGGCGAATTACGGTTGCAACAAACATGGCGGGACGCGGTACGGACATTAAACTCGGAGAAGGGGTTCCAGAGCTTGGCGGTCTTTATGTAATCGGAACAGAAAAGCATGAAAGCCGTCGTATTGATAATCAGCTTCGCGGGCGCTCCGGTCGTCAAGGAGACCCTGGGGAAACCCGATTCATCATCTCATTGGAAGACGATATGTTCCGTCGTTTCGCTAAAGAAGACGTTGAAAAATTCAAGAAAAAAATGGTCGTTGATGAGAAAAAGCAAATTCAAAACAAAGATGTACAAGAATTAATTGACCGTACACAACGGATTGTTGAAGGCGCTCACTTTGCATTGCGCGAATACAACTTAAAATTAGACGATGTCATCAATGAGCAACGAAAAATATTGTATACTTTAAGAGATAAAGTTCTACACGAAGAAGACATTATCGAAATCATTCAAAAAATGCTCTTTGATGCAATCGACTTTGCTGTCCGCGATAATGCTGATGAAGAAATTGGCCACGATGAATGGAATTTTGATGCAATAGAACAAACATTAAACTCCTTCTACTTAGAGAAAATCACATTAGACCGTACAGTAGCAAAAGTTAATCACATTTTCGACCAAGTAGAACCTGGTTACTTGCAATTAAAAGAATTTATCCAATCCTTCGAGAACGATGAAAGAGTGCTTAGCATTTCACAACAAGTAATGCTCGGCTTCATTGATCGCATGTGGGTAAATCACTTGGCACAAATGACATATTTAAAAGAAGGCATCGGCTTACGCAGCTATCAAGGTGAAGATCCAATGCGAATCTATCAGCGAGAAGGACTCAAGTTATTCGGTAAGAACTTCCAGGAACTTCGCGTCCAAATCGTTACAGAATTGATGAAATTTATGAACATTCGCCGAAAAGAGGAGGAAAATGAATAATGGGGCTTTTTGATTTTTTTAAGAAAACCGATAAAGTTGGAACAGACAGTGCAATCGACTCAAGTAATTTAATTGAAGGAATTGAAGAATCATCCGAAAAAAAATTAGTGAAAACAAAACTATCACTTCATCCGGATTGGAAAGTACCGCAAGAACAAAAATACGTGTTTAGCTTTTTAGCAAACCAATTAGTGCCGCTACGTCCAAATCAATTGTCTCTTGCAGCCATTGATATCGATGAAGATAAAAAAACAGGAACTTGGTACGTACGTGCGTTCTTCCGCTCATCAATCCCCCACAATATTGAATTAGGGGAAATTGGGCTGCTTATATTAGATAAAAACAATAAACGCTTAGCTGGAAAAATATTTGATTTTAAAGAATTGGGTACTCTCCCACCAGAAAGCTGCCGTCCATGGGTATTCGTTTTTGAAAAGAAATATATCGAAACGGACGAACTTCCTGGCGAAGGTTGGAAAATTGCCTTTAACTTAAACACATTAAAAGAACATACGCTGGATTTAGATGAATCTTGGAAAAAGCAGCTTCCAATCGAACAACAAGAATTGCTTGCAAAAGTGGTAAGCAAACTGCCAGAACTAGGCCATAATGAAGTAAACTTCACTGGTTTACAAGCAAAATTGCGTGATGATAAGAGCTTATCTGTATCCATCTTCATTCGAAATGGAAATGATCGTGCAATCAATGTTGAACAATTACCATTAGAAATAATTGACGCGAACGGCAAAAAAATTGCAAAAGGATCATTTACATTAAATCCACCTTTAACAATCAAAGCTCGTACAACGAAACCGTGGACATTTGTTTTCCCACCAGAATTAGTGGATGCAGAAGGTGCAGATTTATCTCGCTGGAAAGCTGTCGTACCGCAATAAAAAAGTAACGCGTAGAGCAATCATGCTTCTACGCGTTTTTTGTATTGTATTATATCTTACAGCTAATAACATTTTTACACGGGTTAAAATTTAAACTTAATTTTCCGCTCTTTTGCTTTTCTTCAATTTATCTTTTTTCTAAAATTTTATTTTTGAACTTCTAAAGTTTTTTTGTATCTTTTCTTTTGGCGTTTTAATCCATTTCCTTTCTGTATTGATGCACTTTTTCTGAGATTAGTAAAATATTTCTAAATTTAGGAGTGGTTATTTACAGACAATTAAAAAGGGGAACCCACAAAAATAGGTTCCTCTCTACTTTTTATTTCCCCAAAATAATATATCTATAAAATTTTAATTTCCCTCAGAAATCAATTCCACATCCGCCACACGCTTAGCCCCTACAAAACGGTCATACCAGTAGTATTGATCAAAGAAGTTCGATAAACTTACCCCTTCTCCTGTTTGAGCATGAATCATTTTACCATCACCATAATAAATCGCAACATGGGAGATTCCTGACCCTGATGTATTATAGAACAATAAATCTCCTGGCCGAATTTCACCAATCTTCACTGGCTCCCCAATCTCATACATTTCCTTTGCGGTACGGGGCAATTCTATCCCTAAATCACTAAATACTTTTCTGACAAATCCTGAACAGTCAAAGCCTCTTGTTGACGTTCCTCCATACAAATATCTTATCCCTAAATATTTACTTGCAGTCTCCCGCAATTCCGTTGAATTAAAATCTGCTGAATTCTTTTCCGTTGCACCAACTGCTATAGGAGATAAACAAATGACTACACCAGCCACAGTTGCCAAAAGCAATTGTTGAATATTCTTTTGGAAAATGATTGTACCCTCCATCGTGAATTAGTCAGAAAATTCAATTATAAAAAGTGTAACATGTGGCGGTCTGTAGTAACATTACAGTTCATTTACATTCACATGACATCGAACATTCACGATATCGGCTGAATAAAACTTGTTAACCGGGGCCACAAAGCTTCTTACTGTAATGAATTTGTAAATCTATTTTACGAATATATCGAAAGAGAATCTAAGAAATCCTCTATTATTGCGTAATATTTGTAACTTGTATTTTTCTATAACATTAAAAGGGTATTTTTCTACTTTGATAGAAGAAATACCCTTTATAAAAACACGATAAAATTGTCAATTAATTCCTTTAAACCGTTTATATGTCACGAAATGTTTCTTCCAATAGTCATAATTAACGTTCGATACTTCTACTCCATTGTCTCCTGCATGGATGAATTTTCCGTCCCCTAAATATATCCCCATATGAGATATGCCTGTTTTGTACGTATTTTTAAAGAAAATCACGTCGCCAGGAACTGGGTTTTTTACTACAGTGGTATCTTGGTTAAAATAGTCTTCACTGCTTTTTCGCTGAATATCCAATCCCGCATTAGCAAAAACGTACCGTATAAATCCAGAACAATCAAATCCTTCTGGTGTATTTCCCCCAAATAGATAAGGTACACCTAGTTGAGCATTAGCAATTTCCAACACTTTGTTATATATAGCTTGTCCTTTTTCTGAAGGATCCTTATCAATCATCTGTTCTTTTTCTAACTGTTTTTTAATTACTTCATCAACTAACAATTCATCATGCGGGGGATTCTTCACTTCATTCTCGATATGTTGGTTAGGTAAGTCTCCCTGCTCCTCATGATTTAGAGATTGAGAGGATGAATAAATTGTCAATATTTGACCAGCATATATCACATCAGCAGAACTTAACTGATTCCAATTCATCATGTCTTCAACAGTCACATTGAATTTTTTGGAAATTTTTGTTAAAGTATCACCTTTAACCACTTTATATGTAATTTGAGAGGCAAGTTGTCGATCTGGAATATTTAATTTTGTCATTCTAGCTTTAGATAAAGTTTCTTTTCTCGTTTTAGAACGATCGATATACGAAAAATTATTAGGTAAAACGTTATTTTTTATGTTAAAATGTTCAAGTGCTTTTTTGTCGCTGATTTTATCACTTTCCGTGGATGCATAAACACTTTGGGCGAAAATACAACTTGCCAACAAACCCGCACTTATTAATACAATCGACTTTTTTCGCCGGTACACTCTATCTCCCTCCTTATAAAAAGATTAACTATATCATACTTAATATTTCGGCTAAAAACTAATAATTTTTTAGAAATAATTAAACATTAAGTAAGGAATTCTTAAAATATCCAAAAATATTATTTGTCTTTCTCGACGATAAATGATATAATTCGACATTGTTACCGTTCTAATTATTTATTATTTTTAGAAATTTTCCGCTATTCGAAAATAAAGGAGAAAATGCAACTATGAAAAACTTAGGAGATCTTGTAAAAAACCATTTAGCTGTAGGATTTATGTTGTTCGCTCTATTTTTAGGAGCTGGTAATATTATCTTTCCACCGCTATTAGGGCAACTGGCAGGAGAAAACATCGTACCTGCAATGATCGGTTTCCTTATTACTGGAGTGGGGTTACCGCTTCTAGGTATCGTAGCTGTTGCAAAGAATGGCGGGGATTTGCAAGAAGTAGCTAGTCGCATTCACCCTTGGTTTGGTGTTATTTTTACATCAGTCGTTTATTTATCAATTGGACCGCTTTTTGCGATTCCTCGTACAGGCGCAGTTACATATGAAATCGGTATTGCCCCTTACTTATCTGATGCACAAGCTGATAGCTGGGTACCATTATTTATAAGTTCATTTATTTATTTTGCTATTAGTTTATATTTAGCATTAAACCCAACAAAATTAGTTGACCGTATTGGAAAAATATTAACTCCAGCATTATTGATTGTCATCCTGTTGCTTGCACTAAAAAGTGTGATTACTCCATTGGGTCCTCTTCAAGAAGCACATGGAGATTATATTACAAAAGCATTTTCAAAAGGGTTTGTTGAAGGTTACTTAACAATGGACGTGCTCGCTTCCCTTGTATTCGGAATCGTTGTCGTGCAATCCATTCAAGCAAAAGGCATCATAGTTCGTGCCAAACAAGTAACCATTACAATTTTTGCAGGAATTATAGCAGCCATTGGATTAGCATTTGTTTACGTTTCTTTATCATGGATTGGAGCATCAAGTCCATCAGCTATAGGCTATTTTAATGAAGGTGGTAGCGTTATCTCAGCTGCATCCAAAGCATTGTATGGTAGTGGAGGAAGCATCATTTTATCATTAGTCATCATTCTTGCTTGTATCACTACTTCTGTGGGATTAATTACAGCGAATGCCACATATTTCGCTAAAATCTTCCCAAAAGCATCTTATAAATTATTAGTTGTAATCTTTACAGTATTTTCATTCTTCATTTCCAACTTTGGATTAGCGAAATTAATCGCGATTACTTTACCAGTTTTATTATTTATTTACCCTATTGCAATCGTACTCATGTTTATGGTGATGTTCGATAAAGCATGGAACCGAGCACCAATCGTTTACAGTCTTGCTCTAATTGCCACTGCTTTTGTAAGCTTATACGATGGAATTCAAGGGGCAGGATTTGAAATTAAGTGGTATGCAAATATTGTAAGTTCATTACCATTACACAGTCAAAGTCTTGGATGGTTACTTCCTGCAATAGTTGGATTAGTGATTGGTTGGGGGATTCATTTAATTACTAAATCTGCAAAACATGCTAAATAATTAAACTGTCTGAAAATTCATATTTAGACAAATCCTTTGCGATGAAACTACCGCAGAAGCAAAAATTTAGTAAAAATCAAGATAATGAAAAAATAAGGGTGTTTAGAAAGGTTTTGGCTTTCTAGACACCCAATTTATTGTTACAAAAATATTTCAAAAACAACGAACTTTTCGTTTTAATTACACTTCAATGTACATATGGTGTATTAAAGAAGACAAACTATTCTATTCTTTCTTATACATATAAAATCCTCAATTTCTGTCTTTTCTCCACTAAAGATTTACATAATCTATCGATGTTGAATTATTTATATTTCGTTTCTCTTGGGAAGGGCATCTCAATCTATTTCCTCATTATCCTTCTCACTCACCAAGAAACAACCAGACTCTATCAAAATTTTACAAACGTATTAATATTCAATTCTATTACGAAAAGTCAATTGCTATAATGGATATATCTAGAAAGAAGAGGTGTGCTATATGAAAAAATGGTTTCCAATAATCTCTATGATTTTTCTATTTCTTGCAATGCCATTCAATGTACAAGCTGCAACAACATTGCAAGAAATAAAAGAGATTGTCAAAAGTGAATATGTGGGCGAAATAAATGGAAATATCGATCAAGCGAATACCATCAATGAAATAATGGAAATGCTTGATCCATACTCCAACTATTATACCCCTGAACAATATGAAAGCTTTATCAAAAGCGTTGATATGAAGCAAATCGGCATTGGTGTTGTGATTCAAAAACATGAAAACGGATTGTTAATTACGGACGTATTAGAAAATGGAAGTGCTTACGAACAAGGGTTAGTAGTTGGAGACATCATTACAAAAGTCAATTCAATATCCCTTAAAGGAAAATCAGTTGAGGAAGGCCAGTCATTACTTTTAGGAAAAGAAAATACAACGGTAAAGCTTGAAATTTTAAAAGAAAATGGTACAACCGTTGTAAAGCAATTGACACGTAAAGCTTTCTCAATACCAAATACCACGAGTCAAATTCTATACGGAAATATTGGCTACATACAGCTTCAATCATTTTCTGAAGATGCTGCTGACCTTGTCAAAAAGGAATATGAAAAATTAACCCAAAAAGGTGCAACTTCCTTTATTCTCGATTTGCAAAATAATGGCGGCGGTTATGTAGAATCTGCCGAAGAATTAATCGCTTTATTTAAAAACGCAATGTTTGCATACAAAGTCAAATATCAGGAAGGCAATACACAATATTATTTATATTACGATCGAGATCATTATAAATATCTATTAGAGCCAGACGGTACTCTGTTGGTAAACTTACCTTATTTTGTGCAACCAATTTTTGATAGTAATACGAAAGTACTTGTCAATCGTTATAGTGCAAGCGCTTCTGAAATGACAGTCGCTGCTTTATCGGATTATGACGCTGCTGTTGTTTATGGTGAAAAAACTTATGGAAAAGGCACGATGCAAGGGTTTTATCAATTATCAGATGGCAGTTATTTAAAATTAACAATAGGAGAATTTTTCGGCCCAAAAGGAACAGTCATTCGCGATCAGGGAATAATGCCACATATTAACACAAATTCAAATCCTATTTATCAAGCACACTTCGATGCAATTGCAGAAAATCTAGTAAACTATAAAGAGTTGAAAGCATTATTAGATGTTCCGACGACGAAAACATTTAATATCACATTAAATCGTCCATTAGGTGCTATAAATGAAAAGGATGTTGAATTAGTTGAATTAGGTGGGAATAAAGTAGATGTTAATATATTAACGGATGGGAATCAATTAATTGTGACACCGAAAAAACCGTTGAATGAAGGTGGAGAATATATGCTTCTCATTCATCCAACATTAAAAGACAATCAAAATCATCAACTGAAAAAAGGTGCTTACTTGCACATAACAGTAAAAAAAGAATTTTAAAAGGAACATCTAAAATGAGTCATATTTATTGGAGCGGAAAATAAATAATGGCTCATTTTTTATGTTTATTTAAGGAACCAAAAAAAATAATCCTTAAAAAGTTAAACTTTTTTAAGGATTCCAATTGATGAAGCAATCTAGTATTGGCAGAACTTTTCTATTAAGGTCCATCATGTAATTTATCTTTATCTACATATTAATTCTTTAGCAAAATAAATATTAATGAGTTCGGAAGCTAATTGCTCCGGCTCTTTTTCTTTTGTAAACAACATCGTTAGTGTAAGCCGCTCAATAGCACCAACAATACTGTTTATAAAAATACGAATATCATGATCCGAAAATTCTACTCGTTCTTTTAATTTTTCCTCAAGAATTTGTGAAAAGATGTTTTTTAATTCCTCCGACTCTTCTGTTTGGTAGAAACCGATTTTTGTCAGGTGTGGATTACTGGCGAAGAATTTAAAAAGAGCTGTAAAGTTTGTTTGTAATTTTTCGATGAAATTATCTTCATTCCCCACATTGATACGATTTACATTTTCTAAAAATTCATTTCTAAATTGTAATATCAAATCATTATATAGTGATTCTTTATTTTCAAAATAAAGATAGAATGTAGGTTGTGTTAAATTAGCAGCCTTTACGATATCGCTAATTTTAGTTTCATGATACCCAAATTGTGAAAATAATTCTATCGCCTTTTCTTGAAGTAATTTTTTACTTTTTTCTCCACTAGAGTTGACTTTTCGACCCCTCGGCAACTGGACTACCCCCATTCCAAAAACGGTGTGTTGAGTGTTGTGTAAGAATGAAATCGGCTCTTACGGAATTATATTCTTTTAAGAAAAAAGTCGTTTGTTGACAATATTTCCACTACGTAAAAAGTGTTTTAGTAATATAACGTTTCGAACTTTTCGTAAGAGGCATTTCATTTTATTATTAAATCAAGTTCATTATAAAATGGAAATACTTTAAATTGAAGATATTTATCATAATAATACAATTTTCAATCATAAAAGTAGATAAAATCAAACTATGTTTAAAAAATAATGCAAAAATAATCTAGTATTATTATCACAATACATTAGGTATTATGTATTAAATGTATTTTAATATTTTATACCTATATTAATAATAAAACATTAAATTTCTTATTCTTCCATTTAATTACTTACTAATAATATCTTAATATAACTTAAATTTCGACAATTAATGTTAGCAAATTTCATTTATCCTACAATAGCAAATAGTAGGCTACCGTATTAATATGTCACCATTAATAAAAAAGTGGAATTTACTATAACCCATCGGGAATTGTTGGATCTTAAACAATCCCGATAAAGTTAGTAAATTCCACTTCTTATTCATTATCCAATTAATTCACTGAGCATTATAACCTGTGATTTAACTTTAAGATTGAATCTAATTAATTTAATTACTTATTGCTAAAATACTTCTTTTTGATTCCGTTAATATAGTCCTCAACTTCTTTTATTCTAAACAGCATGAATAGACCAATCGTACTTACACTGAAAATAACCAATCCTGTAATAAATGTAACCCACTTATAATCAAAAACGAGATATTTGCTCGATAAATACGTGATACAACCGATTAAAATAAGCGGTATGGATAGTTTGAAGAAATCCTTTAGTTTTCCATTACCTAGCTTCAATCCATATCTAAAGTGTGCATAGATAATTAGCAACACTGTATTGACAACTGAACTGATTAACGTACCCCAAGCGATAGAATTAACTCCTGTTGAATCGGCAAGTAAATACATCACCGCAATATTCACGATGAATACATTGACGATGCTGAAAATAACCGGAGCGATCGAGTCTCCTTTTGCATAATAGAAACGAGTAATATACGTATTCGCAGCTAAGAAGAACATAGATAACACGAAAATTTGCATTACTGGTGTCGTTAATTTAGTTCCTTCTTTAGTAAAATTTCCGTACTCAAAAATCACTTGAATAATATTTTCCGCGTAGAAATATGCAAATATGGATACAGGAATCATCAACAATACTAAATAACGTAACCCTCTGCTATATAAACTTTTAATGGATTCATGATCATCTTCTGCTTCTTTGCGGCTTAATATTGGGTAGATTACCGTCGTCACCGCTGTAATTAAAATCGTTTGTGGAAACTGTGTTAAACGGGAAGCATAGTTTACAACGGAAATCGCACTTTCTCCAAACCCTAAAAGCTGAGCAAAGAAACGTTGCAACATGGCATAAATCTGAATTGTTCCACCACCAATCATGATGGGTACAACCATTATCCATAAGTCTTTTGTCGTCGCATCTCGTTTAAATGAGATTCCGATTGGATGTGAAGAATCCAGCTTGCGATAACCTACAATTAAGAAGTAAATCATAATGATGGAACTGGCAAAAGCACTTATACCGTAAGCGATTGGACCAATCACAAAAGATAATGCGACTGCAATAACTAGAAACGCCACATTATATATTAAAATCGAAAAACTGGATAAATGAAATTTATTATGAACATTTAGTAAACCGCTATAATACGATGCGAGAATTAAGAAAATTGATGAAGGCATCATCCAGTAAAATAAATGCTTCGTTAATTCAATTGCATCAGGTGCAATGTCTTCATTATTCTCAAATAACATTTTAATAATTGGGTCGGTAAATAGGAGTAATACCGCTGTCATGACGATTCCAGAGGTTAACACAATCGTGAAGGACTGTTTCACAAATTCCGATTGGTTCGTCGTTTTCCTATTATATAGAGAAATCACAGCTGTCGTAAAAGCACCGCCGACTACTAAATATAAAAAGTTCGGCACCATATAAGCGGTAAAAATACTGTCCGCTGCATAGGAAAATCCGTACTGGTACCCAACGGCCATTTCCCGGAAAAACCCGAAGATGCGGGCTGCTATATTAATGATAGCTACCGCTCCAACGATTTTTAAAAATTTATTCATAGGCTAGAACCTCCGTTCACCGCAGATTCATATAGCCTAATGACACGTTTCGTAATTTCATCAGCATCATGAATATGCAAAATCTCATCACATGCCTCTTGATTGGTATACTGTTCTTTTGGTGTCGTTAGAGCATTGAACATTTCATCAGCCAGCGCTTTCGGATTTTTTGGCTCTACTAAATGCCCAGCACCATCTTTTAATAAATAAGTTAAACCTCCAACATCCGATGCAATGACAGGCGTTCCGCTAGCTATTGCTTCTAAAGCCACTAAACCGAAGCCTTCTAAATGCGAAGGTAATACAAACACATCGCTCGCTTGATACCATTTCACAAGCTCGTTTTGTTTCATTGGTCCATACATTAGCACGTCATCATCCATTAATGGCGATAGACTATTCACAAAACTTCTATCTCGTTGAGAACCAATGATCACAAGCTTTACTTTTCGATTCGCCTCTTTTTTCACTTGCTGGAAAGCAATTAACAGCTCTTCTACACCTTTTTGCTTAATGACATTCCCAACAAATAAATAGATAAAGGCATCATCATCTAGATTTAATTCTTTTCTTACTATTTCTTTATTTCCAGGTTTGAATTGTTGCCTATTCACACCCATACTGCAAACTAGAATTCGATCACGAGGAATCCCATAATCCTTTTCAATTTGATCTGCTAACACTGGACCAACGGCAATTACATAGCTGCTTTCTTGTAAAATCTTTTCTGTCCAATTGCGAATGCTGGCACTTTTCTTCGCCATCCGTTCAATATCGCCACCATGGGCAGTCACCACATACGGAATATTGAACATTTTCTTCATCATGAATGAAAAAACACCGGATGGAAAAACGTAATGAGCATGCGTAATGGAAATTTCCTTTTTATATTTTAAAGCTTTCGAAAGAACCTCTTTTGCCCACTTACTATATTTCAATATGGTATTTTTCTTACCTGTCTTTGGATTATCATTTGCTGCGACAATTACATCAATATTCGAATTTCGCAGTGCTTCCACTTGATTTTTTACGAAAATACCAAACGAGAGATGTTCTTTTGAAGGATACATATTGCTAATTACAAATACTTTTTTCATTTGTCCTTCACTGCCTTCATCATCAATTCTTTGCCTTTACTCGCCTCTTCATATGCCTTTGCAGCAATTTTTTTCGTTTCACTCACAACTTCTTTCCAATTTTCTCGAATATCGCTAAAGGAACGGGATATAATCATTTCATCCTTTTGAATATCTTCAATCGTAAGACATCTTTTTTCGTTTCCTGTTAATCTCATAAAATTGGTTACTTTTGGATGATAAGAAATCGCAATCACTGGAGTTGCAGAACATGTTGCAATAATTAAGGAGTGCAAACGTGTACCGATGACTGCATCGTATTTACTCACCACATCAATTAATTTCATCGGTTTTAAATTCTCATCAATAATTTTTGTCTTCGATTGATGCTTCATTTTCTTTTGAATATCCTTCGTCACATAGACATCTTGAGGATATTTCGTAGCGAAAAAGGTAATATTGACATGTTCCTTTTCGATTAAATGATCTAAATTTTTAGCCATTCCAGTAGTGTAACTTTCATATTTGTCGACGTCACCAAATGGCCAATAGTTCGCGTTATACATTGGAACACAAGATACGGCGACTTCCTTTGGCTCGTTAGAATAGCTATCTTTTGGACTGTATAAAGTAAAGGCAGGATCACCAATCACTTTAATTTCTTTTTTGACACCTATTTTTTCTAATAGGTCTTTTGATTCTGGATCTCTCACTGAAATATTGAAGGCATGTTTACACATTAATCGAATCATTAGGCGACCGGTAATGGTATCGAGAGGACCAGCACCACAGCCGTAAACGATATATGGCACTTTCGCATGCTTTGCCATCAGTGCATATGTGCTATATAGGTGAGCTTCACGGCGATAAAAATCCATTAAAATCCCGCCGCCACCAATAATGAGTAAATCAAATTGAGAAACATATTTTTTATTCGATTGATATGTAGTATAAAAAGTTTTATATAAATTTTTGCGTTTATAATATAATGGATAGCTTTGAACTCCATATTGTTCACTCGTTTGTTGAGTGTTATTGCTAAAAACGGTGATATCTTCACGGGAGATATTAAATGCTTGCTCAAGCTGCATAATGATGCTGAGCAAAATCGATTCATCCCCGTTATTATCATTACCGTAATTACCTACGATTCCGATTTTCATGAACCTACATCCTTTATAACTTAATAATGAACAATTATATCATATAAAAACTCTCCTCCACATCAAAGTAGGGGAGAGTTTTTTATGATGAACCTTTTTCTATTCAAAGGGATATGCCCCTTTATAGATAAGGTTGGCTATTTAACGTTAAATGACAAAGTACAGAACGCCTGTCTTTATAATACCATTCTACTAACTTTCAATTAACGATGTATAGCACGATATACGAATAGAACAAAATGTTGACGATTGATATTTTCATTTGGTTTAAATGTTCCATCTTCGTATCCCGTTGTGACTTTGCTATAAGCTAATGCATCGATATAAGGATATGCCCAATGATTTGTTGGAACATCTTTAAATTTTGTTGATTTACTTTCTGAACCATGCAATTCAAAGGCAATCGCTAAAATTTTCGCCATTTGTGCACGCGTCAGCTTACCTTTAGGATCAAAAGTGCCATCGTTTTTACCGCTCACTAATCCGTAGTTTGCTGCCGCTGCAATTTCTTTGTAATAAGGATAATTCGTTGGAACGTCTTTGAAGTTCGGATTTTGAACATTTGTCGTATCTAATTTCAGAACTCTCGTTAAAATGACAGCTGCATGCTCCCGGGAAATATTTTCTGTCGGTCTAAATGTGCCATCACTGTACCCTGTGACGATATTGTTTTTTACGCTATAACTAATTTCATTGAAATATGGGTGATTTGTAGGGACATCTTTAAAGATTACTTTCTCTTTTACTTTTACAGGAATTGAAACAGTCTTTGAACCTAACGTTGCAATAATTTTACCGCTACCTGCAGTCGTTGCTTTAAATTGTCCTGTAGAAGTAATGGTTCCGATATTTCCTTCTACCGACCATTTCACTTGATTTGCATTATAAATTAAATTTTTACCTTCCGCATCTTTTGCTTCAACTGTATAATTCTGCGTTGCTCCAACGACTACTTCTTGTGCTCCTTTAATTGTCATTTGACTTGGTGCATCAACAATTGTCACTGGGAAAGATTGAACGACTTTTCCATTATACATAATGTAAATACGATCTTGTCCTGCTTTTGTTGTTGTAAATGTCGTACCACTAATCGTTAAAGTTCCATTTTGTGATGCTAGACTAATAGAATCAGGAGTAATTGGCAGCGGATTATAGTACTCGTCCAATACATATTGTACGCTGACAGTGGAACTTGTTCCTTCCAACATCGTACCGACATTTGTACGAGTAAATTTCATTATCTTCGCCTCTCCAAGCGGTGCAGTGCTAATTGCTTCTAAAATCGCATGTACTGCACGTTGGGACCCACCTGATGGTTTATTCACGACAACTACATCATTGCTTCCATATTTACGCATTGCCATTGTTGTTGAACCGCCACCATCAAGGTTAATGGCCGTATCTACTCCTAAAGAAACTAGATAATCTGCAAGTTCTTTCATATTCATCCCTTTACTGTGGGACTGTCTTCCATCTACAGTAATGAAATGAACGGTTTTCTTATCTTTACTCACTGCTACAACTGTTCTAGGCGCTACTTCTCTTGCTCGGCTAGAAGCAGTGCTCATCATAATATAGGGTTTACCATCGCGCACTAAAAAAGGCCCTGTTGCAACAATAAATTGTGCATCTTGCCATTTTGAGTCGATGGAAAAGTTCACATCAATCTGTTGACCAATTTGTAAACTAGACAACGTTTTACTTAAAGGTGAGCCGCCTTGGACAGATAGAATGAAACCATTTTTCGGAATAGGATGTTTTGATTCCCCATAAGGAGCGATTTCTTTCACTACCCCAGAAATCGTATCTCCGAAATATATTTCTCCGATTGGTGTATCTCCTTCAACAATAATGTCGAATCCATATTGATTATTATCTGTATAGCCTTTGTAATAGTTCGGTGTATAAACGATGACCTCATTGCCATTCCGAACACGGTCCATGCCAGTCAGTTGATACGATTGGCCATTTGTCGTCATCGTAATTTGAAAATCAAAATAATCGATAATGCCTTGTCCGTTTTTATCGATACCGAAAGCTGTTGGAACGTTCAAATATTGATCCGCACCTTCAGAGATCGCCCCACCGTTAATAATGCGATTATTTTTTGCAATTAAAAACAATGGAACCCCATCGCTCATATTGAAAAATGCAGCATTAATAGCTCCTACTACTCTATTACCATCTTTAGAGTCTCGATTTGCTATTGCCGTTACCGTTTCTCGCTTATTGTAAGCACTAGGTAAGCCAATATCTACTTTCGTAAATGGATCATTTAAATTAATTGATAGATGATTGATTACATTTGTTTTTGAAGTTTTATATGTATATTGACTATACACCACTCCAGAAGACACTGGATATTGCTCATTGACTGATTGATTCGCTTGAGCAGGTGCCACAGTCCCAAACAAAAGCACAAAAGCAAATAATATTGAAATAATTTTCTTCATTTGATTTTGCTCAAAAAGAGCCCTCACCTTCCTTCCCCCCATACTTTCATTTCTTTTCCATTAAATCATATTAAACTATAAATATAAAAGGAAAAACACTAGAAATATAAAATAATACTTTTTTCACTATTATTATTATAAAATTCATATAATTGACCATTTATCCTATTAATAACTTAATAGAAATTTGTTAGTATGGGAGGTAGAGAAAGGAGAAGGTACTACATGAAAAAATTTCTATTAATGGCTTTCAGTATTTTGCTAGTTTTTTCGCTCTGTTCAACTGGCAAAGTACAAGCTGCAGACGATGTAACAGGCAACTATCATGAACGGGGATTACGCTATTTAATTATGAAAGGGGCTTTAACGCCTGATGCGAATGGCAATTACAATCCAAATGCTACTGTAACACGCGGCCAATTCGCAGCGTTTATCTCCAGAGTGATCGGCTTACCAAAAGCTGAAGAGAATATTGATTTTAAGGACGTACCAACAAATAGTCCCTATTATCAAGATATCCAAAACGCCGCAGCATCAGGGATTATTACCGGATATGAAGACGGCACATTCAAACCGAATGATCCGATTACTCGCCAACATATGGCTGTCATGATTGAGCGAGCAATGAAACATTTAAAGATTCCTACGAGCACGGCGAAAGATTTGCAATTTAAAGATAAACATCAAATTTATAAAGAATATTATTCTGCGGTTGCAACAGGTGCAGAAAAGGGAATTATTCAAGGTTCCACAATGCCTAATGGCGTGTATTTTTATCCATTAAAAAATACGCCGGTATCACAAGCTGCAACGTTCATCATTCGGATGATGGAGGTAGCTGGTAATCAAGAAGCGATTAACTTTGGACCATATGAATTAAAAGATATTCAGGGTGGACAACTCGTTTCTACAAAAATTACTTCTTTTGATTACGACGCTGTATTAAAAAGCGTTTCAAAAGACACTCATGTTATTACAAAAAATAACAACATCATCTACATGAAACCAGGTTCTGGTTTCGTCGTTGCAAAATCTTACACGGTTTTAGACTCTCAAACGGTAAAAGATAAGATCAGCGTAGCTGCAGAAACAGAAATGCAATATCTTCAATCTGAAGGCAACCGTGTGAAAGTGAATTTAGCAGGACAAGTTGGATATGTGGATGCAAACACTGTATCATTAATTCCTTTCGCCTTATCAAAAGGTCGCCACTATTACTTAAACGATCGCGGAGAAATGAAACACGTCCTAGTAGATCACAAAACAGGAAACAATAAAGCAAGCTATATTTATGGAAAAGCACCAAGCCAAATGAAACCCGGGGTAAAATACTACAGCTGGGACGGCATTAATTTCTACAATGGTGGGGAAAAGTTTATATACTACAATTATTACCAATTCCTACCTGTTCACTCAAAAACACAGTATTCAGCTGAAGAAATCGACAAGTACATTCAATACGCATTAGCAGAGCGAGAAAAAGTTGGCGGCCGTTATGTTGATGCTTCTAAGAAAAGCAAATTGATAGGATTAGGTAAACAGTTGAAAGCCATTGAAGAATACTACGGGATTAATGCGATGATGATACTTGCCCTTGCAATGCACGAAAGCGACATGGGGATGAGTAATTACGCGCAGCAATACAACAACTTATTCGGTTTGTATGTGTATGACACTGATCCATTAAAGGTGAAATTCGATTCTCCTGAAGCAAGCATTCGTGAACTGATGGAAAAATTCTGGTGGAAAAACTACATTCCAGCAAATGCACCATTCGCTCACGGTCCTGTATTCGGAACAAAACGAATCGGATTTAATGTGAAATACGCATCCGATCCTTATTGGGGTGCCAAAGCAGCTGGCCACTACTACCGTGCAGATAAGTATTTAGGATTTAAAGATGCAAATAACGCATATACAATCGGATTAACCAATATTGAAGGACTAAATGTTCGTTCTGTAGCGACAACTTATAACAACACGCCAATTTATCGATACAGCCGGACAAATATTCCAGTCATTATTACAAGCACAAACCTTGCAGCAAACGGTTGGTATGAAATCATTCCAGACAGCCGTGACCATAAAGTCGCATACGTAAGCTCACAATACATTATCATTTTGGATACTGTTAAATAGAAGTAAGGATTGCTTCGAAATTAAAAAAGTGAAATCGACATAAACGAGTCGATTTCACTTTTTTTATCTTATAGACACTTTGCGTTTACATTCGGGCGAAATACAAACTTGATAGAGAATCTTGATTTTTTGGCTTTGGCTATTATTTTATCTAGATTGACTATTATCAAGGGCGTTTTGGCTATTATCTCTTTGATTTTGACTATTATTTCATCTCTACTGGAGCGAATTTTTGGCTTTGACTATTATTTTACTTAGATTGACTATTATCTCGGCCGAGTTGGCCATTATCTCTTTGGTTTTGACTATTATCTTATCTTTACTGGAGCGAATTTTTGGCTTTGGCTATTATTTTATCTGGGTTGACTATTATCTCGGCCGTGTTGGCTATTATCTCTTGGGATTTGACTATTATCCCATCTCTGCTGATACGTATTTTTGGCTTTGGCTATTATTTTACCTGGGTTGACTATTATCTTGAGCAGGTTGGCTATTATCTTATTGATTTTGACTATTATTTCATCTCTGCTGGAGCAAATTTTTTGCTTTGGCTATTATTTTACCTAGATTGACTATTATCTCGGCCGGAGCAAATTTTTGGCTTTGGCTATTATTTTACCTAGATTGACTATTATCTCGGCCGACTATTATCGCTTTGATTTTGACTATTATTTCATCTCTGCTGGAGCAAATTTTTGGCTTTGGCTATTATTTTACCTAGATTGACTATTATCTCGGCCGAGTTGGCTATTATCGCTTTGATTTTGACTATTATTTCATCTCTGCTGGAGCAAATTTTTGGCTTTGGCTATTATTTTACCTAGATTGACTATTATCCCTTTGAATTTGACTATTATCTTATCTTTACTAAAGTGATTTCTCGGTTTTTACTTACAATTTTTTCTTATTTAGATCCACTCCATATATCTATTCGGAATTCGTTCAATCGTGTGGTTAGCTCATTTGCTGGAATAGAAAAACATCTTAACCCTTTGATTTACATCTAACTCGAGTGGGTAAACGTCTTCCTTATGTAGATATATCCCCTGCTCGGGCAGATCCCCCTTCTCATGTGTAGATTAATCCCCTACTCGTTCGAATAAACTCCCTACTTGCGCAGATAATCTCCTAACTCGTTCGAATAAACTCCCTACTTGTGCAGATAATCCCCTACTCGTTCGAATAAACTCCCTACTTGTGCAGATAATCCCCTACTCGTTCGAATAAACTCCCTACTTGTGCAGATAATCTCCTAACTCGTTCGAATAAACTCCCTACTTGTGCAGATAATCTCCTAACTCGTTCGAATAAACTCCCTACTTGTGCAGATAATCTCCTAACTCGTTCGAATAAACTCCCTACTTGTGCAGATAATCTCCTAACTCGTTCGAATAAACTCCCTACTTGTGCAGATAATCCCCTAACTCGTTCGAATAAACTCCCTACTTGTGCAGATAATCCCCTAACTCGTTCGAATAAACTCCCTACTTGTGCAGATAATCCCCTACTCGTTCGAATAAACTCCCTACTTGTGCAGATAATCCCCTACTCGTTCGAATAAACTCCCTACTTGTGCAGATAATCTCCTAACTCGTTCGAATAAACTCCCTACTTGTGCAGATAATCTCCTAACTCGTTCGAATAAACTCCCTACTTGTGCAGATAATCTCCTAACTCGTTCGAATAAACTCCCTACTTGTGCAGATAATCTCCTAACTCGTTCGCATTAACTCCCTACTTTTGCAAATTATCACGTTACTCGTGCGGATAGCTCCTCATGCTGCATATAATCCCTACCCTTATCTTGTCAGCTAATCCAACCAACAATCCGTGCAATTAAAAAACACCCTTTGAATGAATCGCTTCATTCAAAAGGTGTCAATACACTCAAAACACGAGTATAAATCTATTCGTCCAAAAACTACCTAAAGCTATAACATTACCCGATCCTTATCAGTCTTGCTAATTGCTGAAGCAAGGATTACGAAGCCTAGCATTAAGATGAAAATTAAATCTAGTAACCCTGTATGAATGGTTACGGTAAATAAAGTTAATACAAAAGCGTATGCAATTGTGTGGAAGCTTTTTACGCCTGCTTGTTTCACCTTATTATAAAGCATTGATACAAGTGCACCATAAAGCAAGAAGCCAATAATTACAAGTATATAGCCGCCATCTAAATACAATTGTCCAATGAATGTTGGGGTTGTCGTTCTACCAGGACGAGTAATATACTTCCCTTCTTCAACGCTTAAGGAGTTCACTACTTCAGTTACTTGCATACGAGGTGAAATTTGTTCACCTGGTAATACTGTACTAAAAATGCCTTTATGGATTTCTCCACCGAGATACCCTTCTTCTTCGGTATACTCAATAATTTTACTTAACACAATATGACCTGTAACCATTTCACCATTTAAAGCTAAAATCCATTTTGGTGTCGCATTTACTCTGTCTTCAGCAGTTAATAACTTCTCTAATTCATCTTCCTCTAAATGCTCGCGATCTGGTTGTTCTCGCGTATTAAATTCTTGTGATGTATCTTCCATTACAACTCGGAAAAATCCGAATAAAGCAAATGATATTGCAACAACTGTAAGAAACGTAAGGAACCAAGTGAGCTTAACTCGCTTCACCACATAATGGAATACGATAAAGCCTGTAAATAACATTAACGCTAATGGTGTTCTATATCCCATTAATAAAAATAGGAACATCACTACACCATATAACCCAGCATAAACGAATGCTTTTTTCATTGTCATGTTTTTTTCTTTAATCATTTTATAAGAAAGGAGCAACAATACCCCGTACCATAATAAATGGCTGAAGAAATTTAATTTCGGGTCTAAATTTCGACGAACAGATTCATCAGAAAGCCCGATCATTCCTTGGGCAATCATCAATACGTACGCCACTAAACCGATTGTAGTTAAGATGACAATAAAATGAACAATAAATTTACTTAACTTAGACAGCCCAAACGTTGGCAATGTCCAATTTCTTCGGTCAGCAATATATACACCTATGTAATAACAAAGAACGGACAAAATGACTGCCGGCCAAATCGATTTTCTAACATTAAATAAATCAAATCGCCAGAAGTCAAATAAACTAATGACAAAATAAGCCATTAAAATAAAAGGTAAAAAGAAATATGGCGAAAAAGTATCTATTTTATTTATATTCTTTACGGTTGCTTTTATCCTATCTTTCATAAACCATTGCGAACATCGATTGCAATTGGATGCTCTTCATTTCCCTCTCTTCATTATGTATTTTTTTCGACAAATCAAAGGCTATTATAGCACAATAAAGTGCTTGATTCATTTCTATCAAAAAATAAGTAGATTTCAATGCATTAACAATTTCAGATAGCTCACTAGTCCCTCATCCACATTCATGCATTTTACATTAGATAAAATCGATTCGCAAATGTATTTTCGATAGAGGCACTTGGTAATACTAATGAGTTGAGATAAAATATGGCAAATAGGAAGTTATTATGTTTAAATAATAATTCCTGTCTGCCACAACATTTTCTCTTCTAACTTTCTAATTTCAGTATGGCTGAGCTTGAAACAATTATGAAAAGCAAACGATGCAAAATTTATTCATTTTTTAGATAAACATTCATATTTCGGTCATTATACGCTAAAACAACGTAATCTGGTTGAATTTCCAACAAATATTCAATTAGCGGCTTATCAAAATAGCGTAAATCAATCACCGTCAACTGACGGAAATGAGAAGCCACATGAAATTGAATTGGATTAAAATAAGAATCTTTAATCACTACAAGATGCTTGTCCACTTGAGGTTTTTCATTAAAAATATTCAATTCTAAAAAGTCGCGACTATATCCCTCGCTATAGTTGACTGGCCGTGATTCGTCAAACCCCTTTGCCACTCCATAAATTTGCTCTACATCCACTTGAAATTCTCTCGTAGCCGTTCTCTCATAAATCGTTAAAATCTCTGAAAAATCAATTGGCTCATTGTAACAAATTTGATCATCATGCTCTACCGTCATCGCCAAAATTTTATTCCAAGAACCTAAAAATTCATTTTTCAGACATACATTGTTGTTTTCATCATATGGCATTGGGGATAGAGCCCAGTCCATTCTTTCGTTTAACGTTCGAATCAATGCTTCATAAGCCGCATATGCTCCTCTCATCGTCCAATGATGATCTGTTTTAAAATACATTTCTTCGACCGAAATTGTATTGTCTATGTAATCTATTAAACGAACTTCATCTACATTTTGTTCCTTCAATAATTCATGGACTTTTTGATTTCTTACTTGTCCAACATCCTCTGGCATATAGTCAGGAGCTTTCAAAATATATGTGGCTTTTGCAGGAAAAGAATAATAAGTAAAAGGTATGCCCGCTGCTGTCAATTCTTTGGAAATGTCCGTTAATTCATTGACGAAATTTCTAACCGATTCATCTTCCATTTCCACTACTGGTTTAGCAGCAATCCAACCATCTTCTTCCACATAATACTTATCATTAAAATAGACTTTCCCAGTAAATTTTTGTAATAAAATATAATTTTTTAGCCAATCGTCTCGCTTTGGAAACTGATCTGTAAAATACTCCTCAAGATGTTTCGAATATTCGCCCGAAAAGATTTGTTCCATTGTTGGCTGTTTATTTAGCACCGTCAAATTGCGGTTTTCCATTTCAGAAACTTTCTGATCCGGAATGAAGGCATGCCAGACGAACATGCCAAATATGACGATGAAGAAACTAATGGGCAACAGCAATTCTAATTTTTTCATCTTATCACCTAGCATCTATGCATTACTAAACAAGCTTGCAATCAATTAGAATCTGAAATAAATGAACGGATTATGTGTTGAATTCACTAAAAACATTGTAACAATCGCAACAATGATTAAATAATACACTGTCTGTACGAGTTGTAGTGAAATATAATAACCGCTGTTTTCCTCGGCCTTTTGTTCACTCCATTTTAAATACAATTGATAAATCGGCATTGAGAAGATGATTCCAAGTGCAAAATAAATCGCATAATCATTCAAAAACAACAATGTTTGATAATCATACAAGGGAACATCATTTAAAAAGAACATTGTTTGAATGTACTCAAAAGAATAAGCAAAATCATCTGCACGGAAAAATACCCAACCGACCATAACAATCAGTAAAACATATACATGGCGGAACACTCTTGGAATTTTGTTTAACCATTTCAATAAAAACCACTTTTCTAAGCAAATTAATACTCCGTAATAAAATCCCCAAGCCATGAATGTCCAGCTGGCACCGTGCCAAAATCCTGTTAATGTCCATACGACTAATAAATTTCGATACACTTTCCACTGGGCATCGACGCGGCTTCCACCTAACGGGAAGTAGACATAATCTCTAAACCAATGGCTTAACGAAATATGCCATCTGCGCCAAAATTCTGTTATCGTTTGACTAATATATGGATAATTGAAGTTTTCCAAAAACTTAAATCCAAAAATGCGAGCTAATCCAATGGCCATATCGCTGTATCCAGAGAAATCAAAATAAATTTGTAGCGTATAAGCAATGATTCCAATCCAAGCTGTCCCTGTCGTTAAGCTATCACCTGAGAGTGCGAAACATTGGTCTGCAACAGCGCCCATTGGATTGGCGATTAACACCTTTTTCGCTAACCCTTGAATAAACCTGCGAGTACCAATCATTACATCTTCATTTTGTATAATTCTGTGCTTAATTTGATCAGCAATCGTTTGATAACGTACAATTGGACCCGCCACAAGCTGAGGGAATAAAGAAATAAATAGAGATAAATCAATTAAATTTCGCTGGGCTTTTACTTCTTGTCTGTATACGTCAATAATGTAGCTCATCGCTTGGAACGTGTAGAAAGAGATTCCAATCGGAAGAGGAACTTCCTCAAATGCAATGTCTACATGGAATAAATCTTCCCATATCCCAATGAAAAAGCCCGCATATTTGTAATAACCTAAAATCGCAATATTGATAACAAGCGTCAGAATCAACAAACGCTTCTTCTTAGCTGAAGGTGGCGTCTGATCAATGACAATCCCCATCACATAATTCACCAGTATGGAGATGAGCATTAAAAAGACGTACCTAGGTTCCCCCCACGCATAGAAAATCAAGCTCGCAATCAATAACAATATGTTGCGAAAACTTTTTGGGAATAAGAAATATGCAATGATTATCAAAGGTAAAAATAAATATAAAAACACTAAACTACTGAAAACCATGGTATTACCCCAATACTTATAAAATAGTGTTTAGTTTTTTCGTTGAAATTCGTCATAACCTATTGACTTATGTCAAAAATCTCTACTTTGTTCATTGTAAACTAAAGTCTTCATCAGTGCTATCTTTAATTATATAGGTTGGTGTTTAAAGAAAAAATCAGCAAGAAAATTCCTGCTGATCTTTAATTACTATAATAATGAACGATTCCTTGATAAATAGCGTTTCCAAATACTTGTTGATAATTGCTATTTACAAGTTTTGAAAGGTCCTCGTTATTTGTGATAAAACCTAATTCTACTAATACAGAAGGAAAGACGGAATGTCGAATTACATAATAGTCAGCTCGTTTTACTCCTCGATTTTGCATATTCGCTTGCTTTACAATTTCATTATTAATATTGGTTGCAAGAGCGCGATCTTCTAATTCGTTATCATTCGCTGAAATACTATAATAAGTTTCCGTTCCTTTAGCGCTAGAACTTGACGCTGAATTTACATGAATGCTGACGAACATTTCGGCATAGTGTTTATGAGCAAAATCTACTCGATCTTGCAATGTAGGATATGTATCTCCTTCGCGCGTCATATAAACAATTGCACCATCATTTTCTAACTTCCGCTTCACAACATTGGCAACAGCTAAGGCTATGCGTTTTTCTGCGTATTTCCCTTTTACTGTGCCCGGATCTTTTCCACCATGGCCAGGGTCAAGGACAATAATGCGATTTTTAACTTTAGAACCGCTTTGGCTTAACAATTTTAAATAGGTTTTATGTACATATCCAATAGAACCTTGGTAGTTTACTTTCGCCCACCAACCATCAATTGAAATGACATATATTTCATCTCCACGATTCAATTTCCCAATTATCTCGGAACGATCATTCGCTTCACTTCTAACATTTAAATTATTTACTGTTGCTCGACCAATCGTATCTGTTTTTTCTGGAGCTGTTTGATGTTGGCATGGATTTTGAGCGTTGACAGGTTTTACGGTTAAACGGAATTGCTTATCCATTGCCCGCGCAACAAATAAAGAAAATTGCATTCTTGTTAAATAACTATCTGGGTTAAATTTTCCTTTACTTCCTTGAGAAATACCATTGTAGTATAGGGCATTAATATATTTAAAATACGGATGATCCGAAGTAATATCGCAGAATGGTGATGGATAAGAAGCATATTCTTCTAAATCTAATTTGAAAGCAGTTGCCACAACTTTACTCATTTCTCCTCGAGTAAGTGGTGTGTGCGGTTTAAATCGTTTATCCGGTACCTCGTTAAATAAACCTAGACTCATTGCCCTTTCAACATATCCAGACAATTCCGGTTCTGTTTTTGGATCAATGTCGATAAAGGAAGATTGTGTTACTTTCAATGGTTTATAACCTGCACCTAATACAACCATTTTTGCAGCTTGTCCACGGGTAACATGTTGATATAATTTGAACACTCGTGTCCCATTTTCTGAATACCCTTCAATGATGCCCCTATCTTCCAAATAGTTGATTTGATGAAATGCTTCGTGGGTTGAAGGGACGTCTGCAAATCTCTGGCTTGCATATGCCTCTGAACTGAATATAGCAAATATTGCAATGGCTAAAAATGAAAATAGAATACTCGTTTTTTTCAAAGACATTCCTTTTGTATTCCTCCCTCCAATTAGTCCAAAATGTTATCCACTATTACCATTGATAACATTTTTTTGATGAAATTTAAAGCAATCACTCCATTTTTTTGGAATAAAAAATAGATTATTAGTATTTTTTCATAAGAATTTCCTCTCGATTTAGCGGTCTATTTCTTCTTTATTGCACAATATTTCTTAAAAAAATTCCTTAATAAACAAATTTCTGCACTGCTTCAATAAAAGAGAAGAATTTCAAAACCAATTAAAGTTCTTCTCTTTTCTAGCAATGCAGAACCACTCAAAAATTATTTACTAACCGCACGCTGTATAAAAGTCTCTAACTGTGTAAGTGTCACATAGTCATTCGGTCCATATAAGCCATTTCCTTTTCCAATCGTAATACCATGTTGAGCTAAAATTGTAATATAGTCATATGCCCAATGATTTTGATCCACATCCCGGAATTGCACAGTGTTTTTTCCAGTTGGTTTTAAATTGAAGGCAACTGTTAGAACCTTCGCCATTTGTGCGCGAGTAATTGGGGAATTCGGATTGAATTTTCCTTGCTCATTCCCTTCAAAAATTCTCAATTTATTTAGGGCTGTTGCGGCTCCTGCTACATAATCTGTCGACTTTACATCGATAAATGGAGAGTTCGTATCGGAAGTATCAAGCCCTAGTCCTTCTGCCAATCGAAGAGCTACTTTCCCGCGAGAGGCATAAAAGCCCAAATCAACCGATGCATTTTTCACTTCAGAAGCTTGTTGCTTCGAAAAATCGATTACTCGTTTTGCACCAACATAGCGATTTTTCCAGTAGCTATTATCCAATGAAGCAATGCTTACCCCTTTACTTGAAGAAGCGTTAATAAATTGATTGTTTCCTATATAAATCCCTACATGGGAAACACCTTGTCCTGATGTATTAAAGAATACTAAATCTCCAATTTGTAAATGTTGTTTTGAAACGGCTGTCCCTTGAGCAAATTGTCCAGCAGATGTTCGATTTAATGGGTATCCTAAATCAGCAAATACTTTTTGCGTGAATCCAGAGCAATCAAATCCACTCGATGTAGTGCCGCCCCAAGCATACGGTACGCCTATGTATTGTTTAGCTGTTGAAACCAATTCTTGTGGTGTTGCAGCTTCTGCATCAATCAAAGGAGATGTAAAAATCATGAATGATGCAAATACTGGAATTAACCACTTTTTTTTCACTGTCAATTCCTCCTTCAATTTCCTCTGTTCGCAATCTATTTCGAGCCTACCATAAATCCTGTCCCTGTGATTTTTCATTTATGTAACGTTTTATATTTCGTTATTGCAGAAATAAATCGATTCACTAGCGTCGCATTAAAATAATTTAACACCTTCAAATAAACCGAATTTTCTGAAATATAATCCAAACACAAAAAAATCCTTTATAATGGTTGGGTGGTAGTAAACCATCCAAATCCAATACAAAGGATAAAACCATGGATAAGTTTACACGAAAAACATCATTTGAACAATGGTTTTCACCGATTAATCGTCCATTATTTGACGACCTAGTGAAAACACATCAATTAAATCACTATACCAAGAAGCTTTATATGGCTTCATTTATGAAACTGCTTTTGTATGCCCAACTCCATGAAACCGAGAGTTTACGGGCGTTGAGTGACGCTGTCTTTTTAGAAGAATTACAACGAGCAACGGGATTGGAATCGATTAGTTTTTCACAGTTAGGGAGACGAATCAACGCCATTCCAACGGTTTTCTTTCAATCGATTTTTCTTGATTTAGTGGCTCAAATTCATGAGAAAACACATTTTCAAAAGCGAAGAAAGCTGACAACGCCACTAAAAATCATTGATTCGAGTACATTACCGCTTAATTTGACCAATCATAAGTGGGCAGAGTTTCGAAAAACAAAATCAGGAGTAAAGCTTCACTTACGACTTGTTTTTATGGAAAAAGGACTCTCCTATCCAGATCAAGCCGTACTCACGAATGCCAACGAACATGATCGTGGTCAACTAGAAGTATTCGTGGATGACAAAGAATGCATGTACGTGTTTGATCGTGGTTACTTGGATTATGGGCGCTTTGATCAAATGACGGAAGATGGCTATTTCTTTGTGACCCGTTTGCGTAAAAACGCTGTTGTCCGAGTGTTAGAATCCTTTTCGTTACCAGAAGATTCACCCGTATTCTCTGATGAAATGGTTGTCATTGGAACACCACAAAATCGTTCTGAAAACGTGTTTCGCTTACTCAAATTGCATGATACAAAAGGAAATGAGCTTCATTTACTGACAAATCGGTTTGACATTGACGCAGATGAAATTGCAGAAATCTACCAATCACGTTGGGCAATCGAACTTTTTTTCAAATGGATGAAACAACATCTGAACATTAAAAAGTTTTTTGGTCACAGTGAACAAGCTGTGCATAATCAAGTGTACGTAGCCATGATAGTGTACTGTCTGAATGTTTTAGCTCAGTTGAACACAAATAGCGAACGCAGTTACTTACAAATTAGTCGCTATTTAAAGGCTTCTTTGTGGAAATCCGCTCACATTTGGTTACGAAAAATCGAAGGAAACGGCGTCCCATAAAGGTTTGCCAGTCGTTGTTGCACAAGTCATAGGTTATAGTAAAAAAATGGATGTTTACTACCCTCGCTTAGGTGTTTTCGTTTTTTCTCTAAAGTCCAGAAAAAATAAAACTGAAAATTCAGACATCATTTATGCGACGGTAGTGAAATCGATTAAAAAAGAAAAATTTATCATTAAAGAGAAAATTGTTATTTATGAGTATCATTTGTAATATGGGTGTAATATTTATTTGATACTAACCGGAAAAAATACAGGATAATGTTGGATTTTTATTAAAAATAAGGGTTGAATTCCAAATAATACGGTTGTCTAGAAATATAAAAAAGCGAATTGGAAAACACATCGTTTTTCTCAATTCGCTTTCATGTATTTCTAACGCAAGCCCAATTATTATTTTTGATAATACTCTACGATTCCTTTATAAATTGAATCACCAAAGATTTCGACATATTCATGATCTGTCAATTTTGCACGGTCTTCAGGATTTGTAATAAATCCTAATTCTACTAACACGGAAGGAAGAATCATATTGCGAATTACATAGTAATCTTGTTTTTTCACACCACGATCTTTCATATCTGCATTTTTCACAATTTGATCGTTAATGGCTTTTGCCAATGTTTCATCTTCTTCAATATTCACGTTACCCGCAACGCTATAGTACGTTTCTGTACCTTTTGCACTCTCATTTGAAGCAGAGTTTACGTGTATACTCACAAACACTTCCGCGTAATTATTAAGCGCAATTTTCACACGATCTTCTAACGTCGGGTACGTATCTCCCGTTCTAGTCATAATAACTTTTGCACCATCTGCTTCTAATTTATTTTTCACAACTGTTGCAACTTTTAAAGTTATTTCCTTTTCCACCGCTCCGTTACTTGCTGCACCTGGATCTTTACCACCGTGCCCCGCATCAATAATAATCACGCGATCTTTTACTGGACTACCTTTTTGATTGATAAGTTTTAAATACGTTTTATGCACATAGCCTTTCGTGCCATTTTTCGTTGTAATATTTGCCCAGTTCCCACTAATCGAATGAACAGCCACTATTTCTCCTTTATTTAATGTTCCAAGAGAATTAGAAGTAGCGTCTGCTTTCTCTCGAATATTTAATGCATTCGTTGTAACACGACCAATTGTGTTAGTCGTATAAGTAGGTGTTTCAACAACTGGGTCTTTATCTACAGGATCTTTCACAGGCGGCGTTTCTACTGGATCTTTTACAGGTGGATCAACAGGCTTCTCCACAACCGGTTGTTTCGTAGCAGAAGCTTGAACGTATCCAGGAACCCCGTCCTTTTCTGTTAAATACCAATCACCTACTGTTTTATAAACCGGTATTTGCTCGTCAGCGTTAAAAGAACCTATCACTTTTGAATTGGTATTGCTAGATTTATAAACGTTCACTTTTCCAACTGCAATCACATGTTTCTGCACTTTTCCGAGAGGTTGTCCAGCCTCATCCACTACTTGAGCGTAATCTCTTGAAATATAGGCATATTGATCTTTATACATCACTTTAAACCAACCAGGTTGAATTTCAAATAAAGGGAGTTTAGTTCCTTTATTGATTTGGCCAATTCGATTAGCGTTTGTTGATGTATCGGTTGAAGTGCGGACATTTAAGTAATCAACTGTCGCCGCCACTGTTCCAATAGCATCTTTTTCATTCGGAACTTGTACGCCTTGCACTGGTAATTCTAATCGATATTTTTCCTCTTTTGCTCGGGCAATAAAGGAAGCAAATTGTCCACGTGTAACGGAAGATTCCGGCATAAATACGCGTTCTTTACCGGAAGGACTCCCTTTCGTAATACCGTTGTAATAAATTGCAGAAATGTATTTGTAATAAGGATGTTTCGGACTGATATCTTTAAAAGGTACCGTTAAGTTTGCGTACTTCTCCACATCTAATTGAAAGGCAGTTGCTAAAACTTTCGCCATTTCTTGGCGAGTTAAGTTAACGTAAGGACCAAATTCTCCATTTTTAAAAGCTGAAAAATATCCTTCTTTTACTGCTCTTTCCACATAACCTGAAAGTTCTGTCCCTGTTTGTACATCTTTAAAAGAAGATTGTTTTACTTTCAACGGTTGCAACCCAGAAGAAATGACTACCATTTTGGCAGCTTGTCCTCTCGTAACTGGTTGATGTGGTTTATAATATGTTCCATTTTCCGTTTCATACCCTTTAATAGCACCTAAGTTAATTAAATATTGGATTTCTTCATAGGCATCATAAGATGGTGGAACATCGACAAACTGAACTTTTGCACTAGTTGTATGTATATTGAATAAAGATAAACAAAGTATAAAACCTATTAATAAACTTATTTTTTTTAAAGACAATACATTTCCCACCCTTCTAAGATAGTAATTTTATTCTATCAAAAGAATTATTTTCATTCATCAGTCTTTTCTACCTGTTTCCCTAAATTTATCCTTATATAATCTATTAACGATTCTGGAATGAAGAAGTTCTCGCTTAATGATAAAAAAAGAGAGGTTCGTTAAACCTCTCTACTTATAAATTTATTTAATTTCCTACAAGAAAAGTTGGTAGCTAATATGGATTATTGTGCATTTTTAATACGTTCAATGAAAGTATCCAAGTGTTCGAAAGTTGCGTATTCGTCTACTCCAAATGTTCCGTCTTCTCTACCAGTCGCAATGCCATTGGAAGCTAAAATAGCTACATATTCGTATGCCCAATGTTCTTTAGAAACATCAGCAAATGTTGCTGGCTCACCTTTTAATTCTAAACCATACGCTATCACTAATGCTTTTGCTAATTGACCACGAGTAATCGGTGAACCTGGGTTAAATTTTCCATTTGAATCTCCAGTAAAGATATTTAATTTATTTAAGGCCGTTGTTGCACCAGCATATTTAGATTCTGGCTTCACATCAATAAATGGTGAATTTTGATCAGTTGTATCTAAGTTTAATGCTTCAGCAAGTCGGATTGCAGCTTCACCGCGGGATACAACAATGCTAAAATCGATTGCAGCTTCTTTTACTTCCACTTTTGCTTGTTCAGCTTGAATTTTTTCCACATCTTCAGTTGTAAATTCCGCAACACGTCTTGCACCAACATAACGGGAGCCCCAGTAGTACGGATCGTTTAGACTATCGATTTCCACTCCGCCAGATGTAGTAGCGGAAATGAACTTGTTATCCCCCAAATAAATTCCGACGTGGGAAACTCCTTTGCCTGAAGTATTGAAAAATACCAAATCTCCAGGTTGTAAATCGTTTTTGGAGACAGCTGTGCCTTGTGTGTATTGTTCTTTGGAAGTGCGCTTTAATGAAATGCCTAATTGGGAAAATACATATCTTGTATATCCTGAACAATCGATCCCCGTTTTAATATTCGTCCCACCATATTTATATGGCGCTCCTATGTATTGCTTCGCTGTATTTGTTAATTCATCCACTGTTGCTGCTTGTGCTGTGCTGTTTGCACCGAAACCTGATACAAGTAAGAACGATGTAAAAATCGTCAACAACCATTTCTTTTTCACGAACACTCGGCCCCTTTCGAACATTGCTAAATCCGTTACTATATACTCACAGTTAATAGACTATCATAGATTGGACTCTAGTAATTTTTCAATTGTGTAACTTTTTTGCTATATAACAGAAAATGCCGAAATCCTTACCTTTAAAGGAAATTCGGCACTTCTAATAGAAAAATTATGAAATTATATAACAGGTATTGTAACATTCCTGTAATAAAAGATACTAGTTTATTACAGTTATTTGCTAGAAAATAATTGAACCCAATAATAGTTTCCTTGAGAATCTGACTTTATTCCCACGCCTATATTCGTATAATTTTCTTTCAACATATTTTCCCTGTGCTTTTCTGAAGCCATCCATGCATTAACAACATCTTTTGGTTGATCAAAATTACGTGCAATATTTTCACCAAATCTCGTAAATTCATAGTCAAAGAGTGTCGCCATATCCCAAGGATGCCCGTAATAAGGAGAGAAATGATCAAAATATTTTCTCTGTATCATATCCTGTGCCTTAATAATCGCCAATTGAGTGAGTGCTAAATCTTGTTTCAAAGGAGGGACTCCAACTTTTTTACGTTCTTCATTTACTAAATCAATCACTTCATTTGTCCAATTCACTGCACTATTGACCGTAGAAATATAGTGTTTCGACAAATAGTCATAAGCTAACTGATAAGATTTTATTTTATTTTGAAATTCAATGCCTCTATAAACGAGAACTGCCAACTGTGCTCTTGTTACATACTGATTAGGTGAAAAAGTAGTAGGTGTTGTACCTTCGATGATTCCTACATCTGCTAGCGATTCTATATAATCTCTAGCCCAGTAATCCTTTTTGTAATCTTTAAATGAAGTTTTATTCACATGGTCCACTTGAACACCATAACTAAGAGCCAACATTTTAGCGATTTGTGCTCTTCTTAGCGGTTCTTCCGGACGAAAATGCTCACTATTTTGAACAATCCCTAGTTCTGCGAGCTTGCAGATTTCTTGATAATATTGATGGCTGGGTGATAAATCTTTTGCGTTTAATTCAAAATCCGTTTCGAGGGGAATTTCTAACGATCTCGCTATAACACTAGCCGCTTCCGCTCGAGTTGCATACTGATTCGGTTTAAAGGTGCCATCTTGATAACCATCCATGTATCCTTTTTCCTTTAGTGTCAAAATTGGTGTTGCAGCCCAAAAAGAACTGCTTATATCTTGAAAGGGAGTTTGCATTTCTGTTGAATTAACACTCTCTTCTCCAACCATTGCATGAACTCTATTATGTAAAAAACCCCCATTTAAAAACAATATGATAGCGGCGGTTATTATGATTGTGTTACGTTTCATATATTCTCTCTCCACTTCAATAAAACTAAAATAACTACCTTTTTTTATGTATTCTCTATTTTTATAATAATTACCTTTTATTTTCAAAAAGTTCATGATTTGTTAATAGAGAAATATGTTTTGATAAAAAAGAATTACGTTCTCAACATCAAAGGTATCAGATAAATTTTCTATTAATATCTTCAATAAAGTTAGGTAATCATTTAAAAAGCATTATCTCGAGCAAAAGTCCCAAGATAATGCTTTACTTTGAAATATTATTCAACGCTAATGACTTGGAAGCCTAGTCCATCCGTTGCTTCAAGAGCTCTTTTAATAAAAGTTGCCAATTGCCCTCGAGTTAGTGGAGAAAAAGGACTAAATGTTTCAGGAGTTGTGCCTGTTGTAATTTGATAATCAATCAACGTTTGAATATATTGTCTCGTTTCCAGATCATTGATGACATTGACATCTTTAAATGGTGTCGTTGTATTATTCGATACTTGCAAGCCAAAACCTAATGTTACCATTTTTGCAATTTGCGAACGTTTTAACGTATTAGATGGACGAAATGTGCCATCTTGATAGCCTTGTATGATTCCTTTTTGGCTCAGCGCAGCAATAGCACCATAGTATTTGCTTGCTTTAGGTACATCAATAAATCCAGGATCTGCCACGTTCACTGTATCTAAATGTAATGCCTTGGCAATAAATAAAGCCGCTTCTTGTCTTGTTGCTTGTTTATAAGGTTCATATGTTGTCGCACTCGTCCCTTCAACGATACCTTCGTTAATAAGGGTTACAATCGATTCATAATGGGCATCTTTAACAGATACATCAATAAAAGGATTCTCCGCTGCATTGGCTGAAGTTGGAATGTAAATTGCAGCTACGATACCAAAGATGACAACGGATATCCAAAATTTCCATAGTTTCATGTGGATATTTTCCCCCTATCCTACTCTCTTCAACCATTGTAACCCAAATTATGGTAGGTTTCTATAATAACTATTGATAGAAGGATAATTGGGAGTTTTTTTCGATAACACAATGGACCGAACAGAAAACCATTTGTCTCCATTCGGCCCCTCTATTTGGACTTTCCCTGCTATGTCCATCTATGAAGTTTAAGTATTAGTTGTTGGTTGGTAGCCTATGACTAATACTTATTAGCAAAATTACAATTGAGTCTTTATTACTTAAAAGTTCTAAGTAGTTGATGAAATAAAATTATTCTTCAACCATTTCAACAGGAATAACTTCTGTTACTTCAATTTTTTTATCTGTTAAGTCTTTAATATCTGACTCTTCTAATAGCTGTAAAGAAATTGTGTCATCTGCTTCGATAACTAAATCTTCTAGTTTCACGATGACTTTAGTAGCTTTTTCGCTTTCTTCGTCACCCTTGTTGGCATCAATTTTTATTGGAGTAGTTAATGAATCGTCATTGACTAACACTTCAAAGTCAAATATTACTGTTTCGTCATTTAATAATTTGATTTCTTCAGAATAAGTAATTTCAAGTTCTTTTGTTGTTTTATTAAACTTAGCTGAAATTACTGTAGGCGCTTCATTTGTGATTTCTTCAAATTTTACAGTTTTCTTAAATTCAGAAACGAATTGGTTTTCTCTTGTACCTTTTACTTTTTTCGGTTCGATTACAACTTCATATTCACCATTGAACAACGTTTGATTTGTGATTGTTAACGTTTTTCCATCTTCACTTAAGGTAAATGTTAATGAATCAGGTGTTGTTGCATCTTCTTTTGCAATCACTTTTACTTGTTGTAGGTTTTCTTGTGTATTATTAATTGGTTCATTAAATATTACTTCAATCGTTGAAGCTGTAGTGGCATTCACTGACACAACTTTCAATTCATCTTGTTCAGAAACTTGAATTGTGCGATATAAGAATGAAGCAAATTGTCCGCGTGTTACTGTTTCGTTCGGTCTGAATTTTTCAACAATCGAAATTCCTAAGTCACGCAACGCTTGCACTGCTTCTTTTCTATTGTTATCGTTATAAACTTCATCCATGTCCACTACTATTACATCATCAATCTCTTCAGCTAATTCGATTAATGATACACCAAACAATGCTTCATATACACGATTTAAAGTTAAAGCCATTTGTGAACGGTCCATATTTTTCATGTGCATTAATTTGTTATCTGAACCAAGAAATACGCCATGATCTTTTACTAAAGCTGCGTATTTTACTAACTCTTCGTCTGCAAAGTCCACTGGCAAATCCTTGAAGCGTTGTACTGTATCCCAATCTTCTGGTATTTCTTTGCCTTGTTCTTCAAGCCAGCGACCTAACATTTTTACCACATTTCCACGTGTTAATGTGTTATTCGGTTTGTATGTACCATCTTTGTATCCTTTTACGATTCCCATTTCTGCTAAAGCATCGATTGCTTCTTTATGAGTATTATCTTCTACATCAGTAAAAGTTGCCGCTGATACAGCTGGAACGATTGCAGAAGCTACTAATGTCGCCGTAGCTGCCGATGCGAAAAATTTTTTATAATTCATCAACTACTACCCTCCAAGAAAATATCGTTTTTTTATCATTTTCTTTGTAAAACGATGCTGATTTCTATCAACAAAATCTAGTATATTAATATTATTTATTTTCGTCAAAGGTAATATTTAGTTGCTAAATATTAGTATAAATATCCATAAAATATCATTTTTTTATCTAGCTCGAATATTATTTTTATTCAATAGAGCTAAGAACATTTTGTTATTTTTTTGATACATTTCCTTTTTTGAAGAAAAAAAGAAAAAGCACAAACTTTCTTAGTTTGTGCTTTTTCTTTTGGGCTACCAACCTGGTATTTCCTAGCGGGAAAAGTAATTTATTGCTATAGAGGAAATAATCCTATATACAATTTTAGTCTATCACTTATAGAAAAAAAGAACAATGAATAAGTTGAATTTCATGAAAAATATTTATCGAAAATAACAAGAAATTGTAATTTCATTTAAGACAAAAAGTAAGAAAAAGAGCTATGACAATACGTCATAGCCCCATTCATTTTTATTTAATTTGTATACGTCTTGAAGGACTCTCATCATCCGGTGAAATTTTTGGCAGTGTAATTTTTAATACCCCATTTTCTAATTCTGCTTCGATTCTGTCTTGATCAATATCGTTTACATAGAATGAACGGTAAAATTCACCGAAATGACGTTCTTTACGGATAATACGATCTTTTTCATCTCGTTCTTCTAAGCGATCATCTCGTTTCGCACGAATTGTTAAATAGTTATTTTCTATATCAATTTGAATGTCATCTTTTGAAAAACCAGGCAAGTCAGCTTGTACAATGTAGGCATCTTTCGTTTCTGTAATATCTGTGCGGAGTGATTTGAAGTCATTGCCGAATGCAGGTAGGAAATCTTGATTAAACATATCATCAAAGGCACTTTTGAAACGTTCAAATAAATCATCATTTCTTCTTCTGAACGGTCTTAAATCGAACATCTCAATTCCTCCCTATTTATAATTTTGTACAAGTACTTGTTACATCTTTATTTTATCCTTTTTTTGCATTTTCATTTGAGCATTTTGTAAATTGAAGGAAATTTATCATATTTTTATCATACTTTTGACATACATTTATTACGGTTTCATCAAAAATTCTCCGCATTTCTGTAATATTTTATTCTCAAAGAAACAGAATGTGCTTTATTTTTTATGAGGAATTTTATTTCTGCGTTTTAAAGTTTAGACTTTTTACTTTTTAAAGAAATAATATTTAAGAAAAAAGTAATTTGTGAAGTAAGCTTTTTAAGCAGATTGATTCATTTTCTTGAGAAGTTGGGTTATTTCATTCAAATGGATACATATAATACATTGATTTTCCTAAGAAAGATTCCTATCTTTGGAAAGGAGGTGTAGGATGTCTCCGAATTTTGATGAGAGCTATATTGTTGGTCTTATTGGGGGATTCTTTGTACTATTAATTCTCGCTGTGATTTGCTATGTAATTACTGCACTTATTTACTTTTTTACAGCAAAAACAAATGGTCCTGAAGATCTTGCATTTTTAGCATGGATTCCTTTAGTAAATGCATATTTACTCTTCGCTTTTGGATCAAAGAAAACGACTCCAGAAGAAGTGAAAAAAGATGCATTAACTTGGATGATTATTTATGCTGTGTTATTTGTGGTGTCATTTATTCCATTTATCGGTTGGTTAGCTTCATTAGCGATGATGGTAATCTTTATTTATTACAGTTACCGTTTATTTTATCGTTGGACGGGAGAATCAGGGAAAGCGGTATTATTTGTGATTCTTACTATCGTGACATTTAGCATTTTCTTCTACGTATATGGTTTAATCAAAATGAAACAAGAATTTGTTGCTGAATAAAAAATAGGCTAGAAAGTATTCACGATGAGTACTTTCTAGCTTTTTTGCATGCGGAAAATTATTTTTACATCTAAGGTCGTGTTACAATGGAAGTAAGAGATAAAGGAGGCGATTACAATGGAACGTACAAATCAAGAAAAACCTTTCACACAAGTGCTTATTAAACATAAGGAAGTGCAAAATGTCCAAGATTTTGCAACAATGCTTGAGAAAATTGCACAAAAGTTGAAAAAAGAAGGAAAATTCACTTTCGTACAAGGAACAGAACAAATCGAAGTGTATCCAAGAAATCAATTGAAAGTCGATTATAAGTACACGGTAAAAGGCGACAAACACGAATTTGAAATTGAATTCGAATGGTCTCCAAATTTCATGGTTGAGAATAAAATGACCATTGAATGATTGTATTGGTAAACTTTTTCGAAAGCGGTTTCAATTTTCGCAATGCTTGGCCGAGGTTTAAAATAAATGTTTCATATTATATTTGGATAATCATATTAGCTAATGAGGGGAATTCCTGATGCTTAAGGGGATTCCCCTTTTATTTCTTTAAAAAAGTAAGGATTGACGAGAAGTCATATATCCCTGAGCAGTTCTTTACTAGTTCGCACCATTTCCTCATCAAAAATTGTGATGTAAACAAAATCTACATTTTATTCCTGTAAAAATTATTGGATTTTAGTTATGGCTATTTCTAACGCTTCCCATTTTGGATAATCAAAAATTCCTGATGAAATAACCGAAAAGGCATTCTATACGCATCCATATTCCTTTGTCAGTTTCAATGACTCCGTATAGCAAGATGCAAGTAGTTCCTTCTCATTGTGATGACCCCCCTGCAAAACAAAAACTACTATATTGATAATGTACTATTATTCTACATTATTCTTCTTAGAACTTTATTAAAGTAGTAACCATTATTTCTTTTAAGCTTTCCTTACTCTCCCCTCATGATAGGTTAGCTCCTAATATCAATCATAATAGTAAAAATCAAATAGTATAATCTACCAAATAAAAACAAACTCATAAAAATATACCTTTTTTACCAACTATATGGTAAATCATTAATAAATATTGCTTTTATTAGGAGGGAAAAAATGAAACAGTTTGTATTCTCAACAAGTTTACTTTTCTTCTGGATTAAAGGTAAAGTGGAGGTTGATAGTCGCTTTGTTAAAACTAACTTGACTAATACAATTTTAGGATTTATTCCAGCTGGTAAAGACCAACAAAGCATTCCTTTAAAAAACATCTCTGGTTCTATGTTAACTTCAAAATATCTTATTAAACCTATTATTTTAGGACTACTTATAATATTTTTTGCATTAGACACTATGGTTAATAGTTTTATTGGGGGGGTAATTTTCCTAGTTATTGGTATAGGAATTTTAGGTAGTGGAATCCAAACATTATTAATAATTGAAAAATCAGGAAATCCATATTATATTAGTGTTCCATTCTATGAAAAACAAAAATTGCAACTGTTAAGCGAACAAATACATAAGGCTTTAGCCGATGATACCGATAAAACAGATTTAAATTTATTTTTTGATAGAAAGCCAAACACCTAAATACCATTTATGTAGTAAAACTCTTTTTATATAAGTAACAAAGGAGAACTTTTTCTATGAATAAATATACATTTTCATTTTTAGTAGGATTGTTCTTGTTTATCTTCTCAAATTCTGCTTTTGCAAGTTCGGAAATTACTTTTGGAAAAGCTTAAGAAAGCAATAACACAATAATAAGTAGAAGTTCTACAAGTTCTAAAGCCAATCCTGCAAAAAAATATGAAAATTTATATTTGGAACCAGGAACTTATTATATTGTTATTTATGATAATTATTTTATCAATCATTACACAGGAAAATACAATATAACAGCTAATTTTACACCAGCCAACAATAATGAAGTGGAACCTAATAACGGTACTGCACAGGCACAACCACTTGAATTTGGTGAAGTTCTAAATGGCTTTTTATCATATAGCGACTCTACTGATGTATTTATGATCGATGTTCCTAATAAATCAGATATAACTATCAATGTTAAAGCTGCATTAACAGCTTGGGTTTCCTTAAAAGTATGAGATAATGAATATAATGTAATATTCATCGATTCTTATAAGAGTACAACTAGTAATCCCGCAAAAATTAAAGAAATTTTAAACCTTAAACCTGGAAAATATTATGTTGAAATTTTTGATAATAACTCTTTTGATTATGCATTTGGAAACTATGAATTATACGTAACTGGTCATGGGATAACAACTTTCAAAGACTATCAACCAGCCTATTGGGCAAATTCTTTTGTTTGGGGTGCAAAAAATAATATTATCAATGGAGACAAAAAATCAAATTTATTGAACCCTAATAAGAATATTACTGAAGCACAGTGGTTAGCAATGCTATTGCGATATGCTTATGATGCAAAAGATTCTACATCTGGTATTTGGTACAATTCCTACTACACGCTAGCAAAACAACAAGGTATTCCTGTTGCGAACAAACCAAATCAACCCTTGAGACGTGGGACAGTAGCAATGATGTTAGTAAAAGTGTATACAGGACAAACAGTTCTGAAAGAGATGCGATTCAATGGTTATATGATAATGAAATTACGACTGGTGTTGACCCCTCAAAACCTAAAAATTATGATAACTTCAATCCAAATGGTCATATGACACGTGCACAAGCAATTACATTTATGTATAGGTTATATGAAAAAGATATAATTCCACAAAAATAAAAATATAATAGGTTACTATGTACGATTATAACATAGTAACCTTTCTATATTTCGGTAAAAACTACCGTACTAGGTACCACTGTCTCAGTCAAAAGATATAGTGCCTGAAACTTCAACACCAAATCTGCTGTTGTTATCTTGCCACCGATATCTGAAGTTTTCACCACTTTTTCTGTTGGTTGAAGCAAGTACACGCACAAGCATGTACTGCTTTCTTTTATCAATTAAGGAGGGAATCTATATTAATTAGAGGGGTATTTCAGTTTGTATCGAACAGCTTATCAGTCTATTTTCCAAAGAAAATTCTAGTTAAAGGAATCCGATCGTTTCTAGGCATGATAGCTTTTCTCAAATTCAAAGTTCAGATGCTTGGCACTTCTACCAAATACACTTTCAATTCTTTTGTATTGCCGTCAATGGTTAATTTAATTGTAAAGGAGTCTCCAACTTGAAGACCGTTTTTACCTATTGCGATGGATAATTCTGGCGTACCATTGGCGGAAACAATACCACTGCCTATGGTTGGATCAATATCTGACACAACAATTTTTTCTTGCATTTGTAAAGTTTATAACCATCCTCCTACTATTATTTTGATATTGATAATCGTTATCAATATAAAACATTATATCAAAGCTTTTTTAATTTTCAATAGTTAATTGAAAATATTTCTCATTTGAAGGATAACTCTATCTCTTACTGGAGGTGCGATTTATTGATATGTGTTCAGGTTTACATTTCTTATAAATATTGGATTCATTCAAAAATAAAAAACTGTGCTAGACATTCGGTTAATTTGAATGTCTGCACAGCTAATAATCCATTTTACAACTAATAAACTTTTGATAGCTTCATAAAAATCATTAGATGCTTTCTTACCTTTTAGCGATGCTGCTTCTGCCTGTTGCACTACAGAAACTTACAAGCTGTTGCAAAAGTTTTTCAAACTAAAAAAAGCGGATTGGGAAACATCATTTTCCTCAATCCGCTCTGATTTTTAGCATTAATACTGTAAGCCCGTAATCAAATAACGCATATAATATATTTGGCACCTTCGGTACGATAGACGTATCAATTAAAGGAGGTGCCATATCTATGTCCAAAAATAAATTAACAATTGTCCCTGTTAAACTTAATCCTCTTCCAACTGAAGCTACTTCGTTTCATTCTCCACATGATGCAGCTAAACCAGGTTGCGTCATTAAAACTGCTCTCGCTGAGATTTCCTTCTTTAATGGCGTAGATGAGCACATTATTCAAACCATTATGAGGGAGTTGAAAAATCTATGAAACATGATTTTACGAGCGTAAAAAATATTTATATTATTTGCGGGAAGACCGACATGCGAAAAGGTATCGATGGTCTGGCTACGCTCATTCAAGATTCGTTTCAATTAGATCCATATGGTGATTCAATTTTTCTATTTTCAGGTTGGAGTAAGGATCGCTATAAATGTTTGTATTTCGATGGTGATGGATTTGCGATGCTTTATAAACGCTTGGATAATGGAAAATTACAATGGCCAAAAAATGAAAATGAAGTAAGAAAACTCTCTCAACAAGAACTACGTTGGTTGTTAGAAGGATTATCCCTTCAACAACCGAAGGCTATTGTAAAATCTAAAAAAGGTGTCTTTTAATCAAAACACTTTCAATGGTATAATTATCCATAGTATATATTGAACGAAATGTGGTGAATGATTTGGGCAACACTTCTATGCAACAAAAAGAACGATTGATTCAATTACTGGAACAACAATTAGCACATTCAAATAAGCAGAATAACGAATTAGCAAAGAAATTGGAGCAATCGTTGAAACAAATTGAGGTGTTAACTGAACAAGTTCGCCAATTAACAAAAGCTTTATATGGTTCTAAATCTGAAAAGTCTAAGTATCGAGCGCCTGATGGGCAAATTTCTTTATTTGAAGATGAAGATGACCCTTTTTTTAACGAATCTGAGCACACAGAAGAACAAAGCACGGAAACAATTTGTTATACCGTTACTCGTAAAAAGACAAATAAAAAGCGAAATGATTCCTTTCGTGGAGATATTGAAATAGAAGAAATTCATCATCATCCAGAAAACATAATTTGTGACTGTTGCCATGGAGAAATGGTGGAATTTAGTTCAGTCCTTGTGCGTGAAGAGGCGAAATTTATTCCAGCAACAATGAAACGGGTACAACATTTTGAACATGTATACGAATGTAAAACATGTAAAAAAGACAACTTACAAAAAGCTCAAATTAAACGTGGGAAAGCACCACAAGGTGCCATTCAAAGAAGTATTGCCGGGCCTACTGTTCTAGCGAAACTTATTTATGATAAGTTTATTCAGTACTTACCTCTCTATCGTCAGGTAAAGGAATGGGAACGTTATGGTTTACTAACGAATGATAAAAATTTATCGAATTGGGTCATTCGTGTATCTGAAGATTGGCTACAGCCCTTATATGACTTGATGAAGCAGCAGCTAATGAAAAAATCAGTGTTACACATTGATGAAACTTATTCGAAAATCATCAAACGTTCCGATGGAAAGGCTCCTCAATCAAACGCCTATAATTGGGTGTGTCGTAGCGTCCAAAGTGAAGGTCCGATTATTGTTTTATTTAAGAGTGCTCTATCTCGTGGACGAGCTATCTTAGAAGATTTAATCAAGGACTTTAAAGGAACTGTCATTTGCGATGGTTATTCAGCTTACAATCAATTGCCTAATGTGAAATTCGCCAACTGTTGGGCCCATGTACGTCGATATTGGTTAAAAGTAGACAGTAAGAATGGTCGAATAGGTGTGGAATATTGTGATCGGTTATTTCATATCGAGCGTAAAATAAAACATCTGTCACCAGAAAAACGTGTGCAAATTCGGCAAAAAGAAGCTAAACCCATCATCGACGAATTTTTTGATTGGATTGATCGCTCACCTTTCTTCGGTAAAAATGCCATTGCGAAAGCTGCGGAATATACATTGAGCCGAAAAGAAGAGTTAAAGGTGTTTCTCGATAACGGAAACGTTGCCATTGATAACAATCCAGCTGAAAATGCCATTCGTCCCAATGTGATTGGTCGAAAAAACTGGCTTTTTTCTTTTAGCGAAGCAGGTGCAAAAGCAAATGCGATTTGTTTAAGTTTAGCTGAAACAGCCAAAGCAAATGGGATTGACTTCTATCGATATTTAGTAAAGCTGATGACAGATCTTCCTAATTTACCAATTCATCAGCAACCTGAAATTTTACATGACTATCTGCCTTGGTCTGAAAATATCCAAGCCACATGTGCAAAATAGCCAGCTAACCGAAAAAATTTTCAGTTAGCTGGCCATTCGTCGTGCGTACCGAAAGGTGCGCTATTTTTATTTCGGGCTTACTTAATACTTTCCTAATCTCGGTTCAATACCTTCTCTTTTAAGGCGATGCATAAAGGTAATAGCTTGTGCTCGCGTCAAGTTGCCTGACGGGTTAAAGTTCAAATAATCTTGTGGTTTAGAAACATTTGTACCTGTCGTAATTTTATTTTTATACATCCAATCTACTGCTTCTTCCTCTGACATATTTTGACCTGTGTAAACTTTTGCTAACATTTTCGCTACAAGACCACGACGCAATGGCTCGTTCGGCTTTTTGCTCACTTCAATTTTTTCTCTTACCGCAATTTGATAATATGTGTCATACCAGTTCCCATTCGGCGAATCCTTTGCCTCATGTGGCAACGCATATCTTAATAACATCGCTAGCCATTGAGCTTCCGTAATATTTTGATTTGGATTTAAACGATTTGTTACTGGATCCCCTTTGATGACTTTGTTTTGAATGCCCCATTCAAAAGCTGGCACCCAATATGCTCCTGCTTCATAATCTTTAAATTTCTCTATCGAAATGTAACTATCAGCTAATCTTAAAGTATATGGAACTTTATTATTGTTCCCTTGATCATGGGATACTTTAATTGTGTAGAAACCTTGTACTAAATCTAGATTCCCTATTTTTTCAACCGATCCATTCCCATTAGCAGTATAATAATCTTTCCGCACTTTTCCTAATGAATCGGCAATTTCTACTTTAAAAGTAGTCCCGCTCAATTGAGTCATATACACATCGACATTTGTCTGCCCGTTAATATATAAGCGATAGTAATCAACATCGTGATTTGTACTTAATACCCCTTTTGCAAATTGGCCTAACTCAATCTCATTGGCAGTAGATGGGGTATTATTCACTTCTTTTTCAAAATTCGCATCCGCTCTGAAATTCACAGTGAAGTTATAAGGGATATTATTTAAATCTCCCTCTTTAGTAAGGATTTTTAAATAATAAGTTCCTTCTGGTAGCCCAGTATGGATAATTGTTGTTGTACCGGAAGCATAAGAAGTTTCCCAAGTTTCTATTGGATTTCCATTGGCATTTAACAAAGACACTTCAAATTTCGTTTTAGGCGATTGAGTGATGTTCACCTTTACCTCACTATTTGCTGCTAGCTTGAAAGAATAGAAGTCACTCGTTGGATCTGCCCAACCTGCATACGTTGTATTGAGTAAAATAGGATTTGCTTTATTTCGATCATTGTTATCTTCTTTTTCCACAAGATCTGTTGCTGTATAATTAACCCTTAATGTATATGGCGCATTTGTGCTATCGCCTTTAAAGTGTTCAACTTTTATATAATACGTTCCTTTATCTAATCCTTGGAAGAATAGCGTTTCTACTCCTTGATTTGGAGCACTTTTTGTTTCATATACTTCCAATTCTTTATTAAATGAATTGATAAGCGTTACGCGAAATTGGGTTTTTTCAATATTTGTCATCCCTACTTCGATTTTCCCTGCTCGATTTAGGGTAATTTTATAGAAGTCTTTATCATTTAAATTTGCGATGTTTGCATTCACAACTGCTCGGCCATTTTCAAACTTAAGTTCTTTTGCTTGGGATATAGAGTCATTTGGCTCGTTTTCTGCCGCAAAAGCTGTACTTATCGTAAATATAAGTGCAGCTACCATCGTAAAAACTTGCAATAACTTTTTCAACGCAATTCCTCCTCCTACCTAATTGTGTTTTCTAGGTATAATGTTAACAATAGAGGAATTGTTTGGTAGACCCATTTTCAAATATGGTCCTATATGCCTTGAAAAGCTACTAGGCATTTTTATGATGGTGCCCAACATTTCTTGTGAGAAACACAGTTTCCAGCATCTCTATGTTTGGCGCTTCATTCTTGGTGCCAGTTACTTTTTGTATAGTGCAAGGTACTCATTTAGATGGTACCTAGAATGTTTTGAACTTTTAGCAACTTCATATACTTACTTTTACTGACTGAATTGCTTTTGCAATGTTACGCGAATGTATATTACTTGCGTTTAACTTTTTCAATTTAACAAAATACATACCTCTCTTTGAAATATAGTAAGCAAGTTCTTCTTCTATTTCTGCAGGCACCTGATTTTTTGTAATGATATCTATGATTAAATCTTGTATAGCCCATTGATCATGATAGGAAGCTAACTCCCACATTTCTTTTAAGCATTCCAATTGGATAGCAGAACTTTGTGGTACAGCCTTAAAAAATCTGTTGAGGAAATAACCAAATGAGTTCATTGCACTGAATGGCCATCCTACTCGTGCATAACAATGGTTAAGATTTTGAATAAACAATTTTATAAATTTTAGCGCTTTATCTTCTCCTATATCTGATACAAACTTTGATATTTCGCTTATATTATCAAAGTAGTTTATTATAGGCTCGATAAAATCGTAATAAACATGATCATATATATTTGATTTCATAATAACTTCGTAAAGTTCTTTCGACTCAACACCGTTTTTTTGACTTAAATATTCCCTCACAGTCATATGCTCCCAATTTAAAAAACTCAACTTTGATTGCAGCATCTTATTTTTGAGCAATTCCTTTTTTAAAATAGAAACATTTTCAAATCGATCCTCTATTTTTTCAGAAATTGCACCTTTAATAATGAATTTAAATGCTGATGGAGCATCACGCAAATTGCTTGGTTCTCTTCCTGTAAGAACAAAGTATAATATTTTCCCTAAGGAATATATATCGCTCTGAATAGTTGCATCCTTTAATTTATCTACTTGTTCTGGTGCTGCATAGTAATAAGTTCCAGTACAATATCCACCTTGAGAAAATCTAGAATAATCCTTTTCTCCCCCAAAGCCGCTGATGTACCATTCCCCATCTATTAATAAAATATTTTGTGGAGTTAGATTTCGATGTAAGATACTTCTAGAATGCGCAATTGATATTCCATCAAGAATACGTTCAAAAATATTGGTACGTGTTTCAATATTTAAGAGTTGATGATTACTTGTTATATATTGTTGCAAATTTTGTTCTGCATAAGGCATGATATACCACAGTTCATCTTCATTATAGGCTATTAATGGAACGATATGTGGTTCCCCTTTTAGAGCATGCAATATGTCAATTTCTCTTTTAAATCTTTTTACAGTTGCTTCATCGTTTTTAAATTCCCTCTTCAATTTTTTAACAGCGTATTTGTGACCATTCTCATCAACATATCTTGATACAATTGTAATTGCGCTTTCACCAATAATATCTTCATATTGTAGTTCGCATAACATGGCTTCTTCTTCCTTTAATGGGATTTTATTTTCATGGTTCAATTTAAACAATTCTGAAAGTATTAAGAATGTATTGCTAAATAGAAAACTCCACTTATGCATTATTAATATATTGTTATCCTGTACTGTCACTTGATCAACATGAAAATTTAAAAGAATCAGGGACATTACCATTTCATCATTATTTAATAATTGTATATCAAGTTCATACTACATTTATTCTTTTATTCATAATTAGGGATATTCTATTCATAAGTGTAAAAGAAGGTAGATCAATTATAAGAAAAAACGGCACAAATTCTTGTGTGATAAGAATTTATGCCGTTTTTATCCTTATAAAAATGTTTAGTGATAGGGTCTTACTCAGACACCTTTCTGTCTCATCTCGCCAAGTAGTGATGCCAAGCACTTACTAAGGATTCCAGCGACTCTTCCGCTGCTTCTCTGCTTTCTTTCACCACACCAAAGTAGAATTTACATTTTGGTTCAGTTCCGGATGGACGGATCGTTACCCAGGAGTCATCTGCCAACACAAACTTCAATACATTTTCCTTAGGCAAAGTTAATGGCTCAGTTGTGCCGTCCACCAAATATGCCAAACCCTTCCAGTAATCTTCCACCCTTACTATCGGCACGCCATCAACTTCCTTTGGTAAATCCTTACGCAACCCATCTAAAATGGCTTTCATTTTCTCTTGTCCATCTTTTCCTTCAAACACTTTTGACACTAGAGCCTCACGATAATAACCAAACTCCCCATATAACTCTTCCAACACTTGCGACAATTTTTTTCCTTTCGTAGCATAATGAGCTGCCATTTCAGCGACCTGAATCGCTACTTGCACGGCATCTTTATCGCGAGCGAATGGCTTAATCAAATAACCATAACTTTCTTCATAACCAAATATAAATGTATATTCTTCCGTTTTCTCAAACTCCGCAATTTTTTCAGCAATGTACTTAAATCCAGTTAATGTGTCAAAAGTCTTTACATTGTATTTCTTCGCAATCGCAGTACCCATTTCTGAAGTTACAATCGTCTTCACCATCGCGCCTTTTTCCGGCAAAGTACCTTGCTCTCTCTTCGTCTCTAATAAATATTGTAATAATAGAGCACCAAGCTGATTTCCTGTCAAAAGCTCATACTTCTCCCCGTTCCAAACAGCAACACCGAGGCGATCGGCATCTGGATCGGTCGCCAATAACAAATCTGCCCCAACTCTTTCTCCCAACTCCGTCGCTAGCTTAAAAGCAGCAGGTTCTTCAGGATTCGGGTAAGCAACCGTTGGAAACGAACCATCTTGAGTTGCCTGGGATTCTACTACATGAATATTTGTAAATCCAAATGCCTCTAATCCCTTTGTTACTGGTACAAAACCTGTCCCGTGCAACGGAGTATACACTATGCTTAACCCAAGAGCTAAGTCTTGTCGATTCTTTAACGTCAATAAATTTGCCAAATACTTTTCATCATACTCTTCTAAAATCCAATGCAAAAAACCTTGCTTCTCTAATTTATCTTCAGACGCCACTTCAATCGCAAATATATCCTCAATTTTTTCCATATGATCCACAATTGTTTTCGCCGCTGATGGAACTAACTGCGCCCCATCTTCGCCATACACTTTAAAACCATTATACTGTTTTGGATTGTGGCTCGCCGTAATCACAACACCTGCGAAGGCATGTAACTCTCGAACAGTAAAGGACAATTGTGGTGTTGGCCGCGGTTCCTTATATAGATAAGAAGAAATTCCATGAGCCCCTAAAACACGAGCCGTCTCCAACGCAAATTCATAAGAATAATGCCGAGTATCATAAGCGATGACGACTCCCTGGCGTTTTGCTGATTCCCCTTGAGAATCGATATAACAAGCTAGCCCTTCAGCAACTCGACGAATTGTATAGATATTCATGCGATTCGTACCAGCACCTAGGATACCGCGCATCCCTGCTGTCCCAAAGGATAAATATTGATAAAACCGGTCCTCAATCGCAGCAAAATTTTCTGCAATTTGCTCCAGTTCTTCTTTTAAATAATTCGGCAAGTCTTCATTTTTCCATTGTTGATAAAGTTCTATCACACTCATTTTGACACCTACTCAATAACGTAATTGTACCTTCATTTTCATGCTTTTAATTATGGCATAGATAAACTAAAAAACCAATGTTGTTACTATAATTAGGAATTAGAGTAATTTTAAATAAAAATGAAAAGAGCAAATTGGAAAACGCTTCGTTTTCACAATTCGCTCCTTTTTCGAGACCATTAGATTGTCCCTTTATGATGAAGAGGAGAATGGCAACAATAGTTTAACAGATTTTAAAAAATATTCCATTACAAATTGATAAATCTTCTTCTGCCTGAAATATATTTTGTTTCACATAACAATGCAAGGGCAAGTCTTCTTCTTTCCCACACTTTTTCCGCTGATAATCGAATAAGAAAGCGTTCGTTATTATGGAATATAATATAGCAATGATTTTTATCAACAGGCTGAACTTTGAAAGTTAAATCGATAACCCATAATGGTTCTCGGTAATCTTTATATGGAAATTGACAGGCTACAATTCCTCTTTCTTCTGAAATAATGATGGGCGGATTTTTCCGTTTTCTTAAAATTCTTCTCGCTGATTTTAGTCGCCCATTTAAATCCGAACCGAAATAAATACAGATGTCATCCAGAAGTTGATACGTGTTTTTGGTTGAAGCTATTTTCCCATAATCATAAGTCAAAACCTGAGATGAATGCACTTCAGTATAGAAAGGAGTAATTGCAAAAACATTAAAATTTTTCATCATGTCCAATTCATTGAATTCATTCATACAATAACTTCCTCCTATGCTAATTTGCTTCATCTATTTTGAAATAGTAAATATTTAATGAACTTTTCCAATTTTATTTATAAAGGATAATAGAATTGAACCGTTTTTACTACTTACAACTAAAATTATACAGAATAAACAAAAAAATACAATACAAATTATGGAATTTTTAAAATTTTCTTTAATTTATAGATAATAGTATAGAAAAATCTAGTAATTATTAGTAGAAAATCATGATAATAGTCGATTCGAAAAAATATAAATCTTCTCTTACGATAGTAGCACCCGGGAATATTGATCAGTACTGATCGTAGGAGAAGAAGGATGGAAACATTTGATCAAGTACTCGAACAATATACACCGATGATTTATAGCGTAGTAAAACGAGCAAAGGTGTACAAAAACCACGACGATTATCGTCATTGTGCAACAATCGCATTATGGAATGCATGGAGAAACTATGAACCTTCTTACGGCCCATTTGCACCATATGCTTATCGCACAATGCTCACGACGATTTACCGAGAAATGAGCAAGGAAAATCATTATGAGAAACATTGTACAAGCTTCGACAAAGAAACTCTTACATTTTTAGCACAACAGATGGAAATCAAAAACGGTGGACAGTCAAGCTGTTCGGATATTTTTTTGAAGCTGGAGACAATCGTCTCTAAGGAAGAAATGGAACTGCTGTTGGATCTTTATTATTACCGATATAAATACGATGAACTTGTCGAAAAATACGGTGTTTCGGTATCAGCATTAAAGAAACGGAGGGATCGATTAATTAAACGGTTGCGGGAGGAGTTGGGGTGAGAGTGGGATCAGTTAGCAACTATGTATTGGGTGCCTGATAGTTGTCTCAAATTAAAGAATAGATACAAGGTACCTGCACAGGTGCCTAGCACAGTCTTTAAATCCAATTAGTTGTGCTGGGCACCTATATTGAACTTTCAAATCTCCATGCATCTCTACACATGTCAATAAGATTTCGTTTTGCTTTCCAACCTAATTCTTTTTCAGCTTTCGAAACGTCTGCATAACAAACTGCAATATCTCCTGGTCTACGTTCCACAATTTCATATGGCACTTTCATTCCATTTGCTTTTTCAAAAGCTTGAACTAACTCTAACACACTAGTACCTTTCCCTGTGCCCAAATTATAAATATGTACACCTTTTGAGAGATGCTTATACGCTGCTACATGACCTTCAGCTAAATCCATCACATGAATATAATCTCTCACACCTGTACCGTCTGGTGTAGGATAATCATTTCCATATATTTTTAACTTATCTAATTCTCCTTTTGCTACTTTTGAAATATACGGCATTATATTATTAGGAATGCCTTTTGTGTTTTCCCCTATTAATCCACTCTCATGGGCACCAACTGGATTAAAATATCTTAAAATCGAAACAGAGAAATTTGGATCAGCTTTCGCAACATCCATCAAAATCCTTTCACTCATGGCTTTTGTTTCTCCATAAGGGTTCGTTGTCGGCAATAGCTCCATTTCCTCTTTAAAAGGCACTTTATTTTCACCATAAACAGTTGCAGAAGAGCTAAATACAAATTTATTGACATTGTACTTTTTACAAACTTTCACTAAAATCATTGTGCTTACTACGTTATTTAAATAGTATTTTAATGGCTCAACAACTGATTCTTCGACCGATTTATAACCAGCAAAATGTATAACACCATCTATCTCATGTTTCGAAAAAACTTGCTCCACAGCCTTTTTGTCAGTTACATCTATGTTATAAAAAATAAAATTATCATTTAATTTTCTAAGGTTCTCTAAAACACTAGACTTGCTGTTTGAAAAATTATCTAAAATGATTAATGAATACCCCTGATCCATTAAAGCGACACATGTATGTGATCCTATGTATCCAGTTCCCCCTGTTACTAATAGCTTCATTGTATTCAACTCCAATTTATTGTCTATCCTAACTATACTTATAAAAGAATAACATAATAGATTTAATTTTTGCGATTTATACTTATATATAAATCTATATATGTATTTATTTAAATTAAACAAATCTTTGAACAATAACCTTAAAAGAAGGTATTTCTATTGCTTCCTCTAAAAAACATTTTCGTTTAATCCCTTCTATGTCATAATAGATAACGAATAAATAAAGAAATGAGGCAATAAAATTGGCCACTCATTTAATACAAACAACTTTTTTAAACTGTACGTTAGAAGACTATAACATTGGTAAATATAAAGATTGGGTTGAAAAAATCCACTTTCTACTGGAAAATTCCAGTGATATGACGGGATGGATCGACTATCCTTTACAAAATCAAGATGAACTTTTCAAACAAATACAAAATTTGAAAAACGAAATCTGTGCAAAAGCAGATGTTTTAGTTGTTATAGGGATTGGCGGATCATTTTTAGGTGCCCGAGCGGTGCAAGATGCGTTAACTCCTTATTTTGGCATACATAAAAATGGAATTGAGGTAATATATGTTGGGCATCATATGAGCGGTGCCTATATGAAACAAATTCTTACATATCTTTCTGATAAAGAAGTATACATCAATGTCATTTCGAAATCTGGAGGAACAATGGAACCTGCACTTGCCTTGCGAGTATTACGCCAGTATATGGAAGAACGTTACGGTGAAGAGGCAGTTCATCGAATTATTATCACAACGGATCCTGAAAAAGGACTGTTAAAGAAAACAGCCGATTTAGCTGGATATCGCCGTTTCGAGATTCCTCCTAATATTGGTCTTCGCTATTCGGTGTTAACCCCTGTAGGACTGTTTCCTCTTGCCATTGCAGGTATTGAAATTGGACAAATTATGGAAGGGGCTAAAAAAGCAGCATGTGAATTAAAAGATCCTGATTTAGCAAATAACCATGCTTACCAATATGCTGTCATGCGAAATATGCTCTACAACGAAGGATATAGCGTGGAATTGCTAGCCTCCTTTGAACCGTCATTAAAGAAATTCCATGAATGGTGGATGCAGCTGTTTGGTGAAAGTGAAGGAAAAGAAAGAAAAGGATTGTTCCCAACATGTGTTACTTACTCTACGGATTTACATGCAATCGGACAATTCATTCAAGAGGGAAGCCCAATCTTGTTTGAAACGCTTCTTCATTTCCATGATATTGAAGGCGATTACATCGTGCCTTATGACGAACGGAATGAAGATGGATTAAATTATTTAGCAGGCCGCTCCTTTAACGAAATCAATGCAACATCAAAACAAGGCACAGCCCTCGCTCATGTAGAAGGTGGAGTACCAGTCATACAACTAGAAATGACAAAACTTGATGCCTATCATTTAGGCTATTTAATGTACTTCTTTATGAAAGCATGTGCCATAAGTGCGAAGTTATTAGAAGTAAATCCTTTCGACCAACCTGGAGTGGAAGCTTATAAAAAGAAAATGCTTAAGTTATTGAATTCTTCTCAGTAAAAAGAAAATTAACTTTAAAACATCTCCCTCAATATGTTAGTAATTGCTTGGGAATGTATGAAAAAGAAAATTAACGATTCATTTTCCTTTACTACTTACGATACATTGAGACTTTTTAACAAAGACTCTCTTCTAAAAAGAACTATATAACGTGGTGAACCTTTCGTTAGAGCATTTGAACCCTCACAAATTATAAGAACAAATATATGAAAGAGGCTGTTCAGAAAGTCGATAACTTTCTGAGCAGCCTAATTCTTATAGTAATATTCTCTTAAAAACTTTGCTCCTGCGGTGGTCACATCAAAATGTCACCATCCTCCTCGCAAAGGAGGCGTCTCAAAATTGACTTTTCAGACGCCCCCTTCCACTGCTAAACATTCATTGTTTTTGTTTTTTCATTTATCTGCTCACTTTTGATTCAAGTTTTTTTCAATTTATGTCTTTAAATTATTGTGATCGATAAACTTTAATAATGTAAAGAACGCTGTTTTTTCGGTTCTATATTCTCTCTTTCTTTCCTACCTTCAGATTTTGATTTATCAAATAGTACAATTAATGTTCTAAACTGAATAATCATATCAAGTAAAAAAGAATAGTTTCGAATATAGAATAAATCAAATCGCAATTTATCGTCCACACTCGTTGTATATTTGCCCATAATTTGGGCATAACCAGTTATCCCCGGTTTTACTGTATTCCTATATGAGTAATATTTTAAATCCTTCTCGAATTGTTCGGTAAAGTAAGCTCTCTCAGGGCGAGGTCCAACAATAGACATGTCCCCCTTCAATACATTAAATAACTGAGGTAGTTCATCTATTCTTGTTCGACGAATAAAATGACCGACTCTTGTAATTCTAGGATCATTTTCTCCTGCTAAAATTGGTCCTGTATTCTTTTCAGCACCTTCTACCATGGAGCGAAACTTATAAATCGTGAATTCTTTATTGTATTTCCCTAACCTCTTTTGCTTATATAAAATACTTCCAGTTGGGTCATCTAATTTTATAATAATACTGATTAATAAAAATAGGGGAGATAATACAACTAATGCTATAAATGAAGCAACAATATCGTATAGCCGTTTAACTAATTGTTGTCCTAACGATAATCCAAACGGTTTTACAGCCATTGCCATTGTATCATCAATAGTAGTAATAATCGATTGAGATAGTAATAGATCATAAAAATCTGGAATAACATAAACAATTTTTTGATTTTTTACAGATTCAAAAATAATTTTCGATTTTACTTCACTGGAAATATTAGAACCGATAATTACGTAATCAACATATTGTAGCGTTTGATAAATGCGGTCCAATGATTCTTCACTCGAAGAATATTTGACTTTCATTCTCTTTCCAAATTGAAATTTTAATTGTTCGACAATCTTTTGTTTTTCCTCAATATCCCCTACAAAAAATACAATACCAGATTTTATGGACAATAGTTGCATTATTACAAGTTTGCAACATATTAAAAATATATTAATAAAAATATAAGCTATTAATATAACAGATCGTGGCAAGGCAAATTCACGAAATAAGAATGAGGCAGCCATTGTTATTAGCATCATTAAAGTAGAAGCAATAATCACATGACGAACTATATCCCATTTACTTTTTCGATCAACAGTATACAATTCGTACATTGTAACAAAAAACAATCCAATTAATAGTATCCAAGGAGATAAAGAAAGAAATGCATCCCAGTTTCGGTGTTCAATATTCTCAAAACGAATGCGGAAAGCTAATATATATGATAAAAAAATAAATGCTAAATCTATAAATATTAAAATCAGTTTTTGACTTCGCTGATTCGTTACACTAGACAAAAAAAAACCCCCTAGTAATTTTGGCTACTACTAGGGTTATTGTAACATAAAATTTAAACTTTTTTAGATGGAAAAATCAATACTAACATATTGTCTCTATAAATAATGTTTTTTTACCGCATTCCAAGCATAATGTGAAAAATTCCATAAAGAAGGAATAAAACTTAGATTTTCTGATTCCCTATAAACTTTCCACATTTTTTTGGCAACTTTAATTTTATTACTAGATGCTGAGTTTTTTACGATTCGGTAACTAGCTAATACTTCTTGTATGCAATAAGCCTTTTCACCATTTCTTAAAATTTTCAACCATAGTGCTGTGTCCTCTGGTTGTAAATTGGGCATAATGGGTTTTCCTAATTTTTCAGTATCTAGCATTACCGTCAAACAACCAATTGTCGTATTTTTTAATAAATCTTTATAACTAATGACTTTTGGGCACTTAACAAGTCTATTTAAATCTTTTCCATCTTCATCAATCATTCGATAATTAGAAAAGGAAAAGGCACATTGTGTGTTTTGCATAAACTGAACCTGAATTTCTAATTTGTTTGGTTCCCATAAATCATCGCTATCAAGAAAAGCTATATATTTTCCTTTTGCTAATTTAATACCATGATTTCGAGTTAAAGCCGCTTTCGAATTTTCCTTCATTCGTTCAATTTTTATACGAGAATCTTTCTTTTGTAACTCTAACAATATGTCCCAAGTATTATCTGTAGAGCAATCATCTACTATTATGTGTTCAAAGTTATCAAAAGTTTGGTTCAAAACAGACTGTACGGTTTGAATAATAAATTTCGAACTATTGTAAGTAGGTGTAATTATTGAAACTAAAGGTTGGTCCATTATTTAATCACCATTATGAAGATTTTGATATAGCTCAATTAAGTTCTTTTTGGTCTTTTCCCAACTATATTGAGGGTAGAGTGCTTTTGCATTTAATCCTTTTTTCATTAAATCCTTCTTATTTAATTTCATAACAGTATTTTTCAAATCTGTTTCGTTATATTCAACCACATATCCGATATTTTCTTTTTCAACTAATTTATCTATAGACGTTCCATTTGCAACAATACACGGTTTCCCGCTATAAAGTGCTTCAAATAATTTATTTGGAGAAGCAATTTGATTATGTTGATAAGCTGGATCATAGACCATGTATATCAAATCAATTTGTTGTACAACGGAAAGCACTTGAGGAAATTCGAGATATCCCAAGAAATATACATTATCAAGTTTTTCAGCATAAAGCGTAATCTCTTCCTGTAATTCTCCTTTTCCAGCAATCCAAATACATACATTGTCTAATGATGTTAATTGTAATAACAAATCTATGCCGCGGTCTTTACTTAATGCACCATAATATAAAATATTAATTTTCTCCTCAGATTTTTGAATAGGATACTCCTTAATCTCTTTAGGGGGATCTATTGTATTATTAATTACAAATGTTTTCGGATGCAATTCATTAGGAATATTAATGAATCGATTTTCATCTGGTATGATAATTAAATCACAAAACTTCATAATTAATTGGCTTACTCTTGTAATTTGATTTCGAACTATCTTTGGTATGGGGCTATGGAATGTTTCTACAAAATCCGCAATATCATAAATAAACTTAAACGATAGATTTCGCTTTATTTTTTTTGCTAAGAAAACAGGAAATCCTAAATCAAAATCAATTGCATGAACGATATTATAGTTATTCCCGTTTTTTAATAAAAACTTAATTACCTTTATGGCGAATTTTAGTTTTTGGAAAGCAGTCAATATTCCTTTACCATATGGAGTCACACCACAATAAATCGTGTGAACTTTTATTCCTTCTTTAGCAAATTGTTGAATAGCCATTTGAATTACTTCTGAATTGATCCCACGATCCCAATTCAATATTTCAACATCATAACCTGCCTGTTTTAATGCTCTTGCAGCTCGGGGTAATCGATTTGCAATGAAGGCACTATTTTGGCATAGCAAAACTTTTGCCTGCAATTTATTTACCTCCATATAAGTTAAATGGGTATTGATTAATTTCTCTCATTTTAATGATAGTTACTTGACAAGTGATGCGAAGTAGATTCATTTAAAATTACATCTTTTGAATATTGTTTACCAAATAATAAGTCATATTGAATTAATTGATATATATTCTTTCTCACTTAATTCTTTGGGTGTTTCAGTAAACAAATCCCCTTCACCACTTAATTTCACAACTGAGGTATATCCTGGTAATAATTTAGAAAAGTTACTTAAAAAACTATAATAACTTGGAGAATCTAATTCCGCCCATTCCATAATTTTAGGTGCTAAGAAACTCGAACTTATTGCACCGATTTCGTCTATTTCTTTGTCAAAATTATTCCATACAACTAATGGTGTTTTTTTCATATTCAATTCTTGTTCTAAAAAATTATTACTTTTATAATTCAGTTCATTATATACATTGCCTAAGGCAGGAAGATGGTCTCCAAAAAACACTACCAATGTGGGTTCTTTCAATGAGCCTAATGTATCGAACAAAGAATGTAAAGCATTATCTGAATGGATAATTCCAGTACCATATGTATTTAAAATTTGATTAGTTTCAGATGAATATGAATCTACTATTTTCTCTGTATTATCACCGTACCTTGTATCTAAATAAGGTCCATGATTTTGCATTGTTACAGCGTATATAAAAGTAGGCTTTTCATTTTTTTTTGATTTCATCTAATATTAAACTATTAATTTCATAATCATCAACATAATAATCCCCATAGTATTTTGGATTTTTTAAATCATCTAAACCAATAAATTTTTCGAACCCCAAATGTTGGTACACTTCATCCCGATTCCAAAAGTACTTATAGTAAGTATGTATTGCAGTTGCGTTATATCCCTTTTCTTTTAATACTGTTGCCAAAGAAGGGATATCTTTTGATATATATTGTTGGTATGGTATAGATCCACCTGGTAAATGATTCATAGAAAAACCTGTTAATACTTCAAATTCAACATTTGCAGTTCCACCTCCAAATGTTGGTGAAACAATATTTCCAATCTTGAATCTATCTACAGTTGGATTTATTGAATTTAGTCCGAGATTTTTCAATTCCCAAAAAGCCTCGCTCATTATTACAACAATATTAGGATTTTTTCCACTTATTTCATATGTATTATTACTACTATAGTTTATTTCGTTTATATAGTTCATCACATTTTCATAAGTATAATTTTTTGGCTCTTTAATATACAAACTTGGAATATTAATTAAAAAGCCTACAATAAAACCATTGTTGATTTGATTTGTTTTTTGATCCCAGCTGATTAATGAAGCACCACTTTTAGTAACAAACGTATTAATAAAGTTTTTAGGATAATTAATAAACATAGTTAATATGATTAATGAAATAACTAAGATTGATAGTTTACCTTTCCATTTAAGTACCGATACCTTTGCATACTTTAATATTAAATAAGTTAATATTGCAATAATTAACAAGGAAAATATTGCAAATGCAATATTTAAATTATTATATAATACAGGCAGTAAATCTACTACTTGATTAAAAAAATATAAATCCCATGGAAGTAGTGGTTCATTGATGATATTTAATTTGTAATAGTTAATAACAGCAAAAGTAAAGAAAAATGCATAGCTTAATAAAATAGAAAAATAATAGTTGTTAATAATGGACAATAAAAAGCATTCAATTACAAAGAAGATCAATGTTGAAATAATAAATATTCCAATATTCCCCATTATCCATGTGAAAGTTAATTGAAGTTCCTTCCTCAGGAATAACTCAAGTAATACGACTCCTATTAGAGGAGATATAAGAAAAATTAATAAGCCACAAATTTTTTGTTTATTCATTATTTATATTACACTCCAGTTTAAATCATTAAGAGATTAATTTTGAATCTCCTCATCCCAATTTTTATCCCCTAAAATTCTTTATAAAATCAAAACGTGGTTCTATAATCCACTTAAATAACAGTTTTACAATATCTGTTGATAATATTATTGCGATTAAACAACCTATTAATATTAATCCAATTTTTTTTAAATCTGTATCAAAATAAGGATAGAATGAAGAAGAGTTTGCATATATATAAGAAATTATAAATCCGTGTAACAGATATGCATAAATTGTGTTTCTACCCAATTTAGATAAAATTGGAATTTGTTTTTTAGGAACTATTATCATTACACACATCCCTAATATTATTGCAAAAATAAAACTAATAATTCGATAAATCGCTCCATAAATACCAGAATACTCAAGTACGGAATATGGAACTGCATGAAATAGAAATTCAGTCTTTAAAGTAGAAGCGTATCCATAGAACAAATAAAATATTAAACAAATTATCACTACTGAAGAAATTTTATATTTCCTGCTTCTAAAATAATTTAAATATTCCTTTTTAAAATAAAATCCCATTAAGAAAAAAGGGAAAAATGCTATTGTTCGCGAGATACTAGCGTAGTACCCTGCATCTTCAGCATAACCTATTAGTATCGAAAATGTGAAAGAGATTAATAATGCTATACTTTTTTTCAAGTTTGCAACATACGGTAATATCAATTTCCATATTATCATACTGAAAAGATACCACATTATCCAATATGGGGTAAAATACGAAAAAACTATACTATTAGTATTAATTAAAAGATAATCGAATAGTGAATACAATGTTTCAAAAATTAGATAGGGAATTATCAAATTAGTAAAAATCTTTTTTCCATAATCTTTCGATTTATAATTTTTCGAAAAATATCCGGATATAAAAATAAAAAGAGGCATGTGGAATGCATAAATTGTAAGCACAATTGCACGTACAGTTTGTCCTAAACTAAGAGGCATTATTAGATGACCTATAACAACTAAAGTAATCAGAATAAACTTAATGTTATCAAAATATGCATCTCTTGTTAACAATAAAATTCGTGCTCCTCTCAATAAAATAATACCTATATGAAGTGATATGTTTTTTGAAATTCTTTATTTTATAATGAATTAAAAAATAGATTTGCCAACATCGCTAAATCAGCAATATTGTTAAAATAATTATATATAATAACTAACAGTAAGAAAGTAGTCGCAATGTCTATAATTATAGGAACATCTGGAATACAAAATCTGTTGCATTCCTAAAAATATAAATAGCAAATCACACAGAATCCTTCTAACCATAATTTGTATACGTCAAATTATGATTAGAAGGATGTATAAATTATTTATAAAAATTAAATAAACTTATCTACTTTATATTTTTTATCTTGCATAATTTTTTGCAGTTTAGTGGATGCGATAATATAATCCCCGGGATCAAAGATATCTTCTTCAAAAGTTAAAAACTGCAATCTTCCAAAGCTGAACATTTTTCTATTATTTATGATTTTTTTCATAAATACCATAACATTGTATCCATTCACTAGATACTCTTTTATGATATTTACAAATCGATTTAAATCCAAATTGTCATCAACATAAACATGTAGAGTTTTAGTCACAATACTCGATTCCTTAATCTTTGTTTTATCAATATAAGTTTGAATAAGAGATGACCATTTTTTATCCCATTGTGATTTAGAAAATACTTTTGAAACTTGTATAGCATTTTCTTTTATTGATTTTAATTTATCAGGATTTTCCAATAAATATTCAATACTATTTTTCAACGCATTACTATTTGGTTCAATCAACAAGCCATTAAAATTATTAATTACAAGATCTGTTAATCCACCAATCCTTGTAGCGATGATAGCATTTCCTGAAGACATAGCTTCTAAACAAGAAAGGCTAGTCCCTTCACTGTGCAATGTTGGTATTAAAACTATATCTGCAACTTCATATGCTTTGTGCATTTCTGATGGATCTAAAGAATACCATTTAATTCTTTCTTTCCAATTTTTTATCTTTTTCTCAACATGTCTCGTGTCTTCTTCAAACCCTTTTCCAACAAAATAAAAATCTACATTTTTATATTTTTTAAGGATATCATCAATTATATCTAACACCAAATACAGACCTCGGGCACCATATAATCTACGAGGATACATTATAACAATTCTATCACTATCTTTTTTGACAGGTTTAAATTCATCGGTATCTACATAGTTTGGTATATACTCCATTTTGTTTCCTAACTTAAAGTCAATTGTCTGGAACCAATTAGCCGTATTTGTATCAACTGAAACCATTTTATCAACCAAGGATGCGGATTCTATTATTTTTCTATTTTGTTCCCAAAATGTTAAAGCAGACAAATTCTCATTTATTGGAGAATCCCATGCAACACCATGGCTAATTCCAATACTTGGTCTAGCAACATTTGGCCAAGCTTCAAAAAATGCAGAATAAATATTCAATAAAGCTATACCATTTTCTTCATCATAAAAAACACGATTATAGTTTTTAACATTTTCAATCGACAATTCAGTTATTTCTTTCTCTCCACGTGCTAATGATCTAACTTCTATATTTTTAAATTTCCTAGTCCAAGGGAAAGTTCCATATTGATAAATGATTAATTCAAATCCAATTGAATTTACAATTTCATTTAGGTCAATTAGATATCTTTCTGCTCCACCAGAATAGAAACTATCCCCATCTAATCCTAGGAATGTACCGGTCATTACAGCAACATGATTTGTCATATTATAATTAGCAAACACTCTTAAATTTGTGATACTATTATTAATTCTTTCTTCAACTAAATCAACTCTATTCTTCCATTGATTGTTTAAAGCAAATCTTTTTGAATTATTTTTTAATTCTTGTTTGTCTAAAGCTAGAGCTTCTTTTATAGAATTTTCAAATTCCAAATAATCTGCAGCTAAATATACACCGTAATCATCTTTATATCTTTTCATTTCATGAATCGGAGTAGAAACTACTGGCAATCCTAATGCTCTATATTCAAAATATTTAACAGGGGATACACAATCTGTTAATTCATTAACTTTAAAAGGAATTAATGCAACATCAAATAAAGAAGCGTAATCAACTAATTTACTATAGTCTACTCTGCCTAATAAACGTATATTGTCAATATTGTTAAAATGTATATCAGGAGAAACACTTCCAATAATAACAAATAACCAATCCTTATTTCTTTCTGCTAATTTATTTATAATCTCAGCGTCAAACCATTCTTCAATTGCACCAAAATAACCTATCACATTTGAATATTTTTTATCTAACAATTCATTTCTGATTAAAGTATTGTTATTTAAATCCTTAAAGTCCTCAAAATTAGTAGCATTTGGTAATAGAACCGCATCTTTTCTAATTTCTACATATTTATATAACTTCTCAGCTGAATATGTGACTATGTCAGCATTTTGTACCATTTCATTATGTGCTTCAATTGCTTTATTATCCGTATCACTGAAGAATTCTAATTTATCTAGCAAATCATACCATAATAATTTATGTGGTAAATGATCTATAAAAGCTTTTTGGCCTTGCCAAGTACATAATACAATACAGAACTTATTTTTTAGTACTGATAGTAATGCCGCTTCATTATTAATAATGAATAAGTTATTTTCATATTCTTTAATGAAAGAATCCCCATTAATATTAGAATCACAGAAAAAACATAAGTATCCTTTTTTTGCGAATTCTCTTAAAAATTGTTGTGGTCGTTGAATTGGCTCCCAATGAACTGCCGGTGGATACACTACAATTCCTTTAAACTTTTTACTTTTCAATATATCTTTTATTTTTATCGTATAGTCATCATTCGGTTGTTTTAAATAATTTTCATAATACAAATATTTTTTATTATATATAGATTCAAAATTTTCAACTTCAGGCTCAGGATGGCGCTCATACAATTCATTTGATGATAAACTATTTCTATGTTCTATGATTGTGATTAGTTCATCTAATGGGTGAGCGATTTTATTTTTTGATACATACGGTTTCCTTAACAGTTTATTATAAAACCAATTAATAAACTCTTTCTTTTCACTTACATTTCCTTTATACAAATGTATATATATGCGTTTCAATAAATTGACTAGTTTAAAATATTTTGAGCCATGTAAGTCATAGATTTTTTGCGATAACTTATTAAAAGTTATATCATTTGTTGCTATCTGTTGGTTTAATTGATTTAGATTTACATGAAGCTGATCTATTTCAGCTTTATATTGATTTAGATTTTCATATAATGTATCAATTTCTTGTTTCTTGTTTGGAAGATTAAGTAACTCATCCACTTTTTCAATTAGTTTTAGTTCTCTATTACTGATATCATTTGACAATTCATTGATTTTATCAATTAAATCACTATATTTGAGCTCTACTTCGGAATTTTTTATTGATATTTCATGTAAACTCTGTCTAACCATTCCTAACTCAATGGCTTGTCTTTCTTTTTCCTCTTTTACCCTATTCAATTCATTAGTTAAGTAAAATAATAATTTATCGTTTTTGTTAATATTGAATAAATCTAAAAAATATACAATATTGTAAGATACTAATATATCATCATTAATTAAGCCCTTACAAATATTAAGAAAATTTTCGCTCCATTTATTAACTTGCATTTTTTTATTACTGTTTAGTACTAAATTTAAATATTCATTTTTTAGTATTTTAGAACTTCTATTATCAATAACCCATCTTTGTAAACAGAAGTCTTCATTGTGATTATTCATTTTACAAATCTGCGAAATAATTTCTTTATAATTAATGGTTTTAGCATTTCTCCCAGAAAAATTAGAACGTGCTAAATTTTCAACATTATCAACATTAATAAAACCCTTTAACCCATCATATCCTACTAATAGAACAGGAACATTTTGTGCCATTGATTCTAGAGCTACTCTTCCCATACCACAAACAAAGTATGAATCCTTAATGAACTTATCTACTTCATCAGAATATCCTACCATTTCAATAAATTCATCATCTTTTGTAAATTCTTTTACATCATTATAAGAGTCCCCATCACCAATAATAATTAATTTTTTTCCAAATCCTAAATTAGTTTTTAAAAATTCTCTGAAAAACCTTATACATTCAAAAACGCCATTTATTTTATCTTTATCCAATCTAGAAATCATACTAACAAACTTACGATCGATATTATAATTATTAATATTTTTATTTACCGGTACAATGTTAGGTAATACTGTTACATCAAGAGATTCATTGTTAATATTAATTATTGACTGAACTTCTTCAGAAACAGCATATATTCTATGAGCAGATGGTAAAATAGTATCAAAGATTAAATTTCTATATATCTCTCCATATATTGGGCTAAAATTCAATGGGCCATGAGCAGTATAAGAAAATGGTATATTTAAATAATTAGCAACTGCAGCAGCCACAATTGCAGATTTATGTGGATGAATTTGAATATAATTAATATCATTTTCCAATACAAAATCTTTTAAGACTTTAAAATGTGCTAAAACATCTGCACCAATAGTGCTAGAGAAGTTTTCAATAAATAAACTCTTCTTTATATGAGTTAATTTCATAATTCTCACCCCTTGATTTTCAAGGGATTCAAGACAATAAAAAATGGGTACCTCCCCAAATTTCGTTATAATGGTAGGTAACCAAACAAACCATACGAAAGAGGTGAGTACCCTATGACTATTGTAAAACAAATTTCTCTTTTTGACATCCATCAATTATTAGAAATGGAAAGTTCCCATCGTTATGAAGCCATTTTTAGTGCTATCGACATTCAGCCTATATTTCAATTGTTTTCTAAAAAGACATTGAAAGGTGCACCACGTGAATTGAATTATGGTGCAATGATTCAATCGCTGATTATACGTATTGTCGAACGTATTCCAACTATCAAGGATTTAGTCAAACGTTTGGTTCATGATCCTTTATTTCGTTTCGACTGTGGATTCCTTGTGTCTGATGTCGTACCATCTGAAAGCTCTTATTCACGCATGATTCAAGTCATTAGTGAATCAGATGTGCTAGATAAAATGAACGATACACTCATCAAAACAGCGATGTTGGAAGGCTTTCTAAATGATGAACATGTCGCCATCGATGCGAGTCACTTTGAAGCTCGTGATGCTTTCACACCATCAGAAAAGAAAGCACCTAAAACTCCTAAAAAACGTGGTCGTAAAACTAAAGCTGAACGAGCTGTTTGGTTAGCCGAACAAGTAGAGAAAAAAGGAAATCAATCAACCTATGAAAAAGAACTGAAAGAACAGCTGGATATCCCATTAGAAACCCTTTGGAAGGATGTACCGATTGAGCCAAAATGGGGTGTGAAAAAGAATAGTAAAGGAAAAAATACATTCTGGTTTGGTTATAAAGCACATTTAGCTGTTTCGACGAAAAGTCAATATATCATCACTCGTTTGATGTCCTCAGGTAATTTAAGTGATTGTAAAGCTGCGATTCCATTATTGAAAAAACTTCATCACTTAGGAAACGGTCATTTTACAATAGCTATATTTGATGCTGGTTATGATGTTGAACCTATTTACCGTCAAGCCGTATCACAGTCCATGCGAGTCGTGATTCCTTACAACGTTCGTCGAGAAGGAGAATATATAGGATTCGATGAACATTTTCGTCCAACCTGTGTGCGTGAACATCGTTACCAATATGACAGCTTTGACGCTAAGTACAATACATTAAAATTCACACGTCCAAAGGAATGTGCAACTTGCCCATTACGAGAAGACACCCTTTGCCAAAAAGTTTTCAAAATCAAATGTGATATAGATATCCGTAAATTTACCTATCCAGCACGTGGGACAGAACGATGGAAACAGCTTTATCAAGAACGTACAGCAGTCGAACGCGTTAACGCTTATTTAAAGGAATACTTTCAATTAAACAATGTCCGTCATCGTACAGGAAAGAAAGCAAAAATGCATTTCAATCTGGTGACGTTAATTTATAATACCTGCAAACTAGCAGTTGATCGAATCAATGCTTTATTACAGCAACAAAACCAAGTTGCATAATTTAAAAAAAACAAAGTTTTTAGTATAGGGGTACTCTATACTTCAGAAAAACTATGATTTATGAAATTGATTCATATACTTTTGAATTAAAGAAATATCAGAGTCTTTGGATGTGGCGATAAATAAATTATTATCCAATCCATTTAGAACTTCACAATGAGATAAAATATGAGTTTCTAAGCCACCCATATAAAAATGTTCTGTAACAATTAAAATGTTTTTGTTCTTCATACTCGAATCACACTTTCTCAGTTAGTTCTCGGATTTAAAAAATATTAACTTTCTATTATATCAATAGTACTATTTAAATTCGCAATACCGGTTCCTTTTAGTGGAATTTCTTCCACTTTAAATATTAGAAAGTCAGATAATTTGTCGAAATATATCATATCATTTTTCCCATCTTGTTTTGCTATAGCTACGGAAATATGATATGTACCAGCAACCAAATTTAAGTCTTGAGTAAAAGAAATTTTGTATTGTTTATTTTTCTTAAAATTCACTTTCATATTAAAATATATTGTACTTGTACCATACACTTCTATACCTTCAGTATTTTTAATTCTAATACCAACTAATATATCTTGAACATCAATAGAAGAATAAACTGTTAAAGTAATTTTACTAAATTCCCCAGAATCAAATACGTAAGATTCCTCTTGTAAGTTATTAAACATTTTAACATTTTCAATAAAGACATCTTTTTGATTTTCTTTTAATTCATTATTATTACTGCTTTCTTTATGTTTTTTTACTTCTTGATTTAAATTTTGTAGATATTCATTTTCTTGAGAATAAAGGAGCAAATGGTATTTATCTATAATTTCTTTTGGTGAACCTTCTGCGATTAGTTTAGATTTATCTAAAAGATAAGCATAATCACATAATTGTTCAACAACACGCATTGAATGAGATACGAATAATATAGTGCAGCCTTTTTCTTTTAAACTTTCTAAATAATTGTAACATTTTCTTTGAAATTTCTCATCGCCAACTGAAAGTGCTTCATCTATAATCATAATATCTGGATCAACAAACGCTGCAACAGAAAAAGCAAGTCTAACAAACATACCACTTGAATATGTTTTTACAGGTCGATCAATAAATTCCCCTATTTCTGAAAACTCATGTATTTCGTTAAATTTCTCATCAATTTCTTTCTTACTAAGACCAAGTATTGCACCATTTAAATATACATTTTCTCGTCCGGTGAATTCAGGGTTAAACCCTGCCCCAAGCTCTAATAGTGCAGATACCCTTCCGTTTATTATTACTTCACCATGAGTAGGACTTAATGTACCTGCAATAATTTGTAAAAGCGTACTCTTACCAGATCCGTTTCTCCCTACAATACCAACAGTAGATCCTTTAGTGATATTTAAATTAATATTATTTAATGCAGTAAAGCTGCTGACTTTATTTTGGAAAAAATTCGGTGCAAGATTGTAAAGTATTTTATCAATAGGTTTTTTATATATTTTATATTCTTTGGTGACATTCTTAACTTGTATTACCACATCACTATAAGACATCTGCAAATCCTCTTTTCAATTTCCGAAATAATATAAGACTTATTATCATGAATATGTATCCACTTATAGTGAATAGAGCAAAATTAAACATATTTGGCAATTCACTTGCAAAAATTGCATTTCTAAAACCTTCAACAATATATGTTAATGGATTTAAATTCATTATTGGATGCATAAATTCTGGAACAAGGGAAATTGGATAAAAAATAGGTGTTATATAAAATAATATATTTAAAATCAGACCAACAGTGTTAGCCAAATCTCTTATGTAAACACCAATGGAAGCAACAATATATGCAAAACCTAAAGAAAAGAAACTAATTGGTAGAAAATATATCAATGAAATCAATATTCCTCCCGGATTCCAATTGGTAATAAACAGTAGGATACCAATTAATAGAACGCAAATATTAATAAGCGCATTTATTAAAGACGACAAAAAAGTAGTGAAAGGTAATATTTCTAAAGGAAATATCACTTTTTTTACATAGTTTACATTAGAAGTTATTACCATTGTTGATTTGCTAACTGTTTCACTAAAAATATTGTACATAATTAAACCTGAAAATATTATCATTGCAAATTCGAACTTATTATCGCTCTGTTCTACTCCCCATCTGGCTTTAAATACAATTGAAAATACAAATGTATAAACAGCTAACATTAATAAAGGTGTAATGAAAGACCATAAAACTCCAAGCACTGATCCTCTATATTTAGCTTCAAATTCTCTTTTAGTTAATTGCTTAATTAAGTTTCGGTGCTTCTGTATATAACTTAGCAAATATAATACACACTCACTTTCTTTATTTAATAACCTACAACTATTAGCAAGAATTATACGGTTGCATGTAATAAATCCTGAATTGCCTTAGCCTTTGCCTCCCAAGTATTTTCTAATGCTTCTTTTGCTAATATATTTTGATAATCTTTATCTGTACTTAGTTTTAATGCAATATCTAATTTATTAATAAAATCATCATGATTCTCGGCAATTAATACTGATTTATACTTTCTGCATTCTTTTAGATTAGTTGTAACTATCGGCTTTCCCAAAGCCATATATTCAAATAATTTTATCGGTGAAGTCGATTCTGTAATTTGATTTAATACAAACGGAATTGTGGAGATTGAAAAATGTACTGCATACTCTGGTAGAAACTGATAGTCAATTGGACCAATTATGGTTACATTCTCAAAGTTTTCGAAACCATAATTCAATATTGAATTATCGTAATTCCAGCCTATTAGCAGTATTTCATATTCCGGCTTATTAATTGCTAATTTTATGATTAATTCGTAATCAAACCAAGAAGCAAAAGCTCCAAAATATCCAATAATCGGTTTTTTCTTATTAACAACATCTTTTATTTCTATAGGAATATTATTATGGCTATATGGGATATTGAAATGACTATAATCCACGCCATTGGTTACAAGTTCAATTTTTTTTGTTCTGTATGACAATACTTCCCGATAAAGAGTATCAGCAGAAGCAACAACTATAGTATTTTCCTCATCCTTTAAAAAGTTCTTATGCTTTTTAATTGTATAATTATTTATCTTACCAACTAATTCTTCATCCAGTTCATCTATATATTCATATAAAAAAGTACATTTTCTATTTTTAGCTAGCTTTATTATTTTTTTTAAGTTTCTTGTATCAGTAGAATACGTATGAAGAATAAATTTCTCTATATTTTTTAGAACAATATCTTGACGATTTGTAACATAACAAGAATTTTCTATTTTTTTAAATCCATTAACTTCAACACTATCCGTACAATAAAAATATAAATAACCTTGTCTAGCTAAATTTTGGGCTATATGCTGAGGACGTTGAAATAGAGGAACATTCCACGGAATAGGGGAAAGAAATACAATAATCTCTTTCCCACTATTTTCATTTAAAATGTCTTTTAAAATTTTTGTATGCAGTTTAGTATTCCTTCTTTTTTGAAAAAAGACTTTTACTTCTTCAATTATTTTTTTTAAAAACGTCATTAAGCCATATTTTTTTAAAAATCTAAAAAGTCTAGAAAAAAACATTTATTATAATTCCCCTTCAATGTCCTTATTCATTGTTAAACTATTATTTTGATATAGTTCTCTTATATTTTTTCTGTTTTGATATCTTTTTTGTTTTCATTTAGTATTTGCCCTACAAATATTCCTAAAATTATCCATGCAACACCAGATATACCAGGTAGTGAATCATTAAACATTCCCTGAATAAAGTAACCCAGCGATGCTATTCCAGGTACAAAATATTGGATATCAATTTTATTGATAAAAGCTTTAATTAAATAAAGTACGGTTGTTGCAAATACTAGAATTAACGAAACAAATCCAACTAAACCTGTACCATATAAAATTCCTACAAATATATTATGGGGTTTATCAACAATTTGATTTTCATCAAATAACCCAGCTCTTGCATCAATATTATAATGTGGAAAATTATACATTAACGAATCTAAGCCATAACCTAAAAGAAGTCGATCTTTTAATAAATCAAAAGTTTTTTCCCAAATATAGACGCGGCCAGTACCAGCTGCTACTGCACGCTCTGGTAACTCCGGTAATTCGAAGGTACGATCTGATGCGTAAACTCTATTAATCAATTCAAAATTTGTAGTTGATTGTGATGCTGATTCTTCTTCATATGGGTTTTTATCTATAAGAAAACCAAATGATTCAGCCCATACTTTAGGATTTTCTTTAGATAGGAAATGAAGTGTTCCCCCTGATAATACTAAAAATATAGTTAGTATTATAATACCTTTTAATTTATTATCTAATCTAAAAAGGATAATAACTATTGGTAAAAATAGAATTAGAACAGTTACAAATCCACTAGTCGATATTGACATAAACATTATAGCAATAGATAACACTGCAACTACTGTATTGATTATACTATATAACCAATTCTCACCAACTAATGCGGCAACCAAAAATATTACTGTCATTATAGCAAACATACCACTCATATAGTTCCATTGGTTTAACGTACCGACTAATTGGGAATTTTCTGCAAGTGCTGCTCCTTCTGGTAAAAATACAGTAACAATCCTTTGCACCCATTCTTTTTGCATTAAGTCATTACCTGTGAAGTTCATCGTAATGATAAATAAATTAATGAACACAAAAGGATAGAGTGAATATAAAATTTTATTTACTGCATTTTTTGGGTGATTAATATTCATGGCAATAAACATTAATGCAATATAGCACAACCAGCTAATCGCACCATCAGTTCTGTTATATTGTCCAGTTAAAGCAATAGATATGTTCGGTGAAAATATTGTTGAAATCACAATTGAAATTGCAAATAGACCCAAAATATAATTCAATACAGTTTTTCGAATTGTACCATTCATAAAAAATAATTTGATTAGTAATAAAATGGCCGAAACAATCGTAATAATTAAAATTAAAAAAAACTTATAATAAGTAAAGATGTCGCCTTTTGCTCCAGAAAAAAGAAGACTAATATTGGATACTTGAGGACTAATTACTTCTCTAACGTGAGCCAATACAATTATAGGCATAAAACCAATCAAAATAAGTAACAATCTAAATATCCATTTATCTATATTTGCCCTTGATACTCGATTTTCTTCTTCATCTACTAATATATTTTTTTGTCGATCTTCTCCATAAAACGAAGTCATATGTATACCTACCTTACTATTGATTTTGAATTGAAGTAAGCAATTCAGAAACTTTTTCTTGGTATTTTGGTAATTCTTCTGGTTCCCATCCCATCTCTTTACAAAGATTTAAAACAACTTTTGCATCTTCATAACGCTCTGCTTGATAAAACACTTCCCCTAATTGAAGCATAAATATAGGATCTTCTACTTTATACGGATTAATATCAAGTGTTTTTTGTAATAATATTGCAGCCTTACTGTATTCCTTATTGATTGCAGATATTAATCCTCCCATGTGGTTTACTGCCTCTGAATTAGGTTGAGTTTTTAATAATTCATTGATATAAACCAAAGCTTCTTCATAATTCCCACTATTATACATTTGTTGCACCTGATCATACAATAATTCATTTTTTATAAACTCTTGATCTTGTTTTTTTGCCATTACATTGGCTGTAATTAAACCAACGATAATGAACCCAATCATTCCTAACAATATGTATTTTCTATGAGATTCTCTTAATTTCATATTCTCATTCCTTTTATCATTTTTCATTACAGTTAATACCTAAATTATTATACACTATTTAATTATATATTGCTTTAGTATCATTTACATATTATTGCCACTTAAATCCTTATAGTAACGATTAGTTTTATTCAACCTTTATTCTTTAGGAATAAAAAAAGAGAACCATTTCATTTTGTGAATATAAAACTCACAAACGATGTTTCTCTAGTATTATTATACATTAAATTTTAATACTTTACTATTAACACATGTTATTAATTATTTTCTACTCCTTGTATAATGCCGTTTAGCGATACAGTTCAGCAGAGTGTTTTCATTTTACTTTTTAAAAAATTAGTTCTAGTTTATATTCACGAACACTAAATCGAGTAGGAGGGAGCGATTAACTCCCGTCCTCTCACACCACCGTACGTACGGTTCCGTATACGGCGGTTCAATTAAGATAATTGACGCAAGTTTTCATAACGAGCTTCAAGACTTTTCAGCCCTTGGTTTCTCCAATAGGAGTTACCAAGGGTTCTGTGTAATATTGGACTATTTGAAATACGCCAATAACTCTTCCGAGTATTTCCCCATTCATACGCTTGCCATTGTGGTACGCCAAGTTGAATAAGGTTGCGTATCTTTGTTTTCGGTTTCTTCCAGTTCTTCCATAGACACATTCGAAGTCTTCTACGAATCCATTTATCTAATTCAGGGAATATAGATTTGGTGTCTGCTAACGCAAAATATCCACACCATCCCATTAGATATTGATTCAGTTTCTGAATGCGGTATTCCATCGGGTAGGGCATCTTGCGTGATGTGATTTCACGAACTTTATTCTTCATTCGTTTAAGGCTTTCTTTTGCGATACGAACCTTTGGCTCTTTATGATAGGTAAAGCTAAATCCTAGAAACTTACGTTTCCATGGACGGTCGACCGCTGATTTCTTTTCATTTACTTTCAGTCGTAGTTTTCCTTCAATAAATCGCTGGATACTTGCCATTGTGCGAAGTCCTGCTCGTTTACTTTTCACGTAAATGTTACAGTCATCCGCATGTTTATGGCAAACTAAAAATGTAACGTTTGGCAATTAATTTATGCAGGTCCTATAAAACAAAAAACCACTTGCCAACATTCCCCAAATACACTACCCTCCTAGTTGGACAAAACAGTTCAACGGGAGGTATTCAAGGAGATGTTAGCAGTGGCTGAAATTCATTATATCAGATATGAAGCAAACCAAAAAGGATGTTCCTATTCCGATATTGCCAAAAGAATGAATCGTGATCCAAGAACAGTGAAGAAGTATGCGGAAATGGAAGACTTCAATCCCTCAAAAGTTAAACAAATGAGAAAAGCGAAAGTGATGGATCCAGTGAAACCGATATTGGATCAATGGATTAAAGAGGACTTGACAAAGAAGAAAAAATATCGAAGAACTGCGAAACGAATGTATGAAATCTTAAAAGAAGAATATGGATTTACAGGTTCAGATCGTTCTGTTCGGCTCTATGTATCAAAAAGAAAACAAGAACTGCTCGAACAAAGTGAACCAGCTGCGTTACCTTTAGAATCGAAACCTGCAACGGCTCAAGTTGATTTTGGAGAAGCTCCTTTTCTCTATCAGGGGAAATACGTCGATTTTCCTTACCTGGTCGTTTCATTCCCTTACAGTAATGCGGCCTATGTGCAAGTCATGCCAGCTCAAAATCAAGAATGTTTCTTGGAAGGATTAAAACGAATCTTTCACTATATGGGAAGGGTTCCAAGGGTCATTCGTTTTGATAATCTCTCCCCTGCCGTAAAAACGATCTTGCCAAACGGAGAAAGAGAATTGACAGAGACATTTCAACGATTCGTTTTACATTATGGCTTTGAATGCGAGTTCTGCAACCCAGCCAGCGGAAATGAAAAAGGGAATGTCGAATCAAAGGTGAAATATATTCGAAACAATTTCTTTTTACCTGAACAAACAATCTATCAACTAGAAAGTTTTAATGAATCTTTATGGGAGAAATGTGAGAAGGACTGGAATCGTCCGCATTATGAGAAGGAGCGACTCATCGCTGAATTATTTGAAGAAGAACAAGCGTTATTTCTTCAATTGCCAGCCAAAGAATTTGAATGTGTCCGATATGAGCAGGTCACGGCTGATAAGTACGGTTTCATCCATTTAGAAAACAATTTATATTCCACGTCTCCCCGTTTTGCCAAACAAAAGGTTTTGGCAAAGATCTCTTATCATGAGATTGCCATTTTAACAGAAGAGCATGAGCTGATTATCAAGCACGAGCGTTTATATGGCACAAAACAAAAATCAATGAAATGGCAACCATATCTTACGTTAATGGCCAAAAGGCCAAATGCATTAAAATATACGGATTTCTATGAAAAGATGCCGGAAGAATGGAAAAATTATTTTTCCAATTGTACCGTTCAAGAAAAGAAGGAAGCATTACAACTACTAGCTGTTTTACTAAAAGAACATGATTTCGAAGTTTCGACACAGGCTTTGAGGATTGCCTCCCAGTATGGTCATCCGAAAGTAGAATCGATTAAACAGGTATTTTATCAATTAATCAATGGAAGAGGTATACGAGAGCCAATTCAACCGAAAAAACACGTTCCAGATATGCCGGAAGCCATCCGAGGAGTAAGGCATTATGACCGCCTATTCGAATCCCAAGGAGATGTGGCATCATGGAACAAATGATTAAGGAATATGCCAAAAGACTAAAATTAAGCTGGATTCCAGCCAATTACCATACCATCCATGCGGAAACAAATGAGGAATTTTTACTGAAGCTGTTTGAACGAGAAGTGCAGCATCGAGATGAGAGAAGGATAAATTTACTACTAAAACAGGCGACATTGCCGAAAATTCCAAATAAACCTTATGATTGGCGGGAGATTCAACTAGCCCCAGGCATCACAAAAGATTATATTTTAGAAGGTGAGTTTACGAAAAATCAGGAAAACCTTATCTTCTATGGCGGAGTGGGAACCGGTAAAACATTCCTTTCCACTCTCATCGCCCTCAATTTGATGAAAAAACAAGGAAAAAGAGTGAAGTTCTATACGGCCGCCTCCATTGTCAATGCTTTATTGGAGGCCAATGAAAAAGGTGACCTTGGTAAATTTCTCAATCAAATCGAAAAGTTGGATCTCTTGATTCTTGATGAATTGGGCTATATTCCATTGCATAAACAGGGGGCAGAGTTATTATTTCAAGTTATTTCCATGTGTTATGAAACCAAAAGCATCATTGTGACAACCAATTTACCTTTTAGCCAATGGAATAATGTCTTTGGCGATCCCATTTTAACAGAGGCCGTCATTGATCGGCTGATTCATCATTCTCATTTAATCATCTTCAATGGTGAAAGTCACCGATACAAAGACTCAATCTCTCAACGTTAACCATGGAATTTGGCAAGTGTATGTATGCATTTTTAATTGCCATTTCATACAATTTCTACTTGCCAAAAACAATCCGCATATCGAACGAATTTGTGTCCTCTTCTTTCCAATTCTTTATCTAGTTCATCTAGTACAATGTTAGATAGTAGCGGACTTAATGGTCCTCCTTGTGGAGTTCCTTCTAATGTGCTTGACACCACACCATTAATCATGACGCCCGATTGTAAATACTTACGAATCAATTTCAGTAATGGTTTATCTTGGATTCTCTTCGCGAGTGTACCCATTAATCTGTCATGGTTGACCTTATCAAAGAATTTCTCCAAGTCCATATCTACAACCCATCGATATCCATCTCTTATATATTCTTTCGCTTTCCTCACCGCATCATGAGCACTTCGGTTTGGTCGAAATCCGTAGCTGTTTTCAGAGAATGTAGGGTCATACACTTTTGAAAGTACTTGGGCGATTGCTTGTTGAATCAAACGGTCTGTTACGGTAGGGATTCCTAGTAAACGAACACCGCCGTCAGGTTTCGGGATTTCGACTCTGCGGACTGGCATTGGTTCATAAGTTCCCTTGAGAATTGCCTCCTTAATAGATAGCCAGTTTTCGACTATGTGCTGTCGTAGGTTTTGTACGGGCATCATATCTACTCCGTGGCTTCCTTTATTCTGTTCTACACGTTTTAGTGCTTGAAGCATGTTCTCCCGTGACAGGATTTGATTCAAAAGCATCGTTATTCTCCTTCCGTGAATAGCTGTTCTCTTTATGCCAGTGGTCACTCCACCCTCCAAGAGGTCCCCCACGGGATTCACCGCTTCCTTCCTCAAGTGAGGTACTACGTTTTCTGTGTTCATCATGACTCACTGAATGCCAAGGGCTATTCTCTCTTAATTGTTCGGTCCTTCTTAGTAGTTCTAAACCAACTAATACTATGACCTCTGCTGACTTCTGACGGTTCAGCTACTTATCACTAAGTAGGTTATGAAGAGTACTTCACATATCCGCCAGACCTCCCCGGGTAAGTACATGCACTTTCACACCATCTATCCGCCTCATTTACTCGATATGACCTTCGACAGAAAGAGCTTTGTTTTGTTTTGCAAACTCACTCAATCATACCTAGCCTTATATGAGGTTCGTGTTCCTCGGACCGGTGTTTTGCCTCCAGCTTCCTTCAGATTCCGCGTCACCACGGACACCCTTGCTCTTGGCTAACCTCTACTTCTGTCTTCGGGGTTCGGGACTTACACCCTATAGTTCATGTACATGCCGGGCGCACAACTAAAAAAAACCGATCTAGAGTACTAGATCGGTTTTTTGAATTAGTTTATTAGTTAATAACTTTAACACGTAGAGATTTGCTTACGCCATCTACTTTAATAGTTACAGTGAAGTAGTCACCCACACTTAGAGCTGGAGTTCCTCCAATTACTACATCATGGCGACCGTTATTTTGAACTTTAACATTATCATTTTGAGTAAATACATCAGAAATTGTTAAAGTTACGCCACTTCCAGTGTAAGTTGCATCGCTAGAATCATGAGTAAATTTAACTCTACCATTTGTAATATCATCTACAGTTACTTTTTTACCATACTGGTCTTTAATTTCAAATACATGTTTATCTAGTTCTTCTAAAATTTGTTCACCAGTGATAGCGTTTGTGCTTGTTAATTTTACTTCTAAGATTTCTAAATCTTTTTCACTGATAGAGTTGCTGTCTTTTAATTTGATGCTAGCAGCTTTACCAGGTGCTTCAGAAACTACTAATTTATGAAGAATCTCTTCACCTGTAGCGTTGATTACAACACGTACTCCTGTTTCGATATTTTGATATCCAGCAGCTTTAAATGCATCTTTTAATGCTTCTGAATCTGCATCAGCATATACATCAATTACATCTGGAGTAGTAGCTGATGTAGAGTATTTTGGTTTTAAGTAGTCACCAGGTAATACTTGGAAAGCTCCTGGAATATCTGTAATTTCTACTTCCACTCCGTTTGATAACACACCGTATACTTCAATTCCTGCTACATCAGTAGATGTTTTGCCATATACATAGCCATCACTCTTAACTTTGTATGAAGTGAAGTCATCATCTTCTACTGCACGGAATGTAATAGAAACTCTATCTGTTACATTTTTATTGCTTTCAGTTAAATCTTTAGCAGTTAATTGTAATTCGAAAGTACCGCTACCTTTCTTACCACGGTCAGTAGCTTTAACTTCAAATGTTAATTTGTCAGATGTATTTGTAATTGTACCACTTGCTTGAATAATACCATTTTCAGTATTTAGAAGTTCAATTTTGAAGTTAGGATCATTTGCAAGTTTAGCATTATCATCGAAGATACGTCCATATTGGTCTTCAATGATTAAGTCTTTTAATTTAATTTCAGCTTTTCCATCTTGGTGGAAGTATGTGTCAGCTTTATCTTTTACACCAATAATTTTTGCAGCATATGCATCTGGTTGGATTTTTAATGTGATTTCTGAATCTTGATCGTATTTTTCTACTGTTACTTCAATATCTACTTCTTCTACTCTTGGTTTAGAAGTGTTATATTTATTAGATACAGTTTTAAACTCTAGATATAATTGACCGTTTTCCTCAACAAATTGGAAACCAGAATCTCCACCAACAATACGTGAAGAAGATGCTTTGAATGTAATTCCGTTATCACGGTCACCGATTTTTTTGTTTAATTCTGCTGCATTTTTAATAACTTCACCATTGATGTCAGTTGCAATTACAGGAAGTTTTACGATTTCATCTCCAGCAACTACTTCAGATGGAGCTAATAGTTCAATTTTGTGTACTTCTGAGCTTGCTTCTACTTTGTAAACTTTTGTTGTAACTTCTCCTGTTGCTCTTGCTCTAACTTCAACAGTGTTTTCACCAGCTTCAATACGTTTTGCATCGCGGTGTGCTACTTTTAATGCGAAGTAGTATTTACCATCTACGTTTAATACTTCAATATTTTCTTCGTCTTCTAATTCGAAGATGTCTCTGTCAGATACTCTTACTCGAAGACCTCTTTTAACTTCATCTAGGATTGTAGTATCATTTGTTGAAGCTTGAGATTTAGTAGATTTTGCAAATTCAGGATCGATTTCCACACCATATTGATCTTTTACTTTGAATAATAAGTAGAAATCTTCATTACCTTTTGCAACATCTTCTAGATTTTTCGTAGTAAGTGCTTTGCCGCTTGCATTATAAATGTCTAATAATTCAACTGAACCTGGCTCTGCGATATCAGAAAGAACAACATCTTGATAAGCGTGTAACTCGTAGTCACCGTTTTCGTAAGTGAATTCAACGCTACCTTCTTCGCCTTCTTTTTCGCGCTCTTCAACCCAAGTTATAACTCTACCATTTTTAACTTCAGTATCTAAGCCGCTACCTTTGCTAGCAGTACGAATTCCTCTTACTTTAGGATCTTCATAACGAGATTCAATTACGTTTTTCGTAATGTCTTCTCCGTATTGGTTATATGCAGCAAATGCAATAACAGCTTGTTTATATACACGATCTCCGTCTTTTGCTTCACGACCTGTAAGAACTAATTTGTTAGATAAGAATTCAATTTTTGTAACTTCTTCTTTAGTAGTTGTTACAGATTTAGTTAATTCTTTTTCACCAAGACCGCTAACTGTTAAAGTGTATGTTGCATCAGCGAATTTGTGGTCTACAGTGATAACAGCTTCAGTTTTAGCATCGTTCCAGTCAACGTCTTTAACTGTAATTGCAGTTGTTCCACGAGCTACAGCAAATTTAGCAGCTTCTGTGTCAACAGCTTTGTTGAATTTAACTGTTAATTGGCTAACACCAGTAGCTGTTAAAGATTCGATTTCAACTTCAGCAGGTGTTGGAGTTGTTACGTCTCCGCCTTTGATAGAGATGCTTAAGAATTTAGCGAATTGACCGCGAGTTACAGCATCAGCTGGACGGAAGTTTTCAACTGTAGTGATTCTAAGATCAGCTAAAGCTTGGATGTATGGACGGAATTCGTCGAATGCTTTATCTAAGTCAGCAACTTTTACGTCTTCGATTTCAGCAGCAAGATCGATTAAAGATTTGCCGTTGATTTTTTCGTAAGCGTTGTTTAAAACTTTAGCCATTTGTTGGCGTTGGATGTTTTGTGTATAGTTAAGTTTACCGTTTGAACCAGTGAATACACCAGCGTCTTTTACAAGAGCAGCGTATTTAACTAATTCTTGGTCTTGAGCTGTTACAGGAACATCGCTGAAGCGTTGAACTGTTGCCCAGTCAGCTGGAACTTCAACACCGTTAGCTTCTAAGTAACGACCTAACATTTTAACTACGTCGCTACGTTTTAATTGTTTGTAAAGACCGAATGTACCATCTGGATAACCTTTGATGATACCAGCTTCTACTAATTCATTGATATATTGGTTGAATTCGTGGTCGCCAGGAACATCAGTGAATGATGCAGCTGAAGCAACCGGTACGATAGCAGATGCTACAAGTGTAGCTGTTGCAGCTGTTGCTACAAACTTTTTGTATTTCTTTGGTTGGTTAGCCATAGAAAGATTTCCTCCTCTAATTCAATTAATATTTTTAGTTATCCTCACAAAATATGAGAAAATAAACTATTACACATAAAAGTTTAGTAGTATACGAATGGCTTGTCAATCATTTTTTAGTAACATTTCCATTAGTTTCACATGACTGTTACATTCGTAAAAAGGATAACTAAGAATCTCTTATATTATGACATAAATCGTTTGTAAAAAACAACCTTATTAAGCAAATATGTTTTAATTTTTCTACATTTTTTCAATACTACTACTGTAATCTCCAATTTTTTACAATGATTAGATTATTTTGGATGTTAGTTAACTATTTTGTTTACTTTTAATTACATTGTGTTAATTCCTTTTACCCCGAATCAATATATTGATTGGATATTAGATTTATGACTACTAATTTTAATTTTTTCTCAGTAATTGTTGATTTTTATTTGGTATATTTTTCCTATATATTAATTTCTTAAATCAAAGATCTCATCCATGTCGCATAGATAAAAAGAAGACCCCAGCATCTTTATGCTGAGGCCTTCTTTTTGGGCTACCAACCGTTTTTTCCTTGCAGGGAAAATGTATTGCTCTATATCGTAGAGGAAATCTTACTACTTCTTACAGTTTAACACCTTCACTGTAAATACACAATAAAATATTACAAAGATTACAAAATAATTTTCAATTGCATGATTTTGGCGCACCGAGGGAAATCTTGCTAATTTCGTTTTGTGTTTCGTACAACTTCAAGAAGAAATTTTGGCAATGCCATTTGTCTTTTAATACGTTTCGGTTCCATCATTAAACGATAAAACCATTCGAGTCCAACTTTTTGGAAAGCTTTTGGTGCTCGTTTCACATTCCCTGCAAGTACGTCAAAGGAGCCTCCTACTCCTTGATAGATTGTTGGGTATAATTGGTCGCGATTTGCATTAATCCAATTTTCCTGTTTTGGGCTACCCATTGCGACAAATAAAATATCAGGTTTTGCTTCATTTATTTTGGCAATCACTTTTTCATTGTCAGTTTCATATCCGTGTTGAATACCGGCAATTTGAATACCAGGATATAGTGCTTTCAGTTTTTCAGCAGCTGCTGCAGCTACACCTGGTTTCCCCCCATACAAGAAGATTGGTTTTTGTTTTTTTGCCGCTTCTTCGCAAAGTCGCATCATTAAATCGACACCTGTAACTCTTTCAGAGATTTGACCTTTTTGAATTTTGGAAGCTAAAATAACCCCAATTCCATCTGGGATTTGGAACTCTGCTTCATTTAGTAATTTTTTTAATGCCGGATCTTCTTTTGCTTTCATGATTTTTTCAGGGTTGATTGCGACAATGAGTGATTTTTCTTTCCGTTCAATGCGTTGAAATATTTGTTCGATTAGTTCATCGTAGTTTTCTGTGTTAACTTGTATCCCTAATACGGTTTCTTTCATCTTCGTTCATCCATTCAATTTTGTTGTTTCATTCCGTTAACCATCATACCAAAAATTTTGCGAATGTACAGAAAGCCCAGATTAAAAAAAGATGATAAAAACATGACAAAGTTTTTACCATCTAGAAATTCGGGCTCTATAATATTTGGTGTTGGTGAGTATAAACCAGCACCAATTTTTTTGAACAAAAAAAATGAGACAGTGACAAAACTCTGGTAAAATGTAATCGCCAAAACACATTTTCCAAAGGAGTTGTGTCACATGTCTCACCATCATTCTATACGAAACCTACTCAATATAAAAGACAAAAATATCACATTTGATGAAAATTTTTGTTCTACCGAAACAATCAAAAAAGTAAAAGCGAAAGTCTTTCATGGGACGTTAACGTATCAACCAAAAGCTTGTTATGCTTGTGGACATGTCTTCGATGATCAAATCATTAAACACGGTTTTAAAACGTCTCTCATTAAAATGCCTAGCATTTCAGGTTTTCATACCTACTTAAAATTGCGTAAACAGCGTTATTTCTGTAAACATTGTCATTCCACGTTTACTTTAAAAACGAGCGTCGTGGCTAAAAACTGTTGTATTTCCAACAATACCAAAGTATCGATTGCTTTAAACGCCAAAGATAAAATATCCGAAAAAGATATTGCGATGAAACATAATGTTTCTCATGCCACTGTCAGTCGTGTCATTGACAGCTTTTATAGCTACTATCAACCAAATGTTCACTACCTTCCAAAGCATTTGTGTTTTGATGAGTTTAAATCAGTGAAATCCGCAGCTGGAGCGATGTCCTTTATTTTCTGCGACTCTGAAACGGGGGAGATTGTGGATATCGTGGAGGACCGGAGATTATCTGTCCTCAAAGAGTATTTCTTACGGTATTCCAAGAAGGCGAGAGATGCGGTAAAAACGATTGTCATCGATATGTATAGCCCTTATATTTCCTTAATCCAAGAAGTTTTCCCTAAAGCGGAAATCGTACTCGACAAATTCCATATCCTCCAACTATTTAGCAGAGCTTTAAACAAAACGCGCATCAACGTCATGAATCGGGATAAAAAGAATTACAATAAATTGAAAAAATACTGGAAGCTCCTTCTGAAAGATCAAACAAAACTTGATTATAAGAACTATACATATCATCGTTGCTTTAAAAAGCATATGTGTGAGGTGGAGATTCTCCACTATCTCATTGATTTAGATTCTGAATTAAAAGCGTCCTATGAGTTATACCAATACGTTCGACATTACATCAAAACCAAAGACTTTGAGCTCCTAAAGAAAACATTAGAGAATAAACAAAATATCGTTTCCAGCTATATGAAAACCGCCATCAAGACAATCAACAAATACATCAATTATGTCGAGAATACGCTAAAGTACGATTATAATAACGGCATTTTAGAGGGGATTAATAACAAAATCAAAGTGATTAAACGCATTTCTTTCGGTTATCGATCCTTCTATCACTTTAGAAACCGAATATTCATTACCCAAAACTTAGCGAAAATAAAAACAGCTTAGGGGAACCTCGAATTTCCCCTAAGCCATCCGATTACATATTACCAAATAATGTCACTAAAATTTATTCACCAACACCATTTGACAAAGAACCGAAATTCGAGTTGGGTAATTGTTTATTCTATACGAAATGAATCGATGAAGCGACAGAGCATTAACCACCCTGTCGCTTACAATTTTATTGTAGTTAAACTACTTATATATTTTTTGAATCACCAAGTAAATGGAATTGGAATCCTGCTTCTTTCCATTTTTCGCGATCCAAGCAGTTTTTCGTATCAAGCACGATTTTGTGTTTTGGTGTGATCGTTAATGGGTTGTATTCTTTAAATTCTTTATGGTCTGTTAATACTAATAAAATGTCTGCGTCATTTACTGCTTCTTCAAAGTTTTGTGTCTGAGTTGGATGGTTATTTTCTTTAATATGCGGGTCGAATGAAACGACTTCTAAGCCTAGTTGTTGAAGTTCGTGGATCACTTCTAATGATGGGCTTTCGCGCATATCATCGACGTTTCCTTTGAATGCAAGACCCAGAACAGCTACTTTGCCGCCCGCAATTTTGTTTTCATTCAAGATTTTTTGCGTTTTTTGCGCTGTAAATAGTGGCATTCCGTCGTTAATGTTGCGAGCTAGGTGAATCATTTGGGCTTTTTCTCCACCAAGTTCCACCAAGAACCATGGGTCAACGGCAATGCAATGTCCACCAACACCTGGTCCTGGGAAGTGGATGTTTACACGTGGGTGGAAGTTCGCATAGTGAATGGCTTCCCAAATGTTTACATCAAGTTCTTCCGCTAGTTTTGCTAATTCGTTAGCGAATGCAATGTTTACATCACGGTATGTATTTTCCATGACTTTGACCAGTTCGGCAGTTGTGGCGTCCGTTAAATGGATTGGGCCTTTTACGAATAGTTCGTAAAGTTCTTTTGTCATTTCCGCAGATTTTTTATTGATTCCGCCAATGATGCGGCCGTTGTTGATTAATTCTTCAAAGATGCGTCCCGGAATTACTCGTTCTGGAGAGTGAGCAACATATAGTTCTGTTCCAATATCTAATCCAGATTTAACGAGTTCAGGTATCATCACACGTTCCACAGTTTTTGGCGGAACTGTAGATTCCAAGATAACAAGATTTCCTTTTCTTAAATAAGGAACGATTGATTTTGTTGCTTCACGTACATATTCAAGGTTTGCTGTTTTGTCTGCATTAATAGGTGAAGGAACCGCCACAATGAAAACATCTGCTTCTTGCGGTGTTGTGGAAGCTGTTAAGTACCCTTCATCTACCGCTTTATTCAGACGTTCTTGTAAGCCTGGTTCTTCGATATGTAATTTTTTCTCTTGAATGCTTCGAACAGCAGCAGGGTTTACGTCAACCCCATGCACTTTTACTCCGTAATTTGCAAAAGTAACCGCAGTTGGTAATCCGATGTATCCTAGTCCGATTACACACATTGTTTTGTTCATATGAATCGTTACTTCCTTTCGAGTTTCAAGAACGAGAGGGAGCTGTTCTTTTAATGTTGCGCTTTTGTTTTGGGGAATTTTGATTATTAAGCGCGTTTTAAATAACTAGTGATGCTCCGAGACTCGTTTTGTTTAGAATGTCTGATAGTGTTGTTTTTCATTTTGTCCTGCGATTACAAGTATACAACTTTTGAGTGAAACTGTGAATTATTTTCACATTACCTACTCTTTTTGGTGTGGGTACGGTTTAAACTCGTGTATTTGCAAATTCAGCTTGTGTGGATGGTACCTTGGCTCGTGCGGATAGATTACTTGCTTGTGTAGATAGATTACTTGCTTGTGTAGATAGATTACTTGCTTGTGTAGATAATACCCCCACTTGTGTGGATGATTCCCCACTTGTGCAGATAACTTCTCTGCTCGTGCGGATAGTTCACCTACTTGTGTAGATAGTACGTTGGCTTGTGCGGATAATACACCCACTTGTGTGGATGATTCCCCGCTTGTGCAGATAACTTCTCTGCTCGTGCAGATAGTTCATCTACTTTTGTAGATAACTCCTCCACTCGTGCGGATAATTCACCTATTGTGTAGATAATACCCCAGCTCGTGTGGATACGGTTCACACTCGTGCATTTGCAACTCCAACTTGTGTGGATGGTACCTTAGCTCGTGCGGATAGATTACTTGCTTGTGTAGATAGTACGTTGGCTCGTGCGGATAGATTACTTGCTTGTGTAGATAGTACGTTGGCTCGTGCGGATAATACACCCACTTGTGTGGATGATTCCCCGCTTGTGCAGATAACTTCTCTGCTCGTGCGGATAGTTCACCTACTTGTGTAGATAACTCCACGACTCGTGCGGATAGCACCTCCACTCGTGTACATAACTCCTTAACTTGTGTGGATAGTATTTCCTCTTGTGCAGATATCATCCAACTTGTGTGAATAGCTCCCTTTCTTGTGCAGTTAGAATACCAGTTCGTGTAAATACAATCCTCTCTCAAAAAAAGAGCGTGCATTCATTACTCTGCACACTCTTACAAATTTTATCCATTTATACTTAATTCATATTTACATGCTGTTGTGTTGCCTGTTCGGGATTTACTGTTAGCTTTTAATATTCTAGTTGCTTCGAAACGATTTCTTAATCTTAAGTAGTTCATCGCTTCACTAGGAGATATCGTTTTATTGATCAACATATAATAATCCCTCAAGGCTTTTTCATGGGCGTACATGCTCCGCGTATTACATTTTTCACAATGCCATGTACGTTTGAGTCGTTTCATCGGAATGGTGCCACAATTCGGACATTCTACTCCAGTTCGGATTTCTTGTGGGTTGATGCTGTAATACTGGGTTAGGGGGAAATGATCCCAAATTCGTTCTTTTGAATATTGAATTAATAATTCTCCTACTTGTTTTGAAGGAATGACTTCTTTTTTTGGCAATGACCAAATGTATTGAATAATACCTCTTCCCATAAATAACGGGTATTTGGAAGGCGGTTTATCGATAATTGCATTGTTATACGGTAATACGATTGCACCATAAATGGGGACTTTGATTTGATGTTGTTCCAAAAATGTTGTTAACCCCAAAATATATTGGTCGATTTGGGCTTCTGGGCTGCGATAGGATAGCTTTTTATCTTCTTTCACGCAAATTAGTTGAGGTGGATTGTTTGTAAACGTTAGTTCTCCATTGAGATTTTTCACTTCTAAAATGAGGCACCAGCTTGGTGAAATGAGTATAATGTCGATTTGAATCGTGATGATGGATTTAATACTGATGTTATGAAGAATGTAGGTGTTTTTAGGCAATTGATTTTCTGTCAGGATGGTTAGCAAATGTTTTTCTCCGTTTTCTCCAGCTTCTTGCAACGATAATTCTTCTTCGATTTTGAAAGCTTTTTCGTGACCCGGATTTAAACGTTTGAGAAGAGACTCTAATGCGATTTTGTAATCACTCGTTTTGTATGGTTTGAGTAGCAAATATTTCCCTCCTTTTTTCCTATTAAATTAGCAAATGGAAATTGAGAGGGGAATAGTTTGCTGTAAACTTTTATTTTCGCGGAATTTTTGGTGGGAAAATGAAAATTTCAATGTCTCTGGTACTCCATAAAAAAACTCACAGACGTCCATTTCTTTTCACGCCTGTGAGTTATTTTTTTCCGGAGTTTAGTAGCATTAAGATGGATTGGGCTTGTTGTAGATGGAGCGCAAGAACTTGTTGTGCCGCCATGGCAAGAATGCTTGCTTTTGTATAGTTCATCATTTCTTTCGCGATATCTGCATCTCTTATTCGAGATTCTGCTGCAGTTAAGTTTTCTGCCGTGTTCACTACATTATTATAAGCATGTTCCATTCGATTTTGATAAGCGCCAAGCCGAGAGCGTTCACTGGATACTTGTTGTAAAGCTTTATCTAATGCACCAATCGCTTTGTCCGCACCATCTCTAGTTGTGATGTCGTGATTATCTAGGCCAAGGCTGGTGCTATCTACATTGCCAATATAAATCTCCATATATTGTCCAGCATTCGCACCTATTTGAATTTTTAATGGATTTGATTCGTAGTCACCGTTTAAGAGAGGGCGCGTGTTGAATTCTGTTTGTTTCGCAATTCTAGTAATTTCCTCTTTCAGTTGTTGGAATTCAAGATCTAGGTGCTTTCGATCATCATCAGTAAGTGTGTCGTTTGCAGCTTCGATTGCTAGTTCACGCATACGCTGTATGATGGCATGAGTTTCATTGAGAGCGCCTTCTGCCGTTTGAACGAGGGAGATGCCATCCTGTATATTTTTACTCGCCATGTTGAGGCCGCGAATTTGAGCACGCATTTTTTCTGAAATGGCTAATCCCGCGGGATCATCTGCCGCGCTGTTAATGCGATAACCTGAAGAGATTCGTAATAACGCTTTATTGGCATTCATCCAGTTTTGATGAAGATTATTTAAAATCATCATTCCCGTAGCCGACCATTGCCCCAGCATCGTATTCCTCCTTTCTTATGGCGAAGGTTCTATTGATATTCATATCGGTTTTTTTCAATTAATTTTTATGAGAGAATTAATAATTTTATTATTCATTGAATAGATTGGTTGAAATTAGGTTTAATAATCGTTTTTTTGGGACATACTGGCTCCCAAGGAGGGATTTGTCATGAAAGATATGAAACTTACTTTCGAAGATTGCTTGTTTGGAATTATTGGTTCAGGGATTGCAGTGAGTGTACTTTATTTCTTTATTTCTTAATACTCGCTTTAATGGATGAGGAGTATAGTGGTCAACTGATTTCTTCTAAAGTAGATGGGATTCTAGCTATGTGGATATCTTTTGCATTTAGGTACAGTTTCGTGCAGGGGGATGTCTGATTGTGTTGATAACTTTGCTGCTTGTGTGGTGGATGGCTACTACTCGTGCGGATAATTCCCCTGCTTGTGCATTTACCACTTCTTTTTGTGCATTTGGATGTTTCACTTGTGTGGATGGCAATCTTACACGTGCAGATAACTCTTTCGCTTGTGCATATAATAACCCTACTCGTGCGTTTACTACTTCCTCTTGTGCAGATAGCCCCTGCTCGTGTGGATAATCCCCCTGCTCGTGCGTTTACTACTTCCACTCGTGCAGATAGTTACCCAACTCGTGTAGATAACTCCTTCTCTTGTGTGAATAACATTGCTTCTTGTGCGGATATTTCCCCTACTTGTGCAGATAACTCTTATAGTGGGGCTTAATACATAGCATATTGTAAGGATTGATTTCACCAAAGCCTAAAAATGCCTCATCATCTAATTAAAAATGTAAGCACCTTCAATTTTTTCAAATCGAGGTGCTTCATCATTGACTCTTATTCACTTTACTTCCTCCGTTAACTTCTTGCAATTTCCTACTCACTTGTTCTCCATATTTTTCTTTTTCGCCACTAATTCATAAAATCTTTGTTCGTCACGATTAGATAACGCTTCATCGATCAATCGATCAATATTTTCGGACTCCAATGAGCGGATGAGGTGTTTCACTTCTGCATTTTCTCCATGCGGGACGATATTGATCGTTTCTGATTTGTTGGCTGCCTCTTCAAGTATTGGCGCCAAATGTTCATGGATGTTGGATATCAATAGAAGCTGGTATAGCGGCAATCGAAGAAAGCGATTTCCACGCTGGAAAACAAAAATTTCCGATAAATTTTCGATTTGCATCGTTTTTATGTTAACAATGATTTCTTTTCCTTCGATAGGTACAAAGTGAAACAGTTCGTTGTCTTTCATAATGGAAAAATATTGATAAGCAAAGACGAGACGCAATGTTTCCCCCGAGGCTTTCGTATAAAAAGGTTTCATATATTGGACATGGATCATACCTATTCCTCCTATATTGAATCTCTCTCTTTTTATTAGCCCAAAGTTGATGAAACGAAACTTTTTATTCGTAATCCTCAACTTGGAACTTTATTAGGGTTTTCCAAAAAAGCTTATGTTTAAACTCGAATGATACAAATCACAATTTCTAAATAATTCCAATCACTTATTCAAAAGAAAATAAAGCTTCCATTAAATATTGCTTAATGTATCATACGAATTTTGCTTTCCACATATTCCCCGCTTTTTATTTGGATGATATTCATATTTTTCCCAAATTCCCCTTCTTCATCCAAGGAATCATCAATTTTTTGTATAAAATTTACAACATCAGTAAATAAATGGCAATTATAAGGAATTAATATCATTTCTATTCATTTTAATCTCATTTTCAGATAATTTATCATTATTTTATACTATTTTTCTGAAAATTCATAATAATTTATACCGTTTTATAAAAAACTATTTTATTCAATTTAAGTCTGCTAATTTTATGTGACGACCGCAATTGCGAAAGTTTCAAAGGACAAGTCTTATCAAACACTAAATGCCGTGTTAAAATGAAGGGAAAGACTTTTTTTAGGAGCGAATGTAATGGTATTATCAGTTGCACATATTGCAGAAGAGCAAGAAAAATTTATTCGCCAAACATTACGAACTATTGAGAGAGAGTTGCATCCTTCTGTCACAGAGGATGAAGAGATAATAAGGCGGGCTCTTTTTGCTGTTCGAAATCAATCAGTTGTTTTCCATCGATACGTTTCTGTTTTTTCCGTCCTTACTACAACTGTAAAAGATGTGCACCCAACAGAAGTGACGATTGATTTTCTCAGCAACTCCATCACTTGTACATGCCCGAATAATGGCTGGTGCCGACATAAGGTAAGCGTTCTATTGTCGTTATATCAACATATTGATTCCGTTCAAGAATGGATTAGCAATTGGCGTTCGAAAAAATCGGTCAATTTGCAGGCTCTTGCCAATGTTCGCACCCCTGATAATTGGTTGAAAATGGTCGATGAAGTGCTTAGCCATTATTTGGAGGGGGCGGTTGAAATTCCAAGCTTCCTCTATTTAAATATTGCAGAAAACGCTTTGGAAAAATTAAATAAGCAGATTCCTTTTGAACGGGAATGGCAACCGATTTACCGCTTATTTATGGAACTTGCTGTTGTTTATCAATTATCTCGCCATTTCACTGATTTAGAGTCAGAATTTCATGTCGACCATTACCAACACTTTTTTGATAAACGATTTCAATCTATCCAAAAAATCGTCCGCGAAATCTCTGGAAAATCCCGTCTTTTCGTAACAGATCCGTTCTTTGATAAAATGCAAAGCATGCTTCGAGAAGTAATGCTTGAACGGGAAGGTTTTGTAAGTAGAAGAATGAATCTGTACTTACTGTTTTGGGATGAAGTGTTTTATGAGAAGAGACGGGTGTTAGAAGAATTAATTTTTCTTCAAGAGCAAAAGCATACTAAAATACCAGAACTTTTGATTGTATTCTATATTATTTTAAAAAATCATTCGGCATTAGAAGAAAATATGCGTCATATTCGTCCAGACCATTTAGGACTGTATATAGGATTGGTGAAGTTTGCTTATTCCAAGCAAAATGAACGAGCAGGGGAAATCCTCTTGAGAGGCATTCTTCCGTTTTTAGAGGCAAATATTCAAAAAGTTCAACCTGCCTTTCGTCCCTATGTTGTTTCATCCATTTATTCGTTATATGAAAAAATGGATTTAACAGAAGATGAGGAGCTTTTATTATACTCTTCTTTTGGAAAAGACGGGGTTCAGCCGTATTCGGATTATTTATTGAAACAGAAACGATATGAAGAATGGGTGGCATTGCAACAATTGTACCCTTCTTCAATTGAGTATTTAGAATTTTACGGGTTAAAGGAAGTCGTGGAAGAAGCTCCAGCAGTGGTTCTTCCGTTATATCATTTTTATGCGATGGAGGAAATTAAGCAAAAGTCGCGGCTTCATTACAAACAGGCCGTTCGAATTTGGAAAAAGATGAAAACTGCTGCGAAAAAAGCGGGAAAAATGAATTTTTGGGAAGAATATATTGCTTCCATTCGCAACCAGTATAAAAGACTCCGCGCATTGCAGGAAGAATTGGAGAAAGGAAATTTATTTATATGAAAGATTTGCAATTAAGGAAAGTATCCAAACATACTCCTTTCGCAACCGTATATCAATTATCATTCGAACAACTGAAGCAGGGATTGTACGCTGTTAGGGCTTTCGAAAACGGCTCTGTTGTTTCAGGAGAAAAATTAACATCGGCTTTCTTTTTCCGTTACGAACCAAACTTTTACGGTTTGCATGCTGAATTTAAGGGAGAGGCGCTTTTGATTACAGCTGTTGAATTGTTGGAATGCCTTTCCCCACAGTTCAAGCACCCTTTTGTGCATTTTGTAGGAGCAACAGAGGAAGATGCTTTATTGCTTGATAGTATCGAGCAAGCGCAAATGCTGTGGAACTCCCCTTCCCTATGGAATAATGTAGAAATGGTTGAGGATGAAATAGTCGTTCATTTACCCAATGGTGAAAGTGATCTGCAGAAGGAGTTTTTAACGACTGCGATCTATCAGAAATTGGCAAATCGGGGCTTACAACTTTCCGACGTACCATCACTTATTCCGTTCTTTAAAGAAGGTGGCTGGCCGCTGCAACCGGATCGAACTGTTGGTCATTTGAAAGTAGCACTTCGCTTGAATGAGCCGGAAGAAGATTCTGAGGAATGGTTATTGGAAACCGTAATTCTTTCATCCAGTTCGTCGAAACATTGGACGCCAGCAGTACGGAAGCGGCATCTGCCTATGAATAAGGCGCTTCCTGATAAGTGGAAGAACTATTCGGAAGAGATTAGGCAAACGCAAAAGCAAATGTTGGAATTGTTGATGTTGGATAATGTATCCGATGAATCATTTTTGCATATGCCATTAAGCGATGCCGAGGTGAGAACCCTTCTCCGCGATAAATTTGTAAAGTTAACGGCCTTAGGATTCGAAGTGATTCTTCCGGGCTGGTTGAAAGAATTAAGAAAAACGAAAATGCGAGTTCGTGTGAATGCGCAAAGTGGTTCGCAAAAATCGATGGCTGGGCTTGATGATATTTTATCTTTCCGATGGGAGTTGTCAGTCGGAGGAGAAAAAATTAGCCCGGAAGAGTTTCGCAAAATTGTTGATGAAAAGCGGGAATTTATTCGAATCGGAAATGAATGGTTCCGCATGGATGCCGATTGGATGACGAAAGTGCGAGAATTAATGGACAAAGCTGAAAAAGAAAATTGGACCGTAAAGGAATTAGTTTTCCGCGAGATACCAGAGGAGCTTTTAAATCCATCGTTGGAAGAAGAGGAAGATGCAGAACAGGACGATCCGCTCTTTGCTTTTGAAATGCAGCGTTCATTGCAGGCCTATGTGAATCTGTTGCAAGAAAAACAAGGATTGCCTTCTGTGAAATTGCCTAAATCTTTGAACGCAACGTTGCGGCCTTACCAACAACAAGGGTTTGAATGGCTCGTATTTATGCGAAATCAACAATTTGGTGCTATATTAGCTGATGATATGGGGCTTGGAAAAACGGTGCAGCTTATTAGTTATGTTCTGCATTTATATGAAGTGTTGCGGGAAAAGAAACCGACGCTCATTGTTTGCCCGACTTCCGTTTTAGGAAACTGGCAGAAGGAATTAGCGCGGTTTGCTCCGACGTTAAAAGTTCATACTCATTATTCTTCTAGCCGTTTGAAAGATGAAGAATTTCATCATTTCTTGTTAAAGGAATCACCTCAAGTGGTTTTATCCACATACGGAACAATTTCACAAGATGTGGAGTTTTTGGATTCTATCGATTGGGCAGTGGTGACGTTGGATGAAGCCCAAAATATTAAAAATATGCAAACGATGCAGTCGAAAGCAATTCGCCGCTTACATGGCGACCATCATATTGCGTTGACAGGAACACCTATCGAGAATCGTTTATCTGAATTGTGGGCGATTTTTGATTTTATCCATCGAGGGTATTTAGGAAGTTTCAAGAAGTTCCAAGACGAGTTTATTGTGCCAATCGAGCGTGAAGATTCTGACCAGCATAAAACGAGGTTGCGTGCAAAAATCCGTCCATTCTTGTTAAGAAGAACAAAAAATGATCCAGAATTGCAGTTAAATTTACCGGATAAGCAAGAGACGAAAGAGTTTTGCCCGCTAACAGAAGAGCAAGCCGCCCTTTATGAAGGCTACATTCAAGAGTCATTGGCAGGCTTGGAGCAAATGTCTCCTTTTGAACGCAAGGGGCGCATTTTGCAGATGTTGAGCAAGTTGAAGCAATTGTGCAACCACCCTGCTCTTTATTTGAAGGAACCATTTAGTGATGCACGAATCATGCTAGAGCGTTCTATGAAGTTAAAGCGCATCGTTGAATTGACACAGGAAATTGTTGAGCGCGGCGAGCAGTGCTTGATTTTCACTCAATATATTGGCATGGGACACTTGTTGCAACATTGTTTTTTCGAGCTGTTTGATTGGGATGTGCCGTTTTTGACGGGAAGTATGCGTAAAGAACAGCGGGATGCTTTAGTTGAATCCTTTCAAGCTGGAGATTTTCCTATTTTCCTACTGTCATTAAAAGCGGGAGGAACTGGTTTAAATTTGACGGCCGCTAATCACGTATTGCATGCGGATCGTTGGTGGAATCCTGCCGTGGAAAATCAGGCGACGGACCGTGCTTATCGCATTGGCCAGACGCAATTTGTACAAGTGCATAAGTTTATTACAATTGGGACGATTGAGGAGAAAGTCGATCAAATGTTGGAGATGAAATCCGCATTATCTGCAGAATTAATTCAGTCAAGTCAATGGCTGACGGAGCTAGAGGAAGATAAATTGATGGAATTGCTTAGGTTAGGGTAAGCAATAAAATTGTGATTGGAAAGGGTGCCTGGCACTCCTAGTAAATCCCTGTCTCAAAATCCAAGTAGAGGTGCCTGGCACAAAAAAATCCGAAGCATGTTGCCTCGGACAAAGTTTGGGAGGAAGAAGATTGGTCGAATTCTGATTTCCTCGTTTATCCGTTTATAGCCTCACTGTATTCAATTGTGGATTAATCGATCATGATAGATTCTTATTCCATGCACTGCTGGGCGGTCACAATCCAGCAGTGTTTTTTATCACCTCCAAAAACTTTTATTGCTATCATTTCCCTATTATTATCAATCCATTGCCTTCCGTTAATAAATTGCACCCTTCTACTATGTTTACCCGGAATCCTTTTACTTTTTCATCCTTATAACCTTTTCCCATTTTTAAATGACATGTTGCCTACTTAATAAACCATCTTACTTTCTTCAACCCATTCCTCATTTTAGAGACTCTCACGTAACTGGTAATCCTTCTTCAGTTTCAGGAAGTACAAAATCTTTTTCAACTTCCGATTGCTTATTGGTTGGAGACTTTAGTAAGTAAAATCGGACCTCATCGGCAACGACTTCCGTACTAAACACTTTGAAATTCTCCTTATTAATATAGGAGCGTGATTGCAATCGCCCGTTGACTCCGATTAATGATCCCTTTCCGCAATATTGGACGATGCGTTCTGCCAATTTCCCCCATGCAGTGCATAAAACAAAATCCGCATCCACATCACCCTGATGATTGCGATAATTGCGATTAACAGCTACTACAAAACTCGTGGCTACACGGTTTTCTGCAAATTCCCGAAGAACTGGATCTTTCGTTAATCGCCCGACTAGTCCGACATGATTCATCATTTCACCTCCTTTTTCTCCATCATATCGATTGCGCCTATTTTTGACAAAATCGCAAAATAAAAGAATGAGCCCTTTTTCTAATCCAAAATTTCCTTTTCGATATAGAATAAATGTTTGCAAAAATGCCAATACACTAGATTATTACAGCGTTTATCTGCATTTTCCAAAAATGGTCAAAATAAAAATTTAGCAGTTTTCTCATTTTATTTTTACACATCACCCTATGCTATACTTAACTAATAGTTGGGAGGTAAATTCAATGAAGACTTTCAAAATGATTTCCTTTCAATTGGATCTGGAGGGGATTGAGGTTCCACTGATTGATGGAATTACTATAAATCAAGAAAATAAAGAAAAAACGTGGATTTTGGAACTGTTTATTGAAAAACAATATCGAGAGTTGTTAGAAAAATATTTAGATTCAAAAGAATTCTTTGATGTGCAAGTGACGATTACTTCTCCGGATAATGAACCAGCACCTTTTACGGTGAAAGTGGAATCCATTGAAGAGTTTGAAGACCGAATTTCAATCTTATTGAAAGGCCATTTACGAGTTGTGCGATTAAAATATGCGGAGCAATTGTTACAATCTTTGCTGGAGAAAAACTTGTCCAATGAGGAATTATTAAGTGAATTTAAAAAAGGAATGCGCGAGCGTCCGCGGTTGAAGGGGTAAAATTAGCACCGCGATTTATAGGAGAGGGTCTTTTGCAGTTGACAAATCCTTTTTTATAAACACATGTTGAAGCCCTGCGTTTATATTTACAGATTTTGCTAAAAACAAAGGAGCTATCGCTTTGTGGATAGCTCCTGCATCAGTAAGGGGATTATACGAGGATTATTCATCTTTTGTATCGCGGTCTCTGATATCTCTAGCGTCTTCGATGACATCTTCTTGGTTGCCGCGTTCATCCCCGCGAACTCCTTTATCGTCAGGGATGACATCATTATTGTTCAATACGCCATTGTTATCTTGGACTCCATCATTGATACCATCATTATTCAGATCGACATCATTATTTCTAGTGTCATTGTCAAGCGTTTCGTCGACTCCCTTTCGAACATCATTGATGCCTTCCCGAACGCCTTCACCTACATCTTCTACACCTTCTTTTACGCCATCCCCAACATCATTGATAGCGTCTTCATCGCCATTATTATTACAGCCCACTAATAAAGAAGACCCTAACAATAAGGCACAAAGGGTTGGTTTCCACATAAAAAAATTCCCTCCTTTCTTCGCTAATCGTCACTACTCGTGACTGATTTTAATTTGTGCGAAATAAGAGGGAACTATCCATTATCTATTTTAGAACTTTCTCCATATTATAGGAATAATGCGTGGGCGTTATTTTTGCTTCAATTGCTCTTTCAAAAGCTGTTCTACATAATTCGCTTCCGCCTTGCAGCCGTATGTGTAATTTGTGCCAAGCTCTTTTTGCATTTTTTCAATTGATTCGATCTGTTTCTTTGTTGGCTTTTCACTTAAAATTTTAGCGATTACTTCATCAATTTTTTGTGCAATTTCTTCATGGAATTCTGGGCTCAGCAAGATTTCCTGCGGTACTTTTTCAAACCATGCTGCATTTTCTAGAAAATACTGTTGCCAATTGGCAATAAAGTCTTCCATTGAAAAGCGCTCTTCGTCCCAACCGATGCTGGCCAAATATTGCTCGAACGCCGTAGAAATCGATCGAGTAATACTGATTTTTACGCCCGATGATAGCTGTTTATACATTCTAAAATTAAACCTCCTACGTTTAAAAAAGCCAAGGGTGCGTATACTTGTATCTAAATAAAAAATCAACTTTTATATTCTATCTCTATTGTTAAAATTTTTCAAATTAGGAGTCATTTCAACAAATTTTACCTTTGTACTAAAGGTTGTCACAGTTCCGATGTTTTTATTCCTTTGATTTTTGCACTTCTTTTACGAAAGTTTATTTTGCCTTTGGAGCTTCCGGGCCGATTGCAAATAAAATATCCGCTTCTGCTACGAGTTCGCCATCTACAGTTGCAACGCCATGCCCTTTTCCCATTGTGCCGCGCAATTTGACAAATTCTACTTCCAATTTTAATTGATCACCTGGAACTACTTGACGTTTAAATCGGGCATTGTCGATTCCTGTTAAAAATGCCAATCTTCCTTTGAATTGCTCGGAATTTAATAATGCAACGCCCCCGACCTGTGCCATTGCTTCTACAATTAATACACCAGGCATAACGGGATAGCCTGGAAAGTGCCCATTAAAGAAAGGTTCGTTAATGGAAACGTTTTTAATTCCAACAGCACGTTTGCCCTCTTCAACTTCAAGAATACGGTCTACTAATAAAAATGGATATCTATGTGGCAAAATTCCTTGAATTTGTTCAACACTTAACATATGAATCCCCCCAGTTATTCAAAATAAAACAAACGAAAGTAGTGACTGCTTTTGGACGCAAGATGTCCTTTTATGTCGATTGGCACATTAGGCAAGACGCACATGTTTTTCATCGAAAACATTTGTAGAAACACCCAAAAACATGTCGTTAATGAAATTTGGATAATTGGACTCGTTCAATTCTTATAAACAATGAAATGACAAGACAACCATATGTTTCTATTCACATCGCATAATAGGACAATGTGGAAAGAAAGGATGGAAGTCTCCTCCTATTTGAATTCATCTTTCCACTAATAGAAAATACCTATTCAATTCCGTTTATAATGTCAAGGATGTGTTGATACGTTTCCCATTTTAACGCATCTAATGGGTTGCCGTCACCAATTACGCTGAATCCAATCATTAGTCCAAAAACGCTTGCAAGCAATAGAAGAACTAGCACAATGACGATTCTAAGCCATATAGGAATCAATCTTGTGCGATAAATTTTAAATTTTGGATGTTTCTCATTGCGATCTTGGCGTCTCGCTCTTTTTTGAGGGATGTCCTGATTCGACAAAGTAGAGCCACTTTTCATTTCGTTTGCCATTTTCTATTTCCCCTATTTTCTTAGAAGTATTTCAATATTAACGTATTCCATTGATTAATCCTAACATTTGATCTGCAATGGTAATCGCTCGGGAATTAAACTGATATGAACGTTGCGCTTGAAGTAAATTTGTCATTTCTTTAGTTAAATTAACGTTAGACATTTCTAATTTTTGATTTTCAAGACCGATATTTTCTCGCCCAAATCCTACTAAGTTTGTTAATATATCATTCTCATCATACCCTAATTCGTCTAAATTTGCAGGTATCATTATGTATAAGCCTGTTTGCTCCATTACTTGCGGTAAATGAATTTCTGTAACACCTAGTAAAAATGATTGTTCATCACCATTTATAAATTTGACTTGCAATGTGCCATTTTCATTGAGAATGAATTTTTCTACATCGTCTCTAAAGATAATAGGATTGCCATAGCTGTCTGCTACTGCATAACCGTCAGCATTTACGAGCATCACTTGTCCATCTTCGACAGGCGTAACATAAAAGTTACCTTGACGAGAATAAACCATATTGATTTCATTGTTTTCATTTGGCATTAAGATATTAAAATATTGGCGTTCTTTTGTAAATGCAAAGTCTAAATCCCAGTCTGTGTTTTGCAATGATCCTTGTGCATTGTTTGTTTGAATTTGCGAAATTTTAGCACCAACACCGTAGCGAATGCCTGGTGGCGTCAATCTTGGGGCTTGTTCATCCTTGCGAGTGTTCAAGTATTCTTGGTAAAGCATTTCTGAAAAACGAGCTTCTTTCGCTTTGTAGCCAGCAGTGTTGACATTCGCAATATTATTGCTAATCGTATCGATTTGATGTTGGACTTGATGTAATGCGTTTGTTGCAGTGAGCATTGTTCGGAGCATCCTTAACTTCCTCCTTATACTTTACCAATTTCGTTTACTGCTTTTTCCATACTTCTGTCATATGCTTGAAGTACTTTTTGATTTGCTTCAAAGGCACGGTAAGCTGTAAGTAATTCGGTCATTGCTTGTGCAGGATCTACATTGGAACCTTCCAAGAATTTTTGTTTAATAGCGAAAGTGATATTTCCTTGTGCGAAAGCAGATGGCAACGCTTGTCCATTTTGAGTACGGAATATCCCGTTATTTTGTTTTACAAGTTCGTTGGCATTTTCTACATAGGCTATACCAATAGTCGCGATTTGTTGATTGTTAACGTACACGGCACCGTTGTCAGCGACTTGGAAATCTTCATTCGGTAGTTGGATGCGAGCGCCTGTTTCAGATAGAACATAGTATCCGTCTCCAGTGACTAAATATCCTTGTCCATCTAATGTAAAGTTTCCGTTTCTCGTATACGCTTCGCCACCATCCGGATGAGCTAAACGGAAAAAGATATTGCCTCCTGCTGGGATGTTTCCGTTTACTAAAGCGAAATCCGTATTAAAATTCGTTTCGTACACATCGCCTTGTGTAAAATTAGGCATTGTCTCTTGCAAGTAGATACCAGTTGAAATTGTGCCAATTTGTTGGATTTGGTTTAAATTTAACCCTTTTTTCGTAGGAACGTTTGTATCATCAATGGCAGATAAAAGCATTTCAGGAAATGAACGAATCGACGTTTGTTCAGCTTTGAATCCCGGTGTATTCACATTTGCCATATTGTTTGTTAAAATTTCCGTTTTTCTCTGCTGTGCAAGCATGCCGGATGCTGCAGTGTATAATCCTTTAAACATCTCATTCACCTCTTTTTAGCAGCTGGTTCATTTTTTCTCTTCTTTATATATCGGCGAAAAGTCGCAAATAACTATAGTCCGTTTTTCGCTTTTCTCTAGTTTTGGTAGATGATGTTCAATTCATGTATTGATTAACTATTTGTTTCGGACGTGTGATTAGGTTATCGTTTTGATTTACATTTCCAATAAAAATACTTGCTTTACAATATTCGAATTTATTTTTTAGATTGTAGGCGGTTTTTCATCATAAATTATAGTTTTGAACCAGGTGAACGATCAATGTTGTCTAGCATGATGCCTGTACCAATTGCAACACAGTCCATTGGATTTTCTGCAATGAAGACTGGTACTTTTAATTCTTGCATGAGCAATTGATCAATGCCGTGAAGTAATGCACCGCCACCAGTTAAAATGACGCCTCTGTCAATAATGTCCGCAGATAGTTCTGGCGGAGTCTTTTCCAATACGTTTTTTGCTGATTGAACAATCAATGCAACGGATTCGTGCAACGCTTTTTCAATTTCAGATGAATGAATGGTAATCGTGCGGGGTAAACCTGTTACCATGTCACGGCCGCGAATTTCCATTGTTTCATCGCGACTGCCAGGAAATACAGTTCCAATGTTGATTTTAATTGCTTCTGCTGTACGTTCACCGATTAATAGTTTATATTCTTTCTTTATGTATTGTAGTATATCGTTATCAAATGTATCTCCTGCTACTTTAATAGATTCGCTCGTCACAATATCTCCCATTGAGAGTACAGCTATATCTGTCGTACCACCGCCTATATCGACTACCATGTTACCACTTGGTTGGAAAATGTCCATGCCTGCACCAATTGCAGCCACTTTTGGTTCTTCTTCTAAATAAACTTTTTTTCCACCTGATTTTTCAGCAGCTTCACGAATTGCTTTTTGTTCAACGCTTGTAATGTTTGTAGGACAACAAATTAAGATGCGAGGTTTTGAGAAGAAGCCTTTTACGTCAAGTTTGTTGAGGAAGTGTCTTAACATTGCTTCTGTCAAGTCGAAATCTGCGATGACTCCATCTTTAAGCGGACGAATTGCAACGATATTTCCTGGAGTACGACCTACCATTTTTCTTGCTTCTTCACCAACTGCAAGCACTTTATTTGTTTTTTTGTCGATAGCTACGACAGAAGGTTCATTTAACACAATTCCTTTACCCTTCACGTAAATCAGTACGTTAGCCGTTCCTAAGTCGATCCCTATATCTTTAGAAAACATGATAATCTAATTTCTCCTTCCAAATTATTGCGACTCTAACGTTCAATATATTACACATTATCTAGAATATTTTATCATATAAAAAATCTAATTACATCTAAATTATGGGTATTTTTGACTTTATTCAACCTATTTCAATTTCTTTGTTCATGTAAGATTCCTTTTTATTTTTTGTTGGATTTTGCGATGTGTACATTCAGTATGTGAAAATGAAAAAGCATTCAGCCTGACTTTATGCAAAGCCAAACTAAATGCCTTTTCATTGTTTTTTTTGGGACTGCCACTTTCTACGTGTTGCCTCGCCCCCTCGCAAATGACGAACGGATTTGTGATAGGCTAATATTTCTCTCACTTCTTTTGCCAATTCTTCATTTACTAGTTGTAATCGTTCCGTTAAGTCTTTGTGCACCGTACTTTTTGAATATCCTGTCATTTTCGCAAGGACTCGAACCGTCTCACCCGTTTCCACAAGCAGCTTTCCCAGTCGAACGCAACGGTGCCGAATATGCTCGTGCACGTTCTCTTCCTTTCTATCGGATATAAGAAAGTGCAGTTTTACTAACAATAAACAATCTATTTCGACGTTTTTCTGATACATGTATTTCATTGACGTTTGCAATTAGCGATTTAACGTTTATTCACAATATGTATGTTTCGCATTTTTCAGAACTTTTTTTCCCAGGAAAGTACAAAAGCGCAGCCCAATAAGACGGAATTTGTCTTTCAGGCTGCGCTTTTATCCTTAGAAGTTTAAATAATTTCTTGGGTTTACATGTTTTCCATCTTCTAACACCTCAAAGTGAAGATGGATGCCGGCAGTTGGATTCCATTCGTTTTCAATCGTAGTTGCGATTGGTTGGCCTTGTTCCACTAAGTCCCCTTCTTTTACAAGGATGTCAGATACGGAACTATAGTGGGTTTCCATTCCGTTAGGGTGTGCGATGATAATTTTATTTCCAGTGAAAGAATCGAGTTTCACTTCTTTCACTTCACCGCTCATTGCAGCTAGTACTTCAAATGGCTCGTTGTTAATAGAAATTGACAATCCTGATGATGTTGAGAATGTTTGATCAAATACTAATAGTGCATTTTCACGTGTTTTTGCATCCGCATTCATGTCATAGAAGTCTTGTAATACTTTTACGTTTTCTAGTTGACTTTCATCAAAAGGATATTTTAGTGTTTCTGTTCGTGCATTTGTTTCGATGACTGGTGATTCATCTTGTACAGTTGGTTCGTTCACCGTTTCATTTTCATCTTCACGAGTGAGTGCTGAATAAGTGAAAATTAAACCAATGAGTACTACTGCAATGCCCCCGTATATTGTTGGCCAAAACCATGGTTTTTGCTGCCAGTTTGTTTTTTGAGAAGTTTTATTTTGTTTGTTGTTATCTTCTCTCATATGTCCATCACCTCTAAATGAAGGATGAACAAGTTTTGGAATTTCTAAACAATATTTTTGGAAAATTTCACTATTTTTTGCATATTATTTTTTCGCTCGTAATATTTGTTTATTAGCGTATGAATTTAGGACAATTTGTGTGTGTTGATTCCTCCAGAGTTTGATGATTGTTGAACTGCCCGTTAGTTGTTGATGTTAAATGCTTTTATTTTTTACACATCATTTTTTCAATGGTTGTGCCTTTGTAATAATGTGAAAGAATTTCATGAGCTGATCTTCCTTGTTTAGCCATCGCATCAGCTCCATATTGGCTCATACCAACACCATGTCCGTAGCCTTCTGCTGTGATTTCAATTTTGTCATTCACAACTTGTATGGTGAAATCTGTTGAGCGTAAATCAAGCAATGTTCGAAAATCACGACCTGTCCATTCTTTATTGCCAGCAATTACTTTTTCTACCCTCCCAGTATTGTTTTGTTTCGTACGGATTTTTTTAATATCTTCGAGCGTCATGTTGACCTTTAATAGTTTATTCCATTCTACTAAAGTGAGCGTTTTTTTCGTAACATAGTTTTCTGCATGAAAGTCCGCACTAGCCACTGATTGAAGATATGGTAAGTCGACCCCACTGTAATTTAGGGAGCTTTCTGTTCTGCCGTTACTCATTGAATGAAACATCGCAGTAATAAGTTCCCCGTCATATTTCAGTACTTCTCCTCTAGTGCTTTCTACCGCTTGTCTAATTTTTTGCTCGTATTCATCAAAAGTTGATTGCCAGTTTGCTTTTCTCGTATCTTCATCATAAAATACTTGTCTTAAAACAGTCGGTTCGATTTCCGTTTGGCCATTGTTTGTTGATTTTAGCACGTAGGTTCTTGCGGCAATCGCTTGAGCTTTTAACGCTTCAGGATGAAAGTTTGCCGGCATTTCCGCTGCAACCACACCAACGACATATTCTTCTAGAGGAATAGGATCCTTTTGTCCTGTGATGCGAATATAAATATTGCATTCTTCTTCTGCAACTACTAATGGCCCTGACACTTCTTTTAAAGTTTTGTTTGAGTTTTTGAATAAAAACGGCAAGAAAAATAAAGCTAAAATAAATAGTGCAATCGAGAAAATAGGGATTAGATTTTTGTGATTTTTTAATGGTTTCATACATATTACTTATGATTTGAAATGAGGAAATATATCTTTTTTATAGAAGATTTTTGGATGGGAATTTTCATTTGGTTGGAAGAAGTGGTATTGCTTTAAAGTTGGCGTAGTTCTTACCCCATTTTTTTGTATTTAGAAAGCACATTAGGTTTATTTGGCTAGTATCTAATTACTTTGGAAGAGAATCTTTCGTATGGCTATTATTTTTGCTGACTTGACTATTATTCTGTTTGATTTGGCTATTATCTTCCTAAGTTTGATTATTATCGGATTTCTCATGTAGAGATTTTTTTCGAATGGCTATTTTTTTCGGGGACTTGACTATTATCCTGTTTGATTTGGCTATTATCTTCCTAAGTTTGACTATTATCCGATTTTTCAGGAAGCGATTTTTTTCGAATGGCTATTATTTTCTATGAGTTGGCTATTATCTTGTCAGGTTTGGCTATTATCTTCCTAAGTTTGACTATTATCCGATGTCGCAGGTAGTTATTCTTTTCGAATGGCTATTATTTTCTTTGAGTTGACTATTATCCTGTCGGGTTTGGCTATTATCTTCCTAAGTTTGACTATTATCCGATTTTTCAGGAAGCGATTTTTTTCGAATGGCTATTATTTTCTTTGAGTTGACTATTATCTTGTCAGGTTTGACTATTATCTTCCTAAGTTTGACTATTATCTAATGTCTCTGGAAGGAATTTTTTTCGTGTGGCTATTATTTTTGCTCACTTGACTATTATTCTGTTTGATTTGGCTATTATCTTCCTAAGTTTGACTATTATCCGATTTTTCAGGACACGATTTTTTTCGAATGGCTATTTTTTTCGGGGACTTGACTATTATCCTGTTTGATTTGGCTATTATCTTCCTAAGTTTGATTATTATCGGATTTCTCATGTAGAGATTTTTTCGAATGACTATTATTTTCGGGGACTTGACTATTATCCTGTCGGGTTTGGCTATTATCTTCCCGAATTTGACTATTATCCGATTTTTCAGGAAGCGATTTTTTTCGAATGGCTATTATTTTCTATGAGTTGACTATTATCTTGTCAGGTTTGACTATTATCTTCCTAAGTTTGACTATTATCTAATGTCTCTGGAAGGAATTTTTTTCGTGTGGCTATTATTTTTGCTCACTTGACTATTATTCTGTTTGATTTGGCTATTATCTTCCTAAGTTTGACTATTATCCGATTTTTCAGGAAGCGATTTTTTTCGAATGGCTATTATTTTCGGGGACTTGACTATTATCCTGTCGGGTTTGGCTATTATCTTCTCGAATTTGACTATTATCCGATTTTTCAGGAAGCGATTTTTTTCGAATGGCTATTATTTTCTATGAGTTGGCTATTATCTTGTCAGGTTTGGCTATTATCTTCCCAAGTTTGACTATTATCCGATTTCTCAGGAAGCGATTTTTTTCGTGTGGCTATTATTTTCGAGGACTTGACTATTATCTTATCGGGTTTGGCTATTATCTGTCCCTGTTTGACTATTATCCAATATATAAGGATTATTTTCATAAATTTAACGAATAACTCCCTCCATTCACTATCTTGTCTTTCAAGAAGCAAATAACCCTTTCTGCTTATTAAGGTTCTTTGTCAAATGGTGTTGGTGAATAAATTTTAGTGACATTATTTGGTAATATGTAATCGGATGGCTTAGGGGAAATTCGAGGTTCCCCTAAGCTGTTTTTATTTTCGCTAAGTTTTGGGTAATGAATATTCGGTTTCTAAAGTGATAGAAGGATCGATAACCGAAAGAAATGCGTTTAATCACTTTGATTTTGTTATTAATCCCCTCTAAAATGCCGTTATTATAATCGTACTTTAGCGTATTCTCGACATAATTGATGTATTTGTTGATTGTCTTGATGGCGGTTTTCATATAGCTGGAAACGATATTTTGTTTATTCTCTAATGTTTTCTTTAGGAGCTCAAAGTCTTTGGTTTTGATGTAATGTCGAACGTATTGGTATAACTCATAGGACGCTTTTAATTCAGAATCTAAATCAATGAGATAGTGGAGAATCTCCACCTCACACATATGCTTTTTAAAGCAACGATGATATGTATAGTTCTTATAATCAAGTTTTGTTTGATCTTTCAGAAGGAGCTTCCAGTATTTTTTCAATTTATTGTAATTCTTTTTATCCCGATTCATGACGTTGATGCGCGTTTTGTTTAAAGCTCTGCTAAATAGTTGGAGGATATGGAATTTGTCGAGTACGATTTCCGCTTTAGGGAAAACTTCTTGGATTAAGGAAATATAAGGGCTATACATATCGATGACAATCGTTTTTACCGCATCTCTCGCCTTCTTGGAATACCGTAAGAAATACTCTTTGAGGACAGATAATCTCCGGTCCTCCACGATATCCACAATCTCCCCCGTTTCAGAGTCGCAGAAAATAAAGGACATCGCTCCAGCTGCGGATTTCACTGATTTAAACTCATCAAAACACAAATGCTTTGGAAGGTAGTGAACATTTGGTTGATAGTAGCTATAAAAGCTGTCAATGACACGACTGACAGTGGCATGAGAAACATTATGTTTCATCGCAATATCTTTTTCGGATATTTTATCTTTGGCGTTTAAAGCAATCGATACTTTGGTATTGTTGGAAATACAACAGTTTTTAGCCACGACGCTCGTTTTTAAAGTAAACGTGGAATGACAATGTTTACAGAAATAACGCTGTTTACGCAATTTTAAGTAGGTATGAAAACCTGAAATGCTAGGCATTTTAATGAGAGACGTTTTAAAACCGTGTTTAATGATTTGATCATCGAAGACATGTCCACAAGCATAACAAGCTTTTGGTTGATACGTTAACGTCCCATGAAAGACTTTCGCTTTTACTTTTTTGATTGTTTCGGTAGAACAAAAATTTTCATCAAATGTGATATTTTTGTCTTTTATATTGAGTAGGTTTCGTATAGAATGATGGTGAGACATGTGACACAACTCCTTTGGAAAATGTGTTTTGGCGATTACATTTTACCAGAGTTTTGTCACTGTCTCATTTTTTTTGTTCAAAAAAATTGGTGCTGGTTTATACTCACCAACACCAAATATTATAGAGCCCTTATTAAATGAAAGACAAAAATAAAACGACAAAACCTCACCCACAAGATTTTGTCGTTCTTTCCACGATTGATGGGAATAAATTAAACACACATAACATATTGTACAGTAGAAAAATAGATTGCCCTTAAAATCACTTACACATTTAACGTAGTTTCCGTCGTAACAATTGGTTTCTCTTCAATTGTATTGTTAGAAACGCGTTCAATATTTGCTCCAAGTGCACGCAATTTCTTTTCGAAGTCGACATATCCCCGATCCAAATGATGCAGTTTTGTTACGCGAGTGACTCCTTCTGAAGCTAACCCAGCTAAAATCAATGCTGCAGCTGCACGCAGGTCCGTTGCTGCAACCTCTGCACCTTGCAATTTCACTGGTCCTTCGACAAACGTTGAACGGCCTTCAATTTTCAACGACGCATTCATGCGACGAAACTCTTCAACATGCATAAAGCGATTTTCAAAAACCGTTTCCGTAATGATACTCGTACCTTGAGCTGTTAACATTAACGCCATCATTTGGGCTTGCATATCTGTAGGGAATCCTGGATATGGCATCGTTTTCACATCAACTGCTTTTAACGGTTCAGATGCACATATTCGAAGTCCATTTCCTTCTTCCGTAATCTTCACGCCCATTTCACTCATTTTTGCAATTAAAGCTGTCAAATGTTCAGGAATCACGTTTTCTATTAAAATATCACCACGAGTAATTGCTGCAGCTACCATAAAAGTCCCTGCCTCAATTCGGTCTGGAATTACATGATGAATTGTTCCGTGCAGTTCATCCACACCTTCAATGCGGATTGTGTCAGTTCCTGCTCCTGTGACACGACCGCCCATTTTGTTGATGAAATTTGCTAAATCGACAATTTCCGGTTCTTTTGCTGCATTTTCAATAATTGTTGTTCCTTCAGCTAAAGCAGCAGCCGTCATGATATTTTCTGTTGCTCCCACACTTGGAAAATCTAAATAAATATTCGCACCTTTTAAACGATTTTCCACTTTTGCTTCGACATATCCATGACCGAAGGAAATTTTTGCTCCCATGGCTTCAAAACCTTTTAAATGCAATTCAATTGGCCGGGAACCAATTGCACAGCCACCAGGCATTGCAACACGAGCATATCCATTTCGAGCCAATAGAGATCCCATCACTAAAATTGAAGCGCGCATTTTGCTAACATAGTCAAAGGGAGCTTCACTTAACAATTTCTTTTCAGCATTTATATGAAATTCATTATTTTCAACATCATATTTTACTTCAGCATTTAAACTTTTTAATACTTCATTTATGGTATGAACATCCGCTAAGTTCGGGACGTCTTTTATAACACTAGTATTCTTAGAAGCTAGCAACGAAGTAGTTAAAATTGGCAATACAGCATTTTTTGCCCCTTCTATTTTAACTTTTCCTTGTAATCTTCGGCCTCCTGTAACAATCATTTTATCCACAAATCGTCCCTCCGAATCCATTCTCCAATGATGTCTATCACAATCAATCAATAAAAAAACAAACCATATTCATAGTAATGCTTAAATCAAATATTTACAAGTGACTAAAAATACTAATTTCAGATATTTTTCATCATATATCTACAATTATATATTACGCACAACAAGGATTGATGGTGAATTTTTACGAAATATTAAATTTTGCTTACTTTTCCAACTTTTTATGTCATTTTTGTCTCAAAATTATCTACATGATTGCCCAGGAAATAACACGTATATGTATTGTAACGACAAAGGAGTCATAAATTGTCATTTGCCCTTACAAACCATATAAATAATAGAAGGGAACTGTTGTGCAAAATAAAAGTACATTACGAAAAAATAAACGGTAATTGTTTTGATAAACCTGTAAAATCAAGGACAAACTTTGATACACTGTATCCTAAAACAATGCTTAACAATATATACATGAGTTGAATTTGAAAAGTCTTTCCCTTTTTAAACACGACATCTAATCGAATAGATTGCAATGCATAGAATGCTATACAAATAAATAGAATATGGGAAAATAATCCAATTGCGGCTTGAATTCCAATAGTTTGATAAATATTATTCATATGCACGTCTCCTCAAACAGGATAGTCTAATTAAAATGATGTATCTTCAAAGAAGGATATAACATATTAAAAGCGGACAGTTAAACTGCCCGCTTATTCATTAAATTCTACCCTCATAAACGTTGATACGATTGATCGCACGTTTCAAAGCTAATTCTGCCCGTTTAAAATCAATGTCATCGGACTTACTTTGTAAACGTTCTTCTGCTCTTTTCTTTGCTGCTTGAGCGCGAGCAAGATCAATGTTCTCAGCAACTTCAGCTGAAGGTGCCAGAATCGAGATTTTATCTGGACGAACTTCAATAAAGCCACCGCTAACGGCTACTGCTTTTTGTGAACCGTCTGCTAACTTTAGTTTTACCGCACTGATTTCAAGCGGTGCCACTAAAGGAATATGACCTGGAAGAATACCGATATCCCCAGAAACTGTTTTAGCAATTACCATTGCGATTTCTGAATCGTATACTGGGCCGTCCGGAGTGACAATATTGACTTGAACTGTCTTCATTTTTTTTCCTCCTCCGTCCGTAACATTATACCTCTACGCCCATTGCTTTAGCTCTTTCGATTACGTCTTCAATGCTTCCTACTAATCGGAATGCATCTTCTGGTAAATGGTCATATTTACCTTCTAAGATTTCTTTGAAGCTGCGCACTGTGTCTTTTACAGGAACGTATGAACCTGGTTGACCAGTGAATTGCTCAGCAACGTGGAAGTTTTGTGATAAGAAGAATTGAATGCGACGTGCACGTTCAACTGTTTTCTTATCTTCTTCAGATAATTCATCCATACCTAAGATTGCGATGATGTCTTGTAATTCACGATAACGTTGTAATGTTTGTTGTACACCACGAGCTACTTGATAGTGTTCTTCACCAACGATTTCTGGTGATAACGCACGAGAAGTAGATGCTAGTGGGTCCACCGCAGGGTAAATACCCATCTCAGATAATTTACGTTCAAGGTTTGTTGTAGAGTCTAAGTGAGCGAATGTTGTAGCTGGAGCCGGGTCAGTATAGTCGTCGGCTGGTACATAAATCGCTTGAATAGATGTAATAGAACCTTTATTTGTAGATGTGATACGTTCTTGTAAGTTACCCATTTCTGTAGCAAGTGTTGGTTGGTAACCAACGGCTGATGGCATACGACCAAGTAGGGCTGATACTTCCGAACCTGCTTGCGTGAAGCGGAAGATGTTGTCGATGAATAAAAGTACGTCTTGACCTTGTTCATCACGGAAGTATTCTGCCATTGTTAAACCTGTTAGGGCAACGCGCATACGTGCACCAGGTGGTTCGTTCATTTGTCCGAATACCATGGCAGTTTTACTAATAACTCCGGAATCGCTCATTTCATGATATAAGTCGTTACCTTCACGAGTACGTTCACCTACACCAGCGAATACAGAGATACCACCGTGTTCTTGTGCGATGTTGTGAATTAATTCTTGGATAAGTACCGTTTTACCTACTCCGGCACCACCGAATAGACCTACTTTACCACCTTTAATATAAGGAGCTAATAAGTCAACTACTTTAATACCTGTTTCAAGAATTTCTACTTTTGTAGATAATTCTTCAAATGTTGGAGCTTCGCGGTGAATTGGATCACGACGAGCTTCTCCTGGAATATCTTCTTTTTCGTCAATTGGTTCACCAAGAACGTTGAATACGCGTCCTAGTGTTACTTCACCAACTGGAACAGAGATTGGTGCATTCGTATTTGTTACTTCCGCGCCACGTTGAAGACCGTCTGTAGAGGCCATGGCAATTGTGCGGACAGAGTCGTCACCAAGATGTAATGCTACTTCTAATGTCAAAGTAACAGTATCTTCACCAGGACGATTGATGTTAACTGTTAAAGCATCGTAGATATTTGGTAATTGTCCGTTCGGGAATTTTACGTCAACGACTGGACCCATTACCTGAAGAACATGTCCTTTGTTCATTCCTGTGTACCCTCCTATCGTACATTTATACGCAACAAGAAGCTAGCCTATTGGATGGCTTCTGCTCCACTAACAATTTCAGTAATTTCTTGTGTAATCGATGCTTGACGAGCACGGTTGTATTCAAGTGTAAGTGTTTTAATAAGTTCATTCGCATTATCTGTCGCTGTTTTCATGGCAGTCATACGTGCAGCATGTTCACTTGCTTTCGCATCAAGTAGAGCACCATAAATTAAGCTTTCAGCATATTGAGGGAGCAATACTTCTAGAATTGCTTCCGCATTTGGTTCGAATTCATACGATGCTTGAAGCCCTTCTGTTGCAGGCGCTAAATCCGTAATTGGTAATACTTTTTTCTCTGTCACTACTTGTGAAATAACGCTCACGTAGTGGTTATAGTACATATAAAGTTCATCATATGTACCATCAGCGAACATACCAACAGCTTTTCGTGCGATTTGTTTAATTTGGGAGAATGATGGTTGGTCAGGAAGGCCGACAACGCTATCAACAACATTTAAGCCACGCTTTTTAAAATAATCTGTAGGTACACGCCCTATTGATAAAATGACATACTCGTCTTTTGATTTATGACGTTCTTCTATCGTACGTGATAATTCACGAATTACGTTCGCATTATAAGCTCCAGCCAATCCACGGTCGGAACCAATAATGATATAACCCGTCTTCTTAACAGGGCGAGCTGTCAACATTGGGTGTGAGACATCTGATGCGCCGCTAGCAATCGATGCAACAACGTCTTGCACTTTTTCCATATAAGGAACGTAAGCTTTTGCATTTTCTTCCGCTTTTGATCTTTTAGAAGCGGACACCATTTGCATCGCTTTTGTAATATGCCCTGTTTTACGCGTTGAGTTGATTCGGTTTTTAATATCGCGCAAACTTCTTGCCACTGGTATTTCACCACCTTTTCATTTTAGTCATCATTCGTGCTACGAATCAGCAGAAGATCTTTCAGCAAAGCTGAAAGAATCATTCTTCTGATTTAGCAAATTGGTTTTTGAATTCTGTAAGAGCTGCTTTGAAGTCTTCGTCTGATGGTAAATCTTTTGTAGTACGAATATGTTCTAAAATGTGAGTGTGGTTTACATCTAACCAGCTGTACAACTCATTTTCGAAACGACGGATATCTTTTACTGGAATATCATCTAAGTAACCGCGAGTTAGAGCGTAAATGATTACAACTTGATATTCTACTTTAATTGGTTTGTTTAAGTCTTGTTTTAACACTTCAACTGTACGCTTACCACGTTCAAGTTTTGCAAGTGTCGCTTTATCTAAATCTGAACCGAATTGAGCGAATGCTTCAAGTTCACGGTACGCAGCTAAGTCAAGACGCAATGTACCAGCAACTTTTTTCATCGCTTTGATTTGCGCAGCACCACCTACACGGGATACGGATAAACCGGCGTTGATCGCTGGACGTACACCTGAGTGGAATAGGTCAGATTGTAAGAAAATTTGTCCGTCTGTGATTGAGATTACGTTTGTTGGGATGTAAGCAGAAATATCCCCAGCTTGTGTTTCAACGAATGGAAGAGCTGTAATAGAACCTGCACCCATTGCGTCACTTAATTTCGCAGCACGTTCTAGTAAACGGCTGTGTAAGTAGAATACGTCACCTGGGTAAGCTTCACGACCTGGTGGACGACGTAATAACAATGAAAGCTCACGGTAAGCTGCTGCTTGTTTAGAAAGATCATCGTACACAATTAAAACGTGTTTACCTTGTAACATGAAGTGCTCAGCCATTGAAACCCCAGCATATGGTGCTAAGTATAATAATGGTGCTGGTTGAGAAGCTGATGCTGTGATAACGATTGAATAATCTAACGCACCGTTTTTACGAAGCGTTTCAACAACCGTACGAACTGTAGATTCTTTCTGACCGATTGCAACGTAAATACAAATCATGTTTTGGTCAGCTTGGTTTAAGATTGTATCGATTGCGATAGATGTTTTACCTGTTTGACGGTCACCAATGATTAACTCACGTTGACCACGGCCGATTGGTACTAATGCGTCAATCGCTTTAATACCTGTTTGCAATGGTTCGTGTACAGATTTACGAGCCATAACCCCGAAAGCTGGGCTTTCGATTGGACGAGTTTTTGTTGTATTGATAGGTCCTTTTCCATCCACTGGCATACCAAGTGGGTTTACTACACGACCGATTAATTCTTCACCAACTGGAACTTCCATGATACGACCTGTGCGACGAACTGTATCGCCTTCTTTGATGCCAAGGTAGTTACCTAGAATAACGATACCGACGTTGCCTTCTTCTAGGTTTTGTGCCATACCCATTACACCATTTTCGAACTCAAGAAGTTCTCCTGCCATACAGTTGTCGAGGCCATGAGCGCGTGCGATACCGTCACCAACAGTGATTACAGTACCAACTTCATTTACTTCTAATTCAGATTGGTAGTTTTCAATCTGCTTTCTTAACAGAGCGCTGATTTCTTCAGCCTTGATGCTCATGAATGTCACCTCTCACTTTTCTATTTATTAACGACTAACGTGCGTCTGAGACTATCTAATTTATTCGCTACAGTGTTATCGAAAATCATGTTTCCAATTTGAACTCGAACTCCACCAATCACTGATGGTTCAATCACATTCGTAATGTTCAATGACTCTTTGCCAACTAATTTTGCGAAAGAAGTAGAAATGTCTTTTTTCTCTTCTTCTGTTAGTTCGCGTGTTGAGTATACTGTAGCTTCCGCAGTGCCTTGAGCGTCAGCTGCTAATGTTTTAAATGCTTCTGCAATATTCACTAATTCATTGATACGTTTTTTATCAATTAATAATTTGATTGTATTTAGTAAGATTGAATTCGCTTCCTTGAAAAGTTCGGAAACGATTTCCTTTTTTCGTTCAGAAGAAAACTTTGGATTCGTCAATAATGAAATGAAATCACGATTTGCACTTACGACTTTTGTCACTTCTTGAAGTTCTTGATTCACTTCATCGACGATATTTTGTTTTTGTGCTACAGAAAAAAGTGCTTCGGCATAGCGATTAGCTACAGTAGATTTACTCATTTCGCTTCGCCTGCCTTAGCAATCGTTTCTTTAATTAATGCACTGTTATCTTCTTCAGAAATTTCTTTTTCAAGCACTTTAGATGCTGCAAGAACTGAAAGTGAAACCACTTCTTCACGCAATGAAGCGATCGCTTTTTCTTTTTCTGTTTCGATTTCACGAACAGCAGATTCTTTTAAGCGATTTGCTTCTTGACGAGCTGTTTCAACGATTTCATCACGCTGTGCTTCAGCTTGCTTTTTCGCGCTTTCAATGATTTTTTGTGCTTCTGTGCGAGCTTCTTTTAATAATGCTTTTTGCTCTTCTAAAGCTTTTGCAGCTTCTTTGCGAGCATTTTCAGCCGCGTCGATTTCACTTGCAACTAATTCCTCACGCTGTTTCATGATGCCCATTAACGGACCCCATGCAAATTTCTTTAATAATGCCATTAATACGAGGAAGATTACTAATGTTGCAAGAATATCTCCAAGGTTAACTACTTCAGCAACATCTGAACCTAATACTAGATATTCAAAATTCACGATTGTTTCACTCCCTTCAAGAGCTTCAAATTCCATTTAGTCTGCCCTACTTCAGTTCATTTCCAATCGAAAATTTGAAGAGAGCCTTTTATTTTCAAATCTATTGTTTGTGATTTAAAATTGTTTCTAACAGTCATTTTTATAAAAAATGGTTGCAGTTAAACCTTTAAATAAAAGGAATGGCGAAGTTTCTTATACAAATCATCCTTCGCCACACGGAACCAATTATCGGTTCATTACGATGAACGCAACTACTACAGCGATGATCGGTAAGGCTTCTACTAACGCTACCCCGATGAACATTGTAGTTTGAAGAACGCCACGTGCTTCTGGTTGACGTGCAATTCCTTCTACTGTACGAGATACGATTAAACCGTTACCAATACCTGCACCTAGTGCTGCTAAACCAATTGCAATTGCTGCTGCTAATAAACCCATCTTAATATTTCCTCCTTGGAATTATTTTTATTTTTTTGAGATGAAATGCATAATGTGAATATTACACTATGACTTTATAAAATTAATGGTCTTCACTCACTTTGTGTGAAATATAAACCATTGTTAACATTGTAAATACGAAGGCTTGGATAAAGCCGATAAAGATTGAGAATCCTAACCATGCCATTGTTGGGATAATGGCACCGATAAAGCCGAATATTGTTGAGCTAGCTAGTCCAGCAAGTAGACCTAATAGAATCTCACCTGCATAGATGTTACCGTAAAGACGCAAACCAAGGGTTAACGTGTTTGCAAACTCTTCGATTATTTTTAATGGTAATAAGAATGCTTTTGGCTGAACAAACGTTTTAGCATAGTGTCCTAAGCCATGCAACTTAATACCATAGAATGTTGCAAGTACTGTTACCATTGATGCTAACGTTAATGTTACTACAGGATCTGCAGTTGGTGATTTCCACCATAAATCACCATGAATATAAATACCTGAGAATGGTAGACCTAAAAGGTTCGCAACTGCAATAAACATAATAAGCGTGATTCCTAGAACGTGGAATCGTCCACCTGTTTTCCAGTCCATGTTGCTTTTTATAATCCCTTTTACAAAGTCCATTACCCATTCCATGAAGTTTTGCATTCCCGTCGGCTTCAACTTTAAGTTTCTCGTTGAGATGAACGCGATTAAAAATACTATTGCTGCTGTTACTAATAACGTTAAGACAGTCGATAAATTAAATACGATAGGAAGGCTTCCTAAAGACAGAGTAACCTCCGGTGCTCCATGTTCCATTTCTTGCACTCACCTCACTTTCAAATGACCTATTTTCTAGTTTTGAGTAAACTGATGAAGGCCTCGATAAAGAGGAAAATATAAGGAATCATTAGCCCGATGACTGAGCTAACAACATTGAAGTATTTTGGCAACGCGATCGGTATTGCTACTGCAGCTACTGCAGAGGCAAAGCGTAAACCTGAACCAAGAGAAACTGTTCGTTTTCCCTCTTGATAGGAACGGTCAAACTTGTCCATTCTTCGAACAAGAATCCAAAAGTTGTAAGTACCAAAGAGCGCACCAATCCCCATTCCCGAGAAAATCGTCGGATATGGCGTAAAAAACCATCCTATTATACATAGGGCAAGCAAAAAAAATAAAGCTTTTTTCTGCTTAATAAAAATTTGGTGCAAATCCAACATTGGTTCAATCTCCTGAATCCTTTTTATTCGCCGTGCCTATTGAGTTATACAAGAGTTTAGTGTCAAGTGGAAACAAATTTTACATATTTTCTCTGAGGGCAAAATTTTTTACCGCTATGTATTTTTCCCTTTTTATTACTCTTGTATTCAGACTCTTCCAACGTTGCAAAATTTCATTCTTTGTTTCCACTGTTTGTATAGTAGAAACTTGATATTACAAGGGTTTGAAAATCATTTTGTAATAGAATCCCCTTAATATTCATACACTTTGTAAGCATACAATAGGGGCTTTTTGATGTCAATTAGTTTTAGTGAAAAACTTCACAGTGAACTTACTTTGTCAAAATATTGACAAATTTCCAACAGAGAATCTATTTTAGACGATTTTTATTGTTACAAAATTTAATTTTCACAATATTTTCTACTTATTTAATAGAATCGAATTTCATGTAAAATTATTGTTTCTTCTCAAGGAAATATGTTAATAGCGCATCAACAATTCGACGAGATGCGAAGCCGTCACCATATGGATTGGATGCTTTCGCCATTTTCTCATATGCATTTTGATCTTCTAACAATTCCTTCGCTAAATGATAGATAGTTTCTTCATTTGTTCCAGCAAGTTTTAATGTCCCCGCTTCAATGCCTTCTGGACGCTCTGTTGTATCACGCAATACTAGTACAGGTTTTCCTAATGATGGTGCTTCTTCTTGCACGCCTCCTGAATCCGTTAAAATCATATACGAGCGGGCAGCAAAATTATGGAAGTCAAATACTTCAAGCGGTTCGATTAAATGAATTCTCGGATCATCACCTAAAATTTCATTTGCTACTTCTCTTACAGCTGGATTTAAATGAACCGGATAAACTACTTGCACATCTTCATGTTCTTGAAGCAAGCGTTTAATTGCTCGGAACATGTGACGCATCGGTTCTCCTAAATTTTCACGTCGATGCGCTGTTAAGAGAATCATGCGATCGTTTCCGATTTTATCTAAAATCAGATGTGTATAGTGTTCTTTCACCGTTGTTTTTAATGCATCGATAGCTGTGTTGCCTGTGACAAAAATCGTGTCGGGATTTTTGTTCTCTTTTAGCAAGTTTTGTCTAGATTGTTCAGTTGGTGCAAAATGCAAGTCAGCCATGATGCCAGTAAGTTGTCTGTTCATTTCTTCTGGATACGGTGAATATTTATTGTGAGTTCTTAATCCTGCTTCAACATGTCCAATTGCAATTTGGTTATAAAAGGCAGCAAGGCTACCTACGAAAGTTGTTGTTGTATCACCATGAACTAAAACGATGTCTGGTTTTGCTTCCTTCATGACTTGATCTAAACCTTGAAGGGCATTCACCGTTACATCGATTAACGTTTGTCGATCTTTCATGATATTCAAATCGTAGTCAGGTGTAATATCGAAAGTTTCAAGCACTTGATCAAGCATTTGTCGATGCTGTGCCGTTACTGTGACAATCGATTCGATTTGATCTTGATATTTTTTTAGCTCCAACACGACCGGTGCCATTTTGATTGCTTCTGGCCTAGTACCGAAGATGGTCATTACTTTAATTTTATTTGTCAACGGATGATACTCCCTTCTGATTGTGAAAAATTTGCAGAAAACGCCCTTCATTTTGAAGGACGCATCTATTTTTATTTATTTCGTACCGAATAGACGGTCACCCGCGTCACCTAAACCAGGAACTATGTAGCCATGTTCATTCAATTTTTCATCTAAAGCTGCAATGAAGATGTCTACATCCGGATGAGCTTCTTGTAATACTTGTACTCCTTCCGGTGCTGCAATTAAACACATAAATTTAATGTTTACTGCTCCTCGCTTTTTCAACGCGTTAATCGCTTCTACAGCAGAGCCACCTGTTGCAAGCATTGGGTCTACTACGATAAATTCACGTTCTTTTACATCTTGAGGAAGTTTTACATAATACTCAACTGGTTTTAACGTTTCAGGATCACGGTATAATCCGATATGACCAACTTTAGCTGCAGGAATTAATTTTAATACTCCGTCAACCATTCCGATTCCCGCACGCAAAATCGGAACAAGAGCGATTTTCTTACCTGCAAGTACTTTTGTTTTTGCTCTTGTAATCGGTGTATCGATTTCAATTTCTTCTAATGGCAAATTGCGAGTGATTTCGAATGCCATTAATGTTGCTACTTCATCAACAAGTTCACGAAATTCTTTCGTACCAGTATTTTTATCGCGAATATACGTTAACTTATGTTGGATTAGTGGATGATCAAATACATATACTCTACTCATGTAGTTCGCTCCTAACTTCTGAAAATATTAAATTTTTATCGTCTATACGGACTAAAGGTGGATTTTATTGTTCCACATTATCCAAATCAGTATAACAAAAAACATTTCATTAGAAAACAAATAATCGATGCATTTACATAGTTGTCAATTTCTTTTAAAAGTCGAAAATGTTTTGGAAGTTTATTTATGTCCTATGTAATTTTCGCAGGTTTTCAAGTGAATTATTACAGTATTCTGTGCGATGAAGTCTGTTTCTACAAGGGAATTGGGACGTGGATTTTATTGATGGCTGCTAGGGTGGTGACTATTATCCCTTCTTTTTGGAGCGATTTTTTCCATTGGCTATTAAGTTTAAAGGTTTGGCTATTATTTCCCTCAGGTTGACTATTATGCTTTTGATTTTGACTATTATCCATTTATTCAAGTAGTTATTTTTCCCCATTGGCTATTAAGTTTAAAGGTTTGGCTATTATTTCCCTCAGGTTGACTATTATGCTTTTGATTTTGACTATTATCCATTTATTCATGTAGTTATTTTTCCCCCTTTGGCTATTATGTGCACAGGATTGACTATTATCTTCCTCTGGTTGGCTATTATGCTTTAAATTTTGACTATTATCCATTTATTCATGTAGTTATTTTTCCCCTTTGGCTATTATGTGCACAGGGTTGACTATTATCTTCCTCTGGTTGACTATTATGCTTTTGATTTTGACTATTATCCATTTATTCAAGTAGTTATTTTTCCCCTTTGGCTATTATGTGCACAGGGTTGACTATTATCTTCCTTTGTTTGGCTATTATGCTTTAAATTTTGACTATTATCCATTTATTCAAGTAGTTATTTTTCCTCTTTGGCTATTATATGCACAGGGTTGACTATTATCTTCCTCTGGTTGGCTATTATGCTTTTGATTTTGACTATTATCCATTTATTCAAGTAGTTATTTTTTCCCTTTGGCTATTATGTGCACAGGGTTGACTATTATCTTCCTCTGGTTGGCTATTATGCTTTAAAATTTGACTATTATCCGTTTATTCGAAAAGTCATTTTTCCCCTTTGGCTATTATGTGCACAGGGTTGACTATTATCTTCCTTTGTTTGGCTATTATGCTTTTGATTTTGACTATTATCCGATTTTTCAGGAAGCGATTTTTTCGAATGGCTATTATTTTCTATGAGTTGACTATTATCCTATCGGGTTTGGCTATTATCTTCCCGAATTTGACTATTATCTAATGTCTCTGGAGAATTTTTTTCGTGTGGCTATTATTTTCGGGGACTTGACTATTATTCTGTTTGATTTGGCTATTATCTTCCTAAGTTTGACTATTATCCGATGTCGCAGGTAGTTATTCTTTTCGAAAGGCTATTATTTTCTTTGAGTTGGCTATTATCTTGTCAGGTTTGGCTATTATCTTCCTAAGTTTGACTATTATCCGATGTCGCAGGTAGTTATTTTTTTCGAATGGCTATTTTTTTCGGGGACTTGACTATTATCCTGTTTGATTTGGCTATTATCTTCCTAAGTTTGATTATTATCGGATTTCTCATGTAGAGATTTTTTTCGAATGGCTATTATTTTCGGGGACTTGACTATTATCCTGTCGGGTTTGGCTATTATCTTCCCGAATTTGACTATTATCCGATTTTTCAGGAAGCGATTTTTTTCGAATGGCTATTATTTTCTATGAGTTGGCTATTATCTTGTCAGGTTTGACTATTATCTTCCCGAATTTGACTATTATCCGATTTTTCAGGAAGCGATTTTTTTCGAATGGCTATTATTTTCTTTGAGTTGACTATTATCCTGTCGGGTTTGGCTATTATCTTCCTAAGTTTGACTATTATCCGATGTCGCAGGTAGTTATTCTTTTCGAATGGCTATTATTTTCTTTGAGTTGGCTATTATCTTGTCAGGTTTGACTATTATCTTCCCGAATTTGACTATTATCCGATTTTTCAGGAAGCGATTTTTTTCGAATGGCTATTATTTTCTATGAGTTGACTATTATCCTATCGGGTTTGGCTATTATCTTCCCGAATTTGACTATTATCCGATTTTTCAGGACACGATTTTTTTCGAATGGCTATTATTTTCTATGAGTTGGCTATTATCTTGTCAGGTTTGACTATTATCTTCCCGAATTTGACTATTATCCGATTTTTCAGGAAGCGATTTTTTTCGAATGGCTATTATTTTCTTTGAGTTGACTATTATCCTGTCGGGTTTGGCTATTATCTTCCTAAGTTTGACTATTATCCGATGTCGCAGGTAGTTATTCTTTTCGAATGGCTATTATTTTCTTTGAGTTGACTATTATCCTGTCGGGTTTGGCTATTATCTTCCTAAGTTTGACTATTATCCGATTTTTCAGGAAGCGATTTTTTTCGAATGGCTATTATTTTCTATGAGTTGACTATTATCCTATCGGGTTTGGCTATTATCTTCCCGAATTTGACTATTATCCGATTTTTCAGGACACGATTTTTTTCCAATGGCTATTATTTTCTATGAGTTGGCTATTATCTTGTCAGGTTTGACTATTATCTTCCCGAATTTGACTATTATCCGATTTTTCAGGAAGCGATTTTTTTCGAATGGCTATTATTTTTGCTGACTTGACTATTATTCTGTTTGATTTGGCTATTATCTTCCCAAGTTTGACTATTATCCGATTTCTCAGGAAGCGATTTTTTTCGTGTGGCTATTATTTTCGGGGACTTGACTATTATCCTGTCGGGTTTGGCTATTATCTTCCCGAATTTGACTATTATCCGTTCATTCGAAAAGTCATTTTTCCCTTTAGCTCTTTTATTTGTAAAAAGCCGTTTCTGGATTAAATATTCTCCACTCCCTCATAAAAAAATCCCGCTCAAACAGCTTGAGCGGGCATAAGAGGAGTTATTCCCCTACTACTAAGTCTTCATAAATAGGATATTTATCTGTTAAAGCTTTAACTCGTGCAAGTGCTTCCTCTTTTACAGCTTCATCTTCAGGGTTTTTCAATACTTTCGCAATGATTAAACCAACTTCTTTCGTGTCTTCTTCTTTAAAGCCACGTGTTGTAATTGCAGGTGTACCGATGCGAATACCAGAAGTAACGAATGGTTTTTCTTCATCGAATGGAATAGAGTTTTTATTTACTGTAATTTTTACTTCATCTAATAATTTTTCAGCTACTTTACCAGTTAGACCTACGGATTTAACATTTACAAGCAATAAGTGGTTGTCTGTTCCGCCTGAAACAATTTGTAATCCTTCAGAAATTAAAGTTTCCGCAAGAACTTGAGCATTTTTCTTAATTTGTTTTGCATATTCTTTGAATTCCGGTTTTAACGCTTCTCCAAATGCAACCGCTTTTGCAGCAATAACATGCATTAATGGTCCACCTTGAATTCCAGGGAATACTGCTTTATCGATTTTCTTTGCTAATTCTTCATCGTTTGTAAGTATTAACCCGCCGCGAGGACCACGTAACGTTTTATGCGTTGTTGTAGTTGTGAAGTGAGCATATGGTACAGGAGACGGATGTTCACCAGCAGCAACAAGGCCAGCGATGTGAGCCATATCCACCATGAAATAAGCGCCAACTTCATCCGCAATCTCGCGGAATTTTTTGAAATCAATTTCTCTTGGATATGCTGAAGCTCCCGCAACAATCAATTTTGGTTTATGTTCTAATGCTTTTGCACGAACATCATCATAATCAATCACATTTGTATCTTTTGTTACGCCGTAATCAACGAAATTGTATTGAACACCAGAGAAGTTTACTGGTGAACCGTGTGTTAAGTGACCACCATGAGATAAATTCATCCCTAATACTGTATCGCCAGGTTGTAAAATTGTATAATACACCGCCATGTTTGCTTGAGCGCCAGAGTGTGGTTGAACATTGGCAAATTTTGCACCGAATAGTTCTTTGGCACGCTCGCGGGCGATCTCTTCTACTACATCCACATGTTCGCATCCACCGTAATAACGTTTACCTGGATAACCTTCTGCATATTTGTTTGTTAACACTGAACCTTGTGCTTCCATTACGGCTTCAGTCACGATATTTTCAGATGCAATTAATTCAATGTTTTCTTGTTGACGTTTCTTTTCATTTAAAATTGCTTCTAAAACTGCCTTGTCCTGTGCTGCTAGTTTTTCGTAAGCCATCAAAGATCCCCCTATTGTTAAGTTTTTAAAATTAAGTGGGAAAAGGTTCCACTTATTATACAACTAGTTTAAATAGAAGTTTTCCAACTGCTCGAAACTTTAAATTATTTTAACTATTCTTTCTGATTTAAATATAAAACAAATCACAGTTATTTTCACTATTATATAGGTACATTGAGTTATCGAAAATTATTAAAAAATCTATCAATTAAAATGATTAATGTCATGTTTTTCCTTCTTGCCGTTCATAAACTGCACGGCTACCACCGATGAGCTTTGGCCGAGTTTTTGCCGTAGTAACAATCGCTTCTCCGATTTGACGTACCGATGTGCGAACAGGAACGACTACTTCTTTTAAATGCATGCCAATGAAAGTTTGTCCTATGTCTATTCCTGCATGCGCGCGAACATGTTCTACGACGACTGGATTGTTCATTTTCGTATAAGCGTATGCACTCATCGATCCTCCAGCAGTTGCAACAGGAATTACAGAGACTGGCTCTAGGCCATACTTCACCGCCGCTTCGTGTTCTAATGTTAATGCGCGGTTAATGTGCTCACATCCTTGAAAAACAAGATAAATATGATGTTTCTTCGCAAATTCATCCAATGCTTCATATAGCACTTGAGCAATTTCCATAGAGCCAGCAGTTCCTATTTTAGAACCTTTTACTTCTGATGTAGAGCAGCCTACGACAAATAACTGTCCAGGCATCATTTCAACTTGCTCTTCAAACTCTTTCAATAGCTGTATTATTTGATTCCGAATGGTTTCTAGAGCCATTGGACGACTCACCCTTCAAGTTCAGTAATTTTATTTACACGACGTTCATGACGACCGCCTTCAAAATCAGTATTCAACCATGTTTTTACGATTTCTCGCGCAAGACCTGGACCAATGACTCTTTCTCCCATTGCAAGTACATTTGAGTCATTGTGACATCTCGTAGCTTTGGCACTAAATACATCGTGAACTAGTGCGCATCGAACACCTTTTACTTTATTGGCAACGATGGACATACCAATTCCCGTTCCACAAATTAAAATGCCTCGGTCGTACTTTCCGCTTGCTACTCCTTCCGCCACTGGAAGAGCATAGTCTGGATAATCAACCGATTCAGATGTTTTTGGACCAAAATCTTCATATTCAATATTCATCTCGTCTAACAGATCCATGATTTCTTTGCGTAAATTCATGCCACCATGGTCTGATGAAATTGCTACTTTCACCTGTTTACCTCCTAAAGCTTATTTACCAACAGTGTACCACTAATTATAAAAGATTAACACGGATTTTCCCATCCTTTTCAGCCTATTTTTTATGAAAATACGAATATTTTTTCACCAAACATAAAAAATCGTTCATTTTTTATATAAAATCTTATCATATTTTCCTCTTTGCTTAAAATTATTCGGAAATTTTCTTTACATCAAATTAAATAGTTCTTCAATCCTTCCCCATACCGCATGGATAATCTTAATTTTTATACTTTCAATAAATGGTGTAATCTGGCGATAATATCTATAAATAGAAATCAATTCTATCTAACACTCTTCCAAAATAAAAAACCCGAACGTCATCATTTTCGTTCGAGTTTTGTATCAATTGCTTGTCCTACTTTCATGTCAATAAATATTCGGCCACTTCTTCTTCCTTGCCGTTTGCAGTACCAGGTGGCATTGATTTTCGGCCTTTTAATCTAATCTTTTGATAATGAGAGATTATGTAAATTTTGATCAACATTACCTGAAAAATCAATTCCGTGGCAACCCGTACAACTTGATTTTACAATCTTTTCACCCTTAGCAGTAAGAGTACTATTTATTGATTCTTCTGATGCGTTTCAGTTGATTCATTACCCACTGCATGCACTGATTCCCAAGATTAATTCGATGATGCCCCCTTTTGCATCGTTTCTAATATATCTCCCTAGAAAAGTTCCTATAAAGATATCCCAAGTTTCATAGAAATTAGTTTGAACGATCGAATTGTTGAATGAATCTGTATAATTGCTCAGACTGTTGTTTTAATTCTTGGGAAAGTTTTTCTACTTGCTCTAAACTTACAGCTTGTTCATCTGTTGAACCTTTCACTTCCGTCGCACCAGCAGATGTTTCTTCTGCAATCGCTGCAACTTCTTGGGATTGACGAGCAGTCGTTTCAATATTTTCCATTTGTTTCTCAATTAATTGTGAAATTTGAATAACAGCATCTGCCATTTCGCGTACGCTAGTTGACATTTGCTCAACAATCGCTGTTGCTTCTGTAATTTTCGTTGATTCTTTTTTCGCGAATGATACTTGTTCATTCATTTGTCTTACAACGACATGCACGTTTTCTTGCATAGTTTTAATTAAATCTGCAATTCCTTGTACTGCCTTCGCACTTTCATCTGCAAGATTGCGCACTTCTTCAGCTACAACAGCAAAACCTTTTCCATGCTCACCAGCTCTCGCTGCCTCAATTGATGCATTCAGTGCAAGCAAGTTTGTTTGTGCTGCAATGTCACCAACAAGACTAATGATGTTCCCAATTTGCTCAGCATTTTTTTCCAATTGATGAATGCTCTCAAGTGCTTTTTCATTTCCTAACGTAATTTTTTGAATGCTTTCAATCAAGTTGTTAAAAGCACTCGAAGTAATTTTTAAGTTTTCGATAATTTGCAAAGATTCTTCTCTTGAGTTCAATGCTTTTCGGTTTACTTCCGAAGCCAATTGTCTCACATCTTCAATGGCTTCAACTGTTTCTTGAACCGCAATTGCAGAAGCTTCTGCCCCCGCTGAAATTTGTCCAACGGTTTCAGCAATACCCTCTGCTTTTCTTGTAGCTCTCGTTGTTTGCTCGGATAGTTCAATAATGGTTTCATTCGTTTTTTGGAAGTTTACATCAATGCTTTCAACCATTTGACGTAAATTTTGCAACATCAGTTGGAAAGCTTCTGCCACTGAACGAATTTCGTCATGAGTTTTTGGCATTTCCACATCTTGCCCAATTTTACCTTCCGCTACTCTCGTTGCTGTTTTCTCAAGTTTTTCAAGCGGTTTCGTCAATACAACGCTACATACGGCAGCTAAAATACATGACCAAGTAATACCTAGTAAGTATGTAATAATCTCAAAGATAAGTTTGTTTGAAAATATGCTAAATTGCGAGAAAAAGTAAGGATGTAAAAAGCGGATGAATACAAAGCTTGTTGAATAAGTAACAATGGCTAAAACTCCAACAAATAGAACAAGCTTCCAGCGAATACTAAATGTTTTCTTCATCTTCTTTACCACCTCCAGTTATTTTGTTCACTAATTCCTCAATTAGTCGATTTAATTCTTCATATGTGTTTTTATATGTGTTCAAATCACCACCATAAGGATCGGATACATCCAAAGAACTATATGGTGTTACATATTCTTTAAGAGTATAAGTTTTTCCTCTTGCTTGTTCATAAAATTGTAGAATCATATCGCGGTGAGCGGCTGTCATCGTTAAAATTAAATCTGCCCATGCAATATCTTCTTCATTTACTTGTCTTGTTGTGTGATGAAATTGAATATTTTCTTGCTCTAAAACGCTTTTAGAATGTTCTGATATCTTCCCTCCTTCTAGTGCGTATATCCCTGCTGACTTCACTTGGATGCCATCGATATTTTTGTGCTTTAAGATGGCTTCTGCCATCGGACTTCTACATGTATTTCCTGTACAAACAAAATAAATATTCATGGTACCCTCTCACTCTTCCTTATTACTGATCCCATAATGTATATACACTTATTGTAATCAAAGATAAGCCCGCAATCCATTTAAATGGCGTACCTTTAAATAAAATGCCAGCTTTTGCTATATGTAATGCTATATATGATAGGATAAAAGTCCATATTCCTGCACTTAGTATAAAGTAATACTTTTGTAAGTTAAGCATACCAAAAGAAATGCTCACTGAAAAGGTGTCTAAACTTGCTGTAATGGCTAATAATCCAATCGGAAGAGTGCGATGTCCATTTTTTGAGGATAAAATAATTTGTAATCCGATAAAAAATAAAAGAATGCTAGATACAATATTGGACCATTGCATAAAAATCTGAAGCATCCAATTTCCTAAAGTAAATCCGATGACTGGAAAAATCATATGGAGAATGGCTGTCCACATAGAAAGCAAAAAACGGTTTTTTACATCTGTAATTAATAAATAGAGTGCTACCACATCAAGTGAAACAATAAGACCCGAAAAAATTTCTTGCAATCAGCGTCCTCTTTTCTCCCAGAAAGATTTATACCATCTTATGAATTAGAAGACACAAATATTAAGGGAGCCAGGCACTTTTCAGGAGGTGCCTGGCTCTTCTATGATTGTCTCAATTTTCAAGTAGTGGTGCTAGGTGTTCCATACCATTTTCCTCCAGCAGCTTTGTGGAGGCGATTCATAATTGCTGCGCCAACTCCTTCAGTTGTAGTGGTTGTTGCTAATATGATTGAAGCATCCGTTTTATCACACGCGCGGAGATCGTCGTATAATTTCGCCGCCATTTGCTCTTTATCTTCCTCTTCACCATACGGGAAAAAATAGTCCGCTGTTGTTGATGAAAAGTTAGATGGAGCAAGGAGAGCCACTTTATGTCCTTCTCGTTTCAATTCGTCAATGGCTCGTTCGATTCGCTCTCGATTATTTTCAATTAAATAAACAGGTGCATCTGGGGCATAATGGGTATACTTCATGCCAGGAGCTTTCGGAGTGGATTCAAGTTGCTGTTCTTTTGGAGTCGGTTCAATAACTTCACCGATTTCCTTCTCTATCATCTCCTTCGTTACACCACCTGGACGTAAAATAACTGGTGGATTTACCGTTACATCTATTACCGTTGATTCAATACCGATTCCAGTAGTGCCACCGTCCAAAATTAATGGGATTCGTCCTTGTAAATCTTCATAAACGTGCTCTGCTTTTGTAGGACTCGGCTTTCCGCTGCGGTTTGCACTAGGAGCTGCTACCGGTTTTTTCAACATTCTAAGCAAAGTCAATGCCACTTCATGATCTGGCATGCGAAGTCCAACCGTTGATAAGCCTGCTGTCACGCTTTTAGCAAGTACGTCTTTTTTTGCTTTCATAATTAAAGTGAGTGGACCAGGCCAAAAACGTTCCATTAAAGTTTTTGCCTTTTCTGGAATCTCTTCCACAAAATCCGTCACTTCTTCAACCGTTCCAATATGTACAATGAGGGGATTATCGGATGGGCGCCCTTTTGCTTCATAAATTTTTTTCACAGCTTCATCGTTTGTTGCCACTGCTCCAAGACCGTATACGGTTTCAGTTGGAAAAGCAACAACTTCCCCTTGATTTAATAAATCCACAGCTTGTGAATAAATTTTTTCTTTGTCCACGTTTTTATTCACAGTTAGTTGGATTGTTTCCATGTATGTCATCTCCTGAAAAAACTGAATTTCTGAAATATTATCCACATTTTGTGGATAGTTTTGTGCAAAATGTGTATAACTTTTCTGAAAATAGTGGAAAACTATGTCGAAATTTTTCTATTGGGTACCCAAAATCAAACTCGTATGTGTATAACTTTAAGCAAACAACTTTTTTAGCCATTCCCACACAATGAAACGAACTTCTTTTTGCTCTTCTTCTTGTTTCACTTCTTCTTTTTCGCTTGGACGTTCGCACAAATTAGAGAAAATACTGCACCAGAAGTTGTCCCCGCGTCCTGCACCAATCGTTAATACTAATGTATCGTAATACGCTTGTGGATAAAAAGTATTCCCTTCGATTTTTGGTGGCGTTAAATGTTCACCGATATTAATTTTTACATCGTATTGTGAATAATTTTGCTGAACATATGTGGCTAATTTTGCGAAAGCTTCATCATTATCCACATTGTTATATTCATTGTGTAAAATTTCTGCAAAGATTGGCTGCAGGTTTGCAACCATCTCATTTTTTAATTGTTGATCGGCCTTTGTGTTGCTGTTTGCAATGACGCGGATTTTTAATGAATCATCTAGCATGTTTTCTCGAGCTTCATAGAATTTTTCTACCATATCTGGAACCATTAATAGAAAACAATATACAGCTAAACTAGAAGCAATTAATTTTAAAATACTGATTATCGGCTGAATTGGGTCTTTTTCATTTCTTATAATCTCGTAATCATTTAACATAATTCAATCCCTCCCTGCCATCATAATGGACAGGAAGGAAGATTTTTATACATCGATTATACAAAAAACAAATCTATTTTTTTTGTTAATATCTTTTACTATTTCTACTTTAGCTTGTGGAAAACTTGATTTTAAAAGATTTGCCACCGCTTCTCCTTGTTTGTATCCGATTTCTACTCCCACCAAAGCTCGTTTATTTAATAAGTTTGGTAGTGATTGAGCTAATCGCTTGTAAAACTCGAGCCCATTATCCTTTGCAAAGAGCGCAAGATGCGGTTCGTGATCCAATACAACATCAGACATTTCTTCTGCTTCTTGATAGGCAATGTATGGTGGATTCGATAAAATCACATCCCATTTTTCATTTGCGATTGGTTCTGTTAAATCGCCTAAGCGAAAATCAATAGCTGCCTGCAAATTTTCTGCATTGCTTTTAGCAGTATTAAGGGCTGCCTCTGAAATATCCGTAGCTGACACTTTTGCGTTTGGCCATTCAAGCTTCATCGTAATCGCAATAATGCCGCTGCCTGTACCGATGTCTGCAATGTTTAGTTCCTCATTTTCACCGAAAAGTTGTTTCATGCGGTCAATGGCTCCGACAATCAATTCTTCCGTTTCAGGACGTGGAATTAATACAGATTCATCTACATGAAAGGTTCTTCCATAAAATTCTTCTATCCCCGTAATATATTGAACCGGTCTCCCATTCGCATGTTGCTCCACCATTTGTTGGTATTGTTCCAGCTTTTGTTGTGGCATTTCTTCGTGCATGCGCATCATGAGCCCTGAGTAATTTGTTTCGTATAAATATTGCAATAAAATTCTTGCAGCATTTTCGTCACGACCATGTTCCGTTAAAAAAGAAGAAGCCCAATGGAGGGCCTCAAACACAGTATTATGCTTCTTCATTTAGCTGCGCTAGTTTGGAAGCTTGTTCGTCCATGATGAGTGCATCAATGATTTCATCAAGCTTCCCTTCCATTACTTGATCTAGTTTTTGAATGGTTAAACCGATACGATGGTCAGTGACGCGATTTTGTGGATAGTTGTACGTGCGAATGCGCTCTGAACGGTCTCCTGTACCAACAGCAGATTTTCTCGCTGCATCTAATTCTTGTTGCTTTTCTCGGTTGTATAAATCTGCTACACGCGCACGAAGAATTCTTAACGCTTTTTCACGGTTTTTAATTTGGGAGCGTTCATCTTGCATAGAAACGACAATCCCAGTTGGAATATGCGTCATACGAACAGCAGACATTGTTGTGTTAACGGATTGTCCACCTGCTCCGGATGATGCGAAAGTATCAACTCGAATATCTTTTTCATGAATTTCTACTTCCACTTCTTCCACTTCTGGTAGGACGGCAACTGTTGCAGTAGATGTATGAATACGTCCTTGGGATTCTGTTTGTGGTACCCGTTGTACGCGGTGAGCACCGTTTTCGAATTTAAATTTCGAATAAGCGCCATGACCATTAATCATAAAGATAATTTCTTTATATCCACCACTTGGGCTTGGAGAAGCTTCCATCACTTCTACTTTCCATCCTTGAGATTCAGCGTAACGAGTATACATGCGGAATAAGTCCCCAGCGAAAATGTTTGCTTCATCCCCACCAGCTGCTCCGCGAATTTCCATAATAACGTTTTTGTCATCATTCGGGTCTTTAGGAATTAGCAGAATTTTTAATTGCTGTTCAAGGTCTTCGATTTTCCCTTTTAAAGTGTTGAACTCTTCTTTCACCAGTTCATGCATCTCTGGATCGAGTTTTTCTTCAAGCATTTCTCTTGCTTCTTCTAATTCAGCTTTTGTTTTTTTATATTCTCTGTATACTTCAACCGTTTCTTGTATGTCTGATTGTTCTTTTGAGTATTGGCGAAGTTTTTTGGCATCGTTTACGATGTCAGGATCGCTGAGTAATTCGTTTAATTTTTCGTAGCGATCTTCCACTGCTTGCAGTTTATCAAACATGTAGTTCACCTCTATTTTTGTTCGGTTTATATGAAAGAGTGTTGTGCTTTGTAATTTCTTAGACTTTATTAGTATAAAGAAAATGCAAGTGATGTGCTACTAGTTCATCAATTTTTGGAAAGTGATACTTTCTTGTGCAAATGGATGCAATGCCTGGGTAATTGGTGCTTGCTCATGAGAATAGGAAATTCCCACTTGTACGGATTAATCCTCTGCTCGTGAGGATAGCACTACCACTTGTGTGGATAACTCCCTTGCTCGTGCGGATACATTCCCACTTGTGTGGATAACATCCTCGCTCGTGCGGATGAATCCTCGGCTTGTGTGGATAGCACCCTCGCTCGTGAAGATACATCCCCACTTGTGTGGATAGCACCCTCGCTCGTGCGGATACATTCCCACTTGTGTGGATAACACTCTCGCTCGTGCGGATACATTCCCACTTGTGTGGATAACACTCTCGCTCGTGCGGATACATTCCCACTTGTGTGGATAACACTCTCGCTCGTGCGGATGAATCCTCGGCTTGTGTGGATAATACTCCAGCTTGTGCAGATAGATCCTTGGCTTGCGCGGATAGCACTACCACTTGTGTGGATAACACCCTCGCTCGTGCGGATACATTCCCACTTGTGTGGATAACACTCTCGCTCGTGCGGATGAATCCTCGGCTTGTGTGGATAATACTCCAGCTTGTGCAGATAGATCCTTGGCTTGCGCGGATAGCACTACCACTTGTGTGGATAACACCCTCGCTCGTGCGGATAGTACCACTGCTTGTGAAGGTACTACCTTATCTCGGTTAACACCCTAACAACATTGCGTAGTTAATCACAATGGCGGATTGGCATGGCATTTACGGCAGACAGGATAATATGTATCATTACCACCAATTTGTATTTGTTCACCAACGTAAATCGGTTTTCCATTTTCATCAATCCGCAAATTCATCGTTGCTTTTTTATGGCAGAACCAACAAATGGTTTTCATTTCTTCAATTTTATCCGCGTAAATTAACATATATTTGCTACCTTCAAACAACTCATTTTGAAAGTCGTTTTTTAAACCGAAGCCCATCACCGGAATATCTAATACATCCACAATTTTCGTTAATTGTAATACATGTTCCTTCTTTAAAAATTGCACTTCATCAACAAGGATGCAAAACAATTTTTCTGGATGGCTTTTCACGATTTCAAAAATGTTTGTATCGTCAAAAATAGGAATAGCTTTTCTGCGTAATCCAATGCGACTTGAAACGTATCCGACTTCATCCCGATTATCGATTCCAGACGTAAACATTAATACCGGTTTATTCTGCTCTTCATAATTATGTGCAACTTTTAAAATTTCAATTGATTTTCCGCTGTTCATTGCACCATATTTAAAAAATAGTTGAGCCATCGTTCTCCCTCTTTTTTACTACTTGGTGGTATGTAGAAATACTAATCGAGTAGGAGGGAGCGATTAACTCCCGTCCTCTCACACCACCGTACGTACGGTTCCGTATACGGCGGTTCAATTAAGATAATTGACGCAAGTTTTCATAACGAGCTTCAAGACTTTTCAGCCCTTGGTTTCTCCAATAGGAGTTACCAAGGGTTCTGTGTAATATTGGACTTTTTGAAATACGCCAATAACTCTTCCGAGTATTTCCCCATTCATACGCTTGCCATTGTGGTACGCCAAGTTGAATAAGGTTGCGTATCTTTGTTTTCGGTTTCTTCCAGTTCTTCCATAGACACATTCGAAGTCTTCTACGAATCCATTTATCTAATTCAGGGAATATAGATTTGGTGTCTGCTAACGCAAAATATCCACACCATCCCATTAGATATTGATTCAGTTTCTGAATGCGGTATTCCATCGGGTAGGGCATCTTGCGTGATGTGATTTCACGAACTTTATTCTTCATTCGTTTAAGGCTTTCTTTTGCGATACGAACCTTTGGCTCTTTATGATAGGTAAAGCTAAATCCTAGAAACTTACGTTTCCATGGACGGTCGACCGCTGATTTCTTTTCATTTACTTTCAGTCGTAGTTTTCCTTCAATAAATCGCTGGATACTTGCCATTGTGCGAAGTCCTGCTCGTTTACTTTTCACGTAAATGTTACAGTCATCCGCATATCGAACGAATTTGTGTCCTCTTCTTTCCAATTCTTTATCTAGTTCATCTAGTACAATGTTAGATAGTAGCGGACTTAATGGTCCTCCTTGTGGAGTTCCTTCTAATGTGCTTGACACCACACCATTAATCATGACGCCCGATTGTAAATACTTACGAATCAATTTCAGTAATGGTTTATCTTGGATTCTCTTCGCGAGTGTACCCATTAATCTGTCATGGTTGACCTTATCAAAGAATTTCTCCAAGTCCATATCTACAACCCATCGATATCCATCTCTTATATATTCTTTCGCTTTTCTCATCGCATCATGAGCACTTCGGTTTGGTCGAAATCCGTAGCTGTTTTCAGAGAATGTAGGGTCATACACTTTTGAAAGTACTTGGGCGATTGCTTGTTGAATCAAACGGTCTGTTACGGTAGGGATTCCTAGTAAACGAACACCGCCATCAGGTTTCGGGATTTCGACTCTGCGGACTGGCATCGGTTCATAAGTTCCCTTGAGAATTGCTTCTTTAATCGATAGCCAGTTTTCAACTATGTGCTGTCGTAGATTTTGTACGGGCATCATATCTACTCCGTGGCTTCCTTTATTCTGTTCTACACGTTTTAGTGCTTGAAGCATATTCTCCCGTGACAGGATTTGATTCAAAAGCATCGTTATTCTCCTTCCGTGAATAGCTTATCTTCTTATGCCAGTGGTCACTCCACCCTCCAAGAGGTCCCCCACGGGATTCACCGCTTCCTCCCTCAAGTGAGGTACTACGTTTTCTGTGTTCATCATGACTCACTGAATGCCAAGGGCTATTCTCTCTTAATTGTTCGGTCCTTCTCAGTTGTTCTAGACCAACTAATACTATGACCTCTGCTGACTTCTGACGGTTCAGCTACTTATCACTAAGTAGGTTATGAAGTGTACTTCACGTATCCATCAGACCTCCCTGGGTAAGAATGTAATCTTTCCTTCCATCTATCTGCTTCATTTACTCTGTATCACCTTCGGCAGAAAGGACTTTGTTTTGTTGAGCAAACTCATCCAATGATACCTAGCCTTGTATGAAGTTCGTGTTCCTCAGACCGGAAGTTTGCCGCTCGCTTCCTTCAGATTCCGCGTCACCACAGACACCCTTGCGTTAAGCTAACCGTTACTTCTGCCTTCACGGCTCGGGACTTGCACCCTATAGATTACATCCATGCCAGGCGCACTCAATCAAAACCACCCGTGTGAACGGGTGGTTTGTTCTGCGGCTAGAAGCCTTTATTACTGGCCAACCCCTAAAGGGGCATCGAATGGTTCGCCAACCGCACTACTTTTCCAGCTGACCCTTAAAGGGTCTCTTTTATTTTTTCCTCGATTTTCTTTTTATCTCTTCACCTGTAAATGGATCAATAAATTCTTCCATACTGAGTTGATCCGCAATGATATCATCTTGTATTTGATTTCGAATATATTCTTCTATTACCTTTTTATTTCTGCCTACCGTATCCACATAAAATCCTCTACACCAAAATTTTCTGTTTCCATATCGATATTTTAAATGGGCATGTCGATCGAATATCATTAAACTACTTTTTCCTTTTAAATATCCCACGAATGATGAAACACTTAATTTCGGTGGAATACTAACCAACATATGTATGTGGTCTTTACATGCGGTAGCTTCAATAATTTCTACACCTTTTCTTTCACATAGTTGTCTTAATATTTGTCCTATATCTTTCTTTATCTTTCCATAGATTATCTGTCTTCTATATTTTGGTGCAAATACAATGTGATACTTACAATTCCATTTAGTATGTGCTAAACTATTTATGTCAGAAGACATAATAGGTCCCTCCTTGATACTAAAATTTGGTTGGCGAACCAAAATTTATTTTAGCATCAAGTGGGATCTTTTTTAATACCTCGCTATAAGCTATACGGAACCCCCTGCCTAGCAGGGGGTTTTCTTTTTTACAAAAAATGCCTGCCATTTTGTTGGCAGGCATTTTATGCTTCCTATTTGAGACCGTATTTTTTGTTGAAACGATCCACACGGCCATCAGCAGCCGCGAATTTTTGACGTCCAGTGTAGAATGGGTGACATTCGTTGCAAACCTCAACGCGAATGTCTGCTTTCACTGAACCTGTTTGGAATGTGTTACCACATGAGCAAGTAACTGTTGCAGTGTAGTACTCTGGATGAATTCCTTGTTTCATATTCGTTTACTCCTCCCGCCCTGAACCATTCTGGAACAGAGTTATTTATCGTACTGTGCCTTACGTAACCCGAATATGCCAGTTACATATGCACACGTTACATACTCGACTATATTATCATACTACTTTTGAATATTCAAGGTAAAGTATAAATGAATTTAAAATAGAAATCAAAGGATTAATCCTTTATAAAAGACCTCTACCTTTTGCTTTTTTCATTTCTTCGTTTAAAATTTCAAAAAACTCTTCGTTAGATTCTGTTGAACGAAGTTTTTTCAAGAAACGTTCTGTAAAGTCTGGAGCATCGGTAAAGGTTTTTCGAATTGCCCATAGTTTATCTAATTGCTCTTGCGGAATTAACAATTCTTCTTTCCTTGTGCCGGATCGACGAATATCGAGCGCCGGGAAAATTCGGCGTTCTGCAAGATTACGATCTAAATGCAACTCCAAGTTACCTGTCCCTTTAAACTCCTCGTAAATTACTTCGTCCATACGTGACCCCGTATCGATTAAAGCAGTCGCTAATATTGTTAAACTGCCGCCCTCTTCAATATTTCGCGCTGACCCAAAGAAGCGTTTTGGTCGATGGAATGCCGCAGGGTCAATACCACCGGATAATGTTCTTCCACTTGGCGGAATAACTAAGTTGTAAGCGCGTGCAAGTCTTGTGATAGAATCCATTAAAATAATCACATCTCGCTTATGTTCAACGAGGCGACGTGCACGTTCCAATACTAATTCTGCAACTTTCACATGGTTTTCTGGTAATTCATCAAATGTCGAACTAACGACATCTGCTTTAACAGAGCGTTCAATATCAGTTACTTCTTCTGGACGTTCGTCAATTAATAAAACAATTAGTTCAGCTTGCGGATAGTTTGTAGTGATAGCATTAGCAATTTCTTTTAACAATGTAGTTTTACCAGCTTTTGGTGGCGCCACAATTAATCCTCGTTGTCCAAATCCAACGGGAGCAACTAAATCCATTATTCTTGTCGATAATTTATCAGGTGTTGTTTCGAGTTTGATTTGCCGATTAGGGTAGAGTGGAGTTAGAGCTGGGAAGTGAACGCGTTCTTTCGCAATTTCCGGGTCTTCTCCGTTAACCGCGTCTACTTGAAGTAATCCGTAATATCGTTCGTTTTCCTTTGGTGGGCGTACTTTACCAGAAACTTTATCACCATTTCGAAGGTCAAAACGGCGAATTTGAGATGCAGAAATATAAATGTCTTCTTTGGAAGGTGAATAGTTAATCGGTCGCAGGAAGCCAAACCCTTCAGAATTGACAATTTCTAATATCCCTTCCATAAAGAAGTACCCTTCTTGTTCTGAACGAGATTTTAATATGGCAAATATCAATTCTTTTTTTGTTAATTTGCTATAATAAGAAATCTTATATTCCCTTGCGAGATTATATAATTCTTTCAATGTCATGTTTTCTAATTGAGCAATCGTAAGAGTCATAACATTACTCCAGTCTTTATAAATTTTTAATGTCTATGGAAAATTACTAGTGGATTTAGAAGGTAGAAGATGTCTGATGCATATTTTTAATATACTATCAGACATCTTAATATGGGAAGAATTTATTTATTTTTCGTAATTTGGCTTTTTAATCATATTGTGGCGACCTTCAATGAAACGAACTGTACCTGTTTTTGCACGCATAACAAGGGAGTTTGTTAAACAATATTCCCCTTTATATTGAACGCCTCTTAATAGTTCACTATCTGTCACTGCTGTTGCAGCAAAAATAGCATCATCACCTTTTACAAGGTCATCCAAGTATAATACTTTCGAAACATCGATTCCCATGCTGATGCATCGTTTTAATTCTTCATCGTTTTGTGGGACTAATCGCCCTTGGAAATCTCCGCCTAAACATTTTAATGCTACAGCGGATATCACGCCTTCTGGTGCTCCTCCAGTACCGAACATGATGTCGATACCCGTTTCATCGAATGCTGTGCTAATTGCAGCACTCACGTCACCATCTTGAATGAATTTAATGCGGGCTCCAGCAGCACGAATTTCATCTACGATATGTTGGTGGCGAGGTCTATCAAGTAAAATTGCAACGACGTCAGAAATTGATTTATTTTTTGATTCTGCTACTGCTCTTAAATTATCTGTAACAGAAGCGTTTATGTCAACTTTTCCTCGGCTTTCAGGACCAACCGCAATTTTTTCCATATACATATCCGGCGCATTTAATAAATTTCCGCGGTCAGCAATAGCAACAACCGTAATCGCACCATTTCCACCTTTAGCAACAATGTTTGTTCCTTCTAAAGGGTCTACGGCAATATCCACTTCTGGACCACCATTGCGAAGGCCTAGTTCTTCACCAATATACAACATTGGTGCTTCATCCATTTCACCTTCACCAATCACAACTCTACCGTGCATAGGGATTGTATCAAACAAAGCACGCATTGCTGAAGTAGCTGCTTGATCTGCTTCATTTTTCAGACCGCGCCCCATCCATTTGGCGGATGCAATTGCTGCTGCTTCAGTGACGCGAACTATTTCCATCGTTAAACTACGTTCCATTATTTTATTTTCCTCCTGCTACAAGTACGAAAACTTCCATATACCATTGTACCATAATTGTAAACTGCCCACCACCTAGTATGGAGTGTGGGCATTTAACCTTTACTTGTATCAACATTTACGAGAAAATTCGTCTCTCCCCTAGGCTAACAATTACATTTTTCTGGTGAGAGACTTCTTACGGTCATGTTTAAATTTTCTCAACTCTTTCAACAGTGTTTACCGTTATTGATTCTTTGCGTATATTTGCTCCGAGACTGCGCAATTTCTCAATAAAATTACTGTATCCTCTTTCAATATGATAAATATCTCGGATTTCTGTTTCTCCTTCTGCTAATAAAGCAGCCAGCACTAAAGCTGCACCTGCTCGAAGATCTGTTGCAGTCACCTTTGAACCGTGCAATTTTGTTGGTCCTTGAATGATTGCCGTATTTCCTTCTACTCGAACATTTGCGTTCATTCGTCTTAATTCATCAATATGTTTAAAACGAGAAGTATAAATGGTTTCCGTTATTTTTGAGGCACCGATTGCTTGTGTCATCAATACAGAGAGTGGTTGCTGAACATCAGTGGGAAATCCTGGATATACAAGGGTTTTTACGTCTACCGCTTGCAATTCATCCGATTTTGGAATAAAGATGCTCTCTTCTCCTTCTTCCACTCTTACTCCCATTTCACGCAATTTTGCTGTTACCGCTTCTAAATGGAGCGGAATGATGTTATCAATCGTGACTCCATCTCCTAACGCAGCCGCCATAATCATATAAGTGGCTGCTTCAATACGGTCTGGAATAATCACATGCTTCGTACCATGAAGTTCATCGACACCTTCAATACGAATGACACTTGTTCCAGCTCCTTTAATGTTTGCACCCATGTTCGTCAAGAGTGTGGCAACATCAATAATTTCTGGTTCTTTCGCAGCATTCTCGATAATCGTTCTGCCTTTCGCTCGAACAGCTGCAAGCATAATGTTAATCGTCGCACCAACGCTCGCAACGTCCAAATAAATTTTCGTACCAATTAATTCTTCTGCTCTTAAATAAATTGCGCCGTGTTCATTTGTCACTTTCGCCCCTAATGCTTCAAATCCTTTTATATGTTGATCGATTGGGCGCGGTCCTAAAAAGCATCCTCCAGGAAGACCGATGACAGCTTTTTTAAACCGACCTAGCATCGCTCCCATGAGGTAATAGGAGGCACGAAGTTTTTTCACATTGCCATTTGGTAATGGAATCGGCGTCATATTTGTAGGATCAATCGTCATTTGTCCATTTTCGAAAATAACTTCTCCACCTATTTCCTCAAGTAGAACTTTCAACGTGAAAGCATCTGAAATTTCGGGAATCCCACCGATTGTCACCGGAGAATTAGCTAGGATTGACGCGGGTATTAACGCAACGGCACTATTTTTGGCTCCACTGACTTTGACTGTTCCTTTAAGACGATTTCCGCCAATAATTTTATATACATCCATAAGCGTTCTCCCTCGTGATTGGAAAGTTTCCTTTATTATGGTCTTTTTTCCGCTTAACTACGCATTTTTAAAATAAATTCATTTGTAATATTTAGTTTATTTCTACATCACAAAAAGTGAGATAACAATTTTGTCTTTTCTTTATTCTTTTCTGATAATGGAACAAACTAAACTACATCCTGGGAATTATATTATTTATTACTACGTTTTTCCCAGTCAGCTAAAAATGCTTCAATTCCTTTATCCGTTAATGGATGATGAAACAGTTGTTTTAGCACTTTAAATGGCACTGTGGCAATATCCGCACCAGCTAAAGCAGCCTCTACTACATGTTGCGGATGGCGAATGGACGCAGCAATGATTTCCGTTTCAATTTGATGAATATTAAAGATTTCTGCAATTTGCGCCACTAGTTGTACACCATTTTGTCCGATATCATCTAATCGACCTAAGAAGGGAGATACGTATGTGGCACCAGCACGAGCAGCTAGAAGGGCTTGGTTAGCACTAAATATTAAAGTGACATTTGTTTTGATGCCTTTTTCTGAAAAATATTTACATGCTTTTAATCCTTCTGGTGTCATCGGTAATTTCACTGTAATATTCGGAGCAATTTTTGATAATTCTAGTCCTTCTTTAATCATTCCTTCTGCATCTAGCGAAATCACTTCTCCACTAACAGATCCGTCAACGAGTTCCGCTATTTCACGTAGTCTGTCATGGAAAGAGATTCCTTCTTCTTTTGCAACTAATGAAGGATTCGTCGTTACTCCTGAAAGAATCCCCCAAGAGTGCGCTTCTTTTATTTCATCGAAGTTCGCTGTATCAATAAAAAATTTCATGATAGCCCTCCCCAATTTCATTAAAAATGAAGAGAAGGTCGTACGCTCGACACTTCTCCTTGTATTGTTTTCGAAGTGATATTTTTGTTATTAAAAACTATACTAGACACTTATTGTTAAAAAATAAACGATTATTTTGAACTATTTTTATGCTTTGTTTGAGCTTCCAAATTCACGAATTTTTCCGATTACTGTTTCTTTAATTGCTTCACGAGCTGGACCTAAGTATTTTCTTGGGTCATAAAGGTTCGCATCTTTTTCTAGAATTTCACGAACAACTCTTGTTGCTGCAATTTGGTTTTCAGTATTTACGTTAATTTTTGCTGTACCTAATGAAATTGCACGTTGAATATCTTTTGTTGGGATTCCAGTTCCGCCGTGAAGTACGAGTGGAAGGCCTGTTAATTGAGAAATTTCCTCCATCTCTTTGAAGCCAAGTTTTGGTTCGCCTTTATACGGACCATGAACAGAACCAAGTGCTGGAGCTAAGCAATCAATGTCAGTCAACTCCGCTAATTGTTTACATTCTTGCGGATCAGCATAAATAATACCTTCTCCAACGACATCATCTTCTTGTCCGCCTACGATACCAAGTTCCGCTTCTACAGAAACACCTTTTGAGTGTGCATATTCAACAACTTTTTTTGTAATTTCTACGTTTTCTTCAAATGGTTTGTGGGATGCATCAATCATAACAGAAGTGAAGCCAGCATCTACTGCCTCTTTACATTTTTCAAAGCTGGAGCCGTGGTCTAAGTGGATGGCAACAGGAACTGTAATGTTGTAGCTTTCCATTAAGCCTTTCACCATGTGTACAACAGCAACGAATCCGCCCATATATTTTCCGGCACCTTCAGAAACGCCAAGAATTACCGGTGATTTTTCTTCTTCAGCAGCTTGTAAAATGGCTTGTGTAAATTCTAAGTTGTTAATATTAAATTGACCAACCGCATATTTTCCTTCTTTCGCTTTAATCAACATTTCTTTCATCGATACTAATGGCATTATACAAATCCTCCTCAGGATGGTTAATTTAATAATGTTTTCCGTTTTAATAGTACCAAAATCAACTTTCCCCCACAAGTAGTGAGCAAATGTTGTGGAACGCTTGAGTTTGTGTGTTGGATCCTTACTCGGGCGGGTACTTCTTATGTGGATGTATTCTTACTGGAGAGGGTACTTCTTTGGCTTGTTCGGATGAATCCTTATTCAGGGGGTGCTTCTTTGGCTTGTTCGGATGAATCCTTATTCAGGGGGTGCTTCTTTGGCTTGTGCAGATACAACCTTAACTCGTGTAGATGCAACCTATTCTCGTGCAGATACAACCTTAACTCGTGCGAATGCGCCCTATTCTTGTGCAGATAGAACTTTGCTATTATACCTGTAAAGTTTACACATTAAAGCGCCCATAAGATGAGCATAATAAATATAAAATGTGGGAATTTATTGGGTTTATTAAAAAGCCACAGCGTAGCTGCAATGCCATTGACACCTACCACGATTCTTAGTACTTGGTGGATGGGGTCGGGGCCCCGCCAACAAGTACTTAGAATCGATTTGTCCGTAGTACAATGACAAACGGAGTGAGCGCAAGGAGCTATTTTTTGAGATCATCTGCAATCTACAATCACTACGGACAATCAGGTAGGTGTCAATGGTGGCGTACTTCGTACATGAATGGAGGATATGGAAATGGCGAAAAAATATCGATATTACACATTTGAATTCAAAAAACAAGTCATTGAAAAATATTTCGAAGGGTATTCTTCCACAGAGGTAGCTAAAATATATAACATTCATCGGAGAAGAGTCTCTGAATGGGTGAAAATTGTGAAAGAAGGAGGCTATGAAGCTCTCTTAACCAAAAGAGAAAAAGTAGCTAAACAGAAACAGTCGCCTGTTGAAAAATCTTTGGAAGAAAAATATCTTCTATTACAGTTGGAGAACGAATACTTAAAAAAGTTGTTAGATCTAAGAAAGGGGTGAATGATAAAGAACAACAATTTGCCTTTATTCACGCTTACGCAGAACAATATCCGATTTCTATTTTAGCGGAAATCGCCAATGTATCCCGTGCGGGTTATTATAAATGGTTAAAGAGAAATGGAGAAAAACATCGTGATCAAATTGATGAACGGTTAATCCCTTATATCCTAAAGGTGTTTAACGATCACCGTGGTACTGTGGGGAGAAAACGAATCAAAATTGAATTGGAAAGACAATATGGGTTAGTCATCAATGAAAAACGGATTGCCCGTTTAATGAGGAAATATGGATTGGTATGCAAAATTCGCCAAAAGAAATTTAGATATCGTCCAAGTGTTCATGGAAAAATTCCCAATCTTCTTAGCCGTAACTTCAAAGCCATTCGAGAAGGAGTAAAGTTTTCCATTGATATTACGTATATTCGCGTGAAAAGAGGACGTCAAAAATGGGTATATCTCTGTGCCATTAAAGACTTATTTAATGAGGAAATCGTGGCTTATTCAATGGGGACAAGTTTGGAAATGAAATTAGTGTATCGCGCCTTAGAAATGCTTAAAAAAAGGGGATATAGTAAAGGAGCGATTCTCCATAGTGACCAAGGCACTCACTTTACTAATCCCGATTATCAAGAGTATCTCCGTGAGATGGAGATAACTCAATCCATGTCCCGCAGAGGCAACTGCTGGGACAATGCCTGCATTGAAAATTTCTTTAGTCATCTGAAGGTTGAACTTGGATGTTTTAGTCAACCCGAAACTGTACGAGAAATTTACGAAGCAGTAGAAAACTATATTAATTATTATAACACCAAACGTATCGTAACTAAACTAAAAATGAGCCCGATGGAATATAGAACAAAAGCAGCATAAATTTGGATTAATACGGGGCGGATAAAAATGTCTACTTGACAGGAGCATGAGCACCTACTCTCGTGCAGATACAACCTTAACTCGTGTAGATGCAACCTATTCTCGTGCAGATAGAACCTTAACTCGTGCGAATGCGTCCTACTCTCGTGCAGATACAACCTTAACTCGTGTAGATGCAACCTATTCTTGTGCAGATAGGATCCTAGCATGTGTGTCTACACTTATTCTTCATCCCAATTATGATGAATCTTTTCTTCTACGATTACCTGAAAAAATAACCGTCCCAAAACTTGGAACGGCCATTTATTCGGATAAAACTTTCTTTCTATTTATCATCTTAATCACAGCATCTTTTAATTCAAAAATATTAAAGGGTTTCGTAAAATAATAGTCAGCTCCATAACAATTAGCTTGTTCCATCATTTCAGCTTCTTCACATGCGGACATGATAAATACTGGCATTTCAGGGTACAAAGTTTTCATTTTCCTTAGTATCTCTTTTCCATCAATTCCTGGTAATTTCATATCAAGAAGGACACCGTCCATTCTCGAATTTTCTATTAATTGAAGTGCTTCAGGCCCATTTGATGCTAAATACGTTTTCATCCCTTCCCTTTTGAAAATCTCGTCGAGCAACATTCTGATTCCTCTTTGATCGTCTACAATCAATATTTTTTTCACAGTCTTTTCCCCTTAAAACATTTTTTCCCCTACCCTTCCTTTTCCCTTAATTTTATTATAATAAACATGAATTTTACTTTGATATATAAAAAATTTACATACTTCCATCACAATTATGTAATTTTGCATTTCAAAGAGTAGAAAATTATAATTGGTTTGAGGTGGAAATATGTCAAAAATACTCGCTACACAATTAAATGGTTTATATCAAAAAATTGTTCAAAACGAAGAGGATGCAATTGAACAAACTGCCCGCCTTCTCGCACAAGCCAGTGTCGGTGAAGGGAGTGTTTACTTTGCTTGTTTTGATGAACTGCAAGGAATTGAATCCTACGCTTTATCTAACAAAGAACAACCATTTTTAAATCTCGTAAAATGGTCACCTGATGTTGAAATTCGTGAAACGGATCGAGTTTTAATATTTGCAAAAAGTTGTCAAGATAAAGAAGCCCTTCAACTTGCGAAGAAATTATATGAACAATTTATCCCTTTTGCAGCAGTAGCAAGCGAAGTTCCAAGCAATGATAATGAGTTAAGCGATCTTGCTTATACTTATATATCGATGCATGTTCGAGGTGGATTAATTCCCCATCCTACGAATTTAGGCGAACGGGTTGTTATTCCTCACCTACATGCTGGTCTCTTTATTTATGAAGCAATTAAACTTGCTTATGATGAAATGTTAGAAGATGAAATATAATCTTTGTTTACCTTTTATTATTTTCAAATATAGTCAATTGTTTATTAATATCATTAGCATTGCATAAATATAGTTAGAATTTTCTGTTAATTAATTTTTGTGAATTTGTGCCAAAAAGACAAAACCTAAAGAAAGGTGGCACTGCCCATTTGGTAAATATATACAGTTAAACCAGAGCGACAACGACAAAAGGGAGATTATGGACTGGCTCGCCCATCAAATTTTCGCAACCAAACATAAGCTGGTTTCCACAGAGCTCTCTTTAACCAACGAGTAATTCGAAGTAGAGATTTCTTACTTTTCATCTCCAATTGAATGAGAACATGTAAGCAATACGTGATAAGGGCTAAGAAAATTTGATTTTGAATAGCTGTTTCACTCATTCCATAAAAGTGCTTAATTTCTACGTGTTGCTTGAGCCATTTGAAAAAGAGTTCAATAGCCCAGCGAGATCGGTAAATATCACTTATCTCTTCTGGTTTTAAATCAAATCGGTTGGTGATGAAACGAAGTAAGTTCCCTTTTGTGTCCATAACTTCTAGTAGACGAAAGACATTTTCAGTACGATTTTGTGTGGTACCAATGTAGACCATTTTATCGGATAGAACGTGACAATCATCAGGAAGTGAAAATGTATAGACTTCACGAATGACTGCGTTTTTCTTCAGTCTTGAAACGAAGAAATAGCCATCATCTGTCATCCGATCAAAACGTTCATAGTCCACATAACCGCGGTCAAACACATACATGGCTTCTTTATCATCCACTAGGACTTCGAGTTGATTTCGGTCATGTTCTTTTGCTGTCGTAATCACTGCTTTTTCAGGATAGACGGTGTCTTTATCCATGAAAACGAGCCGTAAGTGTAGCTTTACACCAGCTTTTGTTTTACGGAATTTTGCCCATTTATAATTGGTCAAATTCAACGGGAGTGTACTTGAATCAATGATTTTCAGTGGCATATTCTTTCCGGTTTTATAATGGTACCGTTGAATTTTCCAAACAAGATCCAAGAACAAATTTGCAAGAATTAGTGGGTTGATCTGATTGTTTTTTCGGGATAGCTGAGAGGCACTTATCGATTCAAATCCGAGTGCTTTTTGAAGATCTTCGTCTACAAGTGCATCACTCATTTCCTCTAAGCTCTTAAATTCGAGCAGCTGGGCTACCAATAAAAGTTTAATATAGGCTTCTGTTGTCAGCTTTTTTGTGTAATAGTCCTGTTTCAATTCTTTGACTTGTTCGCTAAGTTTTTGAATATTTATGGGTGAAACCCATTTACCAAATGATGAAATTAGTGTATTCTTGTCCATAACGTTTATCCTTTACGATTGGATTTGGACAGGAACCACCTGTACTTCCATTGTAAAGGATTTTTTTGTTTCGAAATCAATAAAAAATTGAACATTCTTAGTATTTTGAATCATCAGATTTAATTAGTGCAATGCTAGTGTATTAATATAATGAAAATAGTAAAAAAATACAGTTTTTCCTTTTTTATCTGATATTTCATCATAATAAAAAGGGGCTGTTCAGAAAGTCGAACTCTTTCTGAACAGCCTTACTTCTTATAGTAATATTCTCTTAAAAACTTTGCTCTCCTGCGGTGGTCACATCAAACGCGCCTACTCGTCGCAATTTATCTGAGGCGAAAGTTCTAGCGACAGCCGCAATTTATCTGCGGCTAAGCGTGTGCGACAGCCGCAATTTATCTGTGGCTAAGCATGTGCGACAGCTGCAATTTATCTGCGGCTAAGCGTGTGCGACAGCCGCAATTTATCTGCGGCGAAAGCTCTAGCGACAGCCGCAATTTATCTGTGGCGAAAGCTCTAGCGACAGTCGCAATTTATCTGTGGCTAAGCATGTGCGACAGCCGCAATTTATCTGCGGCTAAGCATGTGCGACAGCTGCAATTTATCTGCGGCGAAAGCATGTGCGACAGCCGCAATTTATCTGCGGCGAAAGCGTTAGCGACAGCCGCAAAGGGGGCATCTCAAAATGACTTTGATATGCTCCCTATTAGGTAGACAGATGAAAAATAAAAATTCATCTAACCTAATAGGGGGCTTTCATTATGACCTTTTACAAGTATCCTAAAGAGTTCATGTTAAAACTGATTCATTTATATTTAACGGGTGATTATTCATTTGAAAAGCTTGCTCGTCAATATAAAATTCACCAAAGTACTTTAAAAGAATGGGTTCGAAAGTATGAAGCCTTTGGTGAAGCGGTCTTTCACTCTAACTTTTCTCCACGATGTTATACAAGAGAACAGAAGATTCAAGCGGTGGAGGATTATTTATCTGGTGAATATTCTTTACTCGAATTAATGAAAAAACATCAAATTTCAGGTAGAACTATTTTAATGAAGTGGGTGAAAAAGTATACTAGTCATTGTGATATAAAAGATTCGGGTAAAGGATTGAGTAAAACAATGACAAAAGGTAGAAAAACAACCCTACTAGAACGAATGGAGATAGTCGATTTTTGCTTAAAGCACCATAAAAATTATCAATTAGCAGCCCAAACTTATCAAGTTTCTTATCAACAGGTATACCAATGGGTGAAAAAATTTGAGTTACATGGAGAAGAAGGGCTACAAGATCGCCGTGGACGCACAAAATCAGAGGCTGAATTAACGACGGAAGAAAAATTTAAATTAGAAATCAAACGAATTGAACGCGAGAATGAACGTTTACGTGCAGAAAATCTATTTTTAAAAAAGTTAGAGGAAATCGAAAGGAAGTGTTGTTAACCCAAGTACGATTACAAACTCGATATGAGGCCATTCAAGAATTACATGAAACCGAACACTTATCTATCATTTTACTTTGTCACATCGCAGGCGTTTCACGAGCAGCTTATTATAAATGGCTAAAACGCACCCCATCAGCGCGTGAACAATTGAATGAATCACTGTTAGAGGGCATTAAAACACTTCACGAACAAGTCAATGGAATCTATGGTTATCGTCGCATGACCATCACCATTAATCGATACAGAAAAATGGCGAATGAGCCCCTTGTCAATGAAAAACGCATTTATCGTTTGATGAAAATTGCGAAGATTCAAGCAGTGATTCGAAGAAAACGAAAAGGATATAAGAAATCACCTGTTCAACACGTAGCTGAAAATCGATTAAATCGCGAGTTTACTGCAGAAAAGCCCAATATGAAATGGTGTACAGATGTAACGGAGCTGAAATATGGGAACGGAAAAAAAGCCTATTTAAGTGCCGTTATTGATTTGTATGATGGTTCTATTGTGAGTTATGAATTGGGTCATTCCAATAATAATCAATTAGTTTTTAAAACCATACGAAAAGCAATCCAAACCCTGAAACCTGATGAACATCCACTCGTACATAGCGATCGAGGATTCCAATATACGTCCAAAAAATATAAGGAAATTATAGACGAGGCACAATTAACACAAAGTATGTCTCGGGTAGGTCAATGCATCGATAACGCTCCAATTGAATCCTTTTGGAGTAAATTCAAATGTGAAAAATATCATTTGAATACCTATGATTCATATCAAGCACTGAAACAATCGATTGATGAATATATTTATTTCTATAACAATTTCCGTTATCAGAAAAAATTAAACGGCTTAAGTCCCTTAGAATACAGGGCTCAAGCCGCTTAATAACATTTTTATTTTTTACACTGTCTACTTGACAGGGAGCAGTTCACTTTTCAGACGCCCCCTTTTTTATTAGCATTTATTGATTTTTGCGGTATTTGAAAGCTGCTCCGATAAACTCACGGAATAAAGGTTGCGGGCGTTGTGGACGAGAAACAAATTCAGGATGGAATTGGCATCCAAGGAAGAATTTTTTCTCTGGTAATTCGATAATTTCCACTAAACGATTGTCAGGGCTTGTACCTGAGAATACGAGTCCCTCAGCTTCCATTGCTTCACGGAATTCATTATTGAATTCATAACGGTGGCGATGACGTTCATATACTAACTCATCTTGATAAGCTTGTTCAGCACGAGAACCTTCTTTTAATTTACATGGATATAAACCTAAGCGTAATGTTCCGCCTAAATCCATATTTTCTTTTTGGTCTGGTAGTAAATCTATGATTGGATATGGAGTATCTTTCACAATTTCTGTTGTATGCGCTCCTTTTAATCCTAGAACATTTCGAGCAAATTCAATTGCCATCATTTGCATTCCTAAACAAATACCAAGGAATGGCACATCGTTTTCACGAGCATATTTAATTGCTGTGATTTTTCCTTCTGTACCGCGATTTCCAAATCCGCCAGGTACAATAATTCCGTCTGCATCTTTCAATAATTCATGCACATTTTCTTCTGTAATATCTTCAGCGTTAATCCAATCGATGCAAATATCGGAATCGTAAACGTAACCAGCATGTTTTAAAGCTTCAACAACTGAAATATATGCGTCTTGTAACTCAACATATTTTCCAACAAGCGCAATGCGTGTTTTATGTTTTAAGTTTTTCACCTTATGCACTAGCTCTTTCCAATCAGACATATCAGCTTCTGGTGCTTCGATTCCGAAATACTCTAATACGATATCATCTAAATCTTGAGCATGTAGATTTAATGGCACTTCATATAAATGTTCCACATCTCGAGACTCAATAATGTTGCGAGAGGATACATCACAGAATAATGCTAATTTTTCTTTCATGTCCTCTGAAACTGGTTGTTCTGTACGCACAACTAAAATATTTGGTTGGATACCTAAAGAACGCAATTCTTTTACTGAATGTTGAGTTGGTTTTGTTTTTAATTCACCTGCAGCTCTGATGTAAGGGATTAGTGTACAGTGAACATACATCACATTTTCTGCACCTAAATCAGATTTCATTTGACGGATTGCTTCTAAGAATGGAAGCCCTTCGAAATCTCCAACTGTTCCCCCTACTTCCGTAATTACGATATCCGCACTTGTTTCTCTTCCAGCACGTTGAATGCGCTCTTTAATTTCATTTGTCACGTGAGGAATAACTTGAACTGTTTTTCCATTATAGTCACCGCGACGCTCTTTCGCTAAAACTGTTTGATATATTTTACCGGAAGTTACCGTAGAATGTTTACCTAAATTAATATCGATAAAACGTTCATAGTGCCCTAAGTCTAAGTCTGCTTCAGCACCGTCATCAGTAACGAATACCTCACCATGTTGATAAGGGCTCATCGTACCAGGATCTATATTTAAATAAGGATCGAATTTTTGAATCGTCACTTGCAAGCCTCGATTTTTTAATAGTCTACCTAATGATGAAGCAACAATCCCTTTTCCTAAGGACGATACTACTCCACCAGTTACAAAAATATACTTCGTCATTTGTAAAATTCCTCCTCAAATATTTCCACTTTTATGAAATTACATAACTTATACTAAATCATTGCTGAAATGTTAACTCAATCAATAATCCTTTATTCATTTTTCCTTTTCCTACATTTCCATGCTTACAAGCAACGTTCCAAAAGAGAAAGCACTAAACACAATTACCGATATTTCCTCATGGCTTGTATTATACACTTCTCTGTGGAACATGTTTATAGGAAATAGGCTTCCTCAAGAACAAAAAATAAAAAACGCTCCTCCTGCATTTTGCAGGGGGAGCGTGAATATATCACGTTCATTCTCCTTCTTAAGGAGCCCAAATAAAAGATTAAACGGAACAAATTAATAAGTCAAGTAGTTTATATAAAAACCATTAAATTTACATATTTACAAAAATTTATTATTCTTCCTCTTCATCGATTTCTACATCTAATTCTTCATCGTCGATTAATAACTCTTCATCACCATCGATTAAATCATCATCGACTTCATCAATCTCATCTGGAAGCTCTACATCTAAATCATCAAGAGCATCATCGAAGTCGTCCACAAGTTCATCATCGAAGTCGATATCTTCTTCATCTTCATCCAAGAACTCTTCAAATTCTTCTTCAAATACTAAATCATCTTCATCGATGATTTCTTCTTCATCATCAAAGACAGCTATTCTCGCTTTACGTTTACGAGTTTTAATAGTAGGTGCTGTTTCTTCTTCGATTGTTTCTATTTTATACCATTCACGAAGTCCCCACGTGTTATCGTGGTTTAATAAGAAACGACCGTCTACATTTAAATCCGTAAAAAATTGTACCAATACTTGTTTAACTTCTTCTTCTGAAAGCCCTTTTAATTCTTTAATTTCATCTAATAAATCGAAAAAAGGAGTAGCTGTTTTTTTCTCTTCTAGAATTGCAAACGCTAAGTCTACTAACGCTTCTTCTGCTATTTGCTCTTTTGTCATTTCACGAATCTTCAACTCGTGCACGCCCTTTCTTTAATACATACATTACACATGTTAACCATTATATACAAATAATTGTATACTATGCTAGATTCATTTATTGTTTTTTATTTTATAAAAATCTCTGATTGCCATATAAAATAAATAACCTGACAAGATGAGAAGCGGTATTGCTCCCAATTGTTTATTATACAAAAAGAAGGTTGCAATTAGGCATGATAAAATCATTAAATAGTGTCCGTATTGTTTCACTTGCAACCCTCCTCTTCTTGTAACAAACATTATAGCCAATTTTCCTCCAAAGATGATAAAATTTGCAACAATTTTTTATGAAGAAGAGGAAAATTTTCCAACTTTTTTATGTATATGTATAAGAAGAGGAAGCGCTCGGAATCTAAAAACTTCGAACGTTCCCCCTTGATATGAACAATTAGGTGAAAATTACAGCATCTATTATTTTACTATGTGCACTTTATATTTGTAAAAAATATCTACCATAAACATTACATGTTTCTTCGATATTGGCCGCCAACTTCGTACAATGCTTTCGTAATTTGACCGAGACTTGCTACTTTTACTGTTTCCATTAATTCTTCAAAAATATTACCGCCAGAAAGTGCAACTTCTTGCAATCGTTTTAATGCTTGGGCACACTCACCTTTATTGCGCTCTTGGAATACTCGTAAGTTTCGAATTTGCTGTTCTTTTTCTTCCTTCGATGCACGAGCCACTTCTAATTTATCAATTTCTTCAATGGAAGCATTCGGATTAATGTACGTATTCACACCGATAATTGGCAGTTCTCCGGAATGTTTCAATTGTTCATAGTACATGGATTCTTCTTGAATTTTTCCGCGTTGATATTGCGTTTCCATCGCTCCAAGAACGCCACCACGGTCATTGATTCGCTCAAATTCTTCAAGCACTTTTTCTTCTACTAAATCCGTTAATTCTTCTACGATGAATGAGCCCTGTAATGGATTTTCATTTTTCGACAGACCGTGCTCTTTCGTAATGATCATTTGAATAGCCATCGCTCTTCTTACGGATTCTTCTGTTGGCGTTGTAATCGCTTCGTCGTATGCATTTGTATGAAGTGAGTTACAGTTATCTTGTAATGCCATTAATGCTTGAAGCGTTGTTCGAATATCGTTAAAGTCAATTTCTTGCGCATGCAAGCTGCGTCCAGATGTTTGAATATGGTATTTCAGCTTTTGGCTGCGTTCATTTGCACCGTATTTGTCACGCATTACAATTGCCCAAATGCGACGAGCCACTCGACCAATCACTGTGTATTCTGGGTCAAGGCCATTTGAGAAGAAGAATGATAAATTCGGTGCAAAATCGTCAATGTGCATGCCACGGCTTAAATAATATTCCACGTACGTAAAGCCATTTGCTAGCGTAAAGGCTAATTGTGTAATTGGGTTTGCCCCAGCTTCCGCAATGTGATAGCCGGAAATTGATACAGAATAGTAGTTGCGAACTTTATGTTTAATGAAGTATTCTTGAATATCTCCCATCATACGAAGGGCGAATTCCGTTGAGAAGATGCAAGTGTTTTGGCCTTGGTCTTCTTTTAAAATGTCCGCTTGTACCGTACCACGAACAACTTGTAGCGTTTGTTCTTTAATTTCTGTAAACTCTTCCACTGTTAAAATGCGGCCTAATTCTTTTTCTTTCTTTTTCACTTGCTGGTCAATCGCTGTGTTCATGAACATCGCTAAAATGATTGGCGCTGGACCATTAATTGTCATCGATACAGATGTTGATGGGTGGCACAAATCAAAGCCTTCAAATAATTTTTTCATGTCATCAAGCGTGCAGACACTTACACCCGATTCACCTATTTTTCCGAAAATGTCAGGACGTTCATCTGGATCTTCTCCGTATAGCGTTACAGAATCGAATGCTGTTGATAAACGTTTTGCCGGATCATCTTTTGATAAGTAGTGGAATCGCTTATTTGTACGTTCTGGTGTTCCTTCTCCAGCAAATTGTCGTTTCGGATCTTCTCCTTGTCGCTTGAATGGAAATACTCCTGCTGTATACGGGAAGGAACCAGGAACATTTTCTTTATATACCCAGCGTAAAATTTCACCGTAGTCTTTGAATTTTGGCAATGCCACTTTTGGGATTTTTGTTCCGGATAAAGATGTTGTTGTAAGTAATGTTCGAATTTCTTTATCGCGGATTTTTGTTACAAATTCTTCGCCTGCATATGCTTCTTTTACTTTCTCCCAGTTTTCTAAAATTCGTTTAGATTCTGGTGTTAATTCATTTTTTATTCCTTCCGCTAGTGTTTCGAGAGACTTGATAAGAACCTCATCCGGATTTTTTGCTTTTAATTCTTTGATTGTTCCTTCGATTTGGTAAAGTCTTGTTGCAAGTTCTGATTGTTGCTCTACTTTTTTATGATAGTTGCGAACTGTATCTACAATTTCGCGCAAATAGAATCGGCGGTCATTTGGAATGATCACATCTTGTTTTTCTGTTTTAGAGACGATTTCATAGGAAGTTTCCCAATTGTAGCCGAATTTTTCGTTAATTTTCTTCACAAGCGCTGCAAATAAAGCGTTTGTTCCTTTGTCGTTAAATTGACTAGCGATTGTGCCGTAAACCGGCATTTCGTCTAATTGTTGGTTCCATAATTCATGAGAACGTTGGTATTGTTTTTGCACTTGACGAAGAGCGTCTTCAGAACCTTTTCGCTCAAATTTGTTGATAGCGATTAAATCAGCAAAATCAATCATGTCGATTTTTTCTAATTGCGTTGGTGCACCAAACTCGCTCGTCATCACATACATGGATAGGTCTGTATATTTCGTAATTTCCGCATCCCCTTGACCAATTCCACTTGTTTCTACAAAGATTAAATCAAAGCCCGCTGCTTTCACCACATCAAGAATATCGCCGATAGATGCAGAAAGTTCTGAACGAGATCCGCGCGTTGCAAGGCTTCTCATATATACTCGTTTATCGAAAATAGCATTCATGCGAATACGGTCACCAAGTAATGCCCCACCTGTTTTTTGTTTTGTCGGGTCAACAGAGAGAATCGCGATTCGCTTATCTGGGAACTCTCGTAAAAATCTTCGTACAAGTTCATCCGTAAGTGAAGATTTTCCAGCTCCCCCTGTTCCGGTGATGCCGACAACCGGCGTTCCTTTGCTTCTTTGGCGAGCTTGTTTCAACATTTCGGTAATTTCAGGGTCGCCGCCAACTTCCGCTGCCGTAATTAAGTTCGCTAATATTTCTGGTCGATCTGTCGATAATTTATCTAGAAGCTCTAAATAGTTCCCTCTCAGTGTTGAGAAGTCTGCTCCTTTGAGTTTTTCGTTGACCATTCCTTGCAACCCAAGGCGCATGCCGTCTTCTGGTGAGAAAATACCTGCAATACCATAGTCGTGGAGTTCTTTTATTTCTCTAGGTAATATAACTCCACCTCCACCTCCATAAATTTTGATGTGAGGTGCCCCTTTTTCTTTAAGCAGGTCGTACATGTATTTGAAGTACTCCATGTGACCGCCTTGATAAGAAGAAACAGCAACCGCTTGTGCATCTTCTTGAATCGCTGCGTTCACCACTTCTTCTACAGATCGGTTATGGCCAAGGTGAATTACTTCTGCCCCGCTTGCTTGAAGGATTCTTCGGATGATGTTAACCGATACATCATGACCGTCAAAAAGGCTAGATGCTGTAACGAATCGAACGTGATTCTTCGGACGATATACTTCCGTTGTTGGACGGTTTATTTCAGTCTTTGATGTCTTATTCTCTGTTTGCATTTGAACCATATAATAAAACCCCTTTCATTTAAAAGTGAACGAAATCTCCCGGTTGTTAAAGTGTACTTCTTTTCATGAAAGATGCACATCGAAGAAAAATAAGGTTGAGGCGATAAAACACCGCTTTGCAAACGAAGGTATCGTATGCAATTTAGCGGTGTTTACCCCTATTTTTCACGAAAATGTAGAATCCCCGATAAGAATAATCTCGTTTGCAATGCAATAAATTCTTCAGTTGTATATTTTTTGTGATACGCCCATTTGCGGAATGCCCAGCTTTGTCCTTGGATTACTAAGTGGTTTGCTGCTAAATAGATTTCTTGATCTGTCAGCTCTATTTCTCCCGATTTCACGCAAGATTTCAATATTTTCTCAAATAATGAAGCCATCTCTAGCTCTTTGCTTAATACGTATTGCATTGCTTCTTTTGGCAATGATTTTGTCTCTTGATACATGACTGTAAATTCATCAATCATGCGATCAATTAACAAGAAGTATTGTCGAATTGCTTCTTCTAGTTCTTCAATTGTTCCCTTTTGCGTTGAAATGTCTGATAAACACATCGTTACTTTATTGTAGATGTGGTCACAAACTAAATAGAGTACATCTTCTTTCGTTCGAATGTATTCGTACAATGTTCCAATACTAAATCCAGCAGCTTTGGCTATTTCCCTTGTTGTTGCACGATGAAAGCCCTTTTCTTTAAATAATTTAACGCTTGCTTCAACGATTTGTTGGCGTCTTAATTCGATAAGGCTTTCATCTTTGACGGAAGTTTGTACGATAATTTTTTCCTTGCTCATACCTGTTACTTTGTCAACATGCGAGAGATTACAAGTCTTTGAATCTCTTGCGTTCCTTCATAGATTTGCGTAATTTTTGCATCACGCATGTAACGCTCAACAGGATATTCTTTCGTATAACCGTATCCTCCAAAGACTTGCACAGCTTCTGTCGTCACTTTCATTGCTGTATCTCCCGCCATCAATTTTGCCATCGCGCTTGCTTTTCCGTAAGGCAAGCCTTCGGATTCTAGCCAAGCTGCTTGATAAGTTAATAGTCTTGATGCTTCTACAGCTGTAGCCATATCTGCCAGTTTGAAAGAGATCCCTTGATTTGCTGCGATTGGTTTTCCGAATTGTTCGCGTTCTTTTGCATATTCAACAGCTGCATCCAACGCTCCTTGGGCAATTCCTACCGCTTGGGCTGCAATTCCGTTTCGTCCACCGTCTAATGTTTGCATTGCAATTTTAAAACCTTCTCCTTCTGCACCAAGTAAGTTTTCTTTTGGAACTCGGCAGTTGTCAAAGATAATTTCTGCTGTAGGTGATGAACGGATTCCCATTTTGTCTTCTTTTTTCCCAACTTGGAAACCTGGGAAACTTGATTCAACGATAAAGGCGCTAACTCCTCTTGTTTTTGCTTCCGGATTTGTTAATGCGAAGACAATGTAGATGTCTGCGATACCACCATTTGTGATGAAGATTTTTGAACCGTTTAACACGTATTCATCTCCATCCAAAACAGCTGTTGTTTTCATCGCTCCCGCGTCACTACCTGAACCAGGCTCAGTTAAGCAATATGCACCGATTTTCTTCCCTTCTGCCATAGGTCGAAGGTATTTTTGCTTTTGTTCTTCAGTACCGAATTTATAAACTGGCCAACCCGCTAATGAAGTATGAGCTGAGAGAGTTACACCAGTTGACGCACATACGCGAGAAAGTTCTTCTACAGCGATTACATAAGCTAAATAATCAAAGCCAGCTCCACCGTATTCCTCTGGCCAAGGGATTCCTGTCAGTCCAAGTTCCGCTAGTTTATCCCAAATTTCTCTATCAAAGCGTGCTTGCTCATCACGTTCTTGTGCTGTAGGTGCTACTTCATTTAGCGCGAAATCTCGTACCATTTCTCGCAGTTGTAAATGTTCTTCTGACAATTGGAAATTCATGGTTATCCCCCTTTTTTGAGTTTGGCACTTCTACTTGGATATTGAGACAGTACCAGAATCTTATAAATGTTTGCTAATTACAATGCGTTGAATTTCACTTGTGCCTTCGTAAATTTCAGTAATTTTTGCATCACGGAAGTAGCGCTCTACCGGATACTCTTTTGTATAACCGTATCCGCCAAATACTTGAACTGCTTCGATTGCCACTTCTCTCGCTGTTTGTGATGCAAACAACTTCGCCATCGACGCTTCTTTACCGCAAGGCAAGCCTTTTGAACGTAGGTCTGCCGCACGATAAACGAGTAGTCTTGCAGCTTCTACCGCTGTTGCCATATCTGCAAGCTTAAACCCAATTCCTTGATTCGCAATAATTGGCTTACCAAACTGTTGACGCTCGCCTGCATATTTCACTGCTGCATCTAAAGCCGCTTCTGCAATACCAAGAGCTTGTGCTGCAATCCCGATACGGCCGACATCTAAGTTTGCCATTGCGATTTTAAAGCCTTCTCCTTCTTCTCCGAGGCGATTTGCTTCCGGCACTTCCATGTTTTCAAAGCTCAGTTCAACTGTTCTAGAACCGTGTAAGCCCATTTTTTTCTCATCTTTTCCTATGATGAGGCCTGGAGTATCTTTTTCAACAATGAACGCCGTTACCCCGCGGGAACCTTTTTCAGGATCCGTTTTAGCAAAGACGATATAAACATCTGCCTCACCACCATTTGTGATGAAGATTTTTGAGCCGTTGATGATGTATTTATCGCCTTTTTTCACCGCTCTTGTTTTTAAGGAAGCAGCATCGCTTCCTGCAGATGGTTCTGTTAAACAAAAGGCTCCTAAATATTCTCCTTTTGCGAGTTTTGGCACATATTTTTGTTTTTGTTCTTCATTTCCAAAATATAGAATTGGATTTGTACCAACAGAAGTGTGCACAGATAGAATAACACCAATTACCGCGCTTACTTTGGAGAGTTCATTAATCGCGATGATATACGAAATAAAATCCATTCCAGAACCGCCATACTCTTCTGGAACAGTAATCCCCATTAAACCGAGCTCAGCCATTTTGTTTAAAATCGGCCTAGGAAATTCACCTGCTTCCATTTTTTCGACAAACGGAGCAATTTCGTTTTGTGCAAAATCCCGAACCATATCACGCATCATGAGTTGCTCTTCTGTGAAGTTCAAATTCATCGGTTTCACTCCCTGCTATTCGTAGATGTAGAAACCGCGGCCTGATTTCTTTCCTAACCAACCAGCTGCCACGTATTTGCGAAGTAAAGGACACGGACGATATTTGCTATCTCCTAATCCTTCATGTAAGATTTCCATAATGTATAGACATGTATCTAAACCGATGAAATCTGCTAATTGAAGTGGTCCCATTGGATGATTCATGCCTAATTTCATAACATCGTCGATTGCTTCTTTTGTCGCAACGCCTTCATATAGTGCATAAATCGCTTCGTTAATCATCGGTAGGAGAATGCGGTTGGATACAAATCCCGGGAAGTCATTAACTTCTACCGGTTTTTTGCCTAACTCAATCGCCATTTGTTCTACCGTTTTGTATACTTCATCAGCCGTTGCAAGACCGCGAATTACTTCCACCAGTTTCATAACTGGCACTGGATTCATGAAGTGCATACCGATTACTTTTTCAGGTCGTTTCGTTACTGCTGCAATTTCCGTAATTGGAAGTGAAGATGTATTTGTCGCAAGAATTGCATGTTCCGGTGCAATTTCATCTAGTTGCTTAAAAATAGATTGCTTGATTTCCATATTTTCTGTTGCTGCTTCGATTACAATATCCACATCACGAGCATCTTCTAAGCTCAAGGATTTCGTAATTCGATTTAAAATCGCTTCTTTTTCTTCAGCAGTTTTACGTCCCTTTTCCACATCGCGAGACAAATTTTTCGTAATTGTTGTAAGACCTCGTTCAAAGTATTCTTCTTTAATGTCGTTTAATTTTACTTCAAATCCTGCTGTAGCACATACTTGAGCAATGCCTGAACCCATTTGTCCAGCACCAACAACCATTACTTTTTTAATTGCCATTTCCTTTCCCCCATTTGTTTGAATTAATTTTTCGATACTTCTACCATGATGGCATCCCCTTGACCACCGCCAGAGCAAATAGCTGCGATGCCAATTCCACCACCACGACGTTTTAATTCGTAGCAAAGAGTTAAAATGATTCTTGCACCTGAAGCACCAATCGGATGACCTAATGCAACCGCTCCTCCGTTTACATTCACTTTGTTTGGATCGAGTCCAGCAATTTGGTTGCTTACAAGAGCAACTGCTGCAAAGGCTTCATTAATTTCAATTAAGTCAATTTCATCAATCGTTTTGTTTGTTTTATTTAAAATTTCACGAATCACAAGTCCTGGAGTTTGTGGAAAGTTTTCTGGCTCAACAGCAACTTCCGCATGAGCTAATACATACGCGAGCGGTGTGCGTCCTTCTTCCTTCGCTTTTTTCTCACTCATTAATACAAGTGCACAAGCGCCATCATTTACTCCCGGAGCATTTCCAGCAGTAATTGTGCCGTCTCGGTCGAAAGCAGGTTTTAAATTTGCTAGCGCTTCCAATGATGTTTCTCTGCGAGGCGCCTCATCTTCTTTTACAATTAATGTATCTTTGCGAGTTTTTACTTCTACCGGAACGATTTCTTCAGCCAATTTCCCTTCATCAATCGCTCGGATTGCTAATTGATGGCTACGCAATGCCCATGCATCTTGTTCTTCTCTTGAGATGTTGAATTCCTTCGCTGTTCCGTTTCCATAAGTCCCCATATGAACCTTATCTGGATGGAAGGAACAAGATAGGCCATCATAAATCATGCCATCAACAACTGTTGAATCTCCCATACGTAATCCCCAACGACCCTTTTGCAAGTAATACGGAGCATTGGACATCGATTCCATTCCGCCAGCAACAATGACTTCTTCTTCCCCTAGGCGAATTAATTGATCAGCAAGTGTCACACTTCTCATACCTGATGCACAAACTTTGTTGATTGTTTCTGTTTTTACTGACCAAGGAATTCCCGCTTTTGCTGCTGCCTGGCGAGAAGGAATTTGTCCCTGCCCTGCTTGAAGAACCGTACCCATAATTACTTCATTCACTTGATCCGCCTTGACATCTGCCCTTTTCAATGCTTCTTTAATGGCAATACCTCCAAGATCAGAAGCAGTAAGAGTTGATAATGCGCCACCGAATTTGCCAAAAGGTGTTCTTGCACCCTCTAATATAACTGTTTTCAAACATTCCACCCCTTTATCGAAACGTGCGTAAATCTTGAATGTTTCATTATTTTGTTGAATACAATAATAGTAGTACTGAGTGTTGATAATCGATTGAACGCTCGCTCAGTATTAATCATAAGAAAAAGCGGAGTTGTTTAGAACTCCCTTTTCTATTCTCCCTATTATTTTACTGAAAATTAAGTAGATTAGCAATCGATTTTTTCTTATTTTTCTAACAATTTAATATTTCAGTATAATATTTATACCCCAAATACCTCTCTTTATCCTTATTGGATGTACTCGCCTCGCCAATACTTTAACCTCTTCGTGAATCAATATTTTTATTCTCAAAGAATTCGCTCATTGTCTAATTCAAAAGAATTATAGTCAATCTTCAAAGGATAATAGTCAAAGTCGTTTACATAATTGCCAAGGGGAACAAATATTGTTTCCGACATTTACGATAATAGTCAACTTCCTAATAATAATAGCCATTCTTCAAAAGATAATAGTCAAAGCTGTGTACTTAATAGCCAATCCTATAAAAACAATCGCTGACGGACGAGATAATAGTCAAAATCCATCACATTATAGTCAACTTTCTAAAGATAATAGTCAAAGTCGAATACATAATTGCCAAGGGGAACAAATATTGTTTCCGACATTTACGATAATAGTCAACTTCCTGATAATAATAGCCATTCTTCAAAAGATAATAGTCAAAGCTGTGTACTTAATAGCCAATCCTATAAAAACAATCGCTGACAGACGAGATAATAGCCAAAATCCATCTCATTATAGTCAACTTTCTAAAGATAATAGTCAAAGTCGAATACATAATTGCCAAGGGAACAAATATTGTTTCCGACATTTACGATAATAGTCAACTTCCTGATAATAATAGCCATTCTTCAAAAGATAATAGTCAAACTTGCGCATTTAATAGCCAACACCCATACACACGATCTCTAAAAGACGGGTTTGCATCCAAACTCCCAAATCGAAAAGGGGCGTCTGAAAAGTCATTTTGAGATGCCCCCTTTGCGGCTGTCGCTAAAGATTCGCTGCAGATAAATTGCGGCTGTCGCTAAAGCTTTCGCTGCAGATAAATTGCGGCTGTCGCTAAAGATTCGCTGCAGATAAATTGCGGCTGTCGCTAAAGCTTTCGCCGCAGATAAATTGCGGCTGTCGCTAAAGCTTTCGCCGCAGATAAATTGCGGCTGTCGCTAAAGCTTAGCCGTAGATAAATTGCGCTGTCGCTAAAGATTCGCTGCAGATAAATTGCGGCTGTCGCTAAAGATTCGCTGCAGGTAAATTGCGGCGAGGAGGCGCGTTTGATGTGACCGCCGCAGGAGCAAAGTTTTTAAGAGAATATTACTATAAGAAGTAAGGCTGTTCAGAAAGTGTTCGACTTTCTGAACAGCCCCTTCAAACATTTGGTTCTTTGTCAAATGGTGTTGGTGAATAAATTTTAGTGACATTATTTGGTAATATGTAATCGGATGGCTTAGGGGAAATTCGAGGTTCCCCTAAGCTGTTTTTATTTTCGCTAAGTTTTGGGTAATGAATATTCGGTTTCTAAAGTGATAGAAGGATCGATAACCGAAAGAAATGCGTTTAATCACTTTGATTTTGTTATGAATCCCCTCTAAAATGCCGTTATTATAATCGTACTTTAGCGTATTCTCGACATAATTGATGTATTTGTTGATTGTCTTGATGGCGGTTTTCATATAGCTGGAAACGATATTTTGTTTATTCTCTAATGTTTTCTTTAGGAGCTCAAAGTCTTTGGTTTTGATGTAATGTCGAACGTATTGGTATAACTCATAGGACGCTTTTAATTCAGAATCTAAATCAATGAGATAGTGGAGAATCTCCACCTCACACATATGCTTTTTAAAGCAACGATGATATGTATAGTTCTTATAATCAAGTTTTGTTTGATCTTTCAGAAGGAGCTTCCAGTATTTTTTCAATTTATTGTAATTCTTTTTATCCCGATTCATGACGTTGATGCGCGTTTTGTTTAAAGCTCTGCTAAATAGTTGGAGGATATGGAATTTGTCGAGTACGATTTCCGCTTTAGGGAAAACTTCTTGGATTAAGGAAATATAAGGGCTATACATATCGATGACAATCGTTTTTACCGCATCTCTCGCCTTCTTGGAATACCGTAAGAAATACTCTTTGAGGACAGATAATCTCCGGTCCTCCACGATATCCACAATCTCCCCCGTTTCAGAGTCGCAGAAAATAAAGGACATCGCTCCAGCTGCGGATTTCACTGATTTAAACTCATCAAAACACAAATGCTTTGGAAGGTAGTGAACATTTGGTTGATAGTAGCTATAAAAGCTGTCAATGACACGACTGACAGTGGCATGAGAAACATGATGTTTCATCGCAATATCTTTTTCGGATATTTTATCTTTGGCGTTTAAAGCAATCGATACTTTGGTATTGTTGGAAATACAACAGTTTTTAGCCACGACGCTCGTTTTTAAAGTAAACGTGGAATGACAATGTTTACAGAAATAACGCTGTTTACGCAATTTTAAGTAGGTATGAAAACCTGAAATGCTAGGCATTTTAATGAGAGACGTTTTAAAACCGTGTTTAATGATTTGATCATCGAAGACATGTCCACAAGCATAACAAGCTTTTGGTTGATACGTTAACGTCCCATGAAAGACTTTCGCTTTTACTTTTTTGATTGTTTCGGTAGAACAAAAATTTTCATCAAATGTGATATTTTTGTCTTTTATATTGAGTAGGTTTCGTATAGAATGATGGTGAGACATGTGACACAACTCCTTTGGAAAATGTGTTTTGGCGATTACATTTTACCAGAGTTTTGTCACTGTCTCATTTTTTTTGTTCAAAAAAATTGGTGCTGGTTTATACTCACCAACACCAAATATTATAGAGCCAAACATTTTTACTGTACTTCCACAGTTTCTTCTTGTGATGATTCACCCGATTCGATTTCTTTTGCTCTTTCTCCGAAGACAGATCGTTCTAACAATTCACATACATCATATGTTCCGATTTTGTCTTCCACTTCTTTTGCTTTCGTGCCGTCTGTAAGCATCGTTAAGCAGTATGGACAGCCTGAAGAAATCACAGATGCATTTGTCGCTAATGCTTGTTCTGTACGAGCAACGTTAATGCGATTTCCTACACGGTCTTCCATCCACATTAATCCACCGCCTGCACCGCAGCACATTGCTGTTTCACGGTTGCGTTCCATCTCTACTAATTTCACGCCAGGAATCGCTTTTAAAATTTCACGCGGCGCATCATATACGTTGTTATAGCGTCCTAAATAGCAGGAATCGTGGAATACGATTGTTTCATCCACACGGTGGTTCAATACAAGCTTGCCTTCCTCAATGAGCTTGTATAACAATTCCGTATGGTGATAAACTTCCCCTTCCCATCCGAAATCTTTATATTCATTTTTGAAGATGTTGTATGCGTGTGGATCGATTGTTACAATCTTTTTCACGCCATATTTCTCGAACTCTTGAATGTTTCCTTGAGCTAGTTCTTGGAATAAAAACTCGTTTCCAAGACGTCTCGGTGTATCACCAGAGTTTTTCTCCTTATTTCCTAAAATCGCAAATTTAACACCCGCTGCATTTAATAATCTAGCGAAAGACATCGCGATTTTTTGTGAACGGTTATCGAATGAACCCATGGAACCTACCCAGAATAAATATTCGAAGCCTTCTTCAGATTTCATTGCTTCTTTTACTGTTGGAATGTGAACAGTTGAATCTGAGTCGCGCCAGTTCTCTCTTTCTTTACGGTTAAGCCCCCATGGATTTCCTTGGCGCTCAATATTATTTAACGCTCGTTGTGCATCAGGATTAATTTTTCCTTCTGTCATCGTTAAATAACGGCGTAAATCGATAATTTTATCAACATGCTCATTCATTACCGGACATTGATCTTCACAATTTCGGCAAGTTGTACAAGCCCAAATCTCTTCTTCTGTAATAATATCACCAATTAATGATGGAGAATAAATATCTTCAATGACCGCACCTTCAGCACCTGCCGCCATTGCCAGTTGATTACCTTTCGTTTTATTCCAAACAAACGTTGGCACCCAAGGTTTTTTCTTTGTCACAACGGCACCAGTATACGTTAAATGGTCACGTAGTTTAACAATTAAATCCATTGGCGATAACATTTTTCCCGTGCCGGATGCTGGACACATATTTGTACAACGTCCGCATTCTACACAAGAATATAAGTCTAACAATTGGATTCTTGTAAAATCTTCAATTTTTCCAACACCAAATGATTCTGCTTCTTCATCCTCGAAGTCGATTTTGCGCAAGCGACCAGCTTTTCCTGCTCTTTTGAAGAAAAGACCAATCGTAACAAATACTTCGTGGAATTGTTTAGATTGGGGTACAAATACGAGGAATGTGAACACCGCTAACATATGTACCCACCAAAATACATTAAATAGCACATTTGCAACTACCGGGCTTAAGCCGCCAAAAAGGAATGCAAATATACCTGAAAATGGAGCAATGACAAAATTCGGCTCATTTTCATGTGCAACCGTTTCAAAACCTAGAGCAAGGAAAATAGAAAGGCATAGTGTAATTAACGCAATATATACAAAAGCCGCTTTCTTATCTCTTTTCCATTGTAAACGTGTTAGCTTTTCACCATAACGGCGATAAGCTGCATAAACAAGAGCACATAACATGAAAAACATCGTCCACTCTTGCATAAACGTGAAGAATGGATGAAGAGCTCCTAACGGAAATGTATATCCTGGAATAAATCCTTTGATGATTAATTCAATTAATCCTAATTGAATAATAAAGAATGCATAAAACAAAATAAGGTGCATTACGCCACTTTTACGATCTTTGAACAATTTGTTTTGTCCAAGAACGTTAATCCAAAAATTCTCAAATCGCTCTTTGAAACTGATTTCCAACTCTTCTTTTTTACCGAGTTTAATATATTCTAATCTTGTTTTCACTGAATAAACAAACAGATAAACTGCATACAGAACTACGGCTATAAATAATAACCCGTTCACTAGCAAAAAGCCATTCATATCTAATCCCCCTTGTTTGTCATGTGAACAGCAACAATTTATATCATTCATTTTAATTATGAATGAGCATTCAGTCAACAACTATTCAAAAATTTCTAAATTTTTAGCTAGTTGAACTAGAATACTATATTTACTAAATATGATATATAATTTTATACAATTAAAAAAGTAGATATTTTTACAAAAATATTGCCTAAAATACAAAAATCCAAGCGCAACATAAAAAAATTTCACACTTGGATTTTTTTTCTATTGCAAATTCAATATTTTAATATACAGTATTATCTAAATACATCACCGCCTCGAATATATTCCACATCTTTTACATTCAAGCGGTAATTCACGGCACGAGCAGCAACAAAGAAATAATCTGAAAGACGATTTAAATATTTTTGAATTACTCCTGGGACATCTTCTACTTCATTCATTAGCGTAACTACCTGTCGCTCTGCACGTCTTGTTACCGTCCGAGCAATATGAAGTGTTGCTGCTGCTGGTGATCCGCCTGGCAAAATAAAACGCTTAATTGGTGGCACTTCCTCAGAAAGTACATCAATACGTTTTTCTAATGCCTCTACGGAAGTTTCCTGCAATTTGTATTTTCTTTCTTTCATGACATTTGCTAAATCTCCTCCGCAATCAAAAAGTTCGTGTTGGATTGTTTCAAGATCCTTTAGAATATCTTGAAATTTATTTGGATCTAATTCCGTTACAGCTTTACCAATAAATGAATTCAATTCATCGATTGTTCCATACGCTTCCACACGAACGTGGTCTTTACTAACTCGACCACCAATTAAACTCGTTTTTCCTTGATCCCCTGTTTTTGTATAAATTTTCATCGTTCCATCTCCCTTTTATAAATTTGAATGGCTTCCACCGTTGCTTACCCTTTGCCAATCATTTTCCCTACTTCTGTAAGAGGACCAGCATATTGCATAAATTCTCCTTGTTGCGTCGCAGCAACTAGCAGGCTATCAGTCGGTGTCTGTGGCAATGGTATTTGATAATTTATCCATAACCTTTTCTGTTTGTAGTGCTTTCGATTTGGCTTCTGTTGCAGTCATCATCCCTTGTACGAAAGCCTCTTCGGACAGCTTTCCATTGATCATTACCCATGTATTGATTGTCCCAATGGTTTGATATGCTGTTCGTTCATAGGAATGAGATACATCGATAGCACCGCCAATTCCAGCTGTGACAATGACAATAAGGTTGCCAAAAGGTGCAAGATATTCTTTCATCACCGCTTTTTTCGTATCGACCGCCGTCATCATTACTACTGTATTCGTTGGTGAAAAGCCCTTTTCTATTATATATTGCAAAAATTCAGTTTTCACATTTTCTATATCATATTCTTGTGGAACTGTTCGATTGATGAATGTCGCATACCATCCTAAACCTGCATTATGAACCGCTGATGACAACACTTTTAAAGGAAATTCAGCAATAAAGGCAATGTAATCCTCTCCCTTTTGTATATTGGATAAGGAAACGGATTTTTCCTTTCTCCGCTCTTCAAAATCTGGGAGAATTGCCATTTGCGGTTTCGGTTGCTCAGGATGGGCTTGCGTTGAAATACGTGCTTCATATACATCCATGATTTGCTGTTCAATAATTACTTCATGAGGCTCACCGTATGCTTTTACGCTCCCAGCCTCCATGAGCAATAAATGCTCGCAATATAGGGAAGCTAAATTGATATCATGAAATACCGATACAACGGTTAAACCATGTTCCGTCACTTCTTTACGTATCATATCCAAAATTTGTTTTTGATGTGCAATATCTAAATGGCATGCGAATATTCCATAAAATACTAAATGCTCTCGGATTGGTAGATGATAATGGAATATCAACAGAACCAATTGATACCCCAAACCAAAAGCTTATAAGTAATAGAAAAATAGAGGAGCCGTAAGCGAGTAATCATTTTTTCTTCACCATCTATCCTCTACCCCTCTAAAATATGTATCGTAAGTTTCCATACGTCCTCCAATTGATTCGTATCAACTTTTGAAAAATAAAAAAGCTCCCGCCATAAAACGAGAAACAGATAGCCAACATGCGTACCTTTCTCCCTCAAAGATTGTGCGCTCTTCACCCAGAAAATTTCATCATAATTATTCTTAATTATAGCTTATTCTTTAAGAATTATCGTACGAATTCTAAAAAACAGAAAAAGGTACAAAAAAACACTCTCAAATCTATAACATGAGAGCGTTTCATTAAATGAAGATTAAATTTCGTAATCAAAAGACCCTGGCAATACACGACGCAAAAATTGTTTTGTTCGAATCTCTTTAGGCGAAACAAAAATATCATGTGGTGTACCTTCTTCAACAATCACACCGCCGTCCATGAAAATCACTTTATTTGCGACGTCTTTAGCAAAGCCCATCTCGTGGGTAACAACAAGCATCGTCGTACCTTCGTTGGCAATCTCTTTCATCGTATTTAATACTTCCCCTACTAGTTCTGGGTCAAGTGCGGATGTTGGCTCGTCAAATAAAATAATATCCGGGTTTAAAGCGACAGCACGAGCAATTCCAACACGCTGTTGCTGCCCTCCTGATAGCTGGCTTGGATAATAGTCGTATTTTTCGGATAAGCCGACTTTATCTAATGCTTTTTTCGCAATTTCTCTCGCTTCGGCTTTCGGCACTTTGCGAGCAATAACTAACCCTTCCATTACGTTTTCAATGGCCGTTTTATTGTTAAATAAATTATAGTTTTGGAATACGAAGGCAGTTTTTTTACGTACTTGTTGCACTTCTTTTTTCGTCGCATTTTTTAAATCTACTTCTAAGTCCCCGAATCTTGCAGTTCCTTTATCTGCTCTTTCTAAAAAGTTAATGCATCTAAGCAGTGTCGTTTTCCCGGAACCACTTGGACCTAGAATGACTACAACGTCCCCTTTATTGATCTTTAAATCTACACCTTTTAAAATCTCATTTTTACCAAAGGATTTATGAATATCTTTAATCTCTAACATTATTTGCCTCCTTCCTTAAGCATTGGCAACTTTGTAACGGCTTAACCGTTTCTCTAAATACTTAAATAGTTGTTCGACCGCAATACAAATAATTAAATAGACAATGAAAATATCAATATATGCTTCCAAATAGTTATACCCAAAGTTTGCTGCTACTTTTGCCTTTAATGTAATCTCTTGTAAGGAGATGGCATAACCTAATGAGGTTGCTTTAATTAAGTTCACCGTTGTATTCGCAATGTTTGGCAAGGCAGAGACAAGAGCTTGCGGAATAATAATTCTTCGATATGCTTGAGCTGTCGTTAAACCGACAGAATAGGCAGCTTCCAATTGTCCCTTTTCAACAGTCGATAAGGCCGAGCGGAATACTTCAATTAAAACGGCTGACTTGTTGAAAGCGAAAATAACGAATGCATACCATATCGGATGAATTTTATACACTTCATAATCGATGTTATATTTTTCAAAGGTCATATTTAATAGAATCGGTATAAAACTATATAAAACAAAAATTTGGATAATGATTGGCGTACCGCGAACGAATGATACATAAATTTTCGCTAGTTGATTCAGCACCGGAATTTTATTAATTCTTGTTAAAGCGAAGAAAAACCCAATCGGCAAAGCAATCGCAAGAGCAACAACAGTCACAAGCAATGCGATCGGCACGCCTGATAATGCAACGAAAAACGTATCGATTAAAAATTCTATATTTAACATTTGTTACTCCACCTCCTACGATGCCTTTATCGAGCGGGAACCTTTGCTGAAAGTTTTTTCAAGGAGTTCGAATATTTTTTCAATGACAATGGAAATAACCCAATAAATCACGGCTAATGCAATGTAAATTTCTAACGCATGGGAATTAAAGTTACTTGCAATAATCAAGTTTGCTTTTCCAACAATGTCGATAAATCCAATTGTGTAAGCTAATGCCCCTTCTTGTAAAATGGCAATTAGACCGTTTCCGAAGTTAGGAAGAGCTACAACAAAAGCTTGTGGGAAAATGATGCGTCTGTATGCTTGCCATGGCGTCAGCCCAACACTTACCGCCGCCTCAAATTGTCCTTTATCAATGGATTGAATTGCGGAACGAATCACTTCAGACATCATGGCTGCAAATTGTAATGAGAACGTAATAACGACAAAAACACCTGTATAAATATTTTGTAAATTCACATTAAATAATGAATCTGCTAAAAATGGAACACCATAGTAGACTAAAAACAATAGAACGATGGATGGCGTACAACGCATAATCGTTGTATATCCATGGGCGATTACTTGCAGCACCTTACTTTTGCCCATTTTCATAAAGGCTAAGACTAAGCCAAGCAATGTACCAAAGAATACGGCAAGACCCGCCACAGCAAAAGTGATTTTTAAGTATGGCAATAATTGCGGAAATGCTCCCCATAAATAGCCAATATCAAAATACTTTTCAAACATTCTCTCACCACTTTTCATGAAAAAATGAAGGCTGTAAGGTGATTGGTACCCAACAGCCCGTATATCAAGATGATTATTTAGACTGACCTTCTACTCTTTCTAATACTTCAAATAGGTCACGTCCATAGTGTTTAACCATTAATTCGTTTAATGCATTTGTTTGTTTAATTTCTTTAATTACTTCGTCGAAAGCATCTGCCAATTCTTGATTGTTTTTGTTAAATAATGTCCAAGTTTTGATCACAGTGAACTCGTTATACACTACTTCGTCTTTTAGATTATGGTAAGGACCTTCTGGATCGTTGATTTGTTTATCGATAACTGGTTCAAGTGCAATTGCACCATCTGCACGTCCTTCGTTTACCCATTGTACAGCGTCCACAGCAAATGTATCGCCAGCAACTAATTTCACTTGGTTATCTGGATTTTCTTCGTTGTATTTCGCTACTACTGTGTATTGAGCGTTATTAGCTGCAATTGGAGCTAATTCTAAACCAGCAGCTGCGAAATCGGATAAATCTTTAATATGTTCATTTTCTTTTTTCAATAGTAATCCAACGCTGCTTAATCCTGTGAATTCTTTAGGGAAAACATATTTTTCTGCACGTTCATCTGTATAGAAAATGTTTTTAACCCCTAAATCGTATTTCCCTTGTTCTACACCGATTAATAAATCATCATCTGTAGTTCCGATATATTCAAATTCATAGTCTTCCAATTTTTCATCAACAAGTCTTAGCATATCTAATTCGTATCCTGCTGGTTCACCGTTTTCATCTTGATACGTAATCGGCTTCCAAGAAATTGCATAAGCGACTTTAATTTTTTTCACATCCGATGAATCTTGGGAAGTTTCTTTATCAGTAGATTTTTCATCTCCGCCACCACATGCAGCAAGGGATGCTGCTAGTAAACCAATCGCTCCTAATTTAAAAAATTTTTTAAAATTCATTGTTGTTTCCTCCTAAAATTATAATTTTAATGCTGATTCTGCTAATTGTTTTATTGTTAAATCATCCATTGGTGGATTATGAAGTCCTGCACGAACATCGCGATAATATCGTTGAAGTGGATTGTTGCGTTGTAAACTTCTTGCTCCTGCCACGCGCATTGCTTTATCCACGACTTGAATTGCATTATTTGTAACGGTATATTTTGCTACATTGACTGCATTTGCAATGTTGGCAGCATCTTCTGTTGAAATTTCACCTTTTTGCATTAAATCGATACAACTTTGGGCTGCACCATAAAGGGTATAGCGAGCTTGCATCAGTAGCAAATCAATTTCTCCAATTAATGCTTGAACGTTTGGTAATGTTGCAATCGTTCCTTTAATGCTATTTGGTGAGTGGGTATTGGCAAATTCCACTGCATAATCGCGTGCTGCTTGCGCAATTCCTAGATATGTAGCAGGAATGATTAATAACCATCCATTCAATTTAAAGCCTGTTTGGTATTTCGGAATTTCTACCAAATTTGACTCATCTACTTCTACATTTTCTAAAACTAGATCGTGACTGCCTGTCGATTTCATGGCAATGACATCCCAAGTTTCATCGATTGAAAGGCCTTCTGTATCTTTATGAATTAGAAAGTTTCCAATATTTTCGATCTCTGGTATCCAAGCAGTTACTAAAAAATAATCTAACTCAGGTGAACATGTTGCATAAGCTTTACGACCATTGATTACCCATTTGTTCCCTTTCTTCACAGCGCTTGTTCCAGGACGGCCACCACGGACTGGACTTCCTGTAATGACTTCACTGAAAATTTTATTGATGATAGCACCGTTTTTTACATCATTTGCAAATTCTTTAAGCTTTTCTTCTGCCCAGCTTTTCGTTTCATAGACATCCCCTACCGTGAGCAGAGTCCATCCAATGGAAAGAGCTGTACTGCCATCATAACTACCTAACGTTTCTTGCAGTAATATGGCATCATAAACATTCATCCCCTCGCCACCATATTCTGTAGGCAAAGTAACTTTTGGATATCCAATCTCACGTAACCTTTTTATATTTTCATGAGGGAAAATCGATTCTTCATCGTTTCGTTGGGCATTTTCTTTTATAGCTTTTTCTAAAACAGCTAACTTTTCAAGCCATTCCCGTTGTTTTTCGGTTTTTATAAATAGTTCTTTCAAGTAAGATTTACCTGCCTTTCACAATAAAAAGGGATCTCTTATTTTTCCAACAAAAAAACTCAACTTAATGATATTTACTACGTCATGATTTTACTTTTTTCGACATTATTAGTCAATATATTCTTAGTTCATTAGTCGGAATTGTTATTTTATAGAAACTACAACTTTATCAATCACTTAATACCAACTTGTTTAGTTGGATTTATATTAATCAAATTTTACTCAATCGTACATTCAATGTCAATATAATTCCTATAAATTTTATAAGAATACAAAAGAAAAAACCAGCCCCTATTATGAAGCTGGTTTAAAACAAATTACATTTTTTCTGGTGCTGAAACGCCGATTAGTCTTAATGCGTTGGCAAGAGTTACTCGAACAGCTTGAATTAATGAAAGACGCGCTTCTGTTAATTCTTTATTATCCGGATTTAACACTTTTTCCGCGTTGTAGAAGCTGTGGAATGCCGCTGCTAATTCTTGAATATAGTTCGCAATGCGGTGAGGAGTGCGATGTTTTGCTGCTTCTGCTACGATTTGTGGAAAAGTACCTACCTTTTTCAACACTTCCTCTGATTTTTCATCCGTTAATAAATGTAAGTTTTCTAATGACGCTTGGAATCCTTGTTCTTCTGCACTGCGCAAAATAGAACAAATACGTGCATGAGCGTATTGTGCGTAGTATACAGGGTTTTCGTTTGATTCTGCAACAGCAAGATCAAGGTCAAAGTCCATATGGGAATCGCAAGCGGTTTTCACGAAGTAGTATCGTACTGCATCAAGCCCTACTTCTTCCACCAGCTCACGCATTGTTACAGCATTACCTGTACGTTTACTCATTTTATATTTTTCGCCGTTTTTATAAAGCTGCACCATTTGGATGACTTCGACTTCTAATTTATCACGATCATAGCCAAGAGCTTGAATTGCCGCTTTCATACGCGGAATATAACCATGATGGTCTGCTCCCCAAACGTTAATCAGTTTATCGAAGCCTCGTTGAATTTTATCTTCATGGTATGCAATATCTGGTGTTAAGTATGTGTATGAACCGTCTGATTTAATGAGAACGCGGTCTTTATCGTCGCCAAATGTTGTTGAGCGGAACCAAGTCGCTCCATCCTGTTCATAAACGTGGCCGTTTTCTCTTAATTTATTTAAAGCGTGGTCAATTTTTCCATTTTTATATAATGAAGTTTCGGAATACCATACATCAAATCGAACTCTGAAATTTTCTAAGTCCTTTTTCAATTTTTCTAATTCAAGAGCTAATCCATTTTCACGGAAGAAGTTAAAACGTTCTTCATCGGATTTTTCTAAAATAGAATCGCCGTATCGTTCAACAAGTTTGTTTGCAATCTCAATAATGTCTTGGCCATAGTAGCCATCTTCCGGCATTTCCGCATCAAGTCCCAACGCTTGTTTGTAACGCGCTTCTAGGGAATAAGCCAAGTTGTTAATTTGATTTCCCGCATCGTTAATGTAATATTCACGAGTAACGTCATATCCTGCAAAATCTAAAACATTGCAAAGGGAGTCGCCGAATGCAGCACCGCGAGCATGTCCTAAGTGAAGGTCACCTGTTGGATTCGCCGATACAAACTCCACTTGAATTTTTTCTCCGCCTCCGCTATTTGAGCGACCATAATTTTCACCTTGTTCGAACACCGCTTTTACAATATCTGCAAGGAAATCTTTGCGAACAAAGATGTTGATGAAGCCCGGTCCTGCAATCTCAACTTTTTCAATATCAGTTCCTTCTGTTTCTAAATTTTCAACAATTGCTTCTGCTATTTGGCGTGGGGGTTTTTTTGCTAGCTTCGTTAGTTGCATCGCCAAGTTTGTTGCGAAGTCACCTTTTGTTTGATCTTTTGGCACTTCAATATGAACTTGAAAATCCGTTCCTTCTTCTAAAATTTGCGCTTTTAAAACAGCAGCTTTTAAAGCGTTTTTCAATGATTCTTGCAATTGTCCTACTGCATTCATGCTTGTCCCTCCGTGTATTGTATTTCCAATGTATAATGACCGACTGATTGTCCACTAATAATTAAATCATATTGCACATTAAATCTGCCACTTATATTATCTTCATCTACATGTTCGAACCCTAGGTGATAAGTTTTTGTTTGCAATGGCAACGTGCCATACATTGTGTCGTAGTGACCATTTTGTTTACATTCTGTGCTAAAAGGCAGCCGCATGTTGACAGCTCCACATCGCAAAATGAGTGCATCGTCGTTATTCATTTTTACTGTTGTACGAATTGTTTGGTCTTCTATTATTTCTTCATAGCGTAAATACATTTTACCGTTCTTTTTTAGCCAAATACCTTGAAGCCACAGTTCATATGTTTCCCCGTCCCCTTCAATTGGGCAAATCGTCGAAATGACTTTTATTTTTACGTTTTTTTCAACACTCATTTCCTGTGGGCACTCCTTATGTATTACTATAACTTATACATTATATTATTGCCTTGCAAGAAATTTCAAGGGAACGAATGAAAATTCAAAATATCAAGGCGTTGGCTTCATTTTAAACGGTTTTCCTTCTGATTAGGAAAAAATATCAAATAAAAAAGCGATTAAAGTTTTCCAATGAACTTTAATCGCCTCAAGATTTTTATTTAATCCAACCTAGAATCATTTCTCTTAATAGTTTGGAAGCCGTATTGGCTGTCATTTCAGAGTGGTCGTATACAGGAGCTACTTCTACTAAGTCAAAACCAACGACATTTACTTCACTTCTTGCAATTTCATGGATTGATGCAAGCAGTTCTTTTGATGTAATGCCGCCGCAATCTACTGTACCAGTTCCAGGAGCAAATGCAGGATCTAGCACATCGATATCCGTTGTGATATAAACGTTGCGACCTTTAAGCGTTGGAAGTACTTCTTTTAAAGGCTCTAACACTTCAAATTTCGCAATATACATGCCGTTTTCTTTCGCCCATTCAAATTCTTCTTTAAGTCCAGAACGAATACCGAAAGAATATACATTATGAGGACCAATCAATTCCGCAATTTTTCGGATTGGCGTAGCATGGCTTAATGGCTCTCCTTCATAATCTGTGCGCAAATCCGTATGTGCATCAAAATGAAGGATGGCTAAATCTGGGTATTTTTCATAAACAGCTTTCATTACAGGCCAAGACACTAAATGCTCTCCACCCATGCCGACAGGAATTTTCCCATCTGCTAACACTTTCTTTACAAACTTTTCAATTTCATCTAATGATTTTTGAGCATTCCCAAATGGAAGTGGAATATCCCCTGCATCGAAAAATTTTACTTCTTCTAATTCACGGTCTAGATATGGGCTATATTCTTCCAATCCAACAGAAACTTCACGAATTCTTGCGGGACCGAAGCGAGAACCTGGGCGGAAACTTACTGTCCAATCCATCGGCATACCATATAGGACTGCCTTTGATTCTTCGTAATTAGGATGGCTTTTTATAAAAACATTGCCAGAATATGTTTCGTCAAATCTCATATGAATCACCTACTCTATTCATCTTTTACTTACACTAATTCTAGTACCTATTACTTGAAAGCTAAAAATTGCGAATCCAAAAGAATTCGGAACTTTTTTCGACATTTTTCGTATTCACTATTGATTACGAAAACAAAAACTTCATTTCAAGTTGAAACAATTTTCATACAGAAAAAGTATAGACGTTTTTAGACAAAAGGCAACAGTTTTTTTATGTATATTTTCGATTAAACAGTAAATTTCAAGTCCATACTATGATTAGTTGATTGAAAAGAGGTGAAATGGATGGGTAGACGTAGTTATCAGCGGCATATTCGACGAAAAAAAAAGATTCGAAATATTGCTTTTTACTCGATTGCCTTTCTATGTGCAATTGTCGTATCGTTTGTTGGTTTAAGAATCTATGCGCAAGTTGCTGGAGCTCCACCACTCATCATAACGAAAGCATCCGTATTCTTAGACCGGAACGGCAATCAAATTGGCGATTATTTTACTGCTGAACGTCGATATTGGAAAGAACTAGATGAAATTTCACCTTATTTAATAGAGGCAACGATTGCAGTGGAAGATAAAGATTTCTATCAACATAATGGTTTTGATTATTCAAGAATTGCGAGTGCCGTTTTAAATGACTTAAAAACGCGCAGTAAAGCAGAAGGTGCAAGTACAATCACCCAGCAATTAGCACGGAATCTATATTTAACTTTAGAAAAAACATGGTCTCGTAAAATAATGGAAGCACTTTACGCCTATCGTTTGGAACTCTTTTATTCTAAAGATGAAATACTAGAAGCCTATTTGAATACAGTGAACTACGGTCACGGCATGTATGGAGCTGAAGCAGCAAGTAGATATTACTTTGGTAAATCCGCAAGCGATTTAACGTTAGCTGAATCTGCTTTGCTTGCGGGCATCCCTAAAGGGCCAAGTATCTATTCTCCTCTTAATAATTATGACAAAGCCTTTAATCGTCAAAAGTTAATCTTATCGTTAATGGAAGATCAAAATAAAATTTCAAGTGCAGAAAAGGAACGCGCATTATCTGAAAACATCGTGTTAAAAAATGATCAATGGACTGCTTCTAAAACGATTGCGCCTTATTTCTTGGATGTTGTGTGGCAAGAAGCGACGAAAATTTTGGAAGAGAAAAAACTCAATATTCGAGAAGGGGGTTGGATTATTAAAACGACATTAAACCAAGCTCACCAAAAGGCTGCTGAAGAGGCAATTAATAAAAATATGCCTGATAATGAATTACAAGTGGGACTTGTCAGCATGGATGTAGAAACTGGTCAAGTAACCGCCCTTGTCGGTGGACGTAATTATCGAGAAAGTTCCTATAATCGCGTAACACAAGCACTTCGTCAACCCGGTTCTGCGATAAAACCAATCCTGTATGCAGCAGCACTGGAAAATGGCTTTACACCGCTCACCTATTTAGACGTAGGTGAAACGATTTTTACTTACGATGATGGACGGGCTACCTACAAGCCACAAAACGTCAATGGAAAATTTGCAGATGGCGACATGTCGATGGCTCAGGCGATTGCGATTTCAGATAATATTTACGCAGTTAAAACATTAGAACAAATCGGCTACGATAAATTCCGAGAAATCTCTGAAAGATTTAATTTAAGATATTCCAACAAAGACAATCCATCCATGGCGCTCGGAACGATTGAAAACTCGTTATATGACTTAACAAATGCTTACAATATCATTGCTGCAAAAGGGCAATATCGAAAACCGACTACAATTCTATCAATTCATAATGCGGAAGGCGAACTTGTGTATGAATATGAAGAACCTTCTGAAGAACAAGTCATTTCTGAACAAGATGCTTTCCTATTAACTCAAATGATGACAGGCATTTTTGACCCGATATTCAGTGATTATTCCCCTGCAACTGGGGTTTCCCTTCGTTCAAGAATGACGCATACGTATGCGGCAAAATCGGGAACAACGGTTTCAGATCAATGGTTGATTGGTTATAGTCCTTCCATTACGACAGGAGTTTGGAACGGCTATGATCAAGGAAAAACGTTATCTTCTTCTTCCGATATGTCCGCCCATAAACAAGTATGGATTGATTTTATGGAGGCCGTTCATCGTGATAAACCGAATGAATCTTTTGAAGTACCAAAAGGCGTCAGAGGGGTTATGATTGATATTGAAACGGGTAAACTTGCGACAGACGCATGCCCAAAACAACGTCTCATGTATTTAAAGGAAGAAGATATTCCGACGAAAAAATGTACAGACTTTGATTTCTTTCATGAAGATGGTTGGAATGGTCTTTTTGAATTATTTCCATTCGAGTCATTAAAAGGTTTGTTTAATTAAAAAAGATAAAAAAATAAGCTTTCTCTTTCTTGGAATTTTCACGAAAGAGAAAGCTTTTTTCGTAAACAGAGATAAATGAGACATTTTGCTTGGGAAAATAAAATGCCACATTGATTCTACTCTATCTACTAAATGTCCTTGTCCTAGCTATACTATTATTTTAGCTATAAATTCAGTGTACTTATTTTTTAGAATGGTTTCAACAAAGGAATGAATATTACAACGTTTCGTCACAATTCTGACACTTTTAAATACTTTTTTCACAAATCCTATTGACAATAAAATCTGCTGTTTATATATTTTTTATTTTTTTATAGCTAATTCATCTTTTAATTGTTGACTGCTTCGTTCCCACATGCCGAGATCGTGATTTTGTAGAAAATCCGCCAATATTTTTTTCGATTCATCGTCCATATGATCGACAACAATTTTGCGTTTTAATGATTTGTCCATTTTATTTACATGGTCGGCAAGTATCTTATAACCTCTGCGCTTTTCTTTATTGACAACCATTTCGCATGCTGCAACCCCTGCGTAATATGGTCCATCTTCTTTTATATCGACAGTGACCCATACAAGCCAATATGGTTTACCGCCAGCTGAATCTTCACGGTTTGTCGTAAATTTAATGCGTTTTTCCACTTCACTCTTGGCATGCATTGCTCCCATATCGATAAATGCATGTTTTTCTTCTATATCAATAAATACTGGCGTTACATTCTCCAATGATATTGTACCTATTCCAAATCCTTTATGACCATCTGTTGGATCGTTTTTTATAATGGTAAAAGACATTTTTTGTTTTGGTTTTTCTTCATTTGTCATATTGTCATCCCCTCCATTTAAACCTATTATAATGATTATACTTCAAATTTATCCACTAGGAGGTTGCGTCATGCCAGTAGTTACAATCAAAATGTTAGAAGGTCGCACAGATGAACAGAAAAAGGCGATGGTTGAAAAAGTTACAGAAGCTCTAGTTGAAACAATTAATGCAAAACCTGAAGCGGTAACAATTATTATTGAAGAAATGTCTAAAAATCATTATGCAACAGGCGGCGTTCGCGCTTCAGATAAGTAATGTACAAAAGGATGAGGGTGACCAATTCGGCACCCTCAAATTTTTTAATTGCTCACTTTTTTTGCAAATTCATTAATGGAAAGCCCCGGCTCAATTCCTAAACGCTCGAGTGTGTATAAATCTTCCCCTAAATTCACTTTTCCTCTTCTCGTAGAAACAGCCATTCGATAACCTGCTTTTTTCACTGTATCAATAAAGCGTTGATCATACTGACCAAAAGGATAGGCAAAATAATTTGTACCTAAAATATTTTGACTTGTTAATAAGTCTTCATATAATTCTTCCCTTGAAACTGTAAGCCCCTTCGCTTTATTACCGATTAAACTGTGTAAGTTGTGGGTATGGCTACCGTAGTGAAAGACATCGCTCATCTCATCCATATCTTGTTGACTGAAAAAACGCAGCGTGTCCCATTGAAAAGGCTGTTTTGATTTCGGAATTCTACTCGTAATAATAAATTGTTCCGCAATGAAGCCATATTGCTTTAACACTGGATATGCATATTCCCTAATACTTGTAATCCCATCATCAAAGGTCAGCACAACTGCTTTCGCAGGGAGATTTACTTGTTTATGTAAATATCGTTCTAAGTCATATAGCGAAATCGTCTCAAACTGATTTTTCTTCAACCACTCCATCTGGCTGTTAAATTCTGTTGTTGTGATCGTTGTTGAAGCATTCGCATATACAGAATTTGCTTTTTCTTCCGGTGTTAAAATATGGTGGTACATCAATATCGGTATACCGTTATCAACACTTGTTCTTGCTTTTGGCATATAGCCAATTCGACCGCCAACATCTACCTTCCAGAAGTTTCCGAACTCACTAATCACCGGATATCGTAATCCTGCCTTAATGGATACCATTGGAACTAATTTTCCGGAAGTATTATCATATACTTCTAAATCGTAATTGATTAATACCGTTTGATTTGAATTTTTTGCATTTGTATTGACGTTACGGGTTGTCCATGTTTCTGATTGATAAACATCGCTTTTACTTATATAGGCATAGCCGTTTCCAAATTTTATTTCCCACCAATCTTGTTCATATTCTTTATTAATAACAAGCGGCTGATCTTTTTTCATGGTGGCAACAGGAATAAATTCACCAGTACGATTATCAAAAATTTTGACGTTATCCTGCAATGGGACGGCATAACGAACCGTACTTGCTTCCCCCATATTTATAGCCATAAAAACAAGCGGAAGCAATAAAGCGATCATTTTATGAGCGATTTTCATGTCGTTAATCCTTTCTAAAAATATTAAATATATTATTATCCTATTATAATATAATTTCTAAATCATTACAGAAAACTTTAAATCTTCCATATCCCCATGATTAATTCGTGAATTAAGCAAAAAGAATAACACCTTCCAAAAAGGTGCTATTTTGTTTCGTTCAATAATTTCTCGATTTCTACTTTCAAGTATTGATCTAAAGTTGAATCCATTAATACTTCTTTTGGATAATAGACTTTATGATCTTTTTTCATGCGGCCTGCGATAGCATCAACAATATAAGATTCCTTTGATAGCTCTCTAATTTCACCATTAGGCATTTCTAAAAAAATCGGCATTCGGTTCGTTTCTTCATCCGGTTCATAGTAATCGTAAGGTAAGTCAGAAGTGCAATCATGATAAATATAGTATTCTGTTTCAATACCAGCTTGTTGGAATAAATTTTTTAATTTCTCAAAGCGCTCCATCTCTTCTTCTGGATTGAGATTAATATACTCAAACAGTTTGCGGGTCACGAATCTCGTACTCAAATCTTGTAAAATAGGATCCTTTTCTTTCATCCACAATTTAAAATAAGTGATCAATAAATATTCGTCTAATTCAAGGTAATCTTCTACCGTTATATTATTTTCAAAAAAGGATTTAAAATGAACGGGTTCGACAGTAAATTGATAACCTTGCTCATATAAATGCTTCGTTCTTTTCAAGATGTTATTTAATAATACTTCCGCACTTCGAGAAACCGGGTGGAAATAGACTTGCAAATACATTTGATAGCGGGACATGATATAGTCTTCCACCGCATGCATTCCACTTGATTTAATAACAACTTTTCCTTTTCTCGGCCGCATTACTCTAAGAATTCTTTCCATATCGAAATGTCCATAACTAACGCCAGTATAATATGCATCTCTTTGTAAGTAATCCATTCGATCCGCATCTATTTGGCTGGAAATCAAGCTTACGACCAGTTGATTTTCATAGGTTTTTTCAATGACTTGTGCCACTTTTTCAGGAAAATCTTCCGATACTCTTTTTAATACCGTATTGACTTCTGTTTCTCCTAATAATATTTGCCTCGTAAAATATTCATGATCTGTTTTAAATACATTTTCAAAGGCATGAGAAAATGGTCCGTGGCCTAAATCGTGGAGTAGTGCTGCACATAGCACAAGAAGTCGCTCATCATCATTCCAATCAGGTCTTCCATGGAATACATCATCCACAATGCGACGAACGACTTCATATACACCTAAAGAATGGTTAAAGCGACTATGCTCTGCACCATGAAATACAAGGTAAGTTGTACCTAATTGGCGAATTCGACGCAACCGTTGAAATTCTTTTGTTCCAATTAAATCCCAAATCACTTGGTCACGAACATGAACATATCGGTGCACGGGATCTTTAAATACTTTTTCTTCTGCAAGTTTTCTTTTTGCATATTCCACCAAAATGACTGCACCTCGTTCCTTCCAATTCTTACTATCTATTATAAGAAAGTTTCTATTTTTTTACACGTAAATGGTATCATTCAGAGAAGTTTTTTTAGTATCGTTTCAAATTGTAAGAAACCGCAAGTAAATACAAGAACTTTCAAGTATTTTGTAGATTTCCCCAAATCCTTCGTTTAAAAACAACGCATTTTTCAAAAACTAATAAAAAAACAAGCTACCTTCTACCACAATAGAAAGTAGCTTTTGTTTAATCCATTTTTAATTTCGCTTTGACTTTTTCCATTAATTCTTCTTCTGTTAATGCATTGACTGGTCTCCCGTTGACGAAAGTAAACGTTTTCTTGCGACCAGGCCCGCAATATGATTGGCAGCCTATGACAATCGTTGCATCAGGATCAAGCTTTTTTAATTTAGGAATCAACGTTTTTAAATTGACGGCTTGACATTCATCGCAAACTTTAAATTCGTTTGCCGCCATAAGATCAACAACCCTTTCTATAATACAAATTCAATTCTACTTTTAGCCTAAGTGATATTTTAGACCATTACGTTACAACGATTCAAGTAAAAAAGACAAATATCCATCAAAGAACTGAAATGCATTTACGAAAGGAGCATTTAGTAAATTCATATAAAAATTTTAAAATAAAAATGAATAAATTTGGAACTTGTTGGACACGATAAGTTTTGATAATAAAAAACTACTATATTAACAGGAGGTTAAACGATGGTTAAAGTTCGACAAGATGCTTGGCTGAAAGAAAACGATGAACTACTTGCTGAAGCAGTATTAAGACATGTGAAAGAAGGCAGTACTCAACTAAACGCTTTTGAGGAAGCAGGAGACAAATTAAATAGAACTGCAGCAGCATGTGGTTTCCGATGGAATGCCGTTGTTCGCAAACGCTATGAAAAAGAACTAGAAGAAGCGAAAAGAATTCGTAAAGAGCGAATGAAATTATTAGGGATGAACGGTAGAAGACGTTCACCAGGTGTTTATTTACTGCCTAGCAGTGATGGAGAACAATCCAAGCCCATCTCCTTATCTGATATGAATTTAGATATTGTTATTGCTTATTTGTTGCGTTTACAGTCTCAAAGTGGACATGACAATGAAGTTACTAAATGGCGTCAAATCGCAAACTCTGCTACTGAAAAAATAAAAGAATTAGAAAAAGAAATAGAAAGAATGCGCAAGGAAAACAAACAAATCCGGGATGATTACGAACAATTCGTTCAAATCATGAATCGCGCTCGCAGACTTGTTACGTTGGAAGATGAAGAACCGCGCATTGCACCTGTTTTCAAAATGGAGAAGAACGGAAACTTAGTAGCTGATTATACTCACATGAATTCTAGTAAAGAAAACGTAGATGTGCCGAACTAATGCACATCTACTTATTTTTTCCAATCAATTTGTCATTACGCTCCAATACTCTCTTTAAATAAAAAGAATATAAATCTAATTCCTCCTCCAGCAGCGGCTGAAACAAAACGTTTCCAGAAAGTGAAGCGAGCAATTGTTGAACTTGGAAGACTGTTTCTTGAACAGTAATGGGGCGATTTAACAATTCGCTTAAACTAGCCATCACTTCCGGCTGAACGTTCGGATATTGGAATTTAGTTTGTACATCTTTTAAACTCGTTTCATACAATGCTCGAATCAGTTCTGCTCGCTCGCTTCCACTTCCTTCAATACATAAATAAATCTGTACAGCAACCCCATTTCGTATTCGACGTTGAGAAATCCCTGCAAACTTTTTTCCTCCGATGCTTAAATCATATGAACCTGGGCAATATGAGCCGACAATTTCATAGGCTTCGATTTGATGTGCAGCTTCTGAAAATAACAACTTAATAAATTGAAACATTAATTCATAGCCAGTATTTATACTAATGGAACCTGGTGCTTCTGAAAGGACAATGGAAATATTTAATACGCCTCGATCGAGTACAACTGCAAGACCACCAGAATTTCGGACAATCGCTTCATAATGTACTTTTTTTAATCCTTCAATTCCCTCTTGAATGTATGGCATTCGATGATCCTGAATACCAAGTACAACGTAAGGATGATGCACCCATGTGCGAACAACTGGAAAAGACAAGCCTTGGCCCACTAAATGGCAAAGGGTATCATCCATCGCAAAAGACTCGAGTGGGGTACGGTTAAAAGACATTGACTGATCGATAAAACGCCACGTTTTTTGCTGTAATAATGTTTGCATTGTATATACTCCCTGTATATTAATAAGCGTCTCTATTTCAAGGATACACAAAAGTATTTTTGAATGAAAGTAAATGATTTCATGAAAGGTTCATTAATTTTAAGTTTATTTGCAAGGAATATTTTATAATTTATGCTAAGATTATTGTGAATGATTATCAATTCGAAGGAGTGTTAAAGCAATGAGCGAAGCAGCATTAACTTTAGATGGCTGGTACTGTCTGCACGATTTTCGTGCAATGGATTGGGCTTCTTGGAAATTAATCTCTGAAGAGGAACGCCAAGCAGCGATTGAAGAATTTAATCAATATCTAGATAAATTAAATCAAGTTCACGAAGCTAAAACTGGTTCTCATGCCTTTTATTCTACAATTGGCCAAAAAGCGGACTTTATGTTAATGATTCTTCGTGAAACGCCTGAAGAAATTCACGAATTAGAAACTGAATTTAATAAATTAAAAATAGCTGATTTTACAATTCCAACATATACTTATTTCTCTGTTGTGGAACTCTCAAACTATTTAGCAAGCGATTCGAACGAAGATCCATACCAAAATCCATATGTTCGTTCACGTTTATATCCGGAACTACCTCGAACTAAATATGTTTGTTTCTATCCAATGGACAAGCGCCGTCAAGGTAATGACAACTGGTACATGTTGCCAATGTCTGAACGCCGTAATTTAATGCGCTCTCATGGTGAAATTGGACGCAAATATGCTGGAAAAGTAAAACAAATTATTTCTGGTTCTACTGGTTTAGATGACCACGAATGGGGCGTAACATTATTCTCAGATGATATGCTTCAATTTAAGAAAATTGTTTATGAAATGCGCTTTGATGAAGCTTCTGCCCGCTTCGGAGAATTTGGCGAGTTCCTCGTTGGCAACTTATTAGATCAAGAAAAATTCGCAAAATTACTTGAAATTCGGTAATTAAAAAAGCGAGACGTGTTGTTGCGTCTCGCTCATTCATTTTCATCAGGCGTTTTTAAAATCATAATGATTGTTTGAAGTAAAAAGCCGATGAAAAGAATTAAAATAAACAGATACCAATGGAGCGGTTGATTGAAGAAACTTGCAATAATAAACGCCAAAATAGCACTGACGACAATCCCAATCCATACACCTAATTGCAATTTCACCAACTCCCACTAAAATAATCTAGTTGCTCTCTTCTCCCCTCTATTTAGTATTATCTATTCCCCAATTCGTCACAAACTAACACCTCTACTCATATTCTATTCAATAGTGTTGCATGTCGAAACACGTCAAACTTTTCAATTCTAGTTTATTGATATGAGTCTCACTTTATACAACTCCATGCCGTAAAATATCTTTATTCAAGTAAATGAAACATTTTTTGCAAATTTTATTCTGATTCGTGATGGCTTGCATACATTATTTTGAGGAGGTATGAAAAATCGCCGTCATTGCAACTAATGAAGCGCAAGTTGCCTTACTTGCTCGATTGATGAGAGCCGAAGCAGAAGGAGATGGAGACCTTGGCATGTTGTTAGTTGGGAATGTAGGGGTGAATCGGGTACGGGCAGACTGTCTAGATTTTAAAAACATACGGTCCATTGAAGATATGGTTTATCAAAGCCCTGGTGGTTTTGAGGCAGTACAAAAAAGTTATTTTTACCAACGAGCACGTCCGCAAGATATTGCATTAGCACGCAGAGTGATTAATGGAGAACGCTTCGTTCCTGGCGACAGAGCTCTTTGGTTTTTCATGCCTACAGGAAGCTGCCCTGCTCAATGGTATGGACAATGGAATACCGGTCGTTATAAGTCCCACTGTTTTTTTGCACCTGCTGAAGGCGTTTGTCCTGGTATTTAAGCATTAAATTATTATGAAAGGGTGTTTTGAGTGACTTACTATTATTGGGGTCCTGGTGCATCGGGAAATCAATACTATCAACAACCATTTATTGGCCAAGGCCAAATGCAGCAAACGCCACCTTCTGTACAAAGCGGAAATTGGATGACACCTTCCGGAACTGTGTTGCCTGGTACTGGGGGTAGACAAACAGAGGAATCTTACATTGAAAACATTTTACGTGAAAATATCGGTGTAACAGGTACATTTTCTTTCACATTCCCAAGTGCAGAAAATACAAGTGAAAACAAAGGAAATACATTGCGCATTCGCGGAGTAGTCATGCAAGCAGGTCGAGATCATGCGGTGATTCGAGAAGCGAATACAAATCACGTATACTTATTACCAATGATTTACTTTGACTATGCGCGATTTGAAGAAGGTTTTAGATATATTAATACACCGACTAGACCACAGCGTTAGTTAAACAAAATCTACATTTTCAACTAAAATGTAATTACTTAATTTCTAACGCTACACATTTTCATCAAACATCGACTATTAGACTAATAGACTACACAAAATTAAAAAGAGCGAATGGAAACTTTACATTTCCTTATTCGCTCTTTTTTATGGATTATTCGGACAAGTCGTTAATCCTTTTATTCGATGCGGAATTTTCTGATTTCCTTTTGTAAGTTTTGAGCATTATCATTTAATTCGGCAGCCACTTTATTCACTTGTTCGATTGTTGCAGCCTGCTCTTCTATATTTGCAGCAACCATTTGAATTTCGCTCGCAGATTCAGTGGATGCAATGGAAATTTCATTGATCGCAGCAGAAACCTCCTCAGCACTTGCAGAAATTTGTTCGCTTGTTGCGGATATTTCCTCAATCTGGATTTTCATCTGTTCAATTGCTTTCACAATGTTAGCGAAGTTTTGTCCTGCTTCTGAAATGACTTTTACGCCGTCTTCCACTGAACGTAATGAATTGGATACAGCTTTTTCGACATTTTCGGTATCTCGTTTAATTTCCACCGTCAGTTCAGTAATTTGACTTGCCGATTCTTTTGATTCTTCTGCAAGTTTACGAACTTCCTCAGCAACTACAGCAAATCCTTTTCCATGTTCCCCTGCCCGAGCCGCTTCAATAGCAGCATTTAACGCTAGTAAATTCGTTTGATCTGTAATTTCAGCAATAACCCTTGATATATTTTCGATTTCTTCTGTTTGTTTGCTCAATTTTTGAACTAAATCATTAACAAGGCTCGTAGAAAGACTAATGGTATCCATTTGTTTTTCTGCATGTAAAATAATTTCTCCACCGTGTACGGCCATATTGCTCGTATCTATAGAATTGGAATGTAAAAGCTGAGTGGATTCAGCAATTTTTTGTACGCCGATAGCTGTTTCATCCATCGCTCGAGCGGAATCATTTGCCGCTTGAGAGTTCGTCTGAGCCACTTCCGCTGTCGAATTAACGCGACGAGACATATCCTCACTTGTGGAAGTAATTTCCTCAGTACTCACAGAAAGCTGTTGTGCTGCAACACTTAATTGTTCCGAGTTTTGCTGTACGCTTTGAATGAGTGTTTTTAAATTATTTTTCATCGTATTAAATGCTTTTGAAAGCTGGCCAATTTCATCTTTTGAATTCACTTGTAAATCCTTTTCAGTTAAATTACCGGATGAAACCACTTTTACTGCTTCCATTACTTTTCTTAAAGGTAACGTAATTGTTTTTCGTACAAAATATACTAAAATTCCGCTGACAATTAAGCTGGCAATTAAGACAATCACGGCAGTAAAGTTGGATGAGTAGATGGCATCATTGGTTTCTTTTTTTATCTCTTCCAATTGTTCCGTCTGGTATTGAGTTATTTTATCAATCGTATCAATAAGACCTTGGCGAATGGATTGAATATTTTCGTTATTTAATTCTTCATAATTAATAGTTTCGTTTACTATGGCAAACTCTGCATCGAATGCTTGTTTATATTGCTTTAATTCATCAATATAACCTTTCATCGTATCGGTAGCAGCCAATTCTTCTAACTTTGCTATTTGCTGATCGATTAATTGTGTGTATACACTGACCATTTCATAATTGGAATAATCTTTCGTAAGAAGAAATTTTGTGATTGAATTATCAAGTTTGGCTACTTGATAACGAACTGAAGAGACTTCTTGAAGCGCTACCACTCGTTCATTTAATGCCTCATCTACTTGATTATCGATTCTATTAAAATTTATAAAACTAACAATCATCGATATACACAGTAGCCCGATTAAGGAATAAAAAGCTACATTCATTTTTCCCCCGATGCTCATCCTGGTCACCTCATCATATGGAAATATACTATAAGTCTATTATATTATTTTCTTTTTCATTTTTTATTAGATATAAGGAAGATTTTATAAAAATTAATATTATTATCTATTTTCCAAATAAGTTAGTGTAGCAAGTCCCATCGTTTTTGCAGCAATTAACATCGCTCGTTCATCAAAATTAAATTTTGGATGATGATGTGGATATGCTGTTTCCCAATCTGGGTGTTTTGCACCAGTTATAAAAAATGTACCAGGCACTTTTTGCAAATAATAAGCAAAGTCTTCTCCAACCATCAATGGTTCACATTCTTTTACTTGATTTACTTCAGAAATGCCTTTTGCAATATCAGCTAAAAAGGCTGTTTCATCTGGATGATTCACAACGGCAGGATAACCTCTCGTATATTTAAATTCATAAGTCGCATTTGCTCCATCACATATCGCTTTAAGCAGAGATTCCAACTCTTTTTCAATTTGATTGCGCACCTCTTCATCGAGTGTACGGACAGTTCCTTTTAATGTAGCTTTTTCCGAAATAATATTGTACGCTTTCCCGGCTTCAAATTGTCCTACCGTAATGACCGCTTGTTTGAGTGGACTAATTCTTCGCGAAATGATGGTTTGCAACTGGCTTACATATTGGGCACCAAGGACGATGGAATCTATAGCATTATGAGGCTCTGCTCCATGTCCACCTTTACCATGAATTGTCACTTCGAACATATCTGGAGCTGCCATAATCGCACCACTTTTTACATGGATTTCTCCTAATGGCGTAGGGGCCCAAAGATGCGTTCCGAAAATCACATCTACCCCATCTAAACAACCATCTTCAATCATCGGTTTTGCACCGCCCGGAAGCACTTCTTCCGCAAATTGATGAATGAACACAATATTCCCGCTGATTTCTTCCCTCATTTCGTAAAGTGCTTTAGCTAATATTAAGAGCGTTGCCGTATGACCGTCATGCCCACAAGCATGCATAACTCCATCTACCTTTGATTTATAAGGGATATCGTTTTCTTCTTGGATTGGCAATGCATCAAAGTCAGCCCTGAGCGCCACTGTTTTTCCAGGTTTTGCTCCACGTAAAGTGGCTACAACTCCTCTTCCACCGACTCCTTCTCGAACTTCAAGGCCTATTTCACGATGGAAATTCGCAATATATTGAGGTGTGTGCACTTCTTGAAAAGATAGCTCTGGATTTGCATGTAAATATCTTCGAATGGAAACCATTTCCTCATAGTATCGATCTAACAATAGCAATAATTTTTCCAATGTAAAAACCCCTTTCCAAGTTGCGTCCTTTTACATATTATCGTACCATGAATAAGCACCATAGAATGTGTCGAAATATTGCGTATATCAAATTATACTTTTTATACTTCCTTTAATATATTCCTATAACCATAAAAAAAGCAGCTTAAAGCCGTTCACATGGACTTCAAACTGCTAAAGTTTTGATTAGTAAATTCTGCTTTTTGCTACACCAATCATGAGCAAAACCCATCCTGTTAAAAATAATACTCCACCGATTGGGGTAATAGCACCTAAAATTCCGATACCCGAAACAGCGAGTATGTATAAACTGCCGGAGAAGAATAAAATACCAATGGACATAGTGAGAAACGACCATTTTAAAGGAGACGTATCTCCTATTAATCTTGGATGCATTAAAATACCCACTAGAACGATGCCCGCTGCATGAAACATTTGATATTGAACAGCAGTATCCCAAATTCCTGCACCATAGTCATCCAATACTTCTTTTAATGCATGTGCACCGAATGCTCCTAATGCAACCGCTAAAAAGCCAAATACTGCACCTGTTATAATAGAACCTTTCATTTTACAAAACCTCTTTTTTATTTTTATTTTTAAAAATCAAAAATTGATTCCCCGTTTGCATCCTCTTCATCTAGTTTGGTTGAAGGGGGAAGTTGATTTCCGTGAGATACTTGCACATAGCTTGGCATTTGCCTTTGCACATAACTTTGCACTTGGTCTTTTTGGGCAAAGGACGTTGGTCGTTTTTCTGAGTTTAATGCTACATCACATAACGCTCGAATGGCGCTCAACAATTCACGTAACTCTTGTTCACTAGTCGTTTGTTTTGCTTGTACCACATAACGTTCAATTTCGTTAAACAATCTTTCGTAGGAAATCATTTTCTTTCCCCCTGTAATTCCTTTCGTTCAAACTTTAAACAATCCATCCCGGAAGATTGTTTTACAACAACAGACGGTAATTGTCTTGTTTTGAATTGATAAGCTGTACAACCTCGTGGATTGTTTGGATCCCACGTTACTTTAAAATATTTACACTTAAAACAGTTGACTTTCATGGGAAACCCACCTTTTATTTCACTCTACCAAATTTCCAGTGTTGTGAAAAGTTTAATCAAAGTTGTTCAAAAACTTGCTAAAAAGTTGGTGCTCATTTTATGTTAAACACCAATCAATTGGTTCTTTTCCCCATTCAATTAACTGTGCGTTGATTTTAGAGAAAGGTCTACTCCCGAAAAATCCGCGATGAGCGCTTAATGGGCTTGGATGAGGCGCTTGTAAAATGCAGTGATGAGACCCCTTTCGTTGAATGATTGTCCTTTTCATTTGTGCAGGTCTTCCCCATAATACAAAAACGATTGGGTCTTGCCGCTCTGCTAATTTTTCAATAACGGTATCGGTAAATTGCTCCCAACCCATACCTTTATGGGAGTTGGCCTCCCCTTGTCTCACTGTCAACACCGTGTTTAATAAGAATACTCCTTGTTCCGCCCATTTCATTAAATAGCCGTCCTTTGGAATGGGACAGCCTAAATCATTATGTAATTCAAGGAATATATTTCGTAGACTTGGTGGATGAGGCACACCTGGTTTAACAGAAAAACACATGCCGTGAGCTTGTCCAGGTCCGTGATATGGATCTTGACCTAAAATGACAACTTTTACATCTTTGTATGGAACAGAGTAAAAAGCACTCATCACTTCATCAATTGGCGGATAAACAATTTTTGTACTATATTCTTCAGCTACAAATTTTCTTAAATTCTTGTAGTAAGTTTTTTCGAATTCATCTTGCAAAATTTCTTGCCAGTCATTATCGAATACTTTTTTCAAATCAGAACACCTCTCTTTCAACCTACTTGATTACGTGAAGATTATCAATAGTTTTATATAATCTGTTCGGATACGCTTTGGAAAACTTTCTCTTTATTTATAATTTATACCTAGCTAGTTGTGTTCTGACTATATCATTTTTTATCATTCTGACCATTTTTGTAAAGTCAGATTAGGTATATACTAAAAACATAATCATTAAGTAGGAGTTGAGCAAATTGACATTGAAGAAAACATTAACGATTGCTGGGTCTGATGCATCAGGCGGTGCCGGAACTCACGCAGATTTAAAAACTTTCCAAGAATATGGTACTTATGGAATGCAAGCTTTAACTTGCATTGCAACAATGGATCCAGATCATGGTTGGAGACATAGTGTATATACATTGCCAATCGATGTATTGAAAGAACAACTAAAAACGGCCATTTCTACCGGCATTGATGCAGTGAAAACTGGAATGCTTCCTAATGAAGAAGTGATTCAGGTTGCGGCAGAAGGCATTCAACAATCAGGAACTAATAATGTCGTAATTGATCCAGTGATGGTATGTAAAGGGGAAGATGAGGTATTAAACCCAGGTAATGTGGATGCCATGATTCAATATCTTTTACCTCTTGCCCTTGTCACAACTCCAAACTTGTTTGAAGCGGGACAATTAGCTGGAATGAAAACACCAAAAAACATTGAAGAAATGAAAGAGGCGGCAGAAAAAATTCATGCATTAGGCGCAAAAAACGTGGTTATTAAAGGTGGCCGTTCTCTCGGAACAGAAAAAGCCATTGATTTATTTTTCGATGGGGACAAGTTTTATGCATTAGAGACGGACCCTATTGAAACAAATTATAATCACGGCGCAGGCTGTACTTTCGCAGCAAGCATTACTGCAAATTTAGCAAATGGCTTATCCATACAAGAAGCAGTTGTTGCTTCAAAAGAATTTGTTGCAGCAGCAATTCAGCACGGCTGGCGATTGAATCAATATGTTGGTCCAGTGATGCATGGAGCAAAAAACGTATTTGGAGCTCCAAAAGTTACAATAAAAGAAATTTAATTTCCAAATACACTTTCCCAATGACATTCATCCATTCCCCAAAAGCAATGAAATTTCAAAAAAATAGCATTTTATTAAGGAAACACCCGTACAATGAAAATGTACGGGTGTTTTTCATTCATTTCAATATTTTTCATTCGCATTGCTTTTTCTTTTCATCGAGGGAAATTTTTTACTATACTAATAACATAAGTCTCTGGAAAGGGGAATGAGAATGAAGGAAGTTGATGTGCTAGAGCTTCAAAAGTTAATTGACTCATTTGCAAATAAAGATGTTTATATACACCTCGAAACGACAAATGGCTCTTATGCCACTCACTATAACGAACAATTTTTTAATGCCAGCGCATTTATCCGCAACGCGAAAATTCGATATGAACATGGAAAAGTCATCAATGATAATCCCCACCGTGTCGGACTTAAATTAGAAAACGGATGGGTTTATGCGCAAGGGATTACCCATTATGAATTAGATGAACAAGGTAGACTATTAATGGCTGGGTTAAACCACGAAGGAAAATTAGCGATTGCACTAGAAATTAGTGAAACGCCATTTTCTTAAGGAGGGGATTAATATGACTTTAAAACCACAGCGCCACGTTTTAGTTGTTTTTCCACATCCAGATGATGAAGCTTTTTCATCTGCCGGCGTCATTCGACTTTATCGCAATATGGGAGTTCCCGTTACATACGCTTGTTTAACTTTAGGAGAAATGGGACGCAATCTTGGAAATCCTCCTTTCGCTACCCGTGAATCATTGCCTGAAATTCGTCGAAAAGAATTGCAAGAAGCATGTAAAGCAATGGGGATTGAAGATTTGCGAATGATGGGCTTCCGAGACAAAACGATTGAATTTGAAGACGATGAGAAAATGGTGAAGCTCGTTCAAGATTTAATTTCCGAATTGAACCCTTCTCTCATCATCACATTCTTGCCAAATTACAGCGTTCACCCAGATCATGAAGCCACTGGCCGAGCAGTTGTTGAGGCAGTTCGTCGAATGCCGAAAGATGATCGCCCGACAGTTTACGGTGTCGGATTTGCCAATAATACAATCGCTGAAAAAGGAGAACCAGACGTCATTATTGATATTACAACCGTCAAGGAAGATAAATTAAAAGCATTACTAGCTCATAATTCTCAAACAGCATGGATGGTTGAAGAAAATCAAAAGCGGATTGATGAAGGTCAACCGATGAGTGATAGTTGGTTCCATTATGAAAAGTTTTATACAATTACGTTTGTTGATTAATTAAAAAGCATGCTTTTTTATACAATCGAGTAGGAGGGAGCGATTAACTCCCGTCCTCTCACACCACCGTACGTACGGTTCCGTATACGGCGGTTCAATTAAGATAATTGACGCAAGTTTTCATAACGAGCTTCAAGACTTTTCAGCCCTTGGTTTCTCCAATAGGAGTTACCAAGGGTTCTGTGTAAATAATGTGTTTAGATGAGGGGGTTGTCCCGACCTCTTTCTCTAATTCCTATAATTTTGTATTAGAGTGATTAATTCTCTCTTACTTGATTGTATTAGTCTTGTTTTTCTTTTAATATAGCAACACCGAAAACTGCTCCTATTGCTGCAGATATCATATTTAATATAATTTTAATTGAAAGTGATAAATCATTAAAGAAATATTCAAAGATGGAATTAACTAAAAATACAGCTAGAGCAGCACAAATTGCAGGATAAAGTCTTTTTTTTATGTTAATCACCTTTCACTTAAAATTAATTTACTGTTTATAAACTCTTACACCGGTAGTCGGGTTCAAATATGGGATATAAATCACTAGTGGAACCGCATCTATATATTCATTAATAATTGTTGCAGCAGCAGCACCTATAGCAGCACCTCCAATAGCTCCCGGGATGCCACCATAACTACCAATTAAAGCACCTAAAGCAGCAGTTCCACCTGATACTCCGCCTTTTAGTATAGCATTAACATCGGTTTTTGTAAGGTAAATTTCCACATGATTCCAATATACTTTTATACCTCTTTTTCCTTCTTCACTTTTAGAAGCCGTCTTGACTGAACTCAGTGGTTTGTTTAATGATTCTTTGTTTAATGAAACAATAATTGTATCCCCGTTAGTTTCTAATGAATACTTGTTATATATTTTCGATTCTAACTTCATTGTGTTTTTGGCAAGTAGAAAATGTATGAAATGGCAATTAAAAATGCATACATACACTTGCCAAATTCCATGGTTAACGTTGAGAGATTGAGTCTTTGTATCGGTGACTTTCACCATTGAAGATGATTAAATGAGAATGATGAATCAGCCGATCAATGACGGCCTCTGTTAAAATGGGATCGCCAAAGACATTATTCCATTGGCTAAATGGTAAATTGGTTGTCACAATGATGCTTTTGGTTTCATAACACATGGAAATAACTTGAAATAATAACTCTGCCCCCTGTTTATGCAATGGAATATAGCCCAATTCATCAAGAATCAAGAGATCCAACTTTTCGATTTGATTGAGAAATTTACCAAGTTCACCTTTTTCATTGGCCTCCAATAAAGCATTGACAATGGAGGCGGCCGTATAGAACTTCACTCTTTTTCCTTGTTTTTTCATCAAATTGAGGGCGATGAGAGTGGAAAGGAATGTTTTACCGGTTCCCACTCCGCCATAGAAGATAAGGTTTTCCTGATTTTTCGTAAACTCACCTTCTAAAATATAATCTTTTGTGATGCCTGGGGCTAGTTGAATCTCCCGCCAATCATAAGGTTTATTTGGAATTTTCGGCAATGTCGCCTGTTTTAGTAGTAAATTTATCCTTCTCTCATCTCGATGCTGCACTTCTCGTTCAAACAGCTTCAGTAAAAATTCCTCATTTGTTTCCGCATGGATGGTATGGTAATTGGCTGGAATCCAGCTTAATTTTAGTCTTTTGGCATATTCCTTAATCATTTGTTCCATGATGCCACATCTCCTTGGGATTCGAATAGGCGGTCATAATGCCTTACTCCTCGGATGGCTTCCGGCATATCTGGAACGTGTTTTTTCGGTTGAATTGGCTCTCGTATACCTCTTCCATTGATTAATTGATAAAATACCTGTTTAATCGATTCTACTTTCGGATGACCATACTGGGAGGCAATCCTCAAAGCCTGTGTCGAAACTTCGAAATCATGTTCTTTTAGTAAAACAGCTAGTAGTTGTAATGCTTCCTTCTTTTCTTGAACGGTACAATTGGAAAAATAATTTTTCCATTCTTCCGGCATCTTTTCATAGAAATCCGTATATTTTAATGCATTTGGCCTTTTGGCCATTAACGTAAGATATGGTTGCCATTTCATTGATTTTTGTTTTGTGCCATATAAACGCTCGTGCTTGATAATCAGCTCATGCTCTTCTGTTAAAATGGCAATCTCATGATAAGAGATCTTTGCCAAAACCTTTTGTTTGGCAAAACGGGGAGACGTGGAATATAAATTGTTTTCTAAATGGATGAAACCGTACTTATCAGCCGTGACCTGCTCATATCGGACACATTCAAATTCTTTGGCTGGCAATTGAAGAAATAACGCTTGTTCTTCTTCAAATAATTCAGCGATGAGTCGCTCCTTCTCATAATGCGGACGATTCCAGTCCTTCTCACATTTTTCCCATAAAGATTCATTAAAACTTTCTAGTTGATAGATTGTTTGTTCAGGTAAAAAGAAATTGTTTCGAATATATTTCACCTTTGATTCGACATTCCCTTTTTCATTTCCGCTGGCTGGGTTGCAGAACTCGCATTCAAAGCCATAATGTAAAACGAATCGTTGAAATGTCTCTGTCAATTCTCTTTCTCCGTTTGGCAAGATCGTTTTTACTGCAGGGGAGAGATTATCAAAACGAATGACCCTTGGAACCCTTCCCATATAGTGAAAGATTCGTTTTAATCCTTCCAAGAAACATTCTTGATTTTGAGCTGGCATGACTTGCACATAGGCCGCATTACTGTAAGGGAATGAAACGACCAGGTAAGGAAAATCGACGTATTTCCCCTGATAGAGAAAAGGAGCTTCTCCAAAATCAACTTGAGCCGTTGCAGGTTTCGATTCTAAAGGTAACGCAGCTGGTTCACTTTGTTCGAGCAGTTCTTGTTTTCTTTTTGATACATAGAGCCGAACAGAACGATCTGAACCTGTAAATCCATATTCTTCTTTTAAGATTTCATACATTCGTTTCGCAGTTCTTCGATATTTTTTCTTCTTTGTCAAGTCCTCTTTAATCCATTGATCCAATATCGGTTTCACTGGATCCATCACTTTCGCTTTTCTCGTTTGTTTAACTTTTGAGGGACTGAAGTCTTCCATTTCCGCATACTTCTTCACTGTTCTTGGATCACGATTCATTCTTTTGGCAATATCGGAATAGGAACATCCTTTTTGGTTTGCTTCATATCTGATATAATGAATTTCAGCCACTGCTAACATCTCCTTGAATACCTCCCGTTGAACTGTTTTGTCCAACTAGGAGGGTAGTGTATTTGGGGAATGTTGGCAAGTGGTTTTTTGTTTTATAGGACCTGCATAAATTAATTGCCAAACGTTACATTTTTAGTTTGCCATAAACACATTGTTTGTAAATGTGCATTAACTTCTTCTAATATTTTGTTTACTTGTTCGAATTCTGATTGTGTAATATTTTTCATTAGCTCCGCTTCATTGTTGATTATGAATTTAAAATCAACTAACTCGATATAAGGGTCTACCTTTTTTACCAACTCATCTGTTAGATTAGAGAAATTTGAGATAGATGAGTTTGAAACGATTTCTTGTTTGTTGATAGAATTCACATTTGAACTTCCAAAAGCAGTAGTTGGCATTATTAACGTAGCACTACATAATGCAGCAACTCCTATTTTTGTTATCTTTTTACGCATTTTATTTCCTCCTTTGAATATACTAATACAATTACAATATATTCAAGTAATTGGAAAAATATTGAAAATATATAAAATAATCTATCACGGCCACCTTTTAAAAAATACGAAAGTAGGGATGATTATGATAAAAATTAAAGTTTGTCAGTATGGTTATTCTGTTAATGAATTAATAAAATACGATGTTTGTGAGGCTCCTTTAAATATTGAAAGGCCAATGTTGAATTATGAAGAAAGAAGAATCGATTTGAGTGAAATATTTTTACCTTATTCAGTCCTCAAAAACTATAATTATTTAGATTTATGCAAACTTTTGGTTGTGTTCGTTTTGTCTACAACAAGATGCTAGCAGAACGTAAAGAAACATATGAGAAGTTCAAAGACGATAAGGAAACGCTTAAAAAGCAAAAGTTTCCGACACCAGCAAAAAATAAGAAAGAATTCCCGTTTCTAAAAGAGGTGGATTCTTTAGCTTTAGCAAATGCACAGATCCATTTGCAAAATGCTTATAAGAACTTTTTTTGAAGATCGTGCGGAGTTCCCTAATGAATATCTCGAATATTGGAAAGTAAATAGATAATCGAAACAGAAAATACTTAATCGACGCTATTAAGTTCACAGAGTTAATTGATGATGATAATTTTCAAAAACTATCTATATACGAAGAAGGGTTTGTGAAGAAATTACAAATAATTTCTTAAAAATATCAATATAAACCAATGTACCAGAAAAACCTTTAAATGGTTATACTGGGAAAAGTAATTCCGAGACTTTTTATTGAAATCCGTTACGTGTTTCTGCAAAAATCAAGTTAAGAAAACAAGATATTGATTTTATCGTACTTCACTTCTTCCATAGCTTCTAATTTCCATTTCTCTATGTCAGCAAAGTAAACTAAAAGTTCCAGTAGATCCTTTTTTCCTTTTTTTGAATTTTGTACCCTAGGTAATACTAATCCGACAACTTTTTCCCCATTAAATTTGAAAGGACTTTCAAAGCGAATTGTTTCCTCATTTTCTTTCTCACTAACGCCCATATCATCTAATTTTGACAAATAAATCATATGTGCCGTTACTATATCGTCACGTTTAGTTAATACCGCTAACATTTGAATAGAATTTCTATTTTGTTTCGCACTAGCCCACTGAAAAAAGTGATATACTCTCACTATTTCCCCGTAGACTTCTTTTCAGTTTACCAATATCCTCTAAACAGTCATCTAACATTTCTTGATTATCATACTTATATTCTTTTCGTTTTTGATAGTAAGTCAATGTATGTGTAAAAGGAATCAGATAAGTAGTGTTTGCTTTTTTTCCGGATCATTTGAAATACGCCAATAACTCTTCCGAGTATTTCCCCATTCATACGCTTGCCATTGTGGTACGCCAAGTTGAATAAGGTTGCGTATCTTTGTTTTCAGTTTCTTCCAGTTCTTCCATAGACACATTCGAAGTCTTCTACGAATCCATTTATCTAATTCAAGGAATATAGTTTTCGACTATGTGCTGTCGTAGATTTTGTACGGGCATCTTATCTACTCCGTGGATTCCTTTATTCTGTTCTACACGTTTTAGTGCTTGAAGCATATTCTCCCGTGACAGGATTTGATTCAAAAGCATCGTTATTCTCCTTCCGTGAATAGCTTATCTTCTTATGCCAGTGGTCACTCCACCCTCCAAGAGGTCCCCCACGGGATTCACCGCTTCCTCCCTCAAGTGAGGTACTACGTTTTCTGTGTTCATCATGACTCACTGAATGCCAAGGGCTATTCTCTCTTCATTGTTCGGTCCTTCTCAGTTGTTCTAGACCAACTAATACTATGACCTCTGCTGACTTCTGATGGTTCAGCTACTTATCACTAAGTAGGTTATGAAGTGTACTTCACGTATCCATCAGACCTCCCTGGGTAAGAATGTAATCTTTCCTTCCATCTATCTGCTTCATTTACTCTGTATCACCTTCGGCAGAAAGGACTTTGTTTTGTTGAGCAAACTCATCCAATGATACCTAGCCTTGTATGAAGTTCGTGTTCCTCAGACCGGAAGTTTGCCGCTCGCTTCCTTCAGATTCCGCGTCACCACAGACACCCTTGCGTTAAGCTAACCGTTACTTCTGCCTTCACGGCTCGGGACTTGCACCCTATAGATTACATCCATGCCAGGCGCACTCAAAAAAACACCATTTTTTCACAAATGGTGTTTTTTTATTTACCCTCTTCTCTTTTATGCAGTTTTTTGCTATTTTAGCGTAGTATAAAAGACAAAAAGTATAAAATTTTCGAAATACTATTATTTTTTCTATTTATATAGACATCAGTATAAATACCATTTATATTGTATAAATATGCAACAAAAATTAATGAGGGGTTTATTATGGTAAAAAAATTTCATCCATATACATGGTTTTTATTTTTATGTCTTTCGATTTTAGGTATCTTTTTATTCATTATTCCTGTTAGTACGCCAGATGGACTTAAGGTTCCAATCGCACTTTTGGCGAACGGTCTTTCTGCTAATATCGTAACCTTTATCCATTGGTTTGCGTATGTTGTCTTTATTATTGCTGCTGTTGGATCTATTGTGATGCACTTTGTACCACAATCAGGAAAAGTGACGATTTTCGATGCTTTATTCCGTACTCATGCATTCTGGACAGTAATGCGAGTTTTAGCGGTCGTATTTGCAACGTTATATTTATTCCAAATTGGACCTGAAGCCTTCACTAGTGAAAACACATCTGGCTTGTTATTAAATCCTGATGGCGGCTTAGTAACAATGATGTTTTCATTATTCTTTTTTGCTGGATTATTGTTACCGCTTTTGACAGATTTCGGGCTATTAGAATTTTTTGGTTCCATGATGGTAAAAATTATGCGTCCAATTTTTAAAATTCCTGGACGAGCTGCTATTGACTGTTTGGCTTCTTGGGTTGGAGACGGCACAATTGGTGTGCTTCTCACAAGTAGACAATATGAGCAAGGAAACTATACAGCGAGAGAGGCTGCTACAATCGCCACTACCTTTTCCGTCGTTTCGATTACTTTCTGTTTTGTAATTGTTGAAACGGTAGATCTTGGCCATTATTTCTTGCAATTTTACGGTACGGTCATTTTAGTTGGTTTAATCTTGGCTGTCATTATGCCAAGAATCTATCCTTTACGAAATAAACCGGATACGAATTTTGACGGATCTACTCCAGAAAGTCGCCGTGAAGATGTTCCGGAAGGATTTAATTCATTTACTTTTGGCCTACAAAATGCGTTAGATAAAGCCCATAGCAATCGAAATTTATTAAATGTGGTTCGCTCAGGCTTTAAAAATGTTTTGGAAATGTGGTTTGCCATTACACCGGTCATCATGGCATTCGGTACAATAGCATTAATTCTTGCAGAATATACTAGTTTCTTTAAAATTTTAGGAATGCCATTCGAACCGATTTTGCAATTGTTCCAAATTCCTTACGCAGACGAAGCTGCCCAAACAATGATTATTGGATTCGCGGATATGTTGCTTCCTTCTATATTAGGAGCTGGAATCGAGTCTGAATTAACTCGTTTCTTTATCGCAACAATTTCTGTTACGCAATTAATTTATATGTCTGAAGTTGGTGGCTTGATTTTAGGTACAAAACTTCCATTAAAAATTTGGGATTTGTTTATTATCTTCTTAATTCGCACAATCATTTCAATACCGATAGTTGCTTTCATCGCTCACTTAATCTTTTAACTTATGTGACGAGCTTGGGACAAAATATAAAAAACACCATTTTCTCACAGGAGAAAATGGTGTTTTTTTGATAATTGTAGAATTGATTTCCGTTCCGGGGACGCTTTCCGCGGGCCCGGCTCGAGCCCAATGTCATCAACTTAACGTTACATTTAATGGAAAATAATATTTAATTTAACTTTTATAAAATTAGGTAATAAGCCTCTTGTAATTTTAAAAAGGCCACCAAAATCGTTTTAGAATCCAATTTTTAGTTAATAAAACGAGGATGGTGGTTTTTTTGAAAACAAAAAGTACTTTTTTAGGGGCAATTGAGATTACTCGAAAGTTGCTGAATGATGTGATGTTTATGCTTGAATCTCGGACAAAAGAAACGTATTTTACACGAAAAGAAAAGAAGTTAAATTTTAAAAATACTATTCTATTTAGCTTAAACTTTGTTAAAAAGAGCCTCCAAATTGAACTTGACGACTTTTTCGACAAATTTAATTTATCAGAAATTAGTATTTCCAAACAAGGCTATTCAGCCGCACGAAAAAAGATTTCTCCTCTCGCTTTTGTAAAACTTACAAAAGCGATTGTGAATTGGTATTATGAAGAAAATTCCTTTAAAACTTATCGTGGATTTAGACTTTGCGCAATCGATGGAAGTGTGCTCCAAATCCCTGATACTGAGGAGCTTCGAAATTATTTTGGGTATGGAAAAAATCATAAGACAAGTTATGCAAGAGCTAGTGCCTCTTGTATTTACGATCTTGAGAATGGAATCATTATTACTTCTAGAATCAATCCATATAAGGTAGCTGAGCGAGATAGTGCAAAGGATATGATTGAAGAACTCGTACAAATTGGATTAAAAAATGATCTTTTTTTATTTGATCGAGGGTATCCATCGAGAGATTTTATTGCCTATTTAGATGCCCTTGGTATCAAATATGTGATGCGATGTCAAAAAAATACGATAAAGGAAATTGTCGAAGCGAAAGATGCTGATCAAAACATTCATATAATACATAGGAAACAAGTGATTACTGCTCGTGTAGTTAGATTCCCACTGGATTCTGGCACGGAAGAAATACTTGTCACAAATTTAACCGAGGAAGAGTTTGATATCTCTGAGTTTAAATCTCTTTATTTTAAACGCTGGGGAATTGAAACAGAATATAATGATGTGAAAAATAAAATCGAAATAGAAAATTTCACGGGTAGTTCGAAAATCGCAATTGAACAAGATTTCTATGCATCAATATATTTATCGAATATGGTCAGTTTATTGAGAAATGATGCCAATGAAACAATTAATGAGGAGAGTAAGAAAAAAAGACGAAAACATGATTATCAAGTAAACACAAATATCTTAATAGGAAAATTAAAAGATAGGATGGTTCACTTATTATTAGAAGATTGTCCAATCAAAAGAGAGAGAATGTTTACAAAAATCATGAAAGTGATTATAAGAAATAAGACACCTATTCGGTTTGGGAGAAGCTACCCACGAAGGAATGGTCTGTCCTCAACAAAGTATCCCCTAAACCAAAAAAGGTGTCTATAAACAATACATAGGATAAATATAACCTATTTGTTTATTAAATGTAAATAAATTAGGGGCTTAAAAAAATAAAAATTTAAGCCCCGGGCATCCTATTGCCTTTTTTAGCCGATTTTAGAAAATTATCAACACTTTGTAGGTTGAATAGTATTTTTAAAAGTAGACAACCAGATGGTTGCCTACTAACTGTAAATTATTGGTTGTATAAGTTTCTGACATTGGGCTCGAGCCTCCTCTGATTCAATCCTTCGCTCCTGCGGGGTCTCGAGAGGGCTCGTCGCAGGAAAGCTTTGAATTTACTTCCTTGAACTTGCTCCGCTTTGCGACTAAGCGTGCGCGACAGGAGCACTCGCCCCGTCACTCCAATCAATTTTTTACAAAAAATCTTTTTGCAGCTCGTTCACTTTATTAGTTATGTCCCAGCCTCGTTTCTTACGATCAGTCAAGGTATATTTTATTAATTTGTATATGTTTTTATTTTAGTTGTAGTTGTGAGGGGGTACCCCCTCACAACTACAACTAAATTTTGGCATGCCAAAAAGACCTAACGATTTTTAATTTTTTCGAAAGGTCATTTATGGTATAGTGTAGTTAATCGATTATTTAACTTAAGGCAGTTTCATAATCGTATAAAATGCCATGTGTCAGTAACTGGAACGTCACTTTTAAAAATTTATTGATACAGGCGATAATCGCAACCTTATGAGGCTTTCTCTGAGGTTGTGTTTTTAATTTATAATAGTAAGGTTTATCTTTTTTCTTCATAATCATGGCACACACCATAAAATATAAAAGCTTTCGCAAGTGTTTGTTACCTCTTTTATTAATACGATCATGATACTGTGTATTCCCCGATTGATAGCGCATAATATCAATTCCCGCATAAGCATTCAATTGTTTAGCATTTTGAAAGCGACGAATATCACCCATTTCCCCAATTAATCTACAAGCAGTAGAATCACCGATACCAGGGATGGAACGTAAAACAATATACTCTTTTCGATCTTTTGATAAAGTAATCATTTATTGGACAAGTGCTTCTTTTTTTATCCTTTAATTCTGCTATTCGATTTGCGTAATCACGGACTTGTTCACATCGCACATCGGTAGATTTAATCGCTGGATTACTATTTTGAGCAGCTTCTAATAAAGCAATTGCTTTTTTCTCTGCACGTTCTAAAGAAAGGTTCTTTCTTGTATTCGCTTTTAGGCGATTCTTAATGACAGTTTTAGAGTGAGCTAAAACAAGTGTTGGGTGAGGGTATAGTTATACTATATTTAAAAATAGTGCAGAATTTGGTGTCAGTATTTTTTCTAATTCTGGAAAACTCAATTGTAAAATGGAATGCATACGATTTTTTAATAAAATCATTTCTTCATCAATAACGTGTCAATGCACGCATCTGCTCATAATAATCATCTTGGATATAGGTTGGTTCTCTCTCCATTTTAAAATGTGTTTTGGCTAATTCATGAGCATCGCTTATATCGGTTTTATGTCGACGCATCTTCGCCATTTGTAAGTTCGCTTCAAGGGGATTCATCCGACAATATGCATAACCGTAATCTTTTAAAAATGCTTCAATCGGTTTTGAATAAACACCTGTTGCTTCAAATACAATGTCTGGTGCTTGGTCATCAAGTGATGTAATATCTACTATTCGCTTATGTAATTATTCAAAATCTCTTCGTGTATGATTGATTTCACCTTCATATTTGCACTGACGATAATTATCATAGATCGTTACTGTACTCTTTCCTTTACTAACATCTAAACCAATAACATGTTTCATTCCATTACTCCTTCTTTGCCAATTCATAGAAGCCTTCACATTACCTTATCGATTCCACTTTCTTATACACGCTCTCTATGGACCCAACATACTAAACTGATTCGCATAAGGGTGTGAAGTTAGCCAGTTTTTAATACGGATTCAAAGATTCCTGAGGCTGGTCGACTTTTCTTCACTTCTACTATAAAAAATAGTAGCACAAACCTTGGCCTTGGTTTGTACTACTAATCTTAGTATGTTTTTAAATACGGCTCCTACTTATGGAAGCATGTCGATTATTCAAATAACTTTAACACTTTAACGTTTTAAATAAACAAATTTTTTTCTTTTTTTATCGATTTATACCTTGATTTTTTTAAAAGCTGTCTTTAGACTATTCTGTATATTATTTATATTTCAAAAGTTTTATGTATGAAATCATATACATATAAAGGGACTTTACAGTATGGCATTTATAAATTTCATAAAATACTGAATCTTATGTTAAAATAAATAAATGCTGGAACTAACGGAGGTTAAATTTAAAATGGAAGTTGCGGATAAAAGCTTTACTGTTGAAAACATCTTAAAAGCACAGCACCAATTAAAAGATGTAGTACTTCATACGCCATTACAAAAAAATGAATATCTGTCAGAAAAGTATGGTGCGAATATTTATTTAAAACGTGAAGATTTACAATCAGTGCGCTCCTTTAAGTTACGGGGTGCTTATTATAAAATTAAAAAAGTTGAAGATGAAGCACGTGCAAGAGGTGTTGTTTGCGCCAGCGCCGGCAATCATGCCCAAGGGGTAGCTTATTCTTGTGCTCATTTAAAGATTAAAGGAACCATTTTCATGCCGTTGACAACTCCAAAACAAAAAGTCGACCAAGTGCGCATGTTCGGTCGCGATTATGTGGAGATTGTGTTAACTGGCGATACATTTGATGATTCAGCAAATGCAGCGATGGATTATTGTTTGGAACATGAAATGATCTTTATTCATCCTTTTGATGATTATGATATTATCGCTGGACAAGGCACATTGGGCGTAGAAATTTTAAATGACATTGAAGAACCTCTTGATTTTGTATTTGGAGGTATCGGTGGCGGAGGATTAATGAGCGGAGTTGCTGCCTATATTAAAAACATTTCACCACATACAAAAGTGATTGGGGTTGAACCAGAAGGCGCTCCAAGTATGAAAGCAGCCTTTGAAAATGGCGGACCTGTCACTTTAGAAAAAATTGATAAGTTTTGCGACGGTACAGCAGTTCAATCTGTTGGGCAAAAAACTTATGAAATTTGCCGCAAATATTTAGATGATATTATTACAATACCGGAAGGAAAAGTAAGTACAACTATTCTTGACTTATATAATAAACACGCTATCATTGCAGAACCATCCGGCGCATTACCAGTATCCGCCCTTGATTTTTATGCGGATCAGCTAAAAGGAAAAACGGCCGTTGCGATTATTACAGGTGGCAATAATGATATCAGCCGTATGCAAGAGATTAAAGAAAAATCATTATTATATGAAGGTTTGCTTTACTACTTTATCGTCAACTTCCCTCAACGCGCAGGAGCATTACGCCAATTCTTAACGGTTGTTCTCGGCCCTAATGATGATATTATCCGATTTGAATATACGAAGAAAAACAATAAAGAAGAAGGTCCTGCACTAGTCGGAATTGAAGTAAGCAAGCCGGAAGATTATGAAGGCTTAATCGATCGCATGCGAGTGAATGGTTTTGAGTTTAAAGAAGTGAATAAAGACAGCACTTTATTTGGATTGTTGATTTAACAAAAAAGAAACCCGAGCGTTTAGTGTGATCAACGCCCGGGTTTTAAATTTTATTAACAGATTTTGTATTATTTTTTTCAAGTTGGAAGGATAGTATTCATTTTTATTTTGGCATTTAAAAAAAAATAAAAACCAACCCTTATAATAAAGAGTTGGCTATATCAACATTAATTACCCCAACAACGCTCGGTCAGAATTCATTTTTTCACCGCGGATGCGTTCGAATTCAGCCATTAAGTCAGGAATTGTTAAGTTTGGTTTTTGATCTTCATCTACTTCTAAAATGATTTGCCCTTTATCCATCATAATTAAACGATTGCCTAAATCGATGGCTTGTTGCATGTTGTGCGTTACCATTAACGTTGTTAAATGATTTTCTTCTACCAATTGCTTTGTTAAGTTCGTAATCAATTCTGCTCGTGATGGGTCAAGAGCTGCCGTATGCTCATCTAGTAATAGAATCGCAGGTTGCGTAAATGTTGCCATTAATAATGACAATGCCTGTCTTTCCCCACCGGATAGCAATCCTACTTTTGCATTTAAGCGATTTTCTAAATTTAAATGCAATTTTTCAAGGGATGTACGGAAGAAGTCACGTCGTTGTCGATTCACGCCTAATCGCAATGAACGATTGGCGTTTCGAGCATAAGCAATTGCAAGATTTTCCTCAATCGTCATAGATGGTGCCGTACCCGCCATCGGATCTTGGAAAACGCGCCCGATATAGTGAGAACGCTTGTATTCAGGTAAATGGGTTACGTCTTTTCCATCTATCCATACTTTTCCAACATCTGGTTTTAATACCCCAGAAATCATATTCATCATCGTTGACTTTCCCGCACCATTACTTCCGATAACCGTTACGAAATCTCCAGGTTTTAAATGAAGATTGATGTTATTCAAAGCCACCTTTTCATCTGGTGTACCTTCATTAAAAATTTTGTTAATGCCTTCTAGCTTAAGCAAGGTGATCGCCTCCTTGCTTTTCTAGTTGAGCAGCGGCTAGCTTTTCTTGCAGTCGCTTCGCCTTCCGCTTCTTATCTTTTTGCTTATCAATCATTTGCGGAACGATTAACGCTAAGATTACAATAATGGCTGTAATCAATTTCATATCACTTGCATCGAGGAATGGCACTCGCAATGCAATCGCAAGTACAATCCGATAAACAATTGCTCCAACTATTACCGCAAAAGTAGTGCGCATGATTGATTTCGTTCCAAAAATCGCTTCACCGATAATGACAGATGCTAGACCGACTGTAATCATCCCGATCCCCATTGTCGCATCGGAATATTTATTATATTGGGCGATTAAAGCCCCCGCTAACGCTACTAACCCATTCGATAATCCAACACCTAAAATAATTAAAGTGTCCGTATTCGCAGAAAAACTGCGAATCATTCGTTTGTTATCCCCCGTAGCACGAATCGCTAGACCAATCTCTGTTTTGAGGAACCAATCCACTATGAACTTAATTGCTGTTGTAAGAATTATCATGACAAAAAGTATTTCCCAAGTTTGTGGAAGATTTTTTACTCCTAAACTCGTCAAAATGTTATTGAAAAATGCATCAATCCCTAAATGTTCCCAGAAGGAATAAATTTTAGTGAAGATTGTTTCACTATTTAGTAGAGGAACGTTCGGAAGGCTCGCTGCATTTTCACTTGAGAAGCCCATAATTCGCAGGTTTACGGAATAGAGGCCAATCATCATAATGATCCCGGCAAGGAGCGGATTAATGTTTCCTTTTGTATGGAGCAAACCAGTGATACATCCTGCAATAAATCCTACGACAATCGCTGCTAACGTAGCTAATATTGGGTGATAACCTAAAACAATCATTGTTGCAGCTGTAGCCGCACCCGAAACAAAGCTACCATCTACCGTCAAGTCTGGAAAATCTAACACTCGGAATGTTAGATACACTCCGAGTGCCATTATTGCGTAGATGATTCCTTGCTCAACTGCACCGAACATTGCTGTAAACATATTGAATCATCTCTCCTAACATGTTGAAAATATTTTATTGTTGTGTTTCGACAAGCTCAGCTTCCCACTCGTCTTTCACTTCAAGACCAAGTTTCTCAATTGCATCTTTATTCATTACTAATTTCAATGTATTTGGATATTCTGCTGGAATATCTGCAGGTGTCGCTTCACCTTTTAAGATTTTTGCAGCCATTTCACCAGCTTGATATCCGATATCGTAATACTCGAAACCAAATGCCAACAATCCGCCGCGTCTTACAGAGTCAAATTCACCAACAACAAGCGGTAGTTTATTGCTATCTGCTACTTGAATAATAGATTCTAGAGCGGATACGACTGTGTTATCTGTAATGATATAAAATGCATCAACTTTTCCGATTAAAGATTCTGCAGCTTGTTTGATCTCTGAACTTTGAGATACAGTAGCACCTTCTACTTTTAAACCTAATGAATCAGCAATCTCTTTCACTTGGTTTACTTGAGCTACTGAGTTTTGTTCACCTGCGTTGTAAACCATTCCGATTGATTTAACGTCTAAAGCGTCTTTCATGAATTCTACCGTTGTTTTAATTGCTTCTGGGTGCAAGTCAATCGTACCAGTAACGTTTGCACCAGGTGATTCAATCGAATCAATTAATTGAGCTGCAACCGGATCTGTTACAGATGTAAAAACAATTGGAATTTCAGTTGTTACATTTTTAGCAGCTTGTGCAGATGGAGTCGAGTTGGCGAAAATCAAATCTACTCCTGCACTTGCTAAGTTTTGTGCAATTTGCGTATTCAAACTATTATCGTTTTGTGCAATTTGATAATCATATTCAACATTTAAACCAGCATCTTTCAATGCATCTTGGAATCCTTGATATGCAGCGTTTAAAGATGGATGTTCAACAATTTGTGTTACACCAATCTTATAATTTTTTGTTTCTGTTTCGTTTTCTGTGTTGTTTTCGCTCGATTCAGATGTATCATTACCGCCGCCGCCACAAGCAGCTAGAAGCAACATTAAACCAAAGAGCAAAAATGATAGTTTTTTCATGCTACTTTTCATACAAATATCCCCCGCTATCCTTCAAAAAATTACTAACCATTTCGAATGAAAAATTTTTTCGCTTTATTCAAATAAAGCTAGAGTTTAAAGATATATTACATTCTCATAGTTCAAGAGTCAATAACATTAGGAATGTTCTGAATTTAAGAAAATTCTTTTTATTACTTTAGTAATATTAATTTATCGCTTTAAATCGCTAAATTACGAGAATTTTGTAGAATAAATTGTTTTTTTGAAATAATGAATATTTTGTGACAAAATTGTGAACTTTATTTTGTTGTACGAAATCTTCCCATTATCATCGTTCATTTTTTCCAAAGCTAAATTTGATTTTCTTTTTGTTTATGATAGAATTATAATTTGTGTGCTTATCACACCGTGGTTCGCGAAATCCCACGATAAAAAACTAAGGAGTGAAAATTTAATGAAAACAAAATTTATGGCAATGTCCGCAATCATAGCTGCACTTTATATTGCGGTAACGTATACGCTATCATTTTTAAGTTTTGGCGATATTCAATTTCGCATCGCTGAAATCTTTAACCACCTAATAGCCTTTAACCCTCGCTATATGCTAGGTGTTGTATTAGGCGTATTTATATCAAACTTATTTTCACCTCTAGGCTGGTTTGATTTAGTCTTCGGAGTAGCCCACTCCGTTATTTGCTTAACGATTCTTATCATCGTTAGCAAATATGTGAAAAACATCGCCTATCGTATGTTGATTAACTCATTTGTCTTCACATTCATGATGTGGATTATCGCTTTAGAATTAAAGTTAGCGTTAGAGCTTCCCTTCTGGCTTTCGTGGTTAACTACAGCCATTGGTGAAGCGGTTGTTTTACTTATCGGTATTCCAATTATGCAATTGCTAGATAAACGATTACATTTCAAAAATTTAATCGATCAATAATAATCGAGTAGGAGGGAGCGATTAACTCCCGTCCTCTCACACCACCGTACGTACGGTTCCGTATACGGCGGTTCAATTAAGATGATTGACGCAAGTCTTTATAACTTCCGTGAATAGCTGTTCTCTTTATGCCAGTGGTCACTCCACCCTCCAAGAGGTCTCCCACGGGATTCACCGCTTCCTTCCTCAAGTGAGGTACTACGTTTTCTGTGTTCATCATGACTCACTGAATGCCAAGGGCTATTCTCTCTTAATTGTTCGGTCCTTCTTAGTAGTTCTAAACCAACTAATACTATGACCTCTGCTGACTTCTGACGGTTCAGCTACTTATCACTAAGTAGGTTATGAAGCGTACTTCACATATCCGCCAGACCTCCCCGGGTAAGAATGTAATCTTTCCTTCCATCTATCTGCTTCATTTACTCTGTACCACCTTTGGCAGAAAGGACTTTGTTTTGTTTAGCAAACTCATCCAATGATACCTAGCCTTATATGAAGTTCGTGTTCCTCAGACCGGAAGTTTGCCGCTCGCTTCCTTCAGATTCCGCGTCACCACGGACACCCTTGCGTTAAGCTAACTGTTACTTCTGCCTTCACAGTTCGGGACTTACACCCTATAGATTACACCCATGCCAGGCGCACTAAAACTAGTAGCACAGACTAATGTACAGTCTGTGCTACTTTTTTATACTAGGATTAAAAACGAACGAACTCTTTTGGATTTGCTTGATTTTTACAATCAGCAATTATTTTTTGAATTTAGCAATTTATCGATTCGAAAATACTTATTTATTCGAATAACATTTTCCTTCCCAAATTTACCGAAAATTATTGACATTCATATAATTTCAGAATAAAATATAATGAAATCAAACGTGGCGGAGAAAGGTTGTGGAAGCACAATCACCGCACCGGTAGCTTAGTTGAGTAGAGTCTGAGTTTAGTTGAGAATAGCCGAGCAAAATTGATGAGTAAGGAAAAGTAGCGAAATGTGTAATGCGATAGAGAGCTAGTGGTTGGTGGAAACTAGTGCATTCCTTTTCGTGAATGGGCCTTACGAGAGCAACTGCGCAAGTGGTTGACGTCTTTCCCGCGTTATTGGGAAGTGTTCACGACAGTGAGCACACCGAGGTGGAAGTCATAACTGCTTCAATAGAGGTGGCAACGCGGCAGCAAGGTCGTCCTCTGCAAATGGGTTTTCATGCCCTTTTGCAGAGGTTTTTTTTATTTCTCCCACCGGCTATTCTATCTAAACTTCAAATTTTAAATTTGGAGGATGATAGAATGAACATTCAAGCTTATATCAAACGAGTTCAACAGAAGGAAAACTTATCTTATGACGATATGATGCAAGCGGTAGAAAACATCTTTAACGAGGAAACACCAAAAGAAGCAATTGCTGAATTTTTAGTAGCACTTCATGAAAAAGGTGAAACAGCAGAGGAAATTGCCGCCCTTTCCATCGTGATGAAATCCAATGCCATTCATTTCCCTGTTCCAAAAGATACTTATATCGATATTTGCGGTACTGGGGGCGACGGTCTGAAAACTTTCAACATCAGTACAACTTCTGCCTTTGTGTTAGCTAGTAGTGGTGTCAAAGTTGCAAAACACGGCAATCGGAAAATTTCTAGTTCTTCTGGAAGTTCCGATGTCCTACAAGCACTAGGTATTCATACAGATTTTACTGTCCATGAGTCCGTACAGTTATTGGAACAAGAAGGAATCACTTTTCTATATGCCCCGGCCGTTCATCCAAAACTGAAACGCATCGGTGAAGTTCGACGAGCAATTGGTAAGCCAACCATTTTCAACTTAGTTGGCCCCTTAACAAATCCTGTTGACTTAGAGGTTCAACTAGTCGGCATTAATCGTCCAGATTTCGTGGAGGAATATGCAAAAGTATTAAGTATTTTAGGGAGAAAGCGAGCTATCGTTATTTCAGGATCACAAGGCATGGATGAAGCTTCTCTCGACCACCGAAACCGTTCTGCCCTGTTGGAAAATGGCGAAATTAAACCTTTCACCATCAACATTGAAGAACTGGGTATACAACCTGCATCGATATCACACCTCCGTGGTGGTACACCGGAAGAAAATGCTGAAATATTAAAAGAATTATTGAAAGGAAAACGCTCGCCATACTATGATGCAGTCGTTTTAAATTCAGCTCTCGCTTTCTTCGCATACGGCATTGCCGAAACATTGAAAGAAGGTGTTTCCATGGCTCGTGATGCCATCGAATCCGGTCGTGCTTATAAGAAACTAGAAGCAGTGATTGAATTTAGCCAAAACACAATAAAGGAGCAAGCACTTTAATGACGATTTTAGATATGATAATTGAACATAAAAAAGCGATTCTTCCAAAATTGAAAGAATCAAAGCCCCAATGGGACATTCCTTTAAAAAAACGGCCATCATTGTACGATGCATTACGAAAATCTAACACTCTTCAAATTATTGCAGAAATGAAGCGAGCCTCCCCTTCTAAAGGCATCATTAATGAGGACGCTGACCCAGTACAACAAGCAAAACGATATGCACAAGCTGGTGCAGCATGCATCTCTGTTTTAACGGAAGAAAAGTTTTTCAAAGGATCTTTTGAAGACTTGGCCAGCATTGCAAATCATGTGGATACTCCAATTTTAAATAAAGATTTCATCATCGATAAAGTGCAAATCGATTATGCACTCCATGCAGGTGCATCCGTTATTTTGCTGATTGTCGCTGCTTTAGATGACGAAACTTTATCGGAATTATATGAGTACGCAACAGGTTTAGGATTAGAGGTACTTGTTGAAGTACACAACGAAGAAGAATTGGAGCGCGCCCTTCGCCTTCAACCAAAATTGATTGGTGTCAATAACAGAGATTTGAAAACATTCCACGTCAACTTAGCTCAAACTGAAAAGTTGGCAGAAACAATCAATCGCGTTGAAGGTATAGCCTTCATCAGTGAAAGCGGCATTTTTGAAACAGTGGATGCCGAACGTGTTGCTAAAGCGGGAGCCCGTGGAATTCTTGTCGGCGAATCGTTGATGAGAAGCGGCAATGTGGAAGAGACATTAAAATCTTTCCAAATAAATCTTCCTCCCTTTAAGGATGTAGAGCGATGACAAAAGTGAAAATTTGCGGATTAAAAGAAAAAGTTCACGTGCATTGTGCAGTTGCTGCAGGAGCGAATTTTTTAGGCTTTGTGTTTGCGCCAAGCAAAAGACAAATTTCCATCAAAAAGGCCTGTGAACTTGCACAAATAGTACCGAAACATGTGAAAAAAGTTGGTGTATTTGTCAATCCGACAGAAGATGAAGTGAAAGAAGCTTTTGAAAAAGTACCACTCGATTTCATTCAATATCACGGCAATGAAGACCCAACTTTTATCGAAAAACTAGGACTCCCTTCTATCAAAGCTTTTTCCATCCGCGAGCTTAGCGATGTTGAAAAAGCTAGCAAGTACAACGTAGATTACTATTTATTCGATGCTCCCGGAACAGATTTCGCTGGCGGGAGTGGTAAATCATTTGATTGGTCTTTACTTGATCAACTTTCCATCCCTAAAGAGAAAGTAATACTTGCAGGAGGACTGAATGCTTTGAACGTGCAGCAGGCGATTGCAGCGGTACAACCTTTCGCTGTAGATGTTTCAAGCGGCGTTGAGCAAGATGGAAAGAAAAATTGTGAGCTGATTCAATCATTCATCCAAGCAGCAACAACTTTACAATAAACGGTTAAAGGAGCTAAATGACATGACGAAAGTAAAAGGCAAGTTCGGTCGTTTTGGCGGTCAATTTGTTCCGGAAACATTAATGACAGCCTTACTGGAACTTGAAGAAGCTTATGAACAATATAAACATGATGAGTCTTTCCAACAGGAACTTCACTACTATTTAAAAGACTACGTTGGCAGAGAAACGCCCCTTTACTTTGCAGAACGACTTACTGAGCATTGTGGCGGCGCAAAAATTTATTTAAAACGAGAAGATTTAAACCATACAGGAGCCCACAAAATTAACAACGCTCTCGGCCAGGCATTGCTTGCAAAACGGATGGGCAAAACAAAAATTGTTGCCGAAACTGGAGCTGGTCAACATGGTGTCGCAACTGCAACTGCCTGCGCCCTACTCAACATGGAATGCATCGTCTTCATGGGAGCAGAAGATGTAAAGCGTCAAGCATTGAACGTATTCCGCATGGAACTATTAGGTACAAAAGTGGTGGCTGTCGATAAAGGATCCAGAACATTAAAAGATGCGGTCAACGAAGCGTTGCGTTACTGGGTGACAAATGTCGAAACAACCCACTACATTTTAGGCTCTGCCATGGGGCCACACCCCTTCCCTACAATTGTCCGTGACTTCCAGCGGATCATTGGCGATGAAACGAAAAAACAAATTATCGAAAAGGAAAACCGACTGCCTGATGCTGTTGTTGCTTGCATCGGAGGTGGCAGCAACTCCATTGGTATGTTCTATCCTTTCGTTGAAAATCAAGAGGTTGCTCTATACGGTGTGGAAGCTGCCGGAAAAGGCTTTGAAACTGGAAAACATGCAGCTGCTATTAACGGTGGAAAAACGGGTGTATTGCATGGCGCTTATATGTACTTATTGCAAGATGATGACGGATTTGTACAAGAAGCTCACTCCATTTCCGCAGGGCTTGACTATCCGGGAGTCGGCCCAGAACATTGCTATTTGTATGAAACTGGCCGCGCCCAATATGTCATGGCAACTGATGAAGAAGCGCTTGCGGCGGTTAAACTTCTTTGCCAAACAGAAGGGATTCTCCCTGCTTTAGAGAGCGCCCATGCCGTTTATTATGCTACTGAACTTGCAAAAACAATGAACCAAGATCAGATTATCGTCGTTTGTTTATCCGGCCGTGGAGATAAAGACGTTCATACAATTTTTGATGCCCTTGGAGGTGACTTATCATGAGCCAATTAACTGAAGCAATTGTAGGAGCAACTCGCCTAGGCCATAAAGCTTTTATTCCTTACATAATGGCTGGCGATGGCGGGCTTGATACGTTGAAACCGACGATTTTGAAATTGCAACAACTAGGCGTCACTGCGATTGAAGTGGGCATCCCCTTCACCGACCCTGTAGCGGATGGACCGACGATTGAAGAGGCTGCTGTAAGAGCATTAGCAAAGGGCACAACATTACGAAAAGTACTTGAAACTCTTGCCTCTTTCGCAGATGAAATTACCGTTCCATTAGTGGCAATGACCTATTTAAACCCGATTTTAGCCTACGGAATCGATGCATTTGCAAAAGATGCTTATGAGGCAGGGATTCGCGGCGTCATTATTCCAGATATGCCACTAGAAGAAAGTACTATCGTTCACCCTTCACTTAAGGCATATGGCGTTGACTTAGTTCAGCTTGTTTCATTGACAAGTACACCAGAGCGAATTGAAAAGCTTACAAAAGCAAGCGAAGGATTTATTTATGCGGTGACAGTTAATGGAATCACTGGTGCTCGCTCCACTTTTGAAGGCGACTTAGAGAGCCATTTTAAAAAAATTCAAAGCTATACAGATACACCTGTTTTAGCAGGGTTCGGCATTTCCACCCCAGAACAGGTTATACAATTCGGCACCTTTACAAGCGGTGTTATTGTCGGCAGTAAAATCGTTGACAGTTTAACAAAAGATGATTGGGATACAATTGAAAGTCTTGTGAAAGCTTCGAAGATACAGATTTTGTGAACATATTGACTGTTTTTGTGACAAAATCAACACTTTGAAAAAGGAGTTGTAAATCTTGAGCAAAACTTTAATTAAAAATGGTTACTATGGAGATTTTGGTGGCAGCTTTGTTCCAGATGAGGTACAAAAAGTGCTCGACCGAATTGCAGAAGAATTTGGGAAAGTTAAAGACGACCCAGCTTTCAATGAAGAACTAAACTATTACTTAAAAGAATATGCTGGCCGCGAAACTCCCCTTTACTTTGCTAAAAATTTAACGGAAAAATTGGGCGGAGCAAAAATTTATTTAAAACGGGAAGATTTAAACCATACGGGCTCCCATAAATTAAACAATGTGCTTGGCCAAATTTTGCTTGCCAAACGTATGGGAGCTAAAAGAATCATCGCTGAAACGGGAGCTGGACAACACGGAGTTGCCACTGCGACAGCTGCTGCGATGTTCGGAATGGAATGCACGATTTACATGGGCGCAAAGGACACGAAGCGCCAAGCTTTAAATGTGTTCCGCATGGAGCTTCTCGGTGCTCAAGTAGTTGCGGTGGATAAAGGAAACGGCTTATTAAAAGAAGCGGTAGATGAAGCCTTCCTTGATTTAGTTAATAACTATGAAAATACTTTCTATTTGCTAGGTTCAGCAGTAGGCCCTACTCCATATCCTGAAATTGTAGAACATTTCCAATCCGTGATTAGCCGTGAAAGCCGCGCTCAACATTTAGAAAGAGAAGGCAAACTTCCAACAGCTATTATCGCTGCTGTCGGTGGGGGCAGCAATGCAGCTGGTGCTTTCTCCCATTATATTAATGATGAAAATGTGCGCTTAATCGGTGTGGAACCTGCAGGCGCTGCAACCCTTACGAAAGGTTCTCCTGGCATCCTTCACGGCTTCAAAAGCTATGTCCTTCAAGATGAAGAAGGCAACTTGCTCGATACAAATTCCATCGCTGCCGGTTTAGATTATCAAGGGGTTGGACCACTACACGCCTACTTGCATGAAACAGGCCGCGGCGAGTATGTTGCGGTCACAAACGAAGAAGTATTAGAAGCATTCCAAACGTTATCCAAAACGGAAGGTATTATTCCAGCTCTTGAAAGCTCTCACGCCGTTGCCTATGCTCTGAAATTGGCACCTACTTTATCAGCTGAAGATAGCATTATCGTTAATATTTCTGGCCGTGGTGATAAAGATGTACAACAAGTATTTGAATTGCTGAAAAAATAAGGGGCTGTTCGAATTCGAACTCCCCTTTTCTTATGCAATTTTTTCGTTAAGAGAAGTCGCAAAGTTTCGGAACTTCCAACTCTCCTTTTTCTTTACGTATCATATATAAATAAAATCCCTTTTACATGTTATAGTGTCGTTTTGCTTTTAATGCCTCCACCGATTTTATCAAGCATATCGATTGTCATTGTCGTTAAATCATAAGTTGCCTTGAATCCCCAGTCAGCAATCGCTCGGGAAGAATCGATGGAATTTGGCCAACTTTCCGCAATACTTTGCCGCACCGGATCGACGTCATATTTAATTTCAAAATGAGGAATATGTTTTTTGATTTCCGCTGCAATCTCTGATGGATCAAAGCTCATTGCGGAGATATTATAGGCATTGCGAACAGTTAGTTTGGCAGGATCTGCTTCCATTAAATCCACAATCGCATTCAATGCATCAGGCATATACATCATATCCATATATGTTCCTTCTGCAATATAAGAAGTATAACTTCCCTCATTTACCGCTTTATGATAAATTTCCACCGCATAATCCGTCGTTCCTCCTCCAGGTGGTGTTCCTGGTGAAATTAAACCTGGGAATCGAAGACCTCTTACATCAACACCGTAGCGTAAGTGATAATAATCGCATAGCAATTCTCCTGCTACTTTATTCACGCCATACATGGTCGTCGGCCGTTGCAATGTTTCTTGTGGTGTATCGATTTTCGGAGTAGTTGGTCCAAAGACTGCAATAGAACTCGGATTAAACAATTGCATGTTTAATTCTTTTGAAACCTCTAACGCATTTAATAAACCGCCCATATTTAATTCCCATGCAAGGATTGGTTTAATTTCTGCCGTTGCGGAAAGCAATGCTGCCAAATGAATCATCGTATCTGCATTAAATCTTTTCGCCACTTCGTACATTTTTAATGCATCGAGCACATCCAACACTTCAAAGGGACCGTCATGATTTTTGTCTTCTCGAATATCCGTTGCTAGTACATTATCTTTTCCGTATTCAAATCTGAGTTTTCTCACCAATTCCGAACCAATCTGTCCAAGCGCACCTGTTACAAGAATTCTTTTCATCTTGCCCCTCCTCTGGTGAATTACAGGCTTAAAAGCGACATTCTCACGATTCGCGAACAATATAAATTATGTTGTAAACTATTTATATGCCAGTGCTTTTTGTTGGGCTATTCTTTTGACTAGAGGAAGGGATTTTTCTATTTTTATTCCATAATCGTAATGCCATAGATCGATTCAAAGGAGAAGGTGCGGCCATCTTCGAATGTACAGCCATGTTCAGCATGGAGCTTGGCAATCTTCCCTGTCGCTTTGAAGATGCGCCCCTTGTGCCAAATTTTTAATTCGACTTCATAGCGATTGGTGAAGGCAATGAGCAGCTGTTCGTTTAAATCTTGCAATGCCCCTTCATCAAGAGTTGGTTTTTCTTCATATTTATCTTTTTCTCTCCATTCCCGGAGTACTTTCACATGTTCCGGAAGCATCATGGCATTCCATTTAATATTTCCACGATCTCGAATCACTTTCTCACCCCTTTTACACTCCATTTGTTGCAGGTCGTTGGAGGTGTGTTTGGGCATAGCAAGTTTCTTCCTTTTGTCTTCGTTCGAAGAGATAATCCGCCTCTTGCTAGGGAACATACCTCTACAATTTGTTATATTCGCCGAGGAGTTAATCCGCCGTCTTCTCAGACATACACACAACAAGCCGCGTCCTCCTTCTATTTCTTATGTCCACCAAGAAGTTGAGCTCTCTCAAGGGCCGTTCCTGCTTCTGTATAAGAAACCGCACGAAGCACAGCAGTGGGCCCTATTTTAGAGCGCAAAGTATCCATTACCGCGCCAAGTTTTCGCCTTTTCCATTTTTGCTGGTCAAAAAAACTTAATTGCATGGAGCGTTCCGTTTCAAGTTTAGAGAGACTGATAGCAAGTTGTCTTACAGGGCGTTCGGCATAAAACTCATCAAGCAATTCTTTGCATACTTCATAAATTTTCATCGTATCATTCGTTGGTTCATCGATTGTTCGGGAGCGATAAAATCCTCCTCCAAAGGCATCTTTGCTGTAATTCACACCAAGAGAAACCGTTCTTCCTACTTGATACGCTTCCCTTGCTCGCCGCGCCACATCTTCACACATTTCTAAAATGACGGTAAGAATTTCGCTGCGTGTGCGATAATCCCGCATAAGCACTTGCCCTTTGCCGAAGCTAATTTGCCCTTCTGCAAGTGGCGCACCAAGAGGGGATAAGTCAATTCCCCAAGCGTGATAGTACAATTGATTTCCTAAAATACCGAAGCGCTTTTCCAGCAGTTGTAAATCGGTTTGCGCTAAATCTCCTACTTTGAAAATGCCCATATTATTTAACGTTCGTTCCGTGCGGCGGCCAATTCCCCACATTTCAGAAAGGGGTGCCACAGGCCATAATTTTTTCGGAACATCTTCATACGTCCATTGAGCAAATTCTGTTTTCTTCGCCTCTAAATCAAGAGCTAGTTTTGCCATGAGCATATTCGGCCCCATCCCTACCGCACTCGGAATTTGAAACTGGCTATATATTCTTTCTTGAATGTATTTGGCAGTTTTTTCAGGTGGCCCCCAAAGTTTTTCCGTGCCTGTTAAATCAACAAAACTTTCATCAATGCTATATACATGAATCGCTTCTTTCGGTACGAATTGGTTAATTAAATTCGTAATCTCCATCGACATTTGCACGAAAAATTCCATTTTCGGTTCGAACAATTTAATGTCTGGATGTTTGGGTATTTCATAAAGCCGAGAGCCGGTTTTGATGCCAAAACGCTTCTTCATCGGTGGTGATGCAGCAAGCACGATACTGCCCTTTTGCTCAAAATTGCCCACCACCGCTATCGGCACTTCCATTGGATTTAAATTGTGAAGCATCGCCATGCAACTAGCATAAAAGCAACGCATATCAATGCAAATGATCGAACGGTTTGGGAGATGTTGATATAATTCTTCTGGGCTAAAGTTCGTGTAGTTGAATGTATTTATGCGCATACTTAGCCACCTCCCTATTTTATTATAAGAAGGGAACGTTTGTTCTATAACTCATTTTAAAACGAGACCATTGAGACGACAAGTGGGATTATGTGGAAATAGAAGGATAAGGTTGGGGATTGGATTGAGGATGTTACCTTCACAAGCGGACATGCTATTTAGACAAGTTGAGGGGTTATCTGCACAAGGGAACATTTTATCTGAACAAGTTGCCACGCTATCTGAACAAGCGGACGTGTTATCCGAACAAGTTGCCGCGCTATTCGAACAAGAGGACACCCTATTCGCACAAGTTGCCACGCTATCTGAACAAGAGGACGTGTTATCCGAACAAGTTGCCACGCTATCTGAACAAGCGGACACCCTATTCGCACAAGTTGCCACGCTATCTGAACAAGTGGACGTGTTATCCGAACAAGTTGCCGCGCTATCTGAACAAGCGGACACCCTATTCGCACAAGTTGCCACGCTATCTGAACAAGCGGACGTGTTATCCGAACAAGTTGCCGCGCTATCTGAACAAGAGGACGTGTTATCCGAACAAGTTGCCGCGCTATCTGAACAAGCGGACACCCTATTCGCACAAGTTGCCGCGCTATTCGAACAAGTGACACGCTATCCGAACAAGAGGACGTGTTATCCGCACAAGTTGCCACGCTATTCGAACAAGTGGACACCCTATTCGCACAAGTTGCCACGCTATCTGAACAAGCGGACACCCTATTCGCACAAGTTGCCGCGCTATCTGAACAAGCGGACGTGTTATCCGAACAAGTTGCCACGCTATCTGAACAAGAGGACACCCTATTCCTAAAGGCAGACAATCATACTAAGTGAAATCATGACTGAAGAGTACCGAAACGGTTGTACCTTCTTTTGTTTTGGAAGCAATATTCAACTATACCGAAAAACTGGTGAGTACCGAAACCCATCATTAAGAAAATTAACTGAGTTAATTATTCAACTATACCGAAAAACTGGAGAGTACCGAAACGGTTCGAGACTGGCGAATATCAAGAAAGTTGTTCAACTATACCGAAAAACTGGTGAGTACCGAAACATTGCTGTTTTGAACTCCAACATCATAAAAGTTCAACTATACCGAAAAACTGGAGAGTACCGAAACCCAATGCTTGACGCGCTTTTTCGCCATCATGTTCAACTATACCGAAAAACTGGAGAGTACCGAAACCTCAATTTTCATTATAGCAGAATCATAAAAAAACGTTCAGTACTCTGCAAAAAATTTTTTAAGATTAGGCGGAAACTTAGTGAAATCAATATCCCATTCAATCTCCAATAATTTTAAAATTACATACAGTACTACAATGTGTGTTCTGTGGATATCATTGAAATCTAATAAAAACTCCCCCTTTATGCCCACCTTATCCACAGACTTAACAATAACTCTTTCGTTTTCAAAAAATCCTCATTTTCGATTGGAATAGGAATAGTATTAAATACTTTTGATCTTAGCATTTCCACCCTTGCTTCATTAATCACTTGACCTTTTAAAATAAAATTGCTTCTTCCTTCCACATCATCAAGAATTGTGATGATAATCGCATAACAACCTCTATTCATTAATTGTTTTAGTATCAATAATAATTCCTCAATTTCTTGTTCATCCGCATACAATTCAGGTAGCTCAATAATAATTAGAAGTCGCTTTGTAATTTCCTTTTCTAATAGTAACTTTAAAGTAAGAAGTTTGGAATCAATAGGAGTTAGTATACCTTTATAACTTGATAAAATGAAGAAATCCTTTAAATTCGATTCATCAAACTCCTTTAATCTAAACTGTAAATCAAACTTTTCCAATATTGTTCTATTTATTATTTCCTCTTCCTCTTTAAGTACTTCCCATTCTTCTAATATAGATTCGTATTGAGGAATTGCAGCTAGAAATTCAACAATCTTTTCATGAATTATTTGTAGCGGGGATTTCGTATTTACCTTATCTAACTGCAACGATTCATTAAATGGTATCATTAAACATTCCCAATCTTTTTTGTTTATTAATTCTCCATCTTCATAAATCTTCACTTCAGAAACTCGGTTAGTAAAAAAGTCGTTGATTTCACGAGCAATTTTAAACCATGTTTTATGAGATCCTTTCATAATTGTGATAGGCCCCATATCCAACGTTACACAATTATCCCACGTATCAATTTGCCATAACCTCATAAAATCACCATCGATTCATTACTTATGGTTGATTCTTGTAAACTTTTCCCTCCAACTAGGACCTGCATATTTCCATATTGTTTTTCCGTTACAGCCATAATTCGAATGGAACCTTTTGAAGGCAAATTTCTTTTTAACCGTTCTGTATATTGCATTAAGGAATCACGATTTGGAAAAATTTTTACATACACTGAAAATTGCAACATAATAAATCCGTCTGAAATTAGCGTTTTTCTGAATTTTGAGTAAATTCTTCTTTCAGCTTTTGTATTCATTGGGAGATCAAAAAACAAAAGCAATCTCATAAAGTTATATGGCGATCCCATCAGCAGGATATTGTAATTAAATCGACATCTCTGTTATTCATCGCTTTTATAAACGATTGAATAAACAGATCGATTGCATTTAATACTGTTTGTGTTTGACCCCCAATGTTTATTTTTGCACTTAGTCGTGCAATAAGCTGTTGCTTCATTTCTCTAGTTAAGTAATCCTCTTCTTTTACACTTAATACTACCCATAAATCGATAACCGGCCTGAATACTTCCATACAATCATCTACCAAATTGAATGCATTGTATTGATTGCGGTGACCAATTCCTAACGCTGGGTGTAATCCATGAGCAGTTACTGCCCTGGCAACACAAGAGCGCAATACAATGTAACCATAATTTAATGCTGAATTAAATGCATCGACAGCTCCTCTTTCTCTTCTAAACGAATCTCCTAACAATTCTTTAAAATACAATGAATGCTGCTATTCCTTCTCTATTAGTTGCATCCCCAGGCTCCACAGAATTTGCAAATTGAATCATTCGTTGAATAACTTCTGGGTTTTTCTTTAAAAGCTTTAAAATCGAAGTTTGATTATAAATTTTTATTTGTACGATTTTTTTCCACATATTGTTTGTATAGCATTCCATAGATTCTATAGTGACTGTATAAACTAAGACAAAACATATTTGGGTTATGGGTTTCATCACAAAAAATTAATAAAATATGGTATTCCGATAATTTATTTATTAATCTACCAGTCACAGTCGTATGTTGATTATCTACTACAATTGAGTGAATATCAGAAAGTGGTATTAAAATTTCTTGATCGTCTTTTATTACTTTCAAATTGTCTAAATATAACCTCATCTCTTCGGCTTCTGAAATATAGACAATTCGCCAGCTCAAAAATTTTCCTCCTTCTTACAAAAATTAAAATTTTTAACAGTAAATTGTAAAATAAAAGAGCCTTCAAAAATGAAGGCTCTGAGTTCGGGATAAACCCTTGTTTCGGTAGGTTCTCCCAGTTTTTCGGTATAGTTACGATAAATATTTATCGTAACTATACTATAACATCAAAGCTCATTTTTGTAAAGTAGTCTTAAAATCCTCTTTTTCAATTTTATACCGATTTCCAAGAACATCGACGTTATATTTTGTCAATTTTTGAAGAGTAGGACCAATTTTTATAAAAATCCTTTTATCACCTTTTTGTTTAGCTTTATAAACATGGTCTGCTTCTAAAATATTTTGCCGAGAGTTTGCATCTCCAAGAAGAATGTATTCAAAAGTTTTTTCTTTTTTCTCTATTGAAAATAAATCATTTCGATATAGACTAAATTGGAATTCATATGAACCATCAATATTTTTATAAGGTTTCTTTTTTTCTTCTTCATATTTTTCCATATCTAGTATCAATTTGTTTCCTTTGTCTTTAAACCAATAATAAGGTACGCCCAAATATTTATATTTCCCTTCTCTATTTTTATAAACATCAATTCTAACACTTTTTATACTTCTTAAAATAACTCTATGTTGTGTACCGGGATAATATTTAGAAATATCTATATATACTCCCAACTTTTCTTCATAATATCTTAAAAATTTTACTGGAATTTTCCCATCCTTCATTATATATCCATGTTGTTCATAATACTCTTTAAACGGATTATCAGCATATTCATATTCCTTAGCAATTTTCAATAGTAAATCAAATAGTTCAGGGTTATACTTAGCAATGAAAAAACTATCTCGTTTTGTTCTCATTTTCTCAATTAGTTTTGCTGCATCCTTTTTATTGAGAGTATAAATATTGTCAGATTTTCCTACAACATATTCTTCTCCGTTTACTACTCTCGTACTATATATTGTTTGGTTTGATACTTTTCGATTCCCTTTTCTATCAACTTTGTGAGAATACTTGATTTTAGATTCATAATTCATGAGGCTTCTTATAAACTTATAGATATCCTCGCTAAAGAACTCTTTTTCAGTTAGAACCTCACCAGTCCTACGATCATAAAATACGCCAGTTTCATTTACACCAAAGTTTTGGAAAAATTTAAAGACTGGTAGTTTCCCTATCGCTGCTACAATTAATGCATCAATCGCGTGGTGTGCATAACTGCTATTTCTATCTTTATTCATTCTTGCTCGGCGTCGAATTGCGTTAGTGAATCCCCCCTAATCGATAAAACTGTTGTTGGTATGTTATGATGTTTAAAGTATGAACGTAGATTCATGGAAAAGCTACGTACTGCGTATCTTGTATCTACTAAATTTCGATTAATAAATTGTTTTTGAAGTTCTTCGTTATTCATTATGTCCCGCTGTTCCAGTAAATATTCTCTCTTCTTATTAGAAATTTTTCCGCTATTATAAAGTTTCATCACATCTGCTCTGAATTCTTCGAAAGTTCTTTTTGCCTTTGGAGAACTTGTAAGGTAATGGAATGGCGTTCGCTGCCCTTTTTCCTGGTTTTCCTCGCGATAACAGAGCACTTTATTTTCTTGACTATCGTCAAAGGAAATAGAAATCGGTATGATGTGATCAATTTCAAACTTATAAAAGTCTTGTACAATATCATAAGGATTGATTCTTTCTCCAGAATATAAGCATTGTCCATCTTGGGCATCCCATAATTTTAAGGCCAAACGTTGCTTAGGTTTCAAATTTAATTCTTCCAACGTTGAAACACTTAAAATTTCAGCCACTCTCTTTTCAAATTTCTTTTGTTTTCTTTGATTTTCATCATTTTTTCTCTTCGCTTCTTCGCTGTTATTTTCTCGTGCTGTTTCGATGACTATCGAATCCATCTCACCATATACTTCTCGTACTTTATTTACAATTTTAATTGCTTCTCGTTGCGCTCTTTTTGCAACTGTACTTAATATCGCAGTATCATCAAATTTAATCTTCTTTCCATTGGATATATTTTGATATCGTTTGCTTTCAAGTCCTAGTTCGCTAAATAGTTCCATTTGGTTTTTATTTGTTTTCCATAAATCTGGTAAAATTAATTGGATAGCCTTTTTTGAAAGCGCATGGTAGCCTTTAAAATCAGTATTTTCCTTCAAAGCAGCTATAATTTTTTCGTTTGTATCCTCATCAAAGCCAGCCAAATTTGTCAAAGCTTTCTTTAAATCATTTTCTCTTCTTTCATAAGATTTTTCTGCTGTGAGAATTTCACTAATTTCATCTAGTAATTCAACGTTATCTAAAATTTCTTTTGGTAAATCATGTTCTTTTACTAATTTTAATATATTCTTGTATCCTTTAAATTCCGTGAAAATGGGTTTTTCATTCTTCAAATCTACTCTATATCCTCTCACATCCTTATCTTTTGGCAGCCCTTTATATTTTAAAATTCAATCTATTGTAACCTTCTGGCCCTTCTTAACAATTTCTTCAACTATATATTTTTTATCTTCCTCAGTTAAATACTCCCCATTTACTTGCAATTTATTTAAGTCACCGTTTAATAAATCATACAATTCCGCTGTAAATGACATTTTTGCAATGCGAGGTTGATCCGAGAAATAAGTACATTTCCCTCTCATTTTCTCAATCATCGACATCTCATGGAATTTCCCATTTTTTATAAAATATCTACCGTAAATGGTAGGAGATTTTTTAGATCCAGGGCCATCATAATAAGCTCTTCTTTTTTGAACTAACTCAATATACTTTTCAATAAATTCATCATTGATTTCTTGATGGAATTGGGCTTGTCTATTTAAAATAGCTCTTGCTTCCTTTATATAATCTTCCGTTCGGAAACGGTTCTCATGGGAACGAACTAATCCTTTTTTCAATCTTTCAAACTGTATTTCACAAACATATTTTGTTTCTAGTTCCTTACTATTTCTTTTTAATCGTTCTTTTGTTGATAATTCTCCACCCGTTTTTTCTTCTTCTAAAGGAGCATCTAGTACGGTACCCCTTCTTTTTACAATGTGATAAAGACCAATTGCTAATTCTTCCAACGATACTTTTTCTTTTAACGCTTTGTATCTAATTTCATATGGATTTCCTGTGCCGATGCAATTTGTCGGTATACCAAACTCTTCAAATAATTTTTTAGCTCGCTCTAATCGATGGTTTCTTCTTCTTTTTAATCTTCTTGCCCCCCGAAATCCACGTCGCTCTTCATTGGCATTTCTCGTTGCTTCCTCAAATAGTCTGACACCCGCATCAATTATCTCCATTTTTTCAGTGTCTATAATCCCCCAACCAACTGATGATACCCCGATATCCAGACCTAGTACTTTACTCATAACTTCCCTTCCTCCACTAATTATTTATACTTATATATTATCCTATAATTTACATCTATTGGAAGGAAATTTACAATTTTATAAATAAAAACACCTCCCAAAGCCAGAGCAGCCTCGAGAGGTTAATTCTAATGTATGTAGAATTTTGAATTTGTTGCTACATGTAACAGGAATTTCATGATTCGCGGTGAAAGTTTAGCGTTATTCCCCCAACTCTTTTCGTAAGATAAAAACTAATTCCCCATCCACCGCAGTCCTTTTGGGTAATGGTTTTTCATCATATTCCCCGCGAGTTTTCCCCAACCAATCGAATAACCATCAACGGTGATTAAGTGCCATCCTTTTGGACCGCTAGCTTGTAAAACTTCTCCTTTCAAATAGGAAATGATTTCATCCGAATCCGCGGAAAGATTCGATACGCTTTTTGCTTCATCCTTTCGTAAAGCCAAGGCAAGGGCATGGGAAGGCTCGAAGCGGTTCTTTTTGAACGTTCCTAAATGCAATCCTGGACGGAGCACCTTTAATTTTTCTAATGTTGGTACTTCTTCAGGCAATCCATACAATTGGTCGTTGAAGGCAAGGAAATATCCAAAAGGCATGATATTTAATGTTTCGCCGGCAAAATCCTGGTACGCCTTCATCATTTTCGGGTCCAGTTTTTGTTTCGGATACTTCATGCGAAGCGCCTCGTCCCCGTCCTTCTTTTTTAGCACCGCAATATAATGCCCTTCCCCTTTCACAAGATGAGGCCATATGCGAATCGTTTGTTCAATATTTGAGGCTGCATTTTCCACCCAATCCGCTCTTCCTTGGCTAAAGCCTTCATACACTTCCACTTGTTCAATCTCGAAGTGTGGATACTTTTCAAGAAAGCGGCTGATCGTTCCTTCATTTTCTTCTGGAGAAAAGGTGCACGTAGAATACACAAGACGACCACCTGGTTTTAACATGCTTTGCGCATACTCAAGAATATCGTCTTGTCTATTGGCACAAAGAGTTACATTGTCGGGACTCCAATGCAAGCGAGCCTCTTCATCTTTTCGAAACATTCCTTCTCCAGAACAAGGGGCATCCACTAAGATTCGATCAAAAAAACTTGGGAAACGCGTTGCTAAACGTTCCGGTGTTTCATTGGTCACGATGGCATTTTTGATGCCCATTCGCTCGACGTTTTGCGATAAAATTTTTGCCCGTTGCGGATGGATCTCGTTCGAAACAAGCAGCCCTTCTCCATTCATTTTCGATGCAAGATGTGTAGTTTTCCCGCCCGGTGCTGCACATAAATCGAGAATGTATTCCCCTGGTTTGGGATCTACCAATTCCCCTACCGCCATCGCACTTGGTTCTTGGATATAATATAATCCCGCTTCATGGTATGGGTGTTTTCCTGGACGTTCATTGTTAGGATAAAAATATCCTTCCTTCACCCAAGGGATTTTCTCAGTCGTAAAAGGGTTAATTTGTAAAAATTCATCTATTGAAATCTTTAGTGTGTTAATGCGCAAGCCTTGATTTTTTTCTTCTTCGTAACTTCGAATAAACGCATCATATTCATCTTGTAATAATGTTTGCATTTTGTCTTTAAAGGTTTGTGGTAGATTCAATTTGTTCACCTCAAAAGTTTAGTGCCATTGAATATATTATCATTCATTTTAAATTTTGGGGTGGAGAACATGTTTTTATTTACAGTATTTATGGCTATGTTTACTGATATTGTGACAATATTGCCACGTTTTATAAATATATTGACAGTCCATGTTTTTAACGGATTTGTGGTTAGAGTGAAAGACCGTTTCACCAAAAGCTTCATACTTTCGAACCCATTGTTTTAAAGTGCTTTGGTGCATTTTATATTGACGAGCAAACTTTTCAAATGAATAATCTCCCGTTAAATATAAATAAATCAGTTTTTACATGAACTTTTTAGGATACTTGTAAAAGGTCATAATGAAAGCCCCCTATTAGGTCAGATGAATTTTTATTTTTTCATCTGTCTACCTAATAGGGAGCATATCAAGTCGATAATTTTTTGAACAGCCTTAATTCTTAAAGTAATATTTTCTTTAAACCCTTTGCTTCTGTGGTGGTCACATCAAACGCGCCTCCTCGTCGCAATTTATCTGCGGCTAAGCTCTTGCGACAGCCGCAAAGGGGGCGTCTCAAAATGACTTTTCAGACACCCTTTCAATTATTAAGGTATTTTCACTGTAAATGATTCAAATTTAACATCTTTTACTGCACTATAATCCTTTTCGATATATTTTCCGTTTTCATCTACCCCTCCACCACTAGATGGAATCACTAAATATGGGGTAATGGTTAATTCCGTTACCTTTGAGTCAATTGGATCAAATTGCTTTGTACTTTTATACACGATGGTATCTTTCATTCTTTCCCCTGTCACTCCGCCTGAAAGGTTTGTCAGTTTGTTACCATCTTGGTCTACTACTCGGAAATCGATATAATGCCCTCTCGTTTTATCAAAATCGCTCTCTTTTTCAGAACTCACAAAAGATACACTGACACCTGTTTTACTTATGGACACTTCTGTTACCGTAAGTTGTATGCCATCTACTGTTTGTTTATGTTGAACAGGAATTGTTTTTATGTCTTTTATTTTTTGGATTGGTGTTGAGAAATGCCATTTTTCACCCTTTTCTCCTTGAAGCGTTAGCCCCAGTTCAAATTGGTCAGGCATGTCTTCTGTAATGTTGATCGTTTGAATGGCTGTACGAGTTGTTGCTGATACTATTTCTTCTCCATAAGAACCTGTAACTGCTTTAGGCAATTTTCCATTAATCGTAATATCCATGCCAGCACCGAAATAATGTTCACCTAATTCCCTTTCAGACTCAATAATGAGGCCGATTGTAATATTGCTCTGATCATACAGAACTTCATTTAAAGTAACGGATATTCCATTAACCGTTTGTGTTTCGCCAATTTCGTCGATTAACCCTTCTTGGTAGGCATGTTGTAAACCAATAAAGTCGGAATCACCAAAAACAGAACCAATTAACGGTATTTTCGATAAACTCGTTGCAATCGCAGGAGAATATTGAGCTGAAATGAATAATCCAAATGCTGCAGCGACACTGCTTAAAAGATAAGTTATTTTTCTTTTATATAAAGGAGTTTTCACCTTTCCATCTATTTGCTCTTGTGCTTGAGCAATTCCAGTTCGAATCGCCAATCGAACTTCGTCTTGCGGAAACACTTCGAAACGATCATATTGTTCTTTCATTGAACTTATAACTCCTTTCTAATTCATTTTTTAAATGTTTTTTTGCTCTTCGCAAATAGGTTTTGATTGTTCCAACCGGTTTTTCCATTACTTCGGCAATATCCCGAATGGACAGGTCGTGATAGTAAAATAAAATAATCGAAGTTTGATACGATTCATTTAACTTTGATAATGCTTCGCCTAAATGTAAAGTATCAGATGGCAGCTCCTGTTTGTGTTCCATTTTCCTTAATAGTTCCATTTCATCGTACGGAATCATTCGATCGCGTTTCTTTAATAATTGGTAGCATTCACGAATGAGTATTCTGAAGAGCCATGTTGAGAAATATTCGGGATTTCGCAAATCTTTAATCGCGAGAAATGCTTTGCAAGCTGTTTCTTGTATGACGTCCAGTACGTCTTCTTTCCTTCCTACATAGGAAAGCGCTTTGTAATAAAGCATTTGTTCTTCCTTAATTAGCAATTGTTCAAAGGCTGTCGCATCTCCTTTGATTGCTTTTTCTACTAGTTCGATATCATGTTTCACTCTCTTCATCCTCCTTTCATTAATTAGAGCTTCAGGGATAATGGAAAAGTTTCAAAGGATTAAAGTTTTTTATCAACAGTTAAAAAGTCCCTATTTCATAGATCTAATAATTGCCAACTCCTGAAAAATCATCGCCATTCGAAAAAATTACGTCCACTCAAGATTCGATAACCAATAAAAAACCGAGCAATTTCCTACAATGCTCGGCTCACTTTCCTTTACTTTTGCTCTACTACTTTCCCATATAATTCTGGACGGCGGTCGTCATATACCGGAATTCGTGTGCGAACTTCATCCGCTTTTGAGAAATCTACGTCAATGACCGCCAACTCCTCATCTTCTGCACCAGTCCATAACACTTCACCCCAAGGTTCAATCACCATTGACTGTCCATTAAAGTTTTCCGGTTTGCGAGAAATTCGATTTACTGCCACAACAAAACATTGATTTTCAATGGCACGGGCTTGCAAAAGTGTTTTCCAATGATCAATTCTTGGTGTCGGCCATTGAGCAGCAACGAACAACACTTTTGCTCCCGCTAGTGCATGAGCGCGAAGCCATTCAGGGAAACGGATATCATAGCAAATCACAGCCGCTGCCGGAAGATCCCCCAAATCAAAGCGGTTCATGGAATTCCCCGCTTCCAAATACTTTTCCTCATCCATTAATCTGAATAAATGAACTTTGCTATATTCACTCACCAATTCCCCATCGCGGTTTACCACATACATTGTGTTATAAAATTTGCCATTTTCTTTTATCGCTACAGAACCACCGATAATATGTATTCCTAGCTCACTGGCAAGGTGTTGAAGAAAAGCTTTTGTGCGGTTGCCATTTTCATCCGCCAACTCCTCCAATTTTTCAAGAGCATATCCTGTATTCCACATTTCAGGTAATACCACAATGTCAGCGCCCTTACTTGCCGCTTCCCGAATCAACTGTTCCGCCCGCTCGTAGTTTTCCTCCACTTTCCCAAACCCGACATTCATTTGAATGCAACCAATTTTCATCTTGAATCCCCCCTAGACAATTATTCAAGAAAATAATAATATTCCTACATATCTACTTATAATTATAAACTGGAATTTTCTTAAAATACAGGATGACAGATTTTGAGAATTCAATAAGTTGTACATTCACCAACTAAATCAATAAGAAAAGAGGATGCAAATGGAATTATCCGATAAACTACAAAAACTTCCTACTCAATTTTTTGCTTCCCTTGTGCAAAAAGTGAATAAAGCGATTGCTGAAGGACGGGATGTGATCAATCTCGGACAGGGAAATCCAGATCGACCAACACCTACTCACATCGTCAAGGCGCTTCAAGAAGCAGCAGCCGACCCTGCTACTCATAAATATTCCCTTTTCCGTGGCATGCTAGAATTAAAACAAGCCGTAAGCAACTTTTACAAAAGGGAATACAACGTAGACATCGATCCAAATGAAGAAGTGGCCATTTTAGGCGGTGCAAAAGTCGGATTGGTCGAGCTTCCGTTGTGTGTGTTAAACCCTGGCGACTATATGCTGCTACCGGATCCAGGCTATCCGGACTATTTATCCGGTCCGGTGTTGGCGGATGTTCATTTTGATACAATGCCATTGCTTGAGGAAAATGATTTTCTCCCGGATTATAACACTTTACCTGATGAAATGAAGAAACGGGCAAAATTGATGTATTTGAACTATCCAAACAATCCAACGGGTGCCACTGCCACTTTAGAGTTCTTCAATAAAACGGTGCAATTTGCAAAAGAACATGATATTACCGTTGTTCACGATTTCGCATACGGAGCACTTGGATTCGACGGGGAGAAACCAGTGAGCTTCCTGCAAGCGGAAGGGGCAAAAGAAGTTGGAGTAGAGTTCTATACATTATCCAAAACTTATAATATGGCCGGCTGGCGTGTCGCTTTTGCGGTGGGTAACCGCGACATCATTGAAGCCATCAACTTGTTGCAAGACCATCTGTTTTGCAGCCTCTTCCCTGCCGTACAGCAGGCAGCCGCTTATGCATTGAACAGCGATCAATCTTGTGTGGAAGAACTGAGAAGCATTTACGAATCCCGCCGCAATGTGCTGGTGGAAGAAGCCCGTCGGATCGGATGGAACGTAAGAGCGCCAAAAGGCTCCTTCTTTGCATGGTTGCCGGTTCCGGAAGGGTTTACGAGCCAAGAATTTTCCGATTACCTATTGGATAAAGCGGATGTGGCAGTCGCAAGCGGCAACGGATTTGGCGAACATGGCGAAGGCTATATCCGGGTGGGGCTGCTTGTGGAAGAAGAGAGGCTCCGAGAAGCCATCCGCCGCATTGAAGCATTAGGGATTTTCCAAAAAGAAATAGCAAAAGTTCAAAAATGATATCACTCCCCTTCCCTTTTTTAAGAGAAGGGGATAAATTTTTACCCTCTCTGCCAGCCCTGCATCTCCAAAGATTCCCCCGACTGAATCTTCAATTGACAAAAAATTCAGAAATAAGATTGATTTTCATATGATTTTTCGCTTACGATATATTTACAAAGATTGCCTATTCCACAGCAAAGGGTGATAACATGACTGCCAAATATACAATCGCAGTTAAAGAAGGAATCCTCCATGCAAAGAAACTTGCTCGAAGCAAACAAAACTATCAACTGGATATTCCTCATCTATGGACCGCTTTATTACAGCCCAACAACTTTGCCTATAACTTTTATCAAGAATTTAATATTAATATGAACGAGCTTATTCAACTAGTAAATAAAGAAGTAGATAAAATCCCCTCTTTAGCAGGTACGAATATCGCTTATGGAGAAAAAGAAAGCCAACGACTAAAAAGGCTGTTTAAACAAGCGGAGATTGAAGCGGAACGGCTACGAGATCGCTTTATTTCTGTTGAGCATTTAATGATTGCTTTGTTCGAACAAGATTTTAATCCAATTACAAAATATTTAGCCGAACATCATGTAACGAAAGAATCCATATATGAAAAATTACATCAAACTCGAAACGGACAAATGGTCACATCCGACAATCAGGAGACGCTATACGACGCATTGAACAAATATGCAGTCAATTTGAATCAAAGATATGTAGATGGAAAAGTTGACCGAATCGTTGGAAGGGAAAAGGAAATCAATGATATTATCCGCATTTTAACAAGAAAAAATAAAAATAATGCGATTTTAATAGGCAGCCCTGGGGTTGGAAAAACCGCCATCGTTGAAGGGTTGGTTCAAAAAATTGTGAACAAAGATGTTCCAAATAATTTGCTCGATAAAGTCGTCTATAGTCTAGATATGGGCTCCCTTCTTGCTGGGGCTAAATATCGCGGGGAATTTGAAGAAAAATTAAAAGCCGTATTAAATGAAGTGAAACAATCAAATAATCAAGTCATCCTCTTCATTGATGAAATTCATACGATCGTCGGTGCGGGACGAACAGAAGGCTCCATGGATGCAGGAAATATATTAAAACCGATGCTTGCCCGAGGTGAACTTCGCTGTATTGGAGCAACCACACAAGATGAATATCGGGAATATATCGAAAAAGATAAAGCGTTGGAGCGCCGTTTCCAACGTGTGATCGTCAATGAACCGTCGATTGAAGCAACCATTGAAATTTTGCAAGGCATTAAAGAAGACTATGAATTATATCACGAAACCTTTATCACTGATGAAGCCATCGAAGCTGCCGTTAAACTTTCAAAACGATACATCACCGACCGCTTTTTGCCAGATAAAGCCATTGATTTAATGGATGAAGCAAGTGCAGTAAAGCGGATTTCCCTAAATGAAATCCCCCACTCCATCAAGAAAATCAACGAACAAATTTTGCAATCAAAAATCGCCCTTTATAAGCAAGAATTGGAACCCAACCCGGCATTTGAGAAGTATGCCATTGAACAGAAGCTAAAAATTATTGAAAACGAAAAAGAAAAAATGGAAAGACAATGGGCAAAAGAGCTGGAAATACTCCATTTTACGCAGCGGGAAAAAAGAAATTTGGCAAGATTGCATAAGTTATATGAAAAAGCGGTAAAGAATAATAATGAAGTCGGCCAAATCGTTCAATTGGAAACCTACGATATTCCTGCATCTGAAAAGAGACTAAAAGAGCTCGAACAACAATGGGGTCTATTAAAGGAAAGCAAAACCTTCATCGATAATGTAGTGACCGCTGAAGATATCGAGCGCGTCGTGGAGAGACTAACTGGAATTAAAATTACAGGTGTCATGAAAAATGAACGGGAACGACTATTGAATTTGGAGAACGAAATACACAAATACATCGTGGGACAAGATGAAGCGGTGAAAAAAGTAGCTCATGCCGTCTTGCGTTCAAGGGCTGGAATTAAAAACCCAAATAAACCAACCGGCTCCTTCCTGTTCCTTGGACCTACAGGTGTCGGCAAGACGAAACTGGCGAAAGTACTGGCAAAAGTGTTGTTCGGTACAGAGCTGGATATGGTACGGCTGGACATGTCAGAGTATATGGAAAAACATGCAGTCGCAAAACTCATTGGTCCTCCGCCGGGATACGCTGGCTATGACGAAGGGGGCCACTTGACGGAAGCGGTCCGGCATCGTCTCCATTCCATCATCGTCCTCGATGCAATCGAAAAAGCACATCCGGATGTTTTCAACATTCTATTACAAGTGCTCGATGAAGGAAGACTTACGGACTCCCAAGGTAGGACGGTGGACTTTAAAAATACAATTTTAATTATGACAAGCAATATCGGATCGAAACTACTATTGGATTCGATAGAAAAATATAATGTTATTACATCTGAAGCAAGACAAGTGGTCATTAACGAATTGCGCTCCCATTTCAAGCCGGAATTTTTAAACCGGATTGATGAAACCATCATTTTCAACCCATTGGTGAAAGAACAAATGGTGGCAATTGCCGAAATCATGATGAAAGAACTCAATGAACGATTAAAAGAAAACAAATTAATTTTGCACACAACTTCGGAAGTTATACAATGGATTGCGGAGAATGGCTACGACCAAATTAATGGCGCACGGCCAATTCAGCGGTTTATCGTCCAACATATTGAAACACCACTGGCTCGGGATATTATCGCCAATCAAATTGAAGAAAATGTCCGTATTACTATTTCCATCAAAAATAATGAACCGGTTTTTCTTTACGAACCGATTTAATTTCTACTTTCAAGTAGGAGGTTGTCCAGAAAGTCGAACACTTTCTGAACAGCCTTACTTCTTATAGTAATATTCTCTTAAAAACTTTGCTCCTGCGGTGGTCACATCAAACGCGCTTCCTCGTCGCAATTTATCTGCGGCGTAAGCTCTTGCGACAGCCGCAATTTATCTGCGGCGAAAGCTCTTGCGACAGCCGCAATTTATCTGCGGCGTAAGCTCTTGCGACAGCCGCAAAGGGGGCGTCTCAAAATGACTTTTCAGACACCCCCTTTCCTAAACTACCATCCCATCAAATATCGAAAATAGTTATTTTCAGCAATGGGGTTCCAATAATTCTCAAAAAATCTATAGACGGATATTTTAAAATTCGCTAAAATTAATTTACAATCATTTCATTATTCCGAAAATTCTAACTTTTGCAATTCATACGAAAGAAAAGAAGGTGATTCCTTGAAAACTTATGATGTACTCATTATCGGAGCCGGACCCGGTGGATATGTTGCCGCAGAAGAAGCTGCACAGCTCGGTAATTCAGTCTGCGTGATTGAAAAAAATGCCATTGGTGGCTGCTGTCTCAACGTCGGTTGCATTCCTTCCAAAACTTATTTGCAATACAGCCATTGGTTGTCCGCTGTTCATGCTCTTAATGCAAACGGTTTATCAGTTACAGTGAATCAAATTGATTTCCCCTCCGTTGTGAAAAGAAAAAACAAGATTATCTCCACCTTGCAATCCGGTATTCACTTGACGTTTAAAAAGAATGGTATCCAATATATTACAGGTGAAGCAAAATACGTAGAAGGAAAAATTTTCGAAGTGAACGGAGAGCGATACTACGGAAAAAATGTGTTACTTGCCATGGGCGGTGCCCCCTTCGTCCCAAACATCCCAGGATTAAGCGATGTAGATTATTTAACGACGAACACCTTTTTTGACATGGAAACATTGCCTAATCAATTGACCATCATCGGCGGCGGGGTAATCGGTGTTGAATTGGCCTATGCCATGAAAAGATTCGGCGCCGATGTCACGATTATCGAAGCCGCACCGGACATATTGTTGACGGTTGATTCGGAAGCCCGTTCCATTGTGAAAGAAAAGCTTCAGAGGATGGGTATAAAAATCATTACGAAGGCTTCCGTCCAAAAAGTGAAAAAAGGATGCGTCCTTCTTTCCATCGAAGAAATTCCTTTTGATCAACTGCTGGTGGCAACAGGCAGAAAACAAAACTTGGAAATCCCGTTAGCAATGGGACTTGAATTGGACGAAAGAAAACATTTTGTCAAAGTAAATGAATATTATGAAACAAGCATGAAAAATGTTTATGCCATTGGCGATTTAATTGGCGGTTATACATTGGCACATGCAGCCAGTGCGGAAGGCATAAAAGCTGTTCGTGCCATAAATGGAAAAAAAGAAAGGCCTGTATCTCCATACAGTATTCCTCGCCCGCTTTTCATCGAACCGGAAGTTGCTGAGTTTGGGATGAGCGAAGAAGAAGCAAGACAAAAAGGCTATGACGTAATCGTTGAAAAAATGCCTTTTTCATTTAATGGACGAGCCATTGCTGCCAATGAAACAGAAGGCTTTGTCAAAATCATATCCGAATCCAAATATCGGGAAATATTAGGTGCCGTTATTGTCGGCCCCAACGCAGCAGACTTAATTCACCAAATTCTAGCAGTTTATGAATCCGAAGGTACTGTTGATGAATTGGCAAACACAGTCTTCGCTCACCCTACTGTATCCGAGTTAATCCAAGAAACAGCAAAAAGAATTTATAAAACATCAATAAATTTAAGGAGGAATCAAGAATGACGCAAGAAGCAAAAGGCATGCCTAAATTGTTTGCGAGTGTTGATACGTCGGTGAAAGAATTGGTAGATTTAGAGATTCGTACAGCTACGGATACAGCAGAATTAACGAAAGATAAGGCAAAATCCATGTATAAATCAATGGAGGATATCCGCAATTTTGAAGAAAATGTAAAACGTTTCTTTACTGCCGGAGAAATTCCAGGGTTTGTACACTTATATGCTGGTGAGGAAGCAATTGCTGTAGGTGTTTGTGCTCACCTATCCGATGAAGATTACATTACAAGTACCCACCGGGGACATGGCCACTGTATCGCGAAAGGCGGCGATTTAAAAGGAATGATGGCTGAAATCTTTGGCAAAGCCACAGGACTTTGCAAAGGTAAAGGCGGTTCCATGCACATTGCCGACATGGATAAAGGAATTTTAGGCGCCAACGGAATGGTTGGAGGCGGTTTCGGACTGGCAACAGGTGCGGCCATGCGCAACAAATATAAGAAAACGGACCGGGTTGCCGTTTGCTTCTTCGGTGATGGTGCAGCTAATGAAGGTGTATTCCATGAATGTTTGAACATGGCATCCATTTGGAAGTTGCCGGTGATTTTTGTATGTGAGAATAACCTTTTCGCAGAATCCACTCCACAATGGTATTCTTCCGCTTCCCGCACAATCGCGGAAAGAGCTGCCGCCTACAATATGCCTGGTGTTCGGGTGAACGGAAAAGATGTTGTCGCCGTATATGAAGTAGCTGGCGAAGCCATTGAACGCGCACGCAGAGGTGAAGGACCAACGTTAATTGAATGCGTCACTTACCGGAACCACGGACACTTTGAAGGTGACGAACAAAGTTACAAAGCGCCTAGCGGAGAAGAAAAAGAATGGGCGGAAGTGGATCCGCTTGAAGTATTCCGTCAATACGCCATCGAAAACGGCTTGTTGACTGAAGAAGAATTGGATCAATTGAGGGAAGAATCCGTTCGCGATATTGAAGAGGCGATTGAATTCACGAAAGAAAGTCCAGAACCATCACCTGAATCACTCTATCAAGATGTTTTTGCGGACTAATCTAAAAAACTTGGAAAGGAGTTATAGAGAATGGCTAGAGAAATTTTGTTCATGAAAGCAATCAATGAAGCGCTTGATCAAGCAATGGCAAAAGATGAAAACATCATTTTATTAGGTGAAGATATTGCAGGAGGAGCGGAAGTCCAACATTTGGAAGAGGCCAACGAAGATGCTTGGGGCGGTGTAATGGGCGTAACCCGCGGCCTTGCGCCAAAATACGGCCGTGAACGAGTCATCGATACGCCACTTTCCGAAATGGGTTATATGGCTGCGGCTGTAGGTATGGCTGTTACTGGTTTGCGTCCTGTAGCTGAGCTGATGTTTAGCGACTTTATCGGCTTTTGCTTTGACTCCATCATCGGACAAGGTTCAAAAATGCGCTACATGTTCGGGGGAAAAGCGAAAGTCCCAATGACAGTGCGCACAATGCACGGTGCAGGGGTGAACGCAGCAGCTCAACACTCCGGCTCCTACTACGGTTTATTCGGTTCAATTCCTGGCGTCAAAGTCGTTGTCCCTGCAACACCATATGATGCAAAAGGTCTTCTCCTCTCCGCTATTGAAGATGATAACCTTGTCATCTTTTCGGAAGATAAAACATTGTACGGAATGAAAGGCGAAGTACCGGAAGAATATTACACAATCCCAATTGGCAAAGCTGCCATCAAACGTGAAGGTAAAGACTTGACAATTGTTACCATTGGAAAAATGTTGTACGTCGGCTTAGAAGTTGCAGACATTTTAGAAAAGGACAATATCTCAGTCGAAGTCATTGACTTGCGCACTGTTGCACCATGGGATGAAGAAACAGTACTGGAGTCTGTGAAGAAAACAGGCCGCTTAATTATCATCGATGAATCCAATCCGCACAACAACACGGCAACTGATATAGCTTCAGTTGTAGCAGACAAAGCCTTTGATTATTTAGATGGACCGATCAAATGCGTATGCGCGCCAAACACACCTGTTCCGTTTGCTGCTAATCTTGAAAAATTATATATCCCAGATGCTAATAAAGTATTGACAGTAGCGACAGAAATTATCGATGACTTGAGAGTTAAATAGAGAGGGGTGATTCATCATGGCTACGGAAATATTGATGCCTAAGCTAGGCTTGACGATGACAGAGGGTACAGTGGAACATTGGTTTGTAAATGAAGGGGATGAAGTTCATGCAGGTGATGCAGTGGCGGAAATCAGTTCAGAGAAATTGACCGGTGAAGTCGTTGCACCAGAGTCCGGTACAATCATTAAAATTGTCGCTCAAGTAGGAGATGTCGTACCAAGCAAAAAGCCAATTGCCTTTATTGGAAAACCAGATGAACAAATCAACTTCCCTTCTCCATCATTAAGTGTAAAAGAACCGAAAAAAGTAGAAACAGCAAAAGCAGTTTCAACCGCAAAAACGGAGATGATAGAAAAAGAAGCTGGAGAACGAATCTTTATTACGCCGGTTGCCCGTAAAATGGCAAATGAACTTGGCATTGATATTCGTAACGTAATAGGTACTGGCGGTAATGGACGCATTACTCGATTAGATATATTAAGATATCAAGCTTCCATGGAACAAGCAGCTCCTTCAATAGAAAATGCACCATCCACACAATCAGTTTCCTATGGTGCTGGACTATCCGGAATGCGCAAAACCATTGCTCAACGGATGATGCGCAGTGTTCAGACAACCGTTCAAGTAACAAACCATAGAAAAGTGGATATTACGGAATTAATGAAATTCCGTGAAGAAATAAAAACAAAAGTAAAAGAACCGCTCACAAATGGCGAGTTAAGCATCAATACCCTATTAACAAAAGCGGTAGTTTTAGCCTTAAAAGATACGCCGGATATGAATGCTTGGTATCATAACGGCGAATATATCCGCGTAGATGAAGTGCATATTGGAATGGCAACGGCAATCGAAGAAGGTTTAGTCGTTCCTGTTATTAAAAATGCGCATCTCATGTCCTTATCCCAACTCGGTGCAGCTATTCAAAAAGTAACAACAGAAGCACGACAAGGTTCGCTTGATGGAAGCCTCTATAGCGGTTCAACCTTTACGATTACCAACTTAGGCGGCTATGAAATCGAATACTTCACACCAATCTTGAATACACCGGAAGTAGGTATCTTAGGTGTGGGGGCCATCCAAAAAGAACTGGCACTAGAAGATGGCCAAGTTGTAGAAAAATTAAAATTGCCTCTCAGTTTAACATACGATCATCAAATTATAGATGGTGCACCTGCTTCTGAGTTTTTAAGTAAAATTGCTGATTATTTGCAAGACCCTTATCGTTTGCTTTTATAAAAAATAAAAGGAGTGATTCATTCACTCCCCTGCCTCCTTATATATAAGGGTTCCTAAAGAGATTTTCACTCTTCACCCAATTCTTTAACCCTTGGTTTCTCACAAGAGAAATCCAAGGGTTTTAAGTTGATCGTTAAAACAAATGCGCAGATTGCGTTTTCCATTTTGATAGATTCGTTGATAAGTCAATAATTTCACGCATTTCTTTTTCGGCCTCTGCATACAGTTTTGCGTAGTTTGTTGCATGTTGAATTGCATTCCGATATTCTTTTGAAATCTCTTGAATCTTCTCTTCTGCTTCTTCTGTTAGTTTACAATGTTTTACAATATCAACAATCTGATCACCGGCTCTTCCATCTTCAGGGAAGTATTCATGGGGAGCGGTACTATCAAAAATACAAAGCTTTAATTCTGGTAAAATAACCATGTCAATTGATTTTGAATCTAGTCCACACCATACTTTTTGTACATCAAATCCCCGTTTTAGCGCATCTTGAGTTAGTTTTTTTAACATGCTGGATTTGCCTGTTCCCGGTAGCCCTTTAATAAAGTATCTTCTTTCTAAATTTCGCGTAATATTTTGCAAATAATCTCTTGCCCCATTTGGCGTAAGCGTTCCGAATAATCGATGAGTTAACACCCCTTTTTTATTAAGAAGCATGCCATCAAAAATTTGATCAAACAGTTCATCCCGATGTTGTTCAAGCCCCTTCCAATCCATATGAGACTGCGTCTGTTCTTCCCACTCATCATGTATTTCAATGGCGGATTGGAGCGAAGCAAAACATTTATTATGCCATTTATTTATTTCTTCAGAAAGCTCCTTTATTCGTTGACCATGCTTTTTAAGTGATGCCTCATCTAAACATTCATAAAAGGAAATAATTTGATCGCGAGTACCAAGGTGAGTCGGTTCAATAGAAGGAGTGGAACTTTTGAGGAATAACGTATGGATGTCTTTTATGAATACTGCTTGAATTGTATTTTCAAAAAGAGGATCATAGAAAAATTCAATATCATGTCCTTTGTTTACATAATGATAGCCAATTTCTTTCAATAAATTGGATACATTAAATCCAAAAATTCCTTTTAAAAAGTAGACTTTATCGGCTTCCTTGATAATCTCTTGATACAGATTTTTCATTCCTTGCCCGGTCATCGCCTGCCCGAAAAACTTCGTAATGGAACCTTTCAAATGATCATCCTTTCTTATTGGAATGCCAGGCACCTCTAATTAGATTTTGCAAATTCAATCCTTTACACCTAGATTACGCCTAGTTCACGCCCCACTTTTTCGTAGATTGAAAGTGCTTTATCTAGCATTGCTTTTGAATGTCCTGCTGTAGGCATATTGCGAATACGCCCTGTTCCCCTAGGCACTGTAGGATACACAATCGCTTTCGCATAAACACCTTCTTCCAGTAGACGCTTGGAAAACCGTTGCGTCAGTTTTTCTTCTCCAATGATGCACGGAGTAATCGGCGTTTCCGAATTTCCAATATCAAATCCAAGCTGTTTTAATCCTTCTTTGAAATAATTTCCATTCTCCCATAATTTCTCTGTTAGTTCATTTGAATCCATTAACATATTTATCGCCGCAATGATAGCCGCTACATCACCTGGAGGCACTGCCGTTGAAAATAGAAACGGACGGGAGCGCACTTTCAGCCAATCGATTAACTTCCTTTTTCCTGCCACATATCCTCCGACAACGCCAATCGCTTTTGATAATGTACCAATTTGGAAATCAATGTCTTTCTCTAACCCAAAATGTTTTACCGTACCTCTTCCTTTTCCAGTGACCCCTGAACCGTGAGCATCATCGACATAAGTGATGAGATTAAATTCCTTTGCGATTTCCACAATATCCGGAAGCTTCGCCAAGTCCCCATCCATTGAAAACACGCCATCTGTGATGACCATGATTTTTTGATAACGTCCGCACTCTACAGCTTCCTTTGCTTTTTTCCGCAAATCATCCATATCAGAATGAGTATATGCAACAATATGTGCTTTTGATAATCGGCACCCATCTATGATGGAAGCGTGATTCAATTGATCCGATAAAATGCAATCATCTTTTCCCATGACAGCTGAAATGGCGGCCATATTGCAATTGAACCCAGATTGATAGCTAATTGCCGCTTCTGTTCCTTTAAATTCTGCTATCTTTGCTTCCAATTGATCATGTAAATCTAGCGTTCCATTAATTGTGCGAACCGCTCCTGCTCCAACTCCATATTGATCGATAGCGCGTTTCGCCACTTCCTTTAATTCTTGATTCGTCGCTAATCCTAAATAATTATTGGAAGATAAATTAATTAACCGTTTACCATTGATTTGGATTTCAGGACCATTTGCCCCTTCCACCACATCAATTTCGTTGTATAACCCTTGGCTTTTCAATTGCTGTAAGTTTTCTTCAAGAAAAGAATCTAAAGCTTTCGCCAATTTTGCACCTCCAGACCAGGTTTCTAGAAACAATATATGATTCAAACTATAGATTCTTTTCTAGTCTTGATTAACTTTTCCGTTTGAAACGTACTTCGTAATAATATGAAGAATTTTATGACTACATCTAACTCGAGAAAATCATATTGTAGTTCCTTTCTCAAACAATAAAAAGCGCATATGGAAGTTATTTCTTTTATACTAGAAATAAAGAATAAAGATAAAAGGATGACGATAATGACAATGATATTTCGAATTGCTACCCTTAATGATTTGCCAATTATTGTGGATATCTATAATTCTACAATTCCAAGTAGAATGGTTACTGCCGATATCGCCCCGGTATCAGTTGAAGATCGATTAAATTGGTTTCATGAACATCACCCTGAAAAAAGACCTTTATGGGTTGTAGAATATGAAGGTGATATTTGTGGTTGGGTAAGTCTTCAATCGTTCTACGGAAGACCCGCTTATGATGCCACTGCTGAAATTAGTATCTACATTCACGAAAACTATAGAGGGATAGGACTCGGAAAAAAGATTCTAAGCAAAGCGATTGAGGAAAGTCTTAAGTTAGAAATCGATACACTAATCGCTTTTATCTTCGGACATAATGAACCTAGCATTCGCTTATTTTCAAGTTTGGGTTTTGAAAAATGGGGGCATTTACCAGAAGTTGCTAATTTAGATGGTGTGAAAAGAGATTTAGTCATTCTTGGGAAAAAGGTAAACTAAATTTACGACATGAAAAAAAGCACAAAAACCCAAGAAATACTGATAAAATATTTCTTGGGTCTTCAATTGAAATATTCAACTATTCAATTCTCGCAAACTCTCATGATTACTGATGAATAAGCGGCTTTTCCTCTTCTATCACTTCTTCCCCGATGCATTTTGTCAATAGTTTTTGGCAGTAAGGTAATGAAAATTGCACGATATAGCCAGAAACAATGGCAATAATGATTGTACCAACGCCAAGTGGACCACCTAACATCCATCCAATCACGGCAACGACTAATTCAATAGAGATGCGAGCTACTTTAATGCTTCCGCCTAATTTTTCTACAATCCACATCATTAAACCATCTCTAGGACCAGAACCTAAATTCGGTGATATGTACATACCCGTACCAAAACTTAGAACAAAAATTCCGACAACAAAATAGATCAGTTGGAAGGCAAATGACTCCGCATCGGGCAATAGCCAATAAAAGAAATCAATAAATGCACCAATCAACAGCATGTTTAACCATGTTCCGATCTTCGGAAAACTTCTATACATCAACGAAGTAAATACCAAAATGACAAGTCCCGTAATGATTACCCAAGAACCAATCGATAAGCCGATTGTTTTATACAAGGCAATATGCAACACGTCCCATGCATTAACCCCTATATCCTCTCCTTTAATTACCATCGCAATTCCTAATCCCATGATAATTAAACCGACAATGTAAAATCCCCATCGCCATGAATATTCTCTTCTCATTGAAAATGCGCCTTCTTTCTATCTATTAAATCTTTTTCATTATTTTATTGCAAAAGATCATGGTTTCGTAACCGGAACAAAAGTAGCATTTACTACATTCGCCAAATCGTTAGGCGCCAATTGTATTTGCAGTCCAATTTTCCCGCCGCTCACGATGATATAATCGAGTTCTTTTGCCGAATGTTCTATGAAAGTTGGAAACAGTTTTTTCATTCCAATTGGTGAACAACCACCTCGTATATAACCAGTTGTAGCAAGTAAATCTTTTAGTGGTAGCATCTCTACTTTCTTTTCCCCCGCCACCCGAGCTGCTGCTTTTAAATCTAACTCTGCCTCAACAGGAATGACAAACACATAAAATTTCTGAGTACCTGCTGTTGTCACAAGCGTTTTGTAAACGTGATTTGCAGGATGACCGATTTTCTGTGCAACGGATACTCCATCAATAGCTCCTGCTGTCTCATAAGTAATCGTCTGATAAGGCACCTTTTGTAAATCTAATAACCGAATTGCGTTCGTTTTTGCGATTTTCTTTTTAGCCAACCCTTCATCACCTTCACTTCCAATGAATGTAATTTATATCATAACAAAAAATTTCAAATTTCTGAAAGTATGATTCTGAAATTCTTAATATAAAAAAGTTGTTCCATCATCGAAACGATCTGCTACGGCTCAAGTCGCTATGATAATCACCAAAATAAAAAATTGGGTTATCATATACTATTTAGTACAGCGACGACAACAGCAGAGGAGCTTCTTGGACTAATCATTTGCCCAAGTACGATGTTTATTAATGGAGCAAGTTTCAGTCTCTTTTTGAGTTTCTTCATATTTAAAGATGCTATAAATCGAGTAGGAGGGAGTGATTAGCTCCCGTCCTCTCACACCACCGTACGTACGGTTCCGTATACGGCGGTTCAATTAAGATAATTGACGCAAGTTTTCATAACTTCCGTGAATAGCTGTTCTCTTTATGCCAGTGGTCACTCCACCCTCCAAGAGGACTCCCACGGGATTCACCGCTTCCTTCCTCAAGTGAGGTACTATGTTTTCTGTGTTCATCATGACTCACTGAATGCCAAGGGCTATTCTCTCTTAATTGTTCGGTCCTTCTTAGTAGTTCTAAACCAACTAATACTATGACCTCTGCTGACTTCTGACGGTTCAGCTACTTATCACTAAGTAGGTTATGAAGCGTACTTCACCTATCCGCCAGACCTCCCCGGGTAAGTACATGCACTTTCACACCATCTATCCGCCTCATTTACTCGATATGACCTTCGACAGAAAGAGCTTTGTTTTGTTTCGCAAACTCACTCAATCATACCTAGCCTTATATGAGGTTCGTGTTCCTCGGACCGGTGTTTTGCCTCCAGCTTCCTTCAGATTCCGCGTCACCACGGACACCCTTGCTCTTGGCTAACCTCTACTTCTGTCTTCGGGGTTCGGGACTTACACCCTATAGTTCATGTACATGCCGGGCGCACAAAGAAACTAGGCAGCATCTTATCTGCCTAGTTCTTCTATTTAATCTAATTTTAATTTCTTTAATGCTTCCGCAAGAGCGTTATTAATCGGTTCTTTTTCGTCTTCTTTCTTCAAATATTTTTGCAGAGTGCGCTTATCCACTTTACCATTCGTTTGTTGTTTTCGTTTTTCTTGGAACGTGGACCATTTTTCTCGGAATCCGCATTGACATACAAGAATTTGGCCCTCTCCTTCTCCTCGCAATTCCAGCTTCTTATGGCAATTCGGACAACGAACATTCGTGAAGCGAGAAATGCTTTTTCGATAACCGCATTGTCGATCTTGGCAAACGAGCATTTTCCCTTTTTTTCCGTTCACTTCTAACATTGGCTTTCCACATTCAGGACAGTTTTTTGTTGAAAGATTGTCATGTTTGTATTTTTTATCGCTCGATTTGATTTCTCCAACAATTTCTTTTGTATACTGCTTCATTTCGTTGATGAACGTTTCTTTTTTCATTTTGCCTTTCGCAATTTGTTCCAACTTCATCTCCCACTCAGCAGTTAGAGCTGGAGATTTTAAATCTTCTGGCACTAAATCTAAGAGTTGACGCCCTTTTGAAGTTATATAAATTTCTTTTCCGCCCCGTTTTTCAATTAAGAAACTATTGAATAATTTTTCGATAATATCCGCGCGGGTCGCTACCGTACCAAGTCCGCCGGTAGATTTTAAAGTATCCGCAAGCTTTCGATTGCTCGACTCTAAATACTTTGTCGGATTTTCCATCGCAGAAAGCAATGTGGCTTCGGTAAATCTTGCAGGTGGTTTTGTTTGTCCTTGGGTCATTTGAATACTCGTAATCGTTAGTGTATCCCCTTTTTCCATTTGCGGTAAAATTTGCTCATGTACATCCTCTTCATCTTCTTCAACAAAATCATTTGCATATACTTTTTTCCATCCAGGTGTTAGTATATTTTTTCCTTTTGCAATAAATGTTTCGTCCCCAATTTTTGCGTTAATTGTAAGCTGTACGTATTCGGTTGGAGGAAGGAGTACTGCCAAAAATCGTTTTACAACTAAATCGTAAATTTTTCGCTCTTTATCGGAAAAAGAAGAAAGATTGACGTTCTGTTCTGTCGGGATAATGGCATGATGATCGCTCACTTTACTGTTATCCACAAAAGATTTATTAACTTTGATTGGCTTTTTTAATATTTCATGGGCAAGTTGTCGATATTCCCCTACACCACATGCTTTAAGTCTTTCAGGAATGGTAGCTACGATATCGGATGAAAGATATCGCGAATCCGTTCTTGGATACGTTAATACTTTATGATGCTCATATAGCTTTTGCATAATATTCAACGTTTCTTTTGCGGAAAAACCGAAAATTTTATTAGCATCCCGCTGCAATTCTGTTAAATCATAGAGGCTAGGAGCGTAAGATTTTTTCGTCTTTTTCTCGATGTTTGTAACGACAGCATGTTTGTTGCTTAATTTTTGGATGATTGATTCGATTTTTTCTTTGTGGAAACTTTGAGTGTTTCCTTTTGCATCTTTCCATGTTAGCTTCACTTTGTCGCTAGTCGCTTGTATTCCATAATAATTTTTCGGTACGAAGTTTTTGATTTCTTCTTCACGAGCAGCAATAATGGCAAGCGTCGGTGTCTGCACCCGTCCGCAGTTTAGTTGGGCGTTGTATTTTGTCGTAAGAGCACGGGTAGCGTTTAATCCGATATACCAGTCTGCTTCTGAACGGGCAACCGCTGAGGCATATAAGTTCTCATATTGCTTACCAGGCTTTAAATTTTTAAAGCCTTCCTTAATGGCTTTATCTGTCACCGATGAAATCCAAAGACGCTTGATGGGTTTACGAACTTTCGCTTTTTCAATAATCCAGCGAGCAACTAACTCCCCTTCTCGTCCGGCATCGGTTGCAATAATGATTTCCTTTACATCTTTTCGAAGCAGTTGATTTTTCACCACTTGAAATTGTTTTGCGGTTTGCTTAATGACCGAAAGTTTCATTTGTTCTGGCAACATTGGTAAATCTTCCAGTTTCCATGTTTTATATTTCACATCGTAACTCTCAGGGTCTGCAAGGGTTACTAAATGACCAAGAGCCCAAGTAACGATATATTGATTCCCCTCTAAAAATCCATTTCCGCTTTTTTTGCAATTGAGCACTCGAGCAATATCACGAGCTACTGATGGTTTTTCGGCTAATACTACACTTTTTGCCATAGGTTACATCCTTTCGTCAGTCATAGGATAACTATAGCATATCTCGTCTCTCCATTCATTTTCGAGCCAACTATTGTATTTCCATTTTCACTATGCTTCATGGATAACTGTTACAATACGATTGCCACTTAATATACTTTTCCACTAGTAGATTCAGCTTTCCAATCTTCCAATGCTAAAATTGTGTCTTTCGTTATTTTCTCGTAATGTTTATATAATGAATAAAATTTCCCGCTGTAATTTTTCCTCCATGGTTTCTTTTTCCCACAGAAATGTAGGATAACTGTATGATTCATGACATAATCCATATCTACTTTACCATTACTTTTTAGCTTATAAATGTTATAAAATCTAGCATCATAATTGTACTTTACTTCGTCAATCCCTTTAATTTTCTTGGAATAAAGGGCGTTCATAATATCTTGGTCAGGCATAATAAGCTTAGAATGATATTTTTTTACAAAATTAAATATATCCTTTTCATCAATAACTTCCCGTTGCAATGCTAAGTTCATTAATAAAACGCCAGAGTTATAATACGCTTCCAAATCAAATGGATTGAATCGTATTTTATTAATTTCTACTATTGGCATTGTTCGATGATCTGCTGCTGCATAAAGATATCCTTCCAAATCAAGCTCATACAGTTCTCTGATTGGATTAATCACTAATATATCTGGATCTAAATAAAGTATACGGTCAATTGTTTGCGGCAAAAATTTATGGGCAAGTAATCGATAATACATCGTTTTCGTATAGTGCAAAAGAGTTGGGGCTTCGCTAAACAACTCTTCATCAATTTGAATAGGATGAAATTCATGACCTTCGCTCGCAATAAAAACTTCTAATGATTCTAGTTGTTGAGCAGATATTGAAGAATGGACAAGATAAATGGAGAAAGGCTCTTTTGGATTGTTCATAAACAGTGATTTTAACATTATTTTTAAAGGATAAAGATAATTGGAATCAACCGTGACAAGAATATTCTTCTTCATGGCTTTCATTCCTTTATATAAGTGTTAATAAGAATATCTTAATAAAAAAATCTGCTTATTAACAAATAATAGAAACAAAGCAACGTTCATAAACAATAAAAAACACACCTTTTGAGCTCTAATGCAAAATGGTGTGTTTTGATTGTTTCATTTTCGGATTCATATTATCAATATTTATTTTGCTGGAGATAATTCGCTTTCTTTGAGCCATTGATAATTTTTTACAGGCTCTCCTTCTTTATCGATATAATCTACCATATAAACTACCGTTTCTTCAACGGTATCAATGACTCCTTCCGCTCCTTTCATCCCCTCTTCTCTGTCAGCTTCAATAATGACTTTAGATCCAACATCTAATTTTTTTTCACCAAGTGGCTGGATTTCTTCTCGAACAAACCATTTTTCGTTTTCTTCCAGTTCTTCCTCGTGTGTCGATACATAAGAAATGGAATATACTGTTGTTTCATAGGCTCCGACAATGGTTCCTTCTGATCCTTGCATATCATCATCATGAGCTGCATTGATGATGACTTTATCTCCTATTTTATATTTCGGGTTTTTAGCTTCTTTTAATCCTTCCGGTATTTTTCCCCAAGTAGCATGCGATACATCGGCATGACTCTCTACACCATCCATGTTTGGCCCAACTACTTTATCTCCGTCTGCTTGATTGTTTGTTACGATATTGTCAGCTGAATCGTTATCCGTGTATTGAGCTGGATTTTCTGAATTTTCCATAGAGATGTTTTCATCTTTTTTTCCACATGCAGTTAAAGAAAAAACGCAAAGTGCTGCTGTGAGTATTAGAAGCTGCTTTTTCATTGGAATTCCTCCTATTAGTGATGAAGTTTCTCTGGCAGACTCCACATTTGTTATATTTACAGCATTTGCATTTCATAGGGATTTATGCGTTGAAGTTAAATCGGAAGTTGCAAGTATTTTATTCAAAGTCGTCAAATTTTTCCCGAAACTTGCGAGGTAACGATAATTTTTGAAAAAGGGGACGCCGGAAAAGTCATTTGAGACGAACACTTGAAACGAGGATAATGGAAACTAGTTTCGACAACCACAGGAGCAAAGATTTTTAAAAAATCAAGATTATCAAGACATAAGGGTGTCTAGGAAATTGTCGACTTTCTAGACACCCCTCATAACGCTATGAATTTAGTTTTACTCGCTGCAATCGTAATGCATTCAATACCACCGAAACCGAGCTGAAGGCCATCGCTGCACCGGCAACCCATGGTGCAAGGAATCCTGCCGCTGCAATCGGAATACCTAGCGTATTATAGGCAAAGGCCCAGAATAAATTTTGCTTAATGTTTCGCATTGTTTTATGACTCATCAAAATTGCATCCGCAATGCTATTTAAATCGCCGCGCATTAACGTAATATCCGCTGCCGCTATTGCTATGTCTGTTCCGGTACCAATCGCCATTCCGATATCTGCAACAGCTAAAGCAGGAGCATCGTTAATGCCATCTCCGACCATTGCGACCTTTTTTCCTTCATTCTGCAATTTTTTAATTTCTTCTGCTTTCTGTTCTGGAAGCACTTCAGCGATTACTTGATCGATGCCAACTTCCTCTCCAATTGCTTTCGCCGTTCGTTCATTATCTCCTGTCAACATAATCACTTCAATGTCCATTTCTTTTAGTCGTTGAATTGCTCGTTTTGACGTATCTTTCACCGTATCGCTGACAGCAACCAACCCTGTATACTTGCCGTCAATGCTCACTAACATAGCGGTTTTTCCTTTTTGCTCAAACTGTTCCATAAGAGGTAAAACGTCCGCTATCTCCACATGATTGTTTTGCATTAACCTTCTAGTTCCGATGAGCACTTCTTTTCCATCGACGCTTCCTTTAACACCCATGCCAGGAATTGCTTCAAATGCTTGAACTTCTCGAAAGGCAATTCCCTTCTTTTCAATCCCCTTCACAATAGCTTGGGCTAAAGGATGTTCTGATTGCTTTTCAATAGAACCAATTAAGGAAAGAAAAGTTTCTTCATCTTCACCTTCTGCCAAGGAAAAATCCGTTAATTCTGGTTCACCTTTTGTAACAGTCCCTGTTTTATCCACTACGACCGTATCAATATGGTGAGCCTGTTCAAGATACTCTCCACCTTTAAATAAAATCCCGAACTCTGCAGCTCTTCCCGTACCAGCCATAATAGATGTCGGTGTTGCAAGACCTAGTGCACAAGGACAAGCAATGACTAAAACGGAAATCATTGCTTCTAATGCCGGTGTCACTTCCCCCGGTGTAATAATGAAAATCCAAGCTATAAAAGTTATAATCGCAATACCTACTACAATCGGGACAAAAATGCCAGATATTCGATCGGCAAGTCGTTGAATTGGAGCTTTTGATCCTTGAGCAGCTTCTACAATTTTTATAATTTGAGCAAGTGCTGTGTCGCGCCCAACTTTTGTGGCTTTTATTTTCATGAAACCATTTTTATTAATAGTTGAACCGTATACAATGGAACCAACTGTTTTATCTACTGGAATGCTTTCGCCTGTTAACATCGATTCGTCTACAGCCGTTATTCCTTCAATCACTTCGCCGTCTACAGGAATTTTCTCTCCTGGTTTTACGAAAATAATATCACCAACAACCACTTCTTCTAGAGGAATTTCCTTTTCCACACCATCCCTTAAAACAAGGGCAGTTTTTGCTTGTAACCCCATCAGTTTCTTAATCGCTTCTGATGAACGTCCTTTCGCTTTCGCTTCAAATAATTTCCCTAAAAGAATTAATGTAATTAATACTGCGCTTGTTTCAAAATAAAGTTCAGGGTGCATATGAGTACCAAATGTTTTCAGTGTTTGATATAAACTGTAAAAATATGCGGCGGACGTACCGAGCACAACAAGAACGTCCATATTGGCACTGCCGTTCTTTAATGCTTTATATGCACCAACATAAAACTGCCATCCAATGATAAATTGCACTGGGGTAGCAAACGCCAATTGTACCCACGGATTCATTAAAAACTTAGGCATATAGATGAAAGAAGTAAACGGAAAATGCCCTACCATTGTCCATAATAATGGTAAAGAAAAGATAGCAGCAATGATGAATTTACTCTTTTGCTTGTATATTTCTTGAGCGCGATAATCCAGCTCTTCTTGATCATTTTCTTTTACGTGGGCGCCATAACCTAATTTTTCAATCCGCTGAATAATATCTGAAAGGCTGACTTCAGAAGGATGAAATTCGACCGTCGCATTTTCTAAAGCAAGATTGACCGTAGCATTTGAAATGCCAGACATTTTATTAAGCCCTTTTTCAATGCGATTGGCACATGCCGCACAAGTCATTCCTGTAATGACGAGTTCCTTTTTCTCTTTTACAACGCCATAACCTAAATCTTCAATTTTCTTTTCCAATTCTTTTACACTAATCTTGTTTGGATCAAAATGAATCGTTGATTTTTCTAATGCCAAGTTGACATGGGCATTCTCAACCCCGGGCATTTTCTTTAATCCTCTTTCAATGCGATTAGCACAAGCTGCACAAGTCATTCCTGTTATTTGCAGCGATGTTTCTTTTACATTAGGGTTTTGTTCTTGATTCATTACGAGGTTCACCTCTTGTGTATACCTTTATAGGGTATATTAAATGGAAGAAGAAAAGTGCTTTATTTGAAAAGCACTTAACCTTATTTCGTTTATTATTCCACATCGTAACCTTGTTCATCGATTGTTTCTTTAATTTGCTCGATTGTTACTTTTGACTGATCAAAAGTTACATTTACTTCGCCAGCTGCTAAATTCACTTTTACCTCTTGTACACCATCTAAAGCACCAACGCTTCCTTCAACGGCTTTTACACAGTGATTGCAAGACATTCCTTTTACCTGTAATGTAACGTTTTCCATCACGTTTCCTCCCTCAAATTTATTTGCGCATCAACTTTTGAATCGTTATCACCAATTCATCGATGATTTCCGAATCTCCTTCTGCTAATCGATCGACAACACATCCTTTAATGTGTCCTTCTAATAAGATTTTGGCGACGCTATTTAAAGCCGATTGAGTAGCAGCAATTTGCGTAATCACATCATCACAATATACATCCCGTTCAATCATACCTTTAATGCCACGAATTTGTCCTTCAATTCGATTCAAACGGGTGATTAAATCCTTTTTTACATGTTCTGGATGGTGGCTCTTTCGGTGAGAACAATGCTCTTCATTTAGATTTTCCAGTTTCATCTACCTCCAATCCTTAAACTCATTATACTATACGGTGGTATGGTATGCAATTAATTAGAAGAAAGAAAAAAGATCTAATATGGAATTGTTTTTTCCAACTCGATCTTTTTCCACGACTTTCCACTATACTGGTTCAATTTATTGAATGCTACCTGTACTTTTCAAATTTGACTTCACAACGACTTCTACATCTGCGTTTTTATATGCTTCTAGCCATTCCTCGTGAGTCATTCGATTTTTAGGCAAAGTATGAGCATAATATTTTAAACCGAAACCGAACGGGTCATATCCTTCCCTTTTCATCTCATGAATAAATTCTGATACTTTTTCCTTCATTTCCTCATCTAACATTTTGCTATATCTTGATAATTCTTTACTGCTTAATGTATTCTTTGATTCTGTGATCATCCCTGCTAATTTCATTTCGATCTTTATGGAAGCTTTATTATTTTCTACATTTACATTGTATTTTGACTTGATGGAGTCAATTCTAGAAACAAAATATTCACCTTCTCTTTTTACAGCAAAGAATATCGTCTTTGCATTCATAGAAAGTGTTTTAAAAAGTAAAGTTTTGTCGGTATCTAATTCGTATGGAGGCCGATTATCTGCCAGTACTATTGATTTATTAATAATAAAATGTGTTTTCGGTTCGTTCATTTCAACAATCGGTAAAATTGGATCAATTCCTTCTTCTTTTAACCTTCTTCGAAAATCAAATAAAAAAGTGGAGATAATGTATGAACTTTCTGCTCCGTTATTGTCAAAATAATTGAAGATGGTTGGTTGTAATGCTGTTTCCCCTGCAGGTAAAAATTTAATAATCTCTTCAGCATTAGGTCTACCCACTGCAAAATAAGAAATCATTTGAATATCAGGTCTTCGTATGAGAAAATCCAATATTTCCTTATAATTATCATTTTGAAGTATTTTCTCCCCAACCACAATTAGCTTCGAGTGGCCAAAATCCAATTCTTTATCTAAATGAGATTCCAATATCGAAATCGTTTCTGCCAACGTCTTACCGTTTTTTGAAAGATATGTGTACTCAGGCGTTGGATTTTGTCTAAACGAACTCGTTGGAACATAAAGCTTTAAGATGATTTTGTATGGTTTTTCAGGATCATCGGTCTCATCAATCCCAATCATCGAAACAAACACCATTTTATCTATATCTTTGAATTCTCCGCAACCTGTGAGGACGACTAGGAATGGAATCGTTATTAGGATGAATAATTTAACTTTCATTCGCTTTTTTATTAGCACCTTTCATCCTCCTAATGATATAGATAAATAAAAAAATCATAGCAAAGAAATTGACAACAGCTATGTTGAAGAAGTATTTGGAGTATTGAAACAACTGATACTCTGTTAATGATACGATTATATAGAGAGAACTAACGGTGAAAAAGACAATCAAAATGATATAACCGATATTTATTCCTTTAAATTTCATTTTTTCTAATTTGAAAATATACTTGAATAACTCGACCGCTACATGCCAGTGAATCAAGATACTTAAAAAAGCCATTGATAAATAAAGAAGTAAAAAAACATATACTAGACGTTCTATTACAAAATATCTCATTCTCATGGAGTCGCTCGTAGCAATCCATGGATAAATAAGCTCACCAACTGTCTCCGAACCATGAAAACCGATTGGTATAAAATAAGTCGTAAAAGTGGTTGCAATGGCGATAAAAACAAGTACAATGATTTGTTTTAAACCAAAGTTTTGTTTTTGGGTAAAGAAACGGTTAAAAATCACGAGATTCACTACGCCAAGAAATAAAAATATACTTGAAGAAACTGCATGTATATTGGGTGCTTGCACAACATGTAACATTGCTTCCCTAATAAAATCCCAATTTAAATTTTTGCTTGTATATGCTTTGATAATAATAAAAATAATGATAGGAAAATTAATTACAAAAACGATTTCGATGGTGTATAACACTCGATCGGTTTTCATAAAACATCCAAATATAATAGATAAAATTAAGGTTAACCCAATAAGCATAATTGGTATATCAGGAGTTAAATACCGTATAAGCAAAAAAGAGTAAGTAATTAATGTGCTTATCCCTGCAATAAACCACATAACTGCCATAAAAAATAATAATGGATAGTAAAACCATTTAGATGTCGTTTGTACCAACAGTTCCGGAAATGTCTTCCCTGGGAAGGCATTAAAAAATTTCGTATAAACAATCACAATTACTAGCCCTAATATGATACCGACAATTAAAGACAATACAGCTCCATCGTTTCGATACCGCAAAAGAATGGTAGGAACAGCTGAAATAATATTTGCAATCATATTAATCATGACTAAATAATAATAAAATCGACTCAAGCCTGTCCCTCCGAATCCTGATTACCTTTTCGGTAGTTATAAAACCTTAAATACGGTTCCCCAAAGCTTGTCAAATTTACTAGATACATAATGAAACATAAAAAACCTAATGTGAGGCCAGCTAATCCAAAAATACTCGCAATCACAATTAAAATTAATCGTACGATGCGTATTGCAAACGCCATTTCATTAACAGGAATGACGAAGGTCGAGATTGCAACTGCCGATACGATAATGACCATGATATTAGAAGCAAGGGCCGCTTCCGTTACAGCTGTTCCTAAAATAAGACCTCCAACCGTTGCTGCCGTTGCACTAATCGCCTTCGGAAGTCGAATACTCGCCTCGAGTAACAGTTCCATAAAAAAAAGCATAAATAATACTTCTACAAAGGAAGTAAATGGAACTCCCATTCTGCTTCCTGCGATGGTCAACATTAATTCTGTTCGAAATACCTCTGGTGAAAAGGACACAGCGCCTATATAAATTCCTGGAAGTAAAATACATACGAATATACCAATATAACGCAGCAATTTTAAATAATATGAAATCGCTAATGTGTGGTAATTATCTTCCATGGTTGTCATAAAATCGAAAAATACGACAGGCGCAATCATTGATTGAGGGCTACCGTCTACCAACAATATCACTTTCCCACCAGCAAGGTTGTAAACAATTCGGTCTGGTCGTTCTGTTAGTAACATTTTAGGAAATAAGGAATACCGTTGATCATTTAATAAAGTATTGAATTGAGGTGCCTCTGTAATGACTTGCATATCAATTTTCTCTAATTTTTCCCTGATACTTTCCAATGCCTTTCGTTTTACTTTTTTATCATCATAAATTAGCGCCATTTTTGGCTTATTTACTTCACCTTTTTCGAAATATTCAATCATTAAAGACGGTTGATGATACGAAGAACGTATCACATTAATATTGGTCATCAAGTTATCACTTAATGCCAATTCAGATCCATGGATGGTTGTTTCAACAGAAGTAGAATTGACATCACTATTTTTTGATAACTTGAAATCAAGGGAATATAAATTGTCTTGAATTTCAATAAGTACATTCCCTTCCATCACAAAATAAAGTGCTTTTTCTTTTGAAGGGACTTCTTGAAATTGAGGTAATGCAAATAAGTAAAGGTTAAATTGTTCTTGTGTCGGCAATTCAAAAAATGGATTAATAATGTATTTTTGATATAATTCTTGGTCAATTAGCGATTTAATAAATAATACTGTAATTTGTTTATGTTCTAACTCTAACTTCTTTTGTATCAAATCATTTTTATCTTCAAATTGACTGGCAATCCATGAAAGATTTACTTTTGAAGACATTGGTATAATCTCCAATCTTCTATAGTATGAAGCAGTATATATTTTAGAATATCCAGTTCACATACTTGCTAACCGTAAATTTATGAAAACGATTTATGCTCTTTACACACAAAAAGGATAAAAATTAGTGATGAATTGAAAAAATAAAAACACCTGTAAATCTTATTCACAAAGAATTACAGGTGTTTTCAATTAAAGTCTTTCTATTTTCAAATTTAGAAAAATTAATTAGTCGCGATTTATTCAAAATTAGTGTTTATCAATCGGTTCTTTTGTTAGCGATTCGCTCATTTTGCAATATTGAACGAAGACGCGAGCTAATTCACGTAAACGCTCATGAATATCCTGATCGATTATTTGATCATTTTCACCAAAATGGGATGTATGAGTATATACATAGTTTGGAGTGACTAAACAGCGGAAATAATCTAAAATCGGTCTGAATTGATTTTCCACAACTAAATGGTGTTGGAATGTGCCACCGTTAGCCACAATTGCTGCTGGTTTATAGCGCAACGCTTTTGGTGGCAACATATCTAAAGCATTTTTTAATACGCCAGGAATGGACGCTTGGTAAATAGGCGTTGCAAATATATAGCCATCCGCTTCTTCGAATTTTTGAATCATCATTTTCATATCGTCATTTAGCGGACTTCCATCTAAAATTTGATGTTTTAATTTAGAAAAATATAATATTTCCAATTCCAAACTGGAATCAAATTCTTTTATATATTGCTCCACCTGTCTTAAGAGCGCACCCGTCTTTGTACCAAAAACTGTACCATCTACGAGTAGAATTTTCATGTTGTAAATCCTCCATCTATTGTTATCATCCATCTGTTAATTGTAGCAAATGCACAAATCTTTCGATAGGGAACCGTATTAAAAAAGAAAAAGTTCAGTCTTTAGGCTGAAAATATTATTCCATTGTTAGTTTACTGACGGGTATTTTAACGCGCATTCTCATTTTATTATGGAGCATTCATTTAATTTATACTAAACGAAAATTTATTTTTGTTTTTTAATTCATCAACAAAATCAAATTATTTACAAACACTTGCCAGTTTTCGGACTTGCGGTTTCTCTCAAACTATTCGCCAGGTCTGATATGATAACAGAAAGCATTCCCACTGTTCCGCCAAAAACCATAGCTGAACGTCTGTTCATAGTAAACAACCTTTCATTTTCTTCCTTTCCCCATCATAAAATAATCAATATTTCAAAGCTAGAAAGTTGAAAATCTTTTACTTATTTATAATTTCACACATACTTTCAAATATTTAACCATATTTTAAATAATGATTGGGAAAGGATGGGATTGGTATGCAGAATGATTTGAGTAGAAAACCAAAAAAGAAAATTGCTTTTATCGTTGAGTATAGTGCTATTAAAGGCTACTACCCATTTGAAAGAACGAGCATCCTTGCAAAACTATTAAAAACTGAAGAGGACGTTACGGTTTTTCTTAAAAATGTATCAGATGAAGCATTAGAAATATTTACAGATGCACAACTTTCACCGATACTCTATGACCATATCGACGAACTAGTAAAACACCTGAAAGAATTGCAGCCAGATTTAATTGTACAAGATGGAAAAGATACGTATGTTGAATATGTAGAAACGATTAGACCGCTGTGCAAAACGTTAGTGCATTTCGATGATTTTGGTGAGGGAGCAGAGCTTGCTGATTGTAATATTATGTCTATATTAGAAGAAACGAGAGAAACGACTGCTCAAAATATTCTAGCAGGAAGCTTCGCCTTCGCGGTTACGGATACACTAAAATCAATTGCTGAATCTAGAGTTTCTAACGAATTATCAAACCCGCCACATATCATCGTTGCTTATGAAGATGGAGACGACAACAACTTAACATACCGCACTTTGCGCCACTTAACCCACCTACAAATCCCACTAAAAGTGACAATAGCAATCGATCGAGAATATAAGCATTCAATCAGCGATTTACAAATGATGGCGTTGAGCCGAAGAAATACAAAAATTTTCAAAGATGATAAACCACTCGATAAATTATTGCCAGTTGCAGATATCGTCATTTGTAACGCCAACTATACGCCATATAAAGTGGCTGCCGTCGGTATCCCTTGCATCGTATCAGCACAAAATGAACGGGAATTAAATAATATCTTCCCAAGAGAAAATAACGGTTTTATAAACTTAGGATTGGGCCGCAAAATGAAGCAGTCTAACATTCAAAATGCTGTTATGGAATTATTACTCCATGAAGCAAGACGTGAACGAGCAGTTCGAAAACAAATTCAATTAGAAATCCAAGATAATAATGAAGTATTAAAATCGCTTCTACTAGATTTCGCCTATGAACGGCATAATATTGTATCATTATAACCTAGCTTTTCAATACTATTTTCCTATATATCTAAACTTTTTAGCCGGTTCGATTTTAGAATCGGCTGTCTTTTTATATTAAATATCCATAAATTTTGTTAATTGTTAAAATTTTTGGATAGTCATCTAGAAAATCTTCATAGGTATGTAGTACTATATAAATAAGCAGGTATTAATAAAAGGAGCTGATGGCATTGGAAAAATTTACAGTTCTAATTTGTGACGATTCTCTCCTCATTAGAAAGAAATTAAAAGAAGCCCTCGAAGAATTAAATTTTCAAGCAATCTATGAAGCACAAAATGGCATTTCAGCAGTAGAACAAGTAGAAAAATATAAGCCAAATCTAGTATTTTTAGATATCGTTATGCCTGAAAAAGATGGAATTGAAACACTTAAAGAAATCAAAGAAATCAGTCCTGAGACGAAGGTTATAATGGCCTCTTCCGTTGGTACAAGCAGCAAATTAAAAGAAGCCCTTCAACTTGGTGCATATGATTTTATTCAAAAACCTATTCAATTTGAAACTCTTACGAACATTGTTGAGAAAGCCTTAAAGGAGGGATAATCCATGTTTAGCCAATATTTCGGTCACTACTTATTAAATCGTGGATTGATTACAAATGAACAACTTCAAGATGTGCTAGAGTATCAAGAAGCGGTGCACGTAAAGTTTGGTGTTATTGCTGTCGACAAAGGTTTGATGACTTCTAATCAAGTAAATGAAGTCCATGAAAAACAAAAACAAATGGACAAGCGTTTCGGTGAAATTGCTATTGAACTTGGATATCTAACAGAAGAACAAGTTGAAGAGCTTATTTCCCATCAAAAACAAGGCCATTTATATTTAGCACAAGCGTTAATAGACCGCGGTTATATGACAATGGACGAATTCAGTTCAGCTTTAAATGACTATAAGAACGAATATAGTCTATCCACCGAAAAGTTTGAGGAAATTCAAAGCGGAAATATCGATGCATTAGTGGAAAACATTTTAACTAAAGATCACAAAGAAATTCGTGAACAATACGGAGACTACATTTCCCTTTTTGCGAAAAATATGATTCGCTTCATTGATCGCCAAACATTTCTTAAAATTTCAAACGAAGAAGTTCATCATTCAAAATGGTTCGTAAGTCAAGAAATTACTGGAAGTGCTCCACTATTTACAGCAATTGCAGCTGATGATCAATCGTTGCTGCACATTGCATCGAACTATGCAGAAGAGAATTTAACTGAAATTGACGAACTTGCCAAAGATGCCTTTAGTGAATTCCTAAATTTACATAACGGAATCTATTTAGTCAACATGTCGAACTGGGGCACAGAACTTTCTATGAATCCTCAAAAATTCCAAGAAAATGTCAAGGTCTCAGGCGAATTTGTAACGGTAACAGTGAAAACTCAAAAAGGATCCTTCCAATTAATCCTTTCTACAAATCCCGAAAAAGTGAACATCCATTAATTTGCATCAATGGTCGAATACGGCCATTGTTTTTTTAGATGAATGAAAACTCCAATCCTTTATGATACAATAACCATATTAATGTGACTGAACATGAAAGATGGGAGTTAATTATGTTGACAAAACGAGAAATTGAACAGCAAATTGCTGAAATTAAAATGGATTATATCAATTTGCAAGGCGATATAGAGAAACTTGAAAATACTGGCCATATTGATTCGGTAATGCAAGCAGAAGAACGACTAGCTCGTATGGAAAAGAAATTAGCAGAGCTCAATAAGCTACTCGCGGAAATGTAAATCGCGAGTTTTTTCTTTTTTCAATTCATTTCCCTTTCTAACAGAAATTGTACTTTGCATTATTATAATTAAGAAATCCATTAAATTCTCTTACTCTTCCAGAAAATTTATTTTTACTGTGAAAATCAAAATTTCCCCTTCTGTAATATTCAACTAAAATAATTTCCCTAAAATTGAAACTTTCGCCCAATAAAAACGTAATTATTATTAGAAAAATGGTTATACATTATTTAGTCGTCCACTTTTTTCAAAATTGACTTTGATTTATCTTACTGGTAAGATATCTAATGCTGTTTTCTCTTACAATACCAAAACACAACTCTAAACCATTATTGGAGGCGGTATATATGACAGTTACCATCTACACCCAATCTAGTTGTTCTTCTTCACGCAAAGCAATTAAATGGCTTAAAGAACACAATATCCCTTTTACAGAAAAACGGATTACATCTCAACCACTAACATTATCAGAGTTTAAAAACATATTGCGCATGACGGAAGATGGAACAGATGAAATTATTGCAACAAACTCAAACGACTTCAAAAACTTAGATGTTGACATTGATCAACTTTCCATCCAAGAGCTTTATGAATTAATTAAAGAACATCCTCGAATGCTGCGTAGTCCAATTTTAATTGATGAAAAACGCATCCAAGTCGGTTATAACGAAATGGACATCCGTCGATTTATTCCACGCAAAGTTCGTGTATATGAATTAAATGAATTGAGAAAGCATGCTGACGAAATTGTAAGTTAAATTATCTTCCCCTACCCTTGTACTGAAAATGAAAGTGGAGCTGAAAATAATGGATAACCAACGATATGAAACCATTTCCAGCCTATTTGAAGTGATTTCAACGCTAGAGCGAAAATGGTCTAATGAATGGAATCAAATTAATGATTTAGGTTTTTCAAAAACCCATATTCTTTTGTTAGATTTACTTGCAAAAGAAGGTCCAAAACGCCCTTCTCTCATTGCGGAACGACTAAAAATTACAACAGGCGGAGTAACCGTTTTAACATCGAAACTGTTAAAAAGCGGATATATTCAAAAAACACAAAGTGCAAACGATCGCCGCGTATCTCAAATCGCAATTACTCCTGAAGGAAGAAAAGTATTAGAACAATCCAAAACTCAGGTGATGGCATTAGTTCATTCCATGTTTGGCATGTTATCAAACGAGGAAATCCAAACATTGCATAACATTTTTGAAAAATGTTTAGAAAATTATCCTTATAAATAAAAAGGGGGTGGAAGTATGTTTGTACGTCGAATGATAAGGAAAATGCAAGTTGCCTATAATAGCAGCTTGCATTTACTGTTTCCATAGAAAAAACTTGTGGCCATAGGATGACCACAAGCTACTTTTCATTGTTATACAGGCACAACCACATCTACCAAGTTGTTATCTGACATTAAAATTTCTTTCAGTCTTTGCTTCGCACGGAATAAGCGGGATTTTACAGTGCCGATTGATACTTTCATTAAATTGGATATTTCAGCTAAAGAATATTGCTCAACGTAAAAATACCAAAGCGTCTTTTGATAAATACTATCTAATTGTTTCATCTTTTCCTGCACAATTTTAGTAATGACCACTTTTTCAATTTGTTCTTCTGTGGAAACTTCATTATTTGGAACCAATTCTAGTATTGGAACGTCTAAAGTTTCAGGTTGATTCATTACATACTTACTGCGGCGCACATTTTTCCGATAACGATCTCGAAACGTATTCATCGTAATGGTCGTAAGCCATGCTTTTACATGATCAACTTGTTCCACTTGCTTTTGGTTGCGGACAACTTTTACCCACACCTCTTGCATTAAATCCTCAGCTTCTAAAGGATTGCGCGTTAATTTTAAACATAAATGATATATATAACGATTAAACTCTTCGTAAACATCACAAATTTTACTCATCGTTCAATTCCTCCGTATTTAAGAGCTTTCTGTATACATTTTCCCAAAAATTTGTATTACACTCTATATGATTAGCTTTCAATTACATTACATTCCTGTAAGATTTCTATTATTGATTTCCCCTTTTTATTACCTTTCTCAAAATGTTCTGACATTCGCTTGAAATTTCCAATTCTATGATATACTAATTTTTAGAAAATTTTTTTTGAATCGGGGGATTTATATGGACTTGCAACGTTTTCATGAGTATTTTGAAAAAAATCGCGAAAAGCATTTACAGGAGCTATTTGAATTTTTATCTATTCCTAGCATCAGCGCACTATCCGACCATAAGCAAGATATAGAGCGTGCAGCTCAATGGCTAAAAAATCAGATGGAACAATTGAACCTTGAAAATGTATCCATTGACCAAACAGCTGGGCATCCTGTCGTTTATGGTGAATGGCTTCATGCTGAAGGAAAACCAACAGTATTAATTTACGGACATTATGACGTTCAACCAGTTGATCCATTGCACTTATGGAAAACAGAACCTTTCAAACCTGAAATCATTGAAAATAAATTGTATGCTCGAGGAGCGTCCGATGATAAGGGACAAATATTCATGCACCTAAAAGCAATTGAAGCACTTTTCGCGATTCTCGGTACATTGCCTGTCAATGTAAAATTCATTTATGAAGGTGAAGAAGAAATTGGAAGCGCTAACCTTCCTTCTTATATAGAGGAAAATAAAGATAAATTAGCAGCAGATTTCATTTTAATCTCTGACACAAATATGTATGGTCCAGGTAAACCGGCAATCTGCTATGGATTACGAGGACTTACAGGCCTCCAAATCGATGTGCGTGGAGCGAAAAGCGACCTGCACTCTGGTCTTTACGGTGGTGGAGTGCAAAATGCAATCCATGCGTTAGTAGCAATTCTTGATTCATTCCGAGATCATACAGGTAAAATTTTAGTCGAAGGATTTTATGATGACGTTCGACCACTATCAAATGAGGAACGTAAAGCCTTTGCTGACCTACAATTTAATGAAGAAGCATTAAAAGAGGAACTGGAAGTTAATGAATTGTTTGGCGAGGAAGGCTACTCCTATCTTGAAAGAACTTGGGCTCGCCCTACTTTAGAAATCAATGGAATTTTCGGTGGATTTTCCGGAGAGGGAATTAAAACCGTTTTACCAAATGAAGCAGGAGCAAAAATAACTTGCCGACTTGTTCCAGACCAAGATCCCGACAAAATCATTGCGTTAATACAAAATCATATTGAAAAACATACACCTAAAGGGGTAACAGTCACTGTAACGAAATTTGACAGCGGGGCACCATATCTTACACCTTTTGACCACCCATTAATTCAAACAGCAAGCAAATCGTATGAAAAAGTGTATGAATCCCCTACTGCATTCACTCGCGGCGGAGGATCTATTCCAATTGTTGCAACCTTTGATCAAATCTTAAATATCCCTGTCGTGTTAATGGGATTTGGTTTAAGTACAGAAAACTTCCATGCACCAAATGAACACTTCCACTTAGAAAACTTTGATAAAGGATTGCGTGTTCTTTGCGATTATTTATGTGAAGTTGCCAACCTCTCTTTGTAATTGAGTAGTAAAATTTTCGTTAAAACTTTTTCTCACTAACCTAAATTTTCCATAAAAAACGTTTAAGAATTTTGTACTGTTTAGACCCCTTATGAAAAGTCATGAAATTACTTTTATATTGTCAAATATTGTATACATTTTAGTATCCCTTTGAAGTTTATAATATAAATAGGGAAGAAATACCCAGAAAACCATTGTATTTCCAAGGTATTTCTTCCTTCCTTCAAAGAGAGGGGTAGAAAAATGAACGCTCAATTGTACCATTTAACAAGGTTGGAATCGCTCACAGGAAACCTTTTTATCGATGGCAAGTATACAGAAGCTATTGAGTTGGGTAAAGAACTATTAGAAACCGCTAAAAAAACCGAAGATATTAAGGCCACGATGAATGCCCATTTGAATCTTGCTTGTTGTTATTATTATTTAGGTGAAATTGAAATCGCTTTCCAACATATTCTTGATTATAAAGTGTTGTGTGATGAATTCGGAGACGATCGGGATAAGTATTACTTATATTACCTAAGTGCTTTGATATATGCTTATGAAGAAAATTTCGAAGAAGCAAAAGAAGCGATGAAGCAATGTATACGGATTGCACAAGAATTAGAAATGTTTTATTCAGTAAGCAGCAGTTTCAACTCCTACAGCAACTACTTATTGCATGAAGGAAACTATGAAAAAGCACTTCACTATGCGTTAAAAGCATTAGCCATTGCAAAAGAACATTGCCCTAGTGAAATATTATTGCAATGTCATATCTATTTAAGTATTGCATCAAGTTATATCGGTTTGAATGAATTATCGAAGGCAGAAAAAATTATCAATCAACTAGAGCTCAACCAGTATATCAACAACCTACCTCATGAAAAAGCGCACTTTCTCCATGTGAAAGCCACATTTCATCGTTCCAAAGGTGAGCATGATATAGCATTGCAATTATTACATAAATCTTTCAACATATATTCTGAATATAATAATCAAATGAAATTAAAGTCTATATTGAAAGTAATTGCAGAAATTTATGAATCCCTTGGCAATTATAAGAAATCTTACGAAGCGATGAAAGAATATTTAACAATTGTTGAAAAACTGTTTTCCACTCGCCTTTCATCTAAAATACGAGAATTGGATGTCAATCAAAGCATTAAAGCGATAGAAAAACGGGCAAATGTGGACAGTTTAACAGGAGTATATAATCGTTATTATATTGAAACAACATGTGACAAGTGGCTCAAAGAAATGAAAAAAACAGATGAACATATTTGTTGTGTCGTCATCGACATTGACTCGTTTAAAAATATTAATGATACCTTTGGCCATTTAATAGGTGATGAAGTGATTAAAGGGGTCGCACAGGCTTGTTTAAAGGTGGCTAATGAAGATAAAGAAAATATCATCGTCGGTCGTTACGGTGGGGATGAATTTATTGTCCTCTTAAAAGGATATCCTTCACATTCCATTATGGAAAGAGCAAAACAACTTTATAATGAAATTACTTCCTTTCAGATAAACTATTTAACAAATGAAATTAAAGTGACTGTTAGCATCGGAGTAGTATGTACCAATAGCATTCCATATGCTAAAAAGTTCACTCAAATCTTTAAAGTTGCCGATCAAGCTCTCTATATGGCAAAAAGACAAGGAAAAAATCAAATTGTCTACCTCTCAAGTGAAAACTGTTAACATATCGAGTAGGAGGGAGCGATTAACTCCCGTCCTCTCACACCACCGTACGTACGGTTCCGTATACGGCGGTTCAATTAAGATAATTGACGCAAGTTTTCATAACGAGCTTCAAGACTTTTCAGCCCTTGGTTTCTCCAATAGGAGTTACCAAGGGTTCTGTGTAATATTGGACTTTTTGAAATACGCCAATAACTCTTCCGAGTATTTCCCCATTCATACGCTTGCCATTGTGGTACGCCAAGTTGAATAAGGTTGCGTATCTTTGTTTTCGGTTTCTTCCAGTTCTTCCATAGACACATTCGAAGTCTTCTACGAATCCATTTATCTAATTCAGGGAATATAGATTTGGTGTCTGCTAACGCAAAATATCCACACCATCCCATTAGATATTGATTCAGTTTCTGAATGCGGTATTCCATCGGGTAGGGCATCTTGCGTGATGTGATTTCACGAACTTTATTCTTCATTCGTTTAAGGCTTTCTTTTGCGATACGAACCTTTGGCTCTTTATGATAGGTAAAGCTAAATCCTAGAAACTTACGTTTCCATGGACGGTCGACCGCTGATTTCTTTTCATTTACTTTCAGTCGTAGTTTTCCTTCAATAAATCGCTGGATACTTGCCATTGTGCGAAGTCCTGCTCGTTTACTTTTCACGTAAATGTTACAGTCATCCGCATATCGAACGAATTTGTGTCCTCTTCTTTCCAATTCTTTATCTAGTTCATCTAGTACAATGTTAGATAGTAGCGGACTTAATGGTCCTCCTTGTGGAGTTCCTTCTAATGTGCTTGACACCACACCATTAATCATGACGCCCGATTGTAAATACTTACGAATCAATTTCAGTAATGGTTTATCTTGGATTCTCTTCGCGAGTGTACCCATTAATCTGTCATGGTTGACCTTATCAAAGAATTTCTCCAAGTCCATATCTACAACCCATCGATATCCATCTCTTATATATTCTTTCGCTTTCCTCGCCGCATCATGAGCACTTCGGTTTGGTCGAAATCCGTAGCTGTTTTCAGAGAATGTAGGGTCGTACACTTTTGAAAGTACTTGGGCGATTGCTTGTTGAATCAAACGGTCTGTTACGGTAGGGATTCCTAGTAAACGAACACCGCCATCAGGTTTCGGGATTTCGACTCTGCGGACTGGCATCGGTTCATAAGTTCCCTTGAGAATTGCTTCTTTAATCGATAGCCAATTTTCAACTATGTGCTGTCGTAGATTTTGTACGGGCATCATATCTACTCCGTGGCTTCCTTTATTCTGTTCTACACGTTTTAGTGCTTGAAGCATGTTCTCCCGTGACAGGATTTGATTCAAAAGCATCGTTATTCTCCTTCCGTGAATAGCTGTTCTCTTTATGCCAGTGGTCACTCCACCCTCCAAGAGGTCCCCCACGGGATTCACCGCTTCCTTCCTCAAGTGAGGTACTACGTTTTCTGTGTTCATCATGACTCACTGAATGCCAAGGGCTATTCTCTCTTAATTGTTCGGTCCTTCTCAGTTGTTCTAGACCAACTAATACTATGACCTCTGCTGACTTCTGATGGTTCAGCTACTTATCACTAAGTAGGTTATGAAGTGTACTTCACGTATCCATCAGACCTCCCTGGGTAAGAATGTAATCTTTCCTTCCATCTATCTGCTTCATTTACTCTGTATCACCTTCGGCAGAAAGGACTTTGTTTTGTTGTGCAAACTCATCCAATGATACCTAGCCTTGTATGAAGTTCGTGTTCCTCAGACCGGAAGTTTGCCGCTCGCTTCCTTCAGATTCCGCGTCACCACAGACACCCTTGCGTTAAGCTAACCGTTACTTCTGCCTTCACGGCTCGGGACTTGCACCCTATAGATTACATCCATGCCAGGCGCACACAAAAAGGCTGGTTCGCCAATGCGTCCAGCCTTTTCCAAACCTTATAAGCTAGTTATAAAAAATATAGGGGAGGTTTTATTGATCAGTCGAACAAATTTTAGGTTCTTATGAGCTTACATGATACTTTTACTAAAAGAGCAATTTTTTATACAGCAACTACATTTTTCGCTGTATTGTAATATTACTATAGCACCCCATCATCTCTTTGTACATCAACTCTCGAAATATGTCACATTTTTATCATATTTTTGTTCACAAATTTAATATTTTTATTTTTTCATCATTGCATTTTTTGTTACATATACAGGAATTTCCTTGCAACTAAACTTTATTGACATAGTTATGGCAGAGTTTTTATGAATAACTATGTTAATTTATTGATATATGTAAACAAAATCAGACCGAAAGTTAACAATAATGAACTTTCGGTCTCATCATACTTTAACGTAATATCATTCCTACTCCGGCATAAATAATGACTGTGGCAAACACTGCTGTCATGTAAATTAATGAATAACCAAACATTTTATTTGCCCATTTATTCCCGTCCATTTGTCTATATCCTACTAAACTAATCCATAGCCAAATGCCGCCAAGCATTAGTGAAGAAAGCGTTAACCCCCAGCTTAACGGAACAAACAGAAAGCTCGTTAGCATGAGCAAAATTAAGTACACATTCGTTTGGATATATGTGCGTTTAACGCCCTTTACAACTGGAAGCATTGGGATTTTTGCTGCTGCATAATCATCCTTCTTACGGATGGCCAGTGCATAGAAATGCGGCATTTGCCAAATGATCATAATGATAAAGAGCGCCCAACATGCTGGGTGCCAGATCGTAGGTGCAACAGCCGCCCATCCAATTAACGGTGGAACCGCACCAGAAATACTCCCCACTTCAGTGTTCCAAATAGTTCTTCTCTTCGTCCACATCGTATATGGAACAACGTAGAAAAATACACCAAGGAATCCAAGAATTGCAGCTGTTAGTGTTGTTAAGGCTAAAAATCCAAGTCCGATAATCAGTAATAGTATTCCGACAATCAACAACGTGCGAAGATTAATTTCACCAGTAACAGATGGTCTCAATTTTGTACGGGACATCTTCGCATCAATATCATGATCATATATATTGTTGAATATTCCAGCTGCTCCGATGACTGCCGCCGAACCGATAAGAGCAAAAATCATATTCGGTATATTTTCAATAAAACTTAAATGATAAGTATAAAGGGCAAGCATTAAAGCGGCGAACATCGGAATTAAATTCGACTTGATGATTCCTGTTTTCACAGCTTTTTTCCACAATTCTATTTTTTTGTTTTGCATTTTATGTCATATTCCCCTTATCATTTCATAGACAAACTAATATATATCATACCATTTTTTCTTGTGAATCAACAATCGACAGTTTTTTACTATATTCGTCTGGTTTTTATGGCGACCCTACCATTAATAGTATCTATAAATGTTACTAGAAACAACCTTTCTGATTCTTTTAAGTATTAGTATTCCTTTCATCAATATATCGGCAAGATACTTTTAATAATGGTAAAACAACGATAAAAACAAATAAAATTCGAAACATTTGAAAGACCGTCACGATCGATACATCCGCTCCAATGGCACTGGCAAGTAGACTCATTTGATCCAGCCCTCCTGCCGCTGTACTTAATATACTTGTTGACAAGGAATATTTCATCATTTGTGTTAACATCCACCCTTGTACAAAAGTAAAGAGCAACAGGAATATGGCAGTTCCAACACCTAATAATAGAACCCGCTTCCCCAATTTTAGCATGTTAGGCTTTAGCAGCTGTCCTATATAAGCACCAATCATTAACTGTGCCATATTGAGAAAGAGGTTTGGGACTTCTGGCATTTCAATTGAAAACAATTGGAGACCAATCACGAATAATACGGGAGATAAAAAAGAAGAAACCGGAATTTTTATCTTCTTCCCTATCCTTGCAGCTACTATAGATCCGAGAATCAGTAGCAATAATGCCATCATTGAAGAGAAGGATAACATCGCTTCTTTCTTATCAGCTACTGCGTGGGCATGTAATATTAAGGGAATACCAATCACAATAGTGATTACACGAACAACATGAAAGTACGTGACAATGGCAATATCAATGCCTTCTTCCTCTTCTGCAAAGGCCACAATTTGAGAAAGTCCTCCGGGAACCGTACATGTCAATGCGGTTTTTAATGAAAGCTCCCCCACTCTCACAAGTCCAAATGCTAATAGAACACTAAATATTATAATCATGATGTTCAATAACAACATGATTCCAATAAGCCAGCCCATGCCGGAAAAAACAGTTAATTGAAAGCTTTGGCCAATGGTAATTCCTACGATGATTAATCCGAAGTTGCGTAATGTCGATGGCCAATAGAGGTGTGTTTTGATAAAAAATTGACTGATTAACACTGTAAAAATCGGACCGAGTAACCAAGGAACGGGTAAATGCAAAATGTTAAAAAGGTATACGCCCAATAAACTGATAACTAGTACAATGCCCATCGATTGAATTTTGTGCACACAGAAGTCCCCTTTTCCATATTCTTTCTATTAATCTAACATAATTTAGCAATGCTTAAAATCTGCTTGCCAATATGGAGGGCTGCAATAATCATAAATATTTGATTATTATTTCTATAGATGAAAAAAACGGGAGCCTGTAAATCTTGCTCCCGTAAACATATTACTCTTCATCCATTTCATCCATCATTTGATCAAAGGCTTCTGACACTTTATCGAATTCTTCATCGGATTCAATCACGTCGAAGTCCCCCTCATCATCCACTTTCAAGAAAAAGACTTCGATATCCTCTTCATTCTCTTCATGTAAATCATCTGTAAAGGCAACTGCGACATAATCTTGTCCATCTACTGTCAGCGTTGCAACAACTTCAACTTCCTCTTCTTGTTCGTCATCCCCGATGGTAAATACTTCGCCAACTTCGATTTTTTCCATTTGAGTTCCTCCATTCTTTGCGAGTTTTACGTACCGCAATAGGTAATATACGGTTCATCTGGATATTCAGGCAATGTACAGTATTCCTCTTGTTCCGCTGAATATGCATAAGGATTCGCGATAATCGATAGCAATTTTTTCATAACGGTGAAGTCTCCTCGCTCCACCGCTGCTTCGATTGCTTCTTCTACCCGGTGGTTTCGAGGAATCACAGAAGGGTTATGTTGCTTCATTATTTGCATGATATCTATAGAATTTTGGCGTTTTAGGCGATCTTGATAACGTTGGTACCAATCTTGAAATTCTGGAGTTTGGAAAAATGGTTCTTCGAATTTTTGCAAAGTTAACGCTCTAAACGTATTTGTATAATCTTGTTTATATGTTTCCATTAATTGAAGTAAATCTTGTATGAGTGCTTCATCTTCCGCTTCTTCATTAAGGAGCCCTAATTTTTTACGCATACCGTCGAGATAATAAAATACGTAAAGGTCTGGGTAAGTTTCTATGGCTTCTTTTGCCAGACCGACCGCCTTTTCTTTATTTTCATCAAGCAGCGGAATAAGCGCCTCGGCAAACCTTGCTAAGTTCCATCCTCCAATTTTAGGTTGATTTCCATAAGCATAGCGGCCGCAAGTATCTATTGAGCTGAAGACTGTTTCCGGATGATAAAGGTCCATAAAAGCGCATGGCCCGTAATCAATGGTCTCCCCGCTAACGGTCATGTTATCAGTATTCATCACACCATGGACAAAGCCGACGAGTTGCCACTTAGCAATAAGTGCTGCTTGCTTTTCGATGACTTCTTTTAATAATTGCAGATATGGATTCTTTTCTTTTGCAAGATGAGGATAATGTCTTTCAATAGTATAGTCGCAAAGAGCTTGTAAGTCTTCTTTTGAACCAAATTTTCGTGCAAATTCAAAAGTTCCAACGCGGATATGGCTTGAAGCCACTCTTGTTAAAATAGCACCTGGAAGCAGTTGTTCTCGAATGACCGTTTCCCCTGTTGTGATAACGGCTAAACTTCTCGTTGTAGGAATCCCAAGGGCATGCATCGCTTCACTAATAATGTACTCTCGAAGCATTGGTCCAAGAGCTGCTCGTCCATCACCGCCGCGGGAATATGGCGTTCTTCCCGAACCTTTTAGCTGTATATCAAAGCGCTGATTCTGAGTATTCACATGCTCTCCCAAAAGAATGGCTCGTCCATCGCCCAACATAGTGAAATAACCGAATTGATGCCCTGCATAAGCTTGAGCGAGCGGCTCCGCTCCTTCCGGTATTTTGTTACCCGCAAATGTAGCAACCTCTTCTTCTGTCTGCAGTGCATCACTATTCAAATTCAATTCTTCAGCAAGAGATTCATTGAAAACAACTAGCTTGGGAGATGCTACTGGTGTAGGGTTTAGTTGTGTATAGAAAATGGGTGGTAATGTTGCATAACTGTTATGGAAATTCCATCCATGTTTTAATTGCATTTGAATCGTTCCTTTTTTTCTTTTTATTTTTGCAAGTAAGTGGCGGTTTATACTTTCTTCGCATTTAGGATATGTGATGAACAAATTCGTGCGGTATCGAAGGTAGTTTGGCAATTAATCAAATACTTGCGACATGCGCCCATTTACTTGCAGCTTTCAATAAAATATTCGCATCTCTCATATTAATGCAATTTTGAATCCTTGATTATCCAATCGACTGCAGTCAATAAATCCGGAAAGGTTGCATCGGCTAAAGGTTCCTCGTCTCCAATAAAAACCGTCTTTGTACCTGCATTTTTCCCTGCTAGGATATCTGTATCCGTATCCCCCACCATGTAAGATTTGGGCAGGTCCACGTTATATTTTTCAGCCAAATCTTCAATCATTTTAGAACCTGGTTTGCGACAGGCACATCCAGCTTTCGGTTTATGTGGACAATAGACAACATCATGTATAATTGCCCCTTGTTTTTTCAATTCATTCACCATATGCTCATGAACCTTTTGAAGCTGGATTTCTCTCATAAATCCAAGCCCAACGCCTCCTTGGTTCGTCACCACGAAAATATAATCAAAATGTTCATTTAGTTTTCGAATAGCTTCCGGTACGCCCGGTAAAAAGTAAAGATCTTTTGGTTTATTTACGAATTTTACTCTCTCTGTAAGCACTTCATTAATAACGCCATCTCGATCTAAAAAGACCGCTGTTTTCATTTTGCCCTCCTCCTCTTGTTATTGTTTGCGGAGAGACTTAAATTCATTAAATGAATCTGAGCGATAAAATGAACTGAACTTTATTCAAACACTTGATAATTACTTGCGGTTTACCGCTAAATACTTGCATCATCACAAATTCATACAATGAAGAGCAATAAAATAACGCCACCCTATAATAATAAAAGCATGTATAAACATGCTTTAACCAACAAGCGCTTCCTTCAATTTGACCTCATAATATCTCATGCCTCGGAGTTCACCTTGATATTCTACTTTCCCTTCGGCAATTAATTGGCGCAAGCGGTACTCAAGCCATTCATAGCTCGTATGCTGCTGCATATGACCAAGCACTTCTCCAATTAATCTAGCAGCTTTAAGGAAATCCTTTTTCCCTTGCGTTTCATGAATCTCCTTCAATTTTTCAATGATGAACTCGTCATCCCGATTACTTTCAGCGCTCAAAATTTGCCCATTTTTATACGTTCGTAAAATCGACTCGGAAGTGAATAATTGTTCCCCTTCTTTTGCTAAAGAATGGCGCATTTCTACCGTCAATTCCTTCATTTTTACAAGTTCGTAACATGCACGCAACTGTTCAATATTTAATTCTCCCGTATGGCGAGGAAAATCTTCTTCTTTTCCTTTGTAAAGTTTGTGATAAGCTTCATACGTATTGATTTTACACACCGCATTTGTTTTTTCTTTCAATAAATAAAGCACTAGGCGTAATCCTGTTTGTTCACTTGCATTTGAAGAAGTCCAAATCACCACTCGCTGCCTAGGGTTAATCGATTGAATTTTTTCAAACGCTTCTTTCATTTTAAACTTGTACCACTCTGCATGCTCTGAATCCCACTGATAGTTTTCTTTAAACCATTGATAACGTTGTTCGAAACCTTCTGGGGTATGATAATGTTTCAATGGACCTTCTGCAAAATAATCCGGTAATTCGATGATTTCCTCTGTTTGTTGATCTTTAAAAGCGTGTTTCAAACCACCAGCTGCGGAAGCACCGAATACAATATGGATGGTTTCAGGATTTTTCATGTTCGGTGTTTTTTCTCTTTTAATAAGGGCGTTTTTCAAGGATTGCATAAATTCTGGGAAGTCTTCATCAATATGTTCAGAACGGATCATAATCAAATGTAATAAACTTTTGACTTCCTGCTCGCTGAGATTTGAAATTGCTTTTTTTAATTGATTGATATCCATTTTTTACTCCCCTTTCTGAATTTCGTATTGTCAAAACTTTATATAGAAATAGGTTATAGAATCCTATATTAGAGGGCTTTATAAGCAAAAAACTTGCCACCCCCTTAAAATTAGGGTATTTATGAGGTAACCACACACTCAAAAATCCCTAATAAAGGAAGTGACAAGTTGTTACCTCAATTATTAACCTATTTGCTTGAATATATCAAGTACCAAGATCAAATGATTCGAACATTACTTACCCTTCTGATTGGAAAAAACATGTTTGATAAGCCAACTGAAAAGCCTGTCAATAAGCCTTATCAAAAACTCCAGGTGGATGAGCTGCCAATCATTGAAACTCTACAAAAGCTCGATTATCAAATTCTTCTCAAAGAATATTTGGAGAAGAACGGGAAACCTCTCAAACCTGTTCAGAGGCGTTCCAATTCAAAAGGTAAAGTACCTTCATCCATGAAATGTCCAAGGTGTGGTGCTCCGTCAGATTATCTTTATGCCAATAACGGAGGTAAAGGACAGTATCAATGCAAGGTGTGTGCGTGTCTGTTTAATAAAAAGAATCAATATGCCAAGGAGGCTATACTAAAATGTCCACACTGTTCGAAAACACTCGAGAAGATCAAGGAAAGAAAAGATTTTCTCGTATTTAAGTGCAAAAACAATGACTGTCCGTATTACAAAAAGAAACTGCAAGGAATGTCTAAAAAAGAGAAAAAGCAGTTCGAAAAGGATCCTCCGTCTTTTAAAGTTCGATACATATTCCGTCAGTTTCAAATTGATTATCAGCCGTTAGCCAAACATTCACCTAAGAAGCCAAAAGTGGATTTGTCCAGGCTTCATGTGTCACCGCACACATTGGGGCTCATTTTAACCTACCATGTAAACTATGGCTTATCGGCTCGGAAAACAGCTGCACTGATGAAGGATGTTCATGGCGTACCCATCTCTCACCAGAGTATATTGAATTACGAAAACAGCGTAGCACTTCTTCTCAAACCTTATGTGGATCATTATCCTTACGAGCTTTCTGATCAATTCTGCGGAGACGAAACATACATTAAGGTGAATGGTCGTTGGCATTATCTTTTTTTCTTTTTTGATGCGGTAAAGAAAATTATTCTGTCCTACCCTGTTTCTCCAAATCGTGATACGGTATCAGCCATTCGTGCGATTGATGAGGCCTTATGGAAGATGAAAGAGATCCCGGAAGACCTCACCTTTGTCGTAGATGGCAATCCGATTTACCTTTTAGCACAACACTTTTTTGCCCAGCACGGTATTACGTTTGATGTGAAGCAGGTCATTGGACTAACCAACGAAGACCAGGTTTCAACGGAATACAGACCGCTAAAACAAATTATTGAAAGACTGAATCGAACATTTAAGGGCAATTACAGATCGACACACGGATCCGTTTCTTATGTGACTTTGTTTGTGGCTTATTTTAATTTCTTGCGGCCACATTCAGCCCTGGAAGGCAAAGTGCCTGTAGTTATTCCAGAGCTAAAAGGACTGCCGAATATGCCTGCACGTTGGACAAAACTGATTGGTTTAGCTCAACAATGGCTAGTAGAGCAAACTGCCTAACTTTTTGTTTAGCAGAGCCCTTACCAGCATCGGCGAAGCGAACTCTTGACAAACCGAACCAGTCAATGGTTTAAAATGGGAATTGGCAAGGGCTTCTTTGGTGTGCCTTCTTTTTGTTCCCTTCGCCCTTGTTGGTTCGAAATCAAACCATTGACGTGTTTGTCAAGAGCGATTGCGGCGGCATTTCCTCTAGTTTCGCTAGATCACATCCCTCCAAAACTAAGTTTTCATAGATTTTTTGACACTACCCTGAATTTTTAGAAGGCAATTGAAGCAGCAATAATAATGAAAAGTAACGACCATGCGGAAATTTCATCGAATGCAATTGTTTGTGAAGTCGACGATGAGAAAAAATTTTAAAATAAAGCCCGATATTAGAGAGTGTTCATTTATTTACGATGACAAATGGAAAAAGTTTCAAGATTAAAATTATTCCTTACTAAAACTTAATCCCGCTTCATCTAAAGCCTCTTTCATTTTCTGAAGCGCAGTTTTACCAATGCCATGAAGGGACATGATTTCTTTCTCCGTATATTTCGAAAGTTCTTCAACAGTTGTAATCCCCTGGCTTTCAAGTGCTCTTCTTGCCGGGGCGGAAAATCCAGCTAAGAAACCCTCTGTTGGTTTTCGTTCTGCTTCACAAGTTGGACAAGTGTTGCAATCACTGCTTTTATAATATCGATGACCCTTCTCACAAACTCTTAATGTTTTTTCCGAACGCTTCATCATCATTCCACCTTCCTACTCGACGTCCAAGTCGGTATCATCCGTTAATGAAGCTCGAATGAGGTAAAGTACAGGAATATGTGTATTCTCCTCAACCAATTCTTGAGGAGGTGATTGACTAGTACGGACACTTATCGAGCTCCCGTCATGTGCTTCAAAAAGTCCCATATACCCTAATACTACATCCTCTGTCAGAGGAACCTCATCACTGACAATCGAACTCCAAGATCCCACTTCTAAAGTTTCACCCGGTTTGGAAATATGGCTACTCGACATAGAATGACCTGTTTCATTGATAATTGCACTACGCAAATAATAGTGTTCCCACTCAAGATTTTCTAGAAAATAAACGAGAATTTCTCCCTCTTCATTTTCAATGATTCCCCCGATGTCTCCAACCTGCTCAACTAAATTTCCGTATTCATAACGTTCCACCCATACCCGCAATAATTTTTCCTTTTCCGCTTTGTATTCATAATGAAAAATCTTTCCCCCAACTGCTGCCATTAACCTGTTACGTTCTTCATCGGATTAATTTTTTTGCTTAATCGTATTACTCTTTGTCACTTGATTGTTACAAGCAGCTAATATTAGAGTTGCTAATACTATAATGAACAAACGAAATTTCACTTTATCACCTTCATGTAAACTTTTAGTAATTATAGATTTTTACTGCCTACTATTTCAATCGAAAAAGCAATAAACTACTCCTAGGATGAAATTGTATGGGTTCTGGATTTTTAGGGATTTATTGTAAAATCAATAACGAAATGGGGACAAATCAATGTGGAATTGGATTTCTTATATTGGTGGAGTTTTAATGGGTTTATCCGTTCTATTAATTGCTTTCGATATAGGAATCCTAATTCCAACTTTAGTATTTATTTTTGGGTGTTTAGTTGTAATTTTCAGGAATGATATACATAAAGAATTATCCCTCTTAAAGATATACGTATATAAATTGATAAGCAAAATATTTAACAAGTTGATTGTCATGTTTTATATTCGTTGTTATTATAATGTTAAGTTAGTTAGTTGAATAACTAAGATGGGGTGATGAAATGGCAAAACCTAATGGTATCAGTAAAAGTGAACTGATTAAATATGCGAAGGAATGTTTAGTGAATAAAGGGATTGAAAATTTCACCTTAAGAGCAGTGGCTGAGACGGCAGGTGTAACACAAGGCACAATTTACTACCATTTTAGAACGAAGGAACAATTGTTAATTGATATTGTTCAGGACATTTGTGACAACAGCTGGCGGGAAATAGCGGAGAATAAAGAAAATATGATGGAGCAAGCGATTGCATCAGCAAAAAGTCGTTGTTCATATGAATCGTTTTTCCATAAATTATTTATTTCATTGGTTGCTTCCAGTTTTAACAACGATGAGATAAGAAGTAAACTTGGCGAAATCATCCAGTTAGAAAATAAAACTCTGTCCGAGAAATTATCAAACTTGTGGATGGAATCACCAATAAAAGGCGTTTCTTTTGAAACATGGGGGATTTTATTAAATGCTGTAGTGGATGGATTGGCATTGCAAGCATTATTACAAAAAGACTTGCCTATTGATCAAATATACAAAGAACTCGAGCATTTCATTAATGGGCTTAGTCATTTGAAAGGGGTAGTGTCAAAAGTTCTATGAAAAACTAGCACGGTTCATACTACCTACCATTTATTAGGTGGAAATGCCACGCTATCGCTCTTGACAAACACACCAATGGTTTATTCAGAGGTCAATCAAGGGCGAAGGGAACAAAAGAAGGCATGCTAAATAAACCCTTGACTTTTTCCATTTTAAACCATTGGTAAGTTCGGTTTGTCAAGAGTTCGCTTCGCCGATAGCTGAATAGGGCTCAGCTAAACAAAAGTTAGGCTGACTGTTGTTGAATCCAGTCTTGAGCTAACCCAATAAGGGCTGTCCATCTCGCTGGCATGGTTGGTAGCTTTTCTAATTCTGGAATTGTTACTGGCACTTTACCTTCAAGTGAAGAATGTGGGCGCAAGAAGTTAAAGTAAGCCACAAACAATGTCACAAAAGAAACAGAACCTTGTTCAGAACCAAAGCCGTGTGTCGATCGATAATTTCCTTTAAACGTGCGATTTAGTCTCTCGATGATTTGCTTGAGAGGTCGATACTCTCTGGAGACATCATCTTCATTTGTTAGCCCGATGACCTGTTTTACGTCAAACGATATGTGGTTTTCTGCGAAGAAATGCTGTGCCAACAAGTAAATAGGGTTACCATCTACTACAAATTGTAGGTTTTCGGGTATTTCTTTCAGCTTCACTAGTACTTCATCAATCGCTCGTATTGCTGTTGCGGTGTCGCGATTTGGTGACACTGGATACGAAAGAATGACTTTCTTGACCGCATCAAAAAAGAAAAACAGATAATGCCAACGACCGTTGACCCGGATGTACGTTTCATCCCCACAGAATTGATCCGACAGCTCATACGGAAAGTAGTCAATATAAGGCTTGAGCCATAATGCGACGCTGTTTTCGTAGTTTAGGATACTTTGATGGGAGACAGACACGCCGTGAATATCCTTCATGATCGCTGCCGTTTTACGGGCCGATAATCCGTAATTGACATGGTACGTCAAGATGAGCCCAAGTGTATGCGGTGAAACATACAATCTTGATAAATCGACTTTTGGCTGCTTTGGTGATTGTTTGGATAACGGTTGATAGTCGATGTGGAACTTCCGGTAAATGTAGCGAACTTTCAGCGATTGTGGATCTTCTTTAAACTGTTTTTTCTCTTTTTTAGTCATGGCGCTCAAGTTTTTTTGATAATAGGTACACATATCATTTTTGCACTTAAACACGTGAAAATCTTTTCGTTCTTTAATTTTTTCAAGCGTTTTAAGGCAGTGAGGACACTTAAGAATGGCCTCTTTCTGATAACGACTTTTTTTATTGAAAACACACGCACACACCTTACACTGATATTGTCCTTTTCCTCCGTTATTTGCGTACAAATACGCAGAAGGAGCACCACACTTCGGACAACATAAGGTAGACGGTACGGGCGTAGAATTGGCTCGACGGCGTACTGGTTTTAACGGTTTTCCTTTGGATTGAAGATATTCCGTTAATAAAAGCTGATAATCGAGCTTTTCTACCTTTTCAATGATAGGTAAATCATCAATTTGAAGCTTTCGATAAGGCTGATTAACAGGAGCTTCTTTGGGTTTATCGAACATGCTTCTTCCAATTAGTAGGGTAAGTAGAGTTCGAATAATTTGTTCTTGAAAGTTTATAAAAGTAAGTAAATAGGTTATAATTTGAGGTAACAACTTGCCACTTCTCCTTTCTAGGGATTTTGTGTTGGTGTGGTTACCTCACTAATACCCTAGAATTTAGGGGGTGGCAAGTTTTTTGCTTATAAAGCCCTCTAATATAGGATTCTATAACCTATTTCTATATAAAGTTTTGACAATACGTTGAAAGGTATGGAGGGGAAATAATGAAAAATTACTTCTTCACAGCTATGTGGGGGTTGGCAGTTTGGTTATTTGCCACATTATTTTTCAGATTTTTCGGTGAATATGTTCTCTTTAGCCCAAGTACGAATAAGTTTTTGATTAGCACTACCCTATTATTAGTTGGAACTGCAGCTTTATTGTGGGGTGTAACTTATGTTTATCACATCTTTGATAAGACCAATAATGCACCATTAAAGTTTGGATTAATCGGTACTATTATTGGTTTAGTATTAGATACATTTTCGTTATCCTTTCATCATATCGTTTTTCCGAAATTAGATGATTCGCAAGTTATTGCATTTACTGCATGGATGTCTTTTGCGTATGCGTTATATTTATTGATTCCTCTCATGATAAATCATAAGGTAAGTGGAAAAGAAAGAATTCAAGTATAAGGCAAGTGCCGTTCTAGTATTCCATATGAATGGCCGTTTTCAAAATATCTAACTGGAAAAGGGGGTTTTTTCCCCCTTTGCATCCTAATAACCTTCTTCCATCAAATAAATATTTTCCCCTCTAAATAAACAACCGCTTCGCCGGATATTTGAATTTCATCTCCTACATCTTTACACAAAAGTTTTCCTCCACGGGAGGACAATTGCAACGCTGTGAACTCCCCTTTCTTTAAAACTCTTTTCCAATAAGGAACCAATGTGCAATGGGCGGAACCTGTCACCGAATCTTCATCTATTCCAGCCTTTGGTGCAAAAAATCGAGAAACGAAATCAACCTCTTTCCCCTTCGCAGTCACAATTACGCCGAAAGCATCTAATTTCTTTAATTCTTCCACATTGATATTTAGATTTCGAATCTCTTCTTCTGTATCAAACACCGCTAAATAGTCCCTAGCTACATACACCTCTTTCGGTCTTTTGCCTAAACCTTTCACAAGAGCTTCTGGAATTTCACAAGGCTGCCCTTCCCGAGATGGAAACGACATCGTTAACAAGGAACCATTCTTTGTCACGGTTAAGATACCGCTTTTTGTATGGAATTTTACTTGTGTCATGGACCGGTTAAGATATTGAAAAACGACAAATGCTGTTGCTAATGTAGCATGTCCACACAAATCGATTTCAGTTTTCGGTGTGAACCAACGTAACTCGTATTCTTCATTTTGTTGATGAACGACAAAAGCTGTTTCTGATAAATTATTTTCCGCCGCAATTTGTTGCATTATTTCATCTGAAAGCCAATTCTCAAGAGGAACGACCGCTGCTGGATTCCCTTTAAATGGTTCACTTGTAAATGCATCTATTTGATAAATAGGTATCGTTGGCATTTTAGACAATCCCCTTTCTTTTATAAAATTTGCCTTACTTGTTATAAGAGATAATAGTCAAAGCAGCGACAATAATAGCCATTCTTCATCCGATATTAGTCAAACTCCTCAATATATTTGCCATCCGATTAAAATCGGCTCTCGTAAGAAACGATAATAGTCAAAGTCTAGAACTTTATAGTCAAATCCCAAAAGATAATAGTCAAACTCCTCAATATATTTGCCATCCGATTAAAATCGGCTCTCGTAAGAAACGATAATAGTCAAAGTCTAGAACTTTATAGTCAAATCCCAAAAGATAATAGTCAAACTCCTCAATATATTTGCCATCCGAATAAAATCGGCTCTCGTAAGAAACGATAATAGTCAAAGTCTAGAATTTTATAGTCAAATCCCAAAAGATATTAGTCAAACTCCTCAATATATTTGCCATCCGAATAAAATCGGCTCTCGTAAGGAACGATAATAGTCAAAGTCTAGAACTTTATAGTCAAATCCTAAAAGATAATAGTCAAACTCCTCAATATATTTGCCGTTGAAAATGCACAAGATGAAAACTGAAAAACTCGCACCTTAGCGAAAGGTGCGAGTAGAACATTAAATTAAATTATACGCGTACAGTCCATCCGAATGGATCTTCAATTCTTCCGTATTGGATGCCCGTTAACGTATCATAGAGCATTTGAGATACTTCGCCGATTTTTCCGTCATTTATGATGATGCGATGGTCTAAATATTTTAATTCCCCTACTGGTGAAATCACCGCGGCAGTGCCTGTCCCAAATACTTCTTCTAGCGTTCCGTTATGAGCAGCCTCCACTACTTCATCAATTGAAATACGTCGTTCTTCTACTGGGATATTTTTAGATTGTAAAACTTTAATCATCGAATCACGCGTAATACCAGGTAAGATGCTTCCTGTAAGCGCTGGCGTAATGACTTTACCATCAATTTTGAAGAAGATGTTCATACTCCCTACTTCTTCAATATAGCGTTTTTCAACACCGTCCAACCATAATGTTTGAGAGTAACCTTCTTTTTCAGCGTTAATTTGTCCAATTAAGGAGCTTGCATAGTTACCACCTGTTTTTACTTCACCTGTTCCACCCACTACTGCACGAACATATCGCTCTTCTACCATAATTTTTAGTGGATTAATACCTTCTTTATAATAAGAACCGCTCGGAGACAAGATAATCATAAACAAATAGTTTTTAGCAGGATGTACACCTAAAAACGGCTCAGTTGCAATGATGAATGGACGAATGTATAAAGAAGTTCCTGGTGCATCCGGTACCCAATCCCGGTCAATATCCACTAATTTTTTTAGCGCTTCTAATGCAAGATCTTCATCCACTGGTGGGATGACTAATCGTTCATTGGAATGATTTAATCGTCTAAAGTTTGCATCAGGGCGGAATAACTGAACTTCTCCATCTAGTGTTCGATACGCTTTTAAGCCTTCAAAAACTGTTTGGCCATAATGGAATACCATACTGGATGGCTCTAGACAAATTTTTTGATAAGGCACAATGCGAGGGTCGTGCCATCCTTTCCCTTCTGTATAATCCATTATAAACATGTGATCAGTAAAATAATGTCCAAAGCCCAGTTCGTCCGGAGCTGGCTTTTCTTTCGGTTTGTCTGTTAATTCTACTGTTATTTCTGTCATAGTAAAGCCTCCAATATTTTGTTGAATATTCAGAAAAAAAATTCTGTTATTTAAAATAGTATAATACTTTTTTAACAATTGTTAAAAGAATATTTAGAAAAAACTAACTAAATTTTATATAGAAATGCTATTTGATGAACTATTTTTATAAAATAGTATTTTAACAGAGAATTTCTATTAATATTTCAGTTTCTTTATTCTTATAAAGTAAGACAAAATTATTTTCATATAAAACAAAGATGAAAACTCAGAAAATGGTTGGGACAAATATTGATTTCCGTTCCGGGGACGCTTTCCGCGGGCCCGGCTCGAGCCTCCTCTGATTCATTCCTTCGCTCCTGTGGTGTCTCGAGAGGGCTCGCAGGAAAGCTTTGAATTTACTTCCTTGAACTTGCTCCGCTTTGCGACTAAGCGTGCGCGACAGGAGCACTCGCCCCGTCACTACAATCAATTTTTAGTTATATCAATTTTTTATCAAAACACTTTCAACTGTCCCTTTAATTTTTTGTTTATGTCCCAGCCTCCAAATTTTGTACAATCAAACTATATTACTTAATTAAGATGTAATAAAACCTTTACTACGGATATATTCTTCAAATGCTTCTTTTCTCAATGGACGGCTATAAAAATAGCCTTGCCCAAAGATACAACCATCATTGCGAAGCGCTCTCACTTGCTCTTCAATTTCTATGCCTTCCGCAATTACTTTTAACCCAATTGTTTCTGCCAAATTAATTATTGCTCTTACAATAGCTTTACTCTCCTCATTTTTATGAATATCCTTAACGAATGAAGCATCTACCTTTAACGTGTCAATTGGAAGATGCTTAATATAGCTTAATGAGCTATATCCCGTGCCAAAATCATCCACCGAGATATGAATTCCAAGACTGCGAAGGCGTTTCAATATCGGAGTTATGCAATTTAAATCTGCAAAAATACTTTCCGTCACTTCCAACTCAAGGAATTTCGGATTAAATCCGGTCTCCTTCAACACTCGCTCTACCTGTTGAACGAATTTTGGATCTTGCAATTGACGAACCGAAACGTTGACAGACACAATTAACTCCCCGAAACCTTTTTCTCGCCACTCTTTTGCTTGTTTGCAGCTTTCATTTAAAATCCATTCCCCTAATGGAATAATTAAGCCTGTTTCTTCAGCAAGAGAAATAAATTTCCCCGGAGGAATTGTTCCTAAATCTGGATGATTCCAGCGAACCAACGCTTCCATACCGACAATCTCATCATTATGAATATTGAATTTTGGTTGATATTCTAAAAAGAATTGATGTTCGTTTAACCCTTTTCGCATAGCATTCTCAATAATGCGTCGCTCTAAGGATATATTCTCCAATTTTTTATTGTAAACAGCATAATTGTTTTTACTCTTTTGTTTTACTTGAGTTAAAGCAGAATCTGCGTTTTTAATAAGCTCTTCCGGTGTTGTGCCATGTTCAGGATATGAAGCTACTCCAATACTGCAAGTCAATACATTGTCCTTTCCGTTTACAACAATGGGTTTTTGAAACTTCTCAATTATGTTATTCACTATGTTAATAGTATCTTGTTCGTCTTTAATATCACGCAACAGTACAATAAACTCATCACCGCCCATTCGAGCCACTAAATCGATCTCTCGAATTGATTCTCGAATGTTTTCAGCAGCTTTCACAATGACTAAATCCCCATTATCATGCCCAAGTTGTTCATTGATTAATTTAAAATTATCTAAGTCAATGAATAAGATAGAAAATTTTTTATTCGTTAATCGAACATCCATAACATACGATCGAAGCTCATTCATAAAAGTTGGACGATTAGGGAAATTTGTTAAACTATCATGATAAGCTAAGTGATAAAGATTCTGCTCTACTTCTTTACGAACACTTATGTCGCTCATGACAATTAGTACTAAATTGTTTAACGGATTTTCATCATTATGAATGATTTTAATCGTCGCTTCCACATCAATGTATCCCCCATCACCATGGAGCAATCGAAACTCCAACTTACGCGAAGATTTCTCTTTGGACATATTCAATAATTTTTGGATTTCCTTTTTTAACAGTTCTGAATCTTCCAAGTGAATCAAATTAAACACATTTTGTTTTTCTAATGATTTTAAATCATAATGTAGTAGTATTTGGAATGTTAGAGAGACGTAATGAAAAGCACCATCTGCATCAACTAACGCTACAAAGTTGTCGGAATGTTCGGCGATTAACTCATATTTTTTGTAGCTTCGTTCTAGTTCTTCTTCCAATTCTTTTTCTTTCGTAATATCTGTTCGAATGGAGAGATATTTATATGGTTTTCCTTTCTCATTTAAAAAAGGAACAATAGTCGCATGTACCCAATAATAAGAGCCATCTTTCTTTTTATTTTTTATTTCGCCTCTCCATATGTTCCCCTTTCCTATTTCACTCCACATTTGTTTAAAAAATTCTTTTGAATGAAAACCAGAATTGATGACACGGTGAGTCTTCCCTATTAATTCTTCTCGAGAATATTGGGCAATTTCACAAAATAATTCATTGACATATGTAATTCTTCCTTGTGCATCCGTAATAGCGACAATAGAGGATTTATCTAATGCATATTTCAGTTCTTTTAATTCTTTCAATTCTTCAGCCAAACTTTGTATGTCAATTTGCTGTTCAACATTGAACGAAACATTTGTTTTATCATCCATAAATCATTAATGCTCCTTTACAGAAAACGAAAAATATCCAAAAAATACCATTTTTCTATTATCCATACTTAAGCGCTCTTGGAAATAACACTAATTTTTTACTATTTTTATAATATCATATTAACAAAAAGCAATAATTAAGGTTAAAAAGTAATAATTAAAATGAATAATTTTTATAAATTTGTTGAAATTATGTCATAATTTCTCTAATTTTATTTGCGGAGCATATTTTTATTGGATTTCCACCTTATAGTAACGTAAAAATTAACAAAAGGTGAATGTTGAATAAATTTATTGAAAGAAGATGAACTAGCTTTTCTGTGCGAGATAAAACGAAAATGCTTAGATATATACTATTGTTTGTGAGGAGAAAAAATTCAATAAATTGATAGGAATTTTCGTTTCTGGGAGAAAACACATCTTGCATATGAGAATGAAATTGACTTGGGGGAAGAATAGCTTGTATTTCATTGCAAGAGAGAAAAATGGCTTAAAAAAAGCTGAACCGCAAACCGTTAACGGTCTTTACGGACAGCCTTTTAGAAAAGAGACGTTATGAGGTTAAAGTTGGGCTATAATTTTTGTAAAGTCGGAAAAATTATTCCTTTGATGAAAGCAACTTCATTAGGCTTTTTATGTCTTCTTGCAAGGATTTCACTTCATCTTCAAGCCGATCAATTTTTTCATGCAATGGTTGAAATTCTCCATCTAACATATTTTTTAGACGTTCTGCTTTTTCATTTTGTTCCATAAACTATTCCTCCAAACAGTTTGCTGAACTTAAAGTTGTATTTCATTTACATCTTTATTATATAACATCTTTTCTATAAAAATAGGCTTTTACGAAAATCGTCAAGTGATTGTCATTTTTCGATCAAATAAAAAAAACGCTTAAGGAAATTCCTTAAACGCCCGCCCCGAATATCAAACTGTATATGAAGCCGTAAATGACACAAACAATTGTTGCAATAATAATGAAGACACCTAAATAATATAAAATATTGATTAAGATCTGCTCAAATCCATAACCCATGGGATAATAACCCATTTCCTTCCCTCCGTTGCAGAAGATTCGTTCACTTTTGATATATGCAAAAACGGTTGAACTGTTACTTCTAGAGGAATTCTGTATTCATCGAAGAAAACTGTAAACCACCTGTTTGCTTCTTCAAATTGCGGCTCTTCACTCAATCGGATTCAACTTGATTTCTTCATCGATTTTTTCTAATAACTCTTTTGCGTTGTCTGCTGAAATTGGCTCGCCATTAACAAGGGCATAATAATGACCGTCGCAAATTTCACAATAGGAATTACACCCTGTATCTTCCACTATTACATCTTCTCTCTGTTCCAACTCATCGTATACATCTGGATGGCAATAAGCCTTGTTCGATACACAAAATTCAACTCTATGTTTGAAAGGTTCACTTTTTCGACCGAATAATTTTTTGAACATGTGCGCACTCCTTCACTATGTAAACCGTTAATTAATTATATTATACTATGTTCTACTCTTTTCATCGTGAATAAACTTTGACAAACCAACTAAAAGGATGTACACCTTTTCACCTCTTCGATATACTAAAAAACACCTTATAAAGATGGGAGAATAATGATGAACGAAACAGAATATGATCGCTTCCTCCATATTGAAACTTGTGGATCGAATAACGGTATCTATCAATCCATTCATTATAATCGCTATGAACCCACTCCTTATTCTGCCTTAGAAGAATTGCTAAAAAATTATCAAATCAACGAGAACGACTCCATTGTCGATTTTGGCTGTGGATTAGGGAGATTAAGCATTTTCCTCCACTACAAAACAAATGCGTCTGTCTTGGGTATCGACATGAACGAGCAATTCATAAAAGAAGCAATGAAAAACCGAGAACGATATTGCAAGAAGTTTAAAAAAAAGGAAGATAAAATCCAGTTTCTCCGCTGTTTCGCTCAAGATTACCCAATTCAACCGACAGAAAATAAATTTTATTTTTTCAACCCTTTTTCCTTGCAGATATTTATGAAAGTGCTACATCATATCATGCTCTCAATCGAAGAGAAAAAGCGACCTGTGGACGTAATTTTATACTATCCATCAAATGACTACATCGATTATATAAATCATTACACTCCTTTTGAAAAAGTAATGGAAATTCCCATTCCTACATTGCACGAAAAAAATTGGCAAGAACGTTTTATTATTTATCGATTAAACTAGGAGCCATTGTTTTAATGGCTTTTTTTCATTATTTTTTGCCGTTCTTTTAAGATAAATCCCCCAAAAATGACCGTGCATCCGACAATGGAAATAATTAGTGCGAAGGCTGTCCATTTTGAAAAATAAACGCCAAATAGCAATAAAAATATCCCCATCCATATAAATATGTTCATATTTTGATTCTCCCTTTTCTAATAATGTTCTATCAAGTTAATTACACTTTCCCCATTGTATGAGAGAGCCTTACTAGATATGCTTCACATGCTTTGAATATGTTTTTAAAATGTAGGACAACTTAATAAGGATGGGAATAATTTATATTGTTATATTACAATAACAAAAATTGATATAATAATCAGAAATTTGTTAATTAATTAAAAATTATAACTTTTTGATTATTCAACACTTCAACGCGAAAAAGTGCTATACTTTATTCGATTTTATTTTTAAGTAATAAAAATCACCAATAAATAAATTATTATATCAAAATAGGATGGAATGAGCTATGAAAAATCAATTATTTCGAAAATTATCTTTAAGCGAATTATTGAATCAAAAAGGCACATCACAGTTTAATAAAACAATGAATTCATTTGATTTAATCGCTCTTGGTGTTGGAGCAGTTGTCGGAACAGGGATTTTCATTTTACCAGGTACTGTAGCTGCTGTTCATGCAGGTCCTGCCATCGTTTTCTCATTTATTTTGGCAGCAATTGTATGCGCTTTTTCAGCCTTATGTTATTCGGAATTGTCTTCATCGATTCCAGTAGCTGGTAGTGCCTATACATATTCCTATGTGATCTTTGGCGAGCTAATCGCTTGGATAATCGGATGGAGTCTTTTGCTTGAGTATGGTTTAGCTGTTGCAGCAGTGGCAACTGGTTGGTCTGCTTACTTTCAATCTCTTGTTGAAGGATTTGGCATTCACGTACCGCAAGCATTATCAGGTCCATTCAGTCCAGCAAACGGAACATATATCAATTTACCAGCCATTATAATTATTTTACTTTTAGCTTCCTTCCTATCATTAGGAATGAAAGAGTCTAACCGATTAAATAAAATCATGGTTTTCATTAAACTAGGGATTATTTTACTCTTTATTCTTGTTGGAATGTTTTATGTGAAGCCTGACAACTGGCAACCATTTATGCCATTTGGTTTTGGTGGGATTTTATCAGGAGCGGCACTAGTAATCTTTGCTTATTTAGGTTTTGATGCGGTATCTTCCGCTGCTGAAGAGGTAAAAAATCCACAGCGAAACATGCCAATTGGAATTATCGGAACGCTCGTGATTTGTACAATTTTATATGTAGCCGTTTCCCTTGTGTTAACAGGGATGGTTCCATATACAGAATTGAATGTAGGAAATCCTGTTGCTTATGCGATGGAAATGAAAAATCTTGATTGGGTATTTGGTGTTATTTCGCTCGGAGCAGTCATTAGTATGATGACGGTGATTTTCGTTATGCTTTACGGAGGTACTCGCTTAGTGTACTCCTTTGCTCGTGACGGAATGCTTCCAAAAGTGTTATCAGAAATTCACCCTCGCCGTAAAATCCCGTTAAAAAATACATGGATTTATGCAATATTTGTATCTTTATTCGCTGGTTTTATTCCGATTGATAAGTTGGCAGAACTTGTGAATATCGGTACATTGATTGCTTTTGCTGCTGTATCGATTGGCGTTATCTTTATTAGAAAAATGAAAATTGATGGATTAAAAGAAGGATTTAAAGTACCATTGTTCCCAATTGTGCCAATTCTTTCTTGCCTCCTTTGTATTTTCATGATCGTCCAATTATCTACATTCACAATGTTTACTTGTCTTATCTGGATGATTATTGGTTTATTAGTGTATTTTGTGTATGGAAGGACGCATAGTGTATTGAATAAAAAATAGAATCAAAAAGCTTGTTGCCATGAGTGCAACAAGCTTTTTTTCGCTTGAGCATCATTTTAAAACAATAAGCTTTTTCTTTCCTTCATAATTAATAAAAGTTCTCTATTTGAGTCAACACCTTTGCGACGAAGATATGTTTCCCGCCGGAGTAATGTTCGGTAAAAGAAAAATTATTATCAAAAAGTAAGGGTGTCTGGAAAGTTTTCGCTTTCTAGACACCCTCTTCTTCCCCCACTAATTAGCTTGCAGGGTTCACTTCTAATTCTGCTTTTATTTTAATATCTTTTCCTACCAATACGCCACCTGTTTCAAGGGCAGCGTTCCATGTAAGACCGAATTCTTCACGGTTGATTTTTGCTTCCGCTTCGAATCCGTAAACTTCCACGCCCCAAGGGTTTTTCCCTTTACCATTGTACTCCACTTCGAATGTGACTGGTTTTGTTACATCTTTAATTGTTAAATCCCCTGTCACTTCATATTCGTTATCATCTGTTTTCGTAATCATTTTGGATTGGAACGTAATTGTTGGATATTTTTCCGCATCAAAAAAGTCTGCAGATTTTAAATGATTATCGCGATCTTCTGATTTTGTATTAATGCTCGCAACATCAAAGGTAAATGCAATTGTAGCAGTTGTCAGATCCGTTAAATCTTCCGCTTCAATTTCAGCCGTATAAGAATCAAAATGCCCTCTCACCTTTGACACCATCATATGCTTTACTTCAAAACCAATTTCTGAGTGTGATTTGTCAACAACCCACTTCGCCATTTTCATACCTCCCATATTATCCTATTTTGAATTCAAGATATATATGATTATTTTATTTTGAATTAATTTATTTTGAATTCGAGATAAATATATCATGCACTTATTTTTTTGTCAATCCTTCCATTTATGAATCTCATGTTTTATTTCATATATTCCCTCTTCTTTACGAAAAAAAACATTTAATCTACATTTTGAATCATAGATTGAATTTTCCTTTTTATGAAAAATTTCAATATATTTTTTGTTGACCAATTGTTCCAAAGGTGTTAGTATCTTTTAGTATTGGAACTGAATAGGTGTAGCGATGAATGCTGTGGGTAAAACTACACGCAGGAGCAGCTTCTGGAGAGACCACGTTTTGTGGCGCCGAAGGATTCACAATCTCAGGCAAAAGGACAGAAGAATGATAAACCTTATTATTCTTTTGTGTTTGAGATTGGGAAGCCAATCTCTTTTTTATTACATCAATTGAGGTGAAACAAATGAGTGAACGTAGAAAAGCAATTGTAAGTGTCATTGGAAAAGATCAAGTTGGCATTATCGCTAAAGTAACGACTGTGATTGCAGATCGAAACATCAATATTTTAGATATCAGCCAAACGATTTTACAAGATTTCTTCACAATGATGATGGTGATTGATGTGACCGATTTACCTAATCTTGAAACTCTACAACAAGAACTTAATGAACTTGGTCAATCAATTGGCGTTGTCATTACTGTACAACTTGAAGAAATTTTCCAAGCAATGCATCGTGTGTGGGTAGTGTCAAAAAATCTATGAAAACTTAGTTTTGGAGGGATGTGATCTAGCGAAACTAGAGGAAATGCCGCCGCAATCGCTCTTGACAAACACGTCAATGGTTTGATTTCGAACCAACAAGGGCGAAGGGAACAAAAAGAAGGCACACCAAAGAAGCCCTTGCCAATTCCCATTTTAAACCATTGACTGGTTCGGTTTGTCAAGAGTTCGCTTCGCCGATGCTGGTAAGGGCTCTGCTAAACAAAAAGTTAGGCAGTTTGCTCTACTAGCCATTGTTGAGCTAAACCAATCAGTTTTGTCCAACGTGCAGGCATATTCGGCAGTCCTTTTAGCTCTGGAATAACTACAGGCACTTTGCCTTCCAGGGCTGAATGTGGCCGCAAGAAATTAAAATAAGCCACAAACAAAGTCACATAAGAAACGGATCCGTGATCGGATCCAAATCCGTGTGTCGATCTGTAATTGCCCTTAAATGTTCGATTCAGTCTTTCAATAATTTGTTTTAGCGGTCTGTATTCCGTTGAAACCTGGTCTTCGTTGGTTAGTCCAATGACCTGCTTCACATCAAACGTAATACCGTGCTGGGCAAAAAAGTGTTGTGCTAAAAGGTAAATCGGATTGCCATCTACGACAAAGGTGAGGTCTTCCGGGATCTCTTTCATCTTCCATAAGGCCTCATCAATCGCACGAATGGCTGATACCGTATCACGATTTGGAGAAACAGGGTAGGACAGAATAATTTTCTTTACCGCATCAAAAAAGAAAAAAAGATAATGCCAACGACCATTCACCTTAATGTATGTTTCGTCTCCGCAGAATTGATCAGAAAGCTCGTAAGGATAATGATCCACATAAGGTTTGAGAAGAAGTGCTACGCTGTTTTCGTAATTCAATATACTCTGGTGAGAGATGGGTACGCCATGAACATCCTTCATCAGTGCAGCTGTTTTCCGAGCCGATAAGCCATAGTTTACATGGTAGGTTAAAATGAGCCCCAATGTGTGCGGTGACACATGAAGCCTGGACAAATCCACTTTTGGCTTCTTAGGTGAATGTTTGGCTAACGGCTGATAATCAATTTGAAACTGACGGAATATGTATCGAACTTTAAAAGACGGAGAATCCTTTTCGAACTGCTTTTTCTCTTTTTTAGACATTCCTTGCAGTTTCTTTTTGTAATACGGACAGTCATTGTTTTTGCACTTAAATACGAGAAAATCTTTTCTTTCCTTGATCTTCTCGAGTGTTTTCGAACAGTGTGGACATTTTAGTATAGCCTCCTTGGCATATTGATTCTTTTTATTAAACAGACACGCACACACCTTGCATTGATACTGTCCTTTACCTCCGTTATTGGCATAAAGATAATCTGACGGAGCACCACACCTTGGACATTTCATGGATGAAGGTACTTTACCTTTTGAATTGGAACGCCTCTGAACAGGTTTGAGAGGTTTCCCGTTCTTCTCCAAATATTCTTTGAGAAGAATTTGATAATCGAGCTTTTGTAGAGTTTCAATGATTGGCAGCTCATCCACCTGGAGTTTTTGATAAGGCTTATTGACAGGCTTTTCAGTTGGCTTATCAAACATGTTTTTTCCAATCAGAAGGGTAAGTAATGTTCGAATCATTTGATCTTGGTACTTGATATATTCAAGCAAATAGGTTAATAATTGAGGTAACAACTTGTCACTTCCTTTATTAGGGATTTTTGAGTGTGTGGTTACCTCATAAATACCCTAATTTTAAGGGGGTGGCAAGTTTTTTTTATATAAAACTAGTTATATCAACAAAAACGTAAGTTTTATTAAGTAATTTTTGACAATACGCGTGTGTGAAAGGACGTGCAAATATGAATTTTGAAATTCAAGAAATGATGGAAACCATCCGAATGGTTCGAACTGAAAACTTGGATATCCGTACAGTTACGATGGGGATTAATCTCAGAGACTGTGCAAATTCCGATTTCGATAAAATGAATCAAAAAATTTATGATAAAATCACTCACTACGCAAAAGATTTAAAGACAACAGCTGAAAAAGTGGAGAAAGAATACGGCATCCCTATTATTAATAAACGTATTGCCGTGACCCCAATTGCAGATCTTCTAGGCAATGCAACAAAAGATCAAGCAGTGGAACTTGCCAAAACATTAGACCGTGCTGCTGTAACCCTCGGTATTGACTTTATCGGTGGATTTTCGGCCCTCGTGCATAAAGGAATTGCGAAGGGAGACCAAGTATTATTTGATGCCCTACCAGAAGCTCTAGCAGTCACGGAGCGAGTTTGTGCATCCGTTTCTGTTGGAACAACAAAAGCCGGCATCAATATGGATGCAGTTCGTCAATTAGGTGAAATCATTAAAGAAACAGCAGAGCTTACAAAAGATAAATCGGGTCTCGGCTGTGCAAAGCTTGTTGTGTTCTGCAACCCTGTAGAAGATAATCCGTTTATGGCAGGAGCTTTCCTCGGATCCGGTGAAGGAGAAGTTGTGTTGAATGTCGGAGTTTCCGGACCAGGAGTTGTGTTGAATGCACTAAAGCGTTATCCAGATGCGGACTTAGGTGAAGTGGCAGATATTATTAAGAAAACCGCATTTAAAATTACCCGCGCTGGTGAATTAATTGGCCGAGAAGTAGCAAAACGCTTAGGGGTCCCATTCGGCATTATGGATTTGTCACTGGCACCAACAAATGCAATGAACGACAGTGTTGCTGAAATCTTAGAAGAAATTGGTTTGGAACGTGTTGGTACACACGGCACAATCGCCGCCCTTGCATTAATGAACGATGCAGTGAAAAAAGGCGGAGCGATGGCTTCTTCCTATGTGGGTGGATTAAGCGGTGCCTTCATCCCAGTTAGTGAAGATAACGGCATGATTCGTGGTATTGAAGAAGGTGCTCTAAGCTTATCAAAGTTGGAAGCGATGACATGCGTATGTTCAGTAGGGCTTGATATGATTGCCATTACGGGAGACGCACCTGCTAGTACCATTTCTGCAATGATTGCAGATGAAGCGGCTATTGGTATGATTAATAAAAAGACAACAGCCGTTCGAGTCATCCCTGTGCCTGGCGCAAAAGAAGGCGAAATGGTGGAATTTGGCGGCCTGCTTGGACGAGCACCTGTGATGGGCGTAAATCCATTTAGCTCTGAAAAAATCATCCGCCGAGGTGGACGCATTCCAGCTCCACTACAAGCGTTGGGGAATTAATTGATATAAGTGATAGAGCGAATGTAGAAAGTGATGAAGAGATCAGCTTTCTCATTCGCTCTTTTACTTGGCTATTATGAAATTGATCGATTGACTATTATGTTTACAGGTTTGGCTATTATCCCTTGATGATTGACTATTATTGTCATGACTTTGGCTATTATCACATGACCCGAAAGCCATTTTTTGTCGATTGGCCATTATATTCGCAAGTTTGACTATTATCTTCCGGAGCTTGACTATTATCAGCTCGATTCTGACTATTATCGCTCTTTTCAAGTGTAGATTTTTTTCGATTGACTATTATGTTCACAAATTTGGCTATTATCCCTTGATGATTGACTATTATTGTCATGACTTTGACTATTATCACATGCCCCAATATCCGTTTTTGGTTGATTGCCAATTTCACCTTAGCGGATATCTTGTAATACTAAAGATGAAATAGGCACGCCAAAATAATAAACTATCCTGCCAAAGTGCTTCCAAGACAGGATAGTATGTCTTCCATTCAGACACATTAACTTCTATCCTCAATGTAAATCCGCCAAAAAAGCAAACTTTTCAGAAAGCCAATCCAATACCCACAGCTACTATGCAACATTAAAATGTCTTACGACTTACTTCTTTAAATAATCCTTCCAAGCTGTGAGTCCCCCATCTAATACAACTACATCATAATCATGTTTGGATAGAATGTTTGCACATTTTGTTGCGGAATTGCCTGTTGTGCAAGTGACAATGATTTCGCCTTTCTCAGGTAAAGCTGATATGTTTTTATCTTGATTATTTTCTAACTCGAAAATCTCTGTTTTATGGATATTAAGTGATTGGATGTTTTCCCCTTCAATATGGAAGGTATTATATTTCTCTTGATCTCGAACATCTAAAATCGTGAGTTGCTCACCTTGCTGCATTCTTTGGAACAATTCTTCTGGTGAAATTTTTTTCAATACCATCTTAAAATCCTCCTATGAAATTATAGTGGTGGTTCCTCTACTCCTAGATTAATCCAATCTTCTTTCGGCGGCCCATAAACGCCAAACGGTTTTAGCCCTGCTTGTCTCATTAGTACTGTTGCTTGTCCACGATGATGAATAATGTGTTTAATAAGCCCCATTAATATTTGGGCATTTGTTTCTTCTCTTCCAAAAGCAATTTGCACTTCTTTCAGTGATTCATCTGTCCATTGTTCTTGAATGACTTTCGCTGCACGAGCGCTCACTTCTTTAAAAGTATCCGCAATTTCCTTCGCCGAATCAGGAACTTTATCTGCATTTTCGACTAATTCCATTCTCAAACCAAAATGCACTAAATATTCCGGAATATTAGTTGTAAAATGCCAAACAATTCTTCCGAGCGTACGCCCTTCCGGATAAACTTTTTGTTTTAGAGACTCATCGGTTAGCCCTTCCAAAACCTTTTGCGTTAAGTTCGCCTCCCAATTCCATTCTCTTATAAAATCTTTAATTGTTACATACATAAAAAATTGCCTCCATTCTTTTGAAAAGATAGATAAGAACATTCGTTCTAATATTGTACCCGTATCCAAATAAAATATCAATTTTTTCCACGTTTTTGTTTTTGGAATATTGAGACCATAAGACTACATGAAGATATAAAAATCCCTTAAGCTATCATGTTTGCTTAAGGGATTGCCAATCCTATTCTTTTTTCTGCTTAATATTTGGAAGCGGTTGGGAGTTGTAAATTCTTGAATATGGTGGAACGGATTGAGTTAACCAAATATTACCGCCAATGACGGAATCATGTCCGATTTTCGTATCTCCACCTAGAATTGTTGCTCCCGCGTAAATCACTACATTATCGCCAATGTCTGGGTGACGTTTAATTCCTTTAATTGGATTTCCATTTTCGTCCAACGGGAAGCTTTTCGCCCCAATCGTTACACCTTGATAAATTTTAACATTCTTACCAATTGTGCTTGTTTCTCCAATAACCACACCTGTCCCGTGGTCAATGAAGAAGTATTCGCCTATTTTTGCTCCAGGATGAATATCAATACCTGTTAAACTATGAGCATGTTCTGACATAATTCTTGGAATAATTGGAACGCCTGCTTGGTATAATTCGTGAGCTATCCTATGTATCGTAATAGCTGTAATGGATGGATAGCTGAATAAAATTTCTTCTAATGATAAAGCTGCAGGGTCTCCGTTGTATGCCGCTTGAATATCCGTTTGTAAAATTTCACGAATTTCAGGTAATTTGTTGAGTAAATCCACAGCGATTTCTTCTGCTCTTGCTTCAGGTTGACTTTCACCATTATTTTTGAGCACTTTCGAAATGATATCTTTTAAATCTAGTGCAGTTGATCTTAATAGATTCCCAATGTTTGTCTCAATGCGCAATTCGTCTTTAAATGTGTCGCAAAAACAAGGGTATAACACTTTACGGAAGTTCTTTAAAATTTTAATAATCTTTTCTTGCCCTTCAAAGCCGATAGATTGTTCAATTGGAAAGTGTTGTTTATGAACATCGAGCAATGAATTGGCGATGTTTGGTACACCATTGTTTAACCATTCATCTAATTTCAATGAATCCACCACCCTAATTTTTTTCGCAGGAAAGGAAATGAACCCCTTTGTTAGTAAATTCTTTTTCCTTAAATTTTATTTATTGCTATCATATAAAACTTCCACTATGTTTATCAACTATCTTAATTTTTTCATGAAATTTGTCAATTAGAAAACTATTGATAGAACTAAAAACTTGCTGGATAAAACACTCCAGCAAGCTTTTTTTACATTATTCAACTTTACTTTCAACTACTACAGCATCAGCCTTGATTGTTTCACCGAAAGCAGGTTTCAATGTTTCTTCATATGCTTTTGTAAAGAATTTTTCTTCATATAATTTTTCAATTTCAACATTTAACCATTCTAATAATTCAGTATTTCCTTTTTTAACAGCTGGAGCGATATAATCCAATTCACCTAAAGTAGGTAATGCCACTGTAAATCCTGGATTATTATTTGCCCAACTAAATAGTAAAGCGTTATCTTGAGCTAAAGCATCACCGCGTCCATCTTTTAGCGCTTCAAAAGCTTCGTTAATTTGATCATACTTCACTAATTCTACTTCCGGATAATTTTTCATGAAGAATGTTTCAGCAGTTGTCCCTTTAGGCACAATTAATTTCTTTCCTTTTAATTCTTCCACAGATGAAATTGGCGATTTTTCAGCTGATACAACACCGATTGCTACTTTCATATATGGATGTGCAAAATCTACTTGCTCAGCTCTTTCTGGTGTAACTGTAAAGTTCGCCAAGACGATATCTACCTTATCCGATTTTAATAAGTCAACACGAGCTTGCGGTTCAGTGATCACATATTCGATTTTTGACTCATCACCAAGCAAATCCTTGGCAATGCGTTTAGCTAAAACAATATCATATCCTTGATTTTCGCCTTTTTCATCAACATAACCAAATGGCGGTTTATCGCTGAATACCGCAACACGTAATACCCCTCGCTCTTTAATTTCATCAATAACGGATTTTGTTTCAGTTTGAGCAGTTTCTTCTTCATTAGCTGATTCGTTGTTATTACTATTGTTGCATGCAGCTAATACTAGTATTAATAATGCAATCAATAAGTACGAATAAATTTTCTTCATTTTTCTTCCTCCTAAAATTGTAATATATTAATAAATTGTTGCGCACGTTGTGTTTGGGGATTTGAGAAAAAGTCTTTAGCTTGTGCTCGTTCATGAATCTTCCCTTTATCCATAAAAATCACTTCATCTGCTACTAATTCAGCAAATTTCATTTCATGAGTAACAATTAACATCGTCATTCCTTGTTTTGCTAATTGTGCAATGACCTCCAACACTTCTCTTACCATTTCTGGATCAAGGGAAGCCGTAACTTCGTCGAATAGCATAATCTTTGGATTAGTACAGAGCGCACGAACAATGGCAATTCGCTGCTTCTGTCCACCTGATAATTGCCGCGGATAATCATTAGCACGATCTAAAAGCCCCACTCGATCTAGTAGTTCTCTCGCCTGTAATTCTACTTCTTCCCGCTTTCTTTTTTGTACTTTAATAGGTGAAAGGAGAATGTTCTCCATTACTGTCATATTCGGAAAGAGGTCATAGCTTTGAAATACCATGCCAATTTTTTGGCGAACTTCCCGCCATTTTGAAGTTTTCGTCAAATCCTCTCCCTCGAAAATAATTTCGCCATCTTGTACTTCTTCGAGGCCATTAATACATCGTAAAAACGTACTCTTTCCGCAGCCAGATGGCCCTAAAATTGCAATGACTTTCCCTTGTTCAACATGTAAATCTATGCCGTCTAATACAACCTTATCGCCATATTTCTTTACGAGACCGTTTATTTGCAATATTGGACGATTTTCAACCAAAGTTACTCCACCTCCTTAAGTTGCCCATTTTTGTTCTAGCTTGCGTGAGATTCGAGACAACGGAAAACAAATACAGAAATATAAGAAAAAGATGATCCCGTATATCCAAAATGAAACAGTAGGGTAGTCAGCATTGTAAAACTGAATAATTTGTTGACCTACTTTGATTACTTCTACAACTCCAATCATTGTAAGTAGTGCTGTTGTTTTAATAATTCGTGTAATAAGATTAATCGTTGGAGGAATTGAACGCTTTGCCGCTTGTGGAACTAGCACATAACGATACATTTGAACTTTACTTAGCCCAAGCGCAAGGCTCGATTCCACTTGATGCTTTGGCAGAGAAACAATGGCTCCTCGCACAATATCACTCAATTCCGCTGTGCCCCATAAACTGAAAACAATCAGTGCAACCACTTCTGCACTTAACTCCACATTAAAGTTCACCGGGACAATATAGTAGATGACAAACAACCATACTAAAATTGGAATAATACGAAATAGCTCTAAATAAATTTTGAACAGGAATTGCAAAAACTTATTTTTCGTCGTTCGTATTATGCCGATGATTGTGCCCAAAACAATCGAAATAATGATTGCAATCATTGCAATTCGCAACGTATGGAAAAGCCCTTCAAGCAGCCTGAAGAAATTGATTCCTTCAAATAAAACACTAATGCCCGAATTCAGCATAACGAACTCTCCTTTCAAGCCACATTAAAAATAATGTGAAAGGAAGTAAAATAATCAAATAGCCGATGACAAGCATAAATAATGCTTCATTCGTCTTATAATAAATTCCCATTAAGTTTTTCGTTGTATTGGTAAGTTCTAAAATGGCAATTCCGCTAAATACGGATGTTTCTTTTATTAAGAAAATGCAATTTGCTCCAAAGGCTGGCACGCTATAAGAAAAGGCTTGCGGAAAAATAACGTACCGTACTAGTTGAAAGTCGCTTAGTCCCAATGCTTTCCCACTTTCCACTTGCGATTTTGTGACTGCTTCCATGCCGGCACGAAATGCTTCAGCCATATAACTTCCGCCTAAGAAAGTCAAACCGATAATTGCACACATTTCCCCGCTTAACGTTAATCCTACTTTCGGTAACCCAAAATATAAGAAAAATAGTTGGATTAACAATGGTGTGTTTCTAGCAATCTCTAAATATACTTGGACGATTTGATTCAGCACTTTGACCTTGAAATATTGGATTACACTGCAAATGAAGCCTGTAATCGTTGCAAAAACAATGCCGATTGCTGCAAGCTTAATCGTTAGCCATAACGCAGTCTTATAAAAAGGTAATACTTCAACAATGTATTGCCAGTCCATAATCAATCTCTCCAGTTACTATCTTGTGGAGATTGTGCATAGAGCGTATCTCCCGGTTGTAAGACTTGTACACCTTGAATTTCTACCGTTTCCGGATATTTAATTCCCGCTCCTGTATTCAGACATACAACAAGCTCCTCTTCTTGAATCCATCCTTGCTCCCGTAACTTTCTTGCAGCAGCAAATGTAGTAGCACCTTCTGGACAAATAAAATTGCCCTCAAGAGAAGCTACATGTTTTTGCGCTTCCAATAATTCATCTTCTGAGACTGCGACTGCACAACCATCCGTATTGTAAATAGCTTCAAGCACTAAAAAATCACCGAGCGCTTTCGGTACATTGATTCCGAATGCACAAGTTGTAGAGTTTTCGAAAAATACGGATTCCTTTTCTCCCTTTTTCCAAGCTTCGACGATTGGCGCACATCCTTCTGCTTGTACAGCAACTAAACGAGGCAATTTCCCTTTCTCAATCCAACCAATTCCTTGCATTTCAAGTAAAGCTTTATAAATGCCAATGATTCCTACTCCGCCACCTGTTGGATATAGAATGACATCTGGTACTTTCCAACCAAGTTGCTCCACAATTTCATAGCCCATTGTTTTCTTTCCTTCAATTCGATATGGCTCTTTTAAAGTAGAAGCATCATAAATTCCTTCATGTTGAATTAAATGTGCAACCACTTTTCCTGCATCGCTGATTAATCCATTAATTAAATGTAAATCACCACCTGCTATATATACTTCTTTTCTTGTAATGAGCGGTGCATCTAAAGGCATGACAATCGTCGCTTTAATATCTGCTTTTGATGCATATAGCGCCCACGCAGCACCCGCATTTCCATTTGTCGGCATCGCTAGTTGTGTCACACCAAGTTCTTTCGCCTTCGATACACCGACACTCGCTCCTCTTGTTTTAAAAGAACCAGTTGGTATAATCCCTTCATCTTTTATGTAAAGATTTTTTAAACCATATTTCGTCCCTAACGTTGGGAGATGTTCTAAAGGAGTTCCACCTTCACCTAGTGAAATGATATGTTCTTCATTTTTGACTGGAAGAACTTCGTGGTATCGCCATAAACTTTTTGGGCGATTTACAAGCTCTTCTTTCGAAACGTTTTCCTTTACTTTTTTCAAGTTATATCGAACCAGTAGAGGCGATCCGCATTTACATAACTGTTGAACTTTACTTTCGTCATAACGTTCATTACATTTAGGACATTCTAGATGTGAAATATAGCTAAACTTCGTCATGAAAATCTCTCCTCCTGATAAAATGAAAAAAGACTACAAAATCCTCAATAAATAAAAGAATTGAGAATTTTGTAGTCTTTGGTCTGTCCAATCAACTACATCATTTATAATAATCATCATTTTATTCAAACTATTCCTATTTGTCAACTTTATTTTAAAGGTGATATATTTAAAATCATAATTAGTATCTATTTATCTAATAAAGCTCCCCTTCTTTACAATTGTCTTTGCTAAAAAATCTGCTCCATTGTATGAACTGGAGCAGATTTTATAAAGTTAATAGTTATTGCGAATTGTTTTTAAAGCTTTGGACCATTTAAGCAGTTGGTCGAGCATATCATTTACAGTTTTTGTATGCATTTCTGCTGGTTTGAACTTTGTCATGTTTTCAAAATCAGTGAAAAGAGATAACGCAGGGTGTGTCCGAACATCTGCCACCGCTAATTCTCCCAAAATCCCGCGTAGATGTTCAGCAGCACGTGCTCCTCCAACAGAACCGTAGCTGACAATGCCAGCCGCTTTATTATTCCAAACTTCTCTAGCTAAATCGAGCGCATTCTTTAAAGCCCCTGTAATACTGTGGTTATATTCTTGCACAATAAAAATAAATCCGTCTAAACTTGCTAATTTTTCATTCCATTTAGCTACTCGAGGATCTACTGTATCAGATGTTGTCGTACCAAAAAAAGGCAAGTCGTAATCAGCGATATCAACGATTTCAAATTCCGCTTCTTCACGATTATCAGCTATTTCTTTTACCCATTTGCCAACTTGAGGACTTACTCGACCTTCCCGTGTACTTCCTAAAATGATCCCAATTTTTAATTTCTCTGACATTGTAAGTTCCTCCTAATTATTTTTCTAAAAACTCTTTATGATAACAATGTTGCCAATTTGTCGAAAAGTTATGATGTCGGAAAATGCAATTTTTTATGGATAGATTTTGTCTTGATATTCACATCTATATGTCATGCTGTTTGTTCTTTCGTTCTTCCAAAATATCTTTAATCATTTCAATATGGGAAGACGCCCATGCCTTTTCCCTAAAATGAAGAAACAAAGCAAATGTAATACCTGTGATATAACAAACAATGAAAATCATCCAATTTCGCGTTCCTTCTTGAAACAGGATTTTCTGAAGATGCTCGGAAAAAATTAAAAATAAAAAAGGGATGGACGAAACAAAAATCGGAATCATGCCTGACCCATTTTCCTCTTTTACTAATCGATAGTAAATTAATTGCAACACATCGCTTTCAATTGATTCATAAAATTTTCGAACTTCATAAAGATCTTTTAAATATTTTGATTCATGAATGGCATCTTGATTTTCTTTAAGCCGCTTATAAATTTTGTGAGCGTCTCCACGAAAAATCTTCATCACTTCTCACCCCACAGCGTGAAATTTAGTGGGTTCACCATATTGTTTGCACTCCTCCTATTTTGGACTACTTTCATCCTTTTAAATATAAACTTTTCACAATTTTTATGAAATATTAGGCGTTTATCTGTTGTATATCAGTTTTATATATAATATAATTGTTATATATCACATAGGAGGGGATGGCCATGTTGAGCAATACAGAGCGTAAAAATATGGTTCAGTTTTTGGTGAAGTATTTTGGTCTTGAACCAATTCAGCTTGTAAACATTTCTGATCGCATGTTAGAAGCTACGTATGATTTTGCGTATTCTCGATTTGAAATGGAAACGGATATTTAATGGCATGAACAAAGGGGTAAACGTATAAGAGTCGTTTCTCATGGGAAGAAACGACTCATTTTATTTCATCCAAACATATCACTCTTCAATCTTTTCAAATTGTAATGTAAACAATTCAATTTGTCTGCCCCATTCAACAGCCATGTTGATTTCCGTCTCTTCATTTACATTTGTACATTCCCCACAAACATCTGTAATCATTAAGATCCCCTGATTATTTAATAAACCGATTTCAGTGGAAGAACCGGATGGTGTTTCTATACGATAGCCGATTTGTTTTGGAATTGGTTTCTTCCCGATGTATTCGATTTGAAGTATGGATGATTCCTGTTTTTTCTCCATTACCACTTCATAGACAACTCGCCAATTTTTCGTTTCACCTACAAAAGTCCATTCTTTCGTATTTTGGCATGCTGTAAGCACAATGAGAACAATGAAGACAAAAATTGCTCTTTTTATCACTTTGTCACCTCTTCATTCGTATTCCTATGAAATCATTTTGGATCTATGCATTAAAGAGAAAAATTTTGAAGGAATAGTTTCATTGAATTGACGCACGCTAAATTCAAGATTTTTGGGAGGTGATAAGGATGGCGAAGAAAAATAAGACGAGTTTTAAGAAAGATAAAAAGGAGAATAAAAGATCTAATCAACGGGAAGAATATTCAAAAGAGTTTAATCAAGTAATCCACAACAATCCTCCTGCTGAAGTAAGAAAACCCCGAAATACTTAATTTCAATGGGTACTAGCCCATAAAAAGAGCGAATGTAGAGAACGATTCGCTCTTTTTTTTGTAAAGGATGGATCACTAGCATTGCACTAATTAAATCTGATGATTCAAAATACTAAGAATGTTCATTTTTTTATTGATTTCGAAACAAAAAAATCCTTTACAATGGAAGTACAGGTGGTTCCTGTCCAAATCCAATCGTAAAGGATAAACGTTATGGACAAGAATACACTAATTTCATCATTTGGTAAATGGGTTTCACCCATAAATATTCAAAAACTTAGCGAACAAGTCAAAGAATTGAAACAGGACTATTACACAAAAAAGCTGACAACAGAAGCCTATATTAAACTTTTATTGGTAGCCCAGCTGCTCGAATTTAAGAGCTTAGAGGAAATGAGTGATGCACTTGTAGACGAAGATCTTCAAAAAGCACTCGGATTTGAATCGATAAGTGCCTCTCAGCTATCCCGAAAAAACAATCAGATCAACCCACTAATTCTTGCAAATTTGTTCTTGGATCTTGTTTGGAAAATTCAACGGTACCATTATAAAACCGGAAAGAATATGCCACTGAAAATCATTGATTCAAGTACACTCCCGTTGAATTTGACCAATTATAAATGGGCAAAATTCCGTAAAACAAAAGCTGGTGTAAAGCTACACTTACGGCTCGTTTTCATGGATAAAGACACCGTCTATCCTGAAAAAGCAGTGATTACGACAGCAAAAGAACATGACCGAAATCAACTCGAAGTCCTAGTGGATGATAAAGAAGCCATGTATGTGTTTGACCGCGGTTATGTGGACTATGAACGTTTTGATCGGATGACAGATGATGGCTATTTCTTCGTTTCAAGACTGAAGAAAAACGCAGTCATTCGTGAAGTCTATACATTTTCACTTCCTGATGATTGTCACGTTCTATCCGATAAAATGGTCTACATTGGTACCACACAAAATCGTACTGAAAATGTCTTTCGTCTACTAGAAGTTATGGACACAAAAGGGAACTTACTTCGTTTCATCACCAACCGATTTGATTTAAAACCAGAAGAGATAAGTGATATTTACCGATCTCGCTGGGCTATTGAACTCTTTTTCAAATGGCTCAAGCAACACGTAGAAATTAAGCACTTTTATGGAATGAGTGAAACAGCTATTCAAAATCAAATTTTCTTAGCCCTTATCACGTATTGCTTACATGTTCTCATTCAATTGGAGATGAAAAGTAAGAAATCTCTACTTCGAATTACTCGTTGGTTAAAGAGAGCTCTGTGGAAACCAGCTTATGTTTGGTTGCGAAAATTTGATGGGCGAGCCAGTCCATAATCTCCCTTTTGTCGTTGTCGCTCTGGTTTAACTGTATATATTTACCAAATGGGCAGTGCCACCTTTCTTTAGGTTTTGTCTTTTTGGCACAAATTCACAAAAATTAATTAACAGAAAATTCTAACTATATTTATGCAATGCTAATGAGGATGGATATTGATAATTGAAAAATTTAACATTCTCTTTAGAGAATTTTGCTAAAAAACAAAGCTCCAATTTTAAAATTCCTATTCGCTTCCTTCTATTCCTCTATTCATCGAAACTTTAGAGATTTTCCGCAAAATTTCTAACCCCTTAGCCAATTCATCAAAAGATGCATATGCGTATGAAAGTCGTATATGATGCAAGTCGTTTGCAGCATAAATATATCCGGGATTAATCAAAACCTTTTCATTCAACAGTTTTAAAAAGAAAGCTTTATTGACAATCGGCTGATGGAACCTAAGCCAAATATAAAAGCCCCCTGCTGACTTATTCCATGAGGCAATATCTTTAAACTCTTCTTCCAATATCTTTTCTACAAAGGCAACCCTCTCTTTTAGTTGATGTCGGAGCCATGAAACATGATTTTCATATAATTCCGTTGATAACCAGTGAGCCACAATTTCTTGTGAGAAGGAGCTAGACCCATAATCTGTTTGCATTTTAATATCGGCTAATCTCTGGATTACTTGCGTTGGCCCTACTACCCAACCAATGCGTAATCCTGGACTTAACGTTTTCGAAACGCTCCCGATGTATAGCACTTGTCCTGAAGAATCGAAGGATTTAATCGGCGGTGTCGGAGAATCAAATAATAATTCATGGTACACATCATCTTCCACAATCGGAATTTGCAAAGCATTGCACACTTCATACAACTGTTTCTTTTCTTCCACTGAAAAATTTATTCCTGTTGGATTATGCAATGAGGGAATGCAATAAAAAATAGACTGCCTTTTCTTTTTTAAAGATTGTAGGGTTTCTTGTAAATGCTGATTTCGCTGAACCGAGATCATTTGCATCCCCGCAGATTGAAATGGATGCACTGAAGTTAAATAAGATGGATCTTCATGAAATACGATTGAGCCTTCCTCTAACAAGCCAAGAGCAATTAATTGCAATGCTTGAAGTGCCCCTGAAACAATTAAGATATTTTCAGGAAAAGTATAAATCCCCCGCTTTTGTAAATATTCGCACAAAATCTTTCGCAATCGTTCATTCCCTAGAGGTGATGAATAGCCGATTACTTTCGCATCAAGAGAAATTGATTGAAGAGACTGCTTCAACTCTTTTGTCGGAAGTAATTCCGGTGACAACTCCCCTGTTCCAAGGCGAATGACGTCATCGTATTGCTCGTATTCATTAATCAATTGAATGGTATGAATGTTTGGTTTATGAATACTCGATTCAATATGTTGTATCCAATTCGGTTGGGATTTGTTTAACAGGGCATTCCAAGAATGATTCGCCACATAGACTCCAGAACCCACTTTCGATTCCAATAAGCCATCCGCTTTTAATTCTTCTATCGCCTGTTGCACCGTGCTACGATTTACTTTCAATTGGCTCGCAAGTTTTCGTTGGGGTGGAATTTTTGTGCCAACCGTCCAATCTCCTCTTTCAATGCGAGACCGCATCCAATTGACAATTTGTTCTTGTAGGGTTAAATGGGAATTCCGTTCTGGTTTCCAGTCCAAAAAAATCACCTCTTTAAAATTGGATGGTGCAAAATCCATCCAATTGGTCGTTTTCTTTTAGTTATAACAAAGTATGATTGATTTAGAAAGCGGGGTGAAGAAATGGAACCACTATTACACGGAATCATTTTAGCATTTGGATTGATTTTACCTTTAGGGGTTCAAAATGTATTTGTTTTTACACAAGGTGCTATGCAGCCGAATCTTTTCCGCGCCTTTCCTGCGACAATTACTGCAGCGATGTGCGATACATTGTTAATTTTACTTGCTGTTTTTGGATTATCCGCAATTGTGTTGCAATTTGAATGGTTGCGAATAGGGCTTTTAATGGTGGGAGTCGTATTTTTGTTATATATGGGGTATGCCATTTGGAAAAGCAAACCAGCAATCACTGAAACAAACAACGCGTTGCCAGCCAAAAAGCAAATTATCTTTGCGATTTCCGTTTCCGTCTTGAATCCTCATGCTATTTTAGACATTATAGGTGTGATTGGAACGAGCGCGCTGAAATATGAAGATATCGAACAATTATTATTTACCTTAGCCTGCATCAGCGTATCTTGGATTTGGTTTGTTGGCCTAACCATAGCAGGGGGAGTCTTGAAAAAGTTAGATCGCTCCGGAAGGATTTTAATGATTTTTAACAAATGTTCAGCCATTTTTATTTGGGGCACTGCTATTTATTTAATGACTGATGTATTTGGCCAGCTCTAGTCTTTTCCAATGAAATGCTTAAGAATAGGTTTTCCTTTTTAATTAAATAAAGAGCCATTGCATTTACTTCTGACAAGCTTGTACAAAAAACAAATTATACCAATTAGCTATTTAAACTTTTCAATGTTATGAACATTATCCCACTTTACTTACAAACCTTTTTCATAATCCAAACTCGAAAATGCTATACCTTTCTCTCATTTTTGATGGATGCTCTTATAATAGAGAAAATTTTCTATATAATGGTTCACGTGACAAAAAATTTGAAAGGTTGTGAAAAAGTGGGTAAATTTCATTGGTTCGTTGTCACGCTCTTGGCAATGCTATTAGCAGCCTGTGGTGGAAATGAAGAATCAAAAAACCTTGAAGAAAATGCAGATGTAGAAGTAGACATAAACGAAGAAAAAAATGAAAAAGTAAACGGAGCAACTACATCTTTTGATGAAGTAAATAAACTCATTCAAGAAGCAACAGAAGGAAATATAGAAGTTGTATACACAAACGAGAGCGCAAATTATTCCCATGATATGAAAGGTTTTATTGTCGACGTTCCTGCCTATCAAATTGTGAAAGTCACTGATATGAATCGAGATTTTCTTATTCAATTTGATGACCAACAAGAAGGTTATATCATCATTGCTAAAACAATCATAAACAATACAACAGAGAAAGATATGTACTACAACCTCAATTTTAATATTCTTTTAACACACGAAACAGATTACATCCCATTTGACCTTACATTTTTAAGAAAAGAACTTTTCCCTCGCCCACAAAACGAACAAACACGTGCTTGGGCTCCAGGTGAAATAGCGGAAGGCTATGTCACATTCACTTTAACAAATGAACAATTTGAAGCTATATCTTCTGTAAAACCAAAGTTTGTCATTGAAGGTGGCGTATCTGAAAATGAGTCATTCAAAGAAAGCTTCCTTGATGATGCTGTGTTTGACTTCGTATATAGTGAAGAATATGCAAAAGAAGTTGGAAACGCACCACAATTTTACCCAGATCGTTTAACAACGGCAAACTGGGCTGATAAAGTAATGATTTTTGAAAAATCAAATATCAATGAAACAAAACAAATTGACAATGTAATCATTACGTTAGATGGTGTTCAATATACAGAAGTCATTCCAACCGCTGGCAATGAAGAACGTTTCCGTAACTTTGGCGATAGCGGTGTCGTGGCAATTACGGTGAGACTTTTGATCGATAACCAATCCAGTGAAAAAGTTAATATTGATCAAATTGGTTCAAAATTAAGAATCGATGATAACCGCGGTACAGCTATTGCTAGCGGCATGGTGGAACCTTCTGATGAAAGAGAAGTGCAACCAGGAGAACAAGGCGTTAAACATCATGTATTTCTTTTTAGAAAAGATGAATTTGAAATTTTCAAGAGATTTGATTTAGAATTTGGTCCATTCACAAATGATGAAGGAAAAGATCAATTTAAAGGAAAGACAGTTACTTTTACATTACCAAGATAAATCGAGTAGGAGGGAGCGATTAACTCCCGTCCTCTCACACCACCGTACGTACGGTTCCGTATACGGCGGTTCAATTAAGATAATTGACGCAAGTTTTCATAACTTCCGTGAATAGCTTGTCTTCTTATGCCAGTGGTCACTCCACCCTCCAAGAGGTCTCCCACGGGATTCACCGCTTCCTTCCTCAAGTGAGGTACTACGTTTTCTGTGTTCATCATGACTCACTGAATGCCAAGGGCTATTCTCTCTTAATTGTTCGGTCCTTCTCAGTTGTTCTAGACCAACTAATACTATGACCTCTGCTGACTTCTGACGGTTCAGCTACTTATCACTAAGTAGGTTATGAAGCGAACTTCACCTATCCGCCAGACCTCCCCGGGTAAGTACATGCACTTTCACACCATCTATCCGCCTCATTTACTCGATATGACCTTCGACAGAAAGAGCTTTGTTTTGTTACGCAAACTCACTCAATCATACCTAGCCTTATATGAGGTTCGTGTTCCTCGGACCGGTGTTTTGCCTCCAGCTTCCTTCAGATTCCGCGTCACCACGGACACCCTTGCTCTTGGCTAACCTCTACTTCTGTCTTCGGGGTTCGGGACTTACACCCTATAGTTCATGTACATGCCGGGCGCACATAAAAAAAACACCACGTATTGATGCGTGGTGTTTTTTTAAAGAGGTTATACTCCTGTAGAGACATCGAAAGGTACAAACTCACCATTTATATATGCTTCTAAATATTCTTTGTTACCTTAAACACATGTTTTCTTTCTGTATTTTGCTCTTCTTGTTCATCAAGCTTTACAATTAGTGTAGTCCCGTTCAATTCTAATCTCTTCTACATTTGCAGTAGATGAATAAACAATATAAAAAACATTCCCTTTCGTATTCAATATTTGGAGCTTAGCGTATTCATCTATTCTCTCTTGCACTTTTTTCGGAACAACCTCTAATTCACTTATGCTGAATTGAGATGTCTGACACGCTGCTAAAAACATCAGCATAAAAATAAATACATATTTCTTCATCTATTTCTCTCCCCCTATTTCATTGATTCTACAAAAATTTTCCATCACCTCTTAGATGACTTAAATGCTTAGAAAAACGCAATAACTTCGTCAGATTTGTACTTGAACTCTCTATTCATAGTGCTAAAATCTATAAATAAACTACACATAGTTGGGGGTCTTTTTTCAATGAAGCTAAATGAAAAAGAATTAGAAATACTTGGAGTGTTAGAGAAAGACGCTCGAATCGAAACAGCAGACCTTGCAAAAATGGTGGGCTTAAGTATAGAAGAAACAGAATCCATTCTAAAAAAACTTGAGAGTGATCAAGTCATTGTTAAATATTTAACAATGATTGACTGGACAAAAATCGATGAACATCAAGGCGTTCGAGCAATGATTGATGTGAAAGTAACCCCTAAACAAGGCGTTGGCTTCGATGAGATTGCTGAAAAAATTTATCGTTATGATGAAGTACAATCTGTTTATTTAATGTCCGGTACTTATGACTTATCCGTTATTGTTGAAGGCAACACTTTAAATGAAGTGGCAAATTTTGTATCACAAAAATTGTCTACATTGGAATCTGTCGTATCAACAACAACTCATTTCATCTTGAAAAAATACAAACATGATGGAATTATTTTAGAACAAGAGAAAAAAGATAAAAGAATTGTGGTGTCATAAATGAAGGCAACAAAAAGTACATATATTTCCAGAACAGTTAGAGAATTAAAACCCTCAGGTATTCGTCGTTTTTTTGATTTAGCTGCAGGAATGGAAGGCGTCATCTCCCTCGGTGTTGGTGAACCTGATTTCGTCACTCCTTGGCATGTTCGAGAAGCGGCGATCCGTTCCATTGAAGAAGGATATACTTCCTATACACCGAATGCGGGTCTTCTAGAACTACGCGAAGAAATCACAAATTATGTAAAAAACCGTTATCATGTGGAGTATTCCCCTTCCGAAGTCATTGTCACAGTGGGGGCAAGTTCAGCAATCGATACAGCGATGCGCACGATTATCGATCCAGGCGATGAAGTTATTGTTGTAGAACCCTGCTTCGTATCATACAGCCCTACCGTCACTCTTGCAGGCGGCATCCCAGTCCCAGTGCAGGCGTTAAAAGAAAATGACTTTAAAATTTTACCAAGCCAAATTGAAGCAGCAATCACGCACAAAACGAAAGCGATGATTATTTGCTTCCCTAACAATCCTACAGGTACGCTATTAAATAGAACTGAATTAGAAGCTCTAGCTGAGATTGCCAAAAAATATGATCTACTCGTAATCTCTGATGAAATTTATGCCGAACTTACATATGATGATTCCTTTACAAGTATGGCCACTCTCCCTGGTATGAGGGAAAGAACCATTTTAGTGAATGGATTCTCAAAAGCCTTTGCCATGACAGGTTGGCGACTAGGTTATGTATGTGCACCGGAAGAAATTGCAAGTGCGATGTTGAAAGTTCATCAATATGCATTGATGTGTGCATCCACAAATTCACAATATGCAGGTTTGGAAGCGTTGCGCAATGGACAAGGTGAAGTGGAGAAAATGGTGAAAAGTTATCGTCTCCGCCGTAATTTCATTGTGAATTCCTTTAATGAAATGGGGCTTACTTGCCACATGCCAGGCGGTGCTTTCTATGCCTTCCCTTCCATTGAATCAACTGGTCTAAGCTCTCAAGAATTTGCAGAACGATTATTGTTAGAACAAAGCGTTGCCGTTGTACCAGGTGATGTCTTTGGCGAAAGCGGCGAAGGCCATATCCGCTGCTCTTACGCAACATCAATGGAAGAGTTAAAAGAAGCAATGAAACGAATTAAACGCTTTATTGATTCGTTGTAATATTAGACTTGATTTGTACAGGCTGTTAAGGTTGCTTAGCAGTCTGTTTTTTTGAACATGATAACTTTGGCGAAATACTTGCAACTTTATTTTACATTCATTTCTTCCCTTCCTTCTCCCTCCAAAAAAACAGGACATTTGCAACTTTCTCTTTTTTCATTTCCTTGCTACACTCCTTTATAACAAAATCCATTTTTTGAAATTTTTTACTGAGGTGATTCATTTGAAATACAAGTTATTGCTATTATTTTTTTCAATCACCCTTCTCGCCGCTTGTTCTACCACCAATGACGACGTTCCTGCAACGATAGAAGCCAACCCTGACACCGGATATGGTAAAACCTTTCAAGAACTCAGAATTGGCAACCTATTAAACTTTGATTTCCAATTAAATAATGCGGATCAAACGTGGGTAACGATTTGGGTGGAAAGTTACCAGGATGGAAAACAAAAAGAACAATCGGCCGCTCAATTGGCTTATGGATTAAGCCCTAACAAAACAGAGCAGGGTCCTTTAGGAATCGGTATGTTTGAAACCGTCGATGGATCATATCTATTTATTTATTCCAACAACATCTCATTGAAGCCAACAAAAATTGATATCCCCAATTCCGAAAACATCATTAGCGAATGGAAATATGCTTTAAATGAAGAAACATTAGAATTAAATCAGTCCTATCTATTAGGAGTATATCGAGCATCAGAAAATGAAATGGCAGTTTACGATTTACAAGATGAAAAAGAAGTCGAACAAATGATTCAAGACTCTAAGTATGTCCTACTAGTGAAAATGAAAATTGGAGAAAATGAAGATTAAAATTGAGAAGGAGTTGAAAATTTTGGATAATATTGTATCAGAAGTTTTATTTTCCATCTATGTCATCATCATGATTATTACTTCTATTGTTTATTTACGCCAATTAGAAAAAGCACGAAAACACCGAGCGTTGACTGCTTTTGAACGGACGATGTATATCCTAATTCAAGTTAGCTATTTGTTATTTGCGGCTAGCCTGCTTATTTCTGTATTTACTTAGACGTGAAAAAGCCTGATCTAAAAGTCCAAAACTTTTGGATCAGGCCCGACTCCTTATGATGAATATTTCTCTCCTTATAGTAATCACATCTAGCGTACCGCCTTGTCAAGCGGAAGTATCGGTCAAAAAGTGTGCCTTTACGGAGCAACAAGTTCCCCTTCAACTAGCCATTTGTAGTTTTTTACTTCTTCCCCTGTTGTTGTTGTAAAGTCCACCATGTAGACAGGTCCTTCTTCTGCCGTTTCAATCGTTGCCGATGCACCTCTCATGCCTGGTATATGTTCCGTATTAATTACCAATTCCCTACCAGGTTCCATTGGATCTCCACTTGCTCCTTCTAACTCCTCATGAATCACCCATTTATAATGTTTTACTTCCTCACCACCATCTGTTGGTCTAAAAGATACAGAGTAAGCCGTTGTATCATAAGCTCCGACAACTACTCCTTCTGCTCCTTCCATGCCATCCATATGGTTTGCATAAATTTTTACTTTACTGCCAACTGGAAAGGCTGGATTGTCTGCCACTTTTAAATCTAACGGTACTTTTCCAGAACGATCTTCAATGGCATCTGCTCGTTTCGTTTCTACCTGTTCTTCAGAAGTTTGTTGATTTTCCACTTTATTCTTGTCTATTTGTTCAGATGTATCCCCACATGCTGCAACAGTGAATAAAAAAGATAGTAAAAATAATGTAAAAGCCCAATTTTTTTTCATGAAAACCCTCCCCTGCTTTTTATCGTATTGTCAAAACTTTATATAGAAATAGGTTATAGAATCCTATATTAGAGGGCTTTATAAGCAAAAAACTTGCCACCCCCTAAATTCTAGGGTATTAGTGAGGTAACCACACCAACACAAAATCCCTAGAAAGGAGAAGTGGCAAGTTGTTACCTCAAATTATAACCTATTTACTTACTTTTATAAACTTTCAAGAACAAATTATTCGAACTCTACTTACCCTACTAATTGGAAGAAGCATGTTCGATAAACCCAAAGAAGCTCCTGTTAATCAGCCTTATCGAAAGCTTCAAATTGATGATTTACCTATCATTGAAAAGGTAGAAAAGCTCGATTATCAGCTTTTATTAACGGAATATCTTCAATCCAAAGGAAAACAGTTAAAACCAGTACGCCGTCGAGCCAATTCTACGCCCGTACCGTCTACCTTATGTTGTCCTAAGTGTGGTGCTCCTTCTGCGTATTTGTACGCAAATAACGGAGGAAAAGGACAATATCAGTGTAAGGTGTGTGCGTGTGTTTTCAATAAAAAAAGTCGTTATCAGAAAGAGGCCATTCTTAAGTGTCCTCACTGCCTTAAAACGCTTGAAAAAATTAAAGAACGAAAAGATTTTCACGTGTTTAAGTGCAAAAATGATATGTGTACCTATTATCAAAAAAACTTGAGCGCCATGACTAAAAAAGAGAAAAAACAGTTTAAAGAAGATCCACAATCGCTGAAAGTTCGCTACATTTACCGGAAGTTCCACATCGACTATCAACCGTTATCCAAACAATCACCAAAGCAGCCAAAAGTCGATTTATCAAGATTGTATGTTTCACCGCATACACTTGGGCTCATCTTGACGTACCATGTCAATTACGGATTATCGGCCCGTAAAACGGCAGCGATCATGAAGGATATTCACGGCGTGTCTGTCTCCCATCAAAGTATCCTAAACTACGAAAACAGCGTCGCATTATGGCTCAAGCCTTATATTGACTACTTTCCGTATGAGCTGTCGGATCAATTCTGTGGGGATGAAACGTACATCCGGGTCAACGGTCGTTGGCATTATCTGTTTTTCTTTTTTGATGCGGTCAAGAAAGTCATTCTTTCGTATCCAGTGTCACCAAATCGCGACACCGCAACAGCAATACGAGCGATTGATGAAGTACTAGTGAAGCTGAAAGAAATACCCGAAAACCTACAATTTGTAGTAGATGGTAACCCTATTTACTTGTTGGCACAGCATTTCTTCGCAGAAAACCACATATCGTTTGACGTAAAACAGGTCATCGGGCTAACAAATGAAGATGATGTCTCCAGAGAGTATCGACCTCTCAAGCAAATCATCGAGAGACTAAATCGCACGTTTAAAGGAAATTATCGATCGACACACGGCTTTGGTTCTGAACAAGGTTCTGTTTCTTTTGTGACATTGTTTGTGGCTTACTTTAACTTCTTGCGCCCACATTCTTCACTTGAAGGTAAAGTGCCAGTAACAATTCCAGAATTAGAAAAGCTACCAACCATGCCAGCGAGATGGACAGCCCTTATTGGGTTAGCTCAAGACTGGATTCAACAACAGTCAGCCTAACTTTTGTTTAGCTGAGCCCTATTCAGCTATCGGCGAAGCGAACTCTTGACAAACCGAACTTACCAATGGTTTAAAATGGAAAAAGTCAAGGGTTTATTTAGCATGCCTTCTTTTGTTCCCTTCGCCCTTGATTGACCTCTGAATAAACCATTGGTGTGTTTGTCAAGAGCGATAGCGTGGCATTTCCACCTAATAAATGGTAGGTAGTATGAACCGTGCTAGTTTTTCATAGAACTTTTGACACTACCCTTTTTATTATTAGGTTTGTCAATTTTCATCTTTATATACATAAATCTGCCTAATTGAACCCTAATTAAAACGCTTTTGAAACCAATTGGAAAAAGAATCGTAATTATGAATAAAAAGGGGAGGATGGATATGGAAACAAAAAAATGTTTTAAATGCGGAGGAACGGAATTTGCAGAAGGCACAGACTACATGCCAATTAAACCAAGCCTCATGTCGATGAGTGGTGCAAATAAAATTTACACATTTTGTTTACATTGTGGAGAAGTAGATTCCATACGAATCGAAAACACAACGATTTTCAAAAAGAAATAGGGGCTTTCCCCCCCTCGCTTTCTTAAGCTTTTAACAAACTTTCTCCTACAGTAGTCGAAACAAGTTTGCACAATCCTCGTCGCAAAGGGGCCATCTCAATATGACTTTTCAGACGGCCCCATGATAACTACTTATTGCACTCTTGCTATAACCGTTTTAAAAATGCCAAATCCCTTTAATTGAAGAACGAGCTTTTCTTTCATAGCAATAGGAGTTTGTACATAAACAGACAAGTCATCTATGGTAAACTCTCGATAGTTTTGCACATTCTTCGGTTTTCTTGGCAACACAACGAGCTCTTGGATATCTGGAGCACAACACCCTTTCACTTCTAACAATTGCACCGTTAATTGATTCCCCTTTGAACGAATCCAGTCTTTTACACCCTCATGGATTTCTACGTGCATGTTCCTCCCCCGTTTCGGTCAAATTTTTTCTTTATCATATATGATGCAAAAGATGAAGAAAATACTTTTGTTTAGGAACAGCACTTTACATTGAGAATCACACATAAACCGCAAGTCGCACGAAAACGACTTCCCTCCACTTACTCGATTCAAGTGCAATTGAAATTCATGAATTCAGGGAAACCTATCATGTCGCTTTTTTATTAACGATTTCTTTTCCAAATAAAAAACTGATAAGAAAAATTCCTATCAGTTTTCCAAATGTTCTTGATGGTCCTGTTTGTTTTCATTTTCGTAGGCTATTAATGCGACACCAAGTTTATGCTCCAGCGCCTTAATTTCTGCCAACTGTTCTTCCGATAAATGTGCGTATTGCCAATCCTCCATATTTTTCACCTCACAAAGAGTATGGTCAAAAAAAGAAAAAAATACGCTTCTTCCTTTTTATTTTGACCTTATACCGGGCACATCATCTTATACTCATACCATTTCTTCTACTCTTTATAGAATACAAATCCTTTTCGATATTTTTTTGCTTCATATAAAGCTTGATCAGAATTGGATATAAGCGTCTTTACATCAATGCCGTCTTGAGGGAAGATGGCAATACCGATGCTCGAAGTGACGACTATCGATTGATCCTCTATTTGATAAGGAACTTGAAAGGCTTTTTGTAACCTCGTTGCAATTTCAACAAGGGTTTGTTTTCCACGGATATTTTTAATTAAAATCAGAAATTCGTCGCCACCAATGCGGCAAAGGACATCTCCTTCACACACATTCTTTTTCAACCGATCGGCAAATTTTATTAATAATTGGTCCCCTACTTCATGGCCGAGAGTATCATTCACCTTTTTGAAATCATCCATATCGATAAACATAACACCGAACATGCCATTATTTCTTCTTGCTTCTTCTACGACTTTTTTCATTTCTTTTGTAAAATAACGCCGGTTCGTCAGTCCTGTTAACGGATCGTGGTACGCAAAATATTTTAACTGTTCCTCATAGTGTTTCTTCTCGGTTACGTCTCTCACTACAAGCTGATTCACATATTGCCCTTCAAAAAACACACGCATCATTGTAATTTCCGCCCACAAAACTTCCCCATCGACCCGCTTCATTTTCTCGAGTACTGTTGTTTGAATTCCTTCTATTAATAACTTTCTAATCGAAAACTGTTGCTCCGTATGAATCAATTGCCATACAGACATACCTAATACGTCTTTTTTGGAACGAGCGCCAATCAGGTCCATGCCAGTTTGATTGATGTAGATGACAGCATCATCTTTTATCATAAAAACCGCATATGGAAAAAACTCCAATAAATTGCGGTAACTTTCTTGATTCGATTCGAGTTTCCGTCGAATTTCCATTTGCTCTGTAAAATCTTTATACGTACCAACCGCAAGGACATTGCCTTCATTTACTGCACCATAGGAAGCTAAAATATCTAATACTTTTCCATCTTTTCGTTTTCTTTTCGTCATATAATAGGGAACATTTTTTCCGCTTTTTAAAGTATTCAATAGTTGTTGAAATTCTTCTTGGTCTTGCTCCTGAAAAACAAGTAAATGATTAGGAACTTGCCAATCTTCCTCCGCACACCCAAGAATCTTTGCGAAAGCAGGGTTTGCCATTAACACTTTCCCATCATAATCAACAGTAAATAAGGCATCATTGGAGTTATTCCATACGAGTTCCAATACATCAGGATCTACAGATTGTTTAAAATCCATTCCATTCTCTCCTTTGAAGGATAAAAAAAGGGTCTCAACATGAGACGCTCACTTCTGTTATTGTCAGAAAACCAAGATGAAACTATACATTTTCATATTGTATTACTTCGGCCTTTCGATTAAAAATATATTGCCTATCGTAGCATATTTCGGACCTGCTAATCGGCTGATAGGATTGAGTTCTCTTGTTTTAATATATGAATGGTCATAGATTTTTTCATCTAAATGCACGAGCACAATTTCACCTATAAATAAATCGCAGCTCGGCCCTTCACCATTGATGCCCCCTAAAGGAATCCCTTTTACCAGTTTACATTCCAATCGCACTTTCGCTTCTTCTACTCCCGGAACACTTACCATTTCACTTTCTACTGGAGTTAATTTTGCATATTCCAGTTCACTTTTATCACTTGGTAAGTTTGCCGATGCCAAATTAAATTTTTCTATATTTTCATGATCCGCAACATGCACAACAAATTCCTGCGTATTGTAAATATTTCGAGCAGTGTCTTTCATTTTTCCATCTTTTCGTTGTACAGAAATCGAAAGCATCGGTGGGTTGGCTGAAACGATATTAAAATAGCTAAAAGGTGCTCCATTGACAACGCCTTCAGTGGACATCGTCGTAACAAAGGCAATCGGTCGAGGAATAATCATACCAGTAAGTAAAGTATAATTCTCTCTTTCACTTATTTCTTTTGGATTAATGGAAAGCATGCATAAGTCACCTTTTCTAAAAGATTGTCCGGCCCACTACAGCCTTCTTGATTTATTTTATTACATGATAATTAAATATTTTCCTCAATATAACTTTCGAATGGGGAAAATATTATTTTTTCAGAAATGTCGCGGGACTGACGATGGAAAGAGTTTGTTGAGGATTGGTTTAAGATCCATCCCCTTAATTAATAAGAGTCTTGGGGACTTAAATTGGGCACTTGTGCAAACAATGAATACGAGGGCTTCTTCAATAAAGGTTACATTCAAAATAAAGAATTGAGGTTAAATGAGGATTTATGGGAATGGACTTATGCAAAAGTCGTTTAAAGGAGAGAAAGGCACTTTGTCATGGAAATTGTGAGGAAAATGGCAACGTTTGTAATCACTAAGCAGACAACAATTTTCAACGTTCCATTTCCCCCACTACTAACACTTTAGAAATACACGACCGTCCAGACGACGGATGTTATAAAGTAGGTAATCGCAAAGGGAGTTAGTTTCGGGACAAACTTTACAAACACCACAAACAGCACTGCACCAATACACAATAATAAAACCCACGGATGAACATTCAGCACATTGACCGTAAACATGTGCACAAATGTCGCAACAAATGCAGCACTAAATGCTTTTAATAATAAGATGAGTTCTTCTTTTTGATGCGTTGACAAAACAATCCCTCCCCTCTTACCCCCAATGTATTATTTTCCACAGGAAATAGAACTCTGTTTACAGAAATTCCAATCATTCGTAATTTTTTCGTGCGTATCTTCTAGAAGCTGTGTGGAGTATTGAGAAGATAATTGAATACGGATGAAGTAAACGGTCGGTATAACGCTTTTTCCAAAAAGAAATGATTTGATCTTTTAACCGCCCTTGAATGCTACACTCTTTTTGCAACAGGAGAAATGGAATGTAAAGTTGGTGGGATGATACACTTTGATGATGGGAAAGAACGACCTATATCGCTAGCGTTAGAATAGCCAAAACAATTTTCTTCACGTGAAATAGTGGATTTAATTCATTAGATGATGTGGAACAAGGAGGCATCATGACATTACCCATAAACAGCTATCGATGCTAAATATACTAGTCCAAATGGGGAATCGCGAACCTGTTCAATGGCAAAATAGCGCAAAAGAATTACAGGATATGTACGGAACATTGTTTCAAAAGTAAATAAAAATAAGGCAATCAACAAAACGTTGGTTGCCTAAATACCCATAGCGAACAAATTACGAAAGTAGTTCCCGCAACTCTATTGTCATGGCTTCGACAAGTTCAGGTCTTCCATGGAACTGAGCAGGTGTATTTTGAAACAATTCAATAAACCAGTGATCGTCTTTTCTCACCGCTACAACTGTATGATGAGCATTGACGGAAGGTTCAATATCCGATTCTCCAGGCGGGACCATCCCAGCAATCGCACGTAAGAAGGCAATATCGCTTCCTAAAAAACGAATATCCTTCACCTTCGTTACATAAGGAGCCGTTGGATGACTTTCAAAAATAGGCGCTAAATGCGAGAGGATTGCTTCCTGGCCAATCGCCATACTTCCATCAAATCCAATCTGTACCCCTTCTTCCCCAAACAAAGCAGCCATGCCTTCTGCGTCCCGTCGATTCCATGCTTCAATCCATTGTTCATATAGTTTTTGGATTTCTAGTTTACTAGACATTTCTTTCCCTCCCCTAAAGTAGCAAACACTACTCAGTGTACGCATTTCCCATGCTTTGATATAACAGCACTTCTACCACGTACAAAATACTGCTATGGTTTGATAATACTCGAAAATCAATAATTTTTCGACAAAAATCGAGGATTTTGTTAATAGCACTTTAAAGAAATACAATGAATAAATTTTAACTTAACATATAGTGATGATAGTAATGTATATCTGTCAGTATCGTTGAGCAATTTAAAAAAACAATTTTATTATATGAATCAATTTCATAAATCATAGTATTTCTGAAGTATAGAGTACCCCTATACTAAAAACTTTGTTTTTTTTTAAAATTATGCAACTTGGTTTTGTTGCTGTAATAAAGCATTGATTCTTCAACAGCTAGTTTGCAGGTATTATAAATTAACGTCACCAGATTGAAATGCATTTTTGCTTTCTTTCCTGTACGATGACGGACATTGTTTAATTGAAAGTATTCCTTTAAATAAGCGTTAACGCGTTCGACTGCTGTACGTTCTTGATAAAGCAGTTTCCATCGTTCTGTCCCACGTGCTGGATAGGTAAATTTACGGATATCTATATCACATTTGATTTTGAAAACTTTTTGGCAAAGGGTGTCTTCTCGTAATGGGCAAGTTGCACATTCCTTTGGACGTGTGAATTTTAATGTATTGTACTTAGCGTCAAAGCTGTCATATTGGTAACTATGTTCACGCACACAGGTTGGGCGAAAATGTTCATCGAATCCTATATATTCTCCTTCTCGGCGAACGTTGTAAGGAATCACGACTCGCATGGACTGGGATACGGCTTGACGGTAAGTAGGTTCAACATCATAACCAGCATCAAATATAGCGATTGTAAATTGACCGTTTCCGAAGTGATGAAGTTTTTTCAATAATGGAATCGCAGCTTTACAATCACTTAAATTACCTGAGGACATCAAACGCGTGATGATATATTGACTTTTCGTCGAAACAGATAAATGGGCTTTATAACCAAACCAGAATGTATTTTTTCCTTTACTATTCTTTTTCACACCCCATTTTGGCTCAATCGGTACATCCTTCCAAAGGGTTTCTAATGGGATATCCAGCTGTTCTTTCAGTTCTTTTTCATAGGTTGATTGATTTCCTTTTTTCTCTACTTGTTCGGCTAACCAAACAGCTCGTTCAGCTTTAGTTTTACGACCACGTTTTTTAGGAGTTTTAGGTGCTTTCTTTTCTGATGGTGTGAAAGCATCACGAGCTTCAAAGTGACTCGCATCGATGGCGACATGTTCATCATTTAGAAAGCCTTCCAACATCGCTGTTTTGATGAGTGTATCGTTCATTTTATCTAGCACATCTGATTCACTAATGACTTGAATCATGCGTGAATAAGAGCTTTCAGATGGTACGACATCAGACACAAGGAATCCACAGTCGAAACGAAATAAAGGATCATGAACCAAACGTTTGACTAAATCCTTGATAGTTGGAATACGTTCGACAATACGTATAATCAGCGATTGAATCATTGCACCATAATTCAATTCACGTGGTGCACCTTTCAATGTCTTTTTAGAAAACAATTGAAAAATAGGTTGAATGTCAATCACACTAAAAATGGCATCATAACGATGGGAACTTTCCATTTCTAATAATTGATGGATGTCAAAAAGAGAAATTTGTTTTACAATAGTCATAGGGTACTCACCTCTTTCGTATGGTTTGTTTGGTTACTTACCATTATAACGAAATTTGGGGAGGTACCCATTTTTTATTGTCTTGAATCCCTTGAAAATCAAGGGGTGAGAATTATGAAGTTAACTCATTTATTTGAAAATCAAAATACAGCGAAAGGTTTAGAACAATCATTAACCTTCGAGAAAATTAAGAGTTTTGATTTATACAAGGGAAGAAATAATCAGGAAAAAGTGGTCGTAGCAGAAGTGTTATTAAGAGATCCACAAACAGATATGGAATTCTTATCTAATTACACATTGGTTATTGTTCACTCACAACAAGGGTATTTAGTTAGAAGTTTTAACGATAAACAATATATAGATAAAATAATCAAAAACGAAGCCGATGATACAATTGAAAACAAATCGAGTAGGAGGGAGCGATTAACTCCCGTCCTCTCACACCACCGTACGTACGGTTCCGTATACGGCGGTTCAATTAAGATAATTGACGCAAGTTTTCATAACGAGCTTCAAGACTTTTCAGCCCTTGGTTTCTCCAATAGGAGTTACCAAGGGTTCTGTGTAATATTGGACTTTTTGAAATACGCCAATAACTCTTCCGAGTATTTCCCCATTCATACGCTTGCCATTGTGGTACGCCAAGTTGAATAAGGTTGCGTATCTTTGTTTTCGGTTTCTTCCAGTTCTTCCATAGACACATTCGAAGTCTTCTACGAATCCATTTATCTAATTCAGGGAATATAGATTTGGTGTCTGCTAACGCAAAATATCCACACCATCCCATTAGATATTGATTCAGTTTCTGAATGCGGTATTCCATCGGGTAGGGCATCTTGCGTGATGTGATTTCACGAACTTTATTCTTCATTCGTTTAAGGCTTTCTTTTGCGATACGAACCTTTGGCTCTTTATGATAGGTAAAGCTAAATCCTAGAAACTTACGTTTCCATGGACGGTCGACCGCTGATTTCTTTTCATTTACTTTCAGTCGTAGTTTTCCTTCAATAAATCGCTGGATACTTGCCATTGTGCGAAGTCCTGCTCGTTTACTTTTCACGTAAATGTTACAGTCATCCGCATATCGAACGAATTTGTGTCCTCTTCTTTCCAATTCTTTATCTAGTTCATCTAGTACAATGTTAGATAGTAGCGGACTTAATGGTCCTCCTTGTGGAGTTCCTTCTAATGTGCTTGACACCACACCATTAATCATGACGCCCGATTGTAAATACTTACGAATCAATTTCAGTAATGGTTTATCTTGGATTCTCTTCGCGAGTGTACCCATTAATCTGTCATGGTTGACCTTATCAAAGAATTTCTCCAAGTCCATATCTACAACCCATCGATATCCATCTCTTATATATTCTTTCGCTTTCCTCGCCGCATCATGAGCACTTCGGTTTGGTCGAAATCCGTAGCTGTTTTCAGAGAATGTAGGGTCGTACACTTTTGAAAGTACTTGGGCGATTGCTTGTTGAATCAAACGGTCTGTTACGGTAGGGATTCCTAGTAAACGAACACCGCCATCAGGTTTCGGGATTTCGACTCTGCGGACTGGCATCGGTTCATAAGTTCCCTTGAGAATTGCTTCTTTAATCGATAGCCAATTTTCAACTATGTGCTGTCGTAGATTTTGTACGGGCATCATATCTACTCCGTGGCTTCCTTTATTCTGTTCTACACGTTTTAGTGCTTGAAGCATGTTCTCCCGTGACAGGATTTGATTCAAAAGCATCGTTATTCTCCTTCCGTGAATAGCTGTTCTCTTTATGCCAGTGGTCACTCCACCCTCCAAGAGGTCCCCCACGGGATTCACCGCTTCCTTCCTCAAGTGAGGTACTACGTTTTCTGTGTTCATCATGACTCACTGAATGCCAAGGGCTATTCTCTCTTAATTGTTCGGTCCTTCTCAGTTGTTCTAGACCAACTAATACTATGACCTCTGCTGACTTCTGATGGTTCAGCTACTTATCACTAAGTAGGTTATGAAGTGTACTTCACGTATCCATCAGACCTCCCTGGGTAAGAATGTAATCTTTCCTTCCATCTATCTGCTTCATTTACTCTGTATCACCTTCGGCAGAAAGGACTTTGTTTTGTTGTGCAAACTCATCCAATGATACCTAGCCTTGTATGAAGTTCGTGTTCCTCAGACCGGAAGTTTGCCGCTCGCTTCCTTCAGATTCCGCGTCACCACAGACACCCTTGCGTTAAGCTAACCGTTACTTCTGCCTTCACGGCTCGGGACTTGCACCCTATAGATTACATCCATGCCAGGCGCACACAAAAAAACGAGAATGATTAATGTTCTCGTTTTTTTATTAATAACTCAATAGCTTCATCTAATAATTTGCTGATTGGCACTTTTGTTTCTTTATTAATAAGTTGTAGCTTTTGATAGAGATTGTTGTCTAACGTACTTGAGAAAGGGGTTCTGTTTTTTAATCCCCTATTCTTGTTCTTTTCTTTTTCCATTACTATTACACTCCTGTTCTGTAATCTTCAATAAGTATTATAAAACAACATGTAATTTCTTGCAACTTCATTAAGGTCGTTGTATATTAAAGGCAATAAAGGAAAAGGAAATTAAAAAATACAAAAATTAGGGGGAATTTTATATGAATAAGAAAAAAATCTTAGCTGTAACTTTAGCAACTGCAATTGCGTTTCCAACGCTAACTGCTGTAACACCATATAATACGGTTTCCAATCATGTGTACGCACAAACAACTCAAACTACTCAAGTGAAAGTTCCATTCAAAGACCTTTCATCAAGCTATGTTTACTTAGACATTATCAAAGAAATGAAAGAAAAAGGCATTATTCATGGTTATGAAGATGGAACTTTCAGACCGAATGTTACTTTAAGCCGTCAACACGCTGCTGTTTTAATTGTTCGTGCTATGAAAGTCAATGGAATTGAACTTGAAAAAGTAAGAGAGTTTGTTCAGCCAAAAGACTTAACGACAAAAAATCCATACTATCAAGAAATTAAATTGTTAATGGAAGCTGGATTGTTTGATACGGATAAAAACGGAAACATCAATCCATCAAAACCTTTAACTCGTGGCGATATGGCAAAAATCTTAACAAAAGTATTCGACTTGAAAGTAAAAGCTGACTATATCTTTGATGATGTTGTAGGTACAGGTTATGAGGAATATATCAAGGCTCTTTATTCTAACGGAGTGACAACAGGTTTCGAAAATTACACTTACCGAGTAAATGAATCCTTAACAAGAGCGCACTATGCTGTATTCATGTATCGAGCAATGAATCTTGATCCAAACTTTAATCCACAGCCAATTCCACCGTCTAAAGAACAACAACCAAACAAACCAAAAGAAGATACACCTAAGAACCCATCTACTCCAACAGTGAAATATAGCGACTTAAAATCAACTCAGAAAGATAAAGTTCCAAAACCTGCTGGGTATGTGGCTGGGGAGCATGAAAGAAAAAACAATGAAGAAATGCAAAAAGTTATAGCTGAAAAAGGATATGGTTATGTTTCTTCATTCACTATTGATAAAACTTCTGCTATTTATGATTCTTCATTTACATTTGAAGATAAACTTCGTTTAAGTGCAGAACATGCGGGAACAACCTATGAGGAATTTGTAAATGCAATCAATTGGGCAATTGATACAGGTAAAGTTTATAAAGGAAATACTTTCGTATTATATTTTGATTATCAAAATTTTTTAGTAGTAGTTTCGGCTGTTCGAAATCATACAATATGAATCGAGTAGGAGGGAGCGATTAACTCCCGTCCTCTCACACCACCGTACGTACGGTTCCGTATACGGCGGTTCAATTAAGATGATTGACGCAAGTCTTTATAACTTCCGTGAATAGCTGTTCTCTTTATGCCAGTGGTCACTCCACCCTCCAAGAGGTCTCCCACGGGATTCACCGCTTCCTTCCTCAAGTGAGGTACTACGTTTTCTGTGTTCATCATGACTCACTGAATGCCAAGGGCTATTCTCTCTTAATTGTTCGGTCCTTCTTAGTAGTTCTAAACCAACTAATACTATGACCTCTGCTGACTTCTGACGGTTCAGCTACTTATCACTAAGTAGGTTATGAAGCGTACTTCACATATCCGCCAGACCTCCCCGGGTAAGAATGTAATCTTTCCTTCCATCTATCTGCTTCATTTACTCTGTACCACCTTTGGCAGAAAGGACTTTGTTTTGTTTAGCAAACTCATCCAATGATACCTAGCCTTATATGAAGTTCGTGTTCCTCAGACCGGAAGTTTGCCGCTCGCTTCCTTCAGATTCCGCGTCACCACGGACACCCTTGCGTTAAGCTAACTGTTACTTCTGCCTTCACAGTTCGGGACTTACACCCTATAGATTACACCCATGCCAGGCGCACTAACAGGAAAAAGACTTTTCGTTATGAAAGGTCTTTTTCTTTTTGCTTTCAAATCAGACAAACAAAACAGCCATTTGAAAGGGGTGATTACAATGTAGCGTTAAAAAGGTTATTCAAAAAAGAATAAAGGAGTGGTGTTATTTGAAGAAGTTTTGGCAGAAAGTAGTGTCAACAGCCTTTGCTGGCACACTTCTGCTTAGCTCATTTTTGACAGATGTGAATGTCGCTCATGCAGCCAGCCCAATAGTTGATACCATTACATTATCAGTAAGATTTCCAGATTCAGTCGGTGAAGATGAAAATGGAAGATACGGTGTTGAACCAACAGATCCATATGTCATTTTTGACATGGTAAGATCAGAAGGAAAAAATTATCCTACTCGTTCAGGGTGGAGTGCAGGGGTATATCAATGTATGTTTACAGAAATAAAAGATAGTAAAGGAGAATGGATAACTGTATCCGATTGGGAATTAAGAGGAACACATTACACAGTAGATAGCCATGTATCACACCCAGCTACAAAATTAAGAGATTCAATTATCAAAAGATACGGACAAGAACTTTATAATCTAGCAGTAGCCAATAATGCGATGTTTACCTATGATCCAACAACAGAAGTACCAGCAAAATATCTAAATCCGAACACACCTATTGGTAGACATAACCTAAATTATGGTTATACAAGAGGGCGTTATAGCGTTTATGCTGTAGATACAAGATATTGGAATAGTGGTTATAAAAAATGTAGTTATCCCGGCGAATTAGCTTATTGGTATAACAACAACGAATTCTTTGTTAAATCAACGATTAACTTAACTTGGTATGATAACGGGCCGAAAGGTAGCACATACGGAGAAACTTATTGGGAATTAGAACGTACTAATCCGAACGGTGAAAGTGAAGTAGCAGTCCACAGTCAATATAGAGTTCCATACGAGCAACACGTTGGTGTACGAAATATTAGACATACTGTTAGCTTAGGTAGCAAAACGGTAACAAAAAATACTGATGGTTCGATTGACTTTAACATGAATGCACAGAGCGTAAGAAACAAAAATCTATCATATTCATTCTCTTACGAATATACGAATAAGGAAATTGGCTGGGTATGTAGAGCGTATGACGAATTCGGCTGTAAATCGTATGTGTGGGATAGCAGTCCAGATTGGCGAGCAGTTCAAACATTCAGAATTTCAAGTTCTATGCCTGTGGATCATCGACAAGGGGAAGTTGTAAAAGGAAATAAATTAGACGATGTACTAAGATCAAAATTTATTGTTGGAAGAAAAGACTCATGGAGTGGCACAAGCAAAACATCTAAAACGTACTATGAAGAATGGCGACGGGCTTCTGACAATAACATTCCAACAAGATTTGACTTGAAAACACAATCTCATTTACCGATTTTACAAGGTGCTTTAGATTATCAAGTTGAAGTACCATCAGGTAAACATCGTCAATCTTCATACAGTCCATTGCGTAAAGAATGGAGTTATGGACATTACTTCCCTGCTGATGTTGACGACAGCTTAAAGAGCGATTATCGCAATACAACAGAATATAAATCTTATGATTATATGTTCCCGTTACAACAATCCGTTATGCAAAATAATGGACTTGTAAGTGACAAACGTTCTTACAGAGTGGATTTCACAACAGACTTGTTCTTAATGTCCGAGCATACAGGATTAATTGTTGGAGTTCCATACGCACAAGGAGTTAAACAAAACATTATCAACAATAGACCAATTCCAAGTCCGACTTCATACATTAGTCAAGGCGAATCAAAACTTAAAACTATTTATGAACAAACAACAGGACAAACTTATCGTGATAATGCAGTAGATACAGATTCATCTAAACTTGATAGATTACAACGCTACTACTTACCAATTGATTCAACTTCTAAACTTCATCCAGGCAACACTTATAAAAACCACATCGTCTACAAAAACATGGGGCTTAGCGACATTTCATTTGAGTTCGACCAAACATTCACGTTCAAGCATTATTTATTCGGTACACCAAAAGATGATGCTTGGATTGTAGAACAAGTTGCTGAAAGATCCGATATGATGAACGTATCTCCATCACAAATTCACGTAATTCACATGACAAACGAACAAGTAGAAAAACTAGCAAAATTAGAAATCAATCGTACAAAAGTGCGTGTGCATGAATTCCGTCGCTCTGATAGAACTTGCGTGGATCAGGTGAAAAGCATTATTGGTGATTTAGGTTTATAAGAAAGTGCTTTACGTTTTAAGCACTTTCTTTTATTTTGGACTTTTTTTAGACTTCAACAGATAAATACCGTGTTACTGTTAAGATATATGTCTTTTTTTATAAGGAAAGGAGTGGCATGAAGATATGGATTTAACACTCGAAGGATTTAAAGTATGGTTTTTTGATCAAGTGGAAATTGCTCTTGCTATTATTTTGATTATTCTACTTTTTGTAACAGCATATAAACGAGCTTGGATGGCAATGATTGGAGTTGTACTTGGATTAGCAATTTTAGGTATATTCATTGTAAACGATCAAGCAATTACTTCACTGGCTTCATGGTTAGCAGAAAAACTCGGCATGGGTGGAGGTAATTAAATATTGAGCATTAAAGAGAGAGGTTAACATTTGTTAATCTCTTTCTTTTTTAAACTAATTGGTGGTGATGAAAAATGAATCGTGTTCCTTTATTTGTACTCAATAACTTCCTCAAATTCGAAAGAAAGATTTATCAAATTTTCGGGTTAAAACTCGGTAGACCATTAAGTGCCAAAATGGCCTTATATGCAATTTTCTTTGGGGTTCTTGAATTCATTATTTATAAACTGCCAATCATCGGCAATTTGATAAATTGGTTGCCTTTCGCAATCTTAGTTATCATTCCAATGCTTCTCGGTTGGCTACTTGCTGACGTTGGTACAGAAGGTCGCTCACCAATCTTTTTCTTTAGGTCTTTCTTTGCTTATCAAAAGCGAAAATGGATTGATAAATCTACTTTATATCGTGGAAGAAAAAATCCAAAAAATACAAACTATCAATTTCGCAATTATTTTACGTTTAGAGAGCCTTTAATGGAGAGTGAATCTTTACTCCTAGATAATGCTTTTGAAGGCGTTATACAAGAAAATAAGGAAGAAAAAGAACGGGTTTCCAGCCATGAGGACAAGCTAACTGAAAATGAAAAGTCAAACGTGTTCATTCCCTCAACTGAATCAACAGAATTCACGAATCAAGAAGAACCAAACAATACGGTAAAAACTATATCCGATATATCCGAAGTGCAAGAAATTAAAGAACCACTTACGAAAGATATAGATGATATAGAAGTTACAACGAATACGCAAGTTGTAGAGAATATAGAAGATATAAACGATATGTCTGAACGCACAAATGCTATATCAGGTGTAAACCCTATATCAGAACCAATACACACTGTTATAACTGATACAAGCAATACAGCAGATGAAATGGAAGAAGTTCATTCTGTAAAGGAAAAAGCAGTAAGTAATCCAAAACCACAGAAAACGAAGCAATCTCACTTACATATCTCGCAACAAAAAAAAATTCCAAAGACAGAAAAATCGAAGGATCAGCCTTCAAGGATTCAATATTTAAGAATGGCTATACGATACCGTTCACGCATGAAAAAAACACGGAAGAAAGGATGATAAAAAATGAAAATTGGTTTTCCTGTAAAGCATATTGATGGAAATTTGGTTTTCGGGCATGACGGAAAGGTATGGGCTTACTATAAAATTGAAGGATTTAACTACGACTTCTTAGATGGCGATGAAAAAATGTTCCCTTTTCGCCAACAATTAGCTTTTCTTTCTAACATTGGATTAGATTTGCATTACTTGTCTGTTCCTCATCCGACTGACGTTGGTCGAATCATTGAACGTACAATTAAAGAAATGAAATTGAAAAATTATCCGTTGAAAGAAAACGGAATAATTTACATGAATAAAGTTCGACAAGTATTAGAAAAAGAAAAGAGTTTGAGCGAATCCAGCGAATATCATGATTATATAGGTATTCAATTAGATAAAAAGAAAAATAAATACGTTTCGGGCAATCTCGGCATTAGCATGATTACTTCTTTCAAAGAATTTATCAATGGATTTAATTCACCTGTTTATCAAGCGATGGGGTTGTATCCGAATGACATTTTAGAAAGCGAAATAGAGGCTTATCGAAATCAAGCTATGACGATTGAAGCTACTCTTTCACAAGCGTTTTCCTCAAAGGTGGAAAAAGCTAAAACTCATGAACTTGTGTATATCAGTGAAAAACTCTTTAGCACACGCAATAACAATTCAGATATTAAGTTAAGGCCGAATATTCAATTTGGAAACGTTGTCGAAGGAGTAGACAATAAGGGAAGAAAATACAAAGCGGTGCGTGTAAACGAAAAACAATTTATTGATTTACAAAATGCAAATATTGATGAAATCTCACCTAAAGAATTAATGATTAGTCGTATCAACGATAATAACGAAATTGAACAATTATATGTGCAACACTTAGTTATATCAGATATGGGTGATATACACTACCATCCAGGATTCGAATGGCTTTATCATATTAAAACCCAAATGCCTTTCCCAATCACTGTTTCTATTCGGGTTGACCATGAGCCGAATGAATTAGTGAAAAAACGATTGACGAACACAAAACTTGAAATTCAAGACCAAAAGAATGAGGTTTTTAAAGGCGGACAAATGGTTGATTCAGGCGTGTCGCTGTCTGAACAAGGAACAATTAGAATGGAAAACTACTTCACGCAAACAGGTTATCCAGGGTTTGCTTGTTCTTTTGTTTTACGGGTAACAGGTGAAACGAGGGAACAATTAAAGACAAGAGTAGAACTACTAATTACTATTTTGAGCGTTTTTTCCTAATAAACTTTCAAATAATTTTTTCGTACTAGAACCTGATACTTGTTTTGTTGCTCTTTCTCGATTCAACTTATCTAGTTCTGGATTTTCTTTTAAGAAAGATGTAACTTTATCAATAAAATATTTACTATGTTCTGTTTTACGAATAGTTTCCCTATTTGCCATAAAGAAACCTTCATCTAAAAAAGACCTAGATAAATTTGTACAATCAATAGTCACTAATAATGTATCTTTTATCAACTTAAATCCTAAATCTTTTGATATGTATGTAGTATTTAATGAATATTGAACTTGACCGTTCATGAGAAACACAACTGGCGTTTTTCCTCTAACGTCTTCTATATCTTTTTTATTTTCAAATAAATAAATATCTATTAGAGCTTTTCCAAATATCGTATCTCTTAATTCATTATTAATTGATTCATATATAGGTGTTATTTTTCTCTTTTCTTTTGAGTTTTCCCCATCTTCCTCCACTTTCTTTTTAAGAATTGTTCCAGCACCGTAAGCGGTATTCATGACGTATCCTTTTTTTCTATTCTTTACCACTTCATAATCTTTTCTTGTTTCATATACATTAATCGGGAATGCCGGAAAATATAAGAGTCTGTTGATTTCTTCTTTAAGACCTTGGAAAGATTGAGACTTTGAAGGCAAATCATAGTTATACATTTTAATAATTGTACCGTGTTTAAAGCTAGATTCTCTAATTCCTTTTATCACTTCAATTGTTTCATTTTCTTCTAAGGTAAAGCGAGCTATTTTTCCGTCGACTACAAAATATTCGTACCAAGTATTTTTAAATTTATTTAATTCTTCTTCATTTCGTTCATGTTTTCGAACAAGGGTAAATCCAACTTCTTTGCTATTTGGGTCAATGCCTGTATGTCTTCTTGAAACAATTAATTGATATTTATGTTTACCGCAAAATACTACCGCCCCAGTGGAACCCATGTTAAACTTCCCTTGCACAAAGTGAATACTATTTTTATTTCCTCTTTGAAGAGATAAAAGAGTTTTTTCAAAGTTATCTGGGTACTGGCCTTCACCATCATCTACGGTAATGACGTTAACATTATTTTTTGAACCATCAGTATATACATGTACTCTAGTGTTTTTTAATTCATCTGGAGTAAATAATGTTTTTACCGCTTCTTCCATCGATTTTGGAGCTTTATCACTAGAAGGATCAATTCCCTTTTCTAAGCACTTTCTTGTTAGAATTGCATCTATGGAATTAGTAAACTTTTCTACCAGTGCTCCCATAGATGTGGATTGCTGATTTTCAAAAGATGAGTAATTTCCAGTGGTTCCCCCATAAGGTAGCCAATTACTCGGATTTGAAAGAATAGGAGAATTTTCAATAAAGTCTTTTACTTCTTCCTCTGATTGGGCGTGTAATAACTGCAATAGTAATTCTTTCAACTCTTAACACCTTCCCTATACTAGAGTAATTAAATAAACATAAGGATTTTCCAATAAATATTTATACTTCTCATCATTGACCTACATTATTGTAAATAATTGTAACATTAAAACATACAATAGTCTTATATATATTTTTAGAATAATATTATTTGCTTCTAACTTGATGTAATTTCCCCAATTAAAATAGTACAATTTAGCAATTACCAATAATCTTTTATATTTATGGCAAAATAAAAACGGTCTACATGTTCCCAGAGTTTCGAACACTAAAGACCGTTAACAATTTGAATTATATCTATTTCTAATTTAAGTAATTACTTTTCATTTTTGTTATTTTTTTATTTGATTAACCTATAACCAAAATTTCTGTTACTCTACCCCTACTTTTAGATTCTGCAGCAATTTGTCTCGATGTATTTATTCGATAAATAATGAAATCCCTATATAGTTCATCAAAAAAATTATCTAATGGATTGGTATTATGTGGATCAGAGTTACTTAGTGCAAAATGAATTCCTTGAATATAAAGTTGTATACAAAATTGAGCTAAAGCAATTTGGTCATTATCATTAAAACCATTATTGTCATAAGCAGTAAATGAAGATGTATTTGTAATCGGCCTGTAGGGGGGATCAAAATATACAAATGTATTCTTTAGTAAATAATCAAGTGATACTCTATAATCTCCATGAACTATATTTGTTTTTTGTAGTATTTCATATACTTTTAAAATATTTTTGTCATTATAAATTTTTATAACTTCTTTTTTACCAAACGGAACATTGTAATCACCTGTTTTATTTACTCGATATAGTCCATTAAAACCTGACTTATTTAAAAAAATAAACTGAGCGGCCCGTGTAAAGTCTATATATTCATATAGTTTTTCTTTATCATATTTGTTGTATTTATCTCGTATTTCGTAATAAAATAACTCCTTATCTTCCAAATTAAAGAAATTATTATATTTATTTTGGATTTTATCCATTTCTTTTACTAATGTTATTGGATTCTGTTTTATTGCTCTATAAGTATTAATCAGATCTAAATTAATATCTATTATAGTATACGACTTAAACCTATAATGGTTAGCTAAATAAAAAAACATGGCACCTCCGCCAACAAAAGGCTCAATATAATGTTCAATTTCATTCAAATTAATATGTTTTGATACAATTTTTAGAATCGTTCCTACTACTCTTGATTTTCCTCCCACCCATTTAACAAATGGGGCCCCTTCTACTTTCTTAGACTCAATAACATTGTCTAAATAAACTGCACTTTGTTCTCCAATGAATAGGTTTTTGATTTTTGTAGGCAAACTTATTATATTTACCAATACATTCACCCCTTATTCATTTTTTCTCATTATAACACAAATAGGAACATACGTTCTATTAAAAGACAAAAAAAGAACTAGTTAATTTTAACTAGCTCAAATAAATAATATCGGAAACTTATTCGTTTGGTAATTTCATAATCCACTTAACCCAACCTCGGATTGTTGAGGCACGTCTTCGAAAAGTTGTTTCTGAATTAATATTATATAATTTATGATGTTTCATACGGCTAACAATAAAGTCTGTACTTAGCCTACCATCTGCTACTGTTTTATCGTAAATTTCTTTAAATATCTCATGTTGAAGAATCAATTCCGCTAGTGCTAAACGTTTTTGTCTATAGGGAAGTTGTACAATTTCTCGTCCTTTGTCATTTAATGTAGCAAATGTTCCTTCTTCATTCGTATACTTATTAGCTAATCCCAAATATAGACAACTATTGTAATAGTAATCAGATTGCCTTTTATCGAAATCTAGTTGTTCTGCGATATCATCTTTTGTCATATCCCGCTCATATAGATAAGTCAGTAAATCTATAACTTTTGTAAAGTCATCTGCTTGAGGGAATGGTACTTCCGGCTCTGGTACAAACTTTGTTGCTCTTTTAACTACATAATCCACATCTTGTTGTGTAATTTTCTCATAATTTACTATATAGCTTTTCTGTCTAGTAAAAGAAATGGAGTTAAAAGTATTTTCATCTTCAAATTTAAATTCAAAAAAGTAAAAGATATCGTTGGAAATTGTAAAGAAGATCGGTCTAATCACTTTTTTTACTCTTTCTTTCCATACTCGATATGGATAATACAATTGACGGATGTTAAAATTTTCAACTTTCTGTTTTTTTGCTTCTATTATGACAAAGCTTGAGTGACTTTCATAACCTCCATCAATTTCGATCTGAGCACCACTCACATTAATTTGTCTAACAGCTCCTACACTACTTAAAACGTTGTAATGAAAATCACCAGATCCCATTCTACCACTGACAGTATAGATAGATTTCTCGCCAATAAAATCGTCTATCATTCCTGTAATGTACGCGCAGTGCAAAGCAGAAGCTTCGCTATATAAATCAGTCGGTTTAACACTTTCAATGTAGGCAGGGATACTCATTTGCTTTGGTATTTGTTTGTCATCATATTTAATCTCTTCAAATAATTTAAAATCTCCAATTATATAGGATCTTGTTGATAAGGGAAGGATATTTAAATTATTTTTCTCAAATATATCAGGTAAATTATTTTTATGATCAAATTTACACATTAATCGTGGTTCCCTATATTCACGGATTTGATCAGCAAGTATTTCATAAAATCCATTTTTCTCAATTTCATCGAGTATATTGTATTTTTGAAATAGTTTCTCCCACGCCTTGTCGTTCTTTGTTTTTTTTTGTCCCATCTCCTATGATCAGGACCTCCTTCACTTTCCCTCTTTTGTCTGCTTTCGAATTTATACTTCTACTTGCATCAACTTCTAAAATAGTTACCCCCTCGCTTTTCAGATCAGAGTAAATTTCGCGGATAAATTCAGTGTCAGAGTTACTTAATAATACATAACACCCTTTGTTATAAAGTCTTTCAAAAGTATCTCTAAGTCTTTCTTGGTCTTCTTTACCAAAACCGTTATCAGTATAAGAAGTAAAAGAAGAAGTTTTTGAAACAGGATGATAAGGTGGGTCAAAATATACAAAGTCTCCGTATGTTGCGTCTTCCACTACCTCTTCAAAATCCAGATTAAAAATTTTTATATTATTTTGGTTTAAAAATTCGTGTACTGCTCTTAAAACTGCTTCGTTAACATAATCTGGGTTTTTATATTTTCCAAAGGGAACATTGAATTGTCCCTTACTATTCACTCGATATAATCCATTAAAACAAGTTTTATTTAAATAAATGAAACGACTTGCTTTTTTATAATCTTCTAGACTTTTATAAGTATCTTCCCTATCTAAATTTCTTATTTCATAATAATAATCTGAATCATTCTTATATTTTTTTAAATCATTAATCAATTCTTCTAATTTTATACTATCTTTAATCACTTTATAAACATTAATCAATTCTTTATTCGTATCGTTAATAACCGCGTTTGCCGGCTTTAAATCAAATAGTACCGCACCAGCACCAACAAAAGGTTCATAATAAGTATTATATTTTTTTGGGTAGTATTTTCTAATTTCAGGTAATAATTGCCTTTTACCACCAGCCCATTTTAAAAATGGTTGTAGATTATCCATTAATTTCATCTCCTTGAAGTTAGTATCAAATGTCTAAATACTAACCCAATATCATTAAATTATACTATTGGATTATAGTACGAGTAAAGTTATTGAGAATCAGATATTTTATGTTTTATAATTACTTTTTTCACTTTTTTAAGAAAAATAAATTTTGTTTTTAATAAACATTTCAAACTTCCATGCCGAGCACACTAAAAAAGAACGCCTTTTCTTGACGTTCTTTAAGGTTGTCGAGTCCTTAGATGATTTAATAGTTTTTAATTAAATAGCAAAAGCTTATCATACTTTTTTCTGTAAAGATTTTACAAGTAACTGAACAAACCTCCTATGACTCCCCACCATGTTTTCCGGCAAGTTGTTGCGTTTAAAGAAGCGGACTTCGAGGGTTTCGGAGGGTTGGCATTGCAGGGTTCCTTCGAATTCGTTCGTATAAAATACCGCTGTGACGCTATAAAACTCATCGCCGTTTGGGGTTTTGGTGTAAAATTCCTTCCCCGAGAAAACGTGAAGGAGTTTTAAGTTTCGGATTTCCAAACCGATTTCTTCTCGCACTTCCCGCTCCGCCACTTCTTCAAAGCTTTCCCCCAGCTCCATTAATCCTCCTGGAAGCCCCCATCTACCTTCTGGCCGTTTTTGCAACAGCACTTCTCCTTTTTCGTTGCAGATGATCACTACCGATCCCGGTAAAATTAACGGTTTTGTCCCAACATACTGTCTTAAAAATTTATAGTATTCCATCACATGTCTCCTGTTTGATTATTTCCATTCCTATTTTTTTCTTGCATTTACGCTTATACCAACATGCCTTTTCTCTTATTGTGACCCTATTATCCCATTTTGTGAAGCGATTGAGTTGCAATAAAAAAAGAGACGCCTTCGCATCTCTTTTATTGATTTACAAGTAATCGAATTTGGTTTTCTACTGTCGTGCATAATTGAGGACCAAATGGCGTTCTTACCACAAACCCTAATATTTCGTGTTTTAAAAAGTCATGTAATAAAAACGCACCGACAGAAGCCAGTTCAACCTGTACGTCGACTCTTCGCTCCAACGTTTTTAAAAACTTCCCTACTTCTACTAGCAATTCCCTATCTATTACATCCATATAAATGCATACGTCAATATCGCTTCTTTCTGTCGTCACCGAAATACCCGTTGCGAGCTCAAATCCGACGCTTCCAGTCGGCCCCCATAGTAAGTTGAATTGTTCAAAATCCTCTTTTATTTTTTTCAAAGTGGGAAGATGTATTTCATTGGTATATCCTTCAATTCGATCCACTAACTCAATAGGCGTCATCACTTCTACAATACGGCTTTTATGAATAAACGTTCCGAAGCGTTGTTCTCTTGTATTGCCGCGTAAACCGATTGGAACCATATCCTCCATAATGGGCATTCTTCTGACTACTCCAAAGCTTTTCGCTGCAGGTGCGTTAAACACCCAATCTGGAATTGGAGTTGTTTTTTCGAGAACATCAATGCTTTCAAATTTCACAATATCATGTACCTTTATTTCCATTGTGCCTCTATCATCTCTCTTACTTTAATAGAAGCTGCTCTGCCGCCTTTTTTAGCTATTTCAGATGTTAATCGGCAAGATAAATCTCGATCATTGTGCTTTTGAATGTCGTGATATGCTTCGATAATAGCATCCATTAACACCTTTTTGTCATCATCATTTGGATTTTGCGCATTTACCCCATCCAGCAATTGATAGAGTGCTCCAAGCTTTTGGAATGATTGGATATCATAAGCCATCGCCGGAACTTCCTTTGCTGCTTCATCCAGTTCTTCGATGGAACGCATCGTGATGATTGCCGCTGATTTTTTCGACATTACATGGACGTTGACGCTATCATCATTTAAAGCAATTAAGCGATTCCCTTGCATGCCGTGGGATAGGAAAGCTCCAGAAATCGCATTTCCAACAATCGCCGTCACAATTGGATGCCCAGCAAGTCTCGCTGTCGCATAGGCATCGATTGCTGCAGAACAAGCCAAATAAAGGCCGAGTAATTCTTCATGATAACCAAAGGCTTGGCTTGGTACATCGACAATTGGAATAATTAGTCGTTTTTCGGCCGCATCGCAGTCCTCATCAATCGCCTGCTGTACATACTTCGCAATGGTCCATCCTTCTAATAAACCAACTTCCCCTTTACGAGCACGGTAATAAATGTTTTCTGGATTTGGCACAACCGCAATGACTCGCGCTTTAATGCCATTTATCGTTGTATCTGCTACTAATACCGATGGAACTTCACTAATGGATGGTCTGCCTTTCGTCAATAAGTTGAACCACTTTCTTCCTGTGCTTTCTACAACTTCTGTTGGAACTGGCAATTCTGTATCTTGGATTTCTGTGTCTGTCGCTAACAATTCCCTTGCGACTTCTGGCAATATTCTTTCTTCTAATGTACAAGATTTATATAAGGATAAATAATGATCAATTTGTTTTGTTCTATTTTTGAATTCAATTTCTCCGTTCCAAACGCTCAAAATCGCTTCTTTAAAGTTTTGTACATCATCTTCTACTAAAATATCAATCAATCCAGCTTCTTTACGAGCTGCTCCACCAATCATTTTCCATATCAATGGATTGTTTCTGGAATCCAGTTCTCGAATTCCCGCTTCTTGCTGGATGACTTCCGGTCCATTCATTCCTAAACGGCCTTCACGCGTCATAATCAATGCACTGCATAATCCTGCTGTTAACGACATTCCACCAAAAGATCCGATTTTTCCTGGAATGATGCCGACAACAGGCACATACTCGCGCAATTCCACGATGGCCGCACTAATTTCTGCAATAGAGAGCAAGCCGTAATTTGCTTCTTGCAAACGCACTCCACCTGTATCGTAAATGATAATAGGATATATTCTATTGCCCTTCTTGCATTCTTTTAAGATTTTTTCCAATGTACCTGCGAATTTAGCTCCCGACACTTCTCCAATTCCGCCGCCTTGGAATTTTCCTTCAATGGAAATCACGACGGCATCATTGCCATTCAGTTTTCCTTTGACAATAATCATGCCATCATCAAATTGTGGTACGATGTTTTGTTTTTCCAAGTGCGGAGACCCAAATCGATCAAAAGGGCCTAATATTTCATAAGCGCTTCCTTGGTCCAGTAGCTGGAATGCTCTTTCCCGCGCTAAACTTTCTACTAAACTATTCGTCATAACCTTTACCATTTCCACTCACCTCCACTGCTTGTGCCAAACGAAGGGAAACGATTCCCGGCGTTGCCCCGAAATCGTTAATCGTAATGCGGGCTGAAACATCATTTAGGCTGACAAAACGCTCGATGACTTTTTTCCACGTATCTTGGAAGCCCGTAATCCCAGTACGAATTTCAAATACTGCTTGATTATCATCAGTCGGTTCCACAAGCACTTCCAAATCGCCTGATCCGACAACGCCAACATGGGCTCGATTTGTAATTTTCTTTGTCGCTGGAAATGAATATGTGAACTTCTCCACTCTACCTCTCCCCTTTTTTAAGTGGTTGTGACAACTTCCATTTGATGTGCATATTGCGTTTGACAAATTTTATAGATATAAATGGTAGCGGCTAGTAAGTCAGCGCTCCCTCCTGGCGATAAGTGCCGCTTCACAAATTGCTCATTCATATCTTCCAGTTCTTCTAAATTCCCATTATTCAGAACTTTCTTGGCGTACCGTTTGGCAAATATTAAACCTTCCATTCCGCCACGGTGCAATAGGCACGTATCATCTAAATTTGCCATTAGCGCTAGTAACGCTCTGAACTTTGCAATTTCATAATTATAACGTTGTAACGATGACTTAAATTCCGGCAAACTGTAATGGCGAATGTGGGGAAAAGCCAGTTGTGCCTCTGCCTTCGCACCCAAAACTCCATATTTTTGAATCGCCTTCATGCCATTAGTTCGTTGAAAGGGAATAAATCGATCTTCGTATCGCGCAATTTCTCCCGCAGTAAAACAAAGGGTTTCTTCATCGCACGCTCCGCAATGGATGGCTGCTGCGGCTGTTATTAATCCAAGCGACCAAATGGCTCCTTTATGGGTGTTGACGCCCTTTGTCACTTGAAACATCCTCATTTCGCCTTGTCTACCAATCTCACCGATTCTTTCCCGCAAATATTGAGAAGGCTTTTCACCATATGACTCAAAGGCCATTTGATAAAAGGTTTCTCGTAAACTTTGCGCTGACTCAATCATCATGTGATACGTTAAATCATCATGTGAACCTTGGTCATTTCGGTCCACAAGCCCAGGTTTAGGAGTTAGCGAGACTTCCTCAATGAGTGAGGCAACTGCTAATTCTGCTAATGTGGATGATAATTGGTATGCATCGATCACTTGTCTCCCCCTCTCCTTACCAACTGCGGAATCTAGCTGGTGGGTTGTACAATCCTCCTGACCATTGCACGAGTTCATCAATATTTTTAGCGGCAAGCAATGAACGTTTGGCATCAGAACGGCGAATTCCTAAGTCTTCAGGCATTGCAATAAGCCCTTTCTCTCGCAATTTTTCAGTTGATTTCGGATTATGCTCCATACCAATCGGTGTTACCCCTGCAATCGCCGCAATCATTTCTCGTCTTTCAGCCATACTATCTGATTTGTAAAGGTAAGCAATTCCTTCCTCCGTCACAATATGTGTTACGTCTTCTCCATAAATCATCACTGGCGCCACTCGTAGCTTTGCCTGATCTTTCACATGAATAGCATCAAGAGATTCAACAAATACTGGCTTGTTTGCTTCTTGGAATGTTTCAGCCACTTGCACGACTAACTTTTTGCCTCTTGCCAGCGGATCATCAGAAGTTTTGAGATTATACCAAGCATCTGTTGCGTGTCTTCGTCCACCAGGGTTATGCCCCATATTCGGTGCTCCACCATAGCCGGCCACTCGCCCTCTCGTTACAGTGGATGAATTTCCTAAAGCATCCATTTGCAAAGTGGAGCCAATAAATAAATCCACTGCATATTGGCCAGCTAGTTGGGCTAAAGTTCGGTTTGAGCGAAGACTGCCATCTTTTCCAGTGAAGAAAATATCTCTTCTTGCTTCAATATATTTTTCCATTCCTAACTCGCCGCCGAAACAATAGACGCTCTCTACCCATCCAGACTCAATCGCTGGAATTAATGTCGGGTGCGGATTTAGAACCCAGTTCGTACAAATCTTTCCTTTTAACCCTAATGATTCACCGTACGTTGGCAACAGCAATTCTACAGCGGCTGTATTAAAACCGATGCCATGGTTTAACGATTTAACCCCATGTTTTTCGTAAATGCCGCGAATAATCATCATCGCTTGTAAAATTTGAATATCTGTGATGTGTCTTGGATCTCTCGTAAATAACGGTTCCAACTCATAAGGCTCATCTGCCACTACAACAAAATCCACCCATGAACTTGGAATATCAACTCGAGGCAACTCATCGACTATTTCGTTTACTTGCACAATGACAATGCCGTCATGGAACGCAGTAGCTTCTACTAATGTGGGCGTTTCTTCTGTATTTGGGCCAGTATAAAGATTCCCGTATGGATCTGCCTTATCTGCCGCAACGAGAGCCACTTGCGGAATTAAGTCTACAAACAATCGCCCATAAAGCTCGATATACGTATGCAAGTCGCCTAATTCAATTTTTCCATCTTCTATCATTTGAGCGATGCGAAGGCTTTGTGGACCCGCATAGGAAAAATCTATTTTTCTAGCAATTCCGTATTCAAATAAATCTAAATGTTCTGGTCTTGAAATGCTGGAAATAATCATGTGCAAATCGTGAACTTTTTTCGGATCTACTTGCACTAAAGATTTCGATAAAAACGAAGCTTGTTTTTGGTTATTTCCTTCCAGTACAACTCGATCGCCAGGTTTTATTAACCGCTCCAATACTTCCACAATACGCTTGGTCGGAATAATCACTCCGTCAACAAGACCTTGGACGCTTTCGATGGTTTTCTTTTTCGCTTCGACTCTTGTAGTCCAAGATTTCCTTTCCATTTCCATCTTTGAAATCACCATTATGAACACCCCTTTATTGATTTGACATGACGTATAAACAATCGTCTATTCCATTCATTGTGACAGACATCGTTTGAACGAGAGGAAATGCTTGTTGGGCTAACTTCGATAAAACATTTCCTGGTGGCATTTCAATCATACATTTTGCTCCCATCTCATATAGCAAGTTGACAGCATCATGCCATCGAACCGGATAACAAATACTTTTTGCTAAGTCTTCTTTTACCGCATCAGCCGTCGTTAATAATCTTGAATTGATATTGCTAGAAATCGGAATTTTCGGATTTTTTAGCTCACAATTATCCAGTTCCTTTTTTAGCTCTTCACTTACCTGTTGAAACAACGGACAGTGTGAAGGAGTCGATACATTTAGCAGATGTGCTGATGTGGCACCATTGGCTTTCACATATTCGATGACTCGTTCTAAACCCTTGATAGAACCAGACAGGGTGATTTGGGTTGGCGCATTTCGGTTAGAGACATATACCGGTTCTTTTTCATCGAATAGCTCGTTAACGATTTCGGATAGTTTATATTCATCTAATCCTAATACAACAGCCATTCCGTATCCCAAATCATAGGCTTTTTCCATGAGTTCGCCTCGTTTTGTGACTAACTTTAATGCTGTTTCAAATGAAATAACACCTGAAGCTACAGCAGCTCCAAATGCGCCAACAGAATGGCCCGCAACAAAATCAGGGATTAGCCCATTTTTTTCAAACACTTTCAATGCACTGACAGAAGCAATTAATAAACATTGTTGCACCGCCTTAGTTGATGAGAGAGCTTCTTTTGTATGCAATGAATCAATTGAAATATTTAATATTTCTTCGCTTTCTTTTAAGATTTCTTTTACGGTTGGATCATCAGGTAAATCATAGAGCATTCCTTCGTATTGAGAACCTTGCCCTGGAAAGAGAAAAGCACTTTTCAATATAAGCCTCCTCTCTAGAATAAAATTTTACTAACATTGGTAATTACATCTTCCGTATGTTTGCGAAGCAGTGAAATAAATTCTTCTACTCTATTTTCTTTCAAAAATTCATACATTTTTCGATGCTCATTTTTCGAGTTTTCTACTGCTTCCGTTAATGAAAAGTGAATGCTTTGAATTCGAATAAGAGGAAGGCTGATTTTACTATACACTTCTTCTAATACGGAACTTTCGCTAAATTTGATGAGCGTATAGTGATATGCGTAGTTAAGATATACGTATTGCAGTCGGTTGCAACAGTCATCCATTTCATCCAAAATAAGCTTCAATTCTTTTAATAAATCTTGTTTTTTATGTGGATCTCGAATTTTTTTCGCTGATAATAGCTCGATATTATTTCGAATATCTAATAAATCTTGTATTTCAGATAGTGTATACCCTTTGACAAAAGCACCTTTTCTTGGAATTCTTTCAATTAATCCTTCTGTTGTGAGCAAATAAATCGCTTCTCTAACTGGAGAGCGGCTGATGTTAAACAATTCGGCATAAGTGCTTTCAACAATTTTATCCCCCGGTTTTAGTTCCCCTTTTAATATTTGCTCGATGATTTTTTCTGCAACCATTCTTGATAATGCGTTATCTGATGGATAATTAATAAAAAATTCCATGTTCATCACTTCTCTATTCTATATTCTATATTCTGTATTTTTTCTCTTTTTAGAATATACAGTCGACTGTGTACATAAATCATAATATAGGAAATGCATATTTTCAATCGAAAATTCAATTTTTTTCTATTTATTTCAATTTTGTTCTTGATTTATTTCATTCTGTGAAATATGATATCTTACAAATATACAGTCGACTGAATATTCTTTCAATTTGTGAAAAGGGGTGTTAAATGTTGGTCATCTACGGGGTTGCAATTTTAGCTGGGTGTTTTTTGGTTGGTTCAATTGTCGGTGAATTCATTGGGGCTTTGATGGGAGTAGATTCAAATGTTGGTGGCGTAGGAATTGCCATGCTGCTTTTAATCATTATTGTTGATAAGTTGATAAAAGCAGGGAAAATTTCTAAACCTTCTTTAGATGGTTTAAGTTTTTGGAATCAGATGTATATTCCTGTTGTCATTGCTATGGCAGCCAGTCAAAACGTATTGGGAGCGTTAACAGGCGGTCCATTAGCCATTCTTGCTGGAATCGGCGTTGTTGTAATTAGTTGGGCATGTGTTCCCCTGCTCAGCGGAAAAAAACATTCTGAATCAACATTTCATGAAGCCATCGTGAGGGGGGAAACGGATGCTTGATTTAATCAAAAATGTTTTCGTAAATAATGGATTGATTACTGCATTTGTTGTAGTCGGATTAACGATGTGGTTAGCTTATTTCATATCTGATAAATTCACAAAAGGTAGGATTCATGGCTCTGCTATTGCCATTGTGATTGGTTTAGTATTAGCTTACTTTGGTGGAGTAGCAACTGGTGGCACGAAAGGAATAGCAGATGTGAGTTTTTTAGCAGGAATGGGCTTTTTAGGCGGCAGTATGTTAAGAGACTTCGCCATCGTCGCTACTTCTTTTGGTGCAAACTTTGATGAAATTAAAAAAGCCGGTTTTAAAGGTGTCATCTCCCTATTTATCGGCGTCGTGTTGTCCTTTATTGTAGGGGTAATCTTCGCATTTGTATTCGGCTACCGAGATGCGGTGAGCATTACAACCATTGGTGCTGGAACCGTTACGTATATTGTTGGTCCGGTGACAGGTGCCGCATTAAATGCAAGTTCAGAAGTGATTGCCATCAGTATTGCAGCAGGTTTAGTAAAAGCCGTATTAGTGATGGTTGGTACTCCATTTATTGCTAGATTCATAGGCTTAAATAATCCAACGTCTGCCATGGTTTATGGCGGATTAATGGGGACAACTTCCGGCGTAACGGGTGGTTTAGCAGCGACTGATCCAAAATTAGTACCATATGGCGCTGTAACAGCAACGTTCTACACTGGTTTAGGATGTTTGTTATGCCCAACTCTATTATTCTTAATTACAGAGTTCATATTTTAATTAAAAGTTTTACGAATGGAAGCCGATTTGAACCTGAATGTGTTCAAATCGGCTTTTTTAGTGGCTCCCTTTAGTTAGACTTCACACTTCCGCCAAGGATATCCTCAGATTTGCCGGGTTTTGTGACAATATCGATGAGCTTGGGCGTTTTCACTGGATTTTGTGACGATTTCGATGGGCTTTGTGAACTTATCGCTGGATTTTGTGACGATTTCGATGGGCTTTGTGAACTTATCGCTGGATTTTGTGACGCTGAACATATGCCTCTCCAAATATTTTTGCCCTGTTTTGTGACAATATTGCTCCCTTTTGTGAAGTTATTGCCCTACTTTGTGGCAATATCGCCCCTTTTATGAACTTATCGCCCTCTTCCAATAATTTCGCCCGAATATCACTATTCTTATTCAATATTTAACTTTTCCATAATTGTAAACGCCGCATTTACAATCTAACCCTTCCAAAACTCTGAATATTAATTCTGTGTAAATATTCCCTTCCCAAACCCTTCTTTCCCATCAAAATCCACTATTTTTCTTTACATTTTTCTAACAATCCTTAAAACAAACCCGTTAATCATCTTTACAATTCTCTCCTAAACTTAAAAGCGAACTGAAAGAAAGGTGTGGATTTGTTGAAAATCGATTTACATATGCATACGACCTGCTCTGATGGTGAAATGACACCTGAAGAACTATTGCAGCTTGCACTCACGCAAAAGCTTGATTTTATGTCTATTACGGACCATGATGCGCTCGGTGCCTATACCGCGCTCGAAAATCACCCTTCCTTGCAATCGACCAATTTAATTGTAGGGATGGAATTTAATACAGATGGTCCAAATGGTGAATTGCACATTTTAGGCTATGGAATTGATCCAAACCATCCTTCCTTAAAGGCCTACTGTGAATTTCGAAAAAATGAACGCATTCGTTGGAGCCAAAAAATCGTAGAAAAGCTCAGGCAGCTCGGCTACAACATCGAATGGGAACATTGTATGAACCGGGCAAAAGGTGGCATTATTGTTCGCACTCATATCGCGGATGAATTGGTATCTATAGGTGCCTTTGAAACAGCTGATGCGGCCTACAATGCCCTCCTGAAAAAAGGTGCTCCTGCCTTTGTTGAACGGGCCGGCAAAACTTCAAAAGAAGCAATTGACATTATTCACGAAGCTGGTGGCCTTGCCTTTTTAGCACACCCTGGTATTTACAAATTTGAATTTCAGTTCGACGAAGTGCTAAAGGAAGGAATTGACGGAATCGAAGTCTTTTATGCCCTCCATAGTAAAGAAACGACGGAACACTGGTACACCATTGCAAAAGCCCATCATTTATATACAAGCGTGGGAAGTGACTTTCATGGTTTCACTTCAAAAAATCCGCAAATGATTGGCAGTGTTCCTTTTATAGAAGAAGAATTAATGAAATGGATTCCACAAGTAGTGAAAAAGAAGGTGCTTCAATGAAAATCTATGCCTCCTCTACATTGTTTTGGGGACATTCTTTTGAACATATTTGTCAACAAGTGAAGTCCGCTAATTTAGCAGGAATTGAAATATGGGTGGAACAGCTTCAATTCCAACAATGGACAATTGAAGAGATTCAATATTTTTTAAATTCCTATCAACTAGAAGCAACGATCCACGCCAATAGTTGGGACTTAAATTTATGCTCACTCAACGCTGGGATTCGAAAACAATCATTACGAGAGATTGAAGCATCCATTCACATCGCAAAACAGTTAGAAGTTCCATCCATCACTGTTCATCCTGGAAAAAGAACGGTGAACAATCGGTTTGGAGAGATTCATGAACGATTGATGATTTCCACTTTACAACAATTACAGGAACTCTCTTTGGAATACGGTGTGAACATTTCATTGGAATTAATGGAACCGGTAAGAAAAGAAATGTACTGCACAAGTCAAAAAATGAATGAATTGTTAGCCCACTGCAACGATTCAATCACAACAACTTTTGATGTAGCCCATATTCCACAACATTTATCTATTGTGGATGAACTGAAAACGTTAAAACGAATAGACAAAATTCATATAAGTGACTCCACGAAGTCCACTTATCATGTACCACTAGGGAAAGGCGAGTTATTGCTCGATGCAAACCTTTGGGAAACCATCGATGCGCTGGGCGTACCGGTCGTATTAGAAGGCCTTGACTCATCGGATAGTCACGACTTCTTCTATGATCACCTAGATTATTTACAAACTCCCCTACTCCATCTTTTAAGGAGCTGTATTCATGAATTTTTTAGTAACCAATGATGATGGCATTTTTGCCCCAGGAATTAAGGCTTTAGTCGACGTATTATCTAATTTCGGCAAAGTGTATGTCGTAAGCCCAAACACAGAAAAAAGTGCAGTGAGTCACTCGATTACGATGAGACAGCCTATTTCTGTCGACTGTTACAACCCTTTCCATGACCAAGTGAAGTCTTGGAGCGTTTCCGGTACTCCTGCAGATTGTGTGAAACTCGCGCTAGAAGTACTCATTGATGAACCGATTGATGTTGTTTTTTCGGGGATTAATTTAGGTTCGAACATCGGACGAGACGTGTTTTACTCAGGAACAATTCATGCGGCAATGGAAGCCCAACTTTTTGGTTTACCAGCAGTCGCTTTATCCATTGATTCGTACAATCCGCAAGAAACGAACTTTACTCATTGTAAGAAATGGCTGTTTGAATTTTTATCAAAACTTCTCAAACAACCTTTAGATCCGAAAGTGTTATTGAATGTGAACTTCCCTTCTGTTACAAAGGAAGAATTTAAAGGCTTTACAATGGCAGATTTAGATTTTTCGGTAGATCGTTATAAACACGTAACCTTTGACGATGCTTTTGGTCAACTCGTTTACTGGTTGAAAGATCGACGTTCTAGCATTACAAGTGAACAACTCGATCACGACTTTATGATGATTAAAGAAGGTTACGCAACGATTACACCGATTCAATTAAGTTTTACAAATAAAGCTTTAAAAGAAAAATATCAAAATCTATTAATCTAAAAGGAGAGTTTATTGATGAAAATGAAAAAATTATGGATGGCACCAGCAACACTTACTCTAGCATTAGGATTAGCAGCTTGTGGATCAACGGAAACAGGTAAAGAAGAAACAGAAACAAATACGAATGATGCACCAAAAACAGAAACTTCTAAGCTTAGCGGAACTTTATCATTCTATACTTCTCAACCGGAAACAGACGCTACTGCTTTAGTGGCAGAATTTAATAAACTTCACCCTGAAGTAGATGTGGAAATTTTCCGTTCTGGAACGGAAGAAGTCATCGGTAAAATTATGGCGGAAAAGCAAGCAGGTGACGTGCAAGCAGACGTGTTACTTGTAGCCGATGAAGTAACATTCGAAAACTTAAAAAATCAAGATTTACTAGCAGCTTATGAATCACCTGAATTTGCAAACATTCCTGAACAATATATCGATCAAGACTACATGTACGCAGGTACAAAAATAATGTCTACAGTAATTGCTTACAATACAGATTTAGTTTCTGAAGCTCCTACTTCATGGTTAGATTTAACGGATGCCTCAACAAAAGGCGAAACAATTATGCCTAGCCCATTATATTCTGGTGCTGCAGCTTATAACTTAGGCATCTTCACTCGCACAGACTACATTGGTTGGGACTACTATGAAAACTTAAAAGCAAATGGTGTGACAGTTGGTCAAGGTAACGGCTCTGCATTAAAAGGGATTCAAGCTGGTGATCAATCTTATGCCATTATCGTGGACTATTTAGTAAATAATGCGATTAAAGATGGTTCTCCTCTTGCGATTGTTTACCCTGAAGAAGGTGTTCCAGTAATTACTGAGCCAATCGCGTTAATGAAAGAATCTGACAATGAAGAAGCAGCAAAAGCATTTATCGACTTCGTATTATCAAAAGAAGGTCAAGAATTAGCAGCAAGCCTTGGCTATGCACCAATTCGTTCTGATGTAGATGCTCCAGAAGGGTTAAAAGGTGTAGATGAATTAACAGTGCTTGGCGCAGACGTTTCTGAATTATATCAAAACCGCGAAACAGATAAAGACCAATTCAAAACAATGTTTGGAGAGTAAGCAATGACGAGTAATGCTTTTATGAGTACGAAAGCAAATAAAGGAAAAAAAAGCAGTGAATTGTTTTCACTGCTTTTAAAAAAAGGAGGACTTACCCTTAGTCTTCTCCTTGTTCTTCTTTTCTTTGTTGTTCCTGTTGTTAGACTTTTATGGATGAGTTTTCAAGTAGACGGCACCTTTTCCTTTGATAATTATACAAATATATTAAGTGAACAATATACGTGGACAGTCATAAAAAATACCTTTTACATTGTCCTTGGTTCGACGGCTATTTCCCTTGTCCTTGGCGTCGCTTTAGCTTGGTTTGTCGCTTATACAAATATCCGATTGAAAAAATGGATGCAAGTGTTCATTTTACTTCCGTTTATCATTCCATCTTATATCGTGACGATTGCCTGGACCCAATTTGCTGGGGATATCGCTTGGGTAGATATTAATCTTTATTCCATGGGTGGGATTATTTTTATCCTTGGTGTATCCCACTACCCGCTTGTGTATTTATTTACAGTAAGCGTGTTGAAGCGGATTCCCCGTGAATTAGAGTGGGCCGTTCGCACGTCTGGTGGTGGGCGTTTCCTTACCTTTTGGAAAGTGACGATTCCATTGGCGTTACCTGGGATTGTTGGCGGTGGGATGATTGCCTTTTTATCAAACTTAGATAATTTCGGTATTCCTGCCTTTTTAGGAATCCCTTCAAATATTACGGTGTTAAGTACGGCTATTTATCAAGAAGTAATTGGGTTTGGCAACAATGCTTTTTCACGAGCGGCTACCTTTTCTGTGTTGCTCGCATTGTTCGCACTACTCGCAACAGGTGTTCAATGGTTTTTATTAAGAAAATCAAAAGTGACAGAAACGGCTGCAACGGATCATTCTCCGCGCATTCAGTTGCAGAAGTCTCGTCCTTTTGTGGAAATGTGCATTTGGGTATTTATTTTAGGCGTGAGCGTTGTGCCGATGTTTTCGATGATTAAAACGTCGTTAATTAAAACATACGGTTTACCGTTTATACCAGAAAATATTACCCTTCATAACTATAATTATCTTTTATATGATTACGGAAAAGTGCAAGATGCGTTGTTGAATAGTTTACAACTGGCTGGCGGCACGATGCTCATCTGTTTAGTCGTTGGAACAATGATTGCTTACGTGCGAGTGCGGAAACCTTCCTTCTTATCAAAGTTTTTAGAAGTGGCTGTGACGATTCCGTATACGTTGCCTGGTATGGTGTTGGCATTAGCGATGATTTTTGCGTGGATGCAGCCGATTCCGGGATGGAACCCATGTATTTACGGTTCCATTTGGATATTGTTGATTGCTTATGTGACAAGATTTATGGTACTCCAAATGCGTGGTAGTTCCTCAGCCATTACCCAAGTGTCTGTCGATTTAGAAGAGGCGGCCCATATTTTCGGGGCGAATGTTTGGACGAAGTGGCGCTCCATTTTATTCCCTTTAATTTTACCTGGGGTTTTAAGCGGAAGTATTTTAGTCATGTTAACGGCGTTAACGGAACTGACGATTTCTTCTTTGCTCTGGTCATCTGGTGCGGAAACGATCGGTGTCATTATTTTTAACTTTGAACAAGCAGGCTACACAACTTATTCGACTGCCTTTTCTGTCATTACACTAATGTTTATGGGAATTCTCGCTGCAATGGTTTATGGCTTTATTTATGTTTGGCAAAGGAGAGTAAAATTAAATGAAAACTGAACTAGTGAACATTAAAAAACGTTTCGGTTCTTTCGAAGCTTTAAAGGGAATCAATTTAACGATCGAAGACGGAGAGTTTGTTGCCATTGTCGGTCCTTCTGGATGCGGAAAAACGACATTGTTACGCTTGCTTTCCGGATTCGAGACTCCTTCTGAAGGCGAGTTATTGATGAACGGAGAAACAGTGGCATCGGAATCTAGCTTTATGCCTCCTGAGAAGCGCAATATCGGCCTTGTATTTCAATCCTTTGCGTTATGGCCACATATGAAAGTGAAAGAGCAAGTGAAATTTCCGTTGAAACATCATCGATTTGTTAGTTCCGAGCTGAAGAAAAATGCGGATGCTCGTGTGGAAGAGATGTTGAAAATTGTAGGCTTGAGCCATTTAGCAGACCGGATGCCAAGCGAATTATCCGGGGGACAAAAACAGCGAGTGGCGATTGCACGTGCGTTGAGCCCCTCCCCTGCACTTTTATTAATGGATGAGCCGTTAAGTAGTTTAGATGCGAAGTTACGAATTGAATTACGCAATGAAATTCAGCTCATTCATCGCCAAATTAAAACATCTATCGTGTATGTGACCCACGACCAAAGTGAAGCCCTCGCGATGGCGGATAAGATCGTTGTAATGAAAGATGGTTTAATTGAGCAAGTCGGAACTCCGAAAGAAATTTACTTCCATCCAAAGACGGAATTTGTCGCGACCTTTATTAGTAAGGCAAATATGATGAAAGGTGTTTGGCATGGAGATGAATTTACACCTATGGATGCACCTGACGTGACGTGGATAATGCCAGATGTGGATAAATCCTTTAAGTTAGCGGGGCTGTGCCCTGTGCGACCGGAGCAATTCCATCTGTCGGATGCAGGTTGTGGATTGCGTGGCATTGTGAAAAACCTGTTGTTCCAAGGGCGAGAAGTACATGCCATTGTAGAGGTTGGCGGTGAGGAAATTCATTTGATTACAGATATGCATTGCCCTGTAAGAATTGGCGATACGGTTTGGGTGAATGTAGTTGGTGCGGCTGAAAAAATGGCCGTCGTTTGATAGATTCAAAGCTGAATTGTGGATATATTTTGGGACAGTGTTTATATCTGTCCCGGATATCCACTTTTTTTGACTATATCTACGGATTTTATGAACATATCAACAGATTTTGTGGCAATTCTTCCGATTTTTGTGACAATGTTCACACCTACCCCTTAGTTATTCACGAGTTTTGTGAGCATATCAACAGATTTTGTGGCAGAATCTTCAGTTTTTGTGACAGTATCCACATCCACCCCAGATTTTCTCGGTTTTTATGAACATATCCACAACCTTAGTAACATTATTCACTTCACATTTAAATTATTATAATAGGTAGAAGAAGGCTAAAAATAATTGCACGTATATCATTCACTACTCTCCTCCTTCTTCACCGGTAAAAGCAGTGCTACGAGAAGTAATGCTCCGATAATAAGACCTGGGTGAAGTTTTAAAAGGAGCATTCCAACTATGGATAAAATGAGGATCAAGCCGCCAATTTTCCAACCAAGAGACTTCTTTGATTTTTTAAGAAAATCCCATGTGAGCACTCCAAGCATCACCGCTACAACTGGAACGACACCATTCGTCATCCCTTTTACAAAATCAAAATCTTTAAATTGTTTTAACGTTGCTAAAAACACAATCATCAAAATAACCGTTGGAAGGATTGTTGCGATTAATGCGTTAATGAGCCCAAGCCAGCCGCCTACCCGATAGCCGATATAGCCGGCCATTTTTGTGGCAATCGGGCCGGGCAATGTATTCCCAATAGCTAACACGTCAGCAAATTCTTCATTTGTCATCATTTGAAAAGTATCGACCACTTCTTTTTGCACGAGCGGAATTGTGGAAGGTCCTCCTCCAAATCCCAAAATCCCTGAACGGAAAAAGACAATAAAAATCTCTTTCTGTTTTGCCATGTGTTCATCCCCCCTGTGATTTTGTCTTTATACGATTCTCTTTCTCTATCCCGTAGCAATATTTTACAGCAAAAAGGGATGAGTTAGTGAAATTTTGTCTGCATGATTAGCGCGTGCCACTTGAAGGCGATTGTCTTAGTAATGAAGCCATGAACGAAATCTATCATTTTTCATATGATAAGTAAAAAGGGATGATGGGTTTTGAAAAGTTTTCCTTATGTGGACGATGTTTTTTTAGATATTGACCGTTGGGAAGATGAAGGTGGGCGAATTGTTGGGACAAGTGGTGCTGATGATAAAACCTTTTAATAAAGAATCGAGTAGGAGGGAGCGATTAACTCCCGTCCTCTCACACCACCGTACGTACGGTTCCGTATACGGCGGTTCAATTAAGATCATTGACGCAAGTCTTTATATAACTTCCGTGAATAGCTGTTCTCTTTATGCCAGTGGTCACTCCACCCTCCAAGAGGTCTCCCACGGGATTCACCGCTTCCTTCCTCAAGTGAGGTACTACGTTTTCTGTGTTCATCATGACTCACTGAATGCCAAGGGCTATTCTCTCTTAATTGTTCGGTCCTTCTTAGTAGTTCTAAACCAACTAATACTATGACCTCTGCTGACTTCTGACGGTTCAGCTACTTATCACTAAGTAGGTTATGAAGCGTACTTCACCTATCCGCCAGACCTCCCCGGGTAAGTACATGCACTTTCACACCATCTATCCGCCTCATTTACTCGATATGACCTTCGACAGAAAGAGCTTTGTTTTGTTTTGCAAACTCACTCAATCATACCTAGCCTTATATGAGGTTCGTGTTCCTCGGACCGGTGTTTTGCCTCCAGCTTCCTTCAGATTCCGCGTTACCACGGACACCCTTTTGTTGAGCTAACCTCTACTTCTGTCTTCGGGGTTCGGGACTTACACCCTATCGTTCATGTACATGCCGGGCGCACTAAAAAAACCGGCTGCCAAATTCCGGCATGCCGATTTGATTTATTTGGATAATGCGATTTTAATCTGGGCCAAATGATGTTCTTCGTGCCAACGCATTTTTGCAAGTTCCGACGCTACAGCAGTTGGGCCGTTGATTTGATGGTTGTATGTGCGCTTCAGTTGTTCTTCCGTTAGCGTCTTTCCCAATGAAACGATGCGTTCATTCGTTCCCTCCAGGATTTTAATGGAGCTTTCAACAGGAAGAGTTGTATCCGGAAGAACTGCCCACAGATTTTCATCGAATACCGGCACAGTTGCATGGTCGTCTGTGAGCGCCAATTTCAATCGAATATACATGTTTACTTGGGCATCCGCTATATGATGGACCAGTTGGCGAACTGTCCATGCCCCCTCACGGTATGTTTTATCCAACTCCTCGCCGCTCAATCCGTCCACCGCTTCCCGCAATCGACGTCCGAACGTTTCAATTTCCTTTAGCCACTCTTGCACTTGTCCCAACGTAATGTTTTCAGGAACTTGCAATTCCCCAATAGGATATCGAACATCCATTCTTCATACACCCCTTTTTTTCAACAGTTCATTGCCCTATTAAACTTTGCCTGGATAGAGGCCTCTAGCCTTGATATTCCGGATTCCCGTGGCGCTTGCATCCAAACAAGTAGCATGCACTCGTAAACGGAGCAGAAAATTGCAATTGCGGAACATATCCGGAAGTGATCCGCTCTTTCAATTGTTTATAATAGTTGTATTCCCTCGTATAATTTTCGATTGCGTCTCTCTTTTGCGCCTCGGTCCAGTTTTCATTCACTTCTTCCTGCATAATGGCTTTGTTTGTTTCTTCAATCTCCTCTTTAATGACTTCATCTAAACGGGAGAAATTATTCGTCTTATACAAAGCATACACAAATCGGCTAATCCAATAGGAGCTGCCGGAGTATGCATTATACCCTTTTTCAAACCATTCGATTGCTTCGTTGTAGCAGTCCAGCTCAACGTATAAATCGGCAATTTCGATTTCGCCAATCAAATGATAGGATCCCTTGTTAATGAAATCCAATTTTTCTTTTGCTTCCTTTGTTCTTCCCAAATCAATCAAGCATTTTATATAGCTATACATGGAAATGTCCGAATCTTTCTCTGCCAGCAAGTAATACTTTGCTGCAAGCTCCAGTTCCCCAAGATGATAATAGACTCCCGCCAAATTGATGAAGGCTTCGTTTGATGGCTGAATCGAAATGGACTTCTGTAATGCCTCTTCCGCTTCCTTCCAACGTTCCTGTTTAATTCAAATTTCTTCCAAAATATTATAAGGAAAATAGGAAGCAGGATTCATCCCAACCGCTTCTTTAATCTATCCAAGGGCCCGGTTGACATCCTCTTTCTCATAAAGGTACATCCAGGCCAGATTGTACGTTTTTCGATTCATCCACTGCTTTCAAAAACAGTTCCATTGCCTTCTCATATTCGTTTTGTTCATACAGTTCAATTGCTCTCTGATTCGTATCCAACTAACAATACACCCCATAAATTAGATTTGATGAAATAATCAGGATTGTGAATTCATAACAATAACTGTATTCTCCATATTTAAAAGGGTTACGTGTGGAAAAACGTAACCCTTTTCTATACTATATTATTTTACTTCTGCTTCTTCAAAAAGCATAGTACCTTTTTCTTTTAAATTTGTATGGAAGGAGAAGGCTTTTTCAAGGATGTGTGGTGTTTGTCCACCCACTTTTTCTTTTGCTTCTTCAAAGTATGCACGTAATTGTGGTCTGTACATTGGATGTGCAATTTCGATAATTTTTTCTGCTCTTTTTACTGGTGGAAGTCCGCGAAGATCTGCATATCCTTGTTCAGTAATGATTACGTCTACATCGTGCTCTGTATGGTCAACATGCGATACGAATGGTACGATTGCTGAAATTGCTCCACCTTTTGCTAATGAAGGCGTTACGAAGATAGTAATACGAGCATTACGTGCAAAGTCACCAGATCCACCAATACCGTTCATGATATTAGTACCGCTTACGTGTGTTGAGTTTACGTTACCGTAAATGTCAACTTCTAAAGCTGTGTTAAATGAAATAACTCCTAATCGGCGTATAACTTCTGGGTTATTTGAAATTTCTTGAGGTCTGAATATGATTTTGCCTTTGTATTTTTCCAAGTCTTCCGCTAATGAATCAACGCGTTTCTTAGAAAGCGAGAACGCAGTACCAGATGCGAATTTAACAACCCCTGCATCAATTAAGTCAAAGATTCCATCTTGTAATACTTCAGAGTGAACTTCTACATCTCTGAATTGAGCATCTTTCATATTTTTAAGAACTGCGTTAGCAACAGAACCTACTCCAGATTGTAGCGGAGCTAAAGAAATTGGTAATCTTCCCTCTTCTACTTCTTTATTTAAGAAGTCGATTAAGTGGTCTGCAATTGCTTGTGTTTCTTCATTTGGCTCAAATAAAGGAGAAGGAATATCAGGTTGTTCAGATAAAATAACACCTTTTACTTTTGCAGGATCAACTTTGATTCCAATTTCACCAATGCGGTCTGAAACGTTGTAAATTGGGATTTCTCGACGTTCACCTTGTTCTTTTTGTACATAAATATCGTGAAGACCTTCATATGCTCTAGGTGCAGTTAAGTTTACTTCGATGATAACGTTTTCAGCTTTCTCAACAAAAATTGGGGAGTTACCTACAGAACCAGTTGGGATAATTAAGCCATCTTCAGTGATTGCTGCCGCTTCAATAATCGCATAATCAATTTTTCCTAAAGTACCTTTTCTTACTTCTTCAGCCGTATGAGACAAATGTTGATCGATATAATACATTTCGCCACTATTGATTTTTTTACGCATTACCGCGTTTCCTTGATATGGAACACGTAAATTAATGATTCCTGCTTCAGCCATAGCTTGGTCAGCAGCTGGTCCAAGTGAAGCACCAGTATAAACATTGACTTTAAAGTTTTCTTTTTTGCCACGTTCTGAAAGCGCTCTTGGGAACTCTTTTGGCTCACCGAAAAGTGTGAAACCACTCATACCAAGGTTCATTCCATCTTCAATCCAAGAAGCCGCTTCCTCAGCAGATACTATTTTGTCTAAGAAAGCTTTGTGTCGAATAACTTGGCTTAAATCCTTTTCCATTACATGTCACCTCGAATTAATTATAATTTAGTATTAAATATTATGAAGAATTTTTAAATAAAACACAATTTTTCGAATACGAAGCCTAAAAAAAGTGTATATTTTTTCACTTACCTTTAAATTTTATTGTAAATATGAACCATATATTCGTCTAATAAAAGATTTCTATGATTATAATAGAAAAAAACTATCATTATATAGAAATAATTGCCTTTTCAAACTTTTCTCAAAGGATTGATAACTTTATAAAAATAGGTATAATATTGATTAATCGGGGCATTAGCACAGTTGGGAGTGCGCTACGCTGGCAGCGTAGAGGTCACCGGTTCGAGCCCGGTATGCTCCATTTTAAAAGAACCGCTAATCATTCCGCGGTTCTTTTTTTTATATTAAAAAACAATTTTTTAACTGTTCGATGCAATTTTTTCTGCTTATCGAAAATTAACATATTCCTTTTTATAGTTATAGATGATATAATTTTATATCTCCATCTTCAATTGTTCTTTATGACCATATTCTCATTCCATATTCCCTCAAACATGCAAAAAAGCAGGTATTGCCGGCTTCCATGCTAGTTTAAAATAGAAAAATTCTTCGTATGCATAAATATTCATATTATTAACCATTAAGATATGGAAGAATCACCCCTAAATGGTTCATTTTCCTTGTAATAAACGCAACTTTTCATTTAATTTTTTATACACTACTTGTAATTCCCTTTCCGTGCTTGCTTCCACCGCTTCATCTAATAAAAACCATTTGATATCGCTGTTTTCATCTGGTTTAATATGCAATAATTCGTGTTCATTTGCTTCCAGTAAGAAAGTAGCATTGAGATGCAAATGAGTCGCCACATGTTTACCTTTTTTTTCATGGGCTGCTACCCCTAAAATTTCGATTGAAAATATATCTTTCAATACAGGGGTTACTTGTTTTAAACCCGTTTCTTCCTTCGCCTCTTTAATAGCTACTCCTAATAAGTCGGCATCTCCATCGGCATGCCCCCCTACCCATGACCATGATTGATAAATATTATGGTAGACCATTAACACTTTTGTACGGTCTTTATTCACAAGCCAAGCAGATGCAGTAAAATGGGCAAATTCATTGTCACGTGTCAATAAGTTATCAAAAGTATCCATATAACGTAAGATAAGTTCTTGATCCTTTGCCTCTTGTGCGTTATATGGCGTATAGTTTTTTATTTGTTGTCGTAAATCCATGATTGCTACCTCGATTCTTCTTTATTTTCATTAATGGTTTGATTAGTGCAACATGTTAACAAAATAGGCGTCTTTTTCATATCAAGACGCCATGATTTATCCAGATTTTAATACTCTGTTTTGAAAATAGAATATTGGCCTTTTCCCTTTTCTTTTGCTGTATATAAAGCCACATCCGCTTTTTTATAAAGCAAATACTTATTATCCCCATCGTCAGGATAAAAAGAAATGCCAATACTTGCAGAAACCCCAAGATTATCAATGTCTGTATTTTGTTTAACAAGTTGATTAATTTCCGTAATGATTTTCTGTGCCAATTCTTTCGCTTCTTCGGTCGTTGTTGAATTCAGAACAACAATAAATTCATCTCCACCATAACGATAAGCCTCCCCATTTTTCGGGATGAGGGTGCGAATAATTTGAGCCACCTTTTTTAACAGCACATCTCCTGATTGATGTCCTAACACATCATTAACTTCCTTAAAATGATCTAAATCAATCATGAAAAAGGCTGTTTTCTTCCCTTTTTTTGTTTTGATTGCCGTTATAAATTCATCAAATGCAGAGCGGTTCGCAAGTCCCGTTAAGCGGTCATGGTAAGCTAAATACATTGGTCTTGCAATCACAAAAGATAGCACTAGTACGAAGCTAAAAATAATGATTAATTGAATGACAAACATTTTTTTTATTTGATGCAGATTGGCATTCCATAGTTTTTCATCATAGATGATTTCAATTACTTTGTTTTGAGCAAAGTCTCGATCAAATTCTGATTCATAAAACATGTAACGGAAAGTAGCAGGTGTACCATTCCAATAATAATCTATTTCTGTCGGTTGTTTCGATGATAACGTTCTGTCAAAGGCTTCCTTTTCTTTTTCCGTTAAGCGCCTTTCATTTGCAGATTTGCCAAGCGTTAATCCTCCAATGTTTAAAATATGAATGTCATAAATAAATGGATATAATCCTTTTAATTCTTGGATGTGATTAAAAAAGTTAAACGCCTTGAAAATATTATTTTCATTTAAAGAGTAGCTCAATTCAATCATATACTTTTTATCTGGTGTCGCCATGTAACTATACTTCTTTAATTCCCCTGTTTGTTGCTCTATATCTAACGCATCATGATAAAACTCTCCAGTCGCTCTTCTTTCATTTAATAGGGTGGTTAGTTTTTTACAACATTTTGTAAAATCTAGACCAATATCTTGTTCAAAACTACTATGAGTAATCACATTTTCTGTGTTGATTATGTATATATGCATCCCTAATGCTTGATTCAAGCCTTGGAAATCCCATTCATCAAAGTTTGGATTTTCATTATACTTCTCTATTAACATCTTCGTATATTCTTTCATTTTTTCAGCGCTGTTATCATCTAGTAGTAGAATCGCCTTTTCATAGGATTTTAAAGAATCTTTGATTGTGTCTTCTATCCTTTTAAATACGAATTCATTTTCAGTCTCCGTTTGTTTCTTCAACTGAAAAAAAGAAACGATTGCTAGAAAAGTGCAACTCATAATCGCTAATATTACGATACTTACAATTAATTTGACCCTTAAATTATATTTCATCTAACCACCTATATTTCATAGTTGAAAAGTATTTTCATGACACAAAGATAGAAGGCAAAATGGTGACACCCTAAAGAATGCCTCATATTGCCTATCATAACAACTTGTATTAAAGAAATATCCCACCAATTATAAGTCCCATCATCACAACAAAAGCAGGATGAATTTTTAATTTTTCAAGAGCAATGTATGCACCTACGATGAGTATAATCGTATAAATTATTCCAATTGTATCATAAGACGTTCTCAAAAAATCAAAGGTCAATTCTGCAAGCAATACAACAACTGCCGGTAAAACGAAACTAGACAATCTTTTGACTTTCGGGGATTGCCGATAGCGATATAAAATGTTAAGTAAAATCAACATGGCAACTAATGAAGGCCCTACTGTTGCAAACAATGCTACAATCGCCCCCAAAACGCCCCCGACCTCATAGCCAATGTATCCTGCCATTTTAATCGCAATCGGTCCAGGCAATGAATTTCCTAACGCCAATACTTCGCTGAACTCTGATGTATTCATCCATCCATACTTATCAACAACTTCATATTCAATTAACGGAATGGAAGCAGGCCCCCCTCCATATCCTAAAATCCCTGGGTAGAAGAAGGCCAGAAATAATTGTATATAAATCATTCTTTTCTCTCCTCTTTTTTGATTGGGAGAAGTAGTGCAATCAGAAGCAATCCTGCGATGATGATGCCTGGATGAAGCTTCAGAATCAGCATTCCAACGATTGAAACGCACAAAATAATGCCTCCGACTTTCCACCCAAGAGACTTATGAGATTTTTTAAGAAAATCCCAAGTGAGTACTCCAAGCATTACGGCTACAATTGGAATAACTCCATTCGACATTCCTTTTACAAAATCAAAATCTTTAAATTGTTTGAGTGTGGCAAGGAAAAGAATCATTAATATAACCGATGGGAGAATAGCAGCGATTAAAGCATTGATTAAACCTAGCCATCCACCTACTCGATAACCAATATATCCAGCCATTTTTGTAATAATGGGGCCAGGTAAAGTATTGCCTATTGCTAACACATCCGCAAATTCTTCATCGGTCATCATTTGAAAGGTATCCACTACTTCTTTTTGAACAAGAGGGATAGTTGATGGCCCTCCACCAAATCCCAACATGCCAGAACGGAAAAAGGCAATAAATATATCTCTCTGCCTTGCCATACTTTATCCCCCTTTATCGTAATGTAGGTAAAATTCTTATAGAATAGTATTTATATTATTTTTATATACTTTATATCTTTCTCTATATATTTTTACAAAATTTTCACATTTTGTGAATCAATTGTTATATTACGAACGAGAGGAATTGGAAAATTTTTTAATACCCAATGGCTATACCATCACCACGAGGATCTGCTCCTCCATACTTCACTCCCTTTTCATCGATATATATCGCTCCTGCGTGTCCCATTAAATCCGAAAATTCTTCTACCACTTCCACCTCATGCCCAAATCGTTTCAACTCCTTTTGCACATTTTTCGGAATACGACTTTCCACTTTTAATGTATTAGTGGTTGCTCCCCAAGTCCTGCCGTATAAAAATCGCGGAGCTTCGATAGCTTCCTGTACATTCATACCGTAATCGATAATGCGTGTTGCAAGGAGCGTTTGCGTTTGTGGCTGACCTTCTCCCCCCATAGTTCCGTAAATTAAGACTGGGCGATTATCCTTCATCAGCATGGCAGAATTGAGCGTATGGAAGGAGCGTTTTCTCGGTTGTAAGGAATTTACGTGTTTGTCATCTAAAGAGAAGAAGCTGCCTCGATTTTGCAATAATACCCCTGTTCCTTTTGGAATAAAGGCGGAACCAAATTCATGATAAATGCTTTGAATGCAGGAAACAGCATTTCCTTTTTCATCCACCACCGCAAACCAAACCGTATCCCCCTTTGGATCCATGGCAGGCAATGCCGTCGCATGGCAACTTTCTTTTATCTTTTCAGCAAAGCCAACTCCCCGCTCTTTACTGAGCAATTCGTTCAGCGGAATATGGTTGTATGTTGGATCAGTTAAATACTTGTCACGGTCTCGGAAGGCATGTTTGATGGCTTCTGCTAATAGGTGATAATACTGTGCAGAGCCTTCTTCAATCTCTGCTAAATTCAATTGATTTAAAATATTCAATATGGATAAAGACGCCAATCCTTGTGTATTTGGCGGAAGATTATAAGCCACAAAGTTACGATAAGGCACTGAAACGGGCTCCACTAAATCGCTCGTATGTTTTTGGAAATCCTCTTTTGTCAAAATGCCTCCGTGTTTCTGCAAGTCTTCCACCATACGTTCCGTTAATTCACTATCATAAAAATAGTCCGCGCCGTTTTGTGCAATGAGTTCTAATGTTTGTGCCAAATCTTCTTGAATGAAGATATCTCCCACTTTGTAAGGCTTGCCATCCTTTAGAAAGATGCGAGAAAACTCTTCAAAACGATTTAATGCACGAAACGTTTGATCTTTTTCATCCAAATTTACTTTCGTCCATGTGTGTTGGCTTGGAGTCACAGGAAAGCCTTCCTTTGCATAGGCAATCGCTTGTTCAAGAAGCTTATGCCATGGCATGGTACTTCCCATTTCATCTTGTCCGTATTGATATGCTACATTCCATCCCCGAACTGCACCGGGTACCGTAATAGCCGCAAGTGGACCGCGCGCAGGAATTGTTTCGTATCCTTTGGAGCGATAAAATTCAATGCTTGCCCTTTTGCCCGAACGACCACTTCCATTAATCGCTTTGATTACCCCGTTGTTTGCGTTATAAATGAGCCAAAAGTTATCTCCACCAATGCCATTCATGTGAGGATAAACAACGGCAATGGTTGAAGCCATTGCAATAGCAGCTTCAATTGCATTCCCTCCCTCTTTTAACACAGAAAGGCCTGCCTGTGATGCTAAGTAGTGTGGCGACGTCACCATCCCTTTCATTGCCATTGTCGTTGCTCTATATTGAACCATTCTCCTTCCCCCCTGTATAATCCATCAATCAATCTACATAATCTTCATTTTATTCTGTAAATTAAAAATGTAAAGAGTTTACAGTTTTTATTTTTGATTTCTTCAAAAGGAAGGAGATTTGCCAAAACAGTTTAAACCTTTAGTTAATTTATCGACAAACTGCAAGGATTTTTTGAAATTCATGAGTAATATATTAATAATGTCGAATCGCAATTCTAGTAAAGTTATTTAGTTACTAAGCGGGAGGTGTTAAATTTTGAAAAAAGTCCGTATGTTAATGATTTTGCTTATTTTTATTCTTCCCTTGCCAGCATGTATACAAGAAATTCTTTTATTTACAGGGGAAAGCGATTATTGGAGTATACGTTATGAAGTGAATAAAAGTGAAGTTTGCGGAAAATCAAGTGGAGCTATTAAATATATAGGCAATGAGCCAGTTCCCGAAAGTATAAAGTTCTCCATTGATAATTTAGAAGGAGATGTTTCACTAGAACCTGAAGGAGTATTCAGTTTACCTTTTGGATGTTCTAATGTGAGTAAAGAATCGGAAATTGAAGCTATCATAGAATGGGATGGCAAAACAGAAACCATTGCACTAGAGTTAAATTGATGAATAGATACGGGTTTAATTTCAACTTATCAACAACGAGGGGACTTCTCCTCGTTTTTCTCATTATTAAAGGGTCATTTAATGTCTTATTTACAATCGCAACAGTAAGCGGCTTTTTCTTCACGAAGGCGAAATGAAGTCGAGATTTTCGAATAATAAACTTTCGTCCAACAACTACTTCCCCTCGTCAGATAATAAAGGAATAGCCTCCTTAACGGGGATAACGATATGTCGCTACGAAAAAGTTCCTTCCCTCCAAAAAAGTTTTTATTCCAATAGAAAATCCTATTTAGTTGTCTTTCAGATAGAATTCAACACCTTCTGTTTCATGTACCAAATCTTCGACATTCAAGGAAATTCCCCTCCCAAAATAAGACATTTCTCGGGAAATAATGCAACATTTCATCTTTTCTAACGATTAATTATCTTCCGTTTTCTACATTTATATCTACAAAAAAGATAGACCAGTCGAACCTAAAATTCGACTGGTCCATGCAATCTATTCCTTCATTCATAACCACACGCAATTAAATATTTTAATAGATTCGCTTCAACTTTCAAAGTAATTATCACAAATTCATAAAAATTTATTCGAATTAACACGTTCTATTTAAAACAAGGGGGACGGACGAAAGTAGTTTCGCCGGTTTCTTCATAGGGATGTGCTTCAACTTTCACATTCGAAAGACATTCAATTGAGTTTCTTACATCATGCACTTTATGCAATAATCGCCAAAACGCAACATATGCAACCTTCAATTTTTAGGGATTCATTTGATAGAACCATCAAGTATCCACTTTGAATTCGTACAATGTCGTTCATTTTAAAGGTATGTGTGTACGTAACTTTATTTCAACTCTTTAATTGCTTTAGAAACGACTTTCACAACTGTTTCAATATCTTCATCTGAAATATTTAATGGTGGTGCGATTGTTAATACGTTATTATAGCCTGCCACTGTTACGCCGTTCTTATTAATAATGACGCCGTTCTCTTTACTTTTCGCAATGACTCCATTCACTAGTTTCACATCAAGCGGCTCTTTTGTAGCTTGATCTTTCACAAGTTCAATTCCAATCAGCAATCCTTTTCCTCGCACATTGCCAACATACGGTGCATTTTTCAACTCATCTTGGAATGCTTTCAACATTTCAGCACCTTTTACCGCTGAACGTTCGAATAGATTTTCTTCTAGCATAATATCAATATTTTTAATCGCTACTGCACATGCTGCTGGATTTCCGCCGAACGTATTCACATGGCGGAAGAAATCATATTCTCCACTATCTTTAAAAGCTTCATAAATTTCCCGTTTCACCGCAGTTGCTGATAAAGGTAGATATGCACTCGTAATACCTTTTGCCATCGTAATGATATCTGGTTTAACGCCGTAGTTCATAAAGCCAAATGGTTTTCCAGTGCGGCCGAACCCGCAAATCACTTCATCAACAATCATTAATGCTCCGTGATTTTTACATACCGCTTCGATTCCTTTTAAATAGTTTTCTGGAGGAATGAGGATGCCGCCCCCTGTAATAATTGGCTCTAAAATCATTGCCGCAATTGTTTCGCTGAACTCCCAAGTCATGACTTTGTCGACTTCTTTTACACTTGGAATTTCAAGTGGGTCTGTATAATGATCTTCATTGTTGCGATAAGAATCAGGCGGTGTTACATGAATGAATCCTGGTGCTAAAGGCTCGTAACGGTATTTTCGTTCTGCTTGGCCAGTTGCTGCCAGTGAGCCCATAGAGTTTCCATGATAGGCACGGTAGCGGGAGATGATTTTCCAGCGGGATGACTCGCCTTTTTGATGGTGATATTGTCTTGCGATTTTAAAGGCTGTTTCATTTGCCTCAGAACCACTATTGGAGAAGAAAATGACATAGTCATCGCCTAACAGCTCATTAATTTTTTCTGCTAACTCAATAGCTGGTGCATGGGAAAAGGATAGTGGCGTGTATGCATTTTTTATCATTTGATCATATGCTGCTTTCGCTAACTCTTCCCGACCATATCCAACATTCACACACCAAAGCCCTGCCATTGCATCGATATACTCTTTTCCGTCCACATCTACAACTCTTGCGCCCGTTGATTTTTCAATGACAAAGGTTGCATTAGGGTTGTATGGTTTCATGGAGTGCCACACATATTTCCCATCTTTCGCCAACAACTCTTTCCCAGCATTTGTACTTAACATTTCATCACGCTCCTATTCATTACTTTCATCATTCCGCTTACAAAAGAAACCCTTTTCAAAAATCAATAGAATGCTAGCTAGAAAGGCACTTGTTGTATGTATATTATGAATGGGAAGTAGGTGTTTTTCATTGAACAAAACGTTAAATAAAATTCAAAATATTGTACAAAACGTAAAAATAACTCCCCTCCGCTCTTGTCGTAAAAGGCTTTTCAAAAAATGTAAAAAGCCGACCAAAAAATGTAAAACTTTTTGGTCAGGCTCAAATCTTATCAATAAATATCTTTTTTAATCTCTCCCACCAATGGTCACACTCGTCGCAATATATCTGCGACGAAAGCAGAGCGAGCCATAAAAGAGACCCATCAAAATGACTTTTCATGCGCTCCCTTTCTTCATCGGCACTAAAAACTTTCTTGCAAGCAGCATAAATTCTAATGCAAGTCTTTTTTCACCATTCATAAAATCTTCCCCTAGTAAACTTTCTATCTTTCGAATGCGGTGATACAACGTTTGCCGTACTATATATAACCTTCTTGCGGTTTCCTGTTTCGAACCATTCGTTTGCAAATACACTTCTAACGTTTCAAGCAATTGGCCATTGTTCTTTTCATCAAACTCAATTAACGGTTGCAAATAATCTTCTACCATTTGCTCTAAATCTACATGTTTTTGCAAATTATAAATCAATCGGAATAAATGCAAATCATCATAAAATTGAGCAGGTGTCCCTACTTTTCTTTTAATATATAACGTATCCAACGCCGTCTGAAAGCTATCATGCATGCAATGTAGATTATTGGTGATTTTTCCTACAGCAAATTGGAAAGAAGATGGATGAATTTTCGCTAACACTTCAGAATTTCCCAGTTTGCTCAGGGCTTCTTTCATTCGATCTTTCATTGAACCTTCTCTTTTATTTAACAAGATAAAAATAATATACTTTTTCTTTTCTATAATTAATGTTAAAAATCCGTACTGTTCGAAAATAGACCGCCCTAACAATTTGTAGTAAGTAATATCAAGTTTCTGCTGTGAGAAAGATTCATTAAATTGGGTGATAAATACCGCTCCGCCTTGTAAAGAAAGGCTTGGCCATTGCGAAAATAGGTAGTGATGAATTTCATCCTTTGAATGCTTCCCTTCAATCCATCCCTCTATCCAGTGAGCGTCTTCCATTCCCTTTTTCTCTTCCACATATAATTTTCGAATAAAAAGTTGGCCAAGGGCAGTCGCTGTTCTGTCCAAAATGAGTGTTTCAAATTCAGTTATAGAAGCTTTCTCTTCTACTAACATCACTTCTGCATATTTATGTTCAAATAGATGGATAGGTTGCACGAGTAGTTTTTGAACATATGATTCTTCTTCTAGCTTTTGTAACAAACAAGCTTTTTGTTTTTTTGAAGTGTTTGGATATAAAATGGGTTCTTGTCCATCGATTTTCAAGACAAGTGGTTTTTCTAAATATTTATAAGTAATTTTTAAGATTTCTTCCGGTTGCTGTGCGTACAATGTTTCTTTATTCAACTTTTCGGAATAGCTCTCTAGCTTTGAAACCATCGCATATTGCCTATTAATAATGAGGGAATGCAGTTCTTGCGTAATTTCTATAAAGGCCACTTCTTCTTTAAAAACAATGATGGGAAAGGCATGCTCATCTGCAAGTTGAACCACTTCATAAGGCACTTGTTGAATATATTGCCCATATTCAATACAAAGAGCCGCGCAATTGGATTCAATTAGCCCTTTTACAAAATGTAAAAATTTATCTACATCATTTTGGATGCCCAGTCCAGTCGTTAATACAAGCTCATTGCCTTTTACAAAGTTTTCAACATTGACAATTTCTAAAATATGTACCCACTTAATGACATTGTGTAAACCCAATCTTCCTGCAATCACTTCCGCTTTTTGAAAATGTTTGTTGTGCAAAATATCTTGAACTTGCATGGAATAATGATTCAATGGCTATCCCTCCTTATTTATTTATATTGTTAAAACGTTGTTTAATAGAACAAAACTAACAAATTTTCAGCATAATAGAGAAATAATATAAATTTTTGTAGTTACGATATGTATAATGATACTTGAAAGTATTTAACAAAGTGTCTATATTTTTCTGAATTTTATAAATGTTAAATTTATTATACCTATACACTAATCCCTTTCTAGGTGTATAGGTATTTTTTGTATAAGGGGTGAATGTATGTTTGCAGATTATGTATTTTATGATGGAGAAGTGATCACAGTAGATCGGTTTGATTCAGTCGTTGATTGTGTTTGTGTAAAAGGAAGAAAAATTCTTGCAACAGGTGAATACAATTCTCTCCAACACTTGATAGGTCCAAATACAAAACGGATTCGTTTAAATGGAAGATCTCTTCTTCCAGGGTTTAATGATGCCCATTTACATCTTGTTTTATATGGAGTAAATCAACTAGCCATCAATTGCAAAGAGCCAGGAATGGACTCCTTAAAAGCCATTCTTCATGCCTTATCAGAAAAGGCGAAAAGCACTCCCCCCGGAAGATGGATTCGAGCTTGGGGATTTAATGAAAGAAAAGTAACAGAACAGCGCTACCCTACCCTAGAGGAATTAGATGCCATCTCAACAGAACACCCTATTATCATTACTAGAACTTGTAGCCACATTTCTGTTGTCAATAGCAAAGCATTGAAACTTGCAAATATTGATCAACACACCCCCAATCCTCAAGGAGGTATCATTGAAAAAGATCAAAACGGCCATTTCACTGGTCGACTTATTGAGGCAGCAAATATGGAAATGAATCAAGTTGCCAGCTATACGGAAGAAGAGTTGTTAAAAGCGATTGAAATTGCCAATCGGGATTTTCTAGCAGCTGGCATAACAAGTGTTGGTGAAGCGGGAACGTTTAATGCGGACAGTTTTCGAGCACTCCAAATTGCAAGTCAACAAGGCTTGTTGCAATTACGAATATATGCATTATTAGGTTCATTAGTTGATTCAAAAGACTTTCTAGAGAAAATCATCGCCTCTGGAACGCTCACTGGGACAGGCAATGAATGGTTCAAATTAGGACCCGTTAAATTATTTTTGGATGGCAGTAGTACTGGCCCGACCATTGCAACGCGTGAAGGATATACAAGTGATCCAGCAAATCATGGCATTCTCTATTACTCTGGAGAAGAGATTTATAACATTTTAGGACATGCTCATAAACTGGGGTATCAAATTACCGTACATGCCCAAGGAGATAAGGCGATTGAAATGTATTTGAATGTTGTTGAGCGAGCATTGAAAGAACACCCGCGAAAAGATCATCGCCATCGAATTGAACATGCTGGCATTTCGACTCCAGATTTGCAAAAGCGAATAAAGGAACTAGGCTTGATTCCTGTTCCAAATCCGCCATTCCATTATGAGTTTGGTGAATCGTATATCCACAATTACGGGGAGCGGGTTCGTTACATGTACCCCGCTCGAGATTTCATTGATCAAGGCATTCTGGCAGCAGCTGGTTCAGACTCCCCTGTTACAGACTACAATCCTTTAGTTGGAATTCATACAGCAGTGAATCGTAAAACGAGCGAAGGGACGCCGATTGGAGAAAATCAATCCATCAACGTTTTAGAAGCAATCAGAATGTATACTTACAACGGTGCTTATGCCTCCTTTGAAGAGCACATAAAAGGTAGCATCGAACCAGGAAAACTTGCTGATCTCGTTGTGTTAAATGATAGCATTTTGAATATTCATCCTCATCACATTAAAGATTTACAAGTGGATTTAACAATGATTGATGGAAACATTCTTTATCAGAGAAAGGATTCAAAGGAGGTAGGATTCTATGAAGTACATTAAATTGTTGCTGATTATTCCTTTTATTGGGATGATTGTCTGTCTCCCAATGGTGAATCGCATTGAACCTTATGTATTTGGCTTGCCTTTTTTATTATTTTGGATTGTGTTTTGGATGATTCTTTCATCAGTCATCATGGCCATTATTTATCGATTTGATCCAGATAATAAGGAAGGTGAAGCTGAATGAATACTTCATTAATCATTATTTTTGCCTTTGCCCTATTCGCTTTGTATTTAGGGATTCGTTCATCTCGCGGGAAAGATATTAATTTAGATGAATTTGCTGTCGGTAATAAAGGTTTCGGAACGCTATTTGTGTTCTTGTTAATTGCTGGGGAAGTTTATACAACATTTACGTTCTTAGGAGGTAGTGGTTGGGCATATTCTAATGGTGCAGCAGCCTTTTATGTCCCTGCTTATATTTGCTTGGCGTACGTGTTATCCTATTGGCTCATTCCAAAAGTTTGGCGATATTCAAAAGATCATCACATTATTTCTCAGCCAAGCTATTTTGCATCCTTTTATAAAAGTACAGCTTTAGGGATTATCGTTGCGATTCTCGGAACAGCCGCTCTCGTTCCTTATATTATGATTCAATTAAAAGGTTTAGGGATTATTGTATCAGAGGCATCTTATGGCGCAATCTCCCCTGCTATCGCAAGTACAATTGGAGCGGTTATTGTAACAACGTACGTCATTATTTCAGGTATGCACGGTTCTGCTTGGACAGCCGTTGTGAAAGATATAATGATTCTAGCCGTGATTATTTTCTTAGGGCTATATATCCCTTATCATTACTTCGGTGGAATCCGACCATTGTTTGAAGCTGTACAAGCTACACAGCCAGAAAAATTAACACTTGCAGATTCCGGTTTTAGTATTTCTTGGTTTATTTCAACTGTATTATTAAACGCACTCGGCTTTTATTTGCTTCCAAACTCGTTCTCTGTCGCGTTAACGGCTAACAGTGAAAAAGCATTACGGAAGAATGCGATTACATTGCCACTCTATACATTGTTATTATTGTTCGCCTTTTTCATCGGCTTTGCGGCAATTGTGCAAATACCTGGATTGCAAGGTTCTGAAGGAGATTTGTCGTTATTGCGTTTATCCATTCAAACTTTTGACCCTTGGGTAATTGGAGTCGTTGGTGCAGCTGGATTATTAACAGCGTTAGTCCCTGCTTCCGTTATGTTAAATTCCGCTTCCATTGGTCTTACAACAGGAATTTACCGCGTCATTAATCCAAATGCTAGCGAACGAAAGCAATTGCTCCTATCCAAAATACTTATCGTTGTTATCGTCATCATCGCCCTTTACTTCGCTGTAAATGGTAGTGATGCTCTAGCGATGTTAAACATTTTATCGTATGCGATTATTACGCAATTAGCACCTGGACTGTTGTTTAGCTTCTCAAAGAAACCATTGTTGAATAAGTACGGGGTTATTGCAGGGATCTTAGCTGCGGTTGCAGTGATTTTCTACATGAGTTTAACAGGAGCTAAGATTGCAACCTTCTTCCCTAACGTTCCAACATTTATTAACGACATTAGTACAGGCATGCTTGCTCTAATCCTGAACTTCATTGTTGCCATTTGCGTGAGTTTGCTAACGAAAAGTTTGGTGAAGGAAAAAGAGGAAGAAGCGGTATTGCAACAAAGCTCTGCACATTTAGAGGAAACATCTATCACAAAATAATATGATTGGAGGAATGGAATATGAAAGTTTGTAATGCAAATCGACTTCGTGAAACGATTGAAGCTTTTGCAGAGATTGGGAAAACGAAAAATAATGGTGTAACGCGCCTATCCCTCTCTAAAGAAGATATTGAAGCACGAAAATATTTTATTAAATGCTGTGAAGAGTTAGGAATGTCCATAAAAATTGATGACATGGCCAACATTTATGCCACACTGCCAGGTAAAAAGGATCTTCCTCCTATCCTTATGGGTTCGCATCTAGATTCTGTTGAAAAAGGCGGTCGTTTCGATGGAGTTTTAGGAGTGGTGACACCGTTAGAAGTCGTTCGCACTTTGAAAGATTTAAACATAGAACTAGAATTTCCAATTACACTTGTGAACTTCACGAATGAAGAGGGCGCCCGCTTTGACCCAGCGATGATGAGTTCTGGCGTACTGACAGGGAAATTTGATAAAGAAAAAATGCTAAAATCCACAGATAAAAACGGCATCACTTTTGGAGAAGCTCTCGAAAATAGCGGATTTAAAGGTGATGAGCAAAACCGTTTGAAAGAAGGAACAGCCTTTATCGAACTTCATATTGAACAAGGTCCTGTCCTTGAGTCCGAACAGAAAGAAATTGGAGTGGTTGAAGGCGTCGTTGGAATGGTGTGCTACGAAATTACAGTGAAAGGTGAATCCAACCATGCCGGTACTTTCCCAATGAAACATCGAAAGGATGCCCTCTTCTTAGCGGCTGATTTAATTACGCATTTAAAACAAGAACTCGGAAAACTTGATGAAGAACTCGTGTATACAATGGGGCGAGTCAATGTGCATCCAAACATTCATACAGTGGTGCCAAATCTAGTGAAATTTACGCTGGAATCTCGCCATAAAGATCCGAACGTCATTAAACAAGTGGAAACAATCATTCACTCACTCCCTACCGAGTCGAATGGATGTACCGTTAGCTTTGAGAAGCTTTGGGGCCGTGATACAGTTCCATTTGATGAAACGATTGTAAATACAATTGAATCCGTAAGCAAATCATTAGGATATTCTACTAGAAGAATGTACAGCGGGGCTGGCCACGATGCGCAGTTTATTGCAAGCATTGTTCCAACAGCGATGATTTTTGTACCGAGTGTAGGTGGACGCAGCCACTGTGAAGAAGAGTTAACTTACTACGAAGATTGTTATAAAGGTGCCAACGTATTGTTGCAAACTTTACTTTCCCTTCACGATCACTATTTATCAAAATATTCATCAGCTTCGAAAAATCAATAAAGATGCCATTAGCATTCTCCACTGGGGAATGCTATTTTTCTATCATTCTTCCAGTAATTTCATTTCATAATTGGAGATGAGTTATGAGAAAAGCTGCGGTTTTAACATTATTCTTTATATTTTTGGGTCTTCGGAATATATGGTGGAATTACTTTTTTAACAGTTTGAAAACAATGGATGCCTAAATCGGATTATTTGGTGGAATGTTGAGTGATGTGTTGTGAGAAAGTTTAAATATTCTAATGAACAAGAGTGTTGCAAATAAATTTTCCAATGCCTTGTAAAAGTGTTAAGACATACTGGAAAAAAGAAATTTATTGTTATGACTGTATTAGGTATTCAAAGCATCTCTGTCTAAAAAAAGAGATGCTTTTTTATTTCACACCAACAAAAGAAATTACAATAGTAAAACAACAATAATATATTAATTAATAACAATAATTTATTGCAAGACAATAAACTTTGTATTAGGATAATAATAACGGTAAATAAGTGAGGTGCTTTTATGGAACGAGGAACAACACTCTTTTTAAAGATAGCTGTTTTTCTTATTGGGATTACGGTACTTGCTTTGTGTATATTTTTGTTACCTTGGTTAGCAAATTATACCGCAGAAATGTATCCAGAATATGCTTATTTGCAATATCCTGTATTAATTGGTTTGTATGTAACTGCAATACCATTTTTCTTTGCTTTATATCAGACTTTAAGACTTTTAAACAACATTGATAAAAACAATGCTTTCTCGGAGTTTTCAGTAAATGCGTTAAAAAATATAAAATACTGTGCAAATGCCATTAGCATTTTATATGTAATAGGTAGTATTTTTCTTATATCACAAAATGCCTTACACCCTGGAATAGCACTTGCAGGATTTATAATTATCTTTGCTTCATTTGTGATTGCAGTTTTTTCTGCGGTTCTTCAAAAGTTGTTAAAAAATGCCATAGAAATAAAATCAGAAAATGATTTAACGGTCTGAGGTGAAAAATATGGCAATTATAATTAATATTGATGTGATGTTAGCAAAAAGAAAAATGAGTGTAACAGAACTATCTGAAAAAGTTGGAATCACTATGGCTAACATTTCTATTTTGAAAAATGGAAAAGCAAAAGCGATTCGATTATCAACTTTAGATGCTATTTGTAAGGCTTTGGATTGTCAGCCTGGGGATATTCTTGAATATCAAAGTGATAAGGATACCCAAGAATAAATAATCAAATAATTAATTTAATAAGGGGTTGAGAATTTATGAAGAAATCGTTACTTTTATCAATTTCATTTTTGATAGTTATGTTTTTATCGGCTTGTACGGATAATTCTATGGAACCAAATGAGAATAACATGATTTTAAGTATAACAAATAATGCTAATTTTGATTTTTAATCAATAGAAATCAGCATTGATAAAATTACAGGCGGTATGAGTAATGCTGATGGTTCCAAAATACAAAAAGGAGACACATTTAGAAAAGAATATATTAATCAAGAAGACTTTGACTTAGAAGGAGAAGCAACATTTGAATTTGTATTAATAGGTAAAGAGGAAAATAGAATACCATTGAAAGAAATTACACTTGAACTAATGACGAACAAAGAATACCTCTTCGAAATTACTGGTGATTCGATAAAGGAAGCCGATTTAAAAAGAGTAAAATGAGTTTATCTATCAGAGTAATTTAATAATGATGATTTGTTTTCAAATCTATACTTGATACCTTAACACCACAGCGTAATAAAGGATGAACAATATGTCAGACCTATTATTCCTACCAGACCTTAAAACAACAGAACCACTACAAGAAAATGAAACCGATATGATGTTTAAAGTGGAGGCGATCAAACCTCCCGAACATTGTCCCGAATGCGGATTTGATAAATTGTACAAACACAGTTTACGAAAACAACTAATCATGGATTTGCCTATTCGTTTAAAGCGAGTAGGCTTACAATTAAACCGTAGACGTTACAAATGTCGTGAGTGTGGTTCCACATTTTGGGAACGCCTTATATCCATTGACGAAAAGCGTAATATGACTAAAAGGTTGGTAGAGTCCATTGAAGAACAATCCATGTCTAAGACCTTTGTGGAAGTAGCCGAAAGCGTTGGTGTAGATGAAAAGACCGTTAGAAACGTTTTTAAGGATCACGTGGCATTCAAAGAACGAGAATACCAATTTGAGACCCCTAAATGGCTTGGAATAGATGAAATACATATTATCCGTAAACCCCGTCTTGTACTGACTAATGTCGAACGAAAGACAATCTTTGATATTAAGCCTAACCGTCAGAAAGAAACTGTTATACAGAGACTTTCAAATATTAGTGATAGACATTACATTGAATACGTCACAATGGATATGTGGAAACCTTATAAAGATGCAGTAAATACTGTCTTGCCACAGGCTAAAGTAGTTGTAGATAAGTTTCATGTAGTCCGTATGGCTAATCAAGCCTTGGACAACGTCAGAAAGTCACTTAAAGCGAATATGACTGCAAAAGAAAGGCGTACTCTAATGCGTGAGAGATATATCCTTCTGAAACGTAAACATGACTTGAATGAACGGGATTCATTCCTCTTGGAAACTTGGTTAGGTAATATCCCTGAACTGAAAGAAGCTTATGAACTCAAAGAAGAGTTCTACTGGATCTGGGACACAAATGACTCCGATGAAGCCAGAGATCGTTATAGGTATTGGAAACAACGTTGTTTATCCAGTAAATCTAAAGACGCTTATAAAGACCTTGTGAGAGCCGTAGACAATTGGCAGAATGAAATCTTCAACTACTTCGACAAAAGACTCACTAACGCTTATACAGAGTCCATAAACAGCATTATTAGGCAAGTTGAACGTATGGGGTAGAGGCTACTCATTTGAAGCGTTACGAGCCAAGATACTGTTTAATGAAAACCTTCATAAGAAACGTAAGCCACGATTTAATCCAAGTGCTTTCAACAAAGCTATGTTATACGATACTTTCGGTTGGGATGAAGTAACAAACCATGTCATAACAGGAAACTATGGTGTCGATTTTTCCACACTTATTAAGAAATTGGAAAAGGGAGACTTTTAAGCCCTTTTCCACCATAAAATCCGAATACCCATATTTTTTATCGCTTCTTCTGTTCATGCTTTAAATTGGGCATACCCTTTTGTTGTTTGGGATGGAAAAATTTACGAAGTAATGCTTGAGGAAAAAGTGGAGGAAAGGGATATTGGAAAAGTTATAGGAAAAGTAAAAGTTGAAGCGGATGATATGACAGGTGAATATTATAGAGATGCTTCAAACCTTTTTAAAAAGGGAACGAAATATTTTGAAATAAAAGGCATTCCCACTTCAACAGCCATTGCAGTAGAACATGACGGACATTGGGTAAAGGCCGTTTATATGGGGAAAGCCCCTTTTCATCCCATGAACATTTTGACGAATAAGCTGTTTATCGCATTGATTGTCATTGGGATGATTGGGGCTGGTGTCTATTATATGAAAAAAAGAAAATGAAGAGAGCAAAGGGTTTCTGATTTGCTCTTTTTCTTTTTAAAGCATCGTCTAAGTAGCTGGGAATTGCCAAATCCAGCAACTTTACCGCCAATGAAAAATTCCATAAAGAAAACAATCAATCAAGAATTGGCCATCTAGAAAAACCCCAACTTTCTAGACGTCTCTCTTTCTACTGTCTTTTGTAAGCTGCAAATTTATTAAACCGGCGGAATTTTAGTAGCATGTAATACCGAATATTTTCGTTCTTATTTCTTCGCGATTTTTAGCAACGGCGGCACCACCACTGCTGTAGCTACTGCTGCCAGCGTGGCTTCGGCAATGCCATTGGTGAAAAACACCGTTAGCACGGCAGCTATAACGCCCAGCACGCTATCCACTTTCATTGCTTGCGCATAAGCGTCATGGAACACTAAAGCAATAGACCCCATAATCAAAAACGTATGTAAAACCGTAGTCAATAGTCCCGTTAAAAATAAAGACACTTTCAGATTGGATTTCATCTTTGCCAAAACTTTTTGAAGGAACTTATAAAGAAAATATGGAAGAATACCGACTATCACCCTTGGCACAATGGCAATAAATAGCGCCCATAAACTGCCTTGGCTTGTCCCTAACACAGGGATTGCTGGTGAAAAAGCGAAAGATAATAAGGTTGGTGCAATTGTATTCGTAATAACACTTGAAATCCCAAAGGCAAGTCCGAGAAAAGCCCCAATTCTTGGTCCTAAAATAATAGAAGCAATAATGATTGGAATATGAATAATTGTAGCTTTAATCACACCTAAATGAATAAATCCAATGGGTGTAAGCGCAAATAATAAAATGATTGCTAAAAATACGGTTGTTAGCGTAAAATCTCTTATTTTCATAACTAATCCCCTTTTTATAACAATCTAGTATGAAACGGTTACTCTAAGATTTTCCCATGAATGCTCGAAATTGTCATTCATAAAATATTTCACTATTGTATTCATCTTTTATGAATCTGCATTGAACAATGGATTTTCTACCTATCTTCTCTATATTAAGATAATTTATCGATATTAATGGACGCGGCATTCTTTAAAACTAGGCCGCATTGTTCTCTGCAATGAAAACCTACATCATCTCATAAAAAAAGCCGCCTAGAAAGGAAATACCCTCTCTAGACAGCCTCATAAGGGGGATTTTTATATTTTTACTTAGGAAAGCAAAGAACCTATTACCCCAAATGAAAAATTATTTTGTATTGTCATTGCTAGGGAATGCAAATGTAACTTTTGATTCTGTATCCACATCAAGCCATTTTTCAGAAATTGTTTTTCTCTTCGTGTAGAAGTTCGCTTGATCTGGACCGAACATTACACCTGTACCGAAATTTGAACGTTTCCAACCAGCGAAGTTGTGATATCCTACTGGAATTGGGATTGGCACGTTGACACCAACCATTCCTACTTCGATTTCGTCTTGGAACTTGCGAGCAGCTGCACCATTGTTCGTAAAGATTGTTACACCATTACCAAGTTCATGGGAATTAATGATATCAATTGCTTCTTGTAAAGAATCTGCTCTCACCACAATTCGTACAGGGCCGAATACCTCATATTTAAAGATTTCCATATCTGGCGTCACTTCATCTAGTAAAGTTGGACCTAAATAGAAACCATTTAAAGTTTTCAAGATTTCAGGATTTCTGCCATCTGTTACAAGTTTTGCTCCTTCTTTTAGGCTTCGCTCAAGATAGCCAAGAATCGTTTCTTTTGATTCTTTCGAAATAACCGGACCGAAGTCTACATTATCGTCTGTATATGGACCTACTTTTAATTTCTCGATTTTTTCTTTTAAGATGGCAACGAGTTTATCTGCCGTTTCTTTCCCCACTGGAATTACTCCTGATAGTGCCATACAACGCTGGGAAGCTGCACCATAAGCCGCTCCAATAAATGCATTTGCCGCCTTTTCTAAATCCGCATCTGGCATGACAATCATAAAGTTTTTACCGCCGCCAAGCGCCGCTACCCGCTTATTATATTTCGTTCCAGTGTGATAAATATACTCCGCAATTGGTGTTGAACCTACAAAGTGAATCGCTTGTACTGTATCGTTTTCTAGCAATTCATTTACCGCCTCTTTATCTCCATTAATAACCGTCCATACACCATCTGGTAATCCTGCTTCTTTCCAAAGGTTTGAAATATATAGCGCAGAAATCGGCACTTTTTCTGATGGTTTTAAAATAACGGCATTTCCTACGGCAACCGCCATACTTGTTTGAGCAAGCGGCACCATAACTGGGAAGTTAAACGGTGAAATAGCTGCCACAACTCCAAGAGGATCTTTGCGGGAGAATGCATTAATATCGCCACCTACATTTACGGAATACTCCCCTTTTACCATGTGTGGAGCATTAATCGCTAAATCTACTGATTCTAAACCGCGCTGAATTTCTCCACGAGCGTCTTCTTTCGTCTTACCGCTTTCCTCACAAATAATTTCGATTAATTCTTCTTGGTTTTCTGCAATCAGTTGGCGGAATCTTTGCACAATCTCAGATCTTTTCCCGCCAGACATCGCCTTCCATTTTGGAAAAGCATTTTTCGCCACTTCAATCGCATGTTGAACTTCTTCTCGAGTCGCAAGTGGTACGCGTGCAATAACTTCTCCTGTGCACGGATTGTACACATTCGAAAAACGACCACTTGTTCCAGGCACTAACGAACCATTTATAAAATGTTGTAACTCACGAATTTTTTGTTCAACTGCCATATTATACACCCCTTGTATTGTTTAATTTAAATATTCTCTTCCTCCAAATATGTCCAGCTGTTGTCCTGTTACCCATAACTGTAATGGAAACGGAATGAAAATGTAATGGACAGATAGTAAACAACAAAATGAATTTATTTAACAGAATGTATAAGTTCATTGATTGATATAGTCATGACTCCACTCTTGCGTAAGACCATAGATGTAGAGAAAAATACACCTGCCGCTCATTAAAAGCTTATTATGTTCCTACTATAATCATTCTTGTGTTAATAATCATCCATCCATTAAGCAACTCGGAGGTTTAATAATATGAAAAAAATCGGCCCAAAAGGCATGAAGTGGTTAAAGATCATCCATGTGTTTCTAGTAGTAGTCTTTTTCGGAGGCATTTTAAGTTCGATTGTATTAAATTTACATATTGATTTCACAAAATATGATGAATCCTATCTCGGCTATAAAAATATGATTATCCTTAGCGATTATATCGTTCGATTGGGTGCTGTAGGGACTTTATTAATCGGATTTGTTTACGGTTTTTTCACCAATTGGGGATTTTTTAAGCATCGATGGGTTGGCGTTAAATTTGTTCTATATATCATCCAAACAATCGTCGGTATTTTTATTGTTGACGAATTAATGGTGAGAAATATGGAATTGTTGGAAGCGCAAAAAGAAATGGCAATCAGCAATCCAACTTTCGTTCAAAACCATAAAGTCATGCAATCTGCAGTGTTCTTCCAAATCACCGTAACCATTTTCATCTTCGTTATTTCGTACTTAAAACCTTGGCGGAAGAAAAAAGTTCAAGCGAAACAAAGTTAAAACTACAAAAAAGCGTGGCCGTTGAAACCACGCTTTTTTATTTTATACTGTGGAAACATCCATATCATTACAATGGATGTAGCTTTAAAATAAAAGGCAACCCCCTCACTTGTTCTTTCGTAACGACTGCACCAAAGTACATCAAACCTCTCAAAGAAAGCTTGAAATTCACATTCCCATTTCGACTTATATCCAATTACGGTTTCATCCTGTAAACCTTGATAAACACAACTACCAAAGGACATCTGGATTTATTTATATCTGCCGCCGACCGCTGTCATAGCACCAATCATTAAACGATAAAGTAGTGTAAGAGAATTCCTGATTCCTACGAGGTGATGAGTTTGAGCAACTATAAAAAAGCAGCTCTTCAAAAATTGATGGATTTGAAAATTGATGTTGCCTTCCAAAAGGTGATTGGCTGGGAACAGCATCATAACGTGACGCTCACTTTTTTAAATGAGATCCTGAACCGAGAGCCGAGACAAAAGATTCAACGCATCACCGTTCCATCCAATTACTTTTATGAAGAAAATATACTAGCACCCGTCCATTTTATCGGTATAACAAAAGACAGCAAAAAAATGCATATATTAATTAACTTTTTTAATCGTTTCGATATTGTAAAACGCTCTCTTTATTACGCAACGAAAGCCTATGCAGAACAAAGCGAAAACGACTTGCAACCTGTTATTTTCATCAATCTTTTAAGCTATGAATTATTCAATCAAACCGAAAACTTTCATACGGTTTATCTTTTGCAAGAGAAACATACTGGCACTCCCCTCCCCGATGTATTCGAATTGCATTTCATCGAATATCCAAAAATAATACGGGATTTTGAAGCGAAAAAAATCGATCCTTGGAACGACGCAAAGGCAAGATGGCTTTTACTGCTCGCAATCGTTGACCATCGCAATGGAAATGTATATAACGACATTTATAAAGAGTTAGATCTAATCTCTTTAAGGGATGACCACATTCGAGCAGCGTTGAATCGTTGGAAAGAGTTAAGCCAGTCAAAAGATGAAATGGAAGTCTATGAGGAACGCTTGAAGCAAACACTTGAAGAGGAGGTGGAAGTGCGGGAAGCAAAACGTCGTGAAGATGAAGCCTTTGAAAAAGGAGCAAAAAAGCTGCAAATGGAAATTGCAAAAAAAATGCTTGCTGAACAAATGGATATCCAATCCATTTCAAAAATCACTGGGCTATCTCTAAAGGAGATTCAAGAATTAAGGTAGTTATATTCTTCAAAGCATGCGTGTTGTTCTGTTGAAATAAACTATTGTCGATGATGGGGTTATTTATTTGGACTGATGTGTTCTAAAGGCGTTCGTTTTTGCAACGCTTTTTATTTTGCTTTCGTTCGCTAATCTGCCCTCTACAATTTACCAAATATCTATAGAAACGTAGAAACCATACTATTTTATCCCCCTCTGTTCATATTTCTCAATGTCTACTAGTTGACTAATACGAATATGTAATGATAGTCTATCTCTTGATTTTAATTTATCGAATATTAATAATCTTCTAAATTTATATCCTATTATTGCTTAATGATGGATCAATCTATGGGGAGGGATTTTAAATGAACAAATGGCTTTTTAGCATGTTAGTCATCTTAACAACCTTTTTAATGGGTTCATCTTTTGCTATCGGTAAGATTGGCCTTTCATATACAACACCGCTTTTATTAGTCGGCATACGTTTTTCTTTAGCAGGAGTGATTATGGCCATCGCTGTTCGATTATTAAGAATCCATCATCCTAAAGCCTTTTTCCAATGGATCAAAATCGCTGTCATCGGTTCCTTTCAAACAGCTGGCGTTATGTCATGTATCTTTCTCAGCTTAAGGACAATTTCAGCGGGGCAATCTTCCATATTAACATTTATGAACCCACTTTTAGTCGTTATCTTTGGAACGATTTTTATGAAATTATCGTATAGCCTACGCCAATGGACAGGTGTGATATTAGGTTTTATTGGAGTATTCATAACCCTTGGGGCGAAGTTAAGTTTTGAAATCGGGTCGATTCTCGCCTATCTATCCGCAGTTTCATGGGCAATTGGCACATTGCTCATAAAAAAATGGGGAAATGAATTTAATACATGGATATTGACGGCCTATCAAATGTTATTTGGCGGCATCATATTGTTAATGGGAAGTCTGATTTTAGAAAATCCCTACTTCCGAATAAATGGCGCATCCATTTCTATCGTATTGTGGCTCGCCATTATGGCATCCATCGTCCAATTTGCAGGCTGGTTTTATTTGCTTCAAAAAGGCGATCCCGGCAAAACTAGCGCCTTTTTATTCTTGGCACCATTTTTCGGGGTTCTTTCTGGATGGTTAATATTAGATGAAACGATTAATTGGTATGTGACCGTCGGAGGTCTTTGCATATTTACTGGAATTTTCTTAGTGAACTGGACTAGCAGCAAGAAGATGGAGGCTGGCTCGTTGGAAACTTCATTAAACAAATAACAATATTTCTTTTTCATGCCAAATAAAATCAATGGGCATTGCAGTTTCATTTACTTTCTGCTATGCCCCTCTATCATTCTTTTAATCAGCCAATCTTATAAATATCTCCGAACTGTTTTACAGTATTCTTCATATTTTTCCCATATATTTTTCTCAAAGATGCCTCTTCTAACTTCACTTGCCGATTAAAAAGCCATCCTCCAGCTAAGTCGTACAATAATTTTATCCAGTTTGGCATGATGAAAAATATCCCTGCTAATACCATTCCAAAAGATGTATAAATGGGATTGCGGCTAATCGCAAAAGCCCCTTTTGTGATGAATTCACCAGGCTTTTCTTCATCAATCCCGACTCTGAAACTTTTCCCGAATGAAATTAAACTCCACAAGAATAACATTATTCCCAATGTACATAAAACGACACCAACCCAACTGACAATCCCGTTATAAAACAGCCTTGCGCCTAATTTCGGAAAACCGAACACTTCGGCGAAAATGAGATAGAAATACAATAATGCAAAAGGCGGAATCAAGAAATCCTTCTTATCCAGCTCTCCGAATCGAAACACTATGATTCCCTTTTTCCCAATCATTTTCGCACGAATAATGACCAATATAATCAATGAAAGCAATGTTAAAATTGCAAAATATCCTTGCACCGCAGCCCCACCTTTTTTATCCCATGGCTACAAAAACCTGATACTCACCTATTTCATTTCTTCCACTTTAAACCTTAACACTGTTTTTAATTTTTCCGGCGCCGTTTTTCTCGGATCTGAAATATAGATTTCTTTATGTTTTTTTTCTTCCCGCTTTAAGTTATTTTCTGCACAATACGGTTCCATCCGTCCGAAAGTTCCCATTCATCATCGACTGCCGATATGCATCCCTTGTACACATAACCCTTCCGAAATCGTTTCAAATTGAACTTGGTTGACATCCAAATCCGGCTTTTTCTTCTTCACCGTATCCCGCGCATATTGAAACAATTCTTCCGTTACAAAATCCGGTTGCCGAATCATTAATTTATACACGAGATGATTTTTATCCAAATAATATAATCTTTCGTTCTCCCCTCTTCATCCAAATCCCAATGCCCTTCCAATGGAAACACGGTATATTCATAATACCCTTCCGGCGTAATCCCCTTTTTCGGCATCATTCGAATCGCATAGGATAAAGCATAAAGAATTTCGATATGTTCTTGAAATGGTTTCCGTTCGGATTTCCCTTGCCATCAATCGTAAAAAATTTCATTGGTGGCACATGAATAGTGGTTGGTTGTGTGCCAGGCAAGTAAAGTTCTTTTAAATGTTTTCTCCATTCAAATTTACTCATTTATTGTCACTCTCTTCTTACAAAACATTTTATCTTCTGTTAATATCAATATTATTAGCGGAAACGGATTAAAATCATTCACTGAAGAAACACTTTCACTCAAATTATTGACACAATCAGGAAATTCTTTGCATTTTAGCTACAATGGATATAAGAATCTTAGACAATACCTAGTTATGAGTACAATACTAAAATCGATAATCGCTAAAGAAAGGGATCAAGGATGACAAATATTCTCCTCATCTTAGTTTTACAGTTGATTTATGTTCCGTTGCTTACATTGCGCACAATCTTTTTAGTCAAAAACTTAACGTTCCTAGCAGCAATGATTGGAACGTTAGAAATGCTCATTTACGTCTTTGGGCTTTCTCTCGTATTCAGCGGGGATCAAAGTTTTCTTGCAATGATTGTATATGCGGTCGGCTTTGGATTAGGGATCTTTTTAGGAACGAAAATTGAAAATAAATTAGCGATTGGTTACGTGTATGTAACCATCAATACTCAAACGAAAAACCATGAATTAATCAATACACTCCGCTCCAACGGTTTTGCTGTTACAACCTACGTTGGTGAAGGACGAGACAGCGAACGTTACAAATATGAAATTTTAGCAAAACGAAACCGTGAGAAGGAGCTTTTTGAACTCGTTAACTCCATCGAGCCAAAAGCATTCATTATTTCCTATGAACCGAAATCCTTTAAAGGCGGTTTCCTTGTTGATCGAATGAAAAAACATCAAAATCATTCATAACAAATTCATTTTGAGACAGCGAAGATTGCGGAATCTTGTCTCGACAACCGCAGAAGCAAAGAGTAAAAGACTATAATTATGGGCAAGTGGGGGTGTCTAGAAAGTTATACGACTTTCTAGACATTCCTATAATATGCTTTTATCCTACATATCGGCGTAATATGCGATCCACCGATGGACCATATGATTCCCCAAACATATTTAAATGCACTAATAAATAATAGAGTTGATACAATTCTTTGCGCTCTTCATATTCTGGTGAAAGCGGAAATACCGATTGATATGCCTCGTAAAATCGTCGAGAAAAACCACCGAATAATTCCGTAAAAGCAAGTTCCATTTCATGATCTCCGAATAGGATTGCAGGGTCAATTAAATACGGAACCCCTTCCGGACCCGTCATCCAATTACCTCCCCATAAATCCCCATGCAATAAGCAAGACTTTGGTGTTCTCGGAATCCACTCATCTAATCTCTCCATCAGTTTTACAAGCATTTTTTCGCGTGTCTGTCCCATCGTACCTGAAGCTTTTCCCCGCTTCCATTGGCCAACTAAACGCACGTCCCGATAATATTCCACCCAATCATCCATCAATCGATTTTGTTGCGGCAACTTCCCAATATAACTTTCCCCTTCTAAACCATATCCTTTTGCATCGGCAAGGTGAAGTGCTGCTAGACGTTCTCCTAATAGCACATCCGTTTCATAAGTCTTTTTCCCTTCAATCCACTCTAGCCAAAGCATGGGAATGCCTTCTATTTCTAAGCAACCTAATACATTTGGTACATTGATTGTACCGGTCCCCTGAATCATCTTCAGCCCGCGCTCTTCAAATTGGAAAAAGCCGATATTCATTTGTTGATTCAGCTTTACAAAATATTCATGTTGATTTGTTAGCACATAATAAGCTTTATTAATATCGCCGCCGGATACTGGATGAATTTCTTGAATTTTTTCGTGGGGTGAAATCGTTTGTAATCCTTTTTTTATCATCGTAATCAATTTGACCACCCTTATCATTGTTCTATTGATTAATACTATCCTCATATAAAAATAATAAATCAAAATTACTACGGTTTCTTTTCTAATGTTCTTTTTTAAGATACAAACAATATAGTCAAGTCTTTCACCCATATAAAATTATCTTTTCTGAAATAATAATCATAGTTCTTTTTCACTACTTTTTTGGGATTGTTTATATTTCCCTTCCTTATTATTCCAATATAGATAAACTCTATAATCTCGTTGATTTTCAACTGATTATCAATAACGTTAATGAGGTTAAATAGAACGATTATGAGTTTTCTACTGAATATCTATTTATATTTGTTATCATTATGATAGTATATTTATCCCATAAAAATTGAAAAATTATGAAATTATAAAATTCCGAAAATAGATATTTTGATAGATACTCTAGGAAATTTACTTTTTCCTTTAGAGAGGAAGATTCATATTATCCAATATAGTTTAGGACTGATTGGGACTCTATACACGATTATTGCCCTTCATTACACGTTAAACATTAGTTTTTCATTAAAAAATGTATTTTATATCATGCTTTTTATTGTGCTTCCCTCCCTCATCTCATATTATTTTTTTCCTGTTTGGGTTTGGATTTTTATATCATTCATTACGATTTGTGTTGTATTTTTCTATATTACGAGAACAACTAAAGCTCTCTATCATGTGTTATTACTAATTATTGGACAAATGATTTCATACTCTCTAACGAAAATTTTCATGTTGCCTATTGTGTTAAACGCTTTCGCTTGGCTAGAGCATGTTTTTATGATTCTATTAAATGTAATCTTTGTATATATTTTCTTCAAGCGATTAAATAAAGGAATTGAATTTACTAATTTCACTATGAATATGCAATTATTTATTTTTTTTATTTTATGTTCCTCATTCATAGTGTTTCTGATAAACATTTTTTTTAGCACATTAATGGTAGATAGTTTTTGGATATATGTTTATTTTTTTACACAATCTTTATATCTCGTTATTCTATTGACAGTGCTGTATTTGTTGCAACGTCAATTCCACAAAAATCAGCATTTAAAGATGGAAATGGTGAAACAGAATCAGTTGTCAAATTATATTGTTGCTCTTGAAACAATTAATGAAGATATGAAGCATTTTCGCCATGATTATGCTAATATCCTCTTTACACTGCAAACATTTATCGAAACAGAAGACATACAAGGATTAAAACATTATTTCCAATCTCGAATCTTAAAAGTAGAACAGCAAACACTCCTAACCAACAAAGCATTTTGCCAAATTAAAAACTTAAAACTCATGGAGTTAAAGGGGTTAATCGCTTCAAAACTGCTCGTTGCTGAACAATTAGGGATAAATGTTCATCTAGAAATTCCGGAAGAGGTCCATACAGCTCCCGCTGATATGATTGACTTATCACGAATCATTGGAATCTTAATTGATAACGCAATTGAAGCAAGTGAAAAAGCATCTACTAAACAAATTCAAATCGGATTCATTCAAACTCCTTCATCAATGTTAATTGTCATAAAAAATACTTTTGATGAAATGCCGGATATGAATCTATTATTTAAAGGATATTATTCTACAAAAGGGGAAGGACGCGGAATCGGACTTGTCAATGTAAGAAAACTATTGCATAAATACCCGAATGCAACTATGAATACTCGCATCGAAAATGGATGGTTTATCCAAGAATTAGAATTTCGTTAGACGGAGGTGCCGAGTGTGAATATTGTAATTTGTGAAGATAACTATGAACATCTACAATTTATTCAATCTCAAATTTTAAAATATTCAACTTTTCATGAACCTAGTATAGAAATTGTATTATCTACAGGGCAGGCCGAGGATGTATTAAGTTTTATTGAAGAGCAACGAGGGGATTGTTATTTTCTCGACATTGAGCTAAATAATGAAAAGATGAATGGTTTAGAGTTAGCTGCTGCAATACGCAAAAAAGATCCATTGACCAACATTATTTTTATTACACAACACGCAGATCAACTTCAACTTACTTTTTCGTATAAAATCGCTGCATTGGACTTTATCGTAAAAGATAGCACCACTCTACTATCAAAACAAATTATCGATGCTTTAAAAGTGGCCTTCGAGCGTTATAAACAACTGGGTGAATCGAAGGAAGAACCCATTTTCCAAATTAAAATAGGAGAAAAAATTAAAAATATTTTATTGGACGATATTTACTATTTTGAAACATCCCATATCATTCATAAAATCATGCTCTATGAAAAAAATGGCTGTTATGAGTATTATGGGAAACTAAAAGAAATTGAGAAAATTGATGACCGCTTTTTCCGATGCCACAAAAGTTACGTCATCAATTTACAGCATGTAAAAGAAATAAATAAAAAAGATCGCATTGTCATTATGACAAATGGCGGTATATGCCAAGTTTCTCATCGCAATTTGCGTCTTTTGCAAAGACGGTTAGATGAATTTTTATGCAATTGTTTAGAAAAATAGAAAATCGAAGCTTAACCCACTTAACCTTAAGTCGTCATGGTGATTAAAAAATCAGCGCCTCCGAATTGTTTTGCTTGCATTAACCAAATCGGAGGCGCATTTTTTTCGTATTTTAATCATTGCATCTATTCTTCTTTATGCTCTTCTTCGTTCTCACCAAAAATTGTCACAATCTCGTCAGATTTTTTACGTTCTTTTCCTTTTGGCAGTTCATCAAAATAACCAAATTGCACCATGCCTACAATTCGTTCTCCAGGCTTTACTCCTAGTTCTTTACGAAAATTTGGTTTATCTAAAAATTCCGGCGTTTTCCAACAAGATCCAATGCCGTAATCCCATGCTAGAAGCATCATATTTTGAATGAGTGCACATGCTGCTGCAAAGTCTTCTAATCGTTCCTTTTGGCGAGGGTCTTCTGGAACAATCACAAACACATAACCACCTGGTGTTGTGAATTTTTGCATGCGTTTTTCTACTTCTTCCTCCGACAGCGTTCTCCAATCCGGAATCGTTGTATTGCGCAGTAAATTATGAAGTTGGAACAGTTCTTTACCACATGCCACGACAAGTCGCCAAGGTTCACGGTTTTGATGATTTGGCGCCCAAACGGCATCATCTATAATTTGCAATAAATCCGCTCGATCTACAGGCTGTCCGTTGAATTTTTTAATCGATCGTCTTCCGATAATGGCTTCTCTTACCGTTAACGCTTGTTCATTCATTCGTTCATTACTCTCCTTAAAAATATAGGTTGAACTTTATTACGTTTATCTCCAAACAACCTTATCACAAAACTTGTTGAATTTAAATATCCATTATCAGTGCCTCTATTCTTTATTATATAACACACTTCCTATTCGGTCGAAAACGTTAATAGAATATATCATCTATTTTAAAGAAATAATATTGTATATTTGGCGTAAAGGCATATGAATTGGAATAATCATAGTGTCGGTCCGAACTAGGTCCTGTATGGGCATGAACGTAAGGAACACCATCAATCACGCTTGTCACAATGGTGCTATGATCGATGACTCCATTCCCTTGAAAGTCATAAAAAATTACATCTCCAGGTTCTAATTCGGAAGGTGTATAAACACGCTTAGCCGTTAATCCTGCTTTAGCACTCTCCAAATACCATCTTAAACTATGAGCAACCGCCCAACTATAACTCCATGTTTCATTTGGATAATAGTATTCTCTCGCCCCAACTTTCCAGCCATCCGTAATCCACCAACCCTTGTTTCGATTCGGATAACCTGACATCGGAGCTCCTCCTGCTCGCAGCGCTTGGGATACAAAATTTGTACAATCCACTGTAAAAATAGGATAATTCGGATTAAACGAATCCCACCAAGTTCTTGCATAATCGACAGCTGCTTTCCGATTGTAATAAATTGCTATTTGCTTACCTCCTTTTTTCCATCATCTTATGAATAAATCGCTGTTTTCTGAACTTCCTGCATATTGTTCTAATCAAGAAAAAATTGTAAAATTCTGATACAATATTATTTATGAATATCTATGTATCCAAATTATTTTCATGGTAAATTTTTGAAATTTCATCATATATTTATTAGGGAATTCTTTTGAATTATGGATTGAGAGGATGTTGACATTGGTGCAGCATGCTGAAAGAGAAATTTTTGAGTGGACTCGTTTATGCGATAAAAAGGGAAATTTAAATCCTGCTGCTATTGGTTATGCTAGAAAACCAATTATCGAATGTAATTTATCTGGACATTTTATGCGAAAGAAGAAATGGAATTATTGGTGTTGTTACGGAGAAGATGTATTATTTTCTGTTACGATTTGTCATTTTGATTACGCTGTTTCTTGCTTTATTTACTTTCTAGAATATGAAACTCAACGTTTCTTTGAAAAAACCGTTACTATTCCATTAGGCGTTGTAAAAAAATTGAAAATGCCAACTCGTGTACTTGAACCAATTCGATTTACAAACGGCGAAATCAATGTCAATATCTCTAATTTTCAAAATCAAACATTGCTAGCGGTTAGTTGCGATAACTTTGACAACGAACCTCTAAATGTCAATTTAAAGATCTTGCATCCTGTTGACGATGAATCGTTGAATGTCGTCGTACCTTGGAACCGCCATACTTTCCAATTTACCGCAAAGCATCACATACTGCCGACGAAAGGATTTATCAAACTTGGAAATAAGCGATATGAGTTTCATGAGGAAGAATGTTTTAGCGTATTGGATTTTGGAAGAGGTGTCTGGCCACGGGAAGTGATATGGAATTGGGCAAATGCTTCCCAGCGACTTCGCAATAAGCGAGTAGGGTTAAATTTTGGAGGTAAGTGGACGGACGGTACAGGTATGACAGAAAACGCTGTATTCGTAGATGGAAAAATGACAAAAATCCACGAAGACGTCATTTTTGAATATGATCGCTCTAACTTCAAAAAACCTTGGTACATTACGACAAAGTTTACCGACTCCATTATGCTCACATTCCATCCATTTTTTGAAAGAGTAGCAAAAACGGATTTAAAGCTTGTGCAATCGGAAGTACATCAGCTAGTTGGCTATTATAACGGCAAAGTTAAATTGGAAGATGGAAGCACTCTCATTATTCAACAAATGTTAGGCTGTATTGAGGAACATGTTGCTAAATGGTAACTCCTGTTAATCGAGTAGGAGGGAGTGATTAGCTCCCGTCCTCTCACACCACCGTACGTACGGTTCCGTATACGGCGGTTCAATTAAGATCATTGACGCAAGTTTTCATAACTTCCGTGAATAGCTTGTCTTCTTATGCCAGTGGTCACTCCACCCTCCAAGAGGTCTCCCACGGGATTCACCGCTTCCTTCCTCAAGTGAGGTACTACGTTTTCTGTGTTCATCATGACTCACTGAATGCCAAGGGCTATTCTCTCTTAATTGTTCGGTCCTTCTTAGTAGTTCTAAACCAACTAATACTATGACCTCTGCTGACTTCTGACGGTTCAGCTACTTATCACTAAGTAGGTTATGAAGCGAACTTCACCTATCCGCCAGACCTCCCCGGGTAAGTACATGCACTTTCACACCATCTATCCGCCTCATTTACTCGATATGACCTTCGACAGAAAGAGCTTTGTTTTGTTACGCAAACTCACTCAATCATACCTAGCCTTATATGAGGTTCGTGTTCCTCGGACCGGTGTTTTGCCTCCAGCTTCCTTCAGATTCCGCGTCACCACGGACACCCTTGCTCTTGGCTAACCTCTACTTCTGTCTTCGGGGTTCGGGACTTACACCCTATAGTTCATGTACATGCCGGGCGCACGTAGAAAAAGCTCTGTAATTACAGAGCTTTTTTGCGTAGTTACAGGACATTTATCATAAATGATGAATAGTTTCTTTTGAATAATTAATTCATAATTCTTCACTACCGTCGCATAAATGATGTCTGAATTTTCAGTTTTATTTTTTCTGGACTTTAGAGAAAAAACGAAAACACCTAAGCGAGGGTAGTAAACATCCATTTTTTTACTATAACCTATGACTTGTGCAACAACGACTGGCAAACCTTTATGGGACGCCGTTTCCTTCGATTTTTCGTAACCAAATGTGAGCGGATTTCCACAAAGAAGCCTTCAAATAGCGACTAATTTGTAAGTAACTGCGTTCGCTATTCGTGTTCAACTGAGCTAAAACATTCAAACAGTACACTATCATGGCTACGTACACTTGATGATGCACAGCTTGTTCACTGTGACCAAAAAACTTTTTAATGTTCAGATGTTGTTTCATCCATTTGAAAAAAAGTTCGATTGCCCAACGTGATTGGTAGATTTCTGCAATTTCATCTGCGTCAATGTCAAACCGATTTGTCAGTAAATGAAGCTCATTTCCTTTTGTATCATGCAATTTGAGTAAGCGAAACACGTTTTCAGAACGATTTTGTGGTGTTCCAATGACAACCATTTCATCAGAGAATACGGGTGAATCTTCTGGTAACGAAAAGGATTCTAACACTCGGACAACAGCGTTTTTACGCAAACGGGTCACAAAGAAATAGCCATCTTCCGTCATTTGATCAAAGCGCCCATAATCCAAGTAACCACGATCAAACACGTACATGCATTCTTTGTCATCCACGAATACTTCTAGTTGACCACGATCATGTTCGTTGGCATTCGTGAGTACGGCTTTATCTGGATAGGAGAGTCCTTTTTCCATAAAAACAAGTCGTAAGTGAAGCTTTACTCCTGATTTTGTTTTTCGAAACTCTGCCCACTTATGATTGGTCAAATTAAGCGGTAATGTACTCGAATCAATGATTTTCAAAGGCGTTGTCACTTTTCTTCTTGTTTGGAAATTGGTTTTCCGATGAATTTGTGCCACTAAATCGAGAAAAATCGATTGAAAGAAAACCGTTGGAATGGCGTTGATTCGTCTCCCTAACTGTGAAAAACTAATCGATTCCAATCCCGTTGCTCGTTGTAATTCTTCTAAAAAGACAGCGTCACTCAACGCCCGTAAACTCTCGGTTTCATGGAGTTGGGCATACAAAAGCAGTTTCATAAATGAAGCCATATAAAGCTTCTTGGTATAGTGATTTAATTGATGTGTTTTCACTAGGTCGTCAAATAATGGACGATTAATCGGTGAAAACCATTGTTCAAATGATGTTTTTCGTGTAAACTTATCCATGGTTTTATCCTTTGTATTGGATTTGGATGGTTTACTACCACCCAACCATTATAAAGGATTTTTTTGTGTTTGGATTATATTTCAGAAAATTCGGTTTATTTGAAGGTGTTAAATTATTTTAATGCGACGCTAGTGATAATTCTTATAAACATGAATGGTATTTACTTCGAGATTGTTAAGCTCTTCTTCCGTTAAAGGAATAGGAAAACTTTTCGTTTACCCCCATTCCCTCTTTAATGCTCTCTTACAATTTCACCAATTTTCCCCTACTAGTAACTTTTTTCGGTTGAAACAATTCCCCCAACGCAGCTCCACCTAAAATTAACGCTGCGCCAATCATTTGGTGGAAGCTTAACTGCTCAGCTAAAAACAAAGCTGAAAAAACTAATGCTGAAAGTGGATCTAAATAACCGAGAATTGACACGGATTGAACGGGCAAATGACCGATGGAAGAAAAGTAGAAATAACAACCAATTCCCGTGTTAACAATACCTAATATAAGGATTGGCAGCCAATTTCCTTCAACTACATTTACAACTAATCCTTGTTTAAACATCATAAAAATAGCAACCGTTATAAAGCTAACGACTAATTGGCAAGTAGCGTTTTCCAAACCTTTTATCGTTACAGCCTTTTTATTAAAAATCACTATCATTGCATACATGATGGCTGAAAGCAGCCCGAAAATCAGCCCCCTAGAGATTTCACCTTGCAAAAAAGCTTCCTTGTTTACAAAAAGCATCCCTAAAATCACAGCTATAAATCCAAGCATTTTCGCCATCGTCATTTTTTCTTTAAAAAGTAGTGGCGATAGAATCATGACCATAATTGGACCGCAATAGTAAGCAAGGGTCGCAATGCTTACACCTATTTGTTTATATGCTTCAAATAAAAACAACCAACTTGCCCCCATCGCCACACCGGAAATCACTAAATACAAAAAGTGCAATTTATTTTTCCAAAACTGTACTTTCTGTTTCGTCAGCACAAAAATCAATATAAGCAATAAACTTCCGATGAGCGTTCGCAAATAAACGATTTCAACACTGCTCAATAAAATGTAACTTGCGACAATTCCATTCGACCCAAAGAGCAGAAAAGCAAAAATATATTTAATGTATGAGGCCGATTTCATGTTTTTCCCCCTATTTTAATCAACGTATTGTCAAAACTTTATATAGAATTAGGTTATAGAATCCTATATTAGAGGGCTTTATAAGCAAAAAACTTGCCACCCCCTAAATTCTAGGGTATTAGTGAGGTAACCACACCAACACAAAATCCCTAGAAAGGAGAAGTGGCAAGTTGTTACCTCAAATTATAACCTATTTACTTACTTTTATAAACTTTCAAGAACAAATTATTCGAACTCTACTTACCCTACTAATTGGAAGAAGCATGTTCGATAAACCCAAAGAAGCTCCTGTTAATCAGCCTTATCGAAAGCTTCAAATTGATGATTTACCTATCATTGAAAAGGTAGAAAAGCTCGATTATCAGCTTTTATTAACGGAATATCTTCAATCCAAAGGAAAACAGTTAAAACCAGTACGCCGTCGAGCCAATTCTACGCCCGTACCGTCTACCTTATGTTGTCCTAAGTGTGGTGCTCCTTCTGCGTATTTGTACGCAAATAACGGAGGAAAAGGACAATATCAGTGTAAGGTGTGTGCGTGTGTTTTCAATAAAAAAAGTCGTTATCAGAAAGAGGCCATTCTTAAGTGTCCTCACTGCCTTAAAACGCTTGAAAAAATTAAAGAACGAAAAGATTTTCACGTGTTTAAGTGCAAAAATGATATGTGTACCTATTATCAAAAAAACTTGAGCGCCATGACTAAAAAAGAGAAAAAACAGTTTAAAGAAGATCCACAATCGCTGAAAGTTCGCTACATTTACCGGAAGTTCCACATCGACTATCAACCGTTATCCAAACAATCACCAAAGCAGCCAAAAGTCGATTTATCAAGATTGTATGTTTCACCGCATACACTTGGGCTCATCTTGACGTACCATGTCAATTACGGATTATCGGCCCGTAAAACGGCAGCGATCATGAAGGATATTCACGGCGTGTCTGTCTCCCATCAAAGTATCCTAAACTACGAAAACAGCGTCGCATTATGGCTCAAGCCTTATATTGACTACTTTCCGTATGAGCTGTCGGATCAATTCTGTGGGGATGAAACGTACATCCGGGTCAACGGTCGTTGGCATTATCTGTTTTTCTTTTTTGATGCGGTCAAGAAAGTCATTCTTTCGTATCCAGTGTCACCAAATCGCGACACCGCAACAGCAATACGAGCGATTGATGAAGTACTAGTGAAGCTGAAAGAAATACCCGAAAACCTACAATTTGTAGTAGATGGTAACCCTATTTACTTGTTGGCACAGCATTTCTTCGCAGAAAACCACATATCGTTTGACGTAAAACAGGTCATCGGGCTAACAAATGAAGATGATGTCTCCAGAGAGTATCGACCTCTCAAGCAAATCATCGAGAGACTAAATCGCACGTTTAAAGGAAATTATCGATCGACACACGGCTTTGGTTCTGAACAAGGTTCTGTTTCTTTTGTGACATTGTTTGTGGCTTACTTTAACTTCTTGCGCCCACATTCTTCACTTGAAGGTAAAGTGCCAGTAACAATTCCAGAATTAGAAAAGCTACCAACCATGCCAGCGAGATGGACAGCCCTTATTGGGTTAGCTCAAGACTGGATTCAACAACAGTCAGCCTAACTTTTGTTTAGCTGAGCCCTATTCAGCTATCGGCGAAGCGAACTCTTGACAAACCGAACTTACCAATGGTTTAAAATGGAAAAAGTCAAGGGTTTATTTAGCATGCCTTCTTTTGTTCCCTTCGCCCTTGATTGACCTCTGAATAAACCATTGGTGTGTTTGTCAAGAGCGATAGCGTGGCATTTCCACCTAATAAATGGTAGGTAGTATGAACCGTGCTAGTTTTTCATAGAACTTTTGACACTACCTTAATCAACAAAAAGAGTTTTATATGTAATTATAAATAAAAGTCATATAACTAGAAACAGTTACTTTTTTAATCTTGAAAATAGAAAAAACCTCTTTGAATCTCGTTCGTTCAAAGAGGTTTGCTTTATTATTTATTTAGCACTTCGTACAGTTCTTCAGGACAATCCGTAATGATTCCTGCCACTCCTAAATGCAGTAACATTTTCGCTTGTTCTTTATCATTGATTGTATATACCCTAATAGGTATCCCAACTTTCAAAGCCTCCAATACAGGACGTCGCCTCACTGCCCTGTATGCTACATGTAGCGCATTTGCTGGAAATAAAGTTCGGTACCACTTCATGTTTAAAATGCTATAAGAAAACAACGGAGCAGTTTCGACATCTGGTGCTAGCTCTCCCATTCGCTTAACAGCTTCGTGATCGAAGGAAGAAATAATGACCCGATCTCTTAATTGAAATTGGTCTACTTCTTGTAAGACAAGTTCTTCCAGCCCTGGATAGACAAATTTATCTGATTTCAATTCAATATTTATCTTATGATGAGTATCTTTGAGTAAATCAAGCACTTCCGCTAATGTAGGGATTTTTTCGCCCTGAAATTTTGGATGAAACCAAGATCCAAAATCAAACTTACGTAATTCTTTCAACGTCATATCTTTGACATAACCTTTTCCATTGGACGTTCGATTAATTTTTTCATCGTGAATGACAACAATCTTCCTGTCCTTTGTAAGATGAACATCCAACTCGACACCGGTAATCTTTAGCTTTGCCGCCGCTTTAAAAGCTGCGAGTGTATTCTCAGGATACTTTGATGAATAGCCTCTATGGGCAAAAATGTGCATGAAGTAACTCCCTTCACATAGATGTGATTCACTCTGTTCATGTAGGCTGTCTTGCACTCTTCGTTCAACTATTCCACAAAAATTCGATTCAACTCTTTCTCCAATAAATAGCGTATGCGGCCTCTTTCAATTGGAACCAGCCCCATTAAAATATGTAAAGCAATTCCGTCAATTAACGCATGCAACAAAACAATCTCTTCTTCCAAAAGGATATCCTCTTTTAATAAACCCGCTTTTTGCAAGCGGTGTAAAATCTCCACAATAACTTCATGCACTGATTCTTTTTGTAACTCCTTTTTGCGAATTTTATAGGAGATATACTCTAGCCATACTTGCATTTCTATTTTCTTTTCTTCAGGAGGAATCAACTCCATTAATATATTGAGCACTTGGTCTTTAGGAGGAAGATGGCTTTGGATGTGCTCCATTATTCGTTCTGTTACTTGTTCTTGAACGAGCTGCATCGCAAACTCCAACAGTTCTTCTTGCGTTTGAAAATAATGACGAACAGCTCCTAATGAAAGATTCGCCTCCTTTGCAATCGAACGAACTGAAGCACCTCCTAACCCCTCCCGTGCAATTACATTCCAAGTTGCTTTCGCGATGATTTTTCTTCTTTCTTCATGGTCAACAATTTTTGGCATGATTTTATTATAACATTTTTTAATACAGTTGTATTAAATAATAAAACGTAGTATTATTTTAATACAGATGTATTAAAATAATTGTGAGGTGAGCTATTGAATGCTTTTTTGGATCATTGCCGCTGAAATTGCTTTCTGGATTGTAATTATTGCAGGGCTTTTCACACGATATATATGGAAACGAAATAGACTCAGCATCTTCTTTTTCTTACTTACACCCGTTATAGATTTTGCATTGCTAGTACTTACTGCAATCGATTTGAAAAACGGAGCCACAGCAAGCTTTGCCCATGGTCTTGCTGCTATTTACATTGGAGTTTCGATTGCTTACGGAAAATCTATGATTGCCTGGGCAGACAGCAAATTCCAAAGTTGGATATTAAAGAAGCCTTTCAAGAAAAAAATATTATATGGCAAGGCTAAAGCTGTTTATGAAATGAAGATGTGGGGCCGCCATCTTTTAGCGTATATCATTGGATGTAGCCTCCTTGGCCTTATGATATGGTATGTTGGGGAAGAAATTGATCCACTTATGCGTGTTTTAAGTCTGTGGACAATTGTATTGATGATAGATTTTCTAATATGTTTTTCATACGTGATTTTTCCAAAAAGAGAGGAGAAAAAAGGATAATGATGTACGCACTTTGTTATACAAGGTGCGTTTTTTCATGGTTTGTTACTAGAAAATACTAGCGATTTTAAAATACTGGTAACTCAACTTTCGCAGAGTAATATCTTATTGCAACTCTTGATATGACTGTTTTATATCGTCTTTCATTATTTCTCTTGTTTTTTATTGATTTTATTTTTTTAAAAGAAAAAGACACCTATCTTTTGGTAAAATTATGGTGAACAAACCAAATACCAAAGAAGGTGTCACCATTATGATAACGAAAAAAGATACTTTTGCACAACTACCAAAAGAACTTGAACGAAGATTTTCTGAATTAAATATAGGCAAACATTTGAGAAAAGCGAGAATTACTAAGGGATTTGGTTATTCATGCTTATCTATTTTCCGATAAAAATTGGTTTCAAGCACTTCAAAGTAAGAAAGCCGTGGACTTACCTAAAAAAGATACGATCTACCGTTTTCTAAATTCATCTACTTATGCTTGGCGAACTTTTTTACTTTCCTTATGTCAAGATCTTACTGGACGTATAAAAAAGCTTACATCAAACAACAGAGTGAAGGTGTTTATTGTTGATGATTCACTCTTTTCACGCAACCGAAGCAAGTCTGTTGAACTTCTTTCACGAGTATTTGATCATACAGAGAAACGATTCTATAAGGGGTTTCAGTTGCTTACTCTTGGTTGGTCTGATGGATATTCTTTTCTACCTGTAGACTTTGCTTTATTGAGTTCAGCGAAAAAGGAAAATCAACTTAACGGGGTCGATGAATCCATTGATAAACGCACTTCCGGCTACAAGCGTCGTCTTGAAGCACAACAAGATAAGCCAAGCGTTGTCTCTGCTTTATTGGATCATGCCTTAAATGCAGGAATTACAGCTGATTATGTGTTAATGGATACTTGGTTTACGCATGAGCCTTTGATTGAAAAAATCACGGATAAAGGTTTATTTGTCATTGGTATGGTCAAGCAGCTAAAACAACGTTATTTCATAGATGGTGAAGCCCATACTCTGGATGAACTCTTTAAAAAAGCAAAGCGTACCATGGAAAAGAAAGACCTACTCGGTTCGATCCATGTTCATCTTGCAAAAGGACGACAAGTCAAGATTGTATTCGTGCGTAACCGCAATAAAAAGAGTGAATGGTTAGCCATTTTGAGTACAGATACCACACTTTCAGATGAAGAAATTGTGCGTATTTACGGGATGCGCTGGGACATCGAAACATTTTTCAAGTGTACCAAATCATTGCTTAACCTAGCAAAAGAATTTCAAGGTCGTTCGTATGATCTGTTGATTAGTCATACAACGATTGTGTTTACTCGCTTTATACTCTTAGAGTGGGAGCGTAGACAAAACAACGATCCTAAAACGATTGGAAATCTCTTTTTTCTATTATGTGAAGATGTAAAAGATATGAATCTAGAGAGTGCATTGAATCAATTATTAGCGATCTTCCAAACATTAGCAGAAGCTAATGTTTGTTTGAACATGGAATTATTTAAAAGTAAAGTACAAGAATGGATTGCGTCTTTACCCAATTACATCAAGGGATGTCTGACAATATCTGTGTGCGAAAGTTGAGCTGGTAAGTAATAAGAAAATATAGTTGTCATCTAGGTATTCGCACTAACTTTCATGTGCGATGTTTTTCCCTTTTGGAACTACATATCTTGACTTACCCGGGTTTTCCCCATTACTTGCAACTTTTTCGAAAACCGCTTTCCCAAATTCTTACCTATCCCCAATAAAAAAATTCCATCAGCAAAAATCAAATTATTGCTGATGGAATGACTTCATTCTCTAACTCTCAATAACCTCATACTATTTAATGTAACTAATAACGTTGCGCCCATATCTGAGAAAATGGCAATCCAGAGAGTTAACCATCCTGGAACGACAAGTAGCAACGCAAGAAGTTTCACCGCTAAAGCAAAGGCGATGTTTGTTTTAATAATAGCCAATGCTTTGCGACTTAATTTGATCGTAAAGGGTAGTTTGCTTAAATCATCGGACATAAACGCAACATCAGCAGTTTCAAGGGCTGTATCTGTTCCCGCACCACCCATAGCAATGCCAACTGTGGCGGCCGCTAAAGCGGGGGCATCGTTTACACCATCCCCTACCATCGCTACTTTACCATATTGTTTTCGCAACGTTTTCACAAACTCTAACTTGTCTTCAGGCATTAAATCCGCTTTTACTTCTAAAATTCCTGCTTCAATCCCTATGGCTTTTGCGGTTGCTTCATTATCCCCTGTCAATAACACCGTTTTTTCAATGCCGAACTCATGCAATTTTTCCAGCATTTCTTTGCTAGTTTCGCGAAGTTCGTCTCTAACGGCAAAGACCGCGAGAATTTTTTCTTTTGTTCCTAAAAACATCACCGTTTTGCCCTCATTTTGAAGTGTCGTCGCTTCTTTCTGAATAACTTCCATCAAACCACTTTGGAAAATCTCTAAAAATAAATTTGGACTTCCAATATAATACGTTTCTCCTCCAATGGTCGCTTGAATTCCCTTACCTGTGATGGATTTGAGTTGCTCCACTACCAATTCAGAATGATTCACTCCTGCCTCTTCCGCCTTTCTCACAATGGCCGATGCCAGCGGATGATTGGAGCTTTTTTCTAATGTATAAGCGATCTCCAGTACTTCTTTTTCGTTTGACCCTTCATCCATTACCTTCACATCTGTCACCACAGGTAATCCCTTCGTCAACGTACCGGTTTTATCAAAGGCGACAGCTTTCAATGAACCCATTTCTTCAAGATAAATACCGCCTTTGATGAGCACGCCCTTTTTCGCAGCAGAACCAATAGCCGAAACGATCGAAATTGGCGTTGAAATTACAAGGGCGCATGGACAACCAACAACTAATACTGCTAACCCCTGATAAATCCACTCTAGCCAAACTCCACCGAAAAATAATGGTGGAACAATCGCTACATGCAAAGCAATGATCATAATAATAGGCGTATAGTATTTTGCAAATCGGTCGATGAAGGCTTGTGCAGGAGCCCTTTCTTCTTGCGCTTCTTCAACTAATTCAATGATTTTCGATAAGGTTGTATCTTCTACATATTTTGTAATTCGAATTTCCAATAATCCTTCTTCATTGAGCGTCCCAGCGTAGACTTCATCTTTCTCTTTTTTCTCAACAGGAATCGATTCACCGGTAATTGCTGCTTCGTTTACAGTTGATGTCCCCTTCACCACAACGCCATCCATTGCAATCTTCTGGCCAGGTTTTACAATCATAATATCCCCAATCTTTATCTCTTCAACTGGAAGGATTAATTCTTCACCGCCTCGTCGAATCAAAGCTTCATTCGGAGCAAGTTCCATTAACGAACGAATGGATTTTCTCGCTTGATCCATTGAATATCGCTCTAAAGCTTCACTAATGGCAAACAAAATGACGACAATGGCACCTTCCGCCCATTCACCGATAATAGCCGCACCAATAATTGCAACTGTCATGAGCGTTCGCATATCAAAGTCGAGATGGATTAAATTATTTAACCCTACTTTAAACAGCGAATATCCTCCTATGATGATAGAAGAAATAAAGAGCAACACAGTAATGAGATTATCTTCCCCATTTACAAAGGTTGAAACATACCCGAGAACAATCAGTAACCCAGAGAATAATAACGTTTGATATTTTTCATAAAAGGGTACTGTCGATTCTTGCTGATCCTCTTTTTTAGTCGAGGATTTACGAATCACTTTATCCGGATATACTTTTAAATTTTCAAAGGCTCCTGCTCGTTCCAATTCTTCTACTGTCGCATGCCCAAATACGGTGATCTTAGATGCGCCAAAATTGACTTTTGCATCCTCCACTCCCGGCAATGCCTTCACATTCCGTTCAAATTTCCCCGCACAATTTGCGCATGAAAAGCCTTCTACACGATAAATTTGTTTCTCAACTTCTTTCAACTTTCGTCACCTCTTGTTGGTGCTTGAAAGCAATCTCTATGAGCTGCTTCACGCAATCATCATCGAGAGAATAATAAACAAGCTTTCCCTCTTTCCTATATTTTGCTAGCCCCAAATTGCGTAACAACCTTAAATGATGGGAAGCAGTTGCAGTGGAAGCATTGATAATATTAGCTACATCACACACGCATAACTCTTCTTCCACGGCTAATGCATATGCAATTTTTATGCGTGTTTCATCAGCAAGGGCTTTAAAAATCTTGGCCACTTCCAGCGTTTTTTGTTGAGCAAGTTGCTCCTGAACTCTCTTTACTTTTACCTCATCGATACAGGTAACTTCACAAACATCGTGTTCTTTTGGCATATCGTTCCCCACTATCATTCAAATACTTATTTGAATATTAGTATATGATGTAAAAGGTGAATATTCAAATATTTATTTGAATGTAATAAATAAAAAAATCCGTACATCTAGTAGAAGATGCACGGTTTGAATCGTATTTTCTGACAACACTTGCTTAATTCCATACAGCGACCATAGGTGAAATCATGATTAGTAATGCAAAACCTGCAATAAAAATAGGCTTTGTAGATGCTCGTTGATCCTTTATAAATGAAGCAATCGAATAAACGAGAGAAAATACAAAAACAAACGGCCAAACAAACCAAGTCCAATAAAATAATATAGCTATGCCATTTAAGACTTCTATCAACATTTCTCCATCCCCTATTCAAACTACATAAAATAATCAGTTAAATTTTACCACAAAATAAAGCTGTTCCTAAATAGTAGAACAGCTTTATTTTCTCGGAGGTACTCGAACATACCCTTTTTTCTTCATCTTTTTCATGGCAACTTCCGTAAAAACTTTTAATAATTTTCGTTCTCTTTTTGGCGTGTTTGATTTAGGTAAACCTGGAATTCTCATTGAAAACAACTCCTTTTGTATATCTTATTAAAAAAGATAGAAAGTATGCCTTTTCAACGAGAACCCTAATATTTATTTGAACCCTTCAAAATTAAATGATCCTCACACGACTACTCAACTTCACCTTCCCAAGCACTCATGCCACCAATCATTTGTAGCATTAAACCCATTTTTCTCTAAAATCGTTGTTGCTTGGGCACTGCGACCACCTGCTAAACAAACGACAATATACGGTTTATCTTTTGACAATTCATTCATGCGAATAGGAAGTAACCCTAATGGAATATTAACTGCTCCCGGAATATGCCCTCCGTGGTATTCCTCTATTTCACGAACATCCAGTATATTTAGTCGCTCTCCACCTTCTAAACGTTGTTGCACTTCTTTCGCACTAATTTCTTTCATGCATAAATCCTCCTTTTAATTTTTCCAAGCATTCATGCCTCCACGAACATTTGTGACACGTTCATAACCTAGCTTTTTTAATTGTTTGCAAGCTTGGCTACTTCTCATCCCGCTTTGACAAATGACAATGATTTCTTTATCCTTTGGAAGCTTTGTAAAATCTGAACCTAATGGCAAGTTTTGAAATTGCCGAATATGATTGGCTTTATATTCTGCAGGAGTTCGTACATCAATCAATACTTTGTCCTTGTCATTTAACATATTCTTCAATTCGTTTGTTGAAATAGTATTCACATTTACCGGCTTTAAGCGCCATGCAATGAACACAATGATGACTGCTAACACTATCCATTCCATATTTCTACCCCCTATACCCTTATAGGTATAATTTTTAAGCTAAATAAATAGCTGATTATACAGCTATCTTTTATCGGCTCTTTACGATTAAATTAATGGCTTCTTGTACTAATTCATCTACATCTTCTGATTTACTATTATTCATACATTCAATTAAATTTTCGCTTACAATAACGCCAATTGTTCGATCGACTGCAGAACGCACAGCGCTAAGTTGAGTTACAACATCTTTACAATCTTTTCCTTCTTCCATCATGCGCAGTATTCCGCGTATTTGCCCCTCAATACGTTTAATGCGATTTTTTGTTTTCGCATCATATTTTTTCAATTATGTATCCCTTCTTTCTTGACGCTTATTCTAATTTTAGTTTATACCCTCGTAGGTATAAAGTCAACTATAATAAAAGCGATTAAAGGAACGAATCGCTTTATTTCATCTATGAATCATGATTAATAATCCAGACATTATAATGGAAAACTGAACGGATTGCAGCGGTTCACGGTCATAAATAAAAAAATAAGCAATAGCAAATAAAAGTATTAAGTATACGAAAGCTTGTCTTAATTTCATAAGCAACCCCTTCATCTGTCTTACTACTATCCTATTAAGGAAGGGGTAAGCTTATGATACGGATTTTAATTTAACCGCCTGGAATTGCTAAAGGAAAGCTTACATACTCATGATATTTCGGCGTTCGATCTAAATGTGTTTCGTAAAGAACAATTTCCGTTACATTGAAAGAAAAGGTTTTTCCATCTTTCTCCTGAATTTGTAATAACGTTCCTTCTTCAAAAGCATCCTCACTCTTCCATTTTCTCGCTAACGTTATATGCGGACGGAAAGGTTTTTTATCCAATTGAAAACCCGTTTTTTCACATTCCCTATATACCGATTTTTGGATGGAATCGAGCTGTTCTGATGATTCCACATCTGCCCAAAAAATTCTAGGAGCCTTTTTCGGACCGAAAATCCCTAAAGAATTCAACGTCAAGGTGAAAGAAGATTCTTTTTCTAAGATTGGTTTTACCTTTTCCACGACTTCATTTAGCATCAATTTTTCAGCAAACCCTAAAAAAGCTAAGGTGATGTGGTAATCTCCCGGATGAACCCACCGAGTAAAAGGGAAATCTCCTTTTCTTTCTTGAATCCATTCATATAAGAAATCTTTTGCTTCTTTCGGTAATTTTACTGCAAAAAAATAATGATGCTTTGCCAATAAAATCCCCCGTTCCTAATTAACAATTCATTATAGTATTTACCCCTCTAATAATTTTAAACCAATAACAGCTAATAGAATGGTAAAAATACACACGATTCTTTTCCAATTACGTGATTCTTTGTAAAAGAGCATACCAACTAGGGTACCACCGACAACACCTATTCCTGTCCAAACTGCATAAGCTGTTCCCATTGGAATTGTTTGCATCGCAAATTGCAATAGAAACAAACTTCCAACAAAACTTGTACTAAATATCACAATCGGTTTCCAACTGCTACGAGCTGCATATTGATTCATCGCCGCAACAACTAACGTTTCCAATAATCCAGCTATAATTAACGCTCCCCATGCCATTCCTTATTCACATCCTTTTTCTCTTCATCTGTCACAAGTTTCAATCCGATCACACCTGCTAAAATGAGCAATATGAATAAAATTTTTAAAAGATGAAAAGGCTCGCTAAAAAATACAATTTCACTGATGACAGCCCCTATACTCCCTAATCCAACAAATACTGAATATACTGTTCCTGCAGGCAAATATTGAGATGCATTGATTAATAAATAATTGCTTAAGATGATGGCGATGATTGTTCCTAACCATTCAAGGAAAGTACCTGCATGAGCAAGACCAATAACCCAAAGCACTTCAAATAAAGCTGCGACATAGACTTTCATCCACTGTTTGTTCATATTCACTCCCCCAACAAAAAAAGCCTAAAGAGATAGATTTATCTCCCAGGCTTTTATCCTTCCGTGTACGCAAATGCGTCGTTTTCTCTCGGACCAGACCTACAAATAGCGGAACCCTAGAAAACTGTTTTTTTGTTTAATTTGATAATTATTGTGCCATATTGACAAGAAAGTTGCAAATCCGAACTGTTTATTTGAAATTGTAATCTGTTACGATTTTTTCTCTGCTAGTTGTCACATCTGTAAAGTATTCATATAAACAAATCCCTAAAAATGAACCGGAAACGTTATAAACATTTGTAAAGCCTAAGTGTTGTAAGATTTTTACTGCATTGTAGCTCCGTTGTCCTGAACGGCAATGGATATAAACTGGTTTATCGCGAGGAATTTCATCTACCCGCTCGCGCAATTCGCTCAATGGAATGTTAATAGCATTTACTAAATGGCCACTTTCAAATTCATGGTTTTCCCGAACATCAATAAATGTTGCTCCTTGTTCAACTAAGTTTCGCACTTTGGAAACGTGAACTTGCTTATAATCTGCATGTAAAATATTTAATCCGACAAGAGCAGCGATATTCACAACATCCCTAGCGGTGCTATACATTGGAGAATAGGTTAATTCGAGCTCTTTTAAATCTTCAAGGGTACCCCCCATCGTAATTAAAGCGGCAATCACATCAATTCGTTTGTCTGCATTTCCTTTTCCAATGGCTTGAGCACCAAGGATTCTACCTGTAGGTACTTCAAAAATGAGTTTAAAATGAAGCGGATTGCTGTTTGGCATGAGTCCCACTTTATCCTGTGCAATCACATAAACACTATCATATCTGATGTTAGCCTCTTTTGCTGCTCTTTCATTTAATCCCGTCACGGCACAATTTAAGTCAAAAATTTTGACGCTTGATGAACCAATAACTCCTTTATTATTCGTTTTTTGACCATATATATGGTCTGCTGCCGCTCTTGCCTGTCGCACAGCTGGTCCTGCTAAAGCAAGTCTTGTTGGTTTGTGGGTTAAGCGGTGGTACACTTCGATGGCATCTCCTACCGCATAAATGGATGGATCAGACGTTTGATAGTTGGCATTGACTTTAATGCCGCCCAACTCGCCAATTTCAAGTCCAGCTTCTTTCGCAAGAGTGATTTCAGGCTTTACCCCAATTGCCAGCACAACCGCTTGGGCTTCCACTTGTTTTCCTGAATTAAGTTCAATTGCATTTTCCGTTATTTTCTTCAGTCCATCTCCCACAATTAATTGAATACCATGGTCGAGCATTTCTTTATGCAGAATCTGCACCATATCTTCATCAAACGGTGCCATAATTTGCGGGGAGTACTCAACCAATGTGACTTCTTTTCCAGCTTCTCTCAAGTTTTCTGCCACTTCTACTCCTATGAATCCACCGCCAATGACAGCAATTCTTTCTACATTCGACTGATTCACATATTGATGTAATCGTTCAATATCGGCTACATTTCTTACAGTAAATACATGAGGCAGGTTCACCCCTTCAAAAGGAGGCACAACAGGATTTGCCCCCGGTGAAAGAATGAGAACATCATAACTTTCCTTATACACTTCATTTGTTTCTAAATTTTTTATTTCCACTGTCTTTTCTTCCCGATGAATTCGAATGACTTCTTGATTCACGCGAGCTTCAATATTGTATTTCGATTTAAAGCTTTCCGGTGTCATCAACACTAATTTTCCCTTAGTTTCAACAATACCGCCTAAATAATACGGCAATGAACAATTGGAAAAAGACACGTGTGGGCCTTTCTCAAACATAATAATTTCCGCTTTCTCATCCAAACGACGAATCCTTGCAGCGGCTGTTGCCCCACCAGCTACGCCTCCTACAATCAATACTTTCTTCATATCAAGCACTCCTTTATACCATAAATGGTATTTTGTTTCATCACCTAAACCTCATTGCATCAACAATAATTTTTCAAGTAGAACTAATGTAATTACAATATATACCCCTATAGGTATTTTGTCAACAAAGCTTTTCTTGGATAATGAATGTAAGATGCAGTATTGTTAACATTAACGGAACTTCCTTGAAAGAGGGGTTAAATGTCAAAAGAGGAAAAAGATGAGTTCGATCCTATTAGTGAAGAAGAATTTCTTGAACTCGTATTTAGAAGCACAAGAGGAAGCGTTAGAAAAAGAGCGGGAAGCCAAGCTAAAAGGAATCACAGAACCGAAAAAAAACGCCTCGTAAAGTGAAGTTCGTTGCTTGGATTATGGCGATTATGCTCACCTTTAGCGCCTTTGCCGTAATGTTTGAAATTTACTCCATCTTCGCACTCGAATTTCTAAAAACATCTGCAAAGCTATCCTCTCAAGAGGACATTCAATCTTACAAAAAAGCGGTTGTTCCAATCACGACGGAAGATGGAAAAGGCACAGGTTTTTGCATTTCTAAAATAGCTTGATTGTTACAAACGAGCATGTAGCGACGCTCTACTTACCAATATTCATCTAATCGAGTAACTTTTTGGCTACTCCTTAATAAAAAATCATACATATCGAAATTGATAATTACGAACAGTATAGACAACTGTCGAAAATAACGCTTATTACCCTGCACACAATTGATCAATCGGAATGGATGGACAGCAAATTTTTGATATTCGTTCCTATGATAAACATTTATCCCAAATTCATATGCAAGATATTCAAGGTGTTATGCGAATTCTAAAGCTAAAAGAAAAATATCAACTTAGCCACTCACTAATTCCAAATGTCAACATAGAAGAATTAAACAAAGAAATTCATACTATTCTTGACAAGAATAATTAATATTTTCATCTAATTTGTAAATAATAAAGTTAAAACAAAGCTACTATCATTTAGAACATGTTTCCTCTTAGGAAATCTGGAAAAGACGGAGGTTTTCACTGTGGAGATTATGGACTATAATGCAATTCCAGCATATCTTGAATCAACCGAACTAACTTTTGAATTAGAAAGTGTTGGAATATATGAAAACATTATGTTCCCAGTATCAGCGAAAGAAATTTCTCCTCAAGTAGAAGTTCAATATAATTTAGAAATAGAAAAGAATACTCAAAAAAGTGTTGATGAGGGGCATTCGCCGTGGAGACTTGATGCTATTGCAACCACACAAGTGTTTGTAAGTCTTCAAATCTCACCAAGCGGTATTGAAGGGGAATACCCTATTGAACTGGAGAATTTAAAATTGCTTCATAGCGATAACGAACTAGCAATCGTTGAAGTGAATGATTCAGATACAAACATTCAAACAGTATACTTAAAAAGGCTTATTCGACAAGATGAAACAGGCATTTGGACGGTTATAGGATACGATGTAAAAGAATCGAGTAGGAGGGAGTGATTAGCTCCCGTCCTCTCACACCACCGTACGTACGGTTCCGTATACGGCGGTTCAATTAAGATGATTGACGCAAGTTTTCATAACTTCCGTGAATAGCTGTTCTCTTTATGCCAGTGGTCACTCCACCCTCCAAGAGGACTCCCACGGGATTCACCGCTTCCTTCCTCAAGTGAGGTACTATGTTTTCTGTGTTCATCATGACTCACTGAATGCCAAGGGCTATTCTCTCTTAATTGTTCGGTCCTTCTTAGTAGTTCTAAACCAACTAATACTATGACCTCTGCTGACTTCTGACGGTTCAGCTACTTATCACTAAGTAGGTTATGAAGCGAACTTCACCTATCCGCCAGACCTCCCCGGGTAAGTACATGCACTTTCACACCATCTATCCGCCTCATTTACTCGATATGACCTTCGACAGAAAGAGCTTTGTTTTGTTTCGCAAACTCACTCAATCATACCTAGCCTTATATGAGGTTCGTGTTCCTCGGACCGGTGTTTTGCCTCCAGCTTCCTTCAGATTCCGCGTCACCACGGACACCCTTGCTCTTGGCTAACCTCTACTTCTGTCTTCGGGGTTCGGGACTTACACCCTATAGTTCATGTACATGCCGGGCGCACAAAATAAAGGTGATGCGTTAATCGCATCACCTTACTTCATTATTCGATTCCTTCTGTCCATTTAGCTACTTTTTCGGCATTTTCTTCAATCCATTTGCTCGCAGCATCTGCTGGACTCATACCATTACTGATATCAAGCATTACTGATTCCATATCTGCCGTTGTCCAGTGGAAATTATCTAACACTTTAAATGCATCTGGCATTTCATCTTCTAACCCTTTTCTTACAAATGTGTTAATTTTTTCTTCCCCACCAAATACTCCTTTTGGATCTTCTAAATACTTCAATTCGTATTTCGCAAATTTCCAGTGAGGAGTCCATCCAGTGACAACAATTTCTTCTTTATTTTTAATTGCTTCTCCTAAAGCAACCGCCATCGCCCCTGAAGAAGATGGTACTAATTCCCAATCGGCTAAATTTTCATATTCTTTTAGGGCTCTTTCCGTTGCTTGCATTACACCGGCACCTGATTCAATGCCTGTTATTTGCATATTAGCGTGTTTATTCAAATCCTCAATGGAGTCTACATTTTCCATGTATTCAGGTACAACTAATCCAATTTTTGCACCTGATAAGTTTTCACCTAAGTCAACAATATCATCCTTATATGCTTCATATTGTTCACCATGAGTAACTGGTAACCACGCCGCTACTGATGCGTCTGCTTCTCCATTTGCAACAGCTTCCCACATAATGGCATTATCTAGTGGTGTTAATGTTACATCATAACCTAAATCTTCTAACACCTTTCCAATGACATGAGTTGATGCTATTTCAGAATCCCATTCAACATACGCTAAATTGATTTCTTTATCCTCTTCCTTATTTGAATTGTCAACATCATTAGAAGAGCCATTTCCACACGCAGCTAAAGCTGCACTCATACCTAAAGCTAATCCAATCATCTTAAATTTTTTAAAATTCATCATATACTTCCTTCCTATTAATATTTCTTTTTATTTAAACTTTGTGTTAAGCGATCAATGATAATGGCAAAGATAACTAAACTGATACCTGCAACGAATCCATTTCCTACTTGAGCTCTTTGTAGTGCCGACAATACATCCCGACCTAATCCAGGTGCACCAATCATCGATGCAATGACGACCATTGATAATGATAAAAGCACTGTTTGGTTAATGCCTGCCATAATTGTTGATTTGGCTAATGGAAGCTCTAATTTATACAGTTTTTGCCAACCTGTACTTCCATAGGAATCCGCAGCTTCCACCAACTCTTTCGGCACTTGTCTTATACCTAAATTCGTAAATCTTACCGTAGGCGGCAATGCGAAAATGACCGATGCAAAAACACCCGGTACGACACCAATACCAAAAAAGGCTACGGCAGGTATTAAATATACAAATCCCGGCATTGTTTGCATGAAGTCCAAAATCGGCTTAATGATATTCTCCGCAACATTACTTTTTGACATTAAAATTCCGATTGGTATACCAATAATGATTGCAATGATACTTGAAAACACCACTAACGTGACGGTATTCATGAGTTCTTTCCAAAGATCTTGATTGTAAATAAACGTTAATCCAACAATCGTAAATACCGCTAATCCGAATTTCCTTTTTGTGGCAAAGAAGGCGATGATAGCGACAATGAGGATGAATAAAATAGGTGGAATAAGCAGCAATAAATCCGTAAAGGATTCCATCGAATTTTTTCCCCATTTTTGAATAAAGGAAAACATTGAGGCAAAATTGTCTGTTAATAAATCCATGAACATTTCAACCCAATCAGCAACTGGAAGTGTAGGAATAAAGTCGAGCATTTTATTCATCATCAACACCTCCATTACCGTTAGATGAAGAGAGTGTCTCAATCACTACTCCTCTTATTAACACGCCAAGTAATTTTCCGTTTTCCACGACGGCAATCGGTGTAGGTGAATCGGACATCGGCCCTAACACGTCTTGAATTAACGTATCTGGTGGTACCGTCTGCATATCATTTCTTAATATTCCATGGAGATGCCTTTCACCACGCTTAGATGCTTCAAGGGCATCGTTAGCAGTAATATATCCTTTAAAGTTTCTTTGTTTATCAACCGCTAAGATGACGCTCACTTTTTCTTCTCTCATCAACTGTAAAGCAACTTTTGGTCCATCTGCTTCAACGTTAATGGACACTGGACGTATCATTGCGTTTTCGACAGTTAATACTTTCGAACGGTCAACATCTTCAGTAAAGGTACGAACATAATCGTTCGCTGGATTTGTTAATATTTCTTCTCCTGTTCCGATTTGAATAATTTCACCATCTTTCATTAACGCAATGCGATCCCCTATGCGAAGGGCTTCATTTAAATCATGAGTAATAAATACAATTGTCTTCTTCATTCTTTGTTGTAAATCTAATAATTCATCTTGCATTTCTTTCCGAATGAGTGGATCGAGCGCAGAAAAAGCTTCATCCATTAGTAAAATATCCGGATCATTAGCAAGTGCTCTTGCAAGACCAACCCGTTGTTGCATTCCGCCTGATAATTGGCTTGGATACTGGTCTTTATAAGGCAACAGTCCAGCATTGTCTAAAGCCTTTTCTGCTTTCAATCGCCTTTCCTCTTTTGGAACTCCCTTAATTTCGAGACCATATTCTGTATTTTGCAAAATTGTTCGATGAGGAAATAATCCAAAGTTTTGGAAAACCATGCTCATTTTATCTCTTCGAATTTTTCTTAATTCCTTTTTATTTAATTTGGAGATATTTTGTCCGTCGATGTATATGTTTCCGTTAGTGGGATCTATTAATCGATTTAATAGACGGATTAATGTCGATTTTCCGCTGCCCGAAAGACCCATGATTACAAAAATTTCTCCTTCGTTTACTGTGAAATTCGCATCGTAAACCCCTATTGTTGCACCGGTTTCTTTGAGAATTTCTGTTTTGCTTTTTTTCTGTTCCACGAGTTTCATCGCAGCATTTATATGTTTACCGAAAATTTTCGTCACATGTTCAACTTTAATTTTTTCCATCTCATACTCCTTTCCACCATTTTTATCTATTTAAAAATGAATAGAATGTTACAAAAGTGACAACTCAATATTAACAACAAGTTGTTACTTTTGTCAAATTGCTAATCTCGGAAACTACAAAAATATAAATAAGAAAGGCTTACAAAAGCTCAATTTTGCTTCTGTAAGCCTTTTTTAATTAGGAAATAGAAATTTTTGTACTCTTTCTAGACATTCATCGTTTCCAATAAAATAGATGACATCGTTCAGTTCAATTGTGGTATATGGTCCAGGTGATATGATTAGTTCTTCCCCACGACGTATACCTACAATCGTTGCCATTGTATGATGCCAAAAATTTATTTCGCCAATCGTTTTAGATAAGTATGGGGAATTCTTTATTACTTCTAAATGAAATGGAACAAAAGGATTAATTGAACGAAAGCGCTCTGTTCGGCTGACTAATCTTTCTGCAGTCTCTTTTAGTTGATCCAGTTCCTTTTTTTGTCGGTCAATGCTCTCTAACATTTCCAATTGTATTTGATGAATGGATTGAACATCTAAAAACTGCTTTATATAATTTGCCGCTTTTTCATAAGACTTAATAACAACACCGCTCCCTTTCGTAGCTTCCACAATTTCTAAGTCTTGTAGAACGGCAATAGCTCTCCTTGCAGTTTCAGCTGAGACCCCATACTGACTTGCCAATGAAGATCTTGCATATATTTTTTCACCTATTAAATATTTTCCCTCAACAATTTTTGACGCTATGTCGGCAGCAATTTTTTGATATTTTGGTTGCTTTACAATCTTTAATTCTTTATCTCCCATCTATTGCATCAACCTTTCATTCCGTTACTACAAAGTTAAATATAATCGATGTCTATATCAGTAGCCAGTTTTTTCTCTAAAAAATATTTTCATTTGTATATTGACCTTCACGTTACGTTAACCTTTATGATGAAGTTGGCAGGAGGGATTTCAATGGAGTACACAATTAGTCAATTAGCAAAATTAGCAGGCATCAGTACAAGAACATTGCGGTATTACGATGAAATTAATTTATTAAAACCAAAACGAATCAACAGCTCTGGCTATCGGATTTATGGTCAAGAAGAAGTGAATCGATTGCAACAAATTCTATTTTTCCGGGAATTAGACGTCAACATTGAAACAATTATTTCTATCATGAATGATCCAAATTACGATTCGATAAAAGCATTGGAAGATCATTTAATACAGCTTAGAAATAAGAGATCCCGCCTAGACCGATTAATTGAATCCGTAAAAAAAACGATTGCCCATGAGAAAGGAGAAATGATGATGAGCAATGAAGAAAAATTTGAAGCTTTTAAGGAAAAGCTGATAGAAGAAAATGAACAAAAATATGGTGAGGAAATTCGCCAAAAATATGGTGAGAATGTCGTCAGCAAGTCCAACGAAAAATTCCGCAACATGTCGAAAGAAGACTACGAAAGATTTGTGCAACTTGGAGACGAAATACTTGAACTACTAGCAAAAGCTTATGAAACTGGAGATCCTACATCACCCCTTGCACAAGAGCTTGCTGCGAAACATAAACAGTGGCTCACTTTCACTTGGCCATCTTATTCAAAAGAAGCTCACCGGGGACTTGCAGAAATGTATGTCTCTGATGAACGCTTTAAAGCTTATTATGACCAAAAAGTTACGGGGCGTACAGAATTTTTGAAAGATGCCATTATTCATTACCTTGAAAACAATTCATAACAGATATTGTGAAAAGTCGCTCTGAAACTTATCGGGCGACTTTTTCCACTTTTTATAAGTATTGAATGATTCCTAAAAAACGGGAAATAATAGCTGAAGAAACAATCGGTCACTAACTGCTCATAAAGGATATTTGCCCTAATGATGCAAAAAAATGAGAAAAAGCTAACAAAAGTTAAATACAACCACGATAACCGAGAATACATAATTTTAAATAAATGTCCGCACTGCAATTTAGATATACATCCTACGGTTGAAAATATCTATCGATTTGAAAATAAAAGTTTTGAAATTCATATTTTGTCATTAACTTGCCCTTCCTGCCGCAAAGACTATTTTGTTGTTAATAATTGTGGAGAACTAAACAATAAACAAGAGCGATACTTGTTAACGATACCGGGTCATACATTTCAAGATGTATCTCTCATTCAAAATACATCGAAGAAATTTCAAAATTTATATACCCAATCCACCCATGCAGAATTGCAAGGAAATGATGATATCGCCTTTTTTGGATATATTAAATCTCTTGAAGTACTTGTGAAAGATATCGCAATGATCGAACACCCTGATTCTGAAGATATGGTGCTATTCAGCAGCCTTATTCAATGTTTAGAAAAATTCCACTCAACTAATATTCATTTATTCTCAAAAAAATTGTTGGAAGTATTAAAAAATGACTATTTGCATTATCAAAAGGGGCCGGAGTTTTCCTCATATACAGAACTCGTTAAAGACTGCATCGATTACTTCTTATTGTATTTAGAGTTATTGCAAAAAACTTTTTCATTAAATGATAAACGCACAGAAAAAGAAGCTTGAAAATAGGAAATTGTTCTTATCCACTATTTGCATACTCGTTCATCCACTTGGAAATACTAGAAATAAAATTAATAAAGGAAGATATAAATGCCAAAAATTGTATCTGTCAGTACTTATAAACCTCCCTACACATTACATCAACATGAAATAGAACAATTTACAAAGGCATTATTTCAAAATAAAATTCCGCAATTAGAGCGGCTATTAAAAGTGTTTGAAAATGGGGAAATAAAAACGCGGCATTTTTGCGTACCGTTAGAATGGCATAAAGAAGATCATACTTTTGAAGAACGCAATCAATTATATATTCAATTGTCAGTGGATTATAGTGTAAAAGCTATTCAAAGTTGTCTACAAAACGAACTATATTTAAAAAGACCAATTTCGACAGAAGAAATTGATGCCATCTTCTTTGTATCTAGCACAGGCATATCAACTCCCAGCATTGATGCTCGAATCATGAATAAATTGAAATTTTCAGATCGGATCAAACGTTTACCTATTTGGGGGCTTGGTTGCGTTGGAGGAGCATCTGGAATTAGTAGAGCCTACGATTATTGTCTTGCCCATCCAAAGGAAAAAGTGCTTGTTATCTGTGTGGAATTATGCAGCCTCACTTTCCAACGAAATGACTTTTCAAAAAGTAATTTAATTGGCGCATCACTTTTTGCTGATGGTGTTGCTTGCGCCTTAATTTGTGGTGATGAAGCGAAAGTAGAAAATCGAAAAACAGTACCATATATCATTCAAACAGCTTCAAAATGGATGCCTAACTCGGAAAATGTGATGGGTTGGGACGTTAGAAACGATGGGTTTCATGTCATCTTTTCAAAAAGTATACCGACAATTATTTCTAATTGGCTAGGGCCATTCATCCATTCATTTTTCAAAGAGGCAGGCATTTCATTAAATGATCTTGAACATTTCATCGCCCATCCTGGTGGGAAAAAAGTGTTATTAGCTTACGAAGAAGCACTGAATTTAAGCGACAAACATACAGCTATTTCTCGAAAAATTCTTCAACAAAACGGCAATATGTCATCGCCGACGGTACTATACGTTTTAGATGAATATATGAAAACCATCGAGAAAGATGAATCATATGGATTAATAGTAGCTCTTGGACCTGGATTTAGTGGAGAAGCAGTATTGCTGCAATGGAGGGATTAATATGCTAATTTTTATGATTGTAACAACAATCGTCATTTTACAAAGAATTTTTGAATTGTTTATTGCAAAACGAAACGAGAGACAAATGTTGCAACTTGGGGCTTATGAAGTAGGGGCCTCACATTATCCCTTCATGATATTGTTACATGTAAGTTTCTTCATCAGTTTAATTGTAGAAGTCATTGTATTTGAACGTACAATATCCCCACTTTTTCTACCTTTATTTATTATTTTTCTACTCGTACAATCTTTAAGAATATGGTGCTTATCTTCATTAGGTATGTATTGGAATACGAAAATTATTGTGTTGCCAGGAGCTCAAATTGTTAAAAAGGGACCATATGCTTTTCTTAAACATCCAAATTATTTCGTTGTTTGTTGTGAAATTATTATATTGCCAATTATGTTTCAAGCTTATTTTACTGCCATTGTATTTACCTTGTTAAACTTCATTATGTTATCGATTCGAATACCAATTGAAGAAAAAGCATTAATGGAAGCGACAAATTATGAATATGTATTTAATAAAAAAATTCAGCACCATAGCTGAATTTTTTCCATTTTCATCAACATAATTTTTATTTTCGTAAACATAATAATAAAAAACTCAACTTTCGCAGAGTAATATCTTATTGCAACTCTTGATATGACTGTTTTATATCGTCTTTCATTATTTCTCTTGTTTTTTATTGATTTTATTTTTTTAAAAGAAAAAGACACCTATCTTTTGGTAAAATTATGGTGAACAAACCAAATACCAAAGAAGGTGTCACCATTATGATAACGAAAAAAGATACTTTTGCACAACTACCAAAAGAACTTGAACGAAGATTTTCTGAATTAAATATAGGCAAACATTTGAGAAAAGCGAGAATTACTAAGGGATTTGGTTATTCATGCTTATCTATTTTCCGATAAAAATTGGTTTCAAGCACTTCAAAGTAAGAAAGCCGTGGACTTACCTAAAAAAGATACGATCTACCGTTTTCTAAATTCATCTACTTATGCTTGGCGAACTTTTTTACTTTCCTTATGTCAAGATCTTACTGGACGTATAAAAAAGCTTACATCAAACAACAGAGTGAAGGTGTTTATTGTTGATGATTCACTCTTTTCACGCAACCGAAGCAAGTCTGTTGAACTTCTTTCACGAGTATTTGATCATACAGAGAAACGATTCTATAAGGGGTTTCAGTTGCTTACTCTTGGTTGGTCTGATGGATATTCTTTTCTACCTGTAGACTTTGCTTTATTGAGTTCAGCGAAAAAGGAAAATCAACTTAACGGGGTCGATGAATCCATTGATAAACGCACTTCCGGCTACAAGCGTCGTCTTGAAGCACAACAAGATAAGCCAAGCGTTGTCTCTGCTTTATTGGATCATGCCTTAAATGCAGGAATTACAGCTGATTATGTGTTAATGGATACTTGGTTTACGCATGAGCCTTTGATTGAAAAAATCACGGATAAAGGTTTATTTGTCATTGGTATGGTCAAGCAGCTAAAACAACGTTATTTCATAGATGGTGAAGCCCATACTCTGGATGAACTCTTTAAAAAAGCAAAGCGTACCATGGAAAAGAAAGACCTACTCGGTTCGATCCATGTTCATCTTGCAAAAGGACGACAAGTCAAGATTGTATTCGTGCGTAACCGCAATAAAAAGAGTGAATGGTTAGCCATTTTGAGTACAGATACCACACTTTCAGATGAAGAAATTGTGCGTATTTACGGGATGCGCTGGGACATCGAAACATTTTTCAAGTGTACCAAATCATTGCTTAACCTAGCAAAAGAATTTCAAGGTCGTTCGTATGATCTGTTGATTAGTCATACAACGATTGTGTTTACTCGCTTTATACTCTTAGAGTGGGAGCGTAGACAAAACAACGATCCTAAAACGATTGGAAATCTCTTTTTTCTATTATGTGAAGATGTAAAAGATATGAATCTAGAGAGTGCATTGAATCAATTATTAGCGATCTTCCAAACATTAGCAGAAGCTAATGTTTGTTTGAACATGGAATTATTTAAAAGTAAAGTACAAGAATGGATTGCGTCTTTACCCAATTACATCAAGAGATGTCTGACAATATCTGTGTGCGAAAGTTGAGTAAAAAATCTTTGTTTTAACTTTTCGTTATCAATTTCTAATAACAAATAGCAAAATAATATTAGAAATTATAATAGATAAAGCGTATAATTCAAATTGACGGCAAATTCAAAAAAAGTCAACACTTTTGTAAAATATTTGTCACAATTTAAGAAATATTCAAAAAATGATTGGGTTTTCTTTTTTTGTTATTAATAGTTATAAAAAAGGAAAACGCTTTCAATCTTTATTTTTATTCATACCATCCAATAAAACACTCACTATTAAAAACAGTACTTGATTTACGAAATATTTGTATTATATTTAAACTGTAGTTAACATTGTTAAACATTTCACATAGTTATAATTGAAGAGTTTTTTCTTTAATAGTATGTGAAGTATCTATGCTGTTTTTAATAATGGGCATAATGATAAGTAAAGGAGAATGGGTAATGGCAGAAGAATTAGTGAATCAAGTTCAAGAGTCGGCTTTGAAAGAAAAACAAGATTTACTGGATCAATTATTAAAACCTGAAGTGCAAGAGTCCTTAACATATTTAGTAGAACAGCTTCCAAAGCTTGCCGAAGTAGTAGGACTTCTTACAAAGGCTTATGATTTTGCACAACAAGTAGCAACAGATGATGTATTAAAGAGCGATACAGTTAACGCAATTAAAGAAGTTTCTGAACCAGTTGTGAGTACTGTAAAAAGCTTAGCACAAACAGCTATTGAAGCAAAAGAACGTGCAGACGAATCTAAAGAAGCAATCGGTTTATTCGGAGTATTAAAATTGTTGAAGGACCCAGAAGTTCAAAAACTATTACGCTTTGCTAATGCATTTTTAGAAGTTTCAGCTGAACGCAAAAATCAATAAGGGTTTATTTAATAAAGTAAGGACGGAGGAATAATATGTCAAAGGAAATCGTCATCTTAGGTGCAGGCTACGGTGGTTTATTAACTGCCCTAACATTACGTAAATATGCAAATAAAGATGAAGCTAAAATCACAGTTGTGAATAAATATCCTAATCACCAATTAATTACTGAATTACACCGTCTTGCAGGTGGAACAATTTCTGAACAAGCAATTTCATTCCCATTAAAGAAATTATTTAAAGGTAAAGACATTGAAACGGTTATACAAGAAGTAAAATCATTCAATGTGAAAAATAAAGAAGTATATTTAGCAAACGGCTCTGTCTTATCTTATGATTATTTAGTTGTAGCACTTGGTAGCCAAACTGGTTTCTTCGGTATTCCTGGTTTAGAAGAAAACTCAATGGTATTAAAATCTGTAGATGATGCAAAAAGAATTTACAACCATATTGAAAGCAAAATTGCTTCCTATGCAAAAACAAAAAATATTGCGGATGCAACAATCGTCATTGGTGGCGGCGGTTTAACAGGTGTGGAACTTGTTGGTGAAATTGTAGACAACGCTCCAAATATTTGTGCAAAATACGCAGTTGACCCTAGCGAGTTGAATATTAAACTAATAGAAGCTGGTCCAAAAATTTTACCGGTATTACCTGATGAATTAATTGAACGCGCAACAAAAAGCTTAGAAGCTCGTGGAGTTGAATTCTTAACTGGCCTTCCTGTAACAGGTGTAGAAGGTAATGTAATTTCACTAAAAGACGGTTCCACAATTACAGCAAACACATTTGTTTGGACAGGTGGAGTTGCAGCTCTACCAATCGTTCAAGAATCTGGTCTTGAATGCGACCGTGGTAAAGCAATCATCGATGAGTATTTACGTTCTAAATCACATCAAGATGTATTTGTTGTTGGAGATGCTTCCGTTGCTCTTCCTGAAGATGGAGGTCGTCCATTATATGCACCAACTGCTCAAAATGCATGGCAAATGGGAGAAGCTGCAGCTTACAACATTTACGCAACAATTAAAGGCCAAAAACTAAAAGAGTTCAGCCCAGTTAATTCTGGTACTCTTGCAAGCCTTGGACGTAAAGACGGTGTAGCAACTGTTGGTAAAAACAATATTCACCTAAAAGGTTTACCAGCTTCACTTATGAAAGAAGCAAGCCATGTACGCTACTTATCACACATTAAAGCATTATACGGTTTAGTATATTAATGACCAAAAAAGTGCGGCAATCATGCCGCATTTTTTATTGGCTGGATTCCATATTCTTTGGTTTTCCCGCCTCTACTAATACTTTGTTTCCTACTAAAACAAAACTAAGAACGAACATCGCTACTCCTGTTCCTAATAATAACCACTCAATTTTAATGAAATCGCTAATCGGACCAAAAATTAGCATTCCTAAAGGCATCATGGAAGTAGAAATCATTGTCAGTACACCAAAAATTCTCCCTAAATAGTCTCCTTCAACTTTTTCTTGTAAAAGTACAGTTGAAGGTGTATTAAATAACGGCATCGCTACTCCAGCCAACGCCATAATGGAGCAATAAAACCAGAAGTTTGGCACAATCCCTAATAAAAATGTGCAAACTCCGAATATTATACTTGATAATGCCATCGTATATGTTCGGTTTTTAAATCCTCCCCATACAGCAATGACTGCTCCCCCAGCCATCATACCGATAGAAAATGCAATTTCGATCGCTGAAAGCCGCCATACATCTTCTCCGAATGTACGAGTTACTTGTAACGGTGTTAAGAATGAAACAGGGGCCGCCATAACAAAAAATATCGCAAAATATATAAATAAAATTTTCAAGAATTCATTGTTTTTAATATAAACAAGTCCCTGTTTAAAGTCAGCAAAATAGCTGATTTGTTGTTGTAATGCTTTTTCATGCGGGGGAATTTGTAAAAAGAATAGCAAAGTTGCCACCGCAATCGCAGCTGTTACGACATCAATAAAAAATAGTGTTTCCAACGTTGTAATAGTAAGCAAAGCCGCACTAACCATTGGTGAAAGCAGCATTACTAGGGCTTGAATACTGCCATTAATTCCGTTCACTTTTGTTAAATGCTCTTCAGGAACGATTTGTGGTAATATTGCCCCTACTGTCGGCGTTTGAATACCAGTTCCAAATGAGCGAATGACGTACATTATAAAGAGCATCCAAAGAGATTCATAGCCGCTTAAAAATAAAATAGCTAGAATAAGTGTAGCCAAAGCAATGGCGGAATCTGATAAGATAATTAACATTTTCCGGTTATAACGATCTGCCCATACTCCTGCAAAAGGCGATAATAAAAAAGTAGGAACAAACCCACAGAGAATGGCAATCGTCATCATGATTCCCGACTGAGTCGTTAACGTGATATACCACATGATGGCGTATTGAACGATTGAAGAACCGAAAAGCGATATCGTTTGACTCGTTAGAAAAACGCTAATATTACGTTTCCAATGCATATAATGATTTGTTTTCATAGGCAATTACTTCCTTTATTGTATAATTCATTTTAAAATTGTTTATTGTAAATGGTTAAAACAATTTATTATCATTTAGGGTTTACCCTTTGAAGAAATAACTTATTCAAATAAAGTAATCTAGCCATTAGTAATAGACTGAATGTTGATGAAATGTGGAATTATAAGCATATAAAGTAATGATTAATATTTAAAGGTGTGACGTTCCATTGGTAGAAAATAACATACGGACTCCCATTTACCCTATCATGATTGCCATTGCAATAGGACATTTAATTAATGATACTGTTCAAAATATTGCACCAGCAATGTTCCCTTATCTTGCAAGAGATTTAGGATTTACTTTTACTCAACTAGGGCTTATTAGTTTTGTATTAAATATGGTTTCTTCAACACTTCAACCGGTCATCGGCTTTATTAGTGATAAAAAACCGATTGCATATGCATTACCTATAGGAATGATGAGCGTCTTCATCGGTTTAAGTATGTTTGCATTCACTAATCAATATTACATCCTTTTAATTGCTGCCATCTTTTTAGGATTTGGTTCAGCCATTTTTCATCCGGAAGGCTCTCGCGTTTCATTTATGTCTGCAGGCAATAAGCGGGGCCTATCACAATCGATTTACCAAGTCGGTGGAAATTCTGGGCAAGCTATTGCTCCTTTAATTGGAGCCTTTATTTTAGATGCATTAGGACAAAGAGGGGCTGCTGTATTGCTTCTTCTCGTTGCTATTGGAATTGTGTTGTTATTTAACATTTCAAAATGGTATGCTCGACAATTAAATGCCGAGAAATTAAACCAAAAGCAAAAAAAAGTGTTAATTTCTTCCTTGCCACCATTAACAAAAAAACAAGTGGGAATCGCTCTCATATTGCTGTTTACGATTATTTTTGCACGCTCTTTTTACACAACGAATATTCAAAATTACTATGTGTTTTATTTAATAGATCATTATGATTTGACTACCCGTATCGGCCAAATTTTAATCTTTATATTTATGGCTTTTGGTGTTGTTGGAACATTTTTTGGAGGATCCCTTTCCGATCGCATCGGTCGCAAAAATGTCATTTTACTTTCAGTAGTTGTACCGATTCCTTTATGTTTATTACTGCCGTACATGCCTCTTTGGCTTGTACCTGTATTTTTAATTATTATCGGAACACTAATAATGATTAGCTTCTCTGTAACTGTCGTTTATGCTCAAGAATTAGTACCTAGCAAAATCGGAACAATGGCAGGGCTGACAACGGGGTTTGCCTTTGGAATGGGTGCAGTTGGATCTGTCGCTATCGGTTGGCTACTGGATACAATAGGAATAGAAATGACAATGAAAATCATCTCCGTATTACCAATCATCTTAGTAGTCGCATTTCTATTGCCTAAGGATCAAGTCAAAAAAGAACTGAGTTAACAAGCTAATCGAAACTAGCCAAGTACACCAAGGAATTTTGTTTCTTTTCGTGACGCTAATTTAAAAATAAGAGGGCATCTGAAAAGTCATTTCAAGACGCCCCCTTTACGGCTGTCGCACATGCTTAGCCGCAGATAAATTGCGACGAGGAGGTGCGTTTGATGTGACCACCGCAGGAGCAAAGTTTTTAAGAGAAGATTACTATAAGAAGTAAGGCTGTTCAGAAAGTGTTCGACTTTCTGGACAGCCCCTATTTTCTTTTAAATAACTTTTTCTTGCGAATGAATCGTACAACAAACCAAATGAAAACAACGGCTATTACTGCATAGGCAATATTTGAATAGACGTCCATCACTTCTACAATTTTCTCCCAATTCCCTCCAACTGTTGCACCAACATGCACCAATACAGTATTCCATATTAACGTACCTAGTGTCGTTAATAAAATGAATAGCCAGAATTTCATATTACTCATCCCAGCTGGAATAGAGATTAAACTACGAATGAGAGGTATAAATCGACAGAAGAACACAGTCCAAAAACCATATCTGTCAAACCAAGCATCAGCTTTATAAATATCGTTTCTTGTTAATCTTAAAATGTGACCATATTTATCAACTATTTTTACTAGCCGTTCCACATCCAACAACAAACCAATACCGTATAAAATGATTGCGCCCGCAACGGAACCAAGAGTTGAAGCAATGATTACTCCTGTGACCGTCAAATCAGTAAAAGTAGTCATAAATCCACCAAAGGTTAAAATAACTTCTGAAGGAATTGGAGGAAATAGGTTTTCTAACATAATTAACAGGAATACACCTATATACCCAAAATCCTCCATAATTCTTTGAATCCAAGTTTCCATCTATTCTTCCCCTTATGTATTTCTTATATTTATTTCTATTTTTACACTAACTATATCATTATGAATTTATTCCTTCTCATAGTCAAACTAATCAAATTATTAGACTGTATATCGTTTCCATAAGTTTCATGATTATGGATTATTTTATATTGTAAAATTAAGTTAAGAAGAAAAATCTCAGAACATCTTATGTAAAGGAGGTTTGTTTATGTATGTTGCTGAGCAAAAAACAATGCAACTGCTAGATCATTTTACAATAGAACAGCTAGGGCTACCTGGTGCTGTATTGATGGAAAACGCAGGGAGCGCTGTCGTGCAAGCGATTTTAAAGGACTATCCCAAAAATACTCGTGTACTCGTGTTGTCTGGGTACGGAAATAATGGCGGTGATGGCTTTGTTATCGCAAGACGATTAATTGATTTTGGATACGATGTATTACTTTGTTTTATTGGAAATGAAGCTAAACTAAAAGGCGATGCTCGAATACATTATCAAGTATACAAAAATCGTCAGTTGCCTTTCTATCACTTTAATGCTGGAGAAAATGATATATTTACATATATTCAACAGGCGGATGTCATTATTGATGCGATGCTAGGAACTGGAGTTTCCGGTGAAGTTCGATTTCCGTTCAATCGAATCATTGAAGCTGTTAATGAATCAAATAAAGATGTAATAAGTGTGGATATTCCTTCTGGGCTTAACTCCGACACGGGTAAAGCTGCAAGTACAACGATTAAAGCAAAGAAAACAATTACTTTTGCCATGCCGAAAATAGGATTTTTTGTTGGTGATGGTCCTACAGTGATTGGTGAATGGGAAGTTGCAGATATTTCCGTTCCTGATTCAATTGTTGAAACCCTTCAATTAAAACTGCCTAAACTTCTAGATGAAGCTACTGCAATATCCTCTCTGCCACAAAGAATGAAACATGGACATAAAGGAGCTTTCGGACACTGCCTTGTAATTGGTGGTTGTAAACATTATGTAGGGGCGCCAGTCTATACAGCAAAGGCTGCTTTTCACTCAGGAATTGGTCTTGTAACCCTTGCTATTCCCGAAACCATTTATCCACTTGTTGCTGGAACATGTCATGAAAGCCTCTTTATGCCACTATCCGATTCAAATGGATTTATTAACTGGAAAGCTATTGAAACAATCGACTTTTCTAAATATACAACAATCGCCTTTGGGCCTGGATTGGGAAGAGAGTTAGACGGCGATGCAATAATTCGAACATTGCTAAATCAGTTAACAACACAAACACTCATTATAGACGCAGATGGATTGTATTTTCTTAAAAACCATTTAGAACAGTTGCAACATTATAAAGGGGATATTATTTTAACTCCACATCCAGGAGAAATGGCTACCTTGACGGGAAAATCAGTTGCTGAAATTGAAGCGAATCGCTTAGAAACAGCAAAAAATTTTGCTGCAACATACGGAGCTTATTTATTGTTAAAAGGACATCGACCAATCATTGCAACACCTACTAGCGAACTTTGGATAAATCCTTATGGAAATGATGCTTTAGGTAAAGGTGGCAGTGGAGACGTATTAACTGGTTTAATTGCTTCCCTAGTTTCCCAGCATCAGAATCCCCTAAAAGCCATGTTATGTGCAAGTTTTTATCATGCTATTGCCGCGGAAGAATTAGGGAGAAATTCGTCCAATTATGGAGTAACTCCAATGGATATCATCCATTATATCCCTATACTATTCGGCCGTAAATAAACAATACGATTGAAAGTCCTTGTGGGTGAAATCTGCTACAAGGACTTTATTTGACATTCTCTTTAAAAAAACAAAAGGTCCTATTCATGGGGACCAAAACTATTTTTTTAAGTATAATGCTTCTCTCACTTTATTAAATTGTTTTAAATCATAATGAATATATTCAAACAAATATGATGAAATAGTATATTTGGATGAATGAATATGGTAACTTTTCGACCATTTTTCATCTTCTAAATTATTTACAGCAATAATAAGGCTTCTTCTAACGGAAGTAAATTTTTCTATAATCTCTTCCTTTTTTCTTTTTCTACTCTCAATTAATGATTGTTGTTTGATTGCTTGTTTGTCTAGTTCTTTTGGAAAAACTCCATCTTTTTTAAAGTAGGGAATTCGTTTTTGAAGGACAAATTCATCTAACGCAATGAAATGAGTGACAACGTCTGCAATTGTCCATTCGTCATTTGTTAATGATAAGTACCATTCATTTTCCGTCAGTTTTGTTAAATTTTTTACAAAATCCACTGAATTCTCGAAATGAATTAATATTTTTTCTTTATTTTTATCCAAGAATGTCAGCTCCTATAGGTTTACTTATTGTAGTAATCCTTCGATACAAAAAAGAAAACTCCTTCTCTTTTATTAAAAATTTTTTATTTTCGAAAAAAATGCCCCAAAAGCAGAAAACTTTTGAGGCTTCTTAATTACTAATGAATGCTTTCTTTTAATCGCTTAACATTTTTTAATATCACTTTACTTTTAGGAATACTTGGAATCGTATCCATCGTGATATACATGTCCTGTTCTGGAATCTCATAATCCATTTTATTTAACAAATACTCTAAACTTAATTTCATCGCTTCAATGGTTAATTGTTCACCTGGACAACGATGGGTTGTTTCATATCTTCCGCCGCCTTGCGGAATGAAACTAAATTGGTCATCCTGCCATTGGGCAAAACGTTCAGGTTGAAATTCATCGGGATTTTCCCAAATATTCGGATCATGATTAGTACCATAAATATCCAATAAAACGAGCGTTCCTTCATGAAATGTATATCCGTTCCAAGTAAAACTACTTTTAGCCTTTGCTGCAGCAACAGGGACAAGAGGATAAAAACGTCTTATTTCTTGAATAAATAAGTGGATATAATCAGGCGTACTTTTTAATTTTACTCTTTCATGAGGAAATTGGGATAATGCCATTACAATGAAATTAATATAGATTGAAATCGCAACAATAGGTCTTAAAATATTAATAACCTCAACTGCCACTGTTTCGACATCTAACAAACTGCCGTCTAAATCTTTATAAAATACAAATTGATGTAATATCGATTCACTTTGTACTTGTACTTCGTTGGAGCGTATTTTTTCTATCAATTTCTCCATCTTTTTTTCCAATTGATTTCTTTTATTTCTGCCTATCCAATGTTGCAGGCCAAATGCGATAGGCGTTTCAAACATCGCTCCGATTTCGTTCATCAATATTTCCGTATCTTTTTCATGGGGAGGATACCCAATCCATTTAAATGCCGCTTTACATAACAGCGTTTTCATTTCTTCATAAAAAATAATTTCTGTTTCTTTACTCCATTGATCTAATGCTTTTTCCCATTCAAGTTTTGCAATATCTAAAAACTCATTTATTTTTTCTTTTGTCATGACATTCATAAACATTTTTTTGCGATGTCGATGAGCTACTCCATCAAGGGTTTGAACGCTATTTTTCCCGAATAAGGTTTCAATGATGCGGTTTGGAACAGCATCTTGACGTTGAAATTTTGTTTGATCATAAAACAATTGTGCCGCTTCTTTCCCACCCATGCATATCGCCTTTTTCCCCAATATTCTTGTTTCAAAAATATTGGTTTGCAAGCTTTTTCTGCGATTTAAAATGTATTCATACCCTTCTTTTAAAAGTGCTAGGCTATGATCAATACCTTCATCTCTTGGAATTTCATTGATATTTTCCATTGTTGCACCTCACAAACAATATTTGGCTATATTTATTTTGTTACAGGTTTTATATTTCATACAGAGATACAACAATTGCTAAACTAGACTGACAAGTAAAGTTTCCCTTATCCAACATTATATCGATATAAATCATTCATTCGATTTTCGTTCATTATCAAATGAAATAAAGGTCCTTCATATTCCAACTGCAAATTCGTTAAACACTGTAAATCATAAGGGGAAATCAGAGAAATCGGTTTATGAAATTCGTAATTCGCCCCTTCTTTTAAAACGTGAGCAACAAATTGAGAGCAAAAATAAGCATTTTTTCGATGTGATGGTTTATTAAAAGTGTATGTAATAAGCCCTGTTAAATTGTATTTATAATTTTGTTGTTCTGCTTCAATATATTTTATGATTTCTTTCATACGAGCAATTTGTTCTTTTGTAGCCCAAATGCTATATACAGCTCCTCTACTTTTTAAAAAAAGCGCACTACGTAAATCTTCCTTTACAAAACCGCCGATAAATGGATTATTTGGATATTTCCTTCCAAAACTGTACATTTCCTGAAAATTCGAGTCAAATGCAATGGAAGCATGATTATAAGTTTTTTTCGTATAAAGCTTAATCATTCTCGTAAAAAGCGTTCCAGTATCGGTAAATAATAAATATACTTTTTCCATCTCGACTTTCTCCTTTGTAAATATACCTCCATTCTAACGACATTACATACACCATTAAACCGCCCGAAGAAATATATTTTTTTCAGTCTTAGGTCGTATTTAATCAATATGTAATGAATTGCAATGGAAATAATATTGTTTATTTGAGATGGATAAATCATAAACAGCGCAATAGTTGGAGAATAGACCTACAAATAGGGGATTGTTATGGAAGGGAATAAGCTTATTGTGTTCATCTCTTATTTGTCTTTTTCCTATTTGATAAAAAAATTGACCCGGAAACTAAGTTCCGGGCCTCGATTTCACAAATCACGACATGAATTCAGAAACTCTTCGGTGTTACTCCATATTCAATTTACTTTTGAACAATGGACTTTCCTTCACCTTGACGAGTTTTCGGCGGAGTGTCAGAATCAAATTGGTCTTTGATCTTTTCCATCGGGAAATCCCTCCTGTTTATCATGTCGGATTGTCTTGTGAAATCATTATTTATTATGACTGCTTTACAAATATTTATACACAAATCGATATTTTTTTGAAAAAATTTTAGAAAAAAACCCGGAAACTAAGTTCCGGGCACCTTTCACTAAGACGCCATGATGCTCTTTAATACTGCCTTGCCTTCGCATCCGTTCTCAAAATTTGGTTATGGAGTGATATTTCCGTTTGACCATTAATTTGAGATTTTTGATATTTCGGCTTTAAGCTTTGGTTTCGGAGAGCTTTCGGAAAAACTTCCTTCTTACTCATCGGCAATCACCTCTTTCATCATGGTCGATTTCCTTAGTGAAATCATTGTTAGTATGAAAACTTCAGCAAATAACTATTCTTTCCTAATATTTTCAATTTATTTTGCAGCACACTTAGAATCGACAGAAAATTTCTTCGACATCAATTGAACATTTTTTTCATCGCTCCATATTTTATTAAAGAAAGGAGCGATGTGGTTGATCTCAATTGAACCCATTGAATTACAAGGACATATGTACACTGCCGTCACTGTTCACTTGCCGAAAACAACTTTATTAACAATCTCGAATGAAATTGGGTACATTATGTGTGGTGCGCTAGATGTTGAATTATTGAACACTCGGCTAGCTGACAGAAAAATTATTGCAGGTCGTGCAGTTGGGGTAAAAACCATCGATGAATTATTACAAGCTCCGCTCGAATCTGTTACAACTGAAGCCGAAAAAATGGGAATTGTTAAAGGAATGACTGGAGAAGAAGCATTATTAAAAATGATCTAATATTTTACAAATTAAAAGGAGGTTCTACTTGTTGATCCTCCTTTTATCCGATAAATCGATTGAATTGGTGTTTTTGTTCAACTAACGAAATAACATCTTCGCAAATAACTTCTGCTGATCTTGGGCAATATATTTCTTTCATATTATTAATTAATCGGTTTCGATGGTTTTCATTACAAATTAACTGAAGTACAGACATAACTAAGTCATCAGGATGATTTACAATAATTGCCGCATCCTTAGACTGAAAGTAATTTGCATTTTCCAACTCTTGGCCAGGTACTACTTGGTAAAGCAATAGCGGTACTTGAACTGCTAATGCTTCGCTTAACGTAATTCCTCCTGGCTTTGTAATCATAACGGTAGCCATTTTCATCATTTCATCCATTTTGTTCGTATACCCAAATATTCTAACATTTTGATTGTTAGAATATTTTTCTAATAAATTATTTTTCAACTCCTCATTCTTCCCGCATATGACGAGTATTTGGTTATTGTCATGCTGCAATAATTTCTCCATAACTCCTTCAATATCTTTTATTACTCCATAAGCTCCCGTTGCAATTAAAATTACAGGCTTTTTTGAATCTAAACCATAAGATTCAAGAAGAGCGTTTCGGTCCACTGAGCGTTCAAACTGTTCTTCAATTGGAATTCCTGTGACCTTAATTTTATAATCAGGTGTTCCGGCGTTTATCAAATTTTGTTTTAAATCTTCAGTTGCCACATAATAACGATCTATATAATCGTGAACCCAATTTTTATGAGCTTGAAAATCTGTAATCACATTCACAATAGGTAATTGAATTCCTGTTTTTCTTTTTAATTCTGGCACGACTCGCATTGGAAATGTATTAACTATAATATCTGGCTTTAATGTCTCAACCATTCGCATGAGTTTTTTCATTCCATAAGTATTCATAAATTCAATATCAAAATACCTTTTATTTCTTCTACCGCCGTAATATAGTAATCCATAAATTTTCTTACCATAATTAAAACTTTTTATATATAAATATTTTGATGCCTTTGTTAATAATGGGTGAGAATCGTAGTAAAGATCAGATTCTATTACATCTGTAATTCCGTAGTTAAAAAATGTATTTTTTAACGTATTTGATACTTTTAAATGACCATTACCATAGCTCCCCGTTAATAGCAGAATCTTTAAATCTCTCTCCACAATATCACCCTCACAAATAAAATCCATCGTTTTCATTTTATTTAAACAATATTGAATAGGTAATCATTCCAAAAAATAATACTTATTTTTATAACTTATGCCTAACAATACGTAGTTAATGTGCAAAATTTTCTATTACACATAATTGATTTTCAAGCAAAAGAAAACTTTATTAAAATTTTATTCTGTTTAACTAGAGTCACCTTATTTTTCATTCTTTTGGAATGAAATTCAAACTTATGAATATACATGAATATAAGATTTTTTATGAACTTGGAAAACTAATATTAGAATCCATATATTTAAAAATTTCTACTTCAAATTTGCTGAAAGATTTGAAGTCAACATAACGGTTTAGAAAGGAAGGGACGATATGAATAAAGTCTGCGTTATCATTCCCGCCTTGAATCCAACTCATGATTTAATCGATTATATATACGATTTAAAAAGTCATAATGTTTCACAGATTGTCGTAATTAACGATGGAAGTATGACTAGTTGCAATGCAATATTTCATCAAATTGGATTAATACAAAATTGCACCGTGCTGACTCATGAAAAAAATAAGGGCAAAGGTCGTGCATTAAAAACCGCATTTCAATACGTTTTGAAGCACTGTCATGTGGACGGGGTGATAACGGCTGACGCAGATGGTCAACATTCCATTGAAGATGTCATCAACATTGCTGAATTACTCAGTGATGTTCAAGATGCCATTCTTCTTGGCGTCCGAAATTTTGACCAAAAAAATGTCCCGATTAGAAGTTATATTGGAAATAAAATTACTAGTTATTTATTTACAGCATTATTTAAAATTCATCTTCAAGATACGCAAACAGGCCTTCGGGGCATTCCAATAAAAATACTTCCTTCACTCCTTGCTTTAGAAGGAGAACGTTATGAATATGAAATGAACATGTTAATTGCTGCCGCCAAAAAGAAGATTCCTATCATGCAAATTCCTATCCAAACTATATACATCAACAAAAATAAAAGCTCCTATTATCACCCTATAAAAGATTCATTAAAAATTTTTACAATGATTATTTCGGGAATTGTTGCAAATAAGAAGCTGGATGAAGGTGAAAAACATGGTATCTAATTTTTACGGTAAGTTCTTCCTAATCTCTCAATGGCTTATTCGTAAAATATACCCTACCTATAATGTAGAAATCCATGAAAAAGCGCAAGATCCTGTTGTTTATATTTCACACCATCAAAATCTTTTTAATCCATTTATTATATATTTATGGTTTCCGAAAAGTTTGCGAACTTGGATTTTACACGTCTTTTTAGATCGTAGAACATGCTATCAACAATATGTGGACTACACATTTACTAAAAGAATGGGAATGAATAAAACAATTGCAAAAATATGTGCATATCCCCTTTCATTTATTATTTCTAAACTGTTGAAATCCGGCAAAGGCATTCCTGTGTATAGAGGATCTAGAAAAATAATAAATACGTTTCGACTTTCTGTGGAAGCGTTGAAAAGAGGCGAAAGCATCGTCATTTATCCAACGATTGACTATACAAATACTTCCAATGAAACAAAGGCAATGTATGAAGGATACCTATATATTGAAAAATACTTTTTTAAAGAGACTGGCCAACATGTTCGTTTTGTACCTTTACACGTAAGCAAAAAAAATCGACTGATTATTGCTGATGAGCCAATTTCTTTTCAAGACAATGAAGATTTTTCAGAGGGGCAAAAAAGAATTGAACAATACATTCAAAACAAGTTATATAAATTAGCCGAAAAGTGTGGGGATTTAGAATCAAATACATAAAATAAATATTCTTTTTAAATAGCTCTTGTGGGAAGCCTTAAATTAGAAATAGCCGTAAACATTTTACAATCGTAAAATGTCTTCGGCTATTTTTACCACTGAAGCGAATTTGCGCCTAGCCTTCAATCGGTTTGTTATGCAACTTAATCACTATCTACTAATGACTTAAAGCCTCACTCCATTTTCCTGTAACATTTTCAATGTCTACTTCAAATAGTTCGGTTTTTGGCAAAGCAGGATAACCACCTTTTTCAAATTGCCAATTTGGATCGCCATACTTTTTCCAAAGGCGATCATAAAACCATTCTTTCTTTTGTTCATCTTCAATGCGATGAATCGTCCCAAATAATACGACGCTTGTATAAGCTAAAGCCGATTGACAAGCGTATTTCTTTCCAGGAACGATAGCTCCCATTTCACAAACTTCAATACTTACCCGCGGATTCTTTTTAACATTTTCCCAAAAATGACTTTCTCTTAAATTGCCTATATGCAAGTACAATTTTTTCCCTTCTTCATAAACAAAAACAAACGGAATGACATAAGGATAGCCGTCTTCTCCTACTGTTGCAACATGAGCAACTTTCGCTTCCCGCAAAAAAGCTAATGCATCATCAACTGAAATTTCTCTTTTTTTGTTGTTTATAATTCCTCTCACTTCTCCCAACTCCTTTCTACAAATATATATTCTAAATACTTCTTTAAAACCCTTTTAAAATAGCAAAATTTTTATCATGGATAAAACTAGTGCACCAATTCCATTAAAATTCCATTTTTCAAATATATTTCAATATCCAAAAAAGTATAATATTATGGTACTATGAACTATAGGAAAGATTTTAGGGGGGAATAAAAATGGGTAGCAAAGCATTGAATACAAATGCCAAAATTACACCTGAACGCGTAGATGAAGCATTAGACATTCGTGACCGTTTAATTATCGAATTGTTAGTAAGCGTACTTGACGAAAAACAAGTTATTGAACGCCATATTTTAAAAGAGCGCCTTGCTAACTTAATTCAACTTTCCGATCACGATGATGAATTAAAAGAAACAATACATGCGCTTGTGAACAAGCTATAAAAAGGAAAAGGAGACGTCAAATTGGAACGCCTCCTTTTTCTTTACTATTTTTCTTCATACAATTGCACAATTTTATTTAATTTTTCTTTTAAAATATCCATGTGCACAAATCTTGCTTCTCGAATAAATTCTTTTCCTTCCACCAAAAACAGTAGTACAGGCACTGTAAATATCGAAAAGCGTCCTGCTGTCTCCTCCACTTTATCTACTTTTATATACCCAAAAGCGATTCTAGGATAATTTTTTAACATTTCCTCTACCCGAGGAAGTAATGCATGACAAACCCCGCAATTCATTCGTGAAAAGTAAAGAAAAGTAAGTGGGTTTCTTTCAATAAAAGAATGAATTTCATCCAACGTAGATAGCTCAATCATAATCTCACCAATTGTTAATAATATTTCTTGGCCAAGCATATCATTTTCCAAGAAACAGTGGAAGGATGACGAATTGGAAAGTGCACTTCTTTATATGGTGTTGTTAAGATATTTATCTGGAAGTATCGAATTATCAATTGCCACACTGATGTGGAAGTCCAATGACTTAGAAAAAGCGTTGATGCTCAATTCAATGTTAGCGTTAGTTGGTCCAACTATCTTAATAGTGACAACTGGAATAGGAATTAGCGGACTTTCTGAAAAAATTTCTTTCTTAAAAATGCTTTGTCTATTTTCAGGCATCGTGCTCATTATTATCGGCATGAAAATGAAATAATTCAGGATATTATCTGAACCAGCCTTTTCTTTTAAACCACAAGAGCATCGATATTCCAATGAGGAACATTATAAAAAGAATTACAAAATAACCATATTTCCAAGATAATTCAGGAATGTTTTTGAAGTTCATCCCATAAATACCTGCAATAAATGTTAATGGGGCAAAAATAGATGTAATAATTGTCAGTAGTTTCATGACATTATTGGTTTGATGTGCATTTAAGGAAATATAACTGTCACGAATATCTGCCGTTACTTCTCGATTAGACATGACCATTTCGGATAATTTTAATAGATGGTCATGAATATTTGAAAAGTATTCTCTTCTCTCGTCAATTTGATTTAAATTCAAATGATGAGAGTTTAACATGCGATATAATAAATCCCTCATAGGATTGACAGAATGCAACAACTGTAAAAGCATATTTCTAGCTTCCATCAAGCTATTCATCGGTTGAATGCCTGTTTGTATAATAATTTTCTCAAGTTCATCTTCTATTTTATAGATAATGGGAAAATAATTATCGACAATTTTATCTAATAATTCATAAAATACATAATACGTATCCCATTGTTCGATTGAAGTTTGAGCAAGCAATTCACTCCATACTTTTGTAACTTCTACAGAAGGATGTTTGTGAAAGGTAACAATAAACGATTCTCCTACAAAAAAATCTAGCTCCTCTTTAATTAGTCTACCGTTTTCTTCACGAACTGTATGAGTAACGAAAAAGGTGTAATGATTAAAATAATCTAATTTCGGCCTTTGAAGATCTTGTACACAGTCTTCTATTGCTAAAGGATGAAAGTGGAAGGTATTTGATAAATGCTTCATTTCTTCTTCTGTCGGTTCGCTAAAATCTACCCAAAACCATTTATAACTGGTAATGTCAATATTATTTATTGAATCTCCTTTTTCTAAATGGTTATCTTTTGTAATGCCTATATAGTAAATCATGAAATGCTCCTTTTCTTTCGAAATTCCGATGAGCAATTTCTAATTATCTTGCTGTTCTTCATTATTTCCTTTTAACCGATCCTCTTGTTTCCAAGGTGGATCCATCACAATATGAATTTTCTCATTAATTTTGTACACAGTAAAAGGAACTAAAAATGCGAAAACTGTGCAAACAATTGCATATGTTGTAGGTAAATGCTCGATAATAAATTTCATGTGCATCACCTCATTTAGATGTTGTTTTATTAATGCTTCCTGGTTCCTCGATTACGATCTTCACTTCACAATCGATATCACTTTTTGAGAAATAATTTTTCCCATTATCCCATTCATCTTGTACTTCCTTCCATATTTTTGGATAATAACGGTTTAAATACTCCCCCAATCCCATGGCATCTGTTTGAAAATCATTTTGAATTTTATCAATTGTATTCTTCACGATTTTTTCTATTCTATCGCTCGTTTCTTCATGAAACTTATTTAGCACTTCATATTTTTTAAATTTTTCCATCCTGACTGGTCAGCAATTGATCCCTTTATTTGAATTTTAATATGGTATTGTAAATGATTTGGATCCTTATTCATTAGTGTAATTTTTCTTTTTATCGTAAGCACTTCAATCGTCTGTCCACCATCGACTTCTGTATTAATGGAACCATTATTTTTTTAACCTCTGATATAACTTAACGCTTTCGCATCGTCTCCTTTCAAAACTCCTACCATCCGCTCTTCTTTACCGTTATAAATAGCCATTCCTTCATAATCAATGACTGTGGAACTTATTTTTGTTGGGTATGGTAAAGGGAAACTTGTCTCTTCATATAGCTTTTCATCGACCAAATCAGTAATATCCCATCTTTTTTTATAAATTTTTTATATATTCTGCTGGTATTTTTTCATGTTCCGCTTCAACATATAGTAAGTCTTCCGCTATCCCATTTGTAACCGCTAACTGAATGCCTCTACGCATGCGTTTTTTACGAAAAAATACATTAAAATGTTCTTGATAAATCGAAGGTCGGAAAGATCATATTCCTCATCGTCGTATTTCCAAAAACGATGGCATTGGCACTGGTTACCTTGTTGAAACTGTACATTTTGATTTGGTTATATGATTCGAACATCTTGGCTACGTTGCAATCCAGAATTCTCATTATTTAAATTCCTTCGTGTTCCTTGTATATGTTGAGCATTTTGATTCAAATGAATATTGTGATTTTGCTGAAACTGAAGAGTGCCACAACATTGACACTGTTGTACATTATTTTCTTGTTGAATACCATTTATGTCATTTTTTATGTGTTAAGTATTTATGTTATTTTGATGCTTGTTTATTGGATTTTTTCTAGGCACTTTTCGATAAAATCGTCTCATACATATACTCCCACTAATAGCATTTACCATTAATGTGGTTCATATATTTGTTTTTATACCATCTACTGTTACCTTTATTAATTTATTGCATAAATACAAAAGACTGCTCAAAGCATGTATCACTTTGAACAGTCTCCCAATTAAACATTTGTTTACTTAACTTTTCACTTCATTTCCAACATTCCGATCAAACTTCTCTCGATATTTCTCCAACCCTTTACTAAATTGTGATGCCAATACTTGTTGGAACAGCATACCAAATACAACGGGAAGCACTACTCTTGATGGGAAATATGTACTGGCCACAACAACACCAACCGCTATGTTGCGCATTCCACCTGTAAAAACAAAGGTTGTAATCAAATCGATTCTTCTCCATAAAAAATGTCCAATAATCAGACAAAAGGTATAGCCTGATAAAGATACAACTAAAACTAATAGAATAATTCCAACTATATCCCACGAGATATTTTTTAAATAGGGTGCAATGACACTACTATTGATAAACACGATGAGGAATATACTGACTTTCTGAAAAGGAGCGAAAGTTCGGGATAATTTTTTGACAAACTCACTTTTTCCCCACTCATTCATCAACATGCCAAGCATGGATGGAAATGCAATCATCCAAAGTAAATCGATCATGATAGACGTGGTGTCAATCGCTACTATTTGTCCCGCAGCCAATTTAGCTATGAGCGGTATGATGATGGGAGAAAGTATTGTATCAATTAATATAATAGACAAGCCAAGTGGAATATTCCCTTTACAAATGTTAATCCAAATAAAACTTGTCACACCTGTTGGAACTGCTACTGACAAAATAAAACCAACCGTCAATAAATGATCATTCACTATTAGCGCTGACAATACGTAAGCCCAAATCGGCATCAATACATGTAAAAACAAAATCGTAATGAAAATGAACTTTGGATATTTTTTTAAAGTTTTTAATCCTTCAAAGTTGATGCTAAGACTACCAGCAAAGGTCATAAAAGCAAATATCCAAGGAACTAGGAAAAGCAAATGCCCACCGACTTTTTCAAATATCACCCCTATCATTAGACTTAATGGCGTCAAAATAGGCATTAACTTTTGCAAGTATGCGTTAAAACGGTGTAACATTTAGCAAAGCCTTCTTTCATTAGATGTCTTTATATTTTATCAAATTTTAAATAAGAAAAATTCCTATTTGATAAGTTAAAGAAGAAACTTGTTATTTAAGTGTTCATACCGTCTTTAGTTTTCAAAAATGGATAAGTCTTTAGTAATTTTGGCAAATTACCGCTAAATTGGACCCATATTGTTTTGTAAAATTAAATTCCAAAAGTTGAACTTCTTATGCTGAAAATAAAAAAGCAGCACAAATCATGATTTGTACTACTATTGATTGAAATGCCCATGCATGAATCGCTTATTTTCTTCAATTGTTTCTATAAATTTTTCCATACTTGATGTTAAATACGAATCGGCCCTTCTTATAAAAACAGTTTTTACTTTACTATATTTTTCAGGTAAACTATAATAGCGAATTTCTCCGCTTTGTTCTAAATGAGCAACGGCGGATTTCGGTACGAATGAAACACCGAGCCCCATAGCTACACTTCGTAAAATCGTTTCTAGGGTTCCAAATTCCATGATTTTTTGTGGTGTGATGTTCTGATCCTTGTACCACTGTTCTAAACGTGCACGATATCCACAACCATTGCTAAAACATAAGATTGGTTCATCTTTTAATTCTTCCATCGTCAGTTCCCGATTATCTGAAATTAATACTAACTCTTCATCAAATACATCATACGTCTCCAATTCAGGATGAAAATCCGACTTCGTGACAAATGCCCCATCCAATTTATGATTTAATACTTCTTCTTCTAAACTGTCCGTTACCCCTGTAAAAAGAGATAACTCCACATTTTTATATTTCTTTATATAATAAGAAAGTATTACGGGTAAATGATAAACTGTTTCGACTGTACCAATCTCTAACTTTCCAGAAGGTTCGTCATGATTTTGGACAGCCTTTTTCATTTCAGCTGTTAACCTTAATATTTTTTCACTGTAAGATAATAGTTTTTTTCCTTCCGGTGTTAAGGTCATCCCTCGACGATGACGATGAAATAAAGGGGTATTCAGCTCCGCCTCAAGTTTTTGTATACGAGATGTAATGTTCGATTGAACATAATTTAATTCCTTTGCTACTTCGGTAACTGTCCCTTTCTCCGCCACTAACTGAAAAATCTCCAAATCCTTTAATTCCACTTTCAAACCTCCTAGGAATTCCTATTAACTATTATACTATCAAAAATAATGATAATAATCTTCCATTTCACGCAATATTTTTGATGTTAAGGCGATTTTTTGAAAGGAAAATTATTCATATTGCAAATAGAAAGAGGCTGTCCAGAAAGTTGAACACTTTCTGAACAGCCTTACTTCTTATTAGTAATCTTCTCTTAAAAACTGTGCTTCTGCGGTGGTCACATCAAACGCACCTTCTCGTCGCAATTTATCTGCGGCGAAAGCTCTAGCGACAGCCGCAAAGGGGGCGTCTCAAAATGACTTTTTAAGACGCCCCCTTTACAAACAGTATATTAAATTTACTTATCCCGCCCGATGCTCTCTATAGATTAACAGTTTTTTCATATAATTCTCTTGCTTGATTAGCAACCTTTAAAGTATATTGATTGATATTATCTATGGTTTCAACGAGAGTTTCTATGTCATTACCAACCGTTTCAATCTGCTTTTTATTTTCTTGCAGTGCATTTTCAATTTGATTAAATGTCTTTTTCACTTTTATTCCACTTTCTAACCCGATTGTTACCGTTTCTCGAATAGTCCGAGTTGTAGAAACTGTATTTTCCGTAATTTTAGATGTATTTTCTATAATCTCAGTAATTTGTTTTACTGATTCTTTAGACTGGTTCGCTAATTTTCGTACTTCTTCTGCTACAACCGCAAAACCTTTTCCGTGTTCTCCAGCTCTTGCAGCCTCAATTGCTGCATTTAACGCTAAAAGATTTGTTTGGTCAGCAATTTGGGTAACGATGGATATAATGTTATTGATTTTTTCAGAAGATTTTTGTTGTTCTAAAACAAGATCTTCCATTTCTTTTGTTCTCTCTGAAATGGATACGATTTTTTCCTCCAAATGTTCCATTAAAATATTTCCACCGCTAGTATTCTTCTCCATTTCTTTTACTTGACCAATATAACTTTTAATATCGTTTTTAATTTCTAATGAATAATCGATAATTTCTTTGATAGAATTTGTTGTCTCCTCTGACAATTGCGTTAAATTTTTCATAATGAGGGAAAGATTATTTTTTAATTCATCTTTCACTTGATTATGCTGTAATTCGATATATTGTTTTTTCTCTTTTTCATACTCTTCTAAAACTATTTGTGTTTCAAAATTTATAAGTTTTATACTTAGTACTGTTGCTTTTTCGATACTTTCTTTTGACCAATTACTTCGATTGATAATGTTAATAATTGAATTTAAGATATTTTGAAAAGCCCCAATATACCATTTCGGCAATAAGCCAATTTTTAAATGTACTTGGGCAATGCGCATTCTTTTCTGAATAAATTCTTCATTTATTTTTCCAGAAAACATTTCTAATATATGTACACTAAGGGTCTTTTTCAATCGTTCCACTGTACTATGTTGATTAATAATACTCTTTAGTTGTGGAATGGAGGTTAATGCATCATAAAAAGTATCTACTATTTCTTCAATTGATTTTTCAATGTATGGTTTAATACAAGCTAATAAGTTTAAATCTTCTTCTGTTAAATGAATCAATTTTAATTGTGCATAAACGTCTGAATCTCTACTAATTTCCAGTAAATTTTCCTGTTGGCTGTTCACTCCAATCCATTTAGGCTCTTCGTAATTAGGATTTTTACTGATTCTTCTAAAAATGGCCAACTCTACCCCTCCTTTTTAACCAATTGACACTACAACGCACCATTATATATTCCCCATTCCCCTTATAACAAACAGGAAGATAACTTGAATATAAATTACTTTTTTCTTATTATCATACTATCATTTTTTTATAAATCATGTCTTTATAATCGAAATATCCATAGAAAAATTTATCAAAAACAAAAATATAGACAATATTAACTATTATTTTAAAACATTCACAATAGTTTTTGTTAATTTTAGGAATAATAGTAATGAAATGTTTGTGACAATTTATCTATCCAACAGAACATTCCGACTATTATTTCTCATGTACTTTCTAAAACGAATATTTATTTTAAAAAAGCTTCTTGTTTAGAAACCCGAATCATTTCGTTTGGAAAATATCGCTTAAAATATTCCGCCACTTTTATATGTAAATCTTGTTTGTACCATTCTGAAAAATGATTTTCTACAAAAAGATCTGGCATTTTTAATCGCAACGAACGTTTCCCGTCCGCACCGTCGCCAATTGTTAATGTATCAATCCAAATATAATCCACTTTATCTTTTAACCTTTTTGGGAATTCATGAGTAAATGGTAATACAGGGGAGACGGCAGCTTGAGTTGTAATATTAGCATCATGCAATTTTTTAAGAACCTCTAATCTCTTGTTAATACTTGGGGCATAAGGAGCAAAAATTTGTTTCACATCCTCTCGATCAGTTTCAATTGTCAGTGAAACAATCAGCTTACATTTTTCTTTCAGTTCAACAAGTAAATCTATATCTCTTTCTATTAAAGTACCTCTCGTTTGAATGACCAATACATCAGGTTGGTATTCCAGCATCTCTTCCAATACTCCCCTTGTAATTTGAACTTTCCTTTCTATGGGTTGATAAGGATCTGTTGCAGAAGACATATAAATATTTACTGGTTGTTGTTTTCGACGAAGGCTTTTCATCTCTTTTCGATAATTTTCCCTTGCATTCTTTTTTATATCAATCCATTGTCCCCATGGAATCCCTTTAAACCTTTGGATTGGCAATTCTCGAACATAACAATACCGGCAAGCGAAAGCACAACCACTATAGGGATTTAAAGAATGAGTAAAACCGATATCTAAATATCCCGTCGCTTCAGTTAAAATCTTTTTTGAATTTATTTCTTTTAATTGGATAGCCATTATCGTCTACTCCTTCCGTAAACTTTCAAACGACGCAATGTTACTGTTATTCTGCGAATTGCTCAAAAAATCAATGAAGGAGGGCACATTTAGTAATATGGTAACCATTCTTCTTCTGGCCCATATTCTCAGACAGTCTAAAGCTTTACAAATGACAATTGATATAGGAAAATAATTTCCAATATACAACGTTAAAATCGAAAGAACTTAGGATTATCCTAATCTCTTTCGATTGAATACTGCGAATTGATTATACCTTTAATAACCCACGAAATCCTCTTGAGCTGTAATAAGAATCAGCTCCGTTGTGGTAAACAAAAACGTGGCCATAGCGATAATCACAAAATAAAGCTCCACCCCGTTCTCGGATATCTGCCGGCGTCTTTATCCAACTGGAAGTTTTTGTATCAAACGGCTCTAACTTTTGCAGTTCTCGATATTGTTCTTCCGTTAGTATTTCAATTCCCATTTCTTTTGCCATATCCATGGCGCTATTTTCTGGTTTATGCTTTTTCCTAGCTTCTAATGCCTCTCGATCGTAGCACAAGCTTCTGCGTCCTTTAGGACTTTCTTTCGAACAATCACAAAAAAGATATTCTCCTGTCTTCTCATCAAACCCGATGACATCTGGTTCGCCCTCCGTTTTTTCCATTTCATGTAACGACCATAGCTTCATAGGATTCGCTTCAAGCTTTTGTTGAACTTGATCCCACTTAAGTCCTTCATGACGGTGCATATTTTTTACAAACCGTTCTTTCAATACGTTAAACAATTCTACTTTTTGCTCCTCGGTTAATTCGCGATTTTCCATGTAGAACCTCCTCTTATTTCCCCTTTGCAATTCTAAGGTCTCAACAAGCATCATTTTCGTTTTACTTTCTATTTTACCCCTTTTAAAAGGATATAGTCTGATATCATTTCAAAAAAGGAATTGAGATAAAAAATGCCTCTACATAATAGTAGAAGCAAAAATTATTTTGATGATTATCTTTGACTTGGTCTGAATCCTGCTTGTTCCGCTTCTTCTCGACTGCAGAAGTATCGCTCACCTTTTGAAAGATCGATTTTGGTCACATCATAAAATTGTTGACCCGGCATGTGATAAATTTTTTCACCATTTGATGAAATATTTCCTTTGATATTACAATCTCCTGAGGTGTTTGAATTTGGTTGATTATTTGTTTTTTCATTATTCCCTACATGTTCTTCTATTACTTCTTTATGAAATCCATCTTCTTGTGCATAGTTTTCAATGCTCCAAATACCAATCCCTTTCTTTTGAGCCTCTTTTTGAATTTCATAGTATCGGTCTACATATTTTGTATTCGGTACATAGACGTAAGCAACCCTTGCTAGTCCATTTCTTAACAATTCTTCTTGAACACTTTTCCCATCAACATAAACGTAATATAAAAGGCGACCGTATTTATCCCGTTCACTCACATCTTTTTCAAGTTGAACAGTTTTGCCTTCTAACATCTTCTTCGTAAAGGCTTTTGCCTCTTGGCCAAAGGGTTGTTCACCGAGCCGTGGATGGTTTGTTTCCGGTGTATCTACAAGTAAAAATCTTACGGATTCTACTTTTCCATTAATCTTTACTTTAATAGTATCTCCGTCCACAACTGATACGACTTCCGCATCGAATGTTTTAATATCCGCTGGCAGCTCAGAGTTTACCGGAATTTGTTGTTCTTCATTGGGGTTAACATCTATCGATTCATCCGCTCGATCTTCTATTAGATTATCCTCTAGTTCTTTTTCATCTAAATAATCTGCACCTTCACTGGCACAACCAAATAACATCACGATGGAAAGTAAAACATATAGTAGGAACATTCTTTTTTTCAATGTTGCTCTCTCCTTTGTTGCATTGGCATATACATTTTTCTACAATACTTCATTAGTATATAAAATATTTAACTGTTATTGTAACAATTACAAATAAAGTTTTTTCTTTGCTGTATAATTATTGAATTTATCGATTCCAACATATTAAATTAATAAATTTTTGTAAAATGCATTTACAAAGAATCAATAAATTAGAGAGTATAATTAACTTTCATAACTCACTATAACAGACTATATTATAAATAATAAGAGGCTGGGACATAACTAATAAAGTGAACGAGCTGCAAAAAGATTTTTTGTAAAAAATTGATTGGAGTGACGGGGCGAGTGCTCCTGTCGCGCACGCTTAGTCGCAAAGCGGAGCAAGCTCAAGGAAGTAAATTCAAAGCTTTCCTGCGACGAGCCCTCTCGAGACCCCGCAGGAGCGAAGGATTGAATCAGAGGAGACTCGAGCCCAATGTCAGAAACTTATACAACCAATAATTTACAGTTAGTAGGCAACCATCTGGTTGTCTACTTTTAAAAATACTATTCAACCTACAAAGTGTTGATAATTTTCTAAAATCGGCTAAAAAAGGCAATAGGATGCCCGGGGCTTAAATTTTTATTTTTTTAAGCCCCTAATTTATTTACATTTAATAAACAAATAGGATATATTTATCCTATGTATTGTTTATAGACACCTTTTTTGGTTTAGGGGATACTTTGTTGAGGACAGACCATTCCTTCGTGGGTAGCTTCTCCCAAACCGAATAGGTGTCTTATTTCTTATAATCACTTTCATGATTTTTGTAAACATTCTCTCTCTTTTGATTGGACAATCTTCTAATAATAAGTGAACCATCCTATCTTTTAATTTTCCTATTAAGATATTTGTGTTTACTTGATAATCATGTTTTCGTCTTTTTTTCTTACTCTCCTCATTAATTGTTTCATTGGCATCATTTCTCAATAAACTGACCATATTCGATAAATATATTGATGCATAGAAATCTTGTTCAATTGCGATTTTCGAACTACCCGTGAAATTTTCTATTTCGATTTTATTTTTCACATCATTATATTCTGTTTCAATTCCCCAGCGTTTAAAATAAAGAGATTTAAACTCAGAGATATCAAACTCTTCCTCGGTTAAATTTGTGACAAGTATTTCTTCCGTGCCAGAATCCAGTGGGAATCTAACTACACGAGCAGTAATCACTTGTTTCCTATGTATTATATGAATGTTTTGATCAGCATCTTTCGCTTCGACAATTTCCTTTATCGTATTTTTTTGACATCGCATCACATATTTGATACCAAGGGCATCTAAATAGGCAATAAAATCTCTCGATGGATACCCTCGATCAAATAAAAAAAGATCATTTTTTAATCCAATTTGTACGAGTTCTTCAATCATATCCTTTGCACTATCTCGCTCAGCTACCTTATATGGATTGATTCTAGAAGTAATAATGATTCCATTCTCAAGATCGTAAATACAAGAGGCACTAGCTCTTGCATAACTTGTCTTATGATTTTTTCCATACCCAAAATAATTTCGAAGCTCCTCAGTATCAGGGATTTGGAGCACACTTCCATCGATTGCGCAAAGTCTAAATCCACGATAAGTTTTAAAGGAATTTTCTTCATAATACCAATTCACAATCGCTTTTGTAAGTTTTACAAAAGCGAGAGGAGAAATCTTTTTTCGTGCGGCTGAATAGCCTTGTTTGGAAATACTAATTTCTGATAAATTAAATTTGTCGAAAAAGTCGTCAAGTTCAATTTGGAGGCTCTTTTTAACAAAGTTTAAGCTAAATAGAATAGTATTTTTAAAATTTAACTTCTTTTCTTTTCGTGTAAAATACGTTTCTTTTGTCCGAGATTCAAGCATAAACATCACATCATTCAGCAACTTTCGAGTAATCTCAATTGCCCCTAAAAAAGTACTTTTTGTTTTCAAAAAAACCACCATCCTCGTTTTATTAACTAAAAATTGGATTCTAAAACGATTTTGGTGGCCTTTTTAAAATTACAAGAGGCTTATTACCTAATTTTATAAAAGTTAAATTAAATATTATTTTCCATTAAATGTAACGTTAAGTTGATGACATTGGACTCGAGCCGGGCCCGCGGAAAGCGTCCCCGGAACGGAAATCAAATTTTCTTCAATTATCAAAAAAACACCATTTTCTCCCGTGAGAAAATGGTGTTTTTTTATCTTTTGTCCCAGCCTCTATTAAAATTTATCTTCTTAAATAATATTTGAAACACTACCGTCGCATAAATGATGTCTGAATTTTCAGTTTTATTTTTTCTGGACTTTAGAGAAAAAACGAAAACACCTAAGCGAGGGTAGTAAACATCCATTTTTTTACTATAACCTATGACTTGTGCAACAACGACTGGCAAACCTTTATGGGACGCCGTTTCCTTCGATTTTTCGTAACCAAATGTGAGCGGATTTCCACAAAGAAGCCTTCAAATAGCGACTAATTTGTAAGTAACTGCGTTCGCTATTCGTGTTCAACTGAGCTAAAACATTCAGACAGTACACTATCATGGCTACGTACACTTGATTATGTACAGCTTGTTCACTGTGACCAAAAAACTTTTTAATGTTCAGATGTTGTTTCATCCATTTGAAAAAAAGTTCGATTGCCCAACGTGATTGGTAGATTTCTGCAATTTCATCTGCGTCAATGTCAAACCGATTTGTCAGTAAATGAAGCTCATTTCCTTTTGTATCATGCAATTTGAGTAAGCGAAACACGTTTTCAGAACGATTTTGTGGTGTTCCAATGACAACCATTTCATCAGAGAATACGGGTGAATCTTCTGGTAACGAAAAGGATTCTAACACTCGGACAACAGCGTTTTTACGCAAACGGGTCACAAAGAAATAGCCATCTTCCGTCATTTGATCAAAGCGCCCATAATCCAAGTAACCACGATCAAACACGTACATGCATTCTTTGTCATCCACGAATACTTCTAGTTGACCACGATCATGTTCGTTGGCATTCGTGAGTACGGCTTTATCTGGATAGGAGAGTCCTTTTTCCATAAAAACAAGTCGTAAGTGAAGCTTTACTCCTGATTTTGTTTTTCGAAACTCTGCCCACTTATGATTGGTCAAATTAAGCGGTAATGTACTCGAATCAATGATTTTCAAAGGCGTTGTCACTTTTCTTCTTGTTTGGAAATTGGTTTTCCGATGAATTTGTGCCACTAAATCGAGAAAAATCGTTTGAAAGAACTCAGTTGGGATGGTATTGATTCGTCTCCCTAACTGTGAAAAACTAATCGATTCCAATCCCGTTGCTCGTTGTAATTCTTCTAAAAAGACAGCGTCACTCAACGCCCGTAAACTCTCGGTTTCATGGAGTTGGGCATACAAAAGCAGTTTCATAAATGAAGCCATATAAAGCTTCTTGGTATAGTGATTTAATTGATGTGTTTTCACTAGGTCGTCAAATAATGGACGATTAATCGGTGAAAACCATTGTTCAAATGATGTTTTTCGTGTAAACTTATCCATGGTTTTGTCCTTTGTATTGGATTTGGATGGTTTACTACCACCCAACCATTATAAAGGATTTTTTTGTGTTTAGATTATATTTCAGAAAATTCGGTTTATTTGAAGGTGTTAAATTATTTTAATGCGACGCTAGTGTATTTGAAATTACATAGGAAAAGATAAATGTAAAGAATACGATTGCAAGTACAATGCCTAAAACAATTGCTACAAGTACAGATTTCCAAGTGTAGCCCTTCAATTCCTTTACTGAAGAATAATCAATTTTTCGATTGTGGATAAGCAGCGAAACATTTGCTGTTATCAATAGTAAAATTGTGATTCCAACAAACATTCCAATCATATCTGGCCGGAGAAAATTCACTGTAGAATTCCAATTCATATAAGATTGTAGTAATGCAATACAACCTATTATCAAATAAACAATGTTTTTTAATTTGCTCTGCTTATACCATTCATCACCTAGTTTTTCTTTTTCATAGATCGCTACTTTTTCATAAATTGGAATGATTGACTTTGTAGACCCGCCTTTTTTCATCCGAACACCCGCATGAATGAAACATAGTATCCCTAGTACAAGAAGAATATGGGCAATGTTCATTGAAAAAAATATCATTAAATAAAAAAGTATAAGGCATGATAACAAAATGACATTTGTTACGGCTAATTGCTTCATTCTTAAATTTTTGATTTCATGTCCATTCATTTCTCCCACCCCTCAGGTATTTACGTATTGTCAAAACTTTATATAGAAATAGGTTATAGAATCCTATATTAGAGGGCTTTATAAGCAAAAAACTTGCCACCCCCTAAATTCTAGGGTATTAGTGAGGTAACCACACCAACACAAAATCCCTAGAAAGGAGAAGTGGCAAGTTGTTACCTCAAATTATAACCTATTTACTTACTTTTATAAACTTTCAAGAACAAATTATTCGAACTCTACTTACCCTACTAATTGGAAGAAGCATGTTCGATAAACCCAAAGAAGCTCCTGTTAATCAGCCTTATCGAAAGCTTCAAATTGATGATTTACCTATCATTGAAAAGGTAGAAAAGCTCGATTATCAGCTTTTATTAACGGAATATCTTCAATCCAAAGGAAAACAGTTAAAACCAGTACGCCGTCGAGCCAATTCTACGCCCGTACCGTCTACCTTATGTTGTCCTAAGTGTGGTGCTCCTTCTGCGTATTTGTACGCAAATAACGGAGGAAAAGGACAATATCAGTGTAAGGTGTGTGCGTGTGTTTTCAATAAAAAAAGTCGTTATCAGAAAGAGGCCATTCTTAAGTGTCCTCACTGCCTTAAAACGCTTGAAAAAATTAAAGAACGAAAAGATTTTCACGTGTTTAAGTGCAAAAATGATATGTGTACCTATTATCAAAAAAACTTGAGCGCCATGACTAAAAAAGAGAAAAAACAGTTTAAAGAAGATCCACAATCGCTGAAAGTTCGCTACATTTACCGGAAGTTCCACATCGACTATCAACCGTTATCCAAACAATCACCAAAGCAGCCAAAAGTCGATTTATCAAGATTGTATGTTTCACCGCATACACTTGGGCTCATCTTGACGTACCATGTCAATTACGGATTATCGGCCCGTAAAACGGCAGCGATCATGAAGGATATTCACGGCGTGTCTGTCTCCCATCAAAGTATCCTAAACTACGAAAACAGCGTCGCATTATGGCTCAAGCCTTATATTGACTACTTTCCGTATGAGCTGTCGGATCAATTCTGTGGGGATGAAACGTACATCCGGGTCAACGGTCGTTGGCATTATCTGTTTTTCTTTTTTGATGCGGTCAAGAAAGTCATTCTTTCGTATCCAGTGTCACCAAATCGCGACACCGCAACAGCAATACGAGCGATTGATGAAGTACTAGTGAAGCTGAAAGAAATACCCGAAAACCTACAATTTGTAGTAGATGGTAACCCTATTTACTTGTTGGCACAGCATTTCTTCGCAGAAAACCACATATCGTTTGACGTAAAACAGGTCATCGGGCTAACAAATGAAGATGATGTCTCCAGAGAGTATCGACCTCTCAAGCAAATCATCGAGAGACTAAATCGCACGTTTAAAGGAAATTATCGATCGACACACGGCTTTGGTTCTGAACAAGGTTCTGTTTCTTTTGTGACATTGTTTGTGGCTTACTTTAACTTCTTGCGCCCACATTCTTCACTTGAAGGTAAAGTGCCAGTAACAATTCCAGAATTAGAAAAGCTACCAACCATGCCAGCGAGATGGACAGCCCTTATTGGGTTAGCTCAAGACTGGATTCAACAACAGTCAGCCTAACTTTTGTTTAGCTGAGCCCTATTCAGCTATCGGCGAAGCGAACTCTTGACAAACCGAACTTACCAATGGTTTAAAATGGAAAAAGTCAAGGGTTTATTTAGCATGCCTTCTTTTGTTCCCTTCGCCCTTGATTGACCTCTGAATAAACCATTGGTGTGTTTGTCAAGAGCGATAGCGTGGCATTTCCACCTAATAAATGGTAGGTAGTATGAACCGTGCTAGTTTTTCATAGAACTTTTGACACTACCGGTATTTAAGTGTTTTGTAGAAAATATTTCTATATTTATTATACACAATCTGTTAATTCCTGAGAACCAAGTGGTTTATGATATAACATTTAAGGGAATAGGTTAACGAAATGCATTAATATTGGAGGCTTTTTATGTGGAAAGAATTTAAAGAATTTGCTATGAAAGGAAATGTCATTGATCTTGCCATTGCGGTCGTGATTGGTGCTGCATTTGGGCAAATTGTTTCTTCTCTAGTGGACAACATCATCATGCCGCTAGTCGGCATTCTTACAGGAGGAATAGATTTTACGAAGTCATTTATATGGCAAGTGGGAGATGCAACTGTTTCCTTTGGAATATTCCTTCAAAGTGTTATTGACTTCTTAATCATTTCTTTTGCCATATTTATGTTTATTCGAATCATAAATAAGATAGCAAAAAAGAAAAAAGAAGAAGCTGTGGAAGAAAGCGCACCTGAGTTAGATACGAAGGAAGAGTTATTAAAGGAAATTCGCGACTTATTAAAAGCCCAAAATACAAATAATTAAAGTTTGTAGTGATTGGGTAAAAAATAGGCATAACATATTCTATTAAATATGTTATGCCTATTTCTTTTACTCATACTCTATTAATTTAACTTCCCTTTTTCTTTACAGCAAACCAAATCTCGCTATACACATTGTTCATATCACTTAAATCGCCTGTAAAGGAAATGTTGGGAGCTTCTACTAATTCATAATCCGATGAAGGTAGCCATTCTGAAGCAACTTTTGCCCAAGTCTCTTGCATGACGTTTGGAAATGGCCCTTTTGATGAAAAAATCGCCCAAGTAAGTGCAGGAACTTCAACGACATCAAATTCTTCAAAATCTAAGTTTTTTGTAGTTAAGTAGCCAATCGTAAAAACATGTTGTGGAAAACTCGGTAGATACGGAAATCAAATTAATAAAATCTGAAACACCAAAGACCCGAAAACATAAATTCGGGTCTTTGCAAGTTTTATCCAAAGTCTTTTTACATCTTTCCAACATATAATGATTTAAATCCAAAAAGCTTTTCTCAATTTACATTATCCAAAGGCACGTCAAGACCGAGTGGAATGAACCATGTAGCGGTGTATTTCTCAATTTACATTATCCAAAGGCACGGTGTAATCAATTATAACTGGTATTCCCCCATAATTTTATTGGAGGTTTTTTATGACGAATTTTTATTCATTCAGTGGAACTGTTACTGCCATTAGTGATTTTTTTACAAGTCAAAGTGGTGAAATCGAGGGCTGCAATAAATTGTTTACCGTAGAAAATGACGATGGATTAATTGTTCATTTCATTGTTTCTCCTTCAACTTACTTCATTGATCAAGAAACGGTCAAAATTGGGGATAAGGTGACTGGTTATTACGATGGAGACTTACCTGCCATCCTCATTTACCCACCCCGATATCAAACGATAGTGATGGTGAGAGAGTATCCAAATCGAAATGTAAAAGTAAGTTATTTTAACCATCAACTATTGAGCAGTGATGGCCAATTGCAATTACATTTAACTCCTTCTACTCCCATATTGTTAACAAATGGTCAGTTCTTTTCAAAATATCCTGGGAACCGCGATTTAGTCGTGATTTATGGTCCAACAACTCGTAGCATTCCTGCACAAACTACTCCATATCGCATCATCGTTTTATGTTAAACTTACTATTTCTCCATGATGACAATCCCCAATCGTTAGAAGATCTTCTTACAATTGGGGATATTACTTATTTCACCAATTATGCGTTCTATCGTATTTAAGCGCTCCTCTAGAACCCCTCTTTCAAATTTCTGTTCACAATGCTAATATAGTCAGTAAAGTAAAAAAAGAAGTACAACTAAAAAGCATCATAATTGACAAAAAGATACTAAAGGAGTAATTAGAATAAATATAGAACCAGATTTTTGTCGTGTTGAAGATGCTTTAGGCATATTAGTCGGAAAATGGAAACCCATTATCTTATTGCATTTATTGAAAAATGGTACTCAAAGATTTAGTGATTTAAAACGAAGTATACCTGGAATTACACAAAAAAATGCTGACCAATCAATTACGTGAGTTAGAAAACGAGGATATTATTCAGCGTGTTGTCTATCCATAGATTCCTCCTAAAGTGGAATATTCGATTACCGAGTACGGCCGGAGCTTAGAACCAATCTTACACGCAATGCACGAATGGGGAACAAACCATATCCAGCATAAAAAACAAAAAAATGAATGAATCGATGAGTAAATAAATACTTAAAACACCCAGCTTCTTCGCTAGATAGCTGGGTGTTTTCAAAAAAGTAAAAGAAAGAATCATTCACATTCTGGCTCAATATCCAATTATCCTAACCTTCATTTCACCTTGCAATAATATGACTTGCTTAAACGACGGTTTGCTTCCCACCATTATCTTGTGCTTTTCCCTTGAATGTGTAATGTGTTAACACTTCTTTTTGCGGTTGCTGCAAATTGAAAAATCATCATTATTAGAACAATCACATTTACTTTCCTCTTTTCTCCGTTCTGGGTTGTATCAAATATTCTGTTAATGTTATTAAATTCTTCCATTCTAATTAATAGAAAAGAAGTTGATACTTAACTGGCTTAAATATAATAAAAAAGGAGAATCCTTCTTTTACTTCTGTACATGATGAATGGAATGGATATCCTGACAGTTTTCACATTCATCCTCGTTTAAAACCTAAAAAAAATTTAAACCCATGAAATTTTGCAATGTGCAAAACTTCATGGGCTATTTTTCTATTTAGGAGGATTTTGTCCCAGCTCCTCCTCAATTTCTATTCTAATAATCTCATCTTGTTATTCAGATTTTCCTAACTCGCCTTTTTTATTTTTTATTCTTCTTTTCATTACTTTTGCCATTTGTTTAGAGCTTAAATCGCCTTCGCATTCCAATTTTTCAATGATGTTCAGATAATCCTCTTCATTTCGGTTTTGACTTAATTTATAGGCAGCTTGCAATTCTTGAATTTTAATTTTTATTCCAACAATTCCTTTGATTTGTTTTTTTGTTTGAGCAGAAAGATTTTCCCATAATACAGGATTGTCACGATGCCCTTCATATTTTTTTAATAATAAAATAAGGTCTTCTTCTAACTCAGTTTTGTTCATAATACTAGCTGTTCCATAAACATGGACAGCTTGATAATTCCAAGTTGGTACATTTTCATGGCTATACCAAGATGATGAGATATATGCGTGTGGACCTTGGTAAATTACAAGCACGTTTTCATTTTGTGATTCAAAGCTTTTCCATTGAGGGTTGTTGATAGCTAAATGTCCCGTTATATAATAATCATCTCCTTGCTTTCGCAACTCCAACGGTAAATGAGTAGCAATTGGTTTATTTTCAAATGTCGAAACAATTGTGCCGAAGGAGTTTTTCTGAATAAAATCAATGATTTCGTCTATATCCGTCACTGTAAAATATTTCGGTATATACATGCTAATCAACCTTCCAATGTTTTGATCATAATCAAGTCAGTCTGCTCTTCATCCCCCATATAAAAGGAATGAGATTCTTTTTGAACAAATCCCATTTTCTTATAAAAACCAATTGCATTTTCGTTCTTTTCCCAAACCCCAAGCCAAATTTTCTTTTTATTCCATTCCTTTGCAACTTCAATCGCTTTATTTAGCAAGACTTTTCCAAGTCCATGCTTCTGAAATTTCTCTCGAATATAAATTCTTTCAATTTCAAGGAATTCATCGCCCATTTTTTCCGTCTGAGCATCATCACTATTGACTTTTAAGTAACCCGCCAATTCATTTTGGTAATAGACAAAGAAAAATTGTGAATGAATATTGGATAGCTCTTTCTCTAATTGTTTTATATTAAATGCCTTTTCTAAATATACTTTCATATTTTCAGGTGAATTTTGATCTTTAAATGTGTAATAAAACGTTTCAATGCCCACTTCTTGTAATGTGTGCAAATCTTCAAGGGTACATGTTTTTATTTTGATTGTCATAGTGAACATCTCTCCTCATATCAATAATTTCGTTTGTTTCCCTTCTTAACGTATTCCCAATCTTTTTCAACATTTTTTCTTACCCGCTGCAAAAGATTGAATAATGTTTCCACTTCTACTTCAGATAATCCTTGTAAAGCTACAGCGTTAGAATGATCATGTTCTCTTATTAAAAACGGATAAACATTATTGCCTTTCTCGGTCGCATAGAGTTTCTTAATTTTTTTATTTTGTGGATCCTCTCGCTTTTCAACAAATCCGTTCATTTCTAGTTTTTTTATTGCGCGTGATGCAGTTGTCCGATCCACTTTGATCATTTCAGCCAACTTTTCTTGAATAATTCCTGGGTTCTCACATATTCGTACAAGGTACAAATACTGACCTTTTGTTAAGTCATATTCTTTAAACTCGATATTACTGATTGAATCTAGTGCTCGTGCTATCATCCCAATTTCACGAAGAACTTCTTTCATAATGAACCCCTCTCATTTTGTTGTAAATGCAATATTTTTAGTTCATTATACTCAACTTTTGTTGCATTTACAATAAAAAATAAAACCAATTGAATATCTACATAATCTTAGGATGAAAATTCAAAAAAATTTGCAATCTTTCACAAGAATAAGTAGACTTTATATTGAAACTGAATATATTAACCGGGGGCTTGCGGAAGCAGGCTGAGAGTACGACTAATCCGTCGTTGACCGTTTGAACCTGATTTGGGTAATGCCAGCGCAGGGAGTGTAGTAAGTCGAATTATGCACTTTGCTTAGGCAGAGTGCATTTTATTTTGCGGAAAGGGTGAAAACCGATGACTCAGCAACGAGAAATCATAGAGGAACTTTCTCAATTTATCAAAAAGAATCAAGCTTCAGAAGAAGAGTTTAATAGCTTGGCTTTACATATTTTTAATTATCAATACAAACATAATCTCCCCTATCAAACATTTTGCCGCCAAAAAGGAAAGACACCGCGGCTTGTGAAAAATTGGCGAGACATTCCTTATGTGCCGATGAGTGCCTTTAAAGAGGTTCCATTGACATGTTCAGATCCAGAGGCAGCGGTTAGAGTCTTTATGACAAGCGGAACAACCCAAGGAAAACAAGGCAAACACTATCATTCCACTCTCGAAATCAGAGAACTTTCCATGATTATCAACTTTAAAGAACGGTTTATGAAAGAAACAAATCGCATCCGCATGGGAATTTTGTTTCCAACTGAAGAGAAAATGCCGCACTCATCCTTAGCCCATTATTTAGCTCTTGTCATGAAAGAGTTTGGCACAGAGGACAGCTGCTATTTATTAAAAGAGAACGGCGTACATATTCAAAAAATCATCAGTGAGTTGGAACATGCCGAAAAAACAGGAGAACCATTTGCTTTGCTCGGAGCAAGTTTCAGTTTTGTTCATTTGTTTGAGGAATTGGAGCGTTTAGGAAAAACGTTTAATCTGCCGAAGGGAAGCAAAATTCTTGATACTGGTGGTTATAAAAATAAATCAAAGGAATTGGATTTAAATGAATTTTATCAGTTGCTTGAAAGATATTTCGGTGTAGATAGAAGCAATTGTATTAATATGTACGGCATAACAGAGCTAAGCACGCAATTTTATGATGATGGCAATGAGGTCGTTCCATCTATAAAAACTGGACCTAGTTGGATTCGTACGAGAGTCATCAATCCGTTAACAGGTGAAGAGGTTCCAGAAGGAGAACGTGGTGTTTTAGTTCATTATGATTTAGCGAACTTTAATTCCGTAATGGCGGTTGCTACTGAAGATGTAGGAATGGCGGTTGATGAAGGATTTTATCTGTTCGGTAGAGTTCAAGGTGCCGAGGCAAGGGGATGCTCGCTAGCGGTAGAAGAGTTTATTCAATTGGCGAAAGGAACAGCAAAATGAGAATAACAGCTGGATATATTCCAAATATCGGAGAAACGAAATTTGATAAGAAAATCCTGAAGTTTCAGGATTTAGAAGTGGAACTGCCTCTCCTTACATTAGAGCAAATGCAGAGGGTCATTGACACGGTGAAAAGAGAAAGTGCGGAAATCTTAAAATCACTGTCGGTATCAACAGTAGTGGACATCATCGGTTATGTAACGGAACAATTTTTGGACCGCAGTTCATCTTATCGACAGCAGGCGGAAAAGTTGCTTCCGATTGTCACCGGCTATGATGAGGAGGTAATTCGCCTTGGTCTTACATCTTTTTTAAAAACATTTCGCAAGCACGAACTCCAGCGTTTCCTAGTAGAAGATTTAGGAAATCCATTATTATTAGATCATTTTCAGCCGCGCGCAAAAGGTGGTTTTTCAAAAGCAATTGGACCAGAACTCATTACCCATGTATGGGCAGGGAATGTTCCAGCACTGCCTATTTGGAGTTTCGTATCTGGTCTGCTAGTAAAAGCAGGAAATATCGGAAAAGTTTCAAGTTCTGAACCTCTTTTTGCCGGCTGGTTTGCAAAAGCCTTAGCAGAGGCCGAGCCGAGTCTTGCCAATTGCTTTGCAGTTGTGTGGTGGAAAGGCGGCGATGAAAAGCGAGAGAAGATGATATTTGAAAAGTCGAATCTCGTTATCGGATACGGTAACAACGAAACGCTGCAAGCTTTAAAAAAACAAGTTCCCATTACTACTCACTTTTTGCCTTTTGGTCATAAAGTAAGCTTTGGCATCATTTCAAAATCTGCCTTAGATGCGCACAAAGCATGGCGAATTGCTCATCAAGCCGCACTTGATGTCATTCGTTACGATCAGCAAGGTTGTTACTCACCGCACTTATTTTATGTGCAAAAAGGCGGAAAAGTATCGCCAGTGGAATTTGCCCGCTTGATTGCGGGGGAGCTAGAAAACTTCGAAAAGCGTTATCCAAGGCGTAAGCTTTCCATGGAAGAATCAGTTGCCCTTGCTTCATGGCGGCAAAAGGAAGAAATGAGCACTTTTACAGCAACAGGAAAAGAAGTGCTTGGAACTTCCACACATCAATGGACGGTTGTTTTTGAAGAAGAGGAAAAAGTTTTTACGGCAAGCCCGTTGAATCGAGTTATTCGGGTTATTTCTTTTGAAAAATTAGAAGACATTCTGCCATACATCAAGCCATACCGCTCATTTCTTCAAACGATTGGTATGGCCGCAACCCCTAAAGAACTTTTCCACTGGGCAGAGTTGTTGGCTAACGTTGGCGTAACACGAATCACAGCACTAGGAAAAATGACTTCCCCTGAAGCAGGTTGGCATCATGATGGACGCTTCAATCTAATGGATTTAATTCAAATGGTAGACATCGAATCATCGGCAATAGTGGATAGTGAACAATTTGCTCCTTATGTTGATTAGGAGGTTTTTAATATGAGTTTTTTGGTAATGGAGGATGTAACGTACAGTTACGAACAAGGAAAAAATCAAATTTTACGTGGGATTAGCTGGGAAATCAATAAAGGAGAGTTTCATTGTCTGCTTGGAAAAAGTGGCTGCGGAAAAACGACCTTATTAAAGCTTGCTGCTGGCCTGCTTTCATCTGAGAATGGAAGCATTCGCCTGCAAGGAAAGGAAATAATCAAACCTTTACCTAATTGTAGTTTTGTCTTTCAAACTCCAACTCTATTGGAATGGAAAACAGTTATTGAAAATGTGCTTCTCCCTATTAAATTGAAACGGAAAATCAGAAGTGAGGATATGGAGCAGGCAATGGAATACTTAGAGCTTGTTGGGTTAGCCTCTTATCGAGATTGTTACCCTTTACAGCTTTCCGGTGGACAACAAAGCCGGGTCGCTCTTGCACGGGCCTTAATGCAAAAACCTTCTTTATTATTTTTGGACGAGCCTTTTGCAGCATTAGATGCCATTACAAGAGAAGAACTGCAAGATGATCTTTTAAGAATGTGCTATATGCATAATATTACTGTGCTCTTTATTACCCATGATATTGCGGAAGCTGTATATTTATCCGATAGAGTTGCTGTCATGGCACATGGAGAAATTGTCTATCAAACCCCAATCATGCTTGAACGCCCACGTAGAATGGAAATGAGATATGAGCCTTATTTTAACGAACTATGTTTCACGTTACGTCAAGTGATGAATGGTGAACGCTTATGAAAAAAACATCCGTTTATTCATTCTTATTATTCATTTTTTTACTAGTTATTTGGGAAGTATCATCCAAGTCCTATTCCGAACTTGTATTACCAGCTCCTTCTGTAATAGTACTCACCCTTGTTGATGGACTTTTAAGCGGCTATTTTACACAGCATATTCAGCGGACTGCCGCTGAGGTAATTCTTGGTCTCTTTTTTGGTGGTGTAGCTGGATTTACGGTAGGAGTTCTAATGGGAGAAGTGGCCTTTTTACGTAAGCTTCTCTTTCCTTATATTATAGCGAGTCAAGCAGTTCCCAAGCTGGCATTGGCTCCGTTATTTATTCTTTGGTTTGGCTTCGGCATGACGTCCAAAGTTGTTATTACTGCGCTTGTATGCTTTTTCCCATTGCTTGAAAATACAGTAACAGCGATTCAGTCAAGCGATACACAAAAGCAGGAACTATTTAAAATGCTTGGTGCAACACGGTTACAAACATTAATTCACTTAAAAATTCCTTCTGGTATGCTGGGTATTTTAGCTGGACTTCGTGTTTCGGTTGTCCTTGCAATTGTGGGTGCGGTTGTCGGAGAATTTATCGGCGGCAGTGAAGGACTAGGGGCGCTTATTATCGCAACCCAAGCAATGATGGATACCGCCCTTATGTTTGCCACATTAATTTTATTAACAATTTTCGGTATGATTCTTTACTTAACTGTATCTTGGCTTGAAAAAATGTGGATAAAAAGATTGAAGAAGGAGATATGAAAGATATGAAGTTGAAACATATAATCATCGCATTTCTTTTATTACTTCTAACAGCATGCGGTTCAAAAGAGGAAGGCTCGAATGAAAAAGAATCATTTGCACAGCTGACAGTTGCACTCTGGAGCCAGCCTATTACAGAATCCGTCAACCTATTAGTCGATGATGAAAAAGGATTTTTCAAAGAAAAAGGCATTGATTTAAAGGTGATTCCCGGTGCTGGTGGTGGAGATGCTATTAAAAATATTCTTTCCGGTCAAGCAGATATTGCCTTTACTGACCCTGGATCTCTTTACTTTGCTTTAGACAAAGGAGAAAAATTAAAAGTTATTTATAATATTTATCCACAGAACGTGTTCAATATTGTGGCGTTAAAAGAAAGCGGTATTGAAAAGCCAGAAGATTTGAAAGGAAAAACAATTGGTGTTTACAGCCTAACAAGTGGAACGCGACAAAACTTATTAATCCTTCTCCACCAAGTTGGTTTGACGGAGGATGATGTCAAGATTGTGGAAACAGGCATATCAAATTTTGCCCCACTAATACAGGGTCAAGTGGATGCAACTGCAGCAACGGATACCGGATTATACCTTGCAAAACAAAAAGGATTAGGCGATGTAAATATAATTGAAGTGAGAGATTATTTAAATATACCAAGTGATGTCTTTGTTGTGACAGAAAAAACGTACGAAGAGAAAAAAGAGGAATTGAAGCGTTTCGTTGCCGCATACAGAGAAAGCGCCCAATGGATGCTTGAAAATCCGGAAGAAGCTGCAAAACTTGCGAAAGAATTTGCTATTGATGGAAAAGATGAAAACATCAATTTAGAGATAATTAAGCTACGTAATGCTTCTTCAGTTTCAGAAGATACGGAGATAAAAGGATTAGGGGCTATTGATGCCGATGTATTACAAAAGGGAGCAGACACATATCAACAGTTAGGTTTAGTGAATAATCAATTGGACATGTCTCAAGTCGTGACTGAGGAATTTTTGGAGGTAGAGCAATGAACTTTGAGGGGAAAGTTGTCCTAGTTACCGGAGCAAGCCGCGGCATTGGTGCAGCAATTGCTCGTGCTTTTGCAAAGGAAGGGGCTTTTGTCATTGTCAATTATTTGCAGAATAAAATGCTTGCTGAAAAAGTGGCAGCTGAATGCATACAGCTTGGTGGTGACGGTTATGCCATTCAAGGAGATGTTACATCTGAAGAGGCTGTGAATCAAATGATTGAGGAGATTATGTTAGAAGCAGGCAAAATTGATGTAGTCGTTAACAATGCCTTTAAATCCTTTCAGTTTAATCCTGAAACTCGCAAGTTAGCTTGGGAAGTGCAATGGGAAGACTATCAGGGGCAAATTGATGGAGCAGTACGCTCAGCCCATTATATTTGCCAAGCAGTCATCCCCATCATGAAAAAACAAAGCCAGGGCAGTATTATTAATATCATTACAAACTTAGTTGAACGCCCCATCGTACCGTATCATGAATACAATACTGCCAAGACCGCACTTATGGGGTATAGTAGAAATTTGGCTGTCGAAGTCGGCTCCTTTGGCATCCGCGTCAATTGCGTCGCCCCTGGTCTAGTTTATCCAACAGATGCGAGCCGAACAACAAAGGAAAATCTAAAGGAGCTGATTATCGCTCAAACGCCGTTAAAGCGAATTGCCACTCCAGAAGATATTGCTGGTCCTGTTCTGTTCTTAGCCTCTGACTGGAGCCGCTTTATGACTGGACAAACTCTTTATGTCGACGGCGGGTTTGTAATGTAGTAAGGGATTGCTCGCAGTATTTTATGCTGCAGCAATCGCTATTTATTTTTAAGACAAATTATATAAATAAAAAAACTCCTATTTGTATTGCAGTACAAATAAGAGTTTAAATAAAGTTTGTTTCCATGCTACCTCCTGAATTTCTGTCGTTAATAAGAGGGATCGGGTTTCAATATTCTATAATACAAATACTATTTCATTTATCAGAATTCCCATGCTCACTGTCTACAGCAAAGTCAGCAAATTTACGTATTGCTCCATCGACAAACATTTGATGGTCAATATCCAGTTGATTATATAAAGCTTCAAATTCTTTTTCATCCATTATTTCGATTTCGTTCATGATTTTAGCCACAATTTCTTTTTGCTTAGAATTACTCACCATACCACTCAACTCCTTTCATTGATTTATTAATTTAATCATATTGAATTTTTTAATTACCATTTTTTACAATACCGTGTCGTTCTTGAACAATCTATGTAGTTTATTTTTTATACCGTATACTCCGTTTCGAAATGAAAAGGTGCCAATACAAAATAAAAAAGACTGAATCCTAATTGGATCCAGTCCGAAACTATCAATTATATATGGTTGCCTGCTTTCTAACAGGAGTAGAAACGACTTCGATAACTTTATTCACTTAGGAAAGATTATATTTTTTTACATGATTTCTATTGATAAAAATACTCCTACAAAATGGCGTTGATTGGATGAGTATTTATAACTTCACTAATAGATATGCGTAATTGGTAGTTTCCAAATTTTGAAATTTCATCCAATAATGAATTTAATGTCTCTTGGATATCAAACTTAACTTTTAATAAGAAACAGCCGCTCCCTGAAATACGATGTGCTTCAATAATTTCTTTTTTACTGTTTATAAAATGTTTAAATGCCTCGTGATTATTTGAATCAAGGAAATAATAATAAACGCTGTATAAGTAAGACCTAATTTTGATTCATCTACCATCAAAGAATATGACTTAATGACTCCACTATCTTCTAATTTTTTTAATTCTATTTCCTATTGCTTGACCAGACATATGAATCAATTCTCCGAGATCTTTCCATTGAATACGAGCGTTATGCGTGAGTTAAATGATGAACAGACTTACATTTTAGATATCCTTTATGTTAATGAAACAGAAGGATTGAGGAAGTAGTCTATTATTATCCTACTCTCTATTAAACAATAAGACCTATCCTTCTTATGTTTGGATAGGTATTAAAATTTTCTTTAGTTCATGAATTTATTAGTCGTCAACAACATGTAAACAAATAATAAAGCTGTGAACTATCAACTCTTCAAATCCGCATTTTATATGACTAACTTTTGAAAAATAATAAAGTTATGAACCTAAAAACCATTTTTATCCACTTCAAATAAATTGGAATGAATAATAAAGTTGTGAACTGAACTTCCGTTATTTGTAAATGCTGCTTATAAAAAATACAGCATACTGTTTTTTACTACAATACTCTGTAAACGCTCCCGATTGTTGAAGATTATTTATATTTATAACTGTTAAACGTTAATCAAGAATTAAATGTTTATCCATCAATATTGTGTTCGTCCATTGGCCATTCTTTTTAGCAATCCCTTTTCGTACACCCACAATTACAAATCCTGCCTTTTTGTGAAGGTGGATACTAGCTAAATTCACTTCAAATATAGATGCTTGCAACATCCAGTAACCCGAGAGTTTGGCTTTCTCAATTAAATGTTGAAGTAATTGTGTACCTACCCCTTTGCCCTGTGCTTGAGGGTGAACATAAATACTAACTTCTCCTACGCCTTTATAAACCTCTCTTGAAGAAACAGGTGTAATGGATACCCAACCCAAAATCTTTTTATTTTCTTCATAGACATATCGAAGATACGGATGATATTTTTTGTCCCATTCCTTTATAGAAGGAGCTTTTGATTCAAATGTAGCAATTCCCGTATCAATTCCTAATTGATAAATTTTTAGTACATCTGGTATATCTTCCTTTTCTAAAAAACGAATCATTATACAAAACCCCTTTATTATTGGCAACACCCATCAATACCTGTATGACAAACACCCGTTTCAGGAAGTGATAATTTCACATCAAGAGCTGCTTCTGTATCTCCTGCAAGATGCGCAACAATTGAACGTACTTGTTCATAACCAGTAGCCATTAAGAATGTTGGAGCGCGTCCATATGATTTTGAACCAACGATATAAAAATTCGTTTCTGGTTGACGCAATTCCTTTTCTCCATGTGGTGGAACAGTCCCGCAACTATGCAAGTTTGGATTAATAAGTGGTGCTAATTTTGTAACAGCTTCTGTTGCAGGATCAACCTCATAACGTAGTTCACTAATAAATGAGAAGTCTGGACGATTGCCAGTATTGACAATTAATTCGTCGAACGGACCAATTTTTTTATCTGTACCTTTAAGAATCAATCCTTCTTCTTTTTCGAAAATAGATTGAATATAAAAAGGTGTTTCTACATAAATCACTTTTTCAGAGAGGATTTTTTTCATTTTTAAGCCAAGTTCACCACGTGCAGCTAATTCATCGGCAGTTCCACCACCTAGAGCATCTTCCACTCGTTTTTTGCGTAAAATCCATGTAATTTCAGTTTGTGGATGGGCATCTTTTAATTCCACTAATTGAAGTAGTGAATTGATTGCTGAATGTCCTCCGCCTATAACTGCAATCCGTTTGTTTGCATAGCGTGAAATATTAGCTGGCACGTTAGGAATTTGATAATTAATTTTATGTCTGGCTGCTTTTTCGCTTGGTAACATTACCCCATGACTAGCAGCAGGATTCGGATTTCCCCATGTACCTGTCGCATCAATAATTGCGCTAGCTTTATACATCTTTGTTGCCTGCCCGTTTTTAGTGAAAATTAAAAAAGGCTTATTTGCTCGATTAGACGATTTCATTTTATCAGTATCTAATTTTGTAATCGCAATTACTTCTTCATTCGTATGAAGCTGCTCTTTAAATAGCTCACTTAGAGGAAGTAAATAGTCTTCTCGTAATGCTTTACCTGTTGGAATTTCTTCTTTATTCGGCATCTTCCAGCCGTTTTTTTCTAATATTTGTTTAGCAGCACTGTCTACATTATATTTCCAAGAAGAAAATAGCTGAACATGCTCCCAAGAAGCAACATTTGCAGCAACCTCATTTTTTTCGAATATGATAAATGGCAGATTGTAAGACTTTAAATGGGCAGCGGCAGCTAATCCAATAGGACCTGCACCAATGATAGCAACTGGATATTTTAATTCACAACACCCTGAATTAGGTGTGCAACAAGATGAATTTGGTAAGATAGTAAAAAATTCCATTTTCATTCCTCATTTCTTAAAATTATTTGAAGCGCCTGTTTAAAATTAGCAAGCGTAATAGGACCAAGTGAAGATAGATCACTTTGAAAAAAGTGTTGAGTCATATATTCTTCAAGATTTTCAACTGTAGTGATGTTAGTTTGTAAAACAAGTTGCATATATGACGTGAAAAATTCGACTGATTTATTGCCAGATTTGTGTATTCGCATCAGTTTTTCTCCCTAGCAAACAATCGTATTCGTTCTTCAATCGCATCCCGTACTGTTTTAAATACAAGCCATTTTTCTTCTTCTGTTCCACTCGCTTTTGCTGGATCATCAAATTTCCAATGTTCTCGTTTTACATGAGGTGGCGTTACAGGACATTTGTCAGCTGCATCTTCACACAGAGTCACGACGAGCGTGGCGTTATTTAAAATATTGTGGTCAATGGTATCTGACGTTTGATTTGAAATATCGATGCCAACTTCAGCCATTGCTTTTACAGCCATCGGGTTTAATCCATGTGCTTCAATGCCCGCACTTTTAATATTCCAGTCTGATAAATATTTTTTGGCAAACCCTTCAGCCATTTGTGAACGACATGAGTTGCCAGTACATAAAAAATACAACGTTTTCTTTTCCATAAAATAAACACCTTTCATTAAAAATACGTAGTGCGACATAAAGACCGATTAAAGTAAACAACAAAATAGGTATCGTTAATAGAATCCCTGTTTTCAAATACATCCCCCATGAGATTTTGACCCCTTTTCCTGAAAGTACATATAACCACACAAGAGTAACGGGCGATTTGAACTAACAGCATAGCATTCATTCTATTGATTACTAAGCCAACATAAGAGAAATAACAATGCCAACAAGTAAGACTATTACAGCTCCTTCCATAGTAGTCCCACCAATATTCAGTCACCTAGGCTGCCAAATAACAAACATTTATGTTGTGATAGAGAGTTCTTGCTAACAAGAACATGTATTTCCTCCTTCATTAGTTTTTAATTCGTTAATAACTGCTTCGACAACAGGGGACAGTTGATCAGCAATTCGATAATATTTCCACGTACCTTCTTTTCTTTCTAAAATTATGCCTGCATCTTTTAACTTTTTTAACTGCTGGCTAACAGCAGGTTGCGAAATACCGAGCACTTCAACAAATTCACAAACACATACCTCACCATTTTTCATACAAGCTAAGAGCGTTAGACGATTTTTATCTGCCAATGCTTTTAATTGTTTTTCTAATAAATCCAAAATGAAACCTCCAATTCTTTATATAAGCAATTGCTTATATATAACATACCATCATTCTTTATATAAGTAAATACTTATGTATCAAAAACCCGTGGTGCTAGTTGAGTCTTAACGCTCAACTAGCCCAAGAACAACAAGGAGTAAGCCAGTAAAATACCATCCAGTGCCGTTTCAAATCCAGAAACCGAGTTTGCTCGAATCTCGGTGATCCGATACGAATCGACTAAAATCGAAAACACGGTTTCCACCACTTTACGTTTTCGCTTCATCCACTGTTTCCATGCGTCCGATTGGCGAATTCGCTGATTTTTTCGAACGGGCGTCCAAAAAGCGATTCGATGCTCTTCGTACAGCTTCTTTTGCAGCTTTTGGCTGATATACCCTTTGTCACCTAGGTTATACGGATGTGGAATTTGTGTCATGACGGTCTCCGCAGCCATCCGATCATGACAAGACGCTTCAGTGACGACATATCCCATCGGAAGCCCTTGGTCGGTGACCTGCAGATGAAGTTTCAACCCATAGAAAGCGATCTTTTTCGAAGCACAATAGCCAATATCGGCAATTCCACGAAACCGTTTGGCACGATACATTCGGGATGAATGACACCGATCGATCGGCAAGCTGTCCACGACCGCATACGCATGGTCTGCCCGCGTTTGGCCAGCTGGTGCCGTATCCACTTGGTCGCAAAGCCAAGCGCTCGGTAGCGATGGTTGTACCGAGAACGTTCAGGGAACAAGGCCTTGGGAAACAAATTCCCGATCACAAACTGGTGCCAAGCCCGTTCGGAAGTGAAGCCCAGCAACTTTCCAAGGACATGGATGGTGATGATGACTTCGTCTTTCTGTTTCAACCAATGACGATTTCGACGTTGAAGATGAATCTGGATGCTCGACAGTTGAGCGGATACAAAGAATAAAATCGCTGCATATTGTTTTTGAAGTTTGGCTCGATCTGTTGTAAGATGAAAGTGCTCTTGCATGGGGATTCTCCTTTTGATGTTTGGTCGCACTTTCATTTTAAGAAGATCTCATGCAAGGGCTATTTTTATGCTTATCTGATTTTATTAATTAGAATTTATTTATTTAAAATGAGGATGTCCCAAAAGCGAACGCTATGCGAACACTTTTGGGACATCCTCATTTCATTGAGAAATTTGAGATGCAACATAATCAAGATTATCGGAACTCAAATGTATCTAGAATTATAAAATATCCCCGTTCATCAAATTGATGATGGTGTTGCAAAACTAGAGTAAAAACTCGAAGTTATGCATAAGGATGCAGCATAACACATGTAGTAAATATCGATGAAATCCATACCATCGTGGCTGTTCCACCCCATCACTCTTTCGCTCGTTAAATACCCGTTCAATCCCGCGGCGAAGCCCAAACAGCCATTGGCCAAACCTCGTTTTCAAAAAGACAGGAAGAACCCGGCCATAGGCATCTTTCCGTTCCTCGCTATTTTCGGCGGTTGATGGGAGAAAGGAATAAGATTCCTGCTTGTTCGGCTGTTTGTCGAATCTTTTCGCTGCCATACGCGGCATCGCCTAACACAAACTCAATATCCCATTGCCCTAAAGAAATTACCATGGAATGGGGGGGATTTGTGTTGCACACAATTTGAAAAAGTGGGCGGCCACCGTCCACCCAATAAAAAGAAAAAGGGAGAACATACGGGGATGAGAAGAAGCAGATCCTTTGAGAGAACAAAAAATATCCAAATAATGTAAAAGAAAAAGCAGGAGGCTGTCCTCAAAAAGGTCGTTTTACCGATCTTTTGGGACAGCCTCTTTGTTACGTTTTATCAGGCCCTGCCTGATTCCACACCTTCAGTGAGGGCAAAAATTCCTTATGCTCTTACATGAGAAACCATAAATGTGGTAACTCGTCAACCTTCATTCTGTCAGATTTACCGTCGACAAACACCAAATAATTTAAATCAATTGTTTAACTGCAGAAATAGCTTCATAAACAAAATAACCCGAAAAACCAATTAACACTATACCAGCAATAATAGAACTTACTTTTATCATCGAACGGCTCATTAACTTTCTTGTAGTAGAAACAATGGTTAATAAGCCAATGTCATGTAGTAAAATTCCGGTTAACACACCCGTCCCAATGGTGATAAATTTAATTGGATTCGCCATATCATATGAGTTGGTAAGAACCGACCCGAATACGCTTAGCCAAAACACTATATTCCCTGGAGATATCGCAACAAGAAAACCATTTCTATATGAAGAAAACCAAGATTTTGTTGGCTTTTCACCTGATAATGTGATATCATGATCCGCATTTTTAATAGAATCATAACCAATTAAAAACAAAAATACTGCACCAACAATCCACATCGGGATTTGAATAAACGGTTGCTTCAAAATGGAGGCTAATCCGAAATAAAATGCTGCGATTAAAGCTAAATCAATCGTCATACCTCCTAATCCAACAGCCCAACCATGCCAAAAGCCATTCTTGAGACCTTGCTTGATCATTTCTACAGAAATGGCTCCAATTGGCATGGCAATAGAAAGGCCCACAATAACATAAGTAAGATACAATGCCATAAAACCCCACACACCTTTATAAACTTAGTATGATGTACAAATCAGTAATTCTGATTATCAAGATTTAGGATGGAATGGACATACCCCTTTTCTTGGATTATTGTCATCAGTGATTATATACTGTTTCCATTCTCTGTTGCTTTCGTCTCCATATCTTCCTAGATCCGGATGGATTGGGAGATTTTCTATCGACTCTACTTTTGATCGAATTAAATCAATAGCCTTTGGAGTAATATCAGCAAAAATTCTTCTAGGTTGAAAGATCAATATAAGGCTTTTTCCCATGTTCCTAGTAATTCTATGTTTATATGCTGGCATATTAGCTTATACAAAAATAGGTTCTCCATCAAAACAAAATTCCCAAAGTGGATCATCTGGATCAGTTGGAATATTTGCATTCCATTCTTTTTCATCATTCTCATGTAGATATTTTAAAATATTCCAAAAATAATTTTCATAGTAATCAAATGACTGTTCTGGAATTTCAGGTTGCACAAAAACAACCAAAGCATGTTTATTATGCTCATTTTCTCTTGATAATTTCAAAAACTCTCTTAATACATTCGGTAGAGGGCTTAAATCATGATTTTCTATATAAAAATATCTTAAATCGCCTTTTTTCTCAGCGATAGTTCCAAAGTGGCAAGGGAAATTCTTATCAGAAACAACTTTTTCCCAATAAGAATATTCATCTTTTAGCCATTCTGGTATATTATTACCATATTTGAGATCTGATTTGGTTAACATTGAAATGGCTCGTTGCAACACTTTTCTACTCAACTTCACTCAATTCCTTGTCAAAATTCTACATTTATTTTCTATTTTTCCTAATAAAAAGTATAGCACAAAATCTTTAATCCATAGCAAATAATTCCATAATATTTTTCACCCTTCAATTAATTGTATACGTGATTAAATACAGATATTTAACGTATTAATAATACGAATTATCTTTACACCATATGTATTAAAAATAAAATATCACCTTCAAACGAGAAGGTGATGATATAAATTCATAAAAAATGTTGTTCCTCAATATAGAAAACAATGCTGATTTTTCTACGGAATAGCACCCTATCGTTGAAGAGCACATTAGTTTTTTAGATAGTATTGAAGGCTGAGTAGTTAGCTTTCGTTCAAATAGATTTATCTAAATGCTACCTCCGCAACATAGATGTAGTTGAAATTCGATACACATTGCATACTCCATATTTAAAATAAAAAATAAAACCTATCCATCACCTTATTGAGGATAGGTTTTATATTAGTTCACAACTTTTTTACTTTAACAAAAGGTTAAAAGTGTATTGATTATTTACTCCACTGTTACAGACTTCGCCAAATTTCGCGGTTTGTCAACATCGCATCCACGATCTAAAGCAGCATAGTAACTAATGAACTGCAACGGCACTACAGCAACAAGCGGCGTAAGAAGAGCATGCACTTTCGGAATGACAAGTCGGTCTTCGTCTTCATTTAACCCTTCCATTGAAATAACGCACGCATTAGCACCACGTGCCACTACTTCTTTCACGTTACCGCGAATATTTAACGCTACTGGCTCTTGTGTAACGAGAGCAAAGACAGGTGTTCCATTTTCAATTAATGCGATCGTTCCATGCTTTAACTCCCCACCAGCAAAACCTTCCGCTTGAATATACGATATTTCCTTTAATTTAAGTGCCCCTTCTAAACTTACATAATAATCGATATTTCGACCAATGAAGAACGCATTACGAGTATGATTTAAATATTCATTTGAGATAATATGCAGTTCTTCTTTGGAATCCACGATTGTTTGAATTGCATTTGCAGCAAAAGCAAGCTCTGTTTTTAAATCGAAGTTTATGATGTTTCCTTTGCTTTTACCCGTAACATAAGCAGCAATTGCTAAAACGGCTAATTGTGCCACATATGCTTTTGTTGAAGCAACGGCAATTTCAGGACCAGCGTGTAGTAATAGTGTGTAATCCGCTTCACGGGAAAGCGTTGAACCCGCAACATTTGTAATGGTTAACGCAGGATAGCCTAATTCTTTTACTTTTACAAGCACCTGTCTGCTATCCGCTGTTTCGCCAGATTGAGAAATAAATATAAAGAGCGGCTTTTCAGATAGTAATGGCATATTATAGCCGAATTCGCTAGAAATATGAACTTCCACTGGAATTCCAGCAAGCTTTTCAAAGTATTGTTTTCCTACAAGTCCTGCATGGTAGCTCGTTCCTGCCGCAATGATATAAATTCGATCCGCATTGCGTAAAGCAGATAATATTGCTTCATCAATTGTTAATTCTCCAGCATTATTACTATATTCTTGAATGATTTTTCGAACGACACCAGGCTGCTCATCCATTTCTTTTAACATGTAATGAGGATATGTTCCTTTTTCGATGTCGCTAGCATCTAGCTCCACTGTATAAGGTTTTCGTTCAATTTGACGTCCATCTATTGTAGAAATTTCAACTTTATCCTTCGAAACCAATACAACTTCTTTATCATGTAATTCAATAAATTGATTTGTCACTTGTAACATCGCCATTGCATCGGATGCAACTACATTAAATCCTTCACCTACACCGACAAGCAATGGTGATTTGTTTTTAGCTACATAGATGGTTTCAGTATCTTCCATATCAAGTAAAGCAATCGCATAGGAGCCATGCAATAAAGATAGGGTTTTACGAAACGCTTCTTCAGTTGAAGAACCTTCATTAGAGAATAATTCTACAAGCTGTACAATTACCTCTGTATCTGTATCTGATAGCATTGGAGCATCTTTTAAATACTCTTTTTGTAGTAGGTGATAGTTTTCAATGACTCCGTTGTGTACAATCGTAAATCTGCCAGAAAGACTTTGATGAGGATGCGCATTGATTTTATTAGGCTCTCCGTGTGTTGCCCAACGTGTATGACCAATGCCGATGTTTCCTTTCATTTTGTCGTCTACAATTTTGCGTAAGTCAGCAATTCTTCCTTTTTCTTTGAAAACTGTAATTCCTTCTTGATTTTGAATGGCTATACCTGCTGAATCATAGCCGCGGTATTCAAGCTTTTCTAGTCCTTTTAATAAGATTTCCTTTGCATCTAAATATCCGTTATATCCAACTATTCCACACATTTACATACCTCCGTCAATAAGCGATACCATACTATCAATTTTCCAAAAAAATTGTAGAATTTTGTTTCCTGAAAAAAGGCAACAGAAAACTAAGCCTACTTTTTTGCTCTTTTTTTGAATTTGAACTCTGTCTAGTTCAATATGTCCAAAAAAAGAATTGTAGGTTTGATATCGCTATTTAATTTTTATTGCTTTGCCTTTTCGTTCCTTTGTCCATAAAATTGCTTTTATGTTTTAAGAACGAAATTGCGACCGGGCAATGCGATCGGGAGGCATCCGCCGAATATTTCGATAAACCTCCACCTCGTCAACTAAGGATTGATTGCCGTCCGATTTCCTTAGTCCTGGCGCTTTAATTGTTTTCCATCGCATTTATATAGCGCGAAACTAACCTCCTTTACCGCGCTCGCTTAATTTTTCTAAAAACTGGAAATTATATTTATAAAAAATTAAGCATTCTCATCATACAGAATATGTATCTATACGTCAATGATTTACTAATGTTACTTATTATTTTTAGATATCAAGAGTTACAATATTCCAAACAAATTTGCCCAAGGTAGGAAAATTCCTAGCTTGGGCAAGCAAATTCATATAATTTATTTTTATTTATAAGGGGGTATCAAAGGCAAGGAATGTTATTTTATTTCTGAAACTCTTTCTCCTTTAATAAATTTACAATTTCTCGGTTAAATTCAGGTAAATCATCTGGTGTTCTGCTTGTAACTAACTGATTGCCACATACAACAACTGGCTCGTCATGGAATTTTGCACCGGCATTTTCTAAATCGACTTGAATCGACTTATATCCTGTCACGTCACGTCCTTCTAATTCTCTAGCAGAAATTAAAAGTTGAGGCCCGTGACAAATGGCAAATACAAGCTTATTCGCTTTCATAAATGATTTAACAAATGCCACTACTCGATCATCATCACGCAACAAATCCGGTGAAAATCCTCCTGGTATGAATAAAGCATCAAAGTCATCTGGATCTACATCTTCAATTCCATAATCAATGTCGACTTTTGCTTCTCCCTTTTTGCCTCTAACGGTTTTGTTGCCCACTTTATCAATCGTCACAACTGTATGACCAGCAGCTTCTAACGCTTCTTTCGGACTTGTAAATTCTACATCCTCAAATAAATCTGTAATTAATGTCGCGATTTTTGCCATCATTTCACACTCCTTTTCATATTTCACATTTAATACTATTGCCGATTCCTTCTGTAAATAATCAAAAAGATGGATGAAAAACATCATGCGGGGATATTACACAAATGTAGTTTAAACTCGTATGGATATGATTGATGGCCCACTTGTGCAGATAACCTCTTCACTTGTGTGGATAGGGTACTAGCTTGTGTAGATAAATTAACAATTTGTGTGGATATAATTCCTGCTCGTGCTGATGTTTCCGTAACTTGTGTGGATGCAACTTTAGCTTGTGCAGATGAATACCTACCTTGTGCAAATAATAATTATTCATGTGCAGATATAACTCCCGATAACTTAGAAACTTATCCATTCTTCTATCCAGACATAATAAAAAAGCTGTGTGTAAAGTCAATGTATTTTGACATTACCCACAGCACTGTTTATGTTATTCAGTAATACCCATTTCTTTTTTTACAACTTCTGCAATGCGATTTACATAACTTTCGCATTCTTCGTCAGTTGGTGCTTCCACCATTACTCGAACTAATGGTTCGGTTCCAGAAGGACGAACTAGTACTCGACCATTGTTTCCAAGTACATCTTCCACTTCTTTAATTGCTTCTTGTACTTTTGGATTGTCTTTCACTTTATTTTTATCCGTAACACGTACGTTAACTAAACGTTGCGGGAATATTTTCATTTCTGATGCTAGTTCAGATAACCGCTTACCTGTTAATTTCATTATATTTACTAATTGGATAGCTGTTAGCATACCATCGCCAGTAGTGTTGTAATCAAGGAATACGATGTGGCCAGATTGTTCGCCACCTAAGTTGTAACCATTTTTACGCATTTCTTCAACGACATAACGGTCACCAACAGGCGTTTGTACACTAGTCATTCCGTTTTCTTCTAATGCTTTATAGAATCCCATGTTGCTCATCACTGTCGAAACGATTGTATTTTTCTTTAAAAGCCCTTTACTATTTAAATATTTCCCGATGATAAACATGATTTGGTCGCCATCGACAATATTCCCTTTTTCATCGACTGCAATCAATCGATCTCCATCTCCGTCAAAGGCTAGCCCAACATCCGCTTCTCTTTCCACAACGAATTCTGCCAGCTTTTCAGGGTGTGTAGAACCTACTCCATCATTAATATTTAATCCATCCGGAGAAGCACCCATTGTTGAAATATCTGCCTCTAAATCTGCAAATAAATGCGTTGCTAATGAAGAAGTAGCTCCGTTCGCACAGTCAATCGCAACGTGAATACCTTCAAAATCTTCATCAACCGTTTGCTTTAGATAGGAGATGTATTTCTGACCACCTTCAAAATAATCGCTGACTGTGCCTAAATCTGCCCCAATTGGTCTCGGCAGTGTATCTACCTCAGCATCTAGTAATTTTTCAATTTCTTCTTCTTGTTCATCTGTTAATTTATAACCATCTGGACCGAAAAATTTAATTCCGTTATCTTGAACTGGATTATGTGAAGCTGAAATCATAATTCCTGCATCTGCATTCATTACTCGAGTTAGATAAGCAACACCCGGTGTGCTAATGACACCTAATCTCATGACTTCAACCCCAATAGAAAGCAAGCCAGCAACTAACGCTCCTTCTAACATATGACCAGAAATTCTTGTATCTCGACCAATGATGACTTTTGGTCTTTCATTAGCATTTTTGGTTAAAATGTATCCCCCTACACGACCTAATTTAAATGCAAGTTCCGGGGAGAGCTCTGTATTTGCGACTCCTCGTACGCCGTCTGTTCCAAAATATTTTCCCATAACTATTCTCTCCTTCAACACTTGACATTCCATATTTGAATAATTCATGGAATCAAAACCAAGCAATTTATGTTATTTGAGTAGTTTTTTATTTTGAAATTCAAGATTTTATTCGCTTTTTATTTCCTCATCAACACCATTTGGCTCATCCATACTTTGGTCTTCATCGGTTTCTTCATCAACTGAATCTGGTTGAGTTGGTGTTTTTGTAACATTAGCGCGTACAATAATTTTATCAGTTCCTAATTTAGTAGCTCCCTTCGGCAAGTTTAGGTCCACTTCATAATTTCCTGAGTGGTCAACCTTCGATACGTCAAATTCTACGACTAAAGACTTTAGGGAGTCAATAATAGATTTTGGACCAAACAATTCAATCGTCTTTGTATCTGTATTTAGTTCATTAATTACTACACCTTGTTGTGGTGTTCCTATTTGCCTGAGTGTGATTGGAATATCTCTGCTATATTCCTCCACTTCAACAGTCACATTAACCGTTTCTGGTTGAATAGATACATCTAGTTTATTTAAATTACTATCTAATACTTTGACATTCGCTTCTTGGGTAAAAGATTCCTTAATTCCTTCCGGTGCTGAAACTGTTGCTTTTACATAACTTATGTTTTCAATTATGCTCTTGGCACCTGTTACAATCACTTTACTCGGCTCAGCCATCATCGATTTTAACACATAACCTTCCGCAAACAATCGGTTATTGATTTCAGGATCTACCCTAAACTCTTGAGTTACTTTTTCTTCAATAACAACATCCACTACCTCTGGGTCAATTGTCACATTCAGTTTATCAGAAAAATTTTCATGCTGTATTGTAACTCTATGTTCACCAATTAACAATGAATTTAAGTCAACAAATACTTTAAAATCTTTTTGGAATTTTGTTTTTAACACAATTTGCATTGGGCCTTCAATTGTTACATCTACAGTTTCTGGCAACCCAGTAACAATTAAATTTTCGGAATCATAATAGACCTCTAAAGGAACATCCGTAATAATATCTACATGATTATTCGATGTAGATTCTTTTCCACCACCAGTTAATTCCGCTTTCACGTAAAAGAAGAGAAGAAACGCTAATATGAAGGCTGTTGCTCTCAACACCCATATATTATCAAAAAATTTATCCATGTTTTTTCCCCCTCCAAGTCCACTTAGAGGATGCGTCTAGTTCCATTTCTGGCCCAAACCATAATGTTCTAAGTAAAGATTCGAAATTTTCTAATGTGAGATTTCTATGTAGATTGCCATTCACTGCAATACTAACTGCACCTGTTTCTTCCGATACAACAACTACGATAGCATCTGTAACTTCACTTAACCCAAGAGCAGCTCGATGCCTTGTACCAAGTTCTTTTGATATCAATGTGCTTTCTGATAATGGTAAATAACATGCCGCTGCTGCTATTCGATCTTTTTGTACAATTACTGCTCCATCATGAAGTGGGGTATTTGGAATAAAAGTATTAATAATCAATTCTGACGTAATATGGGCATCAAGTCGAATACCTGTTTCGATATATTCGTTTAAGCCTGTTTCTTTTTCAATGGAAATGAGTGCACCAATTCGTCTTTTCGCCATATAACTTACAGCTTTTTTCATTGCTTCAATAAGACGCGCTTGTTCATCTTCCAATTGATTTACTGGACGTTGAAATAACCTACCGCGTCCAATTTGTTCAAGGGCTCTTCGAATTTCAGGTGTGAAAATAATAATAATCGCTAAAAATCCCCAATCAATTACTTCTTGGAGCATCCAGCCTAATGTATCCAAACCAAAGATTTCAGTTGCAATTCTTGCAATGATAATGACGAATAAACCTTTTAATAACTGAACGGCTTTCGTCCCTTTTATAAGGGTTAAAATTTTATATATAACGTACCAAACAAGTATGACGTCCAATAAACTAAAAATAATATTTACAGGAGTAAAGTCAGTAAATTGCTCAATTATATTCATGTGGCATCCCCCACTTAATTCACCAAATCAATAACAAAAAACACATGCGATATAGTTTATGCATTTTTTATAAAAATAGTATATAAAAAATTCCATTTTTATAAATTTAAAAAATTCCCAATTATACTATCAACAAGTATATCATAATCAAATCCATAAAGCTTTTATAGTATTGACGAAACTTTTATATCAATTGTTTCTTTTTTTCTTTTCTTGTCTAAAAATATCGATTTTGATTAATAACAAAAAATTATCATCCATTTTCGGATGATAATTTTTTGTTTAAATCATTATTGTTTCAAAAGAAGAACATATTAGCAATGCTTCTTTGCCACTTTTCAGACATTACTTTCCTTAAGAATGCATGCATAGAAACTGTCTATATGTCCACGCCACATGTAAGATTACAGTTCTTTAAAAACACATTTAATTTTTGTTACATCTACTTGCTGCTGAACAATCCAATTCCTATTTTATTCTTCATCTTTTTCAAACAGTGTCACAAAGTCCGATGCCATTCGTTTAATCTCATACCATATCCATTCAAACACTTGATCAATTTCTTGAATCTGTCCCGATACAACTGCCGTAGATGCCATATACTCCCCATTAATGACGATTATATTGCCATCTACTTCTCCTTCAACTACAATATCTCCGTTTTTTACAACAATATCACCTTTTACGACTTCACCTTCAGGAACAATGACCGTTTGCCCTTCAACGATTAAGTTTGGTTGTTTCGTTACTGAAAATTTATCATCATTAAAACTTCCAAATAACGTTGCACTCATAAATAAAACAAACATTGCGGCCGCTACTAAAAATGGATGTCTTCTAAGCCATTTTTGCACGCCTACTCGACTTTTCGGTCTAGGCAGACGCTTCATTACCTTTTCCTCAAAATGTGGAGGTGCTGTAATATGCGCTGCACTTTTAATAAATGCAATCGTGTCACTCAGTTGATGCATATGTTGTTGACATTCCGTACATGTCTTCAAATGCTGTTTTAGCACTTGTTCGTGTTCACGGCTAATGTCGCCATCTAAATACTCGTGCATATAGTCAATAATGTGTTGTGGACACGTACTCATGCAATTCCCCTCCTACAATTTGTTAAGCTGCTTTCTTAACGCTTCACGGCCTCTATGAATTCTAGTTTTCACCGTTCCCAAAGGCAAGTCAAGTATTTCACTTATTTCTTGAAGAGAACATTCTTCAATATATTTTAGTACTATCACCGTACGATATTTCTCAGGTAATCTGCTAATTTCATATTGGATGCGTTCTTGAAATTCCATTTGGAGAGCTACATCTTCAGGTAGATCTTCTTCATTTGCAATATGTGAATACATATTTAATCCATCAGTACCATCTACCTCAGCATCTAAATAGTAATCTGGCTTTTTCTTACGAATTCGATCTATACACAGGTTCGTTGCTATGCGATAAAGCCAAGTTGAAAATTTCCTATTTTGATCGAACGTATGTAAATTAATATACGCCCGAACAAAAGCTTCTTGAGCAATATCTTCCGCCTCTTGTTTATTTCCAAGCATTCGATAACAAATTTGGTATAGCTTGTGCTGGTAGAGGCTCACAATATCTGAAAATGCGTTTTGATCACCTTTTAGCACTTGCTTTATTCTTTTGTTCACTAACGCATCCATGTGTTTCTCTCCACCTTTTTTGGCTTAACGTAATATACGAATGAATTCTTCACAAAGTTTCATTTTTTAGTTGAAATACAAAAAAGAATTCTGACCCTAATAAAGTATAAAATACCAAATTTATCAAATAAATAGTGCATTTTACACTAATTTTTCGCCTAGCAACGACCCCATTAATGCTACCGCAGTATCAGCCGTTTTATTGCGCTCATCAAGAATTGGATTTACTTCCACAAATTCACATGATGTAATAATTTTTGCCTCTTCCAACATTTCCATTGCTAAGTGGCTTTCTCGATAAGTAATTCCTCCAGGTACTGGCGTTCCTACTCCAGGTGTATAGATAGGGTCCAAAGCATCTAAATCAATGGAAATATGCACCCCATCAACTTCCCGTTCTCTTAAATATGCCACTGTTTCTTCTATTACTTTTGTCATACCCACTCGATCGATTTCATGCATTGTAAAAATTTTAATCCCCTTTTCTTTAATTAAAGCTCTTTCTCCCTCATCAATCGAACGAGCGCCTATAATGACCACATTTTCATATTTAATCGTTGGTGCATTTTTTGCGATATTAATTAATCGTTCATCACCAAGTCCAAGGTTTACCGCTAAAGGCATACCATGAATATTTCCGGAAGGAGTTGTTTCCGAAGTATTAATGTCTGTATGAGCATCAAACCAAATAACACCTAAATTGTTATAATGTTTTCTTATTCCAGCAATGGAACCGATAGAGATACTATGGTCTCCTCCAAGAATTACAGGAAATCTTCCTTGCTGAATAACTTCATCCACTTTGTCCGCTAATTTTTCACTAACCTCTAGAACTTCTTCTAAATTTAACAATTTCTTATCGCTAATCTCACTTTTTTTCGTTTTATGAACTGATACATTTCCTTCATCAATCACTTCATATCCTAATCTTTCTAATCTTTCAATTGCGCCAGCGTATCTCATCGCGCTTGGCCCCATATCTACCCCTCTACGTTGTTGACCATAATCTGATGGAACTCCTATAATTGATATTTTTTTTCTTTCCATAAAAACACCCCCTGATAAATTTACGTATTGTCAAAACTTTATATAGAAATAGGTTATAGAATCCTATATTAGAGGGCTTTATAAGCAAAAAACTTGCCACCCCCTAAATTCTAGGGTATTAGTGAGGTAACCACACCAACACAAAATCCCTAGAAAGGAGAAGTGGCAAGTTGTTACCTCAAATTATAACCTATTTACTTACTTTTATAAACTTTCAAGAACAAATTATTCGAACTCTACTTACCCTACTAATTGGAAGAAGCATGTTCGATAAACCCAAAGAAGCTCCTGTTAATCAGCCTTATCGAAAGCTTCAAATTGATGATTTACCTATCATTGAAAAGGTAGAAAAGCTCGATTATCAGCTTTTATTAACGGAATATCTTCAATCCAAAGGAAAACCGTTAAAACCAGTACGCCGTCGAGCCAATTCTACGCCCGTACCGTCTACCTTATGTTGTCCGAAGTGTGGTGCTCCTTCTGCGTATTTGTACGCAAATAACGGAGGAAAAGGACAATATCAGTGTAAGGTGTGTGCGTGTGTTTTCAATAAAAAAAGTCGTTATCAGAAAGAGGCCATTCTTAAGTGTCCTCACTGCCTTAAAACGCTTGAAAAAATTAAAGAACGAAAAGATTTTCACGTGTTTAAGTGCAAAAATGATATGTGTACCTATTATCAAAAAAACTTGAGCGCCATGACTAAAAAAGAGAAAAAACAGTTTAAAGAAGATCCACAATCGCTGAAAGTTCGCTACATTTACCGGAAGTTCCACATCGACTATCAACCGTTATCCAAACAATCACCAAAGCAGCCAAAAGTCGATTTATCAAGATTGTATGTTTCACCGCATACACTTGGGCTCATCTTGACGTACCATGTCAATTACGGATTATCGGCCCGTAAAACGGCAGCGATCATGAAGGATATTCACGGCGTGTCTGTCTCCCATCAAAGTATCCTAAACTACGAAAACAGCGTCGCATTATGGCTCAAGCCTTATATTGACTACTTTCCGTATGAGCTGTCGGATCAATTCTGTGGGGATGAAACGTACATCCGGGTCAACGGTCGTTGGCATTATCTGTTTTTCTTTTTTGATGCGGTCAAGAAAGTCATTCTTTCGTATCCAGTGTCACCAAATCGCGACACCGCAACAGCAATACGAGCGATTGATGAAGTACTAGTGAAGCTGAAAGAAATACCCGAAAACCTACAATTTGTAGTAGATGGTAACCCTATTTACTTGTTGGCACAGCATTTCTTCGCAGAAAACCACATATCGTTTGACGTAAAACAGGTCATCGGGCTAACAAATGAAGATGATGTCTCCAGAGAGTATCGACCTCTCAAGCAAATCATCGAGAGACTAAATCGCACGTTTAAAGGAAATTATCGATCGACACACGGCTTTGGTTCTGAACAAGGTTCTGTTTCTTTTGTGACATTGTTTGTGGCTTACTTTAACTTCTTGCGCCCACATTCTTCACTTGAAGGTAAAGTGCCAGTAACAATTCCAGAATTAGAAAAGCTACCAACCATGCCAGCGAGATGGACAGCCCTTATTGGGTTAGCTCAAGACTGGATTCAACAACAGTCAGCCTAACTTTTGTTTAGCTGAGCCCTATTCAGCTATCGGCGAAGCGAACTCTTGACAAACCGAACTTACCAATGGTTTAAAATGGAAAAAGTCAAGGGTTTATTTAGCATGCCTTCTTTTGTTCCCTTCGCCCTTGATTGACCTCTGAATAAACCATTGGTGTGTTTGTCAAGAGCGATAGCGTGGCATTTCCACCTAATAAATGGTAGGTAGTATGAACCGTGCTAGTTTTTCATAGAACTTTTGACACTACCTAAATTTAATTCTATAAGAGAATGATGGTTTGACTCAACTTGACAAAAAATTGTATAAATATACATAAAAAAACACAGAATATAGCGATTTCTTCATATAGAATGTATTTCAAAAATACGTTTTAACCAATCCATTAAACTTGTAAGCATGGAATTAAATTATAGTTTTTCGTGTACTCTTGACCTTTATACAATAAAAAAATCCTTTACTCATTGAGTAAAGGATTGACTAGTTAAAATTATTTATTCGATTAACACTTTATTGAAGGGTAATATACAATCTTAAGCAATATTATTTTAGTGGCTGGGGTACCAGGATTCGAACCTGGGCATGACGGAATCAAAATCCGGTGCCTTACCGCTTGGCTATACCCCAATAAATGGTGGAGGGGGGCGGATTCGAACCGCCGAACCCAAAGGGAACGGATTTACAGTCCGTCGCGTTTAGCCACTTCGCTACCCCTCCAAATGTATATCCAAACAATATATGGTGGAGGATGACGGGATCGAACCGCCGACCCCCTGCTTGTAAGGCAGGTGCTCTCCCAGCTGAGCTAATCCTCCTAAATTAATAAAAAATAATGACCCGTACGGGATTCGAACCCGTGTTACCGCCGTGAAAGGGCGGTGTCTTAACCACTTGACCAACGGGCCATTGTCTCCTTAACAAGACAATAATTATAATATCATGTATTACTGAACTATGCAATAGAAAAATTAAATTTTTTTCAAAAAAATTTATATCTACCTTAAAAGTATGCTAATACCTTTAAGGTAGCCAATTCTATAATTGTAAATACTTCTTACCAAACAATTCTTTGTCGGCGCCGATTGCTTCTACCTTCTTTTATATCTTTTCCAGTGCCTAAATAATGTTCACTAATATTTTTATCTTCTAATAATGCCGATGCTTCACCTTTCATTACAACCCTACCATTTTCGATAATATATCCATAATGTGCTATAGAAAGGGCGATGTTAGCATTCTGTTCGACGACTAATATCGTCAAACCTTCTTCTTCGTTAATCTTTTTTATATTCTCAAAAATTTCCTTTACAAGCAATGGGGCAATGCCCAGTGATGGTTCATCAAGCAGTAATAATTTTGGTTTTGCCATAAGTCCTCTGCCAATGGCCAACATTTGTTGTTCTCCACCAGATAAGTAACCTGCTTTTCGATGTTCAAGCATTTTTAATTTTGGGAAATATTCATAAATCTTTTCAATGTCACTTTTAATTGAAGAGCGATCTTTTCTTGTATATGCTCCTGCATATAAATTTTCTTCCACCGTTAAATCTTTAAATATTCTACGACCTTCCATACACAAAAAGATTCCCTTTTTCACCAACTGATCGGGAGAAATATTGTTTATGATTTCTCCTTGAAATTCAATTGTTCCGTCCGTAATATGTCCGTCTTCTGCAGCCAATAAACCTGAAATGGCTTTTAAAGTTGTTGATTTCCCCGCACCATTACTGCCAAGCAGTGCAACTATTTGCCCTTCTTTAACATTAAGCGAAATTCCTCGCAATGCTAGAATCATTTTTTGATAAACCGCTTCTAAATTACTCACACGAAGCATTTTTTTATCTCCTTCCATCAATCGTTAAAGAGAAAAAGGGACAATAGAATGTTGTCCCTTTCATTAATTTTGATTTTTTCAATCTTTATAGCTGAAGTAATCAGTAATTGGCTCCCATTTTCCGTTTTTCACAATACCAAGTCGAGTCATTTCTGTACCAGCATGATTATCTGGAGCAAAGGATACATTTGCAGCTAAACCGCCTAAATCTAAGTTTTGAATGGATTCAAGACCTTCGCGAATTTGTGGTCCTGTTAAATCGCCTTCAGGATATTTTTCTGCAGCGATTTTAATTGCTTCAACCATAATTTTTGCTGCAACCCATCCTTGTACAAATTTTTGGTTAATATCATCAACTGTCTTACCTTTTGCATCTAAATATTCTTTGATCTCCGCCATACCAGGCATATCTTCATACGGGAATGCATGGGAAAGGATACCTATATATCCTTCTGCAACATCTGCACCTGCAATATCAATAATTCCTTCACCTGCTGCCCAGTTTAATCCGATAAATTGCGTATCAATGCCTAATGTTTTTGCATCACGTAAAATTGTAGATGTAGCTCCCCAAGTTTGTTGAATAATAGCATAATCTGGATTTTTCTTTTCCATATTTAACAATTGAGATTGAGCTTCTGTTGCTTGAACATCAATAACTTGTTCATCAACTACTTCCACTCCAACTTCTTTTGCATATTCTTTAATATCTTCAATTGGTGAACGCCCAAATGCTGTGTCATTGTAAAGCAATGCTAAAGTTGGAGCATCGTCTCCTTCATGGTTTTCAACAATCCATTTAAGAATTGCTCGTCCTTGATCTGAATAGGAAGCAGCTGTTAAGAAGTTGTATGGACTTTCATTAATATTTTTCAAGTTTTCAGAGTAAGAAGCTGAAATAAATGGTAATTGGTCTGTAGCTACTTGCTGTCTTAAAGCTTCCGTGTCACCTGTACCCCAACCTAAAATAGCAACAGCCTTTTCCTTATCACGCAATTCTTGATAAATTTTTTGCGCTTCTGGAATTTGGTAGGCGTAATCTTTACCGATTAATTTTAGGTCAAGTCCTTCCACTCCGCCTTTCATTTCTAGATACTCAAAATATGCTTTTTCTCCTTCCGCATAAGGTGTTCCTACATCTCCAGTACCACCTGTGATATCATACAAACCTCCAACAACGACTGTGCGTTTGCCTCCACTATCGCTCGAATTCGATGAACTACCATCGTTCGAAGTGCTTGGATTTGCTGAGTCTCCACCTCCACAAGCTGAAAGGATGATGAGCAACACCCCTAGCATAATCCCCAAAAGTTGTTTGCTTTTCAAAACAAAATCCCCCTTTTTATATAAAATTTATTAACTAACTTAATAAGAGAATGGCCAAACTCTGAAATAGTTTTTTATGTTATGCCAAATATGAGCTAAACCACCTGGTTCAAAAATTAAAAACAGAATAATCGCTAAACCGAAAACAAATTCTTTAAAGGCTGAGAATAATTGGTATAAGTTAGGCATGTATGCAGTTAATAAATCAACAATAGATGTTAGTCCTACAGGTAAAAGGGTAATGAATATAGCCCCTAAAATAGATCCTAAAATGCTTCCTAACCCACCAATCAACACCATGGCGAGGTATTGAATGGAAACATGGATATTGTATAGTTCAGGACTCACAATCATTGTGTAATGAGCTAATAATGCTCCCGCAATCCCAACGAAAAAGGAACTTATAATAAAGGCTAGTACTTTATAGTAGAATAAGTTAATCCCCATAATCTGCGCAGCAATATCTCGATCTCGAACAGCTAAAAAGGCTCGCCCGACTCTCGTTCTTAATAAGTTCACCGAATATATGACGGTTAACATCAAAATGATAATCGATAAATAATAATAAGATGCGTTAGACATGAAAGAGTAGCTTCCGATGCTAGGCCGACTCAATACCATTCCTGCTGTTCCACCTGTGACGCTATCCCATCGGCTGATGATGAATGTAATAATCACTTGTGCTGCCAATGTGGCAATGGCTAAATATAACCCTTTTAGTCTTAAAGATGGGATTCCAAACAATCCTCCAACCAATGCTGTCACAATACCAGCTAGCGGGAGAGAAACCCAGAAACTTAAACCATAAGTTGTAGTGAGTATCGCTGTTGTATATCCTCCTACCCCTAAAAATGCACCAACTCCGATAGAGATTTGTCCAGTAAATCCGGTTAAAATGTTTAAGCCAATTGCACCGATAGCGGAAATAGCACAAAGGGTAAGAAGCCCTACCCAATAATTCGATACGTAGAGCGGTAATGTTAGTAAAATGATTAACAAAATAAGCCATTTTACGATTTCACTCTTCGTTCCAAAGAATTTCATATCTTCTTTATAGGATGTTTTGTAATTTCCACATTCTCTTACAAACAAATTCCTCAACAACGTCACACCCTCTCAATACCACGGCTACCAAACAAGCCATGTGGTTTTAACATTAGGATTAATAGAACCACAATAAATGGCACTACATCTTTTAATCCTCCTCCTACGAGAGGATCTAAATAACCTCCTGCCAAGTTTTGTATAATGCCAATGAGAAAACCTCCAATAATTGCCCCCATTACACTATCAAGTCCTCCAAGAATCACAACCGGTAATACTGTTAAACCAATTGCTGACATAGTAGGGCTAACTCCATTAATATTTCCAAGCAATATTCCTCCTATTGCGGCTACCATGGAGGCAATCATCCAAGTCATCGCTAAAACGAACTTTACGCTCATCCCCATGGATAATGCAGCTTGTCGATCGTCTGCAACCGCACGCATCGCTAGACCAATTTTGGAGTATTTGAAAAAAATTGAAAAAATAACTAATAAAATCATGACAATAATAAAGGACCATAAATAGACTGGTGTAATTATGATTCCTCCTATATTCAGCGGCGTCTGCGGGAACACCGGTGGAAAAGTTCTAGTTGTATGTCCCCAAATAATATGAACAGCACCAGCTAGTAAACTTGATAATCCTAGTGTTGCCATAATGACAGAAATTGTCGGTGCATTTTGTAATTGCCGAATGACTAGTCGCTCAACGACTAACCCTAAAAATGCACTAAATAATAACGTCCCTATAAATGCAACAAGGAAAGGCACGTTTAAAGCCGTCATAATGACTAAACAAACATATGGGCCAAATAATACAAATTCACCATTAGCTAGGTTTAGCGCTCCACTGGCTCGGTAAATCAAAACAAAACCGAGAGCTACAAGACCATAAATACTACCAACGACAATTCCATTAATAAGCATTTGCAAGAAGAACATCCTCAGGCACCTCCAAATTCTGCTCCAATTGAACGATGCGCAATGGAATCTCCTCTACTGATTCTGTTTCCGATATGCGCACTTGAATCAATTGATTATTTGAATACATTGCATCGATTAGCTCTTTATAAGCATTTTCAACGAAATTCCTTCGAATTTTTAATGTTCTTGTCAGTTCTCCTGCATCTGCTGAAAATTGTTTGTGTAAAATGATAAATCGCTTTACCCGTTCTTGTGGAGGTAATTCCTCCATTAACCTTTTTACTTCTTGTTGAATTAATTTAATCACTCTGTTATTTACTGATAAATCAGAAAATTCTGTATATACTATGCGCTCTTTAGCCGCCCATCTTCCAACAGTAGTCATATCGATATTAATAAGTGCAGATAAAAATGGACGATTTTTTCCAAACACAATGGCTTCTTGAATATATGGACTGGACTTTATTATATTTTCAATTTTGTGAGGATAAATTTCTCCTTTTGGCATGACGATCACATCTTCTTTTCTATCCAAAATATAGAGATGACCATCCTTATCAATAAAACCTTTATCTCCAAGGGAAATCCATCCATCAATCACCAATTCCTGATGTTCTTCGTTTAAATATCTAGAGAAAATGGCATTGTTTTTTAAATATACTAGTCCATCTTCTCCAATTTTTACTTCCGTATTTGGAAGCGCCATACCAGAACTGCCCACTTTGATATCATCATCTCGTTGAACAATGGCAATTCCCGCTACTTCTGTTCCACCATACGTCTGCTTCACATTTACACCGATGCTATGATAAAAATATAATGCTTCAGGGTGCAATGCTGCTCCTGCAACATATGCTCTTCTCGTTCTCGCTAAACCTAAATGATCGCGAATTGCACTAAAAATAATGACATCTCCAAGGAAGTACATAAAACGTTCAAATGCAGTAAGCTGGAGATTCTCCAACTTTGCCTTTGCGCGCTTATCACCATATTTTTTAAATAGTTGATATACTTTTCTTTTGAACCAACTAGCTCCTTCCATACGAACTTGAACATTTGACATGATCGATTGATACACTCTCGGAGAAGCAATTATTGTTTGTGGTCCAATTTCTCTTAAATCACCAATAACTGTATCCGAACGTTCAGGGAAATTTACTGTCAACCCAATAACTAAAGGAACCACAATCCCCATAATTTGCTCATGTATCCAAGCAAGCGGGAGAAATGAAAAATAATCATCCGTTTTTTTCATTTCATCTAGTTGAGTTAAATTTTTGGCTGCTTCAATTAGTTGATAATGGGTGTATACGGCTGCTTTTGGGTTTCCACCTGTTGCGGCACTGTAGGAAATAAGCGCTTCTCTTTGCTCTTCTAAGAGGCCAATCTGTTCTTCAAAAAAATTCGGATGTTCTTTTAATCGTTCTGCACCAATATTCAGTAATTCTTCCAAGTAAATTAGTTTTGGGTGACGATAATGTCTTAAACCTCGAGCATCATAATAAATAATATGTTCTATGAATGGGACTTCATTTTCAATTGCTAATAATTTATCCACTTGCTCCTTATCTTCAACAATGACGATTCTCGGTCTTGTATCATTCAAATAAAATCGAATTTGCTCTTGTAAAGATTCTTGATAAATTCCTACTGAAATTCCACCAATTGTCTGTGCTGCAAGCTGAGCATATAGCCATTGTGGTTTATTTTCCCCTATAATGGCTAGCGTTTCTCCTTCTTTAAAATCATAATGTTTCTGTAAAGCAATCGATAATCTCTTTACATTCTCTAAGTAATGACTCCACGTGAATTCTTTCCATATTCCCAATTGTTTCTGTCTAAAAGCTACTCCTAAAGAATCGATTTTCGCTCGTTCAAATAAAAGTGACGGTAACGTGACCGTTGTTACCATGTTTTTCCCCCTTCAATAACTGTTTCTTCTCCAATATAAGCTTTTATTACATCTGGATTTTCTCTTACTTCCTTAGGTGTTCCAAAACCTATGCGTTTCCCAAAATCCAACACTGCAATGTGATTAGATAAGCTCATTACAACACCTAAATCATGTTCAATAAGTACTACTGTAATTTTCATGACTTCATGCATATCTAATATAAATTGAGACATTCTTTCTTTTTCGGCACCATTCATCCCCGCCATTGGTTCGTCCAATAAAATCAGCTCGGGATTTAAGGCTAACGCTCTGCCTACTTCTACTCTCTTTTGTAGTCCATATGGAAGAGTGCCAACGGGTTTATGTCGAATATCCTGTAACTCTAAAAACTCTATTACTTCTTCTACTTTTTCACGATGTTCTATTTCTTCTTTTGATGCTTTACCTACATAAATTCCACCACTAAACACACCTGATTTCATTAATGTATGTCTACCTAATTTAATATTGTCCAATACTGACATATGCGCAAATAACGCTATATTTTGGAAAGCCCGTGCAATTCCGAGGGTTGTTCGTTCATAAGGTTTCATATTAGTTATATCTTTCCCTTTATAGCGGATTGAGCCGCTTGTTGGATGATACAATCCACTGATACAATTCAACATGCTCGTCTTTCCTGCACCATTTGGACCTATAAGTGAGAATATTTCTCCTTCGTTAATATGAAATGAAACTTGATCTAAAGCTTTCACTCCTCCAAAGTGTAATGAAACATTTTCTATCTCCAATATCGGCCCCAATAAAGTTCCCCCTTTTAGTTTATTAGTTACATTAGCAGTTAATAGATGAGATGTTTTGTATAATATACTAATCTTTTTTCTTATTTATGAATAAAATTTTCTAATTTTTGAGATTTTTTATAACAAAATACCCCCTTACTTTTTATTAGTAAGAGGGTATAAAATATTAAATTATTCTAATATGATATTTTAGTCATATGGAACATTAATAGTGTTGTGCTGATTTAAGAAAATTGTTTTATCATAAAATCACTAGCGTCGCATTAAAATAATTTAACACCTTCAAATAAACCGAATTTTCTGAAATATAATCTAAACACAAAAAAATCCTTTATAATGGTTGGGTGGTAGTAAACCATCCAAATCCAATACAAAGGACAAAACCATGGATAAGTTTACACGAAAAACATCATTTGAACAATGGTTTTCACCGATTAATCGTCCATTATTTGACGACCTAGTGAAAACACATCAATTAAATCACTATACCAAGAAGCTTTATATGGCTTCATTTATGAAACTGCTTTTGTATGCCCAACTCCATGAAACCGAGAGTTTACGGGCGTTGAGTGACGCTGTCTTTTTAGAAGAATTACAACGAGCAACGGGATTGGAATCGATTAGTTTTTCACAGTTAGGGAGACGAATCAATACCATCCCAACTGAGTTCTTTCAAACGATTTTTCTCGATTTAGTGGCACAAATTCATCGGAAAACCAATTTCCAAACAAGAAGAAAAGTGACAACGCCTTTGAAAATCATTGATTCGAGTACATTACCGCTTAATTTGACCAATCATAAGTGGGCAGAGTTTCGAAAAACAAAATCAGGAGTAAAGCTTCACTTACGACTTGTTTTTATGGAAAAAGGACTCTCCTATCCAGATAAAGCCGTACTCACGAATGCCAACGAACATGATCGTGGTCAACTAGAAGTATTCGTGGATGACAAAGAATGCATGTACGTGTTTGATCGTGGTTACTTGGATTATGGGCGCTTTGATCAAATGACGGAAGATGGCTATTTCTTTGTGACCCGTTTGCGTAAAAACGCTGTTGTCCGAGTGTTAGAATCCTTTTCGTTACCAGAAGATTCACCCGTATTCTCTGATGAAATGGTTGTCATTGGAACACCACAAAATCGTTCTGAAAACGTGTTTCGCTTACTCAAATTGCATGATACAAAAGGAAATGAGCTTCATTTACTGACAAATCGGTTTGACATTGACGCAGATGAAATTGCAGAAATCTACCAATCACGTTGGGCAATCGAACTTTTTTTCAAATGGATGAAACAACATCTGAACATTAAAAAGTTTTTTGGTCACAGTGAACAAGCTGTACATAATCAAGTGTACGTAGCCATGATAGTGTACTGTCTGAATGTTTTAGCTCAGTTGAACACGAATAGCGAACGCAGTTACTTACAAATTAGTCGCTATTTGAAGGCTTCTTTGTGGAAATCCGCTCACATTTGGTTACGAAAAATCGAAGGAAACGGCGTCCCATAAAGGTTTGCCAGTCGTTGTTGCACAAGTCATAGGTTATAGTAAAAAAATGGATGTTTACTACCCTCGCTTAGGTGTTTTCGTTTTTTCTCTAAAGTCCAGAAAAAATAAAACTGAAAATTCAGACATCATTTATGCGACGGTAGTGTCATAAAATAAATAAACTATTCTTCTATTATAAAATTTTTCCTACTTGTATACTTTATATTGTATTGTAAACATGGAAACTGTATTTAAAAATAATAGATGTTTTGCTGAGGAATTTGGAATATATCTAATAGAATGGTGTTAACGATATTGTAAGAAAATTGATAGAGGCATTGTTATTGTAAAAATGCAAAAAAAAATGGCTCCGAAGGTAGGATTCGAACCTACGACCAATCGGTTAACAGCCGATTGCTCTACCACTGAGCTACTTCGGAACAATGAAAAATTTATAATGTTATTGCATACAAAATATATTATATCCATTTTTATCATTTTTACAAGTGGATTATTATATTTTTTTGCCGCTAAATGTTATTTTGCTCTCATCTTTTAAACCGTTAGATTTTTACTTGCGAAATAAGCACCACTTTGCCGTGGTATTATGGAAAAGCAACGTCCTACCCTCACAAGGGGGGCCCCTTTCTACCATCGGCGTTAACTCCGAAGCACGTTGACCGGCGAATTTCTGTGTCAGCTTCCGCAGTCCGGTGCTCGTACACTGTATCTTCTCTTTTTTATTGAAATTAAATGTTATATATGCTTTTTCTTTTGTAGTGTTTCTTTAGTTGTACTGCGGTTTATTGAACTCGAGTGGACTTTTTGTCCTTGTTGTTATTTTCAATTAAATGCTGTAAATATTAACTATTTATTGTTTTTTTAAACCGTTGGGTTTTCACTTGTGAAATTGGCATTTTACAGTGGCATATTAAAAAACAACGTCCTACTCTCACAAGGAGGGCCCCTTTCTACCATCGGCGCTAACTCCGAAGCACGTTGACCAGTGAATTTCTGTGTCAGCTTCTTCAGTCCGGTGCTCACGTACATAGTACGCTCCGCTCCGGGCTGCCTCGCTTCCTTGAACTTCTTGGTCTCCGTGCTTCTCGTTTCCTCCAAATAATTGTTTTTCTTTCGTTTTAAATGCCACTCCTCTATCGCGCCGATCGGACTTTCAGTCCTTGGTAGTAAGGGGCATAAAAAAAGCCACTACCGACCTTACGTCAGTAATAGCTTTTTGAGCCTAGCAACGTCCTAATCTCACAAGGGGGACCCCTTTCTACCATCGGCGCTAACTCCGAAGCACGTTGACCGGCGAATTTCTGCGTCAGCTTCGGCGGTCCGGTGCTCACGTACACAGTACGCTCCGCTCCGGGCTGCCTCGCTTCCTTGAACTTCTTGGTCTCCGTGCTTCTCGTTTCCTCCAAATAATTGTTTTTCTTTCGTTTTAAATGCCACTCCTCTATCGCGCCGATCGGACTTTCAGTCCTTGGTAGTAAGGGGCATAAAAAAAGCCACTACCGACCTTACGTCAGTAATAGCTTTTTGAGCCTAGCAACGTCCTAATCTCACAAGGGGAAGCCCCTTACTACCATCGGCGCTAAAGAGCTTAACTTCCGTGTTCGGTATGGGAACGGGTGTGACCTCTTTGCCATCGTCACTAGACTCATTTGATTATGTATGTAATTTCAGAGAGGTTATTCTCTCAAAACTGGATAACGACATTGAAATGATTGGTTAAGTCCTCGATCGATTAGTATCCGTCAGCTCCACACGTCACCGTGCTTCCACCTCGGACCTATCTACCTCATCGTCTTTGAGGGATCTTACTTGCTTATGCAATGGGAAATCTCATCTTGAGGGGGGCTTCATGCTTAGATGCTTTCAGCACTTATCCCGTCCACACATAGCTACCCAGCGGTGCCTTTGGCAAGACAACTGGTACACCAGCGGTGTGTCCATCCCGGTCCTCTCGTACTAAGGACAGCTCCTCTCAAATTTCCTACGCCCACGACGGATAGGGACCGAACTGTCTCACGACGTTCTGAACCCAGCTCGCGTACCGCTTTAATGGGCGAACAGCCCAACCCTTGGGACCGACTACAGCCCCAGGATGCGATGAGCCGACATCGAGGTGCCAAACCTCCCCGTCGATGTGGACTCTTGGGGGAGATAAGCCTGTTATCCCCGGGGTAGCTTTTATCCGTTGAGCGATGGCCCTTCCATGCGGAACCACCGGATCACTAAGCCCGTCTTTCGACCCTGCTCGACTTGTAGGTCTCGCAGTCAAGCTCCCTTATGCCTTTACACTCTGCGAATGATTTCCAACCATTCTGAGGGAACCTTTGGGCGCCTCCGTTACCTTTTAGGAGGCGACCGCCCCAGTCAAACTGTCCACCTGACACTGTCTCCCAAGCCGATCAGGCTTGCGGGTTAGAATTTCAGTACAACCAGGGTAGTATCCCAAGGGCGCCTCCAGGGAAGCTGGCGCTCCCCCTTCTACGGCTCCTACCTATCCTGTACAAGTTGCACCGAAATTCAATATCAGGTTACAGTAAAGCTCCACGGGGTCTTTCCGTCCTGTCGCGGGTAACCTGCATCTTCACAGGTACTATAATTTCACCGAGTCTCTCGTTGAGACAGTGCCCAGATCGTTACGCCTTTCGTGCGGGTCGGAACTTACCCGACAAGGAATTTCGCTACCTTAGGACCGTTATAGTTACGGCCGCCGTTTACTGGGGCTTCAATTCGGAGCTTCGCTTGCGCTAACTCCTCCTCTTAACCTTCCAGCACCGGGCAGGCGTCAGCCCCTATACTTCACCTTACGGTTTTGCAGAGACCTGTGTTTTTGCTAAACAGTCGCCTGGGCCTATTCACTGCGGCTCATCAGGGCTTGCACCCCAATGAGCACCCCTTCTCCCGAAGTTACGGGGTCATTTTGCCGAGTTCCTTAACGAGAGTTCTCTCGCTCACCTTAGGATTCTCTCCTCGACTACCTGTGTCGGTTTGCGGTACGGGCACCTCCCGCCTCGCTAGAGGCTTTTCTTGGCAGTGTGAAATCAGGAACTTCGCGCGTAACGCGCTCCCCATCACAGCTCAGCGTATTAGGAAGCGGATTTGCCTACTTCCACGCCTTGCTGCTTGGACACGCTCGACCAACGGCGTGCATTCCCTATCCTCCTGCGTCCCCCCATCACTCAAACGGCGGGGAGGTGGTACAGGAATATCAACCTGTTGTCCATCGTCTACGCCTTTCGGCCTCGACTTAGGTCCCGACTAACCCTGAGCGGACGAGCCTTCCTCAGGAAACCTTAGTCATTCGGTGGATGGGATTCTCACCCATCTTTCGCTACTCATACCGGCATTCTCACTTCTAAGCGCTCCACCAGTCCTTCCGGTCTGACTTCGACGCACTTAGAACGCTCTCCTACCACTCGTGCAACGCACGAATCCACAGCTTCGGTGAATCGTTTAGCCCCGATACATTTTCGGCGCAGCGTCACTCGACCAGTGAGCTATTACGCACTCTTTAAATGATGGCTGCTTCTAAGCCAACATCCTGGTTGTCTAAGCAACGCCACATCCTTTTCCACTTAACGATTACTTTGGGACCTTAGCTGGTGGTCTGGGCTGTTTCCCTTTTGACCACGGATCTTATCACTCGTAGTCTGACTCCCGTGTATAAATAGCTGGCATTCGGAGTTTGTCTGAATTCGGTAACCCGAGGTGGGCCCCTAGTCCAAACAGTGCTCTACCTCCAGTATTCTTCACACGAGGCTAGCCCTAAAGCTATTTCGGAGAGAACCAGCTATCTCCAAGTTCGATTGGAATTTCTCCGCTACCCACACCTCATCCCCGCACTTTTCAACGTGCGTGGGTTCGGGCCTCCAGTGAGTGTTACCTCACCTTCACCCTGGACATGGGTAGATCACCTGGTTTCGGGTCTACGACCACGTACTCAAAACGCCCTATTCAGACTCGCTTTCGCTGCGGCTCCGCATTTTCTGCTTAACCTTGCACGTAATCGTAACTCGCCGGTTCATTCTACAAAAGGCACGCCATCACCCGTTAACGGGCTCTGACTACTTGTAGGCACACGGTTTCAGGTTCTCTTTCACTCCCCTCCCGGGGTGCTTTTCACCTTTCCCTCACGGTACTGGTTCACTATCGGTCACTAGGGAGTATTTAGCCTTGGGAGATGGTCCTCCCGGATTCCGACGGAATTTCACGTGTTCCGCCGTACTCAGGATCCACTCAGGAGAGGATGGATTTTCGACTACAGGGCTTTTACCTTCTCTGGCCGTCCTTTCCAGAACGGTTCATCTAATCCATCCTTTTGTAACTCCGTATAGAGTGTCCTACAACCCCAAGAGGCAAGCCTCTTGGTTTGGGCTGTTCCCGTTTCGCTCGCCGCTACTCAGGGAATCGATTTTTCTTTCTTCTCCTCCAGGTACTTAGATGTTTCAGTTCCCTGGGTGTGCCTTCTTAACGCTATGGATTCACGTTAAGATACTGTTCCATTACGAACAGTGGGTTCCCCCATTCGGAAATCTCCGGATCAAAGCTTACTTACAGCTCCCCGAAGCATATCGGTGTTAGTCCCGTCCTTCATCGGCTCCTAGTGCCAAGGCATCCACCGTGCGCCCTTAATAACTTAACCAAAATTAAGAACTTTACAGTAAATATCTTGCTTTCAATGTCGTTTATCCAGTTTTCAAAGAACAACACTATAACTTTGAAGGTCATAAACCTTCAAAACTGAACACAAAACGCTAATGCTTCCGTAAATATCCTTAGAAAGGAGGTGATCCAGCCGCACCTTCCGATACGGCTACCTTGTTACGACTTCACCCCAATCATCTGTCCCACCTTCGGCGGCTGGCTCCCGAAAGGGTTACCTCACCGACTTCGGGTGTTACAGACTCTCGTGGTGTGACGGGCGGTGTGTACAAGGCCCGGGAACGTATTCACCGCGGCATGCTGATCCGCGATTACTAGCGATTCCGGCTTCATGCAGGCGAGTTGCAGCCTGCAATCCGAACTGAGAACGGTTTTTTCGGATTGGCTCCGTCTCGCGACTTCGCGACCGTTTGTACCGTCCATTGTAGCACGTGTGTAGCCCAGGTCATAAGGGGCATGATGATTTGACGTCATCCCCACCTTCCTCCGTATTTGTACGGCAGTCTCCTTAGAGTGCCCAACTGAATGATGGCAACTAAGGACAAGGGTTGCGCTCGTTGCGGGACTTAACCCAACATCTCACGACACGAGCTGACGACAACCATGCACCACCTGTCACCGCTGTCCCCGAAGGGAAGGCTATGTCTCCATAGCGGTCAGCGGGATGTCAAGACCTGGTAAGGTTCTTCGCGTTGCTTCGAATTAAACCACATGCTCCACCGCTTGTGCGGGCCCCCGTCAATTCCTTTGAGTTTCAGTCTTGCGACCGTACTCCCCAGGCGGAGTGCTTAATGCGTTAGCTGCAGCACTAAGGGGTGGAAACCCCCTAACACTTAGCACTCATCGTTTACGGCGTGGACTACCAGGGTATCTAATCCTGTTTGCTCCCCACGCTTTCGCGCCTCAGCGTCAGTTACAGGCCAGGAAGCCGCCTTCGCCACTGGTGTTCCTCCATATCTCTACGCATTTCACCGCTACACATGGAATTCCGCTTCCCTCTCCTGCACTCAAGTCTCCCAGTTTCCAATGACCCTCCCCGGTTAAGCCGGGGGCTTTCACATCAGACTTAAGAAACCGCCTGCGCGCGCTTTACGCCCAATAATTCCGGACAACGCTTGCCACCTACGTATTACCGCGGCTGCTGGCACGTAGTTAGCCGTGGCTTTCTAGTAAGGTACCGTCAAGGTGCAGCCAGTTACTACTGCACTTGTTCTTCCCTTACAACAGAGCTTTACGATCCGAAGACCTTCTTCGCTCACGCGGCGTTGCTCCATCAGGCTTTCGCCCATTGTGGAAGATTCCCTACTGCTGCCTCCCGTAGGAGTCTGGGCCGTGTCTCAGTCCCAGTGTGGCCGATCACCCTCTCAGGTCGGCTACGCATCGTCGCCTTGGTAGGCCGTTACCCCACCAACAAGCTAATGCGCCGCGGGCCCATCCTATAGTGATAGCAGAACCATCTTTCAACATCAAAGTATGCACTCTGATGTGTTATCCGGTATTAGCACGCGTTTCCGCGAGTTATCCCAGTCTATAGGGCAGGTTACCCACGTGTTACTCACCCGTCCGCCGCTAACCTCATGAAAGCTAGGCTTTCAATTGGTTCGCTCGACTTGCATGTATTAGGCACGCCGCCAGCGTTCGTCCTGAGCCAGGATCAAACTCTCCATAAAAGAAAATTTGATTTGCTCAAAATTTAATGTCCGAATCTAGTTTGTCAACGAGGGTTAACAACTAGATAATTTATTGCATTAACGTTTTGTTGTTCAGTTTTCAAGGTTCATTTGACATATTTCGCTGTCTTTCGACGACTTTTATATATTAACATCTTTCATTCATGAAAGTCAACACTTTTTCATAAGTTTTTTTAGGAACCATTTTTACTAAACAAAATCCTATAAAAAGGGGACAAACTGATGTTTCGTAAAATGATATTGGCACTATTTATAGTAATGGTGATTTCTTTTTTAATTTATCCTCAGAAAACTTCGATTGTTTCAGTTTTTCGAATGACCCATGAACCGCTAGTTATATCTAAGGGTAATTATGGACAATCATTAATAGTGGAAATTTCTTTTACTCACGAAGGATTGCCTGAATGGTTGGAATCACTTCATGCTCCTTATCCTATATTAATGCTGGATGCAAAATGGATTGAACGTTCTCCAAAGCTAGTAGAGTTAATTCAGAAAAAAAACATTTCCACTGGCTTACTCGGAGGTTATGGTAAAGAAGAATATAGCATAAAAACTTTTAATAAAGAAGTGGAGATTTATAAAAAATATTTTAATCAGAAGCCTCTATGGTTTATGACGAAGGATTATGAATTTCCTGGAGAGTTGAAACAAGCTGCCTTTCACGAAGAAATCAATTTATTATCACCATCTCACATTTATGAAGAAGGTAACCACTATCATGATGTAAAAGGTGCTATCATTAGTTTACAACTAGATGAACAATCAAACCCTAATTTCAAAAATATTTCGAAATTTATTCAGCAACATAAATTCATTTCATTAGAAGAAAACATTTTCGGTTACTCCATTAAATCGACAAAAATGCCATGAAAATAATTAATAACATTACATCCAACAGAAAAAATATTAAATAAAAATTGAAGGCATCCGACTTGTGTAGTTGGATGCCCTTGATTATTTTTTAAATATTATTATTTACCAACATTCTTCTGCTTTCTTGTTTTTTTGCGCTCATCTAATTTTTTTCGATCTTCATTGGATTTTTGATTGTATTTTGGCAAAGCTAATAATTGATAAGCGTTTACTGCAATTAGAGGGAATAATAATAGGGCTACATATGTATCAATATTGCCCTTACGCCCCATCAACGGAATAATCCACTCTAAACAAGTAATAACAATCATAAAGAACAAAGATGAAATTAAAATATGTTTTTTTCCAGTTAATTGAACTTTTTTTATAGCAGTTGCAATAGCACTAGAGATTAGAAAAATTAATAGTCCTCCATAGAAGAGCCAATCTTTCGCGCTCTCGGCAACCGGAGCAAAACGGAAAATAATTAAATCTCCGACAACCACGATCATCAAAAGAACTTGTACCCAATTCCATAAAGTTAATGTTTTAAAAACACCGACTCCAATTTGATGAATTGTTAAATATGCAAAGAAGCCTGCTTGGGCAATTACGCTCATTGTAAAACCTAAAAAAATCATCCATACAAATGCGGCAAAAAACTCTACTATTTCTCCTGCGGCTAAATATGAACTAAAAAAATTCCATCGAATGATGATGCCTGCCACTCCTGTGACAACACCGCCAATTAACATACACATTGAGAAAAATTTTATCCAATTTCGTATTGTCACGACACAATGCTCCCTTTATTTTTTTCAATCTCTTCATTATTTTATCAATGGTTTTTTAAAAAAGCTATCGAAGTTATAAACATGTACATATTATGAAAAGAATTGTGAAGAATAAATAAAAAGAGAGCCTTTATATAGAAAGGACTGAGAAAGTTGAAAAATCCCCTGTTTAATCGATTATTGATCCTATTCTTCATGTTGATATTGCTCGCGAGTTGTTCCGATTCACCGAATGCCCAACCGTCTTATGAAGAAGTAAAGAAAATTGTCGTCGATGCTATTCAAACAGAAGATGGAAAAAAAGCAATTAGACAATTATTGGAAGATCCTAGTTTTAGGGAGTTAGTTATTTTAGAACACGATGAAGTGGAAACATCAATCAATAATTCATTATTGTCAGAGCAGGCCCAAGAATTTTGGAAAAAAACCTTTGAGGATCCAAAATTTAAGGAATCAATGGCTAAAAGCATGAAAGAACAGCAAACTGAAATTATGAAGCAATTAATAAAAGACGCCTCTTTTCAAGAAGACTTAATTGCATTTTTTGGACAACCTGAAATGAAAAAAGAATTAGAATCCATCTTAAAAAGTGCAGAATTAAGGAAAGAAATTGAAAAAGTTGTAATGGAGACAATTGAAAATCCGTTGCTGCAAACAAAATGGCAAGAGTTAATTAAAAAGAGCGGTGAATCTGGCGGTTCAAAAGAAAAAGGTAAAGAAAGTAGTAGTGGGGGACAAGATGAGCAAGGTCAAGACCAAGGTGGCAGCAGTTAATTATTTAATAAGAAAAGCAAATTGCGATTATATACTCGTTACTCAAAATTTTAGAGCGAATTGGAAAACATATCGTTTTCTCAATTCGCTCTTTTGCTATCCTATTCCAATTTATTAATAACTTTTTGAGCTATATCTAAATAGATTTTTCCTGTTGGATGGTTTTCTTCATAGATTGATGGAGCGAAATCCTCGTTATCCCAGTCAGGTTGTCCAAGCGGAATTTGTCCTAATAAATCTGTGCGCAATTCTTCAGCAAGCTTTTGTCCTCCGCCTTTACCAAAAACATATTCTCGCTCACCAGTTTTCGACTCATACCAAGCCATATTTTCAATAACACCAAGAACTTCATGGTTAGTTTGAACAGCCATTGCACCAGCACGTGCTGCAACAAATGCTGCTGTTGGATGTGGTGTTGTGACGATAATTTCTTTGGATGTAGGCAACGCTTGGTGAACATCCAATGCTACGTCTCCAGTACCTGGTGGTAAATCTAATAATAGATAGTCAATATCTCCCCATTCTACATCACGGAAGAATTGATCTAATACTTTACCAAGCATTGGACCACGCCAAATAATCGGTGCATTGTTCTCCACGAAAAATCCCATGGATATCACTTTTACCCCTTTACGTTCCACAGGATAAATTCGATCATTTTTTACAATCGGCATTTCCTCAATTCCCATCATATCTGGGACACTGAACCCATAAATGTCCGCATCAATTAAGCCCACTTTTTTCCCTAAACGAGCTAAAGAAACAGCTAAATTTACTGATACTGTGGACTTACCTACACCACCTTTTCCTGAGGCAATGGCAATCACTTTTACTGTTGATAATGGTGATAGAATATCTCGGGACTCGGCTTCATTTGCTTTTCCACGGAAACGTTCAAGAACTTCCGTTGGCAACTCTTCGAATCGAATTCCTACAGTTGAAGCACCGGCTTCTTTTAATTTTTCAACAATTTTCATTTGCAATTGTAATTGTTCTGGGGTATTCGTTTTAGCAATCGCAACTTTTACACTCACATGATTTTTTTCTTCTTTTATTGATACATTGACAATACCGTTTGTTTCTTCAAGCGTTCTATGTAAAAACGGGTCTTGTAGTTGTCCTAAAATTTCACGGACTTGTTGTTCATTGATCACGATAAACACTCCCCTATATTAGCTTCCGATTGATAGTATAAGTATAACATACCAAGTGTTTAATCATAGCGATATTGCTTATTCAATCTCCAAATTTACATAATTTTCAATTCCGTTAACAATTGCATCTGCCATTTTGTCTTGATACTTTTCATCTGCCAATAAACTTCTTTCCTCAGGATTGCTTAAGAATCCAGTTTCCACCAGAACCGCAGGAACTTCGGTTTTTTTCAGTAAATAGATTTGTTTGATTGCCAAAGCCTCTCGATCTGTATTTTGTAACTTTTCTCTTATTGAAGATTGAATGGCTTTAGCTAGCAGCTCACTGTTTGGGTGCCCTTCTTTATGATAAAATACTTGAGCGCCTCGCCACTTTTCTTCTGGGATAGCATTTGCATGAATCGTAATGAAAATATCGGGCTCATTTTCTTTTACAATTTTTTCTCTTAAGAAAATATCTTGTTTTTTCCTTTCTCTTAATGTAGAGAACTCTTCACTTGGTGCGTGTTCCGAAAGAACATCGCCATCTGAAGTTCTTGTCATCACAACTTCCGCACCCATTCGTTTTAATTTTTGTTCAACCTTTTTTGCAATTGCTAACGTAATATCTTTTTCAATAACATTTTCTGCCGATGCTCCTCCATCAATCCCACCATGGCCCGCATCAACGACGATTTTAACTCCTCCTAATGGTTCAGGAAGGAAAAATCGATTGTCCGATGCGCTTGTCTCATACATAACCACTAAAAAACAGCAGAGCAAAATGACAATTAGTGCAATCCATCGTTTCAAATCTACTACACCGCCTTTTGCAACCTTTTGCACTACTATACGCTGAAAGGAAGGCTTGTATGCATAAAGAATTTCTATAAAAAGTTGATTATTTTTATTACCCAACTTGCTTGTTAAAAGACTTTGTTCATCCTAATCTTTGTTTCAGTCATCTTAAAATTCAAATGATTATTAAGAAACGAATAGATTTAAAATGATTCCTGAAAGACACAAACTGAATACTTTACTAAACTCAAATATTTTATTCATGTATCCGAAATTTGATGATGATAGAAAAAAACTGCCCCCTATGCTTTGTAAACATTAGTGGGACAGTTTACTGCTAAATTTCTGCTTGATGATATTGTTTTTGCAATTGGGCATAAAATCCATCTAAGGACATTAAGGAATTATGATTTCCTTGCTCGATTATTTCTCCATCTTTTATGACTAAGATTCGATCTGCATTTTCGATTGTTTTTAAACGGTGGGCAATGACGAAACTCGTGCGGCCTTGCATTAAATTGTTTAATCCTTTTTGAATATGCCCTTCTGTCATTGTATCAACACTTGAAGTGGCTTCATCCAAAATTAGAATATCCGGATCTTTTAAAATAGCTCGTGCAATCGCAATCAGTTGTCTTTGCCCTTGACTTAAGTTTTTACCACCTGATTCAAGCAATGTATCATACTGCTCCGGCAAATATTTTATGAAGGAATGGGCATAGGCGATTTTTGCTGCCATTTCTACTTCCTCATCGGTAGCATCTAGTTTTCCATATCGGATGTTTTCTCTTACCGTTCCTGAGAATAAATACGTATCTTGCAATACAACACCTATTGAATCTCGTAAATGTTCCATTGAGTAAGATTGAATATTTTCACCATCTATTAAAATTTCACCTTCAGTTACATCATAAAAACGGCTTAATAACTGTACGATGGTTGTCTTCCCTGAACCAGTTGGGCCAACAAGAGCAACAATTTCACCAGCATTCGCTTGAAACGAAATGTTTTTTAGCACCGGCTTATCTTTTACATAATAAAAACTGACATTTCGAAATTCAACATTTCCTTCTAGAGATCGTCTAGGCAGAGAATGAGGTGAATCCATTAATTCAGTTCGTTCATCTAGTACTTCAAATACCCTCTCCGCTCCAGCAATTGCAGATTGAAAAGTATTTAATAAGTTTGAAAGTTGGTTAATTGGGCGGAAAAACTGTCTTGCATATGTTAAAAATGACGTTATAACACCTACCGTAACGAGAGAATTGGCCGTCATAATAGCACCAACTCCAACAATTAAACCTGATCCGAGGTTATTGATAAAGTTATTCGTTGGTCCTAACAAACCAGATACTATTTCTGATTGCATTGCAGAATAACGCAACTTCTCATTCGCTTCTTTAAATTGTTGAATAGTTTGTTGTTCTTTTCCAAAGAGCGTCACAACTTCCGAATTAGAAATCGTTTCTTCAATAAATCCATTTAAATTTCCTAAATCTCGTTGTCTATTTCGATAATTCATGCTACTACGTTTCACAATCTGTTTTGTAGCCCAAACAATTAACGGAACGACCAAAAGGGTAACAATGGCTAATATCCAATTTAAATACACCATCGCAATGGCGGTACCTACAAGAGATAATACAGACGATACGATTTGAATGACGCTTTGGGAAAGAGCGAAATTCAAATTGTCGATATCGTTCGTCATGCGGCTCATCAAATCGCCTTGCTGTTTTTGATCGAAAAACGAAATCGGCAATGATTGCATTTTCTCAAACAGTTCGATTCTCAAATTTTGAATTGTTTTTAAAGATGCTCGAATCATGACAAAAGTTTGCAACCAAGTTAATAAGGATGATGCGATAAAAATTGCTGCAAGCAACATTCCCATCCGAATAGTTCCTTCAATGTCGAGGGGAAGAATATAGTTATCTATAATAACACCAATCATCAAAGGCCCTAAAATATTTAACACCGATGTAATCAGCACAAGAATAATAACAAAATTAATGCTGAGTCTTTGTTTCTTTAAATAACTCCAAATTCTTTTAATTGTAGCCTTTTGATTTTTAGCCTTTGCTGCTGGACCACGGCTTCGACCACTACCTCTACCAGTAAGGGATTCTTGTAGCCTATTCATCAATCGCACCTCCCCTTTCAACTTGAGTTGCTACAATCTCTTTATAATGCTCGCTCATTTTCAGTAATTCTTCGTGGGTTCCTTGGGCAACAATTCGACCGTCTCCTAGCACAAGAATCAAATCTGCGTGTTTAATAGAAGAAATTTTTGATGATACGATAAATTTCGTATTGTCTTTAAGAGCTTCTTTCATGTTTCGCTGGATTATCTTTTCAGTGATGCTATCTACCGCTGATGTTGTATCATCTAATATTAAAATTTTTGGTTTTCTTATAATTGCACGACTCATTGCCAAACGTTGCTTTTGCCCACCGGATAAGTTCGTAGCTCCCTGCGTTAATTCATGTTGTTCTTTATGATCCAATTTTTCCACAAACTCAAAGGCGTTTGATGCAAAGAGCGCTTCTTGAATGTCTTCTTTAGTTGCGTCAATTTTTCCATACTTTAAGTTTTCTTCAATCGTTGTTGAAAACAATGTTGCCTTTTGTGGGGCAAAAGCCATAGCATTTCTTAACATGTCAATGTCATATTGCTGTATGGGAATGTTATCAATGTAAATAGTTCCTTCATCGACATCCATGAGTCGACCGAGCAATTTGATTAATGTCGATTTTCCACTGCCTGTCATACCGATAATCCCTACTGTACTGCCGGCTTTCGCTTCAAAGGAAATCTCTTTCAACACCGGTTCAACGTGTTTGTTATAAGAAAAACTAACCTTGTCAAATTTCACATTTCCTTGAATTTCTTTTTTCACTGGGTTTTCAATATTCGTAATATCAGACTGCTCTTCCAATACGACAACGACACGTTCTGCACTTGGTATAGCCCGCGCAATTTGAATCAGTACGTTGCTGGAACTCATAAGGCCGTTCAAAATCATCATCAAATAGTTGATGAATGCAACAATTACCCCAATTTCAATAGCTCCTGCATCAACTTTCACGACACCAAGCATAAGTGCAAGTACAATTCCGATGTTGACAACAAATTGGGTAATCGGCATTAAGGCAGCTACCACTTGATCTGCCGTCATATTGCGTTTCGTTAATTGATGATTGACAGTTGCAAATTGCTTCATTTGATATCGCATACGGTTAAATGCTTTAATGACGCGAATCCCCGCCAAGTTCTCCTGCACACGTGTATTCACTTGATCGATTGATTCCTGCACCTTTCGAAACAGCTTAATCGATAATTGAATAATAATATATAAACTGATGATTAATACAGGCACCACAAAAAATAGTACTGGAAATAAATCTCTTGCCGTAAAAAATACGACAATGACCGCCCCAACAAACATAAAAGGCCCGCGAACGAATATTTTTAATAACATGTTTAAGGCCCTTTGCAACATTTCGATATCATTTGTTAAGTTGGTAATCAATTTTCCTAAAGTGAACTTGTCCTTATTGCTATTCGCAAAATATGTAATAGTTTCATATAAATCCGCTCGAACATCAGATGCAAAGTTTACCGCCGCTTTCGAACTGAAATATGTACAACCTGCACCCCCAAGCCAACCTATCATTGCACACAAAATCATCGCAGCAAACATCATAATGATATACTGTGTATCATTCGTTGCAATTCCTTTATCGATTATTTTCTGCATAATTGTTGGCTGAATTAAATCCATCCCTACTTCCAACACCATAAGTATCGGCGCTAAAATCGCAAAATGCTTATAGGGCTTTAAATATTTTGAAAGCTTTAACGCTGCACGCATTTTGTTACTCCTTTTCTTTATTACCATCGTTTAATTTTTGTATACAATTGTATACTAACCGTCAAGTTGATACCCTTACATTTCCAACTATAACTGAATAGATTCCTTAATATTTCTCCACTAAAATAATCTTTTAGGCAATGGAAGTTTTCAAAAAACTTGACTAAAGTTTCATTTCATTTTAGATTATTTTAAAAAGTATATCTATGTAATTAGGTGCCCTTTTTAGGGAGAATAGGGAATAAAGTGAGAATCTTTAGCGGACCCACCACTGTATCGGGGAGCAATATAGAAAATGCCACTGGGAAACTGGGAAGGCCTATATTTGCGATGAACCTAAGCCAGGAGACCTGCCTAATTACTTGAAAACATACAGTACGATGGTAAAGTCTGTAGTTTATTTGGCATGCCAATAAACTGCAGACTTTTCTTATTTCAATAATCGATGGAGGAGATTCAATTGGAACTATTGCAATCGACATTACAAAACATTAAACAACTTAATAAAGAAGTGATGGGAAAAGCAAGAGAAAGAGTAGATGCTCTTTGTAAACCACCTGGCAGTTTAGGAAAATTAGAACAAATCGCGATACAACTTGCTGGAATAACTGAGAAACTAGAGCTTGATGTATCCAATAAAGCGGTTATTTCATTAGCTGCGGATCACGGTGTATATGAAGAAAATGTTTCAAATAACCCCCAATTTGTAACGGTAATGCAGGCAATTGGCTTTGCTAAAGGTTTTACAGGAGTATGTGCTATTGCAAAAGCAGCAGGTGCAAAAGTCGTTCCAGTAGATATTGGCATTAAAGAAGATTTACCAAAAGATTCTGGAGTCATCGTCAAAAAAGTGAAATACGGAACGGATAATATGGCTAAGGGACCAGCAATGTCACGTCAAGAAGCGATTCAAGCGATTGAAGTAGGTATTGAAATTGCCAATGAACAAGTGAAACAAGGTGTCAATGTTTTAGCAACTGGAGAAATGGGAATTTGTAATACCACTCCAAGTAGTGCTGTCCTGTCAGCATTCTGTGGTTGTGACCCGGCTATTGTAACAGGTATGGGAGCTGGGGTAGATTGTCTTCAACATAAGATTGACGTCATTCGAAGATCTCTTGACATAAATACGCCAAATCCAAATGACCCAATTGATGTGTTAGCTAAAGTTGGCGGTTTGGAATTAGGGGGAATGGCAGGCGTAGTCCTAGGTGCTGCAGCAAATCGTATTCCTGTAGTAGTGGACGGTTTTATTTCCACAGTTTCTGCACTTATTGCTTATAAATTAGAACCGAAAGTGAAGGATTACATTATTCCATCCCATCTGTCAGAAGAGCCTGGAGCAAAAATTGTAAACGAGTTATTAGGGTTAGAGCCTATGTTGAATATGAATATGCGATTAGGCGAAGGTTCAGGAGCAGCCCTTGCTTTTCCTATTCTTGATGCCGCATGTTCTATGATGAACACCATGACTACTTTAGAAGAATCTCATCAATATATGCTAAAAATCATGGGGAGTCAAACAGTTTAAAGGATAGAGGTTGGGACAAATCTAAAAAAAACATCATTTTCTCCAAGGAGAAGATGATGTTTTTTTGATATGTTATTAAAATTGATTTCCGTTCCGGGGACGCTTTCCACGGGCCCGGCTCGTCGCAGGAGTCGCCCCGTCACTTCAATCAATTTTTCGTTAGTTCAATTTTTTATCAAAACTATTTCAACTCCCCCTTTCATTTTTTGTTTATGTCCCCGCCTCCTTTATTATCATAAAGAAACTCTTTCAATTAATTCCTTTGAATTGTTTTTCGGAGAATTTACTAGATTAAATACTGGATAGGCAGTTAACCACTCTGAAAGGCAAGGTTTAAGCAGCGATTTTAATTTCTTTCACCCCTAATGAGAGTCTAACCATTCTTTTTGCTGTTCCTTATTTAAAATGACCGGCATTCGGTCATGGATTGGGGCCATTAATTCATTTTCCTTCGTTGTTAAGATCGTACACGTATGAATCTTTTCTCCCTCTTGACTGCGCCAAGTATTCCATAATCCCGCAACTGCAAATACTTCGTCATCTTTCCTTTTTATTCGCATTGGGACTTTCGAATTTCCTTCCCTTTTCCATTCGTAAAAGGAGTCATCGGGATAATACATCTCCGTTCATAAAATGATTTTTAAAAACTTGCTTTCTCGTCGACAGTTTCAGATCGGGCATTGATTATTTTTGATGCGATATTTCCGTCTTTTGCCTACGAAGGAAGGAATCCCTATTTTAAGAACCCCATACGATTTTTATCTCCATCATTAATGATTGCTACAATTTGTTGACTTGGAGCAATATTATAACTTTCCTTATATAACTCCTCGGAAAAAGCCTCTGCTACATCAAATTCTTCAATCAACTGATGATACGAGCAAAACAACGTAAATCGACCGCACATAGCCATCCCCCAAAAAATTAAAGTTTCCATTATAAGTATTTTCTACTTCATTTCATCATAAAAAAACAGTATGATAAAAATACAGTATGGAAAGCAATATCCGAACTTTCAATTACTGTAATAAAGGAGCAAAGCATATGAAATTAAGAGTATCTGCAGTTCAATATCATTTACACACGATTCAATCATTCGAAGATTTTGCCATGCAATGTGAACACTACATCAAAACCGCTTTGGAATTTGATTCGGATTTTATCGTGTTTCCAGAATTTTTAACAACTCAATTACTTTCTTTCAAAAAGCAAAATGGTTCAAATCAAACAATCCATGATTTACCTAGTTATACAGAACAATATGAAGATTTATTTATTAAATTCGCTAAAAAATACAATATCCATATTATCGGCGGAACACATGTAGTAGAAGTTAACAATCAACTACGAAATACCGCATTTTTCTTTGACCCTGAAGGCCGCATTATGCGACAAGAAAAGCTGCATATCACGCCAGTTGAAATCAGCGCTTGGAATATGGCAAAAGGAGAAGAATTAAAAATTTTTGACACCAAATATGGAAAGATTGCGATTTTAACTTGTTACGATATTGAATTTCCTGAAATTGTACGTATAGCGAAAGCGCGAGGAGCCGATATCATTTTTTGTCCTTCCTGTACCGATAACCAACACGGGTATTATCGTGTTCGATATACAAGTCATGCTCGGGCAATAGAAAATCAAGTATATGTCGTTCTATCTGGAACAGTAGGTTCACTTCCGACTGTTGATTTTATGAGATCGAACTTTAGTCAAGCAGCTATTATCACTCCTAATGATATTCCTTTCCCTCCAAAAGGGGTTTTAGCAGAAGGAGAAGTCAATCAAGATATGATTATTACCGCTGATTTAGATTTAAATCTTCTCTATGAAGTAAGGAACCATGGTTCAGTAACAACCTGGAAAGATCGTAGAACCGATTTATATACGGATTGGTAGAGGAGGAGAATCCATGTACAGAAGCGAACAGTTTATTTTAATCGGACAAAAAGCCGTTCCTATCGTCATTCGTAATTATAGAAAAGAAGATTTTATACAGCTAATCGACCTTCAAGTTGAATCTTTCCCTCCACCATTTCCACAAGAACTATTGTGGAATGAAAAACAATTAAAAAATCATATTAATATTTTTCCCGAAGGTGCTATATGTGTTGAAATTGATGGAAAACTAGCTAGTTCCTTAACAAGTCTCTGTGTACAATTTGACCCTGCCAAACCAAAACATTCTTGGGCAGAAATAACCGACAATGGTTATATTACAAATCATGATGCAAATGGAAATACTTTATACATTGTCGATATTTGTGTTCGACCAAGCTTTCGTTCATTAGGCCTTGGTAAACTCATGATGCAGACAATGTATCATATTGTAATCGAAAAGAAACTAGATCGCCTTTTAGGTGGTGGAAGAATACCGGGCTATAGCAAATATGCGAATAAGATGAGTGTGGAAGAGTATTTAGAGGCGGTCATCAACGGAACATTACAAGATCCCGTTATCACTTTTCTGTTAAGTTGCGGGCGTGTCCCTATTGCGATTGTTGAAAACTATTTAGAAGATGAAGAATCCTGTAATTATGGAGTGTTAATGGAGTGGAAAAATCCGTTTAAAAAGTGAGCAATAATGGGGCTCTCAAGGAATCATGACTGTGAGCAGCCCCATGTTTTTTCAATCTTTTCGATTTAATCGATAGCTGATAGCGAAATGCGATATAATTTATCATCATTTCTTTCTGGGTTTCCACGACCGTCTGTATTATTGGTGATAAAGTACAAGTTATTCTCCTCAATTAAGACATCACGAATTCTACCAAGTCCATTAACGATTTCTCTATTTGCACCAGTATTTAAGTTAAATTCCAATACAGCACTACCCCTTAAAGCGGCAACGTAAAGCTTGTTATCAAAATAGGCAATTCCGGAAGGAGCCCACGTATTGTCTGAGCCTGATGTAAAGAGAGGAGCAACCATATTTTCTTTTTCTCTAGTTCCTTCAATCTCTGGCCAACCATAGTTTTTACCAGGTTCAATACGGTTTATTTCATCATTCGCATTATTGCCATGTTCACTTGCATACATCGTTCCATCTGGTGCCCATGTTAAACCTTGAGGATTTCGATGTCCAAAACTATATACGTAAGAGTTAGGAAAAGGATTATCGGATGGAATCGATCCATCTAAGTGAAGTCTGAGAATTTTTCCACCTAATGAGTTAACATCTTGAGCGCTATCAGACTGTAATGCATCGCCAGTTGTTGCATAAAGTTTACCATCTGGGCCAATTTTAAGTCGACCTCCATGATGAACCCGTCCACTTGGAATTTGATCTAGTAGTACTTCCTCTTCTCTCCAAGTATCATTTTCTAGCTTTAAGCGAACAATGCGATTAAATTGACCTGTATCATCTTCGTAAGTGTAATATCCGTAAGCCTGATTTGATTCGACAAAGTCTGGTGCTAAGACAAATCCTAAAAAACCAGCTTCCGATGCCGTTGAAATAGGTTTTTCGAGTTGTAATTGCTGTTTTTCCACTTGTCCGTTTTCTACTTTTACAATATTTCCGCCACGCTCAGAAAGGTAGAATGTATTCCCTATTTTGTTGATGGACCACGGAATTAGAAGATCAGTTGCTATGATTTCTATTTGTTGGCTTGCTGTAGTTTCAGTCTTTTGTTCATTTGCTTTCGGTGGTTGTTTAGGTGAACAACCAGTTAAGACTAAAGCAATTATTAAAAAAGGAATATAAATCTTCATGTCCGTCCCCCTTGAGTTTTTTCTATCATTAACTTTAACCATTTTTTGATACACTAATCCTTTAAGATGAATCTTAATAGCTATAATTGAATGATTGCAACCAAACAAAAAATCCTACTCTCTATGAGCAGGATTTACTTATTATCTAATAATGGATCTTTCTTTTGATCATACGAAGGATAAATATGAGGATGTAAGATAGAACCTAATTTCACTAAACCTTGTGCGAGTTTTAGTGAAGGACGGCAAAATAAAGATTCTTCTAAAATATATAATTCATTGATTTGAATTGCTTTTATCTCATGTACACCTGGTCTTTTTAATATTACTTTTGGATTGACTCTTTTCGTTTCAACTCCTACCCAAGCCACACAAAATACGTCTGGATTTCTGCTTTTCACTTCTTCCCAATCTGTTTGGACACTTGATTTGTGTATATCTTGGAAAATATTTCGCCCTCCAGCAAGCTCACACATTTCGGTTAACCAATTCGTTGCACCAGGGGTAAAAATCGGTTTTGCCCACCATTCGAAGTAAACGGTTTTTGGATTATCAACTTGTTCTGATAAACTGCGATATTGTTCAAGCAAATGAATATATTGATCGTACAATTCCTTGGCCTTGTCCTTTGTGTTTGTTGCATTGCCAACGAATAATAAACTTTCTCCCACTTCCGTTAATGTGTTTGGATTAGGTACTATACAATATGGAATATTCCGTTTTTCCAGCCTTTCAATATTCTTTTCCATGCCCGGTACTGAGAGGGATGCCAATACTAAATCAGGCTGCAATGCTTCTACTTTATCTATATCAATATCTAAATCAGGACCTAATCTCGGCAATTGATGAATATCTTCTGGCCAGTCGGAGTAGTCATCTACTCCAACAAGTGAAGGTGTCAAACCTAAATAACCTACTAGCTCTGTATTGCTTGGACAAATGGAGATTAATCTCACCATACTCCCCCTTTATTGAAAGTATTCAATTGTTCAATCAAACAACAACTTTTTCTTTTTGATATACTTGTTTTACAGCAAGTTGTACCATCTCTCGCAAAGTTGCCTCGACAGCTCTTTGCGTTACTGACTTATCACCTTTTTGCGTAACCGCTAAATAGAGAGCCTCATTTGTTTCATTAGCTTCATCCATTCCAAATTGTTGCATTGCTTTCATTTTTTCTTTTGTTGCAATAAGCAAACTATTAACTAAAGCTCCCTCGTTAAAATATCCATCCATAAAAACCATCATATTGAATCCGCGAATTTTTTCATTCATTTTCGTAGGTGTAACGATGATGAGAATTTTTGTATCCTCAATTTCTCTCTCAACTTCAACGACATCACCTATGTTCCCTTCAACAATTGTGGCAACTGTTTGTTCGGGAGTAATAGAGTATTGTTCCATGATGGTTTGTATTTCTTCCTCTGGGGGAATTGTGGAATATTGTTTACACGAAAAGATGCAATAATCTTTTATCCACTGTATACCATTTCCTACCATTCCATTTGATATCGTTCGTAGTGGTTTTTGAAATTGAACATGAACAAATTGTTCATTGTTGTTTATTTTATAATTTCCCTTAAAGAACGTAGAATGTGTTGAATTCGGTAAACTTGGTGCTAGTAATAGTTGCGGTTTAGGGACTGTTGGATGCGGTTGGACATGGATTTGTACTTGATATATTTTATTTAAAGTATCTACTTCCTTTAGTAAGCTTGCATCCCCAACTTTTAATAAACTACCGTTGTACAGCAGTGCGAATCGGTCTGCATAAAGCGATGCCACATTTAAATCGTGTAAAATTGAAAAAATCGTTAATCCTTTTTCTTCTTGCCTCTTTTTTAATAAATCTAATAGTTGAAAGGTATGTTTTATATCTAAATGATTTGTAGGCTCATCTAACAGTAGTAGCTCCGGTTCTTGAGCCAACGCTTTTGCTAATAGCACCCGTTGCTTTTCACCGCCGCTAATCTTTCGAAATTGAGTATGCCTAAATTCAGTTACTTTCGTTAGTTCCATTACTTCTTCAATTATATGCCAATCTTTTTTTGATAAATTTTTCAATATTCCTTTTTGATGAGGGTATCGCCCAAGACTGACGATTTCTTCAACTGTATAGTCAAAAGAAACAGAAGTATCTTGGGAAAGAACTGCGATTTTCTTTGCTTTTTCTAATTTTGAATAAGATGAGATATCCTTACCCGATAACAATACTTTCCCCTTTTGAATAGGCAACTGACCGGTAATTAATTTAAAGAGCGTTGTTTTTCCACTTCCATTTGGGCCGAGAAGGGCAAAAAAATCACCATTTTGTACTTCTATATCAATATTTCTTAGGATCGGGTTATTGCTATATCCACCCGTCACATTTTGAATCTTTAGCATCTATTTTTGCCCCCTTCCAATCTTTTCTCTTATTAGCAGAAACGCAAATACCGGTGCACCGATAATCGCTGTTATAACTCCAATTGGCAATTCTCGCGGTGCAATAACAATTCGAGCCAGCAAATCCGCAAACATTAGAAAAGTACCACCAATGATAAATGACAACGGTAATACATGTCGATGATTTGGTCCAACAAGGAGTCGTACAAGATGAGGGATGACGAGACCAACAAAACCAATGGAACCAGAAACAGCAACCGATGCTCCAGTTAATAACGATGCACCAATTAATATCATAGTCTTGCCTCTTTTGACATTGACACCAATATGATCTGCAGCCTCTTCACCAAGTGCAAAGGCATTTAATTCTCGAGAATGAATTAACAAAATGAATGTCCCCAATATCATAAACGGGATGATGAGTTGTATGTATTCCCAACCTCTCATTCCAACGCTCCCATATAACCAATAAAGAATTTGGGTCATTGCATCTCGATCTCCCAATGAAATGATTAGAGAGACAATGGCACTGATAAAGGAACTGACGATAATACCTGCAAGCACAATCGTTTCGATTGCTAAACTTCTACTGCTTAGCCTTACCAACCCAAATACAATTAATAAAGTGATAAAACCACTTACAATTGCGACGATTGGAAGCGTAAAATTTCCTAATCCTATTATGGTAACTTGGAAAAATATAACTAACACTGCTCCTAAAGAGGCGCCTGATGATACACCAATTGTATATGGATCTGCTAATGGATTTCGTAAAAGGCCTTGGAAAGCAGCCCCCGCTAGCGATAGGGATGCCCCAACACAAAAGGCAAGGATGACTCTCGGCAATCGAATATTCCAAATAATCATTTCCTCATTTTTTGGTACTTCCATCCAAGTGATATGGAGGGTTTTCTCAAATATTATTTGGATAATTTTTTCCACAGCAACGGGTACACTGCTTATAAATAAACCTAAAATGATTGCCGCGGCAAAAAGAATACCACTCCCTACATAAATCCAACCAATTTTATTATTCAAAAATTTCAGGATAAATAAGTTTCGCAAGGGTCTCGACTCCTTCAATTAAACGAGGGCCTGGTCTTGTTACTGTATCGCTGTCCACATCGTAAACTTCGCCATTTTTTACCGCAGGAACCGCTTGCCAACCATCACGAGCAAGTACTTGTTCCTTTGGATTCTCTATATAATAGCCGTATGTCGTTATAATCACATCCGGGTTTAATTTTACTATTTCTTCCTCATTCATCTTTACCCATCCTACTTGATCACCTGCTACGTTAATGGCTTGGATGGATTCTAACATTTCATGCATAAATGTATTTTTTCCAGTCGTAAAAATATCTGGTTCTGGTGATACTTCAACCCAAACTCTTTTTTTATCTGCAATGGCTTTCGCTTTCTCTTTAATGGCTTCATGACGTTTTTTCATATCAGCAATAATCTCTAAAGCTTTATCTTTTGTTCCAGTGGCTAAACCTATCATTTCAATGTTTTCATAAACATCTTCAAAAGATGCTGCACTACCAACGACGATGGTTTGAATACCCGCCTCTTCAAATTGTTTTAATACCGTCGGATGAGCTTTGTAATGATAATCTGTCACTAATGCTATATCTGGAAGTAGAGATAGAACTAGCTCCACATTAATGTCCTGTCCTCCCACCTTTGTAATATTTTCTGTTTCAGCCGGGTAATTACAATAATCTGAAACACCGATAATTTTGTCGCCTAGTCCAAGAGCAAAGGCAATTTCCGTATTACTTGTTTGAATGGAAACGATTGTTTCTGGTTCTTCTTCAATCGTAATTTCCCTGCCTGCATCATCAGTAAATGTAACTGGGAAAGTAGCATTCTTCGATTCGTTTTCTTTTGTCACCGTTTCCTGGGTGTTATCATTTGTTTCATTGCTAGCACAACCAGCAATGAATGGGATGGTTAATAATAAAACTAATGCTAGAAGTATTGCTCGATTCATTTTTAACATCTTTCGTCTCCTCCTTTTATAAAAAATAAAAAACGCTTCCCCCTCTTGGAAAGCGTTGTAAAGGCAGATATGTATACTCTAACCATATGCATAATGACACATATACATTCAATTGGTATCTGCTCTTTAAACATCCCTTTCCTCGAAGGATGTTTAAAATACAAATAGGCAGGTCTCCTGACTTACGGATCATCGGTTTGTTACTCCTTCCCATGTTAAAAACACAGTGGATAATCGTAACATTCCTACCCGATTACAGTGGCGGGACCGTGTTGGATTTTCACCAACTTCCCTCTTAGTCTTAAATGTAATGAATTTACATTTAAGAAACCTATTTGTTTGTTATTCAATTATTCGTTCTAGTGCCATTATAGTAGAATAACCGTACCTTGTAAAATAATTGTTTTTTATCTTGCTCCTGGCCATTGAAAAAAACACTAATACTGAATACAATTTAACAATAAATATTCTGAAATTTCGTGTTCGAAAGGAATGAAATGATGGAAAACTTTTTTCTATTTGTGTTGATGTGTGTTTTGTTAATCCTTTTACCTGGCCCTGATTTTGCCATCGTCACTAAAAACACTGTTACTCGTGGCAAATTTGGCGGAATGAAAACTGCTTTAGGTACTTGTTGTGCCCTGCTAATTCACACTACTGCCGCGATATTAGGATTATCTGCGCTCATTGTAAAATCAGCCTTTTTATTTTCTATTTTTAAGTATGTTGGAGCCATTTACTTAATTTATCTTGGAATTAAAACTTTTTGGTCTTTGAGAAAAAAGAAAGATGAAGTAGAGGTAGAATTTGTGCAAGAAGGTACATTGAGTAATACATCTTGTTTCAAACAAGGATTTTTAACTAATATATTAAACCCTAAAGTTGCACTATTTTTCTTAACCTTCTTCCCTCAATTTGTAAATACTAGTAGCGATACATTTATGCCGTTCCTTATTATGGGAATTACTTATACCATTCTTACGGCCCTGTGGTTCATTTTCTATATTTATTTAATCGATCATATTAGTGCATTTATAAAAAATGCTCGCACTCAAAAAGTTATCGAAGGAATTACTGGTGCCATCTTGATTGGTTTTGGTTTAAGACTTGCCCTTGAAAAAGCCAACCCATAATAATTGAGACCCTCGAATTAGTCGAGGGTCTTTGTTTTATTAGCGGATAAAAATTTATGAAATGAATGTCTACGGCTCACGTTAAAAATACAAATTTAAGCGGTATCAGCAAAACAAATTTCTCATAAAAACACCCCTCTTCCCGAAAGCGAGAAGAGGGTTTGATAACGTTGATAATATTAACGTTTTGAGAATTGTGGTGCGCGACGAGCGCCTTTAAGACCGTATTTTTTACGTTCTTTTATTCGCAAATTTTACTACTTTATATAAACTTACACAGGACCTTGATATATCAATTTTTTATAGTTTTGTAGAATAAATCATAATTTTTATATTTTAATATAAAAATTACAGTCAATTTACATTCAATTTATAGTCCCCTACATTCATTCTTTTTATTCACATAAAGACATTTTAATATATCCACAAATATATATACGTATATTAAATTGTAAACGCTAAACTAGAATCAACAGTTTTCCACAAATAGAACTCAACAGAATTCCCCAAATAAGATTAAACAGTTTCCCCACCATCAATCACTTTCAAATATACTGTTACTAGTCTATTGAAAGTGAGGAATTAGGAGTGAACAGATTTATGCTTTACATCGAGATTCATCGTTTATACAAAGAGGGATTCTCCAAGAGTGCTATTGCAAGAAAACTAAATATTTCAAGAAATAGAGTGATAGATTATTTGAATATGAGTACTGATGAGTTTGAAGAATTTTTAAGTACATTACGTACAAGAGAAAAGAAACTAGACCCTTATCATGATCAAATTCTAGGGTGGTTGAAGGAACATCCTGATTTAACTGCTGCACAAGTTTATGATTGGTTGGAAGAAAAGTTAGGTTTCAGGGAAGTCGCTGAGAACACTGTACGAAATTATTTAAACGAAATGAGGGATTACTATCGGATTCCAAAGGTAAAGGTTCAGAGGACATATAGTGTAGTTCCAGAATTACCAATGGGAAAACAGGCTCAAGTGGATTTTGGACAAACTACCGTCAAAAACAGACAAGGTGAGAATAAAAAGTTGTATTTTATCGCATTTGTTTTATCACATTCAAGATATAAATATGTAGAATGGCTCGATCGACCTTTTCGTACTTCCGATATGATTCGAATGCATGAAAATGCATTTGAATACTTTGGAGGAATGCCAGAAGAAATGGTCTATGACCAAGATGCGTTATTAGCAGTTAGTGAAAATGCAGGTGATTTAATTCTTACAGCTGAATTTACTAAATATCATCATACCCGTAAATTTAATGTTTATTTATGTAGAAAGAGTGATCCGGAATCAAAAGGTAAAATTGAACAGGTTGTGAAATTTGTAAAAAATAATTTTAGCAAAAATCGAGTATTCGATCATCTTTCAGATTGGAATCAATCGTGCCACGCTTGGTTGAAAAGAACAGGAAACTATAAAGTTCATCATAATACGAAAAAGAGACCTTCTGAAGTGCACGCCCTGGAAAAGCAACACTTAAAGAAAGTCTCTGGTACTTACATTTTCGCAAATGTTTCAACTCCAAGTATAACAAGAAATATCCATAAGGACAATGTTATTCGTTATGAAGGAAATCGATATAGCGTTCCTAAAGGAACATATAGAGCAGATGCCCCAAATCTTGCTTATTTACAAGAAGAGGATGGTTGGTTAATTATTCGACTGAAAGAAACTGGGATGGAGTTAGCAAAGCACCGAATATCCGAAGGAAAAGGATTGATTATTACAGATCCCTCCCATCGGGAACATAGCACAAGTAAACGAGATCTTTTAATTCATCAAATTCAAGAAACATTCATAGATAAAGAGAATATTCAATGGTTAATACACAAATTGAAAGAACGATATCCACGTCATTTAGTGGATCAACTCAAAGTACTACAACAAGCCATCAGAATTTACCCAAATCATTGTGAGGAAGCTTTATCTGAAATGAAGAAACTTGGAATGACCAGTGCAAATGATTTTCGGGATATTGCACATGCATTATCTGTACAATATCAAAAAAGTTCACCTAAAATCGTTGAATTGAATGAGAAGTATAAAGATTTATCAGCACCAGAACGATCCGAAGACATTTATTTAAAAGTCTTATCTGGAGGTGAAAATGAATGAATCATCATCCCTATGAAATTTTACAAGATAAATGTCGTACCTTGCGCCTCGCTGAGACGGCTAAAGAATTACCGAATTTACTCCGTGAAGCTGAAGCAAAGAATTGGACATATCATGAACTGGTTTATGAAATCTTAAGCTATGAGATGCGATGTAGAGAGCAGAAAAATAATGAGAGATTAATGAAATGGGCAGAGTTCCCAGAAATATTGACGTTTGATACCTATGATTTGAAGGAACAAACAGCTCTTGGTGAAAAACAACTAAATGTATTAAAAGAACTGAATTGGATTGAAGAATTTTTTACTTTAATTTTGATGGGACCAACAGGAGCAGGAAAAACACATTTATCCGTTGCATTAGGAATACACGCTGTGGAGAGAGGATACAAAGTATCCTTTGTCTCCATGAATCAGCTTATGTATATTTTAAAAACAAAAGAATATATCAATAAATCTAAAATACGCTACAAACGTATTATAGCTTCGGATTTAATTATTATTGATGATGTCATGTACATGACTTACGAGACTCAGGAAGCCAATCTATTTTTCCAGTTTATCTATGATTTATATGATAAAGCAGCATTCATTCTAACCTCTAATAAAGGGCCAAATGAATGGGGAAAATTTCTTGGTGATCCTACTTTAACAACAGCTATACTTGACCGTTTATTACATAGGAGTGAAATTATCACTTTCGATAACGAAACGGATAGCATTCGTATGAAATACAGAAAGGTATTATTTTAATTTAGCAAACTGTTGAATCTTAATTGTAGAAAACTGTTTAAAATTATTTGTGGAAAATTGTTTAATTCTACTTGACGGTTACATAAATTCACCTGTATATTCATACATTTATATATCCTATACCTGTATATTTACATATCTATATATGATATATTTGTAGACTTGTTTATTTATATACCCATATATTGATATATCCGTATACATGGTTATTTTAGCGTCTCATTGTAGAATGATAACGCAAAATTCATTAGACCCAATACCCTCAACATTTTGAGTTATTCTCCTCTATGTAGAATAACTCAAAAACAACTCAAACTAACGTTCTATTCTGGTGCTTATTGGTGCAATTTTTAGGCAAAAAATATCAGTAAGCATGTTTATAGGAATGGGTGAGTTTTTTAACTAAGGATAAAAAACACCTAAAAAGTGTAGCTATTTTTGCATACGAATTAACTTTCATGAATGTATGGAAACGGCGGGAGTCGAACCACTTTTACACAAAATAACTACAGATCAATAAATAATTAGAAGTATTTTTGCACAAATCAAAATACATCAAATGCCATTCTAAATGCCATCTACAAAATGTTGTTGGGGGCAAGTTTAAAATTTATAATAATTTCTACACATAAGTAAACTTTAAATGTTGGATCACTTATTTTAACCGTCACACTTGAAAGAATAGAAACTCTTTCAATTACTATAAAACTATAAAAATGTTGTTATTACTAATATTTTCCTTATTTAGAAAATGATTTACACTTTATTACATAATCTATATTTTACAAAATTGGTAATTATATACTATTCCTTGTATTAACTGGTTGATTTTATAATATAAATAACTCGAGTTATAAATGGTACTATGCATAGTAATAACTAAAATATTTTTATAGGGTGGTAGATAAATATGAGTACAATAAAAAAATTTTTAATATATTTTTCAGTTTTAATATTATTAGTATCAAACATTCCAATGGTTAATGCTCAGGAAAATAATAACTTAGAAAAGGAATCTTTCATAGTAAACGAAAAAGAGTTCTTAGTTGAAACGGATAACTCAGTACAGCCTGCTGCTTTACCATTACTTGTAGTACCAGCAATTGCTATCTCTGATTATGTTTGGGCAGCAGCAGGATTAACTGTAGCAGCTGGAGTTTATCAATTATGGTTGAAAGAACCAACTTTAGTTGAAAATATTAATATAGCATACAAAGCAATTCCAAAAAAACTATTAAATAATGATGGTTATGTAGATTTGGGTAAATTTACCGATAAAGTAAATGGGAAAACTGCCTATAAAGATCCAAAAACGGGATGGCAAATAGATAAAGATACAGCAGGACATGGAGGTAGAAAATGGAAACTAAAAGATAATAAAGGAAATACTGTTGCTTCATTAGATGAAAAAGGAAAAATATTGAATAGATATTAAGATAGAAAAGTGGTGTTTATTATAAATTGAAAGAGAACTATAATAATATGACATATAAAGAAATAATTGCTTCATTTAATCTTTCAATTCCATTTGATAGTGATGGATTTATTAATGAAGAAGAGCTTTTCAATTTATATCCAGAAAATTTTGTATTGATAGATCGTTTTCCAATGATAATTAATAAAACTATGGAATGGTTTTCTCCACTAGATGTTTTTTTTACTCGAAAAGAGCAAACAGTAAATGAATATTTTGAAGTTGAAAGAAAATATATCAATACTTTAACAATATTGTCCTGCTATAGTCCGTTATGGGTACAAAGCTCTTTTTACTTCTCAAAAAGATTACCAGATTACCTCTCTGAGGAAGAAAGAAATTACCTTATAAAAATTAAGGATTATCTATTCATTCAAGTTAATACCCCCATAGAATTAGCATGTCTCTTAAAACTGAGCCTTAGAGGGTATGAACAAACTATAATCTATTTACCAGAATTAAAGGTGATTGCTTGGGTAAATGAATTAATAGTTTCTCTATATTATCAAGATGAAAAATCTAGAAAGCTTATTGAGATGATTACTACAACTGAAGGATTATATTTAAGAAAAAAATAAGTATTATTTATTATTTGAACTATTTTTTAAATGCCATCTAACCTATTTTCATATATAATTGCAGAGGCAGCTGCCCAGAAAGTGAAATGGTCCCTATTAAATAAATAGATAAAAAATCATCTCTCATTAATAGATGGCTTTTTATTATGACTCTTCAATATGTGGTGTTGGTGAGAAAAACCAGCACCAATTTTTTGTAAAAAGGGGTTCTTTGTCAAATGGTGTTGGTGAATAAATTTTAGTGACATTATTTGGTAATATGTAATCGGATGGCTTAGGGGAAATTCGAGGTTCCCCTAAGCTGTTTTTATTTTCGCTAAGTTTTGGGTAATGAATATTCGGTTTCTAAAGTGATAGAAGGATCGATAACCGAAAGAAATGCGTTTAATCACTTTGATTTTGTTATTAATCCCCTCTAAAATGCCGTTATTATAATCGTACTTTAGCGTATTCTCGACATAATTGATGTATTTGTTGATTGTCTTGATGGCGGTTTTCATATAGCTGGAAACGATATTTTGTTTATTCTCTAATGTTTTCTTTAGGAGCTCAAAGTCTTTGGTTTTGATGTAATGTCGAACGTATTGGTATAACTCATAGGACGCTTTTAATTCAGAATCTAAATCAATGAGATAGTGGAGAATCTCCACCTCACACATATGCTTTTTAAAGCAACGATGATATGTATAGTTCTTATAATCAAGTTTTGTTTGATCTTTCAGAAGGAGCTTCCAGTATTTTTTCAATTTATTGTAATTCTTTTTATCCCGATTCATGACGTTGATGCGCGTTTTGTTTAAAGCTCTGCTAAATAGTTGGAGGATATGGAATTTGTCGAGTACGATTTCCGCTTTAGGGAAAACTTCTTGGATTAAGGAAATATAAGGGCTATACATATCGATGACAATCGTTTTTACCGCATCTCTCGCCTTCTTGGAATACCGTAAGAAATACTCTTTGAGGACAGATAATCTCCGGTCCTCCACGATATCCACAATCTCCCCCGTTTCAGAGTCGCAGAAAATAAAGGACATCGCTCCAGCTGCGGATTTCACTGATTTAAACTCATCAAAACACAAATGCTTTGGAAGGTAGTGAACATTTGGTTGATAGTAGCTATAAAAGCTGTCAATGACACGACTGACAGTGGCATGAGAAACATTATGTTTCATCGCAATATCTTTTTCGGATATTTTATCTTTGGCGTTTAAAGCAATCGATACTTTGGTATTGTTGGAAATACAACAGTTTTTAGCCACGACGCTCGTTTTTAAAGTAAACGTGGAATGACAATGTTTACAGAAATAACGCTGTTTACGCAATTTTAAGTAGGTATGAAAACCTGAAATGCTAGGCATTTTAATGAGAGACGTTTTAAAACCGTGTTTAATGATTTGATCATCGAAGACATGTCCACAAGCATAACAAGCTTTTGGTTGATACGTTAACGTCCCATGAAAGACTTTCGCTTTTACTTTTTTGATTGTTTCGGTAGAACAAAAATTTTCATCAAATGTGATATTTTTGTCTTTTATATTGAGTAGGTTTCGTATAGAATGATGGTGAGACATGTGACACAACTCCTTTGGAAAATGTGTTTTGGCGATTACATTTTACCAGAGTTTTGTCACTGTCTCATTTTTTTTGTTCAAAAAAATTGGTGCTGGTTTATACTCACCAACACCAAATATTATAGAGCCTAAAAAGGAAGGGACTGTCCAGAAAGTCAATCACTTTCTGAACAGCCTCAATTTTTATATTAATATTCTCTTAAAAAACTTTTCTCTTGTTATGGTAACATCAAAATATCATCATCCTTATCACAAGGAAGGAGTGGAATGTCAACATTAAATTGAACAATATTTATAAGGGTTGGCCTAGTTTAAGAATTCTTGCTCTCCTTAAAAATTTCTTATGTTCCAAGTGGCTTGACATGGAGCCTCTACGGGCATGACTCTCGAGCCAAGGAACCAGCTTTATAATATGGCTGGCTCTGCCAATCAAGGCAGTCATGCCCACCTCTCCATGTAAAGCCTTTCTTCAATTAGATGTTTTCTTATCCCTTGCTTTGCCCATATTTTTGCTTATACTCTACTGGTGTTAAATAACCTAATGTTTCATGAATTTGTATGTGATTGCACTAGTTAACATGATCCCACATTTCGATGGTGAGTTGTTCAAGTGTTTGGAAGGTTTTCTGATACACAAATTCAATTTTGAAACTTTTAAATGTTGCTTCTGCTACGGCATTGTCATATGGACATCCTTTGGTACTTAAAGATCGCTGGATACAAAATGTTTCAATTGCTTCAACGATTAATTGATTGTTAAATTCTGAACCACGATCTGTATGGAATAATTGGACATTCATTAAATTCCCTTGAATGCTACTTAACGCCTTATAGACTAAGTTGGTATCTTTGTTTAGTCCTACACTTGTACCTACAATTTCCCTATTGAACAGGTCGACAAATAAACATACATAGTTCCACCTTTTTCCGACACGTACGTATGTTAAATCACTGACCAGTACAGAGAGTTTCTTTTCTTGTTGAAATGCTCGGTTTAAAATATTGGCGATTTTGGCTTCATTACTTTGTTTTTTCGGTGGTTTGTAATAGGCAACCGTATAGTTTGACACCAAATTTAACTGCTTCATGATTCGACCAATTCGGCGACTTGAAACAATCTTTTCTTTCTTTTCTAATTCTTTTTTGATTTTACGAGTACCATAGTTATTGCGACTTTGCTTAAAAATCTTGTAAATAAGCTTCTTCAGCCTGTCTTTCATCATCTTCACGTTTCTTTATGTGATGATAATAGGTACTTCTTGGAATTAGTAGGACGTCACACATTGTGACTGTCGCTTCGCTTTCGTCACATAAAACATTTGCTGATACCGAATGTATTTGATAATTTAATTTTGAGCCATTTTTAAGGCTTTCGATTACATATAAAATGAGCCACCCTATTTCCAATTTTTATCTTCCCTCTTAAGATTGAGTAATTCCGAATACTCAATCGAAGGAGAGATAAAAAAGGATGATTAAGATGGCTCAATTTCATATTATCAAATATCTATATGAGGTAGAAGGTTTATCTCAACGAAAAATAGCTAATAAACTTGGCATCTCAAGAAATACTGTAAGTAAATATTTGAAATCGAATCAGCCACCAACCATTATTCAACGTGAAAAGTCCTATGGAAAGAAGGAATTCTCAAGTGAAACGAAACGAATATTGCCTATTATCGATCAATGGCTTGAAGAAGATTTCAAACGATGGGGAAAACAGAGACATACAGCTGCGAATATTCATCGAAGGCTCGTTCGTGAATATGGTTTTAAGGAGTCTGAATCCAACATTAGAAAAATTGTGAGAGAACGCAAGAAAGTACTACAAGAAGTCTTCATTCCACTTGAATTCCAACTCGGCCACCAATTCCCATTCGACTGGGGAGAGGCGGATATTATTCTTCAGGGTAAAAAACGACGCGTTTTCCTCTTTTACGCTCAACTTTCGGCAAGTCGTGTACGTTTTGTCAGAGCGTATCTCCACGAAAAACAAGAGGCTTTCTTAGATGGCTTTGTTCATGCGTTTGAATTTTTTGGAGGTATCCCTACAGAAGGACTCTTTGATAATTTAAAAACATCTGTGCAGAAAATTCTTCAAGGAAGAAATCACTTAGAGCAGGAATCATTTCTGGCTTTACAAACCCATTATCTCTTTAAAGCAGAATTCTGTAATCCTAGCTCAGGTAATGAAAAAGGACGAGTTGAAGGTTCCGTTGGTTATGTACGAAGAAATGCTTTGGTGCCTGAACCTGAAGTTCAATCGATTGAAGAATTAAATGAATACTTATTCCATTGGTGTTTGGAAGATGCTAAGGAAAGAAAAGTTCCTCATTCCAACGAATTAGTTGTTGAAATGTGGGAAAAAGAAAAAGAATACCTTCATCCTCTCCCAGAACAACGATTTGAAGCCTGTAGGCTTGTTTCTCCCATTAATAAAACATTAGAAACCTATGATTTTAGCTTAATGCCCAGTTTAAACAAAAATCGATTGATGAAACTTGCAAAAGGTGAGTTTGTGGAAAGGAAAGAGAATATTATTTTCTTAGGCAATAGTGGTACTGGTAAAACTCACCTCGCAATCGCTCTTGGGATGGAAATGATTCTGAACGGCTACAAAGTAAAATTTACAACTGCCTACGAATTAGTGGAACAATTACTCATCTCCAACGACGAACATAAGCTAGGTGCATTTGAAAACAAGTGGCTCAAATATGATGTAATCATCGTGGATGAATTAGGGTATGTTCCGTTTTCTAAGATTGGAGTCGAATTACTGTTTCAGTTCTTTTCCAATCGTTATGAACGTGGCAGTGTAATGATTACAACTAATCTAGAATTCTCTGAATGGACAAATCTGTTTGGTAATGAAAAAATTACGACTGCATTACTAGATCGCTTAACTCATAAAGCACATATCCTTTTGCTTAATGGTGAACCCTATCGTTTCAGAGAAAGTTTAAAACATCGAAAAACAGAAGAATAATAATCAATCCACAAGGAGTGAGAGGATAATGTCCCTCTCCAAGGCATGATCTCCTCACTCCAAATTCTCCATTTTGTAAATTTCATTCAGTAAGTGGCTCAATTTTATATTGACAAAAACAATTAAATCTCCCATGGTGACAAAATATACTTGATATCCTTTTTCAATCGCTTCAATTCCCAAACCAACCGATAATAATGTTTTTCCCGCTCCTGGCGGACCAAGCAAGATGATATTGTAAGTTTGTTCAATCCACTGATACTCCCGGAGCTGTTTTAACTGACGTTCTGTAATCGCTGTTTGCTCGTTTATATCAAACGTTTCGATCGGTTTATGGAATGGAAAACGAGCCCAGTTTAATCGCTTTTGAATACTTTTTTCTTCGCGCCTTTTTAATTCAAATGTAGTCAGCTCCTCTAAAAATTCTAAATATGTCCATGAGGATTGCTCTGCTTTGCGAAGGAGCTCGGGGAGCTCCTCCGCTGTCTCTGCTAACCGCAATTGTTTAAAGGCTTGTTGAATTTCCGTGACACTCTTACTCATGCATATTTCCTCCCATTCGTTGAATGTAGTCCTTCAAATCTCTTGTTTCTACAGGTATTGAAACAGAGGTGGCGGATGCTACATGAATTTTGGGAATGGGATGCAATTGTTGCCGTTTTAAATAATCCACAACATCACGAAAGGCATTCGCACTATACAATTTTTCACCCATACACTTCTCAAGTGCAGCTGAAATCCATTGGGGATTCTCTTCGGCTACTTTTTTTAATAAAAGTAATTGGTCACGGCGATAACGCCCATAAATATGACAAATTTCCTCAATATACTGTTTTGCTTTTTCTTCTCTTTGAAAAAGGTTCAATACATGTCGTTTAAGTGCTTCTATTGATTTAGAACGATCTCTCGTATGATTCGTATTTTTAATCAGCTTTCCTTTTTCTGAACTAATTGTATGTTTGGCAAGAATCTCACCTGTAGTTGAGTTTACTATGATTAGTTGTTGCCCGTTGATTTGTAGCTTCACTTGAGGACACTTCGTGTATGTGCCAATCGGCACTGAATATCGATTCGATTGAAAACGAATCGTGTTGTCCTTATTCACATTCCTTGTTATAATTTCTGTAGGGTTGCTTTCAACTTCTGAAAGCGGTGAAGAGATTTTTCGTAAGTGTTGCTTTTCCAGGAGAAACACTTCGAAAGGTCTCTTTTTTATGGTTTGATGCACTTTGTAATTACCCGTTCGTTCTAGCCATTTCCACGCTTTTTCATTCCAATCTTCAATCGTTGAAAAAACACGATGAAGAGCGAAATTCTTTTTCACATACTTCACTACATTTTCAATTTTTCCTTTTGATTCTGGATCAGCCTTTCTACAAAGGTAAACCTTAAATTTTCGTTCCTTTACATACTTTTGAAATTCTTTTGTTAAAATAATGTCTCCTGCATTTTCATTCACTGCAATTAGATTGTCTTGACCATAAACAATTTCTTCGGTTACTCCTTCAAAAAATCGAAATGCATTTTCATGACAACGAATGGTATCCTGTGTAGTAAAAGGACGGTCCTGCCACTCCATATACTTTTGCCGAGAATGAGCCAACACAAAGGCAATAAAATAAAGCTTTATTTCTTTTTTCTGAGTGTTTTTCTGAATTGTTTGGCCCCAATCAACTTGCATCTGTTTGCCTGGTGGTTGCTCGACAACTGCTTCGTATTCTCTAGGTTCATTTGTTTTTTCAATATGATAGATTTCTCTCATTTCATTGACATATCTTCGAACAGTGCTTTCTCCAACTACAATGTCAGGAAACCTTTCTTGAAGCCAATCTAAAATTTGCGCTCCACTGATACTTGGATATTCTTGTAACCAATTCACAATCCAATCCCGATAGGGATCTAATTTTTTCTTTCGCTCAATTGGACCAAATTCTTCAACCGCTTCTTCAAATGTCATACTTAAATACTTATAAACTGTATTATGAGAAATTTTTAACTGCTTTGCAATTTGTGAAATTCGTAATTTCCTATCATGCAAGCGGTGAATATCTACATATAACACTAACTTCTCCTCCATTAGTACAGCCTCCAATAAACTAAAACTACTAGTTTACTAGAAGTGTATTGAATAGTGAAAAAGTGTTCAATCCAAATGAGCAAATTCTGTTGATTCTATTTTAGCGTTTACAAATTGAAAGTATTCCTTTAAATAAGCGTTTACGCGTTCGACTGCTGTACGTTCTTGATAAAGCAGTTTCCATCGTTCTGTCCCACGTGCTGGATAGGTAAATTTACGGATATCTATATCACATTTGATTTTGAAAACTTTTTGGCAAAGGGTGTCTTCTCGTAATGGGCAAGTTGCACATTCCTTTGGACGTGTGAATTTTAATGTATTGTACTTAGCGTCAAAGCTGTCATATTGGTAACTATGTTCACGCACACAGGTTGGACGAAAATGTTCATCGAATCCTATATATTCTCCTTCTCGGCGAACGTTGTAAGGAATCACGACTCGCATGGACTGTGATACGGCTTGACGGTAAATAGGTTCAACATCATAACCAGCATCAAATATAGCTATTGTAAATTGACCGTTTCCTAAGTGATGAAGTTTTTTCAATAATGGAATCGCAGCTTTACAATCACTTAAATTACCTGAGGACATCAAACGAGTTGTATTTTGCAAGATAAAAGTGCAGAGAATTGCAATGAAAAATGCAGAGTGTTGCCACCCATTATTTTTACTGTTTTCTCGACAATGCATTCGCTAAACGGAAGCTCTGTCCCGTATAAGAGATGATGTGGGCATGGTGAATTAATCGATCCACCAGAGCTGCCGTTAAACGCGAATCTGAAAAAATACGATTCCACTGACTAAACTCTAAATTTGACGTAATAATCAAACTTTTTTGTTCATAAAACTCTGAAATAATTTGAAAAAGTAACTCTGCTCCTTCTTTTCCAATTGGAAGATAACCCATTTCATCCAATATCATTAAATCATTTTTTTCTAACTTCTTTCTAAATTGCTTTAGTTTCCCTATATTCAAAGCCTGTTCCAATTCTTCAACTAGATGCGAAACTCGATAAAAGCGTACTTCAAAACCTTGTTCACAAGCTCTTCTACCAAGTGCGGATGCTAAATGTGTTTTACCTGTTCCAGGTGCTCCTACTAAAATGACATTCTCTTTTTTTCGAATAAAATCAAGTTGCACCAACTCTTCTTTGGATAGATGGCTAGGTAAACAAATATCTTTGTGCCATTCATAGCTCTCTAATGTTTTCATATCGATAAATCGGGCATTTTTTAAATTTCTTGCAACTTTTGCTTGTTCTCTACCTTCTTGTTCTTTTAATAAAAGCTGGTAAATATATTCTTCCGGTGTTGTAAATGGAACTTCGTGTATTGCTTCAGCGATATATGCTAATCGCAATTGTTTACACAATTGTAAAATGGCATTATTCATGACCAGATTCCCCCGTTCCTTTTGGAGATAGTGCATCATAATCAGTCCATTTTACACCGTAAGGATGTTCTTGTTCTTCTGTGTTGTTTCCAATTAATTCGTAAAAGTTCTGATTAATCTCCTTCATATCATGGTTTATTAAAAGTGTAATCAATTCATTTATTCGTTGTTTTCTCAATGAGTAAGAAGGGACCGTTAAATATTCCTTTATACGAGTTGGTAAGTAACCTGAATATCGTGAATAATCAACTACTAGGGGCTTTTTCAACCAATCTTTTAATATATCTTTCCAAGGAATGAAACGTCGTTTCTTCATATATGGTCTTGCATCTGATAATAAAATTTCTCCTTCATTTGTAATCACTTTGAATGAATCCCAATACGTAATGCAATATAACTGTACATAACTACGCGCTCTAGGCACATGAATTAAATGCTTATCCAATTTAAACTCATTATATTTATTAAACTTGATTGGAAATTGTTTAAATACTGGATACGGCTCTTTTGGTAATTTGTTTAATTGCTTTTGCTCTTGTTGCCATAAATCCTCAATGAGTTCTCCCTTTTCATAATGTAGTCGATTACGATCGTCCTTCAATTGTTTCTTTAGTTTCTCCGTTAAATCTTCAAAGTCTTTTATAACTGGTGGTAAGCTGAAGAAGTTATATCGAACATAACCCACTTTATTTTCCACATTTCCTTTTTCATTACCTCTCGATGGATTACACACTTGTACCTTAAAGCCATAATAGTTTTGAAAATGGCGAAATGCTTCTGTTAATTCAGCTTCTGTATCACCGTTACGTACTTTTTTGACCGCAGGTGTTAAATTATCAATTCGAATACTAAGGGGCACTCCACCAGCTTGCTTAAACAGTTCTTGTAATCCACCTAAGAAACACTCTAAATTTTCTCCAGGCATCGGTATCGCAAACCCTGTATTACTTGCCGGGAACGTCATCACTAAAACATGAACATCGACAATCTCTCCGTCTTGCACAGCTTCCATTACGCCAAAATCTAATTGTGCTTCTCCTTCTGGATGGTCTAATCGCTCATGTCCTTTACTGATTTCATCATCTTCTCTGGCACGCCATTCTTGAATAAAATTACAAACTGTTCTATAGGACCCTTGAAAGCCCATCTCTTTTAAATCTTCAACAATTTTTTTGTTTGTTCGACGAAGTTTTTTCTTTAACTTGAGATCTTCCTCAAGCCAGTCTATAACGATTTGTCCCCATTTCTCTTCATACATCATCCCTTTTTTAATATGCTTTTTTTCTTGAGGTAATTGATCGCCATCACCATACTTCTTGGCGGTACGCCAATTCACATTCATAGTTTCTGCAATTTTGGAAATAGACAATCCTTTTTCATTTCTTAAAGTTTTGATACAATTAATTTCAGACATTGCTAGCATCCTTTCAAACCACCACTGGTAAAATTCGACACTTTTACAGTAGAGGGACTTGGGGTGGCTGGCAAGTCTTTTTTTTATTGCACTAAAAAAAGTGCTAGACTCTGTACAAATTCGTTGCACTAGTCTGCACTTTTATTATGCAATAAACAGCAAATCTTAAATATCTTGAAAGAGTCATAATAAAATTCCGAAAAAAATTACATTCAAAATACATTCAAATACAACTTTTTATGGTTCTTTGTCAAATAGTGTTGGTGAAAAAATTTTGTGACTTTCCTGGTATATGCAACCGCACAGCTTAGAGGAACTTCGATTCCTCTAAGCTTTTTTCATTGTCATTAAATTTTGGGTGATCAGAATCCGAGTTTTAAAATGTCGGAAACAGCGATAGCCGAAAGAAATACGCTTTATCACCTTAATTTTGTTATTAATCCCTTCTAAAATACCGTTGTTATAATCGTATTTCAACGTATTCTCCACGTAATTTATGTATTTGTTTATTGTCTTGATGGCGGTTTTCATATAGCTGGAAACGCTGTTCCGTTTATTCGCCAAGGTTTTCTTCAAGAGCTCAAAGTCTTTGGTTTTGATGCAATGTCGAACGTATTGGTATAACTCATAGGACGCCTTTAATTCAGAATCCAGATTAATGATGTAGTGTAGAATATCCACCTCACACATGAGCTTTTTAAAGCAGTGATGATATTTGTAGTTTTTATAATCGAGTTTTGTTTGATCTTTCAGAAGGAGCTTCCAGTATTTTTTCAATTTATTGTAATTCTTTTTATCCCGATTCATGACGTTGATGCGCGTTTTGTTTAAAGCTCTGCTAAATAGTTGGAGGATATGGAATTTGTCGAGTACGATTTCCGCTTTAGGGAAAACTTCTTGGATTAAGGAAATATAAGGGCTATACATATCGATGACAATCGTTTTTACCGCATCTCTCGCCTTCTTGGAATACCGTAAGAAATACTCTTTGAGGACATGTAATCTCCGGTCCTCCACGATATCCACAATCTCCCCCGTTTCAGAGTCGCAGAAAATAAAGGACATCGCTCCAGCTGCGGATTTCACTGATTTAAACTCATCAAAACACAAATGCTTTGGAAGGTAGTGAACATTTGGTTGATAGTAGCTATAAAAGCTGTCAATGACTCGACTGACAGTGGCATGAGAAACATTATGTTTCATCGCAATATCTTTTTCGGATATTTTATCTTTGGCGTTTAAAGCAATCGATACTTTGGTATTGTTGGAAATACAACAGTTTTTAGCCACGACGCTCGTTTTTAAAGTAAACGTGGAATGACAATGTTTACAGAAATAACGCTGTTTACGCAATTTTAAGTAGGTATGAAAACCTGAAATGCTAGGCATTTTAATGAGAGACGTTTTAAAACCGTGTTTAATGATTTGATCATCAAAGACATGGCCACAAGCATAACAAGCTTTTGGTTGATACGTTAACGTCCCATGAAAGACTTTAGCTTTTACTTTTTTGATCGTTTCGGTAGAACAAAAATTTTCATCAAATGTGATATTTTTGTCTTTTATATTGAGTAGGTTTCGTATAGAATGATGGTGAGACATGTGACACAACGTAAGCCCGAAATATGTGAGATAAATAAAAAAATGCGCACCCTTCTGGTACACACGACGAATAGCCCTTCAATCCCAAGTTTTTTCGGATTGAGGGCTATTTTGCCATTGCACATGATTCACAAATTGTTTTCGACCATGGCAAATAGCGATCTAATATTTCTGGCTGTTGATGGATTGGTAAACTTGGGAGTTCCGACAATACTTTCACTAAGTATTGATAAAAATCAATTCCATTAGCTTTTGCCGTTTCAGCCAAGCTTAAACAGATGGCATTCGCATCGGCTCCAGATTCACTGACGGAAAACAGCCAGTTTTTTCTTCCAATGACATTTGGCCGAATCGCATTTTCAGCTGGGTTATTGTCCATTTCAATGCGCCCATCATACAGAAAAGCTTTTAAGCCTTCGGCATGCTTCAATGTATACTCCGCAGCTTTGGCAAGGGCATTCTTTCCATAGAAAGGAGATTCATCAATCCATTTGAAAAATGCCTCGACGATTGGTTTGGACTCCTTTTGTCTTGCTTTTCTACGTTCACTCGGTCGAAGTTTTTTAAATTTACGTTCTAACCGATAAAGTTGATTGCAATAATCCACACCAATCCGTCCATTTTTACTATCAGCTTTTAACCAGTATCGACGAACATGAGCCCAGCAGTTGGCAAAATGAATATTCGATACATCATGATATGCAGAATATCCATCGCAGATCATCGTTCCTTTAAAGCCTTTTATAAAGTCAGTCAAAATTTCCCGACTTCGAGATAAAGCACTATGGAACAGAACAATTGCTGGACCTTGAGATGCTACGCTACGGAATACCCAGTTGTAAGCCTTAGACTGGGCTGGCTTCCCATCAGAGCGGTTCAAAACTTGGGCATAGGTTTCATCGACATGAAGGATAGATTTTTTCAAGAGCGTTTCTTTCATCCGATTATATAATGGAAGAAGCCAATCTTCTGCAGTGCGAATCACCCAGTTGGATAGGTTCTTATCATTGGTTAGTAAACCATAACGATGCCATTCCTTTACCTGCCTATATAAAGGTAAATAAAGAATAAATTTATCATAGATGAGTTTTGCTAAGACCGTTGGTCCTGCGATACTTCGCTGAATGGCAGGTTGCGGTGCTTTTCCACGTTTGATTTGTGAGTCTTTATTCGAATCTTTTTTACAAGACCTGCACTCATAAGCGTGTTCAATATGCTGAACACGCTTCATAGTAGCTGGTATGAATTTTGCTTCTTCTCGTACAATCGTGCTGCCAATCTCTGTCATAGGTGATTGACAACACTCGCATTGTAAGTTTTCTGGATGATGATGAATTTCTTCAATTTCTAAACCATCCATAAAAGAATCATTTCGTTTTTTCTTGTTATGTCGTTTACGAACAACTGTGTATGTCACAGTGTCCGTGCTTTTTTCTCCTGTGTGCTCAGGTTCATTAAAAAAAGAGTCGTCATCAAACAAAGAATACTGTCCGTCTGGAGCTTGATACTTTGATTTTTCAGATTTTGAGCCATAAAGCCGTTTAGTTAAATAACGAACTTGTTGTGACAATAATTCAATTTGTTTCAACAGTTCATCATTTTTTTGATTGGCATGAGCTAGTTGCTCTTCTAATAACTGAATTAACTTTTCGTTTGAATCATTGTTCACAACATCCACCACTTTTCCGTACTGATTCTATATAGAGTTGATTATATCATGAATCGGTATTTAGAAGGCACCTTTTTTCGATTTTTGGATGGCTTTAGGTTGTTGAATCGAGAGCCCTTCGAGCAACCATCGAAGCTCCTGTTGAGTCAAATTTCGAACCTCATTTTCATTTCTGGGCCATTGGAGTTTGCCGTTATCGATTCGTTTGTATAACATGGCGAAGCCATCTCCATCAAAATACAAACATTTATAGCGGTCTTTCTTCCGTCCACAAAATAAGAAAATGGCGTTGCTATATGGATCCAGTTCGAAAGAATCCTGAATTAAGGTGGCAAGACCATCAATTCCTTTTCTCATATCCGTACGACCACAAATGATATAGATATTTTTACACTTAGTAAAATCATGAATCACTGCTATTCAACTCCTTGATGACCGTTTGAATGATGTGAGGTTTTACACCGGGGTAAAAGGAGATTTTAAAATTTGTTGCTTGAATAACGCATACAGGTTTGAGAGGACCACGACTCGTTGAGGGTGGAGTTGAATCAGAATCGGATTCCAAATTGACAGGGACGATATTTAGTTTTTCAACTGCCAAACAAAAACACCTCCTCTGTAATCGATAACTCTATCTTACAGGGAGGTACGATCGATTGATATGCGTCGTTTGAATTCGGGCTTACGACACAACTCCTTTGGGAAATGTGGTTTGGCGATTACATTTTACCAGAGTTTGTCACATGTTTCATTTTTTTGTGTAAAAAAATTGGTGCTGGTTGTATCCACCAACACCAAATATTATAGAGCCCTTTTTATTAAATATACAGCCCATTCTAAAAAATCCAGAATGGGCTGTAAACGTTGATAAATTAACGTTTTGAGAATTGTGGTGCGCGACGAGCGCCTTTAAGACCGTATTTTTTACGTTCTTTCATGCGTGGGTCACGAGTTAGTAAACCAGCTTGTTTTAAAGCTGGACGGAAATCTGGATCAACTTGAAGTAACGCACGAGCGATACCGTGGCGGATAGCGCCAGCTTGTCCAGTATAACCTCCACCTTTAACGTTTACTAATACATCGTAACTACCTAAAGTTTGAGTTAATTTTAATGGTTGTTTAATCACTTCACGTAATGTTTCGAATGGAATGTACTCTTCTACATCACGTTTATTAATAATGATTTTGCCTTCGCCAGGTACTAAACGTACACGAGCTACTGAGCTTTTACGACGACCTGTGCCAGTATATTGAACTTGTGCCAAGTGAATATCCTCCTCTAATTAATTATCCGCGAAGCTCGAAGCTTTCTGGTTTTTGTGCAGCATGTGGATGATTTGGACCAGCATAAACATGAAGCTTTTTGAACATTTTGCGTCCTAAAGAGTTTTTAGGAAGCATTCCTTTTACTGCTAATTCGATCATTCTTTCTGGATTTCTTTCAAGCATTTCGCCTGCTGTACGTTTCTTTAAACCGCCAGCGAATTGAGAGTGACGGTAGTAAATTTTATCTTCTAATTTGTTACCAGTTAAATGAATTTTTTCAGCGTTAATTACGATTACATAGTCACCAGTGTCAACGTGTGGTGTATAAATTGGTTTATGTTTACCGCGTAAAATAGCAGCGACTTCTGAAGCTAAACGACCAAGCGTTTTACCTTCTGCGTCAACTACTAACCATTTACGCTCTACTTCATGACCTTTCGCCATAAATGTTGTACGCATGTATATATCCTCCTAATCGATTTCATGAACCGTTAATTTTCCATTTTTCTCACTAATAAGTTTCGGGGCTTATAAGTGGAATGAAAATACCATATGTTATAATATTATAATTCAAAACATAAGTCAAGAAAAATGTTGAACACAAGGAAAAGTTGTTATCGCATTAATAGTATACTTTTTCTAAATATAGCCCGTGGGGAGGAGCCGTTGTTCCTGCCATTTCGCGATTTTTCGATTCAATAATGTCCTTAATAGATTTTGCCTCTCTTTTTCCAATCCCAACTTCCCATAAAGTACCAGCAATAATCCGAACCATATTATATAAAAAGCCACTACCCTCAATGACCATATGAAGTTCCTGATCGTGCCACTCAAAATCGATGGAATAAATCGTGCGAACTTTGTCATCAACAGGTGTACTCGCTGCACAAAAACTAGTAAAGTCATGAGTACCAACTAAATAAGCTGCGCCGTTTTCCATTTTACTTACGTCCGGCTTTCTTCCTCTCGTTTCAACAGTATAGTTTCTCTTGAAAGGACTTTGGACTTCATCACAATTCCATTTATACCGGTATCGTTTTCCTTTCGCATCAAATCGAGCATGAAAATCAGGGGAAACTTCTTCCATATCGAGTATTCGAACATCAGCTGGCAATTGTGCATTTAATGCCACTTTATAGTTTTCTGCTGGAATCGAAAGAGTCGTATCAAAATGAATGACTTGTCCAGTGGCATGAACACGCGCATCTGTACGTCCGCTAGCAAAAATGCGTATGTGTTCGCCCTTATGCATTACTGTTAATACCTTTTCAATTTCAGATTGCACCGTTCTTTTTCCCGGCTGCGCTTGGTAGCCAGAAAAGTGCGTTCCATCATAAGAAATAATTGCTTTTAAGCGTCGCAAGTCTCTCACCTTTTTCTAACTGCGGAAGAACACTAAAAGAGCAGTCATCAATACTAATGCAAAAATACAGGTTGTATCTTTCGCATCCCATTTTAACTGGCGATATCGAGTGCGTCCTTCTCCTCCTCGATATCCCCGCACTTCCATTGCTGTTGCTAAATCTTCTGCCCGTTTAAAGGCGCTTACAAATAAAGGCACCAGAAGGGGAACAACCGCTTTAATTCGATCTTTTATTGGTCCTGCTCCTAAATCGGACCCTCTCGCCATTTGTGCTTTCATGATTTTATCCGTTTCATCCATTAGCGTTGGAATAAAGCGTAACGCAATGGACATCATCAATGCTAATTCATGAATCGGCAATTTAAATTTCTTCAAAGGATTTAATAGTACTTCAAGTCCGTCTGTTATTGAAATAGGAGAAGTTGTTAATGTTAAGATTGTTGTAATAAATACAAGTACAACAAAACGGATCGATATGAAAATTCCTTGTCTTAAACCTGCTTCATAAACCTTTAGAAAACCAAGGTTCAGTAGTACATCTCCTTCTCTAGTAAAGAGAATGTGAATGAGAAACGTGAAAATTACTAAAATGATAACCGGTTTTAATCCATTTATTAAAAAATGTAATCGAATTCTTGAAATCAAAATGACAAACAATGTAAAAATTAACAATAGGCCATATGTAGCCGCATTGTTCGCTAAAAATACAATAACCACAAAAATAAACGTAAATATGAGTTTGGAACGTGGATCTAACTGATGTACGAAGGAATCTCCTGGGATAAATCGTCCGAAAATCATTTTCTCCATCATGAATGATCACGCTCCTTTAACGACCGAGCAATCTCATCCGCTAGCTCTTCCTCAGTTAAACAAATTTTTGAAAGTGGCTTTCCTATTAACTTTTCAATCTTTTGTTGAAATTTCACGATACGAGGAATTTCTAATCGATATTTTTTTAGCGTTTCACTTTCTGAAAATATTTCCCGTGGAACACCTGTTAACACACAGCGTCCTTCATGCATAATCGAAATTTGATCTGCGTATTTCGCCGCATCTTCCATGCTATGGGTGACTAGAATGGTTGTTAATTCTCTCTCTTTATGCAGACGATAAAACAAATCCATAATTTCTTTCTGTCCTCTAGGGTCGAGCCCAGCAGTAGGTTCATCTAATACAATCACATCTGGATTCATTGCAAGTACTCCAGCTATTGCAACCCGTCTCATTTGTCCGCCTGATAAATCAAAAGGCGACTTGTCTAACACTTCTTCAGGCAATCCAACTTGTTTGATGCCTTCGCGAGCCCTCTTCTCCGCTTCTTCTTCAGAAACACCAAAATTCATCGGACCGAACATAATGTCTTTTAATACTGTTTCTTCAAATAGTTGGTGCTCTGGGAATTGGAATACAATACCTACCTTTTGACGAATTGGTTTTAATTCTTTTGCCTTTTTTCCCGCTTCGATTTTTCGCTCTCCAATATGTACGATTCCTTTTGTTGGCTTTAATAATCCATTGAAATGTTGAAGAATCGTTGATTTACCAGAACCTGTATGTCCAATGATTGCATGATAGGTTTTAGATGGAATATCCATCTCCACATCAAATAAAGCATACTTCTCAAAAGGTGTACCTGCTGAATATGCATAGCTTACTTGCTGAAGTTTGATGTCCATAGATCATTCACCAACTCTTCTTCTGTTAAATTATTGCCTGATAAATGTACACCTTTTGCTTGGAGCAGCTCTGTCATCCTCATTGCAAAAGGCAATTCTAAACCAAATTCAGTCAATTTATCCCCTAATGCAAAAATTTCTTCTGGTGAACCTTCTGCATATTTCTTGCCCTGGTTCATAAAAATAACTCGGTCTGCGAGAAGTGCTTCTTCAACATCGTGCGTAATCGATAAAACTGTTAAGCCAATTTCTTTTCTTAATTCTAGAACTGTTTGCAATACTTCTAGTCGCCCTTGTGGATCAAGCATGGAAGTTGCTTCGTCTAAAATTAATAGTTTCGGATGCATTGCAAGGGCTCCGGCAATGGCAACACGTTGCTTTTGACCACCTGATAAATGATGGGGTTCATGGTTTAAAAACTCATACATTTTGACTTTCTTTAAAGACGAAGAAACCCGTTCAACCATTTCTTCAAAAGGCACTCCGTTGTTTTCTAATGCAAAGGCAACATCGTCTTGCACTGTCGCTCCAACAAATTGGTTATCTGGATTTTGAAAAACCATTCCAATTTTTGAGCGAATATCCCAAAGAGTCTCTTCATTTAATATGCTCTGCATGACGCGAATTTCCCCCTCCTGCGGGAAGAGGAGACCACAAACCATCTTCACCATTGTAGATTTGCCTGAACCATTATGACCGACAATGGCAATCCACTCACCCTCATTAATTGAAAACGAAACATTTTGAACAGCTTTACGGGCATCAGGTTTTTCAGGTGTGTATGAAAAAGATACATTATGAAATGATAGAATTTCGGTCACATCTATGCTCCTCTCTCCAGGGCTCTACATTTCTAGTTCTAAATGAATCTCCTATATATAAAAATAAAACACGTTTAAAAATTTTGAAAATTACAAGAAGAAACGTATTTTATTTTTACATACTCTTTAATAGATTTTGGTTTGAATAAAAAAGCGCGCACCTCATTCAGGAGAAATGCGCTAATAACATTTATAGAAGTACGGTTTATTAACGTTCCGTAATCTGATGAATGAGGTGCGGAGAGCTAGACGATACGAATTTTTCATTCGATCATCATAACGCTCATGTGCCATTTTATTGTCGTATAAATCACACATTTGTAAAAAAGGGGGGCGAGTTCAACCGGAAACCCGGACACCCCCTAAAAATTAAACTAACTCGATAATTACTACAGGCGCTCCGTCACCACGACGAGGACCTACTTTTAAGATACGTGTATAACCACCTTGGCGATCAGCGTAACGTGGCGCAACATCATCAAATAATTTTTGAAGAGCGAATTTAGTTTTTTCGTTTCCTTCTTCATCAGTAGTTGTCACTACTTCACGACGGATGAATGCTGCAGCTTGACGGCGAGCATGTAAATCTCCGCGTTTACCTAAAGTAATCATTTTCTCAACAACTGAACGTAATTCTTTTGCACGAGCTTCAGTTGTTTCAATGCGTTCATTAATAATTAAATCAGTTGCTAAATCACGTAATAACGCTTTACGTTGAGAACTTGTACGGCCTAGTTTTCTGTAACCCATGAATGTTCCCTCCTTTATTCGAACATAATAAATAACGATTGCTTAGTCTTCTTTACGTAAAGATAAGCCAAGCTCTGCAAGTTTTGCTTTTACTTCTTCTAATGACTTACGTCCAAGATTACGAACTTTCATCATATCGTCTTCAGACTTATTCGTAAGTTCTAATACTGTATTAATACCTGCACGTTTTAAACAGTTATAGGAACGAACAGAAAGATCTAATTCTTCGATCGTCATCTCTAATACTTTTTCTTTTTGGTCCTCTTCTTTTTCTACCATGATTTCCGCTGCTTGTGCTTCATCTGTTAGACCAACAAAAATATTTAGATGCTCTGTTAATATTTTCGCTCCGAGTGAAATCGCTTCTTTCGGACCGATGCTACCATCAGTCCACACATCAAGGGACAATTTATCGTAATCGGAATTTTGTCCTACACGAGTATTTTCCACTTGATAATTAACGCGTGAAACTGGAGTGTAAATAGAGTCGATCGGGATCACGCCGATAGGAAGATCCTCACGTTTGTTTTGATCAGCAGGAATGTAACCACGGCCTCTCTTAGCATACATACGTATACGCAAATGACCGTTGCTTGCGATTGTTGCTATATACAAATCTGGATTTAAAATTTCAACATCACTATCATGTGTGATATCACTTGCTGTAACTGTTGCTTCACCTTTCACATCAATCTCGAGAATTTTTTCCTCATCGGAGTAGATTTTCAGTGCAAGTTTTTTTAAGTTTAAAATGATTGAAGCAACATCCTCTACTACCCCTTCAATAGTTGAGAATTCATGTAATACCCCATCAATTTGTACAGAAGTAATCGCTGCACCCGGTAATGAGGATAGAAGGATACGACGTAAAGAATTACCCAAAGTAGTACCATATCCACGTTCTAGTGGTTCTATAACAAACTTACCATATGTGGAATCTTCGCTGATCTCAACAGTTTCAATCTTTGGTTTTTCAATTTCGATCATTCAATTTACCCTCCTTCAAAACATCGACTGTATAGGTCATACCATCATAATAGTCAAAAAATCTTGACTTTATAAATTTGTACAATTCTTCTTGCACAAGAATGATGTACTCCAAAGAGTTGCACCCATTACACACGACGACGTTTTGGCGGACGGCAACCGTTATGTGGAACTGGTGTAACATCTTTAATTGCTGTTACTTCAAGTCCTGCAGCTTGAAGTGCACGGATAGCCGCTTCACGACCTGCACCTGGACCTTTAACAGTTACTTCTAACGTTTTTAAACCATGCTCATGGGAAGCTTTAGCAGCGGCTTCAGCAGCCATTTGAGCAGCGTATGGAGTAGATTTACGAGAACCTTTGAATCCAAGAGCACCTGCACTTGACCAAGAAACTGCATTCCCTTGCATATCAGTAATCGTTACGATTGTATTGTTAAATGTAGAACGAATGTGTGCAATACCTGATTCGATATTCTTTTTCACACGACGTTTACGTGATTGTTGTTTACGAGCCATTACGGAAGGAACCCCCTTTACTTATTATTTTTTCTTGTTCGCAACAGTTTTACGAGGACCTTTACGAGTACGTGCATTGTTTTTCGTATTTTGTCCACGAACAGGTAGACCACGACGGTGACGGATACCACGATAGCAACCAATTTCCATTAAACGTTTAATGTTTAGTGATACTTCACGACGTAAGTCACCTTCAATTTTGTACTTATCTAATTCTGTACGGATTCTGTCTAATTCATCTTCAGTAAGATCACGTACACGAGTATCTTCAGATACACCAGCTGCAGCTAATACTTTTTGAGCAGTTGGTTTACCAACACCATAAATATAAGTTAATGAAATTACTACGCGTTTATCGCGAGGAATATCAACACCAGCAATACGTGCCATTTATTCGCACCTCCTTAAAAATTATCCTTGTTTTTGTTTGTGTTTTGGATTTTCACAGATTACCATTACTTTACCGCGTCGGCGAATAACTTTACATTTTTCGCAAATCGGTTTTACAGATGGTCTCACTTTCATTTAACTCAACCTCCTTAGTCTTCGGAGTGCAAAAGATTATTTAAAACGGTATGTGATACGACCGCGAGTTAAATCATAAGGAGATAACTCAATAGTAACCTTATCTCCAGGTAAAATTCGAATGAAATGCATACGAATCTTTCCGGAAACGTGTGCAAGCACCGTGTGCCCATTTTCTAATTCTACCTTAAACATCGCGTTTGGCAAAGTCTCAACAACTGTTCCTTCGACTTCAATTACATCGTCTTTCGCCATCAACCCTGTCTCCCTTCTATATGTGCTAAATCGTTCTCCCTAGAGAACACTCGCAACAGATTTTACAGGTTAGAAGCAACTCCATTAACAAACGTTGGATTGTATGAGAGATGTTCGAAAGACGCTCGTCTGGTTTCGCTTCACACAATCCAGGGAATGAACAGATCCGGTAAGGAAACTGTATTCCTTTGTTAAAATGTCCGGATATCATGGAAAATTCACACCCGTTCACTTGATGCTTCCACGAAACCCATAACACTCTTCACAAAAGAACTTTCTAAGTAAGTATAAGCACTTTCGCAAGTAGTGTATACCGGGCACTAATATGCTTTTGCAACTCTCAATATTTTATGTTGCCTCCGATTACCCCTCGCGAAAAGTATTATGACTTTCGAAAGAATGACGGGTATCAGCTGCGACTGCCCTGTAATAATAGAGCGTCAAGATCAGCAAACACTTTTTCAATCTCTTGCTGACCATTAATATTTGTTAATAAACCTTTTGATTCATAAAAATCAAGTAAAGGTTGTGCTTGTTTCATATTTACTTCCAGGCGATTAGCAACCGTCTCAGGATTATCATCAGCTCGAGTGTATAATTCTCCGCCATCCTTATCACATTTTCCTTCCACTTTAGGAGGATTGAAAATAACGTGATAAGTAGCACCGCAAGTTTTACAGATACGACGACCGCTTAAACGTGCAACTAGTTCATCTTTTTCAACTTGGATATTGATTACATGATCAATTTTTTTACCAAGTTCTTCTAAGATGTTATCTAATGATTCAGCTTGAGGTACCGTGCGTGGGAACCCATCAAGTAAAAATCCATTTTCACAGTCTTTTTGTGCAAGTCTTTCGCGCACGATGCCAATAGTAACCTCGTCTGGAACTAATGCACCTTGATCCATATAGGATTTCGCTTTAAGACCTAGTTCCGTACCTTGACTGATAGCAGCACGGAACATATCACCTGTAGAAATATGAGGGATTTCGTACTTATTCACGATTTTTTCTGCTTGCGTACCTTTACCAGCACCTGGCAAGCCCATTAAAACGATATTCATACGGTTATTTCCCTCCTAAGTGCTGGCATAGGAAACAATAATGTTTCCTAACCAACATTTATTTCATAAAGCCTTTATAATGACGCTTAACTAGTTGGGCTTCTAATTGTTTCATTGTTTCTAATGCCACACCGACAACGATGATAACACTCGTTCCACCAATTTGAGCGGAAGCCGGTAAATTCATAAAATTAATGAATAAGATTGGCAAAATCGAAACAACAGTCAAAAACAGAGCACCAACAAATGTTAAACGATATAACACTTTTGTTAAGTAGTTTTGTGTATCATTCCCTGGACGAATTCCAGGAATATATGCACCTTGTTTTTTCAGGTTATCTGCAACGCGTTCGGGATTTACTTGAATAAATGCGTAGAAATAAGTAAACGCAATAATTAAAGCAATATAAATAATCATTCCAACAGGTTTAGTATAGTCAAACGTGTTGATAATGAACGTGGTGATTTTGTTCTCACCGAAGAACGCAGCTAAAGTCTGAGGTGTAATGATGAACGCTACTGCGAAGATTACTGGAATAACTCCTGCAGCGTTCACTTTTAAAGGTAAGTGCGTTTGTTGTGCACCAACATTCATTGCTCGACCGGAAACTCTTTTTGCATACTGAATTGGAATCTTACGTAACGCTTGTTGTACGTAAATTACTCCAACAATTATAGCCAACATTATTAATGCAAGAAGTACTAAAAGGACAATGCGGATGAATAGTTGATCCCCTGCACCTTCAATTTGTTGAGCATAAATTTGGTTAACCGTTGTAGGTATTGCAGCGACAATACCAGCAAAGATAATGATTGAAATACCATTACCAACGCCGTGTGCAGTAATTTGCTCACCAAGCCATAACAAAAATGCTGTACCAGCCGTAAGCACTATCGCTATTGTCAAATAAGATAAAACACTAGTATCTGTAATTAATGTTCCACCATATAATTGGTTAAAACCGAACGACATAGCGAAGGCTTGGATGAAAGCTAACACTACAGTAAAGTAGCGGGTAAATTGGGCTAACTTCCGGCGACCTACTTCACCTTGACGTCCCCATTCTGCAAACTTAGGCACGACATCCATTTGTAACAATTGAACAATGATTGAGGCAGTGATATAAGGCATAATTCCCAATGCAAAGATTGAGAAGTTTGCTAATGCACCGCCACCAAACACGTTAAGAAAACCAACTAAGTTAAATTGATCCGTTACTTTTAATACATCTGCATCTACGTTAGGTACAGGGATAAATGTTCCTAAACGAAAGACGATAAGCATTAATAATGTGAAAAAGATTTTATTTCGAATATCACGAACGCGCATAAAGTTTGCGAATGTTTGAAACATTAAATCACCTCAGCTGTTCCGCCGGCGTTCTCGATTGCTTCTTTCGCAGAAGCAGAGAACTTGTGAGCTTTCACGTTAAGCTTTTTATTAAGCGTTCCGTTACCAAGAACCTTAATACCAGCTTTTTCTTTGCTCACGATACCTGTTTCGATTAGTAATGCAGGTGTAACTTCTGCACCATCTTCGAAACGATTTAATGCATCTAGGTTCACGATTGCATATTCTTTACGGTTCACATTTGTAAAACCACGTTTTGGTAAACGGCGGAATAGTGGGTTTTGACCACCTTCAAATCCTGGACGTACACCGCCTCCAGAACGAGCGTTTTGACCTTTTTGACCGCGACCAGATGTTTTACCGTTACCAGAACCGATACCACGACCAACACGGTTACGTTTTTTACGTGAACCTTCTGCTGGTTTAAGTTCATGAAGTTTCATTATAGGTGGCACCTCCTTGTACATTTTATAAATCATTAAATTTCTTTAACTGATACTAAGTGTGACACTTTATTAATCATACCACGAATAGCTGGATTATCTGCATGTTCTACAGTAGAATTAACCTTTTTTAAGCCTAAAGCTTCAACTGTTTTACGTTGTTTTTCATTAGCTCCGATTACAGATCTTTTGAGGGTGATTTCTAATTTGTTAGCCATGATTATCCCCCCTTATCCTAATAGCTCTTCTACTGTTTTACCACGAAGTTTTGCAACTTCTTCAGCACGTTTTAATTGTTTTAATCCCTCAACTGTAGCACGTACCATATTAATTGGTGTGTTAGAACCTAGAGATTTTGAAAGGATATCCGTAATTCCTGCTAACTCAAGTACTGCACGTACTGGTCCACCAGCGATTACTCCAGTACCTTCAGAAGCAGGTTTCATTAAAATTTCTCCTGCACCGAAGTGACCAATTACCTCGTGTGGAATAGTTCCACCTACACGTGGTACTTCGATTAAGTTTTTCTTCGCATCTTCTACAGCTTTACGAATCGCATCTGGTACTTCTTGAGCTTTACCAGTACCAAATCCTACATGACCGTTTTTATCTCCTACTACTACTAAAGCTGAGAAGCGGAAGCGACGTCCACCTTTAACAACTTTCGCAACGCGGTTAATCGTTACAACGCGTTCTTCAAGTTCCAGTTTGCTTGCGTCAATACGACTCATGAAGTATGTCCCTCCTTCTTATTAAAATTGTAAACCGTTTTCGCGTGCAGCATCTGCTAATGCTTTTACACGTCCATGATATAAATAACCACCACGGTCAAATACAACTGTAGTAATATTTTTCTCTAATGCACGTTTTGCGATCAATTCGCCAACTTTTGCTGCAGCATCTTTATTGTTACCAGCACCTTCGAAATCTTTTTCTAATGTTGAAGCACTAACAAGTGTATGTCCTGCAACATCGTCAATGATTTGTGCGTAAATGTTTTTGTTAGAACGGTATACGTTTAAACGTGGACGTTCAGGTGTACCGTGGATTTTTGTACGCACACGTGCATGACGTTTTTTACGAACTTTATTTTTATCTAGTTTCGTAATCACAGTGGTCACTCCTTTCTAAGGATCAAGCTAATTATTTACCTGTTTTACCTTCTTTACGACGTACATATTCGCCTTCGTAACGAATACCTTTACCTTTATATGGTTCAGGTGGACGTACAGCGCGAATGTCAGCTGCGAATGCACCTACACGTTCTTTGTCAATTCCTTTAACAACAACTTTTGTATTTGAAGGAACTTCGATTTCGATACCTGGTTCAGCAGTGAATTCAACAGGATGTGAGTAACCAACGTTTAATACAAGTTTTTTTCCTTGTAATTGAGCACGGTACCCAACCCCAATAAGTTCTAAAGAACGAGAGAATCCTTCAGATACACCTTTCACCATGTTTGCAAGTAACGCACGAGTTGTACCGTGGATTGTACGGTGTTCTTTTGAATCAGAAGGGCGAACAACAGTAATTACGTTGCCTTCTTGCTCGATTTTCATATCTTGATTGAATTGACGAGTTAGTTCGCCTTTCGGCCCTTTTACTGTTACAGTGTTGTCCTCAGCAACTGTTACTGTAACGTTAGCAGGAACTTCGATCGGTTTTTTACCTACACGAGACATTTCATTGCACCTCCATTCACAAATTACTTATTACCAAACGTAAGCTAAAACTTCTCCGCCCACTTTTTTAGCACGTGCTTCTTTATCAGTTAACACGCCTTGAGAAGTTGAAAGAATTGCGATACCTAAGCCGTTTAACACTTTTGGAATTTCGTCAGTTTTCGCATATACGCGTAAACCTGGTTTAGAAATACGTTTTAATCCAGTAATTACACGTTCGTTATTTTTTCCATACTTTAAGAAAATACGGATGATACCTTGTTTGTTGTCATCGATATATTCAACGTCACGGATGAAGCCTTCTCGCTTAAGGATTTCAGCGATTTCCTTTTTAATGTTGGAAGCCGGTACTTCTAACTTTTCGTGACGAACCATGTTCGCATTACGGATGCGAGTTAGCATATCTGCAATTGGATCTGTCATTGTCATATTCTTATTACCTCCTTCCCATTTTTTGGGGATTACCAGCTAGCTTTTTTCACACCAGGAATTTGTCCTTTATATGCAAGTTCACGGAAACAAATACGGCAAAGTTTAAATTTACGATATACAGAGTGTGGACGACCACAGCGCTCACAACGTGTATATTCTTGTACTTTAAACTTAGGTTTACGTTTTTGTTTAACGATCATTGATTTTTTTGCCACGTTTTCGCCCTCCTTTTATTATTTTTGGAACGGCATACCGAATTGTGTCAATAACTCGCGAGCTTCTTCATCAGAGTTCGCTGTCGTTACGATCACGATATCCATACCGCGCACTTTTGAAACTTTATCGTAATCGATTTCAGGGAAAATCAATTGTTCTTTAACACCTAATGTGTAGTTTCCACGACCATCAAATGCTTTTTTAGAAACACCGCGGAAGTCGCGTACACGCGGAAGTGCGATAGAAATTAATTTATCAAGGAAATCATACATACGTTCACCACGTAATGTAACTTTTGCACCAATTGGCATCCCTTCACGTAAACGGAATCCAGCGATTGATTTTTTCGCTCTAGTAACAACAGGTTTTTGACCAGTAATAATAGCTAGTTCTTCAACAGCAGCATCTAATGCTTTAGAGTTTTGTACTGCGTCACCAACACCCATGTTAACTACGATTTTTTCAACTTTTGGAACTTGCATGATTGATTTATATCCAAACTTATTCATTAAAGCAGGAACTACTTCGTTGTTGTATTTTTCTTTTAGGCGGTTCATGTTTGTACCTCCTTTCAAAATTTCTTATTAGTCGATTACTGCACCTGATTTTTTTGCAACACGAACTTTTTTGCCGTTTTCGATTTTATAACCTACACGAGTCGGCTCGCCAGTTTTTGGATCGATTAGCATTACGTTCGAAACGTGGATTGGTGCTTCTTGGCTTACAATACCACCTTGTGGGTTTAATTGATTAGGTTTTACGTGTTTTTTAACGATGTTTACACCTTCAACAATTACCCGATCTTTCTTTGGAAAAGCAGCAAGTACGATACCTTCTTTACCTTTGTCTTTTCCTGTAATAACTTTTACTTTGTCGCCCTTTTTAACATGCATTATGTGTCGCACCTCCTTAATTGGTACTATCAGATAATTAAAGAACTTCTGGAGCTAGGGAAATGATTTTCATAAAGTTGTTATCGCGTAACTCACGTGCAACCGGTCCGAAAATACGAGTACCACGTGGTGACTTATCGTCTCTGATGATAACGCATGCGTTTTCGTCAAATTTAATGTAAGTGCCATCTTTACGGCGAACACCAGATTTAGTACGTACTACAACGGCTTTTACAACGTCACCTTTCTTAACAACGCCTCCTGGTGTTGCTTTCTTAACTGTGCAAACGATAATATCACCGATGTTTGCAGTTTTACGACCAGAACCACCAAGCACTTTAATTGTTAACACTTCACGTGCACCTGAGTTGTCAGCAACTTTTAAACGAGATTCTTGTTGGATCACTTAGGTTACCTCCCTTCGGAATTCGCGTATTTTCCGAATTTCTATTAAATAATAACCGCTTTTTCTACTACTTCTACAAGACGGAAATGCTTTGTAGCTGATAGCGGGCGTGTTTCCATAATGCGTACGATGTCACCGACTTTTGCTTCGTTGTGCTCATCGTGAGCTTTGAATTTTTTAGAATACTTTACACGCTTGCCGTATAATTTGTGTTTTTTATAAGTTTCAACTAGGACAACGATTGTTTTGTCCATTTTGTCTGAAACTACACGGCCAGTGTAAACTTTGCGCTGTTTACGCTCAGTCATATTAGCGGACCTCCTTTATCAGTTATCTCCACTGATTTCTCTTTCACGAATCACAGTTTTCATACGCGCAATCGCTTTACGAACTTCACGAATGCGAGCTGTGTTTTCTAATTGACCAGTCGCCAATTGGAAGCGAAGGTTGAAAAGCTCTTCTTTCAGTGATTTAACTTTTAATTCGATTTCAGAAGTGGCAAGTTCACGGATTTCTTTAGCTTTCATTAGAATCACCACCAGTTTCTTGACGTTTCACAATTTTACATTTCACAGGAAGTTTATGTGATGCCAAACGAAGCGCTTCGCGTGCAACTTCTTCAGAAACACCTGCAACTTCGAACATAACTTTTCCTGGTTTTACTACAGCTACCCAACCTTCTGGAGAACCTTTACCGGAACCCATACGTACCTCAAGAGGTTTTTTCGTATAAGGTTTGTGTGGGAAAATTTTAATCCAAACTTTACCGCCACGTTTCATGTAACGAGTCATCGCAATACGAGCGGCTTCAATTTGACGGTTAGTGATCCAGCTAGCAGTTTGAGCTTGAAGACCCCATTCACCAAATTGTACTTCACGACCGCCTTTTGCTTGACCGCGCATTTTACCGCGATGTTCGCGACGATATTTTACACGTTTTGGCATTAACATAATTATTTTCCTCCTTCCGCAGAGTTTTTCTTCGTAGGAAGGACCTCACCACGATAAATCCATACTTTTACACCTAATTTTCCGTATGTTGTATCTGCTTCTGCGTGAGCGTAATCGATGTCTGCACGAAGCGTATGAAGTGGTACAGTTCCTTCACTATAATGTTCTGCACGTGCGATATCCGCACCGCCTAAACGACCAGATACTTGCGTTTTAATCCCTTTTGCTCCTGCTCGCATAGTGCGTTGAATCGCTTGTTTTTGAGCACGACGGAATGAAACACGATTTTCAAGTTGACGAGCGATATTTTCTGCAACTAATTTTGCATCAAGATCCGCTTTTTTAATTTCAACGATGTTGATGTGCACACGTTTACCAGTGATATCGCTTAAGTATTTACGTAAGTTTTCTACTTCCGTACCACCTTTACCGATTACCATCCCTGGCTTTGCAGTGTGAATCGTAATGTTCACTCGATTTGCAGCACGTTCGATTTCAACTTTGGAAATCGCTGCTTCTTTTAAAGTAGTTTCGATATATTTACGGATTTTGATATCTTCGTGAAGTAATTCAGCGTAGTCTTTTTCAGCGTACCATTTTGACTCCCAATCACGAATGATACCGATTCGCAATCCGTTTGGATGTACTTTTTGACCCAAAATTAACCCTCCTTCTTCTCAGATACCACTACAGTGATGTGGCTTGTGCGTTTATTAATTGCGCTTGCACGTCCTTGCGCACGTGGACGATAACGTTTTAATGTTGGTCCTTCATCAACATAAATTTCAGAAATGTATAAGTTGTTTGGATCTAATTCGTAATTGTGCTCAGCATTTGCAACTGCAGATTTTAATACTTTCTCAACGACTGGAGACGCCGCTTTTGGAGTATGACGTAAAATTGCAACTGCTTCTCCTACTTGCTTGCCTCTAATTAAATCTACTACTAAGCGCACTTTACGAGGGGCAATTCGGACTGTGCGAGCAACGGCTTTAGCTTTTGTTGTCATCAGGATCTACCTCCTCTCAAAATTAGCGTCTTGTTTTTTTGTCATCCGCACCGTGACCTTTATAAGTACGAGTTGGTACGAACTCGCCAAGTTTGTGACCTACCATATCTTCTGTGATGTATACCGGAACATGTTTGCGTCCATCATAAACCGCAATTGTTAATCCGATGAAGTTAGGGAAGATCGTAGAACGGCGAGACCAAGTTTTAATTACTTGTTTTTTGTCTAGACCTTGTTGTGCTTCTACCTTTTTCATTAAATGTTCATCACAAAATGGTCCTTTTTTCAAGCTGCGACCCATTTAGTAACCTCCCTCCGTGATTTCACCACGGCTCTTCGCTCGAACCGTAGCTTTATCACATTATTTTTTACGTCCACGAATAATTAATTTATCAGATTTATTACGTTTCTTACGTGTCTTGTATCCAAGAGCTGGTTTACCCCATGGTGTCATTGGTGATTTGCGACCGATTGGTGCTTTACCTTCACCACCACCGTGTGGGTGATCATTAGGGTTCATTACAGAACCGCGAACTGTAGGGCGTTTACCTAACCAACGAGAACGACCCGCTTTACCGATGTTTACTAATTCGTGAGATTCGTTACCCACTTGACCGATTGTTGCGCGGCAAGTAGCTAATATTAAACGAACTTCACCAGATTGAAGACGTACGATTACGTATTTTCCTTCACGTCCAAGTACTTGCGCAGATGCACCAGCAGAGCGTACTAATTGTCCACCTTTACCTGGTTTTAATTCGATATTGTGAACTGTAGTACCCATTGGGATGTTTGCTAATGGTAAAGCATTACCTACTTTAATATCAGCATCTGGACCAGAAATAATTTCTTGACCTACTTTTAATCCTTTTGGTGCAATAATATAACGTTTTTCACCATCAACATAGTTAATTAATGCGATGTTAGCAGAACGGTTTGGATCGTATTCGATTGTAGCAACGCGTCCTGGAATGCCATCTTTATCACGTTTGAAATCGATGATACGGTATTGGCGTTTATGTCCACCACCGTGATGACGAACAGTAATTTTACCCTGGTTGTTACGACCAGCTTTGCGTTTTAAAGGCGCTAATAATGATTTTTCCGGTTTATCCGTTGTGATTTCCGCAAAGTCAAATGATGTCATGTTACGACGACCATTTGAGGTTGGTTTATACTTTTTAATCGCCATGTTGTTTCCCTCCTTCTTTAAATGTCAAAACGAACACATTTTACAATTAGAAATCGAATAATTCAATTTCTTTGCTATCAGGTGTTAATGTTACGATTGCTTTACGACGTCTGTTTGTTAATCCTTGGAATTTACCTACACGTTTTACTTTGCCTTTGTAGTTCATGATGTTGACTTTAGCCACTTTTACGCCGAAGATTTCTTCTACTGCATCTTTCACTTGTGTTTTGTTCGCACGAAGATCAACTTCGAAAGTGTACTTTTTATCAGCCATCAGTTCAGAAGAACGCTCAGTAATGACAGGACGTTTAATTACATCACGTGCATCCATTATCCAAGCACCTCCTCAACTTTTTCTACTGCAGCTTTCGTGAATACAACTTTGTCATGACCTAATAAATCAAGAACGTTGATTCCAGAAGCTGTTAAAACTGTTACGCCTGGGATGTTACGTGCGGATAATGCCACGTTTTCATCTAATTCAGCTGTAACAAATAATGCTTTTGAATCGATTTTTAAGTTACCTAAAATTTCTTTGAAGTCTTTTGTTTTAGGTGCATCTAATTTCAATGCATCTAACACTAGGAAGTTTTGTTCGTTCACTTTAGCAGATAATGCAGATTTAAGAGCTAAACGACGAACTTTTTTAGGTAATTTATAGCTATAGCTTCTTGGTTGTGGTCCGAATACAGTACCACCACCACGCCATTGTGGAGAACGGATAGATCCTTGACGAGCACGACCTGTTCCTTTTTGGCGCCATGGTTTTCTACCACCACCAGAAACTTCAGAGCGGTTTTTTACTTTATGTGTACCTTGACGTAGAGATGCGCGTTGAGCGATTACTGCGTCGAATAATACTGCTTCGTTTGGTTCGATACCGAAAATCTCATCATTCAATTCGATTTCTCCAACAGAAGCGCCTGTTTGACTAAGTACAGTTACCTTTGTCATTCCTGTTTCCTCCTTTCTTCAAGAAATTAGTTAGATTTTTTAACAGCTGCTTTTACTGTTACTAAAGATTTTTTAGAACCAGGAACATTACCTTTTACTAGTAGTAAGTTACGTTCAGTATCCACTTTAACAATTTGTAAGTTTTGGATAGTTACTGTATCTCCACCAGTTTGACCAGGTAAAGCTTTTTGTTTAAATACTCGGTTTGGAGCAATAGGTCCCATTGAACCTGGACGACGGTGGTAACGAGAACCGTGAGACATTGATCCACGAGATTGGCCATGGCGTTTAATTACACCTTGGAAACCTTTCCCTTTTGTTACTCCTGTTACATCTACCCAATCGCCTTCTGCAAAAATATCTACTTTGACTTCTTGACCAACTTCATACTCATCTAAGTTTACTCCACGAATTTCACGAATGAAGCGCTTAGGAGCAGTATTTGCTTTTGCTACGTGTCCTTTTTCCGGTTTGTTAGCAAGCTTTTCGCGCTTATCTTCGAAACCAAGTTGGATTGCTTCGTAGCCATCGTTTTCAACAGTTTTCTTTTGAAGTACAACGTTTGGAGTTGCTTCAATTACTGTTACTGGTATTAAATCGCCGTTCTCAGCAAAAACTTGCGTCATACCGATTTTTCTACCTAAGATTCCTTTGGTCATTTGTCACACCTCCTGTGATAATTAAAAGTTTTATTTTACTATTAAAGTTTGATTTCGATGTCAACGCCAGACGGTAAATCAAGCTTCATTAACGCATCAACTGTTTGAGGAGTTGGGTTAATGATGTCGATTAAACGTTTGTGAGTGCGCATTTCGAATTGTTCGCGTGAATCTTTATACTTGTGAACAGCTCGAAGGATTGTGTACACAGTTTTTTCCGTTGGTAATGGAATCGGACCTGATACACTTGCGCCTGAACGTTTAGCAGTTTCAACAATTTTTTCAGCGGATTGATCTAATACTCTGTGATCATACGCTTTTAAACGAATACGAATCTTTTGTTTTGCCATTATTTTCCCTCCTTTATCGCCTAATTACTAGACATTCTCCACGGAAATTTCCCACACACTCGCCATGGCAAAGCGGCCGGGTGTGTCGGCAACCTCCCGCTTCATCGCAGTCAAAGACCAACATTCAACATTATATACAATAAAATAGTTGTTAGCAAGTGTTTTCTCGAATTTTATTGGTCTTTCAAATTTTGCACTCCCTAAGCTGTTTTTTAGTATATAGGAGGAGATTATATAAATCAACTCCAATAAAATTCTGAAAATTCCCCGCTATCTACATTAAAATATATATCTGCGCTTTCATAAAATGTTTCCTATTATAAATAGGAACATAGTTTTTAACTATCAAAAATACTTTGCGGCATTCAAGATGAATGCGAAAAAAGTGGTCGGCCAAAATTTTTTGCCAACCACTTGATCATGGAGTCTTAAAATTATTCTCTACCTATTTAATTGTTTCCTAATCTTTATAATGCTTCTTTTACTATTTTTTTATAATACAAAACAGATAATATGCCAAATACCGTGTACATCGCTACATAGAATATGTTGATAATCATCATTGGCGTAGTCATCTCTGAACCAAACAGCCACCAGCCGGATTTCACTGCAAAGTAACTGTGAAAAAGTCCAATCATAAGCGGCATGCCGAAGTTAAACAATTGTTTTACATAAATTCCGCGCATTAACTCACCATTGGAAAATCCGATTTTCCGCAAAATTGTATAGGAATCTCTTTCATCTTCCGCTTCACCCATTTGTTTAAAGTAAAGAATGCTTCCTGTTGTCAATAAAAATGCCAATCCCAAAAATCCTGTTACAAAAATACTCATTCCACTAATAGCTGTATTCTCATCGTAATATTCTTTATAAGTTTTTAGATTTGCATATTGAATGACATTTCTTTCTCTCAAGTTCTTAAATATTATCTCTGCCCTTTCTCGGTCTTTTTCTTTTGCTAAATTAATACCAATTTGAGTTGAAATAGCAGGATTTTGAGCTTTTTCTAATTCATGAAATAATTCATCTTTCACAATCAACACAGGCGAACTACCACTTGCTAACACTGATAGAAAAAATTGATCTTCTCTTACTTCTTTAATAAATAAAGAGTAATTCTTCTCACTTGTTTTTACATTAATTTTCTTTTTGCTTTCCAACGGCAGTAATTTAGATAATACATTTGAGTAGCTTGTCATCATGATTTCCCCATCTTTCAAATGGACATCCGGATTTATTTTTTTGTAATCTGATAGAGGAACGGCAGCTGTTACCACCTCTTGATTGACATTTATATACTCAGCATTTTTTTCATCTAAATTAAATAAATCAGACATTTTAATATTTACGTTAGAAATATGAAAAGTTGTTTTTTCATATTCAATTCCTTCTGCCTTTAGCTGTTCTAAAAATTCATTTCCGTTATTATTAAGTAAGATATAATCAAATGGAGAAGATTGTTTTGCATTGGATTCTGAAGAGTAGTAAGAAATATAAGACAGCGTCATAATCCCGACGGCTAATCCTGTCAACACAGTAATCAATGTAAGAGAACTAGCATTTCCCTTCATGCGGTGCATAATTGTTGTAACACCTAAAACATCTGTTATTTTTAAATGTCCCTTTTTGCTTTTCCGGATTAAGTTCATGATAAGTGCCACGGAATATCGGAAAAATAAATAGGTGCCTAAAATTGTTGAACCAAGAATAAGCAACATATTGACCGACAAGTTGTTTGTTGTGGCACCCTCCACGCTGAACAATCTTGTAGAATCGTAATACCCATATGCAATTAAACCAATTCCTATGATTCCCATAATCATATGGAAAATGCTGAACTTTTTAATTCGTTCATCGGCTATTTTTGCTGCATTAAATAGCGATAACAGCGATGCTTTCCGAATCATAATAAAAATTTGAATCAAGACCACCACTAATAGAAGAGCAAAAATAATGATCGATTTTGAAAAAGCAGTCATGGAAAAAGATAAACTGACAATTGCGTCGTTTAACATTAACTTCATTAAAATCATCGCAAAAAAACGAGAAGTTAAAAATCCCCAAACCATCCCGATTCCTACAGCCAACGTGAACAATACTACATTTTCAATCAATAATAACCGAAAGATCAAACCTTTAGTCATTCCGATTAATTGATATAAGCCAATTTCTTTACTGCGGCGTTTCATAAATAATTGGTTCGCGTAAAGAATAAAAAAAATCAAAATAAAATATAAAACATACGTAATGGATTCAAAACCTGCCGTTGCGGTACCGCTTGCTTCCAACGCCGCGGTAACAGAAGGGTTATATTGTATGGTGATGAACGAAAAGCAAAGGGTCACACTAAAAATTAATGCAAAGAAGTATAAGTAATAATGCTTTATGTTCTTCTTCATACTTTTAAAAACTAAATTAGTTAACGTCATATCCATCACCGCCAAGCACTCTTTGGGTATTCAAAATATCTTGGAAAAACGCCTGTCTCGTTTTATCCCCTTTATAGAGCTCCGTATAAATTTGACCGTCTTTCAAGAACAACACTCGACTACAGAAGCTTGCTGCCACTGCATCGTGGGTCACCATCATGATGGTTGCTCCACTTTCCTTATTGATGTTTTCCAAATTTGTCAGTAATGCCGTCGCCGCTTTAGAATCAAGCGCCCCTGTCGGCTCATCGGCAAAAACGATAGATGGTTCAGTAATAAGAGCTCTTGCAGCAGATGTTCTCTGCTTTTGTCCGCCGGATATTTCATTTGGATATTTACTTAAAATGTCTTTGATTCCTAAATATTCGACGAGCATTGCTAAACGCTTCTCTGCAGCGTTTTTTGATACTTTGCCAACAGATAACGGCAGCAGAATATTCTCTTTTACCGTTAACGTATCAAGCAAATTATAATCTTGAAAGATGAACCCTAAATGTTCCCGGCGAAATTTTGCCAAATCCCGTTCTTTCATCTTTTGTAACGGTTTCCCGTTGATTTCAACAATTCCTTCTGTTGGATAATCTATGGAACAAAGGACATTTAATAAAGTTGTTTTACCCGAACCGGATGGCCCCATGATACCAACGAATTCTCCTTCATGTACTTCCAGGTCAATCCCTTTTAACACTTCTTGTTGTAACGTACGTTTTCCATAGGTTTTTCTTATTTTTCTTGCCACTAAAACAGCCATTTCGTCAACCCCTTGTATTGATTCCTTACTAAATTGTACCCTTTCAGTACCTTACAATCGTTCGATTTTCGTGACAAATAAAAAATGGTAAATGACAATTTTGTCACATACCATAAGATTGAATGTATTGATTTTCAAGAGGAAATTGGATTGTAAAAGTTGTGCCGGCACCCACTTGTGAATCTACCTTCAGCGTAAGCCCAAGTTTTTCAGCCGCTTCCTTTGCCAAGTATAGACCCATCCCTGTCGCAGCGATTGTTTCCCTTCCGATCGTTCCTGTATAGGACCGTTGGAAAATACGGGGCAAGTCTTCAGCTCGAATCCCAACTCCGAAGTCTTGTATATGTAATAATAGATGCCCCTCTTGATTCCGGGTTGTAAATATGTGAATTTCACTATTGTCATGGCTGTACTTCACTGCATTAGAAAAGATTTGGCGAATAATGAACCCAAGCCATTTGGCATCTGTTGTCACGGTCTTTTGCAAATTCTTGGTTTCAACACCAATCCCTTTTTCAATACACCATGAACGAAAATCTTTAATTTGTTGATGAACGACTGTTTCCAAGCAAACCTTTTCCAGCCGGTTATCTTTTTCAATCGTTGAAAGCCTTGTTTCATGGATTTTTTGATCAAGCAACAAAAATATGCGAACCCATTCTTTTTCAATCTTTTCTTTTAACGCATAAGGCTTTACTTGTTCCACGATTAATTTCATGGCAGTCATCGGCGATTTCATTTCATGCACCCACGCCAGCATCTGATCTTGCTGTTCGAGCATTTCCATTTTTATGTGGTGAAGTCTGCAATCTATTTCTTCATATTGTTGTTGGAAATGTTCCATGTACATTTGCTGGAAAGGAGAAAGCAGCTCTTTATTGATTGGTTGCTCATAGATAGCTTTTAGCTGCTTTGTTTCTCTTCCATAACGCCAAATTAAGAAAAGAAGAAAGAATAAAAGATTCATGATGTTTACATATATGATGGATATATTTGATATGCCGCTATCGATGAAAAACAATCCATTCAGCCATATTTGCATAAACAGGAAGAATAAAATCCACGATCTTCTTTCTTTTAAAAATAGTCCAATCATTTTGTCACCGCCATGTAGCCAAGTCCTTTTTTCGTTACAATGGTTTCCGATAAACCAATTTCATCTAATCGCTGTCGCAATCGATTGACATTGACCGTTAACGTATTATCATTCACAAATCGCTCGTCATCCCATAATTTACGCATTAGCTCATCACGAGAAACAATTTTGTCAACAGAAGCTAATAATGTCTTCAAAATAAACAATTCGTTTTTCGTCAATTCTATCACTTTCTCACCGTATTGAATGGTTCCTCTGTCATAATCAATAATTGCACCATTCCATCTCACAACATGTTGCATATTCTCCCCATAATCATAAGTTCTTCTTAATATCGCCTGTACTTTTGCTAGCAATACTTCCATATGAAAAGGTTTTTGCACAAAATCATCCGCCCCCATTTGCATAGCCATTACCATATCCATTGGATGGTCTCTAGATGATAAAAATAGAATTGGCACTTTTGAGATGGCACGAATTTCACGGCACCAATGAAAACCATCAAATGCGGGGAGTTGAATATCAATGATGACTAGATGTGGCTGCACGTTTAAAAAATCATCTAGAACTTGTTGAAAATCTTTTGGTCCTACTACTTCCATCGACCATTGGTTAAAACGTTCCCTTATTGAATTGAAAATGGATTGATCGTCCTCTATTAAAAATATTTTCATCCTTTCATCCTTTCACATACATAAAATTTTTATATTATATTGTAATACACTAGCGTCGCATTAAAATAATTTAACACCTTCAAATAAACCGAACTTTCTGAAATATAATCTAAACACAAAAAAATCCTTTATAATGGTTGGGTGGTAGTAAACCATCCAAATCCAATACAAAGGACAAAACCATGGATAAGTTTACACGAAAAACATCATTTGAACAATGGTTTTCACCGATTAATCGTCCATTATTTGACGACCTAGTGAAAACACATCAATTAAATCACTATACCAAGAAGCTTTATATGGCTTCATTTATGAAACTGCTTTTGTATGCCCAACTCCATGAAACCGAGAGTTTACGGGCGTTGAGTGACGCTGTCTTTTTAGAAGAATTACAACGAGCAACGGGATTGGAATCGATTAGTTTTTCACAGTTAGGGAGACGAATCAACGCCATTCCAACGGTTTTCTTTCAATCGATTTTTCTTGATTTAGTGGCTCAAATTCATGAGAAAACACATTTTCAAAAGCGAAGAAAGCTGACAACGCCACTAAAAATCATTGATTCGAGTACATTACCGCTTAATTTGACCAATCATAAGTGGGCAGAGTTTCGAAAAACAAAATCAGGAGTAAAGCTTCACTTACGACTTGTTTTTATGGAAAAAGGACTCTCCTATCCAGATCAAGCCGTACTCACGAATGCCAACGAACATGATCGTGGTCAACTAGAAGTATTCGTGGATGACAAAGAATGCATGTACGTGTTTGATCGTGGTTACTTGGATTATGGGCGCTTTGATCAAATGACGGAAGATGGCTATTTCTTTGTGACCCGTTTGCGTAAAAACGCTGTTGTCCGAGTGTTAGAATCCTTTTCGTTACCAGAAGATTCACCCGTATTCTCTGATGAAATGGTTGTCATTGGAACACCACAAAATCGTTCTGAAAACGTGTTTCGCTTACTCAAATTGCATGATACAAAAGGAAATGAGCTTCATTTACTGACAAATCGGTTTGACATTGACGCAGATGAAATTGCAGAAATCTACCAATCACGTTGGGCAATCGAACTTTTTTTCAAATGGATGAAACAACATCTGAACATTAAAAAGTTTTTTGGTCACAGTGAACAAGCTGTGCATAATCAAGTGTACGTAGCCATGATAGTGTACTGTCTGAATATTTTAGCTCAGTTGAACACAAATAGCGAACGCAGTTACTTACAAATTAGTCGCTATTTAAAGGCTTCTTTGTGGAAATCCGCTCACATTTGGTTACGAAAAATCGAAGGAAACGGCGTCCCATAAAGGTTTGCCAGTCGTTGTTGCACAAGTCATAGGTTATAGTAAAAAAATGGATGTTTACTACCCTCGCTTAGGTGTTTTCGTTTTTTCTCTAAAGTCCAGAAAAAATAAAACTGAAAATTCAGACATCATTTATGCGACGGTAGTGATTGTAATATATTTTGCACTTTGTTTAAGAAAATCAATTTTATTCTCTTTTTATGAGAAATATGTATGTAAATTAGTATAATGGAACAAAGAACAAATAGTGCGTAAAAAGGAGATGTTTGTAGTGGACATCCGCCAAATCGAGTATTTTACAGAAGTAGCCAAACATTTGAGTTTCACGAAAGCTGCTTCCACTTTACACGTATCACAACCATCCATTAGTAAAGCCATTCAAAATTTAGAAGCCGAGCTTGGTGTACCTTTATTTTACCGCTCTTCAAAACAATTGGAGTTGACGGATGCAGGAAAGGCGGTATTAGCAAATGCACAACATGTATTAGCCGCCTTTAAAAATTTACGTTCAGAATTAACGGATTTAATGGAGTTGAAAAAAGGAGAAATTCGTATTGGAATTCCACCGATTGTAGGTGTGGAGTTTTTTTCAAAATTAATTAGTTTATATAAAGAAAAGTATCCTTATATTGAAATTAAACTAACGGAAGTTGGGACGAAAAAAATTCGGCAAGGGGTAGAAGAAGGAGAATTGGATATAGGACTCATTTGTAATTTATGTGCTCCAAACGATCAATTAGAATCTATTAGTATATTAAAAGATCCGTTAATGTTAATTGTTCATAAAGACCATCCACTTGCTACATTGTCATCCGTTGAAATGTCCCGGTTAGAGAAAGAAGATTTTATTATATATCGCAAAGATTTTACATTGTACGATCGCATTATAGAAGAATGTTCAAAAAATGGGTTCTACCCTACAATAGCTTGTGAATCATCACAGAAAGATTTAATCGTTGAGATGGTGGCTGCTAAAGTAGGGATTGCGTTACTTCCAAAAAAAATATGTGAAAAACTTCAAAATGAAAAAATTGTTTCAATTCCTTTCAAACATGAAAATCTTTTTCTAGAGTTAGGATTGACTTGGAAAAAGAATAAATATTTATCTTTCGCTGTAAGAGAATTTATTGAATTAGCCCAGCAATTTATTACGAAATAAAAAAGACATCCTTCCAAAATGGTTATCTATTTTGGAAGGGATGTCTTTTTATAATTAGTTTGTACTTACAACGCCATATTTTTGTTTCGCTTCAAGGCGTCGCTTATGAAGGATTGGTTCAGTATAACCATTTGGTTGCTCATATCCTTTGAAAATGAGGTCGCAAGCTGCTTGGAAACCAACAGACTCTTCGAAGTTTGGAGCCATTGGGCGATAGTTTGGATCATCAGCATTTTGTTTATCCACCACTACAGCCATACGTTTAAGCGTTTCATACACTTGTTCTTTTGTCACAATTCCATGATGTAGCCAGTTTGCGATATGTTGGCTGGAAATACGAAGTGTTGCACGGTCTTCCATTAATCCAATATCGTTAATGTCTGGTACTTTTGAACATCCAACTCCTTGTTCTACCCAGCGAATTACGTATCCTAAAATTCCTTGACAGTTGTTGTCCAACTCTTCTTGAATTTCTTCTGGGCTCCAGTTTGGATTTTTCTCTACAGGAATTTGAAGAATATCATCTTGTAAATCTTCAAAGTCAGTAATACCTCTTTGAACTTCTTTTACATCTACTAAATGATAGTGGATGGCATGCAACGTTGCAGCTGTTGGTGATGGTACCCAAGCTGTATTGGCTCCTGCTTTTGGATGAGCGATTTTTTGCTCTAGCATTGCAGCCATTAAGTCAGGCATTGCCCACATTCCTTTACCAATTTGGGCACGGCCTTGTAAACCGCAATTTAATCCTACGAATACATTTGATCTTTCATATGCATTTAACCAAACAGAAGATTTCATTTCATTTTTGCGAATCATTGGACCTGCTTCCATTGATGTATGAATTTCATCACCTGTTCTATCTAAGAATCCCGTGTTAATGAAGACAATCCGTTCTTTTACTTCTTTAATGCAATTTTTTAAGTTTAGAGACGTACGACGTTCTTCATCCATTACCCCAACCTTTAATGTGTAACGCTCAAGCCCAATTAAATCTTCAATTCTACCAAATAATTTGTTTGTAAATGCTACTTCTTTTGAACCGTGCATTTTTGGTTTTACAATATAAATAGAGCCTTTTTTCGAATTTTTGTATTTTGTTTTACCTAATATATCAAGTTTAGCAATTAAGCTCGTAATGACACCATCCATAATTCCTTCTGGGATTTCTTCTCCATTTTTATCTAAAATGGCGTTTGTTGTCATTAAGTGACCTACATTGCGGACAAACATTAATGAGCGACCTGGTAATGTAATGTCTTCACCGTTAACCCCTTTATACGTGCGGTCAGGATTTAACGTACGAGTCATTATTTTCGAACCTTTATCAAAAGTAGCTGATAAATCTCCTCTAATTAATCCTAACCAGTTGCTGTATACTTCTACTTTATCTTCTGCATCAACTGCAGCAACAGAGTCCTCACAGTCCATTATTGTCGTCACAGCTGATTCTAAAATAATGTCCTTAATACCAGCCGGATCTGATTTTCCTACAGGATGATTTCGATCGATTACAATTTCAATGTGCAGGTCATTATTCTTTAATAAAACTACAGAAGGTTCTTCTGGCGACCCGTTATACCCCACAGCTTTTGATTCATCCACAAGTCCTGTTTCATTGCCATTTGAAAGTGTAGCAACTAGCTTTCCGTTTACAATCGCATATTTTGTAACATCTAAATGAGTTGCATCTTTTAAAGGAACTGCTTGATCTAAAAACTTCTTCGAATATTCAATTACTTTCTGGCCACGAACTGGATTGTAGCTGTTTCCTTTCTCCGCTCCATCTTCCTCGCTAATGGCATCAGTACCGTATAATGCATCGTAAAGGCTTCCCCAACGAGCATTGGCAGCGTTCAGAGCATAACGTCCATTGTTTACTGGTACAACTAATTGAGGACCAGCTTGAAACGAAATTTCTTCGTCAACGTTTTCAGTTGTAATATGGTAGTCTTCTACTTTCGGTTCAATGTAGCCGATATCTTCAAGGAATTTTTTATATTGATCGAAATGAAAGTGATCTTTATTTTCTTTATGCCAGTTATGAATTGCCTCTTCTAATTCTCTTCGCTTTTCAAGAAGTTCTTTATTTTCCGGCGTTAAGTCATGAATTAATGTATCAAATCCTGCCCAAAATTCATCTTTATTTACTTCTGCATCAGGCAAAACTTGCTCATTTACAAAATCGTATAACACTTTTTCTACTTGTAAATTCCCCACTGTAACGTAATTTGCCATAATACCGCATCCCCCTCAATAATTCGAACAATGATTTTGAAGATTCCAAAATCTCCTTAATAATATTATAAGAGGGAAAGAGCATATAAATGAAATACATATTTTGAATAAACAATATTCACTTTAGCTATAGAAAAAAATCGAGTAGGAGGGAGCGATTAACTCCCGTCCTCTCACACCACCGTACGTACGGTTCCGTATACGGCGGTTCAATTAAGATGATTGACGCAAGTCTTTATAACTTCCGTGAATAGCTGTTCTCTTTATGCCAGTGGTCACTCCACCCTCCAAGAGGTCTCCCACGGGATTCACCGCTTCCTTCCTCAAGTGAGGTACTACGTTTTCTGTGTTCATCATGACTCACTGAATGCCAAGGGCTATTCTCTCTTAATTGTTCGGTCCTTCTTAGTAGTTCTAAACCAACTAATACTATGACCTCTGCTGACTTCTGACGGTTCAGCTACTTATCACTAAGTAGGTTATGAAGCGTACTTCACATATCCGCCAGACCTCCCCGGGTAAGAATGTAATCTTTCCTTCCATCTATCTGCTTCATTTACTCTGTACCACCTTTGGCAGAAAGGACTTTGTTTTGTTTAGCAAACTCATCCAATGATACCTAGCCTTATATGAAGTTCGTGTTCCTCAGACCGGAAGTTTGCCGCTCGCTTCCTTCAGATTCCGCGTCACCACGGACACCCTTGCGTTAAGCTAACTGTTACTTCTGCCTTCACAGTTCGGGACTTACACCCTATAGATTACACCCATGCCAGGCGCACTAATCAAAACCACCCGTGTGAACGGGTGGTTTGTTCTGCGGCTAGAAGCCTTTATTACTGGCCAACCCCTAAAGGGGCATCGAATGGTTCGCCAACCGCACTACTTTTCCAGCTGACCCTTAAAGGGTCTCTTTTATTTTTTCCTCGATTTTCTTTTTATCTCTTCACCTGTAAATGGATCAATAAATTCTTCCATACTGAGTTGATCCGCAATGATATCATCTTGTATTTGATTTTGAATATATTCTTCTATTACCTTTTTATTTCTGCCTACCGTATCCACATAAAATCCTCTACACCAAAATTTTCTGTTTCCATATCGATATTTTAAATGGGCATGTCGATCGAATATCATTAAACTACTTTTTCCTTTTAAATATCCCACGAATGATGAAACACTTAATTTCGGTGGAATACTAACCAACATATGTATGTGGTCTTTACATGCGGTAGCTTCAATAATTTCTACACCTTTTCTTTCACATAGTTGTCTTAATATTTGTCCTATATCTTTCTTTATCTTTCCATAGATTATCTGTCTTCTATATTTTGGTGCAAATACAATGTGATACTTACAATTCCATTTAGTATGTGCTAAACTATTTATGTCAGAAGACATAATAGGTCCCTCCTTGATACTAAAATTTGGTTGGCGAACCAAAATTTATTTTAGCATCAAGTGGGATCTTTTTTAATACCTCGCTATAAGCTATACGGAACCCCCTGCCTAGCAGGGGGTTTTCTTTTTTACATCGAGTAGGAGGGAGCGATTAACTCCCGTCCTCTCACACCACCGTACGTACGGTTCCGTATACGGCGGTTCAATTAAGATCATTGACGCAAGTTTTCATAACGAGCTTCAAGACTTTTCAGCCCTTGGTTTCTCCAATAGGAGTTACCAAGGGTTCTGTGTAATATTGGACTATTTGAAATACGCCAATAACTCTTCCGAGTATTTCCCCATTCATACGCTTGCCATTGTGGTACGCCAAGTTGAATAAGGTTGCGTATCTTTGTTTTCGGTTTCTTCCAGTTCTTCCATAGACACATTCGAAGTCTTCTACGAATCCATTTATCTAATTCAGGGAATATAGATTTGGTGTCTGCTAACGCAAAATATCCACACCATCCCATTAGATATTGATTCAGTTTCTGAATGCGGTATTCCATCGGGTAGGGCATCTTGCGTGATGTGATTTCACGAACTTTATTCTTCATTCGTTTAAGGCTTTCTTTTGCGATACGAACCTTTGGCTCTTTATGATAGGTAAAGCTAAATCCTAGAAACTTACGTTTCCATGGACGGTCGACCGCTGATTTCTTTTCATTTACTTTCAGTCGTAGTTTTCCTTCAATAAATCGCTGGATACTTGCCATTGTGCGAAGTCCTGCTCGTTTACTTTTCACGTAAATGTTACAGTCATCCGCATATCGAACGAATTTGTGTCCTCTTCTTTCCAATTCTTTATCTAGTTCATCTAGTACAATGTTAGATAGTAGCGGACTTAATGGTCCTCCTTGTGGAGTTCCTTCTAATGTGCTTGACACCACACCATTAATCATGACGCCCGATTGTAAATACTTACGAATCAATTTCAGTAATGGTTTATCTTGGATTCTCTTCGCGAGTGTACCCATTAATCTGTCATGGTTGACCTTATCAAAGAATTTCTCCAAGTCCATATCTACAACCCATCGATATCCATCTCTTATATATTCTTTCGCTTTCCTCACCGCATCATGAGCACTTCGGTTTGGTCGAAATCCGTAGCTGTTTTCAGAGAATGTAGGGTCATATGTATTTCGCAAGTTAAATTTGAGCCATTTATTAATTAAAAATTGAGCCACTAAACCTGACTATTTTCCATCCATTCTTTTGTATCTAATATTCGATAAGATGGACCCACCATATCTACCATATAAGCTCTATGTGTTAGTCGGTCTGTTAAAGCTGCTGTTAACACTGGATCATGAAAGACTTCTTCCCAGCGATCAAATGATAAATTACTCGTTATAATGGTTGATGCTCGTCCTGCCCTTAGTGAAAGGTGAGTAAATAATAATTCCGCACCTTCTTTATCAAAAGAAATATAACCAAGTTCATCGATGATTACTAAATCATACTTTTCAAACTTCAATTCAAAAGAACGTAATGTTCTTTCAGAACGGCTTTCCTTTAATTGATTGACTAGGGACGAAACTGTGGTGAAATATACCTTATACCCTGCTAAACAGGCTTCAATACCTAAACCAATCGCAATATGAGTTTTACCTGTACCTGGCGATCCAATTAATAAGACGTTTTGTTTTTCTTGAATAAAATCTAATTTTTTTAAATGTGGGAGGCGAGAGGCCGCATTTTGCGGTAATCTCTCAGTCTCTAATTCAGTTAATAATTTCTTTTCTGGAAAATTTGCTAAACGGATCCGATTTGCTTTTGCTCGTACTTCTCGATCCTGCATTTCTTGCACGAGTGCGTGATATAAAAAATCCTCTGCTGTCTGATGTTGTTTCCACATATCATCTTCTTGAATAAATGAGCGAATGCTTGGCAATCGCAGTTCTTTACACATCTCAATCATTTCTTGTCGCTTATCCATTAATGAAGCACCCCTGTCTTTTTCATCTCAAATAAAGCCGTTATGGCTGAAAGGTTTTCAAGAGATTGGGTGGTGACCTCATTTTTGGACTGCACAGTTTTATGAATAGGTTCTGCTTGATTGGCTAAGAAAATAATCTTCTCTGTTGTTATTTGAACCGTATGGTTCTTCTGAAGTTGTTCAATTGCCGCTAAGACCTTTTCTAAATTGCTATGCTCTTTTAAATAGATAAGTAACTCTAGAAAATCTCGTTCATTTCCAATATAATAGTCATTGTAGATATTTTTTATTTTTGTTGGTGCTTGACTCAAACATTCACTTTGAGCTAATGCACCTTTTTTCTTTTTAAAGGTGTGTAAATAATGATAGATATCCATAATCCACTGGTGGCTCTGCCAACAACGTTTGTGGGTTGCGATACATGCATCATTACTGAAAATCATTAATTTTTCTGCACTTACTTTCACTTTTACCCATTCTCCAACATGTCCCTCTGGTACAGAATAATGATTTTGTCTGAAGGTAATCGTGCTGTATTTGTCTACCCTAAACTCATGTAATTCAGATGCATCAAATGGGATAATATCTGCACTTGTTGCTTTAGTTACACGTTCTTCTAACATTAATTCATGATGTGTTTTCTTTTTCTTATAATGAGGACGTAAATTTAATTTCATGACGATTTCTGTAAGATAAGTTTGGGCTTCTTCTAAACTCGCAAATGTATCTCGATGGGCAAATGCTTTACGGCGAATATACTCTACACTTCGCTCCACATGCCCCTTTTGATTACCTTTACGTGGCTCACATAATCGAATTTTAAAGTGATAATGCATCGATAAATTCTTCATCCCATCCGTAATCTCACGTTCAGTTCCGATAAATCGCTTTACCACTGTTCGCATATTATCGTAAGTAAATACCTCTGGTACAAAGCCTAAGTAGTTAATACATTTTACATGTGCATCTTGTACGCAAACCATTGTTTCAGATTCATATAACAATGCAAATCGATCATTACTATAAGGGAGGGTAAAGACCGCCATTGAAAAAGAACGACGTGTTTGATTAATCGTTAACTTAACTTCTCCCCAGTCAAATTCAATCTCATGACCAGCAGTTGCCTTTTGACGAATATAGACTTCTTGTAGACGTTTTACCTCACTATTTACAAAATTTCTAACAGTGGTGTAACTAATTTTAAAACCTTCATCTAGTAACTTTTCATGAATATCAATTATTTTTAGTTGTTGCTTGTGCATTTGATGTTGTCGTTTGTATTCGTTTTCTTTTAACATTTTTCGAATACGTTTCATCACCGTCTGTGTTAAAGCACGTTTATTTCCTTTTCGTTTTTTATACGACGGAGGCGTTACATAGTTATCTGTAACAGGTAACTCTCGAATATCTTGCTTTCTTTTTTCAAGATCCTCTTGAATGTACTTTTTAACAGTATTTCTAGAAATCCCAAGCTCCTTCGCAATTTGACGTTGACTTTTATTTTCTTGATGAAAGCCAATTAACACTTTCTGTTTCTTTTCCAATGAAATCACCTCTATACGCTCCTAACTCTATAAAGTTAGGATTATTTTCATATAAAGTGGCTCACTTTTCAATTGCGATGGTGGCTCAGTTTTAGCTTATCAAATACAGTCATACACTTTTGAAAGTACTTGGGCGATTGCTTGTTGAATCAAACGGTCTGTTACGGTAGGGATTCCTAGTAAACGAACACCGCCGTCAGGTTTCGGGATTTCGACTCTGCGGACTGGCATTGGTTCATAAGTTCCCTTGAGAATTGCCTCCTTAATAGATAGCCAGTTTTCGACTATGTGCTGTCGTAAGTTTGCTATTATACCTGTAAAGTTTACACATTAAAGCGCCCATAAGATGAGCATAATAAATATAAAATGTGGGAATTTATTGGGTTTATTAAAAAGCCACAGCGTAGCTGCAATGCCATTGACACCTACCACGATTCTTAGTACTTGGTGGATGGGGTCGGGGCCCCGCCAACAAGTACTTAGAATCGATTTGTCCGTAGTACAATGACAAACGGAGTGAGCGCAAGGAGCTATTTTTTGAGATCATCTGCAATCTACAATCACTACGGACAATCAGGTAGGTGTCAATGGTGGCGTACTTCGTACATGAATGGAGGATATGGAAATGGCGAAAAAATATCGATATTACACATTTGAATTCAAAAAACAAGTCATTGAAAAATATTTCGAAGGGTATTCTTCCACAGAGGTAGCTAAAATATATAACATTCATCGGAGAAGAGTCTCTGAATGGGTGAAAATTGTGAAAGAAGGAGGCTATGAAGCTCTCTTAACCAAAAGAGAAAAAGTAGCTAAACAGAAACAGTCGCCTGTTGAAAAATCTTTGGAAGAAAAATATCTTCTATTACAGTTGGAGAACGAATACTTAAAAAAGTTGTTAGATCTAAGAAAGGGGTGAATGATAAAGAACAACAATTTGCCTTTATTCACGCTTACGCAGAACAATATCCGATTTCTATTTTAGCGGAAATCGCCAATGTATCCCGTGCGGGTTATTATAAATGGTTAAAGAGAAATGGAGAAAAACATCGTGATCAAATTGATGAACGGTTAATCCCTTATATCCTAAAGGTGTTTAACGATCACCGTGGTACTGTGGGGAGAAAACGAATCAAAATTGAATTGGAAAGACAATATGGGTTAGTCATCAATGAAAAACGGATTGCCCGTTTAATGAGGAAATATGGATTGGTATGCAAAATTCGCCAAAAGAAATTTAGATATCGTCCAAGTGTTCATGGAAAAATTCCCAATCTTCTTAGCCGTAACTTCAAAGCCATTCGAGAAGGAGTAAAGTTTTCCATTGATATTACGTATATTCGCGTGAAAAGAGGACGTCAAAAATGGGTATATCTCTGTGCCATTAAAGACTTATTTAATGAGGAAATCGTGGCTTATTCAATGGGGACAAGTTTGGAAATGAAATTAGTGTATCGCGCCTTAGAAATGCTTAAAAAAAGGGGATATAGTAAAGGAGCGATTCTCCATAGTGACCAAGGCACTCACTTTACTAATCCCGATTATCAAGAGTATCTCCGTGAGATGGAGATAACTCAATCCATGTCCCGCAGAGGCAACTGCTGGGACAATGCCTGCATTGAAAATTTCTTTAGTCATCTGAAGGTTGAACTTGGATGTTTTAGTCAACCCGAAACTGTACGAGAAATTTACGAAGCAGTAGAAAACTATATTAATTATTATAACACCAAACGTATCGTAACTAAACTAAAAATGAGCCCGATGGAATATAGAACAAAAGCAGCATAAATTTGGATTAATACGGGGCGGATAAAAATGTCTACTTGACAGGAGCATGAGCAGTTTTGTACGGGCATCATATCTACTCCATGGCTTCCTTTATTCTGTTCTACACGTTTTAATGCTTGAAGCATGTTCTCCCGTGACAGGATTTGATTCAAAAGCATCGTTATTCTCCTTCCGTGAATAGCTGTTCTCTTTATGCCAGTGGTCACTCCACCCTCCAAGAGGTCCCCCACGGGATTCACCGCTTCCTTCCTCAAGTGAGGTACTACGTTTTCTGTGTTCATCATGACTCACTGAATGCCAAGGGCTATTCTCTCTTAATTGTTCGGTCCTTCTTAGTTGTTCTAGACCAACTAATACTATGACCTCTGCTGACTTCTGACGGTTCAGCTACTTATCACTAAGTAGGTTATGAAGCGTACTTCACTTATCCGCCAGACCTCCCCGGGTAAGTACATGCACTTTCACACCATCTATCCGCCTCATTTAGGCTCTATAATATTTGGTGTTGGTGAGTATAAACCAGCACCAATTTTTTTGAACAAAAAAAATGAGACAGTGACAAAACTCTGGTAAAATGTAATCGCCAAAACACATTTTCCAAAGGAGTTGTGTCACATGTCTCACCATCATTCTATACGAAACCTACTCAATATAAAAGACAAAAATATCACATTTGATGAAAATTTTTGTTCTACCGAAACAATCAAAAAAGTAAAAGCGAAAGTCTTTCATGGGACGTTAACGTATCAACCAAAAGCTTGTTATGCTTGTGGACATGTCTTTGATGATCAAATCATTAAACACGGTTTTAAAACGTCTCTCATTAAAATGCCTAGCATTTCAGGTTTTCATACCTACTTAAAATTGCGTAAACAGCGTTATTTCTGTAAACATTGTCATTCCACGTTTACTTTAAAAACGAGCGTCGTGGCTAAAAACTGTTGTATTTCCAACAATACCAAAGTATCGATTGCTTTAAACGCCAAAGATAAAATATCCGAAAAAGATATTGCGATGAAACATAATGTTTCTCATGCCACTGTCAGTCGTGTCATTGACAGCTTTTATAGCTACTATCAACCAAATGTTCACTACCTTCCAAAGCATTTGTGTTTTGATGAGTTTAAATCAGTGAAATCCGCAGCTGGAGCGATGTCCTTTATTTTCTGCGACTCTGAAACGGGGGAGATTGTGGATATCGTGGAGGACCGGAGATTATCTGTCCTCAAAGAGTATTTCTTACGGTATTCCAAGAAGGCGAGAGATGCGGTAAAAACGATTGTCATCGATATGTATAGCCCTTATATTTCCTTAATCCAAGAAGTTTTCCCTAAAGCGGAAATCGTACTCGACAAATTCCATATCCTCCAACTATTTAGCAGAGCTTTAAACAAAACGCGCATCAACGTCATGAATCGGGATAAAAAGAATTACAATAAATTGAAAAAATACTGGAAGCTCCTTCTGAAAGATCAAACAAAACTTGATTATAAGAACTATACATATCATCGTTGCTTTAAAAAGCATATGTGTGAGGTGGAGATTCTCCACTATCTCATTGATTTAGATTCTGAATTAAAAGCGTCCTATGAGTTATACCAATACGTTCGACATTACATCAAAACCAAAGACTTTGAGCTCCTAAAGAAAACATTAGAGAATAAACAAAATATCGTTTCCAGCTATATGAAAACCGCCATCAAGACAATCAACAAATACATCAATTATGTCGAGAATACGCTAAAGTACGATTATAATAACGGCATTTTAGAGGGGATTAATAACAAAATCAAAGTGATTAAACGCATTTCTTTCGGTTATCGATCCTTCTATCACTTTAGAAACCGAATATTCATTACCCAAAACTTAGCGAAAATAAAAACAGCTTAGGGGAACCTCGAATTTCCCCTAAGCCATCCGATTACATATTACCAAATAATGTCACTAAAATTTATTCACCAACACCATTTGACAAAGAACCCTCATTTACTCGATATGACCTTCGACAGAAAGAGCTTTGTTTTGTTTGGCAAACTCACTCAATCATACCTAGCCTTATATGAGGTTCGTGTTCCTCGGACCGGTGTTTTGCCTCCAGCTTCCTTCAGATTCCGCGTCACCACGGACACCCTTGCTCTTGGCTAACCTCTACTTCTGTCTTCGGGGTTCGGGACTTACACCCTATAGTTCATGTACATGCCGGGCGCACCAAAAAAACCATCTTGTAGATAAACTACAAGATGGTTCAATCGTAAGCTATTTACGTTTATTATTTAATGATTTCAGATACAGAACCTGCTCCTACAGTACGTCCACCCTCACGGATAGAGAATTTAGTACCTTCTTCAATCGCGATAGGAGAGATTAATTCTACAGTCATTTCGATGTTATCGCCAGGCATAACCATTTCTACACCTTCTGGTAAAGTGATTACACCAGTTACGTCTGTAGTACGGAAGTAGAATTGTGGACGATAGTTAGAGAAGAATGGAGTATGGCGTCCACCTTCTTCTTTAGATAATACGTAAACTTGTGCTTTGAAAGCTGTGTGTGGTGTAATTGAGCCTGGTTTTGCTAATACTTGACCGCGTTGAACTTCGTCACGTGAAATACCACGTAATAAAGCACCGATGTTGTCACCAGCTTCAGCATAGTCAAGTAATTTACGGAACATTTCGATACCTGTTACAGTTGTTTTTGTTGGCTCATCAGCTAAACCGATGATTTCTACTTCGTCACCAACTTTAACTTGACCGCGTTCTACACGACCAGTAGCAACTGTACCACGACCAGTGATAGAGAATACGTCCTCTACTGGCATCATGAATGGTTTATCAGTTTCACGTTGTGGAGTTGGAATGTATTCGTCAACTGCATCCATTAATTCAACGATTTTTGCTTCCCACTCAGCATCTCCTTCAAGAGCTTTAAGAGCAGAACCTTTAATTACAGGAACTTCGTCACCTGGGAAGTCATATTCTGAAAGTAAGTCACGAACTTCCATTTCTACTAATTCTAATAATTCTTCGTCGTCAACCATGTCACATTTGTTTAAGAATACTACTAAGTATGGTACACCTACTTGACGAGAAAGTAAGATGTGCTCACGAGTTTGTGGCATTGGACCGTCAGCTGCAGATACTACTAAGATACCGCCGTCCATTTGAGCAGCACCAGTGATCATGTTTTTAACGTAGTCAGCGTGTCCTGGGCAGTCTACGTGTGCATAGTGGCGTTTTTCAGTTTCATATTCAACGTGAGAAGTGTTGATTGTGATACCACGTTCTTTTTCTTCTGGTGCGTTGTCGATTTGGTCGTAAGATTTAGCTTCACCACCAGTTTTTTTCGCAAGAACTGTTGCGATAGCAGCAGTTAAAGTAGTTTTACCATGGTCAACGTGACCAATTGTACCAATGTTAACGTGTGGTTTTGAACGATCAAATTTTTCTTTAGCCATTAGAGAAAGCCTCCTATTACTTGTATTTTTTATTTTTACAACTGCTGACAAGAAATGACTTTCTTGTCAAACAATCATAGCTTACAAATTATTTATACTTGATTAAAGGTGAGATTTCAATTATTATTCACCTTTATTTTTTTTGATAATTTCTTCTGCAATTGATTTTGGTACTTCTTCATAGTGGTCAAATACCATTGAGAATACACCGCGACCTTGAGTAGCAGAACGTAATGTAGTTGCATATCCGAACATCTCAGCAAGTGGAACCATAGCACGAACCACTTGTGCGTTACCGCGTGCTTCCATACCTTCAACACGACCGCGACGTGCAGTTACGTGACCCATGATATCGCCTAGATATTCTTCTGGTATTACAACTTCAACTTTCATTATTGGTTCAAGTAATACAGGGTTACATTTTGCTGCAGCATTTTTAAGTGCCATGGATGCAGCGATTTTGAACGCCATTTCGTTAGAGTCAACATCGTGGTAAGAACCATCGAATAATTTCGCTTTGATGTCAATCACTGGGTATCCAGCTAGTACACCATTTTCCATAGCGTCTTTTAAACCTGCTTCTACAGCTGGGATGTATTCACGAGGTACTACCCCACCGACAATCGCGTTTTCAAATTCAAAGCCTGCTCCTTCTTCATTTGGAGAGAATTCGATCCAAACGTGACCGTATTGACCACGACCACCAGATTGGCGAACAAATTTACCTTCAACTTGAGCAGTTGTACGGAATGTTTCACGATATGAAACTTGTGGAGCACCTACGTTAGCTTCCACTTTGAATTCACGTCTTAAACGGTCAACAATGATATCAAGGTGAAGCTCACCCATACCAGAGATGATTGTTTGACCTGTTTCTTGGTCAGTATGAGCACGGAATGTTGGGTCTTCCTCTTGAAGTTTTCCAAGAGCTGTACTCATTTTATCTTGGTCTGCTTTTGATTTTGGTTCAATAGCAACCGAAATAACTGGTTCTGGGAATTCCATTGATTCTAAGATAACTGGGTTTTTCTCATCACAAAGTGTGTCACCAGTTACTGTATCTTTTAAACCTACTGCTGCAGCAATATCCCCTGCGAATACTTTTGAAATTTCTTCACGGTGATTTGCGTGCATTTGTAGAAGACGTCCAATACGTTCACGTTTACCTTTTGTAGAGTTAAGAACGTATGAACCAGAATCTAGAATACCTGAATACACACGGAAGAATGTTAACTTACCTACATATGGGTCAGTCATAACTTTGAATGCCAATGCTGAGAATGGCTCTTCGTCACTTGCATGACGCTCAGTTTCTTCTTCAGTTTTTGGCACGATACCCTTAATAGCAGGAATATCGAGTGGTGAAGGTAAGTAGTCGATTACTGCATCAAGCATTTTACGAACACCTTTATGTTTGAACGCAGTACCGCAAAGTACAGGGTAGAATTGTACCGCAATTGTTGCTTTACGGATTGCAGCTTTTAATTCTTCTACTGTAATTTCTTCACCAGAGAAGTATTTTTCCATTAATTCTTCATCAAGTTCAGCTACTGCTTCAATTAATTTTTCACGGTATTCTTCAGCTTGTGCTTTGTATTCTTCTGGAATTTCTCCTACAGTAACATCTGTACCTTCGTCGTTACCGTAGAATGTCGCATTCATTTCAACCAAGTCAATAATACCTTTAAATTGATCTTCCGCACCAATAGGTAATTGAATTGGATGCGCATTCGCTTGAAGACGATCATGTAAAGTATTTACTGAGTATAAGAAGTCGGCACCAGTTTTGTCCATTTTGTTAACAAATACGATACGAGGAACTCCGTATGTTGTAGCTTGGCGCCATACAGTTTCAGTTTGTGGTTCAACACCAGATTGAGCATCTAGTACTGTAACTGCACCGTCAAGTACACGTAATGAACGTTCAACCTCTACAGTGAAGTCCACGTGTCCCGGAGTGTCGATGACGTTAATGCGGTGACCTTTCCACTGAGCCGTTGTAGCAGCAGAAGTGATTGTAATACCACGTTCTTGCTCTTGCTCCATCCAGTCCATTTGAGAGGCACCTTCGTGAGTTTCACCGACTTTGTGAATCTTACCAGTGTAATAAAGGATACGCTCAGTTGTTGTTGTTTTACCAGCATCAATATGAGCCATGATCCCAATATTACGTGTATTCTCTAGAGAGAATTCGCGTTTCATAGGGAATTGTCTCCTTCCAAATTGGGTTTAGACTAAAAAAGTGTTATATTTAAATTTTGTACTAGCAAAAAGCTAGTACAAAATTTAGATTACCAACGATAGTGTGCAAAGGCTTTGTTTGCTTCTGCCATTTTATGCATATCTTCGCGTTTTTTCACTGCAGCACCAGTGTTGTTTGCTGCATCTAGGATTTCGTTAGCTAAGCGCTCTTCCATTGTTTTTTCACCGCGAAGACGAGCGTAGTTCACTAGGTAGCGAAGACCTAGAGTAATACGACGGTCTGGACGAACTTCAACCGGTACTTGATAGTTAGAACCACCAACACGGCGAGCACGTACCTCAAGAACTGGCATTACATTATTTAATGCTTCTTCAAACACTTCTAATGGATCTTTGCCTGAACGTTCTTTTACAATATCGAACGCACTGTAAAGAATTTTTTGCGCTGTACCTTTTTTACCGTCAATCATGATTTTATTAATTAAACGTGTTACTAATTTTGAATTGTAAATCGGATCAGGTAACACGTCACGTTTGGAAACAGGACCTTTACGAGGCATGTGTTTTCCTCCTTTCAACGAGTATTACGAATTTTTATTATTTTTTCTCTTTTGGTTTTTTCGTACCGTATAAAGAGCGTGATTGCATACGGCCGTTTACACCTGCAGTGTCAAGCGCACCGCGAATGATGTGGTAACGTACCCCTGGTAAGTCTTTTACACGTCCACCGCGAATTAATACAACGCTGTGTTCTTGTAAGTTGTGACCTTCACCAGGAATGTAAGCTGTAACCTCGATTTGGTTTGTTAAACGAACACGTGCATATTTACGTAACGCTGAGTTTGGTTTTTTCGGTGTCATTGTACCAACACGTGTACATACTCCGCGTTTTTGAGGTGAATTAACGTTTGTAAGAGACTTTTTAAAGCTATTGTAACCTTTGTTTAACGCAGGTGATTTTGATTTAGTAATTTTAGATTTACGAGGCTTACGTACCAATTGGTTAATTGTAGGCATCGGTTTTTCCTCCCTTCATGTTATCGTTTTTTAATACCACATATCCAGGTGGTTCATTTTTAGGGTAAAAACAAAGCTTTTGTGTTTTTCCACAAAAACTACTCCGCAGCAATCGCAACAACTGCAGCTCCAACTTGGATTCCGCACGCTTTGCCAAGCTCTTTTCTTGATTCCACAAGATCTACCGGAATTCCATTTTCCTTTGCAAGGGCAATAACCGGTTCTGTTATTCTCTCTTCTGCATCTTGTGCTACAATGAGCTCTTTTACTCGGCCAGCTTTTATTGCTTTTACTGCTTGCTTTGTACCAATGATTGTTTTACTTGCCTGTTTAACTTTTTCATAAGACATTGACAATATCCTCCGAAGTACAGACAGTTACTATCAACCCTAAGTATATTATCATTATCATTTCAATCTGTCAATTTTTTTTGTAATTGAGTTAAAAAATTTTTTTGATAAGTATAGAAACAGAGCAAGTAAACGATTTAATGAATTTATTCCATTATTCATCCAGTGAAAATGGCTTGAGCCTCCCTATCGCATAATGTTTGTTTACAACTTCGGAGACTCAAGCTCTTGTATTTTCACTGAAATGTTTTCCGAATTATTCGGCTGATGTTAATTCTTCTAGAGCGCTAACAGGCTCTTCTTTGATCTTGATTTGACGATATCTTTGCATACCTGTACCTGCTGGAACAAGTTTTCCTAGAATTACGTTCTCCTTCAATCCGAGTAGCGGATCTCGCTTACCTTTAATTGCAGCATCTGTTAATACACGAGTTGTTTCTTGGAATGATGCAGCAGATAAGAAGGATTCCGTTTCAAGCGAAGCTTTCGTAATTCCAAGGATAACTGGACGACATGTTGCAGGTACTTTACCATTCATAATCGCTTCTTTATTTGCTTCTGTGAATTGGTGAACATCGAGGAGTGTTCCAGGAAGTAAGTCTGTATCTCCAGCTTCAATTACACGAACTTTTCGAAGCATTTGACGTACCATTACTTCGATGTGTTTGTCCCCGATTTCTACCCCTTGCATACGGTATACTTTTTGAACTTCTTTTAATAAATATTCTTGTACCGTTGCTACGTCTTTGACTTTTAATAATTGTTTTGGATCAATTGAACCGTCAGTTAGAATTTGACCTTGTTCTACTTCGTCACCTACAGCAACTTTCAATCGTGCATTGTAAGGAGCTTGATATTTACGAGTTTCAATTTCACCAACAACAGTAATTTCTCTTAAGCCGTCTCGACTTTCTTCAACTTCAGTAACGACACCTTTAATTTCTGAAATAAGAGCCTGACCTTTTGGATTACGCGCCTCGAAGATCTCCTGAATACGTGGAAGACCTTGCGTAATGTCGTTACCAGCAACCCCACCAGTGTGGAATGTACGCATCGTTAACTGTGTACCTGGTTCACCGATTGATTGAGCAGCGATAATTCCAACCGCTTCTCCCACTTCAACCTCTTCACCAGTTGCTAAGTTGATACCATAACATTTTTTACATACACCATGTTTTGTATTACATGTGAATGCTGAACGGATTGATACTTTTTCAATACCAGCATCAATAATTTTTCGAGCAATATCTTGCGTAATTAAATTGTCGCGCTCTAAGATTATTTCGCCAGTTTCAGGATGACGAATTGTTTTCTTAGCATAGCGTCCAACAATACGTTCTTCAAGCGTTTCAATTACTTCAGTACCATCCATTAACGCACCGATCGTTAATCCACGGTCTGTACCGCAATCTTCTTCACGAATAATCACGTCTTGTGCAACGTCAACAAGACGGCGAGTTAAATAACCAGAGTCCGCAGTTTTTAGCGCAGTATCCGCAAGACCTTTACGGGCACCGTGTGTTGAAATGAAGTATTCCAATACGCTTAAACCTTCACGGAATGAAGATTTAATTGGAAGTTCGATAATACGACCAGCTGGGTTGGCCATGAGTCCACGCATACCTGCAAGCTGAGTGAAGTTCGATGCGTTACCACGGGCACCGGAGTCACTCATCATGAAGATCGGATTCAATCTTGGTAAAGAGTTCATTAGTTTTGCTTGGATTTCATCTTTTGCTTCAGACCAGCTTGAAATTACGCGGTCATAACGTTCTTCTTCTGTAATTAAACCGCGACGGAATTGTTGCATTACTTTATCAACTTTTTTCTGAGCTTTATCTAAAATTTCACCTTTTTCAGGTAATACAACGATATCTGAAATACTTACTGTAATACCCGCACGCGTTGAATATTTAAATCCTAAATCTTTCATGCGGTCTAGCATTTTGGATGTCTCTGTAATATGGAATCGCTTGAATACTTCCGCAATAATGCTTCCTAAGAATTTTTTACGGAATGGAGTAATCAACTCTTGATCCTCAATGTATTTTTTCAATACCGCTTTACGCTGATATTCGATTTTTTCTTGTTCAGATAGTTGATTATATTCTTCTGAAGCTTCTAGTTCTTTTAGTAGCTCATCATCGATTGTTAAGCTGACAAAGTATTTATCTGGTGTAGCTACTTCCAAGTTGTAAGATGTTGGTTCGTTAATGTATGGGAAAGACTCTGGCAAAATTTCATTAAAGATAATTTTACCTACTGTTGTAATCAAGATTTTTTTATTTTGCTCTTCCGTAAATGTTTTATTGTTTAAAGAGCTTGCTTTTACGGCAATTCGGCTATGCAGGTGCACATTACCGTTTTGGTAAGCAATTAACACTTCATCTGGACTAGAGAATACTGAACCTTCTCCACGAGCACCTTTGCGCTCAAGAGTTAAATAGTAGTTTCCTAATACCATGTCTTGGGAAGGTGTTACAACCGGCTTACCGTCTTTTGGATTTAGGATGTTTTGTGCAGCAAGCATCAGTAAACGAGCTTCCGCTTGAGCTTCAGCTGATAACGGCACGTGAACCGCCATTTGGTCACCGTCGAAGTCAGCGTTATAAGCTGTACATACAAGCGGGTGTAGTCGTATTGCACGACCTTCAACTAAAGTTGGTTCGAACGCTTGAATTCCCAATCTGTGTAGCGTTGGGGCACGGTTAAGTAACACTGGATGTTCTTTAATTACGTCTTCAAGCACATCCCATACTTCGTTGTGCATACGTTCAATTTTGCGTTTTGCGCTCTTAATGTTGTGAGCCAAGCCTCTTTCAACTAACTCTTTCATTACAAAAGGCTTAAATAATTCAATCGCCATTTCTTTAGGTAGACCACATTGATACATTTTTAACGTTGGACCAACGACGATAACGGAACGACCAGAATAGTCTACACGTTTACCAAGCAAGTTTTGACGGAAACGTCCTTGTTTACCTTTTAACATGTGTGACAAAGATTTTAATGGTCGATTACCCGGTCCCGTTACAGGACGACCTCTACGTCCATTATCAATCAATGCATCTACCGCTTCTTGCAACATGCGTTTTTCGTTTTGAACAATAATGCTAGGAGCCCCTAAATCTAAAAGGCGTTTTAAACGATTGTTACGGTTAATAACACGACGATATAAATCGTTTAAGTCAGATGTTGCGAATCGGCCACCATCCAGCTGTACCATTGGTCGAAGCTCTGGTGGGATAACCGGAAGCACCTCTAATACCATCCACTCTGGTCTATTTCCAGAACTGCGGAATGATTCAATGACTTCAAGGCGTTTAATTGCTCGGGTGCGACGTTGACCTTGAGCTGTTTTTAATTCTTCTTTTAATTTATTTGCTTCTTCCTCTAGGTCAATTTGCTCTAGAAGTTTTTTGATAGCTTCTGCACCCATTCCTGCTTCAAAGCTATTACCAAACTTTTCACGGCAAGTACGATATTCTTTTTCAGATAAAAGTTGTTTCTTCTCTAAGTTTGTAACGCCAGGATCGATTACTACATAAGAAGCAAAATAAATTACTTCTTCCAATGCCCTTGGAGACATATCAAGAATGAGCCCCATACGGCTTGGAATTCCTTTAAAGTACCAAATGTGTGAAACTGGCGCCGCAAGTTCGATGTGTCCCATACGTTCACGTCGAACTTTTGCTCGCGTTACTTCTACACCACATCGGTCACATACTACACCTTTATATCGAACGCGTTTGTATTTTCCACAGTGACATTCCCAGTCTTTCGTCGGACCAAATATGCGTTCGCAGAAAAGACCATCTTTCTCAGGTTTTAATGTACGATAGTTAATTGTCTCAGGTTTTTTTACTTCCCCATAGGACCAAGAACGAATTTTATCCGGTGAAGCTAAACCAATTTTCATAAATTCGAATTCATTTACGTCAACCAAGGAGCCTACCTCCCTTTAGTTATAAGTCCTTTTGACATTCCATTAATTAAGATTTCTGAATCAGAGAGTTTTAATGAAGAATCGGGCAGGCGTCTACCTGCCCACATGTAGATTAATTTTGAGTTTCAACAGGTTTTTCTTCTTTAGTTGGCAAGATGTTTAGGGCATCAGCTGGTTGTAGATCGTCATCATCATCCATATCTCTCAGTTCAATCTCTTCTTCGTCTACAGTAAGCATTTTCACATCTAATCCCAGTGATTGAAGCTCTTTAATTAATACTTTGAAGCTTTCTGGCACGCCTGGTTCTGGAACACTTTCACCTTTTACAATCGCTTCATATGTTTTCACACGTCCTACAACGTCGTCTGATTTGATTGTCAATAGTTCTTGTAGTGTATATGCTGCACCATACGCTTCAAGTGCCCAAACCTCCATCTCACCGAAACGTTGACCACCAAATTGTGCTTTACCACCTAATGGTTGTTGCGTTACAAGTGAATATGGACCTGTTGAACGGGCATGAAGTTTATCGTCAACCATGTGCGCCAATTTGATCATATACATGATACCAACTGATACTCGGTTATCAAACGGTTCTCCTGTACGCCCATCATAAAGAATTGTTTTACCGTCTCTATTCATTCCGGCTTCTTCCATCGTATTCCAAACATCTTCTTCGTTCGCACCATCGAATACAGGTGTCGCCATGTATTCGCCTAATAAGTGTGCAGCCATACCTAAGTGTAACTCTAACACTTGTCCGATGTTCATACGAGACGGTACGCCCAATGGATTTAACATGATGTCAACTGGAGTTCCGTCTGGCAAGAATGGCATATCTTCTTCAGGTAAAATACGGGAAATTACCCCTTTGTTACCGTGACGACCGGCCATTTTGTCACCGACGCGAATTTTACGTTTTTGAACAATATAAACACGCACTAATTGGTTTACTCCAGGTGGTAATTCATCACCGTCTTCTCGATTAAACACTTTAACATCGAGGACGATACCACCTGCTCCATGTGGTACACGTAATGATGTATCTCGAACTTCACGAGCCTTTTCACCGAAAATGGCATGAAGTAAGCGTTCTTCAGCAGTTAATTCCGTAACTCCTTTTGGTGTTACTTTACCTACTAAAATATCACCGTCACGTACTTCAGCACCAATTCGAACGATACCGCGATCATCAAGATTACGTAGCGCATCTTCACCGACATTTGGTATTTCGCGAGTAATTTCTTCTGGGCCTAGTTTAGTATCTCGAGATTCAGATTCATATTCTTCAATATGAATGGATGTATAAATATCATCTTTTACAAGACGTTCGTTCATAATAATCGCGTCTTCGTAGTTGAAACCTTCCCAAGTCATGAAAGCAACAAGAACGTTGCGACCTAGAGCAAGTTCTCCTTTATCCATGGAAGGTCCATCTGCAAGAATATCTTTTGGTTTTACGCGATCCCCAACTTTAACGATTGGGCGTTGATTAATACAAGTTCCATGGTTGGAACGCTGGAATTTTTGAAGCTTATATTTATCCAGTTCGCCCTTTACTTCTTTTCCATCTCTAATTTCGATACGACGAACGTGGATTTCACGCGATTCAACATGTTCAACGATTCCTTCATACTTATTAACTACAGCAGCACCAGAGTCACGAGCGTTTACGTATTCCATTCCTGTCCCTACATACGGAGCCTCTGGTTGAATTAATGGTACTGCTTGACGCTGCATGTTTGCACCCATTAATGCACGGTTAGAGTCGTCGTTTTCTAAGAATGGGATACATGCTGTCGCAGCAGATACTACTTGTTTAGGTGATACGTCCATGTAGTCAACTAATTCTCTTTTGAATACTGTGTTGTCTCCACGGAATCGACCTAAAACTTCCTCGTTGGCAAAAGTTCCGTCTGGATTTAACGGTGAGTTTGCCTGAGCTACGATGTAGTTGTCTTCCTCATCGGCTGTTAAGTAGTCAATTTGGTCTGTCACTCGGCCTGTTTCAGGATCAACACGACGATAAGGTGTTTCAATAAAACCAAACTTATTCACTTTCGCATAAGTTGATAATGAGTTAATTAGACCGATGTTTGGACCCTCTGGTGTTTCAATAGGACACATGCGGCCATAGTGCGAGTAGTGAACATCCCGCACTTCCATACCAGCACGTTCTCTCGTTAAACCACCAGGTCCTAAAGCGGAAAGGCGGCGTTTATGCGTCAATTCTGCTAGCGGATTTGTTTGGTCCATGAATTGCGATAATTGAGAGCTACCAAAGAACTCTTTTATTGATGCAATAACTGGACGAATATTAATCAATTGTTGTGGTACGATTGACGCTGTGTCATTAATTGACATGCGCTCACGCACAACTCGTTCCATACGCGATAGTCCAATACGGAATTGGTTCTGCAACAACTCACCAACAGAGCGTAAACGACGATTTCCTAAATGGTCGATGTCATCAACATTTCCTACACCATAAAGTAAGTTGAAGAAGTAGGATAATGACGCGATAATATCCGCAGGAGTCAAATGTTTTACCTCTTCATCAACGTAAGCATTGGAAATGACATTGATGATTTTTCCATCTTCGTCATTAGGAGCATATATTTTAATGGATTGGATTGTAATATCTTCATCCAATACACCACCTACTTGAGATAATGTACGGAATCCAACACCCTTCTCTAAATAAGGAATAATTTTATCTAACGTACGTCGGTCAAGAATTGTATCTTTTTCAACAATAATTTCTCCTGTTTCAGGATCTACTAACGTTTCTGCGATTTTTTGATTAAATAGACGATTTTTTATGTGAAGCTTTTTATTCATTTTATAACGCCCAACGGCTGCTAAATCATAGCGTTTAGCATCGAAGAAGCGGGAATATAGCAAGCTTTTTGCACTTTCAACTGTTGGTGGTTCACCTGGACGAAGGCGTTCATAGATTTCTAATAGCGCCTTTTCAGTGCTATCTGTATTATCTTTCTCAAGCGTATTTCTCAAATACTCATTATCACCGATAATATCGATAATTTCTTGGTCTGAACCAAAGCCTAACGCTCTTAGTAGCACTGTTGCAGGCAATTTACGTGTGCGATCGATGCGAACATAGATAATATCTTTTGCATCCGTTTCAAACTCCAGCCATGCCCCACGGTTTGGAATGACTGTTGCACCGAAGCCTTTTTTGCCGTTTTTGTCCGTTTTATCGTGATAATATACGCTTGGTGAACGTACCAATTGGGATACAATTACACGCTCGGCACCGTTAATAATAAAAGTGCCTGTTTCTGTCATTAATGGGAAATCCCCCATAAAGACATCTTGTTCTTTAACTTCATCTGTTTCTTTGTTATGAAGACGTACCTTTACGCGCAATGGTGCTGCATAAGTTACATCGCGCTCCTTACATTCATCGACATCATATTTTGGTTCTCCTAAAGAATAGTCGATGAATTCTAGTGAAAGATTGCCTGTGAAATCCTCAATAGGGGAAATTTCTTTAAACATTTCAAGCAATCCTTCTTTAAGGAACCAGTCGTAAGAGGCTGTTTGAATCTCTATTAAATTCGGAAGCTCCAGCACCTCTTTAATACGCGCAAAGCTTCTACGCTGGCGGTGTCGTCCGTACTGAACTAGTTGACCTGTCAACTTATTCACCCCTCAATAAAGCGATAATAGGTCTTTGCAAAATCAAATAAATAGTGTATGATTTTCCAAAGACAAAAAGAAAACGAGACTTTTTCAAAACCTCATTTTCGGTTAAACTTAACTTATTCATGGCAAGTATACCCACATAAAAATTATTGCATACAAAAGGGCATACTCCCAAAAAATAATATTTTTGCATTTTATTATGTTATCATAGCCGATTTGTCAAGTCAATATTTAATGGGAATTCGTTTTATTTTTCAGCTTTGATAATCCAATATCCCTTTTTCTTCTCGACAATTTCCACTGACCGAAACTTTTCTTCCAAATACTTTAACGTAGATGGTGCTCCTTGTTTCTTCTGAATCACAACCCAAAGCTCTCCACTTGTACACAAATGCTGATAAGCCCCGTCATAGATTTTAAAAACCGTCTCTTTCCCAGCTCGAATTGGCGGGTTCGTTAACACAGCAGCAACTTGGACTTGCTCATCCACATATACACCGTCACTTTCATAAATACGCACATTTTGGATTCCGTTCAATTCTGCATTCTTTCTAGCTAATTGAAGTGCTCGCTCATTAATATCCATCATATATACTGTTCGCTCTGGATATTGCTTTGCTATCGCTAACCCGATTGGACCGTAGCCACAACCAACGTCTAAAACAATTCCTTCTACATCGGGCATGTTAAATGTATCAATTAACAAACGGGATCCAAAATCTACTTCGCTTTTACTAAACACTCCTGTATCTGTTTCAAATAAAAATGAGTGTCCTAATAAAGTAAACTGCCATTGTTGGGGTTTACTTTCCGTTTGAGGCTTTCGTGAATAATAATGTTCAGTCATTTGAGTGGCCTCCCTAAATAAATGAAGAAAAGCTCGCCAAATAGGACGAGCTTTTTATTTTTTGGTATAAACGATACTCAAGCAATTATTACTTAAGTTCTACAGAAGCGCCAAGTTCTTCAAGTTTAGCTTTGATTTCTTCAGCTTCTTCTTTAGAAACGCCTTCTTTAAGTGGTTTTGGAGTGTTGTCAACTAATTCTTTTGCTTCTTTTAAGCCAAGGCCTGTAAGTTCGCGTACAACTTTGATAACTTTGATTTTTTGATCTCCAGCGTTAGCTAACACTACATCGAATTCAGATTTTTCTTCTGCAGCAGCACCTGCAGCAGCGCCACCTACAACTGCAACTGGAGCAGCAGCAGTTACGCCGAATTCTTCTTCGATAGCTTTTACTAAATCGTTTAATTCAAGAACTGTCATTTCTTTAATAGCTTCAATAATTTGTTCTTTAGTCATTCCATATTCCTCCTATATAGGTATTTTTGTTAGGCTATTTGCCTGTATTCGAAATATTGGTTTAAGCGATAAATTACGCACCTTGTTCTTCTTTTTGTTCTGCAACAGCTTTTGTTGCAAGAGCGAAGTTGCGGATTGGAGCTTGAAGTACAGATAGTAACATTGAAAGTAAACCTTCGCGAGATGGAAGGTCAGCAAGAGCTTTAACCTCTTCAACTGTAGCAACGTTTCCTTCAATAACACCCGCTTTAATTTCTAATGCATCGTTTTCTTTTGCGAAGTTGTTAATGATTTTAGCTGGTGCTACAACATCTTCTGTAGAGAAAGCGATCGCATTTGGACCTGTTAAATATTCATTAAGTCCTTCTAGTCCAACTTCTTCAACAGCACGGCGAGTTAAAGTGTTTTTATAAACTTTAAATTCTACGCCAGCTTCACGAAGTTGTTTACGCAATTCAGTAACTTGAGCTACGTTTAAACCGCGGTAATCAACAAGCACTACAGAAGCAGAATTTTTAAATTTGTCTGCAATCTCTTGTACTTGTACTTTTTTTGCTTCAATTGCCTTAGACATTTTGACACCTCCTATTAGAATGGGTCATTCATACCGATAAAACAAAAGCCTTCGTGTAGACACACGAAGGCATAAAAAGTCATCATCTTAAAAAAGAATCCGATTTTATGTCCTCGGTAGGGAAGTTTAAGTGCAAAGAGCACCCCTACTGTCTACGGTACAAATGGATTACTATATTCAGAACATCATCCATAATACTAACGAATAGGATGAATGTCAATAGTTTTATTCTATCTTTATTTATTATTTAATCACTACGCTAGAAGCGTCAATTTTAATTGATGGCCCCATTGTAGTAGTGATGTTTACAGATTTCATGTAAGTACCTTTAGCTGCAGCAGGTTTTGCTTTTTGAATTGCTTCGAATACAGCTAAGAAGTTTTCTACTAATTTTTCTGTTTCGAAAGATACTTTACCGATAGGAGCGTGAACGATACCAGCTTTATCAGCGCGGTATTCTACTTTACCTGCTTTGATTTCTTGGATTGCTTTCGCAACATCGAAAGTAACTGTTCCTGTTTTAGGGTTTGGCATTAATCCTTTTGGACCTAAAATACGACCTAATTTACCAACCTCACCCATCATATCAGGTGTAGCTACGATTACATCAAACTCAAACCAACCTTGTTGGATTTTGTTGATGTAGTCTACATCGCCTACATAGTCTGCTCCAGCAGCTTCAGCTTCCTTCGCTTTTTCACCTTTAGCAAATACTAATACACGTTGAGTTTTACCTGTTCCGTTTGGAAGCACAACTGCTCCACGGATTTGTTGGTCATTTTTACGAGTATCAATATTTAAACGGAAAGCTACTTCTACTGTTGCATCAAATTTAACATTGCTTGTTTTTTGAGCTAATGCAACAGCTTCTTCTACTGGATATAATTTAGTTTTATCAATTAATTTTGCAAGTTCTTGCATTCTTTTACTGCGTTTTACCATTACTTTTTCCTCCTTTGTGGTTTTAGCGGAAATTTACCTCCCACGAATAAAGGTTGCGTGTTCAACAGAACTTGCGCAACCTACAAAAACTAACACGAATTACAATGGATTAGTCAACGATTTCAATACCCATGCTTCGTGCTGTACCTTCAACCATTGCCATAGCCGCTTCAACAGATGCAGCATTTAAATCAGGCATTTTTAGTTCTGCGATTTCGCGAACTTTATCACGTTTAACCGTTGCAACTTTTTTACGGTTTGGCTCACCAGAACCTGATTCAATACCTGCTGCTTTTTTAAGCAATACAGCTGCAGGTGGAGTTTTTGTAATAAAAGTGAAAGAACGGTCTTCGAATACTGTAATTTCAACAGGTATAATTAAACCTGCTTGATCAGCAGTACGAGCGTTAAATTCTTTACAGAATCCCATGATGTTTACACCTGCTTGACCTAATGCAGGACCAACTGGTGGAGCTGGATTCGCTTTACCAGCAGGGATTTGAAGTTTAACAATTTTAATAACTTTTTTAGCCACGAGACACACCTCCTTAAGTCCGTGATGTGGTATATTGGGTTGCCCCTCCCACTCAAATATACATTTATCAGCCATGCCGATAAAATATCATTAACTCATATCGCAGACTAAAAAAACTAGTCTGACCTATGAAATGATATCATTTTTCATATTCTTAAGCAAGTAAAAATATTATAAAGATATAAATTATTTGTTAACCAAATTGGTTAAAATGTGCAAACCATTGAAATTTTTTACTCTTTTTTAAAGGTTTATACCCGTTGTACTTGTTCGAAATCTAATTCCATTTTCGTTTCCCGACCGAACATGTCAACTGAAACTTTTACTTTTCCTTTATCCACATCGATTTCCTCTACATTTCCTTGGAAATGAGCAAATGGTCCATCTAACACTTCAACTAGATCGCCAACAGCAATATCTAACTCGCCAATTGCTTTTTTGTGTAATCCCATTGAACGAAGCAGACGATCTACTTCTTCAGGCAGTAAAGGTGTCGGTTTTGCTCCTCCGCCTGATGAGCCAATAAATCCTGTCACTCCTGGGGTATTGCGAACAACGTACCAAGAATCATCAGTTAAAATCATTTCAACTAATACGTAACCCGGGAAAACTTTTCGCATCACCGTACGTTTTTTTCCATCTTTTAAATCAGTTTCTTCATGTTCAGGGATGATTACACGGAAAATGAGATCTTGCATCCCCATTGTTTCTACTCGTTTTTCGAGATTTGCTTTTACACGATTTTCATAACCTGAATAAGTATGAACTACATACCATTGTTTTTCCATAATGTATATTGGACTATTCGTCCTTCCCTCCTTTACAATTACAACCCGTTGAATCTGTATTTAATATTATAATTTACAACATAAATGAAAAAAACCCGCGAAATGTTAGACGGGCTATTTTTCGAAAGATATTTAGTATGGGGCTATAATTATATTTTTAAATACCAACGGAATGCTCCCGAAATCAATAAATCTACAAGCACAAAAAAGATTGCTACAAAAATGACTGTTGTGATTACAACAATCGTATATTTTGTAAGCTCTTTGCTTTTTGGCCAGCTTGTCTTTCTCATTTCGGACATAACTTCTTGCAGAAATTGTTTTATTTTGCCCATTCTAGCTTAACCTCCGAATAAATCATCTGTCTTCTCTATTTCAACTAGCGCGTTTGTTTGTGTAATGTGTGTCGATTGCAGCGCTGACAATACTTTTTCAATTGTAATCTAGTTGAGCTGTCTTTTTCAGGATAAGTGTAATTTCTAGAACCACACTCTTCACAGCTTAATACAATTTTCTTTGCCACTGAAAAAACCTCTATTCTGGCATTTTATCTTTTAAAGACTAACACCAAAAAAACATGCTGTCAATAATTGAGGAATGAGTTTCAAATAATTTCCCCATTTTCTAAATGGCGCTCCAATTTCCGTTTCACCCGTTGCAATGCATTATCAATTGACTTTACATGACGATTTAATTCTTCAGAAATCTCATTATAAGATTGTCCATCTAAATATAAAGTAAGCACTTGTTGTTCAAGTTCGCTTAAAATTTCGCTAATTTTTTCTTCCAAATAGGAGTACTCTTCTCGGTTAATCATTAAATGTTCTGGATTTTCTGATTCCGAGCATGTAATGACATCCATCAACGTCCGATCCGACTCTTCATCATATATTGGTTTATCAAGAGAAACATAGGAATTGAGTGGAATATGTTTCTGACGCGTTGCCGTCTTAATAGCAGTAATAATTTGGCGCGTAATACATAACTCTGCAAAAGCTTTAAAGGAAACAAGCTTGTCCTCTTTAAAATCTCTTATGGCTTTATATAAACCTATCATTCCCTCTTGTATAATATCTTCCTTGTCCGCTCCTATTAAAAAATAAGAGCGAGCTTTCGCCTTTACGAATACACGGTATTTATTAATTAAGTAATCTAACGCCTCTGTATTACCTTGATGCACTAGTTCAACAAGTTGTTCATCCGTTAGCTCGTCAAAAGATTGTACTACTTGCGATTGCTCTGTTTTTAGCAACGGCCTCACCCCAGACGTATAAATCATATTAGGAACAGTATATATGAATTGGAAAATATAGGTCAATTGATTATTTTAAACCTCTTCTCCATTTTTCGAAGGCTAACTCTACTTCTTTCGATAATGGGATTCTAGATTTAGGTCTTTCTTTCTGCGAAGTTTCTACTCTTTTTGATATTTTTGATTGAATAATTTCCAACTCTATTTCTAGTTCACGGGCTGATTTTCGAAGGGCACCATTCCCAAATATTACGTTTTGCTCCGTCATATCAGAAGTTGCTACGTATATTTGGACTTTCCTCCCTTTCAGCTCGTTTGATAATTTTTCAATACGCTCATCTGCCGTTTCGTTCTTTCTTGTAAAAATTACTTCCACTGCATTTTGTACATAGGATTTTTCTGCCCCGGAAACATGATAGGCGTCGAAAACAACAATCACCCGCCATCCCATAGCGGCTTTATATTCTGCCATTAGTTCAAGCAGGCGATTTCTAGCTTCCTCTAAATCTGTATCTTTTAAAGGTCGCAATTCTTTCCAAGCACCTATCATATTGTATCCATCAACTATTAGAATGTTTTTCATAACTAATCATTCACTTCTTGACGTTTTCGGTACACTTCATACATTAATAATGCCGCCGCAACAGACGCATTCAATGAATTAACATGCCCAACCATTGGCAAATGGTAGAGAAAGTCACATTTCTCCTTCAGTAGTCTACTCATTCCTTTCCCTTCACTTCCAATAATGATAGCTAGCGGCAAGGTAGCATCCATTTTTCGATAGTCGGTGCTACCTTTTGCATCTGTTCCAGCAATCCAGACGCCTCTTTCTTTTAACTCATCTACTGTTTGCACTAAATTGTTCACTCTGCAAACAGGAACATGCTCAATAGCTCCTGTAGAAGCTTTCGCTACCGTTGCTGTAAGTCCAACAGAACGTCTCTTTGGTATGATTATACCATGAACGCCAATCGCATCTGCAGTTCGCATAATCGAGCCAAGATTATGAGGGTCTTCTAGTTCATCTAAAATGATGAAAAATGGATCTTCGCCTCTTGCTTTGGCCACATCAAATAATTCATCGAGTTCCGCATACTTATAAGCAGCGACAGAAGCAACGATACCTTGATGGTTGGCGCTTGAAAGTTGATCGATTTTTTTCTTTGGCACAAACTGTACAAATACTCCTCGTTCGCGGGCTAAATCCAGCACTTCCTTAATTCCCGATTTTTTCACACCTTCACTAATCCATATTTTGTTCATTTCTCGGCCTGAACGAAGGGCTTCTAATACCGGGTTTTTGCCAGCAATCATTTCTCCACTTTCGCTCATGTTATGACGCTCCTTTCGCTTCTTCAACGATTTGTATTGCATAATCAATTATTTTATTCATACGTTCATACTGTTTTGTTAAATAAAGACTGCCGAGAACTGCTTCAAATCCGGAACTATTGCGATAAGTTTGAACATCCGTATTTTTCGGAACAGTACCAGACTTTGCATTGCGCCCACGTCTATAAATTGATAACTCTTCTTCCGTTAAATACTGTTCTTCTATCATGCGATGCACAATCATTGATTGAGCTTTAGCAGAGACATATTTTGTCGCCTCATGGTGCAGCGTATTCGGTTTCGTTCGACCGCTTAACAATAAATGTTCCCTAACGCGCACCTCTAAAACGGCGTCCCCCATATATGCTAATGCAAGTGCGTTTAATTGCTTAATATCAACTTGTTGTGCCATCTTATGAACCTCGTTTCCAGCGAGTACCTTGTCGTGTATCTTCTAAAATTATGTTCATACTTAATAATTGGTCACGAATTTCATCCGCTCTCTTGAAATCACGATTTTTTCGTGCAATATTACGCTCTTCAATTAACTTTTCAATTTCTTCATCTAAAATTTCCATCTCAACAGCTAATTTAATTCCTAAAACACCACTAAGAACTTCAAATGTTTCAATAAATGCTTTTAGCACTTTTTCATCCGTATTTGTTTCGTTTACATACGTATTTGACGTGCGAGCTAGTTCAAATAAAACAGAAATACCGTTAGCTGTATTGAAATCATCATCCATTTCCTTCTCGAATTGTTTTTTCAACTCATCGATTTTTTCTAAATACAATTCACTATTTTCTGCAAGGTTCGTCGTAGATTTTAGTCGATGTTGAAGATTCGAATAAGCTGTGCGCAAGCGCTCCAATCCACTTCGAGCGGATTCAATCAATTCTTCTGAGAAATTGATTGGATGACGATAATGTACAGAAAGCATGAAAAATCTTAATACTTGCGGATCAATTTTCTGGATAATATCGTGGACTAATACGAAATTCCCAAGAGATTTTGACATTTTTTCGTTATCAATATTAATATACCCATTATGCATCCAGTAACGGGCAAAAAGTTTTCCGGTATAGCTTTCAGACTGAGCAATTTCATTTTCGTGGTGCGGGAATGTTAAATCTTGACCTCCAGCATGAATGTCAATTGTGTCACCTAGATGAGCTCTTGCCATTACAGAGCATTCAATATGCCATCCAGGTCGTCCTTCACCCCAAGGGCTACTCCAGTGAATTTCACCTGGTTTTGCAGCTTTCCAAAGAGCAAAGTCTAGTGGATCTTCTTTTTTTTCACCCGCTTCGATACGTGCGCCTACTTTTAAATCATCAATTGACTGATGACTTAGTTTTCCATAACCTTTAAACTTGCGTGTGCGGAAATAGACATCCCCTTGAGATTCATAAGCATACCCTTTATTGATTAATACTTTAATAAATTCAATAATATCATCCATATGTTCTGTCACTCTCGGATGAACATCCGCTTTTTTGCATCCAAGTGCAGTGATATCCTCAAAATAAGCTTTTATAAAACGCTCTGTCAGTTCAGAAACTTCTTCTCCTAACTCGTTAGCTGCCTTAATAATTTTGTCGTCCACATCGGTGAAGTTTGATACATACTTCACATCAAACCCTTTATATTGCAAATATCTTCTTACTGTATCATAGACAATGGCAGGACGTGCATTGCCTATATGAATGTAGTTATAAACAGTTGGTCCGCATACGTACATTTTTACTTTTCCCTCTTCAAGAGGAACAAAAGGTTCTTTTCTTCTTGTTAACGTATTGTAAATTTGAATTGCCATGTCATTCTCTCCTTTAGCCAATTCTCTTCGAACAAATATATCCTTCTATAACTAAATTACCACCAATTCTCTACAGGTAGCCAATAAAAATTAGCTGAATAAAAAACGCCTCCATCATATCACTATGACAGAGACGCCAAATTCGCGCGGTTCCACTCTGGTTGAAAGCATGAAGCTTTCCGCTCGAGGTCTTTAACGGTGACTAGCCGACTTGCCTACTCCATTTCAGCAAAGTGCTCAAAGGTGCATTTCCGTAAAATAGAGGTTTAGGTCACTTTCAGCCTGTGGTGACCCTCTCTTTCAAACATATTTTACGTACTTCTCCTTTTCAACGCTTTCACTTTTATATCATTATATCCAAGGCTCAAAAACCGTTCATCTAAAAAATATTAATTTGTGAATTTTTCTAATCGGGCTAAAACTTTTTCTTTGCCCACTAATTCGATTGCATCCGCCAATTCCGGACCATGAGTTTGGCCTGTTGTCATCACTCGAATTGGCATAAATAAGTTTTTCCCTTTATATCCAGTTTCTTTTTGTACTGCTTTAATTGCCGCTTTAATTGACGAAGCATCAAAAGCTTCCGAAGCCTCTAATTGCTGTTTAAATGATGTAGCCAATTCTTTAATATGTTCTAAAGCTAGTACTTCTTGGGCAGCTTCATCATATTCAATTTCATCTTTAAAGAACAAGCTAGATAATTCAACAATTTCTGCACCATAACTCATTTGATTATGGTATAACGCAATCAATTTTGTTGCCCATTGTTTTTGTTCACTAGTCAATTCTAAAGGAAGTAAACCGGCTTTTTGCAAGTGAGGAAGTGCTAAGTCTACTACTTCATCCAATGACAATTTTTTAATGTATTGGTTGTTCATCCATGTTAGTTTATTCCGGTCAAACATTGACGGTGATTTTGATAAACGCTTCTCATCAAAAATTTCAATCAATTGTTCTTTTGTAAAGATTTCTTCTTCCCCTTCCGGAGACCAACCAAGCAATGCAAAGAAGTTGAACATCGCTTCTGGTAAATATCCAAGCTCTTTATATTGAGAAACGAACTGGATAATGGATTCATCACGTTTTGATAACTTCTTATGATTTTCGTTCACAATGATTGTTAAATGGCCGAACTCAGGGTATTCCCAATCGAAAGCATCAAAAATCATCATTTGTTTCGGCGTATTAGATAAGTGTTCTTCTCCGCGGAATACATGCGTAATTTCCATATAATGGTCATCCAAAACAACCGCAAAGTTATAAGTAGGAATTCCATTCGCCTTCACGATAACCCAATCGCCAATATCTTTCGATTCAAAAGTAACTTCTCCGCGCACTAAATCATTAAATTTGTATGTTACATTTTCTGGAACTTTAAAACGGATTGTATAAGGAATTCCCTGCGCTTCTTTTTCAGCGATTTCCTCTTTCGTTAAATGGCGGCATTTGCCTTCGTAAGTTGGAGCAGGAATGCCTTTTGCTCTTTGGGCTTCTCTTGAAGCTTCCAATTCTTCAGGTGTGCAGAAACATTTATAAGCTAGTCCTCGTTCTAATAGCTCTTCCGCATGTTTCTTATATATATCTAGTCTTTCCGTTTGGCGATATGGCGCATAAGGTCCGCCAATATCTACAGATTCATCTGGAATTATTCCAAGCCAGCGCAGATTATCAAGCTGTGACGCTTCTCCACCCTCGACATTGCGCTCCGTATCCGTATCTTCAATGCGAACAACAAATGTTCCGTTGTAATGTTTTGCAAACAAATAATTAAATAACGCAGTACGCGCTCCACCAATATGTAAATGACCGGTAGGACTTGGCGCATACCGAACACGAACTTGTTTTGTCATAATTTTCCTCCTAAGTTTACCAGATAAAAACCTTCATTTTTAATTTGGCCACTACTAGAATATTTCCATTTCCAATGCTTCCCTTAACTTTTGTACATTTTACCACTCTGTCTTCACATTGAAAAGTTAATGAGAGGGAAGAAATTTTAACTTTTCTGGAACGAATTCATCTTCTTTCAACATTTGAGAACTATTGCTTTTTTATTAACAATATTGTTGCTAATGCTGCTATACCTTCTTCTCGGCCAACAAAGCCTAATTTTTCCGTTGTAGTTGCTTTGACGTTTACTTGAGACGGGTTCGCATCCAAAAGTTCTGCTATGCGATTTCGCATTTGCTCAATATACGGAGCCATTTTAGGCTTTTGAGCCATAATTGTACAATCAACATTCCCAAGAATATACCCTTTATCATTTACTATTTTCCATATATACTCCAATAATTTCGCTGAATCTGCATCTTTATATTTTGGATCTGTATCTGGAAAATGACGTCCGATATCTCCTTCTCCAATTGCTCCAAGGGCCGCATCTGTAATTGCATGTAATAACACATCCGCATCGGAATGACCAACAAGGCCTTTCGTATGAGGTATCTCTATGCCTCCGATAATAAGTGGCCGTCCTTCTTGAAACGCATGCACATCAAATCCTTGTCCAACACGAAACATATTGTAGCTGCATGATGAAAGACTGTTCAGCCTTATATGCAGCGTTCACCATCCTTTACTGTAAAATCAGATTCCAATTTGCCACTTCATATATTAACATATTTCCCATTTGTATGGATTGTAAGCATGCATTTAACCCAATTATTATGTATGGAAACAAATCGAGTAGGAGGGAGTGATTAGCTCCCGTCCTCTCACACCACCGTACGTACGGTTCCGTATACGGCGGTTCAATTAAGATAATTGACGCAAGTTTTCATAACTTCCGTGAATAGCTGTTCTCTTTATGCCAGTGGTCACTCCACCCTCCAAGAGGACTCCCACGGGATTCACCGCTTCCTTCCTCAAGTGAGGTACTATGTTTTCTGTGTTCATCATGACTCACTGAATGCCAAGGGCTATTCTCTCTTAATTGTTCGGTCCTTCTTAGTAGTTCTAAACCAACTAATACTATGACCTCTGCTGACTTCTGACGGTTCAGCTACTTATCACTAAGTAGGTTATGAAGCGAACTTCACCTATCCGCCAGACCTCCCCGGGTAAGTACATGCACTTTCACACCATCTATCCGCCTCATTTACTCGATATGACCTTCGACAGAAAGAGCTTTGTTTTGTTTCGCAAACTCACTCAATCATACCTAGCCTTATATGAGGTTCGTGTTCCTCGGACCGGTGTTTTGCCTCCAGCTTCCTTCAGATTCCGCGTCACCACGGACACCCTTGCTCTTGGCTAACCTCTACTTCTGTCTTCGGGGTTCGGGACTTACACCCTATAGTTCATGTACATGCCGGGCGCACGAAAAGACCTCACCAATCTAAAAGATTTGTGAGGTACCTTCTTTCTGCATCTGGCGGTTTTTTAAGATGGCTTCACCAAATAATAAATCTTCTTTCGTCGTCATTTTAATATTTTCATAATTGCTTTCAACAATATGGATTTCATAACCGAGGCGCTCCACTAGCATCGCTTCGTCCGTTCCTAAAAATCCTTCTTTTTCCGCTACATCCTCCGCATGCCGTAACAGTTCGTAACGAAATGCTTGCGGCGTTTGGATTGACCATAGGTTTTCCCGATCTACCGTTTCAACAATAATACCATCTTGTACTTTTTTCATCGTATCCTTCGCTCGAACTCCTGCTATCGCAGCCCCTTTTTCATATGCGGTTTCCACTAAACGGTCAATGACTTGTTGGGATATAAACGGTCTTGCAGCATCATGGACGAGAACAATCTCCACATCATTCATTACTTTTAAACATGAATGAACAGAATGTTGACGTTCTTTCCCTCCATTTGGTAAACCCTTTACCTTTGTAATTTTATAATCTTTTAATAAATGTTGAATATAGTCCCTTTCTTCTGGTTTTACCGCTAAATATATTCCCGTACAGTTTCTATCCTTTTGAAAAATTTCGAGGGTGTGAATGAGGATCGGTTTATTCGCTAAAGATAAAAATAATTTGTTTTTTCCCGCTCCCATCCGTTTTCCGCTACCGGCTGCTGGCAATACTACTTCGTAATCCACGTGCTCAACTCCTACTCTTACTTTTCAACGGTTATGCAACTTGTTCGTCTTTTGGTTTAGCAAAAATCATGCGACCGGCGGATGTTTGCAGTACGCTTGTAACGGTGACTGTAATAGATTGCCCAATGTAACTACGACCACCTTCTACAACTATCATCGTTCCATCATCTAAATAGGCAACACCTTGATTTTGTTCTTTTCCATCTTTGATGACAACGACTTGCATATCCTCTCCTGGTATAACAACCGGTTTTACTGCGTTCGCAAGCTCATTAATATTCAATACTTGTACATGATGAAGATCACATACTTTGTTTAAGTTAAAATCATTTGTTAAAATTTTTGCTCCCATTTTTTTCGCTAACCGTACTAATTTTAAATCTACTTCTTGAACATCATCAAAATCTTCTTCAGAAATGATGACATTTACCGTTTTTCCGTCTTGTAATTTTTTCAACATATCTAACCCTCTTCGTCCACGGGTACGCTTCAATGTATCACTGGAATCCGCAATATGTTGTAATTCGGTTAATACGAACTGCGGCACCACTAAAACACCTTCTATAAATCCTGTTGTTGCGATATCCGCAATTCGACCATCTATTATGACGCTCGTATCTAACAATTTATATAGCGTTTTTTCTTGTGAAACAACTTGCCCAGAATCTCCAACTTTCTTTTTTGATCCTACACCGGATTTGGTAAATATTTGTGATAATTCTTCCCTCTTTTTAAATCCGACTCTAAATCCTAAATATCCGAGTGTAATAGATAATATTATTGGTAAAAAATCAGTAATTACCGGTATATTGATTCGTTCAATCGCAAACCCAACAAAATATGCTACAATTAAACCGACAATTAACCCAAGAGTACCGAATAGTAGGTCTGCAGCTGGAATTTTAAAAAGTACCTCTTCCATCCAGTTGATGAATTTTACACAATAATCTGATAAAGAAAACGATAGAAGAAATAATAACAACGCTCCTAATGCGACTGATGTATATGGATTATTTAACAACGGATTAGATGACAAATTTATAATTTCGTATAATGGCGGTAAAAAAACAAAACCTAGTGCTCCCCCAATAAAAAGAAAAGCAAATTGAATTACTCTTTTTAACATACAGCCACCTCCTTTTTGTGATATATTATCTTACTATTAATTATACATCGTTCATGAATCGTTTGCGATTTGAAACAACTACGAAATACATAATTTGTACTTTTTTCCCTTTTCGTCCAGAATATAAAATTATTTTTCCCAATTTCAAAAGGAAAAATGCCCATACATTATAAATATTGGTATGGACATCCCTTTTCATCAATTACCAAAACAAACTCTTAATGCTTCGTTAATGGTTTGCACCCCAATTACTTCAATGTCTTTTGGGTATTCCCAACCTCCTATATTAGAAGCAGGGATAATGGCTCGTTTAAATCCAAGTTTTGCAGCTTCATGAACTCTTTGTTCGATGCGGGATACCCGTCTTACTTCTCCGGTAAGTCCTACTTCACCGATATAAACATCTGTAACTTGAACAGGCTGATTTCTAAAGCTGGAGACTATGGAGGTAAGAACGGCGAGATCAATCGCAGGTTCGTCCAGCTTTACGCCTCCTGCCACCTTAATATATGCATCTTGCGCTTGCAACAGCATGCCCATTCTTTTTTCCAAAACAGCCATCAATAATTGAACTCTATTTTGATCCACACCGGTAGCCATTCTTTTTGGATAATTGAAACTAGTTGGTGTAACTAATGATTGAATCTCGACAAGTATAGGTCTTGTACCTTCCATGGAAGCAACGACCGTCGAACCAGCTGCCCCATGTGAACGTTCTTCTAAAAATAATTCAGACGGATTTAACACTTCTTTTAAACCCGAATGAATCATTTCAAAAATAGCAATTTCATTAGTTGATCCGAAGCGATTTTTATGGCTTCTTAATATTCGATACGTATGATGTCTTTCACCTTCAAAATATAGTACGGTGTCTACCATATGTTCTAATATTCTAGGCCCTGCAATTTGCCCTTCCTTTGTAACATGTCCTACAAGAAATGTTGCAATTCCTTTCGTCTTCGCTATTCTCATCAATTCTGAAGTACATTCTCTAACTTGCGATACGCTCCCAGGAGCACTCGTCACTTCTGGATGATGCACTGTTTGAATGGAGTCAACAATGATAAACTTCGGTTGAACCTCTTCAATACTATGACGAATGAGTTCTAAATCAGTTTCAGCATAAATAAATAATTCATTTGATTGGACACCGATTCTTGTTGCGCGTAATCTTGTTTGTTTCAACGATTCTTCTCCTGAAATGTAAAGCACCCGATGTCCATTATTGGATAATTCAGCGGAAAGTTGCATAAGTAGCGTTGATTTCCCTATACCAGGATCTCCCCCAATCAAAACAAGTGAACCTGGTACAATTCCACCTCCAAGCACACGATTTAATTCCACCATGCTTGTTTGGACTCTTTGTTCTTCTTGTGTTTCGATGCTGATAATTGGTACGGCCTTCTGACTTATAGCTTCCGAATGCTGAAACACTCCACGAGATTTCGTCATCACTTCTATTTCTTCTACAAAGGTATTCCACTCACCACAACCAGGACATCTCCCCAACCATTTAGGAGATTCATAGCCACATGATTGACAGCAAAACTTTGTTTTCTTTTTTGCCATTAGGTCCTCCTGCAAATTTTTTTGGTATAGCTATTATAACAAAGGTACTAGATTAGATTCATTGATGTACTAGAAAATTTCGTTAGACTAGGTAGGTCTATTTATTGAATATATCGGTTTTAGCACAAGAACTTGTTTGTGTAGTTACACTCTACGAAAGAAAAGCTACATGCTCGTGCGTATGCTTCCTTCACTTGTGCAGATATCCCCTCTGCTTGTGCATTTAACCACCAAACTTGTGCAAATACAACCTCTACTCGTGCACATAACATCCAAACTCGTGCAAATACTACCTTGCTATTATACCTGTAAAGTTTACACATTAAAGCGCCCATAAGATGAGCATAATAAATATAAAATGTGGGAATTTATTGGGTTTATTAAAAAGCCACAGCGTAGCTGCAATGCCATTGACACCTACCACGATTCTTAGTACTTGGTGGATGGGGTCGGGGCCCCGCCAACAAGTACTTAGAATCGATTTGTCCGTAGTACAATGACAAACGGAGTGAGCGCAAGGAGCTATTTTTTGAGATCATCTGCAATCTACAATCACTACGGACAATCAGGTAGGTGTCAATGGTGGCGTACTTCGTACATGAATGGAGGATATGGAAATGGCGAAAAAATATCGATATTACACATTTGAATTCAAAAAACAAGTCATTGAAAAATATTTCGAAGGGTATTCTTCCACAGAGGTAGCTAAAATATATAACATTCATCGGAGAAGAGTCTCTGAATGGGTGAAAATTGTGAAAGAAGGAGGCTATGAAGCTCTCTTAACCAAAAGAGAAAAAGTAGCTAAACAGAAACAGTCGCCTGTTGAAAAATCTTTGGAAGAAAAATATCTTCTATTACAGTTGGAGAACGAATACTTAAAAAAGTTGTTAGATCTAAGAAAGGGGTGAATGATAAAGAACAACAATTTGCCTTTATTCACGCTTACGCAGAACAATATCCGATTTCTATTTTAGCGGAAATCGCCAATGTATCCCGTGCGGGTTATTATAAATGGTTAAAGAGAAATGGAGAAAAACATCGTGATCAAATTGATGAACGGTTAATCCCTTATATCCTAAAGGTGTTTAACGATCACCGTGGTACTGTGGGGAGAAAACGAATCAAAATTGAATTGGAAAGACAATATGGGTTAGTCATCAATGAAAAACGGATTGCCCGTTTAATGAGGAAATATGGATTGGTATGCAAAATTCGCCAAAAGAAATTTAGATATCGTCCAAGTGTTCATGGAAAAATTCCCAATCTTCTTAGCCGTAACTTCAAAGCCATTCGAGAAGGAGTAAAGTTTTCCATTGATATTACGTATATTCGCGTGAAAAGAGGACGTCAAAAATGGGTATATCTCTGTGCCATTAAAGACTTATTTAATGAGGAAATCGTGGCTTATTCAATGGGGACAAGTTTGGAAATGAAATTAGTGTATCGCGCCTTAGAAATGCTTAAAAAAAGGGGATATAGTAAAGGAGCGATTCTCCATAGTGACCAAGGCACTCACTTTACTAATCCCGATTATCAAGAGTATCTCCGTGAGATGGAGATAACTCAATCCATGTCCCGCAGAGGCAACTGCTGGGACAATGCCTGCATTGAAAATTTCTTTAGTCATCTGAAGGTTGAACTTGGATGTTTTAGTCAACCCGAAACTGTACGAGAAATTTACGAAGCAGTAGAAAACTATATTAATTATTATAACACCAAACGTATCGTAACTAAACTAAAAATGAGCCCGATGGAATATAGAACAAAAGCAGCATAAATTTGGATTAATACGGGGCGGATAAAAATGTCTACTTGACAGGAGCATGAGCACCTCTACTCGTGCACATAACATCCAAACTTGTGCGGATGCTCCTTAAATGGAGATGTACCTGTTAATACGTATGAAAAAAATAAGCTGTACCAAAAAGACAGTGTACAGTGTCTTTTGGTACAGCTCGACTAATCAATAATTATACACTTTCAACAACATCTTTTTGTTTTACGACAAATTCGCCATCCACATAGTCAAATACAACTGTACTGTTCGTTGAAACTGTGCCTTTTAATAACTCTTCTGATAAACGGTCTTCTACATTTTTCTGTAAAGCTCTTCGAATTGGTCGTGCACCGTATTGTGGATCGTACCCTTCTTCAGCAATTTTCTCTAAAGCTGCATCTGTTAGTTCAAGTTCAATGTTTTGCTCTTTTAAGCGTTTGATTAAAGATTTTGCCATCAATAATACAATTTGTTTCAATTCTTCTTTATCCAACGGCTGGAATACGATTGTTTCATCAATACGGTTTAAGAACTCTGGGCGGAATGCTTTTTTCAATTCTTCAAGCATCGTGCTCTTCATGTCTTTATATTTATTATCTCTTCCACCCACACCGAATCCTACATTCTTTTGATACTTTAATGCTTCTGCACCAATATTGGATGTCATAATGACAACCGTATTGCGGAAATCCACTGTGCGGCCTTTTGAATCTGTTAAACGACCGTCATCAAGCACTTGTAATAAGATATTGAATACGTCTGGGTGCGCTTTTTCAATTTCATCTAAAAGTACCACTGAATATGGTTTGCGGCGGACTTTTTCCGTTAATTGCCCACCTTCTTCAAATCCTACATATCCAGGAGGTGAACCCACTAGGCGAGAAGTAGAGTGTTTCTCCATATATTCGGACATATCGATACGAATCATTGCATCTTCATCGCCAAACATTACTTCTGCTAAAGCTCTAGCAAGTTCCGTTTTACCAACCCCAGTTGGTCCTAAGAAGATAAATGAACCAATCGGGCGTTTCGGATCCTTCAATCCTGCGCGAGCACGGCGGATAGCTCTAGAAATCGCCTCAACCGCTTCATGTTGTCCGACAACGCGCTTATGCAATTCTTCTTCTAAGTTCAACAGTTTTTCAGACTCTTCTTGAGCCAGTTTATTCACTGGTATTCCAGTCCACATGGATACCACTTCTGCGATATCTTCTACTGTTACTTTTGATTCTTCTTTACCTTGCTTTTCTTTCCATAATTTTTTCGTTTGTTCTAGTTCTTCTTTAATTTTTTGCTCTGTGTCGCGTAGTGCTGCTGCTTTTTCAAATTCTTGACTTGAAACTGCTGCATTTTTCTCATTGCGCACATGTTCTAATTTTTCTTCAAGCGCTTTTAAATTTGGTGGCACTGTAAATGAGCGCAAACGCACTTTAGATCCGGCTTCATCAATCAAGTCAATGGCTTTATCTGGCAGGAAGCGGTCTGAAATGTAACGGTCAGATAATTTTGCCGCAGCTTCAATTGCTTCGTCGGTAATCTTTACTCGGTGATGCGCCTCGTAACGATCGCGAAGACCTTGAATAATTTGAATTGTTTCTTCCACAGTTGGTTCATCGACTTGAATCGGTTGGAATCTACGTTCTAAAGCTGCATCTTTTTCAATGTATTTACGATATTCATCTAGCGTAGTTGCACCGATACATTGCAATTCACCGCGAGCTAATGCCGGTTTTAAAATGTTCGAAGCGTCAATCGCACCTTCTGCACCACCAGCACCAATCAATGTATGAAGTTCATCAATGAATAAAATGACGTTACCCGCTTGGCGAATTTCATCCATTACTTTTTTCAGACGATCTTCAAATTCACCACGATATTTTGTACCTGCTACAACAGTACCCATATCAAGCGTCATTACACGCTTATCGCGCAATGTTTCCGGTACTTCATTATTAACGATTTGTTGAGCAAGTCCCTCAGCAATCGCTGTTTTACCTACACCAGGTTCACCAATTAATACCGGGTTATTTTTCGTGCGGCGAGATAACACTTCGATAACTCGTGTAATTTCTTTGCTACGTCCAATTACAGGGTCAAGGGAACCTTCACGGGCAATTGCAGTTAAATCTCGAGCCAGGCTATCAAGTGTTGGAGTGCTTACTGTTTGAGTTGGATTGGAATTTTGAGAAACATCGTTGTTACCGAGAAGCAATAAAACTTGTTGACGCGCTTTATTTAAGCTTACCCCAGCGTTCGCAAGCACTCGAGCTGCAACACCCTCACCTTCACGAATTAATGCAAGTAAAATGTGTTCTGTTCCGATGTAAGCATGACCCAGTTTTCGAGATTCATCTACGGATAGTTCAATAACTTTCTTAGCTCTTGGTGTATAGTGAACGATTGGTCCAACATCCTTCGTACCTTTTCCAACTAGTTCCTCGATACCTCGTTCAATCATCTCTGGGCTTACATCAATCGCTTCTAAAGCTTTTGCAGCAATGCCTCCACCTTCGCGAATTAGCCCGAGCAAGATATGTTCAGTTCCGATGGATTCATGCTTCCAACGAATGGCTTCTTCTTGCGCCAACTGTAACACTTTTTGAGCTCGTTGAGTAAAACGATTAAACATCATGTTTTTCCTCTCCTTTTTCCTTTAATTTCGAATTTCCATCGTTTAATTTTTCTCGTATTAATTTTGCTCTGAATACATCTCGCTCTCCTGGTTCCAAAGTTGTGCCTGCGTATTGTTGTACGAATCCTGGTTGAATCAGTATTGTGCATTCATTTAATACATGTTTTGAAACATTTTTAATTATGCCTAAATCTATGCCTAAGCGAACATTAGATAAACATGTTGCTGCTTCTTCACTTGTCATAATCCGCGCATGTTTCAAAGTACCAAAGGCACGGTGAATACGGTCCTCCAAAGCAACTTGGGATTGTTTTAATAGAGTTTGTCTTGCGTTTCGTTCTTGTTCAATGATTTGCATCACGACAGTTTGTAAATCATCAATTATTTCATCTTCTGCTTTACCGAGGGTTACTTGATTTGAAATTTGATACATGTTCCCTAGATTTTCACTGCCCTCACCGTAAATACCTCTCACGACCATGCCAAAACGAGCTAGCATTTGTGTTAATACTTTCATTTGCTTCATCATCGAAAGTCCTGGTAAATGCATCATCACAGATGCTCGTAAACCAGTTCCTACATTTGTAGGGCAACTCGTTAAATAGCCGAATTGGTTATTGAAGGCAATCGGTAAAAGTTTTTCAAGCTGACAATCTAATTTATTAGCCATTTCATAAGTTTCTATTAGTTGAAGTCCAGGGGATAAACATTGGATTCTTAAGTGGTCTTCTTCATTTACCATCACACTAATGGCTTCATCTTTTGAAATGATAACTGAAGCGAATTTTTCTCTATTGGCAAGCATCGGGCTAATGAGATGTTTTTCAACTAATACTTGACGTTGTAATACGGGCATTTCTTGAATTGTGAAATGAGAGAAATGGTGATTTCCGTTATTCAATTGGGAAAAAGCTTGCGTAACCATTTGATCAACCGTTTTCGCTTCTTCATCAGTAAATATTAATGGGAAACGGAAACCATCCAAGTTTCTCGCTAATCGAATCCGGGTGGAAATGACAATGTCATTTTCATCACCGTCAACACCCATCCAACTCGGTGCTTCCGCTTTTAAGAAATATTCAAGGTTCATGGTGTATCAACACCTCCCATCTCAAGCTTGCGTTCCAATGCTTTAATTTCATCTCTGAATTTCGCCGCATCTTCAAAACGTTCATCTTGTATAGCTAATTGCAGCTGTTCACGTGCATGTTCAATTTGTTTTTTAATAATTCGGTTGTTATCCACTTTTTGTCCAGGTCTTTTTCCAGTATGTTTGGTTCCCGCTTGTATTTTTGCAAGTACTTGCGGAAGTTTTTCGCCAAAGGTTTCATAGCATTGTGGGCAACCCAATTTACCTTCATTTAAAAATTTACGAAAAGTAAATCCGCAAGCCGGACATGCATTTGTCTGGATGGATGGTTGAACAGCTCTTTCTTGTGTTTCATTTTTCCAAACAGGCATCCCAAACCAATTAGATAACAATTGATGGATTGGGATTTGTTCTTCTTTATGAAAGTCTAGGTTGAATGGATGAAATTGTGCTGCACATACTTCACAATAATGCTTCTCACTTTTATGGCCATTTATTATTTGTGTAACTGTAACGGTTGCTTTCCGTTGTTTACAGTGTTCACAAATCATGACCCACCACCTCTTTATTTTTCGTATTTTAAAGTTAGTAACATCGATGTTAAAATAGCTGCCCTCAATTCATCACGAGCTGGGAGTTGTAACTTTAACGTATTCCGGTCGATGGCAGCGAGCATTAACGTTGCCTCTCTGTAGGTTATAACGCCTTCGTCCAGCAGCCTATATATAATATCTTCAGCCATGTTTTGCGTGGCACCTTTTTCAATTTGTTTAATGATATTTTCAATCAGCTCAATTTTTGAACTTGGTTTCACACGAAAAATTCTTATATATCCACCGCCACCACGTTTGCTTTCAACAAGGTAGCCTCGTTCCACGGTGAATCGGGTATTAATAACGTAATTAATTTGTGAGGGGACGCATTGGAACATATCAGCTAATTCGCTGCGTTTAATTTCAATATGCCCTTTACCACCTAATTCGATAACTTGTTTTAAATACCCTTCAATTAAATCTGAAATATTTTTCATTATGATTACAACTTCACCTCGCTCTTTTTGACTTTGACTATCTTTGACTTTATTATATTTCCTTTTTTTCATATTTGCAACGATAAACCCTTGACCATTTTTATTGTAAAAAAATCGACAATACGTATGAAAGTACGCTTTGCCGATTTTATATCAATATATTCATCTAAGATGAAGAATACTCGGGAGTTTTACATTTACGAGAAATTATTTTATACCCAACGGCCAACAATTGGGTAATTCCAAGGTGTTTCTCGCAGCGCATTGAAAATACCGATAATTGGTACAACAAATGTCATAATTCCAAAGATAATTAAGAATGGAATACCGATTAAAAGAAAACTTAGTACGACAGAAATACCGATTAATACCCACATAACAAACTGGAAGAGCAATGCTTGAATCGATATTCGTTTAACACTTTCTTCACTGCTTATTAAGAAAAATAAAATTGGTACTAGAACTGGTGCAAAAAAAGCACTTGCGTGAATAATCACTTTAGCCCATTTTTCTTCCATATATTAGTTAACCCCCTTTAAGGTTTTTGAAATTCTTGTTAGATACATGTACGAATGATTTGATTAATAGTTTCAAAAACCTTGCGTGATTTATCATTGATTTTATTCTTTTGTCCGTTTCTTTTTCATATCTTTTCCACAATTTTCATTTTATAGTCAAAAAAATCTTTAGATACTATTAAATAATATGGTATTCTGTAAACAGAAAAACAGAAATGAAAAAAGCCCTCTCAAATTAGGAGGGCTTAATTACCATTCTTTTTATTATCTGTATGTTTAGAATCGATTTCATCAGGATGATCAGCAGGGAATAACCCGCGGGCAAAAAGACCTGAAAACAAGGTGGCACTAATGATAATTAAAATTTTATGATTTTTCGGTACCTCATCAAACATATTGTTTAACATTAATGTGGAAATAACTGCTACTGTCACCATGGACACAATAATATAAGCAAGCCTTCGCTGATTCATCTTAACAAACTTCCTTTACTAATTTAATAAAAAACAATACGAACTAATAAACTAATCGTATTTTACATTGTTTATAATAAAAATACAAATTCAGGAATTAAACTGTAATGGGTCAAACAATAAAAAAATTAAATTAGAATGGAGCATACATATGAGGTTTGTACTTTATAACAAGGAAAACAAATCAAATTATAATCAATTTTTTGATGAAGAAAAATATATTCACGAAGTAGGAATAAACGTTTCTGCGAACCCTATTGTAGCCAAACAAATTGAAATGGTTCAGTTAACAAAAAAAGAATTAGCCATCCTTAAACAATTAAAACCACTTATTGAGAACTATATTCCAAAGATGGTTGATATTTTTTATGAAAACATTTCAATGAATAAACATTTAGTAGAATTAATTAATCAATACTCAACAATTGATCGATTGAAAATTACTTTAACAAAGCATTTACAAGATATTTTTGAAGGACAAATTGATAATCATTATTTAGAGAACCGAACTAGAATTGCCCTTGCTCATATCAAAATTGGATTATCATCTAAATGGTATATCGCTTCTTTCCAATCTTTAACAACAGCATTTACTCAGTTTATTAATAAGCTTGATATTTCTAAAGAAGAAGCAATTCTTGCCATCAATGCATTTTCTAAAATTATCAATTTAGAAATGCAACTTGTGATTGAAGCTTACGAAATTGAGCAAGAACGATTACGTATGGAAAATGATCAAGTAAAACAATCATTATTAATCTCCATCCAAAACATTGCTGAAGATTTAAATGCCATGAATCAAGAAACGACAGCATCGATTCAAATGATTTCTGAACAATCACAAAATATCGCATCAGCCACATCACAAGGTTTAGATTTCGTTGCTGATACAGAGGAAAAATCTAACCAAGGGAAAGCACAATTAGCAAAACAGACAAACTTAATGAACACGATTTTAAACAGTGTAAATTTATTAGAAGAGTCCATGACAAACCTACGTTCTTCTTCTAAAAGCATTTCTGAAATTGTAAACTTAGTGACGAACATAGCGGATCAAACAAACTTACTTGCTTTAAATGCATCAATTGAAGCGGCTCGTGCGGGTGAACACGGAAAAGGATTTGCTGTCGTTGCAGAAGAAGTTCGAAAACTGGCTGAAGAAACGAAGAAAGCAGTACAAAATGTCTCTGGATTAATACAAGAAATGGAAGAAAACATTACGGATATGGCGTCTAGTGTCAACAATGTAGATGAACAAGTACAATTAAGTGTACAAACTCAAGAGCACTTAGCAGAATCATTTGAACAAATTGCCCAAAAAGTTTCTGGGATACGCAATCAGTATGCTTCCACGTCAAAAGATATCGAAAATATTTCAAGCAATATTGCTAATTTAGTAGAAAGTTCAACTCTAATTTCAAAATCATCTGACACGTTACTCAAAGTGGTAAATGATTTTTCCAAATGAGAGATAAAAAATACTAAATTTAGTAGTAAATTGTCCTTTTTGATATCGAGTAGGAGGGAGTGATTAGCTCCCGTCCTCTCACACCACCGTACGTACGGTTCCGTATACGGCGGTTCAATTAAGATAATTGACGCAAGTTTTCATAACTTCCGTGAATAGCTTGTCTTCTTATGCCAGTGGTCACTCCACCCTCCAAGAGGTCTCCCACGGGATTCACCGCTTCCTTCCTCAAGTGAGGTACTACGTTTTCTGTGTTCATCATGACTCACTGAATGCCAAGGGCTATTCTCTCTTAATTGTTCGGTCCTTCTTAGTAGTTCTAAACCAACTAATACTATGACCTCTGCTGACTTCTGACGGTTCAGCTACTTATCACTAAGTAGGTTATGAAGCGAACTTCACCTATCCGCCAGACCTCCCCGGGTAAGTACATGCACTTTCACACCATCTATCCGCCTCATTTACTCGATATGACCTTCGACAGAAAGAGCTTTGTTTTGTTACGCAAACTCACTCAATCATACCTAGCCTTATATGAGGTTCGTGTTCCTCGGACCGGTGTTTTGCCTCCAGCTTCCTTCAGATTCCGCGTCACCACGGACACCCTTGCTCTTGGCTAACCTCTACTTCTGTCTTCGGGGTTCGGGACTTACACCCTATAGTTCATGTACATGCCGGGCGCACGTATAAAAACCGCAGACATTAAAAGTGTCTACGGTTTTTTTATTTGAGGCGGTTTTTGTCCCAACCTAATTTACTTTTGAATGACGACCTCTTTTACTTTAATTCTTTTTTCTTTTTTCTTTTCTTAATCTTTGTCTTTCTACCCCCGCTTTATATAACTTCTCCTCTTCCTCAGTCTCAGGGTAGATTGCTGGAATCGGTGTCGGTTTTCCATCCTTATCAATTGCTACCATCGTAACAAATGATTCGGTTGTCAATTTTTCTTCACCTGTTTTAACGTTGCGAGACATAACACGCACATACACTTCCATTGATGTTCTTCCAGTGGATGTGACAATTGCTTCTAACTCCAACATATCTCCAACATATGCAGGGGACACGAAATCTACTGAATCAAAAGAAGCGGTTACCACTTCTTTTTTCGTATGCTTCATACAAGCAATTGCCGCGATTTCATCAATATATGCTAGTATCTTCCCACCAAAAATGGATCCATACTGGTTCGTATCTGGGGGTAATACAAGTCGTGTTTGAGTTGAGCGTGATCTGCTCATCGGGTATGCAATACTCATTTGTTGTCCTCCTAATACATGGTGTGCTTTACCGAGAAGTTTGCAATTATTATGCAAACATAATATTAATTTCATACAGTTGAGTATTGCAACTTTTCTTTTAAAATTCTGTTTTAATCGTAATAAACTTTAATTCCGTCATTTCTTGAATAGCGTATTTTATTCCTTCACGTCCATATCCACTATTTTTCACACCACCATACGGCATGTTGTCTACACGGAATGTCGGGATATCGTTAATTACAACAGTACCCGCTTCCAATTCATCCGCCGCTTTTAAAGCATCCGTTAAAACATTTGTGTAAATGCCAGCATTTAAACCTAAATCGGAATCATTTACATATTTTATGGCTTCATCTAATGTTTTATAAGGTACAATCGAAACAATTGGGGCAAATGTTTCTAAACACATAATTTTCATATCTGGTTTTACGTTCACCATCACAGTTGGTGTCATCGTACGTTCCGTAAATTCAGCTCCTGTCGCAACTTTAGCTCCTTGAGATTTCGCTTCTTCAATCCACTCTTTCATGCGCTCAACTTCTTTCGGATGAATCATAGCGCTTAAATCTGTTGAAGGGTCAAATGGATTACCTAATTTTAATTTTTTCGTTTCTTTCACGAATGCCTCTGTAAATTGGTCGTAAATGGATTCATGAACAAAAATTCTCTGCAGGGAAATACATACTTGTCCAGAAAAGCCGAAAGCACCGCTTACCGTGCGAGAGATGATTTTCTCAAATGGCGTACTTGGTTCAATGATGACAGCTGCATTGGAACCTAATTCCAATGTAACTTTTCTCAATCCGACCTTTTCTTTGATTTTCATTCCGACTGCGCCGCTGCCTGTAAACGTCACTTTCTTCACCAGAGGATGAGTTACAAGAACATCGCTAAGTTCTCCACCCGAACCCGTCACGATTTGTAGTGCACCATCAGGAAGTCCTGCTTCCTTAAAAATCTCCGCCATTACTAAAGCACTTAGAGGTGTTTGAGTTGCTGGCTTTAGAACAACCGTATTTCCAACTGCAAAAGCGGGTCCTAATTTATGCGCAACTAAATTAAATGGGAAGTTAAATGGGGTGATGGCTGATACAACGCCAATGGGAACTCGTTTCGTATAACCTATACGATTTTTTCCTCCGGGAGCTGCGTCCATTGGCACCGTTTCGCCAAAAGTGTGTTTTGCAAGTTCAGCTGAAAATTGATATGTAGAAATGGTGCGATCCAATTCAGACAGTCCAGCAGTAATCGGCTTTCCAGCTTCATTTGCAAGAATCTCTGCAAATTCCTGCTTTCTTTTCTGCATGATGTCCACAACTTTATATAAAATTTCCGCTCTTTCATAGGCTGTGGTTTTCTTAAACGTTTGAAACGCTTCATGTGCGCCTTCAATTGCACATTCCACATCTTGAACAGAAGCCTTTGCCACTTTCGCAATCACTTCACCAGTGTAGGGAGCGGTCAATTCATACGTTTCTTTTGCTTCCTCCCATTGACCGTTAATCCATAGTTTTGTTTCTTTCATGTAGGACACCTCCATTATGATTTATTTCCATTTTATCACTCCCAACATTTTTTGGAGTGCATTAAGAACTGAAGACATTGAAGAAATCGCCTGCACTTCCCGGTATTAATGCAAAATCCAAAACATCCAGTGTTATACACAATACATGAATCAAATTTTCGAGAAATGCATGATCTTTCATATTGACCATATTTTGAACTTCAACCAGCTCACTGATGATTTTCTGGATGGAAACAATCAACGCCAATTCCTTTGCCATACGGAAAATTTTCAATTCCATTAACGATTTATGTAATTCCGCAATTTCATCAATTTTTTCATTATCTGTTGCATTCAACGCCAAAATCCCGATATAGGGATAATGAATCGGTTTTATTTTGATTCCTTTCTGATTCAATCCCTTTTTCAGCTCGGCAACATACTGAAGCAACATTTCGTTATATTCGGAACTATACATCGTTAAGATTTGTGCAAGGCATTGAAGGGAGTTGCCCAACATAAATCCTTGCTTTCTTAGGCTTTGGTAATATTGCAAAATCGTATCCACCTGCGTATGCGGTTGTTCCATCCCTTTCGACAAAAGAACCACATAGGGAATATCTTCTTTGGAAGTTAAAAAGTATTGTTTTCTGTGCATTTCATCATATAAAGTTTTTGCTCGTTTGGCGTGAAGAAGAATGTCTTCTTCCAGCATCATGGCGCCCGCCAGTCGAAAAGGAGATTTAGTAAATCCGGCTTCTTTTAACGCCATATCCCTTTGCGATAGGTTTTCCATGCAACCATCTATATTCTGCCCTAAAAATTGAACGGCAATATGATAGGTGACGGGAGAATTCCTTTGTATTGCTTTGTTAGAGTTTTCCACCATCCTATCTACCACTTTTTGCAAAGCGACGCCGCTAAATTCTCTGTTTTCAAGGGTGTATTTGCTTGCAAGAGACATAAAAAAGTTTTGATTATAGGCATTGCCAAAAAAATTTACGACTCGATTATAGTTGTTCTGAAAGTTGATGTGGAAATTTGTATCCATTTCATATCACTCCTAGTCTTATTACGAATGAAAGGAGGATATGTTTCAAAATAAAGAGGGAACTCCAATACTTGAAGCTCCCCCATATATTATTTTATGTTAACCAACCTTATTTAATTCTGCTAGCTCCTCAGAAGTAAATGCTCTCGACCTTGTTAAGAAACGTTTACCTTCAACGCCTTCTAAACTAAACATACCTCCGCGACCGTCAACGACATCGATGATTAATTGAGTATGTTTCCAATATTCAAATTGAGTTTTATGAATATAAAACTTTGCTTCACCAATTTCCCCTAGTAATATATCCGAATCACCAATGATTAAATCTCCTTCAGGATAGCACATAGGGGAAGAACCATCACAGCAACCGCCTGATTGATGGAACATAATTGGGCCATGTTTTTTCTTTAATTGTTCAATGAGGGCAAGGGCTGCGTCTGTTGCTACAACGCGTTTTACCAACGCCATCCCTCCTAAATTTTAGAATCAGAAGAAACCAAGTTTATTTGGACTATAACTTACTAACAAGTTTTTCGTTTGCTGATAGTGTTCAAGCATCATTTTATGATTTTCTCGACCGATTCCACTCATTTTATAGCCACCAAATGCTGCATGAGCTGGGTATTGGTGATAGCAGTTTGTCCATACGCGTCCAGATTGAATTCCTCTTCCCATTCGATAAGCTGTATTAATATCGCGAGTCCATACTCCCGCACCTAATCCATACATCGTGTCATTTGCAATTTCCAATGCTTCTTCTTGCGTTTTGAATGTTGTAACAGCAACTACTGGACCGAAGATTTCTTCTTGGAAAATGCGCATTTTGTTATGACCTTTAAATACAGTAGGCTTAATGTAGAAACCTTCTGATAATTCTCCACCTAAATTGTTGCGTTCTCCACCGATAAGCAACTCTGCTCCTTCTTGTTTACCAATATCAATATAGGATAAAATTTTTTCCATTTGTTCTGTTGAAGCTTGAGCTCCTATCATTGTAGTTGGATCTAATGGGTTACCTTGTTTGATGGCTTTTACTCGCTCAAGTGCGCGTTCCATAAATTTATCGTAAATGGATTCTTGAATTAATGCTCTTGAAGGGCATGTACACACTTCTCCTTGGTTAAGAGCAAATAATACAAATCCTTCAATTGCTTTATCTAAAAATTCATCGTCTGCTTCCATTACATCTTCAAAGAAGATATTTGGCGATTTCCCACCAAGCTCCAATGTAACCGGAATAATATTTTGTGAAGCATATTGCATGATAAGTCTACCTGTTGTTGTTTCACCAGTAAAGGCAACTTTTCCAATACGTGGATTGGAAGCTAACGGTTTTCCAGCTTCTAAACCAAAACCGTTTACAATATTCACAACACCAGGTGGTAATAAGTCTTCAATAAGTTCCATTAATACTAGTATAGAAGTTGGTGTTTGTTCTGCAGGTTTTAAAACCACACAGTTTCCTGCTGCAAGGGCTGGTGCGAGTTTCCATGCTGCCATCAAGATTGGGAAGTTCCACGGAATAATTTGCCCGACAACACCAATTGGTTCTTGGAAATGATAAGCTATAGTATTGTCATCAATTTGGCTAATACCGCCTTCTTGCGCACGAATCACTCCTGCAAAATAGCGGAAATGATCGATAGCTAAAGGTATGTCCGCATTTAAAGTTTCACGAACCGGTTTACCATTTTCCCAGCTTTCAGTAACTGCTAACAATTCTAAATTTTCTTCCATGCGATCTGCGATTTTGTTTAAGATTCTTGCTCTTTCTGCAACGGAAGTCTTGCCCCATGAATCCTTCGCATTGTAAGCTGCATCGATGGCAAGTTCAATATCTTCCGCTGTGGAACGAGCAACCTTTGTGTAAACTTTTCCTGTTACTGGCGATACATTATCGAAATACTCGCCATTAACTGGTGGTGTCCATTGTCCTCCGATATAGTTATCGTAGCGTTCCTTGAAGTTTACAATCGCTCCTTCAGTATTTGGAAATGCATATGCAGCAGTTAATACAGACATTTTCCTACTCCCCCTATTTTTGATTTTTATACCTTTACTTCTTGATGACAACATACTCACTCCTAAAGGTATCTAATAATATATATTCGAAAGATTAGTAGATTATTTCTAATATTGAAAAATATTTTATTTTTTCCTTCGTCACACTTCTCTATGAAACGACCTTTTTAGAGTGAGCTTTGCTAACTATATACCCCAAAATGAAAAAAAATAAACTTTCCATTTTAAATTTTTACAATTTTCCGTATTTTATATAAATAACGATTAACTAGTAGAATCAAAGATATATATAGTTTTTTCTATTTAAAAGATTGTACAATATCATTAGCATTGCATAAATATAGTTAGAATTTTCTGTTAATTAATTTTTGTGAATTTGTGCCAAAAAGACAAAACCTAAAGAAAGGTGGCACTGCCCATTTGGTAAATATATACAGTTAAACCAGAGCGACAACGACAAAAGGGAGATTATGGACTGGCTCGCCCATCAAATTTTCGCAACCAAACATAAGCTGGTTTCCACAGAGCTCTCTTTAACCAACGAGTAATTCGAAGTAGAGATTTCTTACTTTTCATCTCCAATTGAATGAGAACATGTAAGCAATACGTGATAAGGGCTAAGAAAATTTGATTTTGAATAGCTGTTTCACTCATTCCATAAAAGTGCTTAATTTCTACGTGTTGCTTGAGCCATTTGAAAAAGAGTTCAATAGCCCAGCGAGATCGGTAAATATCACTTATCTCTTCTGGTTTTAAATCAAATCGGTTGGTGATGAAACGAAGTAAGTTCCCTTTTGTGTCCATAACTTCTAGTAGACGAAAGACATTTTCAGTACGATTTTGTGTGGTACCAATGTAGACCATTTTATCGGATAGAACGTGACAATCATCAGGAAGTGAAAATGTATAGACTTCACGAATGACTGCGTTTTTCTTCAGTCTTGAAACGAAGAAATAGCCATCATCTGTCATCCGATCAAAACGTTCATAGTCCACATAACCGCGGTCAAACACATACATGGCTTCTTTATCATCCACTAGGACTTCGAGTTGATTTCGGTCATGTTCTTTTGCTGTCGTAATCACTGCTTTTTCAGGATAGACGGTGTCTTTATCCATGAAAACGAGCCGTAAGTGTAGCTTTACACCAGCTTTTGTTTTACGGAATTTTGCCCATTTATAATTGGTCAAATTCAACGGGAGTGTACTTGAATCAATGATTTTCAGTGGCATATTCTTTCCGGTTTTATAATGGTACCGTTGAATTTTCCAAACAAGATCCAAGAACAAATTTGCAAGAATTAGTGGGTTGATCTGATTGTTTTTTCGGGATAGCTGAGAGGCACTTATCGATTCAAATCCGAGTGCTTTTTGAAGATCTTCGTCTACAAGTGCATCACTCATTTCCTCTAAGCTCTTAAATTCGAGCAGCTGGGCTACCAATAAAAGTTTAATATAGGCTTCTGTTGTCAGCTTTTTTGTGTAATAGTCCTGTTTCAATTCTTTGACTTGTTCGCTAAGTTTTTGAATATTTATGGGTGAAACCCATTTACCAAATGATGAAATTAGTGTATTCTTGTCCATAACGTTTATCCTTTACGATTGGATTTGGACAGGAACCACCTGTACTTCCATTGTAAAGGATTTTTTTGTTTCGAAATCAATAAAAAATTGAACATTCTTAGTATTTTGAATCATCAGATTTAATTAGTGCAATGCTAGTGGTACAATATATGTAATAGATTTTGCGGACTAGAAAAGGTGGGATAAAAATGTTATCCATTCAAAGCACTGAACGTTTAACAGGGGGACGAATTAGTGGTGACTATTGGGATTTAGATGAGTTAATTAAGAATATCTACGAAGTTATTGGAGATGAAAATAGATATTATGATTACCGAGGTGCGAGACAACGTATATTAGGGGTTTGTCTTAAATTGCGGAAAGCAACTCAAGGAGAATGTAATATCGAGTTTGTAGCGAACGGCATCCATAAAGGAATTGAAAAGAAAAAAGACACGCTTGCTCCTGAAAAAAATGTATATTTCTCCGTTGAAATTTTATGGCCTGAATTAATTTTTACAGCACTCGCTTTAAACGACTTCATCGATTTATACAATGAATTTATAGACAATAATCCATGGAACCCACATACTACATCCATTCGAAAATTCCAATCTCTTGTTACGGAATGTTTAAAAGAACATTTGCCTGAAGAACATTACAATGTATTTATACACTTAATGTTATCAAAATCGCCTAAATACTTCCGTTATGCAACTCAATATGTAGATATTTTAAACTTAGAATATCTTAAGCTAACATTTGAAGAAAGAAAAAAGCATTTAGGTGCCTTTGCTATTCGATTAATGGTGGAAGATGATGAATACTTGGCTTTAAAGGATCAAATATTAGCCACTGCCAATATCACAAAACATGAAATTCATGAATTACCTCTTCAAATGAAATATCCTGAATATATTGAATGGTAATATTAGATTGCTATTCAGTCATAATGATAAAAAAAGACTGTACCGAAAAGTTTCTCTTCTCTTTTCGGACAGTCTTTTTTATTATACTCCTCCCAAATATGCCGCCTTTACTTCTTCACTTTCTTGAAGTTCCTTCGCTGTTCCTGACAATACAATTTTTCCAGTTTCGATAACATAAGCTCGGTCTGCTATCGATAAAGCCATATGAGCGTTTTGTTCAACAAGTAAAATAGTTGTTCCTTCTTTGTTGATTGTTTGAATAATTTCAAATATTTGTTGAACAATTAGTGGGGCAAGTCCCATTGAAGGCTCATCCAACAATAGTAAATTTGGTCTTGCCATAATCGCTCTTCCCATTGCCAACATCTGTTGTTCCCCACCGGATAAAGTACCGGACAATTGTTTTCTTCGTTCCTTTAATCTTGGAAATAGTTCAAATACATGGTCTAAATCTTTTTTGATTCCATCGCGATCTTTCCTAAGAAAAGCACCCAACTCCAAGTTTTCTTCTACTGACATATTCGCAAAAACCCTGCGTCCTTCCGGCACATGAGAAATACCACTTTTCACAATCGCTTGAGCTGGTTTGCCACCAATTTGTTGCATTTTGTACGTAATCGTACCTTGCTTTGGTTTCAGTAATCCAGATAACGTTTTCAACAAAGTAGTTTTTCCTGCGCCGTTTGCACCGATTAACGTAACAATCTCACCTTCATTAACTTCCAAGGAGATATTTTTTAATGCATGAATATTCCCGTAAAACACATCAATATTATTTACTTGTAGCATTAGTGTACGACCTCCTCACCAAGGTAAGCTTCAATTACCTTTGGATTGTTACGTATTTCTTCCGATGTTCCTTCAGCAATTAATTGACCATGGTCTAAAACGTAGATTCTTTCACAGATTCCCATTACTAGACTCATGTCATGCTCGATTAATAGAATTGTTAAATCAAATTCTTTTCGAATTAATGCAATTAAATCCATCAATTCTTGTGTTTCTTGTGGATTCATTCCCGCTGCAGGCTCGTCTAATAATAGAAGCTTTGGTCCAGCAGCTAACGCTCGAGCGATTTCTAGACGTCGTTGCATTCCATAAGGCAAGTTTTTCGCTAATTCATCTTTATAAACGTCTAGCTCAAAGATTTTTAAAAACTCAATAGACTCTTTCTCCATAGTTGCCTCGCCTTTAAAATGAGTTGGCAAACGCAAGATGGAAGAAAGGATTGAATGTTTCGCAAGTTGATGGTTTGCGATTTTTACGTTATCTAATACCGTTAAATCCTTAAATAATCGAATATTTTGGAATGTACGGCTGATTCCTTTATGCGATACTTGGTATGGTTTTAATCCCTTAATACTTTGACCATTAAAGGTAATTTCACCTTCTGTTGGTACATATACACCCGTTAACATGTTGAAGGTTGTGGTTTTCCCTGCTCCATTCGGTCCAATTAGTCCAACAAGTTCTCCTTTATTTAAATACATGTTGACATTTTGTACCGCTTTCAATCCACCAAATTGTATACCAATATTTTCTAATTTCAGAAGAGGATTACTCATGCTTCAGACCCCCCTCTATTTTTTACTTTAAATAAGTCTTTTAACTCTTTTGTTCCCATCAATCCTGTTGGACGATATAACATCACGATAATCAATACGACAGAGTAAATGATCATTCGCGTTTCTGGGAACGCTTGCAAGTATTGTGAAATTGCCGTTAAGAAAATAGCTGCCATGACAGAACCTGAAAGGCTTCCTAAACCGCCTAATACGATATAAATCAGAATTTCAAAAGATTTTAAGAAGTTGAATGCTGTTGGTTGAATAATATAGAAATTATGTGCATATAAAGCACCTGCTACCCCTGCAAAAAGGGAACCGATTACAAAGGCAACAACTTTATAATAAGTTGTATTGATTCCCATCGCGTCGGCTGCTATTTCATCTTCACGAATAGCTAAACAACCGCGTCCATGACGAGAGTTTATAAAATTAGAAATAACCATGATTGTAATAACCGCACCGACAAAAGCATATGTCCAAGTTGTAGCATGATTGACAACCATCCCTGCTGCTCCGCCAACATAATCAACATTCAAGAATACAATTCGAATAATCTCAGCAAATCCTAATGTAGCAATCGCTAAATAGTCTCCTTTAAGTCTTAAAGAAGGTACTCCGACTAGTAAACCTGCTACAGCGGCAACAATCCCCGCTAATATGATTCCCACAATAAATGGCAACCCTAGTTTCATTGTACAAATTGCACTAATATATGCGCCTACTGCCATAAAACCTGCATGACCAATGGAGAATTGCCCTGTGATTCCAATAACAATATGCAGACTGACTGCAAGTATAACGTTAATGCATATCGTAATGAGCATATTTTGGTAATAGATATCCAGCATTCCATTCATAAACATGACTTGTACAACTGCATAGACCACTATTGCAATTGCTAAATAAATCCAAAAGGCTTTTGATCTTTTCATTTCCCCAGTCACCTACACTTTCTCACGGATGTTTTTACCAAATAATCCTGCTGGTCTTAAAATCAAGATCAAGATCAAAATCACGAAAGCTGCTGCGTCGCGCCATAGCGAGAATCCTATAGCACTGACGATCGTTTCAATGATTCCTAAAATAAACCCTCCAACCATCGCTCCTGGAATGCTTCCAATTCCTCCTAATACAGCCGCAATGAAGGCTTTTAAACCAGGTAGAACGCCCATTAATGGGTCAATTCTTGTGTAATATGATCCGAAAATTACTCCTGCTGCACCTGCTAAAGCGGAACCAATTGCGAACGTTGCCGAAATTGTATTATCAACGTTAATACCCATTAGTCTCGCAGCATCTGCATCGTGAGAAACTGCACGCATCGCTTTACCAATTTTCGTTTTATGAACAATAAATTGTAAAAGAATCATCAAAATGATTGTAACTACAAGAATAAAAATAGTTTGAGAGTTTATATTCGCACCTAAGATATTAATATTTGTTTGCGGTAATACTTGAGGATAAGCCTCTGGTGTGGCTCCTCTAAAGAATATCATGGTGTACTCTATTAAGAACGATACCCCAATGGCTGTCGTTAACGCTGCAATTCGAGTTGCATTTCTTAAGCGCTTATAAGCAACCCTCTCGATGATCATACCAATGATTGAACAAACAACCATAGCTATAATTAACGCTGGAATGAAACCCATTTCCCAACGAGTGATGGCAAAAAAACCGATAAATGCGCCAAGCATGAAAACGTCTCCATGGGCGAAGTTAATTAATTTGATAATACCGTATACCATCGTATACCCCAACGCAATCAATGCATAAATACTTCCTAAGGAAATACCATTAATGAGTTGCTGCAACCAATCCATAAAGTCACACTCCTTTTATGAAGCAAATATTTTATCTGTCAATTCTTAAAAGTTCAGAACATTCAACTAATATTTGGAAATTTGGGATACGAACGGGAAAAGGGAGGCGGTGTGCCCCCCTTTCTTGTAAAATTAAGGTTCAATTTTAGTTTTAAATGTTTGTGTACCGTCTACATACTCTAAAATTGTTGCAGATTTCACCGCATTATGCTTTTCATCCACAGAGACTGTACCAGATACTAGCGAAATATTTTTTGTTGCAGCAAGCGCGTCTTTAATTGCTGCTCCATCCACAGATCCTGCACGCTCAATTGCATCTTTAATGAAGTAAACTGTATCATATCCAAGAGCGTGGAAAGCATTTGGTGATTCACCGTATTTATCATTAAATGCTTTTACGAAGTCTTGAATTTTTGGATCTGGGTCTTCAGATGAATAGTGGTTAATAATGAATGAGTTGTTTAAGTTTTCAGCACCAGCTAATTCAACTAATTTTGGAGAATCCCATCCGTCAGCACCCATTAATGGAACATCGATTCCTAATTCACGCGCTTGTTTAACAATTAAACCAACTTCTTCATAATATCCCGGAATAAAGATAAACTCTGGGTTTTTAGATTTAAGAGTTGTTAAAGTTGATTTGAAGTCTGTGTCTTTCGCTACATACGCTGCTTCCGCAACTACTTGTCCGCCATTTGCTTCAATTTGTTCTTTGAATGCAGCTGCTAAACCTTTCGCATAGTCCGAAGAGTTATCTGCAAAAATCGCTACATTTTTTACTCCAAGTTCATTTGTAGCAAAGTTTGCAGCAATTACTCCTTGGAATGGGTCGATAAAGCATGTACGGAATACATACTCGTTAATAGATCCATCTGCATTCTCAGTAACGTTTGGCGCAGTTCCTGAAGCTGTAACAAGCGGAATTTTATTGTCGTTCGCAATTTGAACTGTCGCAAGAACGTTACCACTTGTTGCAGGGCCAATCATTACGTTTACTTTTTCTTGAGTTGCTAATCTGATAGCAGCAGATGTTGCTTCCGCGTTTTCAGATTTATTGTCAACTTTGACAAATTCTATTTTCTTACCATTGATTCCACCGTTATTATTAATTTCTTCAATCGCAAGTTCTGCACCTTGTGCAATAGATGAACCATAAGAAGCAACAGCACCAGTAAGCTCAAGGTTTGCACCAATTTTAATTACATCGCTATCTCCACCGTTTGAAGAAGAACCATTGTCTGATGAAGAACTGCTTCCTTGGTCACCCCCAGATCCTCCACTACAACCAGCTAAAGCTCCCACAACTAAAGAAGATGCTAGAAAAAGAGAGGCAAATCTTTTAGTCTTTTTTGATTCCACCATGTAATACTCCCCCCATTTATTTAGATTTTGTAATAAAAACTAATTAGATATTAGATTTTTCAGAAAATAAAAACACTTATTTCAGAATATTAATTTCATAATTTTCTGAAAAGGGTTTCAATCCAATATCTATTTCAAATGTATTAGCTTTCTGTATTGTAAAACATTATTTTTATTTAGTCTAGTGTGATTTTTTTGGAAATTTAAATATTTCGCATTATACAAAATATTTAATTAATAATTAATTGATATTATTATCGATTCAAACTTTTAATATTATCAAATTTTTATATTTTTCCTTTACAAAATTTTCTATAAAAAATTATGAATTTTATCGTGATACTCCCAACCGTTCTCCTATTTCCATGCTTAAATTTTATGCGCCAAAAATACTATGCTCTTTTGAATCATTTGAGTCCCATTTTTTTTCTTTACGCATACACTATTCAAAGAAATGGAGGTATTCATATGAACATGTATAATGGCTATCCCTATTATTACGTATATGTTCCTGTAAATTATTACTACCCTCCCAATCCTTTATATGTACAACAAACACCGCAACAAAGACCAAGTGAGCAAGAATTGATACAACGTATTCGCACAGAGCATAGCAACTTATATACGCAGCTAGAGCAAGCTGGTGTAAATCCCCAAATGATTGATACCCTCATGCTTCTAACAATTTCGTACTTACGTAATCAACAAAATTTAAATCGCACTCCTACCCAAATTTATAATCAGTTCCAGCGTGATAATCCTTGGTTCCCACTTTTTATCCGTTCAATGAATTTCCCAGAAAGCACAGTAAATCGCATATTAATTCGAGCTATTGAATTGGCTTTAGCTTATATCCGCGGTGAACGACCGGCTACAGAACCTGGACCTAGGCCAGAAGAGGGTTGGTCCGATTGGGAAAGTTTAGGTGGAACATTATTAAGCGCTCCTAGTGTAAGTTCTTGGGGACCCAATCGATTAGACGTATTTGCAAGAGGTAGTGACAATGCGTTATACCATATTTGGTGGGATGGTAGCCGTTGGAGCAATTGGGAAAGCCTCGGAGGCGTATTAACATCCGCTCCTGGCTCTGTTTCTTGGGGTCCAAACCGAATTGACGTGTTTGTAAGAGGGACAGATGATGCCATGTACCATAAATGGTGGGATGGCACTCGCTGGAGCAGTTGGGAAAGTCTTGGAGGCACATTAACAAGCGGTCCTAGCGCATCTTCTCAACGTGAAAATCAATTAGATGTATTTGTAAGAGGCGCAGGAAATCGATTGTATAAGAGGACTTGGAACGGTTCTTATTGGGAACCTTGGGAAGATCTCGGAGGAAATTTAAATTCTGAACCAGCTGCGATTTCTTGGGGACCAAATCGAATAGATGTTTTTGCTAGAGGAGTAAATAATGATTTAATTCATAAATGGTGGGACGGAAACCGCTGGAGCGATTGGGAAAGCCTTGGCGGTACATTAACAAGTGCGCCAACCGTTTCTTCTAAGCGTCCAAACCATCTTGATGTCTTTATAAGAGGCGTAGGAAATCGATTGTTTAAGAGAACTTGGAATGGCACTCGTTGGGAACCATGGGTAAGCTTAGGCACTACTCAAATTACAAGCGCACCAGCAGCAGTATCTTGGGGACCAAATAGAACAGATGTATTTGCCAGAGGACAAAACAACGATTTAATTCATCGTTACCAAAGTAGTTAAATAAAATTAGGTTTGCTATACACCCTTTTAGGAAGATAAACATTTTCCTAATAGGGATTTTCTTTTTACTAGTTGTACATTTTGTAAATATTTTTACCAGTTTGACTATAATATTCTCCTATTATCACTTTTTTGAAGAATGAGTTTTTTCCAATTACTATCATTACATCTTTCTATCATTCTTTCTCCAGCTATTGGCTAATACGCTTTATTGCCCTTTATAATCTGAATTCTAAAATTGAAATTATTTCATACCATCACCCGATATTTTCTGTAACATAATTACATACTTTATGACTCAACTGAAAGAACAATATATAATAAAAATTACCATGCAGATCTGAGTCTAGGAGTGAAGACATGACAACAAAAATTTATTTCAATAACGAAAAATTTATTGCTGGCATCACGTTAAAAAATGAAAAAGAGTTAGAACAGCATAACATGGCCCTTCATGTTTGCGAAAATGAAGAAGATGTCATTCAAAATCGTCGAAAGCTTGCTGCATACGTCGGCTGCGATATCGAACAATTTGTTTGTGCCAATCAAACCCATAGCGATAACGTATATAAAGTTACAAAAAAAGATTGCGGACGGGGAGCACTTTCAAAAGATACTGCCATTCCAAATACCGATGCCCTTTATACAACAGAGTCCCACATCGTCCTTTGTACTTTTACAGCTGATTGCGTTCCAATTATTTTTTATAGTGAAAAAAGCGGCATTATAGGAGTGATTCATTCTGGTTGGCAAGGAACCGTGAAAGAGATAACTAGAAAAGTATTTGAAAACATTCAAAAGAACGAACAATGTGATATTAAAGATTTCCGTGTTCATCTCGGTAGTGCAATTAGCCAAGAAAAATTTGAAGTTGATGAAGATGTGTATGCTAAATTTAAAAATTTAGGATATGCAAATGAATTTATTTATTTTAACGAAGAAACGGGTAAATATCATATCGATAATCAACAAACGGTTAAAAAACAATGCGAACTTAGTGGTATACCGTCTGAACAGATTACCATTGACTCAACATGCACCTATAAGCATCCTCAAGGATTTTCTTATCGAGAAGATAAAAAGGCTGGACGTCATTTAAGTTTTATTATGAAAAAAGCATAAATAAAAAACAAAGCATACCTCTCTATCCGAGAGATATGCTTTTTTACTTACGTCAACTCTGGTTTTCCACCGATTGTTTCTAGCTCTTTTTCTACGACTTTATTTTTCGCTTTTCTGCGCTTGAAGATTCTTCTTTTCGGTTTACCAGTCTTATCTGAATCATCTTTGTTAAAGATGTTTTTCACTTTTTCTGATATGTTATCAATCACGACATACATAACTGGAACGAATACTAAAGTAAAGATTGTAGAAGAAGTTAATCCGAATACAACTACTACAGCCATTGGTTGTTGGTTTTCCGCACCTTCACCAATTGCAAGGGCTAGCGGAATCATCGCTAAAACCGTAGTGAGTGTTGTCATTAAAATTGGACGCATACGGCTTTTCCCTGCTTCTACAATAGCCTCCATTCGTTCCATTCCATTTCTTCTTAAAATGTTAATATATTCAACAAGTAAAATACCGTTGTTTACAACAATCCCTGCAAGCATAATTAGACCGATAAAACCTGGTAAACTTAACGGTAATCCTGAAATGAGTAGCCCTAATATTACCCCAATCACCATAGTAGGCATGGAGAACATGATGATAAATGGATAAGTAATGGATTCAAATTGAACAGCCATTACCATATATACAAGGAATATACCTAAAACTAATGCTAATCCTAATTGGACGAAAGATTCCATCATCGTTTCTACTTCTCCACCCATGGAAATTTCGTATCCATCAGGTAAATTGATTTGTTTCAATTTCTCTTCAATTTCTTTAGAAACCGTTCCTAAATCTCGTCCAATTACATCACTCGTTACGTTAATTGTACGCTCTTGATTATTTCGAGTAATTTGAGAAGGCCCTTGTACTGGCACTATTTCAGCAACTGCAGATAACGGGATATCTTCCCCTTCATTATTCCGAACGACAAATGTTTCTAGATCACGAACAGTCTCCGTTTTATCATCAGGTAAAGCAACCGTTACGTCGTATTCGTTACCATCTTCTTTATACCTAGTCGCCACTTGACCGTTAAACGCTACATTGATTTCATTCATAATTTGTTGGTAACTTAACCCAAAAGCAGAAGCCAGTTCACGATTTACAACCACTTGCAATTCTGGACTTCCTTCTTCAACCGAACTTTTCACATTCAATGTTCCATCGATATCCTCTAAAATCCAAACAACTTGCTGTCCTAAATCAGTTAATACATCTAAGTTATCCCCTGAAATCGAAAGCGAGATTGGTGAACCAGTGGACATCCCCTGGTTATTTTCCGATATAGTAATTTCTGCCCCAGGAATATCACTTACTAAATCGTTTAATTGAGCAATGAATTGATCAGTAGTAATATCCCTTTCCGATGAACTAACTAGTTCAATCATATAGGAAGCCACATTTTTACTTCCTGCAGTAATACCATTTGTAGTACCACCAATACTTACATAATTCACTTTAATTATATCTTCAAAGTTTTTTAACCGTTCATTAATTTCCTCTACGATAGATTCCGTTTCCTCTAACTTCGCACCGTTTTGCAACTGTGCAGTAATTGAAACTTGCCCGCTATCTGTTGCAGGCATTAGCTCCATACCCACAACTGGCATTAAAGCTAAACTTCCCACAAAAGCAGCAGTTACGATGGCAATAACTGTTTTCCTTCTACGTAAGGCCTTTTCTAGTACTTTTCCATAGAAATTTTTAATTTTGTTTAAAACACGATTGAAGAAGTATTGTCCATTATTCTCATCTACTGAGATTTGAACATTACGCATAAATTGCGTTGATAGCATTGGCACCAATGTCATGGCAGCTACTAGCGATGCTGTCAATGCAAATACAACCGTCAATGCTAACGGACGAAAAATTTGTGAAGCAAGCCCTTCTACGAATACGACTGGAACGAATACAGCTGCAGTCGTCAGTGTAGAGGCAATAACAGCAGGGCCTAATTCCGAAGCACCATGGTATGCTGCCTCTTTAATCGATAATCCTTCCGAACGCTTCTTGTATATGTTTTCTAATATAACGATGGAACTGTCAACCATCATCCCGATACCGAGAGCCAGTCCACCCATCGAAATAATATTTAATGTTTCTCCTGTGAAGTACATTAACGTAAATGTACTAATAATGGAAATCGGCATTGAAACGGCAATAACTAACGTCGCTTTTAGACTCCTTAAGAAGAGTAATAGGATGATTGCAGCGAGTGATCCCCCTACAATCATGTTATCTAGAACTGAGTCAATTGATGCAGTAATATACACCGACGTATCCATAATCGTTTTTACTTCTAATCCTCGTTCGGTATATTTTTCATTCAATTTCTCAATAACTTTTTTAACTTCTTCTGCAGTTTCAACGGTGTTCGCATCCGACTGTTTCATAATGGTGAAAATTAATGTATCTTTACCGTCCACTCTAGAAATTGACGATACTTCTTTAAATGTATCTTCGACATCCGCCACGTCTTTTACGCGAACGGTATCACCATTATTTAAAGTGATGAGCGTATTTTCAATATCACTAACGGATGTATATTCTCCAACAACGCGTAGTTGCACATCTTGATTTCCTTGTTCAACCGTTCCTGCCGAGATTGTACGATTCTCCGCTTGTAATGCAGCAATCACTTGTGAACCTGTTAGTCCATAGTTTTTCAGCATTGATTGATTCAAATTGATGCGAATTTCGCGTTCTTTTCCACCAACAATGGTAGCAGAGGCAACACCAGGCGCTCGTTCAATTGCCGGTTGAATATCACTTTCTGCAATATCTTGTAATTTTTCCAAATTATCTCCTGAGAGGCTTGCAGTCACTACAGGTGTCGCATTTGGATCAAGTCGCATTACCATCGGATCATTTGCACCATCTGGAAGCATCCCCGATATTTGATCGACTTTTTCTCTAACATCGATTAACGCATCATCAATATCCCGACCATAATCAAACATCATTAGTACTAGAGAAGCTCCTTGACTGGATACTGACTGAATTGTATCCATGCCTTCTACCGTACTTACAGCTGATTCAATCGGTTTTGAAATCAATTCTTCTATTTCTTGTGGAGCAGCTCCTTGATAACTTGTAGCAATAACCGCTATTGGCAAATCAATTTTCGGGAATAATTCTACCTTCAATTCCCTTAAAGAGATAAAGCCCAATAGAATAGCACAAATAACAAACATGATAACGCCGACTGGACGTTTAATTGAGGTGTTTACAAGTTTCAATGTCTACTCCTCCTCCATTATACGGACTTTATTTCCATCATCGAGGAGGTTCTGTCCACTGATTACAACTTGTTCGTTTTCTTTAAGTTCTCCCACGACAGCCACCAAATCTGTACTGTATTTGAGAATTTCTACTTCTCTTTGTTCTGCTTTTTCTTCTGAAACGATGAATACAACGGTTTTCCCTTCTTTTTGTACGATCGCTTCAACAGGAATAAGAAGCGAGTTGGCTTGTTTAATTTCTTCCACAATGACGGAAGCAATCATGCCTGGTCGAATTTTTTGTTCTTTATTATCGATATTAATATCAACAGTAAATAGTCCAAATCCTGAACTCACTGAAGAAACATAGGCAACATTTCCTTTAAATGTTCCTTCTAAACCGGCAACTTTCACATCTAATACATCCCCGACTTTGAAGGAAGATAGTTGGTTAGCCGTAATTTTCACACTTAATTTCACTGAATCTTTTGCTACAATCGTTGCAAATGGGTTGGCATTAGAAGCCATTTCCCCTACTTCCCCATTGATTTCTGTAATTTCTCCTGCAATCGTCGCTTTAATCACTTTATCATCTAAACGATCCTTAGCAGCATCTACAGCAAGTTGAGCTTGATCTACTTGTATTTGTGCCTGTTCCACTGCAATTTCCGCATCTTTCATGGAAGTTTGCGCCAGCTCCACATTGATTTGAGCTTGCTCTACAGCTACTTCTTGCATTCTAATGCCTTCATTTTCCGTTGTTTTTTTCGATAGTTCTGCTTGGTCTAAAGCAATTTTTGCGCTTCTCTCCGCATTTTGAGCATTTTCATAATCTTGTAGAGAAATCAAACCAGCTTCATATAAAGCTTTCATTCTGTCTAAGTTTCTTTTAGCTTGTTCCCAAGAATTTCGAGCATTTTGAATTTGAAAATCTAAATTTTTTAAATTCTCTTTTGCTTGTTGTAAAGAAGCTTCAGCTGATTTTAGTGAGGCCTGTGCTTGTTTATAACTGTTTTCAGCTCTTACCTTGCCATTTTGTGCGCTTTTCAAACTAGCCTGTGCTTGCTCTAAGCTTTTTTGCTGCTGTTCCATCGCATTTCTTTCAGCTGTATCATCAAGCTGGGCTAGAATATCGCCCTGCTTTACTTTATCTCCTTTTTTTACATAAATTGCTTTAATTTCTCCAACAGCTTTCGGTAAAACTGCAACCTCATTTTCAGGTAAGATGGTGCCCGATAACTCATTATCATCTGTTAAAGCACCGAAAGTCACTGTCGCAACTTTTACTGGTATTTCTGTTTCAGGAACCTCTGTTTCTTCTGTCGAATTATTACAACCTACTAATAGGATGATAGATGTTAACAATAGAAGGGTCCCTATTATTCCTTTCTTAGTCATCTATTTAAAGCCTCCTTAGCAAAGGAAAAATCCAAAGCCCTGATTATCAATTTCTAACAATAACACCTTTATCCATTAACTCTACTTGTTTTGTGAGTAAATAATATTGGTATTTGGCGTTGTTATAGTTAAATTCCGCTTGTTTTATACTTGTATTGGCTGCATCAAATTCTTGTTTTGAAAGTAAGCCTAAATTGTAGTAAAGCTGTGTATCAGCATAATCAGTTTTTGCTTGTTCTAGATCTTTTTTCGCTTCATTTAACGCTTCATATTGTTTTTGTACTTGATGGAAGGTATTTTTTATAGCCTTTTCTAATTCTACTTGAAGAGCTTCAATTTGCAATTTAGCTACCTCAACATCATTTTCAAGCATTTTTTCTCTTTCTCTTGTACGATTTTCTTCATCATCAAAATCATCTAATGCTTTTTCTTTAATTCGTAAATTTGTTCTTGCATTCACCATGTCAAAGCTATTTTTAATAAGTTCTTCTGTTGATTTTTCCTGTTTTATTAACGCCAATTCCCCTAAGTCCGGTCTTATCAATTTAAAATCTTCATCATATGTAATGCCAATTGTAGTAGCAAATACCGCCTTATCATGTTTAAGTTGCTTTTCAAGTTCAGCAATTTGCGTTTCTAAATCAGATATGTCTCTTTCTGTTTTTTCATAGTCTTTTCTCGATACTAATCCTAGTTCATAACGTGTTTTCATCCCGTTTAATTGGCTTTGTTGTACTTCGAGTGTATATTTCATAAAATCAATTTGCTCTTCAGTTAAAAGCAAGCTAATAAAATCTAATATGATTGGTAGCTTTAATTGTTCACGCATTTGCACACGGTTATTAAACATTTGAGTTCGTTGAATATCTAAAGTATCAAGCATGTTTTTATACTGATTCACTTGGAAATAGAGGTTGCTTAAATTGCTTTTTAGCACATTCAATTGCTCTTTTACTAATTCTCTTTGCTGATATTTTTCATATTCATCCACGTATTTCATGGCATTTTCCAAAAAATTGATTAAATATCTTATTTGTGTTTTAACGATTACATTATCAGAGTCTGAAGGATCGATATCTGGTTCAAGGTCTTCCGGATTGATGTCTAATAATTCTTCTAAAGATCGCTTGAGATTAGTTACTTCTTTCGCTAAATCAACTGTCACAGTATCTTTTGAAGTAGATTCTAAATACTTATTTAACTCTTCTATTTTTCTCTGAGTACTCTCATAAGAACTTTCTGCAACATCGAGAAGATCCTCATACATATCTTCTTGTAATTTTAAGTTTTCAATAGTATACTCCAACTCAATTAAAGAATAGTTACTGTTTAATCCATATCGAATCGCTTCTTCCAACGTTAACTCTTGGACTTTCACTTTTTCGACAAAAGATTTTTCTTCCTCTTTTTTGTTTTTCGTTTTTGCAAATACATGATCAGGAGAATTTGGAGCAGCGGCGACGACTGCTGGTGTAATACTACTTGCCGCAAGAGCGGCAGCTATACCAATAGTCAAACTTTTCTTCACAGGAAAAACCTCACTTTCTAATCATTTATTTTCTATATAAGACATCCACCATCTTCCAAAACAACCGTTAAGCGATAATCCATTTTATTTCCCTCAAACCATTTTATACCGATGGTTCAATTTTTACAACATTATTGCAAAAACTCTACGAGACATTGATATTTCAATTTTAATTATTTTATACTTATAGTATAAAATGTTGTTTTTCTTGCGGAAAGGGTGGCGAAATGAACAAACGTAAAAGGCAAATTATTCAAGCAGCTCGCGAATTATTTATTAAAAAAGGTTTCAACAATACATCCATTATGGATATTATTGAAGCTGCTAATATTTCCAAAGGAACATTCTACAATCATTTCACTTCTAAAAATGAATGCTTAATCGCTATTTTAGAAGAATCAAGAGAAGAGTTAGTCAATGCTCGCTATCAAATAGCTTCAAATAAAGATACCTCTGATATCAATTTACTAATTAATCAAATTGCTATGGGTTTTCATTTAAGTAGAAAACAAAATTTTAATGAAATCTTTTCAACAACCTTCGACTCCAATGATAAGGATATAAAAGAGATTATTGAAAATCATATGGTCATTGAAATAGATTGGTTAGCAAATCGTTTTGTCGATATTTATGGAGAGAAAATCCGTCCTATCTCTTACGAGTGCGCCATCCATACTTTTGCTATCATCGTATTTTCATTGCATTTTATTCATATCGCAACTGGGGTTAAAGTTGCACCTGAATCGATTATCAAAACAGCACTCAATCGCGTCATTGCCACTATTCCAAACATATTAGAAACTGGTGATGTCGTATTTAATGAAGAAATCGTACACGCTTTAAAATCAAAAGTTAATTCAAAAAAATTATCTAAAGACTTCATTGTCAAACAGCTTGAAGGATTTGTGAATCAATTAACTAAAAATGATTCAGAAAAAGGAGTAGAATTAGCCAATTATTTACTCGATGAATTGAAAAAGCCAGAAGAAAAATTATATGTTCTAGAAGCACTCATATCATCTTTTAATAGTGCATTTAATAACACATCACATCAAAAAGAGGCGAAAGAAATTTCAAATGCCATTTGGAATTATTTAAATTCAAAAAAACCAACTTCGTGCAATTAATGGATATAGGTAAATTTTCCCCTTAATTTAGTACGTTCCAATATAGAAGTAAGTTTCAAAAAAAAGAGAAAGTCTTCAAAAATGGAAGACTTTCTTTTTACTTAAGCATATGAATTAGCAGTGTGGAACATATAGTGCATTATAAGAATTAGGAAGGAGGTATTCGTCTGAGAATTCATGTCGTGCAACAAGGAGACACCATTTGGAAATTGGCAAGTATATATCACACAAGTATGAATGCCATTATCCAACTAAACCAACTTCCAAACCCCCGAGAATTACTCATAGGCCAAGCAATCGTGATTCCAGATACAACAACACCACACATCATTCAATTTGGAGAAACATTGTGGTCGATTGCAAGCAATTATGAAGTTTCCGTTCAAGCTATCCAACAAGCAAACCCTACCATCAATCCATATAATTTAATCCCCGGTACAACAATCTATATCCCTCCGCGCTTACACTTGGTTCAACTAGGAGAATCGATGTGGCAAATTGCAGCGTATTACGGAACAACGGCAGAATCCATTATTAAACAAAATGGTCTGCGTAATCCAGATAACATCTACCCAGGGATGGTGCTAATCATACCTAGACCGAAACCATCTATTGAAATCAACGCTTATTCATATCAACAAGATGAAGAAGGGGCAGAGTCTGTTAATGCAGTAGGTAATTTACTTACTTATTTCACACCTTTTTCTTATATGATTAAAGAGGATGGTACGTTAGAACCTTTTGCTGATGAATTAATGCTTAATGCTGCAAAATCTCAACAGGCTATACCGATGTTAGCCATCTCTAATTTTTCATCTACAAGCACTGGCTCGAACCTAGCCCATGTTGTTTTATCCAATCAAGAATTAAGGGAAAAATTAATCAACAGCTGCCTACAAGTAATGGAAGAAAAGGGTTACCGTGGATTGAATATCGATTTTGAGTATGTGCTTCCAGAAGATCGGGAGAATTATAATGAGTTTTTACAGCTGACAGTCAATCGCCTTCATGAAAGGGGATATTTCGTATCTACCGCGGTCGCACCAAAAACAAGCGATGAACAGGAAGGTTTACTATATACTGCCCATGACTATGAAGCTCATGGCCGTATAGTAGACTTTGTTATTCTAATGACTTATGAGTGGGGATGGAGGGGAGGTCCGCCACGAGCTATTTCTCCAATTAATCAAATAAGACGTGTAGTAGAGTATGCATTAACAGTTATACCTGCTCAAAAAATATTTTTAGGGTTTCAAATATATGCAAGAGATTGGAAAATTCCTCACGTAGAAGGGGCAATTGCCGAGACATTTAGTCCACAGGAAGCTATTCGCCGTGCAACCCGTTATAAATCTGAAATCTTTTATGACGAAAATGCTCAATCTCCATTTTTCAGATACGTGGATGAAAGTGGGCAAGCTCATGAAGTATGGTTTGAAGATGCAAGAAGCGCTCGAGCAAAATTTAATTTAGCGAAAGAATATAACTTACGGGGCATCAGCTATTGGGCTTTAGGTTATCCATTCCCACAAAACTGGGCATTATTAAACGATTATTTTGATATTATTAAATTGAATCGTTAACATACTTATTTGCAGTGCAAACGAAAAATGGATTGTTTGTGCTGCTATTTTTTATGGAGATTTAAGACATAAAGATTCAGTACAATTACAAAACTTCTAAACTATTAACCTAAATTTTGGGAAATTTCATGAATTTTGTTTCTTTTTTTTGCGTAAAAAAATAAATAATCTTATAATTAAGTTAATACTTTAACCCTTGGTTTAGTTAACAATTGAATATTTCACCTATCGAACATCTTTTACTTCATTGTATTGGACTCTACCATTACTTTAAGAAGCAACAAAGATGTTTTTTGTTTATTCTTCGGTAAATGGAGGGATTGTACATGAAGAAAATAGCAATTATTTATTGTGAAGGCCAATTTGGTTCAATGGATGGAAAAACCGCTAATGGTCTGATTCGTGAGCCAGGATATTATGGAATAACCGCAGTAATTGATAGTACAAAGAGTGGTTTGGATTCTGGTGAATATTTAGATGGTGTCAAAAATGGAATCCCTTTATGTAAAAACCTCGAAGAAGCATTAACAATTTCCAAAGAAAAACCAACAGATTTTATCCTCGGAATTGCCCCTAGCGATGCCTTTTTAAAAGATGAAGAAAGAGCCGTCATTTTAGAAGCGATGAAGGCTGGCTTAAACATCATTAACCCACTGCAAGAATTTCTAACTGAAGATGATGAAATGATGAATAATGCAAAAAAATATAACGTAACCATTCGCGATATTCGAAAGCCAAAACCGAAAAAAGAGTGGCATTTATTTACTGGTGGAATTTTAAAAATCAATACACCGATTATTGCAGTACTCGGTACAGATGGTGCTTGCGGAAAACGTACAACTGCGAAAGTGCTTGAAAAAGGTTTCAGAAACCGCGGATTCAATCCAATCTTTATTGCCACTGGACAAACAGGTTTAATTCAGGGTGCAGAGTATGGTTTTGCAATGGATGCTTTCCCGCTCCAATATTTAATTGGAGAATTGGAGGGGGAAATATTGCGTGCCCACAAAAATGAAAACCCTGACATTATCATTGTGGAAGGGCAAGGTGCGCTGAGCCACCCAGCCTATGCTAGCTCATGCGGTATTTTAAGAGGTGCAAGACCACAAGCAGTCATCTTGCAACATCCGCCAAAACGAAAAGTGTTAGGAGATTTTCCATTTATGCCAATGCCGGATGTTCAAGAAGAAATTAACTTAATTGAACATTATGGAAATACAAAAGTAATTGCTATTACATTAAATCACGAAAATATGACAGATGAGGAAATCGATCAAACAATTGTAGAATACGAAAATAAGTATCATTTACCTGTTAGCGATGTGTTGAAAAAAGGTGATGAAAAAATCATCAATGCAATCATTGACTTCTTCCCATCCTTAAAAAATAAGGATAAGGTCGTGAGTTCACTATGAAACTAAAACCCGTTCCTCGAATTGAAATCAATCTTGATAAAATTCAACACAACGTAATCGTTCTAAAACAATTATGCGAAGCAAAGGGGGTGGAAGTGACAGGGGTAGTCAAAGGCGTTTGTGCAGATTTGCAAATTGTCAATGCCTTTGTCCAAGCAGGGATTACGAGACTGGCCGTTTCAAAAACCATTCATTTAGAAAAGTTAAAAAAGGCGAAAATCAACGCAACCCTGATGATGCTTCGGACCCCTGGGATGTCGGAAGTTCCGAGTGTCGTCAAATATGCGGACATCAGCATGAACACTGAACTTACCATCATTCGTGCATTATCAGAAGAAGCTATTAAACAAGGAAAAATCCATAAAATTATGATTATGGTAGAAATGGGTGACCTTCGTGAAGGTGTCATGCCAAAAGATCTACCAGCATTTATTAATGAGGTAATAAAACTCCGAGGTATCGAAATTGTTGGTTTGGCAACAAATTTTGCTTGTTTTGGTGGCGTCATACCGACAGAAGACAAGATGCGAGAGTTCTCTTCTCTTGTTCAGCAAATTAGGCAACAATTCTCTTTACAACTCCCTATCGTATCAGGCGGAAACTCTGCAAATATTAAATGGCTAACGGAAACGAAAAATATTGGTGTAATCAATGATGTTCGTCTTGGTGAATCGATTCTATTAGGAAGAGAGACGACTAAAGGCGAAGTCATACCGAAACTTTATCAAGATACATTTAAATTTGTTGCAGAAGTAATAGAGGCGAAACAAAAACCTTCTGTCCCCTATGGTAATCGTGGCAAAAACGGCTTTGGTGAATCAATTGAATTCCATGAACAAGGTTGGATTAACCATATTCTCGTTGGAGTAGGAAGGCAAGATGTATCTGTTTCGGGCTTAACACCAACAATACCTGTGAAAATTCTTGGTTCAACCAGCGACCACATTGTGTTAGATGGAAAAAAAATACTTTTCAAACCTGGCGACGAGATAACTTTTATCCCCAACTATGGAGCGTTACTTTCCATTATGACCTCTCCATACATTCATAAAACTTATATTGAATTTAAAGGAAGTAAACATGAGAAACAAAACAATGTATACAGTATTTATAAACAAAAAATTATACCACGTCATTAGTTGACTTTTGGGATGCTACTTATTCACGAAGCATCCCAAATATATTGCCCCAAATGTTTATGCATCAATATAACCTCTCAATAAAACTTATTCTTTTCCTTCCTCCAATTAATGCTTTTCAATGTGATAAAAAAATCGCATCTTGCCATATTAAGATTAACTATCAAGAAAGGAGATCTAATATGGGAAGAGATAATAAACAAGGCCAAACCAATAATGCAAGTTCTTTGCCGCAAACACCAAAACAAGAAAAAATCTCTGCTAGAGCCGCGCAAGAAGAGTTTTCTCGTGAACTATCCCAATTAGAACAGTTAGTGTTGGAAAGAAAAAGAAACAAAAAAAATAAATAACATTGTATGGTGGAATTCACATCATAAAGCAAGGGAATTGCTTTTATCTATGTGAATTCCACTTTTTTTAGAAAGTTGCTTAAATGGTTATACTATTGAAAAAATCTATAAGGTGTATTGAATGAAAAGAAACAAGCAAATTTTTATATTGAGTTTATTGGTTGCAATCTTAAACATATTTGATGGTATAGCCACACATTATGGTTTAATGAATAATTTCATAAAAGAAATAAATCCTCTGATGAGATTCTTTTTTGAAGCAAATCCATATTTATTTCTAGGAATTAAATTCAGTCTTTCCGTATTCATATTTATTGTTTCTAATCTTGTTATTTTAAGATGCATAAAATCATTTCAACGGTTCTATCTTTATGCTTTAACAGGTATTTCAATCTTATATTCTGGACTTTTTTTCGTACATCTATATTGGTTATGGATGAGTAATTATAGTTTCTAGAATGCATCAAACTTCTCATTCCAAACTTCTCTTAATGTCTCACGAAATAGCTTATCTAACTGGACAGTTGGATCATTCTTTTCTCCATACAGATTTTTTATATAATCCTGCAATGAATACAATTCATGTTCGATATAATCATTGAATATTGGAATAGGCCGAATGGTTTCCCGTTTGTCGAAAACTTTAGATTTCACCAACTGCTCAATCTCATTTCTCAATTTACCATCAATCTTCATTTGTGAAAGCAAATGCTGAAAATGTATCGGTGGGATTTCATTGAACTGTTCAATCCATTTACAAGCGAACAATGAGCGCAAAGCGTATAAATAGCTTTTTACCTTCACATTCTCTCCTTGGAGAGATGCATAATTTTGTTTGGCAATTTGTATGTAATGTGAAAGCATCGATTTCGGATTAAAAACCTCATCCTCCAATAAGCGCAACTTAGAAATAAAGCTATATGGTTGTAAATAAATGGGGCTACTTCTCATCCATTCTAAAATAGAAGGATTACATTTTCGGAATAACCTTAAAGCTTTCGTAACTTCCCAACCGCTTATATCAAGATGATCGTGAATCGGTAACTCGATGACATCTCGTTTTTTTCCAATTCCTTGGGGATCGATTGTAAGATACCAGTCTACTGGATGGATATAAATAAAGCGAACATCATAATCACTTTCTTTTGAGGCAATTCCCCATGCTCTACTACCAGATTCAACAGCAAATAATACTTTTACATGATGACTGCGTTCAATTTGTTTCAGTTGATTGACAATGACTTCATACATTCATTACAGCTCCTCAAAAAATAAGGGACTAAAAAGATTAGTCCCCGCAATTTCTCAATGATTGGCCTGCCCATACTTCCGAAAGTCTACTTTTTAGGTCTAAACGTTTTACAGCAAGTTTCTTCTGATGATTTAGCCCTTTCCTCAATCTTTCGGAAGTCTACTTCTGAAGCAAACTCTGACGACTTATCTTTGGAATCTGAATCCGTATCAATTAAAATTTTCTCCGCACCACAGATATTTCCTTTTCTGTGGAAATAACAATTGGAGACGGTACAGTTTACTTCTACATTCGGCATAGCAATCCTCCTCATTGAGATAAAATGAGAAACAGCATTACTATTTCTCAAATTGTATTTTGCTCATTTTTTCAACCATTTATTTTGAAAAAAAAATAACTAAGAAGTAAATAATTGAATGGCATTATTTAAAGGGTGCAAAAAAAGTGTCTAGAAAGTCTAAACTTTCCAGACACTCTTATATAATCAACCTTTGCTCTTTGAGCTAGTTGAAACAAGTTTTACTATCCTCGTCGCAAAGTGCCGTTTCAAAATGGCTTTTTCAAACGACCACTTCTAAGTTTATACTTGGGATGTTATGGCAGATTAATTCGTTAATAATTTTTCTAAATCATCTAACATCAAGTTTGCTGAAATTACACCGCCGGCAGTGTTCCAAATTGCATCGCTCACTTCAAAAGCATTACCGTTTTTAACGGCATTTAGATTTTGCCATAGAGGATCACTTGTCCATTCCTTTGCTGTATTTAATGCCTCTTGATCTCCCTGTGGAGCATAAGTGAAGTAGAATAGGTAATCTGCATCCATTTTCGGAATCACTTCTTTTCCTACTTCAACAGCTAAATTGCCAAGTTTATTATCTGAAGTAAACAACTCTTCCTGATGAGCAGCACGCTTGAAACCTAATTCATTGAAAATAACCCCTGAGAATGAATCAGTGTAATAAATACGAGATTTTCCAGCCATAAAGCGAACAACAGAAATTTCTTTGTTCACTTTGTCACCAAGTTTTTCTTTCACGTCGGCAACGTGTTGATCGTAATGACCTAATACCTCATTTCCTTTTTCTTCGAGATTTAGCGCTTTAGCATATAACTTAAAGTTTTCTTTCCAATCACCACGTAAGGTTTCAGAAAAAACAGTAGGTGCAATGGCCTTTAATTGATCATAAATTTTTTCTTGGCGAAGCTTGTTCCCGATAATTAAATCAGGTTTTAACGAAGCAATTTTCTCCACATTTACTTCACTCTCAGTCCCAACAACTTCGACGCCTTCCATATCCTTGCTAATATGTTCATACCAAGGATCACCAAGCCAAGATTGAACCGCACCAACTGGCTTTACTCCTAGAGCCAATAACGCTTCGGTTCCTTCGTTTGTAAGAATAACAACTCTTTTTGGAGTACCTTTGATTTCTGTGGATCCCATTGCATGTTCAATTGTATACGTACTTTCTTCTGTCGTTTTTTGATCTGTTTTCTCAGTTGCTTTTTCTTCTTTGCCGCCACATGCCGCCAGCAATAAAACGGCTATAACAGAGAAAAGAAGCAAAAATGTTTTGAACAGTTTCACTTGTACTGTATCCTCCTTAACTAATTGTAAATGATAATCAATTTCAACAAGCTAATCATAAAGTAACCTATACACCTCTGTCAATATACAATTGAAAATGATTATCAAAGTCATTGACAGCTATGTTTAGTTGTATATAGACTTAAAATAAAAAAGAGAGGTCTTCAAAAAGATGTTGTTGAAAAGGACTTCTTATAAATGGATTGGCCTTTTTGTTACTTTTCTATTAATGATTGGTTTTATGTGTGCCAGTGTTATCTTTGGATATGCAGATACTACGTGGAGAACAGCCATTGATTCTTTTACCCATTACAATGGATCGAATGAACATGTTATTATTCAAAAAGTAAGAATCCCAAGGGCATTAATAGCTGCGGCAGTTGGAGCAAGCCTAGCGATTGCCGGAGTTCTAATGCAGACGTTAACAAAAAACCCGTTAGCTTCACCGGGAATTTTTGGTATTAATGCGGGAGCAGGCTTTGCAGTTGTTGTTGCTATGACAATATTTTCTGTTCATAATATGCAAAGTTTTAACGTACTTGCGTTTCTTGGCGCCGCTTTTGCTGCCATTAGTGTCTACATAATGGGTTCTTTTGGGCGTGAGGGGCTGACACCGATGAAGTTAACCCTAGCTGGAGCAGCGATTTCTGCGATGTTTGCTAGTTTTACCCAAGGATTGCTCGTTCTCGATGAAGCACTACTTGACCAAGTATTGTTTTGGCTGGCAGGGTCTGTTGCAGGGAGAAATCTTGAAACGCTTATTTCAGTTATTCCTTATATGACTATAGCCTGGCTTGGTTCAATATTCATTTCAGGAAAAATGAATATTTTTGCTATGGGTGAAGATGTTGCCAAAGGATTAGGTTTAAATACTGGTTTCATAAAAATTGCGATTGGAATTTTGGTTATATTATTAGCTGGATCTTCTGTCGCTGTTGCAGGACCAATTGGCTTTGTCGGAATTATCGTCCCACATCTTGCAAGAGCAATTGTAGGAATGGATCACCGCTGGGTTATTCCAATGGCGGGAGTTTTGGGGGCAATTTTATTATTAGCAGCAGATATTGCTGCCAGATACATAGTAATGCCATCAGAAGTCCCTGTTGGTGTGATGACCGCCGCAATTGGAACTCCATTCTTTATCTATATTGCAAGAAGGGGGTTCAATGCGCGATGAGTAAATACAAAAATTTACGCCTTTTTAACGGCAAGATGTCATTACTAATTGATCGAAAAGCTGCATTTATTTATACAACTTTAGCTATAATCGTCTTTGTTGTTTTTGTAATAAGCACGGGTTTAGGGGAAATGAAGATCAACCCGTTGACAGTTGTTAAAGTTCTACTTGGCTTAGGTCCAGAGATGGAAACATTGGTTATCACATCATTCCGTCTGCCAAGAATTATCGTCGCCTTAACTGTCGGTATTTCCCTAGCGATTGCTGGCGCCATTTTACAAGGATTGGTAAGAAACCCACTTGCATCACCTGAAGTATTGGGGATTTCTGGCGGTGCGGCAGTAGCAGTTGTCGGTTTTATGTCCATCTTCAGCGATCAGAACCATTCTTTAACAGTCAGCATAGCTTGGTTGCCATTAGCTGCATTTATTGGTGCTAGTGTGGTGGGGGTCTTAGTTTATTTCCTTTCTTGGAAAAATGGGGTACCCCCTATTCGCCTTGTGTTAATTGGCATCGGGATTTCCGCACTTATGCAGGCGTTCACCACATTTTTAATGGTAACTGGACCAATCTATCAAGCAAGCCAAGCAAATATTTGGATTACGGGCTCAGTTTATGGATCTAATTGGACAAACGTTGCAATTCTTGTTCCAGGGGCGGTTATCTTAATTATCCTCGCCATTCTTGCTACTAGACAGCTTAATGTTCAGGAATTAGGTGATGATGTAGCAACTGGGCTAGGCGATAACGTTCAAAAACATAGGTTTCTATTATTAATGTTAAGTACAGCGTTAATTGGCATTTCAGTAGCTTTTGCTGGCACGATTGGTTTTGTTGGGCTGATGGCTCCCCATATGGCAAGACGGCTTGTTGGCTCATCCTTCGAGGCGTTGATCCCTACATCCGCATTTATTGGAGGAATACTTGTAATGCTTGCAGACTTAATCGGCCGGACCGTCTTTTCACCTTTAGAGGTGCCTGCAGGCGTATTCACTGCAGGAATTGGAGCGCCATATTTTATCTATCTGCTTTTTAAAACAAGAAATTCTTAAAATGAAGTGAATGAGCATCAGAAGAGATATTTTCTTTGAAAGTGCTTGGAACGAAAGTATTCGAAAACTAAAAATAAAAAGGAGCTAGCAAGATGACGAGTGCGATTGAGACGAAAAATTTATCGATTTCCTATGGAAAAAACCTCATAATTCACGAGTTGGATTTAAAAATACCAAAGGGTGAGATTACCGTATTTATTGGGGCAAATGGCTGCGGAAAATCGACGCTTCTTCGTTCGATCGCCCGTCTGCTGAAGCCAACATCTGGTACGGTTATTCTTGAAGGTAAAGCAATCGCTAAGCTTTCTACCAAAGAAGTTGCTAAGCAAATGGCGATCCTTCCTCAATCACCATCTGCACCGGAAGGCTTAACGGTTTTGCAGCTGGTAAAACAAGGACGCTATCCTCATCAAACTTGGCTACGTCAATGGTCAGAAGAGGATGAAAAAAAAGTGAACAATGCTTTAAAGGCGACACGACTCGAAGAATTAAAGGAAAAACCGGTAGATGCTCTTTCCGGTGGACAACGTCAGCGTGCCTGGATTGCCATGACTTTGGCTCAAGATACGGATATCCTTTTATTAGATGAACCAACCACTTATTTAGACCTGACCCATCAAATCGAAATACTTGATTTGCTTTTTGAATTAAACGAAAAGGAAAAACGTACGGTGGTAATGGTTCTACACGACTTAAATCTTGCTTGCCGATATGCCCATCATATTGTGGCTATCAAGAATCAAAAAGTTTTTGCCCAAGGGAAGCCGGAGCACGTCATTAATCGCAGTCTAGTGAAAGCTGTCTTTGACATGGATTGTGAAGTAACACCAGATCCTTTGTTTGGAACGCCGCTGTGCATCCCATATGGCAAAGGTAGATGCATTTTAAAAGAGGTAGTTATTTCCCATGGTTAATACATTGACAGAGAAAGAATTACAGATATTGCAAAAATATAGATTAACATCTGAATCGATGCATACTTTCAATGTTTATCAATTAATGGATGAAATTTATCTTAAAGAATTCATTTCAAAAATTGCCGAGATGATTGGTGCCCCTTCAGAAAAAGTTGCAGCTTCCATTTTTATGAAGAGATTTGCTTTCGTTGCAGTTATTTCTTTATTTGCTATGTCTGTTTGGAACAAAAAACTCAATGTTGAACTGAATATGATTGAAATGGAATGGCCAGAGAAAGGGGAAAACTGGATTCCAACCATTAATCTTAATGATTTAAACTTTGAGGAATTGAATCAAAACTGTCAAAGCCGTTCCTTATGGCGGCAAGGGATTATAGAGGATTTATTTTTGAAAAATATTTCTCCACTCATCGATAAGTTTGAAAAAACAATTGGCATTTCCCAAACGATTTTATGGGAAAATATTGCCGTGTACGTATTTTGGCTGTATGAAATGGAGTTAAAGGAGAATCATCAACAAGCCATTGATGACTTTCACTACATCATTTTTGAAGCAGATGGGTCATTATTTGGTTATCATCATAAAGAAAATCCTCTGCGAAAATATTATGGTAAGAAAACATTTATAGATAATGGAGCAGAGCTCAGAATTAGAAAAACATGTTGTTACAACTATCTCCTTGATAGTATGAAGCGATGCAAAACATGTCCTTGCATTTCTAGAAAGATGGAAACAAAATCATTTAAAAAACATTTAATAGAGTGATCGATTATACGCTTTACAATTGAAGTAAAGCGTTTTTTTATGGTAATACTTTCACTTAAAAAAAGCTATGGAAAAGTATCCATAGCTTATAAATACTCAATAATTCAAATGGTCAGTCTTAATGCCATGCTGTTCTTTCACTGATTGGTTGTTGTATACGCCCTTTTTCCTTTTGGGAGGTTGTTTCAATTGCCATATCAGAAGCAAATTCTGTTGATTTTTGATTAGGGGATTGGTGAAATCGAAGCTTATTTTTGCGTTGGAACTCGCCTTTATGTTTATTATCCTCAATCGACATAACCATCCTCCTTATTGAGCAAATTGAACAAATCTAATTTGTTCATTATTAAATTGTCCTAAATTCTTCTTTTTATGTAACCATCCTTTTTCATATTAATTCAACGGGAATTCGATTACTGATTACCATACATTGTTCACTTACACTTGTTTCGTAAGCTAAAATTTGCACTCCTTGTTTTGAAGCTTGGCGTAACGCATTTGAAAAGGACGGGTCTGTTTCATGATTAGGTACAAAAAGGCGGCAACCCTCCATTTGAATAATAAATAATATGATTCCTTTATAACCTTCCTCCACAGCTTTCACTAATTCTAGAACATGTTTTGCCCCTCTAGAAGTGGGTGCATCAGGAAACACTGCTACTCCATCTTTCTCTAACGTTACGCCCTTAACTTCAATAAACCCTCTTTCTTCTTGCGTTTCAAAGTATAAATCAAATCGGGAATCTCCATATTTCACTTCTTTTTTTAATTTTTGGACGGTTCCAATTTCAGCAATTTTCCCATCTAATATCGCTTCATAAGCAACAGTATTTGGTGCCTGGGAATCGATATTTACCCACCGTTCGCCTTTTTTCACAGCAATGAGCGAATATTTTGTTTTCCGGTTCGGATCATTACTTTCTTCTAGTAACACTTCTACATTTTGTATCAACAATTCCTTTAAGCGACCAGTGTTTTTAACATGGACTTTTTCTTTTTGACCATCGATATAAACTTCAGCAACAAAGCGGTTCAATCGTTGATAAAAGATTCCCCTAACCATATTGATGTATCTCATTTATTTCACATCCATATCCTGTTATTTTGCAAGTAATAAAAAACATACCAGATTCCCTTTATGGAGATCTGGTATGTTAGGACGGCTATGTAGAGAGCCTTCATGATTGAATTGTTTCTAATTCTTTCTCTATATTTTCTTTTCCTAAACCTAAAATTTCATCAGTAGAAGCTTGTATTTCTTTGAATAGATCTGGGTTGTCTAGTAATTTTTGACCATAGGATGGGATCATTTCTTTAATTTTTCCTTCCCATTTTTTCATTTCTTCTGGGAAGCAGCGATTAATTACATCAAGCATTACTTTTACTGCTGTAGAAGCGCCTGGAGAAGCTCCTAATAATGCAGCGACAGAGCCGTCAGATGAAGTAATGACTTCTGTACCGAATTGCAATGTACCTTTACCGCCAGTTTCAGTATCTTTAATTACTTGTACGCGTTGTCCAGCAATAATAATTTCCCAATCTTCAGCTTTTGCATTAGGAATAAATTCACGTAATTCTTCAATGCGTTGTTCTTTCGTTAACATAAGTTGTCCAATTAAGTATTTTGTTAACGGCACGTTTTTCGCACCACAAGCAAGCAAAGTAAATAAGTTATTCGCTTTGATGGAAGCAAATAAATCCATGTAAGAACCAGTTTTCAAGAACTTAGGTGAGAATCCTGCAAATGGTCCGAACAATAATGATTTTTCACCATCGATATAACGAGTATCTAAGTGCGGCACAGACATTGGAGGTGCTCCAACTTTTGCTTTACCATATACTTTTGCATGGTGTTTTTTAATGATTTCAGGGTTTTTACATACTAAGAATAAACCACTTACTGGGAACCCACCAATGTGCTTACTTTCTGGAATTCCTGTATCTTGAAGTAAATGTAAGCTTCCGCCACCTGCACCAATAAATACAAAATCAGCAGAAACGTATTTCATTTTAATGCTGTCTAAATCGTGGACTTTTAATTCCCAACGGCCGTCTTTTGTGCGTTTAATGCCTTCAACCATATGTTTGTAATGTACTTCAACACCTTGATTTTGTAAGTGTTTCACTAAAATGCGCGTTAATTCACCAAAGTTTACGTCCGTACCTGAATCAATTTTTGTAGCTGCGATTGGTTCTGTAATAGCGCGGTCTTCCATCATTAATGGAATCCACTCTTTTAATTTTTCCGGATCGTCAGTGAATTCCATACCTTCAAATAGATGCAATTTTGACAGTGCTTCAAAACGCTTTTTCAAGAAGGAAACATTATTTTCACCTGTAACGAAACTCAAGTGTGGTAACGGCATTATAAAATCTTGCGGATTCTGAATTAAATTATTTTTTACAAGGTAAGCCCAAAACTGCTTAGAAACTTGGAATTGTTCATTTACATTAATTGCTTTGGAAATGTCAATGGAGCCATCTGGTTTTTCAACTGTGTAGTTAAGCTCACATAGCGCGGCATGTCCTGTACCCGCATTGTTCCATTCATTTGAACTTTCTTCGCCAGGCTTATCAAGTTTTTCGTAAATCGTAATATTCCAATCTGGAGCAAGCTCTTTTAGTAACGTCCCTAAAGTTGCACTCATAATACCGGCGCCGATTAGAACGACATTTTTCTTAGTTTGACTACTACTCATTTTATAACCATCCTTATCTCCCCTATTTTTTCCATAAAGATGTAGCTATTTTTTGTCAACATCTTCTTGTACATTTTGACCTTATTATAGTATAACACTTTTAATTTGAGATTTAAATATTATATCTATGCTCTAATAGCAAGTTAAAATGTACATTTATGGAAAATATTTTTTTGATACATTCATGTGTATAAAAGGTATCATTACTTTCTTTTCTATATTGATTTATATTATTTACCGTATTTGGTGAAATTATTTTCGAATGCATGATGAATAAAAAATGCAATATTTGGATTCATTACAATTATATTGATATAACATTTTGAGCGGAAAACAAATGATAAATGCTAGCAAGTTTTTTATTTAAACAACTGTGACATGCTTCGTAATCATTTCTATAATGTTACCATAGAGAATATCTTATTTATTTTTCAGTATTTCAACAAAATGTTTTAAAATTCTCGCCGTTAAACCCCAAATGGTATACTGCTCATAGTCATAAAACCATTCTTCCATTTCTCTTGTTCTCCATTGATAATCCTTACCATTAATAATTTTTTCATAAGGAAAATCTGATGGCGGAATGATCTTTATTTTTACTAAATGAGAATATGGCTCATAATTGAGAAGCCACTTTATTGGAATCGTAAAGATTTCTTCTACTTCTTCTTTATTATAAGAAGATTGAATGACTTGATTATCAATTGTTGCAACATATGGGTAAATGACAAAGGAAGGGGAAGTTATTAACGGACTTAGTTCACCTATTATTTTAATTGTATTAGGATGAATTCCCAATTCTTCATGGGTTTCCCTCAAAGCTGCTTCTAATGGAGATGCATCTGAATCTTCGACACGGCCTCCCGGAAAACTAATATCTCCTGGCTGTTTTCTTAATGTGAATGAACGCACTTCAAAAAGAATATGCCATTCTCCTTCTATTTGAATGATGGGAATCAACACTGCAGAACGAAAAGCTGTTTCTTCACCAATAAATGTCATTTGCTGTGTATTTAACTTTCTCTTCAACTGTTCCAAAAACACTAAACTCCACTCTCCCTTCTATGAAACCTTTGTACTCTATCCTAACATAAACATTCATTATAGATAGGAGTTTGTTTCTTGTATTACCCATGCGCATCTTCTAAAATAAATATATAGTGAATAATGGAAAAGTTTAGTTTGTTCGTCACTTCAATTCATTTTCCATTTTTATGTATATATATGTAGTCTAAAATATAGACTAATGTTTGAAATGTTTAATATATTCCATTTGACAAAAAAAGATATGTATATAATAATTAATTCTAGCTAATAATTATTATCAAAAAGTTTTTATATTAAAAATAAGATTTTTGGAGGTAATGAATATGTCATTAATCGGAAAACAAGTACAACCATTTACTGCTCAAGCTTACAAAAATGGTGAATTCATCACAGTAACTGAAGAAGATTTCAAAGGTCATTGGTCTGTAGTTTGCTTCTACCCTGCTGACTTCACATTCGTATGCCCAACTGAATTAGAAGATCTTCAAGAACAATATCCAAAACTTCAAGAATTAGGCGTTGAAGTATTCTCAGTTTCAACTGACACTCACTTCACTCACAAAGCATGGCATGATACTTCAGAAACAATTGGAAAAATCACTTACGCTATGATTGGTGACCCAACTCACGTTCTTTCAAAACAATTTGAAGTGTTAAGAGAAAACGAAGGTCTTGCTGATCGCGGTACGTTCATTATCGATCCAGATGGTGTAATTCAAGCTGTTGAAATCAACGCTGAAGGTATTGGCCGTGACGCAAGTGCTTTAATCGACAAGATTAGAGCTGCTCAATACGTACGTAACAATCCTGGTGAAGTTTGCCCAGCAAAATGGAAAGAAACTGGTAAAACACTTAAGCCAAGCCTTGACCTTGTTGGTAAAATTTAAGGAGACGATTCAACATGGCATTAGATGCAGAAATAAAATCTCAACTAAGCCAGTATTTACAGCTGCTTGAAAACGATATCGTTTTAAAAGTAAGTGCTGGTTCTGACGAGGTATCTGAAGAGATGCTAGCTTTAGTTGATGAGCTAGCATCCATGACACCAAAAATTAAAGTAGAAAAAACAGAACTAAAAAGAACACCAAGCTTTAGCGTAAACCGTGTTGGCGAAGACACTGGTATCACTTTTGCCGGTGTTCCATTAGGACATGAATTCACTTCATTAGTATTGGCATTATTGCAAGTAAGCGGTCGTCCTCCAAAAGTGGATGAAAAAATCATCAATCAAATTAAATCCATCAAAGAAGAGTACAACTTCGAAACATATGTCAGCTTAACTTGCCACAATTGCCCTGAAGTTGTGCAAGCACTTAACATCATGAGTGTATTAAATCCTAACATTACACATACTATGATTGATGGTGCTGCATACAAAGAAGAAGTGGAAAGCAAAGACATTTTAGCTGTGCCAACAGTTTTCTTAAACGGTGAACCGTTTGCTAGCGGCCGCATGACGATTGAAGAGATTCTTGGAAAGCTCGGTAAAGGCTCAGATGTGGAAGAATTGTCCAATAAAGATCCGTTTGATGTATTAGTAATCGGCGGTGGGCCTGCGGGAGCGAGTGCAGCAATTTATGCAGCCCGCAAAGGCATTCGCACTGGCATTGTAGCAGAACGCTTTGGAGGACAAATTCTAGATACATTAACAATTGAAAACTTCATTAGCGTAAAAGAAACAGAAGGGCCAAAATTAGCAAAAGCTCTTGAAGAACACGTGAAAGAATATCCAGTTGACATTATGAATCTCCAACGTGTAAAACACCTTGAAAAGAATGGCGACCTAATTGAAGTAGAACTTGAAAACGGCGCCGTTCTAAAAAGTAAAACAGTGATTATTGCAACAGGTGCACGTTGGCGCAACATCAATGTCCCTGGAGAACAAGAATTCAAAAATAAAGGTGTTGCATACTGCCCTCACTGCGACGGACCATTATTCGCAGGAAAAGACGTTGCGGTAATTGGTGGAGGCAACTCCGGTGTGGAAGCAGCCATTGACCTCGCTGGTATCGTTAACCATGTGACAGTACTTGAATTCAATGACCATCTAAAAGCAGACGAAATTTTACAAAATCGCCTTCATAGCTTACCAAATGTTACGGTTATCACAAATGCGGCTACAAAAGAAATCACTGGTACAGACAAAGTAAATGGTCTTACATATGTAGACCGCGCTACCGGCGAAGAAAAACACATTGAATTAGCTGGTGTATTCGTTCAAATTGGTCTTGTTCCAAATACAGATTGGCTAGAAGGCACACTTGAACGCAATAAAATTGGCGAAATCATTGTAGATAAAAAAGGTGCTACTTCAATCCCTGGTGTATTTGCAGCAGGGGACTGCACAGATGGTCCATACAACCAAATCATCATCTCCATGGGATCTGGCGCAATTGCTGCATTAAGCGCATTCGACTATCTTATTAGAAATTAATATTACAATAAAGCAGTCCTAATTTGGACGGTTCTTTGTCAAATGGTGTTGGTGAATAAATTCTAGTGACATTATTTGGTAATATGTAATCGGATGGCTTAGGGGAAATTCGAGTTCCCCTAAGCTGTTTTTATTTTCGCTAAGTTTTGGGTAATGAATATTCGGTTTCTAAAGTGATAGAAGGATCGATAACCGAAAGAAATGCGTTTAATCACTTTGATTTTGTTATTAATCCCCTCTAAAATGCCGTTATTATAATCGTACTTTAGCGTATTCTCGACGTAATTGATGTAGTTGTTGATTGTCTTGATGGCGGTTTTCATATAGCTGGAAACGCTGTTCTGTTTATTCGCCAAGGTTTTCTTCAAGAGCTCAAAGTCTTTGGTTTTGATGCAATGTTGCACGTATTGGTATAACTCATAGGACGCTTTTAATTCAGAATCTAAATCAATGAGATAGTGGAGAATCTCCACCTCACACATATGCTTTTTAAAGCAACGATGATATGTATAGTTCTTATAATCAAGTTTTGTTTGATCTTTCAGAAGGAGCTTCCAGTATTTTTTTAATTTATTGTAATTCTTTTTATCCCGATTCATGACGTTGATGCGCGTTTTGTTTAAAGCTCTGCTAAATAGTTGGAGGATATGGAATTTGTCGAGTACGATTTCCGCTTTAGGGAAAACTTCTTGGATTAAGGAAATATAAGGGCTGTACATATCGATGACAATCGTTTTTACCGCATCTCTCGCCTTCTTGGAATACCGTAAGAAATACTCTTTGAGGACATGTAATCTCCGGTCCTCCACGATATCCACAATCTCCCCCGTTTCAGAGTCGCAGAAAATAAAGGACATCGCTCCAGCTGCGGATTTCACTGATTTAAACTCATCAAAACACAAATGCTTTGGAAGGTAGTGAACATTTGGTTGATAGTAGCTATAAAAGCTGTCAATGACTCTACTGACAGTGGCATGAGAAACATTATGTTTCATCGCAATATCTTTTTCGGATATTTTATCTTTGGCGTTTAAAGCAATCGATACTTTGGTATTGTTGGAAATACAACAGTTTTTAGCCACGACGCTCGTTTTTAAAGTAAACGTGGAATGACAATGTTTACAGAAATAACGCTGTTTACGCAATTTTAAGTAGGTATGAAAACCTGAAACACTAGGCATTTTAATGAGAGACGTTTTAAAACCGTGTTTAATGATTTGATCATCAAAGACATGTCCACAAGCATAGCACGCTTTTGGTTGGTAAGTTAATTGGCCATAAAAGACTTTTGATTGGACCCCTTTAATGAGTTCTTCTGCACAAAAATTTTCATCAAATGTGATATTTTTGTCTTTAATATTTAATAAATTACGTATAGAATAATGATGAGACATGTGACATCACTCCTTGTAAATGTGGTTTTGGTCGATTACATTTTACCAGAGTTTTGTCACTGTCTCATTTTTTTGTTCAAAAAAATTGGTGCTGGTTTATACTCACCAACACCAAATATTATAGAGCCATTTGGACTGCTTTTTATTTTCGCTTGCGATTTTTATTCAATGTTTAGTTACTTTCTGTAATGATGTTAAAAAAAATAACTTATTTTGTTTTTATAATCGACTTTTTGATAAAATACTTAATTAGAGAGGTGTTGTAATTGGAACAGCCAGCGATTTGCCCAAAATTTGAAAAAGCAATATCCATCTTAAGTCAGAGATGGACTGCATTAGTGATATATCAATTACTTTCTGGACCAAGACGTTTTAGTGAAATACAGTCAACTATCGGTATTAGTGGAAAGGTTTTATCTGACCGCTTAAAAGAATTAGAACAAATGGAGATTATTAATCGAAAAGTGATCCCTTCTACTCCCGTCGTGATCGAGTATTCATTGACGGAAAAAGGTCGTTCGATGGAACCCATATTGAAATCAATTGAAGAATGGTCTCAACAATGGATTTCCGTTGAATCTGTTGAATTATAAGAAGCCAAGGGGGCGTCTGAAAAGTCATTGTGAGACGCCCCCTTTGCGACTGTCGCACATGCTTTCGCCGCAGATAAATTGCGGCTGTCGCACATGCTTAGCCGCAGATAAATTGCGACGAGGAGGCGCGTTTGATGTGACCACCGCAGGAGCAAAATTTTTAAGAGAATATTACTATAAGAAGTAAGGCTGTTCAGAAAGTGTTCGACTTTCTGAACAGCCCCTTTTTTATCAAACTGAACTTGTGGCAGAAGCAATTCTTTGATCTTCCTTCACACAATCAATGGCAATTACAAGAGCAATAATAATGGTTTCCAACTCTTCTTTTAAGATTTGTGCTTTATAACTGTCTCCCCAAGTAAACCATTCTTTGCTTACTTGACCTATTTTTTCACCATGTTGGAATACTTGAAAATCCATATCCCACCAATTACCACGTACTTCTATTCCAGCTGAATCTATCGTATAGCGCGATTTAAAAAAGGTAAATTCCTTTATGATTGTTATGACGTGCTGCCCTCCAACTTCAACAGTAAATTTTGGCAATACACCAAATACTTTTTTGTAATAAGGGCTACTTGTTGCCCCTCCATATTATCAATTGAAAAGGTTTTTGGAATTTTTAAGAATCTCCCTTTTACATAGTACACATCATTCTCATGTTCATCTTTGATCGTAAATTTATCAGTTAAGCTAAAAAACTTTTGTTTTATATACAGTTGTTTCATTCAGAATCTTCCTTTCAAAAAGGTTACAAACCTTTTAAGACAGTTTTCGAATGATGAAATCGATAAAATAACGACTAGCAATTGGCAACGTTTTTTTATTTTTATAAGCAATGCCAATTGTTCGAATTATCGGAGGGTTCACTTCTTTTATGACAAATCGGTAACGAACTTTTTTCATCACCATTTCCGATAGAATTGAAACGCCGAGTCCACTTTCGACCATTGACATTATTGTATAATCATCAATTACTCTATATTGAATATTAGGATGCAATCCTTTTTTCTTAAAAGCATTTAGCGGTTCATTTAGTTCTCCTTCTTCAAGTAATATAAACGGTTCCTTTGCTAAATCTTCTAATGTGACTGTTGAATCGTTTGCAAGAGGATGATTTTCTGGTAAGATTGCGACCATATTATCCTGCTTTAAAACAACTGTTTCTAAGTCTTCTGCCGCATCAGGATTGACAAACCCGAAATCCACACTGCCTTCTTTAATATATTTGACGATACTTGTATATTCTCCTTGCTGCAGGTGAAATTGCACGGATGGGTAAAGGTGTTTAAAATCTTGCATTAAACTTGGCAACCAATTGCTTGAAACGCTTGTAAAAGTTCCAATTCGAATATGCCCGTTTGCTAATCCTTGCATTTCCTTCGCTTTTTCAATCAGTTCTGCATGAGAATTTGCAACTCTCGTAATAAAAGGCAAAAATTCCTCTCCATCCGGCGTTAATGTAATGCCTTTTCTTGAACGGTATATCAACGTTGTCCCCATTTCTTCTTCAAGAGCTTGAATCATCTGACTGATAGCAGACTGAGTATAACCAAGTTCTGCCGCTGCTTTTGTGAAGCTCCCTCTTTCAATCACTTTTAAGAAAGCATAGTATTGTTTCATTTCTTATAAAACCCCTTCATAGACTTGCCTATGTAATAATTATAAACATTAATTTTACTAGATTCTTCCCTAATATGTAAAATGATGGGATGAAAACTGATATTCCAATAGCAATGGCTTATTTTATAATTTCTATTGATATTACTTGTAATTAAATCCTTTTGAAGCAGTAGTGATGTCTGCCGCAAATTGAATTTTAACTGGACATTTATGCTAAAAGTGGGCTTCTTCACTTTAATGAAATCAAATTCATCAATCCATTCATAATTCATAAAAAATCGTATTATGATGAAATAAGCAAAGGAAAAAGGAGGAACAACAAGCTTTAAGTAAAAGGAAATGGCGACGTTAGTAGGAGCATGGAATAATGACAACAAGGAGTGTATACATGAGGGGATCCATTTGGATTAAGCTTGCAGTTCTTTACTTGATTTTTGGAATTTGTGTAGGATTATTTATGTCGATGACGCTTAAACTTCAATGGGGTTCTGCTCATGCACATGTAAACTTAGTTGGTTTTGCAACAACGGCTATTTTCGGAGTTATCTATAGCCTTTATCCAAGAGCTGCAATCAATTCATTAGGTAAAACACACTTTTGGCTTCATCAATTAGGGGTCCCGGTTTTCCTACTCAGCGCCTTTTTAGTTCAAGTCCCTGGTATGCTCGATACAGCACATATTTTCACATATCTTGGCGGCGGTGCATTTTTATTAGGCAATCTCCTTTTTATCATCAACGCTTTTAAAAATATTAATGAATCTAATATTAGTAGGAAATCATTATAAAAATTTAGTACGCAATCGAGTAGGAGGGAGCGATTAACTCCCGTCCTCTCACACCACCGTACGTACGGTTCCGTATACGGCGGTTCAATTAAGATAATTGACGCAAGTTTTCATAACGAGCTTCAAGACTTTTCAGCCCTTGGTTTCTCCAATAGGAGTTACCAAGGGTTCTGTGTAATATTGGACTTTTTGAAATACGCCAATAACTCTTCCGAGTATTTCCCCATTCATACGCTTGCCATTGTGGTACGCCAAGTTGAATAAGGTTGCGTATCTTTGTTTTCGGTTTCTTCCAGTTCTTCCATAGACACATTCGAAGTCTTCTACGAATCCATTTATCTAATTCAGGGAATATAGATTTGGTGTCTGCTAACGCAAAATATCCACACCATCCCATTAGATATTGATTCAGTTTCTGAATGCGGTATTCCATCGGGTAGGGCATCTTGCGTGATGTGATTTCACGAACTTTATTCTTCATTCGTTTAAGGCTTTCTTTTGCGATACGAACCTTTGGCTCTTTATGATAGGTAAAGCTAAATCCTAGAAACTTACGTTTCCATGGACGGTCGACCGCTGATTTCTTTTCATTTACTTTCAGTCGTAGTTTTCCTTCAATAAATCGCTGGATACTTGCCATTGTGCGAAGTCCTGCTCGTTTACTTTTCACGTAAATGTTACAGTCATCCGCATATCGAACGAATTTGTGTCCTCTTCTTTCCAATTCTTTATCTAGTTCATCTAGTACAATGTTAGATAGTAGCGGACTTAATGGTCCTCCTTGTGGAGTTCCTTCTAATGTGCTTGACACCACACCATTAATCATGACGCCCGATTGTAAATACTTACGAATCAATTTCAGTAATGGTTTATCTTGGATTCTCTTCGCGAGTGTACCCATTAATCTGTCATGGTTGACCTTATCAAAGAATTTCTCCAAGTCCATATCTACAACCCATCGATATCCATCTCTTATATATTCTTTCGCTTTTCTCATCGCATCATGAGCACTTCGGTTTGGTCGAAATCCGTAGCTGTTTTCAGAGAATGTAGGGTCATACACTTTTGAAAGTACTTGGGCGATTGCTTGTTGAATCAAACGGTCTGTTACGGTAGGGATTCCTAGTAAACGAACACCGCCATCAGGTTTCGGGATTTCGACTCTGCGGACTGGCATCGGTTCATAAGTTCCCTTGAGAATTGCTTCTTTAATCGATAGCCAGTTTTCAACTATGTGCTGTCGTAGATTTTGTACGGGCATCATATCTACTCCGTGGCTTCCTTTATTCTGTTCTACACGTTTTAGTGCTTGAAGCATATTCTCCCGTGACAGGATTTGATTCAAAAGCATCGTTATTCTCCTTCCGTGAATAGCTTATCTTCTTATGCCAGTGGTCACTCCACCCTCCAAGAGGTCCCCCACGGGATTCACCGCTTCCTCCCTCAAGTGAGGTACTACGTTTTCTGTGTTCATCATGACTCACTGAATGCCAAGGGCTATTCTCTCTTAATTGTTCGGTCCTTCTCAGTTGTTCTAGACCAACTAATACTATGACCTCTGCTGACTTCTGACGGTTCAGCTACTTATCACTAAGTAGGTTATGAAGTGTACTTCACGTATCCATCAGACCTCCCTGGGTAAGAATGTAATCTTTCCTTCCATCTATCTGCTTCATTTACTCTGTATCACCTTCGGCAGAAAGGACTTTGTTTTGTTGAGCAAACTCATCCAATGATACCTAGCCTTGTATGAAGTTCGTGTTCCTCAGACCGGAAGTTTGCCGCTCGCTTCCTTCAGATTCCGCGTCACCACAGACACCCTTGCGTTAAGCTAACCGTTACTTCTGCCTTCACGGCTCGGGACTTGCACCCTATAGATTACATCCATGCCAGGCGCACTCAATAAAGGCATGCAAACTTCATTTGTTTGCATGCCTTTTCGATTCTCTACAAACTGATTTTGTGAGTACCTAACAAAAGGCAAAGGGTGCCTCCTTTTCTTTTAGGTCGTTCATTACTCTCCCAACTTATGTACAATTTTATTCTTCATCACTATATCCTTCATTAATTTGTCTTATTTCAATAGTGAAAATTTAAAATTCATATTCTAAAAATTTCATGACAGAAATACCATTTATTAAGGAGGGACACTTGTTTGAAAAACTTTTTGAAAGCGATTCCATTGTCTTTGCAGCATTTGTTTGCTATGTTCGGTGCGACGATTTTAGTTCCAGCACTCACCGGATTAGATCCAGGTAGTGCACTTGTTGCTAGTGGTTTAGGGACTTTAATATTCCATTTGATTACGCGTGGAAAAGTTCCTACTTATTTAGGATCGTCCTTCGCTTTCATTGCGCCTTTAGCATTGTATGTAGGGGAATTGAATTCGCCGGGCGAGGCAGTTGCAGGACTTATTAGTGTTTCAATTGTTTATGGAATTGTTGCACTTCTTATTACTTTTATTGGTTTTGATAAAGTCCGGAAAGCAATTCCTCCAGTAGTTGTTGGCCCTGTTGTGAGTATCATTGGGTTAGCATTAGCAACGACAGCTGTTACAAATATGGCTAGTGTAAATTGGGATGTAGCAATCGTCAGCCTCCTTGCCGCAATTATCGCGACACTTGCAGGAAATAAAATGGTTCGTTTACTGCCAATTATTATTGGCCTAGGAGTAGGATACATTTATGCCGCAATTCGTGGAATCGTCGATTATAGCCCAATTGTAGATGCTCCAGTATTTGCTCTTCCTCATTTTGTCATGCCTGAATTCACATGGATTGTCATTTTCGGAATGGCACCTATTGCATTAGTTACAATCATCGAAGACTTAGGACATATGTTCGTATTAAATGAGATTACAGGTAAGGATGTAACGAAGGATCCAGGATTCTCAAGCATTCTTTGGGGAAACGGTCTCGCTACATTTATCTCCGGTTTAATTGGAGGTCCTGCACAAACAACTTATGCAGAAAACCTTGGCGTATTAGCAATTACTCGTCAATTCTCTAGCAGAATTATTCAAGGTGCGGGTGTCATTGCCATCTTATTAGGTTTATTCGGAAAAGTAGGGGCTGCAATTCAATCTATTCCTGTTGCTGTTATGGGTGGTATTTGTATCTTGTTATTTGGTATGATTGCTGGCATGGGAATACGCCACATGATCGAAGAAAAAGTGGATATGACGAACATGAAAAACTTAATTATTGTGGCAGTTATCTTTATTATCGGTATTGGATATGCAAACGGGATCGCTTATGCAACAATTGCTGGATTGCTTATTTATTGGCTTATTCCTGATTTTACAACAAAGAAGCAACATTAACATAAAAATGCCGTTCCACATCTTGTTAAATGTGGGACGGCAAATTTTCTGAAACTTATTACAAGTTGCTTTGCAGCCTTTTTAAAATTCGTAAATAATCATCCCGGTCAATTCCTGGAGCAAATTCTTCCGGAAGTTCCGGAAGATCTGGTACTGGTGCCCCTTCCGGTGTTCCGTGAATGACTTTTAACGGGTCTCCGGTTTCAGGGTTCTGCCCTTTCCAAATTTGATTAATGTCGCGATAGTCTTCTTCTCCCCATGTATACAATACATTAAATAATCCTTGCTCCAAGAATGGTTTTGCATAATCGAATTTACTGTTATCCAAGCTTGGAACTGGGAGCATTTTCCCTACATCTACTCCTGTTGCAACTTCAAGGGCTTTTGCATATGCAATAATGTGTGTACCGCCTCTGACGAGCAAGTAACCAATCATCGTTAATGCCGTCGGGTGAGTTGTCATCTCATAGACCCTCATTTTATGAGTTCTTGCACCAATTTCTAATAAATAATTAAAAAGAAGATCTGCTACAAGGTTGCCTGAATTTGTGACATATTCACCAGTCCACGGTCTCCCCATTGAATCTCCTGGATAAGCTGCTTGTGCGGTCGTTGTAAAGTGGAGGGAATAACGTGCGTCTTTTCCGTTTTGGAGTGGAGCGGTATCAGGACCAGTTGGAACTGTGTTGCCAATAGAGAGCAGGTTGATCGTATTCGACACTAATTCCACATGACCAAATTCTTCTGCTGTAATACTTGCCACTAAGTCATAAAAAGGTTTAAGCTTTTTTTTGCCGCGGAAATTAAAGGATTGGAACATATAATTATTTAATGTAGACATTTCACCGAATTTACCACCGAGTAATTCTTGAACGGCTGCAGCCGCATTCATATCGCCATGGTCCGGAATCGGTAAATCAATGAGAATTTTATTTACACGTTTAAACATAAGAGTGAGTGAGCCTCCATCCATAATTTTTAACCGTTTCTATCTTATGATGGACGGTGCTTGACCTATGCATTCATATTGGTTGAATCCAAATAATTTGTTCAGTACGAACAAAAAATGGCGATCCACCCATATGAATGACAATATGATCTGGCATCACGGTTTTCAATTCCCCACGTAGACTGCCCCGAATTGTTTGAACTGCAATGGATTGATTTAAAAGTCTTTTTAATGATTCAAATACATACGGATCACTAAGCTTCCAGTTTCCATTCATATTTCAACACTCCTTTTTACGAATCCATTGCAATATATGCAATATTAGACGAAAATGTGCTATTATCTACGGAGTTTCAAATTTTATAATAATCCAAAATTTTCTTCTTAATGTAAAAGCAACAAAAAAAGTGCTGCACTCTTGAGATGATTACGTAAAGTGCTGCACTTTCTTAAAAGTATTTTATTCATTTCGCTTGTTTTTTTCTTCTACGGAAGTGAAATCAGCTTCTTCTCCAAATTCCGTTCCGTAATTGATATTGTTTTGTTGGCTTCTAGGACGAACCGTTTCTTGTCGCTCCATATCTTCCCATGGTTGAAACAAGAGTGTTAAACAAAATAGTCCGCTTAAACCAACTAGACTGTAGATAATACGTGATAAGGCTGTATCTTGTCCTCCAAATAATGTCGCTACTAAATCAAAATTAAAAAATCCAATAAGTCCCCAATTAATAGCTCCGATAATTGCTAATACTAAAGCTATTCTTTGCAACGTTCTCATGCAACATACCTCCTTTATTCTCCATTTACAATTCATTGGTATTTGAATTGTATTTTTATCATTTGTTTCAAAGGAGGTTTTCATACGTTTAAAGTTGGGATTTTTCATAATGAATGGTTTCTTAATTTGGGGATTATTACCAATATTTAAATTTATTGATATTCCGGATTTTGTTAAGAATAAACTTTTCCTTTGTTTAGCTTAATGGAAGACAGAAAATAATACTTAGTGTTCATTTAAAATGTTCTCTTTCAATACTCCATCTGTACTACCATACACTTTGACGATATGTTTTCCCCCCCAAGTTCATAGAGCATCTAGAATCCCTTTCAAACTCCAACCATATTCACTTAATTCATACTCAACCTTCGGAGGAACTTGATGATAAACAATTCGTTTAATAACTCCATCTTGCTCCCATTCGCGTAATTGTTGAGTTAACATTTTCTGTGTTATATCTGGCATTAGACGCTTTAATTCGCTTGGACGCTTTCAAAATAAGCTCCTCCCTACAAAAAACCTCCTATCCGATACTTAATAGTTATTACCTAATTTTTTCGTAAAAAAACATGTTCGTTCCGAAGACTCACAAAGTTCTCGCTCATTAATAAAAGCCCCCCTTTTCTCTTAAAATGAATGGTACGAGAAAAGGGGGCTTTTATTCTAACTAACAAAGCACCACTTCTAATCTAAAGAATTATACAACTTCTTAAGTATTAATAGTAGTTTGAGCTGTTGGAGCGAAGTTAGTTACCACAAGAACTACTGGTGTATTTGCAATAATATCTGAATTTTCAGGAACAGTAATGACAAGTGATCCTGTACCAGTTCCACCTGGATTATATGTCACTAAATCTTGCATTACTTGTACACCGTTTACATATACAATTAAATAACTATTCTCATCTGATAATGCTGGAAGTGTAACACCTGTTGCTCCAGTATCATCCATGAAATCTTCTGCGTTAATTGTTAAAGTAGATGCCCCAGTTACAGGAGTATCTACTACATAAAAAAATTTTTGTACATCTGGATTAGTAAGTACAGTTGTAGCGGCATTAATTGCAAGCTTTAAAATTTCTAATGCCATCCATTTTCCTCCTTAAAGCTAATTTCAAAGCTAATTTCATTTTATTGTATGGAGAAATTTTTTGTGTACTTAGGCATATTATAGTAGAAATTATTAGTAATTAATTGGAAGGAGAGGAATGATGGAAAATAAAAAGTGTGCTAATAACTTACCTAAGCCATTTTTAAAAATCCCTCATTTACCACCGACAGAGTTTTCCTTTCACCTTCCAAAAAAGGTTGAAGTTTTTGAGTACTATACAAATTCAAACGGAAAATCAAGAATTTATAGAGATCAAGATGGCTTTACGAAAGGAAAAAATCAGAAAATTATTGACCCAAGTACCGTCTCCTATATGAATTTATTTATTAATGGTGTGCTACAACCTAAAGAAAATTACGAAGTCCAATGCGGTATGATTAAGTTAAAAACGAAAGACCTGCCACCAAAAGGAGCTCCAATTATTCTTCAAATGTTTAAGTTTTGAAATAGTATATTTCATAAGCATGTCTATCCTAAATTTTTTGAGGCGAATATTTGGAGATTTAATGAAGATTTCCGAATATAGCTAAAATCGACGAGTTTGGAAACTTTGGAAAAGGGGCCTCGTGTATACTTTACAATTCCTACTCCACCATAAGGTCGTTTAGTTGAGCATACAAGTCCTGTTATAGTCAAAACAAAAACATACTAAGATTAGTAGTACAAACCAAGGCCAAGGTTTGTGCTACTATTTTTTAGAAAAGTCGACCAGTCTCAGGGATCTTTGAATCCGTATTAAAAACTGGCTAACTTCACACCCTTATGCGAATCAGTTTAGTATGTTGGGTCCATAGAGAGCGTGTATAAGAAAGTGGAAGAAAGAACCTATATTTATGGTGTGTGCCATGATTATGAAGAAGAAAGATAAACTGAATCATTTTGTAGATTACTATTATAAATTAAAAACACAACCTCAGAGAAAGCCTCATAAGGTTGCGATTATCGCCTGTATCAATAAATTTTTAAAAGTGACGTTCCAGTTACTGACAGAACAGGTAATTCAAGAAATAGCTACTGAAAAAATTTATTTAAGAGATTATCATACCCAACCCATTATAGATATGCGCCACGCGGAGGAAGGTTTTCAAGAAAGAAATGATGATTATAATTCAATCATTGATCGTAATCGAGTAGGAGGGAGCGATTAACTCCCGTCCTCTCACACCACCGTACGTACGGTTCCGTATACGGCGGTTCAATTAAGATAATTGACGCAAGTTTTCATAACTTCCGTGAATAGATGTTCTCTTTATGCCAGTGGTCACTCCACCCTCCAAGAGGACCCCCACGGGATTCACCGCTTCCTTCCTCAAGTGAGGTACTACGTTTTCTGTGTTCATCATGACTCACTGAATGCCAAGGGCTATTCTCTCTTAATTGTTCGGTCCTTCTTAGTAGTTCTAAACCAACTAATACTATGACCTCTGCTGACTTCTGACGGTTCAGCTACTTATCACTAAGTAGGTTATGAAGCGTACTTCACATATCCGCCAGACCTCCCCGGGTAAGAATGTAATCTTTCCTTCCATCTATCTGCTTCATTTACTCTGTACCACCTTTGGCAGAAAGGACTTTGTTTTGTTTAGCAAACTCATCCAATGATACCTAGCCTTATATGAAGTTCGTGTTCCTCAGACCGGAAGTTTGCCGCTCGCTTCCTTCAGATTCCGCGTCACCACGGACACCCTTGCGTTAAGCTAACTGTTACTTCTGCCTTCACAGTTCGGGACTTACACCCTATAGATTACACCCATGCCAGGCGCACTAAAAAAAACATCATTTTCTTCAAGGAGAAAATGATGTTTTTTTAGATTTGTTCCAACCTCTTATTTATTCGATTTCGATTAATAGGTCGCCTGTAGAAATAGAATCGCCCTCTTTGACGTAAATTTCTTTTACCACACCGTCTTTTGGCGCCTGCACAGTTGTTTCCATCTTCATGGCTTCCGTAATTAATAAATGGTCGCCCCGCTTGATCGGACTGCCTTTAGATACTACCACTTTCAAAATTGTACCCGGCATCGTTGCACCGATTTGATTTGGATTGGATGGGTCCGCTTTGACGGCTTTATGACCCGTTGCCTCTACCGTCATATCTTGTACGACAATTTCCCGAGGTTGGCCGTTAATTTCAAAGTAAATTACCCGTGTACCATCATGTTGAGGCTCGCCAATGGACACTAATTTAATAATCAATGTTTTTCCTTTTTCAATTTCCACTTCAATTTCTTCGCCCAGGCGCAAACCATATAAGAATGTTGGAGTATCTAATACAGAAATGTCACCATATTGGGCACGCACTTTAGCGTATTCTTCAAATACTTTTGGATATAGTGCATAGGCGATTAAGTCTTTCTCTGTAGGTTTGAATCCGACTTTTTCTTCCAGCTTAACAGCAAGTTTACTAAAATCAACCGGCTCTAGCAGTTCACCAGGGCGCACCGTAATCGGCTTGCGGTCTTTTAGTATAAGCTTTTGCAGTTTTTTCGGGAATCCGCCATAAGGCTGTCCTAGATAACCTTGGAAAAATTCAATGACGGAATCAGGGAAGTCAAGCGTTTTCCCGCGCTCAAAAATATTTTCTTCATCTAAATCATTTTGCACCATAAAAAGCGCCATATCGCCAACAACTTTTGATGATGGCGTTACTTTTACAATATCGCCAAACATTAAATTGACGCGGGAATACATTTTCTTTACTTGCTCCCAGCGGTCCCCAAGCCCTACTGCTTTCGCTTGTTGCTGCAAGTTGCTGTATTGTCCGCCAGGCATTTCGTGTACATACACTTCTGAATGAGGGGCATTCATGCCGCTTTCGAAATCCACATAATATTTTCGCACATCCGCCCAATAGTAAGATAGTTTTTCAAGGGATTCTATATCCGCTCTAACTTGCCGTTTTTCGCCGCTTAAAGCATAGTAGAGCGAATTGGCGCTTGGCTGAGATGTTAAGCCAGCCATGGAACCTAATGCCGTATCAATAATGTCCACTCCAGCTTCAATGGCTTTTGCATAAACGAAAATCCCATTTCCGCTTGTATCATGGGTATGAAGATGAATTGGCAAATCTGTTGTTTCCTTCAATTCGGAAATTAAACGATAAGCTGCATTTGGTTTAAGCAGCCCTGCCATATCTTTAATGGCTAAAATATGCGCGCCGGCCTGTTCTAATTGTTTTGCCATTTCCTTGTAATATTGCACCGTATATTTTGCTCTTCCATCATCTAAAATATCGCCCGTATAGCAGATTGCCGCTTCTGCCACTTTTCCGTTGAGGCGAACTTCGTCGATGGCCACTTCCATCGCTTTTAGCCAGTTCAATGAATCGAAAATGCGGAATACATCAATACCGGACTGAGCTGATAATTTTATAAACTCGCGGATGACGTTATCCGGATAGTTGGAATACCCTACCGCATTGCTTCCTCTAAATAACATTTGGAACAAGATATTTGGAATTTTTTTGCGCAATGTTTCCAATCGATCCCAAGGGTCTTCTTTTAAAAAGCGATACGCTACATCGAAAGTTGCACCTCCCCACATTTCAAGGGAGAAGAAATCGTTCATCAATTGGCTTGTAGCATCGGCAATTTCAAACATATCTTTCGAACGAACGCGTGTGGCAAGGAGCGATTGATGGGCATCCCGGAATGTTGTATCGGTAAGCAGTACATCATCTTGGGCTTTAATCCATTGGATAAGTCCAGCCACGCCTTGTTCATCTAAAATTTGTTTTGTACCAGTTACCTTTTTTTCAGGTACAGTCGGAATATGAGGCTGAACAAAGATTGGTTTTGGCCGCTTTTCGATTCCAGGGAAGCCATTTAATGTCACATTGCCGATATAGTTTAACAGCTTTGTCGCACGGTCTTTCCGTTCTTTAAATTCAAATAATTCCGGTGTTGTATCAATAAAGCTTGTATCGAATTGGCCGCTTAAAAATTTCTCATGGTTTACGACATTTTCTAAAAACGGAATATTGGTTTTCACACCACGAATACGGAACTCCCGCAAATTGCGATCCATTTTTTGCGCTGCTTCTTCAAAGGTTCTTCCCCAAGTCGATAGTTTCACAAGCAACGAATCATAGTGAGGAGTAACAACTGCGCCTTGGAAACCGTTCCCTGCATCTAAACGGACACCAAAACCGCCGGATGAGCGATACACCATAATTTTTCCTGTATCCGGCATAAAATGGTTTTTTGGATCTTCCGTTGTAATCCGTGATTGAATGGCATAGCCAAATAAAGAAATCTTTTCTTGCTCAGGAATCCGAATTGCTTTACTGTGTAGTCCATGACCTTCCGCAATTTTAATTTGCGCCTGAACAATATCAACTCCTGTAATCATTTCGGTAATGGTATGTTCCACTTGAATGCGCGGGTTTACCTCAATAAAGTAAAAATTATCGCCCGTTACTAAAAACTCCACTGTCCCTGCATTCACATACTGCACATTTTTCATCAATTTTACAGCTGCTTCGCAAATGCGGCGGCGCAAATCTTCTGAAATTGAGATAGATGGCGCAATCTCTACCACTTTTTGATGGCGGCGTTGAATTGAGCAATCCCGTTCATATAAATGCACGATATTGCCGGCTTCATCCCCTAAAATTTGAACCTCTATATGTTTTGGTTTAACAATGGCTTTTTCCACGTAAACCTCATCCGAACCAAAAGCCGCTTTTGCTTCGGATTTGGCCCGTTCAAAAGCCCCTTTTAAATCGCTTGCCTTTTCCACAAGGCGCATTCCTCTGCCTCCACCGCCAAGTGCAGCTTTAATCATAATGGGGTAGCCGTATGTATCTGCAAACTGTTCAACTTCTTCCAAACTTTTTACTGGCCTATCTGTACCTGGAATGACAGGAATTCCAGCAGCGATGGCTTGTTCGCGAGCCTTTACTTTATCCCCAAATATGCTTAAATGTTTTGATTTTGGTCCAATGAAGATGATTCCTTCTTCTTCGCAACGGCGAGCAAACTCTACATTCTCTGATAAAAAGCCATATCCCGGGTGAATAGCATCCACATTTGCTTCTTTTGCTATTTTTAAAATTCCTTCAATATCTAAATAAGCATCAATCGGTTTTTTTCCATTTCCTACTAAATAGGATTCATCCGCTTTAAAACGATGAATGGCGCCGCTATCCTCATGGGAATAAATTGCAACGGTTTTTATTTTTAATTCAGTACATGCACGGAAAATGCGGATGGCAATTTCGCCGCGGTTTGCTACTAAGACTTTTTCAATTTTTTTCATAAGTTTTCCCCCCATTACTCAAAATTGTTAGCAGCATCATCTATAACAGACAATACTGCTAAGATTTCAGAACTTATGGAATCATCCATGTAAGTACCGTGCTTTGCAAAAATGTAATGATACATATGCAGAGAAGTAAAATGAGACTATATTTTAAGGCGAATTTTAACAACTCTGATTCTCTTCCGATTAATCCCACCGCTGCAGCAGCTACAGCTAATGTTTGCGGCGAAATCATTTTTCCAGTCACGCCTCCCGATGTGTTGGCAGCCAACGCAAGAACCGGATCCATGCCGATGGATTCAGACGTAACTTGCTGCAACTTGGCAAACAATACGTTGGAAGATGTATCGGAACCTGTAACAAACACACCAATCCAGCCAAGCACCGGCGAGAAGAACGGGAATAAAGCTCCTGTTTTTGCCAATACTAAACCTAAAGTCGTCATCATGCCGGCTGTGTTTGCCACATAAGCATAACCAACAACGCAGCAAATAGTTAAAAGCGGGAATTTAATTTCGTTGATGGTTTCACCAAAAGTTTTTACCCATTTACCCCAAGAAACTTTCAATAGAAACTTAGATACTATAGCAGCAAATAAAATGGCTGTTCCCGCAGCACCTAATAATTCGAATTTATACACTGCCGCAATTTCTTTGCCTGTTGAACCATCAATCACTTGATTATGTAAAAACGGTACTTCCGGATAGAACGTGAGCGCACCACCAATGTTATTCACAAAGGTTAAAAATGCGTTCTCGCCTTCATATGTACCTAATAACGCCTTTTTGAAGGATGGAATTCCCCAGGCAGAAATAAATAGCGTTAATACAATAAACGGAGACCAAGCTCTTAAAATTTGTCCACTAGTATAATGATTTTTTGTATCCTCCATTTGGCCATCCGTTTCAAAACGATAAATATGTTTTGGCTGCCAAAAGCGCAAGAAAATCGCTAAAGCTACTAAGGATACTAAGGATGAAATAATATCCGGCAATTCGGCACCCAAATAATTGGAACTTAAAAATTGCGCCACTGCAAACGAAATACCGGATACTAAAATTGCAGGCAGCACTTCAAAAGCCCGTTTAAAACCGACCATAATCGCCACTAAAACAAAGGGAATAAATACGGCAATAATAGGCAATTGACGGCCTACCATTTTTGAAATTTCTAAAGCAGGAATCCCTGTAATCCCTTCCATTACTGTAATCGGTACCCCAATAGCCCCGAAAGCTACAGGAGCTGTGTTTGCAATTAAACAAAGTCCCGCCGCTTGCAACGGTTTAAAACCCAACCCTACTAGCAACGCCGCTGTAATGGCAACCGGAGCGCCAAATCCTGCTGCCCCTTCCAAAAATGCCCCAAAAGAAAAGGCTATCAATAGAGCCTGAATACGACGATCTTCAGTAATAGATAACACCGATGAACGAATAACATCAAAGTGTCCGGTTTTTACCGTCAAGTTATATAAAAATACGGACGTAATGATAATCCAGCCAATTGGAATAATTCCATATACAGCCCCTTGCGAAGCAGATGCTACTGCTGTCAAAACTGGCACCTTAAATGCTAAAACTGCAATGACGATAGCTATAATTAAAGTGGTTAGCCCCGCCATATACCCTTTCATTTTTTTAATAGCAAGCGCCCAGAAAAAATATAAAATAGGAATTGTTGCAACCAGGGCTGTCCACCCTAAACTGTTTCCAACTGCTGTAAAATTTTGAGTAAATGTCATGCTCTTTCCCCCAATGTTTCAAAATATCCCCTATTAAGTCATCTGATGACCTTATGACTTAGATTATAAATTGAATTTTTTAAAAATTCAATGTTGTTTTACTTGAGTTACACTTTTATCTTCTCTGAACGAGAAGATTTTTCATTGTACTTTCGGTATAATGTATAATTAATTTACCGATTTTGCTTGAAAAACGAGGTGGATTATTTGAAACTTGCAAAAGTAAAAACGAAAAAAATTTACGAAGAAGTTTGTGAAATTCTTTATGAAAAGATCCGTACAGGCGAACTAAAACCAGGTGACCGTTTAGATTCTGTTGAATATTTAGCAGAGCAATTACAAGTCAGTAGATCCGCTGTCCGTGAAGCATTATCAGCCTTAAAAGCAATGGGGCTGATTGAAATAAAACAAGGCTCTGGCACATTTGTGAAAAACTTCCCTAAACAAAAACTGGAATTTCCTCTTTCTACGGCCATTATTACATACAGAGAATACGTCCCTCATTTGCTTGAATTAAGAAAAATTCTTGAAGTTGGGACGGCAAGAAGCGCAGCGAAAAACAGAACAAAAGAAGATCTTGTCATTTTAGAAGGAATCCTTGAGGAAATGAAAAACGTAGAAGGGGATGAAGAGCTTGGTGAAAAAGCGGATTTCGAATTCCATAAGGCCATTGCAAATGCTTCCCACAACCCTCTGCTACCTAATTTACTAAACCAAGTATCTGGGCTTACGATTGAATTAATGCGAGAAACAAGGCGCATTTGGTTATTTTCTAAACAAACCACGATTGAACAATTATATGATGAACATATGCAAATTTATTTAGCTATCAAACAACAAAATCCCGAACTAGCAGAACTCGCCATGTATTCCCATTTAAATAACGTAGAAGAAATTTTAATGAAATATTTCGATATGGCTGAATAAGGAAAAGTGTAGAAGTTTAACCAGCTTCTGCACTTTTTTTGTATTTTCAAAAAATTATAGTAGAATTTAAAAAAATGTGTTACTATTTAAGTCATCTGATGACCTGTTGATTTATGTAGGATTATAGGGGGATTCATAATGAAAGTCTCATTATTTGCGACATGCCTTGTCGATATGTTTCAAGGGAATGTAGGAAAAGCGACTGTTGAACTTCTTGAACGGCTTGGTTGTGAAATCGATTTTCCTTCATCACAAGTTTGCTGCGGACAGCCGGCTTATAACAGCGGATATGTAGAAGAATCAAAAGGTTCCATGAAAAACATGATTAAAGCATTTGAACATGCAGAATATGTTGTTACGCCATCAGGTTCTTGCGCATATATGTTCAAAGAGTATCCGCATATTTTTAAAGGGGATCCGGAATGGGAACAAAGAGCGCAACGTTTAGCAGATAAAACCTATGAATTAACCGACTTTATTGTAAATGTTTTAAAAATTGAAAATGTCGGAGCCCGGTTAAAAGGCAAAGCTACTTATCATACATCATGCCATATGACGAGACTTTTAGGAGTAAAAGATGCACCCATCCGATTACTTCAAAATGTTGAAGGAATGGAATATGTTGAACTTCCAGGAAACGAGCGCTGCTGTGGATTTGGCGGTACATTCTCTGTGAAAATGGGGAATATTTCCGGAGAAATGGTGGATGAAAAAGTTCGCAATATCGAAGAAACAGGAGCGGATATTTTAGTTGGTGCAGATGCCGGATGCCTTATTAATATTGGAGGAAGAATCAGCCGCACCGGAAAGCCGATTCGCGTTATGCATATTGCAGAAGTGTTAAATAGTCGCTAAGGGGGGATTCATGATGGCTATGAAAACAAGTGATGAACATTTTAAAGAACGCGTAGAGACGAACTTAAACGATGCCTTTATGCGAGGCGCTATCTCCGCTGCCCAAGCCCGATTTCAAACCCGCCGTCAAGCTCGCGTGGAGGAATTAGGAAATTGGGAAGAATGGAGAGCTCATGGAGAAGAAATTCGAAAACACGTTTTAGAAAATTTAGATGCATATCTTTATGAGTTGAGCGAAAATGTGGCCAAACGAGGCGGCCATGTATTTTTCGCGAAAACAAAAGAAGACGCATCGAACTATATAAAAAACATCGCCATTCAAAAAGAAGCGAAAAAAATTGTTAAATCTAAATCGATGGTGACAGAAGAAATCAATCTAAACGCAGCGTTGGAAGAAGCCGGCTGCAAAGTGGTGGAAACCGATCTGGCAGAGTTCATTTTACAATTAAATGACCATGAACCACCTTCACACATCATTGTGCCATCATTGCATAAAAACCGCCATCAAATACGGGAAATCTTTGCAAAAGTTGGCTACGACAAATCAGAACAACCTGAAGAAATGGCGCTGTTTGCCCGCAAAAAGCTGCGCGAGGAATATTTAACAGCAGACATCGGCATTACAGGATGCAACTTTGCCATTGCCGAAAGCGGCACAGTGACTTTAGTGACAAATGAAGGAAATGCAGACCTTGTCTCAGCTCTGCCAAAAACTCAAATCGTGGTAATGGGGATGGAAAGAATTGTACCAACCTTTGAGGAAATGGAAGTTCTCGTCAGCCTATTAACTCGCAGCTCGGTCGGCCAACGATTAACAAGCTATATCACATTGCTGACAGGCCCAAAAGGAGAAAACGAAACAGACGGTCCGGAAGAATTCCACTTAGTCATTGTAGATAATGGACGCTCGAAAATTTTAGGCACGGAATTCCAGCCTATACTACAATGCATCCGCTGTGCAGCATGTGTCAATGTTTGCCCAGTGTATCGCCATGTAGGCGGCCACACTTACGGGTCAATTTATTCTGGCCCAATCGGCGCTGTTTTATCTCCGCTGCTTGGAGGATATGAAGATTTCAAAGAACTGCCGTATGCATCAAGCCTTTGCGGTGCTTGTACAGAAGTTTGCCCTGTAAAAATTCCATTGCATCAATTATTGCATTTGCATCGTCAAAAAATTGTGGAACAGGAAGGAAAAGCCCCGATTTCAGAACGTTTAATTATGAAAGCCTTTGGGCTAGGGGCATCAACTTCGCCGCTCTTTAATATGGCAACAAAAGTCGCTTCACCTATCATGTCTCCTTTTGTAAAAGATGACAAAATCACAAGCGGACCAGGCCCATTAAAAGCTTGGACGGAAGTGCGGGATTTTCCTGCCCCAAATAAAGAAAGCTTCCGCCATTGGATGAAGCAGCGTTAGAAAGGAGAGCAATCATGACGATTCAAAATCGCGATGAATTCCTAAATCAAATTGCCCAAAGCCTCGGCCGCCCTGTTCGAACAAAAGTGGAACGTCCGGTTTGGAAATATTGCCCCCAACATGAAGTGTTAAAAAATGCATCCCAAGATGAAATAGTGGAAGTGTTGAAACAGCAATGCGAAAACATCCATACAACGTTCGTCCAAACAACAACCGCGGATTTGCCGAATGTACTTCATCAAGTGGTGAACGATTATGGAGGTGAATCGGTCATCACATGGAAAGACGACCGCTTTGAAAAATTCGGGGTGAAGAAATGGATGGAAAATTTGCCGGAAAACGGCATCCACTTTTACGAGTGGAATCCGGACACCCCTGAGGAAAACATTCGCCAGGCCGAAAAGGCGAATATCGGTATAACGATCAGCGAAATGACATTGGCCGAATCCGCCACCGCTATGCTTACCAGTCATCCAAACCGGGGACGCACAATGAACTTTTTGCCGCAAAAAGTGATCGTGCTTATTCCGAAAAGTTCCATTGTCCCTAGAATGACGCAAGCTGCCCAAAAAATCCGCAAGCAAATCGAAAAGGGTCAACAAGTGCCATCCTGCATTTTATTTATGTCAGGACCAAGCAATTCAGCAGATATAGAATCCGTATTGATTGTCGGCGTGCATGGCCCCGTAAAAGCAACTTATATTGTCATTGAAGATCAATAAACATTTTCTATGAAAACGGCAGGATGTTGATTGCACAACATTTTGCCGCTTTTTTAGTGCTCCAAACTAGGCAGCTTGCTAGCGTTCAAATCTCTCAATTCTATTGATTCACAAGGGAGATTTACCGTCGAACGGAAGGGGGGAGCGCAATGAAAATTATTGTCTTTGGAGCAACTGGCGCTGTGGGACGTCATGTCGTAAAACAAGCATTAGAAAAAGGGTTTGAAGTCACAGCCTTTGTCCGCAATGGTCTCTTATTTTTATTGTTTTTTAATCCATTCTTTTTCATAAGATGTATCCGGTTTAATTTTTTCAATTTCTTTAAACGCCTCATTGATTAGAAAAACAAATGGATAGTTCGAAGGATTTAAAAAATAAGACTAATTACAAAAAATCTTACAGATTATGATGAAATGAACGTCAATATGTATTGGGAATGTGTATGGCAAAATAAAAGTGCAGAGCTTTGCAAAGGAAAAATGCAGAGTCCTGCACTAAATTTTTGTGCATAAACAAAAAAAGACTTGCCAGTCACCCCAAGTCCCACTACAGTAATTGTGTCAAGCAATTGGTAGTGGAGGTAAGAAAGGATGCTAGCAATGTCTGATATTAATTGTATCAAACATTTAAGAAATAACAAAGGTTTATCTATTTCAGAAATACAAAGAACAATGGGAATTAATTGGCGAACAGCTAAGAAGTATGCGGATGAAGATCAACTCCCTAAACAGAAATCATTTAAAAAGAAAGGGATGATGTATGAGGAAAAGTGGGGAGAAATTGTTTCAGATTGGCTTTTTGAGGATTTAAAGTTAAGGAAAAAATTAAGAAGAACAAAGAAACAAATATTTGAAGAACTAAAGGAAATGGGTTTCCAAGGTTCTTATCGTACTGTTTGTTACTTTATCTCTGAATGGATGAATACTCACCAAGAAGAAAAGGATAAAGGGTATGAAAGATTAGAACATCCTCCGGGTGAAGCTCAAGTAGACTTTGGAGTAATGGAAGCTGTACAAGATGGAGAAATTGTGGATATTCATGCTTTAGTTATGACGTTTCCTCATAGTAATGCTGGATTTGCAGTACCGTTACCAGCTGAAAATCAAGAATGCTTCTTACATGGTCTCAATATTCTTTTTAAACAGGTTGGGGGAGTACCTAAAAGGATAAGAATCGATAATTTGACCCCCGCTGTGAAGAAAAAAAGGACAAAAAATGAAGAAGCACAATTAACTGATGAATTTGTTCAATTTCAGAATTATTATGGCTTTGATGTGCAGGTATGCAATCCAAGAAGTGGCCATGAAAAAGGAAATGTTGAGAATAAAGTTGGATATATACGCTATAACTTTTTTACTTCAGCTCCAATAATGGACAGCTATGAGGGTTTAACTGATCAATTATTTCATAAATTAGAGGCGGACAGAAATAGAATTCATTATGCCAAAAACGTACGTATTGAGGACTTATGGCAGGAAGAACGGGATTATCTTCTAGCATTACCGGAAAAGCCCTATCCTGTATTTAAAGAGCATCTTGTTAAAGTAAACAAATATAATGAAGTGAAAGTGGATCAGACGTTGGTTCATGTCCCTAAGGGTGGCAACTATAGTCAATTACAAATGATATTAACATGGGATCAATTAAAGATTGTTTCACCTAATGGGGAGATATTATTGGATGACTATCGGCCATATATGAAAAAGCGAAAAGCTTTACCATGGCTTTCAATAATTAAAACATGGATTCATAAACCAAGGGTTGTAGAATATTCGCGCTATAATAAGTATTTACCGGGAAGAATTAAAGAATTTTTGTTGGTAGATAATTTAATTATTCGACGAAAACGATTAGAAGCTCTAGCTAGTTTATTAGTTTCTCATGACATGAAGAAGATTAATGAAGAGTTCTATGAATTAATTGCACAGGATAAGCTACCTAGTGATAATAATCCTTATGAAGTGGACTGGAGTAAATACGATTCATTAGCTCCTAGAGAGGAGGCTGTCAATTGAAACAGGACATTAAAGAATTGTGTAAGTCATTGAGGTTAGCTTATGTTGCGGATGTATACGAGCAAATACCGTTTGAAACTCCGGAACAATTCTTGTATGGGCTACTTAAGGAGGAAATAAGATTAAGAGAAAAAGCGAGAGCGATCCGCTTGATAAAAAAGGCGAAGTTCTTAGATAAAAAGAGTTTACATGATTACGAGTGGACCGAACAACTTCGGTTCCCTCCTCACTTAACCAAAGAGGATTTGTGTAGCCTACAATTTATTGAGAATCGAGAAAATGTAGTTTTAGTTGGTTCACCCGGGACAGGGAAGACTCATTTAGCCACAGGACTAGGGAGAAAAGCTTGTGAACTAGGTTATGAGGTTCGTTTTTACCGTGTTGCCCACCTAGTTGAGGAATTAGAGCAAGCTTTACGTAACAACCGTTTATCAGCATTTAGAAAACGGATGGAGAAGGTTGATTTGGTCATTTTAGATGAAATGGGATACTTACCATTTAGTAAAGAAGGAGCTGAATTATTATTCCAAATTATATCGGAGTTTTATGAACAGAAAAGCGTAATTATTACATCTAACTTAGAATTTAGTCAATGGAACCGGATCTTTACAGATTCTCGATTAACAGCAGCGTTAGTGGACAGGCTAATTCATCACGCCCATATCATCTCTTTTCATGGCGAGAGCTATAGACTGTCCCACGCATTGTCGAAAAGGAATTAAATGGGTGGCAAACCTCTGCATTTTTAATTGCATTTCTCTGCACTTTTCTATTGCAAAATACAACTATTAACAAAGCAGATAGAATTAAAGAATAGCAGTGACTTATTACCATTAATTAACCACATTGCTAATGATTTTAATTCATTTTATAACCTATTAGACGATTATGATAAAAAAAAATTACTCCGATTTCTTATTAAAGAAATTCAAGTAAATAATGGAGAAAAACCTAAAGATCGAACGATCAAGAGAATAGTTTACGAGTTTGATGAAGATTTATTTGAGGAGATAAGTCATGAACTTATTTAACAACTTGTTGGCATTTTACTGTTAAATTTGTATTCTTTCTTAGTCTGAAGCTAATTAGCAGTCTATTTTTAACGAATAGAATGCTAATTAATACTCCAGTTATTTATCCTGTTCTGAAAATGTAATAGTCGTTAGAATAGTTGGCTTTAAAGCAGGTTTAATATCATTTAGTATAACTAAGTCTATTGGTTTCTGAATATAATCCTCAAACTCACCTGATAGTTTAAGAAGAAAACTTCATAATCTCTTTACACTATTCGATCGAACAATGGCATAATATGCTTTCTAATCAATTCAATTCTATCCTTGGCACGTGGCATAAAGCGAGAAGCAATAGTAACTACTATTTTCTTTTTAGGATTTATGAAAATTATATTTCCGCCATCACCCAAAGCTGCATAGCCATCATCAACAATCCACCACAAGTAACCATATGACAACTCTCCCCATCGGCTCTTTTCACTTGTGCTGTCATCTATCCATTTGGAAGATAAAATTTGCTTACCGTCCCATAAACCACCATTTAAATATAACTGACCTATCTTCATCATATCCCTTAGCGTTAAAGTAAGCCCCCAACCGGCGGTATTTACACCTTTAGGGTCTGCCATCCAACCAGTTACATATTTATCCTTGAGAAAAGCTAAATAATCTTCTTTGTTTTGTATAAATGCATTATTTGGCTCCTTTATTCCAAGAGGTTTAAACAAGTTTTCTGTAGCGAAATTAATCACTGACTGACCAGTTGCGTTTGTAAGAATACCAGACAAAATATTAATTCCAACGGTAGTATATTTAAACTCCCCAATATCGCTTTTTCCCCCTAGTAAATCTAATGCGGCTTTTACCCAATCATCACTCGAATAGACCTTTGTATACGGCTCCGACTTGTATTTAAATGGTGCAGTCATCGTCAATAAATTTTTAATAGTGACATTTTGTATTGTTTTTTCGCCACGCTTAATCGTATAATCCGGGAAAAACTCTAATACTTTCTGTTCTATATTTTTAACATATCCTTTATCTACTGCAATGCCAATAAGAGCTGATACTATACTTTTTGTTACAGAAGCCACATGCAATGCATCATCCTTGGTATACTCATGAAAATATTGCTCAAAAACCATACTTCCATTTTTTGAAATAGCAATGCCTGCTATATTTGAATAATCATTTTCTATTAAATACGTAAAATTAGTAATTGGATTATTATTCATACTTACCTTTTCGTATTAATACATTGACGTCAAATATATCAATACATTCCTTTCATTAAAGTGATTGATCAATATTGATGTAATAAAGAATAATCTATTATAAAATTATTCTCAATTCTTTTTTTGAACTTTTCTCAACAACCTATCCTTCCTGTTATTATAAGTTTGCTTTCTACAACTCCGTTTTTACTCAACATCATATTAATAATTCCTTAAACATATCTATTTTTTTGGTTACAATTTATTTTTACTAGGTTTGCTATAAACAAATAGAAACTTGAATCCTTTTTCCCTTTCCAATATTTTCATAGTATTATAAAGGCAAAGGAGGATAAATATGACACCAGAAATAAAAAGAGTAGCAATCTACGCCCGCGTTAGTACAGAAGAACAAGCAAAAGAAGGTTTCAGTATAGCAGCACAACTTCAAACACTTCGGCAATATGCTCAAGTTTATAAATGGGAAGTAGTCGATGAGTATGTCGATGAAGGAATTAGCGGTAAATCGGTAAATGGACGTCCTGAAATGCAGAGGCTAATTAAAGATGTTGAAAATGAGAGATTTGATGCCGTTATAGTATGGAAAATATCTCGACTCTCTAGAAATATGTTAGACACACTCATGATTCTAGATAAGTTTGAAAAATACAACGTGAAATTTATATCCTATTCGGAGAACTTTGATACCAGTAGTCCAATAGGTCGCCTAGTACTTCAAATTATGGCTTCTATTGCTGAAATGGAGCGTAATACTTTATCCGAAAATGTAAAACTAGGAATGAAACAACGAGCATTAGAAGGTCGATGGAACGGCGGAGTTGTATTTGGATATGACACTGTTAAGAAAGAGCTTGTTATCAATGAAGAGGAAGCTAAGATAATACAGCTAATCTATCATATGTATGCAAATGGGAAAGGCCTAAGAGCAATTTCTAACTACTTAAATAAAGCAGGATTTAGAACGAAGCGAAACCGGCATTTTTCTATTAACGGTGTAGCACAAATCCTAGACAATGTTGTATATAACGGTAAAATCAGTTGGCTAAAAGTTGAGAATTGGGACACCAAACGGAGAAAAGGGAAAAATCCAAACCCCATCCTAGTTGAAGGAAAACACGAAGCTATAATTTCGGACGAACTATGGAACGTTGTACGAGCAAGGAGAAAAAGTAAATCATTTAAGCAGCGTCAATCAAACGAACCATTTTTACTTAGTGGCCTTTTACGCTGTCCTGATTGTGGTCAAGGAATGGTTCCATCCATTACAACACATACAAGAAGAGATGGAACGAAACGAAAACACCGTTATTACGTCTGTAGCGATTTTCATAATAAAGGATCCGCTGCTTGTAAAGCAAATTCCATTAAGGCATATGAAGCAGAAGATACAGTTATCAAGAAAATTGAACAATTCAGTTCTAATAAGAAAAAGTTGTATAAGACTCTCCTAGACATTAGTTCTAGTTCTGCTAATTTAATAAGCCAACTTAATAAAGAACTAGTAGGGATTGAAAGGCGATTAAAGGAAATTGAACAGTTACAAACAAAGTATATGGAAGCCTTTGAGAAAAACACTCTCCCTGTGGATATACTGCAAGAAAGATTACAAAAGGTCTCCAATGAAAAGAGAGAGTTAGAACTAAAGAAAAATGAAATTATAATACAATTAGGTTCTATCGATTCAAAAGTAATCCAACAAGAGTTGATCGAAAATTTACTTATAAAATTCCTATCTGTTTACAAGAAGACATCTAGGGAAAATCAAAAACAGCTACTCCAGCTGTTAATTGAAAATATAACAATCAAGCAAAAAGATAGAACCAGAACCATAAAAAATATAGAACTTGAATTTGATTTTACTGAAATGAATATATCGAAAACTTTTACACTAATCCACTTGTTATATCGCGAAACGGATAATGAACACACCTTTTCAATACCCGCTTCCGATAAAGAATTACCAACTTACCTACAACAATTTTTGCCTCTATTTATGGTACGGTTCTCCCTTCATGATCCTGAAACTTCGGTAGATTTGTTCCAATAAGACAAGCCGCATTAGTTGATGGGGAAAAGTCATGCGGCCGAAACTAAGTTTTTCATTTGCACGATTTAATACCTCTTTATGTAAACCGAGGGATCCGCCTATTACAAACGCGATTTTGCTTGAGCCATAAGTCATCTGTTTCTCTAATCCCTCTGCTAACTCTTCCGATGATTTCATTTTTCCATCAATGGCGAGCGCATAAACGAACGTTCCATCCGGAATTTTTGCTAAAATCCGCTCGCCTTCCTTCTTTTTCACAATCTCCATTTCTGCTTCGCTCAACTGTTCAGGCGCTTTTTCATCGGCTACCTCAATTAAATCGACTTTCGCGTAACTCGAAAGGCGCTTTACATATTCATCAATGCCCATTTTTAAATACTTTTCTTTTAACTTACCAACTGAAATAATCGAGATATTCATATTTTCCACCTAACTCTGTCTTAAATTTGTCCACACTAATTGTCAGTCCTGCATAAATTTATTCAACTAATCATAAATTTTAGAAATTCACAAGCAATCCACATCTATAAACTATTTATAAACAAGTTATCCACAAAAGTTTTACACATATCCACAACCACAATCAATATTTTGTGTAAAGCTATTTTCTTGATACAATATATTCTGCTTCTTTTTCGCAGTACTCACACTTTGTGGATAGCTCTTTTTCCTCGTCCACTTTCTCTAAAACTGGATATTCTTTTGTTTCAGCGACAATGACATCTAAAGCATGATTTACGTGCATTTCACAGCAAAATTTTTTCATGCTCAACTCTCTCCTTCTGAACTATATTTTCCACAAGATATTCACATTTTTCATATTTTATCCACAAAACATTTTAACAAACAAAAAAAGAGTAGGAAATAACAGACTTTCTTTTCCCTACTCTTTTGTGGAAAAATCATGTTGATAACTGTCATTTATCCACAACATTATAACTGACTACCCTCAGTTAATTTTAATTGCAACTCTATCATTTTTCCTGCGCGATATACTTTCATCTTTAATGTGTCACCAATTTCCGTTTCGTTATATAAATGTTGACGTAAGTCGATGGAGTTTTCAATTTTTTGCCCATCCATTTCTACAATGACATCATATTGTTCTACACCTGCACGATCAGCAGGAGAACCTGGCACCACTTCTGTCACCACAACACCCGTTGTGACTTCTTCAGGCAATTTTAATGTTTGTTTTTGATAGAATGCTGGTACGTCCGTTAAATCTAATAAACCAATTCCCATCGTCGGTCTTTTTACTTCACCATGTTGCTCAAGTTCTTCAATGATTGGAATCACCGTGTTAATCGGGATTGAGAAACCTAATCCTTCCACCGTTGACTCTGCAATTTTCATTGAGTTAATTCCAACTAATTCACCAGCAATGTTCACTAATGCGCCTCCACTATTTCCCGGGTTGATGGCTGCATCTGTTTGCAATACTTCTGTTTCCCAGTCGACATAACCATCACCATTCAAATCGACAGGTACGGAACGCTCTTTTCCTGAAATGACTCCTGTTGTAACCGAACCGTAAAAGTCTAATCCTAGAGGGTTACCAATGGCAATGACTGTCTCTCCTTGTTTTAACACATCGGAATCGCCAAACTCTGCAACGACTTCAACATTTTTGCTTGGAATGGAGACAACCGCTAAGTCTGTCCAAATATCGCTACCAATCAGTTCTGCATTTTCTTTCGTTCCATCAGCCAAAGTTACTTCTAATTGTTTGGCATTTTCGACAACGTGATAATTCGTGACAATATAGGCTTTATTTCCATCAACTTTATAGATCACCCCTGAACCGCTACCAGCTTCAGTCTCTCTAGATTGACGCGTCCAGAAGTCCGACACTTCTTGAATGTTTGTAATCCCTACGACTGCTTTCGATACTTTTTCCACTGCCTTTGTAACATCTGTTGTCACTTCTGTAGCCGTTTGCGTAATTGTTGGAGTGTGATGAGTTGTACTACTTGGCAATTGGTCTACCATAGAGGGAAGCAACAACCAAACTAATAATGCTCCTACAATGACTCCCACAAATCCGCTAAAAAAATAGCCTAAAACCCCTTGTCTTTTTTTATTTTGCCGTTTCTTATATTCCTCTTCTTCTCGTCTTAATTGTTCTTGTAAAGGAGAGTATGAAAAATCCTTATCCGATTCATTCCGATGTTCATCATTTTGATAAAAACTCATGACCCTTCTCCTTTCTTTCTTTCATCGTCATTTATGATACATGCCAAACATTAAAATTACATTAAAATGCAATAAAACCAAATTAAAAATTCATAATTCCAGTATGAACGTCGTATTCAATTTTTAACAATATTTGCATTTAATTTAATTAAAAAAGAACTCTGTATAACATACAAAGTTCTCATTAAATCTAATTTTACACCGTCACAAGTAATGTTGGTTCTTCTGCATCGGTATCATGTAAATGCAAAAATTCCCCTTCTTTAATTCCATAGGACTCTAATATTTGCTTTACTGTCATGCGAGCAAGTTCTTTCATGTTGTTTTCCTTGCTTAAATGAGATAAATAAACATGGGTAGGTTTTGCTTCAACCACTTCGCTGATGGCTACAGCAGCATCTTCATTGGAGACATGTCCAACATCGCTTAATATGCGACGTTTAATAGACCAAGGATATTTCCCCATTTGAAGCATATTAATATCATGATTGCTTTCAAATACGAATGCATCTGCACCGCGTATAATTCCTTTCATTCGATCACTCACATACCCTGTGTCCGTGATGATTACTAATTTCCGTCCATTCTCATGAAATACGTAAAACATCGGATCAACCGCATCATGCGATACAGCAAAGGATTCAATATCTAAAGAACCAAAGGATTGTACCGACTCCATGTTAAACAAAAAGCGCTGATCAAGTGGAATATTGCCAACATGCTCTTCCATCGCTCTCCAAGTTTTCTCGTTTGCATAAATCGGCAGCTTATATTTTCTTGCGACTACACCAAGGCCTTTAATATGGTCACTATGTTCATGTGTCACTAAAATCCCTGATAAATTTTTCATGTCGCGACCAATTTTTGCAAAGAGCTGCTCCATCTTTTTTCCGCTCAATCCAACATCCACTAAAAAGGCGTGTTCATCGGTTTCGACATAAATGGCATTGCCTGTACTGCCGCTAGCTAAAACACTAAATCGCATTTCGTACACCCTATTCTTCTTCTAATTCTCTTAACAGTTCTAATTCATCTGTTTCATCTTCATCAACTGTTAAATCTGACTGAACATCAATGATTTTACCTTCTACAGCATTCACGAAAAATTCTTCTTCTGCTCCATCTGCATCCTTAACGCTTACTTTCCAAGTAGGAACGAATACTTGCGTTTGCGTTAGCTGAACAAGAGTTGAATACCCTAGTTTTATTTCTGTAATATGAGATCTTGGTTTCAATAAGTCCCTGGAATATAATATTTGAATAATTTGATATGGTGGGAGAAGGTTTTCTTCTTCTTCAAATTTTTCAAAATCATTCAGCATTGTTTGCTCATATCTCGTTACTTCTAAATCTTCATTCCAATAAATTGTAACGATACCATGAATGTTATAGTAAATTGTTTTATCTTCAAATTTTTGAAAGAAAATAGCTGTTCGTTCATCTTCATTAATTTTCCATACTACATATGATGAGCCATTGTATACGTTATTTCGAACAAACTCGTTAAATGATGATTTTTCTTTTACATTTCGAAGTTTCACTGGTTCATCTAGTGTAACGATGAGTTTATTGTTATTTTCGATTGTCATTTGTTGATAGTTTTTCAGTTGCAAATTTTCTGCGCTAAAATCCTTTACTTTTGCCGAAATATATGGAGCAGATTCTATATTTGGCAGTAGATTAAAGGTAATTTGATCGTCTTTTAACCTGGACTCAATCGTTTTTCCACCGGACACTTTCACTTGTTGAGTTTCAATATGGCGATTTAAATAGAGAGAGAGAAGGAAGACATCTAAAATTAAAAACACAATAATGAATATGGTTTTTGATCTATTCCAGTCCACTATTTCCCCCTCCTAGTACATCCGGTGTAATGCGAATCCAGCTTCCTTGACTGACTGCAAACCAACTCGGTTCTAATGTAAATAAAAGATTATTGTCATTTTGTTTTAAATAATATCCCAGAATGATATCATCCACTTCATTTAACTCTAGTTGCTTTCTCTTCTCAATGAATTCAATAACCTCAAGACCTGAAGATAGTTTTCTTTCAAATTTTTCAGAGTTTATATCTAAATCCAGTAAAAAATAAGGTCTCTTATAGCGGAATATTTGATTTTCTCCCCAAGTCGTAGTAATTCTTGTTGTCGTATCTGTACTTACAACAGGCAATCCTTGTTTATACAATTGGTATTCGATAATGTGCTTTTGCTCATTTACAGAGATCAAACGATAATCCCCAGTAAAACCTCCATGTTCATTCACAAATTCAAAGCTATCTAAAAGTAAGCGGGATGGAGGTAATTCAACGATACTTTCTGTAGACGGATTTACATAATTCAAATAACGATATTTTACATCTACTGTCATTAACGTCATACCGTCTGTATACTTTAAGGAATCTTGATTTTCAACATTTTTACGGACAATAGTTGAATCATAAAACAATATATCTCTAAATGTATCCGGATGAATTTCATCAATATAGTAAGTGTATTGAACTAATTTAACTTCTTCAGCTGGTACGTATAAAGACAGGGCATTTGGACGCTCTATTTCTTTATAAAAGGCCAATCCTTCCAATGCTTGTAAAACCGTTGACTGAAAATAATCTTCACTCATTTTTACTTCAGTACTATAAATATTGCGATGGGATTCACTTAAAAAATAAAGAGTTACCGCATTATTCGTGGTAACCTTGCTCCAATCAATTACAAGTCGATTGAAGCTGATTTCTGGCAAGTCATCTTGTGTTAATGGAACAATCGAGTGAAATACCTTGATTGGCACTTCTACAGAAAAAAACAATGTTATCCGATTGTTTGCTCGTAAAAAATCATTCATTTTATCATTCGAAAAATTACTTTGAACATAAGTAAGAGCCGAACCTTTCCAATTCATCATGATTTCCATCAAATCGTTAATTGCTCCAGAACCGATCGTACCTTTCCATTCATCTTGCTCTCTTACTAAAATGCGATAAGGTTTTATGATTTCCTGGAATTTTTTTTGTTTACCCACAACTAATTGATCAACTTGTGTTTCTTCAATCACTTGAAGGTTTGGTGTATATGTCCAAATTGAAAAGGTTAGGACGATACTTAAAAGGACTAGGAAAAGAAGAATTATGGATTTGATATGTTCGATATACTTCATTCCCAATCACCAGCCCCATCTATTTCGTACGGTAACGTAAAGAAGATTGTCGTTCCTACCCCTTCTTCACTTTCTGCCCAAATTGTACCATTGTGAGCTTTAATCATTTCCTTCGCAATGGCAAGACCTAAACCAGTTCCCCCCATGGCGCGAGAACGTGCTTTGTCTACGCGATAAAACCGATCAAAAATCTTTCCAAGATTCTCTTTTGGTATACCCATTCCATCGTCGGAAATCATTACTTTTAACATATTTCCTTGAACGGTAAAGCCAAATCGAATGTTGCCGCCATCAGGGGAATATTTTATTGCGTTAGAAATAATGTTATCGATTACTTGTGTCAATTTATCTGTATCAATTTCCACAAAATATGGTGTCTCCGGAATATAGCGAATGAATTTAACGTTTTGTGATTTTGACATTTCAAACCGATCAATAATTCGGTGGAAGAAACTATTAAATTCAACAACTTCTTTATTTAATTTATAATCCCTGCTATCCATTTTGGATAAATTCAATAAATCATTCACAAGGCGAATCATTCGCTCTGTTTCCGTTTGTGCTACATTGAGAAAATGCGGAGCGATATTTTCATCTCTCCACGCACCATCTGCAAGAGCCTCTAAATAGCTTCTCATCGTTGTTAAAGGCGTCCGTAATTCGTGAGATACATTCGCTACGAATTCACGGCGTTCCATTTCAATTTTTTCTTGTTCCGTAATGTCGTGTAATACAGTGATTAAACCGTTGACAAATCCCGTTTCCTTTTGGATGACAGAAAAATTTGCACGCAAAATGAAAGGAGCTTCTTCTGTACTAAAATTCAAATTTAGCGGCTCTTTCATATGAATTAAATCTTCAAAGCTGTAGTTTTCTTCAATTCCTAGGACAGAAGCAATTGGTCGGTTTAACGTTTCTTCCCTCGTTACGTTTAACAAACTTAATGCAGGGTCGTTAATTAAGATGACTTTTCCTTTGCGATCCGTTGCAATGACACCGTCTGTCATATTGGCCAATACAGAAGCCAATTTCCGGCGTTCAGCTTCTGTTGACGATTGCGCTTCTTGCAGTCGATTGGTTAAATGGTTAAAAGCAATCGCCAATTGTCCAATTTCATCGTTACCGTACACTCGTACTTTTCTTGAGAAGTTCCCTCTTGACATTGCTTGTGCTTGCTTGCGCATATCCATGATGGGTCTAGTGATTGTTCGTGCAATGAGAATACCTAATACAACTGTGATGACTAAAGAAATTGCTGTTCCAACTGCAAAGATTTGGTTAATATCATCCATTTGATCATATACTTTTTCAATATTGGACTCTATATAAATGGCACCAATCACTTCGCTATTTGGACCAACCGTATTTAAAATAGGGGTTGCAATGACCCAAACTCTGGTATTTGTTTCCGCATCCAATGCGATTTCCTCTTGATACGTTTCAGAAGAAATAACTTTCTTCACAATATCATCATTCGAACGCTGTCCAATGATGGATTGGTTTTCTGAATCGGAAGTTGCCAATACTCTATTACGGTTATCAATAACCCGAATCTCATTGATATCACCTGTAGCAAACTCCCGTAATGCAATGACCAAACTTTGCTCTAAAGTCGGTGTAGTTTCATCTCGTTCTTTCATCAATTCTTCACGAATACTGTATTGAATCAAATCGATTCTTTGAAGAATGGAATCTTCGAAGTTGGATTTTAAACTATCTTCCAACTTATTAGAAAAGTAAATCCCAATGATTTGTAATGCAATAATAATAAGCAGCAGGTAAATTAATACGAGTTTTACATGGATTGAACGGAAAAAACTAACTTTCTGCATTCATTCTACTCCTGTTCAGGATTTCGCAAATAATATCCGACCCCTCGGCGAGTTACAATCCAGGTTGGATGGCTTGGGTTATCTTCAATTTTTTCGCGGAGACGTCGAATCGTTACATCCACTGTCCGTACATCTCCGAAATAATCATATCCCCAAACGGTTTGCAATAAATGCTCCCGCGTCATCACTTGTCCAATATGTTTTGCTAAGTAATGTAGCAATTCAAATTCTCGATGAGTCAATTCTATCGTTTCCCCACGTTTTTGAACGATATAAGCATCTGGCTGAATAATTAAGGAACCAACCGTAATGTGATTCGATTCCTCTTTCGTTTCTTCAGATTGTGTAGAAGCTTTTAATCGTCTCATATTCGCTTTTACACGAGCAATTAATTCCCTTGTACTAAAAGGTTTCGTCACATAATCATCGGCACCCATTTCCAGACCCAATACTTTATCAATTTCGGAGCCTTTTGCTGTTAGCATAATAATAGGGAAATCATATTTTTTTCTAACTTCACGACAAACTTCCATACCATCTCTTTTAGGAAGCATGATATCAAGCAACATTAAATCCGGTTGTTGTTCTTCTATTATTTTCAACGCTTCTTCTCCATCGTAAGCGCAAATAACTTTATATCCTTCTTTTACTAAGTTAAATTGCAAAATATCTGCAATCGGCTTTTCATCATCAACAACTAAAATTGTTTTACCGTCCATGTTCATATTCCTCCTTAATATGAAATAAATCTATCTCAATGCATCTATTCTTCTATTGATGTATAGCTATAATTAAATCTATCACGGTTTTTGCTTTCATGCATTTCAAAACCATTATAACAAAAATCAAATGTCCTATTGTTGTTATTTTTGAGCATATACTATTAGGGAATTTTATGGTCATTATTTTCCGGGAAATATTTCGACAAATTTCTCATTGATGGAAATTTCCCAAGATGTAATAAAAGAAAAGAGGTAATGACATGTAATGATGCCACTACCTCAATCGAAATTAATCTAATACTGCTAATGGATTAATCAGTGATCCATTTTTGCTTACTTCAAAATGCAAGTGTATTCCTGTTGAATTTCCAGTCGTCCCCATTTTTCCAATAACAGAACCTTGAGGCACTACTTGTCCAACGGAAACATATATTTCTGACAAATGGGCATATAGAGTAGTATATCCATTATTGTGATTGATGACTATTTTATTTCCGTAAGACCCATCCCATCCAGCAAAAGTTACAACGCCATTGTCACTTGCTTTAATGCTGTAATTCGATGGACGAGCAATATCAATTCCTCGATGGTAGCTGCCCCAACGAGACCCCATATTACTTGATATATATCCACCGCTTGTCGGCCAAATAAATTCACCCGTACCACGTGATGAAATTACCTTTGTTCCCACTTTTTCAATATGTTTCGTAGGTTCTACTAACACTTTTTCTTCGGTAATCGTTTTCTTCACGATATTCCCGTTTACTTCTGTAATTAAGTAAGATACTTCTTTTTCTCCTGGACTACCTTCTTGTATAATTTGTTTTTCCCCTTTATACATTGAAGCGTCTTCTTCAATAACTTTTTCATAATCAATTTTTTCTTTATTCACTTTTTCGTATATCACTTGTACGTTAATTAAAGGCTTTTCTACTGTAACGTTTATTTCTTTTCCAATTGGTAATAATGTATCAATCGTTATATCAGGATTAAGTTCCAATAACTCTTTCGTTGTTAAACCATGATTTTTAGCGATTTTTCCAAGGACATCGCCTTTTTTCACAACATATACTTGCTTTTCAATCAATCCAGTTTTAATATATTGTACCGCTTCATCAGGTGTAAGAATTTTGGCAGGGCTTACTTTTGTTTCTTCACCTGAAACATCTTCTGAAAGAAAAACATCGATGATTCTTGATTGATTTGCCTCTAATTTCGGCAATTGTTTATTTGAGCTTTTTGATTGTTCAAGCTCTTTTAGTTTTTCTTCCGGAACATATTGAAGCTTTAGTTTTTTAATAGTTTCTTCGTAGTCTTTTTTATTTTTTAAATAAAGGATTGGTTCTCCATCAACTTGTAAAGCAAATGCATCTGTTTGTGGTTCTAATTGTTCACTTAATGTTTTTAAAGTTTCTGAATCATTGGTTTTATAAGAAAATACTTGTTCTGGAACAATCGTTACTAAAGAATCTGCATCTATTTCATAATCCTTATATTGCAAACTTACTTCTTTTTCTTTATCTTCAATAATTTTTCTCACTTTGTTCTCATCTGAAACTGAACCGATATATTCGTCTTCTAAATAAACATGGTAAATTTTGTCGATAGATTCTATATTCCCTTCATTAGCAAAAGCTAAGTTAAAGGAAACAGTCAAAAGCAACACTGCAGCAAACAAAACTTTTTTTAGAATGCCATATTTATTATTTTGATTTAGAAGACTTAGATTATGACTACCGTCTCGACCAGTATTCCATTTCGTATTCATAAACAAGCCCCTTCCAAAATCGTCCGCAAATAGGATGCTTTTTCATACTCACACCTACTTACTGTATCATAATGTGTATTTTGAATGAACATTTTAAAATTTTTGTAATGAAAATGTATTATTTAAGCAATTTTTGTTACAAAATATATAATGATGGAGAATGATGAAAATTTTTATATATTATGATCAAATTTTGACGAATTTATTCATCATTCTCTTATTTTGTGCAACTATAAAATAAGAAATGAATAGTTAATCTTATATGATAGTCTCACATACTCTACTGGAATTCTTATTGAAAGAGGAAGGCGCTTAGAGAAATATTAAAAAGTCACCATTTTCCTTTTGATGAAAAATGGTGACTTTTATTTTTCGCTTTCGCACAGAACAAACATAGTTAAAATATTAACTTCTTTGATTGAGGTTTTACTGATGAGATAGTATTATTTACTCCCATATATCATTCACTATGTTTGTTTGTTGCTGTCGCTTTGCTTTCGCACAGAACAAATGTAGTTAGAATATCGTTTCTAAATAAACTATGTTTTTATTGTTGAATATCCTTATTCCCAAACATCATTTACTACATTTGTTTGTTGCTGTCGCTTTGCTTTCGCACAGAACAAACATAGTTAAAATATTAACTTCTTTGATTGAGGTTTTACTGATGAGATAGTATTATTTACTCCCATATATCATTCACTATGTTTGTTTGTTGCTGTCGCTTTGCTTTCGCACAGAACAAATGTAGTTAGAATATCGTTTCTAAATAAACTATGTTTTTATTGTTAAATATCCTTATTCCCAAACATCATTCACTACATTTGTTTGTTCCCGGGCTGGGCCTACGGAGAATGTCATTAAAGGAATACCTGTTAATTCAACAATACGATTGACATAGTTTTGAGCATTTGTAGGCAGTTCATCGAAGGAACGTACACCTGTAATATCTTCAGTCCAACCAGGAAGTTCTTCATATACAGGTTCACATTCTTCTAATACATGTAAACTTGCAGGATACTCCGTAATAATTTGATCTTTATATTTATAAGCCGTACAGATTTTTACTGTTTCTAAGCCAGTTAATACATCGATTGAGTTTAAAGCTAAATCTGTAATACCAGAAACGCGACGAGAATGGCGTACCACTACTGCGTCAAACCAACCTACACGGCGAGGACGACCAGTCGTTGTACCGTATTCTCGACCTACTTCACGAATTTGATGGCCAACTTCATCAAACAATTCCGTTGGGAATGGACCGTCGCCTACACGAGAAGTATATGCTTTTGAAACGCCCACTACTCTCGTAACGTGAGAAGGACCAATTCCTGTACCTGTCGTCACACCACCAGCCACAGGGTTAGAAGATGTAACAAACGGATATGTTCCATGGTCAACATCTAACATAACGCCTTGAGCACCTTCAAATAATACACGTCCGCCCTCATCTAAGATGTCATTTAATACTTTTGAAGTATCTGTTACATATTGAGCAATTTCTTGACCGTAGCCATAATACTCTTCAAAGATATCCTCGAATTTTAAACCTTCTACTTCATAATATTTCTCGAATAAACGGTTTTTCTTTTCTAAGTTCTCGCGCAATTTTTGTTCAAATATTTCTCGATCTAGTAAATCTGCAATGCGGATTCCCATACGAGCAATTTTATCTTGGTAGCATGGGCCAATTCCCTTGCATGTTGTTCCGATTTTTTTGTCGCCACGAGCTTCTTCTTCTACTTTATCTTGATAAATGTGATATGGGAGAATGACATGAGCACGATTTGAAATACGTAAATTAGATGTATCAATGCCACGAGCTTGTAAACCTTTTAGCTCATTTACTAATGATTTTGGGTTGATTACCATACCATTCCCCATCACAGATGTTTTCTCTTTATAGAAAATCCCAGATGGAATTAAATGTAATTTGTATGTTTCTTCACCAATTTTAATTGTATGTCCAGCATTGTCACCGCCTGAAAAACGAGCGATCACATCCGCTTTTTTAGAAAGGAAATCCGTAATTTTCCCTTTTCCTTCGTCTCCCCATTGAGTTCCAACAACAACAACTGAAGTCATTTCTGCACCTCCGCGCACTATGCGTCCTTTATCAAACAGATTAATTGTACAGTGAAATAGAGCATTCGTCAATGCATCAAACAAAAAAACACGAACAAATAAATATTTTTTATGTACAATTGTTCGTGTTCTTCAAAGTTTATTTTATTATGTTACTTTTCTCTTCGTGTTATGCATGCATTGGTTCTTGTCGTTGAGACCAATCAATATTCAAAAATTTATTAAACTCTTTTTTAAACGCAAGGGTCACAGTTCCCGTTGGACCGTTCCGTTGCTTTGCAATAATAATTTCAATCATGTTTTTGTTCTCTGTTTCTTTATCATAATAATCGTCACGATATAGGAAAGCTACGATATCCGCATCTTGCTCAATACTTCCAGATTCACGAATATCACTCATCATCGGACGCTTATCTTGACGTTGCTCTACCCCGCGGGATAGCTGAGATAACGCAATAACCGGCACGTGTAATTCACGAGCTAATGCTTTTAATGAGCGAGATATTTCAGAAACTTCTTGTTGACGGTTCTCCCCGCGTCTGCCGCTTCCTTGGATTAATTGTAGGTAGTCAATTAAAATCATCCCTAATCCCTTTTCTTGGGCAAGTCGACGGCACTTCGCTCGAATTTCATTAACGCGCAAGCCCGGCGTATCATCAATATAGATCCCCGCATTAGAAAGGGTACCCATTGCGATTGTTAACTTGCTCCAATCTTCAGCAGTAAGCGCCCCTGTTCTTAAAACTTGAGCGTCAATATTTCCTTCTGCACAGAGCATACGCATGACTAATTGTTCAGCACCCATTTCGAGCGAGAAGATCGCAACATTTTCCCGAGCTTTGACCGCCACATTTTGCGCAATGTTTAACGCAAAAGCTGTTTTCCCTACAGATGGACGGGCGGCTACAATGATTAAATCATTTCGTTGAAAACCCGCTGTCATGCGGTCTAAATCCGTAAAGCCCGTCGGAATTCCGGTAACGTCTCCTTTTCGATTTTGAAGTTGCTCAATATTATCGTAAGTTTGAACAAGAACGTCTTTCACATGTTTGAAGTCGCCAGCGTTTTTTCGATTGGCTACTTCCATCATCTTTCTTTCAGCTTCGGATAATAATTCCTCTACTTCATCTTCCCGTATATAGCTATCTTCAACGATTTTTGTTGCCGTGCGTATTAATCTTCTTAAAATGGACTTTTCTTCTACTATTTTTGCATAGTAACTAACATTAGCTGCTGTAGGTACGGCATTTGCTAATTCCATCAAGTAGGATAGACCGCCTACATCTTCGAGTTCTTTTCTTACAGATAACTCTTCTGTAACAGTAACAACATCAATCGCATTCCCTTTGTCACTTAAATCAAGCATCGTTTGGAATATTTTTTGATGGGCAATGCGATAAAAATCTTCCGGAACTAAAATTTCCGATGCAGTAATTAATGCTTGAGGATCAAGAAATATCGCACCAAGAACTGATTGCTCAGCTTCATGGTTATGCGGTGGAACGCGATCGATTAGATCACTCATTTTATTTCGCTCCTTATTCTTCCTTTACATGGACTTTTAAAGTCGCTTTTACTTCCGGATGTAATTTCACTGGAACATTTGTGACACCTAATGAACGAATACCTTCATTGCATTCCATTTTTCTTTTATCCACTTTAATTCCATAATTTTTTTGTAAGCTTTCTGAAATTTGTTTTGTTGATACAGAACCGAATAGACGTCCGCCTTCTCCTGCTTTTGCTTTAATTTCTAACGTAATATTTTCTAATTTTTCTTTTAACTCTTTTGCAGCTTGAAGTTCCTGTGCTGCAAGTTTCGCTTCATGTTTCTTTTGTCCTTCAAGACGACTTAATGCTTCTTTTGTAGCTTCTACAGCTAAACCTTTTTTAATTAAGAAATTTTGTGCATAACCATCAGCTACATTTTTCACTTCGCCTTTTTTCCCTTGACCTTTTACATCTTTTAAAAATACAACTTTCATTCTTCCATGCTCCCTTCTAACGTTTCAATAATAGCATTTTGTAATAATTCTAAAGCTTCTTCTATTGTATCGACTTCAAGTTGGCAAGCCGCATTTGTTAAGTGGCCACCGCCTCCCAGTTTCTCCATTATCAATTGTACATTGATTTCTCCTAATGAACGGGCACTGATACCCATTAAGCCATCTTGTCTGCGGGCGATGACAAAAGAAGCATTTACGTCTTTCATTGAAAGCAAAATATCTGCCGTTTGGGCAATTAAAACAGAATCGTACTCTTTTTCTTCTTCTGCATGCGCAACCGCAATTCCTGGATAGGTAAATCGAACATTTTGTATGATTTTTGAACGCTCAATAAACGTATGAATATCTTCTTTTAATAAACGTTGCACAAGCACCGTATCCGCCCCGTACGTTCTTAAATAGGATGCTGCTTCAAAGGTTCTAGCACCTGTTCTTAGCGTAAAGCTTTTTGTATCTACAATGATTCCAGCGAGCAAAGCTGTTGCTTCAAGTTTCGAAAGTTTTTCATTATCGGGCTGATATTCTAAAAGTTCCGTTACGAGCTCTGAAGTCGAGGAAGCGTACGGTTCCATATAAACAAGTGTTGAATTGTTAATAAACTCTTCCCCTCGTCGATGATGATCAATTACAACAATTTTCTCGAAACGTTTTAACAATGTTTCATCTACTACGAGGCTCGGGCGATGAGTATCCACAACGACTAATAATGATTTTTCAGACATGATGCTTAAAGCTTCTTCTGGTGAAATAAAATATTCCTTTAAATCGGATTGTTGTTTAATTTCATCTATTAGTCGCTCAACACTGCCGTTTAATTCATCAAAATCTAATACGATGTAGCTATCCACTTTATTCATATGAGCCATTTTCCGAACACCAATCCCTGCTCCAATTGAATCCATATCGGGATTTTTATGCCCCATAATAAAAACGAGATCGCTATCTTGAATTAAATCTTTTAAAGCATGGGAAATCACGCGTGCTCGGACTCTCGTACGTTTTTCGACTGGATTTGTTTTTCCACCATAAAATTTAATTTTTCCATTCGATTGTTTAATAGCCACCTGGTCTCCGCCGCGCCCTAATACTAAATCTAAGCTTGATTGAGCTAATTCACCTAGTTCAATTAAGGATGGCGAACCAGTACCTATTCCGATACTCAATGTAAGTGATAAATTTTTCTTAGCCGTCTTTTCTCGAATATCGTCTAGAATCGAGAATTTCTTCTTTTCCAATTCATTTAAAGTTGATTCATTTAATATCGCTAAAAATCGATCCGTATCAATTCTTTTAATATAAATGTCATATTCCTCTGCCCAATCGTTGATGATGGATGTAACGGTTGAATTCGTCATGCTTTTTGTTTGGTCATCCATCCCTTGCGTAATATCATCATAATTATCGATGAAAAGAATAGCAATGACTGTTCGATCATCATAATATTGCTTTTCAATTTTTACTTGTTCAGTTACATCGAGAAAATATAATAGTTTTTCTTCTTGTTTATAAATGACTTTAAATTTCCTATCTCGAATGGTTACGATGCTATCAGTTTTTTCATCAGATTTTCTTATTTTTTGTAATTCATCCGATAAAAGGAACAAATCCTGACCTGTTAAAGTTGGGATATCCAAAAGCCTCGTCATGTAGGGATTAGCCCATTCAATTTCATATTTATCATTGATTAATACAATACCAATCGGCATTTCTAAAAGAACTTCCTGCCCAACTTTTTTCATTCGAAACGCTAAAGATTCTATATATTTTTCTATTGCAAAATAAGCAATTCTTTCTGTTTTCCAATCATAAAATATAATTAATGTAACAAGTAACGCGAAAGCTGCTCCAACCCATATATTCAATAAAAACAATCCAACAATACCCACTAATCCGAAAACCGCCAAATGTAAAAGCGGGTAAAGTATCCTCCGCTTCCTGTAAGTATCCATGAGATCAGCCCCTTACTTTCGAATCTTTCCTGTCACAAATGAGCGAATATCGAAACCTAAATCTAAAATTCCTAAGAGCATCACAAAGTTATACAAAGGAATTGCAAAAATTGTTGCTAATCCCTTTAAAAATTTAGGCGCTCGATAAGCATCCAACACAAAGTGCAGGAAAGAAATTCCTTGAATTGTTAACAACACCCATAAGACTAATGAAAAATTAAATGTGATTACATATAGTGATGTTCCTAATTCAGGGCGTACAAACAATTGAATCGTTAAGACGATTAAATAAATCCATAAAATGGTACGAGGTAAGCGTAAATCTTTAAAAGCTTGAAATTTTGGAACAGTAATACCTAATCGTTTTAGGATTGGCAGATTTACTGTAATTAAAAGAAACGATAGGAAGAATGCAGCTAATGTAACGGTTGCAGGAATGGCTATCTCTATATGTTGAAACATTAGATTGAACGCTTCTTCAGTCATTGGCTGTTCGCCAGTTAAACTTTCAGCGAATTCAAAAGAAGCCATATAACTTTCCCGCATCAGTTGGAAAGATTCCTTAATAAAATCTGTTTCAAACAGTTTAATAGAAATTAAATATTGAATTGCAAAAGTAATTAACACTGAAATACCAGTTGCCATGAATAAGTAAGCTTTACTTTTATTCGTGCGCAGTGCATCTCCCATCACGACACCGCATACCGCAAAAATCATGGAAAATGGTAAAATTAACAATCCCCCGAAGAAAAAGGTGATAATACACCCAATAACTCCTAAAATAATGGAAGATGATCGGTCATACTTTGCGCTAAACCAAGCAATAGGTAATGGAGCAAATAATGTCGCCACTAAGCTGATTATTGGTACATAATATGCAATTGCAATGAGAATAGCAAATATTGCAATCATCATTGCGCCATGTGTAAGCCTTTGTGTTTGATTGTTCGGCATGAGAAACCTTCCTTTATTACAATTCAATAATTCTTTACATTCGTATATTGTACCATTTTTTATAAAGTAGGACAAAAATACGATAAAGCAAAACGATAAAAGAATGTCGGAAGAAAAAACATAATCGTCTAACCTAAAAGATTAGATGATTATGTTTGATGTGATGAATTTTTACTTTTATTAAAAGTTAAAAAATAAATAAATTCACCGCTAAACTAGTAGTAAAGTCTTCCTGAATGGTTTTTATCGTGCATAAATTCATTGTTGGCAACAAGTAGAATTACTTTGTTCAGCTTCATCGTTATCAAGCTTTTTTTACGCCTTAATCTTGTTGAGATTCTTTATATAATTTGATGGCTTATTTCCCATGCAATGATGTTTTGCTGTACATTTTGTTTACTATTTCAAATTAGGGAAGAATGTCGCTGATTCTCTCTTTCCAGAGTACATTTAATTATTGCTGAATTAAAAAAGCAACAAAGGCTAAATTTTGCCTTTGCTGCTTTTTATAACATTCATTATTTATCTTCCGCTACGAATGGAAGAAGTGCCATAATACGAGCGCGTTTGATTGCTGTAGTTAATTTGCGTTGATATTTTGCACTTGTTCCAGTTACGCGACGTGGAAGAATTTTTCCGCGTTCAGAAATGAATTTTTTTAGTAAATCTACATCTTTGTAGTCGATGTGTGTAATGTTATTTGAAGTAAAGTAGCAAACTTTGCGACGTTTGCGACCTCCGCGACGTTGTGCCATCGATTTTCCCTCCTTTTTTATTATTTCTCCGTTATCCGAATACCTTAGAACGGTAAATCGTCTTCTGAAACTTCAATTGGACCTTTGCTTGATGCAAATGGGTCTTCATCTACACGTGTATAATTCGGCTGATTTTGAGGAGGTTGACTTGGGAATGGTACACCAACTGGATCTTGCGTGCCACCGTATGAAGGTTGACTTGCACCGTACGAAGGTTGTCCCCCATATGGCTGTTGCCCCTGTGCACTTCTTGGTTCTAAAAATTGCACGGAATCTGCTACGACTTCTGTCATGTAAACACGTTTGCCATCTTGACCCTCGAAACTACTAGTTTGGATGCGTCCATCAATACCGACGAGACTTCCTTTTCTCATGTAATTTGCGAGGTTTTCAGCTTGTTTTCTCCATGCTACACAGCTAATGAAATCCGCTTCTCTTTCACCTTGTTGATTCGTAAACGTTCGATTTACAGCAACTGTAAATCGAGTTACCGGTACTCCATTTGGCGTGTATCGTAGTTCAGGGTCTTTTGTTAGCCTACCTACTAATACGACACGATTGATCAATTTGACAACCTCCTCTTCAGCATTAATGTTCAATAAGATTATTCTTCTTCACGAACAGCGATATGACGAATAATGTCTTCGTTAATGTTTGCTAAACGATTGTATTCATCGATTGCTTTAGCTGGAGCATTAACTTTCACGATGTGGTAAATACCTTCGCGATAGTCTTTGATTTCATAAGCAAGACGGCGTTTGCCCCATTCTTTTGACTCGATGATTTCCGCACCATTTGAAGAAAGAATGTCATCAAAGCGTTGAACTAAAGCTTTTTTCTCTTCTTCTTCAATGTTTGGACGAATAATATACATTAATTCATATTTTCTCATCGCTTTTTGCACCTCCTTATGGACTTTGGCTCTCCTTTATTTCAAGGGAGCAAGGAGTAAATTTCTATTACTCACATCTTTGAATTGTAACATATACTTTTAGCAATCGCAACTAGCATTCAATGAGGAGTATAAGATTTTCTAAAATCTGTTATTTCGATATAATGGGAAAAAGGGGTTGAATAATTTTGTTGGAAGAGAAAGATCCACTGATTATTGAATTAGATATGAAAAAAATTGCAAAGTTGAATTTTTGGATGACCCTTCTTTTGGGCATTCTTTTTTTAGCATTCAATACAATCATCCATCGACAGTTTCATTTTGAAATGACCATTACGCTATGGAATTTTCTATTATTTATTGTAGGCTATTGTGCACTGATTATTTTGCATGAATTGTTTCATTTAATTGGGTTTATGATTTTTGGAAAAGTGAAGTGGAGTCAGCTGAATTATGGTATAAATGTGAAGCTAGGAGTTGCTTATGCAACAACGTCAAAACCGTTACCAAATCATGCAATGAAAAAAGCGCTAATGCTTCCCTTTTGGACAACAGGGGTCCTGCCAACAATAATTGGATTTGTTTTCGATAATCAATTAATGGTTTTATTAGGTGCTTTTTTAATTGCAGGGGCTGTCGGGGATTTTTATATGTATAAAGAACTCCGCAAATTTCCTAATCATGCGCTTGTAAAAGATGACCCCCAATTACCAAAATTGTATGTATATCAATAAAAAGAAAAAGTGGAATTTACGTAAATATATTTAAAACATCTTGGCGTAAATTCCACACTTTTTATTATGCCTGATTATACATTGAATCGGAATAACATAATGTCGCCGTCTTGTACGACATAGTCTTTACCTTCTAAACGAACTTTCCCTTGTTCTTTTGCTTGTTGCATAGAGCCAGCCGCTAATAAATCTTCAAAGGAAACTGTTTCAGCTCGAATGAAGCCTCTTTCAAAGTCAGAGTGAATAATACCTGCACATTCTGGAGCTTTCATCCCTTTTTTGAATGTCCAAGCACGCACTTCTTTTTCTCCTGCAGTAAAGTAAGTAGCAAGGCCAAGCAAATCATATGCAGCTCGAATTAGTTGGTCCAATCCGGACTCTTTAATGCCCAATTCTTCAAGGAACATTTTCTTTTCCTCTTCATCAAGCTGCGCAATTTCTTCTTCAATTTTTGCACATACCGTAATAACCTTTGAGCCTTCTTTTTCTGCATATGCACGAACTTGTTTTACATACTCATTTTCATCTGCATTTGCCACTTCATCTTCCGAAACGTTTGCAACATAAAGCATTGGTTTTAATGTTAATAAATTTAATCCTTTGATTACTTTTTTCTCATCTTCCGTTAATTCAACAGAACGAGCAGGCTTTTCATTTTCAAGAGCTTCTTTAATTTTGATTAAAATTGGCTCTTCAATCATTGCATCTTTATCTTTTTGCTTTGCTATTTTGCTTACTCTTTGAAGACGTTTATCTACTGATTCTAAATCAGCTAAAATTAACTCTAAATTGATGACCTCAATATCTGCTATTGGATCAACTTTACCTGCAACGTGTGTAATATTTTCATCATCAAAGCAACGAACCACTTGGCAAATCGCATCGACTTCTCGAATATGAGAGAGGAACTTATTCCCTAAACCTTCTCCTTTTGACGCGCCTTTTACGATTCCAGCGATATCCGTGAATTCAAATGATGTTGGAACTTTCTTTTGAGGTTTTACAAGCTCTGTTAATTTGTCTAATCGAGAATCTGGAACGTCTACAACGCCTACGTTTGGATCAATCGTTGCAAATGGATAATTAGCAGCAAGGGCACCTGCTTTTGTAATTGCATTAAATAGTGTCGACTTTCCTACGTTTGGAAGACCTACAATTCCAGCTGTTAGTGACATTGACTCACTACCTTTCTTATGAGAAACATAACTATTAGTTTTTGCACTAGTGTTAATTATATGGATTTCCACATAAAAAGTCTATTTTCCATTTATTTTTGTATGAACAACAAAAAATCCCCACATTCATACAAAGTACTGTGTGGGGATTACATAACAATTATTCTTCCGCTTCTTGTATAACTTTTTTCATTTTTTTCGTAAACTCCCTACGAGGTAGCAAGACACTATGTCCACATCCTTGACACTTAATTCGAATATCAGCGCCCATTCGAATAATTTTCCAAGCATTCGTACCACATGGATGTTGCTTTTTCATTTCCACAATGTCATTCAATTTAAATGTTTTTGTCTCCATCAATTCTCATCTCCCCTAGACATTACTTTACTAGAATCATATATCATCATTTTTGGATAAGCCATTGGTATATCATTTTTCTCTAAAATCTTTTTGACATCCCTTCGAATGATTCTTGCAATTCCATAATGCTGTTGAGGTTTTGTTTCTGCAACAATTCGAATTGTTATTTCAGTACCAGTAACATTTTGAACTCCAACAAACTTAGGTACATCGACAAGCTCCTCATATTGTTTCGGTAATGTTTTTAAATATTCCGTCATTAAATTTTCAATTTTTTCAATATCCGCTTCAATTCCAACTTGCATATCTATGACTGCTTTTGAGTTATTTAGTGAAAAGTTTACTACTTCGGTAATTTGCCCATTCGGAACAATATATACTTCTCCAGTTGTCCCAACAATTTTGGTCGTTCTTAATCCTATTTCAGTTACTGTACCTTCTGCTGCACTTGATGTATTAATTCGAACATAATCTCCAACACCAAACTGATCTTCGAAAATGATGAAAAAACCCGTAATGACGTCTTTTACTAAATTTTGTGCACCAAAACCAATTGCAAGGCCTGCAATACCTGCTCCAGCAAGTAACCCTGCAACATTAATATTTAAGGAAGATAGTGCTCCAATTATCGCCGAAAAGTATACGACGTATGATAATACACTTTGCGACAATTTTAATAGTGTTTGTTGCCTTCTTTCTGAATATTTTAATGGAGATTGCATTCTTAGTTTAAAGATACGAGCAATAATTCGCTTCCCAATAAATACAATAAGATAAGAAAGTAAGAAAATTGCAATGATTTTAATGGAAGCTCCAACAATAAAATTCCAAAGATCCTCACTTGAAAAATACTCCCATATCTTCTCCGATATATTGATTATCTCTTTCGTTTCTTTTTCCACAACATGAATCGCCATTTTTCCACCTCTAGTATAGAAAAGTAAACAAATGGATATAATTCTAAAAAATAATTATAGACATTCTATTCTAAAATCATAAAAGAAAGTGGGAATCACATGCAAAATATTTCTCAAGAACTATTTAAAATGTCCGTTCATCATGAAGAAACAGGTGCAATATGGCGTTTAAGCGAATTATTTTTACAACATATTCCCTTTGAACATAACAATCTTGTTTTTTGTTGCATCGGTACAGACCGTTCTACGGGAGACGCTTTAGGTCCTTTAACCGGAAGTTTATTATCCAACTATCAGTTTCCTTTTCGAATCATTGGAACGCTAGAAGATCCTCTTCATGCTATCAATTTAGCACTTACTGTTGAAGAATTACAACAAATGTCCACTTTCCCTTTCGTTGTAGCTATTGATGCATGTCTTGGAAGAGAAAAAAGTATTGGTCAAATTATTATCCAAAACGGACCTTTACTGCCTGGAAAAGCAGTGAATAAAGAGCTGCCACCCATCGGCGATATTTCCATCAAAGGAGTTGTCAATGTAGGTGGATTTATGGAAATGCTAGTTTTGCAAAACACTCGACTTCATGTAACTTATTCGATGAGCAATAAAATTGCCCGTGCACTTTTGCTTGCGTATCAACGTCATTTATTGAAAAGGAAACATGATTACAATTATTCCAAGAACAACAACAATTCCTGGCAGCAAATTGGCTACACGAATTTTAGTTAATCCTGCAATATTTAAACCAATCGCTAATATCATAACGCCGCCAGTTGCTGTCATTTCTTGGATAAAGAGATTCATTGCCTCTTCAGGTATGTATTTACTAATCAGTCCTGAAAATATAGCAATCATACCTTGATAAATCAATACGGGAAATGCTGATAATAATACACCTATACCTAACGTAGATGTCAAAATAATGGAGGTAAAGCCGTCTATAATTCCTTTTGTAATAAGAACAGCATGATCATTTCTTAACCCGCTGTCTAATGCACCGATAATTCCCATTGAGCCAATAACAAAAATAAGGGACGCTGTAATAAAACCTTCAGCAATATTACTATTTGAATCTTTACTTTTTATTTTTGATTCGACCCATTTTCCAAAACGATTAAATGATGAATCTAAATCAATCCACTCACCTATAATCGCCCCAACTACTAAGCTAACAATCAAAATAACAAAATTATTCGTTTTTAATCCCATTTGAATACCTAACAATGCAACTGCAAGTCCAATAATTGAAAGTACGGTATTTTTCATTTTTTCTGGTAAATTCTTTAAGAAGCGTCCAATGATCGAACCGATGATAATCAATAATGCATTGATAATTGTTCCGAATAATACCATAAGTTGTTATCCTCTTTCTTTGTTTTCAAAAATAGAGCGCCTTAATTGGCGCCCTTTTTATACCTCATCATGTTCTAAATTTAATATTTCTAATATACGCTCCAAATCATCTTCAGAATAAAATTCAATTTCAATTTTCCCTTTATTTTTTGTTTTCTTTATTTGAACATTTGTACCAAAAAATTCCCTTAATTGTGATTCAGTTGCTTGAACAAAAATATCCTTATTTGTTGACTTTTTCGTTTCACGTGAAACATTTTCGTTTAGTTGTTTAATTAATGCTTCTAATTGACGTACATTTAATGATTGATTCACTACTTTTTTTGCTACTTCTATTATTTTTCTTTTATTTTTTAATCCAAGTAATGCTCTTCCATGACCCATTGAAAGGGCTCCATCATTTACCATTTGCCGAACTTCTTCTGGTAATTGAAGTAATCGAATCATATTCGTGATATGCGGACGGCTTTTCCCCAATCGTTTTGCTAAATCATCTTGAGTGAAATTTAATTTTTCAATTAAATTTTGATATGCTTCAGCTTCTTCAATTGGAGTTAAATCTTCTCTTTGTAAATTTTCTAGGATAGCAAGTTCCATCATTTGTTCTTCTGTCATTTCTTTAATTATTGCCGGAATTTCCTCTAACTTCGCCAATTTAGCCGCACGATAACGACGTTCTCCCACGACTATTTCGTATTTTTTTCCTTTCTTTCTGACAACGATTGGTTGAATAATACCATGTTCTCGAATGGATTGAGCTAATTCTTCAATTGTTTCATCATCAAACTTCTTCCGTGGTTGAAAAGGATTTGCGACAAGTTTTTGCAACGGAATTTTTTCTACATGTTCTTCATTCTGAATAGTTTCTTGAATGGACTCTAATGTTTCTGTAGGAAATAGAGCACCAATCCCTTTCCCTAAACCTCTAGCCATTTTTTACCACTTCCCTTGCTAACTCTAAATACACTTCAGCGCCTCGTGATTTCGGATCATAGATGATAATTGGTTCTCCAAAGCTGGGTGCTTCACTTAAACGTACATTTCGAGGAATAATTGTTTTGTAGACTTTATCTTGAAAATATTTTTTTACTTCCTCAATCACTTGAATCCCCAGATTTGTACGAGCATCTAACATCGTTAAAAGGACACCATCAATTGATAAAGTTGGATTTAAATGTTTTTGTACCAATCTCACTGTTGATAATAGCTGACTAAGCCCCTCTAACGCGTAATATTCACATTGAACAGGAATAATGACTGCATCCGATGCAGTTAAAGCATTGATCGTTAACAGCCCTAATGATGGTGGGCAGTCAATAATGATGAAGTCATAATCATCTTTAACCTCTTCCAATGCATGCTTTAAACGCACTTCCCGTGAGATTGTAGAAACTAATTCAATTTCAGCACCTGCTAATGAAATAGTAGCTGGTATGACATACAAATTTTCTACTTTTGTTTGTTGAATAACGTTTTTTACATCTTCATCATCAATAATCACGTCGTAAATACAGCTAGATGTTTCTCCTTTATTTATGCCAACTCCACTAGTGGCATTTCCTTGGGGATCGATGTCAATTAGCAATACTTTTTTTCCTAAATAAGCAAGGCAAGCGCTCAAATTTACAGATGTAGTAGTTTTTCCGACACCGCCCTTTTGGTTGGCGATTGCTAAAATTCTTCCCAATTTTGTGCACCTGCTTTCATCTTTTCGAATAGTTAAAAGCGTAATTTTTTAGTCAAATAGAATTTATATTTACTTCTTTCATTCTATCAAATTTATAATATAGTTGTATTCCATAAACCAAATTTCTTGAAAAAATAATATAGAAAAAGCGGTCGTCTCTGTACGTGGCAGAGACGACCACTAGTTTCACGTGAAACAATTTAAGACTTTTTCTTTGGTATTTTTACTGTGATTTGATAGTAATCTTCCGTATCTTCTTCTTCCGTTTTTATATTAATTCCGCTTTTTGATACCATCGATAAGGATTGCTTAATTGTATTTAAAGCGATGCGAATATCTTTACTAATAGCCTTGCGTTTTGGTTTTGTTTTTTTCTCTTCTTCCGTTTCAACAGGTTTTGTTAGTTGTTGAATATATTCTTCAAGCTGACGGACGTTCCAGTCATTTTCTTTTATCAATTCGACTAATTTTATTTGTAATTCTTCGTCTTTCACACTGATTAACGCTCGTGCATGACGCTCAGTAATTTCACGTTTTAAAATTGCATCTTGCACATATTTTGGAAGTTTTAACAATCTTAATTTATTAGCAACGGTGGACTGACCTTTTCCAAGGCGTTGAGCGAGTGCTTCTTGTGTTAAATGATGCAGCTCAATTAGTTGTTGGTAAGCTAATGCTTCTTCGATGGCTGTCAACTCTTCACGCTGCAAGTTCTCTATTAACGCAATTGAAGCTGTCTCTTTATCATTTAAATTCCGTACAATTGCAGGTACTTCCGTCCAATTTAATTTTTTAATCGCCCGATAACGTCTTTCTCCTGCAATGATTTCATAACGGTTATCTTCTAAACGACGAACAACAATCGGTTGTATGACACCATGAGTATGAATGGTTCTAGATAATTCTTCAATTTTTTCTTCATCAAAAATTGTGCGTGGCTGATATCGGTTCGGTACGATTTGATCAATTGGAATTTTTATCACTTCTTCAGAGTGTTTTCTCTCTTTCTCTTCCGTTTCTATTTCACTTTTTTTTTCAGAAACTAGTTTTTCCCCGCCCCCAAAAAATCGCGAAAAAGGACTTTTCATTCAATGGCACCACCTTTTGGAAACTATCTGCACTATATTTTATTATTTAATATTCTATATGAAATGTACAGAGTCTTATAGAAGTAAAATCTATGAAATTGTCATAATTATAATATAATTCTATTATCAAAAGCATATTTCTATTTGAGTTTCACGTGGAACTCCAAACTGTTTTTAGATAGAAGTGATTTCATTTTGAAGGAATCGTATACTGATAATCTTAATAAATGGATTGTTACAATTTTTTATTATACATGAAAAAGTTGTAACAACGGAATTGTTTTGCAAATAATCGAGTAGGAGGGAGTGATTAGCTCCCGTCCTCTCACACCACCGTACGTACGGTTCCGTATACGGCGGTTCAATTAAGATAATTGACGCAAGTTTTCATAACTTCCGTGAATAGCTTGTCTTCTTATGCCAGTGGTCACTCCACCCTCCAAGAGGTCTCCCACGGGATTCACCGCTTCCTTCCTCAAGTGAGGTACTACGTTTTCTGTGTTCATCATGACTCACTGAATGCCAAGGGCTATTCTCTCTTAATTGTTCGGTCCTTCTTAGTAGTTCTAAACCAACTAATACTATGACCTCTGCTGACTTCTGACGGTTCAGCTACTTATCACTAAGTAGGTTATGAAGCGAACTTCACCTATCCGCCAGACCTCCCCGGGTAAGTACATGCACTTTCACACCATCTATCCGCCTCATTTACTCGATATGACCTTCGACAGAAAGAGCTTTGTTTTGTTACGCAAACTCACTCAATCATACCTAGCCTTATATGAGGTTCGTGTTCCTCGGACCGGTGTTTTGCCTCCAGCTTCCTTCAGATTCCGCGTCACCACGGACACCCTTGCTCTTGGCTAACCTCTACTTCTGTCTTCGGGGTTCGGGACTTACACCCTATAGTTCATGTACATGCCGGGCGCACGTAAAGAATAATGCGCTCAAGTTTGATTGAGCGCATATTGATTATTTAATTGGTGTTTTATTTGGTACCCCAGGTTTTCTAGGATATTTTTTGGACGTCTTTTTTGTTTTTTCAATGACAAAAATTGTTCGTTCACTATTTTCTATAGGCAAATGGTAATCAAATTGTTCTTTTAAAGCTCCACCTAAAACCTGAATGGCCTTTTTTGCTTCTTTATATTCTTCATGGGCAGCTGCGGCTTTTAATGCAATAAAATTACCCTCTATTTTAACTAAAGGAATGCAAAGTTCCGCTAACACATTTAATCGTGCAACAGCCCTTGCCATAACGACATCAAATTGTTCACGATATGCTGAATTTTGACCAAAGTTTTCTGCTCTTGCGTGAACAAAATGGCAGTGGGTCAAATTTAATTGTTCACTTAAATGATTTAAAAATGTAATACGTTTATTTAACGAATCAACAATTGTAATTTTTAAGTGTGGAAAACAAATTTTTAACGGAATGCTTGGAAACCCTGCACCTGCGCCAACATCACAAAGAGTTTCAACTTTTGAAAAATCAAAGTAAAAGGCTGCACTGATTGAATCGTAAAAATGCTTTAAATATACGCCTTCTAAATCGGTAATGGCTGTTAAATTCATTTTTTCATTCCATTCAACGAGAATTTCAAAATATTTCCGAAATTGTTCTATTTGCGTCTCATTCAGTTCAATCCCTTTATCTTTTAAGCTTTGAATAAAAAGTTGTTCGTTCATTTTCTACCCCTTTACATAGAGTTTATATATAGTTTGATATAAGAAATAAGCGTTCGAGATCAATGTTGCTCGAACGCTCCTTTTTTTAAGAATTACTACTGATTTTCGCAATTTTTCCTTGTTCAATATATACAAGCAAGATTGATATATCCGCAGGGTTTACCCCGGAAATTCGCGAAGCTTGAGCAATTGTTAATGGACGTACTTCTTTTAACTTTTCACGTGCTTCGGAAGCTAGGTTTGGTACATCATCATAATCGATATTTTCTGGTATCTTTTTGCTTTCTAACTTATGAAGTCGCTCTACTTGTTGCAATGCTTTTTGAATGTAACCTTCATATTTAATTTGAATTTCCACTTGTTCTTTTACTTCTTCACTTAAGTTTTCTTCTGGTGGTGTTAAGGATGCAACTAAGTCATAACGCATTTCAGGTCGTTTCAGTAAGTCGATTGCACGTATCCCATCTTTAAGTTCTGCTCCACCAACTGAACGAACTACTTCTTGCGTTTTTTCGTTTGGTTTAATGATTACTTCGCGAAGTCTCGCTATTTCATTTTCAACTTGTTCTTTCTTTTTCAAGAATTTATTATAACGTTCTTCTGAAATTAAACCTACTTTATATCCGATATCTGTCAAACGTAGATCTGCGTTATCATGACGAAGTAGTAGGCGATATTCGGCACGGGATGTAAGTAGACGATAAGGTTCATTAGTTCCCTTCGTTACTAAATCATCAATTAAGACGCCAATATATGCTTCAGAACGTTTTAATATGAGTTCTTCTTTTCCAAAAATTTTAGCAGCCGCATTGATTCCTGCCATGATTCCTTGTGCTGCCGCTTCTTCATACCCGCTTGTGCCATTGATTTGTCCAGCAGTGTATAGATTTCTAATACGTTTTGTTTCAAGGGTTGGCCATAATTGAGTCGGAACAATGGCATCATACTCAATTGCATAACCAGGTCGCATCATTTGAGCATTTTCTAAGCCAGGGATTGAAGCAATCATTTTTAGCTGAATATCTTCTGGCATGCTCGTAGATAACCCTTGTACGTACACCTCATCCGTTTCTCGTCCTTCTGGTTCTATAAATATTTGATGGCGAGGTTTATCATTGAAACGAACAACCTTTGTCTCAATGGAAGGACAATATCTTGGGCCAGGACCTGTAATTAATCCTGTAAACATTGGAGCCTTATCTAAATTTCCATTGATAATTTCATGGGTTTCTAAGGAAGTATAAGTTAACCAGCAAGGAATTTGATCCATAATAAATTCTGTCGTTTCATAACTGAATGCTCGAGGTACATCATCCCCGGGTTGAATTTCCATTTTGCTGTAATCAACAGTTTTTCCATTCAACCGAGGAGGTGTTCCAGTTTTAAAACGAACAATTTCAAAACCTAAATCTTTTAGTTGGTCCGCTAATGTAATGGACGGCTGTGAGTTGTTAGGGCCGCTCGAATATTTGATATCACCAATGATAATTTCACCGCGCAAATACGTTCCAGTTGTTAAAATTACTGCTTTTCCGCGGAAAACTCCACCGGTTTTTGTGATGACACCTTTTACTTCTCCATCTTCAATTATTAATTCTTCTACCAACGCTTGCTGAATATGGAGATTTTCTTGTTGCTCCAAAATTCGTTTCATTTCCCGTTGATATAACACTTTATCTGCTTGTGCACGTAATGCACGAACAGCTGGGCCTTTCCCTGTATTTAACATCCTCATTTGAATGTGGGTTTTATCAATAACTTTTGCCATTAATCCCCCAAGTGCATCAATTTCACGAACAACAATCCCCTTTGCAGGACCTCCAATGGATGGATTACATGGCATAAATGCAATATTTTCCAAACTAATTGTCAACATGAGGGTTTTTGCCCCCAATTTTGCAGCGGCATGTGCTGCTTCAACGCCAGCATGACCTGCACCGACTACAATGACATCATACATTCCTGCTTCATAATTTGTCATGCCGAAATAATCTTCCCTTCTATAGTAAGTTTCATTTATTTTCCTAAACAGAATTGTGAGAATAACTGATCAATGAGACTCTCGTGTACCGTATCACCTATGATTTCGCCTAGTAATTCCCATGTTCTTGTTACATCGATCTGAACAATATCTACTGGCACTCCAGCTTTTGCAGATTCAATCGCTTCTTCAATCGCATCTAAAGCTTGTTGCAATACGGAAATATGGCGGGCATTCGAAACATATGTTAAATCCTCTGATTCAATTTGGCCCTCAAAGAATAAATCTGCAATTGCCTCTTCTAATGCATCAACACCTTCTTCTTTTAATAAAGAAGTGGTCACAATCCGTCTACCATTTGCTAGAGACTTCACTTTTTCTAAATCGATTTGCTGCGGTAAATCCGTTTTATTGACAACTACAATAAAATTCATGTTTTGTATCGTTTCAAATAATCTTACATCTTCTTCTGATAATGGTTCTGCTGCATTTAACACGAGCAATATTAAATCAGCCTCTTTTAATACTTGGCGAGATCTTTCTACCCCTATCCGTTCAACGATATCTTCCGTTTCCCGAATACCTGCTGTGTCCACTAAACGTAAAGGAACACCCCGAATGTTGACATACTCTTCTATAATATCACGTGTTGTACCTGCTATGTCTGTAACAATTGCTTTATTTTCTTGCGCTAAACTATTTAATAACGATGATTTCCCGACATTTGGTCTTCCTAATATCACCGTTGATAAACCTTCACGCAAAATTTTCCCTTGGCTCGATGTTTGAAGCAATTTTTTTATTTCCTCACGAACCCAAGTACATTTTTCTAATAAGACTGGAACCGTCATTTCTTCAACGTCATCATATTCTGGATAATCAATATTTACTTCCACATGAGCTAAAGTTTCAATTAAAGCTTGACGCAAGTCTTTAATTAACTTAGACAATTTCCCGTCCATTTGATTTAGGGCAACATTCATAGCTCGATCCGTTTTCGCCCGAATTAAATCCATTACCGCTTCCGCTTGAGATAAATCAATTCGCCCATTTAAGAAAGCACGTTTTGTAAATTCACCTGGTTCTGCAAGCCGTGCACCATTTCTTAAAACAAGATTTAATACTCGATTTACAGATACTAGTCCCCCGTGACAGTTGATTTCCACTACATCCTCACGAGTAAATGTTTTTGGTGCCTTCATCACCGACACCATTACCTCTTCCACTATCTTTTCGGTTTTAGGATCAATTAAATGGCCGTAATGAATTGTATGAGTTGGTTGGTCTTGTAATTTTTTATTATTTGGTGATTTAAATATTTTATCCGCTACTTGTATTGCATGATCTCCACTTAAACGAACGATGGCGATTGCTCCTTCCCCCATCGGTGTGGATATCGCAGCAATTGTATCTGTTTCCATTCATTTCACTCCTTTTATTATCCACATGTGGATAACTTACCGAACTTTCTCACTAACAAAATAGATTAACACAAATTATTACAAATCGAAAGTATAGAACTTTTCCACATGTGGATATTTCTGAATTCATCTCAGAATGCTAATCGAGTAGGAGGGAGTGATTAGCTCCCGTCCTCTCACACCACCGTACGTACGGTTCCGTATACGGCGGTTCAATTAAGATAATTGACGCAAGTTTTCATAACTTCCGTGAATAGCTTGTCTTCTTATGCCAGTGGTCACTCCACCCTCCAAGAGGTCTCCCACGGGATTCACCGCTTCCTTCCTCAAGTGAGGTACTACGTTTTCTGTGTTCATCATGACTCACTGAATGCCAAGGGCTATTCTCTCTTAATTGTTCGGTCCTTCTTAGTAGTTCTAAACCAACTAATACTATGACCTCTGCTGACTTCTGACGGTTCAGCTACTTATCACTAAGTAGGTTATGAAGCGAACTTCACCTATCCGCCAGACCTCCCCGGGTAAGTACATGCACTTTCACACCATCTATCCGCCTCATTTACTCGATATGACCTTCGACAGAAAGAGCTTTGTTTTGTTTCGCAAACTCACTCAATCATACCTAGCCTTATATGAGGTTCGTGTTCCTCGGACCGGTGTTTTGCCTCCAGCTTCCTTCAGATTCCGCGTCACCACGGACACCCTTGCTCTTGGCTAACCTCTACTTCTGTCTTCGGGGTTCGGGACTTACACCCTATAGTTCATGTACATGCCGGGCGCAATCGAGTAGGAGGGAGTGATTAGCTCCCGTCCTCTCACACCACCGTACGTACGGTTCCGTATACGGCGGTTCAATTAAGATAATTGACGCAAGTTTTCATAACTTCCGTGAATAGCTTGTCTTCTTATGCCAGTGGTCACTCCACCCTCCAAGAGGTCTCCCACGGGATTCACCGCTTCCTTCCTCAAGTGAGGTACTACGTTTTCTGTGTTCATCATGACTCACTGAATGCCAAGGGCTATTCTCTCTTAATTGTTCGGTCCTTCTCAGTTGTTCTAGACCAACTAATACTATGACCTCTGCTGACTTCTGACGGTTCAGCTACTTATCACTAAGTAGGTTATGAAGCGTACTTCACCTATCCGCCAGACCTCCCCGGGTAAGTACATGCACTTTCACACCATCTATCCGCCTCATCTACTCGATATGACCTTCGACAGAAAGAGCTTTGTTTTGTTTGGCAAACTCACTCAATCATACCTAGCCTTATATGAGGTTCGTGTTCCTCGGACCGGTGTTTTGCCTCCAGCTTCCTTCAGATTCCGCGTCACCACGGACACCCTTGCTCTTGGCTAACCTCTACTTCTGTCTTCGGGGTTCGGGACTTACACCCTATAGTTCATGTACATGCCGGGCGCACCATAAAAAAACGATCTATCTTTTCGATAGATCGTTTTTCATTTTACTTAACCGGTTCAATTACTAAATGACGATTAGGTTCTACACCTTCTGAATATGTTTCAACATCCAATCGATTTGCTAATGCATTATGAATAATTTTTCTTTCATATGATGGCATTGGTTCCAATGCAACTTTTTTTCCTGTCCGTATCGCTTTATCTGCCATTCTCTCTGCCAATTGTTCCAACGCTAGTTGGCGACGCTCACGATAATTTTCAACATCCAGCCTAACTGTGACATACGATTTTGCAGTTTTATTTACAACTAGTTGAGTTAATTGTTGCAACGCATTTAAATTTGCACCACGTTTTCCAATAATCAATGCTGCTTTTTCGCTCTCTAATTTGAAAAGAATCGTTTTTCCTTCTTTTTCCGTTTCAATTTTTAAGTCATGAATATCCATCGCTTTTGCAATGTTTGTTAAGTATTGTACAGCACTTTCAATTGGATCTGGTTGTTCTTCTTCTTGAACTTCTTCATCGTTTGATTGTTCTGATTGTGGTTCTATACTTGCCTTTACCTCTTCAGGTGTCCCATCTTCTGCTAACTTTTCTTGCCCTTTTTCCTTTTCTTCTGTTACTTCTTCAATAATCGTTACTCGAACTTCCGCAGGGCGAGCACCAAATCCTAAAAAACCTTTTTTTGCTTCTTGCAGAACTTCAATTTCCACTTGTTTGCGTGATACGCCAAGCTTTTGTAACGCTAAAGCAATTGCTTCTTCCTTCGTTGCGCCTGTTTGCGTAATTTGCTTCACTTTTTCGCTCCTCCAGTTGTCGCAGGTTTTTCAGTTTCATTCTTTTGCCAAGGTTTCTTATATATAAATAGATTTTGAATTACCGAAATAATATTTCCGACTACCCAATATAATGATAAGGCTGCCGGTAAAACCATCCCAAATCCTATAATCATAAGAGGCATAATATACATCATCATTTTCATTTGAGGGTTATCCATCACTGGGCCTGTCATTAATACAATATATTGAATTAAACCAGCTGCAATTGCAAGAATTATACTAGGTTCCGCCAATGGGAAGATTAGAAATGTTCCAAGCTCAAATTCTGGCGTAACATTCATGCGGCTAATCGCATGATATAGTCCAATGATAATTGGCATTTGAATTAAAGCAGGTAAACATCCCATCATCGGGTTAACACCAGTAGATTGCATTAAAGCCATTAATTCTTGTTGATATTTTTGCTGTGTTACTGCATCTTTAGAACTATATTTTTGTTGAAGTTCCTTTATTTTTGGCTGAATTTCTTGCATTTTCTTTGAGCTTTGTACTTGTCTAATTGTTAGTGGAAGTATTGCCAATCTTATGATAATTGTTACCGCGATTATACCTAATCCATACGATCCTAATAAATCAGCAAAGAATTTTGTAATGGAAACGATTGGCCAAACAATAAATTGATTCCAAAACCCTTCACTTTCAGCAGAAATCGGTTGATTATATTCAGTACATCCGCTAAGAAGAATAACTGCTGAAGCTAAGGTCAGTATAATCCCAAATTTTTTTTTCAACTCTGTTCCTCCTAAAGTTCTACAGTTCTTCGAATTCATTTTTTAGCTATTTTACCATGTTTTGATATAGATACTCTACCTCGAGTTTCATTTCAATTTACTTTTATTTTTTAAAATTGATGACGCTTACATTCAAACAATCAAGAGTTCTTTTTTCGTTTAATAACTTTTGCAATTTTCAGCACATGCTCTAAACTTTTTTTCGTTTCATGATAATTTAAGTTGGCCGCCGATACTCTGGCGATAATAACATAATCCATATCTTGTCTAAGCTCTTCTTTTATTTCAAAAAATACTTGTCGGATATAACGTTTCACTTGATTCCTAATCACAGCATTTCCTATTTTTTTCCCTATGGATAGCCCAATTCGAAATTCCTTTTGTCCTTCTTTAGGCAAACAATAAACGACAAACTGGCGATTAGCGTAAGATTTTCCTTCATTAAACACCTGTTGAAATTCTTTGTTTTTCTTAATTCTTTGGCGCTTCCTCACTCGATCAATCACCCGCTTTTTCCTTAAATTGCAACGAGAAAAAAAAGACCACTGAAAATTCAGTGGACTTATGCTGATAACACTTTTCTTCCTTTACGACGACGTGCAGCTAATACTTTACGTCCATTTTTTGTGCTCATACGTTTGCGGAATCCGTGTACTTTGCTGTGTTTTCTTTTTGATGGTTGATATGTGCGTTTCATCTATATTTACACCTCCAAAGTGATTATTCAGTATCTAATCATACATATAGACCTGAATATTATATAAAAAGACCCTTCTTATTGTCAAATGACTCTTTGATTACAAGTTTAGGAATGCTGCTCTTATTATTCAAAATTTTTTAAAAATATCCACAGTGAAATTGTAGATATTCACAAATTTTGTGGATAATATTTTTTTAAATTTTTTTATCCACAACTGTTATCGACATCTTTTTCACAAACCCAACCCCTGTGGAAAAACATATTGTGAATAAAAATGAACATTGTGGATAAGTTTATCAAGCTATTGAAACAACGATGTTTTTTTGATAGGATAATTGTGCTTTAATTTGTGGAAAACAATTTTGGGAAATATTTTATCCACAATTGTTAATAACTTGTGGATAAAATAAATCACAACCTATGGAAAAAAGTTATCCACAGGTTGTGATTTTGTGTTTTAATAAAATTGGAGAATTGTTTTTGAATGGAATTATTCAAATTAAAATATGAAGTAAAGGAGTCACAGGCTTGGAACATTTAGATGAGTTATGGAACAAAGTCCTGGCCCGAGTCGAACAACAAATTTCAAAACCAAGCTTTGAGACGTGGTTAAAATCTACAAAATTGCTCTCATACAAAGGAACAAACGTAACCATTGCTGCGCCAAACTCGTTTGCGCGAGAATGGCTGGAAAACCACTATGTACATCTAATTGCAGGGATCTTATCTGAATTAACTGGAGAAGATTTGTATATTAAATTTGTTGTACAAAAGGACCAGGACAACGAAGATTTTGATATTCCGGCGCCGGTTATTCAAACAAAAACAGCTGAGCCTTCTGAAGGCCCTCATAGCATGCTTAATCCAAAATACACTTTTGATACGTTTGTTATTGGCTCGGGAAACCGTTTTGCTCATGCTGCTTCCCTTGCAGTTGCGGAAGCACCGGCAAAAGCTTATAACCCTTTCTTTATTTATGGGGGAGTAGGATTAGGGAAAACCCATTTAATGCATGCAATTGGACACTACGTACTTGAACATAATCCAAATGCAAAAGTAGTTTACTTGTCTTCTGAAAAATTCACGAATGAATTTATTAATTCTATCCGAGATAATAAGGCGGAAGAATTCAGAAATAAATATCGCAACGTGGACGTTTTGTTAATTGATGATATTCAATTTTTAGCTGGAAAAGAATCAACGCAAGAAGAATTTTTCCACACTTTTAATACTTTGCACACTGAATCAAAACAAATTGTTATTTCAAGTGACCGTCCGCCAAAAGAAATTCCAACATTAGAAGATCGATTACGATCTCGATTTGAATGGGGATTAATTACAGATATTACCCCACCTGATTTAGAAACGCGAATCGCTATCTTGCGTAAAAAAGCGAAAGCTGATGGACTAGATATACCTAATGAAGTAATGCACTATATTGCTAATCAAATTGACACAAACATTCGTGAATTAGAGGGAGCGCTAATTCGCGTTGTCGCGTATTCATCATTAGTAAATCAAGACATTACGGTAGAACTAGCACAAGAAGCTTTAAAAGATATTATGCCTAATTCCAAACCGAAATCCGTGACAATTCAAGATATTCAAAAAGTAGTAGGGGAACATTACAACATTCGATTGGAAGACTTCAGTTCAAAAAAGCGAACAAAATCTATAGCCTTTCCTCGTCAAGTAGCGATGTATTTATCGAGAGAACTTACGGATTTTTCTTTGCCAAAAATAGGGGAAGAATTTGGTGGGAGAGACCATACAACGGTAATTCATGCCCATGAAAAGATTGAAAAAATGTTAAAGGAAGATAAACAATTACAGGAAGAAATAAAACAGATTCGAAGCATGCTTGGAAAATAAGATTGTGGATAACTTACTTTTTCTTTAACAGGGATATACACAAAATATCAACATGTGGATATGTTGTTTTTTATAGTTAAAACTATACTTATCCACAAATCCACAACCACTAATACTATTTCTATTAATTATTTTAAAAAAATAATAATTTAATAAGTGAGGTATGACGATGAAATTTGAAATAATGAGAGATCGGTTGTTGGATGGACTAAATGATGTAACAAAAGCGATTAGTTCGAAAACAACAATCCCAATCTTAACAGGAATAAAAATTGACGTAACAGATAATGGAGTATTACTTACAGGATCTGATGCGGATATAACAATTCAAACGTTCATTCCTGCTGAAGAAGATGGCAATCAAATTATTAATATTGTTGAAACAGGGTCCATCGTTTTACAAGCTCGAATGTTTAATGAAATTGTAAGAAAACTGCCTACAAATGATGTTGAAATTGAAGTGAAAAACGAATTACAAACTCATATTCGTTCTGGTAAAACAGAATTCCATTTAATCGGTTCAGACGCATCTGAATATCCGTTATTGCCAGAAATCTCTACTGAAAATCGATTTGAAATCCCTGCTGATTTATTAAAATCGGTTATTCGCGAAACGGTGTTTGCTGTTGCTGCTAGTGAAAGCAGACCTGTACTAACAGGAGTTAACTGGAATATAGAAAATGATGAACTAATTTGCGTTGCAACTGATAGCCACCGATTAGCAAGAAGAAAAGTAAAATTAGAAAATCTACCAAATGGCATTGAATCTGTTGTTATTCCTGGAAAAAGCCTGAACGAACTAAATAAAATTTTGGGTGAAACAAGCAATCCTGTTGAAATAACGATGTCCAATCAACAAATTTTATTCAAAACAGATCAAGTTTTATTTTTCTCACGTTTGCTAGAAGGGAACTATCCGGATACATCTCGTTTAATTCCTAATGAGTTTAAAACAAACATTAAGCTGGATGGAAAAACATTTTTACAAGCAATTGATCGTGCATCATTAGTTGCTAGAGAAGACCGAAATAATGTTGTACGATTTGAAACATTAGAAGATGACGCTGTGAAAATATCGTCCAATTCCCCAGAAATCGGAAAAGTAGAAGAACAAATTCCAGTTGAATCGATTGAAGGAGAGAAATTGGTCATTTCCTTCAGTGCAAAATACATGATGGAAGCGTTAAAAGCAATCGATGGACAAGAAGTAATTATTCAATTTACAGGTGCAATGCGTCCATTTATCTTACGATCAGTGCATGATGATTCCATCCTTCAATTGATTTTACCTGTAAGAACATACTAAATAGATTGAAAAAGTGTAGATTAAGTCGAAATGTAGGCTTGTCTACACTTTTTTGCTTAAAAAGATGGATTCCATTATAAAAACTGGACTAACTAATTTAGAAAAGGGGGCACTAGGTTTATAGATTCTTGAGAAAATGATATGTTTTTTATTTTTTTTTATGATAAAAAATGTGAATAATTTCGTGTTGAATTTTTAATAACATTCGTTTTTTAATCAAATTATAAAGACGCTAGAAAATGCTAAAAAGGGTTTGAATTATATGTTTTTCGTCAAAAATTATGTTAGGCTTCTATTGCTTTTCTAGCTTATTAGCGATAATTAAGGTAAGATTAAATGATAGATGTTCGCTAAACGGAGGCTGAATTTGTTTGAATGAAATAGTAATTGATACTGAATTTATCACCCTAGGACAAGTACTGAAAGTTACGAATGCTATTAGTTCTGGTGGTATGGCAAAATGGTTTCTAGAAGAAACGGATGTTTATGTGAACGGCGAAATAGAGAAACGCCGTGGCAAAAAATTAAGGAATGGTGACGTTGTTAATATACCTGGTATTGGAAGATATGTAATTGTAAACAAGAACGGAGAAAAGGAATGATTATTGAGCGTTTACAACTTACCAATTACCGTAATTATGAATCTCTCAACTTAGAATTTTCTCCACAAATTAATGTTTTGATTGGAGAAAATGCTCAAGGAAAAACAAATATATTAGAATCTATTTATGTATTAGCTATGGCTAAGTCCCATAGAACGAGTAATGATAAAGAATTAATACGTTGGGAAACAGACTATGGTAAAATAAAAGGTGAAATCAAAAACCGATACGGTAAAATCCCCTTAGAATTGTTAGTTACTAAGAAAGGTAAAAAAGGGAAAGTTAACCATATTGAACAATTGAAACTGAGTAATTATATAGGGCAAATTAACGTCGTGATGTTTGCGCCAGAGGACTTAAACATAGTGAAAGGAAATCCTCAAGTGCGCAGACGTTTTATTGATATGGAAATTGGGCAAATCTCTCCCGTTTATTTACATGAATTATTGAATTTTCAAAAGCTTTTAAAACAACGAAATCAGTTGTTGAAAAATTATCAGGGGAAACCGAAAATCGATGAAGTACTGTTTGACATTTACACTGAACAATATATTCAATCCGCAGTACAAATTATTCGTAAACGATTTGAATTTGTTGATTTATTACAAGAATGGGCAGAAAAAATCCATTCCGGCATATCCCAAGGAATTGAAAAGTTAAAGATTAAATATCTCACAACAAAAGGGATTGAAAAAGATTGGACTGCTAATGAAATAGCTACATACTTAGCAGAAAAATTTACTCAAGTGAAAGAGAAAGAAATGGAAAGGGGCCTTACTTTAATTGGACCTCATCGTGATGACTTGCAATTTTTCGTAAACGATTACGATGTTCAAACATATGGTTCGCAAGGACAACAAAGGACAACAGCTCTTTCATTGAAGTTAGCAGAAATTGAATTAATAAAACAAGAAACGGGAGAAGCCCCTATTCTACTATTAGATGATGTGTTGTCTGAATTGGATGATTTCCGTCAATCTCATTTGCTGAATACGATTCAAGAAGAGGTACAGACATTTGTAACAACTACGAGTGTTGATGGAATTCACCACGAGACAATACAACATGCGAAATTGTTTCACGTGAAACAAGGGAAAGTGGAGATTTGATTAGCGTTTATTTTTTCGCATTTTAAAATAAGAATTTCAAATAATGCATACAAGGGTATGAAAGAGTAGGTGAACGTGGTGGCTTTAGAGGAAAGTAAAGTTCAGGGAAACTATGATGCTGACCAAATACAAGTTTTAGAAGGATTAGAAGCTGTCCGCAAACGTCCAGGAATGTATATTGGAACAACAACTTCAAAAGGTTTGCACCATTTAGTATGGGAAATTGTAGACAACAGTATTGATGAAGCGTTAGCTGGCTATTGTAATAAAATTAATATAACGATTGAAAAAGATAATTGGATTCGAGTAGAAGATAATGGTCGCGGAATACCAGTAAGCACACATGAAAAAATGGGTATACCTGCTGTTGAAGTCATTATGACTGTGCTCCATGCCGGCGGAAAGTTTGGTAGCGGAGGATATAAAGTTTCAGGTGGTTTACATGGTGTTGGAGCTTCTGTTGTAAACGCGTTGTCTTTAGAAACAGAAGTTTATGTGAAACGTGATGGTCATATTTATTACATTAAGTTTTCCCGTGGAAAAACTGTAGAGCCGTTAAAAATTATTGGGGATACTGACGAAACTGGAACAACTACTCGCTTTAAAGCGGATCCAGAAATTTTCCGAGAAACTACTGTGTATGATTATGAAACGCTAGCAACCCGCATTCGTGAATTGGCGTATCTAAATCGCGGCATCATCCTTACTTTAACGGATGAGCGTGGAGATGAGGTCCGTTCTGATTTTTATCATTATGAAGGCGGAATTAGAGAATATGTTGAACATTTAAATGAATCCAAGGAACCGATTCATGAAACGATTGATATTGCGGGTGAAAAAGATGGAATTTCATTAGAAATTGCACTGCAATATAATTCGGGATATTCAACTGATATATATTCATTTGCTAATAATATCAACACATATGAAGGTGGTACCCACGAATCAGGATTTAAAACAGCCTTGACACGTGTCATAAATGAATATGCACGAAAAAACGGCTTGTTAAAAGATAATGATGCAAACTTAACAGGAGAAGATGTCCGAGAAGGATTAACTGCGATTATATCTGTTAAACACCCTAATCCTCAATTTGAGGGTCAGACAAAAACAAAATTAGGAAATTCTGAAGTAAGCACAATTACAAATCAAATCTTCTCGGAAACTTTTGAACGTTACTTATTAGAAAATCCATCGGTAGCTAGAAAAATTGTTGAAAAGGGAATTATGGCTGCTCGAGCTCGAATTGCAGCCAAAAAGGCACGTGAATTCACGAGAAGAAAATCAGCGTTGGAAATTTCAAACTTACCGGGTAAACTTGCAGACTGTACTTCAACAAACCCAGCAGAATCAGAAATTTTCATCGTCGAGGGGGATTCAGCAGGCGGATCTGCGAAATCTGGCCGAGATCGATATTTCCAAGCGATTCTTCCTTTGCGCGGAAAAATTTTAAACGTTGAAAAAGCCAATTTAAACCGCATTTTATCCAATACAGAAATTCGTGCGATGATTACTGCATTTGGTACGGGTATTGGTGATGAGTTTGATTTAGAAAAAGCACGATATCATAAAATCATTATCATGACCGATGCCGATGTCGATGGAGCGCATATTCGTATTTTATTGCTAACGTTCTTCTTCCGCTTCATGCGTCCGCTTATTGAAGCAGGATATGTATATGCTGCTCAACCACCTCTATATCAAGTGAAACAAGGAAAATATGTTGAATATTGTTATTCAGATGAAGAACTTCAAGAAATATTAAATCGCCTTCCAGACAATCCAAAACCTACAATTCAACGATATAAAGGTTTAGGAGAAATGAATGCAGATCAGTTATGGGAAACTACGATGGATCCTGAAAGACGTACGTTGCTTCAAATTCAATTGGATGATGCTATTAAAGCAGACCAAATTTTTAGACAGTTAATGGGCGATGAGGTTGAGCCTCGTAGACAATTTATTGAAGAAAATGCCGTCTATGTTGAAAACTTAGACATTTAATTTTTGTGAAGGGAGGTTATTATCTTTGGCTGAGAATATACATTCTGAAATCAAACAAGTAAAGATTAGTGAAGAAGTTCAATCATCTTTTTTAAGTTATGCAATGAGCGTAATTGTTTCTCGCGCGTTACCAGACGTACGAGATGGTTTAAAACCAGTTCAACGCCGTATTTTATATGGCATGCATGAACTGGGGAATCATTCAGATAAACCGTATAAAAAGAGCGCTCGTATCGTTGGTGACGTCATGGGGAAATATCACCCGCATGGTGACTCATCCATCTATGATGCAATGGTGCGTATGGCTCAAGATTTTAGTTATCGTTACGTGTTAGTGGATGGTCACGGTAACTTTGGTTCCATTGATGGAGACGGCGCAGCTGCCATGCGTTATACAGAATCTCGCATGTCTAAAATTGCTATGGAAATGTTGCGAGATATCAATAAGGATACGATTGATTACGATCCAAACTATGATGGCACAGAAAAGGAACCTAAAGTATTACCATCTCGCTTCCCAAATTTACTTGTAAATGGTGCATCAGGAATTGCAGTGGGAATGGCTACGAATATACCGCCTCATCAATTAGGAGAAACAATTGATGCTGTCGTTGCGGTAGCTGAAAATCCTGAAATTACGACAGAAGAATTGATGGAAATTATTCCAGGGCCAGATTTCCCAACAGGTGGAATTATTTTGGGACGAAGCGGAATTCGTAGAGCTTATGAAACTGGTCGGGGTACAATTGTTGTCCGTGCAAAAGTCGAAATTGAAACGAGCTCAACTGGTAAAGAAACAATCATCGTCACAGAAATCCCTTACCAAGTGAACAAAGCGAAATTAATTGAAAAAATTGCTGAGCTGGTTCGAGACAAAAAAATTGAAGGAATTTCGAATCTTCGTGATGAATCTGACCGCCGTGGAATGCGGATTGTCATTGAAATCAGAAAAGACGCTAATGCAAATGTTGTGCTAAATAATTTATATAAACAGACAGCAATGCAAATGAATTTTAGCGTGAATATGCTTGCGCTAGTAAATGGACAACCGAAAGTATTAAGCTTAAAAGAAGTACTCTATCAATATTTACAACATCAAAAAGAAGTTATTACACGCCGCACACAATTTGAACTTCGAAAAGCGGAAGATCGAGCTCATATTTTAGAAGGTTTGCGCATTGCTCTAGATCATATCGATGAAATCATCAATATCATTCGTTCTTCCCGCACTGGTGAAGAAGCAAAACCAATTTTAATGGAACGTTTCAACTTAACCGACAAACAAGCACAAGCGATACTAGATATGCGTCTTGTTCGCTTAAGCGGACTTGAAAGAGAAAAAATTGAAAATGAATACCAAGAATTACAAAAATTAATTGGCGAGTTAAGAGCGATTTTAGCGGATGAGGCAAAGATAGTAGATATTATTAAAAGAGAATTGCTAGAAATAAAAGAAAAATATAATGATGAACGCCGGACTGAAATAGCTCCTGGTGGCCCTGAGATGATTGAAGATGAAGATTTAATCCCAAGGGAAGATTCTGTTGTTACACTAACTCATAGAGGTTATATAAAAAGACTTGCTTCCAGCACGTATCGCAGTCAAAAACGTGGTGGTCGTGGAGTTCAAGGAATGAATACTCATGAAGATGATTTCGTTGAACATTTATTGTTTACATCTACTCACGACGTCATTTTATTCTTTACTTCTAAAGGAAAAGTATACAGAGCAAAAGGTTATGAAATCCCTGAATTTGGTCGCACGGCAAAAGGTTTACCGATTGTAAACTTATTAAACCTTGATAAAGAAGAGAAAGTAACAGCGATGATTCGAGTAAAAGAGTATGACGAAAATGCCTTCTTCGTCTTTACAACAAAAATGGGGATTGCGAAACGTACATCTTTATCACAATTTGCCAATATCCGAAATAACGGCTTAATTGCTATTCATTTACATGAAGACGATGAATTGATTTCTGTTCGATTAACAGATGGTTCTAAACATGTCGTTATCGGCACAAGAAATGGCATGTTAATTCGCTTTGAGGAACAGGATATTCGTGAAATGGGCCGCACAGCAGCTGGTGTGCGCGGTATAAAACTTCGCGACGGTGACTGGGTAGTTGGTATGGAAATTGTAGAACCTAGTCAAGATATTTTAGTCGTGACAGAGAAAGGTTATGGGAAACGAACTTCTGAGTCAGAATACCGTTTACAAAATCGCGGTGGAGTTGGAATAAAAACGATTCATATCACAGAGAAAAACGGTCCAATGTGTGCGGTGAAAACGGTAGATGGTACAGAGGATATCATGTTAATCACGAATAATGGTATTTTAATTCGCATGGATGTAAATGATATTTCTTGCATTGGACGAAATACTCAAGGCGTTCGCTTAATTCGATTAGCAGAAGATGAGCACGTTGCGACGGTAGCAAGAGTGAAAAAAGAAGATAATTCTGATGATTATGATTCAACTACAGAAGTAGAAAACGAAGTTAAAGATGAAGAAAAAGAAACTTCAAATGAAGTAGAAAACAAAGATTTAGATGAATAATCTTAATTTCGAAAGGGGGCGTCTGAAAAGTCATTGTGAGACGCCGCCCTTTGCGGCTGTCGCTAACGCTTTCGCCGCAGATAAATTGCGATGAGGAGGCGTGTTTGTTGTGACATCGCAGGAGCAAAGTTTTTAAGAGAAGTTTACTATAAGAAGTAAGGCTGTTCAGAAAGTGTTCGACTTTCAGGACAGCCACTTTTTTCTTTTTAAAAAAGTACTAAAATATTGACTAAATTATTGTATAATTTTACATAGAGAATTCTTTTTGAAAAAAACAAAAAGGGGTTTTCAGTGTGAAATTTACAATGGTGAATGTAAATAACTTGGAGTTAGGTGCAATTATCGCAAAAGACATCTATGCTAATACTAGATTTCCAATTATAACTAAAAATTCACCTATTTCCCATAAGCATTTACATGTCTTTAAAGCTTTTAATATCCATGAAGTGCCTATTCTCATTAATAGCGTGAAAAAGTCTGTTCCAAGTAAAACAGGAGAGGTCGAAGAAGTTATCGTCATTACGGAGCAAGTAAAACAAATTAATCCCTTTGAAAAAAAGTATTTAGAAACATTGGAGCAATTTAAAAAAGACTTTAGCAATTGGGAAGCTGGAGCAAAAATTGATATGACAAAAGTAAGAGGAACGATTTTTCCTTTAGTAGAACAAGTTTTGCAAGATCGGTCATATATTTTTGATTTAAACAGCTATTCTAACCCGAATGAATATCTATACCACCATTGTATCGCTACAGGATTAATAGCAGCTTCAATTGCTAACAAATTAGGATTTGACAAAGGAAATACATTGCAGATGGCGATAGCAGGGACATTAGCAGATTGTGGGATGTCAAAAATTCCAAAAAGCATTCGAAATAAAAAAGCGGCATTAACTGAAGCTGAATTTAATGAGATTCGGAAACATCCAATTTACAGCTATAACATGGTAAAAGAATTACCAGCATTGAAGGCTGAGATGAAAATTGCAATATTCCAACATCATGAACGTTTAGATGGAAGTGGATATCCATTAGGAGTTAATCATGAAAAAGTATCTCAATTAGCACAAATTATTGCAGTTGCTGACACATTCCATGCAATGACTAGTGAACGTTTATATCGTTCAAAAGAGTCTCCTTTTAAAGTAATTGAAATGATTAAAGAAGAGGAATTTGGTAAATTTGATATTCAAGTGGTTAATGCAATGACGAATCTAGTAGCTGATTTACCAATCGGAACAAAAGTAGAATTGTCAAATTTAGAGAAAGCAGAAGTAATGTTTATCAACCAATATAATCCAACACGCCCTTTAATAAAATTATTAAAAAATGGAGAAATCATTGATCTATCAAAACAAAGATCATTAACAATTTCAAGAGTCATAACAAATGAATAGATAGAAATGCTAAATTTTTATTAAGTCGATGGATAGTTAACTTAGAAAAATAATCATTATGCTGTTGAATTTTTTA
>NZ_JBBOQT010000001.1:1800000-2515000 GCF_038004345.1 Ureibacillus sp. FSL W8-0352 | reverse complement strand
AGGAGCCGATGAAGGACGGGACTAACACCGATATGCTTCGGGGAGCTGTAAGTAAGCTTTGATCCGGAGATTTCCGAATGGGGGAACCCACTGTTCGTAATGGAACAGTATCTTAACGTGAATCCATAGCGTTAAGAAGGCACACCCAGGGAACTGAAACATCTAAGTACCTGGAGGAGAAGAAAGAAAAATCGATTCCCTGAGTAGCGGCGAGCGAAACGGGAACAGCCCAAACCAAGAGGCTTGCCTCTTGGGGTTGTAGGACACTCTATACGGAGTTACAAAAGGATGGGTTAGATGAACCGTTCTGGAAAGGACGGCCAGAGAAGGTAAAAGCCCTGTAGTCGAAAATCCATCCTCTCCTGAGTGGATCCTGAGTACGGCGGAACACGTGAAATTCCGTCGGAATCCGGGAGGACCATCTCCCAAGGCTAAATACTCCCTAGTGACCGATAGTGAACCAGTACCGTGAGGGAAAGGTGAAAAGCACCCCGGGAGGGGAGTGAAAGAGAACCTGAAACCGTGTGCCTACAAGTAGTCAGAGCCCGTTAACGGGTGATGGCGTGCCTTTTGTAGAATGAACCGGCGAGTTACGATTACGTGCAAGGTTAAGCAGAAAATGCGGAGCCGCAGCGAAAGCGAGTCTGAATAGGGCGTTTTGAGTACGTGGTCGTAGACCCGAAACCAGGTGATCTACCCATGTCCAGGGTGAAGGTGAGGTAACACTCACTGGAGGCCCGAACCCACGCACGTTGAAAAGTGCGGGGATGAGGTGTGGGTAGCGGAGAAATTCCAATCGAACTTGGAGATAGCTGGTTCTCTCCGAAATAGCTTTAGGGCTAGCCTCGTGTGAAGAATACTGGAGGTAGAGCACTGTTTGGACTAGGGGCCCACCTCGGGTTACCGAATTCAGACAAACTCCGAATGCCAGCTATTTATACACGGGAGTCAGACTACGAGTGATAAGATCCGTGGTCAAAAGGGAAACAGCCCAGACCACCAGCTAAGGTCCCAAAGTAATCGTTAAGTGGAAAAGGATGTGGCGTTGCTTAGACAACCAGGATGTTGGCTTAGAAGCAGCCATCATTTAAAGAGTGCGTAATAGCTCACTGGTCGAGTGACGCTGCGCCGAAAATGTATCGGGGCTAAACGATTCACCGAAGCTGTGGATTCGTGCGTTGCACGAGTGGTAGGAGAGCGTTCTAAGTGCGTCGAAGTCAGACCGGAAGGACTGGTGGAGCGCTTAGAAGTGAGAATGCCGGTATGAGTAGCGAAAGATGGGTGAGAATCCCATCCACCGAATGACTAAGGTTTCCTGAGGAAGGCTCGTCCGCTCAGGGTTAGTCGGGACCTAAGTCGAGGCCGAAAGGCGTAGACGATGGACAACAGGTTGATATTCCTGTACCACCTCCCCGCCGTTTGAGTGATGGGGGGACGCAGGAGGATAGGGAATGCACGCCGTTGGTCGAGCGTGTCCAAGCAGCAAGGCGTGGAAGTAGGCAAATCCGCTTCCTAATACGCCGAGCTGTGATGGGGAGCGCGTTACGCGCGAAGTTCCTGATTTCACACTGCCAAGAAAAGCCTCTAGCGAGGCGGGAGGTGCCCGTACCGCAAACCGACACAGGTAGTCGAGGAGAGAATCCTAAGGTGAGCGAGAGAACTCTCGTTAAGGAACTCGGCAAAATGACCCCGTAACTTCGGGAGAAGGGGTGCTCATTGGGGTGCAAGCCCTGATGAGCCGCAGTGAATAGGCCCAGGCGACTGTTTAGCAAAAACACAGGTCTCTGCAAAACCGTAAGGTGAAGTATAGGGGCTGACGCCTGCCCGGTGCTGGAAGGTTAAGAGGAGGAGTTAGCGCAAGCGAAGCTCCGAATTGAAGCCCCAGTAAACGGCGGCCGTAACTATAACGGTCCTAAGGTAGCGAAATTCCTTGTCGGGTAAGTTCCGACCCGCACGAAAGGCGTAACGATCTGGGCACTGTCTCAACGAGAGACTCGGTGAAATTATAGTACCTGTGAAGATGCAGGTTACCCGCGACAGGACGGAAAGACCCCGTGGAGCTTTACTGTAACCTGATATTGAATTTCGGTGCAACTTGTACAGGATAGGTAGGAGCCGTAGAAGGGGGAGCGCCAGCTTCCCTGGAGGCGCCCTTGGGATACTACCCTGGTTGTACTGAAATTCTAACCCGCAAGCCTGATCGGCTTGGGAGACAGTGTCAGGTGGACAGTTTGACTGGGGCGGTCGCCTCCTAAAAGGTAACGGAGGCGCCCAAAGGTTCCCTCAGAATGGTTGGAAATCATTCGCAGAGTGTAAAGGCATAAGGGAGCTTGACTGCGAGACCTACAAGTCGAGCAGGGTCGAAAGACGGGCTTAGTGATCCGGTGGTTCCGCATGGAAGGGCCATCGCTCAACGGATAAAAGCTACCCCGGGGATAACAGGCTTATCTCCCCCAAGAGTCCACATCGACGGGGAGGTTTGGCACCTCGATGTCGGCTCATCGCATCCTGGGGCTGTAGTCGGTCCCAAGGGTTGGGCTGTTCGCCCATTAAAGCGGTACGCGAGCTGGGTTCAGAACGTCGTGAGACAGTTCGGTCCCTATCCGTCGTGGGCGTAGGAAATTTGAGAGGAGCTGTCCTTAGTACGAGAGGACCGGGATGGACACACCGCTGGTGTACCAGTTGTCTTGCCAAAGGCACCGCTGGGTAGCTATGTGTGGACGGGATAAGTGCTGAAAGCATCTAAGCATGAAGCCCCCCTCAAGATGAGATTTCCCATTGCATAAGCAAGTAAGATCCCTCAAAGACGATGAGGTAGATAGGTCCGAGGTGGAAGCACGGTGACGTGTGGAGCTGACGGATACTAATCGATCGAGGACTTAACCAATCATTTCAATGTCGTTATCCAGTTTTGAGAGAACAACCTCTCATATAGTGAAGTGACGATGGCGAAGAGGTCACACCCGTTCCCATACCGAACACGGAAGTTAAGCTCTTCAGCGCCGATGGTAGTAAGGGGCTTCCCCTTGTGAGAGTAGGACGTCGCTTCGCAAAAAGGCACCACAATAGTGGTGCTTTTTTTTTGCAAAAACTGAAGCCCCTTACTACCAAGGACTGAAAGTCCGATCGGCGCGATAGAGAAGTGGCATATAGAACGTAAGCAAAACAATTATTTGGAGGAGACGAGAAGCACGGGGACCAAGAAGTTCAAGGAAGCGAGGCGGCCCGGAGCGGAGCGTACTATGTACGTGAGCACCGGACCGCCGAAGCAGACGCAGAAATTCGCCGGTCAACGTGCTTCGGAGTTAGCGCCGATGGTAGTTAAGGGGTCCCCTTGTGAGAGATAGACGAGGGCTTCGCAAAAAGGCACCACAATAGTGGTGCTTTTTATATTGTAAAAATTGAAGCCCCTTACTACCAAGAACTGAAAATCCGATCGGCTCGAACAGGATGTTGTTTTTCAATATGCCACTGCAAAATATTCAATTCGTAAAACTCAACGGTATAAAAAATGAAGTCAAATATGACTGATTATCAAGCAATTCGATGCCATTTATTAATTGAATGATGAAGTTAGTCGTAATCCCCTTCATGATATATATAGTTGGGTTGCATCTTTTAATTAGTTAATAACCATTTTTAATGTTGGAAGATATCAAATTTCATAATTGCATGTAAAAAGAGCAAAATAAATCTAGTTTAGCGTTACATATCTAAATTAAAATAGTGTAACACAAAATGACAATTTCCAATAGTCCGAATACTTTTTCTATTTGTTAGATTCTTGACACTAGGAAAACATGTTGATAATCTTACTATTAATATTCGTTTTGTACTTAGGAGGAATAATCGAAATGTGGGAGACGAAGTTTGCAAAAGAAGGATTAACATTCGACGATGTATTATTAATACCAGCGCATTCAGCAGTATTACCAAAAGAAGTAGATTTATCAGTACAACTTACACCAAAAATCAAATTAAATATTCCTATTATTAGTGCTGGAATGGATACAGTAACTGAATCTAGAATGGCGATTGCAATGGCACGTCAAGGTGGAATCGGGATTATTCATAAAAACATGTCCATTGAAGAACAAGTAGAAGAAGTAGAAAAAGTAAAACGATCTGAAAATGGTGTCATTACGAATCCTTTCTTTTTAACACCAAGTCATCAAGTGTTTGATGCTGAACATTTAATGGGTAAATATCGCATTTCGGGTGTTCCAATTGTAAATAATGAAGAAGAACAAAAATTAGTGGGAATTATTACGAATCGAGATTTACGTTTCATTTCCGATTATTCATTGAAAATTGAAGAAGTAATGACAAAAGAAGATTTAATAACAGCTCCTGTAGGAACGACATTAGAAGAAGCTGAAAAAATATTACAAAAGTATAAAATTGAGAAACTTCCAATCGTAGATAATGAAGGAAAATTAACAGGTTTAATTACAATTAAAGACATCGAAAAAGTAATAGAATTCCCAAATGCAGCAAAAGACAGCATTGGTCGACTTGTAGTAGGTGCTGCTGTTGGGGTTTCAAAAGATACAAGTGCCCGTGTAAAAAAATTAGTTGAAGCGCAAGTAGATGTTATTGTTATTGATACAGCTCACGGCCATTCTCAAGGCGTAATTGATACAGTTAAAGAAATTCGAAATGAATATCCAGATTTAGAGATTATTGCAGGAAATGTTGCGACAGCTGAAGCAGCACGTGCATTGTTTGAAGCAGGAGCGGATGTAGTAAAAGTAGGTATTGGCCCTGGATCCATTTGTACGACTCGTGTTGTAGCAGGTGTAGGTGTACCACAAATTACAGCGATTTACGATTGCGCAACAGTTGCTCGCGAATATGGTAAAACAATTATTGCAGATGGTGGCATTAAATATTCCGGTGATATCGTGAAGGCTCTTGCAGCAGGTGGACATGCTGTTATGCTTGGTTCACTTCTTGCAGGAACAACAGAATCACCTGGTGAAACAGAAATTTTCCAAGGACGTCGTTTTAAAGTATATCGTGGAATGGGTTCTCTTGCTGCGATGGAACAAGGTTCAAAAGACCGTTATTTCCAAGAAGATGCGAAAAAATTAGTTCCTGAAGGCATTGAAGGACGTGTACCATACAAAGGGCCTCTTGCTGATACAATCGAACAATTAGTGGGTGGTATCCGTTCAGGAATGGGATATTGCGGAGCTCCTAACTTAGAACATTTACGCGAAAAATCTCAATTCGTCCGCATGACAAATGCAGGTCTTCGTGAATCTCATCCACACAATGTACAAATTACGAAAGAAGCTCCAAACTATTCTCTTCAATAATTTGAAACCTAAACACTCTTCTAACGTCACTGTAGATGTTAGAAGAGTGTTTTTTCTTGTTCGTTACACACATCGATTACTATCTATGGTAAAATGAGCGAAGATGATAATAATGAGTGGAGGTACATTTAAGTGAAAACAGCAAGGAAGACATCAATGATCAGCTTACTCATGATTCCAATTCTGTTAATTAGCATGATTGTTACGACACCCCAAGCCAATGCTGAAACAGATTTAGGATTAAATGTTGGGGCTGCCATTTTAATTGATGCAGATTCAGGGAAAATATTATACGAGCAAAATGCTGATACACCGCTTGGTATTGCGAGTATGTCAAAAATGATGACAGAGTATATTTTATTAGATGCGATTAAAGCTGGTACAGTTAGTTGGGATCAAGAATATCGCGTGACGGAATATACATATAAGTTGTCACAAAATCGTGCATTAAGTAATGTGCCGTTAAGAGCAGATGGAACTTATACGATTCAAGAATTGTATGAGGCAATGGTAATTTACTCTGCAAATGCTGCTACAGTGGCAATCGCTGAAACAGTAGCTGGAACGGAAACAGAGTTTATAAAGCTAATGAATAAAAAAGCGGAAGAATTAGGACTAGAAGGGTATAAATTTGTCAATTCAACAGGATTAAATAATGCTGATTTAATGGGCATGCATCCTGCTGGGACAGGTCCGGAAGATGAAAACGTAATGCCAGCTCGCTCAGTTGCAAAACTTGCCTATCATTTACTGAAAGATTATCCTGAAGTTTTAGAGACTGCTAGCATTCCGAGAAAAACGTTCAGAGAAGGTACAGATGATGCCATTAAGATGGAAAACTGGAACTTCATGTTGCCAGGGTTGGTATATCAATATCAAGGTGTCGATGGATTGAAAACAGGTACAACTAATTTAGCGGGATACTGTTTTACAGGAACTGCTGAACGAAATGGTACACGTTTAATTTCAGTTGTAATGAATGCTGTTGATTCAAACGGTGTTGGTTCATATAAAGCGCGTTTTGATGCAACAGCAAAATTGTTCGATTATGGTTTTAGCCAATTTGCAAAACAAGAAATTATTCCAGCCGACTTTTCTGAAAAAGGAAAAGAATCTATTAAAGTCATTAAAGGAAAAGAAGATAAAGTAAAAATTGCTGTAAAAGAACCTTTATCCATGCTTGTAAAAACATCAGAAAAAGATTTATATCAACCAAAGTTAGTGTTAGATAAAGAGTCCCTTGAAGCGAAAGTTGAAAAAGGGACGGTAGTTGGGAAAGTTGTAATTGAAAGAAAAGAAGGTTCTGATTACGGTTTTATCGATGGTAAAGAAATGGCTGTTGATGTAGTAACAGCAGACGATGTTGAACGAGCAGGATTTATCTCATTATTCTTCCAAGGAATCGGTAATTTCTTCAGTAATCTTTGGGGAGGAATTACTAGTTTTGTAGGCGGGTTATTTTCATAATAATCTGCCCATTGCAAAATAGTTGACGTGTTTTATCTATTAAATATAGATGAATTTTTAGTTAAGGGGGGCTTCTCAAATATCATTTTGAGAAGCCCCTTTTTCGGCAAGGATAGTGGCATCATTTTCTGTAACCCGCATGAGCAAAGCTATTAAGAAAATATGAATATAAGAATGGAGGTTGTTCAGAAAGTGATCGATTTTCCGGACAGCCCCTATCTTTATGTGACTTATTTTGATCATAATCTTGGGTTCCAATTTATTCATTAGGTACGAATATAATCCCGAAGACATGCTTAACATACTTTCAAATTTCTATTAATGACTATTGGTGGATGGATCAGTACTACTAAAAAATATTGCTTGGGAAATAACTATGGGAAATATATTAGACTGTTATGATAGAAGCTCGCTAATCGTTTATCCTTTAGCGAGCTTTTGTTGTTTATGGATTTTTTTGAATTCCCCAACAACGCATTAATTGATGGATTGCATTTTCAATTTCATTTAAAGGAATACCCCCAAATCCAAGGAGGAAAGTAGGATGTTCGTATTCAATCGGTTTTAATAAATAATTTGTTACAGGAGTTATGGAGATTCCGCAATCATTTGCAAGTTGTTTTAATTGTTCTATACTTTTGTCGATTGGTACAGATAAGAGTACATGCATTCCCGCTTGATCTCCCGTAATTGTTACTTCTGGATAATAAATAGATAGTGTATGTTTCAATTTATCATGTTTTTTACGATAAATTTTCCTCATACGATTTAAATGTTTAGAAAAATGGCCATCTTTCATAAAATTCGCCAGTATGTGCTGAACAAATCTTGGAACTGTTGCTGAGTAATAGCTAAACTTTTCTTTATATTTCATTAATAAATGATGGGGTAATACCATATAAGCAACGCGCAAAGATGGCATCAGCGATTTTGTAAATGTGCTCATATAAATAACTTTATTATTCTGATCTAAGCCATGAAGTGCTGGAATTGGTTTACCGATATAACGGAATTCACTGTCGTAATCATCTTCAATAATATATCGATTGGTATCTTTGCTGGCCCATTTAAGCAGTTGGGTTCTTCTTGTTGCTGAAAGGACAGCCCCTGTTGGGAATTGATGAGAAGGAGTAATATAGACAATATTTGCATTTGTTTTTTCAAGTTCATCCACTATTAAGCCTTCTTCATCAACAGAAATGGGAATGGCATTATTATTTAAATGTATTCTAGGAATAGCTGAATAGCCCGGGTTTTCAAGGGCAAGTATGGAATTGTCTTCAAATAGGCGCAAAATCATCGGAAGAAGATGCTCAGTTCCGGATCCTATGACGATTTGTTCAGGTTCGCAATAAATGCCCCTGGATTGAAATAAATAATTGGCAATTTCATTCCGTAATTCTATTTCTCCTTGAGGTTCGCCCATTTGCAGCAATTCTTTTGAGCTGATATCAAAAATATCCTTTACATACGTTCTCCATAAAGCAAAAGGAAAAGAATCTTCATCGACTTTACCAGGATGAAAATCATATTGATATTGTTTTTGTTCTTTTTGAGGAATCTCTATATTTGTTTCTTGAATTTTTTCCACATATGGCAGTTCATCAATTTCCTCCACAAAGTATCCTACACGCGGAACGGAAGTAATATATCCTTCAGCTAATAATTGAGAATAGGCGATTTCAATAGTTGTTTGGCTAATATTTAAAAACTCCGCCAATTTCCTCTTAGAAGGCAGTTTTGTTCCCACTTCAATTTGTTTCTGAATAATCGCATTTTTTATTCCGTTATAAAGTTGTTCATATAAAGGCTTATTATTCTGTTTTTCCAATTGGAAGATCAGCATGTCCATCATATGTACCTCCAACTGACCATATAGAATTTTTAATTATTGGAACTTTTTATATAGTCAAAATTCATTATACTAAAAGTTATAAAATATTAGGAGGTCATATTATGGAAAATTTAGTGCAAATTAATATTCCACGAGGCGGAGTAATTATGGATGTCGTGAATGCAGAGCAGGCAAGAGTGGCAGAAGCAGCAGGTGCTGTTGCGGTAATGGCATTAGAAAAAGTGCCAGCTGATATTCGTAAAGAAGGCGGCGTAGCCAGAATGGCTGATCCACGAATTATAGAGGAAGTAAAGAATGCGGTATCTATTCCGGTAATGGCAAAAGCGAGAATTGGCCATATTGTTGAAGCCCGCATTTTAGAAGCAATTGGTATAGATATGATAGATGAAAGTGAAGTATTAACACCGGCAGATGATGAATTTCATATATTAAAAAGTGAATTTAAAGCACCTTTTGTATGTGGATGCCGTGATTTAGGAGAAGCAGCTAGAAGAATTGGCGAAGGGGCAGCCATGTTGCGTACGAAGGGTGAAGCTGGCACAGGAAATATTGTGGAGGCTGTACGCCATATTCGCAAAGTAAATGCCCAAATTCGTCAAGTTGTCAACATGAGTAATGATGAATTAATGGTTGAAGCAAAAAAATTAGGTGCCCCTTATGAGTTGTTGCTAAAAATTAAAGAATTAGGCCGATTACCGGTATTAAATTATGCAGCAGGTGGAGTGGCAACACCGGCAGATGCCGCTTTAATGATGGAATTAGGTGCAGACGGCGTGTTTGTCGGTTCCGGTATATTCAAATCGGAAAATCCGGAAAAGTTTGCACGCGCCATTGTTGAAGCAACAAAAAATTATAAAGACTACAAGTTCATTGCAGAACTTTCAAAGGAATTAGGTTCCCCTATGAAAGGCATTGATGTTGCGACCCTTTCGAAAGAAGAACTTTTGCAAGTTAGATAAAATTTGTTAAAAGAAAGATAATAAAGTCTTTTCTTGCAAAATTGAATGGGATATAGTACGCTATGGTTAAAATCGATTAGCGATAATGCGATGATTGGAAGTAGTAACAAGTCAGTTTTTTTTAGAGAGTCAGCGGTTGGTGGAAGCTGATAAAAACCCTTGTGAATCCGTCCATGAGTTGCCCAGCTGAAATGTTTAGTAGGATTGGGTCGGTTGAAAAGCCGTTATGAAATAAGAGGATTAAACATTTTGTTTAATCAACTAGGGTGGCAACGCGGGTAGCTCTCGTCCCTTTTGGGATTGAGAGCTTTTTATATGGAAAATTTCATAATAAGTTTGGAGGAATAAACATGCTAGATATTAAACGTGTCCGTGACAACTTTGAAGAAGTAAAAAAAATCCTGTTAACACGCAACGAAGATTTAGGAAATATTGATGAATTTGAAACGCTTGATTCAAAACGCCGTGAATTAATTGCAAAAGCGGAAGAATTAAAAGCAGAGCGCAATAAAGTATCAGAGCAGATTGCTGTGATGAAACGCAATAAAGAAAATGCTGATGAATTGATCGTTCGCATGCGTCAAGTGGGAGAAGAAATTAAACAGTTGGATGCAGAGCTTCAGGAAATTGAGGAAAAGTTCAAAGATATGATGATGCGTTTGCCAAATATTCCTCATGAATCTGTTCCAATTGGTGAGAGCGAAGATGATAATGTTGTGGAATATACTTGGGGAGAAGTGCCGGAGTTCCAGTTTGAAGTTAAACCACACTGGGATTTAGCTACAGATTTAGGCATCATCGATTTTGAAAGAGCTGCAAAAGTAACGGGAAGCCGTTTTGTATTTTACCGCGGCTTAGGTGCAAGACTTGAGCGAGCACTGATGAATTTTATGATGGATTTGCATGTGGAAGAGCATGGGTATGAGGAAATGCTCCCTCCAGTCATTGTCAATCGAGACAGTTTATTAGGAACAGGTCAATTACCAAAATTTGAAGAGGATGTATTTAAACTTGTCGATACTGACTATTTCATGATTCCAACTGCTGAAGTGCCGGTAACGAATTTCTATCGGGATGAAATATTAAGCGTTGATATGTTGCCTAAAGCGTTTGCTGCCTATAGTGCATGTTTCCGTTCAGAAGCAGGATCTGCGGGTCGAGATACACGCGGATTAATCCGCCAACATCAATTCAATAAAGTAGAGCTTGTCCGCTTTGTTAAACCGGAAGAATCTTATGAACAATTAGAGTTATTAACAAGCCATGCAGAAAAAGTACTTCAATTATTAAACTTGCCTTATCAGCGTGTGAAAATGTGTACTGCTGATTTAGGCTTCACGGCTGCTAAAAAATATGATTTAGAAGTATGGATGCCATCACAAAATAAATATCGTGAAATTTCATCTTGCTCAAACTTTGAAGATTTCCAAGCGAGACGTGCAAATATCCGCTTCCGTCGTGAACAAGGGGCAAAACCAGAATACGTTCACACATTAAATGGTTCAGGACTTGCTATTGGTCGTACAGTTGCTGCCATTTTAGAAAATTATCAAAAAGAAGATGGAAGTGTCATTATTCCTGAAGTATTAAGACCATATATGGGTGGAAAAGAAATGATGACACCACCTAAAAAATAAAAGTAATAAAAAGAAGCATACCGAGTAAAAGGTATGCTTTTTTCTTTTTGCTAGAATGTATTTCCGTTTTCTTAATATTCCTAATAATTTAATTAAATGGAAAATTTATATTGAATAAACGAATTCGGAATAATATAATTTTTTAAACAAGTATAAATTTTTATAAAAATCAATATTTATTTTTTACTATTTTGTAATTTTAAATATTGGGAGGAGGAAATACCTATATAAAAATTATTAAACTGACATCTTTTTGACTTTTTTATCAGGGGGTATGTTTGTTTTGTTTAAGAAATTGACAATTAAACGAAAGTTGTTGATTATTTCTACTGCTTTGTTGCTCATTCCTTTAGTTGTAGTAAGCTTCATAAATTTCATGCAAACTGAAGAAAGTTTGAATGAGTTAGGGAAAACCAATTTGAGCAACAGTGTTGAAATGACGTTAGAAATGATTAATAGTTTATCGAAATATGTTGATAGAGGGGAAATTTCATTAGAGGATGCGCAGGAAAAAGTAAAAGAAGCCATTTTAGGAAGCAAGAATGAGGAAGGATTACGACCAATCAATAAAAATATCGATATAGGAGAACATGGTTACTTATTTATCGTCGATGAAAAGGGAACTATGCTTGCGCACCCGACAATTGAAGGCCAAAATATGTGGAACGATGAAGATACAAAAGGATTAAAATTCATACAAGAAATTATCAAAGTGGGACAATCAGGTGGAGGATTTGTTTATTATGATTATCCATTAATCGGAAATGAAAATCAGATTGAAGAAAAAGTAGCTTATTCAAAAGTGGATTCAAACTGGGGATGGATAATTGGTGCAAGTACATACATGATGGATTTTAATAAGCCTGCAAATAATATTTTAAAAGTGAATTTGTTTACGTTGTTGATAGCAGTAATCATAGGTTTAATTGTTATATGGGTATTTACAAATAGCATATCAAAGCCTATTCAAATGGTTATGGAAAGAATGAATTTACTTTCTCGAGCAGATTTAAGCCTTGAACCGATAAGGATTAAATCGAAGGATGAAACTGGCCAATTAGCTTTGGCAATGAATGATATGCAAGATAAGTTGAAGAATATCCTGCAAGAAATTGCGAAAAACTCCGAAATTGTCTCAAGTAGTAGCGAAGAATTAACGCAGGCTGCAAATGAGGTAAAACTGGGTGCAAATCAAATTGTCGTGACAATGGAGGAACTTGCTCAAGGTTCCGAAAAACAAGCAGATCATGCAAGCAACTTATCATCCATAGCAGCGAACTTTGTAGCGACTTCTCAAGAGGCAAACGAGCACGGAGAACGTGTTCAGCAAAGAGCAAAAGAAATATTAGCATTAACAAATGACGGAAGCCGTTTGATGGAATCTTCCGCTAAACAAATGCAAACAATCGATTATATTGTTCGTGATTCAGTCGGTAAAGTGAATGAACTTCATACCCAAGTACAAGAAATCTCTCAATTGGTTATAGTCATTAAAGAGATTGCTGAGCAGACAAATCTTTTATCTTTAAATGCTGCAATTGAAGCGGCAAGAGCAGGAGAACATGGAAAAGGATTTGCTGTTGTTGCAGAAGAAGTTCGAAAACTGGCTGAACAAGTAGCATATTCTGTAACGGATATAACAAAGATTGTAAATAATATTCAGGAAGAATTTAGTGTTGTGACAGAAGCGTTAACAAATGGTTATAAAGAAGTTGAGCAGGGGTCTACTCAAATAAAAACAACACACGAAACATTTACTACGATTCAAAATTCTTTGCAAGAAATGGTCGATAGTATCACGGTTGTAGCTGAAAATTTATCAACCATCGCAACAAACAGTAGTGAGATGAACAGTTCCATTCAAGAAATTGCTGCAATCTCTGAAGAGGCTGCTGCCGGTATTGAAGAAACAACGGCTGCATCAGAACAGACAAATAGTGCAATGGAAGAGATTTCTGCTAGTTCTGAACAACTGGCAGTCCTTGCTGAGGAATTAAATCGACTAGTTCGACAATTTAAATTGAGATAAACAAGGGGACGAGGGTTCCTAAAAAAGTTATTTAAATGCTTCCTTTGCGTCTGTCGCTCCCGCTTTCGTCACAGAAAATGCAATGAGGAGGCGCGTTTGATGTAACCACCGCAGAGAAAGAGTTAAAAAATATTTATTGTAAGATTTAAGCTTGATCAAAAGTTCAAAACTTTTATGATCAGGCTTTTTTATTTTTAGAATAATAAAAATCCAATACTGATAATAATTCCTGTAAAAATGAGAACGAATACACAGAATCCCATAATATCTTTTGCTTTTAAGCCCGCAATGGCAAGTGCAGGTAGAGCCCAGAAAGGTTGAATCATGTTCGTCCAAGCATCACCCCAAGCAATAGCCATAGCCGTTTTCGCATAATCAGCCCCTATCACTTGAGCTGCTTCTAACATGATTGGTGCTTGCACCGCCCATTGACCTCCACCAGAAGGAATGAAGAAATTGACTAAACCAGCAGAATAAAATGTAAATAAATAGAAAGTTGTATCGTTCGAAATAGCAATAAACCACTCAGAGAAGACAGCAGCTAAACCTGAATTTGTCATCATCCCCATAATCCCTGCATAGAAAGGGAACTGAAATACGATGCCACTTGCTGTTTTAATGGCATTTTGAGTAGCGGCTAAGAAGCGTTGAGGTGTTCCGTGTAAAATAATTCCGAGAATCACAAAGATTGTGTTCACAATATTTAAATCAAGAGCAAAACCTTTCGTTGTAAAATGATAAATAAGATACGTTACTCCAATTATCCCAATTAAAATAGTTAAAATATAGCTTCTTTCTGAACGAGAAGCAAAAGTATTTACAGGCGGTGGGAATTTCTTCTCTTCTTCTACTAATAAAGCTGGATCCACTTCTACTACATCATCATCTTTTGGCATCATCCAGCGGTTAAAGAATGGAAGAGTGAAAAGGATAACCAGTACAATAAATAAATTATAAGAAGTAAAAATTGTTCCCGAAGTAGGAACTACGCCCATTATCCCTTCAAAAGGATGCCCTTCAGTTGCTACTGATAGAGGAATGGATCCTGCCAACCCACCGTGCCAAATAATAAAACCAGAATAAGCACTAGCAATTAATAAGCGATAGTCCACTTTTTTTACATGACGAGCGATTTCTTTAGCAAAAATAGCTCCGATTACTAAACCGAATCCCCAATTAATCCAGCAAGCAATTAAAGAAACAAATGTAACAATAATAATGGCCATACCAGGGGATTTGATGCTGCTTGCAATAGCAGTTAGAAATTTTTTAAATAAAGGGCTATTTGCTAGTACGTGTCCAGCAGTTAGTACAATGACCATTTGCATCGTAAATGCTAGTAATCCCCAGAATCCATCTCCCCAATAAATAACCATATCAAGTGGTGAGGAGGGGGTTAATACAACACCAAGAATTACAACGAGTACTGATAATATTGCAACAAAAATATATGGATCAGGTAAATACTTTTCCATAATAGCATTTGATATTCTCGTTAAAAACTTCATATTTTCATGTTCCTCCTGATTCTAAAAAAAGTTAGATATTTTATAGATACGAAAAATCAGGAGAAAATATGATATATATTTTAAAAAATAACATAATATGATAGGTGGATAGTTTTAAAAATATAATTGTGACTGATTTCTCAATCACAATTTTCCTTCTCATTCAATTTCATTTTTCGTTTTTCTTCTTTTTTTCTTTCTCGAATCGCTTTAAAAAAATTTGTTAATAGAGAGCTGCACTCATCAGCTAAAACACCTTCTGTCACATCACATTCGTGGTTTAATCGAGAATCGTTTAATAGACGATATAATGAATCGACACTACCAGCCTTAGGGTCCCGTGCACCATATACGACCCGAGGGATTCTTGATTGTAGAATTGCTCCAGCACACATTGGACATGGTTCAAGGGTCACGTATAATGTCGTTTCTTCTAACCGCCAGCTCCCAATTGCTTTGCAAGCTTCTTGAATTGCCATTAGTTCCGCATGCGTAATAGCGTTCTGAGTTGTTTCCCGCAAGTTGTGGGAACGAGCAATGATTTGATCTTGATAGACAATAACAGCACCGATGGGAACTTCACCAAGAGTTTCCGCTTTTTTTGCTTCTTTAATTGCTTCACTCATAAAATATTCATCTTTATCATATAATTCCACATTCCTCTCTCCTTCGGTGTAAGTGTATCATGATTTCATGATTGAATCATCTTCATGCTTGCCGTAACAAAATGCAAGAAAAAATAAAATAGAATTTTGAACCTTTTACATTGAGTTAATAATTTTTCGATATAATGGAAGTAAAAGAGAAGGTGACTTGATTGCGTATAGCGGTTTATTGTGGTTCATCATCAGGAAAATCGTCGGTTTATGTAGAAAAAGCAATTGAATTAGGGAAAATGATTGCACGTAGCGGATACGGGCTTGTTTATGGAGGGTCAACTCAAGGTTTAATGGGGAAAGTAGCGGATGCAGCTCTTGCAGAAGGCGGAGAAGTAATCGGAGTCATGCCGGAACATTTAGTGAATAAAGAAAAATTGCATAAAGGATTAACTGAATTATATATCGTTGAGTCAATGCATGCTCGAAAAAAGAAAATGTCGGATCTTTCCGATGCTTTTGTGGCGATACCGGGTGGTTGCGGAACACTTGATGAATATTTTGAAGCTTTTACTTGGGCGCAAATTGGATTACATGCGAAACCTGTTATTTTATATAATGTAAATGGCTTTTATGATGGTCTAGTACAGCATTTTGAAAAGATGATGGAAGAGGGATTTTTACGAGAATCACAACATGAATTGTTTTTAGTAGCAACTTCATTAGAAGAACTATTTGAAATGTTGGAAATGAGCAATGGAAATCTTGTGAATAAAGATGTTTAACAATATTCGAATCCTGGGATAGTGTAAATACACTAATCAAGGATTCTTTTATTTTTTATCATAAAAAAAGGGAGAATATTTTCTCCCTTTAATGGAAGATGAGCATTGCTACGAGTAGAGGTATGGACATTAAGACTAATACCCCGATACTCCACAAAGTTTGTTCAGTAGTAGTCATGTTCTTCGGTCTTAAGCTAATGGAATCATATAAATCATTAATGGCTTTTTGTTCTTTATTATAAAGCATTGTTTGAAACTCATCGTAATCTTCAATATATGAATAGGGTGAACGTGCGCCAAAGCGAATGTCACGTATGTCATCTGTAACATCTTGATTATTATGAAGATAGATAATAGTTGGTGAGAGACCACCATTTGACTTTGCAATGACTTCGATATCATACGTTGCCATCCGGTAGACTTTTTTCCCTTGTTCATTGATGCATTCTTTTATTAAGCGGTTCATTATCATTGCCGTGTCACTCCTTGTAGAATTATGTAATTTTTATACAGTGTAACCATCTTATAAATTTTTACGCATAACACGTGATCACAGAGCAATGATGGTTATTCATAGTATATGTATTTGTAGGAATGCTAACTTCTTAACTTTATTAAAATTTAGTGAAATTAGTTGCAAATTATATAGAAAAAGGAAAGTTTATCCTATAATATAGAATTATTAAAATATTATGTAAATTCAAAGGGGTTATGTCGACATGTCCAATTTAATTGAAAAATATTTAGCGATACCAACTACTGCAATATCTGATACTACAGGGGGACATACAAATTTAGATGCAAAAATCAAACCGTTGAGCGATCATTTTAAAATTGCTGGACGAGCTGTAACGGTTAGATTGCCAGATGGGGAAAATAAAGCTGTATTAGAAGCAATTAATATCGCACAAAAAGGGGATATTCTTGTTATTGATGCAAAAGGGAATACAAACCGAGCAGTAGCAGGGGATTTTGTAGCTTCTCTTGCGAAAGGATTGGGGATTCAAGGGTTTGTTGTCAATGGTGTAATACGTGATATTGCAGCAATTCGAGAATTAGATTTTCCGGTGTTTGCCCTAGGAACAACCGTTGCTAGTGGAAATAAACATGGTGGTGGTCGAGTAAATGTTCCGATTGCCATTGGTGGTGTGAGCGTCCAACCAGGAGACTTCATTATTGGAGATGTAGACGGTGTTGTTGTTGTTCCACAAGGAGAAGAAGAAGAAATTTTGAAAAAAGCCGAAGAAAAACTAGCAAAAGATGAAGCGAGAGAAAAGGAAGCATTAGCAAACGGGGAAGAATCAATACGCCAATATATTGAAAAAGCTTTATCAAAATAAAAATTTATTATTTTCTATTCATAAAAAAATTTTCTGAAAAATATTAAAAGGGGCATTTTTGCCCCTTTTTTTGTGCGCCCGGCATGTACATGAACTATAGGGTGTAAGTCCCGAACCCCGAAGACAGAAGTAGAGGTTAGCTCAACGCAAGGGTGTCCGTGGTGACGCGGAATCTGAAGGAAGCTGGAGGCAAAACACCGGTCCGAGGAACACGAACCTCATATAAGGCTAGGTATGATTGAGTGAGTTTGCAAAACAAAACAAAGCTCTTTCTGTCGAAGGTCATATCGAGTAAATGAGGCGGATAGATGGTGTGAAAGTGCATGTACTTACCCGGGGAGGTCTGGCGGATAGGTGAAGTTCGCTTCATAACCTACTTAGTGATAAGTAGCTGAACCGTCAGAAGTCAGCAGAGGTCATAGTATTAGTTGGTTTAGAACTACTAAGAAGGACCGAACAATTAAGAGAGAATAGCCCTTGGCATTCAGTGAGTCATGATGAACACAGAAAACGTAGTACCTCACTTGAGGAAGGAAGCGGTGAATCCCGTGTTGTTCAGTAAATTTACGATAAAACCCATAATTCTTAATCCTACACTTATGAGGGGATTATACAAAGTTATGAATAAAAAGGAAGAAATTGCTTTTTTTATACTACAATGTTTGTAAATCATCGAAAAAGAAAAGAGAGAAAAATGGAGGTGAAAAATATCGAGTAAAACTATGTATCTCACAAATCATCAGATTATTTAGAACATTTTTTATTGTGATTATAGTAAATAGGAGGTATTAGTATGAAAAAGTATTTTTATTCTTTATTTCTTTTATTTACATTCTTACTGTATTTGTAAATGTACCAGCAGCAAATGCACAAGTTGAGGATAACAAAGAAATCATTTATCAAGCTCAAGAAATTACAGATATAGATGAATTGCTTGAAAGGGCTTTAAATGGAGTTCATGAAGTTGAATTGAATAATATTGAATTACCTAAATATCAATTAACAAATTCAAACAAAATAAAATCGTCTACATTAACAAATAGTGAATTAAGCGAAGATTTTAACGTTACGAATGTTTCTACATCTCAATTGTTAAAAGTAGAAAAAATTGGAGATGTTGAAATTGAAGAATTCGCCATTACTACTTTTGGATTAGTAGAAGAAACGGACAATATTAATGGTTTCAATATAGCATCCGCAGAATCCGGAAATAAAGGCGAAGAAAAATGGGATTCTTCTTATAGTGTAAAGGCTTACTCAACTATTTATTATTCAAGAAAGAAAGAAAATAATATCGAATACGCAAAGATTACAAAAGCTACTGGAGGATGGAAAATTAGTGATTCAACGGTTTCTATTACGAGCAGAAAAGTATCCGTTGGTACTAGTGGATTCCCAAGTCTAACTCAGGCTAAGGATTATTCACCAACTTCAAATGAATGGTCTTATTCTTCTGATTTTAAAGACTGGAAATATGTAAGTCTGCAATATACTCATTATGTGGGAGCGACTTCTACTGCTACTTTAAAAAGTAGAGGTGGTTCTGTATGGACTCTACAATTACAAAATAATATCTAAACTCCATAAGTGTATTTAATTATTTTTTTAGAAAGGATATATAATGAGCGTTAAAAATATGTCAAAATCGATTTTCAGCATTCTTTTCGTTGTATTACTCTTAGCCGGTTGTTCTAATAATCCTTCTGTAGAAATAATTAGTGCGACAGTTGAGATAGAAAAGAATAATTTAGTAGAAGATAGTGATGAATTAGAATTTGTTAACTTGCATTATAATTTCGTTTTAAAAAATGTTGGAAGAAAGGATCTTGGAGGAGATAAGCGTTTAAATGACGCAACATACGATTATGATGACGGTATAAAAATTTATATTGAACCCAGTGAAAAACTGAAAGCCATTTCGGAAGAACTAATTGGGATAAATATCTATGATAAGAAAAAAAATTATGGTACGGGGCATACAGGTTTACCAGTTCTTAAACCTAATCAAGAAGGCGAATTCTCGCTTGATTTTGTATTAGGTGCCTTAAAGGACAATGAACAATTAAAAGCTGCACCATCTTCCGAACAGTTAGAGAAGTTAAAAGAAAATGCAATGGATGCCACTTTAATGGTTATGGTCGAGGACGAAACAATCGCACAGTTTGACCTTAATAATTTAGAATAATTGAACTTTTGCTAAAAAGCACTTTCGATATATTCATAATGACCCCATATAAAAGGGATTCATTATGAATATCGGAAGTGTTTTTTTTGTGGAATTTGCAAGGTGTAACGAGAATAGGAAGTAAAGCGGTATCTGTATTCAATTTTTCCACATTCCGTAAAGTTTATTCTTTAACTTTTTCCAAAAAACATAAATATTTCCAAATAAAAAGGTCTTAACACAAAATTTCCGTTGACGGTAATTTAGTTTTTCGATGTGCGCCCGGCATGTACATGAACTATAGGGTGTAAGTCCCGAACCCCGAAGACAGAAGTAGAGGTTAGCCAAGAGCAAGGGTGTCCGTGGTGACGCGGAATCTGAAGGAAGCTGGAGGCAAAACACCGGTCCGAGGAACACGAACCTCATATAAGGCTAGGTATCATTGGATGAGTTTGCACAACAAAACAAAGTCCTTTCTGCCGAAGGTGATACAGAGTAAATGAAGCAGATAGATGGAAGGAAAGATTACATTCTTACCCAGGGAGGTCTGATGGATACGTGAAGTACACTTCATAACCTACTTAGTGATAAGTAGCTGAACCGTCAGAAGTCAGCAGAGGTCATAGTATTAGTTGGTCTAGAACAACTGAGAAGGACCGAACAATTAAGAGAGAATAGCCCTTGGCATTCAGTGAGTCATGATGAACACAGAAAACGTAGTACCTCACTTGAGGGAGGAAGCGGTGAATCCCGTGGGGGACCTCTTGGAGGGTGGAGTGACCACTGGCATAAGAAGATAAGCTATTCACGGAAGGAGAATAACGATGCTTTTGAATCAAATCCTGTCACGGGAGAATATGCTTCAAGCACTAAAACGTGTAGAACAGAATAAAGGAAGCCATGGAGTAGATAAGATGCCCGTACAAAATCTACGACAGCACTTAGTCGAAAACTGGCTATCTATTAAGGAGGCAATTCTCAAGGGAACTTATGAACCAATGCCAGTCCGCAGAGTCGAAATCCCGAAACCTGACGGCGGTGTTCGTTTACTAGGAATCCCTACCGTAACAGACCGTTTGATTCAACAAGCAATCGCCCAAGTACTTTCAAAAGTGTATGACCCTACATTCTCTGAAAACAGCTACGGATTTCGACCAAACCGAAGTGCTCATGATGCGGTGAGGAAAGCGAAAGAATATATAAGAGATGGATATCGATGGGTTGTAGATATGGACTTGGAGAAATTCTTTGATAAGGTCAACCATGACAGATTAATGGGTACACTCGCGAAGAGAATCCAAGATAAACCATTACTGAAATTGATTCGTAAGTATTTACAATCGGGCGTCATGATTAATGGTGTGGTGTCAAGCACATTAGAAGGAACTCCACAAGGAGGACCATTAAGTCCGCTACTATCTAACATTGTACTAGATGAACTAGATAAAGAATTGGAAAGAAGAGGACACAAATTCGTTCGATATGCGGATGACTGTAACATTTACGTGAAAAGTAAACGAGCAGGACTTCGCACAATGGCAAGCGTATGAATGGGGAAATACTCGGAAGAGTTATTGGCGTATTTCAAATAGTCCAATATTACACAGAACCCTTGGTAACTCCTATTGGAGAAACCAAGGGCTGAAAAGTCTTGAAGCTCGTTATGAAAACTTGCGTCAATTATCTTAATTGAACCGCCGTATACGGAACCGTACGTACGGTGGTGTGAGAGGACGGGAGTTAATCGCTCCCTCCTACTCGATTAATCAAATCGAAAATTTATTTCGCTAACTCTGCAAGATATTCTTCCTTTTTATTTTCATCAAATCGACCTTCCCATTTGGACATAACGATCGCTGCTAAAGAGTTACCAACTACGTTTACGGCAGTACGAGCCATGTCAAGAATACGGTCGATACCAGCGATAAATGCTAAACCTTCTAATGGAATACCTACAGAACCTAAAGTTGCAAGTAATACAACGAATGATACTCCAGGTACCCCTGCAATACCTTTAGAAGTAACCATTAGTACTAGTACTAATGTAACCTGTTGAGCAATTGTTAAATCAATGCCGTATAACTGAGCGATGAAAATAGCAGCAATTGCTTGGTATAAAGTTGAACCATCTAAGTTAAATGAATAACCTGTAGGGATAACAAAGGATGTAATATCTCTTGGACATCCAAACTTCTCCATTTTTTGCATGATGCGTGGTAATACCGTTTCAGAACTAGATGTGGAGTACGCTAAAATAAGCTCGTCCTTTAAAATTTTAATTACTTGGAAAATATTTATATTTACAATTTTCGCTGTAATTCCTAAAACAACGATTACGAAGAAAATCATCGCACCATAAACTGTAATGACTAATTTACCAAGTGGAATCAATGATTCTAATCCAAATTTTGAAACGGTTACAGCCATTAAACCGAATACCCCAAATGGAGCAAATTTCATTACTAAGTTTGTTACCCAGAACATGGCATCTGCTACACCTTGCGCAATGTCAAGGACTGGTTTTCCACGATCACCTATCGCTGCAACTCCTAAACCGAACAATACGGAGAAGAAGATAACGGATAACATGTCGGCTTCTGCCATTGCTTTCACGACGTTTGTTGGTACAATGCCAACAATCGTATCAATGAAACCACCATCATGTTCTACTTGTTCAGTTGTTTCAACATAGGATGAAATATCCGTTTGTTCCAACTGATTCATATCAATACCTTCACCAGGTTTAAACACGTTTGTAATGAGTAAACCAATAATGATGGCAATCGTTGTAATAATCTCAAAATATATTATCGTCTTACCACCAAGGCGACCAAGTTGTTTTAAATCGCCTGTACCAGCTACACCTACAATCAACGTTGAAATGATGATTGGTACAACAATCATTTTAATTAAGTTTAAAAAGATGGTGCCAAGTGGTTTCAAATATGTTTCGACAGCTGGATTTTCATAAAATACAGCCCCTACAACTATCCCCAATACTAACGCAATTAAAATCTGTGCTGCTAAACTGAGTTTGAATTTCTTTTTCAAAATATTCCCCCCTGTTTAAATAAAAAAAATAACCAAAATAATATTAAAAAGTTTCATACAAAATCCGACAAAATCCGATAAAAATTTTTTTAATTTGCTTTATTTACAATATCTGCAAATAACACTTGGATGAATTTTTTTATATTAATTTTTACTTTTCTTTCTTCGTTATTTCTAATTTGATTCATTAATTTCCTAATTTCTGTAAATTCGAAATAGCGGGGGGCGTAATATTCAAACTCTGAGTTTGTATAATCTACTAAACCTAAATTTGCAAGGTTAATCATAGCAGCTAATATCGTTCGACGAATACGCTGTTCAATTGATTTACTTTCTTTTATGATTTCATCAGGAGTGGTTTTTGTCAGACCAGCAACTCGCTCATACAACTCTTTTAATGGTGGAAGAGGTGTATTTTTTTGTTTATCTGCCATCAATAATTCTATGATTTTTGTAATATCTTCACTCCCTACCTCTCCAATAATCCCCATATCATTTAAGATGCTTAAAACATGATCACGTGTTGACTTTTTGGAATGATGGATGCTAGGTGTCTCGAAATTTGAAAGAGATTGTCGTATTGCGGAAATGGAGCTTTTTAATCGATATTGTTCCTCAGTTTTTCTTAATACCATTTCTACTTCTACCTTATTAATTGGCTTATGGATAAAAAATTCAATTCCTTTTTCGTAAGCTTGAGCGACCATCTCTTTATTAATGACTTGAGAAATCATAATAAATTTTCCATCGTAAAGATTTTCCCGAAGTTGTTCTATCGTTGCTAATCCGTCTAATATAGGCATCAATAAATCAATGATAACGAAATCTGGCTGCATTACTAATATTTGAGTAATCGCTTCTTGTCCATTGGAGGCTTCCCCAATTACTGTTCCAAGTTGGCTGTCTTCAATAATTTGGGTGAGCATTGCACGGCTTGCACGATCGTCATCAACTATAAAATACCTCATTACGATTCTCCTTTTTGCAGTATATTTAATGGAAGTTTGATTGAAAAAGTTGTCGTTTCATTGCTTATTACATCAATCGATCCATTTAGTTTGTGAACGATAGCTTGTACATGAGATAAGCCGATTCCAGTCGAAGGTACGCCTTCACTGTTGAATTTTGTAGTATATCCTGGGTCGAATATGACAGGGATTAAATTTTTTGGAATGCCAATACCTGTATCTTCTACTGTAATAGTTATGAAGTCCTTAGATGTGTTTATCGCAATATGGATTGTTCCTTCCTCTTCAATTGCTTCTACAGCATTTGCAACTAAATTATTCATTAGTGCAAGTAAAGGAAGATGTTCTTTTGTATAAAAATCTTGATTATAGGAAACTTTGAATTGAATTTTTTTATTTAGCATTTCACTGTATTTTTCATTCGCTTCCTTTACAAATTGAAGTAAATCAGAGATGAAATAAGCATCTAATTGTTCCATTTTTAATATTTTTGATAAGCCTGCATAAATTCTTTGTTCATCTTTTTTGACTTCGTGAATTTCTTGAGCAATTGAAAGCGCTTTAATACTTAGCAATGGATCTATCTTTTTTAATTGTTCATATAAACTATAACTATTAGCGGTAATATGTTCGATTTCGTTCATGGATTTTTTTAAATATAATGCTTCTACGTAAAGTGTTGAGATGAAGTTTAATAATTGTTGCATTTGTCTTTTTTGTTCTTTTACAGTGATAGAACTATAAATACCGATGACGAAGAAGCTACGGATGATGGCAACTAAAAGTAGTAATGCAACTTCTTTGATTGTTACAGAAATGTCTGTAATAAATAATGTGGTTGTTAGCTGTTCAACAAAATTACTTACAAATTCAACGATGGTTACCAAACTTGCTAATAAGAAAGGTTTCGATTTGTTTTTTTCAAGTTTGATAATGCTTAGACCTATAGCAAATAAGATATAAAAAAGACCAGCTGGAATATGAGAAATTAATGAAACCGAAAATGAACTTATTAATAATAGTTCATCTAATAATGCACGAAAAAGAACTACAACGATTCCTGTTATGCATCCAGTATGAATCAGCGGTAATGGTCGAATCAAGACTACTAATAAAAATATTACGGTTCCTAAACCGATTCGGAAAGGTGCACCTTCAAAAGGAATGACTTTCACTTCACTTGCAATAGCTGTCAAAATTGCAACAATGAATATCAACAAATAATCATACCGATAGTTCATTGATTTTGCTTGTTCCATAATAACTCCTTAAAAAAATAGTTCTTCTATTTATTCTAATCTAAAATAGAAGGAAAATAAAAAAGAAGTATTTCGATAAAATAAAAAACCACTACTGAAACTCAGTAGTGGTTGAAATTTCAAATGTATGTATGGCGGAGGAAGAGGGATTCGAACCCCCGCGCGGTTTGACCCGCCTGTCGGTTTTCAAGACCGATCCCTTCAGCCAGACTTGGGTATTCCTCCATTTGGACAAGCAATAATATAACATGGAATTTTCAATAAGTCAATAAAAACAATGATATAAAAATCACAAAATTAGGATGTTTATGGAATAGTGTGCTACAAGTAGAAGAATACCCAGAACAAAACATTGCAATTATCATTGTATATGAGGTATACTAATTTATGCCGTGCTAGGTGGGGAGGTAGCGGTGCCCTGTAACTCGCAATCCGCTCTAGCGAGACTGAAGTCCTTTTTGAGGCTGTATGCATGTAGGGTTTGCCTCTTGCACGTAGCGTTGAAGGTTGGGTCCCGCGCAATGGGTAGCCATGAACCATGTCAGGTCCGGAAGGAAGCAGCATTAAGTGGTTTCACCCATGTGCCGTGGGGTAGCCTGACCCGAGCTGGCGACAAGAGTAGCACCTATGTGCTGCAGTCGAGGAAAGGTGCACGGCTTTATGATTGAAATATTTGCCGTGTCGGCTATTTTTATAGTTAAATATTATATCGAACAATTTTGGAAAGGCTGTAGATATCTTAAACAATGAGATATCTATAGCCTTTTTTAATTCAAATGAATTGAACCTGTATTCCACCAGATGCGAACAGTTTCTTAATAAAAACTTAAGAATTTGTTATTTTTTTCAATTACTCGGAACTATATGTTAAAAAAAACGTACTAATCAACAAAAGATGTGAAAAGGAGATGTCGCTGGGTGCAAAGAAATATATTCATTTTAATGATGGTAGTCTTTATTACTTTCTTTGTTCAAATTGATACAACACGTGCTGCACCACAATTGGAAGTGAAAGCAGAAATAGGTGTAGACAACAAAATTAAATTGTATACACCTTTACCAGTAAAATTAACAATCACAAATAATGGTAGTCCCTTTTCAGGGGATTTAGTCATCGATGCTGCAGTTACTTATTCAGCCGGTTCTGCTCAAGTTTATGCACTAGATCTGGCAGAAGGTGAAACAAAAACCATTTCTCTTTATTTGGACGGAATATCAGACGATTATTATTATCGCTCACAAAATGAAAGCCTTTTTTCCTTTTATGAAGGCGGTATTGAAAAAGGGGAATTAATTGATTTTTCAGGCGATAAAAATATTCGTTTTCGTTCTTATCACGACGGAGATTATTCATTTATTTTTACTTATACGGAAAATAGTGATCGTTTAGCGGCATTATTACGTTTGAGTCAATATGTTCCAAATAATATTGAAATTTTTCATTTAAATCAAATTCCTGATTATGATTTTCCTACAGATTTCAAAGGATTTGCCATGGCAGATATATTCGTTGTGGATGAAATGAATATTGCGGATTTATCAGAAGAGAAGCAACAGGCAATTTATGAGTGGGTAGAAAACGGTGGAATTCTGCTAGTTGGATCATCTGAACAAGTGGAGCGTTCCATGGGGATATTTGGTGAATATCTTCCTTTAAATTTGTCCTCTGAGAAAGTAATCGTCACGAAAGAAGTATTAGAAACATTATCTAAAGGCGGCATTTTTACGGAAGATATTGAAGTATTCCGAGCAACTGAAAAAGAAGGTAGCAAAAGAATCCTCGCTGATGGAAATACAATACTTGCTTCATCCATTGACTTAGGGAAAGGAAAAATTATTCAAACGACTTTTTCGTTAGGAGATCAGCCGCTCTCAACGATGGATGGTTATGGAAAGTTAATAAACGAAATGTTGCAGCTTCAATCGAAAAGCAATCAATGGAATAGAGGGAATTTTTTAGATCAGTTGCCATATGAGGTTGGAAATTCTAATGAGTTATTCCCTTCATTCCAAGTAAACACACCACTCGTCATTATGACGATCATACTTTACATGTTCATTGTAGGACCTATTTTATATCTCGTATTAAAAAAGCTCGACAAAAGGGAACATGCATGGTGGCTTATCCCTGTTCTATCAATTGTATTAACATTGTCAATGTTCATTGTTGGCGCAAAAGATCGCATTATGCAAGCTCAAATCAATCAGTCAGCCTTTTATAAAGTGAATGGAAAAAACTTATCAGGCTATTATGTAGAGTCTATTTTAACGAATCGAGGCGGAGATTTTGTATTTACTGTAGATGAAAATACGTCTGCCTTTGCGAAAAGAAACTATGGAATGAATACTTTCGGTATCTTACATGAAAAATCCTATGTTAAACATCATGGGAATGGAACGACCATTCACTTACGAAATTTGAATTATTGGTCTGTGCAATCAATTATTGGTGAAACTAACATACCAAATGCAGGGAACTTTGATATCGATTTAACTGTGAAAGATTCAAAAATTGAGGGAACGGTAAAAAATAATTTCCCATTTGCTGTGAAGGATGTTGCTATTTGGTCTGGTGCACGAGAGATTCTATTAGGAGATATTAAACCGAATGAGACAGTAAAGGTTTCTGAATCCTTAAACAGCTCAATTCTTTTAAAACCAATTGTTTATGGTAATTATTTAGGAACGCCAAAAACGGCAGAAGAATTGATTCCAAAAAGGATCATGCAACTGAAATATCAGGCTTTAAATTTAATGGATGAAAATCAGCCGGTAGTTATTGGGTGGGCAGAAGAAGCGATCGTCGGTATTCAATTAGATGGTAGGGCAGAAGTAAACCCTATCGCTGTTATTCTTCAAACATTTGAACCAAATATGGATCTTGAAGGGGAATTTACAGTGAATGATAGCATGATGGAAACAAATATATACCCTGTCAATGCTGGATATATGGAAATGTATAATGAACAAAATAATGAATGGCAATTAGACCCTGGTGAGTATGAATATATAGCTGTCATTCCAGAAGAATTATTTGATGAAAAATTGCAATTGACAAAAATAAAAATATCGAATCACGAAAATAAAAACCTAACAATTTCCCTTTGGAATTATAAGACAAATCGTTTTGAAGAAATTCAAGAGAAAGAAATGTTATTACAGGAAAATCTCGAACAATATATTTCAGAGTATCATGAAATAAAGATGTTATTACAGGTTAAAAACAATATTGAAATGTCGCCAATTAAATTACCGACTGTAGAGATTCAGGGGGTGGCTAATAAATGATTGAAATTCAAAATCTCACAAAAAAATTTGGTTCTTTTACAGCCCTTGACCAGTTGACTATGACTGTTGGGGAAGGTGTAGTTTTTGGTTTTGTTGGTGCAAACGGGGCTGGTAAGTCTACAACTTTTTCTATTCTTGCCACCCTCCTCTCCCCATCATCAGGCGATGCTTTTATTAATGGGAAAAGCGTTGTAAAAGAGCCAAAAGAAGTGCGGAAATTAATTGGCTATATGCCAGACTTTTTTGGAGTTTATGACCAATTAAAAACAGATGAATATTTAGATTTTTATGGTGCGTGTTATGGACTTTCAGAAAAACAAAGGAAAGTGCTGATTCCACAATTGTTAGAGCTCGTCAATTTAACGGATAAACGTTATGAATATGTAGATTTGTTATCCCGGGGAATGAAGCAGCGCCTATGTTTAGCTCGTTCGCTCATCCATGATCCGAAAGTGTTAATTTTAGATGAACCAGCATCTGGTTTAGATCCGCGAGCAAGGGTAGAAATGCGGGAAATCATTAAGCAGTTAAAACAGATGGGGAAAACGATTTTAATTTCATCCCATATACTTCCTGAACTTGCGGAAATGTGTGATGAAATTGGTGTTATTGATCGAGGGAAATTAATTGCCCATGGAAATGTTGATTCCATACAGTCCAAATTACAGGGAGATCAGAATATTACGATAAAAGTTTTACATGAAATTGAAAAAACGGTGAAGTTTTTAGAGGAAGATCCATTTGTTTCATCAATTGAAGTGCTAGAAGGAAATGAAGCAATAACGTTTATTTATAAAGGGACGAAGGAAGAACAAATGAAATTATTGCAAAGAGCAATTGTTGCGGGACTTCCGATTTATTCTTTCATGGAAGATGAAAAAGATTTGGAAGATGTTTATATGGCGATTACGAAGGGAGCGGATTCAAAATGAAAGGACTATTATCCAATCCTGTATTGATGAAAGAATTAAAATTGCGTTTCCGCGCCTTTAAAAGCTTTTCAGGCTTAATGTTTTATTTAGCGGTATTAATCATATTTGTTTCAGGCTTCTTACTAATATTTACGCAATTTTCTACCTCTGGATTTTTCGTACCTAGCAATAGTTTTACGATGTTTTCTGTACTTTCTGTATTGCAAATGGCCCTTGTTATGTTTATTACACCAGGGCTTACTGCTGGGGCAATTAGCACAGAGCGGGAGAAACAAACTTTAAATATTTTACTGACGACAACCCAATCCTCTTCGCAAATAATTATTGGAAAGCTATTATCCTCTGTAGCATTTCTTATTTTAATGTTAATAGCTGGGCTGCCGCTTTATAGCATTGTGTTTTTATTTGGAGGAGTGTCACCAGGACAATTTTTTACAATGTTTTTCTTTTATTTAGTTACATTAATTGCGATCGGTAGTATTGGCATCATGTTCTCAACGATTACAAAAAGAACGATTATTTCGATGATTGCAACTTACGGAGCGATGATATTTTTAGGAGGTATTACTGCTTTCTTCTTCTTTGTAGGTTTTTCTTTAGAACAAATGATGATGTCGCAACAACAAAATACTCAAGGTTTAACGACATTCTTACCAATATCGTATTTTTGGGCAAGTATTAACCCAGGCGTACTTATTCTTACTTTGCTTATCCCTGATACGAAAACAGCTTTAATAGATACAGTTGGAATTAGTTTTCCAAATTGGATTGTTTATTTAATCTTTTATGTATTTATCACCATTGTTTGTTTAACCATTGCCATTCGAAAATTGCGAGCAAATATGAAAACAAATCGTTAGGAGTGAGAAAGATGGATCGTCAAAGCGGATTATTAAAATACGTGAAGAAAGCAAAAAGAAGCTTAAACATTGAAAAAATGCTGCCTATGTTACAATACGGAATTTTCTTTTCATTAATACTTAGCCTGGCGATCCTCTTCGTTTCTCGCTTCTTTGTTTTCGCCTATTATGACGAAGTTGCTTTGTTTGTGGCGTGTGCAACACTTATTGTGACGGTTGTTTATATATACTTTAAGCGCATTCGTTTGAAGGAAGCGATACGGGAATTAGATTCTTTTTATCCTTATAACGAATTAGTAACAGCTCTTTCATTTAACAATGAGGAGCATCCATTAGCAGATTCAATTATGAACAAAGCTATTAACGAATTGGAAGGAGCTTATGACCGTTTTAAAAAGCGACCAAAAAACTATTGGCGACCAAAAGTATTGCTTGGAATTTTGGGTGCTATCATTATTATGGCTACTTTAGTCATTTTTCCTTCCAAAACGCAACAGGAAGCGCAGGTTGTTGAAAAAGAACGAGAAGTCATTCAGGAAATGGAAAAGGAAATAGCGAAATTAGAGAAAAAAGCTCAATCTGAAGAAGTAAAAAGGGAAATGAAAGAGCTCCTTGAAAAATTGAAAGAGGTAGAGACTTCTGAACAAGCGCTTCGAGAGGTAGTAAAGAAACAAAAAGAACTAAAACTGCAACAACAAAAATTGCAGGATAAGAAGTTAGGAGAAAAGGGTGAAACTTCGGAATTATCGGAAGAAGAATTGCAAAAATTGAAAGATTTAGCGGAAATGCAAAGTTTACTTGCAAAAAATGCTTCGAACACTCAAAATGCCTTAAGTAAAATTGGAAAGCCTATTAGCTTTGATTTGCAAAACACGATAGCTAAAGCGATGGATTCTCAAACGAACGAATCTAACATTGGAAACAACTCTCAAAACATGAATAACCAAAATGGCAATTCCTCAATGGGGAATAATAACAGCAAAGCCAATCAGCAACAAAATAATAATCAGACTGGTCAAGGAAGTAATGGTTCTGGCAGTAGTCAAGGCCAAGGACATACTGGATCTGGTTCCGGGAGTAATCAAGGTCAGGGAAGCAATGGAACAACAGGTCTTGGCCAAGGTCAAGGAAATGGATCTATGGGAGGTAGCGGTGCAGGAAAAGGAAAGGGAGGTCGCAATCTTCTATCAGTGCCTAGTGGGCGGCTTGGAGAAAGCAATGAACCAACTGTAGACAGTGGTCCGATAGGTGAAGGAGATCCAGCAATAGAACAAAAAGGACCAGTTCCCGTGACAAAGGGAAGTGTTCGACCATATGAAGAAGTCATCGGAGAATATGAAGAAAAGTATTTACAAAGTACCGAACGTTTGCAACTACCGAAAGATCTACAAAATGTAGTGGAATCATACTTTTCATCGATTCAGTCTGAAGAGTAGGGGGAATTAGTGTGTTTAGTGAAGAGCAATATTCGGAAATGGCAGAACAGCTGCAGCGAGTAAGAAAGGAAATTGGTAAATTTATTGTTGGTCAGGATGAGGCGATCGAATACACTCTTTATTCTATATTGGCAGATGGTCATGCATTATTAGAAGGGTTGCCTGGGATGGGGAAAACGATGCTTATTCGCACGATTTCAAGTGTTTTAGATTTATCCTTCTCCCGCATCCAATTTACGCCAGATTTAATGCCTGCTGATATTACAGGGACAAATATCATTCAACGAACTGAAAGAGGCTCACAACAATTTGTTTTTCAACCAGGACCGATTTTTAACCAAATGGTGTTGGCTGATGAAATTAACCGAGCAACACCCAAAACGCAAAGTGCATTATTAGAAGCAATGGGTGAAAAGACGGTGACAATTTTAGGAGATACGAAGCCTATGGCAAAACCGTTTTTTGTATTAGCGACACAAAATCCAATTGAAATGGAAGGAACATATCCTCTACCAGAGGCACAAATGGACCGCTTTTTATGCAAGATATTAGTACCATATCCTCGTAAAGACGAGTTAATGGAAATAATGAAACGGACGACAGGTTCACAAGATATTCAATTACAAAAAGTGATGAATACAGAACGTTTAATTATTGCCCAACAAATGGTAAAGGAAGTATTAGTAGCTGATGAAATGTTAGAATATGCAGCTGATTTAGTCATGGCAACCCATCCAAAAGGGGAGGATGCTTTACCTTTTGTAAAACAATACATCATGTATGGAAGTGGACCGAGGGGATTACAAAGTATCATTAAGCTAGCAAAAGCGAGAGCGGTATTTAACGGGAGATTTCATGTAGCTCTTGCAGATATAAAAGCTGTGGCTAAACCGGCTTTGCGTCATCGACTTCTTTTAAATTATGAAGGAGAGGCAACTGGAAAAACAACGGACGATTTAATAGAAGAAATACTACATCACATTCAACAAGGTGTCTCCGCATGAATCATTTCATTTTATCAGATGAATTGATTACCAAAATAGGACGCTTATCGGTTGCCACATCTTCCAAATTAAGAGGGCATCATAAAGGTTCGCATCGCTCTCAACGCTTTGGTTCTTCCTTAGATTTCTCAGATTATAGAGAATATGCGTTAGGAGATGATGTGCGTCAAGTAGACTGGAATGTATTCGCAAGGACGGAAAAATATTTTATTAAGCGTTTTTTAGATGAGCAGGAAATGAGAGTGCATATATTGCTGGATTCCTCTCGTTCAATGGGTGACGAGAAAAAGTGGCTATTTGCAAGACAGCTTGTTGCTGCTTTAGGAATCATGGTATTAAACAGAGATGATCGACTCTCCTTTTCTACTTTAGAGGCAGACACTTTTTTTAGAAGAAAAGGAGCAACTTATCGAAAAGTCTATTTGCAAATAGTGTCGCAAATGAAGGAAGCTACTTTTAAAGAGAGTTTTGCAAAGAATGGATTAAAGGCTTTACCAAAAGATAGTACGGTATTATTTGTTATAACGGATAGTCTAGAACCGATAACGGAATGGGAACATTTTTTCCGTAAACTTCCTCGTTTTGCAGGGGACGTTCGTTGTATTCAAATTGTGACGGAAGAAGAATTAAATCCAACCTATACAGGGGATGTTCGGTTAATTGATGCAGAAAGTAATGAAGAATTAAACGTTTCTATGTCGAATAAAGTGCTAGAACAGTATAAAAAAGAACGCGCTCAACACGAAGCAGCTTTCCATAAGATATGCAGTCGCTTCGGCATTCAAACAATTCAATTAGTCGTTGAAAATGGAATTCAGCACGCGATTTTTCATCAATTATTAATGAATCGGTGGGTACAGTGAGGTGATACGCTTTGGGGGTTAGTCAATTAATCTTTTTATGGACCATTGCTTTTCCAATCATTGTCCTTTTATATTACTTCTTTCGAAAGAAATATAAAGAACAAGAAGTATCTTCCACACTTTTTTGGGAACAAGTGATGCAAGAAACCCGCGTATCGCCTTACTTAAAACATTTACAAAGGAATGCGCTATTTTATTTACAGATGTTAGCACTACTGTTGTTTGTTCTTGCATTAATGAATCCCTATTTAAAAACAAAGGAAATTGGCGGAGAACAAGTAATATGGATTGTGGATACGTCTGCGACAATGCTTGCAGGAAAAGAACAATCGACCTTTGAAAAACATCTAGAGGAAATGCGTTCACTCGTGAAAGAGATTGGGGGAAGACCATTAACAATCATTACAACAGGTAGTGATCCAAAAGCAATTATTCGTCAAGAAACGAATGTGCAGCAAATCGAAAAAGCAATCGACGGATTAGCCGTAACTTACGAAGAGCAGCATTTAACGAAAGCAATTGAGATGGCAAATGCTTTTATCGGTGATTTGCCAACAACAATATATTTATTTACAGATGCTGTATCCCGTTCGGATTTGCCTATAGAGAGTGAACATGTGAAATGGATTGTTAAGGGAGCAGATAGAGACTTAAAAAATGTGGCAATCACTCGATTGGCAGCAACAAGCATAAATGGTGAAACGATTGCATTGTTACAATTAAAAAATGAAACAGAAGAAAATCAAACGGTACAGCTTTCTATTACAAATAAAGATGGCGATGAGTTATTGGAAAAAACCATTACGTTACAACCAAAAGCAGAATTGGCCAACACATTTGAAGCTTTGCCGAATATTGATGTGCTTGTTGCAACGATTCAAGTAGAGGATGATTACGAAGCAGATAATTCGATGATGACCATCGTTGGAAGTAATCCTTATGAAATTGCGGTAGGACAAGATATGCATAAGTTAGTGCAAATCGGGTTTCAATCGGTAGGTCTTGATGTGAAATCTGTTCCTGAACATCAATTGGAATCCTTAAGGGGTGCGATTGTAGTAACGAATCAAACCGAACTTCTTAAGCGTAATGAACCGATTGTATTAATTGGCCGAGATGATGAGATTGAAAGTGAAGTAAGCGGAAAAATAGAAGTAATACAAGATGAATTGTTTGCGTTCAGTTCGCTAGAAGATGTATATGTAAGTGCGGTTTACCCACCATTTGATGACTTTGATACGATTGCAATGGTTGGAGACAAACCATTTATTCAACGGTCTCCTAAAGGAGATATTGTCGTTTTAGCGGATATTCAGTCAACAGACTGGCCGCTTTATCCTTCATTTCCTTTGTTTTTATGGAGTGTTCAAAATGAACTAATGGAAGGTAAAACTTCATTAGGAATATTTACGCCAAATGAACAACGAGCTGTTTCGTTATTGCCAGGTGACTGGTCCATTTACACTGCAGATGGCGTGTATATTTCTTCTTTTGAACAATCAAGGGATTTTCAAGCGCCATCAAAACCAGGGTTATATGTTGTTCAATCAGAACATGAGGAGAGACCTTTTATTGTTCAATTACCACAGAAAGAGCGGACAATTGAAGAAGGGACGAGTTTTGAATTAGGAAATGTCGTAAGTGGACAAGAGGAAATAACGAATCAATCATTGCGAAATGGATTGTGCTACTTATTTTATTTTTGATTGTGGTTGAGTGGGAGGTGCAAAGAAGACGTGGATTTGCGAATTGATCATCCAATTTTCCTGCTTTTGCTCATACCACTCTTAGGGTATTTGATTTGGACGTGGTTACATCATCGTTCATTATTAAAAAGGAAACATGGAATTGTCTTTATCATACGTATTATCACTATTATTATGCTTGTCTTTGCCATTGCATCTCCTTATTTGTTATTGCCGGTGAAGGAAGAGCAAGTATTATTCCTTATCGACCGCTCTGCTTCAATGGCAGGCACTGAGGATGAAGCGTTAAAGTTTATCGAAGAAAGTTTACGAGAAAAGAAAGAAACCCATTCGGTAGGGATTTATTCTTTTGCATCGAACTTTCAAACTGAAGCAATCTTATCTAAGACATTAGAGCATGTTCCAAACTTAAGTGAAATACGTGAAGTGGGTGAGACAAATATTGAACAAGCACTACAACTAGCAACAGGCATCGTTGATAAGGACAAAGCAACACGCATTGTTCTTATGACGGATGGTTTACAAACGAAAGGTGAAGTTTTAGAGAGCATAACAAAAATAGCTGGTTCAAAAATTTCAGTAGATGTTGTTCCATTAGGTAGAAAAATAAGCAACGATGTTTCAATTCAGAGCTTTACAACACCGCAAGTGGCTTATCAGGGAGAAGAACAAACATTAGTGACTGAAATTGAATCAACAACAGATACAATGGGCGAATTGCTGTTATATGAAAATGATCAACTTATTTTCCGGGAAACAATTCAGCTAGAAGAAGGGAAAAATGTTTTTACTTATCGACATAAAGGCAATAAAGAAGGTTTAGTCAAATATGAAGCATACATTCAAACCGATGAAGATGCAATCTTAGAAAATAATAAGTTGACAAGTATAACAATGGTTCAAAGTACCCCACGATTACTCATTGTTAGTGATAGAGAAGAAGGCTCTCCAATTGCTGATATGTTAAATCCTTCTTCAATCCAATTTGAAGAAGTGTTATCTGAAGAATTGCCGAGCTCGCTATCATATATGTTGAAGTATGATGCCATTATTTTTGACAATGTTCCTGGCCATCTTGTAGGAGAAGCGAAAATGGGTGTCATCGAGCAGGCGGTAAAAAACTTTGGCATTGGCTTTATGATGGTTGGTGGTGAAAACAGCTTTGGCCTTGGCGGATATTTTAAAACACCAATTGAAAAGTTGCTACCAGTAGAAATGGAAGTAAAGGGTAAACAACAACTTCCATCTTTAGGACTTGTCATTGTACTTGACCGTTCTGGCAGTATGATTGGGCTAAAAATGGAATTAGCAAAGGAAGCAGCAGTGCGTTCCGTGGAATTACTTCGAGAGGGAGACACTTTTGGATTAATTGCTTTCGACTCGCATCCTTGGGAAATCATTGAAACTAAACCATTAGGAAATAAAGATGAAGTGACTAATACCATCTTATCGATTCCGGCTGAAGGAGGTACGGAAATTTATCCTTCTCTTTCTTTAGCCTATAATAATCTGTTTGATTTACCATTACAAAGAAAACATATTATTTTATTAACAGATGGACAGTCAGCTACATCAGGTAACTACGAAGAACTAATTGAAAGTGGGAAGAAAAAACATATTACGTTATCAACTGTTGCCATTGGGCATGATGCGGATCGTCAACTTTTAGAAAGCTTAAGTGAATTAGCTGGAGGAAGATTTTATGACGTGGAGGATGAAACGACGATTCCTTCGATTTTATCTCGTGAGACAGCGATGATTTCTCGGACATATATTGTAGATGATCCGTTTTATCCGGTCATTTATCACTCAGAAGGTTGGAATCAGTTGTTTGAAGAGGGCGTTCCTCAAATGAATGCTTATATAGGTACGACAGCGAAAACTACAGCTAATGTGATAGCAGAAAGTGAAAAAGAAGATCCGGTGCTTGCAGAATGGCAATATGGATTAGGAAGGACGATTGCATTTACTTCCGATTCAACAGGTGCTTGGACAGGTGATTGGGGACGTTGGGATCGATGGGTTGACTTTTGGAATACAGCAATTTCTCGCTTGCTGCCGACTTATAACGAAATTGCTTATGATATTCGAATGGATGGAGAAGGCTCATTCTTAATTACCGACCCAACGAATCAAGCTGCATTTTTAGATGTAGCAGTTGTAGATGAATATGGAAATGAATTGGAGGTTCATTTAGAACCGATTTCTGCAAGTAAAGTGCGAGCGGTTGCGGATGCAAAACCGGGGCTTGTATTTTTTAGAATTTCAAAGGATGACAATGTATATCAAGCGGGATTAACGGTGCCGTATAGTTCGGAATATAGATTGCAACCACTAAATGAGAAATTATTAGAAGAAGTAGCAGATAAAACTGGTGGTAAAATCGTAGAGGATCCTCAAGAAGTATTTCGAAAATTCAACGAACAAGGAGCAACACGTCAAAGCATTGCTACCATTATATTGCTCGTCAGTTTATTGCTTTTCTTTGTCGACATAACGATAAGGAGATTTGGTTGGGCCTTTTTCAAGCAAATGGGCAAATCGAAAAATATTGTGACAGCACAAAAGGTAACAGAGGAAGAAACGAGTGTAGCTGAAATATTAAAAGAGTTAAGGAAAAAATAATAATAAAAGGATAGGATGGTGTCGTAGTAGGTGGCGCCATCTTTTTTCAATCATTTATTATGCTCTACAGAAAAGAAGAAGTAATGTAAGGAGTTGTGCTATAATGTAGCTACAAGAATGACGAAGGTAGAAGGAGAGGAAATCGTTGACGTACCAAGCATTTTATCGTGTTTACAGACCACAAAGTTTCCGCGAAATGTCTGGTCAAACCCACGTAAAAAGAACACTTCAAAATGCTCTCCTAGCAAATAAAACAACGCATGCGTATTTGTTTTCTGGTCCACGAGGTACAGGTAAGACAAGTACTGCTAAAATTTTTGCTAAAGCATTAAATTGCGAAAAAGCACCAACAAATGAACCTTGTAATGAATGTCCAACTTGCCGAAGTATAACAGAAGGCTCGCATCCGGATGTCATTGAATTCGATGCCGCTTCCAATTCCCGCGTTGAAGAAATTCGCGACATTATTGAGAAAGTAAGGTTTGCTCCCGTAAGTGCTCGCTATAAAGTGTATATAATCGACGAAGTGCATATGCTTTCTACGAGTGCTTTTAATGCTTTACTCAAAACGTTAGAAGAACCTCCATCTCATGCGGTATTTATTTTAGCAACAACCGAGCCTCATAAATTACCAGCTACAATTATTTCTCGCTGTCAACGGTTTGATTTTAAACGCCTCTCTTCCAACGATATTGTGGAACGAATGAAATTAGTGTTAGAGGATATCAATTTACCTTTTGAGGAACAGGCGTTAAAAGTCATTGCCCAAGCAGCTAGTGGTGGGATGAGGGATGCACTAAGTTTATTAGATCAAGTCGTATCCTTTAGCGGGGAAAAGTTGACTTTAGAAAATGCTTTGTTGGTAAGCGGATCCATAAGTCAAGATGTATTCTATGATATGGTTGTTGCTTTAAAAGAAAAAGACATTGCACATGTCCTATCTTTATTGGAAGAGTTAATTGCAGAAGGAAAAGATCCTCTTCGTTTATCGGAAGACTTAATTACCTTCTTCCGAGATTTATTATTGCTTCAAACAAGCGAGGATTTAGAGGAACTGTTAGAGCTAGTGACGCCAGAGGAAAAATTTATCGAGTTGTCCCGCGAGTTTTCAGCCGATGCGCTTTACGGATATATCGATATCCTATCTAAAACACAGCAAGATATGAGATTTTCTCATCACACGAAAGTTTATTTGGAAACGGCTTTATTGAAAATGACTCAATTTTCGAATGTAGGTGTGTTGAAAGCGGGAGAAATGCCACAAGCGGATTCTGTATTGAATAATAAAGTCATACAATTAGAGAAAATAATTTTTCAATTGAAAGAGCAAATTGAAAATGGAGTGGCGATGTCTGCAACGGATGCACCAGTTAAAGATGAGAATCGCCAAAGAACAAAAATAACGAATGCATACAAAGCGCCGACGGGTAGAATAAAAGAAGTATTAAAAGAAGCTACTAAAAAAGACATTATTCAAATTAAAAATGCTTGGCTACCTGCACTCAACCAACTGCAAAAATCACAATCAGCTCTATTTGCGGAAGCAGAACCAGTTGCAGCTTCTTCTAGTGCATTTGTGATAAAATTCAAGTATGATATACATTGTCAAATGGTTGCTGAAAACAAAGACCTCACTTCTACATTTTCTCAAATACTTTTCCAACAAATGGGTATCATGTACGAAATTTTATGTATACCAGAAAGTCAATGGACCGTTTTGCGTGAAAACTTTATTCGGGAGAACGGTTTAAATCTAAAAAAAGATCAAAATGCAGGTAAGGTTCAGGAAAGCGCTCCTGAGGCGCCATATATTGACGATGCAAAAGAGATCGAATCGGAAGACCCAATTGTGAAAGAAGCGGAAAAAATGTTTGGGAAAGATTTTATTGAAGTAGTAGAAGATTGATGATTTTCAGCATAATTATTAATGAATGTCAATGAAGGAGGACGTATTTATGCGTGGAATGGGTAATATGCAAAGTATGATGAAAAAAATGCAAAAAATGCAAAAGGAAATGCTTCAAGCACAAGAAGAATTAAATGCAAGACAATTTGAAGGAACAGCTGGCGGTGGCATGGTAAAAGTAATAGTTAGCGGTGAACGCAAAGTGCTTGAAGTCAACATAGATCCTTCTGTAGTGGACCCTGAAGATGTAGAAATGCTGCAAGATTTAATTACCGTTGCAACAAATGATGCATTGAACAAAGTGGATGAAGCAACTGCGGCAACAATGGGCAAATTTACACAAGGCTTAAACCTTCCGTTCTAGGAGGAAAAATTAAATGTATTATCCTGAACCAATATCAAAGCTCATTGATAGCTTTATGAAATTGCCAGGCATCGGTCCGAAAACTGCGGCTCGACTGGCATTTTTCGTTTTAACAATGAAGGAAGAAGCAGTCTTGTCCTTTGCAAAGGCATTAGTTGATGCGAAGAGAGACTTAACATACTGTTCTGTATGTGGACATATTACAGATGTGGATCCGTGCCAAATTTGTACTGATCAATCAAGGGATGTCTCAACAATTTGTGTCGTACAAGACCCTAAAGATGTGATAGCTATGGAGAAAATGAAGGACTACCATGGCTTGTATCATGTATTGCATGGCGCTATCTCACCGATGGATGGAGTTGGACCAGAAGACATAAATGTAGCTTCTTTAATCAACCGATTAAAAGATGAAAGAGTAAAAGAACTTATTTTAGCAACCAATCCAACGATTGAAGGAGAAGCAACGGCAATGTATATTTCACGTCTAGTAAAACCATCCGGAATTCGAACAACCCGTATAGCCCATGGATTACCAGTAGGTGGCGATCTGGAGTATGCTGATGAGGTAACGTTATCTAAAGCTTTGGAAGGACGGCGTGAAATATAAAGTGGGTTTATTTAGTAGAAAAGGAAAGTTAAAAAAAGAATTTGATGAGCAGTTAGCGCGATTAATGCAAGAAACGAAAGATGATTGGAATAATGCAAAACTTCTTGAAGAGTTAACCGAAGATTATAATTTAGATGTCATTGCTCAAAGTAAAATTGCTGAAAGCATTCACTTTTATCTTTTTAAAGAAGCACGAATCCGAAAAATCATGTTGCGTTAAATAAAAGTAGGACCATCGTATAAAACAATTTCCTGATTTATAAAAAAATAAATACTAAGAGTAGCCGTTATAGCATATGTTTCCAATGTACTTAAACTCAGGAGGAGATTGGATGGGTACATATTTAATTTTAGGTGCTATATGCGTGCTACTCATGATACTTCTTACTATTGGTAAAAGAATTGGCTATGGAATAATCATTGAAAAGCTCGCAATTTTTTGGTTCCGCCTAGCTTGTTCTTTCGCCTTTTTGTATATAGCACATATAACGGTTGATGGATTTGATATTATCGTTCCTGTTAACTTCTTTTCCGCTTTAACAATCACTATATTAGGATTTCCAGGAGTTCTATGCATAGCAGTTTTAACTCTTTTACAATAAATTAATTAAAATCTCTTGCATTGTTTTAATTATGTTGATATAATGAATTTCCCTTTGAGTTACAAAATAAACAAGGGAATTAAAAAAATATTGACAAACAAAAGATGATTTAGATATAATGTAAGAGTTCTCTATCGAGAGTTAAAAATGTGTAAAAAAAGCTTGAAATATTAATTAAACATGATATAATATTTTAGCGTCACTAAATTAACACTAGATGAACCTTGAAAACTGAACAACAAAACGTTAATGCAATAAATTATCTAGTTGTTAACCCTCGTTGACAAACTAGATTCGGACATTCAATTTTTGAGCAAATCAAATTTTCTTTTATGGAGAGTTTGATCCTGGCTCAGGACGAACGCTGGCGGCGTGCCTAATACATGCAAGTCGAGCGAACCAATTGAAAGCCTAGCTTTCATGAGGTTAGCGGCGGACGGGTGAGTAACACGTGGGTAACCTGCCCTATAGACTGGGATAACTCGCGGAAACGCGTGCTAATACCGGATAACACATCAAAGTGCATGCTTTGGTGTTGAAAGATGGTTCTGCTATCACTATAGGATGGGCCCGCGGCGCATTAGCTTGTTGGTGGGGTAACGGCCTACCAAGGCGACGATGCGTAGCCGACCTGAGAGGGTGATCGGCCACACTGGGACTGAGACACGGCCCAGACTCCTACGGGAGGCAGCAGTAGGGAATCTTCCACAATGGGCGAAAGCCTGATGGAGCAACGCCGCGTGAGCGAAGAAGGTCTTCGGATCGTAAAGCTCTGTTGTAAGGGAAGAACAAGTGCAGTAGTAACTGGCTGCACCTTGACGGTACCTTACTAGAAAGCCACGGCTAACTACGTGCCAGCAGCCGCGGTAATACGTAGGTGGCAAGCGTTGTCCGGAATTATTGGGCGTAAAGCGCGCGCAGGCGGTTTCTTAAGTCTGATGTGAAAGCCCCCGGCTTAACCGGGGAGGGTCATTGGAAACTGGGAGACTTGAGTGCAGGAGAGGGAAGCGGAATTCCATGTGTAGCGGTGAAATGCGTAGAGATATGGAGGAACACCAGTGGCGAAGGCGGCTTCCTGGCCTGTAACTGACGCTGAGGCGCGAAAGCGTGGGGAGCAAACAGGATTAGATACCCTGGTAGTCCACGCCGTAAACGATGAGTGCTAAGTGTTAGGGGGTTTCCACCCCTTAGTGCTGCAGCTAACGCATTAAGCACTCCGCCTGGGGAGTACGGTCGCAAGACTGAAACTCAAAGGAATTGACGGGGGCCCGCACAAGCGGTGGAGCATGTGGTTTAATTCGAAGCAACGCGAAGAACCTTACCAGGTCTTGACATCCCGCTGACCGCTATGGAGACATAGCCTTCCCTTCGGGGACAGCGGTGACAGGTGGTGCATGGTTGTCGTCAGCTCGTGTCGTGAGATGTTGGGTTAAGTCCCGCAACGAGCGCAACCCTTGTCCTTAGTTGCCATCATTCAGTTGGGCACTCTAAGGAGACTGCCGTACAAATACGGAGGAAGGTGGGGATGACGTCAAATCATCATGCCCCTTATGACCTGGGCTACACACGTGCTACAATGGACGGTACAAACGGTCGCGAAGTCGCGAGACGGAGCCAATCCGAAAAAACCGTTCTCAGTTCGGATTGCAGGCTGCAACTCGCCTGCATGAAGCCGGAATCGCTAGTAATCGCGGATCAGCATGCCGCGGTGAATACGTTCCCGGGCCTTGTACACACCGCCCGTCACACCACGAGAGTCTGTAACACCCGAAGTCGGTGAGGTAACCCTTTCGGGAGCCAGCCGCCGAAGGTGGGACAGATGATTGGGGTGAAGTCGTAACAAGGTAGCCGTATCGGAAGGTGCGGCTGGATCACCTCCTTTCTAAGGATATTTACGGAAGCGTTAGCGTTTTGTGTTCAGTTTTGAAGGTTTATGACCTTCAAAGTTATAGCGTTGTTCTTTGAAAACTGGATAAACGACATTGAAAGCAAGCAATTTACTGTAAAGCGCAAACAACTAGGCTAACACGACGTAAATGCGACGTGGATTAAACCCGTAAGGGTTGCGAGACGCAAGCAAGACAAGTAAATGAGCGAGTGAGAACCGGAGTGTACTATATGCGTACATGAGGATTCGAACGAGCGAAATTGACGAAGTATTGCGCAGCGTATCGAAAGCCGTAAAGGTTAAGTTGTTAAGGGCGCACGGTGGATGCCTTGGCACTAGGAGCCGATGAAGGACGGGACTAACACCGATATGCTTCGGGGAGCTGTAAGTAAGCTTTGATCCGGAGATTTCCGAATGGGGGAACCCACTGTTCGTAATGGAACAGTATCTTAACGTGAATCCATAGCGTTAAGAAGGCACACCCAGGGAACTGAAACATCTAAGTACCTGGAGGAGAAGAAAGAAAAATCGATTCCCTGAGTAGCGGCGAGCGAAACGGGAACAGCCCAAACCAAGAGGCTTGCCTCTTGGGGTTGTAGGACACTCTATACGGAGTTACAAAAGGATGGGTTAGATGAACCGTTCTGGAAAGGACGGCCAGAGAAGGTAAAAGCCCTGTAGTCGAAAATCCATCCTCTCCTGAGTGGATCCTGAGTACGGCGGAACACGTGAAATTCCGTCGGAATCCGGGAGGACCATCTCCCAAGGCTAAATACTCCCTAGTGACCGATAGTGAACCAGTACCGTGAGGGAAAGGTGAAAAGCACCCCGGGAGGGGAGTGAAAGAGAACCTGAAACCGTGTGCCTACAAGTAGTCAGAGCCCGTTAACGGGTGATGGCGTGCCTTTTGTAGAATGAACCGGCGAGTTACGATTACGTGCAAGGTTAAGCAGAAAATGCGGAGCCGCAGCGAAAGCGAGTCTGAATAGGGCGTTTTGAGTACGTGGTCGTAGACCCGAAACCAGGTGATCTACCCATGTCCAGGGTGAAGGTGAGGTAACACTCACTGGAGGCCCGAACCCACGCACGTTGAAAAGTGCGGGGATGAGGTGTGGGTAGCGGAGAAATTCCAATCGAACTTGGAGATAGCTGGTTCTCTCCGAAATAGCTTTAGGGCTAGCCTCGTGTGAAGAATACTGGAGGTAGAGCACTGTTTGGACTAGGGGCCCACCTCGGGTTACCGAATTCAGACAAACTCCGAATGCCAGCTATTTATACACGGGAGTCAGACTACGAGTGATAAGATCCGTGGTCAAAAGGGAAACAGCCCAGACCACCAGCTAAGGTCCCAAAGTAATCGTTAAGTGGAAAAGGATGTGGCGTTGCTTAGACAACCAGGATGTTGGCTTAGAAGCAGCCATCATTTAAAGAGTGCGTAATAGCTCACTGGTCGAGTGACGCTGCGCCGAAAATGTAACGGGGCTAAACGATTCACCGAAGCTGTGGATTCGTGCGTTGCACGAGTGGTAGGAGAGCGTTCTAAGTGCGTCGAAGTCAGACCGGAAGGACTGGTGGAGCGCTTAGAAGTGAGAATGCCGGTATGAGTAGCGAAAGATGGGTGAGAATCCCATCCACCGAATGACTAAGGTTTCCTGAGGAAGGCTCGTCCGCTCAGGGTTAGTCGGGACCTAAGTCGAGGCCGAAAGGCGTAGACGATGGACAACAGGTTGATATTCCTGTACCACCTCCCCGCCGTTTGAGTGATGGGGGGACGCAGGAGGATAGGGAATGCACGCCGTTGGTCGAGCGTGTCCAAGCAGCAAGGCGTGGAAGTAGGCAAATCCGCTTCCTAATACGCCGAGCTGTGATGGGGAGCGCGTTATGCGCGAAGTTCCTGATTTCACACTGCCAAGAAAAGCCTCTAGCGAGGCGGGAGGTGCCCGTACCGCAAACCGACACAGGTAGTCGAGGAGAGAATCCTAAGGTGAGCGAGAGAACTCTCGTTAAGGAACTCGGCAAAATGACCCCGTAACTTCGGGAGAAGGGGTGCTCATTGGGGTGCAAGCCCTGATGAGCCGCAGTGAATAGGCCCAGGCGACTGTTTAGCAAAAACACAGGTCTCTGCAAAACCGTAAGGTGAAGTATAGGGGCTGACGCCTGCCCGGTGCTGGAAGGTTAAGAGGAGGAGTTAGCGCAAGCGAAGCTCCGAATTGAAGCCCCAGTAAACGGCGGCCGTAACTATAACGGTCCTAAGGTAGCGAAATTCCTTGTCGGGTAAGTTCCGACCCGCACGAAAGGCGTAACGATCTGGGCACTGTCTCAACGAGAGACTCGGTGAAATTATAGTACCTGTGAAGATGCAGGTTACCCGCGACAGGACGGAAAGACCCCGTGGAGCTTTACTGTAACCTGATATTGAATTTCGGTGCAACTTGTACAGGATAGGTAGGAGCCGTAGAAGGGGGAGCGCCAGCTTCCCTGGAGGCGCCCTTGGGATACTACCCTGGTTGTACTGAAATTCTAACCCGCAAGCCTGATCGGCTTGGGAGACAGTGTCAGGTGGACAGTTTGACTGGGGCGGTCGCCTCCTAAAAGGTAACGGAGGCGCCCAAAGGTTCCCTCAGAATGGTTGGAAATCATTCGCAGAGTGTAAAGGCATAAGGGAGCTTGACTGCGAGACCTACAAGTCGAGCAGGGTCGAAAGACGGGCTTAGTGATCCGGTGGTTCCGCATGGAAGGGCCATCGCTCAACGGATAAAAGCTACCCCGGGGATAACAGGCTTATCTCCCCCAAGAGTCCACATCGACGGGGAGGTTTGGCACCTCGATGTCGGCTCATCGCATCCTGGGGCTGTAGTCGGTCCCAAGGGTTGGGCTGTTCGCCCATTAAAGCGGTACGCGAGCTGGGTTCAGAACGTCGTGAGACAGTTCGGTCCCTATCCGTCGTGGGCGTAGGAAATTTGAGAGGAGCTGTCCTTAGTACGAGAGGACCGGGATGGACACACCGCTGGTGTACCAGTTGTCTTGCCAAAGGCACCGCTGGGTAGCTATGTGTGGACGGGATAAGTGCTGAAAGCATCTAAGCATGAAGCCCCCCTCAAGATGAGATTTCCCATTGCATAAGCAAGTAAGATCCCTCAAAGACGATGAGGTAGATAGGTCCGAGGTGGAAGCACGGTGACGTGTGGAGCTGACGGATACTAATCGATCGAGGACTTAACCAATCATTTCAATGTCGTTATCCAGTTTTGAGAGAACAACCTCTCATATAGTGAAGTGACGATGGCGAAGAGGTCACACCCGTTCCCATACCGAACACGGAAGTTAAGCTCTTCAGCGCCGATGGTAGTAAGGGGCTTCCCCTTGTGAGAGTAGGACGTCGCTTCGCAAAAAGGCACCACAATAGTGGTGCTTTTTATATTGCAAAAATTGAAGCCCCTTACTACCAAGGACTGAAAGTCCGATCGGCGCGATAGAGAAGTGGCATTTAAAACGTAAGCAAAACAATTATTTGGAGGAGACGAGAAGCACGGGGACCAAGAAGTTCAAGGAAGCGAGGCGGCCCGGAGCGGAGCGTACTATGTACGTGAGCACCGGACCGCCGAAGCTGACGCAGAAATTCGCCGGTCAACGTGCTTCGGAGTTAGCGCCGATGGTAGTTAAGGGGTCCCCTTGTGAGAGATAGACGAGCGCTTCGCAAAAGGAGGCTGGGACAAAACCCCCTCTAAAATGGAAACAGCTCATGAAATTTTGGAATGAAATTTCATGAGCTGTTCTTCATTTTTTCAATAAAAAATAAGGACCTCTTCTGTTAAAATTAAGTTACCACCAAAACTAACAGAAAGAAGGGTCCTTATGTTTAAATATTATAACATGAATCAATTAGTTTTACCTCTAGATTTAGAAATAAAATTACAAGAAAATGATATTGCCTTCCATATTCACCATTTAGTTGAAAGTATTCCAGATGAAGCCTTCCAGCCGTTTCTTCGAAATACAGGTTGTCCTGCTTATCATCCACGCATGATGCTAAAAATTATTTTGTGTGCCTATTCGCAGTCTGTCTTTTCAGGTCGAAAAATTGAAGCGCTATTAAAGGACAGTATACGAATGATGTGGTTGGCACAAGGATATGAACCAAGTTATCGGACGATCAATCGTTTTCGTGTGCATCCGGAAGTAAAAGAATTAATTCGTCAATGTTTTGTCCAATTCCGTTGCCAACTGGTGGAAGAAAAGTTAATCGATCAAGAAGCCATTTTTATCGATGGTACGAAGATTGAAGCGAATGCCAATAAATTTACTTTCGTATGGAAGAAATCCATTGAAAAATACAACCAAAACTTAATTGAAAAGTCCAATCAGTTATACAACGAACTATTAGAAAAAGAAATCATCCCTGAAATGGAGCGGGAAAATGAGGGAGAACTGTCCGTAGAAGAACTCGCTCAAATGGTGCAACAAGTCGATGAAGTCATTAAGGAATATGACCAAAAGATAGAAACATCGCCCGATGCCACAGAACGAAAAGCATTAAGAAGCGAACGAAAATATCCAAAACAAGCGTACAAACAATTAATAGACTTCATTCTACGAAAACAAAAATACCAAAAAGACTTGGACATCTTGGGGGAACGGAACAGTTATTCCAAAACAGATCAAGATGCGACGTTCATGCGAATGAAAGACGACTATATGAAAAACGGTCAATTGAAAGCTGGATACAATGTACAAATCGCAACAGAAGGTCAATACGCACTAGCTTATAGCATCTTTCCAAATCCTACTGATACACGTACATTAATTCCGTTCTTGAATAAGATAGAAAAGGATTATTTTCCGTTACCAAAGTATATTGTCGCAGATGCTGGTTATGGTAGTGAACAAAACTATGAAGACATCCTTTCGAATCGAAAATGTGAGGCACTCATTCCATATACCATGTATGAGAAAGAACAAAAGAAGAAATATAAACAAAATCCATTTCATCCAGACAATTGGATGTACGACGAAGAAAGTGATACCTACATTTGTCCAAATCAGCAGCGAGTAACCTTCCGTTATCGTTCTGTACGTACAGATAAGACTGGTTTCAAACGAGAATTGAAAATCTATGAATGTGAAAACTGTTCAGGATGTCCATTTCGTTCATCATGCACAAAAGCAAAGGAAGGCAATCACCGAAAGGTCATGGTGAATGAAAAATGGGAACAACAAAAAGAATATGTAAGAGCGAAGCTTTCAGAAGAAAAAGCTGGTTCTATTTTCCGTCAACGTAAAATAGACGTAGAACCAGTTTTTGGATTCTTGAAGGCTAATTTGCGTTTCACTCGATTTTCCGTTCGAGGAAAATCGAAAGTGGAAAATGAAATGGGCATTGCCTTAATGGCCGTGAATTTACGAAAATACACGGCCAACAAAGATCAACTAACAAAAAATAATGGGTATAAATGGAAAAAGGAGAATTTGAGCCAACTCAAATTCTCCTTTTTCCTATCTAGAAGCTAGTTTTGTCCCAGCCCCTTTTTTTATTGCAAAAGTTGAAGCCCCTTACTAACAAGGACTGAAAGTCCGATCGGCGCGATACAGAAACCACATGTTAAACAAAAGTAAAATAAATACTTGAAGGAGACGAGAAGCACGGGGACCAAGAAGTTCAAGGAAGCGAGGCAGCCCGGAGCGGAGCGTACTAAGTACGTGAGCACCGGACTGCCGAAGCTGACACAGAAATTCGCCGGTCAACGTGCTTCGGAGTTAGCGCCGATGGTAGTTAAGGGGTCCCCTTGTGAGAGTAGGAAGTAATATGCCACTGTAAAATGCTAATTTCACAAGTGAAAACCCAACGGTTTAAAAAGATAGTCTTTAAAACAAAAAATAATTAAAATTTACAGCGTTTAATTGAAAATAACAACAAGGACAAAAAGTCCACTCGAGTTCAAATAAACCGCAGTACAACTAAAGAAACCTACAAAAGAAAAGCATATACCAACATTTAATTTCAATTAATAAAGAGAAGATACAGTGTATGAGCACCGGACCGCCGAAGCTGACGCAGAAATTCGCCGGTCAACGTGCTTCGGAGTTAGCGCCGATGGTAGTTAAGGGGTCCCCTTGTGAGAATGGATGTGGCTTTTCAATAATACCACTGTAAAGTGGTAATAAAATCTTTCTAACTATTTTATAGGTAATAACAAGATGAGTTTTCTCCCTATTAAGACTATAATAAAGGAAGAGTATTTAGCGGGGTGAGATGATGAGAATAGGACGGCCGTTAATTGAAACATTGAAGAATTTTGTGGAAAAACAACCAACATCCTTTCACGTTCCGGGCCATAAAAATGGATTGATATCAGGATTGCCGCAACCAATACAAGGCATGTTACCCTTCGATGTAACAGAACTAACAGGACTTGATGACTTCCATCATCCAAAAGAAGTTATATATGAAGCCGAAAGATTATTAGCCCAAACATACGGTGCAGATCGCAGTTTTTTTCTAGTGAATGGTTCAACAGTGGGCAATTTGGCGATGATTTATGCAACTTGTAAAAGAAACGAAAAAATCATAGTACAAAGAAATGCACATAAATCTATTTTTCATGCTCTTCAATTAATTGGTGCTAAACCGATTTATGTCTCGCCTGAATGGGACGATGAAACTAGAACAGCAACTCACGTTTCGTTAACTACTTTAAAAGAGGCACTACGAATACATCGAGATGTAAAGGCTGTAATTTTAACTTCTCCAACCTACTATGGAGCGGTATCAAATGAATTAAAACAACAAATCGAATTATGTCATCAGATGAAGATTCCGGTATTAGTCGACGAGGCCCATGGAGCTCATTTAACAGCAAGTAAACAATTTCCGGAATCTGCATTAGATTTAGGAGCAGATATTGTTGTTCAATCGGCCCATAAAACGTTACCAGCCATGACAATGGCCTCTTTTTTACATATCAAGTCTAATATTGTTGAAGCAGAGCAAGTCAACCGTTACTTACGAATGTTGCAATCAAGCAGTCCATCCTATATATTATTGGCTTCATTAGATGATGCAAGACATTATGTTCAAACATATTTAGAAAGCGATGCAAATTATTTTTTGGACAGAAAAAAGCATTGGATTGAAGCATTGCGTTCAATTCAATCGTTACAAGTCATTGAAATGGACGATCCTTTAAAAGTGTTATTAAGGGTGCGAGGTTATAGCGGTTTTCAATTGAAGGATGCGTTAGAAAAGCAAGGAGTATATTCAGAATTAGCAGATTTACATCAGGTATTATTCATATTGCCTTTATTAAAACAAGGACAAAGTTATCCTTTTGCAGAAACGAGAATGCGTATTAAGGAAGCAGTTGAGTCTTTACAAAGCGTCGAAGAAGTATCTATCGAATTTGCAACAGCATTTAAAGAAGTGAATAAAATATCCATTCCTGAATATTCATTTTGTGAATTAGAGGAAAAAGATACGGAGTGGATTCCCTATATGCGAGCAATAGGTAGAATTTCAGCAAGTATGGTGATACCATATCCACCAGGTATCCCTTTACTCATTCCTGGAGAAAAAATTACTGTATCGAAGCTCAGTCAATTGGAAGAACTATTAGCGGTCGGAGCATCTTTCCAAGGGAATCATCAACTTGAAGAAAAACTGATATGCGTCTATAAATAAACAGAGAGTAAACTGGATGGAGGAATAGACTTGTGGGTTATTTAATCAGTTTTGAAGGTGGAGAAGGCTCAGGTAAGAGTACAATCCTTAAACGATTGGCAGAATATTTAATTCAACAGGGATATTCCGTAGTTTGTACGAGAGAGCCTGGCGGAATTGATATAGCAGAACAAATTCGAAATGTAATTTTAGACAAAAAGAATGTAAATATGGATGCAAAGACAGAGGCGCTTTTATATGCTGCCGCAAGAAGGCAGCACTTAGTTGAGAAAATCATACCTGAGTTGGAAAAAGGAACGATTGTATTATGCGACCGCTACATTGATAGTAGCCTTACTTATCAGGGATATGCAAGAGGATTGGGGATAGAAGAAGTATATACAATCAATCAATTTGCTATCGGTGATTTTTTCCCTGATTTAACGTTATATTTAGATGTATCACCAACAATTGGACTTTCAAGAATACAAAAAGATGGTGAACGAGAAGTCAACCGATTAGATTTAGAATCATTGGAATTTCATTTAAAAGTAAGAGAAGGTTATTTGAAACTACTTAAACAGTTTCCAGAAAGAATAAAGGCCATTAATGCAGAAAATGAAATTGAAGTAGTACTAGAAGAGGTAATAAATATTGTATTACCATTCTTAAAAGACAAAAGTTAATGATTTCGAGTTCTCTAATGTTTTTCAAAACCAATTTCATACAACCAAAAGGAATGCATTCTAATGAAAAGAACGCATTCCTTTTATTTTGCGTAAAATAACTGCATAAGGATGATGGGGATATAGCCCTTTGTGTAGAATAAACTTTTTTGGGTAAGAGTAATAGAGAATTGGATTTACTTTGTTAATAAAGGTATTTTGTAATGATAAAAAGGAATCTTCAATAAAATAATATAAATTTCCATATTTTAAACATAAATATTCTTAACTGCTAAAAAGTTATTTATTTATTCTTGTCATAAGAACAAGGAAATGAAGGGAACATGTAATGTATGGTATAATAAAAACACGCAAGTTAGGAGTGAATGCGTATGAAATTAGTAATTGCGGTCATTCAAGACCAAGATAATAATCGACTGTCAAATGCCTTAATGAAGCAAAATTTTCGTGCGACTAAGTTAGCGAGTACAGGAGGATTCTTGCGCTCAGGTAACACTACTTTTCTAATTGGTGTAGACGATCAAGATGTTTCCAAGGTATTAGACATTATTCGAGATAATTGTCGGGCAAGGGAACAAATGGTCACTCCTGTTTCACCTCTTGGAGGAAATGCAGATACCTATATTCCGTATCCGGTTGAGGTGGAGGTTGGTGGTGCAACGGTATTTGTTTTACCAATCGACGAATATCACCACTTTTAACAGCTTATACTTTGCCAAATCCCATGAAAAAGTGAGCGAGGGCTGAATGAAGTGAAAATTAATCAAGATTTACGAGTTGGAATCAAAACAAATATACATGAAATGAAGCAACCAAATGAGGCAAATCAACGCTTTGGAGAATTGGTTGTGAAGCAAGGACAGAAACTGCAAAGTGAGCAATTAACTCGATTGCTAGGAGATATTTCCGCTGCAGGTGATCGAGTAGCAAGGTCAAGAAACTTGCGAGATTTAGCGAGATTTAAGATGCTTGTGAGGCGATTTTTACAAGAAGCTGTTGAATATGGCCTTGAACTAAAACAGTCTCACACTTGGAATCGATTTGGTGAAGGTAGAAGACTTAAAATTATTAAGAAAATTGATGAACGTTTAGTTGAACTAGCTCAAGATTTATTAGATGAAGAAAAAGAAACGATTGATTTGCTTGATAAAATTGGCGAAATAAAAGGTTTGTTAATTAATTTATATATGTAAAACCCGTGTCTTTTACCATGGTGATAGACACGGGATTTTTTCTAAAGAAAATGAAGGAAGACATCCTGATTAAAGAAAAGGTGAAAAGAAATGCTTGATACAGTGGATGAGCTAATGAAGCTGCAACCAATCGTCATAAAACAATTACAAATGATTTTTGAAAAGGGACGTATTGCACATGCTTATATTTTTGAAGGCGAAAGAGGAACAGGCAAAAAAGAAGTAATGAAGTTTTTTGTTAAATTAATGTTATGTCAAAGTCCGTCGAAAAATGTTCCATGTGAAACATGCAGAAATTGTAAACGCATAGAATCAGGCAATCATCCCAATGTTTTGCAAATAGAACCTGATGGTCAATTTATTAAAGTTGAACAAATTCGTGATTTAATATCAAATATGACAAAAACAGGTATGGAAGAAGGCAGAAAAATTTATGTAGTTCATCATGCAGATAAAATGAATAATGCTGCAAGTAATACATTATTAAAATTTTTAGAAGAACCAGATGGATTAGTGACAGCAATACTCTTAACGGAGCAATATCAATCGATATTGTCAACGATTCAATCACGTTGTCAGCATATTAAATTTTCAAGTATTCCTAAAGACTTTTTAGTCCAACAATTACAACAGCAAGGGTTAACGTTTTCCATGGCATCAACTGTCAGTCAAGTGACAAATAGTCTTGAAAAAGGTCTTGCTTTAGCACAAGATGAGCAGTTTGCACTAGCGAGAAAAACAGTGTTAAAATTAGTTGAGACTGTTAGAAAAAATGTCAATGAAGCCATGCTAATTGTATATGATGAATGGCTTCCAAATGTAAAAGATAAAAGTGATTTTGAACTCAGTCTTGATTTACTTCTGTTAGCTTATCGTGATATTGTAGCTATAAAGGCAAACCCTGAAAGTTCTTGTACCTATCCAGATATGGTAGATACATGGAAGGAAATTGCATTATCTTCTACTTTCGAACAATTGTCGAATCAAATGCAAGCAATATTACAAGCAAGACAAAATGTAGGTCGTAATATGAATCGCACGCTTTTAATGGAACAGCTTATGCTGAAATTGCAGGAGGGGTATTCCTTTGTATAATGTGGTAGGTGTCCGCTTTAAACGGGCGGGTAAAATATATTATTTCGACCCTGGAGAATATCAACTTGAAAAAGACCAATATGTCATTGTTGAGACAGCTCGAGGTGTCGAATATGGAAAAATTGTTGTTCCAATGAGACAAGTTGGTGAAAATGATGTTGTTTTGCCTTTAAAGCAAGTTTTACGTCCTGCTACAGAGCGAGATAAAATCCAAGTGGAAGAAAACAAAGCTGAAGCAAGACGAGCTTTTGATATAGCGAATGTAAAAATTGCTGAACATCAACTGGAGATGAAACTTGTTGATGTTGAATATACATTCGATCGAAATAAAGTGATTTTTTATTTTACAGCAGAGGGAAGAGTCGATTTCCGTGAATTAGTGAAAGATTTAGCGGCGATTTTCCGAACTCGTATCGAACTTCGCCAAATCGGTGTAAGGGATGAAGCTAAGCTTCTTGGAGGTATTGGTCCTTGTGGTCGAATGCTCTGCTGTTCAACATTTCTAGGAGATTTTGATCCGGTCTCAATTAAAATGGCGAAAGATCAAAATTTATCATTAAATCCGACAAAAATTTCAGGATTATGTGGTCGTCTTATGTGCTGTTTAAAATATGAAAATGACGATTACGAAACAGCGAAAGATGGAATGCCTGATATTGGCGAGACAACTATTACTCCTGATGGGATTGGAACAGTCGTTGGAATCAATGTGCTAGAAAGAGTCATTCAAGTATATTTAGAAGAGCTTGAACGCACCGTTGAATATACGCTGGAGGAAATACTCGAGTGTGAAAAGAATCTGATATAGATTAAAACTAATGGGGTGGCTTGGTTGAGGGACCGTAATTTTTTGGATTCTATAATGGAATTTGAACAGCAACTAGAGACGTTACAACAGCAGTTTAACGAGTTAAAAAAATTTGTTGCACATATGGTAGAAGAACATCAGTCACTTCAAACAGAAAACTTTCATTTAAGAAGACGACTAGAAGAACTTTCGAAAGCAACAGAAGGAACTTCTGAACAAGGTGAAAAGAAAAGCTATTTAGATATTGGGGAAGGATATGATAATTTAGCTCGACTATATCAAGAAGGGTTTCACGTATGCAATGTACATTTCGGAAGTTCCCGCAAGGGTGAAGACTGCTTGTTTTGTCTATCGTTTTTTAATAAAAATGTTTAATGTAAAGGCTGATACCCGAATTGGGTACAGTCTTTTATTTTCATGAGGAGTGTGTAAGTGTGGAAGATTGGTTAAAGGATGATGAACGGTTAGATTATTTATTAGCAGAGGATTTACGAATTATTCAAAGTCCTTCCGTTTTCTCTTTTTCTTTAGATGCCGTTTTATTAGCGAAGTTTGTTAACATTCCTATTTCAAAGGGACAAATTGTCGATTTATGCTCAGGAAATGGTGTTATTCCTTTATTTTTAAGCACTCGCACAAAAGCAAAGATTATTGGAGTGGAAATTCAAGAGCGGCTGTATGATATGGCAGTAAGAAGTATTCAATACAATAGATTAGAAAATCAACTTCAAATGGTTCATGGAGATGTAAAGGACATTCCTCCGCTACTCGGCATTGAAAAATATGATGCTGTGACATGTAATCCACCGTATTTTTTAGATATTGAATCAAGCGATAAAAACTTAAACGAGCACTATACGATTGCCCGCCATGAAGTATTGCTTACATTGGATGAGGCAATTCATGCGGCAAGCAGGTTGCTGAAACAAGGCGGAAAAGCAGCCTTTGTACATAGACCGGGGAGATTACTTGATATTATTACTTCTATGCGGAAACATCGTTTAGAACCGAAACGAATTCGCTTTATCTATCCGAAAATGGGGAAAGAAGCAAATATGTTGTTGATTGAGGGAATCAAAGATGGCAAGCCGGATTTAAAAATTTTGCCTCCTCTGTATGTATATGATGACAACAATCAGTATACAGCTGAAATGAGTGAAATCTTATATGGTGGAAAAGGATAAACATTATTTTTACGTCTTGGAATGTGCCGATTCATCTTTTTATGCGGGATATACGAATGATTTAGAACGAAGAGTGAATCAGCATAATGCGGGCAAAGGAGCAAAATATACGAGAGGAAAGCGGCCGGTAAAATGCATATATTATGAAATTTATGAAACAAAAGAGCAAGCAATGAGAGCTGAATACGCCTTTAAACAATTAAAACGTAGCGAAAAATTGAAATATATTGGGAGATGTAAAAAATGAAATCTCAAAAAAGTAGCATGTATGAACAAAGCAGTTGTTTATATTTAGTTGCAACGCCCATTGGAAATTTAGAAGACATTACAATCAGGGCATTGCGCATTTTAAAAGAAGTGGACATCATTGCGGCAGAAGACACAAGAAATACGAAAAAACTTTGTCATTATTACGACATTACGACACCGTTAGTTAGCTATCATGAACATAATCAAGAACAAGCAGGAGAAAAAATATTGCAGTGGTTAAAAGATGGGAAATCAGTAGCATTAGTAAGTGATGCGGGGATGCCTTGCATATCTGACCCCGGTGCTGATATTGCTCAAAAAGCGATTGAGGAAGATTTTGCAGTAGTTCCTATACCAGGTGCCAATGCAGCCATGTCAGCTTTAATTGCATCTGGCTTAACGCCTCAACCATTTTACTTTTTCGGTTTTTTAAATCGCAACAAAAAAGAACGAAAAAAACAGTTATCTAATCTCAAAAATCGAAAAGAAACATTAATCTTTTATGAAGCACCCCATCGTCTAAAAGATACATTAAAAGATTTAGCAGCGGAGTTAGGCAATCGGAAAATTGTTTTAGCACGAGAGTTAACAAAAAAATTTGAAGAGTTTTTACGAGGTACTGTAGAAGAAGCAATTCAATGGACAGAAGAGAATGAAGTGAGAGGGGAATTTTGTATCGTTATTGAAGGATCGCAAAATGAAGTGGAAGAAAACAATGAAGATGCTTATTGGACAAACATGACGATTCAAGAACACGTTGATTTACTAATGAGAGAAAAACAACTTTCTTCAAAAGAGGCAATTAAAGAAGTGGCTAAATTAAGAGGTCTTCCAAAAAGGGAGGTTTATCAGCAATATCATTTATGAAAAAGAAGGAGGGCGTCTGAAAAAAAGTCATTTTGAGACGCCCCCTTTGCGGCTGTCGCAAGAGCTTTCGCCGCAGATAAATTGCGACGAGGAGGCGCGTTTGGTGTGATCACCGCAGGAGCAAAGTTTTTAAGAGAATATTACTATAAGAAGTAAGGCTGTTCAGAAAGTGTTCGACTTTCTGGACAGCCCCAACCCTCTTCGAAAATCGAAGTTATGTTCCTCTGATAGATAAAAATGCACTAGTGTCGTATGAGGAGCGATTTGCCTTATCAGACACGTCCCCATATTCAACTTATTTGTTTAACTGTTGTTGAATTTCTTTCAGTAAAATTTCGGCACCTTCTGGACTTAAAATTAATTTTCCTCCAGCTAAGCGGAAATTTTGATCTGAAACTTCTCCAGTAATAGCGCAAGTCATGTTAGGCATGTATTTTTTGAGGATGATTTTATCATCGTCTACGTAGATTTCTAGTGCATCTTTTTCATTGATGCCAAGTGTGCGTCGAAGCTCAATTGGAATCACTACACGACCTAACTCATCAACCTTACGAACAATACCTGTAGATTTCATGACAATGTTTTCCTCCTATAAATGAGTCATAATTTTAGAATAAATCTCGTATTCGCCAAAATTCGACATTTATTCTTTGTCTGTCTAGAATAATACCAATAAAAGGAATAAACGTCAATAAATTAGCATTGAAGTTTTGAGATTTAATAAAAGAATTTATAAAAATTCATTTTTTTTATTAAAAAAGTATTATTCGTTAAAGAATATTATTAAAAACGTAGTATTTAGACAAAAAGTTCCATTGATTTTTTGATTGATTGAATTAGAAAAATTCGTCAAAACTTTAGTATAATATGTTAGCGTTGAAACAGAAATAGTTAATCGTTACAATAAATACTATATATAGTTGACAATGGAGGCAGTTTAGGTGAGTGAGAAGAAAACGTTTTATATAACAACACCAATATATTATCCAAGCGGAAAATTTCATATTGGTACAGCATATACAACTGTGGCATCTGATGCTATGGCACGATATAAAAGATTGCGCGGATATGATGTTCGTTTCTTAACAGGAATGGATGAGCATGGACAAAAAATTCAACAAAAAGCCCAAGAAGTTGGAAAACATCCGCAAGAATATGTGAATGAAATTGCTAAAGCAGCAAAAGAATTGTGGAAGAAAATGGATATCTCTTATGATGATTTTATCCAAACCACACAAGAACGTCATGTAAAAAGTGTTGAGAAAATCTTTAAAAAGTTTTTAGACAACGGAGATATTTATAAAGGAGAATATGAAGGTTTGTATTGTACTCCTTGCGAATCTTTCTTTACAGAAACTCAGCTAATTGAAGGCAATTGTCCAGATTGTGGACGCCCTGTTCAAAAGTTGAAAGAAGAATCCTATTTCTTTAATATGCAAAAATATGCTGATCGTTTACTTCAATATTATGAAGAAAACCTAGAGTTTATTGAACCGGAATCACGTAAAAATGAGATGATTAATAACTTCATTAAACCGGGATTAGAGGATCTTTCTGTTTCAAGAACTTCCTTTGATTGGGGAATTAAAGTACCAGGAGATCCAAAACATGTCATTTATGTATGGGTAGATGCGCTAACAAACTACATTACTGCTCTTGGATATGGTTCGGATAATGAAGAATTATTCAATAAGTATTGGCCTGCTGATGTTCATGTCGTAGGAAAAGATATTGTTCGTTTCCATACTATTTATTGGCCGATCTTCCTAATGGCATTGGGATTACCGCTTCCGAAAAAAGTATTTGCTCACGGTTTCATCATGATGAAAGATGGAAAAATGTCGAAATCGAAGGGGAATGTTGTTTATCCGGAAATGTTAATTGATCGTTACGGATTGGATGCAACGCGTTACTTCTTACTTCGCGAATTACCATTTGGGGCAGACGGTGTATTTTCTCCAGAATCATTTGTAGAGCGGACAAACTATGATTTAGCAAATGATTTAGGTAATTTATTGAATCGTACGGTTTCAATGATTAATAAATATTTTGATGGAATCATACCAACAAAAGGTTTAGAAGAAACAGAATTTGATGCATCATTAAAAACTCACGCAAAAGAAACAAAAGCTGCATATGTAGCCAACATGGATAAAATGCAGTTTAGTGTTGTATTAGCAGAATTGTGGTCATTTGTTTCAAGAACAAATAAATACATTGATGAAACAGAGCCTTGGGTGTTGGCAAAAAATGACGAAAACCATGGCAAATTAGGTCAAGTAATGTATAATTTGGCCGAAAGTTTACGTCATATTGCAGTAATGTTACAACCGTTTATGACACAAACGCCAAAACGCATAATGGAACAACTTGGTTTAGATGAAAAATTATTGGCTTGGGAAACGATTGAAGAGTTCGGAAATGTTATACCAGAAAATACAAAAGTGGTAGAAAAAGGAGTACCAATTTTCCCAAGATTGGACGCTGAAGTAGAAATAGAATATATTCGTGAGCAGATGCGAGCTTCTGTAAAAACTCCTCAAGAGGAAGAAACGAAAAAGCCAATAGAAGCTCCTGAAGTGCCGGAAATCACAATTGAAGATTTCCTAAAACTCGATTTAAGAGTAGGTACTGTTACAGCATGTGAGCCAGTTCCGAAAACCGATAAACTACTTAAACTTCAAGTGGATTTAGGCTATGAACAACGTCAAGTAGTTTCAGGAATTGCTGAGCATTATAAACCTGAAGAATTAATTGGTCAAAAAGTAATTGTTGTGGCCAATTTAAAACCAGTTAAGCTTCGTGGCGAGTTGTCTCAAGGTATGATTTTAGCTGGTTCTCATGATGGTGTGTTAAAAATTGCGACAGTAGATTCTGCTTTGGAAAATGGTGCGAAAGTAAAATAATGTGATTAGCCTGTTGATGAAATGATTCAACAGGCATTTTTGTTCAAAACTCATTTTAATTAATTATATTAACATAACGATTTTGGTGGTTAATTGGAATTAAATGAAAACCTTTTAGTATGAATAGACTATATTTATTACGAAAAAATAAGGTAAATATCATAAGATTGGGTTCTTGTAATCGAATTGTAATCTTTTTGTTAAGTCAGTAATGTTCGTTAGCAATAAAATAGACGGTAGGTGTAATCAAAATGTTTATTGACACACATGTTCATTTAAATGCAGATCAATTTCAAGAAGATTTACAAGAAGTAATTGATAGAGCACGAGCTGCAAAAGTTGAAAAAATGATTGTTGTTGGCTTTGATCGAATAACGATCGAGCGAGCAATAAAACTCATAGAGGAATATGAATTTATATATGCAGTAATTGGTTGGCATCCAGTAGACGCAATCGATTGCACAGAAAAAGATTTAGCATGGATTGAAGAGTTGACCCATCACCCTAAAGTCGTTGGCATTGGTGAAACGGGATTGGATTATTATTGGGATAAGTCACCGAAAGAAGTACAGCAAGAACTATTTCGACAACAAATTCGTTTGGCGCAAAAAGTTAATCTTCCAATCATTATTCACAATCGTGATGCAACGGGGGATGTTGTAAGAATTTTGAAGGAAGAAAACGCTCAAACGGTCGGTGGCATCATGCATTGTTTTAGTGGAAGCGTCGAAACGGCACTGGAATGCATCAAAATGAATTTTATGATTAGTTTAGGTGGGCCTGTTACATTTAAAAATGCCCGCTTGCCGAAAATGGTGGCGAAAGAAATTGCATTGGAGCATCTATTAATCGAAACAGATGCACCTTATTTAGCACCGCATCCATATCGAGGAAAAAGAAATGAACCTTCTTTTGTACCGTTAGTTGCAGAAGAAATTGCTCGGTTAAAAGAGATGTCGGTTGAAGAAGTTGCGAAGGCAACGACTGAAAATGCAATCAAGATTTTTAAGCTAAATGTATAAATTTTAAAAAAGCCTCCAATACTGCAGATTAATAGGGTTTAAAGTTACTAAAATACTAAACTAAAAAATTTTTTAGTTGACATAATTAGAAGTTGCCCGTATAATCCAACGAGTGTTAAGGAGGCGTTTTTAAATGTCAAGTAATCCCATAAGGAAAATTTTGTTTGGGATCAAGTATAAACAATCAGTGGTCACCATTTTGTTTATGGTATTGTTTGTGGCAGTTATTTCCTTTGTTTTGTATCAAGGAACAAAAAAGCCTGTGACAATACATGCAAATGGTGAAGAAATGAAAATATTAACTCATGCAAAAACTGTTGAAGAATTATTGAAAGATGAAAATATTGAAATATCGATGCATGATAAATTATCTTATTCACTTGATGCCAAAATTACATCGGGAATGGAGATTGAGTGGATTCAAGCAAAACAAGTAACAATTATTATCGATGAAAAAGAACAAGAGATTTGGACAACCGAAACGAAAGTCAAAAATATTTTGAGTGAAGCAAACATTCAAGTAGCCGAATACGATGAAGTTTCTATTCCTTTGGATGAAGATTTAGGTGATGAAAATCAAATTAAAATTAATAAAGCGTTTCAGGTAACACTTGTTGATGGAACTGAAATGAAGCAAGTGTGGTCCACTTCCACTACGGTCGCTAACTTTTTAAAGCAACAAAAGATAACACTAAATGAACTAGATCGTGTCGAAAAAAAATTAAGTGATAAGCTAAAACCAAACGACGAAGTCACGATTGTTCGCGTAGAAAAAGTTACCGATGTAGTGGAGGAAGAAATTAACTATCCAGTAGAAACAAGATCAGATTCTTCGTTGTTGAAAGGCAGAGAAAAAGTAATTTCACAAGGAAAAAAAGGAAAAGTATCAAGAACATATGAAATTACGAAAGAAAATGGAAAAGTAGTCAAAAAGGTTTTAAAGAATGAACAAATTATCGAAAAACCTAAAGCAAAAGTGGTAGCGGTGGGAACTAAAGTAGTAACAGCTAAAGTATCTCGTGGTACAAGCGAAAGTGGGAAAGAGTTTTATGTAACTGCTACTGCATACACTCCATACTGTGATGGTTGTTCCGGTACATCCGCTGCAGGAATTAATTTGCGTAGCAATCCGAACTTAAAAGTAATTGCAGTAGACCCAAATGTAATTCCTTTAGGTTCAAAAGTTTGGGTTGAGGGATATGGATATGCTATTGCGGGTGATACTGGCGGTGCGATTAAAGGAAATAAAATTGACGTACTTGTACAATCAAAGCAAGAAGCTATTCAATGGGGTCGTAAAAAAGTACGAATTAAAGTATTAGACTAAATTTTATTGAGCTTTCCTGTTTTTAAAAAACGGGAAAGCCTTATTTTTTTTAAAATTGCAGAAGAGCAGTAATCTTAAACGAACATTTCTTGTGAAAAAGGTTGATGTTTTGTACAATTGTCCAAGATAAAAGTAGAAGAGAGGAACAAAGTTGGAAATTAAAGAAATCATCGTTGTCGAAGGTAAAGATGATACTATTGCTATTCAAAGAGCAGTAAAAGCAGATACGATTGAAACTAATGGTTCTGCTATTTCTGAAGAAACAATACTCCGCATTCAACATGCTCACGAAAAACGTGGAGTTATTGTATTCACAGATCCTGATTATCCAGGTAGAAGAATTCGAGCAATTATCGAGGAGCGTATTCCAGGAGTAAAACATGCCTTTCTTTCAAAAGAAAAATGTATAGCTAAAAACGGAAAAGGTCTTGGAATTGAACATGCAAGTGATGATGATATACGTCAAGCATTAAAAAATGTATATACACCCATTACAGAAAAGCCTTTAAAAGAAGAGATAACCATTGGAGATTTAATGAGTGCCCGCCTCATTGGCCATCCGCTAGCAAAGAATCGCAGAATTCGGTTAGGCGAAATACTAAATATTGGATTGACAAATGGAAAACAATTGCATAAGCGATTAATCATGTTTCAAATCACTTTTGAGCAATTTTCACAAGCGATAGCGCAAATTGATCAGGAGGAACAAAATGTATAAAGACATAGCAACGCCAGTACGAACAAAAGAAATATTAAATCAATACGGATTCTCCTTTAAAAAAAGTTTGGGACAAAATTTTATTATTGATCCAAATATTCTTCGGAATATTGTGAGTTACGCAAACTTGAGTGAAGAGAGCGGGGCAATTGAAATTGGACCGGGCATTGGAGCATTAACAGAGCATTTAGCAAGGAATTGTAAGAAAGTCGTTGCATTTGAAATTGACGGCCGTCTATTACCTGTATTGGAAGATACATTAAGTCCTTATTCAAATGTAAAGGTAATTCATTCAGATATTTTAAAAGCGGATGTCGCAAAGGTTATAGAAGAAGAGATGCAGGGAATCAAAGATATTATGGTGGTTGCAAATCTTCCGTATTATGTAACAACCCCAATATTGATGAAATTGTTGCATGACCGCTTACCGATACGAGGGTTGGTAGTCATGATGCAAAAAGAAGTGGCAGACCGTATAACGGCAAAACCAGGAACAAAAAATTACGGCTCGTTATCAATTGCTGTGCAATATTATGCGACAGCAGAGGTTGTAATGACGGTGCCAAAGACTGTATTTATGCCGCAACCAAATGTAGATTCAGCAGTAATTCGACTAACGATGCGCAACATGCCGCCAATCCAAGTAATCGATGAAGACTTTTTATTTATTGTAGCTAGAGCCTCTTTTGCTCAACGAAGAAAAACGATTTTAAATAATTTACAGTCTGGACTTCCATCAGGAAAGGAAAAGAAACAGCAGATTGTGGATGCATTGAATCAATGTGGCATTGAGCCTACCAGAAGAGGCGAAACATTGACAATTGAAGAATTCGGGAAACTTTCAGACGCTTTATTACCACATTTTAGGTAATTAGTGGGAAACATTACAAAAAATATGACGAAAACTTAATTTTTATAAAAAAATAAGTTGACAAAAATATTTGTCTGCTGATAAAATATTATAATTTATTGACAGAATGGCATTTCTAGTCTATACTAGTATATAGTGAGGTGTATGAGGAAATGCCAAAAACATTAGCTGAGATTAAAAAAACATTGGATGAACACATCGGGAAACCTTTGCGATTAAAAGCAAATGGTGGCCGGAAAAAAACGATGGAGTGCAATGGGATTTTAAGCGAAACGTACAATGCTGTTTTTGTTGTTGAACTCGATCAAAAGGATAGTGCTTGTAAACGTGTTTCTTATAGTTACACTGATATTTTAACTGAAGCTGTGGAAATTACTTTTTTAGATGACAATAATCAAGCACTTGCAGTGAAATAATTTTCTGCCTTGTTGTAAATTGTAGACAAAGCCGATATTTGCATCGACTTTGTCTACAATTTTTTTATGAACCTGCGCATACTACGGATGTCAACCTACTTATTTGAAGGAGGCAAATCTCTATGGCACGAAGAAACGGGATCATGTCGAGTCGTCTTAAAGAGGAAATTGCAAAAGAGCTCGGTTTCTATGATGTAGTCCAACGAGAAGGTTGGGGCGGAATTAGAGCCAGAGATGCAGGTAATATGGTGAAGCGAGCAATTGAAATGGCTGAACAAAGTTTAGCACAGCAAGCGAACCAAAATAGCATCAATAAGTAGTGTTGACATGGCCAATGGCTCTTAAAAGGGCTGTTGGCATTTTTTCATTTTTCAAAAATTATTTAATACTTCTATGTTTAATATTTAACATCTATGGTGATACCATCATTATGGTACAATATACGGAAGAAATTTCCCTGTATTAGGAGCTGTTAGGAGGATCAGAATGCTTTATATTAAAGCACCTGCAAAAATAAATTTAACACTTGATGTACTTTATAAACGTCCCGATCAATATCACGAAGTAGAAATGGTCATGACAACAGTTGATTTAGCCGATCGTATTGGGCTTGAATTAAGGAACGATGGAAAAATTGTCATTCATTCATCAAGTGGCATCGTACCGGAAGATGATCGAAATCTTGCATATCAAGCAGCAATACTTTTAACAAATACATATAACGTTCATGAAGGAGCAACCATTACGATTCATAAAGAAATCCCTGTTGCAGCTGGACTGGCTGGAGGAAGTAGTGATGCAGCTGCTACGCTTCGAGGATTGAATCAACTGTGGAACTTAAATTTATCGATTGATACTTTGGCAGAGTTAGGAGCTAATATTGGCTCCGATGTTCCGTTTTGTGTATATGGAGGTACAGCTTTAGCTACGGGTAGGGGAGAAAAAATTCAACCATTGCCTGCTCCTCCCTCTTGTTGGGTAATACTTGCAAAACCTAGAATTGGAGTATCGACTGCAAAAATTTATGAAGGTCTGAATTTAGAAAATATAGAACATCCTAACACAAAACAAATGATGACTGCTTTGGAAAATAAAGATTATTCTTTAATGTGCAAGTCTTTAGGAAATGTTCTTGAATCTGTTACATGTTCTCTATATCCAGAAGTAGCTGTCATTAAAAATCAAATGATCCGATTCGGTGTAGATGCCGCACTAATGAGTGGAAGCGGTCCAACAGTTTTTGGGTTTGTTGATAGCGAATCAAGATTAAATAGAGTGTACAACGGCCTCAAAGGCTTTTGTGATGAAGTTTATGCAGTACGCATGTTAGGAGAAAGGAATTCTCTTGCCTAAATACGTACATTTATGATAATTTTTCTATAAAATATTCGTATTTTAATTTGTATTAGGAGAGGGTTGCATGAAATGGAAGCGTAGTGAACGCTTGGTTGATATGACACATTATTTATTAGAGCATCCACATCAACTCATTCCACTAACCTATTTTGCTGAGTTATATAATTCTGCTAAATCATCAATAAGTGAAGACTTAGCAATTGTGAAAGGAACTTTTGAAGAAAGAGGTATTGGAGAATTAGTCACTGTTCCTGGGGCGAGTGGGGGAGTTAAATATATTCCTACTGTATCGGATGATGAAGTTCGAGAAACCATACAAATATTAATATCTGAATTAAGCAAATCAGATCGCTTACTCCCTGGTGGTTATTTATTTATGACCGATTTATTGGGAAATCCAGAATTAATGAATCGTGTAGGAAAAGTGTTTGCAAGTATTTTTAAAGACCAACAAATCGATGCTATTATGACAGTTGCAACGAAAGGAATTTCTATAGCTCATTCGATTGCTAGACATTTAAATGTGCCGGTTGTTGTCGTGCGCAGGGATAGTAAAGTAACAGAAGGTTCAACAGTAAGCATCAACTACGTATCAGGTTCTTCCAGAAGAATCCAAACAATGGTATTATCAAAGCGTAGTATGAAAAGTGGTCAACGAGTTTTGATTACGGATGATTTTATGAAGGTTGGCGGAACGATGAATGGCATGAAAAACTTGCTAGAGGAATTTGATTGTACTCTAGGAGGCATTGCTGTTCTAGTCGAAGCTGAACATGCAGGTGAAACTTTAGTAGATGATTATTATTCTTTAGTAAAACTTCATTCGGTCAATGAAAAAGAGAGAACGATTCAATTAAGCGAAGGAAATTATTTTTCAAAGGAGAGATTATAATGAAATCAGTATCTACTACAAATGCTCCTCAAGCGATTGGACCTTACTCCCAAGGAATAATTGCAAATGGATTTTTCTTTAGTTCTGGTCAAATCCCATTAACTCCTGAAGGTGAATTAGTTGAAGGAGATATTGTTGCACAAACAAACCAAGTGTTTAAAAATTTAAAGGCTGTACTTGAAGCTGCAGGATTATCATTAAAAAATGTAGTAAAAACAACTGTATTCTTAAGCGATATGAACGATTTTGCTGCGATGAATGAAGTTTATGAAGCGAATTTTGGCGATCATAAACCGGCTCGCTCAGCAGTAGAAGTTGCTAGACTACCAAAAGATGTGAAAGTAGAAATCGAAGTAATTGCAGTATTTGAATAAATAATAAGCGATGAATTCAAGGGTGAATTCATCGCTTTATTTTGTGCGCCCGGCATGTACATGAACTATAGGGTGTAAGTCCCGAACCCCGAAGACAGAAGTAGAGGTTAGCTCAACGAAAGGGTGTCCGTGGTGACGCGGAATCTGAAGGAAGCTGGAGGCAAAACACCGGTCCGAGGAACACGAACCTCATATAAGGCTAGGTATGATTGAGTGAGTTTGCAAAACAAAACAAAGCTCTTTCTGTCGAAGGTCATATCGAGTAGATGAGGCGGATAGATGGTGTGAAAGTGCATGTACTTACCCGGGGAGGTCTGGCGGATATGTGAAGTACTCTTCATAACCTACTTAGTGATAAGTAGCTGAACCGTCAGAAGTCAGCAGAGGTCATAGTATTAGTTGGTTTAGAACTACTAAGAAGGACCGAACAATTAAGAGAGAATAGCCCTTGGCATTCAGTGAGTCATGATGAACACAGAAAACGTAGTACCTCACTTGAGGGAGGAAGCGGTGAATCCCGTGGGGGACCTCTTGGAGGGTGGAGTGACCACTGGCATAAAGAGAACAGCTATTCACGGAAGTTATATAAAGACTTGCGTCAATCATCTTAATTGAACCGCCGTATACGGAACCGTACGTACGGTGGTGTGAGAGGACGGGAGCTAATCACTCCCTCCTACTCGATTTCAATTATTTATTATGAAAAACGTCTATTTACAAAAATATAAAACACTTAAAAATTCACTAGCGTCGCATTAAAATAATTTAACACCTTCAAATAAACCGAATTTTCTGAAATATAATCTAAACACAAAAAAATCCTTTATAATGGTTGGGTGGTAGTAAACCATCCAAATCCAATACAAAGGACAAAACCATGGATAAGTTTACACGAAAAACATCATTTGAACAATGGTTTTCACCGATTAATCGTCCATTATTTGACGACCTAGTGAAAACACATCAATTAAATCACTATACCAAGAAGCTTTATATGGCTTCATTTATGAAACTGCTTTTGTATGCCCAACTCCATGAAACCGAGAGTTTACGGGCGTTGAGTGACGCTGTCTTTTTAGAAGAATTACAACGAGCAACGGGATTGGAATCGATTAGTTTTTCACAGTTAGGGAGACGAATCAACGCCATTCCAACGGTTTTCTTTCAATCGATTTTTCTTGATTTAGTGGCTCAAATTCATGAGAAAACACATTTTCAAAAGCGAAGAAAGCTGACAACGCCACTAAAAATCATTGATTCGAGTACATTACCGCTTAATTTGACCAATCATAAGTGGGCAGAGTTTCGAAAAACAAAATCAGGAGTAAAGCTTCACTTACGACTTGTTTTTATGGAAAAAGGACTCTCCTATCCAGATAAAGCCGTACTCACGAATGCCAACGAACATGATCGTGGTCAACTAGAAGTATTCGTGGATGACAAAGAATGCATGTACGTGTTTGATCGTGGTTACTTGGATTATGGGCGCTTTGATCAAATGACGGAAGATGGCTATTTCTTTGTGACCCGTTTGCGTAAAAACGCTGTTGTCCGAGTGTTAGAATCCTTTTCGTTACCAGAAGATTCACCCGTATTCTCTGATGAAATGGTTGTCATTGGAACACCACAAAATCGTTCTGAAAACGTGTTTCGCTTACTCAAATTGCATGATACAAAAGGAAATGAGCTTCATTTACTGACAAATCGGTTTGACATTGACGCAGATGAAATTGCAGAAATCTACCAATCACGTTGGGCAATCGAACTTTTTTTCAAATGGATGAAACAACATCTGAACATTAAAAAGTTTTTTGGTCACAGTGAACAAGCTGTACATAATCAAGTGTACGTAGCCATGATAGTGTACTGTCTAAATGTTTTAGCTCAGTTGAACACGAATAGCGAACGCAGTTACTTACAAATTAGTCGCTATTTAAAGGCTTCTTTGTGGAAATCCGCTCACATTTGGTTACGAAAAATCGAAGGAAACGGCGTCCCATAAAGGTTTGCCAGTCGTTGTTGCACAAGTCATAGGTTATAGTAAAAAAATGGATGTTTACTACCCTCGCTTAGGTGTTTTCGTTTTTTCTCTAAAGTCCAGAAAAAATAAAACTGAAAATTCAGATATCATTTATGCGACGGTAGTGTTAAAAATTATTTGAAAATTTTCCGAAAAGTTAGAAGGAATTTTTTCAGTTTTGTAGAATTGTAAAAACTTAAAGGCATCCTAGAGGAAAGAGAGGAGTGAAAGAATGGAAGTTACTGACGTAAGACTAAAACGTGTACAAACAGATGGGCGTATGCGTGCAATTGCTTCCATCACACTAGATGATGAGTTTGTTGTTCATGATATTCGAGTGATTGATGGGAATAACGGTCTTTTTGTGGCTATGCCAAGCAAAAGAACACCGGATGGTGAATTCCGTGATATAGCGCATCCAATTAATTCTAACACACGCAATAAAATTCAAGACGTTGTGTTAGCTGCTTATCATGCTGCCGGTGAAGAAAAAGTAGAAATTCAAAACGAAGAATCTCAATTAGAAAAAGCAAACGCATAAAAAAAGCGTCTCAAAAGTAAGTTATTTACTTTTGGGACGTTTTTTTGTGTGCTTGTAAAGGAATTAATGTGTACAAGATTAGCATGAATGAACACTTTCATAAACTTTCTAAAAAAAAATAATATGAAAACAGATGTAAAAAAAATATAATAGAGAGGGAGATAAGATGTCTTGACAACCTTTCAATGCCTTGAAAATCGAACAAAATTACTATATAGTCATAAGAGAACATGAGCTAAAATTGGGGGACTTAGGATGAATGACATTTTTGCGATCGTGCTGGCTGCAGGCCAAGGAACTCGCATGAAGTCCAAATTATACAAAGTATTACATCCCGTATGTGGTAAGCCAATGGTCGAACATGTTGTTGACAATATATTAACTTTAGATGTTAATCGTATTGTAACAATTGTAGGTCATGGTGCAGATAAAGTAAAAGAACAACTTGGCGAAAAATCTGAATACGTACTTCAGTCAGAGCAACTTGGAACAGCCCATGCCGTAATGCAGGCTGAATCAATATTAGGTGATTTAGAGGGCGTAACCTTAGTTGTTTGTGGAGATACACCTTTGATTCGCCCGGAAACAATGAAGGCGTTATTTGAACATCACGTTGCTCAAAATGCAAAAGCAACAATTCTTACTGCAATTGCAGATGATCCTACAGGATATGGTCGAGTAATTCGTGATGATCAAGGTCAAGTGGCTCAAATTGTAGAACACAAAGATGCGACACCAGAACAACGTTTGGAAAAAGAAATCAACACTGGAACTTACTGTTTTGATAACAAGGCGTTATTTGAAGCATTAAAATTAGTGAATAATAATAATGCACAAGGAGAATATTATTTGCCAGATGTCATTGAAATTTTAAAACAGAAAGGCGAAATTGTTACCGCTTACGTTTGTGAAGATTTCAATGAAACGCTTGGCGTAAATGATCGAATTGCCTTATCTCAAGCTGAAGAAATTATGCGTGAACGCATCAATAAAAAACATATGGCGAATGGAGTAACAATTATTAACCCTTCCATGACACATATTAGTATTGATGCTGAAATTGGTCGAGATACAATCATCTATCCTGGTGTTGTAATTGAAGGGAAAACAGTGATTGGAGAAGATTGTGTAATCGGACCGAATAGCCAAATTAATGATAGCACAATTGGTAATCGTACTGTTGTTAAACATTCAGTAGTGCAACAAAGTGTAATAGGGGAAGATACTTCTGTTGGACCATTTGCTCATTTAAGACCTGAAGCAGAGTTAGGCAATCATGTGAAGATTGGTAACTTTGTGGAAGTGAAGAAAAGCAAAATTGGAGATGAATCTAAAGTATCGCATCTAAGTTATATAGGTGACGCTGAAGTTGGGAAAAATGTTAATATAGGTTGCGGTTCCATTACCGTTAACTATGATGGAAAAAATAAACATAAAACAATTATCGAGGATAATGTCTTCGTAGGATGCAATGCTAATTTAGTAGCGCCTGTGACATTGAGAACAGGATCATTCATTGCTGCTGGATCTACAATTACAAAAGAAGTTCCGAAAGATTCATTAGCAATTGCACGTGCTCGACAAGAAAATAAAATAGATTACGCAAAAAAATTAAAATAAATTAGGAGGCCATCATGCCGTATTCATACGCTGATTCTAAATTAAAAATATTTTCGCTTAATTCAAATTATCCGCTAGCACAAGAAATTGCTGAGCTAATGGGTGTTGAGTTAGGGAAATGTTCTGTAAAACACTTTAGTGATGGAGAAGTTCAAATTAATATTGAAGAAAGTATTCGCGGTTGTGACGTGTTTATCGTTCAATCAACTTCTCATCCAGTAAATGAACATTTAATGGAACTTTTAATTATGATCGATGCAGTAAAACGAGCATCTGCACGCACAGTCAATGTAGTGATTCCTTATTATGGTTATGCTCGACAAGATCGTAAAGCAAAAGCTCGTGAACCAATCACTGCAAAACTAGTAGCGAATTTATTGGAAACTGCTGGTGCAACACGTGTAATTGTGTTGGATCTACACGCTCCTCAAATCCAAGGGTTCTTTGATATTTTAATTGACCATTTAATGGCCGTTCCGCTATTATCCGATTACTTTAAATCTAAAAACTTTGCTGAAGATGAAGTTGTAGTCGTTTCTCCAGACCACGGTGGAGTGACAAGAGCTCGAAAAATGGCTGAACGCTTAAAAGCGCCGATTGCCATTATTGATAAACGTAGACCAAAACCAAATGTGGCAGAAGTAATGAACATCGTTGGTAACGTTGAAGGAAAAATTTGTATTTTAATTGATGATATTATTGATACTGCTGGAACGATTACAATTGGTGCGAATGCATTGCTAGAAAACGGAGCAAAAGAAGTATATGCTTGCTGTTCACATCCTGTGTTATCAGGTCCAGCAATCGAACGAATTCAAAACTCTGTTATTAAAGAATTAGTTGTTACAAATACAATTAAATTACCAGAGGAAAAAATGATTTCAAAAATTACTCAATTATCTGTTGCACCATTAATGGCGGAAGCAATTTCCCGCATCTATGAAAACAAATCTGTAAGTACATTATTTGATTAATGCTTGAAATAAAATGTAGACAAAATCAGATAAGATTTTGTCTGCATTTTTTTTAAAATTTTAGCAATTTGGACAGAATGAAAAAGAACACATACTTTATTGCGATGTGAGATTTATGGAAACTTTCAGAAAATGGACTATAATAGAAATTAGGTAGTCCATAATTTTCTAATGGAGGGGTTGAAATCGTGAGCACAGTATTACAAGCGTCAGTACGTAAGACTGGTGTACGTTCAGAGCTTACCCAACTTAGAAAAGGAGGAAAATTACCTGCTGTCATTTATGGCTATAATATTGAAAATACGCCAATTGCAATCGATTATAAAGAGGTAGCAAAAGAAGTTCAAAAAAGAGGAAGTACAAGTATTTTCGATATTGAGGTAGAAGGGAAAAAACTAAAAGCACTCATTAATGAAGTGCAAAGATGCCCGTTAAAAGGACAAGTACTCCATGTTGATTTTTTGTCAGTAAACATGGATGAGGAAGTTGAAGTTGATGTACCAATCCATGCAGTTGGAGAAGCGATTGGTGTAAAAGAAGGCGGAGTACTAACCCAAATTCTAAGTACATTAAAAATAAAAGTGAAGCCCGCTGAACTTCCAGAGAAAATCGAAGTGGATGTATCGGAATTAGGGATTGGAGATACACTTTTTGTAAGTGATCTTAGAGAAAGGCTCAATTTCAATATTATTGAAGGTGATGACGTAACAGTATTTACAGTCACTTCTCCAGCAACTGCTCGCGATGCAGGACAAGGAGATAATGATAATCAAGATATGAAGGCTACAGAAGCTCCTGAATCTCAAGCATAAACCATTGGGTTGTCTAAGTATCTGACTTGGACAACCCTTTTCTTATTGTGTTCAGATAGGCTTTAGATTTGATGATAGCATGGGTATTAGCATAAACAATGTAAGAGGAATGATAGAAAGTTTACATACTTAGTGTCTTTATTTAACACTTTTTTTTATATTATGTGATAAAATAAGCGCAGCGAATTAGGATAAAAAGGAATGGTTTCATGAAACTAATAATAGGCTTAGGTAATCCAGGCAAAAATTATGATCGTACTCGACATAATATTGGATTTATGTGTATAGATGCGTTAGCAGAAAAATGGAATGTGACATTAAGTGAATCAAAGTTTAAAGGTATGTATACAGTTGTCCATCGACCTGAAGGAAAAGTAATGTTGTTGAAACCGCTAACGTACATGAACTTATCTGGTGAATGTGTTCGACCAATCATGGATTACTTTGATATAGATGTTGAAGATATAATTGTTATTTACGACGATTTAGACTTGGAGACAGGTAAACTTCGGCTTCGGCAAAAAGGAAGTGCTGGAGGGCATAACGGCATTAAATCGCTTATTCAGCATATTGGAACGCAGGAATTTAAACGCATTCGTGTCGGTATTAGCAGACCGCCGGCTGGCATGAAAGTCCCTGATTATGTCCTTTCAAAGTTTTCTAAGGAAGAAGAGCCTGTTATTGAACAAGCAATTGAAAAAGTGGTCCAAGCCTGTGAGGCATCATTGTCTAAAAAATTCATTGATGTAATGAATGAATTTAATTAAGCAAAAAGTGTTGAAATAAATTACAGTGCATAATTGATAATCGAACAGTCTATACTTGGAATATATACCGAAGCTCGTTAAGGAGGATCCAGTATGACTGTTCGTTACCGTTGTAGATATTGCGATACCGAATTGGGTACATTACCTTTTAGTGAAGAAGAAACAATACGCAAGCTTCATTTATTCGAAGTTGGCGAAATAGAAGAATTTATCGAAAAAGATGAACTTGGAGTAACGACAGTACACTGTATTTGTGAACATTGTGAGGAATCGTTACGACAATTTCCTGATTATTATGCTTTAAAAAAATGGATTCAATAAAAATAACGCTTTGGACGAAAATTGTCCAAGGCTTTTTCCAATATATTGTAAACTTGCAGTAAACGAAATAAACGTAATGTTTCGGTTGATTTATAGAATGGCTACATAACGAGTGCCTAAGTTGGAAGGAGGTTTATACAATGGGAGTTATAACTCAATTATTCTCTCAAGATAAACATATAAACATGCTAATTAACCAATTGAAAGAACAAACGTTTAAATCTCAATTAATTACAGGGTTAACTGGAAGTGCACGTGCAGTTTTTATTAATGCGCTTTTTAATGAATTAAAACGACCAATTTATATTTTATCTCCTAATTTATTGCAAGCGCAAAAGTTAGTAGACGATTTAACATCCCTTGTAGGAGAAGGATATGTTCATTATTATCCTGCAGATGAATTTATTGCAGCAGACATGACGATAGCATCTCCTGAATTAAGAGCAGGACGGATTTCTACATTGGATCACTTAATAAGAGAAGAAGTAGCGATTTACGTTATTCCTATTGCAGGTATGCGTAAATATATGACGCCAGTGAAACAATGGAAACATAACCTTTTAGAAGTACATGTCGGTCAAGAAATAGATATAGACCAATGGCTTTCGAAATTAGTAGAAATGGGATATACACGAAGCCAAATGGTAACAACACCAGGTGAGTTTGCATTGCGTGGAGGAATACTAGATATCTATCCACCCTATGCAGAGTCACCATTTCGTATTGAACTTTTTGATACCGAAGTAGATTCCATCCGTGAATTTTCTGCAGACGATCAACGTTCCGTTAAAAAGCTAGAGTCGTGTCGTATTTTGCCGGCCATTGAGTTGCTGTTGACGTTAGACCAGCGCATTCAATTGGCAGAGCGTTTAGAAAAAGCTCTTTCAAGAAGTATAAAAAAGGTCAAAAAACAGGAAGTTCAAGAAGCATTATATGAAAATATCAAGTACGATATTGAAATGTTGAAACAAGGGAATTTACCTAATCATGTGACGAAATATGGATCATTATTATATGAACAACCAGCATTTTTAGGAGATTATTTTTCAAAAGATGGCATTATCTTATTCGATGAGCTTGGTCGAATTCAAGAAGTGACAGGAGCATGGGAGCGGGAAGAAGAAGAGTGGTTCATATCATTAATAGAAGAAGGAAAAATGGTTCATGATGTTCAACCTTCTTACACCTTTAAAGAAATTTTCTCTATGTTGGATTTGCAAAAAATATATCTTACATTGTTTACTCGCAACTTTACCGGTATTCGGTTTGACCAAACAACGAATTTTTCCTGCAAACCAATGCAACAATTTCACGGACAAATACCGCTCTTACAAAGTGAAATTGAACGCTGGAATCGAGAAAAATTTACTGTGCTATTTGTCGCTGATGGAGAACGTCGATTAGAAAAAATCAAAAATATTTTAGAAGATTACAAGATTGATGTCACCATTGGACATCCAAAGGGAGAAGGAATCTTCTTAATTGATGGACAGCTTAGTTCAGGATTTGAATTGCCATTGCAACGTTTAGCAGTAGTGACAGATGATGAATTATTTAAACAGCAAGCTAAACGGAAAAAAACTCGTTCTCAAAAGATGACCAATGCTGAACGGATTAAAAGCTATACAGAGATAAAGCCGGGCGACTATGTTGTTCATGTTCATCACGGAATCGGAAAATATATTGGTATTCAAACTCTTGAAGTGAACGGAACGCATAAAGATTATCTTCATATTCGTTACCGCGGTGATGATAAATTATATGTACCTGTTGATCAAATTGATTTAATTCAAAAGTATGTTTCTTCAGAAGGGAAGGAACCAAAGCTTCATAAACTGGGCGGTACAGAATGGAAAAAAGCCAAAGCAAAAGTTTCATCTGCTGTTAAAGATATAGCAGAAGAATTAATTAAACTATACGCAAAACGGGAATCAGAAAAGGGGTTTGCTTTTTCGCCTGATACAGATGAACAACGTGAATTTGAAAGTGCTTTCCCTTATGAAGAGACTGAGGATCAGCTTCGTACAATTCTTGAAGTAAAGCGGGATATGGAACGGGAACGACCAATGGACCGGCTCGTTTGCGGTGATGTGGGATACGGTAAAACGGAAGTGGCAATTCGTGCAGCTTTTAAAGCGATAATGGACGGTAAGCAAGTGGCGTTTCTTGTGCCAACGACCATATTAGCACAACAACATTATGAAACCTTTAGCACAAGATTTCAGGATTATGCAATTAAAGTGGGCTTATTAAGCCGATTCCGCACTCGAAAGGAACAATTGGAAACAATTAAAGGACTAAAAGATGGAACGGTGGATATCGTCATCGGTACTCATCGACTTCTTTCTAAAGATGTAACGTTTAAAGATTTAGGATTATTGATAGTCGATGAGGAACAACGATTTGGCGTTACCCATAAGGAAAAAATTAAACAGTTAAAGACGAACGTGGATGTGTTGACATTAACAGCGACTCCGATTCCAAGAACCCTCCATATGTCAATGGTTGGTGTAAGAGATCTCTCTGTTATTGAAACACCTCCGCAAAATCGTTTCCCAGTTCAAACGTATGTGATGGAATATAATGGCGCGTTAGTGCGAGAAGCCATTGAAAGGGAGATGGCACGAGGAGGTCAGACTTTCTATTTATATAATCGTGTAGAGGATATGACGAAAAAAGTAGAAGAAATTCAAATGCTCGTGCCGGAAGCTCGAATTGGTTATGCGCATGGAAAAATGACTGAGGCCCAACTGGAGTCAGTGATTCTTAGCTTCTTAAATGGCGAATTTGATGTGCTTGTGACTACTACGATTATTGAAACGGGCGTTGATATGCCAAACGTAAATACGCTCATTGTCCAAGATGCTGATAAGATGGGGCTTTCTCAGCTTTATCAATTGCGTGGCCGTGTAGGAAGATCAAACCGAGTAGCATATGCATATTTCATGTATCAACGTGATAAAGTGCTAAACGAAGTTGCAGAACAACGACTTCAAGCCATTAAAGAATTTACGGAATTAGGATCCGGTTTTAAAATTGCAATGCGCGACCTTTCCATTCGTGGTGCAGGGAATTTACTAGGTGCACAGCAGCATGGTTTTATCGATACCGTAGGATTTGACTTATATACTCAATTATTAGAAGAAGCGATTGCTGAACAAAAAGGAGTGAAGCGTGAAGAGAAAGAAGAAGTCGAAGTGATTCTTCATGTTGACGCGTATATACCTGATCGGTATATTCCTGATGGGTATCAGAAAATTCAAATGTATAAACGGATTAAAGCGATGGAAAATCCGGAAGATTACCATGAAATTCTGGAAGAATTACACGACCGATTTGGGGATATGCCTCCTGAAACAGAGAAGCTGTTGCGCATAGCTCGAATTAAGGCGTGGGCTACACATTCAGGTATTGTGTCAATCAAAGAAAAACAAAAAGTCATTTCAATTGTGTTTTCAGAAGAAGGCACAAAAAATGTGGATGGCTCTGTTGTAGTAACGGAAACAATGAAATTTGATCGAGCAGTTGGATTTAGTATGGATGGACCGATATTGACTCTAACAATTGATGAAAAAAAATGTGGAAAATATGAACCGCTTGAAGTATTGGAACAAGTCGTTGAAATTGTTTATAAGGCAAGGAAGAATAATGTAGTGGAACAAGAGGCAAAATAAGACTGTAAGAAATGACCCAAATATTATATTTTGGGTCTTTTTATTCCTTCATTGTTGTTTAATGTTTTCAATTATTGTTATATTTTTAAAATTTTTTGGACATATTAATTTTACAAATTTTCGACGAAATAAAAACAAAATCCTCTCAATGTATTTTTTGCATACTTTGCCTAAAGAGTAAACATACTATCTGTGAAATAATACGATTCAGAAAGCGAGGCAGCATAGATGAAAGCAACAGGAATAGTACGTCGTATCGATGATTTAGGTCGTGTTGTAATACCAAAAGAAATTCGCAGAACAATGCGCATTCGTGAAGGAGACCCTTTGGAAATTTATACGGATAGAGAAGGTGAAGTTATTCTAAAAAAATATTCACCGATAAATGACTTAGGCGAGTTTGCAAAAGAATACGTAGAATCCTTGTATGAAACAATTGGAACTCCAGCATTAATAAGCGATCGAGATGAAATGATCGCTGTTGCAGGATTATCTAAGAAGGATTACACAAATCGTCGACTTTCAACTTTTGCAGAGGATTTTATGAAACAGCGCTCAGTTGTGATGGAAAAGAATGAAACAACAATTGAATTAGTACCAGGACAATTTGAGCAAGTGAAATCTTATTGTGTAGCTCCAATCGTTGCAAATGGTGATACAATTGGGGCGGTATATTTGCTATCTAAAGTTCATTTCCTAAGCGAAGTGGAACAAAAAGCAGCGGAAACAGCGGCACACTTCTTAGCAAAGCAAATGGAAAACTAAATCAGAAGGAAAACGTCTCTTTCTATAAGAGGCGTTTTTTCATTGTTTAGGAAAGTAACACAACATGCAACATAGGGAATTGTACCGTGAATAGCATATGTTTACTGCTTCAATATTTGGTTTTAAGAAATACATTGATTGGCCCAGTTAGGAGATTCGATTACCAAATAATATTTTGGTAGAAGTTATGTACAAGTGGGAAGAAAGTAGATTTTTTTATTTAAACGACTCTTTGGTATACTTTCTATTATGTAGATAAGGAAAGAGGATAAGGTATGTCAAATTCATTTGGAATGAAAGGATATATGAAAGGCGCTTTATTACTAACTATATCAGCGATTATCGTAAAAATATTGAGCGCCTTTTATCGAGTGCCCTTTCAAAATTTAGTGGGAGATGCGGGTTTTTATATTTATCAACAAGTATATCCTTTTATATCATTTTTCGTTGTATGGACTTCAGGGGGATTCGCTGTAGCGATTTCTAAAATGTTGGCCGATGCGGAATTATCTCCTAATGCTGAATGGAAAAAGTACATTATTTCCCAAACGGTATTTTTATATTTAGTAGCATTATCGTTATTCTTTTTTTCGTTCCTATTTTTAGGAGCCGATTTATTAGCAACATTAATGGGAGATGAGCAGTTATCTCCACTACTAAGAACAGGTTCCTTTGTTACATTGTTTATGCCGATACTTGCAATACTGAAGGGAACTTTTCAATCCCAAGGCGCGATGGCCCCAGTAGCCAATGCCCAAGTATTTGAGCAACTCATTCGAGTTACGACTATTTTAGCTGGAGCCATTTTTGTGATGTTTACTTCTGGCTCTCTTTACTTAGCGGGCAATATGGCAGTGTTAGGAACTGTCATAGGGGAAGTAGCAGGGGTTCTACTGTTGTTATATTATGCCAAGAAAACATTTCCTTCCTTTCCTTTCCAAAAAACGAAGAGTGCAGTAAAGAAATGGCCGATTGTGAAAGAAGCGACTTTATTAAGTTTAAGTATAAGTATGAGCAGTTTATTGCTCTTAAGTTTTCAATTAATCGATTCGTTTACTGTTTATTCGTTAATGATCGAAAATGGAATTGACTCGCAACTCGCAAAAGAAACGAAAGGGATTTATGATCGTGGCCAACCACTTGTGCAATTGGGCATCTTGATCGCCTCTTCTTTATCAATTGCTATTGTTCCGCTAGTAGCTGTTCAGTCCAAAAAAAATACAGGAAGAGGAGCAAAACCTTTTATTCAGTTAACATATCGAACAGCCCTACTTTTTGGAGTAGCTTCTTCATTAGGATTAATGATTGTGATGCCTTATGTGAACGAAATGTTATTTGAAACGAATTCGCTTCAAAACGTATTAACCGTTTATGTACTACAAATTATACCGTTATCGATTATTTTGACGTTCACAGCTATCTTACAAGGCATGGGGAAATTAAAAGTACCATTTTTCATTTTAGCAGGTGCTATTTGTTTTAAATTAATCGGCAATATGGCTCTTGTACCTTTCATGAACGTATTAGGTTCTGCAGTTACGAGCAGCGCAGTGCTATTTATCGCTGCAATTTTACTTATCCTTTATTTAAAAAAATTAACGTTCATTCAATTGGCTCCTCGTAACTATTACATAAAATTAATCGGCGCAAGCACTGTAATGACTTTTGCTGTTTTCTTATTAGATGGGTTTCTCCAAATGAAGAGAGGTATATTTGCTAACAGTCGAGTAGAAGCAGTATGTTTCGGAACAATCTTAATTGCTACAGGAGCTTTTGTATTTTTGACGTTTGTAGCAAAATCTCGTATGCTTTCCGAAAAAGAGTGGTTTTTAATCCCTTTTGGCCGGAGAATGGCTGTTTATCAGCTTTTGTTAAATAGAAGAAAGTAGGTGGAAAAATGCATATAACAATCATGGGGCTCGGTGCATCGGATTATGAACAATTACCAATTGGTATTTATAAAAAATTAAAAGAAGCAAAAAAAGTTTTTGTTCGTACAATGGAACACCCTGTATTGCGTGTGTTGCAAGACGAAGGAATCCAATTTGAAAGTTTTGATCACGTGTATGAAAAACATGATACGTTTCAACCGGTTTATCAAGAGATTGTTGAACATTTATTAGAAGCTGCGCAGTCAGAACCTATTGTATACGCAGTACCTGGCCATCCTTTAGTGGCTGAGCAAACAGTACAATTGTTAATTGAAGCTGAAAGAGAAGGAAAAGTTCAATTAGCAATTGAAGGAGGACAAAGTTTTTTAGATCCGATATTTGCTGCCCTAAAAATCGATCCTATTGAAGGGTTTCAGTTGCTAGATGGGACAAACTTCTCCATTCATGACGTTAACATGCGTTCCCATGTACTGATAGCTCAAGTGTATGACCAATTTAGCGCATCCGAAGTGAAATTAACACTAATGGAAAAATATCGGGATGATTATCCAATTACCGTTGTTACTGGTGCAGGATCTAGTAATGAACTGATTAAAACGATTCCGCTTTATGAATTGGATCAAGCGATGGAATTGAATAATTTAACGACTATTTATGTTCCGCCAGTAAAAAGTCATCTAGACGCTTTAAAAGACTGGACTACTTTTAGAAACATTATTGCTACATTGCGCGGACCGAATGGCTGTCCATGGGACCGAAAACAAACTCATGAAAGTTTAAAAAAATATTTGATTGAGGAGACTCATGAATTCCTAGCAGCGGTTGATGAAAAAGATGATTTTGGCATGGTAGAAGAACTTGGGGATATTTTATTGCAAGTTTTCTTGCATGCTCAAATTGGAGAAGATGAAGGCTATTTTAATTTAGAAGAAGTGTTGGAAAGCATTTCTGAAAAAATGATTCGTCGTCATCCGCACGTATTCGGCGATCTTTCAGTGAAAGATGCAGATGAAGTTGTATTGAATTGGGAAGAAATTAAAAAGCAAGAGAAAGGTGAACAAAAAGAATCTTTATTAAAAGGGGAGTACCGACCAAATTCATCATTGCAAACTTCTTATAATTACCAGAAGAAAGCCGCTACAGTAGGCTTTGATTGGCCAGATGCAAGCGGTGCTTTATCGAAATTCGATGAGGAATGGAAGGAATTCCGTGAAGAACTGGAGAAAGGTAACAATGAATCGATAATGGACGAATTTGGAGATGTTCTGTTCACCCTTGTCAATATTGCTCGTTTTTATAATATATCCCCTGAAGAAGCAATGGTTCACGCCAATGAAAAATTTGCTAGAAGATTTCGATTTGTTGAAGAACAAGTGAGAAAGAGCGGAAAAACTTTTCAAGATTTTACGTTAGAACAACTAGATGAATTTTGGAATGAAGCAAAACATTTAGAAAAGGAGTAAGTTATGCGATTAGATAAATTTTTAAAAGTATCTCGATTAATTAAACGCCGCACCTTGGCAAAAGAAGTTGCCGAACAAGGGCGAATTACAATTAACGGAAAAGTTGCAAAAGCCTCTTCCAACGTAAGTGCAGGTGACGAGCTAATGATCCGCTTTGGACAAAAAATCGTCACTGTTCGCATAGAAGAAATTAAAGAGAATGTTCGAAAAGAAGATGCAAGTAAAATGTTTACCATAATCAAGGAAGAAAAGTTAGAAAAAATCGAACCAGAATTTATCGATGATGAAGAATAAAAAAAAGAGAAGAAAAAATATTTTTTTATAGCATGACATCTATTTTGTTGTCATGCTTTTTTTATTTCCCGCATAAAGTGAACAGAACAAACCATTAAAGGAGGAACGATAAATGACACAAATACATCAAGAAAGCAATTACACTATTACTTCTGGAGATCATCTCGTGACAGTGAGAAATAGAAAAAGAATGGACATGACATCAGTAAAGGAAATTGAAAGATTCGACCAGGAGGAATTTTACGTAAGAACATCACAAGGACACTTGCTTATTCGTGGAGAGGAATTGCGCATTGTTCATTTAGATGTGGACAAAGGATTATTAACACTAGAAGGAAATGTAAAAGCCCTTCAATATGATGATGATGAAAATGGGTTAACTAAAGGCTTCCTCCATAAATTATTTGGATGACAGTTAACGAACAGTTTTTCAGTATCGTAATAATGACGATAAGTGGCGTTATAATTGGCGCGGTTATTGATGCAACAAGAATTTACATCAGCGCCTTGTCACCTAAGTCATTATTACGAAAGTTTTCATTAATCGTTGAGGTTTTCGTCTGGGCACTGCTAGGTGTTGCAAGTTTTTATATTATCTATTTAATAAAGGGTGGAGAGTGGCGTTTAGTAGACCCATTATCACAAATTTTAGGTATTTTTCTATATGAATCATTTTTTCAGCCATTTTTCCGGTTTCTCGGCAGGGTATTTATCATTATTTTTATTAATCCAATAATAGCGATTGTAAAAATTACTCTGAAAACAATAAAAGGGATTATTAGACTAGTAATTCGAATTTTAATTGTACTATTTAACCCTTTTTACAAACTATTTGTGGTTGCGAAAAGACCATTTCACAGAAAATTTATAAACTTAAAAAGAGCAATCTTTAAAAAACGTTAAATACTAAGTATAATGACAATACAATGACTATTTAGGAGGTGACGGATGTGGCCAAGCATTATAATAACAGACATGGGAATATGAATATTCGTAAAATAGATAATGACTATGTCCGTTCTGCAAATCGTCAAATGGAAAAGTTGACGAAGCAAAAAATCCGATTAAGAAGAAGGCTGTCTCTATTCTTTGTCATCGCATCCGTCGTCATAATTAGTTTAATCAGTATGATCTTTAACCAAAATGAAAGATTAGCGCAAAAAGAAGCAGAAAAAGAAAAGGTATTATCAGAACTTCAAGAAATAAAAAAAGAACAAGAATTATTACAGTTGCAAATAAAAAAACTTGAAGATGATGAATATATTGCAAAATTAGCCCGTAAAGAATACTTCTTATCGGAGGAAGGAGAAATCATTTTCTCCATCCCTAAAGAAGAAAAAGAAAATGAAGAAGATAAAAAGAATAAAAAATGACATTTTTCCAGGCTGTATTAAAATTGTTATTTAAAAATAAGAAATTACTATTGAAGAAATGAAGAGAATAAAAAATACAGGCTGAAAAAGAGTTGTCTTGTTGACACTCTTTTTTTGTTGGCTATAATAAAAGAGAGCATTAGCAAATTTTTTGCTCATTTTATATAATTATGATTACTGGCGATATTTTATTAGCCGTTTAAATTTTAAGGAGGAGCATTTTTTTTATGTCAATTGAAGTAGGCAGCAAATTACAGGGGAAGGTCACAGGAATTACAAATTTTGGAGCGTTTATTGAGCTGCCAGATGGTAAGACGGGCCTTGTCCATATTAGTGAAGTAGCTGATAACTACGTGAAAGACATTAACGATCATCTAAAAGTTGGAGATATCGTTGAAGTGAAAGTGTTAAATGTTGAAGAGGATGGAAAAATTGGCCTATCGATAAGAAAGGCTAAAGCTCAATCAGAAAGACCTGAACGTCCTCAAAGACCACGTCGTGATAACCGTTCAAATGAACGAAACGAACGCCAATCAAAAGAAAGTTTTGAACAGAAAATGGCGAAATTCTTAAGAGATAGTGATGAACGTCTTGCTTCATTAAGACGTGCAACTGAGTCAAAACGAGGTGGACGTGGCGCAAGAAGAGGGTAGTTTGCTGTCTGTTTTAATTGAGTAATTTTTAAATAATCTTTTTTACAATGAAAATGTCAAAATACAGATAACAAAATCGGTTATTCGTTAAAATGGGTCGACTATATTCCGTCAATAGTCGACTTTTTTTTATTTAATTGGTAATGATTTTACTTGTAGTTGCGAGACAAAATTATTCTAGAAAGTTAGATTGTGAAAATTTTATGGAATTGAATTAGTTTATAAAAATACTTAATTGTAGTTTTCAATATTATTTGAGTAAGAGCTTATACCTTCCAAGAACCTTTAGAATTCCGATTAACCAAAAATATCTTCATTTTATCAGCATAAAATTCCAAAATAAATTCCTTATAGTTATCAAATGTTAAGAAAAAAAACGACAAAAACTAGCCTAAATTAACAATTTGTTATGTTATTAAGTAATTCGTCGAACAATTTTTTTAAACTAGAACAGTACTAGACAAATTTTACATCCCTTCTTTTATATAATAGACCGAAACAAATGATATAGATGAGGGGGATGGAATATGTCAAATATCCAAATGCTGAATGAAAAGTCGTCATGGCAAGAGCATTTCAGTCGTTTTACTATTAAAAAGGTAAGCCTAATTCTTCATTTATTCTTCATGTTGTTAGCATTTTTTCTATCAAGAGCGGTAATGTTTGAAGCGGCTGTTCCTTTTTTATTACCATTATGGGCGATCGTGCGAAATAGATATGAAAATGAGAAATGGGCAGTGTTCATCGGCGGGTTAATTGGTGCATTGAGTTTGAGTTTAGGGCAAGGTTTGATTTTGTTACTGCAACTTGGTTTTTACGAATTATTGATTCGGTTCCGATATTGGAAGCCCCCTATGGCTATTGCTGTGGCCCTTGCCATCTTTTTTGGACAATTGTTATGGCAAAGCATTTTGCATATGGGCATCCCTCCTTTCATAGTACAGTTGTATGTTTATTATGAAATGATATTAGCTTTTTTCATGACAATCTTTGTGAAGCTATTTTTCGTTGAACCTTATCGTTTTTGGTCTGCTTCCTGGAGTTATGAGCGGGTAGGAGCGGGGTTAGTAATTTTAGCGGTCGTTTTAACTGGGATGCATTCATTAACGATATCGTATTTTTCACTTTTTACATTTGTTCTGCATTTATCGATTTGCATTGCTGCCATTACTGGTGGAATAACGGTTGCCTCAAGCGTTTCAACTATTATTGGAGCATTAGTAGGAATATCAGAGCTTTCTTTCACGGGAATGATTGCTGTTTATGCTTTAACGGGCGTATCGAGCGGGTTGTGTAAAGGGATTGGAAGAGTAGGCGCTGTAATAGGTAGTTTAATACCCAGCATCTTTTTCTTTTTTTATGATTCAACGTTGCCACTAGATAGCGTTTATTTTGTATCGGTCTTGATAGCGGGTGTAGTCTTTTTATTATTGCCAGAAAAAATGCTAAACTTTTTGGAAAATATCATTCGTCCAAAACGAGATGAAGTATTGCTTAAAAGGCAGGAATGGCTAACGGAACATACAACGGAAAAGTTAGAGACGTTTCAACGTTTTGTTTTGTTTATGAAAGAATTAGTTTTTGAGCGCTTTACGTCAACTGAGAATGTGAGTGAAATTCGAAAGATTGAGCCTTGTGCCACTTGTATGAGTTGTTTTCGATATGATAGATGCTGGGGAGAAAAAAATATTGGAATGGATGAAAATATTCGAAGATGGTTCCTAGCGAAATCGGGATTAAGTGAAAAAGAACAAATGCTTGCGGAAGAACAAATTCGAACAAAATGCGTAAAATCGTCAAAATTGTTGGAAGAACTTGATTATCAGCTGTATAACGATAAAATGAATGGGCAATTCTATCATGGGAAAAAGATGATTGCTTTGCAATTGAGGGACTTGAGTAATCATTTGAATAAATTGATGGAAGATATGAAAAACGAGACGCTTTCATTTAAGACGATTGAGGAAGAATTAAGCCATGAATTTAAACGCGCAAACATTGATTGTTTTCAAATTGATGTTTTAAATAATACGTTGGGGGAACGTGTGATTGTTTGTTCCTTTATTAACAACGATACTCGAGACGATTTATATTTATTATGTGAACGAATCATTTTACCAGTTCTATATGAAGTCTTTGCTGAACCGTTCCAAGTGGATCGAATATCGAATCATAAGACACCATTTGCTCATTTTCAAGTGAGATTTCGCTCTGCAGTTCGCTATAAAATTCAGTATGATATATATAGTAGAGCGAAAAACTCTAATGTTGTGTCAGGGGATTCTCATGCCATTTTCCACATTCATCCGGGATTAGTAGCCATAATGTTGTCGGATGGCATGGGTCAAAGTCGAGAAGCAAAGCGGGAAAGTAGAAGATTGGTAAGATTAATGAGGGAATGTTTAAGCTATAATATGAATCCAGAGACTGCTATGCATACATTGCATTATGTCCTTAGTCTAAACCGTGAAGTTGATATGTATGCGACGATAGATTTTGCATTAGTTGATTTACAAAAGGGTGAATTATGGTCTTGGAAAGCAGGTAGCATGTCTACTTATATTTTGCGCGGAGAGCAGCTAATGAAAGTGGAAGGATCATCAGCACCTGTAGGGTTCATGCCTGTATTCTCCATTGAAACGGAAAAAGTCAATTTGCTAGCGGATGATTATGTCGTAATGGTTTCCGATGGTTTGTTCTCTAGCAAATATGATTGGGACGAACAGGAACGTAATTTTGTTAAATTGTTAAAGTCAAAAATCAGGGTTGGAATGCCGATTGAAGCGCTTCTATATGATGTGATGGACAGTTATCAAAGCCAGTATGAAGTGGAAGATGACTGCACGGTAATTATTTTTAATGTTTCACATGTGGTGCCAAAATGGGCTGTTTTTAGACCGGTTAGTTAATTAGAGGAAATGAGGTGAGAAGATGGTAACTTTTGAGAAAAAAGTGCAAAATTTTATAGCAGAACAACAATTAGTTGAAGCGGGAGACCGTCTTCTCATCGCTTGTTCTGGTGGCGTTGATTCTATGGCATTGCTTCATTTTTTTATTCAATTACAAGAACAATGTAAAGTTGATTTATATGTTGCTCATGTGGACCATATGTTGAGAGGGAAAGCTTCTTATGAAGATCGGCTATTTGTGGAACAGTTTTGCAGAGAACATGGGATTCCGATTTTTAGCACAAGCATCCCCATTCCAGATTTGTTGGAAAAAGAGGGTGGGAATTCTCAAGCAATTTGTCGCAGAGAGCGGTATGCATTTTTTGCAAACATCATGAAACAATACAACATCAATAAGCTAGTGACAGCTCATCATGCGGATGATCAGTTGGAAACTATGCTGATGTCTCTTGCAAGATCCGGAAACGTCAATGGGTTCAAAGGCATTTCCGCAAAACGAGCGTTTTCGGTTGGCGCTATAATCCGTCCTTTTTTAGTGGTTACAAAAGAAGAAATAACAAATTATTTACAGGAAAAAGGCGGTTCCTTCCGAGAAGACGCGAGCAATATGAAAGATGATTATACTCGAAATCGATTCCGACATCATATTATTCCATTGTTAAAAAACGAAAATAAACAGGTGGCAATTCATGCGGTTCAATTAGCGGAAAATTTGCAACAAGATGACGAATTTTTACTTGAACTCGCAAAAAAACGCTTTTCCTCAGTTGTAGAAAAAATGGAGGATCGTTTTGTACTACATATTCGTCCATTTCAAAAAGAGCCACTTGCTTTACAAAGAAGAATCATTTTAATACTATTAAACTATCTTTATCAACCTTCAGACAACCAAAGTTACGCTATTTATAGTAATATTTTGGAATTATGTAAGTCCCAAGAAGGGAACGCAACAATTCATTTACCAAACCAAATTATTGCAAATAGAAGTTATGGCGACATTGCATTCTTTAAATATCAAACATCCAATAATGAAGAAGACTATATTCAACAAATCAAAATTGGGGAATGGAACGTTTTAAATGGTTTTCGTTTATACATAGGAAAACTCTCTGATGAAACGGGTTGCCAACAAAATGATATAGCCGCATATTATTTCAATTCCAACGCAATTGCTTTTCCTCTTAAGGTTCGGAAGCGAAAAGAAGGTGATCGAATTCAGTTAAACGGAATGCAAGCGCCGAAACGATTATCCCGCCTTTTTATTGATGAAAAAATCCCTTTAATTGAAAGAGACGATTGGCCAATACTTGTAGATTCAAATGAAGAAATTTTATCGGTATTAGGTGTTCGGGCTAATCATCAATTTTCAAGAACAAAAAGAATTGATGATAATATGGTAATGATAGTTGAAAAAGTTCCTTACAACAAATAAGGTAAATTTTATAAAATATTTTTTAAAAATGGCTATAATTCATGTAAAGAGAATTTTGCCATCAATTAAATAATTTTTTAACAAATAATTTTTCAACGCTGTTTAGGAGGAACATTACATTATGATCGAAAAGGATATCGAAAAAATACTAATTACTGAAGAACAAATTCAAGAAAGAATCGCAGAAATTGGCGCCCAGTTAACGGAAGAATATAAAGATAAGTTTCCATTAGCAATCGGTGTATTAAAAGGTGCAGTACCTTTTATGGCAGATTTAATAAAACGTTTTGAATCATATATTGAAATAGACTTTATGGATGTTTCAAGCTATGGAAATGCAACCGTTTCTTCAGGAGAGGTAAAAATCTTAAAAGATTTAAATACGAGTGTAGAAGGTCGGGATGTCATTATCATCGAAGATATCATAGATAGCGGCTTAACACTAAGTTATTTAGTAGACTTATTTAAATATCGAAAAGCAAATTCCATTAAAATTGTTACATTATTAGATAAACCGTCTGGCCGTAAAGTGGACTTAAAAGCTGATATTGTTGGTTTTGAAGTTCCAGATGGATTTGTCGTAGGTTATGGTTTAGACTATGCAGAAAAATACCGAAACCTACCATATATTGGTATATTAAAAAGTGAAGTTTATTCCTTTTAATGTAAGTATTTTTGTATAAATAACGACAAAAATGTAAAAAGGCTACATTATCAGTGCTTTTCATTGTATGATGAAATAATGGTATGTTAAGATTTTACTTATAGTTTTTGTGTTAAGTTGTGAGGAGGCTGGGGATGAATCGAATATTTCGATACACCATACTTTATTTGTTAATTTTTCTTGTGGTGATAGGTATTTTCGGTACCTTTAATGGAGGTGCAACGCCTTCAAAGGAATTAACGTATGATGAGTTTATTAATGCTTTAGAGACAGGGAAAATAAAATCGTTAAATATTCAGCCAGATGCGGGTGTTCTAGTTGGTGAAGGTGAGTTAACAGGAAATGAAGAACAAACTTTCACTGTAAACCTTCCTCAAAACAACCCGGCGCTGATGGAGAAGATAGACAATGCAATTAAAAATTCGAAAATAAGTTTTATACCAGCCCCTGAATCGAGCGCATGGGTTCAATTCTTCACGGGAATCATTCCATTCATTATCATTATCATTTTATTCTTCTTCCTCTTGAGTCAAACTCAAGGCGGAGGCAATAAAGTGATGAACTTCGGTAAAAGTAAAGCGAAACTTTATGATTCTGAAAAGAAAAAAGTTCGCTTTGATGACGTTGCAGGGGCAGATGAAGAGAAGGCCGAATTGGTAGAAGTAGTGGAATTCTTAAAAGACCATCGCAAGTTTACAGAAATGGGGGCACGTATTCCGAAAGGTATTTTATTAGTAGGTCCTCCAGGTACTGGTAAAACATTGCTTGCTAGGGCTGTTGCTGGAGAAGCTGGTGTTCCTTTCTTCTCTATTTCCGGTTCCGACTTCGTAGAAATGTTTGTCGGTGTCGGTGCGTCCCGCGTTCGTGACTTATTTGAAAATGCGAAGAAAAACGCGCCATGTATCATCTTTATTGATGAGATTGATGCGGTTGGACGACAACGTGGTGCGGGTCTTGGTGGAGGTCACGATGAGCGTGAACAAACATTGAACCAATTGCTAGTTGAAATGGACGGTTTTGGTGTAAATGAAGGAATTATCATTATCGCTGCTACAAACCGACCAGATATTTTAGATAAAGCTTTATTACGTCCTGGTCGCTTTGACCGACAAATTACTGTGGGATACCCAGATGTAAAAGGTCGAGAAGCGATTCTGAAAGTTCATGCACGCAATAAACGATTGGCGGAAGAAGTAGATTTAAAAGCTGTTGCCCAAAGAACTCCAGGTTTTGCTGGTGCAGATTTAGAAAACTTATTAAACGAAGCAGCCTTAGTTGCTACACGTAAAGGGAAACGAAAAATTTATATGGATGATATCGACGAAGCAAGTGACCGAGTGATTGCCGGTCCAGCGAAAACGAGCCGTACTTATACACCAAAAGAGAAAAAACTCGTTGCATATCACGAAGCAGGTCACGTTGTCATCGGTTTAACGCTTGATTCTGCTGAAAAAGTTCATAAAGTAACCATTGTTCCGCGAGGCCAAGCGGGCGGTTATGCTATCATGCTTCCGAAAGAAGAACGTTTCTTCCAAACGAAAGAAGAATTGCTGGATCGCATTACTGGTTTGCTTGGTGGTCGTGCGGCAGAGGAAATTGTATTAGGAGAAGTATCCACTGGTGCTCATAACGACTTCCAAAAAGTAACGAATATTGCTCGCCGAATGGTTACAGAGTTTGGTATGAGCGAAAAGCTTGGCCAACTTCAATTTGGATCATCACAAGGTGGAAATGTATTTTTAGGTCGAGATTTTAATACAGACCAAAATTACTCTGAAGCCATCGCTTTTGAAATCGATAAAGAAATGCAAAAAATTGTGAATGAGCAATATGAACGAGCGAAACGCATATTGACAGAGAAGCGTGATTTGCTAGATTTAATCGCTCAAGCTTTATTGGAGCATGAAACATTAAATGCTGAGCAAATCGAACACTTACGTGATTACGGATGCCTTCCAGAAAAAACAGAAGAAGAAGAAGCTGAGACAATCAAAATCACAACAGTAGAGCCGAAGCAATTCGACGACGAGAACAAAGAGAGTGAAGAGCCTAAAGAAGTTACTGTAGAAAAATCTGGCTCTGTTCAAATTCATCAAGAGGCAGCTGGTGAAGAAAAAGCTCCGACAACAGATGATTTACCTAAAGAAAATTCTACGGATAGTTTGAATGAAGGTAAAAAGGAATAATGAATACTTGATAAAAGTAGTGTCAGAAATTTTCTGACGCTACTTTTTTCGTGCGCCCGGCATGTACATGAACTATAGGGTGTAAGTCCCGAACCCCGAAGACAGAAGTAGAGGTTAGCCAAGAGCAAGGGTGTCCGTGGTGACGCGGAATCTGAAGGAAGCTGGAGGCAAAACACCGGTCCGAGGAACACGAACCTCATATAAGGCTAGGTATGATTGAGTGAGTTTGCGAAACAAAACAAAGCTCTTTCTGTCGAAGGTCATATCGAGTAAATGAGGCGGATAGATGGTGTGAAAGTGCATGTACTTACCCGGGGAGGTCTGGCGGATAGGTGAAGTACGCTTCATAACCTACTTAGTGATAAGTAGCTGAACCGTCAGAAGTCAGCAGAGGTCATAGTATTAGTTGGTCTAGAACAACTGAGAAGGACCGAACAATTAAGAGAGAATAGCCCTTGGCATTCAGTGAGTCATGATGAACACAGAAAACGTAGTACCTCACTTGAGGAAGGAAGCGGTGAATCCCGTGGAAGACCTCTTGGAGGGTGGAGTGACCACTGGCATAAAGAGAACAGCTATTCACGGAAGTTATATAAAGACTTGCGTCAATCATCTTAATTGAACCGCCGTATACGGAACCGTACGTACGGTGGTGTGAGAGGACGGGAGTTAATCGCTCCCTCCTACTCGATGTTACAGGTTAATCTTTTTGAGGTAACTACATGCAATATGGTATGATTTCATCAAACGAAAATGGAAGTGGTTTTAGTGATATTAGTCATTGACGTAGGAAACTCAAAAATTTCTGTAGGAGTTTATCAAGATGAGCAATTGATTCATCATTGGAAAATGGAGACGGAGAAAAATAAAACTTCCGATGAATATGCAATGCATTTATATGCCTTTTTTAACTATGCTGGAATCGCCTTTAGCGATATTCGTGGCATTATTATTTCTTCCGTTGTTCCTCCTATTATGTATGTATTAGAAGAAATGTGCCGAAATTATTTTCACATTAAACCCCTTGTCGTAGGGCCTGGCATCAAAACAGGATTAAACATCGCTTGTGATAATCCGCGGGAAGTGGGTACAGACCGAATTGTCAATGCAGTTGCTGCCGTACATGAATATGGCACAAGGCCGCTTATTGTAGTAGACTTTGGGACGGCTATTACTTTTAGTTACATAAATGAGAAAGGGCATTATATGGGAGGGGCCATAACTCCTGGCGTAAGGATTTCTTTGGATGCACTATTTACAAAGGCATCCAAATTGCCACGAGTAGAAATTACAAAGCCGTTTGACATTATCGGAAAAAATACAATCACCTCCATTCAATCGGGAGTTTTTTATGGCTTTATTGGCATGGTTGAGGGAATTGTAAGCCGTATGAAAGAGCAAAGTAAGATTGAACCTTTAGTTATTGCAACTGGAGGTCTTGCAGAATTTTTTTCAAATGAGACAAAACTTATTGATGTAGTAGACAAGTTTTTAACTTTAAAAGGTTTATATATCATTTATAAAAGAAATCATTAAAGAGAGGAAATTTGTTATGGAAGATTATTTAGTAAAAGCTTTAGGATTTGATGGAAAAGTTCGTGCATATGCGGTGCGTTCAACGAATACTGTTGGGGAAGCACAAAAAAGACATAATACATGGCCTACCGCTACTGCTGCCCTAGGTCGCGCATTGACTGCTGGAGCTATGATGGGATCAATGATGAATGCCGATGATAAGATTACAATTAAAATCGAAGGTGGAGGTCCAATTGGTATTATATTGATAGATGCAAACGGAAAAGGAGAAGTAAGGGGATATGTCACGAACCCACAAACTCATTTCCCGTTAAATGAAGTTGGAAAACTAGATGTACGTCGTGCAGTTGGAACGAATGGAAACATTACGATTGTAAAAGACTTAGGTTTGAGAGAAATGTTTACAGGTCAAACCCCAATCGTTTCAGGAGAAATTGCTGAAGACTTCACTTATTATTATGCAGTATCAGAACAAGTTCCTTCATCAGTAGGATTAGGTGTACTGGTGAACACGGATAATTCCGTGCTTGCAGCTGGAGGATTTATTATTCAATTATTACCAGGATGCGATGATGAAACAATTGAAACAATTGAAAACCACTTAAAATCCGTTGAACCGATTTCGAAAATGATTGAAAAAGGTTATACCCCTGAACAAATATTAGATGCAGTATTAGGAGAAGGAAATGTAAAAGTGTTAGAAACTATGCCTGTTCAATTTAACTGTGGATGTTCAAAAGAGCGTTTTGGAGTGGCTATTAAGTCACTAGGTGTACAAGAAATTCAAGAAATGATTGATGAAGATGGAGGAGCAGAAGCGGAGTGCCACTTCTGTTTAGAAAAATATCATTATAGCCAAGAGGAGCTAGAAGGTTTTATCCGTGAGATCGAGGCAAAAAATTAACCAACCTACGACTCAACATACGCCACTATCAAAACGCCGATTAAAAACAAAACCTGTACTCACATTACTTGCGATTTTATTTGTTGGGAATATTTTTTGGTTTGTTCTTTGGTTATTTGCATTAGGTGGAGATGAAGAAGCTGGCGACGATGAAACTATCGTCGCTAGCGTTGATGGTGAAAATATTACTCGCCTGCAATGGATGGCTGAAATGGAACGTTATTATGGAAAAGATACATTGCAGCGCATGGTGAATCAAAAAGTAATGGAAAAGGCTGCGAAAGAATATAGCATTGACGTGACTGAGGATGAAATTGATTTAGAGCTATCCCTTATGGTTTCTTCCAGCGAAATGGATTCAACGTTGCAACAATTAGGAGAGAAGGAACTTAAAGAGCAAATTAAGTCCCAGCTGATTTTAGAGAAAGTATTAACAAAAGATATTATTATTGATGAAAAAGAGCTTGAATCTTATTATGAAGAAAATGAATCGTTATATAATATTCCAACGACGTACCGAGCAAAATTAATTGTTGTGAATACGAAAGATGAAGCAGAAAGTGTTTTAAAAGAACTGAATGAAGGTTCTGATTTTTCGCTATTAGCTCGGGAACGTTCTGTTGAACAAGTTTCGGCAAGTCTCGGGGGAGATATTGGCTATATTACGAATCAATCCAATGTAGATCCAGCTATACTGAAAGCGCTTCAAAAACTAAATAAAAATGAAATTAGCAAGCCTGTTTTATTAAGAGACGGCCGATATGGAATTGTTCAATTACATGAAAAAATGGAAGGAAGATCTTTCCCTTATGGAGAGGTAAAAGATCATATTAAAAGGGGGTTAGCGATGGAGCAACTGTCATCATCCATTACCCCGGAAATGTTTTGGAAAGAATTTGATGTGACATGGTTCTATGGTGAATAATGATTAAAAATTTTACAAATTTTCACTCTCATTTTCATTGACAACAAACGATTAGTAGGGTTAATATTAAAACAAGAAAAACCTATAAAAATAGTCGGTATTATGAAAGGGGAACCGTGATGAGTAAATTATATAATTCTATTACAGAATTAGTTGGTCGCACACCAATCGTGAAGTTAAACCGTGCTACAACTGAAGATGAAGGAACTGTTTGGGTAAAATTAGAATATTTTAACCCAGGAAGCTCTGTTAAAGATCGTATTGCTTTAGCGATGATTGAAGCGGCAGAAAGAGATGGACGACTAAAACCAGGTGGAACAATTATTGAACCAACTTCAGGAAACACTGGAATTGGACTTGCGATGATTGCAGCAGCAAAAGGTTATCGCGCTATTTTAGTAATGCCTGAAACTATGAGTATTGAACGTCGTAAATTACTTCGTGCATATGGTGCTGAATTAGTATTAACACCTGGTCCTGAAGGAATGAAAGGCGCAATTGCTAAAGCAACAGCACTTGCAGAAGAAAATGGTTATTTCATGCCGCAACAATTTGAAAACCCTGCAAATGCAGAAATCCACCGCTTAACAACAGGTCCGGAAATAGTGGAAGCATTTGAAGGTGTGCAATTAGACGCATTTGTTGCTGGGGTAGGTACAGGTGGTACAATCACAGGTGCAGGTGCTGTATTAAAAGAAAAATATCCAAACATTGAAATTATTGCAGTTGAACCGAAAGACTCTCCGGTTTTATCTGGCGGAAATCCAGGTTCCCATAAAATTCAGGGTATTGGAGCAGGTTTCGTACCAAAAGTGTTAAATACAGAAATTTACGATTCTGTATTCCAAGTTGATAACGAAACAGCATTCGAAACAGCTCGTAAAGTAGGTCGTGAAGAAGGTATTTTATGCGGTATTTCATCAGGTGCTGCTATTCACGCTGCAATTCAAACTGCAAAACGTTTAGGCAAAGGTTCTAACGTATTAGCGATTGTTCCATCTAATGGTGAACGCTATTTATCGACAGCTTTATACAATTTCGAAGACTAATAAGAAACGGCATTGTCCTTTTGGATGATGCCGATTTTGTTTGACGAAAAACATGTTAAATGATTACAACGAATTTTAGATTTAAAAGTATTGAGTGCTTTGACTTTGAAAATGATATACTTGTTTAGAATGTAATGAAGGTGAATGAGTAGTCCTCTTATCGATAAAGGAGTGTACGAAGATGTTATCGAAATACAGTAAACCGTTAACAATTAATAATATAGAGCTCGATTATACAAAAGAAACTTTTGTGATGGGGATTTTAAATGTGACACCCGATTCTTTTTCTGACGGGGGAAAGTATAATTCAATCGATGCCGCAATTGCACATGCGAAACAGATGGTTCAGGAAGGTGCGAAGATTATTGATGTGGGTGGAGAATCGACACGACCTGGTTATACTCGTATTCCTGATGAAGAAGAGATTGCTCGTGTCGTGCCAGTGATTAAAGCTTTGAGAGAAGAAGTACCTGCCATTATATCAATTGATACTTACAAATCAGCGGTTGCTCGTGCGGCATTGGAAGCTGGTGCCCATATCATTAATGATATTTGGGGCGCGAAGGCAGATCCGGAAATGGCCAAAGTGGCTTTTGAATATAATGCACCTATCATTCTAATGCATAATCGAGAGAACACGAATTACAAAAATTACTTCGAAGATTTTTTAAATGATTTAAAAGAAAGTATTGATATTGTGAAAACGGCTGGTGTTCCAGACGAGCATATCATACTTGATCCGGGAATAGGGTTTGTGAAAAACTTGCAGCAAAGTATTGAAACGATGCAACGATTAGATGAACTTGCAGAATGGGGATACCCCGTTTTGTTGGGGACTTCGAGAAAACGAATGATTGGCACTATTTTAGATGTTCCATTACATGAAAGAGTAGAAGGTACTGCGGCGACATGTGCATATGGTGTCATGAAAGGTTGTCATATTGTTCGAGTGCATGATGTAAAAGAAATAGCAAGAACCGTGAAAATGATTGATGCATTAATGGGGAAATTTGAAGTGAAGAATGAACTTCCTGAGAGACACTAATTTCGATAGGAGGTCTATTATGGACTATATACATTTGCGAGATATGCAATTTTATGGATATCACGGTGTATTACCTGAAGAAACAATGTTAGGGCAGCGTTTTCGAGTTACAGTATCTCTTGCGGTCAATACGAAAAAGGCAGGGGAAACAGACGACCTGCAATATACAGTGAATTATGTAGAAGTGTATGAATTATGCAAATCAATCATGGAAGGAGAGCCCTTCCAATTAATTGAAGCAGCTGCAGAAACCATTGCTTCATCAATCTTACAAAAATATGAAGGACAAGTGTTTGGATGCAAAGTGGAACTAATCAAACCAGATCCACCTATTCCAGGCCATTATAAAGAAGTAGCTGTTGAAATAGTAAGGGGTCATTATGGTGAATGATGTTTATTTATCTTTAGGTACAAACTTGGGAGAGCGGGAAAACAATTTAAAATCTGCCATTGATTTGCTTCAAAGTAAGGAGGGGATAAGGATAAAAAAAATATCCCCAATTTACGAAACGGTTCCAGTGGGGTATGTTGAACAGCCCTCTTTTTTAAACATTGCGATTTATGCACAAACAATACTCTCACCTATTGAATTGTTACAGACCTGTCAATTAATTGAAAATGATCTTGGTCGGGTTCGCAATATCCGCTGGGGGCCAAGAATTATTGACCTTGACATTTTATTATTTAATAACGACAATATTGAGTCAGAGAATTTAATCATTCCACATCCTCGAATGTTTGAAAGAGCTTTCGTATTGGTTCCGCTATTAGATATTGCATCTAAGCCATACTCGGAAAAGTTGATTCAAGCGGAAGCAGCATTAAAGAATATCAATCTTGAAAAAGAGGGCATTAAAAAGTGGAAGGATTATTTTTCTTTGTAACAATACGTATTACGCCACTCAACACTATGAAGTAGTGACGGATATAAAAAGACTTTTATGGGAAAGGAGGTATAGGCCATGGAAGAGAAAAAGCCGTTCCAAATAGGAGATATCGTGATGGCAAACCGTGTAGTACTAGCCCCAATGGCAGGAGTAAGTAACGTTGCTTTCCGGCTAACGGTTAAAGAATTCGGTGCGGGTCTTGTTTATGCTGAAATGATCAGTGATAAAGGACTTATTTTACGCAATAAAAAAACGTTAGATATGCTTTATATAGATGAAAGGGAAAAACCAATCGCCTTGCAAATCTTTGGGGGTGAAAAAGAAACCCTCGTTGAAGCGGCCAAATTTGTAGATCAACATACGAACGCGGATATTATTGACATCAATATGGGATGCCCTGTAAATAAAATTATTAAATGTGAAGCAGGAGCGAAGTGGTTACTGAATCCGGATAAAGTGTATGAAATGGTAGCGGCAGTTGTTGATTCGGTGGAGAAACCGGTGACGGTAAAAATGCGGATTGGTTGGGATGATGAACACATTTTTGCTGTTGAAAATGCCCAAGCGATTGAAAGAGCTGGCGGCAGTGCTGTAGCCGTTCATGGTCGTACAAGGGTTCAAATGTACGAAGGGAAAGCAAATTGGGAAATCATTCGCCAAGTGAAGGAAAATGTAAACATTCCTGTAATCGGTAATGGCGATGCAGAAACTCCACAAGATGCAAAACGAATGTTGGATGAGACGGGTGTAGACGCGGTGATGATTGGTCGAGCTGCGTTAGGAAATCCATGGATGATCTATCAAACCGTACAGTACCTCGAAACAGGTGAGTTAAAACCAGAGCCATCTGTTCAGGAAAAAATAAACGTTTGTTTATTACACTTTGATCGTTTGATAAAATTAAAAGGTGAATTTGTTGCCGTACGTGAAATGCGTAAACATGCAGCTTGGTATTTAAAAGGGATTCGTGGCAATGGCATTATCCGTAATGCGATTAATCAAGTTGAAACAGCCGAAGAACTGCGTGCAATTTTAAATAACGTGGTTGAACAAAGTGGAGAGCAACAAGAACGAGAGATGCATGTTGTGTGAAAACTAATGGTTACGATTATTGTGAAGGATTAATTAAGCAATATAAAAAGCCGTCTCAACAACTGAGGCGGCTTATCCTGAATTGGTAAGATTATGCGTTTGATTGTTCCTTTGTTGGTCCCATGACACCCGGTACAGGTAGGCCAGCTTGTCTTAATAATACTTGCATCTGTGCTCTGTGATGAGTTTGATGATCAATAAGCATGCGTAGTACTGCTCCAATCGCAGTAGGTTGTCCAATCATATCCACTTCTTTTTCTAATGAACTATCATCTAGTTTCTTAACCGCATTTACAACTTTTTCGTTTACTTTTTTATATTCGTCAATGATTTCTTTCATTGTAGATGGCGGTGTAGATGGATTGATTTGGACATTTAGTGATTGCCCTATCAATCCGCAAAAGAATAAAGGGGCATTTGTTAAGTGCCAGCTTAAAAATTCAAGAGAATTATGACCTTCAACAATAGCAACATGCTTTTTATCTTCCGTAATGGATTCCATAATTGCTATAGTACCCGCACTATTGTGTTGCCAATCTTTTATAAAATCGTCTATTTTACGATACATGGAAACACCTCTCTCAAAAAGTTGAATCTTTTATCTGAATATAAGAACATTATATACAAAAGTAGAAAAATTACCCTAATCAAAAATATAAGGGAACTAAAAAAATCTTTCAAAAATGATGAAGAGAAGATAGAAATTGTGTACAATAGATACATTGTGGACTATGAACAGAACGTTTTAAAATTATGAGGAGTGAAAGACGTGTCAAACATTGAAGAATTAAATGATCAACTTTTGGTGAGACGCCAAAAGTTAAGTGATATTCGTGAAAAAGGTATCGATCCATTTGGCCAACGTTTCGAGCGCACACACTTGTCTTCAGATGTTTTCAAACAATTTGATGTATTTACGAAAGAAGAACTAGAAGAAAAAAATGATGAAGTAGTCATCGCAGGTCGTATTATGACAAAACGTGGAAAAGGGAAAGCTGGTTTTGCCCACATTCAAGATTTGGCTGGCCAGATTCAAATTTATGTTCGTCAAGACCGAGTAGGCGATGAAGCATACGATTTATTTAAACATGCAGATTTAGGGGATATCGTGGGCATCCGCGGAGTTGTTTTCAGAACAAATGCAGGGGAGCTTTCCGTAAAAGCAAACGAATTTACTTTCCTAACGAAATCACTGCGCCCAATGCCTGAAAAATTCCATGGATTGCAAGATGTTGAACAACGTTATCGTCAACGCTACTTAGACTTGATGACGAATGCTGATAGCAAAGAGACGTTTATTACTCGTTCAAAAATTATTCGTTCTATTCGAAACTATTTAGATGGACAAGGTTATTTGGAAGTAGAGACGCCAATTTTACACACTGTTGCTGGAGGGGCAGCTGCTCGACCATTCATTACGCATCATAACGCATTAGATATGGATCTATATTTACGTATTGCATTAGAATTGCATTTAAAACGTTTAATTGTTGGCGGACTCGAAAAAGTATATGAAATAGGACGAGTGTTCCGAAATGAAGGTATTTCAACACGTCACAATCCAGAATTTACATTATTAGAGCTATACGGTGCTTATTTAGATTACCGAGATATTATGGAATTGACGGAAAATTTAATTTCTCATGTAGCACAAGAGGTGCTTGGTACAACGAAAATCCAATACGGTGAAGAAGAAATAGACCTTTCACCAGGATGGAAACGAGTGCATATGGTTGATGCAATTAAGGAAGTAACAGGGGTAGACTTCTGGCAACCTATGACATTAGAAGAAGCGAGAAGTTTAGCGAAAGAACACGGTGTGGAAATTCAAGAAATGCATGAAGTAGGACACATCATTAATGAGTTCTTCGAGCAAAAAGTAGAGGAAACATTAGTACAGCCAACATTCGTTTACGGACATCCTGTTGAAATTTCGCCATTAGCAAAGAAAAACCTAGAAGATGAACGCTTCACAGACCGTTTTGAATTATTTATCGTTCGTCGTGAACATGCAAATGCGTTTACAGAATTGAACGATCCAATCGATCAACGCGAACGTTTTGAAGCGCAACTAGCTGAAAAAGAAGCAGGAAATGACGAAGCACATGATATGGATGAAGATTTCATCGAGGCTTTAGAATATGGAATGCCTCCTACAGGTGGATTAGGTATCGGTATTGACCGATTAGTTATGTTACTAACCAATTCTCAATCCATTCGTGACGTATTATTATTCCCAACAATGCGTCCAAGAGATTAATTAGCTGGTTATAGAAAATTATTAGTTCAATCTATGGCTGTCTAGAAAATCTCTAGACAGCCAACTTTTTATAGACATGAAAGATGAAATCCTTAATCGCTTTCATTCAACGTAATTTTTTGTATTCCTAAATCTGTGGTTATTGTTGATTCATTAGTCTAATTCTTTTCTTACATCAGAATAGTGTGGGAGTTTTACATTATTTGATTTTATTTAGAGACCTTATATCATTTTTAGTTCAATGATATAAGGGGATATTGTTTTCAAACAATAAAAAAATTAAATGTAAAATAATTTATAACGCTAGATAAAAAATGTTGAAAAATATGTTGACATTTGATTAGGTAAGGTGATAATATATAAAAGCTGTCGCTAAGAGAAAGTAATTCTAATAAAGATCTTAACGAAAGTGATAAAAAATGAAAAAATCCAAAAAAGTTGTTGACGAAAAAAATAACAAACGATATAATAAAAGAGTTGTTTCAAAAAAGAAAAATGAACCTTGAAAACTGAACAACAAAACGTTAATGCAATAAATTATCTAGTTGTTAACCCTCGTTAACAAACTAGATTCGGATATTCAATTTTTGAGCAAATCAAATTTTCTTTTATGGAGAGTTTGATCCTGGCTCAGGACGAACGCTGGCGGCGTGCCTAATACATGCAAGTCGAGCGAACCAATTGAAAGCCTAGCTTTCATGAGGTTAGCGGCGGACGGGTGAGTAACACGTGGGTAACCTGCCCTATAGACTGGGATAACTCGCGGAAACGCGTGCTAATACCGGATAACACATCAAAGTGCATGCTTTGATGTTGAAAGATGGTTCTGCTATCACTATAGGATGGGCCCGCGGCGCATTAGCTTGTTGGTGGGGTAACGGCCTACCAAGGCGACGATGCGTAGCCGACCTGAGAGGGTGATCGGCCACACTGGGACTGAGACACGGCCCAGACTCCTACGGGAGGCAGCAGTAGGGAATCTTCCACAATGGGCGAAAGCCTGATGGAGCAACGCCGCGTGAGCGAAGAAGGTCTTCGGATCGTAAAGCTCTGTTGTAAGGGAAGAACAAGTGCAGTAGTAACTGGCTGCACCTTGACGGTACCTTACTAGAAAGCCACGGCTAACTACGTGCCAGCAGCCGCGGTAATACGTAGGTGGCAAGCGTTGTCCGGAATTATTGGGCGTAAAGCGCGCGCAGGCGGTTTCTTAAGTCTGATGTGAAAGCCCCCGGCTTAACCGGGGAGGGTCATTGGAAACTGGGAGACTTGAGTGCAGGAGAGGGAAGCGGAATTCCATGTGTAGCGGTGAAATGCGTAGAGATATGGAGGAACACCAGTGGCGAAGGCGGCTTCCTGGCCTGTAACTGACGCTGAGGCGCGAAAGCGTGGGGAGCAAACAGGATTAGATACCCTGGTAGTCCACGCCGTAAACGATGAGTGCTAAGTGTTAGGGGGTTTCCACCCCTTAGTGCTGCAGCTAACGCATTAAGCACTCCGCCTGGGGAGTACGGTCGCAAGACTGAAACTCAAAGGAATTGACGGGGGCCCGCACAAGCGGTGGAGCATGTGGTTTAATTCGAAGCAACGCGAAGAACCTTACCAGGTCTTGACATCCCGCTGACCGCTATGGAGACATAGCCTTCCCTTCGGGGACAGCGGTGACAGGTGGTGCATGGTTGTCGTCAGCTCGTGTCGTGAGATGTTGGGTTAAGTCCCGCAACGAGCGCAACCCTTGTCCTTAGTTGCCATCATTCAGTTGGGCACTCTAAGGAGACTGCCGTACAAATACGGAGGAAGGTGGGGATGACGTCAAATCATCATGCCCCTTATGACCTGGGCTACACACGTGCTACAATGGACGGTACAAACGGTCGCGAAGTCGCGAGACGGAGCCAATCCGAAAAAACCGTTCTCAGTTCGGATTGCAGGCTGCAACTCGCCTGCATGAAGCCGGAATCGCTAGTAATCGCGGATCAGCATGCCGCGGTGAATACGTTCCCGGGCCTTGTACACACCGCCCGTCACACCACGAGAGTCTGTAACACCCGAAGTCGGTGAGGTAACCCTTTCGGGAGCCAGCCGCCGAAGGTGGGACAGATGATTGGGGTGAAGTCGTAACAAGGTAGCCGTATCGGAAGGTGCGGCTGGATCACCTCCTTTCTAAGGATATTTACGGAAGCATTAGCGTTTTGTGTTCAGTTTTGAAGGTTTATGACCTTCAAAGTTATAGTGTTGTTCTTTGAAAACTGGATAAACGACATTGAAAGCAAGCAATTTACTGTAAAGCGCAAACAACTAGGCTAACACGACGTAAATGCGACGTGGATTAAAGCCGTAAGGGTTGCGAGACGCAAGCAAGACAAGGAAATGAGCGAGTGAGAACCGGAGTGTACTACATGTGTACATGAGGATTCGAACGAGCGAAATTGACGAAGTATTGCGCAGCGTATCGAAAACCGTAAAGGTTAAGTTGTTAAGGGCGCACGGTGGATGCCTTGGCACTAGGAGCCGATGAAGGACGGGACTAACACCGATATGCTTCGGGGAGCTGTAAGTAAGCTTTGATCCGGAGATTTCCGAATGGGGGAACCCACTGTTCGTAATGGAACAGTATCTTAACGTGAATCCATAGCGTTAAGAAGGCACACCCAGGGAACTGAAACATCTAAGTACCTGGAGGAGAAGAAAGAAAAATCGATTCCCTGAGTAGCGGCGAGCGAAACGGGAACAGCCCAAACCAAGAGGCTTGCCTCTTGGGGTTGTAGGACACTCTATACGGAGTTACAAAAGGATGGGTTAGATGAACCGTTCTGGAAAGGACGGCCAGAGAAGGTAAAAGCCCTGTAGTCGAAAATCCATCCTCTCCTGAGTGGATCCTGAGTACGGCGGAACACGTGAAATTCCGTCGGAATCCGGGAGGACCATCTCCCAAGGCTAAATACTCCCTAGTGACCGATAGTGAACCAGTACCGTGAGGGAAAGGTGAAAAGCACCCCGGGAGGGGAGTGAAAGAGAACCTGAAACCGTGTGCCTACAAGTAGTCAGAGCCCGTTAACGGGTGATGGCGTGCCTTTTGTAGAATGAACCGGCGAGTTACGATTACGTGCAAGGTTAAGCAGAAAATGCGGAGCCGCAGCGAAAGCGAGTCTGAATAGGGCGTTTTGAGTACGTGGTCGTAGACCCGAAACCAGGTGATCTACCCATGTCCAGGGTGAAGGTGAGGTAACACTCACTGGAGGCCCGAACCCACGCACGTTGAAAAGTGCGGGGATGAGGTGTGGGTAGCGGAGAAATTCCAATCGAACTTGGAGATAGCTGGTTCTCTCCGAAATAGCTTTAGGGCTAGCCTCGTGTGAAGAATACTGGAGGTAGAGCACTGTTTGGACTAGGGGCCCACCTCGGGTTACCGAATTCAGACAAACTCCGAATGCCAGCTATTTATACACGGGAGTCAGACTACGAGTGATAAGATCCGTGGTCAAAAGGGAAACAGCCCAGACCACCAGCTAAGGTCCCAAAGTAATCGTTAAGTGGAAAAGGATGTGGCGTTGCTTAGACAACCAGGATGTTGGCTTAGAAGCAGCCATCATTTAAAGAGTGCGTAATAGCTCACTGGTCGAGTGACGCTGCGCCGAAAATGTAACGGGGCTAAACGATTCACCGAAGCTGTGGATTCGTGCGTTGCACGAGTGGTAGGAGAGCGTTCTAAGTGCGTCGAAGTCAGACCGGAAGGACTGGTGGAGCGCTTAGAAGTGAGAATGCCGGTATGAGTAGCGAAAGATGGGTGAGAATCCCATCCACCGAATGACTAAGGTTTCCTGAGGAAGGCTCGTCCGCTCAGGGTTAGTCGGGACCTAAGTCGAGGCCGAAAGGCGTAGACGATGGACAACAGGTTGATATTCCTGTACCACCTCCCCGCCGTTTGAGTGATGGGGGGACGCAGGAGGATAGGGAATGCACGCCGTTGGTCGAGCGTGTCCAAGCAGCAAGGCGTGGAAGTAGGCAAATCCGCTTCCTAATACGCCGAGCTGTGATGGGGAGCGCGTTATGCGCGAAGTTCCTGATTTCACACTGCCAAGAAAAGCCTCTAGCGAGGCGGGAGGTGCCCGTACCGCAAACCGACACAGGTAGTCGAGGAGAGAATCCTAAGGTGAGCGAGAGAACTCTCGTTAAGGAACTCGGCAAAATGACCCCGTAACTTCGGGAGAAGGGGTGCTCATTGGGGTGCAAGCCCTGATGAGCCGCAGTGAATAGGCCCAGGCGACTGTTTAGCAAAAACACAGGTCTCTGCAAAACCGTAAGGTGAAGTATAGGGGCTGACGCCTGCCCGGTGCTGGAAGGTTAAGAGGAGGAGTTAGCGCAAGCGAAGCTCCGAATTGAAGCCCCAGTAAACGGCGGCCGTAACTATAACGGTCCTAAGGTAGCGAAATTCCTTGTCGGGTAAGTTCCGACCCGCACGAAAGGCGTAACGATCTGGGCACTGTCTCAACGAGAGACTCGGTGAAATTATAGTACCTGTGAAGATGCAGGTTACCCGCGACAGGACGGAAAGACCCCGTGGAGCTTTACTGTAACCTGATATTGAATTTCGGTGCAACTTGTACAGGATAGGTAGGAGCCGTAGAAGGGGGAGCGCCAGCTTCCCTGGAGGCGCCCTTGGGATACTACCCTGGTTGTACTGAAATTCTAACCCGCAAGCCTGATCGGCTTGGGAGACAGTGTCAGGTGGACAGTTTGACTGGGGCGGTCGCCTCCTAAAAGGTAACGGAGGCGCCCAAAGGTTCCCTCAGAATGGTTGGAAATCATTCGCAGAGTGTAAAGGCATAAGGGAGCTTGACTGCGAGACCTACAAGTCGAGCAGGGTCGAAAGACGGGCTTAGTGATCCGGTGGTTCCGCATGGAAGGGCCATCGCTCAACGGATAAAAGCTACCCCGGGGATAACAGGCTTATCTCCCCCAAGAGTCCACATCGACGGGGAGGTTTGGCACCTCGATGTCGGCTCATCGCATCCTGGGGCTGTAGTCGGTCCCAAGGGTTGGGCTGTTCGCCCATTAAAGCGGTACGCGAGCTGGGTTCAGAACGTCGTGAGACAGTTCGGTCCCTATCCGTCGTGGGCGTAGGAAATTTGAGAGGAGCTGTCCTTAGTACGAGAGGACCGGGATGGACACACCGCTGGTGTACCAGTTGTCTTGCCAAAGGCACCGCTGGGTAGCTATGTGTGGACGGGATAAGTGCTGAAAGCATCTAAGCATGAAGCCCCCCTCAAGATGAGATTTCCCATTGCATAAGCAAGTAAGATCCCTCAAAGACGATGAGGTAGATAGGTCCGAGGTGGAAGCACGGTGACGTGTGGAGCTGACGGATACTAATCGATCGAGGACTTAACCAATCATTTTCAATGTCGTTATCCAGTTTTGAGAGAACAAAAATTATTTTAAAAAAACACTTGCAATTCTTTGATTAAGTGATATAATAGTTTTTGTCTCAAAACAAATAGTCTAGTGACGATGGCAAAGAGGATACACCCGTTCCCATACCGAACACGGAAGTTAAGCTCTTTAGCGCCGATGGTAGTAAGGGGCTTCCCCTTGTGAGAGTAGGACGTTGCTAGGCTAATATATGGAGGATTAGCTCAGCTGGGAGAGCACCTGCCTTACAAGCAGGGGGTCGGCGGTTCGATCCCGTCATCCTCCACCATATCATGCCGGTGTAGCTCAATTGGCAGAGCAACTGACTTGTAATCAGTAGGTTGAGGGTTCGATTCCTTTCGCCGGCACCATCATGAGCCATTAGCTCAGTGGTAGAGCATCTGACTTTTAATCAGAGGGTCGAAGGTTCAAGTCCTTCATGGCTCACCATTTTGCGGGTGTGGCGGAATTGGCAGACGCACTAGACTTAGGATCTAGCGCCTCACGGCGTGGGGGTTCGACTCCCTCCACCCGCACCATTTAAAATATAATTATTGCGGAAGTAGTTCAGTGGTAGAACACCACCTTGCCAAGGTGGGGGTCGCGGGTTCGAACCCCGTCTTCCGCTCCAATAATGCCGGGGTGGCGGAATTGGCAGACGCACAGGACTTAAAATCCTGCGGTAGGTGACTACCGTACCGGTTCGACTCCGGTCCTCGGCACCATGTAAAATAGAAGTTAGCGCCAGTAGCTCAATTGGATAGAGCGTCTGACTACGGATCAGAAGGTTGTGGGTTCGACTCCTGCCTGGCGCGCCATAAAATCGGGAAGTAGCTCAGCTTGGTAGAGCACTTGGTTTGGGACCAAGGGGTCGCAGGTTCGAATCCTGTCTTCCCGACCATACATTATATTGGGGCATTAGCTCAGCTGGGAGAGCGCCTGCCTTGCACGCAGGAGGTCAGCGGTTCGATCCCGCTATGCTCCACCATGAACCTTGAAAACTGAACAACAAAACGTTAATGCAATAAATTATCTAGTTGTTAACCCTCGTTAACAAACTAGATTCGGACATTCAATTTTTGAGCAAATCAAATTTTCTTTTATGGAGAGTTTGATCCTGGCTCAGGACGAACGCTGGCGGCGTGCCTAATACATGCAAGTCGAGCGAACCAATTGAAAGCCTAGCTTTCATGAGGTTAGCGGCGGACGGGTGAGTAACACGTGGGTAACCTGCCCTATAGACTGGGATAACTCGCGGAAACGCGTGCTAATACCGGATAACACATCAAAGTGCATGCTTTGGTGTTGAAAGATGGTTCTGCTATCACTATAGGATGGGCCCGCGGCGCATTAGCTTGTTGGTGGGGTAACGGCCTACCAAGGCGACGATGCGTAGCCGACCTGAGAGGGTGATCGGCCACACTGGGACTGAGACACGGCCCAGACTCCTACGGGAGGCAGCAGTAGGGAATCTTCCACAATGGGCGAAAGCCTGATGGAGCAACGCCGCGTGAGCGAAGAAGGTCTTCGGATCGTAAAGCTCTGTTGTAAGGGAAGAACAAGTGCAGTAGTAACTGGCTGCACCTTGACGGTACCTTACTAGAAAGCCACGGCTAACTACGTGCCAGCAGCCGCGGTAATACGTAGGTGGCAAGCGTTGTCCGGAATTATTGGGCGTAAAGCGCGCGCAGGCGGTTTCTTAAGTCTGATGTGAAAGCCCCCGGCTTAACCGGGGAGGGTCATTGGAAACTGGGAGACTTGAGTGCAGGAGAGGGAAGCGGAATTCCATGTGTAGCGGTGAAATGCGTAGAGATATGGAGGAACACCAGTGGCGAAGGCGGCTTCCTGGCCTGTAACTGACGCTGAGGCGCGAAAGCGTGGGGAGCAAACAGGATTAGATACCCTGGTAGTCCACGCCGTAAACGATGAGTGCTAAGTGTTAGGGGGTTTCCACCCCTTAGTGCTGCAGCTAACGCATTAAGCACTCCGCCTGGGGAGTACGGTCGCAAGACTGAAACTCAAAGGAATTGACGGGGGCCCGCACAAGCGGTGGAGCATGTGGTTTAATTCGAAGCAACGCGAAGAACCTTACCAGGTCTTGACATCCCGCTGACCGCTATGGAGACATAGCCTTCCCTTCGGGGACAGCGGTGACAGGTGGTGCATGGTTGTCGTCAGCTCGTGTCGTGAGATGTTGGGTTAAGTCCCGCAACGAGCGCAACCCTTGTCCTTAGTTGCCATCATTCAGTTGGGCACTCTAAGGAGACTGCCGTACAAATACGGAGGAAGGTGGGGATGACGTCAAATCATCATGCCCCTTATGACCTGGGCTACACACGTGCTACAATGGACGGTACAAACGGTCGCGAAGTCGCGAGACGGAGCCAATCCGAAAAAACCGTTCTCAGTTCGGATTGCAGGCTGCAACTCGCCTGCATGAAGCCGGAATCGCTAGTAATCGCGGATCAGCATGCCGCGGTGAATACGTTCCCGGGCCTTGTACACACCGCCCGTCACACCACGAGAGTCTGTAACACCCGAAGTCGGTGAGGTAACCCTTTCGGGAGCCAGCCGCCGAAGGTGGGACAGATGATTGGGGTGAAGTCGTAACAAGGTAGCCGTATCGGAAGGTGCGGCTGGATCACCTCCTTTCTAAGGATATTTACGGAAGCATTAGCGTTTTGTGTTCAGTTTTGAAGGTTTATGACCTTCAAAGTTATAGTGTTGTTCTTTGAAAACTGGATAAACGACATTGAAAGCAAGCAATTTACTGTAAAGCGCAAACAACTAGGCTAACACGACGTAAATGCGACGTGGATTAAAGCCGTAAGGGTTGCGAGACGCAAGCAAGACAAGGAAATGAGCGAGTGAGAACCGGAGTGTACTACATGTGTACATGAGGATTCGAACGAGCGAAATTGACGAAGTATTGCGCAGCGTATCGAAAACCGTAAAGGTTAAGTTGTTAAGGGCGCACGGTGGATGCCTTGGCACTAGGAGCCGATGAAGGACGGGACTAACACCGATATGCTTCGGGGAGCTGTAAGTAAGCTTTGATCCGGAGATTTCCGAATGGGGGAACCCACTGTTCGTAATGGAACAGTATCTTAACGTGAATCCATAGCGTTAAGAAGGCACACCCAGGGAACTGAAACATCTAAGTACCTGGAGGAGAAGAAAGAAAAATCGATTCCCTGAGTAGCGGCGAGCGAAACGGGAACAGCCCAAACCAAGAGGCTTGCCTCTTGGGGTTGTAGGACACTCTATACGGAGTTACAAAAGGATGGGTTAGATGAACCGTTCTGGAAAGGACGGCCAGAGAAGGTAAAAGCCCTGTAGTCGAAAATCCATCCTCTCCTGAGTGGATCCTGAGTACGGCGGAACACGTGAAATTCCGTCGGAATCCGGGAGGACCATCTCCCAAGGCTAAATACTCCCTAGTGACCGATAGTGAACCAGTACCGTGAGGGAAAGGTGAAAAGCACCCCGGGAGGGGAGTGAAAGAGAACCTGAAACCGTGTGCCTACAAGTAGTCAGAGCCCGTTAACGGGTGATGGCGTGCCTTTTGTAGAATGAACCGGCGAGTTACGATTACGTGCAAGGTTAAGCAGAAAATGCGGAGCCGCAGCGAAAGCGAGTCTGAATAGGGCGTTTTGAGTACGTGGTCGTAGACCCGAAACCAGGTGATCTACCCATGTCCAGGGTGAAGGTGAGGTAACACTCACTGGAGGCCCGAACCCACGCACGTTGAAAAGTGCGGGGATGAGGTGTGGGTAGCGGAGAAATTCCAATCGAACTTGGAGATAGCTGGTTCTCTCCGAAATAGCTTTAGGGCTAGCCTCGTGTGAAGAATACTGGAGGTAGAGCACTGTTTGGACTAGGGGCCCACCTCGGGTTACCGAATTCAGACAAACTCCGAATGCCAGCTATTTATACACGGGAGTCAGACTACGAGTGATAAGATCCGTGGTCAAAAGGGAAACAGCCCAGACCACCAGCTAAGGTCCCAAAGTAATCGTTAAGTGGAAAAGGATGTGGCGTTGCTTAGACAACCAGGATGTTGGCTTAGAAGCAGCCATCATTTAAAGAGTGCGTAATAGCTCACTGGTCGAGTGACGCTGCGCCGAAAATGTATCGGGGCTAAACGATTCACCGAAGCTGTGGATTCGTGCGTTGCACGAGTGGTAGGAGAGCGTTCTAAGTGCGTCGAAGTCAGACCGGAAGGACTGGTGGAGCGCTTAGAAGTGAGAATGCCGGTATGAGTAGCGAAAGATGGGTGAGAATCCCATCCACCGAATGACTAAGGTTTCCTGAGGAAGGCTCGTCCGCTCAGGGTTAGTCGGGACCTAAGTCGAGGCCGAAAGGCGTAGACGATGGACAACAGGTTGATATTCCTGTACCACCTCCCCGCCGTTTGAGTGATGGGGGGACGCAGGAGGATAGGGAATGCACGCCGTTGGTCGAGCGTGTCCAAGCAGCAAGGCGTGGAAGTAGGCAAATCCGCTTCCTAATACGCCGAGCTGTGATGGGGAGCGCGTTATGCGCGAAGTTCCTGATTTCACACTGCCAAGAAAAGCCTCTAGCGAGGCGGGAGGTGCCCGTACCGCAAACCGACACAGGTAGTCGAGGAGAGAATCCTAAGGTGAGCGAGAGAACTCTCGTTAAGGAACTCGGCAAAATGACCCCGTAACTTCGGGAGAAGGGGTGCTCATTGGGGTGCAAGCCCTGATGAGCCGCAGTGAATAGGCCCAGGCGACTGTTTAGCAAAAACACAGGTCTCTGCAAAACCGTAAGGTGAAGTATAGGGGCTGACGCCTGCCCGGTGCTGGAAGGTTAAGAGGAGGAGTTAGCGCAAGCGAAGCTCCGAATTGAAGCCCCAGTAAACGGCGGCCGTAACTATAACGGTCCTAAGGTAGCGAAATTCCTTGTCGGGTAAGTTCCGACCCGCACGAAAGGCGTAACGATCTGGGCACTGTCTCAACGAGAGACTCGGTGAAATTATAGTACCTGTGAAGATGCAGGTTACCCGCGACAGGACGGAAAGACCCCGTGGAGCTTTACTGTAACCTGATATTGAATTTCGGTGCAACTTGTACAGGATAGGTAGGAGCCGTAGAAGGGGGAGCGCCAGCTTCCCTGGAGGCGCCCTTGGGATACTACCCTGGTTGTACTGAAATTCTAACCCGCAAGCCTGATCGGCTTGGGAGACAGTGTCAGGTGGACAGTTTGACTGGGGCGGTCGCCTCCTAAAAGGTAACGGAGGCGCCCAAAGGTTCCCTCAGAATGGTTGGAAATCATTCGCAGAGTGTAAAGGCATAAGGGAGCTTGACTGCGAGACCTACAAGTCGAGCAGGGTCGAAAGACGGGCTTAGTGATCCGGTGGTTCCGCATGGAAGGGCCATCGCTCAACGGATAAAAGCTACCCCGGGGATAACAGGCTTATCTCCCCCAAGAGTCCACATCGACGGGGAGGTTTGGCACCTCGATGTCGGCTCATCGCATCCTGGGGCTGTAGTCGGTCCCAAGGGTTGGGCTGTTCGCCCATTAAAGCGGTACGCGAGCTGGGTTCAGAACGTCGTGAGACAGTTCGGTCCCTATCCGTCGTGGGCGTAGGAAATTTGAGAGGAGCTGTCCTTAGTACGAGAGGACCGGGATGGACACACCGCTGGTGTACCAGTTGTCTTGCCAAAGGCACCGCTGGGTAGCTATGTGTGGACGGGATAAGTGCTGAAAGCATCTAAGCATGAAGCCCCCCTCAAGATGAGATTTCCCATTGCATAAGCAAGTAAGATCCCTCAAAGACGATGAGGTAGATAGGTCCGAGGTGGAAGCACGGTGACGTGTGGAGCTGACGGATACTAATCGATCGAGGACTTAACCAATCATTTTCAATGTCGTTATCCAGTTTTGAGAGAACAACCTCTCATATAGTGAAGTGACGATGGCGAAGAGGTCACACCCGTTCCCATACCGAACACGGAAGTTAAGCTCTTCAGCGCCGATGGTAGTAAGGGGCTTCCCCTTGTGAGAGTAGGACGTCGCTTCGCAAAAAGGCACCACAACAGTGGTGCTTTTTTTATTGCAAAAATTGAAGCCCCTTACTACCAAGGACTGAAAGTCCGATCGGCGCGATAGAGAAGTGGCATTTAAAACGTAAGCCCGAATTCAAACGACGCATATCAATCGATCGTACCTCCCTGTAAGATAGAGTTATCGATTACAGAGGAGGTGTTTTTGTTTGGCAGTTGAAAAATTAAATATCGTCCCTGTCAATTTGGAATCCGATTCTGATTCAACTTCACCCTCAACGAGTCGTGGTCCTCTCAAACCTGTATGCGTTATTCAAGCAACAAATTTTAAAATCTCCTTTTACCCCGGTGTAAAACCTCACATCATTCAAACGGTCATCAAGGAGTTGAATAGCAGTGATTCATGATTTTACTAAGTGTAAAAATATCTATATCATTTGTGGTCGTACGGATATGAGAAAAGGAATTGATGGTCTTGCCACCTTAATTCAGGATTCTTTCGAACTGGATCCATATAGCAACGCCATTTTCTTATTTTGTGGACGGAAGAAAGACCGCTATAAATGTTTGTATTTTGATGGAGATGGCTTCGCCATGTTATACAAACGAATCGATAACGGCAAACTCCAATGGCCCAGAAATGAAAATGAGGTTCGAAATTTGACTCAACAGGAGCTTCGATGGTTACTCGAAGGGCTCTCGATTCAACAACCTAAAGCCATCCAAAAATCGAAAAAAGGTGTCTTCTAAATACCGATTCATGATATAATCAACTCTATATAGAATCAGTACGGAAAAGTGGTGGATGTTGTGAACAATGATTCATACGAAAAGTTAATTCAGTCATTAGAAGAGCAACTAGCTCATGCCAATCAAAAAAATGATGAATTGTTGAAACAAATTGAATTATTGTCACAACAAGTTCGTTATTTAACTAAACGGCTTTATGGCTCAAAATCTGAAAAATCAAAGTATCAAGCTCCAGACGGACAGTATTCTTTGTTTGATGACGACTCTTTTTTTAATGAACCTGAGCACACAGGAGAAAAAAGCACGGACACTGTGACATACACAGTTGTTCGTAAACGACATAACAAGAAAAAACGAAATGATTCTTTTATGGATGGTTTAGAAATTGAAGAAATTCATCATCATCCAGAAAACTTACAATGCGAGTGTTGTCAATCACCTATGACAGAGATTGGCAGCACGATTGTACGAGAAGAAGCAAAATTCATACCAGCTACTATGAAGCGTGTTCAGCATATTGAACACGCTTATGAGTGCAGGTCTTGTAAAAAAGATTCGAATAAAGACTCACAAATCAAACGTGGAAAAGCACCGCAACCTGCCATTCTGCGAAGTATCGCAGGACCAACGGTCTTAGCAAAACTCATCTATGATAAATTTATTCTTTATTTACCCTTATATAGGCAGGTAAAGGAATGGCATCGTTATGGTTTACTAACCAATGATAAGAACCTATCCAACTGGGTGATTCGCACGGCAGAAGATTGGCTTCTTCCATTATATAATCGAATGAAAGAAACCCTCATGAAAAAATCAATTCTTCATGTCGATGAAACCTATGCCCAAGTATTGAACCGCTCAGATGGAAAGCCAGCTCAATCTAAAGCTTACAACTGGGTGTTCCGTAGCGTAGGATCTCAAGGTCCAGCAATTGTTCTGTTCCATAGTGCTTTATCCCGAAGTCGGGAAATTTTGACTGACTTTATGAAAGGCTTTAAAGGGACGATTATCTGCGATGGATATTCTGCATACCATGATGTGCCAAATATTCATTTTGCCAACTGCTGGGCTCATGTTCGTCGATACTGGTTAAAAGCCGAAAGTAAAAATGGACGGATTGGTGTCGATTATTGTGATCGACTTTACCGCCTAGAACGGAAATTTAAGAAACTTCGGCCGAGCGAACGGAGAAAAGCTAGACAAAAAGAGTCCAAACCTATCGTTGAGGCATTTTTCAAATGGATTGACGAATCTCCTTTCTATGGGAAGAATGCCCTTGCCAAAGCTGCGGAATATACATTGAAGCACGCCGAAGGTTTAAAAGCTTTTCTGTATGATGGACGCATTGAAATGGACAACAACCCAGCTGAAAATGCGATTCGGCCGAATGTCATTGGACGAAAAAACTGGCTGTTTTCCGTGAGTGAATCGGGAGCCGATGCAAACGCCATCTGTTTAAGCTTGGCTGAAACGGCAAAAGCTAATGGAATTGATTTTTATCAATACTTAGTGAAAGTATTGTCGGAACTCCCAAGTTTACCAATCCATCAACAGCCAGAAATATTAGATCGCTATTTGCCATGGTCGAAAACAATTTGTGAATCATGTGCAATGGCAAAATAGCCCTTAATCCGAAAAAATATTGGATTGAAGGGCTATTCGTCGTGCGTACCAGAGGGTGCGCATTTTTTTATTTATCTCACATATTTCGGGCTTACTTTAAAACGTAAGCAAAACAATTATTTGGAGGAGACGAGAAGCACGGGGACCAAGAAGTTCAAGGAAGCGAGGCGGCCCGGAGCGGAGCGTACTATGTACGTGAGCACCGGACCGCCGAAGCAGACGCAGAAATTCGCCGGTCAACGTGCTTCGGAGTTAGCGCCGATGGTAGTTAAGGGGTCCCCTTGTGAGAGTAGGACGTCGCTTCGCAAAAAAGGGCTCTATAATATTTGGTGTTGGTGGATACAACCAGCACCATTTTTTACACAAAGGCTCTGTTAAACTTTATTGTTGAATTTATGATTATATAAAATAGGCTTGTCTCATTTTAGAGAACAAGCCTATTTTTACTCTTTTAGAGTGGGTGGAATTTTAACTAACACATAGTCACCAGTCCACATTTGTATCGATATAATCAAATTTTCACCTTGCTTTTCAAAGAAGAGTCCATTTCCATCTTTTTGTTTGAAAACCCAACCATATTGACTAACCATTTCCTTGATAATTTCATCAGCTATGGATATATTTCGTTCGCTTATAATATACCATTGCTGACCGTTTTCGTTTAATAATTTAACGATTTTTTCATCAGAATTATTTAATTTTTCTATGACCTCTTTTTTGCTCATGTTTTCTATCGGAAGTGAAGGATAGTAGAGTTTGTTGTAGAATACAAAAGCCCCAACAAATACAATCATCAATCCGATTGTTAATAACAGCTTTTTCATAAAATACCTCCTATTTACAATCTTTCAAGACAATCCAATCATATATAGAATATTCGACAATTATTCCCAATTACCTTCATACTTCTCTCACACAGCAAATTTCTTTAAGCGAAGTGATGTGTTAGTTTCCGTCATTCTATGAATACAACTTTGAACAAGAAACTCCTTAATAAATACATCATCTGTTTTAAATTGGATGCTATCGAGATACGTAAACCAAGCAAGGTAATTTTGGAGATATTTTGTTGCTACTCCATTAAATTTACGCACCCATCCCTTTAAACGACTATGAAAATTATTCACATTTTGGATATGAAAAATGCCTTTTACGTGTTCTTTCTTTGATGCAGTAAATGTGTAATGTTCCATAATACCTTTTGTTTTTGCAAATGGTTTGAAAGCTCTCCAAAAATCTGTGCATAGCGTATTAGTAGAGGATTATTTATCTCCTACCGCTTTACCTAATTGTGTTGTTTCAATACGAGCACGACCTAAAACCGAAGACACAGTTGCTTTCGTTCTATCTCTTGCAACTAATACACAGACTTGTTGCTTACTAATGCCACGTTTTTTAGCTTTACCGCCACGCTTACGTGGTTTCCGACCCTGGATTTTACGTTGCCCTTTTTCAGAGTATAAGAAATACGTTTCATCCATCTCTACAATGCCATTAAATGCTTCAAAATCAAGTTGTGCAAGTGCAGTTAGCAGTTTATGCCGATAATAAAATAGGCTTACGTGAGAAATGCCACCAATGATTTTGGCAGATTTTCGTAACGAATACCCTTGTAACATACATTGTACAAATTGCACTATTAAATGACCTTTTCGTACACGATATAAAGGAGTATTAGTTGTATCCGTAAATGTTTTTTTACAACGATAGCGTTGACGTTCTACATCTTTTGAATTGACTTTTACCATGTATTTTCCGAAACGAACTACTTCTTTGGATGAACAATGAGGACAAGTATAGCCATCAGCATTTTTACGTTCAAGAATATCATTAAAAATCGGTTCTGATGTAAGAAACGGTTTTAAGTTAGTTGTGAAAAAATCCAATAAACGTTGTTGGTCGGTAGTATTCAAACTTTGAACAGCTTTAATAATATCAACTAATTTCATTGTCATCCCTCCGAACGTATATTCTTAATAATATCATAGAATATATGTTCGTATAAATCGAATATTAACAATGAGTTTTAACATAGCCTACACAAAAAGTAAGCCCGAATTCAAACGACGCATATCAACGAAAAAACTGGCTGTTTTCCGTGAGTGAATCGGGAGCCGATACAAATGCCATCTGTTTAAGCTTGGCTGAAACGGCAAAAGCTAATGGAATTGATTGCTATCAATACTTGGTCAAAGTATTGACAGAACTCCCGAACCTCCCAATCCATCAACAGCCAGAAATATTAGATCGCTATTTGCCATGGTCGAAAACAATTTGTGAATCATGTGCAATGGCAAAATAGCCCTCAATCCGAAAAAACTTGGGATTGAAGGGCTATTCGTCGTGTGTACCAGAAGGGTGCGCATTTTTTTATTTATCTCACATATTTCGGGATTACTTTGGAACATAATTAACAAACATTTAAATCATTAAAATTCAAGTAATCTTCTTAAGTCATTAATATACGATTGACTAACAGGTAATTCGGTGCCATTTTTTAATTGAATGATAAAGTTTGTCGTAATATCCTTCGTGATATTTTTAATAAAATAAATGTTTAATATATATGAACGATGTACTCGAACAAAAAATTCCGGTAACTTTGTTTGAAGCTCTTTTAACGTATAATTTGTTTTAAAATGTTCATCATTTGCATAAAACCAAGTTCGTTTTTGCAAGCTTTCGATATGAGAAATTTCCTCTACAGGTACGGGTGTCCACAAATCTTCCTGCTTACCAGTTAAAAATTTATAGGCTTCCTTTTTTTCTGGAGTATAGGAAGATGGGAAAATAATAATAAGTGCGGCATTTTTTTGACTTAAGTAAATAGGGTAGCCTATTACGAAATAGGGTTTTCCAAATATTGTTGAATCCAATACAATTCCAGTTTTCATTCGAGTTTGTAATACATGAGATGCAACGCTTTCTGGGTGGATTTTGTCCTCGGTAGTAAGATGTAAATGTTCGATACTTGGTGAATAATAAATATAAGAATCTTCGGAAGCTACAGCAATGGATGCATTTTTAGGAATCCAATCTTCTAATATAATTTTTAATTGTTCTAATCCCTCATTTGAAATATCCACACATAACATCTCTACACTACTTCCCCCTTATTAAAAATTCAGAATCATGCTAAATTATCTTTGGAAATAATTGTTTTATCCCGAATTTTTAGTATTTCGTCACAAAATAATACATTTTTTTATTATCTGTTATATATTAGGTTTAACATTAATATACCTGTTATGAAACAGAATGTAAATTACTTTTCTAACAGAGTGTATTGAAATAAAGGGGAAGGTGTGAATGAAATGTTGACGCAACAGGAAAGAAATGAAAGAGTTGAGGCATTAAAAAAAGATTGGGCTGAAAATCCACGTTGGAAAGGAATTGAACGACCATATACTGCTGAAGAAGTAGTGAAATTACAGGGGTCTGTAGTCGTAGAGCATACATTGGCAAAACGTGGTGCTGCTCGACTTTGGAAATCTTTACATGAAGAAGATTTTATTAATGCGTTAGGTGCATTAACAGGTAATCAGGCAGTACAACAAGTAAAAGCAGGTTTAAAAGCTATTTATCTATCAGGATGGCAAGTAGCGGCTGATGCTAACTTAGCAGGACATATGTATCCAGACCAATCATTATATCCAGCTAACTCAGTTCCAGCTGTCGTAAAACGTATTAATCAAGCCTTACAACGTGCTGATCAAATAGAACATGCTGAAGGTCGCGATGATGGTTTTGATTGGTTTGCACCAATCGTAGCAGATGCTGAAGCAGGATTCGGTGGACCACTTAACGTGTTTGAATTAGTAAAAGCCATGATCGAAGCGGGTGCTGCTGGAGTTCACTTAGAAGACCAACTTGCTTCTGAGAAAAAATGCGGTCACTTAGGTGGTAAAGTATTACTTCCAACACAAAATGCGATTCGTAACTTAATTGCTGCTCGTTTAGCTGCGGATGTTATGGGTGTAGACACAATCTTAATTGCTAGAACTGACGCTGATGCAGCAGATATGGTAACGAGCGATATTGACCCACGAGATAAAGAATTTATTACAGGTGAACGTACTCCTGAAGGTTTCTTTAAAACAAGAGCAGGAATTAAACAAGCAATTGCTCGCGGTTTAGCTTATGCGCCATATGCTGATTTAATTTGGTGCGAAACATCAAAACCTTCATTAGAAGAAGCTAGAGAATTTGCGGAAGCAATTCATGAAAAATTCCCTGGCAAAATGTTAGCATACAACTGTTCACCATCTTTCAACTGGAAAGCAAATCTCACAGAAAAAGAGATTGCGGAATTCCAACGTGAAATTGCAAAAATGGGTTATAAATTCCAATTCGTAACATTAGCAGGATTCCACTCACTTAACAAATCAATGTTTGAATTGGCTGTTGATTACAAAGACAACGGTATGGCAGCTTATTCTAAACTACAACAAGCTGAGTTCGATCTAGAGAAAAAAGGTTATACAGCTACAAGACACCAACGTGAAGTTGGTACAGGTTACTTCGATGAAGTATCAATGGTTATTTCTGGAGGTACTTCTTCTACAACTGCAATGGCAGGTTCAACAGAAGCTGAACAATTCGTATAATAGAATTTCTTAGTCTAAGACGGGGGATATTTTTATAGAACAGGCAACAGTACAAACAGTAAAGGTTATTGGCGAAATGACGAATGAAGTTGAAAGTTTTTAGTCTGAGCCTTATAAACTTTGAACAAAGTTGTTGAAAAATTGTACACTTTCGGCCGTTTTGATGCAGCTTACTTGTGTTTTAAGTTTGTTAAATTTTTAACATAATGAACGAGTTATTTGAACCTATTAAATCGCTTACTTACAAAGGGGATCGTTAAATTAATATAGGTTGCCTCCTATATTGATCGTTTAATTGCTAAAGGGGTTTATGTTAAGGGATTAAATATTAAGTTAAATTGGGGATGGTTATGCCTTACTTGTCTCGAGAACAGAGCGAGTAAGGTCTTTTTTTAATATTGATAAACGAGAAGAAAAAAGTTATTGTTCAAAGAATTCGTTTGTTTAATAAGTTTTTAAAGGGGGAAAGAAAATGAGAAATAGAGATCTACTATTGATTCCTGGACCAACTCCGGTAGTGGATGAAATTTACGATGCTTTAGCGTTAGAAACAAGGGGGCATACAGACCCACGCTTTGTAGAAGTTTATAAAAATGCGTTACAGCAAACAAAAGAGCTGTTTCAAACGGATGGAGAAGTATTTGTCATTGCTGGTACTGGAACTTTAGCAATGGAAATGGCTATCGTCAACACGGTTGGAAAAGGGGAAAATCTACTTGTTTTAAGTCACGGATATTTTGGCGACCGTTTTATTCCATTAGCGCAGGCATACGATATACATGTAGATGTTTTACAATCAGAATGGGGAAAACAAATTGATCCATCAATAGTGGAAGAAACGTTGAAACGTAAACAATATAAAGCCGTGACGATTACACATGCAGATACATCTACAGGTGTTGTTTCAGATTTAGAGACATTGGTGCCAATTATCAAAAAAACAGGTGCCCTTGTCATTGTTGATGGTGTTGTGGCTAGTGCTGCAATCGATGAAAATATGAGTAAAACTTATGGCCATCCAGACTATAAACTGGATGTCGTCCTTACTGGTTCACAAAAAGCTATTGGTATGCCACCAGGGCTTGCTATTGTTGCGTTTAATAAAACCGCTCTAGCGGCTCGGGAGCATTTAGGACAAGTTCAAGCTTACTATTGCGACATAAAAAATTGGTTACCAATAATGAGAGACCCTTCAAAATATTTTGCGACTCCTCCTGTTAACTTGATTTATGCCTATAATGAGTCGTTAAAAATCGTTTTAAATGAGGGGATGAAAAAGAGAGAAAAACGCCATATTGCCTATGGACGAGGGGTTCGAGCGGCGATGCGTTCCTACGGCATGAGACCGTTAGCAAATGAAGAAGTTGCTGCTCCGACATTGAGTTGCATTTTATATCCTGAGGGAGTAGATGATGTCGCGTTTCGTAGTGGTTTAGCTTCTCGTGGAGTTATCGTTGCTGGTGCATTAGCTCATTTAGCAGGGAAGGCATTCCGCATCGGTCATATGGGGAATACAACTCCTGAAATGTTAGAAAAGGCAATCCAAGCAATCGGTGAAGTACTTCAAGAGCTCGGTTATACGGCCAATATTGAAAAAGCAATTAAAGCATTCAAAGAAGAAATAGAACAAGCAGTACGAAATTAGTTTTCATATACTGATGCAATACAATGCAAAAGGATTCATAGAAAAAGGGGGCGTCTGAAAAGTCATTTTGAGACGCCCCCTTTGCGGCTGTCGCACATGCTTTCGCCGCAGATAAATTGCGGCTGTCGCACATGCTTTCGCCGCAGATAAATTGCGGCTGTCGCACATGCTTAGCCGCAGATAAATTGCGACGAGGAGGCGCGTTTGATGTGACCACCAGAGGAGCACAGTTTTTAAGAGAATATTACTAGTAAGAAGTAAGGCTGTTCAGAAAGTGTTCGACTTTCTGGACAGCCACCATATTTATCATTTTAAGAAATGTTACAGCCATTTTAATATCAATCTCTTAAATATAAATAAAAGTAGTATACTATAGATTAATAGGTTCTAATAAACTTTTTAAGGAGAATAAGCTGTGGAACGACCAATTGTTATTATACCAGCACTAAACCCACTACCAACACTTATTAACTATACAAAGGCTTTATTAGAATTAAATATTTACAAAGTGATCATTGTGAATGACGGCAGCGATCCAAAATATCAATATATTTTTCAAGAACTATCGATGATTGATCATTGTATTGTATTAAAGCATGAGGATAATAAAGGGAAAGGGAGAGCATTAAAAACCGGGTTTGGTTACGTGTTAAAATATTTTCCTAAGACAAATTTCGTATTAACGGTAGGTGCTCATGGCCAACATACATTAGATGATGTAAAGCTCATATTACAAAATTTAAGAGTATTTTCTAATGGTATTATATTAGGTGTTCGTAACTTTCGTTCAAAAGACTTGCCTTTATCCAACGCGATTGGTCACCGAGCAGCCTCACTATTGTTTAAATTATTATTCCATCGGCGAATATTAGATACTCAAACAGGATTGCGTTCCATTCCGACAAAAGAATTATCGTGGTTATTGAAGGTACACGGGGATTCTTATGATTATGATATTAATATGCTGGTGGAAGCAATCAAAAGAAAAATCCCAATTTACGAAATTCCTATTGGACGAGTTAAAATAAGGAAGAATTCGATTATTCACTATGATGAGATCACTAATTCTCAAAAAATCATACAGCAAATTATTGCAAACTTCACAAAGTATCATAAAAAAAATCAGGAATGAAACTTTTTGTTCGAAAAATCGTACATTTTTATAGTACTACCAAAGGGGCTACCAACTTTTTCATTTTTGGTAGTACTTCTTTTTTTATAAATGGCAATACTTGTAGGAAAGAGAAGGAACTTAGAAATTTATTGTGTTAGGTGGTGAAGGTAATTGTTAAAGCGATTGATAATTCTTGTTATTCTCCTTGTCATGATTAAACCAGCATATGATTTGTCCAAACAAATTTGGGATGAAATAGTTAACTGGCTTGATATCAATTCTGCTATAACAACCATGGAGAACATAAATATTTCAGAGATAGGAAAAACGGCGAAGGAAACAATTTACGAAACAGCTTCAACCATATCCGCTTTACAAGCTACCGTTCACTTACCGGAAAAAGTGCAATCTGTTGAAGAGTTAGCAGATGCATTTTTTTATCATTTTAGTCATTGGGAAACAAACTTTGAAATACATTATGTTGGAAGCACAAGCGATATTGAACATATCATTCAACAAGCAGTAGAAGAAGCTTCTAATCGAGATCATTATATTTTAGGGCATTTGAGTGATCGAAAAATTGAATATGAATATGGAAAATATAAAGCGAAAATTAAAGTGCAGCAACAATATTTAACAAATGCTGTGCATGAGCAATATGTGGATGAACGAATAGCAGCCATTTTAGCAAGCGTCGATGTAAACTCCATGTCGGACTTTGAAAAGGTCAAATTTGTTAATGATTATATAGTAAAAAATACAGTTTATAGTACGGACACATCGTTAAGTCCTCATAGTGCATGTGCAGTGTTAAAAGAAAATAAAGGAGTTTGCCAAGGATACGCGCTTCTTGCATTAAAAATGCTAAGAGATTTAGGGATTGAAACGTTATATGTAGTTGGAGAAGTGCATACAGGTCCTCATGCATGGAACTTAGTGAAAGTAGATGGGGAATGGTATCATCTTGATACTACATGGAATGATCCAGTACCTGATCGTGGTAATGCAGTGAGATATCAATATTTTCTCCTTGATGATGCGACAATGAAACTTGATCATCGTTGGAATGAAGCGGATTATCCTAAGGCGATAAGTAAAAAATACACTGTGATGTCGAAAATTGACCATGCTTATGAAAAGGATGGTTATATTTACTACAGCAATATTGCGGATGATCATCGTTTATATCGATTAAATTTATCGACCGGGGAAAATAAACGATTAACAAAGAGTAGAGCACAATATATCGTGGGGTTAGGTGAATGGATTTTTTTCAGCAACTATTCAAAGGGTGCATACCTTGCAAGAATACGCACTGATGGTTCAGATGAATCCATTATCTATCGGGAAAAGGTTAGTGACTTATTGGTTGAAGATGGTTATTTAATATTCGCAACGGACGAAGGGTTGAAAAAAATGGAGATACGAAATTCTTGATGATTTACCGAAACAAAAAAGGGGCTTCCAGTTAGCCCCAGTCATAACGTACCGACCGACTTGATCGAAATTGAAAAACCACTATTATTTTAATGAACTAAGTGCCCTGTTGGCAATATAGTCTATCGGATTTTGAGTGCATAAATGGAAAGAAATATATGGATATATTTTTTTCACATAATCTTTAAAGACATTTAAGATGATCGGATTATGTTTCAATATGCCACCGTTTAAGTAAACGATAAAATCTTCACCAATCGGTTCAATTTTCCGTAATACCGCGTTTGTCATGATCGATAATTCTTTCGCCGCGTTGCAAGCGATTTGAATGGCTTGCTCGTCTCCAAGGGAAATAGCTTTCGTTAGGATTTTCGAAATGTTAGCGACTTGAGCATTTGTATAATCTGGTTGATAGATCCAATCATTAAGTTGTTCAATATTGTCTATTTGTAACATGTCGTAAACTAGGTCAGTGAGGACGGTAGGTTTCTCAAGACGGCCATCTTCAGAGCGAAAAATCGTATTTAAAATCTCTCTTCCAATCCAATAACCGCTTCCTTCATCTCCAACCCGATGTCCCCATCCACCAGAGCGTTCAATCCTTCCTTGACCATCTGTAGCATAAGCAGCAGAACCAGTACCTGAAATGAGGAGGGCACCTGCTTTTCCGCCAGTTAATCCTATTAATGTGGACTGTACATCATTTTCAACAATTGTACGACGAATAGAGAAGGGTGAGTTTCCACAACTTCGATGGATAATTTGTTGAACTATTGCAAGCCCGTTTTGTGTATCAACACCTGCAATGGCAAAGGTAGCAACTGCAATGTCCAGTATGCCTGTAGCTTTATAAGCCTCATTTAATAGATTAGTTAATACTTTTTCTACCTTTTCTGCGCCAATGGCTTGGTAATTTGTACTTGTTGATGTTTTTTCGAAATATACCTTTCCACTAGCATCTCTCAATGACAAAGTGGTTTTTGTCGCTCCACCATCAATGGCTAAAATATACTGATTCATGTTTCCTGTTTGCTCCATTCATCTAAATATTGTTGTAAACGTTTTTCACTTTGTAAAATTGCATCCTTTTTAATCTGAATCCATCTATTCAGTAAAGGGGTTTCCCTTTTTGCTTTTAAGAGCGATTTTCTCATTGTCATGGGAGCAGGGCCACCTGGTAATTTTCGAATATTGACGAAATGTGTAGGTTTTAAAGATTGATAGAATTCTTCTTTAGAAATGTTTAATGGCTTATCAGTCAGTTCAATGCATTTTTCGTTGACTAGCTCCCATGTTAAATCTTCAATGGAATCTTTATTATTTTTTAGCAAAGCACGAACACAGTTTGAAACGATTGCATGTGATTGTCGGAAGGAAATGTTTTCAGTAATGACGAGGGTATCAGCTAGTTGGGTAACGTTGGCAAAACTTCTTTCAGCTCGCTCTAATAATTTTTCTTTGTTGACATCCATTGTCACTACTAAACTGCCAAATAGTTTATAGATTCCACGCAGCTTCTCCATTGCACGCCAAATGTAAGGCTGCATATCATCTTCCGTATCAACAATATCCCCGAATGGAGTGTTATGAATCATTTGTAAGACTGTGGAAGCATCCCCTACAACCGATGAGAGTAGTGAACGGGTGTGTTCTATTGAAACGGGATTTCGCTTTTGTGGCATAATGGAGCTGACTTGAACATATGGACTGGCAAGACTGATTGCATTAAATTCTTGTGTTGCCCATTGTAAGAAGTCTTGTGCGGTACGTCCAAGATTTAATGCGGCAAGTTGCACAACACTAGCTGTTTCAGCAATATAATCAGCTCCGGCCACAGCATCCCATGCATTTTCCACTAAATCATCAAAAGCGAGCAGTTCTTGCATTCGTTGGCGATTAATGTTGAAACCTGTTGTCGTTAATGCGGCGGCTCCCATGCTGCTTCGATTTACCGTTGCATAAGCATGTTGCATGCGTTTAAAATCTCTTGTAAGTTGGTCAATAACAGCCTTTAAGTAGTGAGCGAAAGTTGTTGGTTGGGCTTGTTGTGTATGAGTATAGCCGATCATGATGGTATCTACGTGTTCTAATGCAAAGGCGATGAGTGAAGTTCGCAAAGTTACTAATTCTTCCATAAGGGCAAGAAGTTTTTCTCGTATTGTCATACGATAAATGGCAATCCCCATATCGTTTCGACTTCTTCCAATATGCAAATTTCCCGCTACATCTCCAGCAATCTCCATCAGTTTATTTTCAATTCGGAAAAACAAATCTTCAAATTGAGGTTTGTAATCTTGCTTTTCATAATATTCCAAGTCGAGTTGACTAATGGCAAAACCGATTTTTTTTACATCATCTTTTGATACAAGTTGTTGTTCTTCCAGCATTTTTAAATGGGCAATATGTATTTGCACCATTGATTTTAGGAAATGTTTTTTTGCTTCTTCATAGGCAGGTTGAAGCACGATTTTTCGATAACTATTTGAAGGAAATTGAGTGCCTTCGTATTCATGGATGCGGCTTTTATACTCATGGAACATCACAATAATCGCCCCCAGTATTATTGCTAAAAAGGTAATTTGAAGAGAGGTATTGGCTTCTAAATAATTAACTGGCTTCTGACTTCTCTTCAATATATTTCATTGACTGCCTTTGAGAGATGACGGTTGGCAGCGCGATTCCCGTTAAAATAAGAATAATGCCGATAATTTGTAACCGAGTAATAGGTTCGTGCAATACAATGACAGAAGCGATGACAGCAACTGGTAATTCCATGGCGCTTAAGATGGAAGCAAGACCTCCTCCTATTTTTGGCACCGCAGTTGCAAGTAGGAAAATTGGCAAAATCGTTCCAAAGAAACCGAGTACTAAGCCAAATTTCCAAAGCCCCTCTCTTATTAATATACCGTTCCATACTATTTCTGGTGACAAGAAGATGCTAATCAAGATAAGGGCGAAAAAGGATGTAAATAGTGTTCTTTCGGTTGTTGTAATACCTTGTATTGTTTTTGAATTGATTTGTAAGAAAATCGCAAAGCTAATAGCTGAACAAAAACCAAAAAACCAACCTAGCCAGTGAATGTTTGATAAATCGGCATCAAACACTCCAGCGGCAAGCAGCGTTCCGATAAAAAGAATGACTAGGGAAATGATTTCCGGGCGGTTCGGCCATCTTTTTCGCAAGATACAGTCTATCAGGATGCCAATCCATGTGAATTGGAAGAGCAATACAACGGCGAGAGATGCCGGTAAGTAATTTAAAGACTTACCGTAAACAATGCCGGTTGTACCTGTAAAAATTCCAGCAAATATTAAGGTAATGAATTCCTCTTTTTTAAGCTTAGGAACTTTTCTTTTAGTAAAGACAAATAATAACAACGCTAAACAAAATCCAATCAGATATTGGCTTGTGACAGCTTCATCGGGTGTAAATCCATAACCCATTGCTACTTTAATAATGGTTGAAAGTATTCCGTAACTACTAGCTCCAATAATGATAAGTAAAGGGTAAATAAAATTCATTTTCATGATGTCTTAACCTACTTAACAATTTTTTTGTCGTCTAGAATTCCTTCATAATCGATACAAATTTCATTTATGAAGCATTCTTTAATGATTGTTGAAAGCTTGCTTTATCATAATTAAAAGTATAGCAAATTTTGATATTTTCGGAAAATAAGGGTGCTAGTATAATAACAGATTTCTAATTAATTAAAATTTTAGAATATAATAGAAACTAGTAATCTATTAGGGAAGTGGTGTATCAAAATTGAAAAATTCCGAGCGATTTCTGTTGGCGTTTAATCGAATTACATTCACTTTGCGAAAAATCGTAAAGGCAAGAGAGCACTTGCCCTTTTATCGCCTAATTGAATTGGCAAAAAAGAAAAGTCCGTTAGTAAAAAAATATGAAGATGATTTACGTACTTTTGCAGATTTACGAAATGTGATTGTGCATCATCGAGTATCTGAAGAGTTTGTCATTGCTGAGCCTCATATACAAGTTGTTGAACGCATCGAGTATATAGAACAACTATTAGATCGACCAAGTTTAGTAGGACAAGTTTTTCGAAAAAAAGTAGTTACTTTTCAGACGACAGATTCATTAAAAGATGCACTCGACATCGTTCAACAACGGAAATATACTCAATTCCCGATATATGAAGGAAAAGAATTCCAAGGTCTCGTTACAACAGTAGGTATTACCAACTGGTTAGCGGATGTAGCAAATCATAAAATCTTAGTTTACGAAATGCCAACTATGAAAGATATATTGCATTACGAAAAAAAGCGAGTAAACTATAAGTTTATTAGTCGGTATTTGACTGTGTATCATGCTAAAGAGTTTTTTAAAGAAGGGGTTGAGAGGGGTAAACGTTATGATGCTTTGCTCATTACGGAACATGGTAAACCACATCAGAAGTTAATAGGTATCATTACCCCCCTTGATTTGATGAAAGTGCCATAATTATACATATCTCCAATCTAGACAATATGAATAAAAGGTTTGTCCTTAATTAGCTTTTTTGGACAAACCTTTCTTATCATTATAAAGTGAAACATATAAAGAGCCGTTTTCTAAAACTTGTGCGAAAAAAACATCTTTTATATTTTTGATGTTCTTCTTTTTCAGCTTATTTAACAGCCATTCTTCTGTTAAGTTTAATTCGATGAGATTTTTCTTCACAATCTTCCCATCGGAAATGACTTCGGTTGGGAAGTAAGGGGGAATTGAGCAATCCGCTTTGACGTCTTGTTTCGTAGCGGGACTTCTAGCAGGTTTTTTTAATACGCTTAATTCTCCATTGGTTTCAAACACTGCGTAATGAACTTCATCAAAAGAAAAAACGCCTTCCTCACGCAATAACATTGCTAATTCATCGATGTGAAGTCTTGCTTTTTTTAAACCATGTTGATTGATGACGCCATTTTGAATTAAAATCGTTGGACGGTCATCAACAAGAACACGTATTTTGGTTGACTTCATTGCAATAAAACTCACAGTGAGAGTAAGAACAGTCCAGCATAATAGGGCAACGATACCGTCAAAAAAAGGAGTGTCAATTTGCGTTGTAATTTCACCAGCAATTGATCCGATAGTAATACCAGTGATGTAATGGAAGAAAGTTAGTTGACTTAATTGTTTTTTTCCAATAATTCTTGCTAACACTAAGATGACATTAAAGGCAACAATACTTCGGATAACAATTTGCCAAAAATTAACTTCCCAAAAATTTTCCATTGTGAATCCACTCCTTTCATTTCTCAATTTAGAATGAGCTGAATAAGCAAGATTATGCAATCGAGTAGGAGGGAGTGATTAGCTCCCGTCCTCTCACACCACCGTACGTACGGTTCCGTATACGGCGGTTCAATTAAGATAATTGACGCAAGTTTTCATAACTTCCGTGAATAGCTGCTCTCTTTATGCCAGTGGTCACTCCACCCTCCAAGAGGTCCCCCACGGGATTCACCGCTTCCTTCCTCAAGTGAGGTACTACGTTTTCTGTGTTCATCATGACTCACTGAATGCCAAGGGCTATTCTCTCTTAATTGTTCGGTCCTTCTTAGTAGTTCTAAACCAACTAATACTATGACCTCTGCTGACTTCTGACGGTTCAGCTACTTATCACTAAGTAGGTTATGAAGCGTACTTCACATATCCGCCAGACCTCCCCGGGTAAGTACATGCACTTTCACACCATCTATCCGCCTCATTTACTCGATATGACCTTCGACAGAAAGAGCTTTGTTTTGTTTTGCAAACTCACTCAATCATACCTAGCCTTATATGAGGTTCGTGTTCCTCGGACCGGTGTTTTGCCTCCAGCTTCCTTCAGATTCCGCGTCACCACGGACACCCTTGCTCTTGGCTAACCTCTACTTCTGTCTTCGGGGTTCGGGACTTACACCCTATAGTTCATGTACATGCCGGGCGCACAAAAAATAACAGAAGCGCTATTACGCTTCTGTTTTAATGGAGAAATTTACACTAAGTAATGTTTATATTCATCTGGAATTTTTTCAGGATTTAATACGAAGTCTTCTTCAATTTTCAACTCATGCATTTTATTGTTGTAAGAAAAACGGAAAATCCCATTATCAAAGTCTGTGCCAATTTCTTTAAAGAAGATTCCTTCTATAAAGCGGGATTTTGGGCAAGTAAATACAATTTTATATTGTTCACCCTCCGACACGATGAAAGCGCGGACACCTTTTTCATACATGTCGATGCCCTCATCTTCAGTAGGTCGGCTTACTGCAACGATATGGAAGTCTGCAAAAGGAATTTCTTTTAATAATACATTGAGAAAGGAACCTTTTGTGATCTCTTCCCATCGACTTTGAGCGCTTTGACCAACAATAATTTGGGAAATATTATATTCTCTAGCTACTTCAGCTATTACTTTTTGAATCGGTCTTTTTTCGTTGTCCCGAATGATAAATTCTTCAACCCCTAGTTCATTTGCTAACTCGGTCCAACGTTCAATATAACCAGATTTTTCAGCATCAAAATTGTCTAGAGGTTTTGAATCAACCGTTAATATATATAATGGACAATTAAGCAAACTAGCAAGCTTATGACCTCTACGAATGAGTCGCTCACCGTTTAATCCATAATAAACGCAAACTAAAATACTTTCATCCGCTTGCTTTTTGACACCATTCATCATTTTATATTAGCACCTCTTAAATTAATATCATAACAAACTTCTATATTTTTCAGTCAAAATCAATGAAATACAAATTGCTTTATTATATACTTAAAATTGTAGCTAGGATTAAATTTTTCTAAGTTATTAGCATTTTAATTCAATAGTATATATTGTTATTGACACATTATTATGCTACGTAGATTTGTTTTCGTCAAGTAAATATAGTAATGGGAGGAGAGAACTTGTGACAGTTGATGTTGCCATCATCCTTACTCCGTTTATTTTTGCTGCATTGACTCCTGTATTATACAGGTTTATTAGCAAAAAATATATAGGCTGGCTCGTATTGAGTGTCTCCTTTATATTATTCCTTTTTTTAACTACATACATCCCTCGTATATCTGACGGTGAAGTTGTTGCTTTCACTCATGAGTGGATCCCCTCGTTAGGTATTCATTTCACAACTTATTTAGATGGACTCAGCTTAATTTTTAGTTTACTCATTACCGGAGTAGGAAGTTTAGTTATTTTGTACTCGATTTTTTATTTATCCAGAAGCGAACAGCTATACCATTTTTATTGTTACCTGTTGCTGTTTGTGGGGGCAATGTTAGGGGTTGTTCTTTCTGATAATTTAATGGTTTTATATGGATTTTGGGAGCTAACAAGTGTTTCATCGTTTTTACTAATTGCATATTGGCATCACCGAAAAGCTTCACGAGCTGGGGCAAGAAAATCAATGATCATTACGGTTGCCGGCGGTATTTCTATGCTAGCAGGTTTTTTGATGCTCTATGAGATGTCAAAAACATTAAGCATCCGTGAGATTATTGGAAATGTGGAAGCGATACAAGAACACGCATTGTTTGTACCAGCACTTGTATTGATTTTATTAGGTGCATTTACAAAGTCTGCACAATTTCCATTTTATATTTGGTTGCCGGATGCGATGGAAGCTCCGACACCAGTAAGTGCGTATTTGCATTCTGCGACAATGGTAAAAGCAGGAATTTATTTAGTGGCAAGACTCACACCTGTTTTTGGTGGAGAGCCGTTATGGTTCTGGTTAGTAACGGGCGTTGGGTTGTTTACGTTGTTTTGGGGTTCCTTCAATGCTGTAAAGCAGGTGGACTTAAAATCGTTGCTCGCCTTTTCGACAGTCAGTCAGCTCGGGCTTATCATGAGTTTATTAGGTATGGGTTCTGTGGCAATCTACTTAGGTTATTCTTCGGAAACGATTATTTATACGCAAGCGGCATTTGCAGCCATTTTCCATTTAATAAATCATTCCACTTTTAAAGGTGCACTGTTTATGATGGTCGGAATCATCGACCACGAATTAGGGACGCGCGACATTCGGAGGCTCGGTGGACTTATGTCGTTTATGCCATTAACCTTCACAATTGCACTGATCGGTAGTTTTTCAATGGCAGGGCTTCCTCCGTTTAACGGATTTTTAAGTAAGGAAATGTTCTTTGCTGCAACCCTTCATATACAAGAATTAAATATTTTTTCTTTAGATAGTATAGGATTTCTAATTCCAATTGTTGCATGGATTGCGAGCGTATTTACTTTTGTTTACTGTTTAATCATTGTGGGTAAAACATTCTTTGGTAAAGTTCAGCTGCATCTATTAGCAAAACATCCTCATGAAGCACCGATTGGAATGTTAATTTCTCCTTATACGCTCATCGTTTTTGTGGTTGGAATTTTCTTTTTCCCAAATCTACTAGGCCATTATATTTTAAGACCTGCGATGGCAAGTATTTATCCTACATTTCCAACACAAGAATTAACTCCGCATATACATGCTTGGCATGGAATATTTAGTCCTGAACTATGGATGACGATTTTTGTAATCGTTGTCGGAACTTTACTTTACAGATTATTGAAACGTTGGAAGCCAATTTATCGAGCACTTCCTCAAAATTTATCATTAAATTCACTATTTAATAATGGCATTTCATTTAGTGAATCTTTTTCGAATCGCGTTACACGTCGATATATGACAGGTAATTTGACAGATTATTTTGTCTACATTTTTCTAGCGTTTTTAATGATTGTCGGTGGATATTTCCTCCAAGCTGATATATTTTCTTGGAGCCCTGTCGATAGGGAGTCATTAGAAGTATTTGAAATCATTTTAGTGTTGATTATGATTGCTTCGTCCGTTGGTATATTGTTTGCGAAATCTCGTATAACAACCGTATTTCTTAGTAGTGTATTAGGATATTCAGTTGCCTTTTTCTTTATTGTTTTCCGAGCTCCTGATTTAGCCTTAACACAGCTTGTCGTTGAATCCGTTTCAACCGTACTCTATTTAATTTGTTTTAGACATTTGCCAGAAATAAGAAATGAGATTCAACCGAAATGGATAAAAATGAGAAATATTTTCATATCGTTAGCTGTAGGGGCAACGGTAACTTTAGTAGGTTTTGCTGCTCTCAATTATGAAAAATTTATCACCATTTCTTATTTCTTTAACGATTCGTATGAGTTAGCTGGTGGGAAAAATATTGTAAACACAATTTTAGGAGACTTCCGTGCATTCGATACGATGCTCGAAGTGGTTGTATTATTTATCGCAGGTTTAGGCGTATATACCCTCATCAAGCTAAAAGCAAAAGGAGGGGGAACGAATGAGAATTAATGATGTGATATTGCGGACGGTTGTAAAAGTAGTAATTTTCATCATCCTGACTCTTGGTGTATATCTTTTTTTCTCGGGTCATAATGCACCGGGAGGAGGGTTTATAGGGGGGCTTGTTCTCGCTTCCGGGATCATTTTGCTCTATGTAACGTATGATATCGACACTATCCAAAAAAAAATGCCCTTTGATTTTAAGAAAGTAGCTGCTCTTGGTGTGTTGATTGCAACGGGAACAGGTCTTGGAGCAATTTATTTAGACGTACCTTTTTTATCTCAAACAGACGGGCATTTTCAATTTCCGTTTATAGGTGATAAACACTTAACAACCGTAACGTTGTTTGAGGCGGGGGTTGCATTAACCGTAATTGGTACGCTAGTTACGATGATTTTAAGTATAAGTGAGGATGAGTAGTGAATGGAGCAAGTAATGATTATACTTATTGGAATTCTCGTTTCTGTGGCAACCTATTTAATCCTCTCTCGAAATATGATTCGTATCATTATCGGCACTGCGGTGCTATCCCATGCAGTTAATTTGCTCATTATGACGTCAGGGGGATTAAAAACAGGCAACGTGCCACTGCTTGGACATGGAGATGGTCCATTTACTGATGCATTGCCTCAAGCGTTGATTTTAACTGCCATTGTTATTAGCTTTGCTACGACTGCATTTTTACTTGTTTTAGCTTATCGAACATATAAAACGAATGGCTCAGATGATTTTAACGAATTGAGAGGAATGTCAGATGAATAACATCATAGTATTGCCACTGATTATTCCAATATTTACTGCAGTTATTTTGGTATTTTTGAGAAATTATATAGTAGTACAAAGAATGATCACGATTACCACGATGATTGCAGTTAGTATCATATCATTCTTTTTGTTAGAGCTTGTACAAAGAGAAGGAATTATAAAATTGGACTTTAGTGGCTGGAAACCACCTTTTGGAATTTTGTTTGTCGCCGATACTTTTTCAGTGTTAATGGTATTAACCTCAAGCATTGTCACGGTGTTCTGTTTACTTTACGCTTTTTCAACGATAGGCGAACGGCATGAAAATATGTTCATCTATTCGTTTGTTTTATTGTTAGTTGGCGGAGTAAATGGATCCTTCTTAACAGGGGATATCTTTAATCTATTCGTTTGTTTTGAAGTCATGTTAATGGCGTCGTACGTGCTGGTGGCATTGGGAGGGGAAAAGGTACAACTTCGAGAGTCATTAAAATATGTATTAATAAACGTTATTGGATCTTCTATTTTCCTAATTGCTCTCGCTTATTTATACAGTACAGTGAAAACGCTGAATATGGCGCATATAGCCGAGCGAGTTGCTGAAGCCGGCCAAGATCCAATGCTAACAACTGTGGCGCTTGTATTGTTTATTGTTTTCAGTTTAAAGGCTGGTTTAGTGCTATTTTTCTGGTTGCCAGGTTCTTATGTTGTGCCGCCTACTGCTGTACAAGCATTATTTGCAGCGCTGCTAACAAAAGTTGGCGTGTATGCATTGATTCGAACTTTTACATTAATGTTTCCGCATCAACCAGAAGTGACTCATACAATTATCGGAATTTTTGCAGGAGCAACTATTATTTTAGGATGTATGGGTGCGCTTGCTTCACGAAATGTATTAACAATTGCAGCCTACAATATTGTAATTGCTGTAGGTTTCATTTTAATTGGTTTAGCAGTTGGCACGGAATCAGCAATTGCAGGTTCTGTATATTACTTAATACATGACATGGTAGCAAAAGCGTTATTGTTTTTATTGGTAGGGATGATGGTTTACTTAACGGGTGAAAAGTTAATAGATCATATGAGTGGACTCATTCGAAATTATCCATTATTTGGCTGGATTTATTTTTTAACGATGTTAGCTTTAGTAGGAATTCCACCGCTTAGCGGGTTTGTAGGAAAAGTGTTGATTGGTAAAGGGGCGATTGAAGCTGGATCCTATGTATTATTATTTCTTGGATTTGCATCAAGTCTTGTCGTGTTATTTTCATTGTTAAAAATCTTCCTAAGTTCGTTCTTTGGAGAAACGATTATAACAAATGAAGATAAAAAACCGCTACCGATCTCTTCAATGGCTTCCTTTGTTGCATTAGCCCTTTGCATGATTGCAATTGGTCTAGGTGCAGAACAGCTATTAGTTTATGTACAAGATGCGACAAATATCCTTGTTAATCCATCTATCTATATTGATGCTATTTTAAGTGAAAGTTAGGGGGTGGGAAGGTGTTTTTTGCCCAATTTATTTTAAATTTGTTTATAGCGCTTCTTTGGCTATTGTTCAAAGACGAGCCTACACCGACACTTTCGACTTTTAATACCGGTTTTATCGTTGGGATAGGAATTCTTTATGTAATGCATCGATTTTTTGGCACACAATTTTATTTAGTTCGAGCTATGAAAATTATGAAACTTGTGGTGATATTCTTTAGAGAACTTATTGTTTCAGGTTTTGTTGTAATGAAGCAAATTTTAACTCCCAATTTAAAAATTACACCGGGTATTTTTAAGTACAAGACAATATTGAAAAATGATTGGGAAGTAACGGCTCTTTCGTTGTTGTTAACATTAACTCCTGGTTCTGTAGTGATGGAGATATCAGAATCTGGGGATGAATTGTATATTCATGCGATGGATATTGGACAGAAGGAAGACTTAATTCGCTCATTAGGAAGATTTGAGACCGTGATATTGGAGGTGTCTCGTTAATGATCGATACGATATTGCTAATTTCTCTAGTCTTGTTCATGGTTGCTATTGCACTGCATTTAATTCGAATTATTAAAGGCCCAACAATGCCCGACCGAGCAATTGCTCTTGATACAATTGGTGTTAATTTGATTTCATCAATGGCTATACTTTCAATCTTATTAAAAACGACTGCCTTTTTAGAAGCGATTTTAATATTAGGGATTTTAGCGTTTATTGGGACAATTGCTTTTTCTAAATATATAGAGAGAGGTGTCATTATTGAGCGTAAGTCAGATCATTGAGTGGTTCAGTGTCATCATTATTTTCATTGGCTCAATCATTAGTGTGATTAGCGCATTTGGAATGCTTCGTTTTCCTGATGTATATACTCGTGCTCACGCTGTAGCAAAAAGCGCTACACTAGCTGTTCTATCGTGTTTAGTGGGTTCATTCTTTTACATTTGGGTTCAAGATGGATATATAAGTGTTCGATTGTTGTTAGGAATTCTATTTGTATTTATCACTTCACCGGTATCCACACATCTTGTGATACGAGCAGCCTATCGCTCTGGTGTGCCACTAGCTGAGGGTTCAGGTGAAGACGAATTAAAGCCAGTATTATTTGGAGAGAAAGAACCTTTACCAACTAAACAATCAGAGTAAGTTCGTACTTGATTGTCTAATTGTAAAGAAATAATATAATGAATGGACATTTGGAAAACTAAGAATAGAATTGAGCGAATGGTTTTGAAAAAGTTACTAACACTGATATTGTTAATTGTCGGTTTATATTTATTTTTGTACGTAAATAATCATTGGATTGTCATAACGGAACAAATATATGAATCTGATGAAATTCCTGATTCATTTAACGGTTTTCGAATTACTCAAGTATCTGACTTGCATGATGCTTTATTTGGTGAAAATCAAGAAAAATTAGTTGAAAAAGTACGGGAAACAAATCCAGATGTCATTTTTATTACGGGAGATCTTATTGACAGCAATCGTTATAATTTACAACAGAGTTTATTAGCTGTCCGTGAATTTGTAAAAATCGCGGATGTGTACTATGTAATTGGTAATCATGAAGTAGCAATTAATCAAGTAACGGAAATTTATAATGCCCTTGAGGAAATAGGAGTACATATTTTACCGAACGCTGCGACATGGGTTGAACGGGGAGGAGAAAGAATTGCTATAGCGGGCATTGAAGATCCTCTCAATGGGACTGATACGCAAACTATGTTAAATACTGCATTATCAACTGTTCCAAAAGATATGTTTACAATGCTACTTGCCCATCGTCCGGAAAAGTTTGATATTTATGTAAAAAATGAATTAGACTTGATATTTACAGGACATGCCCATGGAGGTCAAATTAGAATTCCTTTTGTTGGAGGCTTAGTAGCGCCTGGACAAGGGTTTTTCCCTGTATACACTGCGGGATTTTATGAAGAGAATGGGACGACGATGAATGTGAATAGAGGATTAGGCAATAGTGGAGTACCTTATCGAATTTTTAATTTGCCTGAGATTGTCGTTGTAGAGTTAAAGACGAAATAAGCTGTTATGCTCAAAATATAACCGTCTCAAATTGAGGCGGTTTTTTGTTGTAAATTGTTTTATGAATATGAGAAGATATTTGACCATTATTCATTTTTGATTATGATTGTAATTAGAATTTTTAGGACTAATTTAAAGGAGAAAATGTATATGAATATCATTGATTTTACAATGGAAGAATTAATTGATCCGACTGGTATAATTGAGGGAAGACGCTACGAATTTTTGTTGGACATAGAAGTGGATGAGGAAGACGAACTATATTCTAGTGCAGGAACACAAATCCGCCTTCTTGTAGGCGATAATGGGGAAGGGCCATTTATTATCAATTATTTTATTATGGATAAGCAAGATGAAAAATATATTGAATTAGCATTAGAGGAAGACGAAGAGCAGTACCTATTAGATTTCTGTAAAGAGCGATTAGCACAACAAGGTGAATAGTATATCATAAGAGAAAAAGACCCTATCATTCATCGAGATGACGGGGTCTTTTATGTATAAATAGGAGTTCGCTTAATATAGATGGTTATGTTGACGAACAAACTAGCATACTAGGAAAATATTTTATAAAAATACATTTTTTTATAGAATCAAATTCCCTATCATTCAAGAGGAATCTAATAATTACTATTAATGGATTTTACTATTTCCATTCCGTTTTCATAGATTTAATAATATCTATGAATGAATTATCATATATTGAATAAGAGGTTCACAAAATTTTCAGATTATTTTAAAATATTACTATAATTATTGAGATATAACTGTTATAAAGCTCGTAATGATAGCAGTTTGTTTCTTCAAAAATTATATGAATAGTTGGCTTGTTCATAGAGGGGATGGGAAAAGTGACTATATTAAAAGATTTAAAAATTCTCGATTTTTCATCAATGCTTCCTGGGGTTTTTACGACGATGATGTTTGCAGATTTTGGGGCAGACGTCATTCACGTTGAGTCCACACGTAGAGTGGATTTAATGCGCATTATGCCGCCATATGATGATAATAAAGAGTCGTACATTCATCAGCATTTAAATCGCTCCAAAAAATCACTCAAACTAAATTTAAAAACACAAGAAGCAGTGGAAATCGTAAAAAAATTAATCCAAGAATATGACATTGTCATTGAAGGATTTCGGCCTGGTGTAATGGAACGTTTAGGCTTAGATTATAAGTCATTAAAACAAGTAAATCCAAAGCTGATTTATTGTTCTGTCACGGGTTATGGCCAAACAGGACCATATCGCAATCGTCCAGGTCATGATAATAATTATTTATCGATTGCAGGTATACTTGATTATTCACGACACAAAGGGAAAAAACCTGTTTCGATGGGGATACAAATTGCAGATATAGCTGGGGGAACATTACATGCAGCGATAGGTGTGCTTGCATGTGCACTACATCGTGAAAAAACGGGAGAAGGAAAATATATTGATATATCCATGACAGATGCCGTCTTCACAATGAATGCATTATATGGAACAGCCTTTTTAGGAAGCGGTGAGTTGCCAAAGGCTGAAGAAGAAATATTAAACGGTGGAACGTTTTATGATTATTATGAAACAAAGGATGGCCGTTATTTTTCAGTAGGTAGTTTAGAGCCGCACTTCCGCAAGTTGTTGTGTGAAGCATTAGATATTCCTGAATTAATTCAAAGCACGTTTAATGACTCTACTTATACACAAAAGAGATTTAAAGAGGCAGTAAAAGATGCTTTCTTAACGAAAACTTTTGATGAGTGGTTGGAAGTGTTCAATGAAGATTTTCACGGTTGTGTTGAACCAGTTCTAACCTTTGAAGAGGCTTGCAATCACCCGCAAATTCAAGCTCGAAATATGATCGTCGATGTTCCAAAAGATGACGGTACAACACAAAAGCAGATTGGAACTGCAATAAAATTTGACGGTGTCGAACCAACCTATAAATTTGTTGGTGCAAAAATCGGTGAACATACAGTAGAAATTTTAAAATCGCTTGGTTATACGGATGAGGAAATTGAAACATTCCATCAAATGGGCGTGTTGCAGTAAAAATCGTCCCAAAGGTAATGGTTATTACTTTTGGGACATTTATTTTTGTACAAAGTTGGAAACGAAATTTCGCAAATCCTCAAAATCTTCTTGTAGTATTAAGTATTTTATATAGATGTTGATTAATTGTTCAAACAGTTCAAATTGTTCTGTGGCGAAAAGAGCTTTCAATAAATTGCAAACATGTTGGGATGTCATTTTAGCAATAGGGTAGAAAGGACTTTCACGCTCTTTATATTGTTTTAGCCATTTTTCGATGGATTGTAATACGTGCTGAGGCGAATGATCAACGATATAAGCAATATCCCGTTGCACGGTTGCTTCAATTTTAAGCAATAAATCTTTATCGAAGGCTTTTGCATTTAAAAAATCATACATGCTTGTACATGAAGCGATTTCATATTCTTTCATCAATTGCAGCACATCGAAATATTGTTCGTTTTTTACAAGAGCATCAATGACAATAAAAAATACTTGTTCTAGGTAATTTTTATCGTATCGTTTTACTAACGATTGTGGCTCAGGTTTTAAGTTAGGTAATATTTCTCCATATTCTATTAATAATTCGATGGAATGATTAATTAAACGATCATTCATGATTAAATATTTTCCATGAGCAATGGTTTTTTCCGTATCAAAATGCTTTGCTCCATCAATTGCTAAAATATACGATAGTAAAGTTTGTTCTTTCTCGGTCAGTGCCCATTCTCCAGATTTCCACGTTCTAATTACATCCGATATCAATTTATTGATTTTTTTATAGTGCCGTTTTCCTCCCATAAAATGAAGGGAGATATTTAATAAATGAAACTCTTTTAACAAATAGGAACGTGGATTTTTATAATCAATCTTTTGAATGAATTTATTCATTGTTGTGACCACTTGATTTTTCGTTTGAAAAGATTGAATTAATTGCTTAAATTGATTCATTAAATCAAGGGGATTTTGAATCGTATGTAATGGTGTTTGTAAGAAAATTGAATAAATTTTTTTGGCATACAAATAACGCCAAAAGTCAGGTTTCTGATTATATAGTATATGTATGAAATATTTTCTTCCTATTTTATATAAATGAATTTCATTCAATTTAGTAATTGATTTTGAATAATTCGACTTTTTCCCAAAAACTAATTCAATAAAATGTGAAAAGTTAAAAACATTTTTCATGAGTGCATGCTCGAATATTAATTTTTTGCTAGTTGGAGATGAGAAAAATGCATCGAGTTTCTTTTCAACGTTTTGCAAGTCTATATTTGATAACCGAAACATTTCTTGTGTAAATAAATCCATTTTTCCCCAGCTGTTTTTAATGGTGATATATATAATGTTTGCTGCTTCTGTTTTATTGAAAAGAATCTGTTTAAGAGGGATCACGTTGCCAAATATTTTTTCGTCAATTTCATAACTACTAAGCTGTTCAATCGCTTCTTCAAAAGGTATACCTATCTGACCTTTCGTCTTTTGAAAGAGCAGTTCGTCGAATTTGAGCATGCTGCCTCTCCTCCTAAATCACTTAAGATGAATATACCAAAGATTAGAAATAAAAAAAATGCAAAAAAGATTTACCTTTTAGCTAGTTTTGTTTGCTATTCATGTTGAAATAGCCATCATATTGCATGTATCACTGAAAACCAATTGGTGAAGAATCAATCTCTTAGTAAGACTAGCAACTCGAAGAATACGATACATTTAGTATAATGTAATATTGAATGAAGCCACCCATCTAAACTAAGCGAGGTCGCAAAATGTACTACTTATCAATGATTTTTTTCCAAATTGTTGCACCGATTCTTGTATTGCTTGTAGTAGGTGCATTGTTACAGAAGAAATTTCAATTTAACTTAAAAGCATTGTCTCAGCTCGTTACATACTGTTTTATGCCAGCAGCAGTCTTTGTCAATATATATGAAACGACAATTGACATGTTGGTACTTGCACAAGTAGCAATATTTATTGTTTTGTTTATTGGAAGTCAAATGCTGATTAGCCATTACATAGCCAAACTATTAGGTCTTAATCGTTTAGAATCGGCTGTCTTCAAAAATAGTGTTGTGCTCATCAACTCTGGGAACTATGGTATACCGGTTGCACAAATGGTTTTTGCTACTCAACCGATTGGGGTTGCCATTCAAGTAATTCTCGTTATTTTCCAAAATATGACCACGTATACTTACGGCTTGTACAATTTAATTTCTGCGACAAATTCAGGGTTGGAAATTTTAAAGGGCTTTTTGAAAATGCCGATTGTTCATGCATTAATCATTGGGATTATTTTAAATATCGCAGATTTTGAAATTCCCCAAACTTTTCGCATTCCATTGGATCATGTTGCGGAAGGATTTATTGCAGTTGCTTTAATTACGTTAGGGGCTCAATTATCCCAGATTGAAATACGCACAATTATTAACAAAACGATTATTACAAGCTGCTTTACGCGACTAATACTAGGCCCAGCAATTGCACTACTAATCATTTATCTACTTGGAATCGATGGGGTCGTTGCAAAATCTCTATTTATTGCAAGCGCATTTCCTACATCCCGCAACAGCTCAAGTCTAGCTTTAGAATATGATGTGGAATCCAATACTGCCGCACAAACGGTTTTATTCTCTACGATTGTAAGTTGCTTTACGGTAACAATCGTGATATATCTATCCAACATTTTTTTTGGATAAATGAATGTTAAATGAAAGGTCTAAACTACCCCAAAGTGTTAAATCAATTTCAGGATTTCAGGATAGTGATGACAAAAATAAATCCTACCTTGCCGATGATGGTAAGGTAGGATTTTTTATCAATGATTAGTAGATTGATAGATTCATTTGTAAGCGATTTGAAATAGGTTATTTGAACAGTATAATTAATTATTTTTTGACAGAATCTTTATATGGATTTGTTAAATCCATTCCATCTAATGATAAACCAAGTGCTTTTGCAACGCCTTCACCATAAGCAGGGTCTGCTAAGTAGCAGTGTAAAATATGGCGGCGTTTAATATGTTCTTCTACTCCTTCCATAGCGCGAGCCGTATTTTCAAAGAGTCGTTGTTGTTCTTCTGCAGTCATGATGCGGAACAGTTTTCCAGGTTGTTCGAAATAGTTATTGTCATCTTCGCGGAAATCATAAATATCTGCATCTCCCTCAAGAGCTAAAGGTGGCTCTTTCAATTCAGGATGATGTTGCCATTCGCCGTAGCTGTTTGGTTCGTAGCTCAGCGTGCTTCCTAAGTTGCCATCAAAGCGCATTGCACCATCGCGGTGGAATGTGCGGAATGGACATTTTGGAGCGTTAATAGGAAGTAAATAATGGTTTACTCCTAAACGGTAACGTTGTGCATCCGCGTATGCAAAAATACGAGCTTGTAACATGCGGTCTGGTGAATAACCGATACCAGGTACGATGTTTGATGGTGAGAATGCAGCTTGTTCTACATCTGCAAAGTAGTTATCTGGATTTCGATTTAATTCGATTTCACCAACTGGAATGAGAGGGAAATCTTTTTTGTACCATACTTTTGTTAAGTCGAATGGATTGTAAGGCATTTCTTTTGCTTGTTCTTCAGTCATTACTTGGATGTACATTTTCCATTTTGGATAGTCACCATTTTCAATTGCATTGTAAAGGTCGCGTTGATGAGATTCACGGTCTTTACCGATTAATTCAGCTGCTTCTTGATCTGTTAAGTTTTTAATCCCTTGTTGTGTTATGAAATGGAATTTAACCCAAACTCGTTCGTTATCTTCATTAATAAAGCTGTAAGTATGAGAACCGAATCCATGCATGTTGCGGTAGCTTGCAGGGATTCCGCGGTCGGACATTGTAATTGTCACTTGGTGTAATGATTCAGGAAGCAGTGTCCAGAAATCCCAATTGCTATTAGCATTGTGCATATTTGTACGAGGATCGCGTTTTACTACGTGGTTTAAATCGATGAAGTGCAATGGATCGCGGAAGAAGAATACAGGTGTGTTATTACCAACTAAGTCCCAGTTTCCTTCTTCAGTATAGAATTTGATTGCGAAACCGCGGATATCGCGCTCTGCATCAGCTGCACCACGTTCACCAGCAACTGTAGAGAAGCGAATGAATAATGGGGTTTTTTTCCCAACTTGAGAGAACATTTTTGCTTTCGTGTATTTTGTAATGTCATGCGTTACTGTAAATGTACCATGTGCCCCTGAACCTTTTGCGTGCATACGGCGTTCTGGAATTACTTCACGGTTGAAGTTCGCAAGTTTTTCAATTAACCAAACATCTTGTAATAAGACAGGTCCACGTTTGCCTGCTGTCATAGAATCGTGGTTGTTCACAACGGGTGCACCATTTGCTTTTGTAAAGAGTTGGCGTTTATCGTTAATATTAGTCATATCATTGTACCTCCTAAATTGTTCTTCGCTTATGTATTAACTATAACAAATCTAAATAAAAATTTCTACTAAATTAGAATAATTATTTTTAGAAATAATTTATAAAGAGGTAAATATTCTAATCTGAATTGAATTCCTTCAATTACTTGAATGTAACAAAACATAGTAAAAAAGTGAAAGAGAAAAAATGAATCTAAAAATGGTTGTATTGATTCTATACATGACAAAATAATTGATAATGAATAAATCTAAATGAAAAATTATTGTATTCCAGTGAAAAAAGATATTTATTGCAGTACAATGAACTATTGTGTGGTTGATTAAATATAAAAATGTACGGTATGTGATTAAGGAGTATTCTTATGCAATTGATAATTACCTTTACCCTTTTAGTAGTAACAATATTCCTGTTTATATTAAATCGTTTTCGGGGAGATTTAATTGCTATCATGGCGCTACTTGCGTTTGTCACTTTGGGAATCCTTACACCACAAGAGGCGTTGGAAGGGTTTTCTAATTCAGTTGTCATCATGATTGCGGGGTTATTTATAATCGGAACAGGATTAATGCGAACTGGATTAAGTGGTATGGCAGGAAGATTGTTATTGAAGTGGTCTGGAAATAGTGAATTAAAATTGTTTGTATTACTTCTTCTCATTGTTGCGGTTGTCGGTGCTTTTATGAGTAATACAGGTACGGTGGCATTAATGATGCCGATTGTAGTAAGTATTGCATTAAGTATTCAAGTAAGTCCATCTAAGTATTTATTGCCACTATCTTATATGGCCAGCATGTCCGGCCTAATGACGCTCATTGCATCACCTCCAAACTTGATTGTTAGCCAGACTCTTGTGGATTATGGATTTGACAAGTTGGGTTTTTTCGCCATTACACCAATTGGGATGATTGCAGCGGTAGTGGTGATCCTTTATTTAGTATTCGTGCGAAATAAGCTGCTACCAAATAAAAACAAAGGAATTAGTTCAAATAACGCTTATCAGTTGTCTCCGGAGAAGATTGTAGAAGAGTATCATCTAAACGATAAATTATTTAAAGTTTACGTTCCAATGAATTCAAAAATTGTAGGGAAGAGCCTTGCTGAATTGAAATTGCCTTCGACATTCAATGTATATGTGATGAAAATACTGAAACATACAGAAGGACCAAAAGTATTTTCCTATCCTCATCAAATGGTAGCAGGGCCTAGATCTATTATCCATGCTCGAGATGTATTATATGTTCAAGGGGAGCAAGAAGATGTATATCACTTTGTAAAAGATTGTGGTTTGGTAGTTCGTGAATTTGATCGAGAGGAATCGAATGAATTAGTTTCAAAAGATATTGGTGTAGCGGAAGTATTATTAACTCCTCATTCAAGACTGATTGGAAAAAAAGTTGGTGAAATTGGATTTAGGGAAAAATACGATGTAAATATAATTGGAATTAATCGAAAAGGAGAATATTTCACAGAGAACATTGCTTCTCAAAGGCTTCGTTTTGGTGATGCAATTTTAGTTCAAGGAACTTGGGATGCGATTGAATTTTTATCCAAGGAAACGCAAGATGTAGTAGTAGTTGGACAACCAAAAGAAATGGCTGGACACATTGCAGCAACAGGAAAAGCCAAAATAGCAGCTGCCATTTTACTCTTTATGGTTGCATTAATGGTTTTTGAAGTGTTCGATGCGGTAATTTGTGTATTAATTGGAGCAGTGTTAATGATTATTACTGGTTGTTTACGGAATGTAGATGATGCTTATGATCAAATGAATTTTGAGAGTATCGTATTAGTAGCGGCAATGTTACCGATGGCGACAGCGTTAGAAAAAACCGGTGGAATGACGCTGTTAGCAGATGGCATTATACATGTATTAGGTGGTTTTGGCTCTTTTGGTGTATTAGTAGGGGTTTATCTACTGACCATTGTATTCGGACAATTTATTAGTAATACTGCTACTGCTGTTTTGTTTGCTCCAATTGCAATGAATGCCGCTTTGACGATGGATGCAAACCCATATACATTTATGATTGCAGTTGCCGCTGCAAGTGGAATGGCTTTTGCGACACCAATTGCTTCACCAACGAATTCATTAGTGTTAACTGTGGGAGGCTATACATTTACGGATTTTTTAAAAATCGGAATACCGTTACAATTGATTATGCTTATTGTGATGATGTTTGTTATTCCTTTTATATTTCCATTATAAGAAAAGGAGTGCGTCATCAAGAAGATGATGCACTCTCTTTATTTTGAATCTAAAATGATTTCAATCAATTCATCGCGATCGATTAAATATACATCGTTTGATTCTGCTAATTTTTGTGCTTGTTTTGTATAATAACTGTTTGTAATAACCCAAGCTTCTGTTGCATCGTACATTTTTAAAGCACCGATTACTTCTTGGACTGCTTTTACACCTACACTTCCGGCATATCTTTTCGCCTGAACGGCAATCGTATTTTCTCGGTCCTGTAAAATGAGGTCAGCGCCATAATCACCAGAGGTCTTTGTATACGTTACCTTAAAGCCACGTTTTTTAAAAAGCATGCCTAAAAACTCTTCAAATTCTTCGCCTGTCATTTCATCTATTTGCTTAATACCGGCTTTTCGAAGGCGAAAAAAGCCTCTTGTTTTCCACCATAATTTTATAAGGAAAGCAGTGAATAAAAAAATTCCTAATGAAATCAGTGTACCTTTCCAAGTTCTTGTAAAGTACCACCCGATGCAACCTACGAATATAAGCAGAAGCCTAAACAATGCACGAGTAAATCGATTTTTCTTTTTAGTTCTCTTTGCCAACAGTCTTAACCCCTTACTGCAATTCTCAACCTATATAGTATCATAAAAAAGGGTACGTATGTTTGTGTTTGTTAAATATAACGTTTTTTTGAACTGATGAAGGAAAATATAAATAAAATTATAGAAGTTGCAATAAACAGAATATTCGGCACTGTCCAGCTACCTGTTATTTCTTGAATGAATCCGAACAAAACGGGGCCAACTGCAGCAATTAAATAACCAAAAGACTGAGCAAATCCAGAAATTTCAGATGCTTCATAAGCGTTTCTGGTACGCAATGTAAAAAGCATTAAAACAAGCCCAAAGGAAGCACCTGCCGCAAGTCCTAAAAGCATCATCCAGATGAGTATGGCATCTGTCCATTGGAATAATAGACCACTAAAACCGATGAGATAGCATAGAGTAAAGAAATAGACAATTGGCTGCTGAGATGATAATTTTTCAGCTAGTATTGGAACAAAAAATGTCATGGGCATTTGTGAGAGCTGAAAAACAGATGCCATTAAACCAGCTTTATCTAAACTGAAACCTTGTGATACTAAGATTTCTGGTATCCAAGCAGTGGAGCAGTAAAACAATAAAGACTGCATTCCCATCGCAATTGCAATTGCCCATGCGAGAGGGGATTTCCAAATTCTGTTCCCCAATTTGGCCTCTTTTTCTGTTTTGCCTTGTTCAACGTGCTCACTGCGCAGAATGGGAATCCAAGCAATCATTGTAAGCAAACCGAAAATAACAGTACATCCAAGAGCACCTTGCCACCCAGCATGTTCCGCAATAGGTTGGCTAAAAGCGAGAGATGCTGCGGCTGAGATGTTCATCGATACAGTATATATTCCCATTAACAATCCGACATGATATGGATATTTTGCTTTAAAAAAACTCGGGAACAATACATTTGCAAAAGAAATAGCAACACCTATTAATATCGTACCGATAATAAGTAAGGGGATATTTCCGGCTGATCTCAAAATAATTCCGATTGTTAAAAGAATCAATGAGTAGAACAAGGTATATTCCATGCTAAATTTACGTGAAATCTTTGGTGCGAAGGGAGAAACAATAGCAAAAGTAAGAAGCGGAATCGTCGTTAAAAATCCTGCTAAAGTATTGGAAATGCCTAAATCCTCTCGAATATAGGAGATGATAGACCCAACTCCCGTTATCGGAGTTCTTACGGTCGTAGCGAAAAACATGATGGCTATGAAAAAAATAAAGGTTGTAAAAGTAAAATGGAGTTTTTTAACAGAACTTTCTTGTTCTATCTTCATAAAAAAGACCTCCAATAATTCAAAATAACCAAAATAGTGTTATATTAATAAAGTGCCTTCTTGAACAGATACAAGAATAATAATACCTTTCAATTGTAAATTTTGGTAGAAGAATGCTTTTTCAATAATACCTAAAAAAATTTTTTCAATAAGGAAATAATGTAAGAATAGAGTAATTGGAGTTAAAAGGAGATTTACCATGGGAAAAGAGATTGAAAATGATAGACAACTGAGACGAGGATTGAAAAGTAGGCATATTACAATGATTAGTTTAGGAGGAACCATTGGAACAGGGTTGTTTCTAGCCAGTGGAGCATCCGTTGCCCAAGCAGGGCCAGGGGGAGCTTTAGTAGCGTATGCCTTAATCGGGTTCATGGTTTATTTTTTAATGACAAGTTTAGGGGAAATGGCTGCCTACATGCCTTCTTCAGGTTCATTTAGTACATATGCAACAAAATTTGTGGATCCTGCCTTTGGATTTGCAATGGGGTGGAACTACTGGTACAACTGGGCAATTACAATTGCTGCAGAAATTTCAGCTGTAAATTTAATTATGAAATTCTGGTTCCCTAATAGTTCATCAGCTTTGTGGACAATCCTTTTCATTGTAGTCGTATTAACTTTTAACATATTATCAGTCAATATGTATGGCGAAAGTGAATATTGGTTTGCCATGATTAAAGTAGCCACAGTGATCATCTTTATTATTACTTCCTTCTTAATGATTTTTGGCATTATTGGTGGAGAGCCAGTCGGTTTAACAAATTTCTTTATAGATGAGGCTCCGTTTAATGGTGGTTTTCTAGCGATATTCGGAATCTTTTTAGCTGCGGGATTTTCTTTCCAAGGAACAGAATTGTTAGGAATTACAGCTGGAGAGACTGAAGATCCTGGGAAAAATATACCGAAAGCTGTACGTTCGGTATTTTGGCGTATATTACTATTCTATATATTAGCCATTCTTGCAATTGGATTATTAATTCCTTATACAGACCCACGACTATTATCAGAAGATGTAGCGGTATCACCATTTACTTTAGTATTCGATAAATTAGGGATTGCCTTTGCTGCTTCTGTGATGAATGCCATCATTTTAACTGCTATGCTTTCAGCTGGGAATTCAGGTTTATATGCTTCTTCACGTATGTTATGGCAATTGGCTGTAGACGGAAAAGCTCCGAAGATTTTTGCCAAACTAAATCGTCGAGGTGTACCAATTTATGCCTTACTTGCAACTCTTGCAGTAGGTTGTTTAGCCTTTCTATCTTCCTTCTTTGGGGATGGAATAGTTTATATGTGGCTATTAAATGCATCTGGGTTATCAGGTTTTATTGCTTGGGTTGGTATTGCCATTAGCCATTATCGATTCCGAAAAGCATATATTAAACAAGGAAGAGACTTAAATGATTTACCTTACAAATCACCTTTATATCCATTTGGGTCACTGTTTGCATTAACTTTATGTTTAATCGTCATTATTGGGCAAAATTATACGGCTTTTATCGGAACAATCGATTGGTATGGAATTGCGGTTTCGTACATCGGAATTCCTTTGTTTATCATCTTTTGGTTAGGGTATAAGATGAAACACAAAACAAAATTGATTCCGCTTGAGGAATGTAATTTAGATGTAGAGAAAAAGTAAGCCAACAACAAAAGGATATATAAGAGGCTAAATCTGTTGTTATAATGGGAAAAATGGAAAGTTTTAAGGGTTTTTCTGTCTAATCAAGTGAAAAAGATCAAAAGACTGGTAAAGGATGAGTAAAATGACGGTCTCCGTGGGTTTTTTCAGAAAAATATACGAATGGGTTGTGGATGGGCATTCTGACGATATTCAATATCGGCCATTTCAAGTGGATGGGAACCCTTATAAATCGAGAGTATTTTTAGTCGGTTTATATCCGGAATCACTAGCTTATTTTGATTTAAATGATATAAAAATGTATGCTGATTCACTCGTTGATGGAGAATTGTTTGAACAATTAAACGGACTTGAAATCATTGCAGCTTCTCGGGAATATAAAGGTAGCTTGAATTTTGCACAATGGATGAAAAAAGAATTTAATGAAAACGTTGTTTTGACGAATGTAAATTGTCTTCTTGCAAAGGATTATAAACAGTTTAAGCAAATGAAAAAAGAAAATCATTTACTATATCTCTCGGGAAAACAGTTGTTTGAAAAAGTGCTGAATGAATTTTCACCAGAAATTATCATCATTCAAGGTTCTAAAGCGTTTGATGAATTTCGAGAAATTTATCAAGAACGTTTGATTCATAAAGTAGAAACGTTTGAGACAGGTACTGTACAAGAACTTGAAAAATTAGGAGTTATTGCAGAATATCCCCTCGAAAACGGTGAGAATGTCAAAGTTATTGCATGCCGTAATATGTCTTACTTTGGCAAAGAAGGAGCAGCGTTTGGAACTGTAAAAGAAGTAATTGGCCGCCTGTTGAAATAGTTTTTTGTGATAGTTTAGAAAAAACAGAAAATACGAACAATTTATCTGCTTGTTAGTTGAAATTTCACCGATTTCCGAATAATACATGTGTTTATTTTAAGAAATATCTTGCATTCGACATATGACGTGTTTATAATAATAAACATTCAAAAATAAATAAATACCACACTCATATAATCGCGGGAATATGGCTCGCAAGTTTCTACCGACTTACCGTAAATAAGTCGACTATGAGGGGATTGTCTAGATTTGTCGGATGTTAGTACATATGCACAAGTCTATGTGCTTTCGATATACTCGAAAGGCTTATTCCTCATAGGAAAGGTCTTTCGAGTTTTTTTATTAAAGAAATGATGAAAGGGCGAATTTTTAATGGATTTGTTAAAAGAAAAAATAGCTCAAGAAGGGAAAGTGCTTTCGGACACTGTGCTAAAAGTGGATTCTTTTTTAAATCATCAAATTGATCCGCTTTTAATGAGAGAAATTGGCGAAGAATTTGCGAATCGATTTAAGGATGTAGTGATTACAAAAATTTTAACAATTGAATCTTCCGGTATCGCACCTGCGACGATGTTAGGTTTGACTATTGGTGCAGAGGTAGTATTTGCACGCAAGAAAAAATCTTTAACTTTATCTGAAAATTTATATACTTCGCAAGTTTACTCATTTACAAAACAAGAAACAAACGAAATATCCGTTTCAAAAGACTTTTTATCCCCAGACGATAATGTGTTAATCATCGATGATTTTTTAGCAAATGGTGAGGCGGTAAAAGGATTATTGGATATAGCTAAACAAGCAGGGTGTAAAATCGTTGGAGTTGGCATTGTGATTGAAAAAGGATTCCAAAATGGTGGGAAAGCGTTGCGAGAACAAGGTATTCGTGTAGAGTCTTTAGCCATTATCAAATCTTTAAAAAATAACACAATCGAGTTTGCTGAATAATTGATTGTTTAATTATTTCGAGGAGGAACATGATTTCATGACGAATGGAAAAGCAATTACCCTAGGTATACAGCATTTATTAGCGATGTATGCTGGAGCTATTTTAGTACCGTTAATTATTGGGAGTTCATTAGGGTTTGATGAGCAGCAGCTAACGTATTTAGTGGCAATTGATATTATGATGTGTGGCGTCGCTACCTTGTTACAGGTAATGAGGGGGAAAGCTTTCGGAATTGGTTTGCCTGTCGTATTAGGATGTACATTTACTGCGGTATTTCCGATTATTTCAATTGGCCAGAGTAAAGGTATCGGTGCGATTTATGGAGCTATTATTGCTTCTGGATTTCTTATTATTCTCATATCAGGAGTATTCGGAAAGTTAGTAAAATTTTTCCCTCCTGTTGTGACAGGTTCTGTTGTTACAATTATCGCAATTTCATTAGTTCCAGTTGCCATGAATAACATGGGCGGAGGACAGGGAGCACCAGATTTTGCTTCGGCTTCCAACCTTACATTAGCGTTAGTTACTCTCATAATGATCTTATTGATTTATAGATTTACAACAGGCTTTATTCGTTCCATCTCCATATTATTAGGCTTAGTGTTCGGAACAATTATAGGTATTTTTATGGGGAAAGTTGATTTTTCGCCTGTATTAGAAGCAGGATGGTTCCATATGGTACAACCATTTTATTTTGGAACGCCAACCTTCGACTTGGCTTCAATCCTTACAATGACGCTTGTTGCGATGGTTTCGTTAGTAGAATCGAGTGGTGTTTATTTTGCATTAGGCGATATTGAGAAAAAGTCAATTTCAGCAAGTGATTTGGCACGCGGCTATCGATCAGAAGGATTGGCTTCAATCATTGGTGGAATCTTTAATGCATTTCCATATACAACGTTTTCACAAAATGTTGGATTAATTAAAATGACAGGGGTAAAAGATCGAAAAGTCATCATTATTACTGGGGTAATGCTCGTTGCTTTAGGCTTTTTACCAAAAATCGCAGCACTAACAACAATTATTCCAACAGCTGTACTAGGTGGTGCTATGCTTGCAATGTTTGGAATGGTATTGACGCAAGGTATTACAATGCTTGCACCTGAAATTTTGAAATCACCAGAAAACACGATGATTGTCGCAATTTCTGTAGCTTTAGGTGCAGGTGTTGCATTTGTACCAAATATTTTTGAAGTATTGCCAGGTAGTTTATCCATTTTAACGTCTAATGGAATTGTTTGCGGTTCGTTATCAGCGATTGTGTTAAACATCATATTTAATATGATTGGTCCAAAAAAAGTAGATTCCATGTATGCAACAACAGCAGAAGAGTAATATAGAAAAATCGAGTAGGAGGGAGTGATTAGCTCCCGTCCTCTCACACCACCGTACGTACGGTTCCGTATACGGCGGTTCAATTAAGATGATTGACGCAAGTTTTCATAACTTCCGTGAATAGCTGTTCTCTTTATGCCAGTGGTCACTCCACCCTCCAAGAGGACTCCCACGGGATTCACCGCTTCCTTCCTCAAGTGAGGTACTATGTTTTCTGTGTTCATCATGACTCACTGAATGCCAAGGGCTATTCTCTCTTAATTGTTCGGTCCTTCTTAGTAGTTCTAAACCAACTAATACTATGACCTCTGCTGACTTCTGACGGTTCAGCTACTTATCACTAAGTAGGTTATGAAGCGAACTTCACCTATCCGCCAGACCTCCCCGGGTAAGTACATGCACTTTCACACCATCTATCCGCCTCATTTACTCGATATGACCTTCGACAGAAAGAGCTTTGTTTTGTTTCGCAAACTCACTCAATCATACCTAGCCTTATATGAGGTTCGTGTTCCTCGGACCGGTGTTTTGCCTCCAGCTTCCTTCAGATTCCGCGTCACCACGGACACCCTTGCTCTTGGCTAACCTCTACTTCTGTCTTCGGGGTTCGGGACTTACACCCTATAGTTCATGTACATGCCGGGCGCACGAAATAACCGACGAGCCAATTGCTCGTCGGTTATTTCTTTTTAAGGGGTATGTTAAGGGATGAAAACACAAATTTAGAAATTTAAGCATTTGGATAAATCATCTTTTTCGGATTTACATATTCATCGAATTGTTCTTCTGTTAGTAAGCCAAGAGAAAGTGCAGCTTCTTTTAAAGTAGTGCCTTCCGCATGTGCTTTTTTCGCTATTTTTGCTGCATTTTCATAACCGATGTAAGGATTTAATGCAGTAACAAGCATTAAAGAATTTTCTAAGTTGCGCTCAAGTACTTCATGGTTCGGTTCAATGCCTATAGCACATTTGTCGTTGAAGGATTTCATTGCATCAGCTAAAAGTCGGGCTGATTGAAGGAAGTTATAAATAATGACAGGTTTAAATACGTTCAATTCAAAGTTTCCTTGACTAGCAGCAAAAGCAATCGTTGCATCGTTACCGATTACCTGAGTAACAACCATCGTCAAAGCTTCAGATTGAGTAGGATTTACTTTACCAGGCATAATCGAACTTCCTGGCTCATTTGCAGGAATAATAATTTCACCAATACCACTACGAGGGCCGCTAGCAAGCCATCTAACATCGTTCGCAATTTTCATTAAGTCTACAGCTAAGGCTTTTAAAGCACCATGTGCAGCAACAATTTCATCGTGGCTTGTTAATGCATGGAATTTATTTTCAGAGGAAACAAATTGTTTACCTGTTATTTTACTAATTTCGTCTGCCACCATGTCTCCGAATTTTGGATGAGCATTGATACCAGTACCAACTGCAGTACCACCGATGGCTAAGCTCTTTAAATACTCGGTATTATGTTTAATCATTTGTTCTGAGCGTTCTAGCATATAGTACCAGCCGCTAATTTCTTGTCCAAGTGTTAAAGGTGTTGCGTCTTGTAAGTGGGTACGACCAATTTTAATAATATCTTTGAAAGCTTCTGACTTTTCTTTTAATGTATTTTTCAAAAGTTGTAATCGAGGTAACAAATAGTCTTCTACCATTTCAACAGCAGCGATATGTAATGCTGTCGGGAATGTATCGTTCGAACTTTGACTCATGTTGACATCATCATTTGGATGAACTTTCTCCGATGATCCTTGTTCAATTAATAATTGATTTGCACGGTAAGCAATAACTTCATTCACGTTCATGTTAGATTGAGTACCGCTACCTGTTTGCCAAACAACTAGTGGAAATTGGTCATCCCATTTACCTTCTAGAATTTCATCTGCTGCAGAAATTATGGCATCTGCTTTTGCTGGTGGCAATTTATTTAATTTTTTATTGGCGATCGCTGCAGATTTTTTTAGTATTGCAAATGCTCGAATGACTTCTATTGGCATTTTTTCATCGCCAATTTGGAAGTTTTCTTTACTACGTTGTGTTTGAGCGCCCCAAATCTTATTTGCAGGTACACGGACTTCACCTAACGTATCTTTTTCTATACGATATTCCATTTTGTACAACTCCTTTGTATTAGTATATGTATTTCAAATAAAAAAATAGTATTGATTATAGAATTTTGGCTGCAACATAATAGTTGCAGCCTAGAAATGTCTATATATAGGGGGATATAGACATAATTTGGAGAAAATAAAATGGAAAATATTGTTCCCGAGATATATTTTGGGGGGGTTCAGCTCGGAAATTTTCTATTTACGATAATGATAATCATTATCAATTAAATTGTCAACAGGAAATTCAAAAAAATTTGAAAAAATCACCATTCAGCTCTTTCTAATTCTTCTGCAATGATTTGCAAATCGTAAGACGTAATCACAAATAGCTCATATGGATTGCGTTCCATGTATTTCTCAACCAGTCGCTTTAAATATTTTGGAGATCCTTCATGTTCTTCATCATAGACAAGTAATAGGGCATCGGTATTTTGAATAATAAATTTATCTTTTTCAACAAATTGCCAAGGTGCTTCATATGGTTTTTTTGTTATACTTGTCACAAAATCTGCTTGACTAATAATGTAAGCGTATTGTTGTTGTCTTTGTTCATTCCAATTTTTCTCGATATCTAAAAAAGGTGTAATAACGGAATATTTCAATTGAGGAAATTCATTTTTTAGTTCAATGACAACTTCTGCAGTCCATATTTCAATACCGAGTTGTCCACTGACGACGACCCATTCTAATCCATCCTCAATCATACTTCTCAATTCATTCTCAATGGCTTTTTTTATGATTTGAATGCCAGGATGTTTTTCTTTAAATATACATAATTCATGGGGTCTGTATCCTGACACATAAAGCGATTGAATCATTCTAATCCCTCTCTTAATATAAGGAATAGTTTTGCTATATATTAATTGAATCATAATGTAATGAGAATAAAAAAATCAATAAATAAGGCTGTTTAGAAATTTTAACTTTCTAAACAGCCCATAAATGAATTGCATTTAGTGCATATTATATATTCTCTTAATTTGCACTTTCTGCATTCTCAAGAACTTCTTTAATTCGTTCAAGTGCCCAATCAATTTGTTCTTTCGTAATGATTAATGGTGGGGCAAAGCGAATTACATATTCATGAGTTTCTTTACATAATAGACCTTTTTCCTTTAATTGTTCGCAATATTTGCGAGCAGGTTCATAAAGTTCAACCCCTATGAATAAACCTCTTCCTCGCACTTCCTTAATAATAGGTGATGAAATTTTTAAAAGTTCTTCTTTAAAGTATTGTCCTAGCTCAAGTGAACGTTCCACTAATTTTTCTTCTTCGATGACTTCAAGAGAAGCGATTGAAACAGCACAAGCTAGTGGGTTACCACCAAAAGTAGAACCATGAGAACCAGGATTTAATACCCCTAAAATATCATCGTTTGCCACCACAGCAGAAATTGGCATTACGCCCCCGCCGAGTGCTTTTCCAAGAATATAAACATCCGGCTCAATATTCTCCCACTCGCAAGCGAACATTTTTCCTGTACGGCCAAGTCCAGTTTGTATTTCGTCCGCAATAAACAATACATTATGTTCTTTACAAAGTTTTGCTGCTTCTTTTAAGAATCCTTCAGGAGGTACAATGATCCCTGCTTCTCCTTGAATCGGTTCAAAAATAAAAGCTGCCGTGTTTGGAGTGATAGCATTTTTTAGAGCTTCGATATCTCCATATGGAATTAATTTAATTCCTGGAATTAACGGTCCAAAACCGCGTTGATATTCTTTCTCAGATGAAAGAGAGACAGGAATCATAGTGCGGCCATGGAAGTTTCCATTGCAACCGATGATTTCAGCTTTATTTTCTTCAACGCCTTTCACATCATAAGCCCAACGGCGAGCAACTTTAATCGCTGATTCCACAGCTTCTGCACCAGTATTCATTGGTAAAACCATGTTTTTTCCGGTGATATTACATACTTTTTCATACCATGGACCAAGTTGGTCGTTATGGAATGCACGAGAAGTTAAAGTAACTCGATCTGCTTGATCCTTTAATGCTTGAATAATTTTTGGATGACGGTGACCTTGGTTTAGAGCCGAATAAGCAGATAGCATATCCATATATTCTTTACCTTCTGGATCTTTTACCCATACTCCTTCTGCTTCACTAATCACAATTGGTAGTGGGTGGTAGTTATGAGCACCAAGCTTTTCTGTAATTTCTATAATTTCTTTTGTTGTTTTAACCATTGAAAAATCCCCCTTAATGTACTGAAGCATAAAAAAATTGTGTTTTTTAGCAAAATTGCTTATAAATTCATTATATATGATAGATGTGATTTTTTAATCGAAAGAATTTAAATTATCAATACTATTATAATAATTTGCTCTTTTTATTAGGCATTAGCGTTCGATTGAAACTTTTTTCCAAAGACTTATGGAGGGTAAAAATAGAAGGTTATCCAGAAACTGTGTTAAACTGGATAACCATTTTGATTAATGATAAGAATTCAGTTGGTTTTTCCAAAACATTGCAATGATAATACTTAAAATTAATATGATTGTTGCAAAGTAGTATGGATAATTATAATTCATATCAAATAAGATACCACCAATGATAGGGCCAAAGATATTTCCGATGCTTGTAAACATGGAATTCATGCCGCCTACAAAACCTTGTTCATTTCCTGCAATTTTTGAAAGATAGGATGTAATTCCTGGACGAATTAAATCAAAGCCTACAAAGACAATCCAACAAGTTAACATGATTGTCCAGTAAGAATTTACAATTGTCATAACGAACACTAATAGGCCTGACATAATTAAACTAATTCGAACAACGTTAATTTCTCCGAACCGCTTTGTTAATGCATCAAATAATAAAATTTGCACAACTGCTCCAACAATACCACCGCCTGTAACGATTATGGCGATATCTTTTGGTGTAAATCCAAATTTATGATCAATAAATAGGCTAAATAATGACTCGAAGGAAGCTAAACTGAATGTCGATAGGAAAATAATAATAAATGAAATAAGATACATTGGAATAAAAATTCGTTTCCAACCAACTTTTTCATCTTTGAACACTTTCGGATGCTCTCTACGTTCAGGCTCCTTCAAAATAAAAATGGAGGCAATGGCTACTAATGCTCCCAAAACACTGGCAGCAAAGAATGGTACACGAATTCCAAATTCCGCTAAAAATCCGCCTATACCTGGCCCTACAATAAATCCGGTATTAATCGCGGCAGACATAAATCCAAGGGCTTTCGGACGTTCGCTTTCAGATGTGATATCCGCAATATATGCAGTAATCGCAGGCATGATGCATGCGCCACTAATTCCACCTAAAATTCTTGATAGGAAAAGAATCTCAAGGCTCTTAGCAATACCAAATAACAACTCTGAAAAACTAAATAAAAAAAGACCGATGATAATCATTATTTTCCGGCCGTATTGATCCGTCCATTTTCCTGTAATGGGAGAAGCGATTAGTTGAGCTAATGCAAAAGCAGCTACCATGTTTCCTACTACGGTGCCGCTTAAGGATAATTCATTCATTAATGAAGGCAAGACAGGGATAACTAGGCTAATACCAACAAAGGTAATAAAAATATTTCCAAGTAATAGAGCAAAGGCAACTTTTTGAGATTTTGATTGCATAAATATCCCCTTTGAATTTTTTATCTATAAAATTATTTTTAAATAGCAGTAGTGATATTGTAACGGTACATTTACAGAAATTGAAAGTGCAAAAAGGTCTATTCCTATTTAAACCTTTACGAAAGACTGAGTCAAGGAAACACAAATGTTTCAGAATACTTACATAAAATAGTAAAAGGGAAAAAGACATGACAAAAAAAGGATGGCTACTTGCCATCCATGAATGATAATGGGATTTGTGGAAGAAATGTGTGCTCACTCACCACTCGCCGTCGTATAAGGGGTGTACAATGGTTACTGGGAATGCAAATTCGGAGAGACGTTCCCAACTAAATAAATGGAGGTAACAATGATCAAGCTATAAACTCCACCCTCATGCCAACCTAAGAAGTTAGGATACAATATGCGTCCAAACCATTCCTGTTGTGAAGGGATCTATTCACCATCGACTTAACTTTACAGATCCTTTTCAATGAAACAAATTCAGGCTCTTATTTTTACATCGTTATATAGGGAGTTCAAATTGATTTACTGCAGAGGGCTGTATTTGTTCATTTTCACAATACAGGAAATGGGTATCCTTGATTTATCCAATTCAAAGTTTGTTACATCAAATTGAAAAGGATAATTGTTGCCGTACATTTATATTCATAGGGTAATTTACTTCCCATTACAATAATTAAATTTCTCACCTCCTTTTGTTTTCATCATATTCATTTAATAGTTTATATGAAGGGACAATTAGCCAATCTTTTGATAATAATAAACAATTATAGCGAGAAAAATTAGAGATAAAAGTCTATTATTGAACTAAACTTTTTTCTTTACTTCACTCTTAAGAAAAACTACAACTATTTTCGGTTTCTCAAGTAGTAAAGAATTTTTATGGATTTAATAGTCCCTATTTAAATTATTATTCAGAGATAATGTGATGAGAAAATACTTTTTAATGAATTTGTATAAACGAAATACATATGTATTAATAAGGGAGAATTAATGATGAGAATTCATAAAGTCATTGTTCGTTATGTAAAAATGCCAATGAAAAATCCATTTACAACAAGCTTTGGCACGTTACATGATAAATCTTTTTTATTGTTGGAAGTTTACACAGATGAAGGAATTGTTGGATTTGGTGAATGCGTTGCTTTCGAAGCGCCGTGGTATAGTGAAGAAACCGTAAAAACTTGTTGGCATATGCTAGAAGATTTTCTGATTCCAATGATTTTACAAAAGAACATCCATCATCCAAATGATGTAAGTAAAATGTTTGCAGGCATACGGAAAAACAAAATGGCCATTGCATCGATTGAAGGGGCAATTTGGGATATTTACGCACAACAGTCTAATCAATCTTTAGCAAAAATCCTTGGAGGAAATAAAGAAAAAATAGATGTAGGAGTGAGTCTCGGTATTCAATCGACAATCGAAAAGCAAATTGAAGTGGTCGGGAAGTACATTATAGAAGGATATAAAAGAATTAAAGTCAAAATAAAGCCTGGATGGGATGTGGAAGTCATCAAAAAGCTGCGGGAAGCATTCCCAAATGTTCCGATGATGGCAGATGCGAATTCAGCATATACTTTAAGCGATATCGACTTATTAAAACAGTTGGATGAGTATAATTTGATGATGATTGAACAGCCGTTAGCTTATGACGATATTGTGGATCATGCGACACTTCAAAAGCATTTGAAGACACCTATATGTTTAGATGAAAGTATTATATCCCTTGAAGATGCACGAAAGGCAATTGAATTGGGGAGTTGTGGTGTTATAAATATCAAAATTGGACGAGTTGGAGGTTTGTCTGAAGCAATCAAAATTCATGATTATTGCCAATCAAAGGGCATACCGGTTTGGTGTGGTGGAATGCTCGAGGCAGGAATTGGCCGAGCACATAATATCGCTTTAACATCATTATCAAATTTTGTTTTACCTGGAGATACTGCAGGGTCAAGCCATTATTTTGAGGAAGATATCATAAATCCCGAAGTTGTAGTGAAAGATGGAACTATCCAAGTGCCGCAAACTGTTGGAATTGGGTACGAGCCTAATCGAAAGATTATTGATAAATATACAGTTTCCTCGAATGTTTACAATTGAATACGAGCATTCCAAACGATTATTGAGTTAGAGAAATGGGGGAAATGGTGAGAAATAGTTTAAAAATCGGGGGAGCATTTGTCGGTTTAATGATTGGGGGAGGCTTCGCATCTGGACAAGAGATATTCCAATTTTTTATCTCCTACGGTTGGTATGGACTGTTTGGGGTTTTCGTTGCTAGTGTACTATTTTCTTTTTTAGGAATGAATATAGCAACATTAGGATATTCTTTGAAAACAACATCCCATAAAGAAGTCGTGCTTTTTATTGCAGGTTCAACATTCGGCTCGATCATCGATTGTCTCATAACGGTGTTTTCTTTTTGTATTACGGTTGCTATGTTTGCAGGGGCAGCGAGTGCTTTTGAAGTGCTATTTGGAATAAATGGTTTTATTGGTAGTTTCTTTATGATGATATTCACAATTTTCACACTGATGCTCAATGTAGAAAAAATTATAAGTATACTTGCCCTAGCAATCCCCTATTTAATCATCGTGATTTTCATACTAGTGATTGCTTCAATTTTAACGATGGATGGTAGTTTCAATGAACATGTGGAAATGGCAAATCAATTATCAACAGGACATTGGCTATTAGCAGCACTTTTATATGTTTCGTATAATTTAGCGGTAGGGTTGCCAATGCTTGCGGTAATGGGGAGTACTGTGAACAGTAGAAGAGAGGCAGGAATGGGTGGAATTATTGGTGGATTATTAATGGGCATGTTGATTCTATTAGTTTATGTGGCGCTAATGGCAAAAATGGATGTGATTTTTGGGAAGCCGATGCCAACATTAGTGATTGCCTTAAATATACATCCAATTATTGGTGTGCTGATGGCTATTACTTTAATTATAATGATTTATAGTACAGCAGTCGGTGTACTTTATTCTTTTGTCATTCGATTTGTATCACCAAAGTCCAAAACGTATAAATATTTTCTCATTGTTTCCGCCTTCATTGCATTTTTTGCAAGCTTTATCGGGTTTACTACCATTGTGAAAACTGTGTATTCCATTATGGGATATTTTGGGTTTATCGTAATAATCATCACTTGTTGGATGTGGCTAAAAAGAAAAGGGAGCTTAACCTGAGGCAATTCTCAGGTTTTTTTATTTATGAAAGAACCAATCACTCATTATTCACATATATAATGGGGTAACGGTATTTTACTCGTTAGGAGGAACAACATGTATCCATATTGGCAACCACATCAGTTTGACATCTTGCCTAGCTTAATGCCCCCCTTTGACCAATCAAAAGGCCCCTCTGTAGTAGCTTATCAATTGAGTGACGTTACCGGTGATGGAGTGCTTGATGGAATTTTTCTGATAGCCTCAAAACTCGACGATAGTCCTTATTTAAGCAATATGAGTCTAGTTGTTCAAAATGGTTTCACCCATGAAATATCCGTATATCATTTAAAAGATGTAGCAGGATATAATCCAACGATTTGGACGGGAGATTTAACTGGTGATCAGGTAAATGATATTCTGGTAACTGTTCAATCCGGTGGAAGCGGAGCGATAGTCTTTGCTTACGTATTTTCGTTTTTACATGGCAAGTTAGGGAAAATTTTTGATTCTATTAAGTTTAATGAAGAACGGCAGTATGAAGTAAACTATAAAGACAATGCAGAAGTAATGGTAACGAGCAGGAATCCTAACATACGTTATCTATTAAATATTCGTTATAAAGGAAAAGAGTATTTACATGAAATATATGATTCCAATGGAAAGCTAAAGGAACCTATTCAAGGTTGGGTAGATTCTGCTAGTGGGATATATCCAATTGATCTAACGGGGGATGGGAAGTATTCATTATTAACAATGGAAAAAATCGCCGGGAGATATCATGCAGATGGTTTAGGATACGTTGAGAACGTTTTAAATTGGAATGGACGGGAATTTGAAGCGGTGAGTCAACATGTTGCAATTAATGGAGCAAGTTTCTAATATATTTTCTGCAAATAAGTTAAAATGGTTTTGAATATAGTCAACGATTAATAAGTCGCTTCTTCAATGAAGCGACTTAATTTTTGTGCGCCCGGCATGTACATGAACTATAGGGTGTAAGTCCCGAACCCCGAAGACAGAAGTAGAGGTTAGCCAAGAGCAAGGGTGTCCGTGGTGACGCGGAATCTGAAGGAAGCTGGAGGCAAAACACCGGTCCGAGGAACACGAACCTCATATAAGGCTAGGTATGATTGAGTGAGTTTGCGAAACAAAACAAAGCTCTTTCTGTCGAAGGTCATATCGAGTAAATGAGGCGGATAGATGGTGTGAAAGTGCATGTACTTACCCGGGGAGGTCTGGCGGATAGGTGAAGTTCGCTTCATAACCTACTTAGTGATAAGTAGCTGAACCGTCAGAAGTCAGCAGAGGTCATAGTATTAGTTGGTTTAGAACTACTAAGAAGGACCGAACAATTAAGAGAGAATAGCCCTTGGCATTCAGTGAGTCATGATGAACACAGAAAACATAGTACCTCACTTGAGGAAGGAAGCGGTGAATCCCGTGGGAGACCTCTTGGAGGGTGGAGTGACCACTGGCATAAAGAGAACAGCTATTCACGGAAGTTATGAAAACTTGCGTCAATTATCTTAATTGAACCGCCGTATACGGAACCGTACGTACGGTGGTGTGAGAGGACGGGAGCTAATCACTCCCTCCTACTCGATTCGATTTCTCTTAAAAAAATAATAGCCTACTGTTGAAATAAATACTTGTAAAAATTGGCTATTATTAGACTTTAGGGATGCAATGTAATGCTTCCTCTGCGCTTGAGAAAGGTGGCCGGATTAATAGTAAACGTTCAATATAGTTTTTTACTTCTTCAGGTAATTGTAATTCTTCTTGCCAACTTCTCTCTTTACTTTCTGTAGGAGTATAGGATGAGTAAAGTAAAAAGAGTAGAAAATGACCGAGAAAATAAAGATCACTACAATGATTTGCAGCCTTTTTTGGATTTTTAACTTCCTCAATCTTTTGCTTCGGGTTTAAATAAGTAGCTAATCCAAAATCAATAATAGAGAGCTTTCCTTGATGGACTAATACGTTAGGGATTCTTAAGTCGCGGTGCACAATACCTTTATGATGAATTTGGACGACCATTTCTAGAAGTATTTTTAAAATATGAAGGGATTCAGGTAAAGAATAAACATTACCTTCTTCAAAGATTGTTTGCTCAAAAGTGCGGCCTTCCATATAATCCATCACGAAAAAAGGGATATTTTCAACTTCATTTTCAACAATGACGGAAGGGACAAAGGGAAAATTCAATTCTTTAAGAATTTGGATTTCCTTTTGAAATCTTTGACGTAATTTCTTAGAATGTCGATATTTCGTTATTAGACGTTTCAGGACATATTTTTTTCCGGTCCGCTTTTCTATGATTAAATATGCTATACCATAAGTACCAGTACCAAGTACCTCAGAAAAACAATAATTTGTCTTTTCATCTATATACCTTTTAAATATTCGATGGTACTTGTTTTCAAGAAAATATCGAATCATCGTTTAACTGCTGAAGAAACTTCTTGAACTGAAGAAGCTACCGGAACGAAAAATACCACTGCTTTTATGTCCACGTTTGTAATAATGATGTCCGTAAAAGTTATGCCTTTTTGTGAATTTTCTATAGTTGGAAGAAGAATGACGTTTTCCCCCCATGATGGACTTGAAAAATTTATCGATCATGCTAAACTTCCTCCTTTTCAAAAAGCCTTTTTTGAATATGTACGAATTATCAATAAAGAAGTTTCATAAAAAACGATTCGACGACAGGAGTCAACATATTATTTATCACCCATTAGGTAGAATTAAAGAAAAACTTAAAAAATTTTGAAACCATTTTGATAGAATCTTCGTATCTATAAACGGGTCACATAAATTGGTAACAAAGTATAAGGGTTTCCAGTGGAGGGATATGTTACAATTATTGTAAATGTGGCTAACTATTATGTGTCGGAGGAGGAGAAAAATGAAGAAAACAAGATTCTTTTCTATTTTACTAGCAATTGTTTTATTGTTAGCGGTCCCGTTTGGGAGTGCAGGTGCAGCTGGCTTTACAGATGTAAGTGGTAAACATTGGGCTTCATACGAAATCAACCGCTTAGTAAGCAAAGGGGTTATTAAAGGGTATGAAGACAATTCGTTCAAACCAAATCAAACTATAACACGTGCTCAAGCTGCAGTTATATTATCAAGAGTATTAAAACTTGATACAAGCAAAGATCCAAAGATTGTATATAAGGATGTTTCAAAAGATTATTATGCATATGACGCTATTGCTGCTGTAACAAACGCTGATATTATGAAAGGGTCTAATGGTGAATTCAGACCGAATGATGATGTTACTCGTGCACAGATGGCGATTATTTTAACAAATGCCTTCAAATTAAAAGGTAATGGAACAACATCTTTTAAAGATGTAGCGAAAGATTTCTATGCATATGAAGCAATTGATGCGCTGTATGCAAATGAAATTACAACGGGTAATGAACAAAATGCCTTCAATCCAAATCAACCTACGACACGTGCTCACTTTGCAGTATTCTTATCAAGAGTATTGGATAAACAATATGCAAATGATCCAATTGTACAAGAACTAAAAGAAATTTATCAAAAAGAATTTGAATTGAATTCTTATGAATTTGAAGGAACAATGAATTACGGTTTTGAATTCCCTACAATTGAGGGAGCAACTGAAGAAGCAACTGCAATCTTTGATATGTTTAAAGATATTCATGTCGATTTCAAAGGGGTTTATCAAAAAGACCCATTACAACTTGAAATGGATATGACATTTAAACTAAACGGACCGTTCCCAATTGGTGATATTAAACTGCCAGTTGTGATGACTGCTGATAAAATGTGGATTCAAATTCCTGAACTGCCATTTGCCCCAACTCCAGAAGAGTATAAAGGTAAATTTATTGAAATGGATTTTGCTGAGCTTTCAGAAGTAACTGGACAACCTGCTCCTGTAATGGATATAGAATTACAGCAAAAACTTAATGAAGAATTGTTCGATCTCTTCTTTGATCACTTCGGTGGGGAGTATTATGAAGAAGTATCTAAAGATGCAATTCAAGTACCAGAAGGTATTGAAGTAGACAAAGTAATTAAATTTGAAATGACGAATGATGAATTAACGCCTTTCATTCAAAAACTATTTAATAAAATTTTACCTGAATTCGTTGCATTATTGGAAAACCCAGAATACGCCAAAGCACTTGGTGTTACTTCCGAAGATATCGAGATGTTAAAACAATCACTGGAAGCTGCAGAATTAGATATTAAAGATATTGTTGGTGAAATTAATAATTACGTGATATTAAATGAATTGAAAGAATATATTGCTGTACATCCAGAAAAATATATTGGCTATGATGTGTTAAATTTTGATATAGACTTTACAATGGAAGGCGAAACATTCGGATTAAAAATAAACTATAAAATGGGTAAATCGAATGTAAATGAAAAACCAAACTTTGTGATTGGTATACCAGATGCGACAAAGATTATTAAGTTTGAAGATTTAATTAACTTCGAAGGGGTCATTGAAGATTAATTTCTAATAATTTAGTACGAGTCTTTTAGTGTCCATTTTGCCGCACAGTGCATGTTAAGTGTCCTGTGCGGTTTTTATTCAGAATGAGAAGTGATGAAATAGAAACATTTAAGTTAATTCGAAACAGAAAAATAAAATAAATGTGAAAAGTAGCTAAGTAATACTTTAATAAAAATGATTTTTTTGTTATTATACCAATAAAACATATAAAACAACTTGGTATACTTTGGTTGTTAATATTCAACAAAAGGTGTTTTTAGGATACAAACACATCTTTTTCTCCTCTTTCAATGAAGATGAATATATGCCTATGTAGCGTTGAAATAGCTACATACATTGAAATTAGCTTGAAGAAAAGGGGGAAAAAGCGTGTATCCTTTTTTTAACGACAATGATAATAATAATCAATTTGATTTTGATGATGATGTAACGCGTAGAGGGTTTCAAGGCCAGCCATCAAGGTTCCCAGGTATGCCAGGAGGATTCCCTGGTGCACCAGGGGGAGGCCAAGGCGCACCGGGAGGATTCCCAGGTACACCAGGAGGATTCCCAGGTACACCAGGAGGATTCCCAGGTACACCAGGTGGATTCCCAGGCGCACCGGGAGGATTTCCAGGTACACCAGGAGGATTCCCAGGTACACCAGGAGGATTCCCGGGTGCACCAGGGGGATTCCCAGGTACACCAGGAAGACCACCTGGAGGACAAATGACTCCACCTGCAGCTCCGCCTCCAAGTTTCACACCTCAACTTAGCTCATTCCAAGGAACAGCTGAATTTGGTCGTCGCAGTGGAGGACGAGGAATTGGGAGATGTTTGTTCCGCAATACTTTTATTTGGTTAACGAATGGTAATAGCTTCTGGTTCTATCCGATGTTTGCTTTCGGTAACTCAATTATTGGTTTCCGTTGGAGAGGAAATCGAGGTTGGGTTTACGATGTATTAAATCGTCAACGTATTGCATTCTTCCAATGTTATTAATTTAATGATATACAATATTGAATTTCAATGGATATGCCTATGTTTGAAGTGAGCGGTTTTTCGCGTCACTTTAACATAGGCCGTTAACTCTAAAAATAGTTCTACTCCGTTCATTATAAAAAGAATAAGTAGTTCTTTTTTTTATTTTGAAAGAATAATAATTAGAAAGAATGAAGGAGGGTAGCAAGAGTGGAAAAAATACAGAAAACCCGTGAAAAGCTTTTGCAAAGTGTTCGTTCCTTGTCTAATGAACAATTAAATGCAGTACCTGAAGAAGGGAAATGGTCAATAGCTCAAGTGTTAGAGCATTTATATTTAATGGAAATGAATACGGTAGATGGAATATTGGAAACGCTATCAAAAGATGAATACAATCCAACTGAAGAAAAACCCCTTTACCATATATTAGATCGTACGGTGAAACGAGTAGCGCCAGATGATTTAACACCTTCAGAGAAATTTCAAACATTAGAAGAGCTTATACAAAAATTAGAAAAATCTAGAGAAGCATTGTTGCAAAGTATTGAAGGTGTTAGTGAAGAAGATTTAGAGCAAAAATCTTTTATTCATAGAAGGTACGGGCTATTATCAATACGACAGTGGGTATCATTAATTGGCTATCATGAAGAGCGTCATTTGCAACAGATTGAAGAAATAAAAGGGACGTTATTAAAGAAGGTTAATTAATGAAACACCTTCGATTATCGTAGGTATAATCGAAGGTGTTTTTAGATTTTAGGAAGAAGTAATATGCTTGTTGTCGAAACTGAAATGTTAACTTGAAAAAACTGTTTCTCCTCTACTGCTTATGTTTCTTCCACTATTTCTCGTTTTATCCTCGTTTAAATTTGCATGATTACCACAACAATAAACTAGTAACATCTTATTAATGTGATTCTCAATTCTAGAGTAAATATCCCAAACATAGAATAATTTTTTTCTAAATGAATATATATACTATAAAGTTGTGTCCATTTTATTACGAAAAAGGAAATTTTTATAACAACATATAAAAGGGGGGAGGGCTTGAGTTGCCTATGGTGGAAATGGGATTTTCCATACTTATTTTGTTCATCCTTTCACAAGCTTTTATATATATGCAAACAAAACGTAGAGAAAAATCAAGAGAATATAAAGAAATTGCTCAACATTTCGTCCTGCCATATTTAAATGAAGTGTTATTATTTATCGAGTTAAAAACTGATCATCGCAAAGAAACAGGTGTACCGATGATTGAAATTAGTTCAGATGAAGTCGTAGGTAAAATACAGGAAAAGATTAGTTATGGAAATGCGAAGTTAATGAATGCGCTTTATCGTTACTTTAATTCGGCAGCGTATTTTGAAGGTCGAGGAGAGGCAAAAAATCTAGCGACTTATGAGGTGTTCTATCATTATTTAGATCACGCTTATAATTCGATTGAAAAAAGCGAATTCAAAGACGAGCAATTATTAAATAACATATTAAAATGCCAAAAAATTTATGGAATTGCTTTCGTTTTGACTTCCATTTTAGGCAATGATGAATCGTTAAAAATACTTTCGTATAAATGGCTTTGGAGTCATCACTTTTTAAATAAAATTCCACTGCATTTATTAGAAGATTTAATTCATAACTATAATAATTCAAAAACAGAAGAGCATAAGTTGTTAAAGTTTTTAAGCATTATAAAGCAAGATTTCCATGAGTCACCAGAGATCGATCGATTCCATGAATTAAAAAATTATTTGGAAGAAGCTTTCATAATTGTAGAAAAGCGATGGTTAAATTATAGTAGCTAGTATTAGCTACTTTTTTTATTCATATTTTACTTTTAGTTTCATATAAAAAATGATAACTTCTATTTTTGTGAAGTTATTTATATATAATTATAAAGGGTTTAAGCGAGTCATCACTAATTTATTTAGAAAGTAAGGTGAAACAATGAGAGCTTATATTTTAAAATTGACATTCGAAGGAATTAAACCAGAAGTTTGGCGAAAGGTGATTATACCGGTTGGAGCAACCTTTAATCGACTGCACGAAACGATACAGTACGTAACAAATTTTAAAAGCTATATGGAACCCTATCATCATTTTTGCTTCCCTTTGGAAGATGTTATGATCACAAATAATGAAGAATTAATTGAACAGAAAGAATTGAACGGAAAAAAGGTAAAGCAACCTAGCCGCATTAAAATTGATCAATATATCGAGAAGAACGGTAAAATTCTTTATCAATATGATTTCGGGGATAATTGGGAAATCACCATAACGTTAGAAGATACCGTAGATGATTATTATTTTGGCTATCCGACTTTGCTAGACGGCGGAGGTATGGCGCCACCAGAAGATGTTGGGGGACCAGTTGGATATATGAATTTTTTAGAAATTATTCATGACCCAACTCATCCACAATATACTTCAACTCGAGAATGGGCTGAATCGGTCGGATATAAACCATTAAATATAGACCATATTAATTCTCTTTTAAAACATGTGAAATTCAAAAAGACAGAATGGGAACATATTCATCATGAAAATTATTTAATTATATCTGACAAATATAGGGGTTCTGAAGTTATCGATTCAGAAAAAGTAGCGAATAAAGAATTAATTTATGACTATATTGTAAGTTGTACGAACTTATATGGAATTGTTCCAAATTATAAAGTAATACACATTTACAATTTACAAAACAAGCCAAAAATTACGAGTAAAGAACTACAAGCGATTACAACGGATTCAAAATATAAAAAACTACTTGAAGAAGCCAATGTCGTTGTAAAATTAGATCGGTTTATTCATAAAACCCTTGAAGAGAACAATATTACGGAAAAATTGGAACAACTTGTGGTTGGAAAGCCATTTTACATTCCTGAAAAAGAAGAATTACTACGCTATAAAAATGAAATCTATTATGAAGAAACGAAGTATCATCGAGAACTTGCGAAAATACTAGAAAGAGTTGAAGGGCTAGAAAGTAGATTGATTCAAGAGTTAGTGGATGATCTTGCATGGAAAATCAAGGCGATGAATTATAAATTTAATATCATCATGAGGGAATTTTTAAATCAATTTGTGTTTGAAAATGTCAGTCAGGTTAACGAAATAACAAGGGTGATTTTTTCCATTGCAAATACTACAAGACTTTGGGACAATCGTGGGTATACTCCAAAGGAATTAACAGATCTTTCAAAACCAAAACATACGAAAGTAGTAGTTGGTACTAAAATTGGCCGCAACGATCCATGCCATTGCGGAAGCGGGAAAAAATATAAAAAATGTTGTGGTAGGTAATTAAAAAAACCAAGGTGATCAGCCAAGATCTCTTAGAGATTTGTTTCACCTTGGTTTTTATTTTATTTAATTTCAACGCTACCGCTAGATACTTCTAAATCGATATTGTATTGTCCAGTTCCATGAGTGCCTCGTAAACGATTTTTTTCGTGCGCCCGGCATGTACATGAACTATAGGGTGTAAGTCCCGAACCCCGAAGACAGAAGTAGAGGTTAGCCAAGAGCAAGGGTGTCCGTGGTGACGCGGAATCTGAAGGAAGCTGGAGGCAAAACACCGGTCCGAGGAACACGAACCTCATATAAGGCTAGGTATGATTGAGTGAGTTTGCGAAACAAAACAAAGCTCTTTCTGTCGAAGGTCATATCGAGTAAATGAGGCGGATAGATGGTGTGAAAGTGCATGTACTTACCCGGGGAGGTCTGGCGGATAGGTGAAGTTCGCTTCATAACCTACTTAGTGATAAGTAGCTGAACCGTCAGAAGTCAGCAGAGGTCATAGTATTAGTTGGTTTAGAACTACTAAGAAGGACCGAACAATTAAGAGAGAATAGCCCTTGGCATTCAGTGAGTCATGATGAACACAGAAAACATAGTACCTCACTTGAGGAAGGAAGCGGTGAATCCCGTGGGAGTCCTCTTGGAGGGTGGAGTGACCACTGGCATAAAGAGAACAGCTATTCACGGAAGTTATGAAAACTTGCGTCAATTATCTTAATTGAACCGCCGTATACGGAACCGTACGTACGGTGGTGTGAGAGGACGGGAGCTAATCACTCCCTCCTACTCGATTCTCACTTCATTATTTAAAGGAAAACGATTATGAATGTTTCCGCTTGAAATTTCGCCAGATAATGTAAAGTCACTATCATCTGGTAAATCGAGTGCAATATGGCCAGAACTTACTTCTGCATCTATATCACCTATTAAATCATCTACTTGAATGGAAATATTTCCGGATGAAACATCAATCTCCAATTGGCCTGTCACATGTTTTATATTCACATTCCCAGAATTAACATCCAATTCAGCTTTATTTGCTTGTAACGAATCGATGCGAATGTTTCCTGATCTTACATCCATTTTGAATTCATGGAGTTCCATGTCTTTTGATAATTCAAAGTTAATGTTTCCAGAACGAACATCAAATTCTAAATCACGATTATAGCTTTCAGGGATTGTAATAATAAGCTCTGTTCGACCCCCGAAATTGAAAAATTCATACCACCTGCGATCATATTCTATTTCAATCGTATCGTCTTTTTTAGAAAGGGATATTTTGCCTTTACCTTTTAATTTCGCTTCAACATAATCTTGATTTTTAGTAAGTATTGTTGCATTTGCTCCTGCAAGATCTAACTCGATTGTATCAATTTCATTTGTAACTTCCGCTCTATAATCTTTTGAAAAGTAAGAAAAGTGACCAATACTAATTAAACTAATAAGCAATAACATAACGACGATGGCTAAAAGTATTTTCTTCACAGAAAACCTCCTAAATATTTTTGTTTATATCGACATATTAGATAAAAAGGGGATGGCCAACAACAAACCGGGGGTTTATTTCTTTATAGGTCTCGAGGTGTAGAAGAAATAGAAGCATTGAGTAAGTATGAAAGGGGAAAAATGTAAAAAGTCGAAAGGATAAAAAATGGATATATACATAATGCAAAAAAAACGCCTGTTAAAAGGCGGGATAATAGTGAAATTTATTGAACTATTTCATGTGATAGGAAATTGGCGATATTTGTAAAATTATTATCTTTAATCATGTTGTACGACAGGATGGGCGTCATCAATGACTCTGATAGGGCGCATCATATCGTGATCTTCATGTTCGAGCAAGTGACAATGCCAAATATAGTTTCCCGTATGTTCTTTCCAATGCATGATGACTCTTGTGACCATTCCGCTAGGAGCGCTCACCGTATCTTTCCATCCTCTTTCGTAGTCGAGAGGCGGTTCTGGATCACCTATAAACTCAAGAATTTCCCCGTTGGAATTTTGGTATAATTCAAGATCAAACGGTCTTCGATCAAGAATTTTGAATTGTACTAAATGAATATGCATAGGATGGGCAATTGGTGTGGCATTGATAAATTCCCAAATTTCAACACTATCTAAAGAAGGTTTTTCTGAGCATGGATCGTGATACATTTTATTATCTAGCATCATCATAATTCTACCGTATTGATCTTCTCCGACAGATAAAGGTAGCTTACGAATGACATGAGCGTGGTGTTCATGTAAATCCATTGATTCAGCAAGTTTAGTTGGAATCTCACTTGTATCTTTTCCTTTTAACGGGCGAGTTACACGAAACTCCATAATGTCCCTTTTGGGCTCATCTTCATCAAATAACGTATTAATTAATTTGATTTTTTGCCCTTTGAACGAGGAGAAGTCGACGATTACATCTACTCGTTCCGCTGGCATAAGCTGTATAGAAGTAACTTTAACAGGTGCAGTTAAAAAACCGCCATCCGTACCAATGAGATAAAATGGTTCCCCATTTTCAAGTTGGATATTGTAAGTAGAGCTGTTCGCACCATTTAAAATGCGGAATCGATATTTTCTTGGTTCTACCTCTAAATACGGCCAAGCTTTTCCGTTAACAACCATCACATCTCCGTTGAAAAATGGAACAATGGTAGGAATAAATGGTGCTGGAATTGGGAATGGTGCATCTTCCGGTGGACGATCTGGATAAAATAATGATCCATCTTCGTTAAATGACTTATCTTGGAGGAGAAGAGGATATTCATAATCTCCTTTTGGCAAATTTAATCGATCTTCTAATGCATCTCGGATGATATAAAAACCTGCCAGACCTGCATAAACATTTAATCTTGTCATCGCCATTGTGTGATCATGATACCAAAGGGTCGCTGCTGGCTGATGATTTGTGTATTCATGAACCTTTCGTTTAAATTTTGGTCCCGTATATTCATAGTTTTGTGTATACCAAGCTTCTGGATGACCATCGCTTTCCCAAAATACATTAGCACCGTGTACATGAACAACTGAACGAACTTCTGGTGAGTCACCTACACCGTGCAATGTGCGATCAATAGGTAAGAAATGCTTTTTTGGAAGTTTGTTTAAATATTTCACATAAATTTTTTTGTCTTTTCTTGCCTCAATTGTTGGCCCCGGATAAATTCCATCATATCCCCACACTTTTGTTAATGGAAAGTCTCGGTGAAATCGATGAAACGCTTCTTTCATCGTAATTTCAAAATATGAATTGGTTGGATAGTTAGGGTTGGGTTTCGGTTTCACTACAGGGGGTTTTTGTAAAGGCGTTACAAACTTTGGTATTGAAGCAGGATCTTTCGGGTTTACTTTCGTTTTAGGCAATTTTTCACTTCCTTTGTCATACTTTCATATCTATCCTATTCATCAGCATCATCTTATGTTTCTAATAGTGGGACAGATAGAACGTATGAGATGACAGACCATTAAAGTCAAATTTGAAGTTGATTGATGGTAATGATGTCTAACTATGCTGTAAAAACACATGGCGAAATGTAAATTAGTGGGTTTGCCTAATTGGAAGATTGTTGGTGGAAAAATTTATGAGAGTTTTGCATATTCGTTAGTGAATATTAGGCTATTGGAGTCGCATCTGATTCTTTCGGTACCTTATTCGCAACAGTAATTAACTCGAATAGAAGCATATGTTTAATTTATTCCTTAGTTCACAAGTTGGAAAATAGAATAAAAGACCCCTATCTAATGCGGGGTCCTTTATGTTAAAAAAGTTTTTATATTACCTTAAAGGGCACAATGAGAAGATTATCCAAGCTATTTAATATTATGTTAAATGTTTAAGCTATCAATAAAGTTTTCAATTTCTTCTTGTGTTTTGCGGTCGCGGCTAACGAAACGTCCAATCTCTTTTCCATTGTTGTAAGCGATAAAACTTGGAATTCCAAAAACATCAAGTTCGCCGCACAAATCTAGAAAGTCGTCACGATCTACTAATACAAACGTATATTGAGCATATTTTTCTTCGATTGCCGGAAGGAATGGTTTAATGAATATGCAGTCTTTGCACCAATCTGCTGAAAACACAAAGATTACACGTTCGTCGTTTTTTAGTTCATGAAACTGTTCAATGGATTGTAGTGATTGCATTGTTTCTCCTCCAAGTGAATGTATTGTAAGTTAAAAGGTATCATACCATATTATTTAAACCAAAACAAACTAAACCACTATGTTTTATTTAATACATCTTCTATCATCAGAGCGATGCTTAAATTGGTTTTTGTAAAATTATCGTTTAAATCAACATCTAACAAAGATTCGAGTTTTCGAATTTTATAATTGACAGTATTTCGATGAAGGAAAAGTTTTTTGCTAATCCGATTTACACTTCCGTTTTCTTCTAAAAAAATTTTCAAAAATTGCACATAGTCCGATCCATTCATTTGGTCGTATACATATAGGGGGCCTAGCATTTCTTGATGAAAGGATTTGATGACAGGATCGTCGTATAATGCCAAAAGAATACGATATGCACCGATATCTTTATATTTAAAAAAAGAAGATTTTTGTTGCAATTGGGTTAAATGGATCACAGTGAGCGATTCGTTATAACTTTTTTTCACTTGTTGGATTGAGTGATATTTATTTCCCATACCAATGGTTAATTGTCTTGTCCCCAGTTCTTCGTATTCCTTTTTATAAATGTTTTGAAAGATGGATTCTATTGGAATTTTCTTAGCGTGTTCATCATAGGAAAAGATGACATATATCAATTGATTATTATGTTCCAAACAAAAGAAGTGTTTGAAATATTGTTGAAACTCATAATCAATCAATTTTCTGTATTGAAAATATTTATTATTTGGTTGATCCAATAAACAAGTAATCACGCAAAAAGATTCTTCTTTTGAAATACCACGTTGCTTCAATAATTCTTTTAATTCTTCGAGAGGGGAATCGATATCAAACAGTAATTGCTGCAAAATTCTTTTTTCATTGTTTTGTTGATAGTGCATATTTTGTTTTTTCGAAATAAACTCAAAAGTCATTTTTAATAAATCCGCTATTCGATATTTCCATTCAAATTGGAAAAGAGGTAATTGCTTTTCATTCGCAAATTGAATGATTGCATTGGGGACACGAGGAATGTAGGGTCCGATATTGATAATAAAACCTGCTATTTTTTTAGCATGTGAGGACTTAATTAATCTTTCCAGTTGCCTTTCATCATTATTCATTTGAATACCAGTCGTTACAATTAATTCATTTGGTCGACAAAATGGAACTAAGTCAGCCGATTCGATTACATTAATTCCAGAAAAACTTTTATGGATTCCAGCCTGTCCACCAATTAACTGCAGATGTTGGAAATTTGGATCAGATAATAGCTCCGAAATTTTTACCATAGAATCCCCCCAAAATAAATTGATACGCGTAAATCCCCTATTGGCTTATATGAAAAAAAATTATCAAATAGAACTGTGCAACTGCACAATAATTTTCGTCAGAATGACCATTAATTGAGGATTAAGTTTCTAATAAAATTATCGTAATAAGTCACAGTTTAGTTGGTATAAAGGGGGGGAGTTAATGTATAAGTGCAATGAGGCGAGGCTGAAAGAATCCATCATTCAGTTTAGTCAATTCGGTGCTACAAGTAACGGCGGTGTTACAAGGCTCGCCTTATCAAAAGAAGATCTTCAAGCAAGGGACTATTTCGTTCAATGTTGTGAACAACTAGGGATGGAAATAAAAACAGATGATATGGCCAATATTTATGCGACTTTGCCGGGAAAAAGGAATTTACCACCAATCGTGATGGGGTCGCATCTTGATTCCGTCGTGCGAGGCGGTCGGTTTGATGGAGTGCTTGGCGTATTAACTGCGCTAGAGGCGGTAAGAACAATCAAAGAAAATGGACTAGAATTAGAGATTCCGTTAACGATTGTGAATTTTACCAATGAAGAAGGTGCTCGTTTTGAACCGTCAATGATGAGTTCCGGGGTACTTTCTGGAAAATTCGATAAAGAACGAGTGTTAAAATCAACAGACGTAAGTGGCATCACGTTTGAACAAGCATTGAAAGAAAGCAATTATCAAGGAAGCGAAGAAAATCGGCTAAAAGAAGCCAGTGCTTTTATTGAATTGCACATTGAACAAGGTCCTGTACTAGAAGCGGAAAATGTTGAAATAGGTATTGTTGAAGGTGTAGTGGGAATGGTTTGCTATGAAATTCGCATTACAGGTGAATCAAACCATGCCGGCACAACACCGATGAAAATGCGTAAAGATCCTTTATTTTTAGCTAACAAATATATATCACTCCTCATAGAAAAACTAGGTCAAATCGATGAAGAATTAGTTTATACAATCGGTCGAATGAATGTCTCTCCAAATATTCACACAGTCATTCCTAACAAAGTTGTCTTCACGTTAGAGTCACGTCATAAAGATCCAGCAAAAATTAAACAAGTAGAAGAAGTAATCCATTCCTTACCAGAAGAAGAAGCAGGATGCAAAGTGGAAATTGAAAGGCTTTGGAATCGTGATACAGTCGTTTTTGACGAAACAATTTGCAATCAAATCGAAGAGGCTTGTAAAAGCTTTGGTTATTCATCAAAAAGGCTATATAGCGGTGCAGGCCACGATGCACAATTTATTGCAAGCTACATTCCGACAGCGATGATATTTGTGCCAAGCATCAATGGAAAAAGTCATTGCGAAGAAGAAGAAACCCCTTACGAAGATTGTGCAAAAGGTGCAGATGTATTGCTGGAAACAGTGCTGAATCTTCAAACAAAATTTTCACTAAAAGTGCAAGAAAAGCAAACTAATTAAAGGAGGAAAGGTGCTTATATGTCAAAAAAAATCATTAAAGGCGGCTGGATTGCAACTGCCTCAGATTTTTTCCAAGGTGACATTTTAATTGAAGGAGAGAAAATTGTTCAAATCGGTGGAAACATTGTTGATCCGGATGCTGAAATCATCGACGCAAGTGGAAAGTACGTGTTTCCAGGGGGAATCGATCCGCATACGCATCTAGATATGCCTTTCAATAATACGGTGACTGATGATGATTGGGAAACAGGGACAATTGCTGCAGCCTTTGGTGGAACAACAACAATAATCGACTTTGCATTAACTGCGGGGGAATCGAAGCTAGCAAATGCTGTGGAGAAATGGCACAAAAAGGCGGAAGGAAAAGCAGTTGTTGATTATGGGTTCCACTTAATGATTCATGACTTAAATGATGAAACGGAAAAAGAATTGCCTATTTTATTAGAAAAAGAAGGAATTTCATCCATTAAGGTATTTATGGCTTATGCGAAGGAATTCCAAGCATCTGATCGAACATTGTTTAAAGCTTTCAAGATAGGAAAAGAAACTGGTGCCGTTGTGATGGTTCATTGTGAAAACGGTTCCGTAATCGATGAACTGGTGGAAGAAGCACGAAGAAAAGGCCATACAGCACCAATTTATCACGCTTTGACGAGACCGCCAGAAGTGGAAGGAGAAGCGACGAAGCGAGCAATTGAACTCGCTCATATTGCGGGAGCAAAGCTTTATGTTGTTCACGTGACATGTAAAGAAGCAGTTGAAGAAATTATTAGAGCCCGAGAAAAAGGATACGAAGTTTACGGAGAGACTTGTCCACCCTATTTGGTGCTAGACCAAACAGCCCTAGAGAAACCAGGATTCGAAGGAGCAAAATATGTCTGGTCGCCTCCTTTAAGACCGAAATCTCATCAAGAGCCATTGTGGAACGCATTAAAGGCAAAACAATTACAAACGATTGGTTCGGACATGTGCTCATTTAACTACAACGGTAAGAAGCGTTTAGGGTTAAATGATTTCTCTAAAATTCCAAATGGCGGACCATTTATTGAAGACCGCTTCAGTGTATTATTCTCAGAAGGTGTTGCAAAAGGGCGCATTTCCATTACAGACTTTGTTGACATGATTGCAACGAGCGCGGCAAAAATCTTTAATTTATATCCGCAAAAAGGAACAATTGCGGTTGGCAGTGATGCAGATATTGTCATCTTTGACCCGACTGTAAAACGGACTATTTCCGCTGAAACACATCACATGAATGTCGATTATAATCCGTTCGAAGGAATGGAAGTGACAGGTGAACCGGTAAGTGTGTTGTTGCGCGGAGAGTTCATTATTAAAGACAAAGAATTCGTAGGTAAAATCGGAGGCGGTAAATATATTCATCGCAGCTTAGCTAAGGAACCAAAAAAAGAAACTCAAATCATCAATTGATAGTTTAGGAGGGGGATGTATGACAAGCCTTTTGGGGGGGCGCATTTCATCTAATTTGACTGAAAATTTTGAAGAAATTTATAAAGGAATGACACCAAGCGAAGCTATCGAAGAAGCGAATCGTTGTTTGTATTGTTATGATGCACCTTGTATTAAAGCTTGTCCAACGGCGATTCCAATTCCTAATTTTATTAAGAAAATTGCATCCGGTAATTTAAAAGGGTCAGCAAAATTGATACTTGAGGCAAATCCTATTGGAGCCAGCTGTGCAAGAGTTTGTCCAACTGAGGAGTTATGTGAAGGCGCTTGTGTTTTAGGTTCTGTTTCAAAACCGATACAAATAGGCAACTTGCAACGATATGCAACAGATTGGGCAAGAGAACAAGAAAAACCTTTATTTGAAGCAAAACCATCTAACGGCAAAACGGTAGCCATTATCGGAAGCGGTCCGGCAGGATTATCTGCAGCAAGAGATTTAGCTCGTTTAGGTTACGAAGTAACGATTTTCGAAGCGGAAAAGGAAGCAGGGGGGTTAAATTATTTCGGAATTGTTCCTTTCCGCTTACCGAAAGATGTTGTGGAATGGGAAGTACAACAAGTTGAGCAATTAGGTGTTGAAATAAAAACGAATACTCGTGTTGGTGTAGATGTTTCCGTTGATGAAATAAAAAACAATTATGATCGAGTTGTGTTGGCAATCGGAATGGGTGATGTTCCGAATTTAGGAATTGAAGGGGAAGAATTAGAAGGCGTTTATGATGCAATTCAATTTGTAAAAAATACAAAATTAGGATCTATTACAGAATCTTTCAGAGGGAAAAAAGTTGTTGTCATTGGGGCAGGAAATACAGCGATTGATGCTGCAACATGCGCAATTCGTTTAGGTGCAGAAAACGTTCAAATTTTATATAGAAGAACTAAAAATGAAATGACAGCTTATGAGTTTGAATATGATTTTGCAAAAATGGACGGCGTTGAATTTAGATGGTTAACAACGCCTGTGAAGATTATTGGAAAAGACAATAAAGTCGTAGGCATTGAGTGCATCAAAATGGAACTTGGCGAACCGGGTGAAGACGGTAGACAAAAGCCGGTACCAGTAGAAGGTTCTAATTTTGTATTAAATGTAGATGCAGTAATTAAAGCCATTGGGCAAACGCGTCACATAGATTTATTAGAAGCCTTTGGTGTGAAACATTCAGGCGGAGTTGTTCAAGTCAATGAGTGTTTAGAAACGTCTGTGAAGAATGTCTATGCATGTGGAGATGTTATCTTTGGGAAAGGTCAAGGAGAGGCAATGGTTGTAACGGCTGCACAACAAGGGAAAGAAGTAGCAAAAGCTATACACGAATCGTTTGAATTACAAAAGGAAAAAGCCTAGGGGGGATTGAAACATGGCGGATTTAAGCATAAATTTAGCGGGAATTAAATCACCCAATCCATTTTGGCTTGCTTCAGCACCACCGACAAACTCTGGCTATCAAGTTCAAAGAGCTTTTGAAGCAGGTTGGGGTGGAGCGGTATGGAAAACCCTTGGTGAGCCTATTTTAAATGTCTCTTCACGATTCTCTGCATTATCATATAACGGTCAAAGAGTGGCAGGATTTAATAATATTGAGCTCATTACAGATCGGCCTATCGAAGTGAATTTGAAAGAAATCTATGAAACGAAAAAGAAGTTTCCTAATCATGCTGTTATTGCATCCTTAATGATGGAACCAAAACGAGAGAAATGGCATGAGATTGTGAAACGTGTTGAAGATGTGGGCGTAGACGGGCTAGAGTTGAATTTCGGATGTCCACACGGTATGGTAGAGCGAGGAATGGGAAGCGCCTCTGGTCAAGTTCCAGAGCTTGTTGAAAAACAAACTTATTGGGTTAAAGAAGTTGCAAAAACACCTGTTATTGTAAAGCTGACGCCAAACATTACAGATATTACAGCAACAGCAGAAGCTGCGACTAGAGGCGGTGCAGATGCAATTAGTATGATCAACACAATTAATAGTTTAATGGGTGTTGATTTAGATACATGGAACACGATACCTCATGTTGCAGGAAAAGGAACGCATGGAGGATATTGTGGTCCAGCTGTCAAACCAATAGCGCTCAATATGGTGGCAGAATGTGCAAGAAGCCCTTATATCAATGTTCCGATTTCTGGTATTGGAGGCATTTCCAATTGGCGTGATGCAGTGGAGTTTATGCTGATGGGGGCTACAGGTGTTCAAGTATGTACAGCGGCGATGCATCATGGATTTAGTATCGTAGAAGATATGATTGATGGTCTTAATAACTATCTCGATGAAAAAGGAATTTCTTCTGTGATGGATATTGTCGGAAAAGCAGTTCCGAAATATTCCAATTGGGGAGATTTGGATCTTAACTATAAAGTAGTTGCAAAAATTAACAACGATGTGTGCATTAACTGTAACAAGTGTTACATCGCTTGTGAAGACACTTCTCATCAATGTATTGAAAGATTGAATGATGAGAATGGTAATCCGATTTTAAAAGTACGAGAAGAAGATTGTGTAGGATGTAATTTATGTTCGATTGTTTGTCCGGTGGATGGCGCAATTGAAATGGTTGAAGTGAAAGACCGATTACCGAAGATGACTTGGAACGAGCGTCAAGCGGCAATTGCAAAATACTCTATGGCCAATGTATCTAGTGAATAATTCATTCTGAAAACAGGGAGAGGAAATTTTGCATAAAAAGAGTAATTACTTAAAGTCTCCTGATTTGCTTCCGATAACGCATGCAAAGAGGAACATTAGTCCGTTCGGATTCGCTGTTATTTGGGTAGGTATGGCCATTGTACTTGCGGCATTTGCCATTGGAGCGGCAGGGATTGTTAATTTGCCGCTTCCAATGGTCATTCTCGCAACGATTATTGGTTCTGTTGCGATCGGAATTTTAATGACGATTATTGGGGATATTGGCGTTGAACATGGGCTTTCTTTCCCCGTTTATATGCGGGCTCCTTTTGGAACAATTGGTACTCATATCCCTTCAGCAGTTCGTGGGATTACCGCTTCATGTTGGTTTGGAATTAACACATACTTTGGTGCTTCGGCAATAAACGGGATTTTAAACATATTATTTGGATTTGATCAATGGTTTATTTGCTTTATCCTATTTGCAACATTCCAATTAATCAATGTGTCGTTAGGAATTAAATCCATTGAACGCTTTGCGGATTTTGCAGCACCAATCATCATACTCATTTCCATTTGGATGTATATTTCCTTAGCCGATAAAGCAAGCGTGCAAGGAAAAGATATTTGGACGTGGGTTGAATCACCTGCAACAGGTGTTGCTGCTTTTACTGCCTTCATGGTTATTGTAATGGCCAATATGGGATTCTGGGCAACGCTCGCAGCAGATATGCCCTCATTATCCAGATTCTTTAAAGCGCCAAAAAATGAGCGAAATTGGTTTAAGCGTAATAAAACGCAATTAGTAGGTTCAATCATTGTGATGCCGATTTTTAATACGTTGATGATTATGATTGGTGCAGTTTGTTATGCATCGGTTGGAACGGGCGATCCAATTGTGGCGTTACAAGAAGCAGCAAGTGGATTCATCTTAGTCATCTTGCTACTAATGATTATTCTCGCCCAATGGTCAACGAATACGTCAGCAAATGTTATTCCAGCAGCAACGATATTTTCAAATATTGGTGGACCAAAAGTGCCTTTCTGGGTTGGGGTAATTATTGCCGGCATCATCGGTATATTAGCTCAACCATGGAATCTGTTTGATATTCTTACTCAGGCATTACTCATCATTGGTGGTATTTTAACATCGATTGTCGGTGTGTTGTTTGCAGATTACTATATCCTTCGTAAAAGAAGAGTGAATGTTAAGGATTTATATGAAGTAGATGGTCAATATCGTTATGCTAACGGAATTAACTGGGCAGGAATGCTTGCATGGATTATTGGGGGAATTATTGCCAATTTATTACCGACCTATTCTTCAATTGTAGGATTGGTAGCAGGTGCGGTTATTTATTATATTCTTGCAAAATATTGGTGGTTTAAAAAATATCCTCAAGCTGAAATAGTAGATCCAGATGATTCCAAATATTTAGGAATTACAGCTGGTAGGGACTGGATGATTGATGGTACAGAGACGGATGTAGAAGTGATCTTTGGAGAGCTAGAGGTGGAGGCAACCGAGCAAGTCATCCCATCGAAAAACATAGAATGAGGTGATTTGATGTCTGAAGAATATAAGGAGTTTCTTAAAGAAAAAGAAATTATTGAAAAGTATTTAGAAAAGGGATTAAAAATAGAAAAAATTTACGAAAACTTAGATGGTACAGTTGTAAAATTTTCAAATAGTGATGAAGAAATAATACTTACAACTCCAAATGCTAGAAAATTAATAGTTACAAAGTTGATACATGCTTGATTCTTTCGTGCTTAACATGTGTTGTTAAGCACTTTTTTATTTGCATAAAACTCTCCTACATAAAGGAAATTGGTATGTAAAATAATGGACTTTATTGTCATAGGAAAATCACTCATGGTTTAAAAAATTCGGGATATTCTAATGAAGAAAGGAGGATTCGTTTTGGTTCGAAAAATATTTCTCCCCTTATGTTTGGCGATTGTATGCTTTTATATATTTCCGACTTACGTAAATGCAAAAGAAACGAAGGAAAATGTTTATCAGGAAAGAATGAATTTGTACAAAAGCTACGAAACGCCATTTGTCCCATGGTATCGTTTGGCGGCGGTCGATCAATATGAAAGAAATATCCAAGAAGTACGGAAGGATATTCCGAAGCGTGAGAGTATCATCGCGATTCAGTTTTCTCCTGAATTTTGGGTTGGAGAATTGAATCCAAATGAGGAAGATACTTCACCTTTTTCAATTGGATATTTTGGGGGGAAAGGTCTTGATGGAAACGGAGATGGCAAGGCAGATCGAAATCATGACCAAGATATTCTTTATACAATGGCAACGTATTTAAGCGAATTTGGCCCGTCAGAAGAGGATTTTAAAACTGCCTTATGGGAGTATTACAAAGATGAAAAAATTATCAATCAAATTATAACCATTCAAATACTTTATAAACATTTCAATTCTATTGAGTTAGACAAGCATATTTTTCCCCTCCCAGTTCGAGGCTATAATTACAGCTATAAAGGAACTTGGGGTGCTAGCAGGGGATGGGGCGGAAGACGTATACATGAAGGAACGGATATTTTTGCAGGCTATGGAACGCCTGTTCTGTCAACTTCTTATGGTGTTGTAGAAGTGATGGGCTGGAATCAATTTGGCGGTTGGCGAGTTGGCATTCGGGATAATCAAAATACGTATCATTATTACGCACATTTAGCATATTTCAATAAAGATTTGAAAGTTGGAGATATTGTAGAACCGGGAACAATTCTTGGCGCCGTAGGAAGTTCTGGATATGGTAAAGAAGGAACGAGTGGAAAATTCCCTCCACATTTACATTACGGAATGTATAAATTTAATGGCCGTACAGAATGGGCATTTGACCCATATCCACATCTTTTGCAATGGGAAAAACAAACAAAGAAGGGACAAAAATAACAAGAGTTGCTTTAGCGAAAAATCGCTAGAGCAACTTTATTTTATGGTAGAAGCCGCAAACATTTTTAGCTAAAAGTATTTGAAGAATATCCAGTCTGCTAAAAAAGATTATGCTTTTCAATGAGACACTGGGAAGTAGAAAGTTATATATAGTTGGAATAAAATAACAAAATTTATATTCATTTTAACTTATTGAAAATTTTATGAGTTCATGTAACAATGATTGTAATTTAATAAAGCATTATAAATCACTAGGGGTGCTAATTCATTTTAGCTGAGAGAGGCATTGCCTCAACCCTTTGAACCTGCACTAGGTAATGCTAGCGAAGGGAAGTGGTTGTTGGGACTCGTATTGTCTATTATTATATCTTTTTGCATTTCGGGTTTTAAGCCACTTCATTTTTGAAGTGGCTTTTTTTAATGGTGAATTGAATGGGAGGGAGAAATGATGAAATTTACTGACCGACTTTTAGAAAAGTATTGGTCGACTTGGAGGAAAAACCATGAACATCCGTTTGTAAAAGAGTTGGGTGAAGGCACATTGGACCCTGACAAATTCCGTTTTTATATGATTCAAGACTATTTATACTTAATCGATTATTCCAAATTGTTTGCTTTAGGTGCGGTGAAAGCGCCAAATCTTGAAGTGATGACGGTGTTTGCCAACCTGCTTTATTACACAATGAATGGAGAAATGGCGTTGCACAGAAAATATGCGAGTCGTTTTGGCATAACGGAAAAAGAGCTGGAAGAGGCAAAACCGTCTCCGGTAACGCTTGCATATACGCACTATATGTTAGCTGTTGCACAAAATGGTTCTATCGCTGAACTTGCAGCTGCTCATTTAGCTTGTGCATGGAGCTACTGGGAAATTGGATGTGAACTTGCTGAAATCGAGGGTGCTAAAGAACACGGATTATATGGAGACTGGGTAAAAATGTACAGTTCCGAAGAGTTTGGCCAATCAGCGCAATGGAATCTCGATTTGCTTAATCAATTGGCAGAAGGAAAACCGGAATCTGAACTTTTACGACTAGAAGAAATCTTCTTAAATACAACACGATTTGAATACATGTTTTGGGACATGGCATACAACAGGCAAATGTGGCCGACTGATGAAAAAGTCAATGCATGAAAGGAAGTCAATGTATTGGAACTGCATGCCATAACTGATGGAAAAAAATCAATTAAAGAGCTGAAAGAGATTATTACATCCATTGCCGATGTTGTTGATTACATTCATATACGCGAGAAAAGTAAAGTGCCCGCAGAAATCGTTGCGCTAGTAGAAGAACTTATTTATGCAGGGGTGGAGAAAGAAAGGCTTGTTATTAACGACAGGCTTGATATAGCCCTACTTACGGGTATACGGAACGTACATCTTCCAGCAAACAGTCTTCCGGCAGCAAAAGTAAAAACGGCGTACCCATATATGAGAGTTGGGGTTAGCGTGCATTCCGTTGAGGAAGCAAAAACTGCTGAAGAAGCGAGGGCAGATTATTGTCTTTTCGGTCATGTATTTGAAACGGACAGCAAAAAAGGATTGGCAGGTAGAGGAACGAATGCCCTAGGTAAAATCGTTGAACAATTGCAGATTCCCGTGATAGCGATTGGTGGAATTACGCCAGACAACGTTGAACAAGTGCTGGAGAAAAAAGTGCATGGCATTGCGGTGATGTCTACCATTTTCTCATCGAGTCAACCAAAGGAAGCCGCAATCCATTTAAAAAATATTGTTCAAAAAGGGGGATGAAGTTGCATCTTTACATTAATGGCCGAAAAACAGAAGTGCAAAGTAGTATTCAAAGTGTTGAAGATTTGTTGAAGTTTTATAAATTACAAGATCGCATAGTCGTGGTTGAACAGAATGGCGAAATTGTATTGAAAGAACAGTACAGCAAGCAGCTAGTGAATGATGGCGACAAAATTGAAATTGTCCATTTTGTTGGAGGGGGATAAACATGTTAAAAATTGCAGATAAAGTTTTACAATCAAGATTGTTGTTAGGTACAGGGAAATTTCCGAATTTTGAGATTCAAAAGGAAGCGGTAGAAGCATCTGGAGCAGAGATTTTAACTTTTGCGGTCAGAAGAATGAATATTTATGCACCATCCCAACCGAACTTTTTAGAAATGTTGGATCTTTCCAAATACACGCTTTTACCGAATACGGCAGGAGCCAAAACAGCGGAAGAAGCAGTGAGAATTGCGAAACTCGCAAAAGCTTCAGGGTTATGTGACATGGTGAAAGTCGAAGTCATTGGGGATGATAAAACTCTTCTCCCTGATCCTATTGAAACATTAAGAGCATCAGAAATGTTATTAGAAGAAGGATTTATTGTCCTTCCTTACACTTCTGATGATGTAGTGTTAGCGAAGAAGCTGGAGGAATTGGGAGTTCATGCTATCATGCCAGGAGCTTCTCCTATTGGTTCTGGACAGGGTATTATCAATCCATTAAATCTTTCATTAATCATTGAACAGGCAAATATTCCTGTCATTGTCGATGCAGGAATTGGTTCCCCAGCAGATTGTGCGATTGCAATGGAGTTAGGTGCAGATGGCATTTTATTAAATTCAGCGGTGTCAGGTGCAAAAGATCCAGTTAAAATGGCAAAAGCAATGAAACTCGCTATTGAAGCTGGAAGACTTGGATATGAAGCAGGAAGAATTCCGAAAAAGCGCTATGCTGTTGCCTCCAGTCCAACAGAAGGGATTCTTTCATAATGGAGCGATATTCGCGACAAATTTTGTTTTCTCCGATTGGTGAGGAGGGACAGAAAAAATTACTGAAAGGCCATGTACTCATTGTTGGTGCAGGGGCACTAGGTTGCGCGAATGCTGAGATGTTAGCTCGAGCTGGCATCGGTAAAATCACTATCATTGACCGGGATTACGTCGACTTGACGAATCTCGGTCGTCAACAACTTTATACGGAAGAAGATGCAAAAAATAAAATTCCGAAAGCTGTTGCTGCACAAAAACATCTACAAACAATCAATTCAACCATTCAAATTGAAGGGATTGTTGGGGATTTTTCAATTGAATTAGAAGAGATGGTAAAAGATGTGGACCTCATCATTGATGGAACAGATAATTTTGAAACGAGATTTTTCATCAATGATGTTGCCATGAAACACGGCATACCATGGATTCACGGTGCGGTTGTAAGAAGTTATGGTATGAGTGTTTCGATCGTGCCAAAACAAACACCGTGTTATAATTGTTTGCTTCAAGTGATTCCATCCGATGGTATGACTTGTGATACCGTTGGAGTCATTAGTCCAGCGGTGCAAATCGTTGCATCTTATCAAACAGCGGAAAGCCTGAAATACTTAGTGAGTGGAAAGGTGTCTAAACAACTAGTTTCCTTTGATGTTTGGAAAAGGGAGCATTCAATTATTGACGTTTCTTCTTTAAAAAGAGAGGATTGTCCTTCATGTGGGAATAATCCCACACATCCTTACTTAACATTAGAAACAGGTTTGAAAACAGCAGTGTTGTGTGGCAGAAATACGGTGCAAATCAGACCGCACCAAAAACAACAAATTTCATTGGATCATATCTCAAAAAGACTCCAACCGCTTGTTCAAAACTTAAAAGCGAATCCTTACTTAATTTCGTTCCAAGCAGAAGATGTTCAAATCGTTCTCTTTCAAGATGGCCGGGCATTAATTCATGGAACGAAAGAAGAAGAAAAGGCTAAAAGAATTTATCATCGCTATGTGGGAGCATAAAAGTGCTGAAAGTTGCTTGCCATTGGGAAAAACACGGACACCTGTTAACTATGAGCGAAGTAGAAGTAGAAGTGGTATCAAAATATATTATTATAGAGGAAAGCGGGGAAGGTTCTCCGCTTATTTTTTTCAATAAATTAAAAAGCCCTCCTAATCGGAGAGCTCTTTTACAAACATTGTTAAGGTAATGTTTGTAGTGCAAGCCGCCTTGCCGTAATATTATAGAAAGTTTTAAAACCACGACTCCACCAAGTGGGTGTTCGCAGAAGATTTCCTGTATATCGTCATTCACCGTAGTGTGACGCTCGCCATTCCACCTTCGATCTAAAACTCCCTTTTTCAGTTCAAAGGTTAAAACTTAATATTCAACGTACAACGCAGCTTTAATGTAATAGTAATTGAATATGTAGCCTCGTGCAAGTAAGTATCTTTTAATAAAAAAGTCAAATATTTAATATAAAAAAGTAACGGATATTAGAGATAGAATTGGATACAAAATAAAAGCCTCACTATAGCAGAATCCTTACTCTTGAGGCTTTATTTTGTTCAATATTTCATTTGTTAAATCGGCGATATTAATTTGCGTATCTTCTTTCATGACATCCTTTAAAATTTCATTTCGGAAATAATTGACACTTACTTTTAAAGGCATTTGAAGAAGATTTGTTAATGCTTGTTGATACATAATAATAAATTCTTTATCCGTATTACCTCGCTTCAGTTCAGCGAATGATTCATAAAATTGATCAAGCTTATCCGCAAATTCAAGAAGGCGGCCTTCTAACGTACCATCTTTTCCCTCTTTCATTCGCTCGAAGAAAACTTCTTGGAATTCAGATGGAATCTCTTCTTTAATGAATTTTTCCATCATTTTTTCTTCCACGTGAGCAAGCATTTGTTTTAACTCTTCGCTTGCATGTTTTACCGGTGTTTTAATGTCACCAATAAACACTTCTGCAAAGTCATGATTGATTGTTTTTTCGTAAAGGGATTTCCAATTGACTTTTGCCCCGTTCATTTCTTCAAGCGTTCCGAAAAACAATGCGTATTGAGCTACTTTCCAAGAATGGGCAGCAACATTATGTTCTTCAAATTTAAAGCGCCCTGGAGCTCGAAAAATACGTTCTAGATCATTTAAACTAGTAAAAAATTTATGGATACCGATTGTAAACACTCCTAACAACCATGATTATGAAAATCCTGTGTGTTAATCATACATCAAAGTTTATCCAATGAGAGGCGATTATTAAACATTTAACATAAAAGTAAAATAGTTTAATAAAATGATTTGTCATTGAATTTATAAATTAAGTATTTGAAATACATGTTATAGTAGAAGTAGGTATTATAGATTGGATGTGAAAGAGATGATGTATACTATTTTTTTATTCATTCATATTTTAAGTGCAGTCGTTTCAATAGGTCCGTTAGTTACATTGATTCCTTTAACAAAGAAAATGGAAGCTGCGGATGAGATAGAAATGATAGGATTTGTACAGTCTTTTCGACTAGCTATTACCGTTGTCAAGCATGCCGGTCATGTTCTTGTACTTTCTGGTGCGATCCTTATTATTGTTAGCGGATGGAAATGGACTGATTCGTGGATTGTTTTAACGGTTGCCATTATGTTAATATCCATTGTTTTCCTAGCAAGTGCTTTCAAGCCCACATTAAAAACCTTTGGGACGAGTCATTATAAGAAAGAAGAATTTATCAAGAAATTACGAAAAGCAACATGGAAATATATCATATTATTGCTGATTATGTTGTGGTTGATGGTTGATAAACCAATGCTATGGTGAATCTTATGTTGTTAGAAAGGTTGTAATATTATTCATATGATAAATGGTTCGAAATGCTACTTTTGTTTTTTTTAAAGATACTAAGGTGTTTGTAAGTAAAATACGAAGGGCCTGACCAAAGTGCAAACTTTTGGTTAGGCACAAATTCTTATGATAAATAATTTTATTTGCTCCTAAAGTGGTCACATCAAACACGCCTCTTCGCCGCAATTTATTTGAGATGAAAGGGTCATCGTTAATAGAAAATTGGCGCCTTAAATGACTTATCAGGCGCCAACTTTTCCATTATATTGACACGTCAATAACATTTCCTTTATACGGATGGTTTATTTGATGCTGTGCTTGATTTGATTTTTCCAACATCTCAATGACACCGGATGACCCTAAATTTAAGGATTTGTCTAAAATGCTTAATTGTAGAGTATGTTGGAGTGAGGCTAGCTGACTAGACATAATTGAATTGATATCCACGGAAATCCCTCCTTTCCATTAATATCGGAAAGTTTTTCGCCATTCCCATCTTTTTTGAATATTTATCCACTCCTTTGTCGAAACTTTTTTCGAGGGAGGGATGAGCATGAAAAACATCTTATTAAACAGTTTACCACTTAGCATACTACTTTTAGGCGGTTGCAGTTTTTTTGGAGCTGCGAATGAAGAGAATAACGAAATAATTCCCACGAATACAAGAGAAGCTTTGACTGCAACAGCAACCATGATTGATACAGAGGGTAATGAAATGGGGATAGTTGAATTGACCGAGTCATCAGAAGGTGTGAGAATCCATGTAAAATTGGAAAATGTACCGGAAGGAGAGCATGGTTTCCACATTCATGAAGTAGGAAAGTGTGAAAAACCGACTTTTGAATCTGCAGGAGCGCATTTCAATCCTAAAGGAAAAGAACATGGTTTTGACAATCCGAAGGGCTTCCATGCAGGAGACTTACCGAACATATCACCAGATGAAAATGGCTCTGTCGATATAGAGTTTGTTGCAAAAAATATTACCCTAGAAAAAGGAAAGGAAAATTCCTTATTTGATGAAAACGGAAGCTCTGTTATTTTACATGAAGCTCCTGACGATTATAAAACGGATCCATCCGGAAATTCTGGTTCGCGAATTGCTTGTGGTGTAGTAGAGTCAAATTAACCAAAAAAATCAGGATGTTTGCTCATATTGAAGCGACATCCTGAATTTTTTTATTATTATATTTATTTTGTTAAATATAATAAATCAGATATTAGAAAATTTAAAAAAATGGTTGTATTATAACACTTTTGCAATACTGTACCCAATTTTTTCATATAAAAATTTCTATTATAGTAAAATGATTATCTGCTTAATACGCTATTATTCTATAAAAATATTTGACATAAGTAATTTACAATAGTTACAATTGTACTGTGTTAAAACACCTATTACGCAATACAAAGAGGAGGGAATTGATTTGAAAAACAAAAAGTTTCTATTTCTAACAGTAATTAGCATCATGTTACTCATGTTGCTGGCTGCGTGTGGTGGTAAAGAAGACACTTCAAACACAAATGAAGGTTCAACAGAAGGGGATAACAAAGAAACAACATCTGATATTAAATTCTTAAGCATGGTAACGGGTGGTACACAAGGTACTTACTATGCTTTAGGTGGTACATTTGCTGAATTAATTACAAATGAAACAGGTATTAAAACGACTGCTGAAGTTTCACAAGCATCTGCTGCGAACGTAAGTGCTTTAAAAGCAGGCGATGCTGAAATCGCTTTCGTACAAACAGATATTGCATATTATGCTAAAAACGGCCTATTAATGTTTGAAGGCGAGCCAATGGAAGATTTAGTGGCAATCGGTGCTCTATATCCAGAAACAGTTCACCTAGTAACAACTGCTAAATCAGGTATTAAATCTTTTGAAGATTTAAAAGGTAAAAAAGTTTCTGTCGGTGCTCCAGGTTCTGGTACTTACGCAAATGCTGAACAATTATTAGAAGTTCATGGTTTAACAATGAAAGACATCCAAGCACAAAACTTAGACTTCGGTGAATCAACTGATGGATTATCAACAGGACAAATTGATGCAGCCTTCATTACTGCTGGATATCCAACAGCTGCTGTAGAAGCTTTAGGTGCACAAGAGGAAATTGTGGTTGTTCCAGTAGATCCTGAAAAAGCAAAAGCATTGATTGAAAAATATCCATATTACAAAGAAGATGTAATCCCAGCAGGAACTTATGGTTTAGCTGAAGACGTTCCTACTGTATCTGTACTTGCAATGCTTGCTGTGAAGAAAGATTTACCAGAAGATGTAGCGTACGGCATTGCAAAAGCAATCTATGGCAATACTGATAAAATTGGTCACGCTAAAGGGGCATTCATTAAGAAAGAAACTGCTTTAGATGGTATTGGAATTGAAGTGCACCCTGGTGCTCAAAAATTCTTTGACGAATAATTATTGATCATTGTAAAGTGAAGGGCTTGAAGGCTAATGCTTCTTCAGGCCCTTTGTATATGGAGCGGTAACATGAAAAAAGTAACCGGTATTTTTATTGTCATGCTCACATTGTTTGGCTCTTTTCTATTCATCCCCCTCTATTCAGTAATTTCTTTTACAGAGACAAAAACAACGAACAATCCACAAATGTATTACATAGTTGTTGATCAAGATGAAATATTTCAGATTCGCTTCACTCATTCCATTCATTTAACGGATGTGCTTGAGACCTATAAAGTAGTGGACAACGATAAATTTCAATTGATCTCGATGGAGTATGAAGATGTGGCAGTGGGGATGCCAGCTTATGCAGAGGAAGGGCAGAGTTTAATTTATGAGGATGGGAAATATACATTATCCTATTCAGAAGCTTTTTTAGATAACTTTGTCCTCTATGTTGGAGATATCAACACCGATTTATTTTTTTACTATAAGGGAAAAGCAATCGATTTAAAAAAACATCTTCAACGGGGAAATTCTTACCTCCTAGAGATAAAAAAGTTTTCTTTGTATGACAGGATGAAGGGAGTGCAAATGTAATATGAAAACCGACGCTAAGCAACTAGAAGGTCTAACAGAAGAACAGTTAGCGCAAGAGTTGTTGGAAAAGTATGATGCTGAATCGAATTTGAGACGTTTAGGTGGAGTAATGAAATGGGTTGTTTTTGGTTTGCTTCTTGCCTTTTCATTATTCCAAGTATACACAGCTATTTTTGGTCAATTAACTGCATATTTACAACGAAGCATACACTTGGGATTTGCATTAACAATTATTTTCCTTTTATTCCCTCCGAGAAAAAGAAAAGGATCAAAAACGAAAATTGCGTTTTATGATTATATTTTAGCAATTATTGCAGCAATTTGTGGTATATATTGGACTCTAAATTATGAAAGGCTTGTAACAAGTTTAGGAACGATTACCCAATTAGATTTTATCGTAGGTGGAATAGTTATCCTATTGGTATTAGAAGCAGCAAGAAGAACTGTAGGATTGCCGATTGTAATAATCGCGATACTATTTTTGTTGTACGCTATTTTTGGTCCTTATATGCCAAACTTTCTAGCTCATCGTGGTCAATCGTTAGAACAGCTTGTAAATTTAATGTATTTTTCTACAGATGGTATTCTAGGTACTCCTATTAGCGTGTCAGCAACCTATATTTTTGCGTTCTTATTATTTGGTGCCTTTTTGGTAAAAACAGGTGTAGGAGAATATTTTAATGATTTAGCGATTTCTGTTGCAGGTAAGCTTGTGGGTGGACCTGCAAAAGTAGCAGTATTCTCTTCTGCCCTACAAGGTACGATTTCTGGTAGTTCTGTAGCGAACGTTGTAACTTCAGGTGTTTACACGATTCCAATGATGAAAAGACTTGGATATAAAAGAGAGTTTGCCGGTGCAGTTGAAGCGGCATCTTCTACTGGTGGTCAAATCATGCCGCCTATCATGGGAGCAGCAGCTTTCTTAATGGTTGAATTTATCGGACGTGGTGTAACGTATTGGGATATTGCGAAATCTGCAGCTATTCCTGCAATTTTGTATTTTACAGGTATTTGGATTATGACTCACTTTGAAGCGAAAAAATTAGGGCTACGAGGTTTAACGGACGAAGAATTACCAGATCGCAAGGAAGTATTTAAGAAATTGTATTTGTTGACACCACTTGTTTTAATCATCATTATCATGATGATGGGTGTTCCAGTGATTCACTCTGCGTTATACGGAATTCTCGCATGTATTGTAGTTGGATTTTTAAATAAAGAGGTAAAGTTTGGTATAAAAGAGATAATTGATGCTTTGGCTGATGGAGCAAGAACAGCCCTTGCTGTAGCATCGGCAACAGCATGTGCCGGTATAATTGTAGGGGTTGTTGTAAAAACAGGACTTGGTTTAAGTTTAGCAAGCGGTTTAGTGGAACTTGCAGGAGGAAATATATTATTTACACTATTCTTAGTAATGATTGCTTCCTTAATTTTAGGAATGGGTGCACCAACAACTGCAAACTATATTATTACTTCTACAATTGCAGCACCGGCTATCGTTACATTATTAGCACCAGATGTTCCTCTTTCTGCTGTGCCTGTTGTAACTCTATTATCTGCACATTTCTTTGTATTCTATTTTGGAATAATAGCAGACATTACACCGCCAGTAGCATTGGCTGCTTTTTCAGCAACTGCAATTTCCGGTGGAGATCCAATTAAGACGGGGATTCATTCTGCAAAATTGGCTATTGCAGCGTTTATTATCCCATATATGATTATCTTTTCACCACAACTACTTATGATTGATGTTACTTTCTTAGAAGTGATTTGGGTTCTAATAACAGCAGTTTTAGGTATGATTGCCATTGGTGCAGGAGTTATTGGGTTCTGGTATAGACGCATTATTTGGATTGAAAGAATTATATTAGTTGTTGCAGGTTTACTCATGGTTTATCCAGAATCCCTTTCAGACATTATCGGTTTAATCATCTTTGGTATTCTGTTTGTCATTCAATACTCCACAAAAAATAAAGGAAATAACACTAAATTAGATGCATCTATCAACTAAGGATTTTAATCCGTCTCGATTAGAGGCGGATATTTTTTTGCAAAAATGTATTACTAGCTACTCTATTAATAGATAAAGATAGATTGAACCGAATTTATGGAGTACATGGAATAATTTTCGCACGAAAAACTCTAATGATTATTTTATGATGGAAGTAATTGTTTTTGTGTAGGCAAAAGCAATTAATAAATATTACTACATTATGTATAATAGAGTAAGCAATAAAATCGAGGTGCGAAAATATGGGTCAAGTGAAAACATATGAAGAAGTCGTCTTTAGTTGGTTTGAGCTTTTTCATAATTGTCCAGAAGTCAGTTGGAAAGAGTATCAAACTACTAATAAAATCGCATCAATTTTGGATGAATTAAAGGTACCATATAAACGGTTTAACGATATGACTGGACTTGTTGCTGAAATTGGTCAAGGGGATGAAGTAATCGCAGTGAGAGCTGATATCGACGCCCTTTGGCAAGAAGTAGATGGCGTCATGAAAGCCAATCATTCTTGTGGACATGACGCGAATATATCAATGGTATTAGGTGCATTGCTAAGAATTAAAGACCTTCCTTTAAAGAAGCGAGTGCGGTTTATTTTCCAACCAGCTGAAGAAGTAGGCGGTGGAGCGATTGAAATGGTGAAGCGGGGAATAATCGATGATGTATCCTATCTCTTTGGGATTCATTTAAGACCAATCGATGAGCTGCCTTTTGGTAAAGTATCTCCTGCGATTCACCATGGTGCCGCACTATTTTTACAAGGTGAGATTAGAGGTGTGGATGCACACGGAGCAAGGCCATATCAAGGGAAAAATGCTATCGATATCATTGTAGCGATTCAACAAATGTTGAAAAATATTTATTTAAACCCTTTTGAAGTGCATAGTGTGAAGTTAACGAAAGTGGTGGCTGATGGTGGAAGCGTTAATGTCATTCCAGGGAACGCTACCTTCTCTATCGATATTCGAGCTCAAAAAAATAGAGTGTTAGATGCATTGCAATTACATGTAGAAAATGGACTTCGAAATATAAGTAAAATGTTTGAAACAGAAATTGTTTGGGATTGGTATGATAAAACGCCTGGAGCTGAAGTATCTGAAGAAGCGAAGAAAATTGCAGAAAAAGCGATTCTGGATACTGTAGGAGAGGGCTTTTTAGCAGAGCCGGTGCACACGCCAGGTAGTGATGATTTTCATTTTTACACCGTGTCGAAACCGGAGTTGAAAGCGACAATGATTGGTATCGGTGCAGATTTACAGCCAGGCCTTCATCATCCGCACATGACTTTCAATAAAGATGCGTTAATTATCGGAGCAAAAGTGTTGGCTAAAACTTTGTTTAATGCAACACAATATAAATAAATGTTGTTAGAAGGAAGTTGATTTTGATGAATATTAAGAGCATAGAAATTTTTGCAGTGGAATTCCCACTGATAAAACCCTTTATTGTTAGTTACGGTACGTATCCAACGATGCCGTCGATTATCGTAAAACTTACAACTGATGAGGGATTCGTTGGATGGGGAGAAAGTGTACCGGATGAACACGTAACAGGTGAGACGTTTGAATCCACTTTTCATGTATTAAAACATTCGTTAGCACCTGCGATGATTAATGAAACGCCTTTTCATTTTGAAAAAATTCACGACAAAATGAATCGCATATTAAAAGGCGCACCGAGTGCAAAGGCGGCGATCGATATCGCATGTTTTGACGTTGTGGGAAGAAAACTTGGAGTACCTATCTATCAGCTCATTGGAGGAAGATTTCATAAAAAATTTCCAATTACTCACGTATTAAGTATTGATGAGCCTAATAAAATGGCAGATGAGGCAGAAGAGAAAGTAAAAGAAGGCTATCGATCCTTTAAGATGAAAGTTGGTAGAGAGGTAGAAAGTGATGTAGAAAGAATTAAAGCTGTAAGACAACGGGTTGGAGAACAAATTGCCATTCGCATTGATGTAAACCAAGGATGGGTGAATAGCGCAAATACTTTAAAAGCATTGCGATATTTGAAATCCATGGGCATCGATTGGATTGAACAGCCAGTCGTTGCAGATGATATTGATGCAATGGTTGAAATTAAATCAAAATCCAACATACCTCTTATGATTGATGAAGGCCTTTGCAATGTTCGTGATATGAGGGAAATTATTGCAAAAAAAGCGGCAGATAAAGTGAATATTAAGCTAATGAAATGCGGAGGAATTTATCCTGCGGTGAAACTAGCGACAATGGCGGAAATGGCCGGAATTGAATGTCAAATTGGTTCGATGGTGGAGTCATCCATTGGATCAGCTGCTGGTTTTCATGTAGCCTTTTCGAAAAAAATTATTACGAGTGTGGAATTAACGGGGCCACTTAAATTTAAAACGGATATTGGGGATTTAAAGGAAAGCTATAAAATTCCATTTATCGAGTTGAATGAAAAAGCAGGTTTAGGTGTAACAATTGATGAAGAGGTTTTATCTCAATTAACAACAGATTCTTGCATTATTGAATAAAGGTGGAAGACATGTCTGAAGTGTTAGAACAAGGTGTTTTAGGGGATATTCCCTATTATGTCAGAAGATTAACGGTAGAGGATTTACAACGGATTTTAGATCTCCAACAAGAAGTTGTTAAAGCACTGCCAAATCAAGAAACGTTAGAGCCTCTTTCTGCTGAGGAATTTTTATTTATTCTAAAGGGCAATGGATTAATGATTGGAATTTTCAATCATGATCGACTCATTGCTTTTCGTGCGCTCTTAATCCCAATTGTAGATGATCAGAGTCTGGGAAGAGATATTGGATTGACGGATGAAGCAGATTTGAAAAGAATATTATATCAAGAAATTTCAAATGTGCATCCTGATTTCCGTGGATATGGATTACAAAAAAAGATGGCAACGATTATCATGAACCAAATTGATACATCGAAATTCGATTATGTGCTAGCAACCGTAATGCCTTATAATATCCCGAGCATAAAAGATAAATTTCATCAAGGAATGCATATTGCTGCATTGAAGGCAAAGTACGGCGGGAAAATGCGATATATTTTCGTGAAATATTTGCACAAACACCTGCAATTGAGAGATGAATCAGTGTTCATTTCAATGGGGAATATTGAAGGACAGCAGAACCTATTACATAGTGGATATGTTGGAGTTGCATACAAAAAACAAGATGACGATTGGTTGATTGAATATAAAAAAGTTTCAAACGAGGGCTTGGAATAGACCAAGCCTTTTTAATTTTCATATATTTCTAGTATAAGGGTGAAAAGGATATCCAAACTAAGTGAAAAAGGAAGATGGATATGGAATTTCACGAGTTTGGGAATCTCCGAAACCCGAAGTTACTATTAATCCACGGAATGGCCGTTACTTGGGAAAGTTTTCATCCACTCATTGATGAATTATCAAAGCATTATTATTTAATTATTCCTTCTCTGGATGGACATAATGGAGATTCGTCATCTCATTTTGAATGTATTGATCAAGAAACAGAACAAATTGAAAATTATATATTAAGTCGATATACGGATTATGTACATGGGGCATACGGTTTTTCGATGGGTGGAACCATTTTATTAAAGTTGTTAGCGAATCAAAAAATACAAATAACAAAAGTGATTTTAGATGCAGCCTACTATCTTCCTTTAGGGATTTATTCGAAAACGGCAGCGATGATTTTATCAAAAATCCTGTTAGACTTACGAAATAATCAATTACATCCTAAAATGCGCTCGTTATTAAGTTATTACGATGTGGATGTTGAAAGCTTAAAGAAGGCTTTATATCCTCAAATTTCTCTCAAAAGTATTGAAAATTGCTTTCTAGAGTTATTTAAATTTTCTTTACAACAATCCCTTCCGAACTCGCCAGAGATGTATTATTGGTACGGCAGTAATGAAATCATCCCTGAAAAATCCATCAAATACTTAAAACAAGTTGTTCCAAACATAAAAGAAAAGGTTTTGAAGGATTTAGGTCATGGGGAATTTATTACAAAGTATTCAACTGAAGCGGTGAAAGAGATGAGAACAATATATGGGTGAGTATTTGTAAAAAAGAAAAAACAACAAAGTGTTGAAACTTGTTGTTTTTTCTTTGGAATCTATTTTTTTGGTGTAGATTAATGGATATTTTTTTTCTTGAAATTGCCGCCACGAACTTCTGCAATATCATTGAAAGTAATAAATGCATTTGGATCTTTCTGTCTGACAATGGTTCTTAATTTACTTTCTTCCATTCGGTTGATGACGCAATAAACAATTTCAACTGGCTCGTTGGCATATCCACCAATCCCATTTAAATAAGTAACGCTACGACCTAATCGATTGATAATCGCTTCTCCGATTTCTCGGGAATTTTTGCTTATAATTGTAACGGATTTCGCATCTTCAAGACCATTTTCGATGATGCTAATAACTTTTGAAGCGATATAATAGGCGATTGCTGAAGAAAGAGCTCCTTCAACGCCAAATACAAAACCGACGAAAATGAAAATAAATACATTGATAACTAAAATGATTTCACCAGTTGAAAAAGGTACTTTTCTACTAATTAATACAGCAAGCATATCCGTACCGTCTAAGGCACCGCCGTTACGTAATGCTAGACCCATACCAATCCCGAGTAATATACCACCTGAAATCGTGACTAATAAAGAATCCTGATTAATAATAGTTGGGATATGATGCATAATCGAAGTAGCAAATGATAATGTACCGATACCAATAACGGAATTAATCGCAAATGTTTTTCCGATTAATTTATAACCTAAATAAATAAATGGGATGTTTAAAATTGCTAAGAAAAGACCTAACGGAAGTGGGGTAAGCGTCGAGAGAATAATGGATATTCCGGTAATTCCACCATCAGATACGCTGTTTGGAATTAATACAGCTTCAAGACCATAGGCAGCAATAAATGCACCGATAACAATAAAGGCAATACTTACAATTCTATTCAATAAGGTAGGTTCATGACTTTCTTCATGCATATGTATAGGTTCCAATCCTTTCTCCTAAGAGTGCTTTTTAATTTTATCAAAATTTTGAAAGTCTTGCATCTACTAGCTCTAATAAATTTTTGATTAATTGAGAAGAAAATGTTATAAAAAAGAAAAAGATTTCCTATTTACTCTATCAAAGTAACTACCTTTGATAAGCAGGAAATCTCTTAACATTATTTTATTGGACAATAAGTGCAAGCGTTTAATCCAGGAATATCCTTTGTAAAGCAGCAACTTTTTCGCACTGGCGAATTGACGAGTTCCATCGGATTTTTTCCTTTTGTATATTCATAAAACCAAGATTTATTTGAAAAACGTTGCCATACTTTTGTATCCTCAAGTATTTCGATATCTTCAAAAGCTCGGTCTGCCAGCAGAGGATTTTGTAGCAATACATTATAATTCCACAACATATACCCGAAGATGTTCTCCCAAAGAGTAAGAGGAGAGATGGTTGTTGTTTGGCGAAGTTGTACAATAATTTGATGGGCTTGATACAGGATTTTTGAAATGACATATTCCCTTTCATTTTCTTCTACATAGCGGAAGTCTGTAGGAGTAATGTATGTTCCGAGCGTATCCATACCATATTCATGTACATGGAAGTAACGAACATCTTCTAATTTTCCGTCCCAAATTTCATCATAAGCAGTGAGAAAATAAAATTGGGTAGCAACGAATAATCCATAGCGACAGCTGAAATGGGATATAGCTGCAGCCTCTGTACTTGCTTGAGTAATTTCCATCATGAGCTTCAGAAAATCTTTTAGAAAAAATTCTTTATGTATATTTTCCAATGTAAATAAAGGGTTTTTCGGCTCTTCTGTAACAATACTATAGGAATTTAGGAAAGTAAGTTGTTCATATGTTAAAACGGGCATCGTATCACCTCTATGTTATTTCACTGTGTTTAACATAACATGTTTTTGCTGATTTTGTTTGGAGATGATATAGAAGGGGAAAGCCAAACGTCATTGGAGAAGTTTGGCTTTTTCTGATAGGTCTGATTTTTTTCCGATAATCGCTGTGTGATAGCTATGAAGTAGCATGCCTACGATAATAACCGCAAGACCGAAAAGTGCAATTGGATCTGGTAGAGGAACTCCAAGTATTATCATTTCTCCGATAATGACAAATACGACTTCCATCGATTGAGTGGCTTCAACTGCAGCAAGTTTTCCTTGATGATTTCGCACACGGTCTGTGGCAATAAAGAACAACGTCGTGGCGATTACACCGGAACTAACAGCGACAATTAAGGATTGTATGACTTGGTTCATGGAAGGGAGCCCCACTGTACAAATCGCAATAACAGCTAAAATAAACCAAGCTGGCAGCGATGCAATGGTCATACCAAGCACACGTTCAAACGTATCGATTCGACTGCCGCATAACTCCATCATTTTTCGATTACCAAGCGGATAACTAAAGGCAGCGATGACTACCGGAATCATTCCAAGCAGTAAGTGATTGAAAGTTACCTCTTTTCCTTGTGGTATTTGAATAAGCATAATACCGACTAGAATAATGCATGAAATGAATAAGGAAGTGAGCGGTATTTTTTGACGTATGATTTTGTTATCTACGACGGTTACAAATAACGGTGCAAGAATTACACCGGCAACAATCGTAAACTGCCACGTTCCCGACACAAGCCAACCAGGTCCATAAGCTGCTGCAAAGGTGAGTGGTGCGTAAAAAAGAACAAAGCCCACGAAACTCCAGAGCAACCATTTTGAAGTATTTTCTCTCATTTCTCTACGTAAATTTTCAAAACCAGTTCGGTAAGAAACAATGGCAATAAGGAAGGGAAGCATAAAGAAAAATCTTAGTGAAGAACTCCACAGCCAACTTCCTCCACTTAACTCCATGGACCGATTTAAAATAAAAGTAACCGCAAAAAATAAGGCTGCAAATATGCCAAGAGTGATTTCTTTCATTTTATTAATACCTACTTTCTTAGAGAAAACATCGAAAAATTCTATACTACAAATATATTAACAGAATATTCAAACATGATTTATTTCGTTTCTGCCTCAAAGAGTTTGACGATTTCGATGATAACTCTTGCAGCGAGTTCCATCGTTTCGGCAGACACAAATTCGTATTTACCGTGCATGTATTCTCCGCCAGCAAAAATATTTGGAGTTGGCAGACCCATATAGGACAACTGAGAACCGTCAGTTCCTCCACGGATCGGTTCGACGATTGGTTGAATATTTAAATTTTCCATTGCTCGTTTTGCAATGTCTACGATTTCTTTTACAGGCTCGATTTTTTCTTTCATGTTGTAATACTGGTCTTCTAATTCGACAGTGATGGCATTGTCACCGTATTCTTCTTTTATTCGCTGTTCAACCATTCGGAAGTATTCTTTTTTCGCTTCAAATTTGTTGCGGTCGTGGTCGCGAATAATATAAGAAAGAGTTGCTTCCTCAATAGTTCCATTAAAATTCATCAAGTGAATAAATCCTTCATAGCCTTCTGTTTTTTCAGGAACTGCTTCTTGAGGCATGAAATTATGGAATTTTATCGCCATCGTGATAGCATTGACCATTTTTCCTTTTGCAGTACCAGGATGAACACTGATTCCGCGAGTTGTTACTTTTGCAGCTGCCGCATTAAAGCTTTCGTACTGTAATTCTCCTAGTGGACCACCATCCATCGTATAAGCAAAATCCGCACCGAAAGCTTTGACATCAAATTTATGTGGCCCACGACCGATTTCTTCATCAGGAGTAAAGGCAACTCGAATTTTTCCGTGTTTAATTTCAGGATGATTTACTAAATATTCCATTGCCGTCATAATCTCTGCAATTCCAGCTTTATCATCTGCTCCCAGTAACGTCGTGCCGTCTGTTGTAATCAATGTTTGTCCGACATAATTTTTTAAATTTGGGAATTGGTTAGGGGATAGAGTGCATTCATCGTTTAATTGAATTTCTCCGCCGTCATAATTGTCAATTCGTTTCGGTTGGACATTTGTTCCAGAAAAATCTGGTGATGTATCAACATGAGCTAAAAAACCAATAGTTGGTACAGGCTTGTCTGTATTGGCTGGTAATGTGGCAAATAAGTAGCCATTCTCGTCCAATGTGATGTCTGTAAGTCCAATCTCTGCTAGTTCATCTTTTAGTACATTTAATAGATCCCATTGTTTTTTCGTAGAAGGGGTTGTAGAGCTTTCCGGATCAGATTGTGTGTCGATTTTAGCGTATCGAATCAATCGTTCAATAACCTTTTCTTTCATGACGCTGCCTCCTTATTAATACTGCCTCTATTGTATCATTTTTCCTTTTTTATGATGAGAAAAATGCTGTGTCAAAAATTACTTGTGTCAAAAATTACTATTGAAATTATTGAAACTATTTATAGCTACCCACCGTAGAATAGAAGAAGGATGGTGAATAGGATGACACAATTACTCATCACGACTCTAATATTTTCTATTATTACAACGATTCTTATCGTTCCAATTACTAGAAGATTGCCGAAAGAAGCTACATTATCATTTAAACAATTCTTGCAATCATTATTATTTGTATTCATCGGTAGTTGGATTATTTATTTTCTATTCGTATATTTGACGAAAATTGATGTGCATTGGACAATTTTCATTTATGCATTACCTGTTATATTGCTAATGGGTATATTGGCATCTGGTGGAGCAGAACGAAATATTAAAGGGATTCTGTTTTTAGCTAGTTTAATTGGATTAATATATATGCTTACAGCACCCATTTTTAATGCGGATGAAAAGTATGAGTCTGCAAAAATGGAGCAAAAAGTCGAAATTGAACCTTTTGATGAAACAAAAACACCTGCCAGCGTACCGCCGCATTTTGCGGAAAATAAAATGAAAAAAGCATTCGGACAGGTGCCTAATACAAGTTACTATGAGCTTGGGAACTTGCAAATTCAAAAAGTAAACGGTGAATTTGTTTATATTGCTCCCGTTGAGTTTTCAGGATTTTTCAAATGGTTAAATGGGGATACAACGCCCGGCTATTTTAAAATGAGTGCAACGGATTCCAATGATAATCCAGTATTTGTTGCGAAAGAAATGGTCTATGTACCGTCTGCCTTTTTCAATAAAAATTTAGAGCGCCATATACGTTTACAATATCCAACACTTATTTTCTACGGTGAGCCTCAGCTTGAGGTGGATGATGATGGTACACCTTATTATATCCGTTCCTATGGTGAATTCATTTCTGCCCGAAATGGATTTGATGTAAAAGGGATCGTCATGGTTGATGCTTATTCAGGAGAGACGAAAAAAATTCCTTTAGAAGAAGTGCCGAAATTTATTGATGGTGCTGTATCACCTGAAGCAGTGAGCCTTCAAAATAGTTATTTCGGAAAATATGTGCATGGATTTTGGAATAGTCTCTTTGGAAAAAAAGATGTGAAATTGCCTTCTGATGAAGGAACAGAAGCGAATGTGAGTCCAGTCTTTAATCAAGATGGAGAAATGTATTATTTTACTGATTTTACAAGTCCGAAAGAAGGCGTTGATTCGATGCTCGGTTATTCATTGACTCACGCGCGAACAGGTGAAGCGGTGTATTATACAGGGAATTTAGAAGAATCATACATGGATTCTCAAGGGGCATTAGCTATTATAGAGAAGAAGTTTATTGAAAAAGAGTGGCAAGGAGTAATGCCTATTCTTTATAACTTCTACGGTGAAGCAAGTTGGCTTGCTCCTGTGCTTGATTCAAACGGCTTCTTGCAAAATTACTTTATTGTATCTGCAGCGAATCCGGAAATATCCGTTTATGGGTCAACACCAAGTGAAGCACTAAGACAATACAAAACTGCTTTAACAAGAGGAGCAAGTACGGTGGAAGGATCGAGTAATGCAGAACAAAAAACGATTAAAGGGAATGTCCTTCGCGTCTATAAAGAGCGAGTAGGGGATTACACAATTGTGTCCTTCTTACTGCATAATGGTCAAAACTTTGTTGTCAGTTCTCAAAATGAACCGCTTTCCATTTACTTAAAAGAAGGGGACGAAGTGGTCATTCGGTATTTTGAAACTGGAGAAATGTTTTTACCGGTGAAAGAGTTGAAAATTGAAGGTGTAGTCAATATTGGCCAATAATAAAAATCCCGAGGCATTTGCTTCGGGAAATTTTATTGTTCAAGTTTTTCGTTTTTAGTTGATTTTTTTGAACGCTCCTTTATAAATTTGAGCATTTGTTGTTTTCTTAATTGTATTTGTTCTTCTTTAAATGGGTTCACTGTTGAAAAGAGCTTTCTTTGTTCTTCGAGCTGAAGGCGTTCTGATTTAAAACGATTTTTTGGTTCATGCTCAAAAATGTAGTCTAAATGAAAAAACTGCAGTAGTGCCACTTCTGGATTTTCTAAATTATATACGAATTTGATATTCCAGACGCTTGTGTAGGAAATATATTGATTTACATATTCCGTTGCATAGCGATATTTTTGTTTTTGGATTCTTCGTTCGATATTACGATGAATATTCCCTAAGCATAAGTTAATTTCTGCTAATGTACGATAGTAACTTTTTACATGTTTGATATGCTGTTGTTCAAGGGATAAAGTGACTTGTTTATCGTGTTTCATGAGCATCTTTCCTTTTAAATTACCTTAATCCTTTATGGAAAGAGTTTTTTTAAATTTGGATTGAAATGATTCAATGGGTTATTTCCAAGTAAATCCTTTAGAAGCTAAAAATTCTTTAATATGAGGGCGTCGCTGTTCGATTAAGAAATCCGCCATTTGTTTCGTCCAGTTTGCCAATTTTTGATTCGAACTTCTAGAAGCATAATATTTTTCCATGATTGCATCGTATTCATCTAACAGTTCATCATATTTTTCAACATTATATTCATTTTCGTGTAATACAGCTTCTACTGGTAATCTCGGTTTCGTTTCATTAACTTTCGTTGGTTTACCAATCGTCATTGCAAAGAGAGGGAAGACGTAATCAGGCAAGTTAAATAATTCGCTGATTTCTTTCGGATTGTTTCGTGCTCCTCCGATATAACAAATTCCATAACCTTCTGCTTCTGCGGCGATGACAAAGTTTTGAGCAAAAATTGATACATCGGCCACTCCAACTAATACATTTTCCGCTGTGTCCACAGTGATATCAACACCATGTTTTTTTCCAGCCGCTTCTAAACGTTTAAAATCTACGCAGAATAGAAAAGCGGCGCCTGCTGTTTGAAATTGAAATTCATTGTTTGATAGTTTCGCAAGCTTTTGCTTCTTTTCTTCATCTGTTACCCAAATTACGCTGTAAGCCTGTACAAAATGAGAAGATGCAGCCATTTGAGCAGTTTGAATTAAGTCAATAACCGTCTCTCTTGGAATTTCTTCTCCTGTATATTTACGAACAGAAGTATGGCTGCGTAATAACTCTTTTACACTCATGTTTTACACCCCTTATGTATTCATCAATAATAGCGTGAATTTCATCCTTTAAGGCTATATTAGTACACTTTCTTCTAGATGACAAAAATTTGAATTATAGAAGCCCCAATCGATTTACAGTACGTTGTTGAAAAAGAGTACTAGAAGATAAGCTCATTCATTAAGGTATTCCAAATTTTAAAGAAAAAGCACCTGTACCGTAAGCCGACGTGTTCTGTGGGGCACTTAATGATAGTAAGAAATAGATCGATTATTCATTCCTTTATTTTACCAGTTAATATATGGTTAATACTTTACAGTAATTGAACAATTATTGAACTTGTATCAATACATAAAATGTATTCATTATTGAAAAATGAATATCCTATATTGAAATAACGTTCCTAAAGAAGCGAGGTGGTATACATGAAAAGACGTATTTTCATCGTACTTCTCGTGTTATTGTTGGTAGCTTTCCATTTCAAACCAATTGTTGCAGAAGAAGAAATTGTTCAAGCGGATTTAGTAATTGAAAATGTTGAAGTATTTACTGTCGACAAAGTAAACGAGAAAGCAGAAGCCATTGCGGTGAAAAATGGAAAGTTTGTTTATGTAGGAGATCGGGAGGGCGTACAAGCCTATAAAGGTCCAAAAACGAAAGTAATGCATTTAGATAATCAGCTGTTATTGCCAGGATTTGTTGACGGTCATAATTATGCATATTTAAAAGCCGAGAAACTGTATTTATTGGACTTAACCCCTTACTCAAATTTTGAACAATATAAAAGAGCGATTTTAACGTATCGTTCACAAAATCCACAATTAAGGCAGCTTCGTGCTGTTGGATGGAATCAAAATGTGACGGAAGAAGCGAGTCAAAAGAGTGGACAAACTCCGAGAGAATTAATTGATCAACTTGTTTCAGATATCCCGTTTGTAGCTTTTTCAAATCATCGAGACGAGCTTTGGGTTAACTCAAAAGCAATCGAAATTTCAGGATTGGATGTAGAAACAGAAAAACAGGAACAAGGACAAATTGACCTTTTAGAAAAAGGCGAGTTGGGAGTAGTTCAAGGACAGTTCATTAAAGTAGTTATCCAATCTTTGCCTCAACCGGATTTTACAGTAGAACAATATAAGATAGCATTGTTGGAATTTCAAAAAGAAGCGGCAACATATGGAATTACGGCAGTATTTATTCCGTTCCGATACCATTCGGAAAATTTATTAAAAGCTATTGATGAACTTGATCAACAAGGTAAGCTGACGCTTTCCTATGAGTTAGGGTTATACGTAGATCCTTTTAAAGGATTAGAACAAATTGATTCGTTAAAGGAATGGAGAGATAAGTATCAGGGAGAGAATTATAGTTACCAAACGGTGAAATTGTATGGTGCAGAAGTTTTATCAAAAGATGGTTCATGGAATAGGGACAAGTTTTATCAACTGTTGGAATTGTTAGATCGGGAAGGTTTTCGAATACATGTGCAAGCAGATGGGGAATTAGATGAAATTGTAAAGGTGTTTGAATATGTTCGAGAGCATAATGGAAAACAGAATTTCAAGCATACTATTACCAATATCCCTTTTATGACGAGGGAAAATTTAACCCAATTTCGAAAGTTTGGTCTGATTCCATCTGTTCAGCCATCTCTCTTTTATCACACAATGGGAGTTAAAGAAAAGGTGGAAGAATTAAAAGATTTGCATCGAATGAAAAGCTATTTTGAGCGGGGATTACCAGTTGCATCTTCGAGTAATTATCCTTTTGGCGAGTTGAATCCACTATACGGAATTGAAACGGGAATGACTAGACTTCATGCAAAAGAAGAAAAAAATCTTAAACCATTATGGCCAAAAGAAAGTGCTACGTTGAAACAAATGCTTCGTAGTTACACCATCTATGCGGCAAGACAAATAGGAAAAGAAGAATGGATTGGGAAGATTCGTGTGGGGAAACAAGCAGACTTTATCATATTAGATAAAAATATCTTTAAAATACCTCCTAGTGAGATAAGTGAAGCGAAAGTCGTGTTAACTTATTTTAAGGGAAAAGAAATATATCGTGATAATTCTCATATCGATGAATGAAATAAAAAGAACCTCCCGTAGTTGTTAGGTGTATTACCTTTACGGGAGATTTTTTTATGCGGTTTCATCTTTCTCTCTTTTAAAAGCTGCGTTGATGGTTGGTTCTGTCCCGAGTTTAATGCGTTTAATGTTTTCTAAATGTAAAATCGTTGCAACCAATAACAGCAATATTACGATGATAAATGGCCAAATAGTTGGTTCAAACAGCAAAGAGTTTATAGCAAAAACGATATACAAAAAGAATACACCGATAATTAAATAGTTGGATAATAAGGAAACTATGACAAGAGCTATCATAGAAAGTAGACCAAATTTCCAATTGATTGCAAGGAAAATTCCGATGAGGGAAGCAGTTCCTTTACCGCCTCTGAAATGCATATGAATGGGAAAATTATGACCTAGAATTACTGCGGCACCTGTCAAATAGAGCAATATTGAGATTTGTTCAGTTTCAAATAGTGTATAGTGATCTAAAAAATATCTTGTTAAGATAATCGCAAAAACTCCTTTTCCGATATCAATGAATCCAACAAGTATGCCGTATTTCCAGCCCAGCGTAAGGGTAGCGTTGGAAGCTCCTGCATTGCCGAGTCCAGCTTCTTTTAAATTCACACCGGAAAGTAATTGTGCTGCATTTGACCCATGAATACATCCAATAAAATAGCCGACAATAAGAAATGTAATCACTGCAGTTATCATTCTATTGGACTCCTTTATAGAAAAGTGCATTTTAATATATTATACTCAATAAAATAAAAAATAGTTTCAAATTTTTTAAAAAATTAGTTGACAGAGTGGCATACTATGTTTTATAGTTAATCCAACGATGGAAATCAAATCAATACTCTTATCAAGAGAGGCGGAGGGACTAGGCCCTATGATGCCCGGCAACCGGCAAGAAAATTGCAAAGGTGCTAAATCCTACAGATCATATTGATCTGAAAGATAAGAGGAGGAAATGTACGTGCATACAACACCCTCTTCTTATATAAGAAGAGGGTTTTTGTTTTACTTCAATGCCTCCTCAAGAAATCCATCAATTATTTATTTAGGAGGAGAAAACGATGTCCGAATTCAAGCCAGAAACGTTATTACTTCACGGTGGCCAACAACCTGACCCTACTACAGGTGCTATTGCTGTTCCTATTTATCGCACAACAGCATATGCATTCAAAGACACAGAACATGCGCGCAAATTATTCGCTCTTGAAGAAGTGGGTAATATTTATTCTCGCATTATGAATCCAACTGTAGATGTATTTGAAAAGCGTGTTGCTTTACTAGAAGGTGGTACTGCAGCTGTTGCTTTATCTTCCGGTCAGGCGGCGATTGCATTTTCCATTTTAAACATCGCTAATGCAGGAGATGAAATTGTTTCAGCTGGTTCCTTATATGGTGGAACATACAACTTATTTGCAAACACATTGCCGCGCTGGGGAATTACTACAAAATTTGTAGATGAAAGAGATCCAGAAAACTTCCGCAAAGCGATTACGGACAAAACAAAAGCGATTTTTGCTGAAACGGTAGGAAACCCTAGTTTAAATATTTTAGATATTGAAGCGGTGGCAAAGATCGCTCACGATAATGGCATACCATTAATTATTGACAATACGTTCCCATCTCCATATGGATGCACCCCAATTGAATTTGGAGCAGACGTCGTAATACACTCGGCAACAAAATGGATTGGGGGACACGGTACAACAATCGGAGGAATTGTTGTAGATGGGGGTAAATTTGACTGGACACAAGGTCGATTCCCAGGATTCACTGAGCCCGATCTCACATATCACGGAATTCGTTACGGCATCGATACAGCAGGAGCTGCTTTTGCAACAAAATTACGTGTTCAATTATTACGTGACTTAGGTCCAACTTTAGGTCCAGATGCAGCATTTAGCTTCCTGCAAGGATTGGAAACTCTTCACCTTCGCTACGTGAGACACGGTGAAAACGCAGAAAGAATTGTGGAATTCTTGAAAAACCATCCATACGTAGAATATGTGAATTATCCAGGGGATGAAAACTTCCCATCTCACCACCTTGCGAAGAAATATTTAAAAAACGGTTACGGATCAATGGTAACATTCGGAATTAAAGGTGGTCGTGAAGCAGGTCGAGTGGTAATTGACAACGTGAAATTATTCTCTCACGTAGCGAATGTTGGAGATGCAAGATCGCTCATTATTCATCCTGCATCAACAACTCACCAACAATTATCTGCTGAGGAATTAAAAATTGCTGGAGTAGGGGAAGAACTCATTCGCTTATCCATCGGCTTAGAAAATGTAGATGACATTATTGCAGATTTAGATCAAGCTTTAGCAAAAGCTGAGGCAGAATTTAGTGTAAATAAGGCTTAATCATTCGTTCAAGCCCTCTAAGAACCGCTATTGAATCGCTAATAATAGCTGCTCATTTGCGGCTGTTAAAAAATAAAGCATTAAACGCTCCCCATAATAGTCATTAAGAGAAGAGGTTGCTCATGTGCAACATTAAAATCCTCTATGGTCCAAAAGATAAAATGCTCATTTGCAGTGAAAATTTAATAGGAAAGTGCTGCTCATTCGCAGCTGATCCAATTATTCAAAGTTTCTTAAAATAATTGATTGAGTAAGGCTGCTCATTTGCAGTAGATAATTCAAATTTTTCTCAAAGGCGTTTAATCGAAAGGCTACTCATTTGTAGCAAAAATAATTTAATACGATGTGAGTTGTATTCCCATTCGAATACAATTCACATTAATAAATAGGCTGATCTGTCATTTTGGTAGAACCAATCGTTCTCAATTCTAGACACCCCATTTTCGATATATAAAATTAATTCCTAGTAAATTAATTAGGTTACTTGAATTTTTTCGTTTAATCATTTATAGTGTATATAAGAGTTGATTGAATGCTATTGTATTTGGTATTTTCAATAATTCCCCCTAAATGTTTAAGGAAAGCCTTTAATGGCTTTCCCCTTTAAAAGGAGTTGAATCCTATGAAAAAGATTTATAGTGCCCAAAATTTTGCGGCTTATATCATATACGAATTAAATGACATGAATACTTTTGTAAATGCAAAATCATTGCAACATTTGCTTGAAATAGTAAAAAAACAGTGGGAAAGTGTTTTTGGATACAGCCCGTATAAAGAGCAAACCTATACGCTTTTAGCACACGGGTATATAGTAAAAGAAGTATACGATGCATATAAAGAATTGGGTGAACAACCAATTTTAGAACCTGCAAAAGAATGGTTTTTAACATATGGGGATTTCCAATTGATAAGAAGACCTTTTGCTGTTCCTGCCTTTTCAGCGGAAGAAGAACGATTGATGAGAAAGATTTTACGTAACTATCAAACTGCATTATTAGTGCATGCATCGTGATAAGATGAATGACTGGTCAGTACAATAATATAGTACTGGCTTTTTTATTTTAACGAAAAATGAATCAGTTATGCATTTATATGCCCTTCTGAAGAAAACAATTGTCCATCTTGGGTAGAATTCCCTTGAGTTCCTTTGAAATATACGTTAAAATTTCTGTATGTTTCAAAAAATATTGAATTTTTTATTATTTTCATCCGCTGAAGAAAGTGTTTGTGTAGTACGAATTCGCTGCACTCACTATTCAACAATGTAATTTCATGGAAAGAAAGATGGAGGCGAAAAGGAAATGGCAACAATCAAGGCGGCCATCTTAGGATTTGGCACAGTAGGTCAAGGCATTTATCATATATTGAATGAAAAGCGAGAAGATTTACGTAATAAATTAGGTGTCGAACTAGAAGTGGCAAAAATTTTAGTGCGTGACACTACAAAGGAGCGAGTTCCAGGAACGCGACATCTATTGACGGATAGTATTGATGATTGCTTATCTGTTAAGGGGTTGCAAGTTGTTTTTGAAGCCATTGTAGGAGAAGAACCCGCATACACATATTTGAAAAAAGCGGTTATGAATAAATGCCATGTTATAACAGCGAATAAAGTCATGTTTGCAAAATATGGACTTGAATTGCAGGAACTTGCGAAACAAAATGGCGTCTTTGTTGGATTTGAAGCAACAGTAGCAGGCGGAGTACCTGTAATTAAAACTATGAAAAATATTTTGCTTGTGAATGATGTTTCAAAAATACAGGGTATTTTAAACGGTACTTCCAATTATATTTTAACAAAAATGCGTGCGGAAGGATGGTCTTTCGAAGAAGCGTTGAAAGAAGCACAAGCACTTGGATATGCAGAGGCGGATCCATTTATGGATATTTCAGGTCAAGATGCTTTTAAAAAGCTCATGGTTTTATCTGCCCTGGCTTTTGGTGAGCAGCCGAACTGGAATGATGTAAAAGTAATAGGAATCGATGACATTACGCCGGAACAAGTGAAAGAGGCAACTGAAAAAGGACTAAGGTATCGTCACGTCGCAGAAGTGGAAAAGTTAGCAGACGGTACAATTTTTGCCCAAGTTGGACCAATGCTAGTTGATAAAGAACACCCACTTTATCCAATTGACGATGTATTTAATGCGGTTACGATGGAAACAAACTATATCGGAACGCTGACTCTTGTTGGCCCAGGTGCTGGAATGTATCCAACTGCAAGTGTGATGGTAGAAGATTACGCTGAAATTATCGGAAAACGTGCTGGTTTTGTGGTAACAATATAAATTAGTTGCTTCTGGAAATGCTTCTGAAAAACTTTCGGTTTAAGAGGCATTTTATTTTCTATAAATCTTAAAGATTATATTCAAAAATTCATATGATGAACTTCATCGTAAGAATCAACATTTATATTTTATTTTAAGCATTGAGAATTGTGCTATCTGAAATGATGTCTTAATTTTATGGTAGGGGATGAAGCCATTGAAAGGAAATATAATTGGAGAAAAAATGATCATCCATGTGGGGTTGGATGATCATTTTTTAATATGCTGCATTGACAACCCTTGTTAATCTTCATCTTTGACGTCAATATCTTCTGGTATCGGCGTGTTCCGCCAAAGTTCAATCTCTTCCTTTATTTGCTTTAATTGTTCGTGGTATGTTTCAAATTGAGCGCTATTGATGAGAAATTGTTCTCCATCATGAACTGCTTTAATACGCCCTTCATAAATGTAACGCAGGACCATTTCTTCAGGCATTGAAATATCTTTTGCCGTCTCGCTCACTGTTTTGTACACAACATGACCCGCCTTTCATTTATGATTTCCCTTAAAGAAAATTTCTGACTAATGGTAAGTTTATTTTACAATATTATTATGGGAATCGGAGAGTTTTTTAAATCAAAATTCCGATGTTGCCAATTAAAAATTATGATAGCATTACAGTAAATTGTATTTTGAGTGGGAGGATATGCAATGAACATATTGCCATATATCTTTGTATTGCTTGCAGCGATGTTTTGGGGAACCGTTGGGACAACCCAAACTTTTTTACAGGAAGGCATTTCACCGATTGCTGTTGCTGGAGTACGATCAGCGATTGGAGGAGGGGTATTACTCATTGCAGTCCTCGGGATGCGAAAAATCAACTTAAAAAAATGGTCTTGGAAATGGACGATTTTAGCTGCATTGACAATTGCTTTATTCCAAAGTTTATTTTTTACGTCTGTTCGTTACACAGGAGTTGCTGTTGGGACGGTCGTTACGATTGGAAGTTCGCCGGTGTTTGCAGGAATTATTGAATGGTTGATTTTTAAACGTCGCCCAAGTCGAGTTTGGGGAATTGCCACGTTGCTGGCGATTATCGGTTGCATCCTGTTATTTGTTAATCGTGGAGAAACGACGATTCATCCTCTAGGAATCTTACTTGCCCTATGTGCTGGGTCGATGTTTGCACTTTATACGAATAGCAGCAAGCAATTAACTGAAAGGGAAGAGACGTTACCGAGTGTTGCGTTAACCTTTACGTTATCCGCTATATTTTTACTGCCTTTTTCTCAAAATGGTGTTTCGTGGGTGTTAAATACGCAAAATCTTTGGCCTATGCTCTTTATGGGGCTCTTTGCCACGAGTTTAGCTTACATATTGTATTTAGCAGGTCTTGAGAAAATCAGTTCTTCTTCTGCGGTGACGTTATCGTTAGCGGAGCCTTTAACGGCAGCGTTACTCGGTGTGTTTTTAGTTGGAGAATATTTAAGCCCTACTAGTTGGATTGGCGTAATGTTACTGCTTGGGGGTATATTGGTGCTGACTCTTGGTAGTAGAAAATCGATTAAACAGATGAAAGAAGTAAATTTACAACAGCAAAATGATGTTGTATCTAAAGAGACTACTTAAGGGGGACCTTGAGTAGTTTTTCTTTTCTTTTTGTTGTTCTTCAGAAATTCTTAAGATTTTCCCTAGCAATTTTGTAAGAAACATACTTTATGATAAAACTATAAGAAAAAGAGATGAGGAGATGCGAATGCAACTTACTGTACTTGTAACAGACGATGATCAGGACATTCGTGACGGCATCGAAATTTATTTAAAAAACGAAGGATACAATGTGTTGAAGGCAAAAGACGGAAAAGAGGCTCTCGAAATTCTTTCCAAAAATGAAGTGCATCTGATTATCCTTGATATCATGATGCCGAATTTAGATGGCATTCAAGCAACGTTTAGGATTCGGGAGGAACGAAATATCCCGATTATTATGCTCAGTGCGAAAGCGGAAGACACAGATAAAATACATGGACTTTCAATTGGTGCAGATGACTACATTACAAAACCTTTTCATCCGTTAGAGCTGATAGCTAGAGTAAAATCTCAATTAAGACGATATACCCAACTTGGTACGTACAATGGAGCAACCAATTCGAAAATCGAAGTAAATGGTTTATCAATCGATCGTGAAGCAAAAGAAGTTCGACTCAATGGAGAAATTGTCAAGCTCACCCCGATTGAATATAAAATTACCGAGCTATTGCTCACGAATGCTGGTCGCGTCTTTTCTATACAAGAAATATATGAACGGGTTTGGAACGAAGAGGCGTACAATGCGGAAAATGTCGTTGCTGTACACATTCGAAAAATACGGGAGAAAATTGAAGCAGATCCAAAAAATCCGAGATATTTAAAGGTTGTGTGGGGCATTGGTTACAAAATTGAAAAATAAGTTAGAAGTCGGTTTGATGGGAGCAAGTCTCATTGCATCGATTATCGGCATCATATTGATTATTAGCTTTACGATTCGATTTTTAACAAAAGAATGGAACAACATTATCACGTTCTTTGTCAAGATCTTTTGAGGAGGAAATGTTATGAAAGAAAAAAGTAAAATACTCCTCTCTCTTTTTCTTATATCTTGGACTCTTTTTTCAGTTTTCTTATTAATTACTTATGGATCGCAATATATCGGAAAATCTTACTTTGATTCGAATTCCTTTAAAGGAAATTTAGAAAATTTTAAAAGTGAAATAGGGCGATATGTATTAGATCCGTTTGATGTGGAAGAGGCAAAAAAGCAAATTACTGTAACAAAAGAGGAAATTGAATATCACCGAAATTATTTTGGGTCGCTAACCGATCAAGTGGAAAATATTAAATATCAATATCAAGAACGAATTGAACAAGCTGCTGACGATCCGGAATTGAAAGAATTGCTTCTACAAGAACGGGATCAAAAAATTGAAGATATTAAGAAAAACTTTCAGGATGATAGTCACGTAGAAGAAAAAATTCGAAAGCAAAAAGAGGCAATTATTCACCGGTACGCTGTTTTAGAGAATGAAAATAAAAAGGCGTTTTTAGATGAGTATAATTACTTTGCTTACAGTTTACGAAATATTGAAACGGGAGAAACCTTTCAATCTGGCGATGTGAATGCGGAAGCGGTGTTTAAAGAGAATTTTGGAGATAAAAATTCATATTTAGTCGTAAACAGTTCAAGAACGATTTCCCCAAATGAATATGACTACACAATTATGAAACCAGAGATGACGATTGAAGGAAAAGTATCTCGTTATGAAGGTACTATCATCATTCCAAAATCGATGATGCAGAATACTCAATTTAAAGAAGATTATCAAGTGTTTATGACTGTAAAAATAATACTTTATAGCATTTGGGCTACTTCTTTATTGGCGATTGTTGGGTTGATGACGGTAGCGAAGCCGTCCTTTAGAGACTTTTTATTTGAAAAAAGCTTAAAAGAATACTTTTTAAAAATGCCGATTGACTTACGTATTGCAGCAACGTTATTTGCAATACTGATTACGTCTTTAATATTTGACATTACAGGTAATTTCATCCGATTCAATTATTATTACATGAATCATGAATGGATTCAAATCGGCATTCATTTAGCAATCGACTTAGTATTAATTTATATTTTTACAAGCATTAGTATTTTGGGAGCACTATGGACTTGGGAATCCGTGAACAATGAAGAAAATATTAAATATGAGTGGAAAAGATCATTAGCTTATCGTTTATCTGACGGCATCCAAGATTTATTTTTATCTCGGTCAATCGGAATACAAGCTTTGGCAATTTTAACGGTTGCATTTTTGGCAGGATTCGGGCTTGCAATTGTTTTCATAGAGCCAATTTTTCTATTAGTTTATGCAATACTGTTTATCTTCATTGCATTACCAGCCTTGATTCTCTTTTTACGAAATGCAGGGTATTTGAATCGAATTATGAAGCAAACGAAAGATATGGCAGAAGGACGTTTGACGAGAGAAGTACAGGTAAAAGGGAAATCACCACTTGCACAACATGCACAGAATTTAAACGAGTTGCAAGAAGGGGTTCGGAAATCTTTAAGCGAACAGGCGAAAAGTGAACGATTAAAAACGGAATTAATTACAAATGTGAGCCATGATTTGAGAACACCACTCACATCAATTATTACTTATACAGATTTATTAAAAAACCCCAATATTACAGAGAATGAGCGAAAGAGATATATCGAAATATTAGAGAAAAAATCCCACCGTTTAAAAACGCTTATTGAAGATTTGTTTGAAGTGTCGAAAATGTCTAGCGGGAACGTGGAATTAAAAAAAGAACGAATTGATTTAACACAGCTATTACAGCAGGCGATTGGTGAACATAAAGAAGCTTTTGAAAAAGCGAATTTAGATCTTCGCGTTATGTTACCAAATGAGCCCCTTTATGCCTATGTAGACGGACAAAAATGGTGGCGAGTGATTGATAATTTAATTGTAAATGCATTGAAATATTCATTAAAAGGTACTAGAGTATATATTACATTGAAAAAGGTAGATTCAGTTGCTGAATTAGCTGTGAAAAATATTGCAAACTATGAATTAGGTGATAACGTAGAGGAATTAACAGAACGTTTTAAACGAGCGGATGAGTCGCGTCATACGGAAGGTTCTGGCCTAGGACTTGCCATCGCTCAATCGATTGTGGATATGCATAATGGAAAATTGAGAATTAGCGTCGATGGTGATTTATTTAAAGTTGTTGTGACGGTGACTGCAGAATAATGGAGAGGTTGCGATTCGCAACCTTTTTCTTTTTTTATTTCGTTCGTCAATTCAGTTGGAATACTTTAGCGGAAGAATAAATAATGTAGTAAGGGTTATTGAAGATGGAAACCAAAATGGAGTTATTACGTTTTTTAAGTGATGGACATTTTATAAAGTATCGTGTATTGTAAATTGAGTGAAAAGAGAGTAAGGGGAATAACGTCTTATGGAATTCATTGAATTATTAAAAGCACTCATCCTCGGGTTTGTAGAAGGGATGACGGAGTTTGCTCCTGTCTCATCTACAGGCCATATGATTATCGTGGATGACCTATGGTTAAAGACGACGGAATTTTTAGGACAGGGGTCCGCAAATACATTTAAAATTGTTGTTCAGCTTGGTTCCATTTTGGCGGTCGTTGTCGTCATGTGGAAACGTATGTTAAGTCTTGTTGGTTTATACAAAATCGATGGACAAGAATATTCGAAACGTTTTAATTTAATGCACGTAATTGTGGGAATTATTCCAGCTGGCGTGTTTGGCGTATTGTTTGAAGATTTTATCGACGAACATTTATTTACAACCGAAACGGTCATTGTCGGGTTAGTTTTAGGTGCTTTTTGGATGATTATTGCTGATAAATTTGGACCAAAACGACCAGCAGTTACATCACTAGACAAATTATCTTATGGTAAAGCATTTAAAATTGGATTAATTCAATGTCTTTCTTTATGGCCAGGCTTTTCCCGCTCTGGTGCGACGATTGCCGGTGGGGTGATGATGGGGCTTGACCATAAAACGGCATCGGACTTTACGTTTATTATGGCTGTTCCAATTATGGCAGGAGCTAGTGGATTATCTTTAGTAAAAAACTGGGATCAAATTAATCCTGATCATTTTTGGTTTTATGCTGTCGGATTTATTAGTGCATTTATCTTTGCGTTAATTGCTATTAAATTTTTCTTAAAATTAATTTCTCGTATTCGATTAGTACCTTTTGCTATTTACCGTTTAGTGTTGGCAGCAGTATTGATTGCGGTATTATTCGTAATGTAATGAAAATATCCTTTCTCATTAAGTGGGAAAGGATTTTTTTTAATTATTATGACTAAAAATAAGTGTAGAATGTACAATTTTGTGTTGTAATGTCATATCCACACGAGTTGTAATGTCATATCCACACGAGTTGTAATGTCATATCCACATGAGTTGGAGTGGCATCCGCACAAGAAGAGAGTGTATCCACACGAGAAGGAGTACTATCCGCACAAGAAGAGGAAGTATCCACACGAGTTGGAGTGGCATCCGCACAAGAAGAGAGTGTATCCACACGAGAATGAGTACTATCCGCACAAGATGAGGGGGTACCCACACGAGAAGAAGTGCTATCCGCACAAGATGAAGTATCCACACGAGAAGGAGTGCTATCCGCACAAGATGAAGGTGTATCCACATGAATGGGAGTGCCAACCGCACAAGAAGAGGGTGTATCCACACGAGTTGGAGTGGCATCCGCACAAGAAGAGAGTGTATCCACACGAGAATGAGTACTATCCGCACAAGATGAGGGGGTACCCACACGAGAAGGAGTGCTATCCGCACAAGATGAAGTATCCACACGAGAAGGAGTACTTTCCGCACAAGAAGAGAGTGTATCCACACGAGTTGGAGTGGCATCCGCACAAGAAGAGGGTGTATCCACACAAGTAGGGATATCATCCGCACAAGATGAGGGGGTACCCAAACGAGAAGGAGTGCTATCCGCACAAGATGAGGAAGTATCCACACGAGAAGGAGTGCTATCCGCACAAGATGAAGGTGTATCCACACGAGAAGGAGTGCTATCCGCACAAGAAGAGGGAGTACCCAAACGAGAAGGAGTACTATCCGCACAAGATGAGGGGGTACCCACACGAGAAGGAGTGCTATCCGCACAAGATGAGGGGGTACCCACACGAGTAGGAGTGCTATCCGCACAAGATGAGAGTATATCCACAACCATTCACACGAGTAGTGGAGTCATCCACACAAGAGTGAGCAATATCCACACAACCAACATTAAAAATATTGGAAATTGCATCTTTTAATCATTAAATAAGTTAAATAAACCGCCGATACCGCCTTCACCTTTATCTTTTCCTCCTCCGCCTTGGGAAACAGGAGCTGCTGCGAATACGCGGCTTGCAAGTCTCGAGAATGGTAATGATTGAATCCAAACAGTACCAGGGCCTCGTAAAGTTGCGAAGAAGATACCTTCCCCACCGAACAGAGCAGTTTTAATGCCACCAACAGCTTCAATGCTATAATCCACTTCTGAAGTCATTGCGACAAAGCAGCCTGTATCGATTCGAAGAACTTCACCTGGCTGTAATTCTTTTTGATGAATGGCACCGCCTGCATGAATAAACGCCATGCCATCCCCTTCAAGTTTTTGCATGATGAATCCTTCTCCACCGAAGAACCCAGCGGAGATTTTCCGTTGAAATTCGATGCCGACGGAAACCCCTTTTGCCGCAGCTAAAAAAGCATCCTTTTGACAAATTACTTTACCATTTAATTTACTTAAATCCATTGGGATGATTTTACCTGGATAAGGAGCTGCAAAATATACCTTTTTTTTCCCCATGCCAACGTTTGTGAAGGTCGTCATAAATAAACTTTCACCCGTTAGAAGCCTTTTCCCAGCTCCCATTAATTTCCCCATGAATCCTCCACCGCTTTTAGAAGATCCATCACCGAAAATTGTTTCCATTTTTATGCCATCATCCATCATCATTAAGTTCCCGGCTTCAGCAATAACTGTTTCATTCGGATCTAGTTCCACTTCAACGTATTGCATATCATCGCCATATAATTTGTAATCAATTTCATGATTATTCATGTCCTTGCCTCCTTTAGCATTTACTTAATATATACGATATTTTCATACGTTTCCCTTTGGATAAAGTTTCAACTAGTTCAAGACATTTTATGAATTGTTGAGAAAAAAAGGGATTATCGAGAAAATGTTGAATAATAGTACAATAAGTAATTAAAAATATAAGGAGGGTGTTATGGACTTAAAAAACTATATAAATGGCCGTTGGATTGAACAAGATTTAGAAAAAGTTGCAGTCATTAACCCAGCAACAGGTGAGGAATTAGCGAAAGTCCCTCTTTCAACGAAGAATGAAGTGGAAGAAGCTGTTCGTTCAGCAAAACAAGCTCAAAAAGAATGGGCTCTCATTCCAGCTCCTAAACGAGCTGAATATTTATATGAAATTGGTTATAAATTAAAGGAAAAGAAAGAGTATCTAGCTCAAATCCTCACAAAAGAAATGGGGAAAGTGATTGAAGAAGCCCGTGGCGAAGTGCAAGAGGGCATTGATATGGCTTTTTATATGGCGGGTGAAGGCAGACGATTATTTGGTGAGACGACTCCCTCCGAATTACCAAATAAATTTGCAATGAGTGTAAGAAGTCCCGTCGGCGTTGTTGGCATTATAACACCTTGGAATTTCCCCATTGCCATTGCTACGTGGAAGTCATTTCCTGCGATTGTTGCTGGTAATACAGTTGTTTGGAAACCTTCTACCGAAACCCCTCTCATGGCGTATGAATTAGGAAAAATTTTTGAAGAAGTTGGCCTGCCTGAAGGAGTTGTGAATATTGTATTTGGGTCAGGTTCTACGGTTGGTACGGCACTTATAGAACATCCAGATGTAAAAGTGATTTCTTTTACAGGTTCAAACGAAACAGGACGCAAAGTCGCAGAATTAGGTGGCCGACATTTGAAGAAAGTCTCCCTTGAGATGGGTGGTAAAAATGCCATTATCGTAATGGATGATGCAGATTTAAATTTAGCTGTGGAAGGAATTCTATGGAGCGCCTTCGGTACAACAGGACAAAGATGTACCGCTTGCAGCCGAGTCATTGTTCACAAAAATATGAAAAATGAATTAGAAGAAAGGTTAGTCGCAGCACTTAGTAATTTAACGATTGGCAACGGTCTTGATCCGGATGTGAAAGTCGGACCAGTTATAAATCGGGCAGCTTTAGAAAAAATTTATCATTATGTAAAAATCGGCAAAAATGAAGGCGCAAGATTATTAACTGGTGGAGAAATTATTACAACACCACCATATAACCAAGGATTTTTCTTTGAACCAACCATATTTACAGATGTGAAACCTGATATGACCATTGCTCAAGAAGAAATTTTTGGACCGGTATTAAGCATTATTGAGGTAAATAGCTTGGATGAGGCTATTGAAGTCAATAACAGCGTGAAGTTTGGTTTATCCAGTTCCATTTACTCTCAAGATGTAAATCGAATTTTTAAAGCGCAACGAGATTTAGATACGGGGATTGTGTATGTGAATGCAGGTACAATAGGTGCTGAAATTCATTTACCATTTGGGGGAACAAAAGGAACGGGGAATGGCCATCGAGATTCCGGTCAAGCCGCTTTAGACGTATTTACAGAATGGAAAAGCATCTATGTAGACTATAGTGGCAAGCTTCAGCGTGCACAAATTGATACAGATAAATAAAAAGAAAAGGGGATGTTTGGAATGAAAGTAGTAGTGTTAGGTGCAGGACTAATGGGGAGAGAAATTGCGAGAGATTTAAGTGCAAGCGACAAAGTAGAAAAAGTTTATTTAGCAGATTTAGATATTGAAATGGTAAATGATTTTATCAATGAAGCAAATTTACAAAAAATCGAAGCAGTGTATTGTAATGCTGAAGACGAACAACAATTGCGTGATATTATTTCAAAAGGAGACGTGTGTGTTAACGCATTGTTCTATGAGTTTAATGAACGTGTAGCAAATGCTGCAATTGATGTTGGCGTACATTCTGTTGATTTAGGGGGACATATAGGGGAAGTAACAGAAAATGTACTGAAATTAGATGAACAAGCAAAAGAAAAAAATGTAACGATTATTCCAGATTTAGGTTTAGCACCGGGAATGATTAATATTCTAGTTGGATACGGGGCTTCGAAATTGGATAGGGTAGAGTCCATTCAACTATATGTTGGGGGAATTCCGGTAAAACCTGAACCTCCATTAAACTATACTCGCGTCTTCTCCCTTGAAGGTGTCATCGACCACTATACGGAGCCAGCTAAAATTATTCGTGATGGACAATTGGTGAAAGTGGAGTCACTCTCAGGAGTAGAACCTATTTACTTCGATCAATTTGGAACATTAGAGGCATTCTATACTTCTGGTGGAACTTCAACATTATACAAAACATTCCCGAATGTGAAAACTCTTGAGTATAAAACAGTTCGCTATAAAGGGCATGCTGAAAAGTTCCAGTTATTGAGAGAATTAGGATTCTTCGATCGAGATAATGTTGTCAATGTAGATGGTGTCGAAGTGAAAGTACGCAGCGTTGTTCGAGAAGCGCTAAAGAAAAAATTGTACTTAGGTAAAAAACAAGATGCGGTAGTGCTACGAGCAATTATCGTTGGTGAAAAATCTGGTGAGCAAGTCACATACGAATATGAAACGATTTTAAAACGCGACGAAAATTCAGAAGTGACGGCAATGGCACAGGCAACAGCTGGTACGATTGCTTCCGTAGCGATTATGATTGGTGAAGGAACAATTTCACAACGTGGTGTGTTCCCACCAGAAATGATTGTACCAGGTAAAGAGTTTATTGAAAAAATGAATAAACGCGGCGTTATAATTAAAGAAACGTCTCATCGTTCATCGATTGTAAAATGGTAAAAACGTGTTCTAAAATTATTTATCTGAATGTTCTGTATAAAGAGCGGATGGAGAAAAGAACGAGTTTTCCCATTCGTTCTTTTGCTTTTTTAACAAGACTTGGATGTCCACTAGTACGTGAAGTGTAATGCTTCACGTTTTTTCTTTTTCTTATTTAATAGCATAAAAAATAAAAGTGGCAAAATTGAAAATTCGTTTAAAATGATGTAACTATATAGAATTTTGGCAGTCTAATCGATAAAAAGAAGAAAAAGGAGTGAAATGGGATGAATAATAAAACCAAGATCTTGGCAAGTGGATTCATTCTACTCGTTTTTGGGGTGTTTCTGAGCTTCATATTGCTCGGAAAAAAGGTTGAAGTAAATGCAGCTTCCGTCGTTTTTTATGGGCAGCCTTATGATGTTCATCTTTCCCATGCATTAGATGAACAGGCAATTCAACGCGGCAAAGTGTACGTTACTGATGAAGATGGAAACAAAGTGGACGCAACGGTTACATTAAGCAAAAACCAACGCACATTAACGGTTGAAAATTTAAAAATAGGCAAATACATTCTTCATATGGAAGATAAATCCTTCCGAAAATCTTCGGTAAATTTAAAGAATCAAAAAATTGAATTTGAAGTGATTGAAAAGTTGGAATCCATAAAGTCCGTTAAAGAATTAGAGGAATACTTCCAAGCATTGCTTAATAAGCATAATCAAAACGGAGTTAAATGGGAATTTTTTGAAGAAGAACGTGTTGAGATGAAACAATCAACTGAAGCAGATACTGCTTCAAGTGGAGGAAACCATTCGACAACGAATAATCAAGTCGAAGGAATTGATGAGGGCGATGTCGTTATTACTGATGGCAAATATATTTATGCAACTGTAGAACAGCAAATTAAAATTGTTGATGCACAAAATCCGAAAAACTTAAAACAGGTTGCAACGATTCAACTAAAAGGCAACGGCTATCCTCATCAGTTAATGAAAGAAGGAAATTATTTAATCATCTTATTGGATGAATTTGTAGAAGATCCACGAAATAGCCATAAAGAATATTATGGCGGAAAAACGTTTACAAAAGCAGCGATTTATGATGTCAGTGACGCTTCCAAGCCAAAACTAGTAAAGGAATTTGGTCAAGAAGGTTACATGAATGGTGTTCGTAAATATAACGGTGTACTTTACATTGTTTCAAACTATACACCAAATTATTGGATAATGAAAGATGCAGAGGTCGAGCTAAGACCATACATTGTTGAAGATGATGAATCCAACCCTTTGGAAATTGAGAAAATCTCGATTATTCCAAGCTCTACAGAACCATCTTATTCTATTATTTCAGCGATTGATTTGAACAATTTAACATCTAAAGAAGTAAATACTAAAGGATATTTAGGAAGTAGTTCTACTCTATACATGTCTAAAAATGCATTATATTTAACAGCTTTTGATTATGGAATGGCAGTGCCTTTGCCAATCGATTTAAGAGTGACGACTTCTGATTCTGAAGCAGAAAAGTCAATAGCTCCTATACAATCAGGTGAGCCAAAAACGAACATTTATAAATTTGCAATTGATGGAACAAATATTGAATTTACTGGGACAGGTACAGTGAAAGGGAATGTATTAAATCAATTCTCTATGGATGAACATAACGGATATTTCCGCATTGCAACAACGGAAGGAGTTGCTTGGGGTAGTCAAGCGAATTCCAAAAACCATCTATTCATTTTAGATGAGAACTTGAAGAAAGTCGGAGAAGTTACAGGTTTAGCGAAAGGCGAACGCATTTATTCCGTTCGTTTTATGGGCGATAAGGCGTATATTGTGACATTTAAAGAGACAGATCCACTCTTTGTAATTGATACGGCAGAACCGAGCAATCCAAAAGTATTAGGTGAATTAAAAATTCCGGGCTTCAGCAACTATTTACATCCGCTTGATGAAAACCATTTAATTGGAATCGGTTATGATACAGAACAACGGATGGATTCATGGTCGAAGGAACCGTTTACTGTAACAAAGGGAATGAAAATTTCTTTATTTGATGTATCTGATTTCGCGAATCCAAAAGAACAAGATATGGTTATTATTGGAGGACGCGGAACTTATTCGGAAGTGCAATATAATCACAAAGCACTCTTTAGAAATGAAGCGTTAAATTATTATGGATTCCCAGTGATATTGTATGAAGAAGGAAAGAATGACGATGTGAAATATAAAGGATTGGGTGCGTTAGTGTACGAAATTACCACGGAGAAGGGGATTCAGTTAAAAGGAAACTTAATTACACCTGCGAAAGCCAATGAATTGTATGAAGATTGGGAATCAAGCATATCTCGTTTAGTGTATATTGATGATGCCTTGTATACAATATCACCGAAAGAAATAAAAAGCTATGATTTGAAAACTTTTGAACCAATTGGACAAATGAAAATCAAATAAGTTCAAAAAATCTGCTCTGGTTGAAGAGCAGATTTTTTATTAAGAAGGGAATATTACAAGTAAATCAACTTGAGTAGATAAGTAATCAGAACAAGCAGAGGAAATATCCACATGATAGAATAGACAATCTGCACGAGAGGGGAAAGTATCCACACAAGTAGAGGGATATCCACACAAGCGAAGTATAAATCCGTACCAGTGCGAGTCCTATCCACACGAGGAAGGTAAACATCCGCACCAGTGCAGTCCTATCTACATGAGTGGGAGATGCATCTGCACAAGTAGATAGTACATCACACATGGACACAATCTACCAAGTTGTTTCTACATAAATACAAAAAATCCCCAAGCTTCATCATTGCTAAGGGGATTTTTCATATTCAATGAACGTTTAATATTTCGCTTACCGTCACACATTCATAGCCTTCTTGTTGCAAATATGCTAATACGCTTTCAAGCCCGTCTGCTGTTGACTGATGAATATCGTGCATTAATATGATTGCTCCATCGTGCAAGTTAGCTTTTATGATTGGCAATAATTTATTTGAATCGCGGTATTTCCAGTCGTAAGTATCAATTGTCCATAAAATAACAGGTACATCAATTAAACTTTCAACGTATGAATTAGTAGCACCATAAGGAGGTCTAAATAGAGTAGGATATTCTCCAATCACATCATATATCACTTGACTTGTGTATTCGACTTGCCAAGAAACTTGAGTGGTGCTTTGTTTCGTTAATACTGGATGGTTATATGTATGGTTACCAATTTCATGACCTCGATTTAACACTTCATGTACGATATCTTTATGGTTTTCCACTTGTTTTCCAAGCATGAAAAACGTTGCCTTTGCACCGTACCTTTCAAGGGTGTTTAAGATTTGCATCGTCACTTGTGGATGTGGTCCGTCATCAAAAGTTAAAGCTACTTTTTTGCGGTCTGTTTTAGGAGTCACAATAGTTACATTGCTTTTCACTTCGCTTTGGAATGCGGATGCTAAAATAGGATTCAAGTAATAGATTGGGATATTAATCGTTGCAGAACCTGCATGTTCTTCAGCAAGTTCTCCTTGGTTAAAGTAAAATATAACCGATTCGCTCGTTATGGCAAAGCGATTGAAATGATTCCAATTAGGTACTGTTGTTTGCACTAGTTTTTCATCGATTATTTCTTTACCGTAATATTCCTTTAGTTCAGCTTGAATGAATTCAGCTAACAAACCTAAATGCCCGATATCTTTGTTTAATAATGTACTAGAATCGATTAACTCTCCGGTTTCTTTATTAAATACAATGGTTTTATAGGTTTCTTTATATGAAACTCGGTTCAGCGATAGCCGTTTCTTTAATACGATTGAGTAAAACTGATTGTTAAATAGGTGAATTTCTGTGGAGATGTCTAAGTCACCAATCGTTTTTACTTTATTTACATGATTTTTCTCGTTTAGTGAAGTGATATAATCTCGCTTCGAATCTTTTATGTATTTAGTAATCTGTTCATTCACCAGCTCAAAAGGTGTTTTTGGGTAATCTATCGAATATGGTATTAAGCTATTCATTGACGATTCGGAAACGATTCGGATTTCCGGAAATTTTGAATCTGTTTCATCAATTAGAGAGGGAATCTCTGGATATTTTGTTATAGCAGAAACGGTTGGTTTTTGGAATTTAAACTGTCCCGTAATGGAAATTGTAATAACAATAATCGTAGTTAACGCAATGATGGAACCGATTAATATTAAGTCAATCCATGCGCGGCGTTTTGACTTCCGCTGTCTCATCTATGGCTCTCCTCTCTAAAGTTATCAAAAGGTGGTTTTATTTAAGTTGAAAAAGATATGTACTTGAGATTTGCCTTTCCGTTCGGTATGATGCAAAGAAGAAAGGGAGAATAAAGCAATGGTAAATGAAAAGAATGGTGAATTGGCGTTAGATTGCTTATTGTTAGCGGGACAAATTATGATGGAAAGCGGTGCTGAGACTTATCGAGTAGAGGATACGATGCTCAGAATGGCTCGCTCCCAAAATTTAGACGCCCAAAGTTATGTAACACCTACGGGGATTATTCTTTCCCTTGGTAAACAACAAAAAACAAAAATTATTTCCATTTCAAGCCGTATTACAGACTTGCATAAAATTGCGAAAGTAAATAATGTTTCTAGGAAGCTTACACTTAAAATAATAACATTAGATGAAGCGTATGACGAGCTAAGAATGATACAAAAAACAAATTATTTTTTACCAATTTGGTTGCAAATTTTAATGGCTGCCGTATCAAGTGCTTGCTTTTTAATTTTATTTAAAGGGACTTGGTTTGATATGCCAGCAGCTTTTATAGCAGGGGGCACAGGTTACCTTGCATTATTGGCCATTCAACATTTAACGAAAGTGAAATTTTTCTCTGAATTCTTCGCTTCTTTTGTCATTGCGCTCGTGGCATTTTCTACTGTTAAACTTGGTTATGGAAATGAAATCGATAAAATTATCATTAGTGGTGTGATGCCACTCGTTCCTGGGGTATTAATTACAAATGCTGTTCGAGATATGATGGCGGGTCATTTAACCGCTGGCATTGCGAAAGGGACAGAAGCTTTTTTAACGGCTTTTGCTATCGGTTCGGGTGTTGCAGTGGTTGTGGCATTTTATTAAGGAGTAATGGATATGGAATATGTAATTCAGTTGATTTTTAGTTTCCTTGCAACAGCGAGTCTTTGTGTGATTTTTAACGCTCCGATTAAAGCGATTCCTTATTGCGGATTAGTCGGGGCTGTTGGATGGATGATTTTTTATAGTGCCTTGCAATTACAATTAACAGAAGTATTCGCTTCTTTTTTAGGGGCTTTCGTTGTCGCAATCTGTGCACAAGGATTTGCAAGAAGATTAAAATCTCCGATGATTATTTTTATTGTTTCAGGGATTATTCCTTTAGTACCTGGTGGGCTTGCATATAATACATTGCGTTATTTTGTGGAGCAAAATTATACTTTAGGATTGGAAACCGGAATTCGTGCGTTTTTAATTTCAGGGGCAATTGCTATGGGGATTGTTTTTTCTGAAGTTATATTTCAATTATTCGTTCAATTTATGAGGAATAGTCTGACTTCTATGCAATCTTTTAGTCGAAATAAAAGACGACAATAAATGCATTATTTAAAAAGGCTACTCAAAACACTAAGGAGTAGCCTTTTTTATTTAAGAAGATAAAAGCTGAGGTATATTGTCTGCTGTAACAGGTTTACTGATTAAAAATCCTTGTATAGCATCGCATTCATATTGTTCTAACAGTTCTTTTTGTTCATTTGTTTCTACACCTTCAGCTAACACTGTCAAGTTCATGGATTTTCCGAAATGAACAATGCCCTTAATTAAGCGTTGCGTTTTTTCGGATTGCGTAAGTGAATGAACAAAAGTTTGGTCGATTTTTAATGTATTAATTGGTAAAAGTTGCATGTATCGGAATGAAGCATAACCTGTTCCAAAGTCGTCCAATACAAAGGTAATGCCTTCCTCTTCTAATTTACGCATTTGTTGAATGATGGATGTTTCCGCTTCAGCTTCTAATGCAAACTTTTCTGTAATTTCGATTTGTATGAGATGAGCAGGACAACCTGTTTTCGTCAATGTATCTAATATGAATTTTGCCATGTTTTTATCCCTAAATTCTCGAACAGATAAGTTAATCCCTACTTTTAATTCGAGGCCTTGTTTTTTCCATTTAGCTGCTTGTTGACATGCTTCTTCAATCACAAAAGAACCGATATCGTTAATTAAACCAGTTTCTTCAGCAATTGGGATTAATTCGTCGGGACTAACTACGCCAATTTCTTCGTCATCCCATCTCACAAGAGCTTCGACCGCATAAATTTGTCCTGTTTTTAAATCTACTTGCGGCTGATACAATACCTTTAAATTATGCTGATCGAGCGCCATTAACAAACGTTTTTCAATGATGGATTTCCGATTTAATTTTTTATGGGCAGCTTCAGAAAGAGATAATATATTATCTCCACCAGCTTCGCGAACATTAGCAATCGTTGCAAGAGAAGCGTTCATTAATTGAGTAAAGTTCGATTGATCTTGCGGAGAACGAGTAATTCCACCGCTGATTGTAATCGGCATTGCACGATTGCCAAGGTAAATTGGATTTTGTTTTAAATAGGATAAAAATCCTTGGATAAACCATTCGCCAAGGGGAGTAATCACAACAAAATCACTTTCGTTTATGCGAGCGAGTAAACTATCCTGGAAGTAAATTTTTAAGCGTTTCGTGAACTCTAAAATAAAGTTGTTGTCCAGCTCAACATGATGAAGTTCCTTCAACGTGTAGAATTTATCGATACTCAAATAAACGAAGTAAAATTGTTGTTGCTCTGCAATCATTTCTTTTACAACGTTTTCTAAGCGATGGACATTCATTAAACCAGTTTCTGCATCAACGTAAGCAATTTTTTCGAGTTTATGTTGCAATTCTTTTTCATTTGTAATATCTTGCTCTATTAATGTGTAGCGATATTTTTGTTCACTATGAGAATAAGTGGGAATGGCAGTTAAATGAACCCAATAAGTTTCACCGGTTTTTTTCATTTTTTGTACATCGCCTTGCCAAACTTTCCCTTGAGAGATAGTATTCCATATAGTATCTGCTATTTCATGGCTTTCTTCTGTATCAGGGAATAGTTGCCAAAAGCTTTTTCTTAACACTCGTTTTGGCGTCCATTTACTTGTTTTTAAGAATAAAGGATTACAGCTAACAATAAATCCTTCATAATCTAACGTAACCATCATAAAGGATGAGAGAAGCCCACTCTTTAAATCAGATAGTTCTTGGTCCGATTCTCCTAATTGAGAAAATTGTTGTTCTGGCAAGCAATAAAAAACAATGCAACGATTGTTGTTAATCGTGCATGGAATAACGATTACGTCTGCTTTGATAAGCGTTTCATTTTGATGAATCAGTTGTATATGATTTAATCGAATGTATTCTTGAGCATTCAGTATGCGCTGCCAAGTATTTTCAGATAAAGTAGAAAATAATCGTTCTTTTAATGAATCAACACTCTGAAAGTCCTGTTTTGTGTAACCAAAATATTGTTCACATATGGTGTTCCAAGTGATTGTATCTGCACTTACATTTAATGCAAAAGATGGGAAGGGAGCTTTCAGTAGCAAGTTTTCATCATGGCTTTGCGTTATATTAAGGTTCATCCTAATTCCGTCTCCTTGCATACCGTAATTTTATACCATATTTATTATAAATTATTTTGAAGTCAATAGTCACTATTGTAGGACTATCAATTTTTTGACATTAAACAATGATACTAAAATGGGCCTATAAAAATAGTAAATTGTTACAATAATAATTCTATATTATAAAAAGGAAGTTCATGCTATGCAACATTTAAAAGGAATTATATTAATCATCATAGGAGCAATGCTGTGGGGGGCAACAGGGCCACTAACAGAGTGGATTTTAAAAGATTCAGGTATGACGGTGAATTTTTTTCTTACTGTTCGATTGCTTGTTGCTGGAGTAGCGATTTTATCATTTTTACAATTTACCAATAATTCAGTTATGGCTGTTTGGAAAACAAAATATTGGAGTCGCCAACTTGTTATATACAGCGTAGCCGGTATGCTTGGGCTACAATTTTCTTTCACAATGACCATTCAAAGTAGCAATGCGGTTTTTGCAACACTATTGCAGTTTCTAGGGCCACTTTTTATTCTTGCTTATACATCTATTAAAGTTCGAACATGGCCCCCTAAATACCAAATATTAGGTGTTCTTGGTACGCTGCTTGGTTTATTTTTGTTACTAACAAACGCGAAAATTGATCAGTTATTGGTTAGTCGTGAAGCGCTTTTTTGGGGTCTTGTACTAGGAATTACTTTCGCTATTTATACGTTATATCCTACACGTTTAATGGCAGAGTGGGGGGTTTTACTTGTAGTTGGTTGGGGAATGTTGATTGGTGGAGTCGTGTTAGGAATGGGATCGTTTATTTGGCAAAGCGATGAATGGGGGTTGCTCTTCGATATTAAATTATTGATTTCTATGTTTAGTATCATTTTCTTTAGTACCGCAGCTTTTGTTATGTTTTTAAGCAGCATGAATTATATTAGCCCGGTATTAACGAGTATATTATCCACAATGGAGCCGCTCACTACAATGGTTATTTCGATGATTGTATTTTCAACAAGATTTGGTCTATGGCAAGCAATTGGAATACTTCTTATGTTAGCATGCGTAACGTGGATTTCAGTAGCGAGTGAAAAAGCGGAAAAATACAATAAAAATTAGCATGGTGAATATTTAGTAAGAATTCCATAATAAACTGTTTCTCAAATATTTGGAAGCAATGCACATTGATTAAAATTGAATTGGCGTTGTTTTATAGATTGGGGTGGGTTTGTGAAAGTTGTTTTGAGTTATTTAAAGCCATATAAATGGTTTGCGCTAATTGCCTTAGGATTAATGTTGTTAGAACTTGTAGCTGAATTGGCACAACCGATCATCATCGCCAAAATTATTGATGAAGGTATTGTCTTAAAGGATTTTCATGTGATTTTCTTATGGGGATGCATGTTGATAGGAATTGCATCTTTAGCCTTTTTATGCGGAATTGTAAATACATATTTCGCTGCACATGCGGCACAAAGTTTTGCTTTGGATTTACGAAATGCTTTATTTAGAAAAATTCAATCATTCTCCATGACAACTTTTTTGAAATATCCAACATCCAGTTTGATTACAAGGCTCACCAACGATGTTCAACAAGTACAAAGCATTTTATTTATGAGTCTGCGCATTATGATTCGTGCTCCTTTAGCGGTTGTACTGAGCCTTGTAATGGTGTTTTTCGTTAATGCCAAGATGGCGATGATATTAATGATTGGTACACCGATTCTCGCTATTTTTTTATATATAATTGTAAAAAACGGGAGTCTTTTATTTGGACAAGTACAACGTCGAATGGATCGAGTGAATCGTGCGCTTCAAGAAAGTTTACAAGGGATTTATTTAGTGAAAGCTTATATGCGAAATGCCTACGAAACGGAAAAATTTAACCGGATAGCCGAAGATTTAAAACTGGATACGATGAAAGCTCTACGAATGATGGAGTTAATGATGCCCATCATGAGTTTTGTGCTGAATGTGAGTTTACTGCTTGCTATTTGGTATGGTGCACGAGAAGTAAGCATGAACGAGGCGCAAGTGGGGGAATTAGTGGCAGTTGTCAACTACGCTTTACGTATTACTGGATACTTCGGAATGTTTGCCTTTATTTTAAACGGGTTTACTCGAGCTAAAGCTTCCAGTGAACGAATGGCGGAAATATTAGTCATGGAAGAGGGGCTGGAAGAAGAAAAAAGCGGGACGGAAACACCGAAAGAGGAATTCGGAACGGTTCGTTTTAAAGGCGTTTCCTTTAAGTATCCAAATACAAAAAAATTAGTCCTTCAAGATATTTCTTTCGAAGTAAAGCAAGGAGAAAAATTGGCGATAATGGGGACGACTGGCTCTGGCAAAACCACGTTACTTAGTTTAATTCCCCGTTTTTATGAACCCAGTAAAGGAGAAATTGTAGTTAACGGAAGAAATATTTCCGATTGGTCATTGAAGGATTTACGTAACATGATTGGTTATGTTCCCCAAAAGGCATTGTTATTTACAGGTTCGATTGAAAACAATGTAAAGTGGGGGAAAAGAATGGCAGAACATCGTGAAGTCGTGGCTGCTACGACAAAGGCACAAATCCACGATACGATACTCAATTTTCCTGAACAGTATAAAACAAGGGTTGGCCAAAAGGGCGTCAATTTATCCGGTGGCCAGAAACAGAGATTATCGATTGCAAGGGCGATTATTCGAAAGCCGCAAATTTTAATTTTAGATGATAGTACAAGCGCTCTCGATGTAAAGACGGAAGCTGCTTTATGGGATGCCTTAAAAGATACAGAGGCGACGATGCTCGTTGTGACTCAAAAAATCCATACAGCAAAAGGGGCAGATCGCATTGTATTGTTAGATGAAGGAAAGATTGTTGCTATCGGTACACATGACGAATTGATGAAAAGTAGCAAGCTTTATCAACAAATCGCCAGCACCCAAGAGGAACAGGTAGGTGATGAATGATGGAAATGTTCAAAAAACCTTTTGGATACGAACCGATTTTGACGAAAGAAGATTTACGCAATGCGGAGAAAAAACACAAAGGTCCTAGAGCAAGCGATTGGAAAAGAACGCTCCTTCGTATTTGGCAATTGGTGGATGAGCAAAGAGGATTGTTGATTGCAGTTTTCATCATGGTCATCATCAGTTCGATTGCCGGGTTATTAGGACCTTTTTTGATGGGATATATCATTGATCATTTTGTTATTCCGAAAGAATTTCAACGTATGGTTCCGTTGATTGGTGTGCTGATTGGTGTGTACATTGTTTATGCAGTGACATTATTTATACAAAACTATTGGATGGTAGGCATTGCACAAACAACGGTATACAAAATGAGGACTGGTGCTTTTAAACATTTGTTAAAGCTCCCAATCTCTTATTTTGATAAAAGGCAGCATGGAGAAATTATGAGCCGTTTGACGAATGATATTGAAACGGTGAGTGCTACGTTAAATACATCTTTTATTCAAGTGTTTTCAAGCTTTTTAACCCTTGCCGGCACAATCATCGTGATGCTCTATTTAAGCCCGTTATTAACACTCATTACAATGATCGTCATCCCGCTTATGTTTATAGCAATGAGATGGATTACGAAAAGAACAAGCAAGTTGTTTAAAGCGCAGCAAGCAGCTCTCGGAGATTTAAACGGGATGATTGAAGAAACGATTTCTGGTCAAAGTATTGTGAGGGCTTTTTCTCAAGAGGACCACGTGAAACAGGATTTTTATATGAAAAGTAAACGTCTAAAGAACGTTGGATTTTGGGCGCTTGTATATTCAGGTTATATTCCAAAAGTCTTTAATTTTCTAAACAATATGAGTTTTGCTATTATCGCCGGAATCGGAGGAATTTTTGCTTATTACGGGTGGGTAACAATCGGAACTATTGTGATTTTTACAGAATACGCCCGGCAATTTACCCGACCATTAAATGATTTAGCGAACCAAATCAATACCGTATTATCAGCAATTGCAGGGGCTGAACGAGTATTTTCGATTATGGATGAGGAGATGGAAGAAGACCGAGGAAACCTACCTGATGATTACCAAATTCGAGGTGAAGTAGAGTTTCGAAATGTGTCTTTTAAATACGAGTCAAAAAACAAATCTGATACATTGCACAATTTGAATTTCCGTGTTCAACCAGGTCAAACGGTGGCGCTTGTTGGGCCTACTGGAGCCGGGAAGACGACAACGATGTTATTGATTGCCCGCTTTTACGATGCAAATAGCGGTGAAATTCTCATTGATGGAAAGAATATTTGCGATTATAAGCGGCAAACGTTGCGACGACAAATGGCTTTTGTGTTGCAAGATCCCTTTTTATTCGAAGCGTCTGTTCGAGAAAATATCCGTTATGGAAGGCTTGATGCAACCGATGAAGAAGTGGTGGATGCAGCAAAAAAAGCCAATGCTCATGATTTCATTATGAAGTTGTCAAAAGGCTATGACACGGTGTTAAAAGCGGATGGTAGTGAAATTTCGCAAGGTCAAAAACAATTGTTATCCATTGCAAGAGCATTTTTAGCAAATCCTGCAATTTTGTTATTGGATGAAGCGACAAGTAGCATCGATACTGTAACGGAAAAGAAAATTCAAGAGGCATTAGAGGAGTTAATGAAAGGACGAACTAGCTTTGTCATCGCCCATCGATTAAATACCGTTCGTCATGCAGATATCGTGTTTGTGATGAAAGACGGAAGAATTGCAGAATCGGGGTCTCAGCAAGAATTAATCGAAAAAGATGGAATTTATGCAAATATGTTAAAACAATCAAAAGGAGGGGGAGTTTAGAAAGGTGTAACTTTCTAAACACTCGCCCCGTAACTCAATCAATTTTTTACAAAAAAGCTTTTTGCAGCTCGTTCACTTTATTAGTTATGTCCCAGCCTCGTAACCTGATTTCAAACATTTCCATAATTTTATTTTCAGCACCTTTTAGATGTTACGTCAAATTTTAAAAATCCTTTTAACAATCGTCTTTAAAAAACTTTTCTACTATATATTCGAATCGAGAGTATCCACGAAAGAACATAAAGAAGCCCAACCGATAATATTATGCCAAGATAAAACAGGGAATTATCCAAAGATAGTACCGTTTGGACTAGCTCTCTTACTCTATCATTCAAATTAGGTATAAAGCTTAGGGTAACCATATAAACAACAAACACACCACCAAATCCAATTAATAAATATTTACTGTTAAATAGATAAGAAAATGGGAAAGCAAATGAAATTAAACCCATTACAATGCTCGTAATGAACAATAATATTTCCCATTGCATGATTTCTCTATGAATCATCCAATTTCCTATAAAAATAGTCAGCAGAGTAAGAAAAATAAAAATTAGCGCACCAATATACTTTGAACTGACAATTTCCTTTCGTGTATATGGTAAAGAATTTAAAAGCAGATTAGCTGACGATGTTTCATCCGTTTGAAAAGCATTCATGATGATTACAATACAAAAAACGATAGCCACCCAAGAAGTAGAAACATTTACAAATAAATAGACAAACAAAAATAACAACATGAATGGCAATGTTTTCTTCTGTAATATCATATCTTTACGAATAAGATTTAGCATCTCTCTTCCCCTTTCTTTGTATATAGCATAATATCCTCAAGTGTCGGTTTCTCTATAATGACCGTATCACCAAAAATATTTTTTGTACGTTGTTTATTCGCTGTCAATGCTCGGAATCCGTGATTAGTTTTATGAATTCCGATAAATTCTTGTTCTGTATCACGATCTAATAGATTCGTTCCTCCTTTTACTATTGCGAATTCCTCTTCGATTTTATAATACTCTTTTGTAAAGATATGTTGCCCATTATGAATAAAGGTTATATAATCTGCTATTCGATCTAAATCTGTCGTAATGTGCGTTGAAAAAAGGATTGTTCTTTCTCCATTCTGCATAAGGTTGTGTAGGATATTTAATAATTCACTGCGAATGATTGGATCTAATCCCGATGTCGGTTCATCCATGATAATTAACTCAGCATGGTGGGATAATGCGATGGTTAATGAGGCTTTCATCTTCATCCCTTTTGAAAAGGTATTTAAATTTTTCTTTAAAGGTAGTTCAAACATATCTACATATTGATTAAATAAGGTATCATCCCATTTACGATAGGCAGGTTTAATAATTTTCTTCATTTCAGCCAATGTAATATTTTCATAAAAAATGTTACTATCGAACACAAAGCCGATTCGTTGTTTTATTTCTTTTTCATTTTTTTTATAATCCATACCAAAAATAGAAATTGTTCCACTATCCGGTTTTAACAAATTCATTATCAGCTTGATGGTTGTGGATTTTCCTGCCCCATTACCACCAATAAACCCTGTAACAAAGCCTTTCTTAACTGAGATAGATAAGTCTTTTAATTCAAATCCTTTAAAAGCCTTATATACATGCTGTAATTCAATTACATTTTCCATCATGTATCCTCCTTATATAACAATGTAAGAAGTTCTTTTAATTCTTCTAATTCTATCCCTACTTCTTTACTATTTTGAATTGCAGACAAAAGTTGTTCTTCAATGACTTTCATTTTCCTTTCCAGAATCATTTCATTATTTTGTTCACATACAAACGATCCTTTTCCAACTATTGAGTAAATAAAACCATCATTTTCAAGTTCTTCATATGCTCGCTTTGTTGTAATGACACTTATATTTAAATCCTTCGCTAATTGACGCATGGAAGGTAGCATCTCGCCAGCTTTTAGTTCATTCGTTAAAATTTGTTTCTTAATTTGATCATAAATTTGCTTATAAATCGGTTCTTTAGATTGGTTCGAAATTATAATTTGCATGCAAAAACCTCTCTCGAAAAAATGTATATATTATATATATACATTTTATACATTATTAAATTGGCAAACAATACCTTTTAGGGTATTTCCTTAATAGTCTTGCACATTTGCGTAGAATTGATCTTATGAAAAAATGGGTGAAATTCGTCCAAGCTATATATCTCAAGGGGAGTTGAAAAACGCCCGAAACTTTAACGGATACAACTGCACTCGGCCGTCTCTACATGACTTTTCAAACGGCTACTTTTAGAAATATTTGACGTTTTATTAACGAAGAATGGATGAAGCGATGAAACTTGAGAGAAAAGGTGAAAAAGAGCGAATGACGTAATTTATGGGAATGTGATGCAGCTTGTTGCAGTGGGCGAATGCTTTGTCTAAAATGTTAAAAGTAAAAGAAATAGATCGGAGTATTAAAGATGAACATTGCCTTTATGACTACATCGTTACCTATAGATGAAGAAACATATCAAGAAATTCAAAATTTATCTCGATTTGCAACAGAAGTGGACCAATGCCCTTATTCCTATGCTTTAAATCTACCTTTATTAAATAAAACATATAGCAGGGGATTTTGCATCCTTGCTTACGATGAAGAAACAAATGAGTTAGTTGGTTTTATTACGGCGGTAGATCGAATTGGTTTGGATACATATGAATGGACCATGCTAGTTGATCCTATGTACAGACAAACAGGCATAGATGATGCATTACTTAGTTTATTATCAAAAGCTTTTAAAGATCGACACGCTGTTGGAGAATTAGTAGTTGTCCTAGAAAATGACCTATACGGAAGAAAAATCATTGAAAAATACGGATATACATATAGCTTTTCGGAAGCGACTTTTGAAGCGCAAGCGGAAATGGTTGAAATGAATGATTCTATATATATAAGACCGTATAACGAATCTACGGATTTGGAACCCCTTGTTGAAATATTTAGAGAAACATTTGGCGACCTCAGGGAAGAAACAATCGAACTCATTGAATTGAATACAAAAGTTCCAGGAAGAGTGATTTGGGTTGCAGAAAAGGATGGGGAAGTTGTCGGAACTGTAACTACTTCAAAGGAAGAAATGAACCAGTGGATTACTTCCTTAGCAGTACATCCCCTCCATCAACGAAAAGGGATTGCGACAGCTTTATTGAACTGGGTGAAAGACTTTGCTTATCGAAGCGGAGCAAAACAAATTTTCCTTCAAGTAGAGATGGAAAATGAACAAGCTTTATCAGTTTATCAAAAGGCTGGATTCCAGAAGACAATTCAAATAGATTTTTATGCGTATGGGGAATCTTGATTGCCTAATGAATATAAGTCCACAATAAAATTGTGGGCTTCTTTTCATGTCATTTCATAAGTACCTGTGAATCATTTGAATTTGTTATAATTGTTTTCATGAATGATAGAAAGAGGATGAAACCAGTTATGGAAAAGAATCAGGAAATTTCATCATTAAAGCTTATGTGGCAGATGACTCGTCCACATACGTTAACGGCAACTTTTGCGCCGGTCATTTTAGGGACGGTAATGGCACTGTATGATACAAAGATCGATTGGTTGCTATTTCTGGCGATGATGATTGCGTGTTTGGCACTTCAAATTGCGACAAATTTATTTAATGAATATTACGATTTCAAGCGAGGGCTGGATACGGAAGAATCGGTTGGCATTGGTGGAGGAATCGTTCGCCACGGCTTGAAGCCAAAAAATGTATTGGCGGTAGCGATTCTTTTATATGTGTTTGCTGGGATTGTTGGTGTATATATTTGCTCGAATTCTAGTTCGTGGTTAGTAGTCATCGGATTGTTTGGAATGGCGGTAGGTTATTTATATACTGGTGGTCCGCTGCCGATTGCCTATACCCCTTTTGGTGAGTTATTTGCAGGAGCTTTAATGGGAACTGCTTTCGTGTTAATTGCCTATTTTATTCAAACAGGTGATGTCACGCTGCTTTCAGTACTCCTTTCCATTCCATCAGGGATATTAGTAGGCGGAATCAACATGGCTAACAATATTCGAGATATTGAGGAAGATAAAAGAGGCGGAAGAAAGACGCTTGCCATATTAATCGGTAGAACCAATGCAGTGAGATTACTAGCAATCGGTTTTATTATCTCCTATCTTTGGATTGTCGGATTAGTGGTGACGGGAAGTATCAGTCCTTGGGCGCTAGTAGTGCTGTTAAGCGTAAAAAAACCTATAGACGCTATTCGAGGCTTTCAAAAGGGCGAAAGCGAAATGCAATTTATGCCTATTGCCATGAAATCAACAGCCATGACGAACACAATTTTCTGCTTTTTATTATCAGCTGGGTTGTTACTAGGATATATATTTTAGTGGGATAAATGAAGGTTTATGTTAAAGCCTTGCCCATTCGAACGAATCGCTTCCTTTTGGAGGCGATATTTTTTTAAAAAATTTTTATCTTACTAAAATAATATTGTAAATTTAGTTTACAAAAATCCGAACTATTTATTGAATAAAAACAAGTCCTAAATAAGGGAAATAGAGAATATAGGGAAAGTTGCGTTTTTTATTGTAATAAAGAAATGCTGGAATTTCAGTTGGTGGAGCAGATGTACTTGAATTAGATGGATTATTTTTCAGTTTGAGGAAACACTGATTCATGATTGTTATTCTCGTGGGGGAATAATAGCCAAATCCATGACAATAATAGTCATTCTATAAAGCATAATAGTCAATCAAACAAAAATTGCTCTTGAAATTTATGATAATAGTCAAAATCGAATCAGTTATAGCCAAACTACAGAAGATAATAGTCACACTCTTCAACTTATTAGTCAATCATCTAATAGTCGAAATTTAGCCAATAATAGTCAAGCTACTAAGGATAATAGTCAAATCTAACAAAATAATAGCCAACAAAGAGTGAGCTAGAAAATTAACTTATCCGCTCTTTGTTGGCGTGCACTCCTCATATTATTTAAATAATTCATCAATTTCTTGAATTTCTTCTTCACTCAATAATACTTTGGCTGTTTTTAAATTGTTCAATACTTGCGCAGCACATTTTGCTCCTGGAATGATGGCAGTTATGGCTTCTCGTGTCAAATACCAAGCAAGAACGACATTTGCAACCTCTACATCTTTCGATTGGGCGATTGTGCGTAATCGTTCCACTTTTTCTACGATTTTCTCATACGTTTCTTTTTGGAAGAACTGAGATTTTTGACGATATTCAGGTATTTCAGTATCCTTTGTATATTTTCCTGTAAGCAAGCCAGAAGCTAAAGGAAAATATGGGATAAAAGCAATCTGGTGTTTTAGTGTGTATGGAAACAGCTCTTTTTCAGCATCTCTATGAATTAAGTTATAGTGTTCTTGAACCACATCCACATAGCCATCTTTATTCGCTTCCTGTAATAGTGCTAATGAAAAGTTAGAAACACCGATTGCTCGAATTTTTCCTTCATCCTTTAATTCTTTCAATGCTCCAACCGCTTCATCCTTTGGTGTATGCTCATCGGGAAAATGAATGTAAAGTAAATCAATATAGTCTGTTTTTAAGCGTTGCAAACTTTTTTCCACTTGTTCTTTTAAAAATGAAGGAGAGTTGTCTATAACTCGTTGGCCATCAACTATTGTAGCTCCGACTTTTGTTGCAATGATCAGTTCATCTCGGTTGCCCATTTCTTTTAAGACCTCTCCAATGAGTTCTTCTGAACGGCCTAATCCATACAAATATGCCGTATCAATGAAGTTGATTCCGTTTTTGATGGCAACACGAACAAGCTCTTTTCCTTCTGCTTCACTTAGATGAGGGTGAATATTGTGTCCACCGACTGCATTCGCTCCTAATCCAATAGGGTTCACATAAAGCTCCGATTTTCCTAATCGCACATATTTCTCCACAAAATCATGCCCCCTTATTACTTATTAATTTACAGGGAGTTGGTTTTAATTACAAGAAATTCACAAGATTAAGAGAAAATAAGCAGTAACAGGGAATATTAACTGCTGAACTAAAGGGGATTATGTCGATATAAGAGTGTAAAATTGTTGCATGTTGAATTACTGAATGCCAATAGATATTTGAATTGGAAAAATAGGTATATTGAGGATTCGATTTGGATTTATTGTAAACAAGGTTATCAAAAAAGAAAGTAGGTTTGACGGTTCTTGTAAAAATTTGCGTATAATTTCTCGTTACTCCGTTAGATAAAGTCAAAATAGCGATAAAAATGGATTAGGCATATTACCAACTGCTTTTTTATAAACTAAGGTTTACAAAAAGAAATGGAACTGTCGAAAACAATAGAATGGGTATGTTTCAAAACAAAAATAATATCTTAATCATGATATTTAAATAAAATAGAAGATAACATTAACAATAACGAAAATGAAATGAATATTAATATCAACCAAGTTAACAATCCAACTTTATTGAGATAAGGAGCTGTCGAAATCTAAATGTTATTCAAAGAAAGTATATAAAATGAAAAGATATGCAGTAAATCAATTAAGTTTATATATTAATAAAACAATATGTCGCATTACTCCGAGTAATCATTAGTATAAAATGTATGTGAATTAAAGTGTCGAATAATATTGAAAAAAATTAAGGACTGATAATTTCCTTTTTATGTCATAAAATTAGTTGCTTAAGGGAAGAAAAAGTCACAGTCGACAAAGAAAGAGTTTAAAGAAATTGAATCGACAATATTTCCTAGGAAATTTCGATATTTTTCACCAAACAATAAAGGCAAAAAATAGATTCGATTCAAACGGGTTATCATAGCCAATACAAGGTGCATTTGGTAGAATAATGAATAACATCATTCAATCGTTCTATTTACAGACAGTTGTTCATTAAAAAAATTTGACGAAATCAAATAATGTGTCAGTAATAAAAGTAAATGAATTAAAGCGTTTTTGGAAAAAACGAACTGATAAAAAGCTTACAGTAGAGGATATCCAAAAAATTCATCATTCACTAGAACAATTTGTTAATATTCATCAACCTTCTTATAAAATGAACATGGATCAAGCAACTACTAATCATTAATATCACAGTATATTGAAAGGAAATAACAATGGGAAAGCGCTCAAAACGGCAAAACAGCATAGAATTTATGAAAGAAAATAGCAGATTGTTTTCTTGTCCGATTTGTAATAATGAAATGGATGTCCATAATGACGGAGAGGTTTTCTGTAGTAATCGTCATAACTTTACGATTGCAAAACAAGGATATGTGAATTTTTTGACAAAACCTGTCCGTTCTATGTATACGAAAAATTTATTTGAATCTCGTAAAGTTGTAATTGATAGCGGTTTGTTCAATGAAATGCATAAACAAGTAGCAACTATCATTGGAAATTCAGTTAAGACAATTTTAGATACTGGATGCGGGAAAGGTTCCCATTTGGCTCGTATTTGTGAGCAATTAAATGATGAGGTAGTTGGTGTAGGGGTTGATATTGCTAAAGAAGGAATTATTACTGCGGCAAAATATTATGACCGGAAAATTTGGTGCGTTGGAGATTTAGCAGATAGTCCTTTTCGTGAACAATCATTTGACGTAATATTGAATATTTTATCACCAGCAAACTATGGTGAGTTTAAACGCCTGTTAAAGCAAGGGGGAAAATTGATTAAAGTAGTTCCCCAATCCGAATATTTAATGGAATTAAGAAAACAAGTATTTGCAAACTCAAAAAAAGAGCTTTATTCTAACGAGCAAACTGTCTTTCGATTTCATGAGCAATTTATGAACGTGTCACAACAAAGAGTTACTTATAAAGTGCCTATTGAAAAGGAACTAATTCCTAAATTAATTGAAATGACTCCTCTAGGATGGCATGCAGAAACCCATGATATATCTTTAGAGGAATTGACGATTGATTTGGATATATTAGTGGGAGAAGTGTAAGTTTGTGATGAGATTGAAAGAAAGGGATGTTTTCTTTAAAATAAGAATGAATAAAAAAATTTAAGGGTAGGAATCAACAGTGTTATACGATTTCGGAGCTAGAGTAGTTAACGTGTTTTTAACAATAAATGGATCAAAAGCGAAGGTATATGGTAAGGAAAATTTACCAAAGGATGAGGGATACATCATTGCGTGTACACATAATGGATATATTGATATTTTAAACCTAGGTCTTTCTATATATCCTAGACAAATACATTTTATGGCAAAAAAACAACTATTTGATATTAAAGTGTTAGGTTGGTTGATTAAAAAACTGAACGCTTTTCCTGTCGATCGTGAAAATCCGGGACCGAGCGTGATTAAAATACCTCGTCAACTTCTAAAAGAAGGAAAAATTGTTGGAATTTTTCCAAGTGGTACTCGTACAACAAATAACACAGAGTTAAAACAAGGAGCGATTACTATTGCTCAACTTACAAAATCGAAAATTGTTCCAGCAGCCTATATTGGTCCAAAAAATATAAAGGAAGTAATAAAAAGACAAAAAGGGTATTTAATATATGGTAAACCTTTTACCGTTCCTGCTGGAAAAGAAGCGCGAGATGAATACACTGCCTTTTTAGAAAAAGAGCTTCAAAGGTTAACAGAAGAAATAAAACGAACAAATGGAAAATAATTAGCACTTTCCGTCAACGGAAGGTGCTTTTTCAAAAGGGGTTGTTATGATGAAACGTGTACTTTTCGTATGCTTAGGAAATATTTGCCGCTCGCCAATGGCTGAAGCAGTATTTAGAGACTTGCTAAAAAAGAGAGGATTAGAAGATAAAATCGAAGTGGATTCTGCTGGAACAAGTTCATGGCACGTGGGAGAACCGCCGCATTACGGTACTTCCAACAAATTAAAAGAATATAATATTTCCACAGAAGGAATCACTGCGCGGCAATTGAAAAAAGATGATTTTGAAAAGTTTGATTATATTGTTGGTATGGATGAAAGTAATATAAGGGACATATGTAGAATATTAGGTCAAACGGAACATCCAAAAATTTTCCGTTTTCTTGATTTAACTTCACACAAAAAAGACGTTCCAGATCCATATTATACGGGGGATTTCCAAGAGACATATGACTTAGTTGTAGATGGTTGCGAAGCATTATTGAGCAAAATAATAGAAGAGATGGAAGATTAAAGGTTGATATTATAAAGGCATTTTACAAAAAAATCAAGTAGCGATTATTTTCATCAAAGAAATCATGGTGTATAATGATACAGTCGTATTTGTTAGAATGAAATTTTACTGATATTTTGAATAGGAAAGAGAGTGAATCCAATGGGTCGCAAATGGAATAATATTAAAGATAAAAAAGCAGAAAAAGATAAAAACACCAGCCGAATTTATGCAAAATTCGGTAAGGAAATTTATGTAGCTGCAAAAAAAGGTGAACCAGACCCAGAATTAAATCAGGCATTAAAGGCAGTATTAGAAAGAGCAAAAACATATAATGTACCTAAACATATTATTGATCGTGCCATTGAAAAAGCGAAAGGTGCTGGCGGAGAAGATTATGATGAACTTCGTTACGAAGGCTTCGGTGTTGGTGGAACAATGGTGATTGTTGATGCGTTAACAAACAATGTGAACCGTACCGTTTCAGAAGTCCGTGCTGCTTTTGGCAAAAACGGAGGAAATATGGGGGTAACAGGTTCGGTATCATATATGTTTGATTCTACTGCGGTATTTGGAATTGAAGGTAAGTCAGTAGATGAAGTATTAGAAATTTTATTAGAAGCGGATATTGATGCACGTGATGTGTTTGATGAAGAGGGAATCACAATCGTTTATGCGGAGCCAGATCAATTCCATGTTGCTCAAGAAGCATTCAAAGCAGCAGGTATTGAAGAGTTTACAGTAGCTGAATTAACAATGCTTCCACAAACTGAAGTAAAACTAACTGGGGAAGACAAAGTGAAATTTGAAAAAATGATTGATGCATTAGAAGATCTTGAAGATGTACAACGTGTATATCATAACGCAGATTTAGAAGATTAATATTCAATAAAGGAAAGACCGTAACATGTTGAGTGTCACGGTCTTTTTCCATTGTCAGTTTTTGGGGAACTGGACTTTCAAAGAAAAATTCCACGTTTCTAAAGTATAATTTTGGAACTTTATAATCGTTTAAACGTAAGTACTAAGAGAAAATCTTAAGGTGATGATATGAAAAAAAGTTTTTTAATAATATTAGGAATTTTAATAGTGAGTAGTGTATCTTTATTTACTTGGTCCTATAAAACCATGAAACAGCCAATACCGGTTGCAGATGGTACTTATGAATATGCGATTTTATTAGGAGCGAAAGTAGAATCGGATGGAAGACCAAGCTTAACTTTGCAGTATCGTTTGAAAGAGGCGATAGAGTATTTGAAATCCTATCCTCATGTAAACGTCATCGTTTCTGGTGGGAAAGGGTTGGACGAACCGATTAGTGAAGCTGAAGCAATGTACACATTTTTAGTGGAATCAGGAATTGAAGAATATCGAATTATCCGTGAAGAACAAGCAACGTCTACATACGAAAATTTGCTATATTCAAAAAAATTACTGCCAACCAATACAAAAAACGTTACGCTTATTACAAGCGATTTTCACTGTGCACGTGCAAAAATATTAGCAAATAAACTGGACTTAGAAGTGGACATAGTTGCATCAAAAACACCGAAAATTGTTGAGCAGAAGTTACAAATTCGTGAACAGTTTGCACTCATAAAAACATTAATCCTTGGAAAATAAAACTTCCAACCGAATTGTAATGATAGGAAAATGCTCGCAATTACATCATTCTTTATTGATTTTTTTATAAACGAAAATAGATTTGTATAGGAATTTTCAGGAAGTGTTAAACTTGAGTAGGGGTGAATGAACGATGACAAAAAAATTATGGTTTCAAGTGGGAATTGGATTATTAATTGCCTTATTAATTATTAAATATGTAATAGAAATTCATTGGATTTTTAATCCCATTGTAATTATTATCAAAACAATTTTTATTCCAGTGTTATTAAGTGGCGTCCTTTTTTACATATCAGAGCCTTTCCAACGTTGGCTAGAAAAAAAGGGGCTTCCTAGATGGGCAAGTATTTCAACGATTGTATTAGTATTAGCAGGATTAGTAACGGGATTATTGTTAATTATCGGAAATCCGATTGCTGAACAAGTGAACCGCTTAGTGCAAAATTCTCCAAATATTGGCGATAAAATAATGGAAGCAACGGATTTTATTCTAGAAAACAAAGACAATTTACCTCCTCAAGTTGAAAACTTCGTTGATTCTGTAACAAGTTCTATTCAAGACATTGTCGTTGTAGGTAGTAAAAGCATTGTAAACTTTGTTAGCGGTACTGTTTCTACAATTTTTACTTTAATTTTGGTACCATTCTTTTATATTTTCATGTTAAAGGATCATGAAAAATTTGCACCAAATATTTACAAGATTTTTACCGGCGAGCGTCGTATATGGGTAAAGAATACGTTAGAAGACATCAATGAAGCACTAAAAAACTATGTACAGGGACAAGTACTTGTGAGTTTAATTTTAGCAACGATGATGTTTATTGGGTACTTAATTATAGGACTTGAATATGCTTTATTACTTTCAATTTTTTCCTTTTTCATGAATATGATTCCGTTTATCGGTCCATGGATTTCGTTGGCGCCAGCAATTCTTGTCGCCATTATTCAAGATCCAGTCTTGGTGATTTGGGTATGTGTAATTACCCTTGTTGCGCAACAATTGGAAAGCAATTTAATTACCCCAAATGTTATGGGGAAATCTTTAGATATCCATCCGTTAACGGTTATTACAGTAGTATTAGCTGCTGGTAATATAGGTGGTTTTATTGCAATTATGATTGGAATTCCAACTTATGCGGTATTAAAAGTAATTGTAAAGAATATCTATGAGGAGCGGAAGAAAATTAAAGAAGCTGCAACGAAAACGTTATAATATAAAACAGTATACACCTAAAGAGAAGCTGTTTTTTTAAATCTTGTATTGTATACTTAGATAAGGCATTTTATTAGAGAGCGATTATTAGAAAAAGGGGATTTTGTATGAGCGGAAAGAGAGCTGCTATCATTCTCGTAAGTATTATGCTTTTAGTTAGTATTTTGGTGATCGTTGCCATTTCAATCTTTTATGCCACTTATCAGCCAACTATAAACCAAAGTATGATACCTTTTGAATTGAGTCATTCCAATAATACAATATAAAAAACACGAGCGTTTATAGCTCGTGTTTTTTATGTGCGCCCGGCATGTACATGAACTATAGGGTGTAAGTCCCGAACCCCGAAGACAGAAGTAGAGGTTAGCCAAGAGCAAGGGTGTCCGTGGTGACGCGGAATCTGAAGGAAGCTGGAGGCAAAACACCGGTCCGAGGAACACGAACCTCATATAAGGCTAGGTATGATTGAGTGAGTTTGCGTAACAAAACAAAGCTCTTTCTGTCGAAGGTCATATCGAGTAAATGAGGCGGATAGATGGTGTGAAAGTGCATGTACTTACCTGGGGAGGTCTGGCGGATAGGTGAAGTTCGCTTCATAACCTACTTAGTGATAAGTAGCTGAACCGTCAGAAGTCAGCAGAGGTCATAGTATTAGTTGGTCTAGAACAACTGAGAAGGACCGAACAATTAAGAGAGAATAGCCCTTGGCATTCAGTGAGTCATGATGAACACAGAAAACGTAGTACCTCACTTGAGGAAGGAAGCGGTGAATCCCGTGGGAGACCTCTTGGAGGGTGGAGTGACCACTGGCATAAGAAGACAAGCTATTCACGGAAGTTATGAAAACTTGCGTCAATTATCTTAATTGAACCGCCGTATACGGAACCGTACGTACGGTGGTGTGAGAGGACGGGAGCTAATCACTCCCTCCTACTCGATTTAGAAGAATAAATCCAATATGAAATAAACACAACCAGCAATTACTGCTGAAATTGGCATTGTAATAATCCAAGTTAAAACAATTTTACGAGCTACTCCCCATTTAACACCTTTTACACGTTGAGCAGATCCCACACCCATAATGGATGAAGAGATAACATGAGTTGTTGATACCGGTAAGTGAATTAAGGTTGCTCCAAAAATAACAGTAGCAGATGCTAAATCGGCTGCAGCGCCATTAACAGGTCGTATTTTCATAATTTTTGTACCAACCGTTTTAATGATTTTATATCCTCCGATGGAAGTTCCTAATCCCATTGCAAGCGCACAGGCAATTCGTACCCAATCTTGTACATCGTTATCTGATTGGATGCCGGCAGCGATTAAAGCCATTGTAATGATTCCCATCGCTTTTTGGGCGTCATTCGTACCGTGAGTGAAAGCCTGTAATGCTGCGGTAAAGATTTGCATCGTACGGAATCCTTTATTGGTACGATAAAGGTTTAAATTTTTAAACAACAACTTGAATATTGACATGAATAAAAATCCGACACCAAAAGCGATAAATGGAGAAAAAATTAACGCCTCTAAAATGCCGATAAAACCTTTATAATTGAGAATATCAAATCCCGCTGCAGCAATTGCTGCTCCAGCAATGGAACCAATTAATGTATGAGAAGAGCTAGACGGAATTCCAAAATACCAAGTAAGTAAGTTCCATGTAATCGCAGAAATAAGTGCTGCTAAAATAACGACAGATCCCGTTGTATCATCTGGCGTTTGATTCAGTGAAAATGGGTCTACGATATCGCTAGCAATTGCTTTTGCTACTCCTACAAAAGAAATTGCTCCAAGGAAGTTCATAATAGCAGCAAGCATTACAGCTGTACGCGGTGGCAGTGCACGGGTTGAAACAGACGTAGCAATCGCGTTTGCTGTATCGTGAAATCCGTTAATAAAGTCAAATGCGAGCGCAAATATAACGATTAATATTGTGATGATTAAAATGGCATCCATATCTAAAACTCCGCTCCGTTATTATGCATTGCGCATGATAATTGTTTCTAGTGTATTTGCTACGTCTTGGCAATGGTCAGCGATATCTTCCAATTGGTTGTAAATATCTTTATATTTAATTAAACGGATTGGATCTTTTTCATTTAAGAATAGTTGTTTAATGGATGAACGGGATACTTCATCACATTCTCGTTCATAGTCCTTGATTAAAATAATATGATTTCTCATTGAAGTTAAATCTTTTTTATTTAACAAGTCGATTGCTGATACAATTTCATCTGCACTTCTTGTTATGTATTTTAAAAATGTGCGCATTGACTCGTCTAATTCTGGAATGGAGAACATCTCTAAGTGAGCAAAACATTGCTCTATACCATCTAATACATCGTCCATTTTAATAGCTAATGCTAAAATATCTTCTCTTTCGATTGGTGTCATAAATGACTTATTTAACATGACGATAAGTTCGTGTATTAAATTGTCACCATCCGTTTCAAATTTTTTAACTTTGATACTTAATTCCTTTAAATCAGCAATTGAATCGATATTAAAGTCGTTAGCAAAGTGAACTGCATCTCGCATGTTTTCAGCAATTTTATGTAATGACACAAAAAATGGATCTGATTTTTTTGGATTAAACATGAAAGTAATGCCCCCTGATATACGTTAGTTTTAAAACCTTTATTATGATAGCAAAAAAAATTCAAAAACTATAGAATGTAAATGCGGAAAATAACAAAATTTACATTCCTGTAATATTTATTTGGTAAGAATTAGTTATTGTGGAGAAAATAAGGAATATAAATAAGCATATTAATTGGCAGTGCCATATTAATATGCTTATTATGGATTGACTTTATGATAAGTATTCTTCAAGTTCCTTTTGCAAAAATGGCTTTGCTGATAAGAATTCAATAAAAGCTTTGTATCTTTCTAATTCGTTTTTGCCCGGTTTCTTTCCAGTATAAAAACCACGTATCAATATATTTTTAGGTGTATGCTCCATATCGATAAATTCCATTAACTGTACTTCATATCCGACTAATTTTAAAATTTCTGCACGAATTGAATCGGTTGCGAGAGCGGCAAAACGTTCTTTGATTAATCCGTGTTGTGTCATGATTTCTAATTGCGGGGCGTTTAATTGACGATTCAATTCATGTTGACAGCATGGTACGCTTAAAATAACTTTTGCTCCCCACTTTACAGCTCGAGCCAGTGCCATATCTGTTGCCACATCGCAAGCATGTAATGTTACAATCATATCTACAGATGTCTCTTCATCGTAATCATTTATATCTCCTACAATAAATTCTAAATTGTCATAATGTAAATCTTTTGCAATATTATTACATTCTTCGATTACTTCTTTTTTTAAATCTAGTCCTGTAACTTTAAGATCTAAACCTTTTTCGATTTTTAAATAATGATATAAGGCAAAGGTTAAGTAAGACTTCCCAGAGCCAAAATCGATAATCCGAATTTGCCGATTTTTCGGTAAGTAATTTAAGGAATCGTCAATAAATTCGAGGAACCGGTTGATTTGTCGGAATTTGTCGTATTTTTGTTTTTTGACTTTTCCATCAGGAGTTTGAACCCCAAGCCGCACTAAGAATGGATAAGGAGTTGTTTCATTCAGCAAGTAATTCTTTTTACGGTTATGGGCTAAAGACAGCTCTTTTTTTATTTCTGCTTGTTCTTCTTTCCAAAAGACTTTATTCTTTTTAGATAATTGTATTTGAATTAAGCGATCGGTGAATTGCCCGTGAAATTGTCTAAATTGCTGTAGCAACTCATCTAAATAAGGATGGAAATTTTCTAATAGGATATTTTTATGTTTTAATATCCTTTCATATTGATATTCCAGTTGAACATGGTATTGTCCTTTTATTTCAACTGGCTTTAATTTAACTCTTTTCAATTCATCTGATTTTTTCCTTGGCTGACTAATGGTTGCAGATATTAGTTTTTTATTAAAAATATGCTCAAGTAATTGTTGTTTCATATCAGTAAATTCCATGGATATCAAACCTTCTTCGTTTTAGGATAATCGACAATAGTTTAACACATAATACATTATTGTTATAGAAAAGGTCGAGAAAATTGTAAACCGTGTTGACGGAAAATCATTTTAAAACGGAAAATTATACAAAAAGAGAATTTTCCAAAAAAATATTATATCCAAAAACCTATCCCTATGTTAAAGTATTGTTATAAAAGATTTCTTAGAAATCGACATTATTTTCTCTATTTCGACATATTTTAGTATGTAACAACAAGGAGGAGAATTTTATGAGTGAGTATGCTTTCCAAATGTTAGCGATCATATTATATATGATTGCAATGTTATTAATTGGTTGGTATGCATTCAAAAAAACATCTAACTTAAAGGAATATATGTTAGGTGGGCGCGGATTAGGGCCAATTACAACCGCTCTAAGTGCTGGAGCAGCCGACATGTCAGGTTGGTTATTGATGGGGTTACCTGGTGCCATTTATGCAGCAGGTTTAGTAGAAGCGTGGATTGCGATTGGTTTAACAGTTGGACAATATTTAAACTATGTTTTAGTCGCACCGCGTTTACGCGTTTATACGCAAATTTCTAAAGACTCTATTACAATCCCGAGCTTTTTAGATAACCGACTTCGTGACAATACGAAATTGCTTAGAATTGCATCAGGAATCGTTATTCTTGTATTCTTCACGTTCTATGTATCTTCCGGTATGGTTTCTGGTGGTAAGTTTTTCCAAAGTTCCTTTGGATTTGATTATCACACTGGGATGATTGTTGTAAGTGCAGTTGTTATCATTTATACATTATTTGGTGGATTCTTAGCGGTAAGTTATACAGACGTAGTACAAGGAACGATTATGTTCTTCGCTTTAATTTTAGTTCCTCTTGTAGGCGTTTTCATTACAGGAGGATTTGGTGAAACTGGAAGCGCTATCACTGCTGTAAATCCTGAACATTTAAGTTTATTACCGTCAACAGCAGTTGTTGCAGGAATTATTTCTTCTGTTGCTTGGGGTCTTGGATATTTCGGACAACCACATATCATCGTTCGCTTCATGGCCATTAATACTGTAAAAGAAATGAAAAGTGCCCGTCGCATCGGAATCGGTTGGATGATATTAAGTTTGGTTGGTGCGATGTGTACGGCTCTTGTTGGGCTTGCTTACTTCCAACAAAACGGAATGACACTTGATGACCCAGAAACGATTTTCATTGTAATGGGACAAATTTTATTCCATCCATTTATTGCAGGTGTTTTACTTGCAGCCATTTTAGCGGCAATTATGAGTACGATTTCATCTCAATTAATCGTTACTTCTTCAGCATTGATTGAGGATATTTATAAAGCGGTGTTCAAAAAAGATGCTTCCGATAAGCACTATGTGACAGCTGGACGTTTAGCAGTATTAATTGTATCTGTTGTCGCAATGTTTTTAGCTTGGAATCCAAATAACTCAATTTTAGATTTAGTTGGATTTGCTTGGGCTGGATTTGGTTCATCCTTTGGTCCAATCATTCTCCTTGCTCTATATTGGAGAAAGTTAACAAACATTGGTGCATTAAGTGGAATGGTTGTAGGTGCTATTGTAATATTCGTTTGGGGTCAATCTGCTACTCTTTCAGGTATGATTTATGAAATGGTTCCTGGATTCTTCTCTAACTTAATTGTGGCGGTTGTTGTCAGTATGATTACGTATAAACAAAATCCAGAAATTGAAGAAGAATTCAATCAAACATTAGAGGTTTTAAAAGCGGAAAAGCAAAAATAATGAGTTATTAAGGAAGGGTCCGTCTGAAAAGTTATGTTGAGACGGACCCTTTGCGACGAGGATAGTGGAAACTTGTTTCGACTACCGCAGGAGCAAAGATTTAGCAAAGATTATGATTATGAATAAGTAAGGGTGTCTGGAAAGTTTTCGACTTTCAAGACACCCCATTTCTTTTTCTTTCGCAGGGTATACTGTATAATAACGGGATAAGACCCATTGTTCGGAGGGCAGGATTATGACTCAGTTAAAAGAAGTAGAGATGATTAAAGAGAAAGCAATTTTAGTGGGTGTCAACTTAAATGACCCAAATTTCGAATATTCAATGGAAGAATTGGCAAATTTAGCGGAAGCCCTTGACGTCGAAGTGGTAGGGCAAGTAATTCAAAATTTAGAGCGCATTAATCCATCTCATTATGTAGGAAAGGGAAAAGTAATAGAAATTAAAAATTTTTTTGATGAAGTTGGTGCAAACTTAGTCATATTCAATGATGAACTATCTCCTTCGCAAATCCGAAATTTAGAAAATGATTTAGATTGCAAAGTGATTGACCGAACAACATTAATTTTAGATATATTTGACCGCCGAGCAAAAACAAAAGAGGCTAAGTTGCAAGTAGAATTGGCACAGCTGCAATATATGTTGCCTAGATTAGTTGGATTACATTCTTCTTTATCAAGACAAGCTGGAGCAACAGGTGGGGGTCTTCGAAATAGAGGGCTTGGTGAGACAAAACTAGAGCTCGATCGACGGAAAATTGAAGACCAAATTTCAAAGTTGCGAAAAGTACTAGAACAAATTAAGGAACAACGAGAAACGCAAAGAAAAAAAAGACGAAAAAGTGAAATTCCTGTAGTGTCACTAGTAGGGTATACTAACGCAGGGAAGTCAACAATTATGAATCAAATGCTTGCGAAATTTGGGCAAGAGGATAAAGAAGTATTTGAAAAGGACATGCTGTTTGCAACGCTAGACACCTCTGTGCGAAAAATTGAATTGCCGGATAAAAAACAATTTTTACTTACTGATACCGTTGGATTTGTAAGTAAGCTCCCCCACCAATTAGTAAAAGCCTTTCGATCAACATTAGAAGAAGCGAGAGATGCGGATTTATTGTTACATGTAGTGGATGTTTCTAACAGTGAATATAAGTTTATGATGGATGTTACGAATCGTACATTAAAAGAAATCGGAGTAGAAAATGTTCCAACCATTTACCTTTATAATAAATGTGACTTAGCCAAAATTTCTTACCCAAAAGTTTACGGAGAAGACCTTTGGATATCCGCGAAAGAAGGTAAAGGATTGAATGAGTTAGTTGAATGTATTCGGAAACATCTTTTTTCAAATTATTACACTTGTGAAATGTTTATTCCTTTCAACCGGGGGGATATCGTATCCTATTTGAACGAGAATGCATCAGTAAAGTCAACAGAGTATGAAGAAGCGGGAACAAAGTTAATAGTAGAATTGAAAGAATCAGATTATAAAAAGTTTGAAGACTTTGTAGTCAAGAAATAATCGAGTAGGAGGGAGTGATTAGCTCCCGTCCTCTCACACCACCGTACGTACGGTTCCGTATACGGCGGTTCAATTAAGATAATTGACGCAAGTTTTCATAACTTCCGTGAATAGCTTGTCTTCTTATGCCAGTGGTCACTCCACCCTCCAAGAGGTCTCCCACGGGATTCACCGCTTCCTTCCTCAAGTGAGGTACTACGTTTTCTGTGTTCATCATGACTCACTGAATGCCAAGGGCTATTCTCTCTTAATTGTTCGGTCCTTCTTAGTAGTTCTAAACCAACTAATACTATGACCTCTGCTGACTTCTGACGGTTCAGCTACTTATCACTAAGTAGGTTATGAAGCGAACTTCACCTATCCGCCAGACCTCCCCGGGTAAGTACATGCACTTTCACACCATCTATCCGCCTCATTTACTCGATATGACCTTCGACAGAAAGAGCTTTGTTTTGTTACGCAAACTCACTCAATCATACCTAGCCTTATATGAGGTTCGTGTTCCTCGGACCGGTGTTTTGCCTCCAGCTTCCTTCAGATTCCGCGTCACCACGGACACCCTTTCGTTGAGCTAACCTCTACTTCTGTCTTCGGGGTTCGGGACTTACACCCTATAGTTCATGTACATGCCGGGCGCACGTAGAAAGCGAGTGGAATCAAATTCCCCTCGCTTTTTTGGTATGTATAGACTTGATACATTCCAAACTACATAACAGGTGACAAATTATTAGAAGAAAAACTTTTCAAAAGATAGTAAATTAGTGAATTTGTTATATCCAAATAATAAAAAAGGTGGTTATAGAGACATAAAACAGTTAAAATGATAAGAAATTTAGAAAAATATAAAATAAACTTAAAATTTAAACATTATACAGATATATTGAAAATGCTGTGGAAATTATTTAAAAATAGATATTGTAGTTGCTTCAGAAGTGATGAAATTTTCAGAAAAAAATAAAAAGTATAATAAAAGAAAGAAGGGAAAGATATGTTATCTAAAGAGGAAATTGTGAAATCTGTCCCCCAGAAAGGCTTTTTTGGACATCCTAAAGGATTATTCACACTATTTTTTACTGAGTTCTGGGAACGCTTCTCATATTATGGAATGCGCGCCATTTTAATTTTTTATATGTACTATGAATTGCATGAAGGTGGATTGGGGCTTGAACGCGGAACTGCGAACTCCATTATGGCCATCTACGGTTCTTTAGTATATATGTCTGGTATTATTGGTGGATGGTTGTCTGACCGAGTTTGGGGTCCTCGTAAGACGATGTTTTATGGCGGAATCCTCATCATGATTGGGCACTTCATTTTAGCTCTTCCACTTGCTTTAACAGGTCTCCTTATATCAATGGTATTTATCATTATTGGTACAGGTTTATTAAAAACGAATGTTTCATCAATTGTCGGCGAGATATACGCAGAAAAAGATAGCCGTCGCGACTCTGGTTTTAGTATTTTCTACATGGGTATTAACATGGGAGCATTTTTAGCTCCGTTTATTGTTGGGACTGTAGGGGAAACTTATAGCTTCCATTTAGGATTCGGTTTAGCAGGTATTGGAATGCTGATCGGTTTAATTATTTACATAGCCACGCAAAAGAAAAATCTGGGCTTAGCAGGTCTTCAAGTTCCAAACCCATTAAATGAAGCTGAGAAGAAAAAAGCAATTTTGAATTTCACAATCATTATTTTAGCGATTGTTGTTGTATTAGGCGGTTTGTATGTAACTGGCAATTTAACAATGGGTGTATTTAGTACGATTATTACAACTTTAGGTGTATTAATTCCTACAGCATTTTTCATCATCATGTATAGAAGTCCAAAAACGACAAAAGATGAAAAATCTCGTGTTTTAGCATATATTCCTTTATTTATTGCCGCAGTAATGTTCTGGGCAATTCAAGAGCAAGGTGCAACAATTTTGGCAACTTATGCAGATACGCGAACAAACCTAAATGTTGGCGGCTTTGAATTAAAAGCTTCTTGGTTCCAATCATTAAATCCATTATTTATTATTCTTTTTGCTCCAGTTTTTGCTTGGATTTGGATAAAACTAGGTAATCGTCAACCTTCAACACCACTGAAGTTTTCCTTTGCACTATTCTTCGCAGGTGCTTCATTCTTAGTGATGATGATTCCTTCAAAACTGTCTGGTGGAACAGAATTAGTAAGTCCATTATGGCTAGTATTATCATTTTTCTTAGTTGTAATAGGGGAGTTATTGCTTTCTCCAGTGGGGCTATCTGCAACGACAAAACTTGCTCCACAAGCTTTTGCTTCTCAAACAATGTCTCTTTGGTTCTTAACTAGCGCGGCTGCACAAGCAATCAATGCACAGCTAGTAAGAATTTATGAAGCCGTTACGGAAATTGTTTATTTTGGTGCACTTGGTGGATTATCCATTATTTTTGGTGTCATCATATTACTATTTACTCCGATTATTTCTAAAGCAATGAGAGGAGTAAAATAATAGGAAGGGGAGCCGTTTGATATTTTGAAACGGCTCCTTTGCGATGCGATAGATAGGTAGAAGTGTTTCGACTACCGCAAGGAGTAGAGATTTTAAATAAATCATAATTATGACAAGGTGAGGGTGCTTAGAAAGTATATGCTTTCTAGCCCCCCCTCTTTTTTATTGTGTGGAAAATAAGAATATACAGTCAGGATGGTATATAAAATAAGAAATAACGCTGAAATTCATTTGATTTTCATTCTCAATTGTATTTGATTTTTATAGTTTTTCTCTTTATAATTATATTGTACTTGGTGATGAGAATCATTTTCATTAATGAGTACAGAAAAAGAGAAAATTGGGGAGCCAAAATGAGACTATGGATGTTGATAGTAGCAGCAATCATCCTGTCATTCATTTCGCTATTCATTGGAGCAATCGATATAAAACCTACTGATTTACTAGACTGGGAATCACAAGAAACTCAAATATTTCTAATTAGTAGGGTCCCTCGATTACTTGCCATTATTTTAGCGGGTGCAGGAATGAGTATTGCTGGTTTAATTATGCAAAGTTTAAGTAGAAATAAGTTCGTATCACCTACGACAGCAGGTACTCTAGATGCAGCTAAGTTAGGGATTCTTATTTCCATTTTGTTATTCTCACAAGCTGCATATATGCAAAAAATAATTTTTAGCTTTGTGTTTGCATTTGCAGGTACGATTTTATTTATGCAAATTTTAGACCGCATCAAATTTAAAGATGCGATTTTCGTACCGTTAATCGGTATTATGTACGGAAATATTTTATCCTCCATTACGACATTTTTTGCGTATGAAGGGGATTTGATTCAAAACATAAATACTTGGTTAATGGGTAGTTTTACACTCATTATTTCAGGACGTTATGAGCTGTTATATGTAAGTGTTCCTGCCATTATCTTGGCTTATTTATATGCGAATAAATTCACGGTTGCCGGAATGGGTGAAGACTTTGCAAAAAATTTAGGCTTAAGTTACAAAGCTGTGTTGAACCTCGGTTTAATTCTTGTGGCGACCATTTCTACGACCGTTGTTTTAACAGTCGGTGTAATACCTTTTCTAGGTTTGATTGTTCCGAATATTGTGTCAATCTATATGGGGGACAACTTGCGCAAAACGATTCCACATACAATTGTACTGGGAGTTGTTTTCTTATTAGTCTGCGACATTATTGGTCGAGTAGTGATTTATCCATACGAAATACCGGTCAATGTAACAGTTGCAGTAATTGGTAGTTTGCTCTTCTTAATTATGTTGTTTAGGGGGAGAGCATATGCGAAATAATGTTGTGAAATTAATAATATTAGCGATTATTGCAATCATTTGTATTTTACTTTATGGATTTTACGATATTAAAGGTGGATTCGATTATGCTTTCCCTCGACGTATGATGCGCGTTGGAGCAATGGTGATTACTGGTTTTGCAATCGCTTACTCAACGGTCATTTTCCAAACAATTACGCACAATCGAATATTAACACCATCGATTATGGGAATTGACTCCATGTACGAAGTGGTGCAAACCCTTATATTCTTCTTTGCAGGATCTGCATCAATCTGGGTAGTCAATCAATATTTAAACTTTTTCGCGGCGCTCGTCGCTATGATCATATTTGCTATTTTGTTATACCGTACATTATTTAGAGCAGACAAATATCCAATCTATTTGCTTTTATTAATCGGAATGATTATCGGAACATTCTTAGGTAGCTCCGTTTCATTCTTGCAAGTATTAATTGATCCAGTTGAATACTTGAGTTTACAAAACGTACTTTTCGCAAGCTTTATTAAAATTAAAGTTCAACTGTTACTTGTTGCAAGTATTATTTTAATCTCTGCCTTTATTATAGGTTTTAGAATGCTACATCAATTGGACGTTGCTACATTAGGCCGAGACAACGCTATAAATTTAGGTGTTAATTACGATCGTTTAGTGATGAATGTATTAATTTTAGCTTCAGTTCTTATTGCAACATCAACAGCATTAGTTGGTCCAATTACATTCTTTGGATTGATTGTTGCCAATCTATCCTATCAATTTTTTGTAACGTACAAGCATTCAGTTCTCATATTAGGAGCTGGTTTAATTGGTGTTATTGCGTTAGTCGGCGGGCAATTTATTGTTGAACATATTTTTGAAATGAAAACGACTTTAAGTGTCATTATTAATTTTATTGGTGGTATTTACTTTATATACTTATTACTAAAGGAAAGTAGGGCACAAGGATGATTGAAATTAAAGGGTTGACGAAAAAGTATGGTAATAAACCAGTTGTAAGTGATGTATCATTATCGATTCAACCAAAGGCTATTACTTCCTTTATTGGACCGAATGGTGCTGGTAAATCGACATTGTTGTCAATGGTTAGCAGGTTAATTGATGCCGATACTGGCGAAGTGTTATTGGACAAACAGAACGTAAAAAATTGGAAGTCTAATGAATTTGCTAAACGAGTTTCAATCCTTAGGCAATCAAACTTTCTTAACGTTCGATTAACTGTAAGGGAACTTGTGTCTTTTGGACGTTATCCATATTCAAGAGGAAGACTTACACCTGAAGATGAGCAATATGTGGACCAAGCGATTGAATACATGAATTTGAAGGGAATTGAAGATAAATTTTTAGATCAATTGTCTGGTGGGCAAAAACAACGAGCTTTTATTGCGATGGTTATTGCCCAAGATACTGAATATATTCTTCTAGACGAACCATTAAATAATTTGGATATGAAGCATTCTGTGCAAATTATGAAGATATTGCGCAAACTTGTTGATGAATTAAATAAAACGGTTGTAATTGTATTACATGATATCAACTTTGCTTCAGTTTATTCAGATTATATTGTGGCATTAAAAGACGGTAAAGTTGTGAAAAATGGGCCTACAGAGGAAATTATTAATTCAGAATCTTTACGAGAAATTTATGATATGAATATTCCAGTGCAAGAACAAAATGGTTGTCGCATTTGCGTATATTTTAACTCTCATACGTAATCATAATGATGATTTAGAAAAGCTTAAATGCTTTTCTAAATCATTTTAAAATGTAATACTTTTTAAATCATTTAATAAAAAATGTAAAAAAATATATTGACGAACAATAAGCTAATGATTATAATTAGAGTCAGTTATTGATAATGATTATCAATATCAAAGTGTATTAAAATATAACATAAGGAATAGGAGAGAAAGTTATAATGAAGAACTGGAAATTATTCGCAGTTATTCTAACAATGCTTGTATTTGTTTTAGCTGCATGCGGTGGCAAAGAGGCAGAACAAAATACGGGTTCAAATACAGATGAAGGAAATACACAGGGACAAGCTCAAGAAGATGGCCGATTCCCAATGACAATTACATCTACAATTTCAGAAAGCAAAAACGAAGAAACTGGTGCAACTACTGTATTTGAAGATGTTGTTTTAGAAAAAATGCCTGAAAAAATTGTTGTATTTGACTATGGTTTCCTAGATACACTTGATGCTCTTGGTGTTGAAGGAATTGTTGGTGTTGCAAAAGATGGTACATTACCAGAACATCTTTCTAAATTTGCTGCTGACGAATATGCAAGTGTTGGTTCATTAAAAAGCCCATTACTTGAAGATATTGCTGAATTACAACCAGACGTAATCTTCATTTCTGGTCGTCAAGCAACTTTCTATGACCAATTAAAAGAGATTACTCCAAACGTAATTTTCGTTGGTACTTCTCAAGATGATTACTGGAACACATTCTTAAAATCAGTAGATATTGCAGCACAAATTTTCGATAAAGAAGAAGAAGCGAAAGAATTTTTAGCGAAATTCGATTCAAAACTTGAAGAAATTAAACAATTAGCAAGCCAATACAAAACTTCATTAGTTACAATGTATAACGAAGGTAAATTATCTGGCTTTGCTACAAATTCACGTTTCGGTTATGTATATGATATTTATGGATTTACTCCAGTAACTGAAGATATCGAAGCTTCATCTCACGGTTCAAATTTTGGTTTTGAAGCCATCTTAGAATTCGATCCAGAAGTATTATTTGTAGTTGACCGTACTGCAGCTGTAGGTGGACAATCAAACATCGAAGCTGACATGGAAAACGCAATTATCCAAAAAACACAAGCTTATAAAAACGGTAAAATCGTATACTTAGATGGTCCGCTTTGGTATTTAAGTGGTGGAGGCTTACAATCTGAACTTGCGAAAATTGATGAAATTTTAAATGAATTAAAATAATAAATCGTTTGTCCAGTCATGGTCACCCAATACATCTTTGGGTGATCATTTTTTTGTCTGTTAACATTGATTTTGCAAATGTGATGAAATGAATCCATTATTACTGTTATTGTTGTATAATATACTTTTTACTGAATAACATCTAAATTGCACAATATGTTAATAAGAATATTTATTTTTATTATTAAGCTTTCATAAGGGTGATTTTTAATATTTTAAGGTGGAGAAGTTGATGAATAACCGTGTATTACTTTACATTAGTGCACTGTTTCATTTATTCTCTTTATTATTTTACGCTATACTAATGACACTTCTACTATCGTTTCATTTGATCAAAACATGGAATTATTATTAAAAGGTAATAAGTTTTTCAGCTTTTTCCACTATTTTGGTGAAATTTCACTAATAGATTTAATCGCTATTATTGTATTATTCATTTTATGGTTAAAGTTCAAAAATTACAGAGGAATGCTTTTTGTGATTCTTACTATTCCGATTGGCCGATTGATCAATCATTTCGTAAAAGAATGGGTAGCACGTCCACGACCAGAAATAGCAGATCAAATGGCATCGTATAGCTTTCCATCTGGTCATGCTATGATGGGGTTATTGTATTTATTCACCATAGCTTATTTATTGTCTGAACTTACTAAAAATCATAAAAGTAAGTTGTGGTATTGGATTGGAGGATTGGTGTTAGCTATATTGACAGGATTATCAAGAGTGGCGGAGAAAAATCATTTTGCAACAGCTGTAATGGCTGGAGTTTAGGATTTACATGGTTTTGTATTTGTATTTTTTTGTCTGAAAGTATTAAATGCTGATATAGCGTTTATTTTTTTGAAATAAGTTTTCTAAATCCACAAAATATAGATAAGGTAAAAAAAGTTGCACGAAGGAAAGTTCTGCGTATATAATAATATTAGGATATTAAAAGAAAGGATGTTCGAATGAGTAACATCATATTAGCATTTAGTCTGACCTTATTTGCAGGGTTAGCAACTGGACTTGGTGCGCTTATAGCATTTTTTACCGAGAGAACGAATAAAAAGTTTTTATCTGCTGCTTTAGGTTTTTCAGCTGGCGTAATGATATATGTATCATTAATTGAAATTTTTTTTAAAGCGAAAGATGCATTAACGGTTGCTTTAGGAGAGTCGAAAGGGTATTGGATGACGGTGATCGGATTTTTTGGAGGAATGCTATTTATCGCTATGATAGATAAGGTGATTCCGAAAAAAACAAATCCTCATGAAGTAAAAACAGTAGAGGATGTTATGCAAGCAGAATTATCACCTAAGGAATTAGATGAAGCAAATTTAATGAAGGTAGGAATATTTACGGCACTTGCTATCGGTATTCATAATTTCCCTGAAGGGATTGCGACTTTTATGTCAGCAATACACGATCCGAGTGTGGGAATTGCTATTGCCATTGCCATCGCTATCCATAATATACCTGAAGGGATTGCTGTAGCTATACCGATATTTTATGCAACTGGTAAGAGGAAGAAAGCTTTTAAACTTTCCTTTTTTTCAGGACTTGCAGAGCCGATTGGTGCACTCGTTGCCTTTTTAATATTGATGCCGTTTCTAAATGACATTATGTTTGGAATAATTTTTGCAGCAGTTGCAGGAATTATGGTGTTTATTTCTCTTGATGAACTATTGCCAGCTGCGAAAAAATATGATGAGACCCACTCATCTATATACGGGGTGGTTGTGGGAATGGCGGTAATGGCGATAAGTTTAATTTTGTTGTCATAAAAGTATAACAGGAGTTGTTCTAAAGTAGGGAACTTTCGAACAACTCCTGTTTTATTATGCTTTAGAAACGCTTGATATTTCTTCTACATAAACGCCACATTGATCTGGTTTTGTCAGAATGATTTTATGTGTCGGGAATAATTCCTCCATTTTTGCAACAAATTGTTGACCTATGGTATTTGGAATTATTGAAATCATTGTTGGTCCAGCACCACTTAATGCAGTACCATACGCTCCAGCTTTTTTTGCTTCCTTGCGAATTTCATGGTAATAAGGGATAAGTTCTGCACGGAATGGCTCATGGAATAAATCAGATTCCATATATTTTCCGATGCGTTCATAATCCTTTAATACTAATGCTGCTGCGAGCATATTTGCACCAGCACTTGCTTGGACGGCATATGGTCTATGGAATGTTTTTGGCAACACATCTCTTGCTTCAGAAGTTTTTAACTTTACATTCGGAATAAATAATACAAATGATGCTTCAAGGTCATGGATGTGAATTGTATCAACATTGCATGCTTCATCCATTGTTGAAATGGTTAATCCTCCTAATATAGAAGCAGTGGCATTGTCTGGATGGCCTTCAAACTGTGAAGATAGATTTAATTTATCTTGCACAGATAATTGAAGGTCACAAAGGAGGTTTGCAATTTCAATTCCTGCTACAATTGCTGCTGCACTACTGCCAATTCCTCGAGCAAAAGGCAGTTCACTTGTCATTTCGATACGACAGCTAGGCATTTCTCTGTTATATTGTTTTGCAGTTTCATGAGCGATTTTATAAATTAAGTGATCTTTTATTTCGAATTTTTTTGGTAACCCTTCTGATAAATGGATAATTTCCCATTCATCTTGAGGAGAAACAGTTAACTTTAAATAAAGTGATAGGCTAAGCCCTATAGAATCAAATCCCGGGCCTAAATTTGCAGTGCTTCCTGGAACTGTAATTTGCCATTTTTTACTCATACTAAACCCTCAATGTAGTTTCGAATTTCTTCCATGTTATTTTTCAAAGAAACGACTTCCACAGTCGATACATTCATAGCAGTATCAGGGTCTTTTAGCCCGTTCCCCGTAAATACAGTGACCACTGTGCTACCTTTTTCAATTTTTCCGTTATTTACGGATTTGATTACACCAGCAAGGGAAGCAGCTGAACCTGGTTCGACAAAAATTCCTTCACTTTTTGCGATTTCTTTATATGCAGCAATGATTTCTTCATCAGTAACGGAGTCGATTATTCCATTTGATTCATCACGAGCCGCTTCAGCGAATTTCCAACTCGCAGGATTACCAATGCGAATAGCTGTCGCAACTGTTTCAGGATTGTCTATTGGTTGACCTTTTACAATGGCAGCTGCTCCTTCTGCTTCGAATCCATACATTTTAGGTAAACCACTGTTTTTTGCTTCATTATATTCTTTAAAGCCTTTCCAATAGGCAGTGATGTTACCTGCGTTACCAACCGGAATACATAAATAATCAGGGGCTTTTCCTAAAGCATCGACAATCTCAAAGGCAGCAGTTTTTTGCCCTTCGATACGGTACGGATTGACAGAGTTTACGAGCGTTACTTTTCCTTCTTCACCAATTTTACGAACGATTGAAAGAGCATCATCGAAATTTCCATCAATTTCAATGATTTTTGCACCATACATACAAGCTTGTGCTAATTTCCCAAGAGCGACTTTTCCTTTTGGAATAACGACAATTGATTGAATACCTGCGCGAGCAGCATAAGCGCTAGCAGCAGCAGATGTATTACCAGTAGATGCGCAAATAACACATTTTGCTCCTTCTTCCACAGCTTTTGCTACTGCAACGACCATTCCACGATCTTTGAAAGAGCCAGTAGGATTTAATCCTTCGTATTTTCCGTATAATTCTATGCCTAGTTTTTTAGATAAATTTCCTAAGTAAATTAAAGGAGTATTTCCTTCATTCAAAGTTAATGTAGGTGTTTTTTCTGTCACAGGTAAAAATTCTTTATATTCTTCGATAAGACCTTTCCACATAGTAAAATCTCCTTTTGTTTTCACTGGGTGAACATCTGTTTTTATATAAAAGACATTTTAGCGCAGAATAATAGTATATTTCAATAGAAAACGAAAAATTTAAAATATTATATACACAAATTATTTTATCATTTTTATTAAACACAAGATAATTAATTACAAAAATAAATCAAATATAATACTTGCTAATAATAGTGAATGGGTTTAATGTAATAATATCATCTAAATTGTAAAGACAGGTGAAATAACAGATGGATAATAAGTTGTTGCAATCCAAGAAAACCCGGACCATCTCTCGCAATAAATTGTTGGGGGTTGCTGGTGTCGGATGGTTATTCGATGCAATGGATGTCGGAATACTTTCATTTATTATTGCAGCACTAGCGGTAGATTGGGGTCTTTCCTCCAATGAAATGGGCTGGATTGGAAGTGTCAACTCTATTGGGATGGCCGTAGGAGCTTTTCTATTCGGATTGCTGGCAGATAAAATAGGAAGAAAAACCATTTTTATTGTAACACTATTGGTTTTCTCCGTTGCAAGTGGTATATCGGCATTTACAACGACATTAGCTGCGTTTTTAATTTTACGATTTATTATTGGTATGGGACTTGGTGGTGAACTTCCTGTTGCTTCTACATTGGTTTCGGAAAGTGTACCAGCTAAAGAACGTGGTCGGGTAGTTGTATTGTTAGAAAGTTTTTGGGCATTCGGATGGTTGTTAGCTGCAATCATTGCTTACTTTGTTATTCCAAGTGATATATGGCCAATTGCCGGTTGGAGAGTGGCATTAATCATAACAGCTATACCAGCATTATACGCGGTGTTTATTCGTTTGCATTTACCTGACTCTCCTCAATTTGCCGCAAAACCTGAGGCGAAAAAACGCACTATTTTTCAAAATATTAGTGGTGTATGGTCAAAAAAATATGCGAAGTCTACCCTTATGCTTTGGGTTCTGTGGTTTTCCGTTGTATTTTCTTACTATGGAATGTTTTTATGGCTTCCAAGTGTTATGGTAGGAAAAGGCTTCAGCTTAATCTCTAGCTTTAAATATGTCTTGATTATGACCCTAGCTCAACTACCAGGTTATTTTACTGCTGCATGGTTTGTAGAAAAGATTGGGCGAAAATTTGTATTAGTTACTTATTTATTAGGAACAGCTGCAAGTGCTTATGTGTTTGGACAAGCAGAATCCATTACAGTGCTATTAATTTCGGGAATTCTTTTATCCTTCTTTAACTTAGGTGCTTGGGGAGCTTTGTATGCTTATACACCGGAACAATATCCATTAGTAATTCGTGGAACTGGCGCAGGGATGGCAGCAGCAATTGGACGGATTGGAGGCATTTTTGGTCCTTTGCTTGTAGGGTGGTTGCGTACGGCAGGATTTGATTTCGGATTTATTTTTGCTGTATTTTGCATTTCGATTGTAATTGGTGTAGCGGCAGTTGTTTTTTTAGGACAAGAAACAAAACAAATAGAACTTGAGTAAATTTCATGAAGGAAGCTTTTCGAGAACAAAAAGCTTCCTTCATAAATTTGACAATTTAATGAATATTTGCTTAGTTACTCTTAAAAATTTTTCTGAAAACTCATTGTATTCACTCATTATACATGTTACCCTACTTTTTATAATATTGCATACATTATAGTAATTTCATGAAGGAGGAATTCATTAAGAAAATGGGCTTTTGTGATGAAGTGAAGAAACGCTTTATCCGACTTTCAAGGGGACAACGTAAAGTAGCGCAATTTGTTATAGAAAATCCGAATGTAGTCGCTACTCATATTGCCTCTGAAGTAGGAAAAATGATCGGTGTAAGTGAGTCAACAGTGATTCGGTTTTGTTATGCAATGGATTTATCTGGCTATAGTGAACTGCAAGATAGAATTCGAAAGGATTTATTAGAATCGAAACATGTTTCGGCTGGCGAACAATTATCCATTGGAAAAAAACATGAATATTTATTCAGTGAAATAATGAATCGGGATGTAACGAGTATTTTAAATACAATACAATGCATTGATGCAGAAAGCTTTGAAAAAGCCACAATTTATTTACATGAAGCAGGGATCATTTATACGTTGGGTTATAGACAGTGCGCTCCATCTACATGTTATTTAACTTCAATGTTAGAAAATTTCGGAAAAAAGGTTACTCAAATCAAATTTAATGTTGAAGATATTGTAAACCAAATAAATAGAATGGATACAGATTCAGTATTGTTTGTAATCGCTTTAGATTCGGTAGTAGAAGATATATTAACAATTGTTAAATTAGCGAAAAATAAAAAGGTCAAAATTATTGCTATAACAAATTCTTCCATATCCCCTGTACGTGATTATGCAAATATCAGTTTTGTTGCAGGGGCTCAAAAACAAATTGCTTTCGAAGCAAATACCGCAGCTAATTCCCTTGTACACGCTCTCGTCGAAGGTATGACTCTACATAATAGAAATTATTATAAAAAGTTTTTAAATTTAAATGCTCAATTAGATGATCGTCTCCATTTTTTAGAAAAAAGAACGTTAACAATGAAATAGTGATACTTAAATATTCGTAAAACTTTGAATTTTGCAAAAAACGTTTTGTTTTTCATAAATTTTATGTTATATGTTACGTTTTTCTATTATAAAGAAGTTATGATAAAATAGACACGGACTATACACAAATTTAGGAGGAACTATTTGAATGAGCAAAGTAGTAGTTTTCGGACATAAAAACCCTGATACAGATTCGATTACATCCGCAATCGTTTATGCTTATTTAAAACAGCAACTCGGAGTAGATGCAGAAGCGGTAAGACTTGGTGAAATTAATAATGAAACAAAATATGCTTTAGAAAAGTTCGGTTTCGAGCCGCCAAGACTTATTTCAAATGTTGCAGAAGAAACTGGTGTAGTTATTTTAGTTGACCACAATGAGCGCCAACAATCTGCAGACGGAATTGAAAACGTAAAAATTTTAGAAGTTATTGACCATCACCGTATTGCAAATTTTGAAACAGCTGATCCGTTATATTATCGCGCAGAACCAGTTGGATGTACGGCAACGATTTTAAATAAAATCTTCAAAGAAAAAAATGTTGAAATTCCTTCAAACATTGCTGGATTAATGCTTTCTGCCATCATTTCTGATACGCTTTTATTCAAATCTCCTACTTGCACGGAAGAAGATGTACAAGCAGGTAAAGAGTTGGCTGAAATTGCAGGAGTGAATGCGGAAGAATACGGTCTTTCGATGCTAAAGGCTGGTGCGGATCTTTCAGATAAATCTTTAGAAGATTTACTTTCTTTAGATGCGAAAGAATTTACGTTTGGTACAGTGAAATCCGTTGTTGCTCAAGTGAACGCAGTTGATGTGAATGATGTGTTGAACCGTAAAGAAGAATTAGTAAGTTTACTGAATAAGAATGTTGAAGAAAAAGGTTTAAACTTATTCTTCTTCTTCATTACTGATATTTTAAACAACGATTCCGTAGCGATAGTTGCAGGAAATGCTGCTCTAGATGCAGCAAAAGCATTCGGTAAGGAATTAGTGGATAACCAATTCGATTTACCAGGAGTAGTTTCACGTAAAAAACAAGTAGTTCCTGTGTTAACAGATGCATTAAGTTAAAAAAAGACGGTGTTCAAGGTAAATCCTTGACACCATTTTTTTATTCCAATGATAGTGGATATACTGCTGGGCCTTCAATGACGTTACCCAACTTATCGAATCGTGAACCATGGCAAGGGCAATCCCAAGTTTCATCCGCTTCATTCCATTGTGTTTTACAACCTAAATGGGTGCATTTTGGAGCTTCTATTCGCATTAAATATCCTTCTGCGAGATTCGATACTGTAAAGCCAATTTCCTTTAACATTCGCATAAAAGTTTTCCCGAACATATTTCTCGAAGGACTATAAAGATATTGGGCAGGGTGCTGTCCCTCAGTAATTTGTGTTGAAATAATTTCACCTGCAACAAGCGAGTTGGAAAGCCCCCATTTCCGATAACCAGTAGCAATATATATACTCGGTTCACTTTCTGAAATGCGGCCTACGTATGGAATATAATCTGCTGTATTTGGATCTTGAGCACTCCATAAATATTCAGGTTTAGGCAAATCGAAAGTAGACATAAGCTCTTTTTCTAACATTTCATAATAAAATTGTGTGTTTTGAACAGCACCTGCAACATGGGAGCTGCCGCCGAAAATAAAGTATGGTTGATGATTCATTAAAGCTGTTCGAATTGTTCGAGAAGATTGATCGGTAGATAAATATTGCCCTTTCAATATCTCCGAAGTTTTCGTTGCCATTAAATAAGAACGGTCAATGGATAATTTTGCAATTTGCAGCCCCTTTATCGCCTCGATGGGATAATGGGTTGCAAGCACTATGGATTTGAAGTTTACTTCAAAATGATTCTCCGTTAAAAGGCGATTTTCATCAATAATTAATTTTGTTACCCTTGTATTTACAAATAGTTTTGCTCCCGCTTTTAATGCTAATTTTGCAAAATGATTCGTAAATTTCGTCGGATGGATTTGATAGGTATTTTCCATTTTTAATGCATTGATCACATCAAAAGGCAGTTCAGTATCAGTTGTTTCGATTCCTTGTATACCTATTTTCTTGTAAGCCTCTATTTCTTTCTTGATTTTTTCCGCACCCTGTTCTGTTGTTGCATATAAATAAGAATCAACTCGTTGGAATGTATCCGCTATTACATCATGAAGTGCGTTTTCAATAGCCGTTGCATTGGCATCATAATAGGTGCGCACTTCTTCTTCATTAAAAGTGTTCAGTAATAAATCATAAACTGCACCATGTTGGGGAGTTAGTTTTCCCGTAGAGTGACCTGTTGTACCATACGCAACAGAAGATTTCGCTTCTAGCAAAACAACATCTATCCCTTTGTTTGCAAGAAGATAGGCAGTATAGACCCCCGTTAATCCACCGCCAACTATACATACATCGCAGTTCAGGGAAGCGGATAATGATGTTAAAGATAAAGGGGTTACATTATGTAACCAAAGCGAATTCTGCATGAAAATCCCCCTAAAAATGTGTTTTTTACGAGTATGTAAAAAAAATCATTACATTATTCAGTAGGAGCATATATTTTGTTGTTTTAAGAGGATACAAGTAAAATAGCGAAAAAGGAGGAAAAGAAATGAAAGTAGAAGTTTGGTCAGATTTCGTTTGTCCATTTTGTTATATCGGAAAGAAGCAGTTGGAGAAAGCAATTCAAGATACAGGGTATATTGGACAAGTGGAAGTAGAATTAAAAAGCTTTTTATTAGATCCTACAACATTAGAAGATTCGGATGAGTCCATTTATGATCATCTATCAAAAAAATATGGGATGCCGATTGATGAAGTAAAGAAAATGACAAACAGTGTTGTACAGCGGGCGAATGAAGTAGGACTTCAATATAATTTTGATGAACTAAAAACGGCAAATACTTTAAAGGCTCATCGATTGTCAAAATGGGCTTATTCAAAAGGAAAAGGTATAGAGTTCAGTGAACGGGTATTCCATGCGTATTTCATTGAAGGGAAAGCTATTGGAAAAGAAGATGTGTTAATCAAATTGGCAGAAGAAGTTGGACTTGAGAGTAAAGAAGTAGAAGAAATATTGAAGAGCAATCGATTTTCTGAAGAAGTCGAAAAAGATATTCAACAAGCTCAAATTTACGGTATTCGGGGTGTTCCATTTTTTGTATTTGAAAACAAATATGCAATCTCAGGAGCACAACCTCAAGAGTTATTTAAGCAGACAGTAAAGAAAGTAGCTGAAGAAAAAGGATTAAAACCATCATTACAAATGCTCGGCGGAGACGGAGATATTTGCTCGGACGGACATTGCGATATTTAAGTTCAGTCAAAAGTATGAGTGTTATTTGCTTGATAAAATGAATCCCCCCTTTTATACTTGATTTTGTGAATCTTGAATTTGAGATGTTTAAAATTAAAGAAAGGGAGCATATATACATCATGAAAAATGTGTTAGTAATTAAAGCAAATAACCGTCCAGACGGAATTTCAACAAAAATGTTTGAAACATATATTGAAGAAGCGAAGAAAATTGAAAATATTAATCTAAAAATATACGATGTTTTCGAAGAAGATATGCCATATTTCGGTCAACAATTATTCGATGCATTGGCAAAACAAAACGAAGGTAAAGAATTAACGGAATCAGAGTCTCGTTTACTAGCTGCGAAGAAAAAAGCGATGGATTTAGTAAAAGAAGCAGAAGTAATCGTTGTTGCTTTCCCATTATGGAATTTAACAATTCCTGCACCTTTACACACATTCATTGACTATATTTATCAAGCAGGATTTATGTTTAAATATAATGAAAAAGGGCAACTAGTACAGTTATTAACAGATAAAAAATTCGTCATTTTGAACGCACGAGGTGGATATTACTCGTCACCAGAAGCTCAACCGATGGAAATGAGTGTAAATTATATTAAAAATGTTCTTGGTAATATTGCGGGAATGGAGCTTCTTGATGAAGTGATTATTGAAGGCCATAACGCTGAACCAAATCGAGCAAATGAAATAATTGAAGCAGGTTTAGAACAAGTAAAAGCTTCTGTTCAAAAACTAGTACCAGTAGCAGTTTAATAGAAAAAGTGGTGCCTGGAGTGATTTCAAGGCACCCCTTTATTGCATATAAATGTATGGACGCTTCAATATGAATTTATTAAAAATGGTTATCTAATCCACTATGTTTCTTAAATAGATTTAGATTTATAAAACACTATAGTATTGGATAAATTTCAAATTCCGCATTAACATCTACTAATTCTCCAATTAGAAGTCCTCCAGATTCTAACCTTGCATTATAAGTTAAGTTAAAATCTTTTCTGTTGATTTTCGCTGAAGCTGAAAATCCATACGTATCTTGTCCCCAAGGGCTTTTAACATGTCCTTTATAAGTCGTTTCAAAGATCACAGGTTTTGTTACTTCTTTTATTGTCATATCACCATGTATGTAAAATTTATTATGATCGATTTGTTCTATGCTTGTTACGTTATAAGTGATTTTTGGATATTTATCCGCATAAAAAAACTCGTTTGAAGTTAAATGTTGATCTCTCAATAAATCGTTTGTTGAAATACTGGCTACATCAATTTCTATACTAATGTTTGCATTTGTTAAATCTTCAATTGAATCTGCTTCGATTTCCGCATGATAAGAATTAAAATGGCCTATTACATTTGCTATCATCATATGTTTTACAGAAAAAGTGATGGAAGAGTGGGAAAAATCTACAGCAAACTTTTTCATTTTTTCACCTGCTTTCAACATTCTTATTTTCATAATAGTTTATTATAATGTTAGAGACAATACTTGGAAGTATTATTTATAGTCTAAACTTTTATAACTAATGAAAAACATGGTACACTTATTGAGGAAAGATTTATGTTTTGAAAAGTTGGAAAATAATCGTAAAATTCTTGCAATTAAAGCATATATTTGCTTGTCAAAAAGTATACAATTACAGATACAAGGTTTAATACAGGAAAGGAATATGCTTTTATGACAATTGAACAATGGGTTAAGGATTTATCTGGGGTTACAAATAAAGAAAATATAAAAATAAACGAATCGTTAAAAAAATATACAATGACAAAACTTGGAGGAAATGCTGATATATTAGTCATCCCGGAGACGGAAGAGGAAGTTGAGGCAATTGTACAGTATACGTATAGCCATCAAATTCCGTTGTTAATTTTAGGAAATGGTTCTAACATGATTGTTCGTGACGGTGGCGTTCGTGGAATTGTGATGAATTTATCGAAACTCAATCAAATAAAAATTGAAGGAACCGAAGTGTACGCACAAAGTGGAGCACTTATTATGGATGTTTCCAAAAAAGCAGCAGAAGCAAGTTTAACAGGCTTAGAATTTGCTTGCGGAATTCCAGGTTCAGTAGGTGGAGCAATGGCGATGAACGCCGGTGCTTACGGTGGAGAAATCAATGACATCATCGTTCATTCCACAGTACTAACTAAGGAAGGAAAGCGTCTTGTATTATCAAAAGAAGAATTAGAATTAGGTTATCGAAAAAGCATTATAGCTCAGAAGAACTATATTGTGCTTTCATCATTATTCCGACTAGAAAAAGGTAATAAAGAAGAAATTGATGCAAAAATTGCAGATTTGACTTATAAACGACAATCTAAACAGCCGTTAGAATATCCTTCAGCAGGAAGCGTATTTAAACGCCCACCAGGTTATTTTGCTGGAAAATTAATTCAAGATTGTGGTCTTCAAGGAAAAGGGGTTGGCGGAGCAGAAGTTTCTACAAAACATGCTGGGTTTATTATTAATAAAGGAAATGCAACTGCGACGGATTATATAGAAACAATCAAAATGGTCCAAAAAGTTGTAAAAGAAAAATTTGGTGTTGAGCTAGAACTTGAAGTGAAAATTGTTGGAGAAGATTAATGTCCAAGATAAATCATTGGAAATTTCCCAATTGAATCTTTATTATTCATAGGGAGGTAGCAACCTTCATTAAAAAGGTTGCTTCTCCCTTATTTTGTTTTTCTTTAAATTTTTCATACGTAGTAGGTGGGAAAGTGAAATTTATTTCGTGGAATGTTAATGGAATACGAGCTTGTTTAAAGAAAGGGTTTTTAGACTACTTTAATAGAATGGATGCAGATTTTTTTTGTATTCAAGAAACGAAATGTCAAGCGGGACAAGTAGAGCTGCCGCTAAAAGGATATTATCAGTATTGGAACTATGCAGAGAAAAAGGGATATTCAGGAACAGCAGTTTTTACGAAGTATAAACCTCTCTCCGTAAAATATGGAGTCGGGGAAATGGATTCTGAATCAGAAGGAAGAATTATTACATTAGAATACGATTCATTTTATTTAGTAAATGTGTATACACCAAATTCACAGAGGGATTTAGCAAGATTGGATAAACGATTGCAATGGGAAGATGATTTATTCGATTATTTGAAAGCGTTAGATTGTAAGAAGCCTGTTATTTATTGTGGAGATTTAAATGTCGCTCATCAAGAAATTGATTTAAAAAATGCCAAATCCAATATCGGAAATTCTGGATTTACCTTTGAAGAAAGGGGAAAAATGACAAGATTATTATCAGAAGGTTTTACTGATACGTTTCGATATTTATATCCAAACCGAACAGATGCATATACTTGGTGGTCCTATATGAATAAAGTAAGAGAACGGAATATTGGATGGCGTATCGATTATTTTATCGTTTCAGATTTGATTGTCGATGCGATCATAAATAGTGAAATACATTCTGAAATTTTAGGAAGTGACCACTGTCCAATTGTTTTGGAATTAAATGAAAATTTATTAGTTCGTAAATAATAGGTAATTATTAATAATAGATAGTCCTACTAAAGATATAATATCAAGGAAAAATGTAAAAATGTTAATAAAAATGGCAGATTTTGAAATAATTCTACAAGATGAAATTGTATTTATAGGGATTTCTATGAAAAAATAACTTGATACTATTGAGTATTTAGTTCTATCCGTTTATAGTATTACTTAATAAAAGTGAACGGAGGGAAACAATGTATGTCACAACTTAGATTAGTAAATGTAATGGAAGAGATAGTAAGCGGACTTGTTCGTTATTTTTTACGAAGTGTGGAATATCAAACATTCTGTAATTGTGAAGAATGCGAATTAAATATAGTGGCAAATGTGTTAAATAATTTGCCTACATATTATGTAGTTTCTTTAAATGCTCGAGAAGAAGCGTTTAAAGAATTAAAGGACTCAAGAAATATAGAAAACATTAATAAGGAAATTATACGTGCCATTCATGCTGTAGGCAAAAGAAGTGGCCATGTAGAGTAATGATGTCCAAAAAGTTGAAAACTAAACTTTTTGGACATTTTTGTTTGATTCTTTTGCCGTTAAAAGTTACATTTTTTAGTTACATTGTAGTAAACTGAATATGATAGACGAAAGTGAGGGGTCGTGTTATGCCAACACCTAGTATGGAAGATCATATCGAACAAATATATTTATTAATTGAAACAAAAGGATATGCCCGGGTGTCTGACATAGCTGAAGCTTTATCGGTTTTACCTTCCTCCGTAACAAAAATGGTGCAGAAACTAGATAAAGACGGTTATTTAGTATATGAAAAATACAGAGGGTTAACACTTACACCAAAGGGAGAAAAGCTTGGGAAGCGACTTGTTAAACGACATGAACTTCTTGAGCAATTTTTAAGACTCATTGGTGTTGATGAAGATAAGATTTATGAAGATGTGGAAGGGATTGAACATCATTTAAGTTGGAATTCAATCGATCGCATCGCAGATTTAGTTCAATTGTTAGAAGAAGATGAGGAAATTGTAAAAAAGCTTGAAAAAATGAAACAACAACCATAATTTATTGGCGGAAGGGAAGCAATAATGAAAGATTTAAAAGCTGGTCAAGTAGTAGAGCTAACAGTCCTAGAGAAAGCTGGTTCAAGGTGGATACTGACAAATGGTGAACTAGAAATCCCACTTAATAGTTCTGAAGCAGCTACCCCTCTCACAGTAGGAGATCGTATAAAGGTATTTTTATATGCGAATCGCCGTGGGGAGTTATTAGCGACAACAATGGTACCGCATATTATTCAAGGAGAATATGGATGGGCAAAGGTATTAAAAATCTCGAATGAAGGTGCTGTTGTAGATATCGGCTCAACTCGGGAAGCCCTTGTGAAAGCAGAAGATTTACCAAAAATTCGTTCTTTATGGCCTAAGGCAGGAGATCATTTATTTATTACGTTGTATACAAATCGAAAGGGCGAATTGTTTGGGCGTCTCATAACAGAAGAAAAGGTAAGTGAGTTGTACGAAGAGGCTTCTGAAAAATTGTTTAATAAAAATATAATGGCTCGAGCTTATCGGCTATTGCCAGTAGGTTCGTTTTTATTAGGTATAGATTATCCTTATCGAATATTTGTACACCATAGTGAAATGGAATCTGAACCAAGGCTAGGGCAAGACGTAGAAGTTCGGATTATTGCTGTCAAGGAAGATGGAACAATGAATGGTTCCATGCTACCTCGCAGTCACGAAAGACTCAGCAATGATGCTGAGAAGATTTATGAGTACCTACAAAGTGTAGGAGGAAAGATGCCTTTTAGTGATAAGTCGACTCCGGAAGAGATTTATGCAATGTTTGATATGAGTAAAGGTGCATTTAAACGAGCTTTAGGTGTGCTCATGAAACAAAAAAAAGTAAAACAAGAAGATGGTTGGACAGAAATCATTTAATGCTTCTATGAATAGACACAAAAGGACAGTACAGAAACCTTTTGTGTTTTTTATTCGTACTAATTATTAGCAAACCTGAAAGCTGGGTTTGAAAGGAGAATGATGAATGAAGAAATGGATGTCGATTATTGCTGCGGTATTATTAGGGTTCATAACGCTAATACCCGGACAAGCATTTGCAGCACCTAAAGCGATTAATGAAAAACTGGGTGTTCCAATTGTTGTATATGGAGCCAATCTTTCTGAATCCGAAAAAGAAATGATACGGGAAGTATTAAGAGTAGATGAAGAACAAGAAGTAGATGAAATCATCGTTTCGGGTCAAGACTTAGTAAAATACATTAGTAATAGTAATCCAAATGCTCGCATGTATTCTTCAGCCAAAATTACTCGTGAAGAGGATGGGAAAGGTCTTACAGTCAGCATCGTAACGCCGGAAAATATAACAGAAGTGACATCTGAAATGTATGCGAATGCCATGTTGACGGCGGGTCTAGAAGATGCAACGGTGGAAGTAGCCGCTCCAAAGCCAGTAACGGGACATTCAGCCCTCGTTGGAATTTACAAAGCATATGAAGTAAAAACAGGAGAAACATTAGATATTGAAAGAACAGATGTTGCAAACGAAGAATTATATGTCGCAACAGAACTTGCAGATAACGCAAATATTAGCGATGAACAAGTTGCGCAGTTATTAACGGAGATTAAAAAGCAAATTGCTGAAATTGATCCACAAACAAGGGAAGAAGTGGAGAAAATAGTAACAGATCAATTATCAAAATTACAAATTGAGTTAAGTGATGCTGATAGACAAATGTTGATTGATTTAATGGACCGAATTCGACAGCTGGATATTGATTTTTCAAAATGGGCAGATCAATTGTCAAACATCAGTTCAAAGATTGAAGAAAAGTTTGGAAATCTTCTGCATGATGAAGGATTTTGGGAAAAAGTGAAAAACTTCTTTAGCAAATTAATCGAAACAATTTCCTCATGGTTCTCATCTTCTGAAGAACAGGAAGCAAACTAAATTACAATGCATGTTCCCTATGATATAGTAATTCAAAAAGGGGTGGAATGTTTATGGAATTCAAACTTGTTGAAAGAGGGACGAACTACTTTGCTTTTGAGTATGAAAAAGATGGGAAAATGTTAGCAGAAATTACGTGGAATCAGCATGATGGAATAATGGATATGACGCATACCTTCGTTTCACCAGAGCTTCGTGGGCAAGGTGTCGCGAAAAAATTATTAGAACGGGCAGTGGAATATGCGAGGGAACATCAATATAAAATGAATCCTATATGCTCATACGTCGTGAATGAGTTTCGTAGCGGTGTATATGATGATGTAAAAGCGTAAAAGATAAGTGACATAAGAACATTATGTTTTTATGTCACTTTTTTTATTGTCAGTAAGAAAAGAAAATGAAAGGAGTTATTTCCATGGCAAAAGGGAAAGGTGTTGTATTGACTGCATTTGTAGCAGGTGTAGCAGCATTTCTCAGCAAAAAAGAAAATCGAGATAAAACGAAGAAGATGATAAAAAATATGAGGACAACATTCTCGAAGGAAACTGACTTTGGTGAAAAGCGTTATAGCAAAAATAATAATAATGATTTAAAAGAAATTGCTGAAACGGCTGCAGATGATACTGAAACAAAAATTAGAGAAAACAATATGATTGCAGAAAGTGGACTACAAACGGCGGTTATTTATTATAACGAAAACAATCAAGAAGTTAGATAACTATTTTAGTGCAAGGTTGGGATAACGAACTCAAAAGAAAAATGGTCGCAGTAGCGACGAGAATTGTGGAAACTTGTTTTGACTACCACAGGAGCAAATCATAAAATAATTTGAGGATGTCTAGAATATTTTCGGCTTTCTAGACACCCCCCAATCGGCCATTTTATTTAGCGCGGTGTTATTGTCCCAACCTTGCAATTGTTTATGCTTTATTATCAATCTGTTTTCTTTAAAGCCCATCATAATACATATTGATAGTTTGGAAATTTTCTTAATATGTGGAAGCTTTGAACGTATTCGATTGATGTAATGTTCTAAAAAAATAGCACAAACCAATGATTAGTTTGTGCTATTAATAAAATCATACATTATTTTACTTCTACTTCTTTTTTCATCGTGTTGTTTTTCAATAGGTTCACGTGCCAGCTTAATGCTTCCTCTAAAATATGAGGAGTTTGAACATTTCCGTATTTTTCTACTGCTCGATGATAATAATCCCAAAGTTGATCTTTGAAATCTGGATGCGCACAGTTTTCAATGATTAACGGCACTCGTTCTTTTGGCGCTAGACCACGTAAGTCAGCGATACCTTGTTCAGTTACGATGATGTCCACATCATGTTCAGTATGGTCATGGTGTGAAACCATTGGAACGATGGATGAAACTGCTCCACCTTTTGCATAAGATTTTGTTACGAAAATAGTTAGACGAGCGTTACGAGCAAAGTCTCCAGAACCACCGATACCGTTCATCATTTTTGTTCCAGCTACGTGAGTAGAGTTCACGTTACCGTAAATATCTACTTCAAGTGCAGCGTTAATAGAAATTAATCCGAGGCGACGAACGATTTCTGGGTGGTTAGAAATTTCTTGAGGACGCAAGCAAATTTTATCTATATATTTTTCAATGTTGCCATATACTTTTTGCTGTGCTTCAGCAGTTAAAGTAATGGATGTTGCAGATGCAAAGTTTACTTTTCCAGCGTCGATCAAATTAAATACAGCATCTTGTAAACATTCAGAGTAAACTTGTAAATTTTCAAATTCAGATTCTTTAAAGCCGTCTAAAACAGCATTTGCTACAGATCCAACTCCAGATTGAATCGGCATTAATTGGTTTGTTAAACGTCCAGCTTTAATTTCAGAACGGAAGAAGTCTAATAATAAATTTGCCATTCTTTGTGTTTCTTCATCTGGATCAACGATTAGTGAAGGAGCATCTGGCTCTTCAGAAATGACAATTGCTTTAATTTTCTCTGGGTTAACGCGAATTCCTTTTTCACCGATTCGTTGGTTTGCATTTGTTAAAGGAATTGGTTCACGCTCACCTTGAGGACCAGGAATATAAATATCATGAATACCAATTAAAGTTTCTGGATGGGAAATATTTAATTCAAGAATGATATTTTCAGCGTATTGTGCAAAAATTGGTGCGTTACCTACAGATGTAGTTGGAATAAGTAATCCATCTTCAGTAATTGCACAAACTTCAATAATTGCATATTGAATTGGACCGATAATTCCTTGACGTACTAACTCAGCATTGTGTGAAAGGTGTGCATCTACATATAGAATGTCACCTTTGTTGATCAAATTACGCATTGCTCTTTCGCCTTGGTAAGGTCCACGTTTACGAATAACGCCAGCTTCTGCAAGGTAATGGTCTACTTCAGGTCCAAGTGAAGCACCAGTATATACATCAATTTTGAATTGTTCTTTTTTTGCTCGTTCAACAAGAGCCATAGGAACAACTTTCGCATCCCCTGCACGTGTAAAACCACTCATGCCGACTACTGCACCATCTGGGATAAGGGCAGCTGCTTCTTCGGCAGATACAATACGTTCTTTTAATTGTGGTATACCAATTCTTTTTTCAATGATTGAATTCATATAATCCTCCCCTTTATTGATGTTCGTGTTGAACAGAGAAAAAAGCTTGTAAGAATTTTCAGTATATTGAGCGAGTAACGTTGCCATGCTCAAGAATACATAAATAATAGCACTTCTTTGTCACACAATCTTCAAAATTTGCATGAAAATGCTTAATTATCGTTTGAACGAGAAAATACAAGATTTTTCGACAAAAAATTATTTTAGAAAATTAAAAACTATATAAATATGTAGGTTAATATAAAAAAACGCCGCTTTCTTAAAGGAAAACGGCGATTTTATTTAAAAATTTATATGATGAAAATGTGGTAAAGTATGTAGCAAAACACTTTCGTTAGCGAAATATTAGAAACCTAATGAACGACGGAAGTAGCTTGCATATCTTTGGCTTACAGGAATTCTAGTACCATCTTTCATTACTAAAAGGAATGTTGAATGGGAATCAGGTTGAATTTCATCAATATAATCGATGTTTACGATATATGAACGATGGCAACGAATAAAATGGTCGTTGGATAGGAACAGTTCAAGATCGCTTAGATTTAAACGATGGAATCCTTCTTTATCCATTGTTTTTACGAAAGTTTTGCGAAGTTGAGTTTCTAAATAAACAACTTCATTATGTTTAATTGGATACCAGCAATCATCAACTTTGATTGTAATGTAGTTTGTTAAAAAAGGTGATGGCTTTTGAGGGAAAATTGCAGTGACAGCCCCTTTAATTTCTCCTTCAGTAATTAAAGGGATACTCATACCATAGTAAGGAACGCCAAAAACATCGGATTCAATGTAAGTGTTGATTTTTTTACCATATTGTATTGCTTTATATGCAGCAGAACCTTCTTTAATTGGGTCGCCAGGTTTAATTTTTAAGTCCACATGTTTACTTGGTTGGTAATATATATATTCTTTAGTATCTGAAATAGCGATAGATGTATTTTCAGGGAAGAATTCTTTAATGACATCCATAATTTCTTCGATTTCTTTTGGATCCACTCTAAAACACCTCGTTTGTCCACAATTATAATTTTAATAATTTCTATTTTACTACATATTTTTAGAAAAGAAATAGAGAAGAATGTAATAACATAAGAACATTTTGCATCTGAGTTAATGAAAAAATTTGTTGAAAAATCTAGTTCTATTTTATTAGGAAATATATATTATTGAAAAACAGAAATCACATTTCCATAGTGTGAATCAAAGATAATATTCATCGGTAATTTAATTAGGAAATGGGAGTTGAAAAAAAAACGAAAATTATGGTAATATTCACTTTAGTTATAAATATTTATTTAAATTTTCAATTTTTTTCGGTCTTTAGGACAGATTTTTAGTATGAAACTAATCAAATTGTCACCTTTTTCATATTAAAAAATTTTTATTTATAGCATTTTTATGATTGGTTATATTAGTATAGTAACTATTGACATATATACATTTGATGCAAATTTCATTCTGAAGAAAGATGGGGTATTTTATGCAACTACACCAACAATCAATTTCTGAAACGATTTCGAAGAGATATTTTCAAGAAATTGACAGTATTAATCAATACACCGGTATTGAAGAATTTTTTACCATTGAATCACGTCTGTTATTTGAAATATTCCATTTGGAGGCAGATAAGGCGAAAAAATCATTGCACGAGCTAATTGATATCTTATCAATTCGTTTTGGAAAGCAAGTTATTAAAGAAGTTAGAAATTATTTTATGACACTTTCCTCGATTGTTGCAAGAAAACTTATGGAGAATCAAGTGCCTTCGAAGAAAGCCTTTGCCTTTAATGTTGCTTGTATAGACATGATTCAAAATAAAATGAAAGATGCAGAGTTCTTACAGTTTGCTGATGAGTTAATAGACTTTTATGTAAGTTTTATTGCGGATCGAAAACAACCTACATTCCGTCATCAAACTGTCAATAAAGTAATCATGTACATAAATGATGAATTAGAAAATGATTTAACGGTAGAAAGTATTGCGCAAAAATTTCATATTAGTACAAGCCACCTGTCCCGCATTTTCCGTGAACATGTAGGAATTACATTGGTAGAATACTTAAATGTAAGAAGAGTAGAAGAATCCCAATACTATTTAAGACATACAAATAAAAGCATTACATCCATTTCTGAACAATTCCATTTTTGCAACCAAAGTTATTTTACTCGTATTTTTAAAAAGTATACCGGAGTTACACCGAAACACTTCAGAGATGAATTGCATCATGATTTTTTTAGATTCGAACTTCCAGAAACAGCAAACGTCGAAAAAGAAAAAATATAAAGTTGTTTTTCATTTTGACACCTGCTGTTTGAAATTATAAAGTATATTCCGTATACTTCAATTTAGTTAGAATTTAATAGTAGGTGGAAAAATGAAAAAACTAATGCTGTTTTCACTTTTCGGCATCATGTTACTAGTGTTATCAGGATGCCAAGCAGTTGAAAATCAAGAAGGATTCTTTTATCATACCTTTGTCAAGCCAATGGATTGGTTGTTGAATACGCTTGGCGAATGGTTTGGCGGTAGTTATGGTTTAGCGATTATTGCGATTACAATTCTCATTCGTCTTATTTTGATGCCTTTTATGTTGCGTAATTATCGCCAACAATCGATTATGAAATCCAAAATGGATGTTATTAAGCCTAAAATGGATGAAATCCAAGAAAGATTAAAAAAGGCAACAACAAAAGAAGAACAAATGAAAATTCAACAAGAAATGTTAGCCTTATACCGTGAACATAATATTAACCCGTTAAATTTAGGATGCTTGCCGATTTTAATTCAAATGCCGATCATCATGGGGCTATACTTTGCTATTCTGTATTCAGACGAGGTAAAAACTCACGAATTTTTATGGTTTAATTTAGGAACACCGGATTTCGTTATAACGGCAATAGCTGGTATTGTTTATTTCATACAAGCGAGAGTTTCATTATGGACAGTTCCAGAAGCTCAAAAGCAACAAATGAAAATGATGATTTATATCTCGCCGATTATGATTGTAATCATCTCAATTTCGTCCATGGCGGCATTACCGTTATATTGGTCCGTCAGCGGGATATTACTAATTTTACAAACCTATATAGGAAGAAAATATTATTCTGAGCATCCAGTTGAAGAAGCAAAATAAGTAGTTTAGTCGAGTCTAAATGGGCTCGACTAATTTTTTTGAAGTAAATATGAGAAAATAGTGTTAAAATAATAGAGCGTGTTTTGAAATGAGACGGGATTAGGTGATTTTATGAAAAACAAAAAAAAGCATTATACACTACTTGGTATTTTGTTGATAATGATCATTGCTATTGTCTCCATCGTTTTCATTAATAACAATCTGAACAATGAGAGTGAAACAATTAAAACGGAAGATCAGGCTATTTCCGAAGAGAAAGAAAATGAGCTTAAAGAAGAAAAGGAAGATTCAGAAGCATTACAAGATGAAGGAAAAGTTGCAGGGGAAGAACCTCAGCAAAAACAACAACAGCAACAACCAGAAGATAAGAAATACAAAGAGAATAATGGTTATATTGAAGGGCAAACATTGCCTAGTGAGCCTACTTATATTAAAGGAGTACTGATTGCGAATAAAAAATATCCACTTCCAAAAGATTATGCTCCGGGTGAAAACGTAGAAGCTCGTGCCGCTTTTGAATTAATGGCCCAAGAAGCAAAAACATTAGGTTTTGAATTAGTAGCATTTAGTACATATCGTTCTTATGAGTATCAGGAATTACTTTATAACAAATATGTAGAACGAGATGGCAAAGAGAATGCAGATCGCTACAGTGCACGTCCTGGTTATTCCGAACACCAAACAGGCTTAGCCTTTGATATTGGTGAAAAAGGCCGTGAAGATTTATGGCTTACAGAAGCGTTTGGACAATCGGAAGCTGGTAAATGGTTAGCAGAGAATGCACATAGATACGGCTTTATATTAAGATATCCGAAAGGGAAAGAGCACATTACAGGTTATATGTATGAATCTTGGCATTTTCGTTATTTAGGCGTGGAGCTTGCAACTAAAGTAAAAGATTCAGGATTAACTTTAGAAGAATATTTGGGAATTGATAAATAAAAAGAATTCGTTTTTCCAAAGGTTTTTTTGGAAAAACGGCTCTATAATATTTGGTGTTGGTGAGTATAAACCAGCACCAATTTTTTTGAACAAAAAAAATGAGACAGTGACAAAACTCTGGTAAAATGTAATCGCCAAAACACATTTTCCAAAGGAGTTGTGTCACATGTCTCACCATCATTCTATACGAAACCTACTCAATATAAAAGACAAAAATATCACATTTGATGAAAATTTTTGTTCTACCGAAACAATCAAAAAAGTAAAAGCGAAAGTCTTTCATGGGACGTTAACGTATCAACCAAAAGCTTGTTATGCTTGTGGACATGTCTTCGATGATCAAATCATTAAACACGGTTTTAAAACGTCTCTCATTAAAATGCCTAGCATTTCAGGTTTTCATACCTACTTAAAATTGCGTAAACAGCGTTATTTCTGTAAACATTGTCATTCCACGTTTACTTTAAAAACGAGCGTCGTGGCTAAAAACTGTTGTATTTCCAACAATACCAAAGTATCGATTGCTTTAAACGCCAAAGATAAAATATCCGAAAAAGATATTGCGATGAAACATCATGTTTCTCATGCCACTGTCAGTCGTGTCATTGACAGCTTTTATAGCTACTATCAACCAAATGTTCACTACCTTCCAAAGCATTTGTGTTTTGATGAGTTTAAATCAGTGAAATCCGCAGCTGGAGCGATGTCCTTTATTTTCTGCGACTCTGAAACGGGGGAGATTGTGGATATCGTGGAGGACCGAAGATTACATGTCCTCAAAGAGTATTTCTTACGGTATTCCAAAAAGGCGAGAGATGCGGTAAAAACGATTGTCATCGATATGTACAGCCCTTATATTTTCCTTAATCCAAGAAGTTTTCCCTAAAGCGGAAAACATACTCGACAAATTCCATATCCTCCAACTATTTAGCAGAGCTTTAAACAAAACGCGCATCAACGTCATGAATCGGGATAAAAAGAATTACAATAAATTGAAAAAATACTGGAAGCTCCTTCTGAAAGATCAAACAAAACTTGATTATAAGAACTATACATATCATCGTTGCTTTAAAAAGCATATGTGTGAGGTGGAGATTCTCCACTATCTCATTGATTTAGATTCTGAATTAAAAGCGTCCTATGAGTTATACCAATACGTTCGACATTACATCAAAACCAAAGACTTTGAGCTCCTAAAGAAAACATTAGAGAATAAACAAAATATCGTTTCCAGCTATATGAAAACCGCCATCAAGACAATGCTCATGCTCCTGTCAAGTAGACATTTTTATCCGCCCCGTATTAATCCAAATTTATGCTGCTTTTGTTCTATATTCCATCGGGCTCATTTTTAGTTTAGTTACGATACGTTTGGTGTTATAATAATTAATATAGTTTTCTACTGCTTCGTAAATTTCTCGTACAGTTTCGGGTTGACTAAAACATCCAAGTTCAACCTTCAGATGACTAAAGAAATTTTCAATGCAGGCATTGTCCCAGCAGTTGCCTCTGCGGGACATGGATTGAGTTATCTCCATCTCACGGAGATACTCTTGATAATCGGGATTAGTAAAGTGAGTGCCTTGGTCACTATGGAGAATCGCTCCTTTACTATATCCCCTTTTTTTAAGCATTTCTAAGGCGCGATACACTAATTTCATTTCCAAACTTGTCCCCATTGAATAAGCCACGATTTCCTCATTAAATAAGTCTTTAATGGCACAGAGATATACCCATTTTTGACGTCCTCTTTTCACGCGAATATACGTAATATCAATGGAAAACTTTACTCCTTCTCGAATGGCTTTGAAGTTACGGCTAAGAAGATTGGGAATTTTTCCATGAACACTTGGACGATATCTAAATTTCTTTTGGCGAATTTTGCATACCAATCCATATTTCCTCATTAAACGGGCAATCCGTTTTTCATTGATGACTAACCCATATTGTCTTTCCAATTCAATTTTGATTCGTTTTCTCCCCACAGTACCACGGTGATCGTTAAACACCTTTAGGATATAAGGGATTAACCGTTCATCAATTTGATCACGATGTTTTTCTCCATTTCTCTTTAACCATTTATAATAACCCGCACGGGATACATTGGCGATTTCCGCTAAAATAGAAATCGGATATTGTTCTGCGTAAGCGTGAATAAAGGCAAATTGTTGTTCTTTATCATTCACCCCTTTCTTAGATCTAACAACTTTTTTAAGTATTCGTTCTCCAACTGTAATAGAAGATATTTTTCTTCCAAAGATTTTTCAACAGGCGACTGTTTCTGTTTAGCTACTTTTTCTCTTTTGGTTAAGAGAGCTTCATAGCCTCCTTCTTTCACAATTTTCACCCATTCAGAGACTCTTCTCCGATGAATGTTATATATTTTAGCTACCTCTGTGGAAGAATACCCTTCGAAATATTTTTCAATGACTTGTTTTTTGAATTCAAATGTGTAATATCGATATTTTTTCGCCATTTCCATATCCTCCATTCATGTACGAAGTACGCCACCATTGACACCTACCTGATTGTCCGTAGTGATTGTAGATTGCAGATGATCTCAAAAAATAGCTCCTTGCGCTCACTCCGTTTGTCATTGTACTACGGACAAATCGATTCTAAGTACTTGTTGGCGGGGCCCCGACCCCATCCACCAAGTACTAAGAATCGTGGTAGGTGTCAATGGCATTGCAGCTACGCTGTGGCTTTTTAATAAACCCAATAAATTCCCACATTTTATATTTATTATGCTCATCTTATGGGCGCTTTAATGTGTAAACTTTACAGGTATAATAGCACAATCAACAACTACATCAATTACGTCAATTACGTCGAGAATACGCTAAAGTACGATTATAATAACGGCATTTTAGAGGGGATTAATAACAAAATCAAAGTGATTAAACGCATTTCTTTCGGTTATCGATCCTTCTATCACTTTAGAAACCGAATATTCATTACCCAAAACTTAGCGAAAATAAAAACAGCTTAGGGGAACCTCGAATTTCCCCTAAGCCATCCGATTACATATTACCAAATAATGTCACTGAAATTTATTCACCAACACCATTTGACAAAGAACCGGAAAAACGAATTCTTTATAATATTGGAGTTAACAGTCTAGAAATTGACTCTTTAAATTTGATTATGACTGAACGATTTTCGTATTGTTCCAGTGTTAATTCTCTAGAATCTAAAATATCTTTTTCAAAGATTTCGGCTAATTCATGGCAAACAAGTTTATCATAAATAAATGCATTCACCTCAAAGTTTAATTTAAAACTTCGAACGTCAATATTAGCAGTTCCTACTGAAGCTGCTTCATCATCAATTACGATGGTTTTCGCATGGATAAATCCTTTATCGTATATATACACTTTCGCGCCAGCCTTCAATAATTCCCCAATATAAGAATAGGTAGCCCAATAAACAAACAAATGGTCAGGTTTATTTGGAATCATAATGCGTACATCGATTCCAGATAGGCTAGCCACTTCAATTGCATTTAAGAAGCTGTTATCCGGAATAAAGTAAGGTGTTTGAATATAAATATACCGTTTTGCTTCCATGAGTAATTTCAAATATGCGTTTTTAATTGTTGGCCAGTCTGTATCAGGACCACTGGAGATAATTTGCATAGCCACATCCCCTTTTTTAGGGATGGCAGGGAAATAACGTTCTGAATATTCTATTTTGTGTTCGCTAGCTTGATTCCAATCTAAAATAAAGCGAGTTTGGATTGGAAGAACTGAACTGCCTTCTATGCGTAAATGGGTATCTCTCCAGTAGCCAAATTTATTGTTTAAACCTATATATTCATCACCGACATTAAAGCCACCAATGTAACCAATTCGACCATCAATCACGACGATTTTTCGGTGGTTTCTAAAATTCAAACGCGGATTGATAAGGGGGAAAATCGAAGGGAAAAATACTTCAACTTCTCCACCTAATTTAATCAATTCTCTAAAGTGCCTTTTTTTTATGCTTCTTGAACCCATTTCATCGTATAAGATTCTAATTTTGACACCTTGTTTTGCTTTTTTCTTTAATACTTCATAAATTCTTTGCCCTAAATTATCGAGCTTGAAAATGTAATATTGAATATGAACATGATCTTTTGCATTCAATATGTCATTGATTAATGATTGGAATTTTTCAACTCCATCATCAAAAATTCGTACTTGATTATCCTGGGTAAGAATGGCATCTCCCGTATTTAAATTCATTTGAATAAGATTTTTATAATTTTTAACGTAGTTTTCATTAAACTGAAACGTATCATTTTCAAGGGCTTCGATTTGATATTTGATTAAATTGTCGATGCCAATATCTTTTTGTCCATCCCAGCGAAATAAATGTTTTTTTCGTAGTTGTCTGCCAAGTAATAAATATAAAATAAAGCCAATTAAGGGTAGGAAAAATAAAACAAGAATCCATGCCCAAGTGGAAGATGCATCTCTTCTTTCTAAAAAGATAATTGTAATGGCTAGAATAATATTTAAAGCAAATAAGATAGGAATGAAAGGGATTGAATTAATGATGATGCTCATTCCATACCCACCTACTCCCCCAGTAATTATATATTATTATAACGTATTTATTGATTAGATAGAAATTATTGGCATATAAAAAGGCAACCTCTTGATTGGTTGCCCATTAGCTAGTACTGTTCAGCCTGCAAATATATATCAGTAAAATCACATTGGGCGAGTTTTTTGCTATTAATAAAAAATTTGATGATTCCAGAGTCTCCCCACATTATATTTTGCTCATCATCTGAAACCATTTGCAATAGTAGCGTATCATACCGTTTTAACAGGGTTGAATGAGTTCTAGTATCTTGGTGAATGAAGTAGGGATATCCTCCGATTTTATGCTCTGCTCCTAAAAAATGTTCAAAATAATGTTCCTCAAGTGTACGTCCATCATGAAGCTGTTTATTTAAATCTGAGTGACTGATATATGTTGTTAATCGATAATCCATTGCAGAAACTGGTTCGATCGTATAGATAAATCGGAGTGCCATCTCATTTCTTATCGGGGAGTATGCAAAGTTTGGCAGAAATGAAAAATCTGTGACTAGTTCATGTTCAGGTAATATATTGGGATAATAGCGAACTTTAAAATAATGTTGAAAAATCTCTTCGGTCAGTTGATACTTCGCTAATGAAGGTGAAATGAAAAATTGCAATATTCCTCGTGACGGAAATGGATGAAACGAATGACATTGTTCAAAATTTATTTGAGCAAGAAGTATTAAATAATTTCCATCTATATCTTTTGGATACTTCATAGTTTTTGGTAAATATGGATAACCAGCAAATTTACTATCAGTGAAATTGGTTTGTTGAATGGTAGGTAAAATATTTATTGCTTTTAATAATGATGCTTCTAGTCTTGTACGAATCCCTTCAAATTGGGACGGCAATCGTAACAAATATGAAAAGTCCAAGTTCTATCCTCCAACACATTTTTATTATTCTTATAACCGTTTGTAGTAAATATATGCATAAAAATATGTTGTTACCTTTTCTAAAATATGAAAAAGGTGCGCTTGAAGGATTTAGCGCTCCCTTTTTATTGATAATTAGCTATTTATTCAAATTCAGTGCGAAGGGATTTTTTTGAACGACTGAAAATGAATATGAATATGATGATAATCAAACTAATGATGAACGAGATGTAATAAGTTAGAGACATTCCAACTTTAAATAAAACAGTGAAAAATAACGGTCCGATAATTCGGCCTAAGTTATCCATTGAGTAAGAAAGTCCAGCAGCGAGACCGTATTTTCCTCCGGATTCTTTAGTTGTTAGCGAAACAACACATGTTCTAGCTAATGCATTACCTGCTGTAAACACGCATAGAGCAATGCCGGCCGTTACCAGGCTAGATGTTAGAGCAATGAATAGTAGCCCGATAGCAGTCACGATTTGAGCTGCAAACAGCCATTTTGTTTCTGTACCATCTTTTATTTGTCGAATGACTCCTCCTTGAATGAAAGCATCGACAAATCCACTAAACATAAATAAATATCCTAGTTGAAGGGGAGTGATGCTGATGCGATTAATTTGGAACAATTGAAATGTTGCTTCTACTCCCGCTAACGTAAATGTAACGAAAAATGAAAAGAGAAATAAATATCGAACGCGATATTGGAAAAGTGTGGATGCACCTTTTGGTATGATTTGCCGCTTGTTTGCTTCTCCTTTTCTTTCAGGTTCTTTTAATCCAATAAGTGCGATAACAAAGAGAATGGCAATTAGAGCTGCTGACGCAGTGAAAGGAAGATGCAAACTCTTTTCACCGAGCACTCCGCCAATCGCAGGACCAAAAATGAACCCTAGACCAATCGACATGCCCATTAAGCCCATATATTTATTGCGATTCTCGTTTGTGGATATATCACTGATATATCCTGTGACAGATGTATATAAAGCCCCAGAAAACAATCCACCAACGATGCGTGAAAAATATAGCATAAATAAATGATCGATAAATAAGCTGAAAATAAGAAAACTTAAACAAAAACCAACAAGACCTACTAAGATTAAATGTTTTCTGCCAAATTTATCAGATAATTGTCCCCAAAAAGGTGCTGTAAAGAAGCTGGCTAATGCGTAAACCGTTAATAACCCGCCAACATGAACTTCATTCCATTGGTTTTGCACAATTACTTCCGGCAAAACAGGAATAATAATTCCGAATCCCAAATAAACGAGAAATTGTATAGCTAATAATAGAACAATCTTTTTCATAATGTTCCTGCCTTTATAAATTTTAAATTAGTATGAACACTGTACATTGTAACTTTACCGATTTTTGAAAACAAGTAAATTCAATATGCCATAAATTTTTAGGGCATTTTATTTGACAAGATTGTAGTTGTAACATTTTTGAAAAATTAAACGGAATAGAATCATGGTAAAATATTTTGAGGATATTTGTACGAAACTTTTTTCACTATTTGTACGTTGTAAATAATATAATGTGAGGATAGGTGGTTGGAATGGGCAAGGAAGTGGATTTGAGAAAGATTGCTTCAAAATTATCGAAATTAGGGGTAACTGCAACTGTAACAAAGTCACGGCTAGAATTGTTAAAAGTATTAGCACCACCAAAAACTACTTCCCAATATTGATTTGGTTGAACGAAAAAATTCCCGCATCGGCGGGAATTTTTTTTATAATTCATCATCTTCATTTGCTGAGAACATGTATTTTTTGTAATGAAACTTCATGCTAAATACAAGACCAATAGCAAGGGCATTTCCCATAAGTGAACTTCCACCGTAACTAATAAACGGTAAAGGGATTCCGGTAATCGGAAGTAGTTGTATTGTCATTCCGATGTTTTCAAAAACATGGAAGGTAATCATTGCGATAATACCAGCACACACATATGTACAGAATGGATCTTTTAATGTGAGTGTGATTTTTGTTAAATGGTAAATTAATAGGAAATAAAGACAAATGACGAAACTAGCACCTATAAATCCCCATTCCTCGCCGATTACGGCAAAGATAAAATCGGTATGGTTTTCTGCTACATATACTTCACGGTTCATATATCCTTTGCCGAAAATTTCTCCTGAACCAATGGCATTGAGTGAAGTGATTAAATGATAACCAGCTTTATCTGCATATGAGTATGGATCAATCCATGAATATATTCGTCCGAAATGGTAAGGTTTTACTCCTAAATATTCTGCAAGAAAATCTTGCATATATAAAGCCATCCATAAAATTAATCCGGCAATGCTCATACCACTGATAAAAATAGGTAGAATAATCTTCCATGAAATTCCTGCAACAACAATGAGTGCAGCAGTAATGGCAATAAATACTAGTGATGAACCTAAATCAGGTTGCTGCATGATAAGAGCAAGCGGAATGAATAATGACAAACCAATTTTTCCTAAAAGTAAAAAGTCTGTTTTAAGTGTTTTACTTACATACTTTTCATGGTGAGTGCTAATCAGTCTTGCGGTTGCAAGAATAAAAAAAGTTTTCATAAATTCAGAAGGTTGAATACTTCCGAGACCTGGTATATGATACCAGCTTTTTGCTCCGTTTTTTGGCTCCCCTATTTGGCCTTGACCTTCTGGCATAAAAATAAGTACAAATAAGAGTAAAATTCCAAAACCATATAAATACCAAGACATTTTTTTATATTGCTCCGGCTCGAAATACATGACAAAAGCAACGATGAAGGAACCAATCACGTACCATTGTAATTGTTTAAAAACAAAATTTATTTGACCATATTGCCCTGTCGTTTGAGCGGAAGAAATAGCTACTAAACTAATAATTAAAAACATGACGAGTATGGCAGCAAGTTTCCAATCGAATCTTTCTGCAAAATTTCTGTTATTCTCCATTTTGTCCACCTATGTTCTATAATATTGCAATCAACAAAGCTCTTCATCAATATACTGTATCATATTCTATATGGTATTATAGCGAAAATATGATTTTATCCGATTAAAACACAACAATAAGACGAAACCTTTGTGAAATTGTTTCAAAAAACATAATTACATCTTATAATAAACTTAACTGTTGCGGTATTGGAGAGTGATCGAATGGCTAAAAAATATAAGACGGTTGATGATTATTTTTACCATTTGTTTATACATATGAACGATGTTGATCGCTTTGTTATTTTTAGCGGTTTGTCATTAAAACAATTTATTGGAGCAATCGATTCAATCAAAAATATTTTACTGTTAAAACACAATTACGAAGATGGTTTATTTAATATGCATACCCAGCTAGATTATATTCCAAGCGATGAAATAAAAAACTTTGTTAAAAAAGTGGATGATACAAATCAAGATTTGTGCTGGGTTGATTTTGCTGACGAAAGGCATGTAAATCAGCTTACTCCCATTGAGCAAGCAGAATTATTATATTTAGCTCATAAAAAGGAACCTGTTACAACACCGTTTTTTGTGAACCTGCAAAATCGTTATGTGTATTGTTCATCCGCAGCTGATCAAACAACGAAAATTTATTTTCGCTACTTAGAAGATTTTGAGACTCTCATTTCAACACTTATCAATAATATTATAAAAGAAAACGGAGGAAATGGGGGTTTTTGGCGAAGAAAGTCGAAGGAAACAATTCCAACGATTGACGTCTCATTATTAAAAGCATATCGCAATTATTTTAAAGAAGGTGCCTTGATTTCACTTTATAAAGTGGATAAACCAGACAACCACTTTGGCTTAGAAATTCGCACACTCTCCGATTATGATTATCCTGATGAAGTATGGAATGATTTAAAAATGATTTTAAAACAAGAACATGATGAATTTATTAAACTGAAGTAAACTTCCCTGTCCAAGGGTATTGCCAAATGACAGGGAGTTTTTCTTTTTCGCATTCATGAATTAAATCTTTTCATGATAAACTAGTATTACTCAAAAGTTGGAGGTCGAAAAATGAAAAAACGAATCGGATTATTATATGGGGGGAAATCCGCGGAGCATGAAGTATCACTAATAACGGCTACAGCGGTAACCAAAGCTATCGATTTTGATAAATATGAAGTAATTCCGATTTATATTACAATTGATGGCGAATGGTGCAGAGGTCCTCAGTTAACGAAACCAGCTGAATCTATTGAAGAATTACAATTTACAAAGAAAGAAAGTAAACCAAACTACATTCTTGAATTTATTTTGGATGAGAATCAGGAACAAGCAAAATTTGATGTGATTTTTCCATTGCTCCACGGTACTTATGGCGAGGATGGCACAGTACAAGGATTGCTTGAATTATTGAACCTTCCTTATGTTGGTAATGGTGTTCTATCCTCTTCAGCTGGAATGGATAAGGTTGTCATGAAGCAATTGTTTAACATTGCAGGACTAAATCAAGTACCATTCGTTTATTTTATTCGATATGAATGGGACCAAAACAAAGAGGCATTGCTTTCAAAATGTGAACGGGAGTTAACTTATCCGATGTTTGTTAAACCGGCAAACCTAGGTTCTAGCGTAGGAATAAGCAAAGTATCGAACAGAGAAGAATTAGAGAAATCGATTAACATCGCTTTTAAATATGATCGGAAAGTAGTTGTAGAGCAAGGAATTGAAGCCCGTGAAATTGAAATGGCTGTGCTTGGACATAATGAACCGAAAGTATCCGTAGCAGGAGAAATTAAGCCAACAACTGAGTTTTATGATTACGAATCAAAATATAAGGACGGATCAACAAAATTAATTATTCCGGCAGAAATTACAAAAGAAGTGGAAGAGAAAATGAAAGATATGGCCATACGTGCCTTTAAAGTTTTAGATTGTTCCGGTTTAGTAAGAGCTGATTTCTTTGTATGTGGAGATGAAGTATTTATAAATGAAGTAAATACGATGCCAGGTTTCACTCCTGTCAGCATGTATCCACTTCTTTGGCAAAACAGTGGGTTAAACTATTCTGAATTAATTGATCAGCTAATAGAATTAGCACTTGAGCGACATAAAGAAAAACAACAACTTCAATTTAATAGAGAATAAGTGGGATGAATGATGAGAAAAAGTATTCAAGACATTGCAAATTGGTTAAATATTGAAGCTGGTGAACATGGTGAAAAGATCGTAACCGGCGTATCCATTGATACAAGAACAATTAAAGAAGGAGATTTATTTATCCCTTTTCGCGGGGAAAAAACGAATGGACATAAATATGTGCTTCAAGCTTTTGAAAAAGGAGCAAGTTGTTCCCTTTGGTTAAAAGATGAACCGAATCCACCAAAAGATGTACCGCTTCTTTTTGTAGAGGATTCTGGGCTCGCATTGCAACAAATGGCGAGTATGTACCGCAATGAGCTGAAGGCAAAATTCATTGGAATCACAGGTTCGAACGGAAAAACATCTTCAAAAGATATTTTAGCAAGTTTGCTTTCACCATTTTATAAAGTGCAAAAAACGATTGGTAACTTTAATAATGAACTAGGTTTGCCTCTTACAATATTGTCTCTTGATGAAGATACAGAAATTGCAGTTTTAGAAATGGGAATGAGCGGGTTTGGCGAGATTGAGTTTTTATCCACATTGGCTAAACCGCATTATGCTGTTATTACGAATATTGGCGAAGCTCATATGCAAGATTTGGGATCAAGAGAAGGTATAGCGAAGGCGAAATTTGAAATTATTAAGGGATTCGATTCAGAAGGTGTATTATGTTATGACGGTGATGAGCCTCTATTGAGAGCATTAATTGAAATTACTCCCCAATTAAGATCGAAATCATTCGGTTTTCAACAAGGGAATGATTTAATAATTCGAGAAATAGAGACGACGGAAAAGGGCAGCAGTTTTATTGTAGATGGTGAATTAAACGGCGAATTTTTTATTCCGATATTAGGAAAACATCAAGTGAAAAATGCGTTAGGTGCTATGCTTGTCGCAAAATCTTTAGGAATGTCAGATGAACAAATTCGCAAAGGGTTGGAACAAGTATCGCTTACTGATATGCGGATGCAACTTGTTCCTGTTGGAGATGTTTTGTTTATAAATGATGCTTACAACGCAGCCCCAACATCAATGAAAGCGGCAATTGAATTTCTCCAATCCACATCGATGCGAAAAGATAAATGGCTAGTTTTAGGAGATATGTTGGAGTTAGGAGATAAAGAGCAACAATTCCATGAAGAATTAGCTAAATACATTGATGAAAATCATATTTCTAGAATATGCTTATTTGGCCCTCGTATGGAATGGTTATATCACAAAATAGCACCAAGATTTTCTGGGCGAATATTGCACACGAAAGATGACTACGGGAAAATCGTCGATTATATAAAACAACATGCCGATAAAGACTCGTTAATTTTAATTAAAGGATCTCGAGGTATGAAATTAGAGACAATAATTAATACTTTCAATAAATAAAGAATTCGCCATTAAAGTGGAATTCATGGAGACTCCGGCAGAAAAGAACGGGACGAATGGTGTACGAAGTGAATTTCACTTTTTTATTTAGAAGAATTCTTCTGCAACAGGAGTGTTTTCTTATGTCTGTTGGTGTATTGATGTTGCATGGATTTTCTGGAGGACCGTATGAGGTACAACCTTTAGCAGAATACATACGAAATCAAACCGATTGGATTGTGGAAGTCCCCACATTTTGTGGTCATGGCGAAACACTTTCATTAAAAGGTTTCAAAGCTGAGCATTGGCTGATTGATGCTGAGCTTGCCTATAAAAGATTAGCTAAAAAAGTCGACAAGGTTTATGTTATAGGTTTTTCCATGGGAGGAGTCATCGCTTTATACTTAGGAAAACGATATCCTATAAAGAAAATCGTTTTGCTTAGTGCGGCTGTGAAATATATTGCTCCAAAGCAGTTATTAAGCGATTTACAAAAATTTGCAAAAGAAGCCATTGAAGGACATTTAAAAAATAATGAATTATTCAAGCGATATGAGTATAAACTAAAAAATGTACCTGTTAGTGCAGCAATACAATTTATGAAAATCGTCCGGCAGGTTGAACCATATATTGAGTCAATCAATATACCAACCTTTATTGTTCAAGGAAAATGTGATGGAATCGTTCCGTATACAACCGCTCAATATTTATACAATAAACTTTCATCAAAGGAAAAATATATTTACTTTTCATCTTGTGGTAAACACCATATTTGTTATAGCGACGATTGTGAATCTTGGTTTCCGGATGTACTGCATTTTTTACAATCGGAAAAATAAGCTTTAGACAATAGAAGCATTATCGTTGCATAATTTTCATGTACCGTGTAGACTAGGGAGAGCAATGGATACATTTTATACAATTACTCTTCAAAGGGAACGAAGAGTACTTTTTTTTGAGTATATCGGTTTTATTCTATTCGAACATACTGAAATGCATAGAATTGAACCGCTCGGCAAAGACCGGGCTTTCCTTTTCATATAAATAAATGTTTTCTCTAAGTATGAGGATTTATTAATTTGACGGAACGTTCTAACTAAAGGCTCGATATTTGCCGACATTTCATCTGAAAAATGTAACCATTTGTCGACTTAAGAGAAAAAAGGAGATTGAAGAGTTTGACAAATTTTTCAGAATTTAATATTAGTGAATCTACATTGCGTTCGTTAAAACGTATGGGATTTGAAGAAGCAACACCAATTCAAGAAGGAACTATTAAATTTGCTTTAGAAGGCCGCGACATTATCGGACAGGCACAAACAGGTACCGGTAAAACGGCGGCGTTCGGTATTCCGATTATCGAAAAAATTGATACGAATAATCCGGATATTCAAGCATTAATTATTGCACCGACTCGTGAACTAGCTATTCAAGTTTCAGAAGAGCTTTATAAAATTGGATATGACAAGCGAGTAAAAATATTATCTGTTTACGGTGGACAAGATATCGGACGACAAATTCGTGCTTTAAAAAACAAACCGCAAATTATCGTTGGAACTCCAGGTCGAATAATAGATCATATCAACCGTCGTACATTGAAGCTTGAACATGTTCAAACCCTTGTATTGGATGAAGCAGATGAAATGTTAAACATGGGCTTCATTGATGACATTAATGCGATTTTAGAAAAAGTGCCTGAAAATCGCCAAATGTTGTTGTTCTCAGCAACAATGCCGCCAGCGATTCGTAAAATTGCAACGAAATTTATGAAGAACCCGGAAGAAGTGAAAATTAAATCAAAAGAAATGACGGTTGAAAATATTGAACAATATTTTGTAAAAACTCAGGAGCGAGAAAAATTTGATATTTTAACTCGCCTTTTAGATGTACATCAACCGGAATTGGCTATCATATTTGGTCGTACAAAACGTCGTGTAGACGAATTAGCGCAAGCGTTAAATATTCGTGGATATCTGGCAGAAGGTATTCATGGAGATTTAAGCCAATCAAAGCGCTTGTCTGTGTTGCGTCAGTTTAAAGAAAATAAAATTGATATCCTTGTTGCAACAGATGTTGCGGCACGAGGATTGGATATTTCTGGAGTTTCTCATGTGTATAACTTCGACATTCCTCAAGATCCGGAAAGTTATGTACACCGAATTGGTCGGACAGGGCGTGCAGGGAAATCAGGTCTTGCTGTTACATTTGTAACACCAAGAGAGATGGGCTATTTAAGAATCGTTGAAGAAACAACAAATAAACGCATGACGCCTCTGCGCCCACCAACTGAAGACGAAGCATTAGCAGGGCAACAGAAATTGGCGATTGAAAAGCTTGTGGAAGTTGTTCAAGCAAATGATTTAAAAGATTATCGATTACTAGCAACAGAATTATTGGAAGATTATGATGCAGTAGATCTTATAGCTGCAGCCATCAAATCATTTACAAAAGAGCCGGACGATACTCCAGTGAAAATTACAGAAGAACGTCCGCTTCCAATGCGAAAAGAACGTTCAAATGGACGCAGTGGGGGACGAAGTGTTCGCCGAGAACACCGTGGAAGCAGAAGAGAAGGCGGTAAGAAAACGGGAGAACGCCGTCGAGGTAGAAAGTAAGAATAAATGTAAGCAGGAAGGGCTTCCCTCCTGCTTTTTATATTTGTTGAACCGATTCAATATATTGTTTGCGTAATTGAACTTTTTGTATTTTACCTGAAGCTGTTTTTGGCAACTCATCTACAAAAGATACACTTTTTATTGCCTTAAAATGGGCTAATTTTGAACGAGTGAAGTCGATTAGTTCTTGCTCAGTAACCTGGTAGCCATCTTTTAATACGACAATGGCGTGAGGAATTTCTCCCCATTTTTCGTGTGGAATAGCAATGACGGCTGCTTCTTTTATAGCAGGGTGTTCATATAATACGCCTTCTACTTCGATGGAAGAGATATTTTCACCGCCACTTATAATAATATCTTTTTTACGGTCAGTTATATCAATATAACCTTTCTCATCAATGGTGCCTACATCGCCTGTATATAACCAGCCATTAATGATTGTTTCCATTGTAGCGTTTTCGTTTTTCCAATAGCCTTTCATCACGCCGTGTCCGCGAACAATAATTTCTCCCATTGTTTTCCCATCATGAGGAACTTCTTCGCCGTTTTCATCCACTACTTTTACTTCTGTACCTATAAATGGTGTACCGGCTTTTGCTTTCAATCTCATTTTTTCAACTTCTGAAAGATTTTCATATTGTGAAAGTATTCGGGAACCTAAACTCAGTGGTGAAGATTCTGTCATTCCATAAACTTGGATGAATTCCCAGCCAAGGTCTTTTTCAACCCGTTCAACAAAGGCAGGAGGTGGTGCAGACCCAGCAATAACAACTCTCACTTTATGAGACACCACAGGTTTATGTTCATCATAATATTGCAATAATGTATTTAATACAGTAGGTGCCATATGAATGACTGTTACTTTATATTTTTGAATAGCATCAAAAATTTGATCAGCTGCAACTTTTCTCAACGTAACGTGAGTTGCTCCATTGGCAGTATAATAAAAAGGTGATCCCCACCCGTTCACATGGAACATCGGTAAGACGTGTAAGTATACATCTTGATCTGTAACGCGTAAGAAATGCATCGAGCTTAAAGCATGTAAATAATTGTTTCGGTGTGTTAGAAGGACGCCTTTTGGATTACCGGTTGTTCCACTTGTATATAATAAACTGCATTCATCATTTTCATCCAAATCTACTCGCTCAAAGTTTGAACCATCAAAAGAAGCAAGCCATTCATCATAATTGATTTCATTTGTTTCGCTATTTTTGTTATGAACAATAATTGATTCGACGGTAATTAATTTTGATTTGATTGGTTCAATTAAATGATAAAGTTCTTGATCTACAAACAATACTTTTGACTCGCTATGATTTAAAATAAAAAGATAATCTTCAGGTTTTAAACGAATATTTAAAGGTACCATTACTGCACCAACTTGGTATATCCCATAAAAACCTTCTAGCATTTCAATCGTGTTTGGGGCAAGATATGCTACTTTATCAAGTTTTTTAATGCCTAAAGATTGTAGCCCCCTTGACAGCTGATTTACTCGGGTGTTGAACTGGTAATAAGTGAATCGCCGATCCCCTTCATAACTGATAATTGCTTCCTTATTTCCGTATAGTGCAACGGCTCGATCTAAAAAATGGGTTAAAACTAAAGGTACGTTCATCCAACTACACTCCTTACGTAATGAATAGTGAATTTATTAGACTGAAAATTCAGCACTAGGAAGTCTAATATGATATATATGAATTTACTAAGCTAAAAAATGATGAATAAAAAAAATAAGAAGTTTTGAAACAAAATAAAAGGAAAACCGTATATGAAAGAGATAGATAAGAGGTGAGAGATAATGATAAGAAGAGAACCGGAATATCAAATTCCTAGAAAAGGATTAACGGTATGGAGATTATATGGACTTATTTATACAATTTTTCTATCAATAATTGCTGGAGTAGCTAGTTTTCTTACATATAAATTTGATGGGCCAACATATATTTATTACATTGCAATTGTTTTTGTTGCGATCCCAGCCTTGGCATTAATTTGGCTATTTCCGAAAATTCGATGGAATCATTGGCGTTATGAAGTTAGGGAACATGAAATTGAAATTCAAAGTGGCTTATTTGTCGTAACGAGAACGTTGATTCCGATGGTTCGAGTACAACATGTGGATACATCACAAGGCCCCATATTAAAAAAATATGATTTAGCAAATATTTCGATTTCAACAGCAGCCACGACCCATGTAATTCCCATGTTAATAACAGAAGAAGCGGACCGTTTGCGAGCAAGAATTTCCGAGTTAGCGAGGGTGGCTGAAGATGATGTATAAAAAGTATAAACTCCATCCAGTTTCGGCTGTTATTAACTTTATAAAGGGATTAAAAGAATTAATTATTCCATTTTTAATTATTGCAGTTGCGAACGGTTTTAAAATTGAGAGTAATGACTTTTGGGAATATATCCCTTTATTAATTTTTTTATTGGTTCTAATATTTTATTTAATTTCCGGGTTTATTAGATGGTGGACTTTTGTTTATTGGTTTGAAGAAAATGAACTAAGAGTGGAATATGGACTGTTTATCAAAAAGAAACGTTATATTCCTTTTGATCGCATCCAAAGTTTTAATTATAAAGAATCGATATTCCACCGTATTTTCGGTCTTGTTCAAGTTATGGTAGAAACAGCCGGAAGTACGGATGGTAAACCTGAAGTGGTGTTGACAGCTATAACGAGAGAAGAGGCTTCTCAGATTGAAAGAGAAACAAAGAAAGTAAACATAGAGCAAGCAAGTGAAAATGAATTCGAAGATAAAAACCAATTGGAAGCAGTTGAAGTTCAACAAGATCTTCATGAAATCATTTACAAAATTTCAGCAAAAGACTTATTTCTGCTTGCCACTACATCGAATAGTATAGGAGTGGTTATTGCAGGGATAGCCGCTTTTATTTCTCAAGTTTCTGAATTTATACCTTACGAAAGGATTTTTGAAGAGCTATCAATATTTATACAATTTGGATTTATGATTGTGTTGATGACCATTTTCTTTACATTTTTAATGGCATGGATTGTATCAATCATCATTACATTTATTAATTACTATGATTTTACAGTTGTTCAAGAGAACGACCGAATTGTAATTACACGCGGTTTATTGGAAAAAAAGCGAATTACGATTCCAAAAAATCGAGTACAAGGAATTAAAATTGTCGAAAATCCTATAAGACAAATGGTTAAATATGCAACAGTCGTTGTAGAAAGCGCAAGCGGTGGTTTTGGAGAACACGAAAAAAAAATCATGTTGTTTCCAATCATTTCGAATCAAAGAATGTTAGAACCGTTACGACAATTATTTCCACATTTTGATTTTGAAATGGAACCGGATTTTATTCGTCCACCAAAGAAGGCGAAACCTCATTTTTATAGGATTGATATTCTGTGGCTTCTTCCAATCATTGGATTATGCTCTTACTTCTTTTATCCATTAGGTTTATTTTCGATATTATTTGTACTTCCTGTTCTTATGCTTAGATTATGGCAGTATAAAACAAATGGCTTTATCATTACAGGTAACCAACTAACATTGCGTTATCGTGTGATTAGCCGAGTGACGTTTATTGCAGAAAAGAAACGGATTCAAGTTGTCCAGAGTAAACAAAATTATTTTCAAAAAAGAAAAAACATCGCTTCTATTCAAGCTACCGTTATGTCTGGTATTACAGGTGCAACTGCGAGAGTATCTCATTTAAATGAATCAGATGTAAATGAGTTACTTTCTTGGTTTGAAAAATCAAAGGAAATGAAAAAAGAGGATGCCTAACCTAATGCATCCTCTTTTTATAGTGCGCCTGGCATGGGTGTAATCTATAGGGTGTAAGTCCCGAACTGTGAAGGCAGAAGTAACAGTTAGCTTAACGCAAGGGTGTCCGTGGTGACGCGGAATCTGAAGGAAGCGAGCGGCAAACTTCCGGTCTGAGGAACACGAACTTCATATAAGGCTAGGTATCATTGGATGAGTTTGCTAAACAAAACAAAGTCCTTTCTGCCAAAGGTGGTACAGAGTAAATGAAGCAGATAGATGGAAGGAAAGATTACATTCTTACCCGGGGAGGTCTGGCGGATATGTGAAGTACGCTTCATAACCTACTTAGTGATAAGTAGCTGAACCGTCAGAAGTCAGCAGAGGTCATAGTATTAGTTGGTTTAGAACTACTAAGAAGGACCGAACAATTAAGAGAGAATAGCCCTTGGCATTCAGTGAGTCATGATGAACACAGAAAACGTAGTACCTCACTTGAGGAAGGAAGCGGTGAATCCCGTGGGAGACCTCTTGGAGGGTGGAGTGACCACTGGCATAAAGAGAACAGCTATTCACGGAAGTTATAAAGACTTGCGTCAATCATCTTAATTGAACCGCCGTATACGGAACCGTACGTACGGTGGTGTGAGAGGACGGGAGTTAATCGCTCCCTCCTACTCGATTAAAAAATTTTTTATTGTCCAAATTAGTATTATTTCATGCGCCAACGTAATATATTTTTTGGTGAGAAATAGGCAAGCCCTAACAAGAATCCAGTAATTAATCCACCAACGTGGGCGTAAAAGTTCGTATTCGGTTGTAAAAATGTCATAATTAACCCGATGATAATAATTGGCATAATGATTTGTTTTAGTTGCGGCATTGTATTTCTAGTATAGTAGACAAGTGCTGCATAAGCTCCGAAAATACCATAAATTGAACCACTGGCTCCTACGCTGGCATAATCCAAATGTTGAAAAATGAAGGTAGCGACGTTACCAAACAGTCCTGATATTAGGTAAATCGTAAAGAAGCGAATTTTACCAGAAATTCTTTCCAATTCTGGCCCGAATAAAAATAAAGCAAACATGTTAAATAGAATGTGAAAGAATCCTGCATGAATAAAAGTAGCAGTGATTACTCGCCACCATTCGCCTTCAGCGATCAACCTATTCACGCTCATTCCTGAGTAAAAAATTTTATCGCCAATAATAGGAATCAGCGTTAATATGTACACGATTAAGTTCAACGCAATTATCGTTGAAACTACTGGATAGAACTTAATATATTGTCTAAAATTTTCTCTTCGAACAAACATAATAGTCACCTCAATTTATAAAATTATTATACATTGAATTTAGAGATTATTAAAAGGAGAACGCCAACATATGATAAAAGGAATAGGTTTAGATATCGTAGAGATTGATCGAATATATGAGTTAATGAATCGAACAGATAAGTTCCAGAGACGCATTTTATCAGAACGAGAATTGTCCGTTTTTAAAGAGCTTTCTGAAAAAAGAAAATGCGAATTTTTAGCAGGAAGATTTGCAGCAAAAGAAGCTTTCTCCAAAGCAAATGGAACGGGGATAAGGGAGGGATGTGAGTTTCACCAAATTGAAATCTTAAATGATGAACTTGGGAAGCCAATACTTTATTTTAATGGCCAAGCTGTAAATGGTTTTGTCAGCATTACACATTCGAGGGATTATGCTGCAGCACAAGTTATTATTTTGAATTCCTGATTATCCACATGAAATTGTGTTATTGTCCAAAAGTGATAGCATAAACTTCTACTGCCCCTCATATATTTGTCGTATCGAGTTAGAGTAGAAAGGATGGAGTTTTGAGACACAAAGTCATTATATTTTTCGTTTTGCTGTTAAGTGTCGTCGTGCTGAGTGCTTGCGGTAAAGATTCGAAGGAAGAAGTTTTGGAAAAGCTGCACGAAAAATGGGCAGAAGGCAAAGGATACGAACTCGATGCTACAATGGAAATTAAAACAGGAAACGAACCAAGAGTTTATGATGTTAATGTATGGCACACACAACCAGATTTTTATCGAGTTGAAGTTTCTCAAAAAGATGAAAATGTAACCCAAATGATTATTCGAAATAAAGAAGGAGTATTCGTCGTCACACCTTCATTGAAAAAAACGTACAAGTTTCAAAGTGAATGGCCAAAACAAAATAGCCAACCGTATCTAATTGGAGCGTTAGCTGAAGACTTGTTGGCTGATGAAAATGTTGTGATGGAGGAAACGGAAGATAGCTATATCTTTACTGTTGCAACGAGAAATAATCATAAGAGCATCATGCCTACTCAAAGAGTAACCGTAGATAAGAAATCATTGCTCCCAAAAAGTGTTTCAATATTAGACGAGTCTGAAGAAGAGCAAATGCTAATTACATTTAAAAAGATCGATTTAGGTGTGCAGCATAAAGAAAAAGAATATGCAGTTGAACAATTTACGAAAGAAAATGAACCAAATGTAGCGACCGAAAAAGAAAGTACTGAATTCCAAACACATTATCCAATATTAACTTGGGGTAACACAACTTTAGTAGATGAAAAACGTATTGAAAACGACGGCGTAGAGCGTGTTATTCTCACATTTGAAGGTGATAAGTCCTTCACATTAGTACAAGAACCGATTGAGCTAGGCGAATCTGCAACAATTCCTGTATTCCAACCAGGAGATCCACTAGATTTAGGATTTACAATTGGTGCTATTACAGACCATTCAATTAGTTGGGAAAAAGATGGTATTTCATTCTTCATTGCTTCCAATGATTTAACGAAGGAAGAATTGATTGAAGTTGCAGCGTCAGTTACAGCGGGTAGTTTGAAGTAATTTCATTGCTTTGTTGGACGGAGAGATTTACAATACAAACAAGAAATCTTAAGATTTGAAGTTTAAAAAAAATAAAAGAGGGAATACTTAATATGCGTAACAATAAGCACTTCCGTCCAACAAAAGCAATTATTGATTTAAATGCAATAAAATACAATGTAAATGAATTAAAAAAACATATTCAACCCAATGTTCAAATTATTGCAGTCGTGAAAGCGAATGCTTATGGACATGGAGATATTGAAGTAGCGAAAGCGGCGTTGGAAGCTGGAACAAGCATGCTCGCAGTAGCTACTCCTGACGAAGCTCTTCATGTTCGGAAACATATACCGACAGCCGAAATATTAGTGCTAGGATATTCACCAGCATCCTTTGCAGATTACGCAGCAGAAGAAAATATTACATTAACGGTATATTCTCCAAATTGGGTTGAAGAAGCAAAAAAAGTTTGCAACAAGTCACTGAAACTACATATTAAAGTAGATACTGGAATGAATCGTATTGGCGTAACAACAGTAAAAGAGTTGCGCTCCCTGTATGATGCAATTCAATCGGCAGAGCACTTTATACTTGATGGAATTTTTACTCATTTTGCAACAGCAGATGAAGAGGATGATTCTTACTTCCAAAAACAAGTTCATCGATTTGAACAATTTATAAAAGCATTACCTGAAAAACCGAGAATCGTTCATGTCGCGAATACTGCAACCACATTAGTAAAAGATGCGCGTTTGCAGTATGATGCAGTACGTTTCGGTATTTCAATGTATGGATTAGCACCATCAAAATTTGTAAAATCGAAACATCCTTTTCCATTTAAACCTGCTTTTTCATTGGAAACGGAATTAGTAGCAATAAAACAAATCGGACCTGGGGAGTCTGTTGGTTATGGAGCTACATTTACTGTTAATGAACCAACTTATATCGGTACATTACCGATTGGTTATGCAGATGGATTAATTCGCAAATATAGCGGACAGGATGTATTGATTGATGGTAAACGAGTACCTATTGTCGGACGAATTTGTATGGATCAATGTATGATTGCTTTACCTACTGCATATAATATTGGTGAAAAAGTTGTTTTAATTGGAAAGCAAAAAAATGAAGAAATTACTATTGATGAGTGGGCTGCTAAAGTAGATACAATTAACTACGAAGTTCCTTGCATCATCACTTCCAGAGTACCGAGAATTTATTACAAAAATGACTAAAATACGACAAAATCCTCAACAAAAACTGTAAAAACATCAGAATTTGTAACATCTTGTCTTTTCAACTCTATATTCAGATGATAGAATGAGATAGAGTGATGAGAAAAGGTACGGTTTTTGTGGAGGTGCTTGTTGTGTACGCAAAAAAAGTGAATGGTGCAAAGGAAGTAAAGGTGGCTCTTCCTCAGGAAATGGTCATGGAATTTTGCGGTGGAAATTTAGAATATTCGAATAATGAAATGTTTATTTTTACGTTTAAAAGAAGAGAAGTTGCGTGCAAGCAACCAAATCAAATACGGGAAGCTTTGAGAAAAGGCTATGTAGAAATGGCTCAAATTAATTTGTCGATTTCATGTGAATGTCTACATGCCGAGTATGAAGCAGAACATACAGTTGAGCGTCTCGTAAGCGGGGGATGACATTATTGATTGTAAAACGTGGGGACGTTTTCTTTGCAGACTTGTCGCCTGTTGTAGGTTCTGAACAGGGCGGTACAAGGCCTGTGTTAATTATCCAAAATGATATTGGGAATCGATTTAGTCCTACTGTGATTATTGCTGCAATTACTGCGCAAATTCAAAAAGCAAAATTACCTACCCATGTCGAAATAGATGCGAAAAAATATGGATTCGAAAGGGACTCGGTAATTTTGCTTGAACAATTGCGCACTATAGATAAGTCCAGATTAACCGACCGAATAACCCATCTGGATGATGAGCTGATGGAAAAAGTCGATATCGCTTTGGAAATAAGTTTAGGTTTAATAAAATTTTAATACATATTCGATGAGGCTAATAAAGCAAACGATGCTTTATTAGCTTTTTTTGCTTAAAAAAGAGGAGAATGCAAAGATGATTTAGAAAATAATATTAATTAGATAGAAATAATAATTCGATCGTTCTTATCAAAAATATCTAAATTTTCGAAAGTACCGTCATTGCGGCTATATTTATTTAATTGATGGAAGATTATTCAATACGTTATATTAAATATATAAAATACTATTTTTATCAATATCCTTATCAATATTTTTAACTACATATTGTTTTAATAGAATAAAGACCTAGTGATTAGGGAACATCAATGGGGGTGTTAATAAATGAGAAATCACCCGACAGTAAATATAGTTACGGAATTAGATATAGTTGCTGCACGTCGATTAAGCCGCTATTTAGCCAAGGAAATTGGCTTTGAAGTTGTTGATCAAGCAAGAATTGCCACCGCTACAAGTGAATTAGCAAAAAATATTTATTTATATGCCACCATGGGGGAAATTATTGTCGAAAAATTAGAGAAAGATGGACGAAAAGGAATTGCTATTACAGCAATAGATAATGGTCCAGGTATTTCTGATCCTCGCAAAATCCTGGAAGATAATTATACAACATCCAATAGCCAAGGAGTCGGACTTCCAGGTGTAAAACGATTAATGGATTCTTTCCAAATCAATTCTGAATTAGGTAAAGGAACTGTGATAAGGATTGAAAAGTGGTTGGAATAGGGAGTGTATTCCTCTTGAAAGAATTAAAAGTCCAATATCAAAAAGTTTTATCAGATTATTTATTAAATCAAAATGAAAGCAATCTATACATCGGTCAAAATTTAGTGCGCCAATTAATGAAGAATAATGTTTCTCCTGAAGATTTAGTTAGTATTCATAAACAGTCGCTAGAATATATCGTTCCAGATCTTCCTGATTCTGTATTCAATTCTTTTGATTTTTTAATCGAAGTGATGGTTGACTTTGGATTGATGTTAAAGGAACATCAAAGTTTATTATTAAAGCAAGAAGAGATTCGAATTGAAATGGAAATAGCCGCAAAAATTCAGAATTTATTGCTTGAAACAAAAATTCCGAAACCCAACGGTCTTGATATTGGAATGGTTTCTGTGCCTGTTCGAAAAATGAATGGTGACTATGTTCACTTTATGCATGATGATGGGAAATATTTTAGTGTAGCTGTTACGGATGTAGTTGGCAAAGGTGTACCTGCAGCACTGTGTATGTCGATGGTGAAATATGGTTTGGATACGTTAGAATATGCAAACAATAATCCTTCCTATGTTTTAGAAGTATTAAATCGTATTATTGAAAAGAGCGTTGATGACAGTATGTTCGTATCCATGTTTTACGGTCGATATGATTTGGAAAAGGATATATTTACTTTTGGTTCCGCGGGGCATGAACCTGCACTTTACTATAACTCCAAACAACAAACATTTACAGATTTAGATTCTAATGGATTATTATTAGGAGTATTGCCTGATATGAAGTACTCTCAAACTGACATTCATCTATCAGAAAATGATTTTATCATTATGATCACTGATGGTGTAACAGAATTTAGAAATATGGACAACTTTGACTCACGAGCATATATTAAGGAATTAGCGAAATCGTTAAATCATTTAAGTGCGCAAGAAATGTGTGAGAAGATTTTTGAATACTTAAATAAATTGCAAGATTTTCTATTGGAAGATGATTTTACTATTGTTACAATTAAAAAATATTAGAAAGTAATATAATTTTAGGTTTAATCATTGTATTTTGGGGGAAAGGTACTTTAGTCAATTTGGAGGTGTCCTGGATGAATGTCAATGTACAATTTCGGGAAGAAGGGAATCGTATATATGGGGTAATAGAAGGAGAAATCGACACTTACACTGCTCCAATGTTAAGGGAGGAACTAGAGGTAATCACAATCAATAAAAGTTCGATTATTGAATTAGACCTATCAAAAGTTACCTATATGGATAGTACGGGATTGGGAGTTTTTGTTGCATTTTATAAAAAAGTATTAAAAGAAAATGCCGAATTAAAGTTAGTACGCCTATCTAGTCGCTTAGCTAGATTGTTTGAAATCACTGGGCTGAGTGAATTAATGGATATTGAAACTGATAAAAAGGTGGAACCAGCTAATGAGTGCATTTGATTATGTAGAAATACGAATTCCTGCAAAGCCACAATATGTAAGTGTTATTAGGCTTTCGATATCTGGTTTAGCAACTCGAGTAGGCTTTTTTTATGATGAAATTGAAGATATGAAAATTGCAGTCAGTGAAGCGGTTACAAATGTAGTGCAACACGCCTATTATGGTATGGATGAAGGAGAAATCGTCATCGGCTGTGCACTGTACAATAATAAAATGGAAATTATGGTTTCAGATTATGGAAATGGATTTAATTTCGAAGAGATTAAGTCAAAAATTGGACCATATCGAGAAGACGAAAATATTAGAAGTTTACGAGAAGGCGGACTAGGTCTTTATTTAATGGAAACTTTAATGGACGAGGTGAGAGTGAACAATGAAGGTGGAGTTACTGTTTTCATGACGAAATATGTCGCAAGAGAGCAGGTGAAAGAAAATGTCCACAAAATCCCAATCACTTAGGCTCGAAGAAGAAGTTGTTTCTTTCATTCTCCAATATCAACAAACAGGAGATGAAGAACTTCTGACAAGTATTGTGCTTCATTATGAGAATTTAGTTGAATCCATTGCTAAAAAATATTCCTATGGAAAATCGCTCTATGATGATGTGTTTCAAGTTGGGATGTTGGGATTGTTGGGTGCAATTAAACGTTATGATCCCTCTCTTGGCAAAAATTTTGAAGTTTTTGCTATTCCGACAATCATTGGCGAAATTAAACGTTTTTTGCGTGATAAAACTTGGGATGTTCATGTTCCACGCCGTATAAAAGAGTTAGGACCGAAGATAAAATCAGCCGTGGAATTGTTAACAGTGAAATTACAGCACTCTCCTACCATTCCAGAAATCGCGGATTACTTAGATGTTGAAGTGGAAGAAGTATTGGAAGCAATGGAAATCGGAAAAAATTATCAAGCGTTATCGATTGATCATTCGATTGAATCAGATACGGATGGAAGTACCGTTACTTTATTAGATATGCTAGGAAAAGAGGATGATCGTTTCGAGCTTACAAATAAAAGAATTGTATTTTCTGAAGTAATAGATATCTTATCAGAACGGGAAAAGCAAATTCTTCAGCTTACCTTTTTAGATCAATTAAGTCAAAAAGAAGCTGGTGAAATGCTAGGGATTTCTCAAATGCATGTTTCTCGTATACAGAGAAAAGCCCTTGAAAAACTGAAGAGCGCTATTACGACTAATAGCAGTGTTTCAATTTAATAGAACAGAAAATGTGGACAAGCCTGCTCAATCTACTGGAGTGGGCTATTTTTATATAAGTTTATTACTTACTATTACAAATACATCAATTGGTCATTTAAATAAGTATAATGATAAAATAACTCTGTCTAAATAATTTTTAGGCGATTGAATTGGAAAGGTTCTAAGGTAGAAAGGCAGTGGAAAAATGGACGAAAAGCAAATGTTTCAATTGATTGCAAACGACTCAGAAGTTAAACCATCTCAAGTGGAAGCGGTCATTAAATTATTAGAAGACGGGAATACAGTGCCATTCATCGCACGTTATCGTAAAGAAGCAACTGGCTCCCTTGATGAAGTGAAAATTAAATTGATTGAAGAACGCTATCATTATATACAACAACTAGAGCAAAGAAAAGAAGAGGTTATCCGGCTAATCGATGAGCAAGGAAAATTAACAGAAGAATTAGCCGCTGAAATTCGAGCAGCAACGATTTTGCAACGAGTGGAAGATTTATACCGCCCATATAAACAGAAACGTCGAACAAAAGCTACTGTTGCCAAAGAGCGAGGTTTAGAACCGTTAGCTGAAGAATTAATGAAATTTGGAAACGATCCAGTAGAGAAGTTAGCCAGCCCATTCATTAATGAAGAGAAAGAAGTATTCACGGTAGAAGATGCGATAAATGGTGCTAAAGATATTTTAGCTGAACGTTTTTCTGATGATGCAAAAATTCGTGATTTATTAAGAAAACTAACGTGGAGAGAAGGGCTCATTACTACTTCGGTAAAAGATGAGAATAAAGATGAAAAGAAAGTATTTGAAATGTATTATGAATACGAAGAACCTGTAAAATCTATTGTTCCTCACCGAACACTAGCCATCAACCGGGGCGAAAAAGAAGAAGTGCTAAAAGTATCCATCCATGTCCCATTAGAGAAGGCTCTTTTCATCATGGAAAAAGAATGGATTCCGTTCAAATCGAACTCACCTTCAATAACACCGGTGAAAGAAGCAATTGAAGATAGTTACAAACGCCTGATTCAACCTTCAATTGAAAGAGAAATTCGAAACGAATTAACTGAAAAGGCAGAAATTCAAGCAATTCATATTTTCTCAGAAAATTTAAGAAGCTTACTTTTACAACCGCCAATGCGCGGCATTATGGTTCTTGGAATAGACCCTGCATATCGAACGGGTTGCAAATTAGCGGTTGTTGACGAAACCGGAAAAATGTTAGAAGTTTCAGCCATTTACCCACATCCGCCACTTTCGAAAACAGAAGAATCGAAAAAGATAATCAAAGCGTTATTGAATAAATATCCAATTGATATTATTGCAATTGGTAATGGTACGGCATCTAGAGAAACTGAACAATTTATTGCGGATGTTCTAAAAGAAGTGGAACGAAAAGTATCTTATGTCATCGTTAATGAAGCAGGAGCATCCGTATATTCTGCTTCTGAAATTGCTAGGGAAGAATTTCCTGACTTACAAGTAGAACAACGAAGTGCTGTTTCAATCGCAAGACGCCTACAAGATCCATTATCAGAACTCGTAAAAATTGATCCTAAAGCAGTAGGTGTTGGTCAATACCAACATGATGTATCCCAAAAGAAATTAGCAGAATCGTTAACGTTTATTGTAGAGACGGCCGTGAACCAAGTAGGGGTTGATGTAAATACTGCTTCAAGTTCGTTATTGCAATATGTTTCAGGCCTTTCTAAAACTGTAGCGGAAAATATTGTAAAAATGAGAAGTGAAAATGGAAAGTTTACATCACGCACTCAATTGAAAAAAGTTCCTCGACTAGGCGCCAAAACTTATGAACAAGCAATCGGATTCCTGCGGATACCAGATGCAGAAAATCCATTCGATGCAACGGGTATTCACCCAGAAAGCTATTCAATAGCGGAAAGAATACTTGAAATGTGTGGACTAACTCAACAATATATTGGTACTGAAAAATGTGAAAAGACGCTAAGCGAAGTGAACTTGGTAGAACTAAGCGAGAAATTAGGTGTTGGTGAAATCACAATTAAAGATATTGTAGATAGTTTAATGAAGCCGATGAGAGATCCTCGCGATGAGTTCCCGCAACCGTTGTTAAAAACCGATGTTTTAAAAATGGAAGATTTACAAGTGGGAATGGAATTACAAGGTACTGTTCGAAATGTTGTAGACTTTGGAGCTTTTGTTGATATCGGGGTTAAACAAGATGGACTTGTGCACATTTCAAAATTGAAAAAAAGAAGAGTGAAACATCCGCTTGATGTCGTTTCATTAGGTGATATTGTAACGGTTTGGGTGGAAAAAGTAGAAATTGAAAAAGGTAGAATTTCTTTAACGATGATTCCACCGGAAAAAGAAAATGTTGCTAACGAAATGGAAAAGTGAAAACTTAATAATAGTTGTCATGTTTTAAATGATAAATTATCAGTTCTATTATATTAGAAGTGCTAAGGGTGTCTAAACAACCAGACACCTCTTTTATTATTATGATAAACTTGTGTTGAAAAGGGATAAAATATTGTAATGAAGAACGGTGGGAAAATGACTGATCAAGAGTTACAACAACTAGTGGAACAATTGTCTTTAGAGTATTTCGGTCGACAGTTTATACATAAAGCTTATTTTAATCCTAGGTTAAGAACAACAGGAGGACGATACTTGCTTAAAAGTCACAATATTGAAATCAATAAAAAGTCATATGAGCTTTTTGGGATTGATGAATTACGGGGGATTATACTTCACGAACTTTGCCATTATCATTTACATATTCAAGGGAAAGGATATAAGCATCGCGATAAAGATTTTCGAGATTTATTAACTAAAGTTGGAGCACCTAGATATTGTTCTAGAATCGAAGAAAACTTTAGAAAACATAATAAGATGATTCATTTATATGAATGCTTATCTTGTAAACAACAATATCCTAGAAAGCGAAGAATAAATGTTAGCAAATATCGTTGTGGTAAATGTTACGGCTTATTAAAAAAATTAATATAACTATGAAAAAATATCTTTACATTATTAATGATTTATGTTAGATTATTAAAGTCGCTAAATTACTTAGTTAGACCGATGAATCCTCGAAAGTTACACATATTCATGAAAATAAAAAAATGAAAAAAAGTGTTGACTTTTCGACTGACCGTCTTTATAATAATAAAAGTCGGTAGGATGACTCGACAAAATAATTATTCCGAAGTAGCTCAGTGGTAGAGCAATCGGCTGTTAACCGATTGGTCGTAGGTTCGAATCCTACCTTCGGAGCCATGGCCCCTTGGTCAAGTGGTTAAGACACCGCCCTTTCACGGCGGTAACACGGGTTCGAATCCCGTAGGGGTCATTATAATTAGGTCCCGTGGTGTAGCGGTTAACATGCCTGCCTGTCACGCAGGAGATCGCCGGTTCGATCCCGGTCGGGACCGCCATTATTGGGGTATAGCCAAGTGGTAAGGCAACGGATTTTGATTCCGTCATGCCCAGGTTCGAATCCTGGTACCCCAGCCATTCCCTTATGAGCCATTAGCTCAGTGGTAGAGCATCTGACTTTTAATCAGAGGGTCGAAGGTTCGAGTCCTTCATGGCTCACTTCTTTTATTACAAACGCTTGACAAATCAAATCGAAAGTGTATAATTAATAAAGCCACCGATAAATGCGGTCGTGGCGGAATGGCAGACGCGCTAGGTTGAGGGCCTAGTGGGGGCAACCCCGTGGAGGTTCAAGTCCTCTCGGCCGCACCAAGTGCTAATGCGAGATCTATAACAACTTTTAATAATAACGCGGGTGTAGTTTAATGGTAAAACCTCAGCCTTCCAAGCTGATGTCGTGGGTTCGATTCCCATCACCCGCTCCAATTTTATGTATTAAATAAGAATGAACCTTGAAAACTGAACAATAAAACGTTAATGTAACAAATTATCTAGTTGTTAACCCTCGTTAACAAACTAGATTCGGACATTCAATTTTTGAGCAAATCAAATTTTCTTTTATGGAGAGTTTGATCCTGGCTCAGGACGAACGCTGGCGGCGTGCCTAATACATGCAAGTCGAGCGAACCAATTGAAAGCCTAGCTTTCATGAGGTTAGCGGCGGACGGGTGAGTAACACGTGGGTAACCTGCCCTATAGACTGGGATAACTCGCGGAAACGCGTGCTAATACCGGATAACACATCAGAGTGCATGCTTTGGTGTTGAAAGATGGTTCTGCTATCACTATAGGATGGGCCCGCGGCGCATTAGCTTGTTGGTGGGGTAACGGCCTACCAAGGCGACGATGCGTAGCCGACCTGAGAGGGTGATCGGCCACACTGGGACTGAGACACGGCCCAGACTCCTACGGGAGGCAGCAGTAGGGAATCTTCCACAATGGGCGAAAGCCTGATGGAGCAACGCCGCGTGAGCGAAGAAGGTCTTCGGATCGTAAAGCTCTGTTGTAAGGGAAGAACAAGTGCAGTAGTAACTGGCTGCACCTTGACGGTACCTTACTAGAAAGCCACGGCTAACTACGTGCCAGCAGCCGCGGTAATACGTAGGTGGCAAGCGTTGTCCGGAATTATTGGGCGTAAAGCGCGCGCAGGCGGTTTCTTAAGTCTGATGTGAAAGCCCCCGGCTTAACCGGGGAGGGTCATTGGAAACTGGGAGACTTGAGTGCAGGAGAGGGAAGCGGAATTCCATGTGTAGCGGTGAAATGCGTAGAGATATGGAGGAACACCAGTGGCGAAGGCGGCTTCCTGGCCTGTAACTGACGCTGAGGCGCGAAAGCGTGGGGAGCAAACAGGATTAGATACCCTGGTAGTCCACGCCGTAAACGATGAGTGCTAAGTGTTAGGGGGTTTCCACCCCTTAGTGCTGCAGCTAACGCATTAAGCACTCCGCCTGGGGAGTACGGTCGCAAGACTGAAACTCAAAGGAATTGACGGGGGCCCGCACAAGCGGTGGAGCATGTGGTTTAATTCGAAGCAACGCGAAGAACCTTACCAGGTCTTGACATCCCGCTGACCGCTATGGAGACATAGCCTTCCCTTCGGGGACAGCGGTGACAGGTGGTGCATGGTTGTCGTCAGCTCGTGTCGTGAGATGTTGGGTTAAGTCCCGCAACGAGCGCAACCCTTGTCCTTAGTTGCCATCATTCAGTTGGGCACTCTAAGGAGACTGCCGTACAAATACGGAGGAAGGTGGGGATGACGTCAAATCATCATGCCCCTTATGACCTGGGCTACACACGTGCTACAATGGACGGTACAAACGGTCGCGAAGTCGCGAGACGGAGCCAATCCGAAAAAACCGTTCTCAGTTCGGATTGCAGGCTGCAACTCGCCTGCATGAAGCCGGAATCGCTAGTAATCGCGGATCAGCATGCCGCGGTGAATACGTTCCCGGGCCTTGTACACACCGCCCGTCACACCACGAGAGTCTGTAACACCCGAAGTCGGTGAGGTAACCCTTTCGGGAGCCAGCCGCCGAAGGTGGGACAGATGATTGGGGTGAAGTCGTAACAAGGTAGCCGTATCGGAAGGTGCGGCTGGATCACCTCCTTTCTAAGGATATTTACGGAAGCATTAGCGTTTTGTGTTCAGTTTTGAAGGTTTATGACCTTCAAAGTTATAGTGTTGTTCTTTGAAAACTGGATAAACGACATTGAAAGCAAGCAATTTACTGTAAAGCGCAAACAACTAGGCTAACACGACGCAAATGCGACGTGGATTAAAGCCGTAAGGGTTGCGAGACGCAAGCAAGACAAGGAAATGAGCGAGTGAGAACCGGAGTGTACTACATGTGTACATGAGGATTCGAACGAGCGAAATTGACGAAGTATTGCGCAGCGTATCGAAAACCGTAAAGGTTAAGTTGTTAAGGGCGCACGGTGGATGCCTTGGCACTAGGAGCCGATGAAGGACGGGACTAACACCGATATGCTTCGGGGAGCTGTAAGTAAGCTTTGATCCGGAGATTTCCGAATGGGGGAACCCACTGTTCGTAATGGAACAGTATCTTAACGTGAATCCATAGCGTTAAGAAGGCACACCCAGGGAACTGAAACATCTAAGTACCTGGAGGAGAAGAAAGAAAAATCGATTCCCTGAGTAGCGGCGAGCGAAACGGGAACAGCCCAAACCAAGAGGCTTGCCTCTTGGGGTTGTAGGACACTCTATACGGAGTTACAAAAGGATGGATTAGATGAACCGTTCTGGAAAGGACGGCCAGAGAAGGTAAAAGCCCTGTAGTCGAAAATCCATCCTCTCCTGAGTGGATCCTGAGTACGGCGGAACACGTGAAATTCCGTCGGAATCCGGGAGGACCATCTCCCAAGGCTAAATACTCCCTAGTGACCGATAGTGAACCAGTACCGTGAGGGAAAGGTGAAAAGCACCCCGGGAGGGGAGTGAAAGAGAACCTGAAACCGTGTGCCTACAAGTAGTCAGAGCCCGTTAACGGGTGATGGCGTGCCTTTTGTAGAATGAACCGGCGAGTTACGATTACGTGCAAGGTTAAGCAGAAAATGCGGAGCCGCAGCGAAAGCGAGTCTGAATAGGGCGTTTTGAGTACGTGGTCGTAGACCCGAAACCAGGTGATCTACCCATGTCCAGGGTGAAGGTGAGGTAACACTCACTGGAGGCCCGAACCCACGCACGTTGAAAAGTGCGGGGATGAGGTGTGGGTAGCGGAGAAATTCCAATCGAACTTGGAGATAGCTGGTTCTCTCCGAAATAGCTTTAGGGCTAGCCTCGTGTGAAGAATACTGGAGGTAGAGCACTGTTTGGACTAGGGGCCCACCTCGGGTTACCGAATTCAGACAAACTCCGAATGCCAGCTATTTATACACGGGAGTCAGACTACGAGTGATAAGATCCGTGGTCAAAAGGGAAACAGCCCAGACCACCAGCTAAGGTCCCAAAGTAATCGTTAAGTGGAAAAGGATGTGGCGTTGCTTAGACAACCAGGATGTTGGCTTAGAAGCAGCCATCATTTAAAGAGTGCGTAATAGCTCACTGGTCGAGTGACGCTGCGCCGAAAATGTAACGGGGCTAAACGATTCACCGAAGCTGTGGATTCGTGCGTTGCACGAGTGGTAGGAGAGCGTTCTAAGTGCGTCGAAGTCAGACCGGAAGGACTGGTGGAGCGCTTAGAAGTGAGAATGCCGGTATGAGTAGCGAAAGATGGGTGAGAATCCCATCCACCGAATGACTAAGGTTTCCTGAGGAAGGCTCGTCCGCTCAGGGTTAGTCGGGACCTAAGTCGAGGCCGAAAGGCGTAGACGATGGACAACAGGTTGATATTCCTGTACCACCTCCCCGCCGTTTGAGTGATGGGGGGACGCAGGAGGATAGGGAATGCACGCCGTTGGTCGAGCGTGTCCAAGCAGCAAGGCGTGGAAGTAGGCAAATCCGCTTCCTAATACGCTGAGCTGTGATGGGGAGCGCGTTACGCGCGAAGTTCCTGATTTCACACTGCCAAGAAAAGCCTCTAGCGAGGCGGGAGGTGCCCGTACCGCAAACCGACACAGGTAGTCGAGGAGAGAATCCTAAGGTGAGCGAGAGAACTCTCGTTAAGGAACTCGGCAAAATGACCCCGTAACTTCGGGAGAAGGGGTGCTCATTGGGGTGCAAGCCCTGATGAGCCGCAGTGAATAGGCCCAGGCGACTGTTTAGCAAAAACACAGGTCTCTGCAAAACCGTAAGGTGAAGTATAGGGGCTGACGCCTGCCCGGTGCTGGAAGGTTAAGAGGAGGAGTTAGCGCAAGCGAAGCTCCGAATTGAAGCCCCAGTAAACGGCGGCCGTAACTATAACGGTCCTAAGGTAGCGAAATTCCTTGTCGGGTAAGTTCCGACCCGCACGAAAGGCGTAACGATCTGGGCACTGTCTCAACGAGAGACTCGGTGAAATTATAGTACCTGTGAAGATGCAGGTTACCCGCGACAGGACGGAAAGACCCCGTGGAGCTTTACTGTAACCTGATATTGAATTTCGGTGCAACTTGTACAGGATAGGTAGGAGCCGTAGAAGGGGGAGCGCCAGCTTCCCTGGAGGCGCCCTTGGGATACTACCCTGGTTGTACTGAAATTCTAACCCGCAAGCCTGATCGGCTTGGGAGACAGTGTCAGGTGGACAGTTTGACTGGGGCGGTCGCCTCCTAAAAGGTAACGGAGGCGCCCAAAGGTTCCCTCAGAATGGTTGGAAATCATTCGCAGAGTGTAAAGGCATAAGGGAGCTTGACTGCGAGACCTACAAGTCGAGCAGGGTCGAAAGACGGGCTTAGTGATCCGGTGGTTCCGCATGGAAGGGCCATCGCTCAACGGATAAAAGCTACCCCGGGGATAACAGGCTTATCTCCCCCAAGAGTCCACATCGACGGGGAGGTTTGGCACCTCGATGTCGGCTCATCGCATCCTGGGGCTGTAGTCGGTCCCAAGGGTTGGGCTGTTCGCCCATTAAAGCGGTACGCGAGCTGGGTTCAGAACGTCGTGAGACAGTTCGGTCCCTATCCGTCGTGGGCGTAGGAAATTTGAGAGGAGCTGTCCTTAGTACGAGAGGACCGGGATGGACACACCGCTGGTGTACCAGTTGTCTTGCCAAAGGCACCGCTGGGTAGCTATGTGTGGACGGGATAAGTGCTGAAAGCATCTAAGCATGAAGCCCCCCTCAAGATGAGATTTCCCATTGCATAAGCAAGTAAGATCCCTCAAAGACGATGAGGTAGATAGGTCCGAGGTGGAAGCACGGTGACGTGTGGAGCTGACGGATACTAATCGATCGAGGACTTAACCAATCATTTTCAATGTCGTTATCCAGTTTTGAGAGAACACCCTCTCTGTAATTACATACATAATCAAATGAGTCTAGTGACGATGGCGAAGAGGTCACACCCGTTCCCATACCGAACACGGAAGTTAAGCTCTTTAGCGCCGATGGTAGTAAGGGGCTTCCCCTTGTGAGAGTAGGACGTTGCTAGGCTCAAAAAGCTATTACTGACGGAAGGTCGGTAGTGGCTTTTTTTATGCCCCTTACTACCAAGGACTGAAAGTCCGTAAGCCCGAATTCAAACGACGCATATCAATCGATCGTACCTCCCTGTAAGATAGAGTTATCGATTACAGAGGAGGTGTTTTTGTTTGGCAGTTGAAAAATTAAATATCGTCCCTGTCAATTTGGAATCCGATTCTGATTCAACTTCACCCTCAACGAGTCGTGGTCCTCTCAAACCTGTATGCGTTATTCAAGCAACAAATTTTAAAATCTCCTTTTACCCCGGTGTAAAACCTCACATCATTCAAACGGTCATCAAGGAGTTGAATAGCAGTGATTCATGATTTTACTAAGTGTAAAAATATCTATATCATTTGTGGTCGTACGGATATGAGAAAAGGAATTGATGGTCTTGCCACCTTAATTCAGGATTCTTTCGAACTGGATCCATATAGCAACGCCATTTTCTTATTTTGTGGACGGAAGAAAGACCGCTATAAATGTTTGTATTTTGATGGAGATGGCTTCGCCATGTTATACAAACGAATCGATAACGGCAAACTCCAATGGCCCAGAAATGAAAATGAGGTTCGAAATTTGACTCAACAGGAGCTTCGATGGTTACTCGAAGGGCTCTCGATTCAACAACCTAAAGCCATCCAAAAATCGAAAAAAGGTGTCTTCTAAATACCGATTCATGATATAATCAACTCTATATAGAATCAGTACGGAAAAGTGGTGGATGTTGTGAACAATGATTCATACGAAAAGTTAATTCAGTCATTAGAAGAGCAACTAGCTCATGCCAATCAAAAAAATGATGAATTGTTGAAACAAATTGAATTATTGTCACAACAAGTTCGTTATTTAACTAAACGGCTTTATGGCTCAAAATCTGAAAAATCAAAGTATCAAGCTCCAGACGGACAGTATTCTTTGTTTGATGACGACTCTTTTTTTAATGAACCTGAGCACACAGGAGAAAAAAGCACGGACACTGTGACATACACAGTTGTTCGTAAACGACATAACAAGAAAAAACGAAATGATTCTTTTATGGATGGTTTAGAAATTGAAGAAATTCATCATCATCCAGAAAACTTACAATGCGAGTGTTGTCAATCACCTATGACAGAGATTGGCAGCACGATTGTACGAGAAGAAGCAAAATTCATACCAGCTACTATGAAGCGTGTTCAGCATATTGAACACGCTTATGAGTGCAGGTCTTGTAAAAAAGATTCGAATAAAGACTCACAAATCAAACGTGGAAAAGCACCGCAACCTGCCATTCTGCGAAGTATCGCAGGACCAACGGTCTTAGCAAAACTCATCTATGATAAATTTATTCTTTATTTACCCTTATATAGGCAGGTAAAGGAATGGCATCGTTATGGTTTACTAACCAATGATAAGAACCTATCCAACTGGGTGATTCGCACGGCAGAAGATTGGCTTCTTCCATTATATAATCGAATGAAAGAAACCCTCATGAAAAAATCAATTCTTCATGTCGATGAAACCTATGCCCAAGTATTGAACCGCTCAGATGGAAAGCCAGCTCAATCTAAAGCTTACAACTGGGTGTTCCGTAGCGTAGGATCTCAAGGTCCAGCAATTGTTCTGTTCCATAGTGCTTTATCCCGAAGTCGGGAAATTTTGACTGACTTTATGAAAGGCTTTAAAGGGACGATTATCTGCGATGGATATTCTGCATACCATGATGTGCCAAATATTCATTTTGCCAACTGCTGGGCTCATGTTCGTCGATACTGGTTAAAAGCCGAAAGTAAAAATGGACGGATTGGTGTCGATTATTGTGATCGACTTTACCGCCTAGAACGGAAATTTAAGAAACTTCGGCCGAGCGAACGGAGAAAAGCTAGACAAAAAGAGTCCAAACCTATCGTTGAGGCATTTTTCAAATGGATTGACGAATCTCCTTTCTATGGGAAGAATGCCCTTGCCAAAGCTGCGGAATATACATTGAAGCACGCCGAAGGTTTAAAAGCTTTTCTGTATGATGGACGCATTGAAATGGACAACAACCCAGCTGAAAATGCGATTCGGCCGAATGTCATTGGACGAAAAAACTGGCTGTTTTCCGTGAGTGAATCGGGAGCCGATGCAAACGCCATCTGTTTAAGCTTGGCTGAAACGGCAAAAGCTAATGGAATTGATTTTTATCAATACTTAGTGAAAGTATTGTCGGAACTCCCAAGTTTACCAATCCATCAACAGCCAGAAATATTAGATCGCTATTTGCCATGGTCGAAAACAATTTGTGAATCATGTGCAATGGCAAAATAGCCCTTAATCCGAAAAAATATTGGATTGAAGGGCTATTCGTCGTGCGTACCAGAGGGTGCGCATTTTTTTATTTATCTCACATATTTCGGGCTTACGAAAGTCCGATCGGTGCGATAGAGGAGCGGCATTTAAAACGAAAGCAAAACAATTATTTGGAGAAGACGAGAAGCACGGAGACCAAGAAGTTCAAGGAAGCGAGGCAGCCCGGAGCGGAGCGTACTGTGTACGTGAGCACCGGACTGCCGAAGGTGACGCAGAAATTCGCCGGTCAACGTGCTTCGGAGTTAGCGCCGATGGTAGAAAGGGGTCCCCCTTGTGAGAGTAGGACGTTGCTAGGCTCAAAAAGCTATTACTGACGGAAGGTCGGTAGTGGCTTTTTTTTATGCCCCTTACTACCAAGGACTGAAAGTCCAATCGGTGCGATAGAGGAGCGGCATTTAAAACGAAAGCAAAACAATTATTTGGAGAAGACGAGAAGCACGGAGACCAAGAAGTTCAAGGAAGCGAGGCAGCCCGGAGCGGAGCGTACTGTGTACGTGAGCACCGGACTGCCGAAGGTGACGCAGAAATTCGCCGGTCAACGTGCTTCGGAGTTAGCGCCGATGGTAGAAAGGGTCCCCCTTGTGAGAGTAGGACGTTGTTTTTTAATATGACACTGTAAATTGCAAATTTTACAAGTGAAAACCCAACGGTTTAAAAAAACAATAAATAGTTAATATTTACAGCATTTAATTGAAAATAACAACAAGGACAAAAAGTCCACTCGAGTTCGATAAACCGCAGTACATCTAAAGAAACACTACAAAAGAAAAAGCATATATAACATTTAATTTCAATAAAAAGAGAAGATACAGTGTACGTGAGCACCGGACTGCCGAAGCTGACACAGAAATTCGCCGGTCAACGTGCTTCGGAGTTAGTGCCGATGGTAGAAAGGGGTCCCCTTGCGAGAGTAGGACATTGCTTTTCCATAATATCACGCAAAGTGGTGCTTATTTCACAAGTGAAAATCTAACGGTTTAAAAGTTGAAATCAAATGTGACGATGAATTTGAACCATAATTTGTAATACATTACAGTAGCTTTTTTGTAAAGCCCCCTCTATTTTATTGCTAGAAATTGTTATTGCAAGCCGCATATTTTACACATATAAATAAAAATACACTCCACCTAATCTGATTCGAAACAAACGGTCATGACATCATCGAATCAACACCATGTCATAAAAGCAAGTAAAGAATAAATATATTAGTAATATCCCTTTTTGAGGTGGAAAAATGAGACGGTTAAGAAGAAATATAATGGTGATAATTTTTATATTAATTGCAAGTCTTATTCATTTTATCTTTCATTATTTTCTTCAATAAGTGGATAGGGAAACGCATCTCTCTATAAAATGAAAACAATTTATTTCTAGATAAGAAATGAATGAGTTACTATATAGAGAGATGTTTTTTTTTTGGATTTATAAATGATACATTTTGAATTAATGAATTCTTTTAGATAAACTATTGTTAATGTTAGGGTGAGAGGATACGTGAAGACGATGTACGAAAAGGAAGTGCATTCTTTAGAAGAAACAAATCAACTTGGAATTCGTTTAGCGAATTTACTTGAGCCGGGAGATAATCTAACATTTGAAGGGGATTTAGGTGCCGGGAAAACAACATTTATTCAAGCTTTAGCGAAAGGACTGGGTATTTCCCGAACAGTGAATAGCCCTACTTTTACAATCATGAAACAATATGAAGGGAAGTTGCCGCTTAATCACTTAGATGTGTATCGTTTAGAAAATAGTGATGAAGATTTAGGATGGGATGAAATATTTTATGGTGATGCGGTAACGGTAATTGAATGGGCACATTTAATTGAGGAAAATCTACCGGATGAAAGATTAGATATTGAAATTCAACGAATTGATGAAAATAAAAGAAAATTTATATTTAGACCAATAGGAAAACGGTATGAACGATTATGTGAGGAGTTATTTACATGATTTGGTTAGGAATTGAAACATCAAACGCTCCACTTTCCGTCGCTATCGTAAGAGACGGAGAAGTGCTTTCAGAAATAGTACAAAATACAAAATCAACACATTCTGTTACTTGTATGCCAACAATAGAAGAGGTATTTCGAAAAACTAACTTAAAACCTGTTGATATTGATGCCGTAGCGGTTTCCGAAGGTCCTGGTTCGTATACTGGGCTAAGAATCGGGGTAACGATTGCAAAAACGTTATCTTGGACTTTAAAGAAACCATTAGTTGGCATATCAAGTCTAAAAGTGCTTGCAAGTAATGTTGAATTGTTTGATGGCATTATTTGCACGATGTTTGATGCTAGAAGAAAGAATGTATACGCTGCAGTATATAAAGGGAAAGAATTGAAAACGATTATTCCAGAACATCATGGATCTTTGGAAGAACTGTTGCAACAGTTAAAAGAGTATCAAGAAACAATTATGTTTGTTGGTTCAGATGTGAAAAAATTTAAGGAAGAGATTCAATCCGTTTTAGGTGAACAGGCTAAATTTGCACCGCCTTCACTTAACTTACCGAGAGCTTCAAAATTAATCGAATTAGCTGAAAAAGAACCATTGCCAACATTAGAAATGGTTCATTCCTTTGTGCCAAAATATCATCGTTTAGCTGAAGCAGAGGCAAATTGGTTAAAAGCACATCAAAAGGAGCAAAAAGGATGATTCACTATCGAAAAATGACGGCACAAGATGTGGAGGCAGTGCATGCGATAGAGGTTGAATCGTTTCCAACTCCTTGGACCGAGGATTCTTTTCATTACGAAATGAGAGAAAATCCCTTTGCTCATTACATTGTAGCAGAAGATGACCATGGAACAATTGTTGGATATTGCGGTATCTGGATTGTCGTTGATTCTGCTCAAATTACCAATGTGGCGGTTACTGAAAAATCAAGAGGACAAGGCATTGGTGAAGGGCTTATGCGAGAGGCAATGAGAGTAGCGAAAGAACACAATGCGGAAACGATGAGTTTAGAAGTACGTGTATCAAACATAGTGGCACAAAATTTATACCGAAAGCTCGGATTCCAAGATGGCGGAATTCGGAAAGGATATTATACAGATAACCAGGAAGATGCTCTAGTAATGTGGGTGAATTTATAATGGAAAACTTAATTTTAGCAATTGAAACAAGCTGTGATGAGACAGCTGCTAGCGTAATTAGAAATGGAAATGAAATTCTTTCAAACGTAGTAGCTTCACAAATCGATAGTCAAAAAAGATTTGGGGGGGTCGTACCAGAAATTGCGTCTCGCCACCATGTTGAACAAATAACGGTTGTAATTGAAGAAGCATTGGAAAAGGCAAGCATTGTACCATCAGATTTAGACGCAGTGGCAGTGACGGAAGGCCCAGGACTAGTTGGTGCATTGCTTATCGGCATTAATGCAGCAAAAGCCTTTGCCTTTGCTCACGGATTACCGATTATTGGGGTGCACCATATTGCCGGTCACATATATGCAAGTGCGCTTGTTGAACCAATGAAATTTCCTTTATTAGCACTTGTTGTATCTGGAGGGCATACGGAATTAATCTATATGAAAGAACATGGATCTTTTGAAGTCATTGGAGAAACTCGCGATGATGCGGCCGGGGAAGCTTATGATAAAGTGGCACGGGTGTTAAATTTACCTTATCCCGGTGGTCCGCATATTGATCGAATGGCTCATGAAGCTAAAAAAGGTGTAGATTTTCCACGAGCGTGGTTAGAAGATACGTATGATTTTAGTTTTAGTGGATTAAAATCAGCTGTTATTAATTATAAACATAATTTGGAGCAAAGAGGACAATCAATTGTGCCTGAAGAAGTCGCAAAAGGCTTCCAAGACAGTGTTGTAGAAGTATTGACAACTAAAACGATAAAAGCAGCTAAGGAATTAGGGGTTAAACAAGTAATAGTAGCTGGTGGTGTTTCTGCAAATCGTGGATTGCGAGAAAGTTTAAGTAAAGCGCTTGAACAGGAAGGGATACCATTTACGGCTCCACCACTTTCTTTATGCACAGATAATGCAGCAATGATTGGCGCCTGTGCGGCTTACATGTTTGAAGCGGGAGTAAGATCCGATTTATCGATGAATGGTTTGCCAGGGAAAGAATTGAAAAGTTGGAGTAATACAGACGACAAACTTCGATAAAAGTATAATATTTTCTTCAGAAAAAGATGGGGTATGACATGAAGTCATATCCTTTTTATTTATACACAAAATTATACACAGAATTAAAATATTGAATATTTTTCTTAAAACGGCTCTATAATATTTGGTGTTGGTGAGTATAAACCAGCACCAATTTTTTTGAACAAAAAAAATGAGACAGTGACAAAACTCTGGTAAAATGTAATCGCCAAAACACATTTTCCAAAGGAGTTGTGTCACATGTCTCACCATCATTCTATACGAAACCTACTCAATATAAAAGACAAAAATATCACATTTGATGAAAATTTTTGTTCTACCGAAACAATCAAAAAAGTAAAAGCGAAAGTCTTTCATGGGACGTTAACGTATCAACCAAAAGCTTGTTATGCTTGTGGACATGTCTTCGATGATCAAATCATTAAACACGGTTTTAAAACGTCTCTCATTAAAATGCCTAGCATTTCAGGTTTTCATACCTACTTAAAATTGCGTAAACAGCGTTATTTCTGTAAACATTGTCATTCCACGTTTACTTTAAAAACGAGCGTCGTGGCTAAAAACTGTTGTATTTCCAACAATACCAAAGTATCGATTGCTTTAAACGCCAAAGATAAAATATCCGAAAAAGATATTGCGATGAAACATAATGTTTCTCATGCCACTGTCAGTCGTGTCATTGACAGCTTTTATAGCTACTATCAACCAAATGTTCACTACCTTCCAAAGCATTTGTGTTTTGATGAGTTTAAATCAGTGAAATCCGCAGCTGGAGCGATGTCCTTTATTTTCTGCGACTCTGAAACGGGGGAGATTGTGGATATCGTGGAGGACCGGAGATTATCTGTCCTCAAAGAGTATTTCTTACGGTATTCCAAGAAGGCGAGAGATGCGGTAAAAACGATTGTCATCGATATGTATAGCCCTTATATTTCCTTAATCCAAGAAGTTTTCCCTAAAGCGGAAATCGTACTCGACAAATTCCATATCCTCCAACTATTTAGCAGAGCTTTAAACAAAACGCGCATCAACGTCATGAATCGGGATAAAAAGAATTACAATAAATTGAAAAAATACTGGAAGCTCCTTCTGAAAGATCAAACAAAACTTGATTATAAGAACTATACATATCATCGTTGCTTTAAAAAGCATATGTGTGAGGTGGAGATTCTCCACTATCTCATTGATTTAGATTCTGAATTAAAAGCGTCCTATGAGTTATACCAATACGTTCGACATTACATCAAAACCAAAGACTTTGAGCTCCTAAAGAAAACATTAGAGAATAAACAAAATATCGTTTCCAGCTATATGAAAACCGCCATCAAGACAATCAACAAATACATCAATTATGTCGAGAATACGCTAAAGTACGATTATAATAACGGCATTTTAGAGGGGATTAATAACAAAATCAAAGTGATTAAACGCATTTCTTTCGGTTATCGATCCTTCTATCACTTTAGAAACCGAATATTCATTACCCAAAACTTAGCGAAAATAAAAACAGCTTAGGGGAACCTCGAATTTCCCCTAAGCCATCCGATTACATATTACCAAATAATGTCACTAAAATTTATTCACCAACACCATTTGACAAAGAACCCTTAAAACTTATTCGCAAGTTTGTGAATAGTTTTCTTTTTTGTCAAGACGAACATTCGTACTTATGCACAATCTGTGTATAACTTGTGGATAACCTGTGATAAAGCTGTGAAAAATCAATATATTGTGTGTATTTTTCCAGAACGAAGTGTGGATTTTTTTTTCTGGTGATGTGGATAATGTGGAAAAGGCTGTTGATATGTTGGTATCACTGAGTTTTTATTGTGAATAAAACTGTGGGGAAAATTTATCGAAATTTGTCTATTGACCAAGGTATATGTAATATTCGAAAACAAGATTCATGTTTTCCATATATAAATGAAAAGCTACCTGAATATTATTCAGGTAGCTTAAATTTTCAGGTTTTCCAATTCTTCTTGTAGTTCAAGCCATTGAGTTTCGAGCTCGCTGTGAGATTGCTTTAACGAATCCAGTTTATTTTGGAGCTCTAATGCCTTTTCGTAATCACTAAAAATCTCTGGTTCACAAAGCTTCAGTTCAATATTGTTAATTTCCTCTTCATAATTGGACATTTCTTTTTCAAGCTCTTCAATTTTTCTTCGAATTTGGCGCTCTCGTTTTTTGACTTCTTTGCTTACTGAAGATGGATGTTGGATTTTGATTTCTTCTTGTTTTGCTTCATGTTTTGTTTCATTCAGTTTAGCTAATTCCATTAATTCTTGTTTTTTCTCTACATAATAATCATAATCACCTAAATACTCAAACGTGCCTGTGGCGGATAGTTCAACGACTTTTGTAGCAATTTTATTCATGAAATAACGGTCATGGGAAACGAATAGTATCGTTCCGGGATAGTCCATCAACGCATTTTCTAAAACTTCTTTACTGTCTAAATCAAGATGGTTTGTTGGTTCATCTAATACAAGGAAATTTGCTTTTTGCAACATGAGTTTTGCTAAGGCAAGGCGTGCTTTTTCCCCACCGGATAATGTATTAACAAGTTTTAGTACATCATCGCCACTAAATAAAAATTGACCTAAAACGGAACGAATTTCTTTTTCATTCATTAACGGCCATTCATCCCAAAGTTCATTTAAAACGGTTTTATTACTATCGAGTTTTGCTTGTTCTTGATCGTAATAGCCAATTTTAACGTTCGTTCCATAACGAATGCTTCCAGACAGTGGAGATAAATCTTTGACAATGGTTTTTAATAGAGTGGATTTTCCGACTCCGTTCGGTCCTACTATCGCAACTCGATCTTGTCGGAAGATGCGCAAATAGATATTTTCAGAAATCGTTTGATTTTGCTCATATCCAATTGATAAATCATCGATTGATAGTACATCATTTCCGCTTTGTCTTTCGATATCAAATCCGAATTTTGCTGATTTTTCATCGCCTATGGGGGCATCCATCCATTGGATACGTTCCAACATTTTTCTTCGGCTTTTTGCAAGTTTTGCTGTAGAAGCACGTGCAATATTTTTTTGAATAAAGGCTTCAAGTTTCGCTTTTTCATCTTGCTGTTGCTCATACATTTTTAAATCGCGTTCATATTGTTTTGCTTTTTGGTCCAAATAATCGCTATAATTTCCTATATACTTTGTTACGCGAGTTCTTGATACTTCATAAACGATATTGACGATTTGATCGAGAAAATAACGATCGTGAGAAACGATTAAAATGGCACCTGTATAAGCTTTTAAATAATTTTCAAGCCAACTTAATGTTTCGATATCTAAATGGTTCGTAGGCTCGTCTAAAATCAGTAAATCCGGTTTACTTAGTAGCAATTTTGCAAGGGCAAGTCGTGTTCGTTGACCACCCGATAAGGAAGAAACAGGTTTATCATACATGTCGGGGAAGAATTTTATACCATGGAGTACGGAACGTGTATCTGCTTCATATTGATAGCCACCTGCTTCTTTAAAAGAATGTTGTAGTTGATCATATTCTGCCATAATACGAGAGTAATTCGTTGGACTCTCATACACGGATGGGTCAGCCATTTGTTGTTCTAATTCGCGAAGTCGCATTTCTTGTTTTTTTAACGGTTCAAATACTGTCATTATTTCTTCCCAAATTGTACGTTTGGATTCAAGACCAGCATGTTGTTCTATATACCCAATTGTTATATCTTTAGGAATAATGATTTCGCCAGAATCGTAAGACAATTGTCCAGCGATGATTTTTAATAACGTAGATTTACCCGCACCGTTGCGACCTACTAATGCGACACGGTCACGGTGTTGAACTTCTAATTTTACATCCTTTAATATTTCATCAGATAAGAATGATTTTGTTAATTGATTTACTTGAAGTATGATCATGTTTACACCTCTGTTCACTACTATTAGTGTAATAGAAGACAGGAATTCAAGCAATGTGAACGCTTTACTTATTTAGCTATGTTTAGTAATATAAAATCAATTTCGAGTTGAAGTTAACAGGGGGATTATTGTGAAAAGAGATATAAAAATTCCACAGGCGACAACAAAAAGACTTCCTCTTTATTATCGGTTTTTACAGAACTTTGCAAATGATGGAAAACAGAGAGTTTCATCTCAAGAATTAAGTGAGGCAATGAAGATTGACTCCGCTACAATTCGAAGAGATTTTTCTTATTTTGGCGCCTTAGGTAAAAAAGGATATGGATATGATGTTTTGTATTTGTTGGAATTTTTTAGACAAATTCTAGATCAAGATGAAGGCGCGAATGTCGCTCTTATTGGCGTGGGGAATTTAGGAAATGCCCTTTTGAAATATAATTTCCAAAAAAATCATAATACGAGAATCGTTGTTGCGTTCGATACAAAGGCGCCAATGGAAGGGCATGAAGTAAATGGAATCCCAGTTTATCATCCCGATCGATTAGAAGAAATGTATCAAAAATATAATGCAGAACTTGCAATATTAACTGTATCTTCACGCTCTGCCCAAGTCATTGCCGATCGCTTATCAGCAATCAACGCAAAAGGAATATTGAATTTTACTCCTGTTCGTTTAAATGTTCCGGAAACGATGAAAGTAATGAATATCGATTTAGCAGTTGAACTAGAGGCTTTAATTTATTTAATTCGCAATAGTGATTGATAAAAAGTTTTCACAATCTATTTCCGTTATGTAATGCAAAATATGTCGAATTGGGGTAAAATAAATACATAAACTGAGGAGGTGTCATCGATGGTTGTGCATTTAAGTGCAATTACACCAACTGCCCTTATTATTATCGGGATTGTTGCATTGATTATTTTCGGACCGAAAAAATTACCTGAATTTGGACGAGCAATGGGAACGACTTTGCGTGAGTTCAAAAAGGGTACGCAAGGTTTAATAGATGATAGCGATGTTACTGATAAAAAGAACATCATAGAGATAGATCAGCAACAAAAATCCATTGAGAAAGTTGAAACGAAAGAACAAGAACACAATAAGTAATAATAAGGATGTCTAAAAGAAAAATGGATCCAAAAGAACTTCCTATTATAGAACATATAGAGGAATTAAGAAAGCGCTTAATTATTTGTGCTGTTTTTTTCGTTATCGCATTAATAGCTGGATTCTATGTTGCAGAACCAATCATTAAATTCATTCAGCATGATAATGAAGAATTAGAGGCATTAACATTAAATGCATTCAAAGTAAGCGACCCGCTTACTGTATATTTAGAAGTATCCTTCTTTGTAGCATTAATTTTGACATCTCCGGTGATTTTGTACCAACTTTGGGCATTTATTACACCGGGCTTGTATGAATCTGAGAGGAAAGCAACATTAAAATATATACCGTATTCCTTTGTTTTGTTTTTAGTTGGATTATTGTTTTCTTACTTTATTCTTTTCCCAAACGTTATGAATTTCATGATGAACTTGTCGGAGCGGTTAGATATTCAGCAAACAATCGGCATTAACGAATATTTCTCTTTTTTATTTAAATTAGTGATTCCATTTGGCTTTTTATTTCAACTTCCAGTCATTACATTGTTTTTATCCCGTCTCGGGGTATTGAATCCAAACTTAATGTCAAAGTTTAGAAAGTATTCTTACTTTGTATTATTTGTTATTGCCGTATTAATTTCGCCACCTGACTTAATTTCATATATTCTAATGTCCATTCCGTTATTTGTTTTGTATGAAATTAGCATTGCTATTGCAAAAATCGGATATAAGAAATATTTAAAAGCGGAAGAACAGCGTATGCAAGAAGAAAAGGAAGCGGAACAAAGACAACAAGTGGAAGCTGCGTTAGCAGAACAAAGACGTCTAATTGAACAAATGAAGGAACAAAATTAAAGCCTATTTTCTATGAAATTCATGGAAAATAGGCTTTTTCTTTATTCATGCTTATAAAGCAGGCTATCTTAATGAAAAAATTGTTGAATTTTTTCAATGTTCAATTGTAAGTATGTAACAAAACCATTTAGCATCATGTGCGCGATAATTGGAGTGATTAAACGTTTTGTCTTATTATATAGGAAGGCAAAAATAAAACCAGTTATGGTATAAAGAATGATATGACTAAAATCTAAATGAATAATCGCAAAGACGATTGCACTTATGAAGGCAGCTAACCAAAAGTTATTTTGTGCTTGCATAATCGATCCAAATATTACGCGGCGAAACACAAGTTCTTCTAAAATTGGTCCAAAAATAACGGAAGCTAGAATCATGATTGGTGCGATTTTTGTAATGTTTATAATGGCTTCAGTATTTTCAGAGCCAAGCTCAATGCCTAATGCCGATTCAATTTGAATACCAATCACTTGACCTAAATAAATCATGAAAAAACCGATAATTCCCCAACCAATTGCTACCGACAATGGCATTTTTTCTCCTTTTAAACAATTCCAAAAGTTTTTATTTTTGGAGATCAAGATAAAAGAAATAATTAATGCTATTCCTGCGGTAATGGATGACCACCAGCCTGCTAATGCAATATACGCTGAACGCCCCTCTAAATCAATAAAGCCTAAAAAGAAACTTTTTAGCGGGGGAATCCATAGTAAAAAAGAAGAAAGTTGAAAACAGATATAAGTGATTAATACATAAAAAGCGGTCTTTTGAGTTTGAATATTTTGCGAATTAGCCAATCGTATATTTCCCTCTTTCTTATGCAAATTCATTAAAATGTAATCATAAAATTAATCTTTCCGATCCAAACTAAGGAATGGTGTTTTTACTAATCATATTCTATTGTAGAGGAAGATAGAAAGAAAAGAAATTTTTTATACTTCTCACTTGCAAAAAAAAGGATGATTCATTATTATATAATTGTTAGCACTCGGGTGATAAGAGTGCTAATAATGGAAGATAAAATACGAAATGTAGGAGGTTGTTTCACTTGCTAAGACCATTAGGAGATCGCGTGATTATCGAATTAGTTGAGGTAGAAGAAAAAACTGCTTCTGGACTTGTACTACCTGATTCAGCAAAAGAAAAGCCACAAGAAGGAAAAGTGGTTGCTGTAGGTTCTGGTCGTGTATTAGACAACGGCACTCGCGTTGAGCCTGAAGTAAAAGAAGGCGATGTGATTATCTTCTCTAAATATGCCGGAACAGAAGTGAAATATGAAGGTAAAGAATATTTAATTTTAAGAGAAAGCGATATTTTAGCTGTTTTATAATCATATAGAAAGCAAAATTGCGCCTCTTTCATTGTATGAAATGTCAGGCGTATTTATACCGATTTTGATTACCGATAGATAAAAATAAATGGAGGTAAGGCAAAATGGCAAAAGATATTAAATTTGCAGAAGAAGCTCGTTCGTTAATGTTACAAGGTGTAGATAAATTAGCAAACGCTGTAAAAGTAACATTAGGTCCTAAAGGTCGTAACGTTGTACTTGAAAAGAAATTTGGTTCACCTTTAATTACTAATGACGGTGTAACAATTGCGAAAGAAATCGAACTTGAAAATCCTTATGAAAACATGGGTGCAAAATTAGTTGCAGAAGTTGCTTCTAAAACAAACGAAGTAGCAGGTGACGGTACAACAACTGCAACAGTTTTAGCACAAGCAATGATTCGTGAAGGTTTGAAAAACGTAACAAGCGGTGCAAACCCTGTAGGAATTCGCAAAGGTATTGATAAAGCAGTAGCCGCTGCAATTGAAGAATTGAAAAACATTTCTCGTCAAGTTCAAAATAAAGAAGAAATCGCACAAGTTGCTTCTATCTCTGCAGCCGATGAAGAAGTAGGTAAATTCATCTCTGAAGCGATGGAACGTGTTGGAACTGACGGTGTAATCACAATCGAAGAATCAAAAGGTTTCAATACTGAATTAGATGTAGTAGAAGGTATGCAATTTGACCGCGGTTACGTATCTCACTACATGGTAACAGATACTGATAAAATGGAAGCAGTGCTTGAAAATCCTTACATTTTAATTACTGATAAGAAAATCTCTAGCATTCAAGATATTCTTCCATTATTAGAGCAAGTAGTACAACAAGGCAAACCATTATTAATTATCGCTGAAGATATCGAAGGTGAAGCTCTTGCAACATTAGTATTGAACAAATTACGCGGTACATTCCAAGTAGTTGCTGTAAAAGCACCTGGATTCGGTGACCGCCGTAAAGCAATGCTTGAAGATATTGCCATTTTAACAGGTGGACAAGTTATCACTTCTGACCTTGGCTTAGACTTAAAAACAGCTGATATCACATCTTTAGGACGCGCTGGTAAAGTAGTTGTAAATAAAGAAAACACTACTATCGTTGAAGGTGCTGGAGATCAAGCTGCTATTGAATCACGTGTAAATCAAATCCGTGCTCAAATTGAAGAAACAACTTCAGAATTTGATAAAGAAAAATTACAAGAACGCTTAGCAAAATTAGCTGGCGGTGTAGCAGTAATTAAAGTAGGTGCTGCTACTGAAACAGAATTAAAAGAGCGTAAACTTCGCATCGAAGACGCATTAAACGCTACTCGTGCAGCGGTTGAAGAAGGAATCGTTGCAGGTGGTGGTACTGCATTAGTAAATGTTTATAAAGCAGTAGAAAAAGTATTAGATGAAGTAGATGGCGATGTAGCAACTGGTGTGAAAATTGTGTTACGTGCTCTAGAAGAACCAGTTCGTCAAATCGCAGAAAATGCTGGTTTAGAAGGATCAATCATTGTTGATCGCTTAAAACGTGAAGAAGTTGGCGTTGGTTTCAATGCTGCAACTGGTGAATGGGTAAACATGATTGATGCAGGTATTGTTGACCCAGCTAAAGTAACTCGTTCAGCATTACAAAATGCTGCTAGTGTAGCTGCATTATTCTTAACAACTGAAGCAGTGGTAGCTGATATCCCAGAGCCACCAGCTCAAAATCCAGGAATGCCAGATATGGGCATGATGTAATAACGTTATAAATAAAGACGCCATCCTTTTGGCAGTGTTGAATAGAAAAGGGTTCTTTCCGAAGCAATGGAAAGAACCTTTTTTCTTTGTGCGCCCGGCATGTACATGAACTATAGGGTGTAAGTCCCGAACCCCGAAGACAGAAGTAGAGGTTAGCCAAGAGCAAGGGTGTCCGTGGTGACGCGGAATCTGAAGGAAGCTGGAGGCAAAACACCGGTCCGAGGAACACGAACCTCATATAAGGCTAGGTATGATTGAGTGAGTTTGCAAAACAAAACAAAGCTCTTTCTGTCGAAGGTCATATCGAGTAAATGAGGCGGATAGATGGTGTGAAAGTGCATGTACTTACCCGGGGAGGTCTGGCGGATATGTGAAGTACGCTTCATAACCTACTTAGTGATAAGTAGCTGAACCGTCAGAAGTCAGCAGAGGTCATAGTATTAGTTGGTTTAGAACTACTAAGAAGGACCGAACAATTAAGAGAGAATAGCCCTTGGCATTCAGTGAGTCATGATGAACACAGAAAACGTAGTACCTCACTTGAGGAAGGAAGCGGTGAATCCCGTGGGGGACCTCTTGGAGGGTGGAGTGACCACTGGCATAAAGAGAACAGCTATTCACGGAAGTTATATAAAGACTTGCGTCAATCATCTTAATTGAACCGCCGTATACGGAACCGTACGTACGGTGGGGTGAGAGGACGGGAGTTAATCGCTCCCTCCTACTCGATTCGCTTACATCTTCATCTATAACAATATTGAACTGCTAGTATAAATTCAAAATTACTAAATTTAAAGTAAAATAAAAAGGTAATATTTTTTTCTTGATAAATTTGAACTGTAGGTATAGAATAGATTTCGCTTAAAAATTGTTACAGAGAGTGTGAATAGATATGACTAAAGAACTGTCAGCACAAAGGCCTCCTTATTTAATGATCGCTGTATTGTTTATAGGAGCCTTTATTTCGTTTTTAAATAATACCTTAATGAATGTTGCATTACCTACCATCATGCAAGATTTTCAAATTAGTTATGCAACTGTACAGTGGCTTTCTAACGGCTATATGTTAGTTAGCGGTGTATTAATCCCTGCCTCTGCTTTTTTCATCACGAGATTTAACACAAAACCTTTATTTGTAGTGGCTACTAGTATTTTTACTTTAGGTACGCTACTTGCAGCCTTCTCTCCTAACTTTGGAACATTGCTTGCCGGAAGAATGGTTCAAGCTGCAGGTTCATCCGTTATGGCTCCGCTCTTAATGAATGTGATGTTAGTTAGTTTCCCAATTGAAAAACGTGGGACAGCAATGGGCTTCTTCGGGCTTATTATGATGGCTGCACCAGCAATCGGTCCAACATTATCGGGCTATATTGTAGAACATTATAATTGGCGAATTCTATTTACGATGATTTTGCCTTTTGCAGTTATTAGTGTTTTATTAGGTTTATGGAAATTAGAGAATGTCATACCAACGAAAAAAAAATCATTGGATTATTTTTCAATTGTGTTAAGTACAATTGGGTTCGGTTCTCTTTTATACGGATTTAGTACAGCTGGTAATAAAGGATGGTCCGACCCTGTAATTATTACAACCATCATCATTGGTATAATTGGCATCGTTTTATTTGTATTGAGACAATTAAAACTTGAATCTCCGTTTTTAAGTATGGAAATCTTTAAGGCTCCTTCCTATACCCTTTCCGCAATTTTTAGTTCCGTGCTTGGAATGGGGTTAACAGGGGGAATGATTTTAACTCCAGCTTATTTACAAAGTGTGCGGCATATCGAACCGATGGAGTCAGGGTTAATGATGTTACCGGGAGCGCTTGTTATGGCTGCAATGTCACCTATTACTGGTCGCTTGTTTGACAAGTTTGGACCACGCGTATTGGCGATAATTGGTATGAGTATTATGACGGTTACAACATATCTACTGTCTCATTTAGAAATTGACACTTCAATTATTTATATCATTTCCGTATATACTGTTCGAACAATCGGGATATCTTTAGTGATGATGCCTGTCATGACAAATGGATTAAATTCTCTAGCACCTCGATTGAATCCACATGGTACTGCAGCAAATAACACCATTCAACAAATTGCTGGTTCCATTGGCACAGCAGTCTTGATTGCGGTGATGAACACAAAGGCTACATCCGTTGGAGAAAAAATGGCAGCGGAAGCGATGCAAGCTGGCACATTTTCGGAGGAAGTAATGGCAAGCATTACCCAACAGGCCCTTTTAGAAGGAATTGAATTAGCATTCTTTGTAGCAACTTGCTCTACTCTTATTCCACTACTTTTATCATTCTTCTTAAAACGTGTAACACAGCCTCAAATTAAATAAAAATGAAACGAACAAAAACCACCATTTTCAATATTGAAAAATGGTGATTTTATTTTCCAATATTCTTTATAAAATTTATAAGAATTATATGATTTACTCAACTTTCGCACACAGATATTGTCAGACATCTCTTGATGTAATTGGGTAAAGACGCAATCCATTCTTGTACTTTACTTTTAAATAATTCCATGTTCAAACAAACATTAGCTTCTGCTAATGTTTGGAAGATCGCTAATAATTGATTCAATGCACTCTCTAGATTCATATCTTTTACATCTTCACATAATAGAAAAAAGAGATTTCCAATCGTTTTAGGATCGTTGTTTTGTCTACGCTCCCACTCTAAGAGTATAAAGCGAGTAAACACAATCGTTGTATGACTAATCAACAGATCATACGAACGACCTTGAAATTCTTTTGCTAGGTTAAGCAATGATTTGGTACACTTGAAAAATGTTTCGATGTCCCAGCGCATCCCGTAAATACGCACAATTTCTTCATCTGAAAGTGTGGTATCTGTACTCAAAATGGCTAACCATTCACTCTTTTTATTGCGGTTACGCACGAATACAATCTTGACTTGTCGTCCTTTTGCAAGATGAACATGGATCGAACCGAGTAGGTCTTTCTTTTCCATGGTACGCTTTGCTTTTTTAAAGAGTTCATCCAGAGTATGGGCTTCACCATCTATGAAATAACGTTGTTTTAGCTGCTTGACCATACCAATGACAAATAAACCTTTATCCGTGATTTTTTCAATCAAAGGCTCATGCGTAAACCAAGTATCCATTAACACATAATCAGCTGTAATTCCTGCATTTAAGGCATGATCCAATAAAGCAGAGACAACGCTTGGCTTATCTTGTTGTGCTTCAAGACGACGCTTGTAGCCGGAAGTGCGTTTATCAATGGATTCATCGACCCCGTTAAGTTGATTTTCCTTTTTCGCTGAACTCAATAAAGCAAAGTCTACAGGTAGAAAAGAATATCCATCAGACCAACCAAGAGTAAGCAACTGAAACCCCTTATAGAATCGTTTCTCTGTATGATCAAATACTCGTGAAAGAAGTTCAACAGACTTGCTTCGGTTGCGTGAAAAGAGTGAATCATCAACAATAAACACCTTCACTCTGTTGTTTGATGTAAGCTTTTTTATACGTCCAGTAAGATCTTGACATAAGGAAAGTAAAAAAGTTCGCCAAGCATAAGTAGATGAATTTAGAAAACGGTAGATCGTATCTTTTTTAGGTAAGTCCACGGCTTTCTTACTTTGAAGTGCTTGAAACCAATTTTTATATTGGAAAACAAGCAAAAAAATAAGACGGAAAATAGATAAGCATGAATAACCAAATCCCTTAGTAATTCTCGCTTTTCTCAAATGTTTGCCTATATTTAATTCAGAAAATCTTCGTTCAAGTTCTTTTGGTAGTTGTGCAAAAGTATCTTTTTTCGTTATCATAATGGTGACACCTTCTTTGGTATTTGGTTTGTTCACCATAATTTTACCAAAAGATAGGTGTCTTTTTCTTTTAAAAAAATAAAATCAATAAAAAACAAGAGAAATAATGAAAGACGATATAAAACAGTCATATCAAGAGTTGCAATAAGATATTACTCTGCGAAAGTTGAGTGATTTATTTTATTATAAAATTATTTTATAATAATTAATGGTCTGATTTGAAATGATATTAAATAAAATTTGAGGAATGTTTAGAATTAGGGAAAGGGGAAGTAGCTCTTTTTTCAGTTATATGAATATTAGAAATGAATGTTCTATTTAAGTTGCTTTTTAATGCATTATTTCATGTATAATACAGTTAGCATAGCAAGTTTGAACATAATTTGTGTGTGGAGGTTTCTTATGGAAGTACTAGATATTTTAGATAGAATAAATGAAATAGAAGTGTTTTATGAGCCAATTTTTAGTGCGGATTCGCATTCGATTGTTGCTTATGAAGTTTCTGGAAAGCTTTCAATAAATGATAAAACAATCGATATTGTTAATTTAACTTATGATTCAACGATACTCGAAGATTTGCGGAAAGAAGCAGAACTTACTCTCATAAAAAAAGCTGTTACAGAAGTAAAGGATTCGTTGAATGATTTCTATGTTTATTTACCATGTAATCCAAATTTGTTTATGACAGATGTTGGAGATGCTTATTTTCAAGCAATAAAACAAACAATTGGTGAATCGTTATTATCCAAAATATTTCTAGTAATTCCAGCGCATAAATATGAAGGGGAAGCAGATGAATTACAGCATCCAATTCGGTATATGAAAACGTTTGGTGTCAAAATCGCTTTAGACGAAATTGGTAAAGAAAGCAAGTTGGATCAAATACTAATGTTGGAGCCAACTGTATTAAAAATCAACATTAATCAATTGAATTACAATGCTTGGGGATCCCAAAGTCATGTGTTTACAACGATTCAAAGTTTGGCAATCAAAATGGGTGCCGCTTTAATGTTTAATGATATAAAAACGGATTATCAATTACATCACGCTTGGAAGCATGGTGCTCGATATTTTAAAGGAGAATATTTACAGAAACCTTCTACACATTTAAATCCGAAAGACTCATTAAAAGAGCGATTCCGCAATGATTGTAAACAATTTATTGCAACTGAAAGAAAGCAGTTGGAATTAAAATATGAAGAAATGAAAAAATTGAAAAAGGATATTGCTACAATTGTTGATCAATCAAAACTACAAAGTCATGATGAGGAGTCACTCTTAGCATTAGCAAACAAATTAACAAAATATGCTTTCCGATTTTATATTTGCAATGAAGAAGGATTTCAAATATCCCCAAATATCGTGCGTAGAAATGGAAATTGGATAGTGGAAAAAGAAGCTATCGGTAAAAATTGGAGTTGGCGACCTTACTTTCTCTTAAATATCATCAAATTAAAAGATGATGTGAAAGGTGAACTTTCAAATATATATAGTGACATCAAAACCGGCGAATTAACTCGTACGTTCTCCATGGCATTAGCTGATAATGAATATTTATTTGTTGATATTTCGTACGATTACTTATATGAACACAATCTGTTACATTAGTAATGAATTTGTATTCGATAAATGAAAGGAAAAGTAAATTTTTGGAGGCTATCTAGAAATTTCTAGATAGCCTTAATTGTTTGATGGAGAAGAATAACTGGAAGGGGGGGCTATCTACATAAGTTGAGAGATTATCTACAAAAGCTAGAGATTTATCCGCACGAGTAGAGAAATTATCTACACAAGCTGGGGAGTTATCCTCACGAGTAGAAGAATTATCTACACAAGCTGAAGATTTATCCGCACGAGTAGAGGAATTATCTACACAAGCTGAAGATTTATCCGCACGAGTAGAGGAATTATCTACACAAGCTGAAGATTTATCCGCACGAGTAGAGAAATTATCTACACAAGCTGGGGAGTTATCCTCACGAGTAGAAGAATTATCTACACAAGCTGAAGATTTATCCGCACGAGTAGAGGAATTATCTACACAAGCTGAAGATTTATCCGCACGAGTAGAAGAATTATCTGCACAAGCTGGAGATTTATCCGCACGAGTAGAGGAATTATCTACACAAGCTGGAGATCTATCTGCACAAGCTGAAGAATTAACTGCACAAGTAGAAGAATTAACTGCACAAGTTCAGGCGTTATCCGCACGATTCAAGGGAATCTTCTCACAAGAAATGCTCTATTCACATTCAAACCTCCATATAAACTCCTTAGAATGTTTATCAATTACAATTGTTATTTTCTTTCAAAACACATCATAAAATCTATTGATTGTCATAAGTGCGAAAAGGAGGATGCACCATTCAAATACACGTTGTTCGGCCGGGAGAAACGATTTGGGAGATTGCGCAAAGCTACAATGTCAATCCTCAAACAATCATCCAAACGAATCAAATTGAATTACCAAATGAATTAGTGGTGGGGCAAGCAATTGTGATTCCGATTGTTGGAAGTTTTTACTGGGTTCAGCCGGGGGATACGTTATTTACCATTGCACAGCGTTTTGGAATGAACTATCTCACCCTTGCACAAATTAACGGACTAAATCCCAATCAGCCATTGCTGCCAGGACTAAGATTATATATTCCACCGAGGGCGAAAACGAGAGCAGAAGTTAATATTTATATTGAACCATCCGGGGATACAGTTAGTGAACAATTATTGAATAGTGCCCGTGAAGTAGGAACTTATCTCACATACTTAGCGCCATTCAGTTATGAAGCAAGAAGAGATGGTAGTCTCGTACCAATGCCAATACAGGGAATACCTGAAGTGGCTCAGAATAGTGGGGCTTCTTTGATGCTTGTTGTGACGAATTTAGAAAATGGTCAGTTTAGTGGGGAACTTGGTAGAGATATATTGCAAAGCTCAGCAGTTCAGGATGTTCTTCTAGATAACATTATTGATGAGGCAAAACGTATTGGGACGGTATCAGACATTCATTTTGACTTTGAATTTTTGCCTCCAGATCAAAGAGAAGCGTACAATAATTTTTTAAGGAAAGCAGCAGATCGACTTCATGAGGAAGGATTGTTAATTTCCAGTGCATTAGCTCCAAAACTATCCCGTGAACAAACAGGTCAATGGTATGAAGCTCATGATTATCGTGCACATGGAGAAATAGTGGACTTTGTTGTATTAATGACCTATGAATGGGGCTATTCAGGAGGACCACCAATGGCAGTATCTCCAATTAGTGAAGTGGAGAAAGTGTTAAACTATGCTTTAACAGAGATGCCGCCAAGCAAAATTATGATGGGACAAAATTTATATGGTTACGATTGGACCCTTCCTTATGTTGAAGGAGGACAATATGCAAGAGCTATAAGCCCTCAACAAGCGATTACTCTTGCCCGTGAACATAGTGCAGAAATTCAATTTGACCCAATTGCTCAAGCTCCTTATTTTTATTATGTAGATGATGAGGGTAAAAATCATGAAGTTTGGTTTGAAGATGCTAGGTCGATTCAAGCGAAGTTTAATTTAATGAAAAGGTTGAATTTGCGGGGGATTAGTTATTGGAAGTTAAGCTTTGCTTTTCCTCAAAATTGGTTGTTAATTCAAGACAATTTTAATATTGTTAAAAGATGAAATGGCAATGCAATTATTAAACGGTTGATGGAGATTTCATTAATAGCGAATTGCACAAATTGCATGATTATAAAAAAGAATCCTCAAAATTTAGGAAACTAGCCCGAGTCTCGAGATATAGAAAACTTTTTCATCAGTAAGCTCGAGCCGGGCATTAATTTGTTCACAGAATGACATATCAAATATATTTTTCTAATACATAAAAGTACGGATTATTAGCAATATGTAAAATTGATAAATTTAAAATTACTAAAAAATGCTAATTTTGTTATAGAAGTATTAATTTCAGAGTTAAATACAGGGGTAATTTCCTATTTAAACCAATATAGAAATGTCTTAAAATTAAAATTAGTAAATAAAAAGGAGGACTATTGGTGAAATTTAAAAAAATAGGAACGATTGCAACTGCTGCTACATTGTCAGTTGGATTACTTGCAACACCAGCTTTAGCTGAAACGCCTTTGGACGTATATGAAAAACCTCAACAATTGGAAATTCTTATTGCATCTACTGAAACTACTGTATCAAAAAGCGAATTAATTAAAAAGTTTAAAGATGTTTTCCCAAATAAATATGATTTTTTATCAGAATCTGACTTCCATTTAAGAAGTGGACACTATCCAAATGATAATACCGTTCGTTACAATTTAAGCTTCCACAAAAAAATAAGCGGCAATCGATACGTTTATGGTGATATTACTTTTGCTGGGGAAAACTTAGAGATTGAATCTTTATATTTAGATCCAATTGATACAAAAGATGCTATGTTCCCTGCGAAAGTATCAAAAGATGAAGCAAAGGAAATTGCAAAAAAATTTATTGAACAATTTACAGCAGGCAAAAAATATAAACTTTCTGAAGAAGACGATGTATATTATTATCCAGGACCAAAACAATTATTAACTGAACCAGTTCAATATTCATTTTCATTTGTACGTACAGAAAACGGTATTGCAATTCCAGATCAAAGAATTTCAATATCAGTTTTAGGGAATGGAGAAGTAACTCATTTATATCGCAGTGAATTTTTATCAGCAACATTTGATGATGTAAATAAAGTAATAAATAAAGAAGAAATAATGAAAAAAATAAAAGACAATTTATCTGTTCAATTACGATATCAATTAGATTACAACTACTATACGGGAGAACAAAAAGCAGAGTTAGTATATGTGCCATCCATTAAAGAGGGAATTCACGCCTTAACTGGAAATTGGTTGGTAGGAAATAAATTTCAATCTAATCCACCAGAAAACAAAAATGTGGACCAATTAACGAATCAACCCCTTTCACCAAAATATAAAGGGATGACTGTTGAACAAGCAAAACAATTAGCAGAACAAATTTTAAAGATTAATTCTAATAAAGTACGTTTAACGATTGATAGCGTGGAAGAGACAGAGAACTATTATGGAAATGAAATTATTTACGTTTCATATAGCTATGAATATGACCGTGGTGGATATGGGACAAACATTACATTTGATAAACAGACTGGAGATTTAATCGAGTACTATGATATTAAATCTGACGTATTAGCTCAGATTGGAGAAAAGCCAAAAAATCAAAGAAAAATAACGGAGGAACAAGCTCTTTCTAAAGCGATTGGCTATTTAAAACAATATGCACCATCAAAACTTCACCATTATTCAAAACCAATCGAGCAAAGTTTAGAACATTATAATGGATTGTATTTCTTTACATTCCCAAGAATAGTAAATGGAATTCCAGTGATTGGCGATGAATTACATGTAGCTATAAGTGATACTGGTGAATTGATTAATTTACATGTCGGATATCATGAAAACAGTGAATGGCCGGCAATAAATAATGCAATTTCAGCAGAAGAAGCAAAAAATATTATAATGAACAGTACAGATGTGGAGCTTAGCTATATACAACCAGATGAAAATCCTCATTATGCTTTAGTGTACTCGCCAATTTATAATGGAAATATTTATAGTTATTTAGATGCGATAAGTGGGGAATGGAAAACTTCGAGCTATTTGCAAAATCCAGAAATAAGTGAAGAGCAAAAGGTTTCTCATCCAACTGCGGAAAAAGAATTGAATTTCTTTATTGAGAACGGCTATTTAGAAATAGGGGATATTGATAGCTTTAATGCGGATGCTCCAATTACGAAAGGAGAAGTATTAAAAGGTTTAGTTAAATCTTTAACTTACTTCTATGAAGACTATTATTACAATAGCGAAGAAATGAAAAAACAAACATACGAAAATATTGGACCAGATCATCCGTATTTCCATATCGTAGAAAAAGCTGTTTCTATGGGCATTCTTGATCCGAAAAATAAAGGCTTTAACCCAGATACAAACATTACGAGAGAACAATTAGCTGTTTGGTACATTAGAGCATTAGGATTAGAAGAAGCTGCGAAGCATTCAGAAATATATAAAAGCAATGTGAAAGATGTGGATTTAGTAAATAGTCATTATATTGGCTATGTATCGTTAGCCAATTCTCTTGGATTAATTCCTGCAGAAAATAACCTATTTGAACCAAAACGACCTGTCACATATGCTGAATTTGTTACATCTGCAGTACGACTTGCCCAGAAAGCAAATGATATGAATTTGTATTTTAACTAATAATGGTTGAAAGGCTGTCTAGAGAATGTACTAGACAGCCTTTTTCGTGCGCCCGGCATGTACATGAACTATAGGGTGTAAGTCCCGAACCCCGAAGACAGAAGTAGAGGTTAGCCAAGAGCAAGGGTGTCCGTGGTGACGCGGAATCTGAAGGAAGCTGGAGGCAAAACACCGGTCCGAGGAACACGAACCTCATATAAGGCTAGGTATGATTGAGTGAGTTTGCGAAACAAAACAAAGCTCTTTCTGTCGAAGGTCATATCGAGTAAATGAGGCGGATAGATGGTGTGAAAGTGCATGTACTTACCCGGGGAGGTCTGGCGGATAGGTGAAGTTCGCTTCATAACCTACTTAGTGATAAGTAGCTGAACCGTCAGAAGTCAGCAGAGGTCATAGTATTAGTTGGTTTAGAACTACTAAGAAGGACCGAACAATTAAGAGAGAATAGCCCTTGGCATTCAGTGAGTCATGATGAACACAGAAAACATAGTACCTCACTTGAGGAAGGAAGCGGTGAATCCCGTGGGAGTCCTCTTGGAGGGTGGAGTGACCACTGGCATAAAGAGAACAGCTATTCACGGAAGTTATGAAAACTTGCGTCAATTATCTTAATTGAACCGCCGTATACGGAACCGTACGTACGGTGGTGTGAGAGGACGGGAGCTAATCACTCCCTCCTACTCGATTATGCATTTTTAAGTTGTTTTTTTGCTAGAAGTGTATTAAATGAGAAGATTCCTAACACAGTGATTATACCAATTATATCTGTGTAAAATTCAGGAATAATTAATAACAATGATCCTACAGTGAGTACAAGACGAAGGACTATGTTGAGATTAGTTTTAAAGTACCCTTCAATCGCAGCCCCAATGCCTATTACACCTATTATGGAAGAAACCGTCACCTTAATAATATCAAGTGGAGAAGCAAATGGAAATTCTGTTGCATTCATTGGAAGACCTGTTGGATCGATTAATAACATCTCTGGTGCATAGACAAAAATATACGGAACGATGAAGCCTGCAAGTGCTAGACGTACGGAAATAAAACCGGTCTTCATTGGGCTTCCACCTGAAAGACCTGCTCCAGCAAAGGAAGCCAGTGCCACAGGAGGTGTGATGTTTGCGAAAATACCAAAGTAGAAAACAAACATATGTGCAACTAAAACTGGTACTCCAAAATCCGCTAATGCAGGTGCAACCATCGTTGCAGTAATAATATAAGCAGGAATACTTGGTAAGCCCATTCCCAAGATAATCGAAGCAATCATCGTTAAGAATAATGTTAAAAATAAACTATTGCCTCCAAGAGTTGTAATCGCAGATGTTAACGTAGCACCGAAACTAGTCAAGTTGACTACCCCAATAATAATTCCAACTACACCACATGCTATAACTGTCGATAATGACTGGCGTGTCCCGTCTTCGAGAGCAAGCAAAATGTCTTTAAAGGACATTCGTGTATTTTTGCGAAGGGCAGAGACAACGATTGTCATGATAATTGTCCAAAAGGCAGCATGGGCAACAGGCATACCTGAACCGAGTAATACTATAAGCCCGATAAGAGGAAGGATTAAATGTCCGCCTTCTTTAAATACTTCCTTTACCCGTGGTAAATCAGGTTTTGGAATCCCTTTTAAATTGGAACGACCGGCCCGGAAGTGAACTTGCATAATAACACCTAAGAAGTATAAAAGCGCTGGTATAATTGCCGCAAGGGCGATTGTGCCATAGCTGATTCCTGTGGTCTCCGCCATAATAAATGCACTGGCTCCCATTACTGGAGGCAAAATTTGCCCTCCAATCGAAGCGCTGGCTTCAACGGCACCTGCAAAGTTTTTCTCGTAACCGATTTTTTTCATTAATGGTATAGTAAATGCGCCTGTTCCAACGACATTGGCAACCGCAGAACCATTGATACTTCCCATAAAGGCGCTCGAAATTACTGCAACTTTTGCAGGACCACCTTGTCTATGTCCTGCAAGAGCAAGAGCCAAGTCGTTGAAAAACTGTCCCATTCCAGATTTGGCTAAAAATGAACCAAATAAAATAAAAAGGAAAATATATTGCACAGAGGCACCAATTGCAGTAGAAAATAATCCTTCCGTTTTTAAGTACAATTGCCCAAAAATGTCTCCCAAATCAAAGGGACGTGTCATCATGATACGAGGCAGCCAAGCTTGATGACTGAAGAATGGATAACTTAAAAATGCCAGTGCTAACAGCGGTAAAATCCAACCTGTTACACGTCTTGCAGTTTCAAGTACCAATAAAACAGTCATAATGGCGACTGCGATATCGAATGTATTTGGAATGCCTCCTCTAGCAGTCATAATTTCTTCGTATTCCATAAATAGATAGCCGCAAGAAACAAGACATAAACCAAACAAGAGCCAATCGTAAACTGGAATTTTATCTCGTCCTTGTTTTCCGTATGTAGGATAAAGGAGGAAAACAAGTCCCATCGCAAATAATAAGTGAATGGATCGCATGAGAAGTGTAGGGAGCGGGTTGAAAGTTGTATACAAATGAAATAATGAATATAAAATGCCAAGAATACTAACAAAAATAATTAATTTTTTTGAATTGTATTTTCTCACTTTCGAATCGGCATCGTATTTTTCCAAAACCTCTTGTATTTTTTCGTCCGAAATATTTTCTGAAATGACTGGTTCTTTGATTGTTTGTGTCATAGACATTCCCCCTTCAATAACATGTCCCAAAGAGAAATTGTTTGTATGGAAATTGTTACGGGTTCGTAGTCTCCCGCCAGTTCATATAATAAAATTTCTTTATCATCGATAATTAAGGTACTCTTTACATTTTCAGATACGACTAGTTGAATGGATGGAAAGGAACGATTAATTTCCAATTCTACAAATCCATCTATTAATGCTGCTTGTTTACTCTCTTTTGAGGTGCTTGGAACCCCGGCACCGAAAGTTTTAAATTTTGTTTTTGTTAATAACAAAGCGTCTTCTTTTATTTCATAGAACTCCACCCATTCTTCCTTTTCTACAGAATGAATCCATTTGATTGCGAAATGTTTATTGGTTGACCAAAGTAGGTGGTCCTTAATTTCAAAAGTTAAGAGAGGAAACTTGATCAAGTGGGATAAGAAAAGGAGGACGAGAAAACCCGTACCTCCCATGAGAAGTGTTTTACTGACGTTGTTCATCATAGAAGCGTTTAGCACCTGGGTGAAGCGGTGCAACAATATTTTGTTGTGCACCTTCTAATGTGATATTATTTGCTGCTTGGTGAGCATTTTGTAATGTTGGCAAACTTTCGAAGAATTGTTTTGTTAATTTATATACATCATCTTCACTCATATCTGCACGAACTACTAGTGCATTCGGAACTGCTGCTGTAGGAATCGCTTCTTTGTTTCCGTAAGTATCTGCTGGAATGTCGTAAGCAACAAAGTACGGATGTTCTTTTGCAATTTCTGCAACTTTGTCAGGATTGATTGAAACTAATTGTAAATCGATTGATTCGGCTAATTCTAATACTGAAGCATTAGGAAGACCACTTGTTAAGAAGGCGGCATCAATTGTACCAGCTTTTAATCCATCAGCTGCTTCTGCATAACCCAAATAATCCACTTTCAAATCATCGTAAGTAATGCCATGTCCCTTTAATAACACACGTGCATTGATTTCAACCCCTGAATTTTGGTCACCTACAGCAACGCGTTTACCTTTTAAATCTTCAATCGTATTAATACCAGATCCTTTTTTTGTAATAATTTGTACAACATTTGGATATAAAGTTGCGACATGAGATATATTTTTCACTGGCTCATTGAAACTTACTTCACCGTTAATAGCTTGGGATAAAGCATCACTCATGACAAATGCAATTTCTGCTTTACCTTGTTCTAATAAATTAATATTTTCAACAGAAGCACCTGTTGTTTGAGTGCGGGAGTTCACATCAAATGTTTTGGTATATTGGTCGGCAAGTGTTGAACCAATAATATTGTAAGGACCACTTGCTCCTCCTGTTGCGATTGTTACAATGTTCGTATCTAAACCATCAGTTGCAGCTGATTTATCATTGTCGCTGGCTTGATTATTTCCGCTGCTGTTACATGCCGCAAGCATCAATGATAATGATAGTACAAAAGCAAAAAATAGTACCCTATTCATAAATTTACCTCCAAAGGATTTTTCGTATTGTCAAAACTTTATATAGAAATAGGTTATAGAATCCTATATTAGAGGGCTTTATAAGCAAAAAACTTGCCACCCCCTAAATTCTAGGGTATTAGTGAGGTAACCACACCAACACAAAATCCCTAGAAAGGAGAAGTGGCAAGTTGTTACCTCAAATTATAACCTATTTACTTACTTTTATAAACTTTCAAGAACAAATTATTCGAACTCTACTTACCCTACTAATTGGAAGAAGCATGTTCGATAAACCCAAAGAAGCTCCTGTTAATCAGCCTTATCGAAAGCTTCAAATTGATGATTTACCTATCATTGAAAAGGTAGAAAAGCTCGATTATCAGCTTTTATTAACGGAATATCTTCAATCCAAAGGAAAACCGTTAAAACCAGTACGCCGTCGAGCCAATTCTACGCCCGTACCGTCTACCTTATGTTGTCCGAAGTGTGGTGCTCCTTCTGCGTATTTGTACGCAAATAACGGAGGAAAAGGACAATATCAGTGTAAGGTGTGTGCGTGTGTTTTCAATAAAAAAAGTCGTTATCAGAAAGAGGCCATTCTTAAGTGTCCTCACTGCCTTAAAACGCTTGAAAAAATTAAAGAACGAAAAGATTTTCACGTGTTTAAGTGCAAAAATGATATGTGTACCTATTATCAAAAAAACTTGAGCGCCATGACTAAAAAAGAGAAAAAACAGTTTAAAGAAGATCCACAATCGCTGAAAGTTCGCTACATTTACCGGAAGTTCCACATCGACTATCAACCGTTATCCAAACAATCACCAAAGCAGCCAAAAGTCGATTTATCAAGATTGTATGTTTCACCGCATACACTTGGGCTCATCTTGACGTACCATGTCAATTACGGATTATCGGCCCGTAAAACGGCAGCGATCATGAAGGATATTCACGGCGTGTCTGTCTCCCATCAAAGTATCCTAAACTACGAAAACAGCGTCGCATTATGGCTCAAGCCTTATATTGACTACTTTCCGTATGAGCTGTCGGATCAATTCTGTGGGGATGAAACGTACATCCGGGTCAACGGTCGTTGGCATTATCTGTTTTTCTTTTTTGATGCGGTCAAGAAAGTCATTCTTTCGTATCCAGTGTCACCAAATCGCGACACCGCAACAGCAATACGAGCGATTGATGAAGTACTAGTGAAGCTGAAAGAAATACCCGAAAACCTACAATTTGTAGTAGATGGTAACCCTATTTACTTGTTGGCACAGCATTTCTTCGCAGAAAACCACATATCGTTTGACGTAAAACAGGTCATCGGGCTAACAAATGAAGATGATGTCTCCAGAGAGTATCGACCTCTCAAGCAAATCATCGAGAGACTAAATCGCACGTTTAAAGGAAATTATCGATCGACACACGGCTTTGGTTCTGAACAAGGTTCTGTTTCTTTTGTGACATTGTTTGTGGCTTACTTTAACTTCTTGCGCCCACATTCTTCACTTGAAGGTAAAGTGCCAGTAACAATTCCAGAATTAGAAAAGCTACCAACCATGCCAGCGAGATGGACAGCCCTTATTGGGTTAGCTCAAGACTGGATTCAACAACAGTCAGCCTAACTTTTGTTTAGCTGAGCCCTATTCAGCTATCGGCGAAGCGAACTCTTGACAAACCGAACTTACCAATGGTTTAAAATGGAAAAAGTCAAGGGTTTATTTAGCATGCCTTCTTTTGTTCCCTTCGCCCTTGATTGACCTCTGAATAAACCATTGGTGTGTTTGTCAAGAGCGATAGCGTGGCATTTCCACCTAATAAATGGTAGGTAGTATGAACCGTGCTAGTTTTTCATAGAACTTTTGACACTACCGGATTTTTTTGAAACTATAGTTTTTAGTGTACATATAATAAAAGAAAAATTGAATACATCAAAAAACAGATTTTTCCGACAATTTACGACAAATCACTTATATAGATGTCAAAATTTCACGAATACTTTCTTTTTTAACATTAATTAGTCGATATTTATTTAGAGTAAATTATATTCTTTCACTACTTCCCATAGAGAAATCTATGATTTATAATATATTTATATGAACAAATGTTCATATAAGAAATTATTCGAGGTGTGTTAAACATGGAAAACGAATTCATTCATCAAGAAGAAAATTCGGAACATAATGATTTAGATGATGAAACATTATTTTTAGTTTCTCAAACGTTTAAAGCGTTAAGCGACCCAACTCGAATACGAATCTTATATTTACTTTCACACAATGAGTATTCGGTTAATGAGATTGCAAAAAAATTAAATTTAAGTCAACCTACCGTTTCTCATCAGTTACGATTTTTAAAAAACTTAAGGCTTGTCAAATATCGCAGAGAAGGTACAACACTTTACTATTCTCACGATGATGACCACGTGATGCATATGTTACATCAAACAATAGAGCATTCTAAACATTAAGAACATTTATTTTTATATGAATATATACTAATATAAAGGGGGTTTACTGATGGGGCATGGCCATAATCATGCACACCATGATCATACTCATGGTGCTAACAAAAAAACATTAACTATTGCATTTTTCATTATTGCCACATATATGATTGTAGAAGCGATCGGCGGCTTATTAACAAACAGTCTTGCACTTCTTTCGGATGCTGGACATATGTTGAGTGACGCAGTATCGCTAGGAGTTGGTGTGCTTGCCTTCAAGTTTGGTGAAAAGATTGCAGATTATTCAAGAACTTATGGATATCGACGTTTTGAAATATTAGCGGCGGTTTTTAATGGTGTTACATTAATTCTTATTTCAATTTTTATTGTTATTGAAGCAATTGAACGTTTCATTTCCCCTCCGGAAATTGCATCTGTTGGTATGCTTGGAATTGCAATTGTCGGGTTGGCAGTGAATGTGCTTGTGGCTTGGATATTAATGCGCGGTGGCGATACTCACGATAATTTAAATATGAGAGCTGCTTTTCTTCATGTTATTGGAGATATGTTAGGTTCAGTTGCAGCAATTGTAGCAGCACTATCCATCATGTTCCTTGGCTGGGGATGGATGGATCCAGTGGCAAGTATTATTGTGGCAATAATTATTTTAAATAGCGGCTATCGAGTAACGAAAGATGCCATTCATGTTTTAATGGAAGGTGTACCAAGCAACGTCAATATAGATGAAATTATTTCATTATTTAGCAATACGCCTGGTATTATCGGTATCCATGATTTACATGTATGGAGTATTACAAGTGGACAAAACGCACTATCCTGTCATGCAGTGGTAGATGAACATTTAACGTTAAAAGAAACTCAGAAGATATTAAGAAAAATTGAGCATGAACTGCTGCATTTAGGAATTGCACATATGACCGTACAAATAGAAGATGCTGATCATGTACATGAAGATTCTGTATTATGTAAAATTCAAGGTAATCAACACCATCATCACCATCATCATCATTAATATGGACCTCCATCAACTTTGATGGAGGATTTTTTATTTTAATATATTTTTTAATTCTTCAATGACTTCTTTAAAATTCTGTTTTTCTCCAGCCTCAAAATAATTGTTAAATGGGTTGCCTAACGTATTCAGTCGTTCAACCACTTTTGGAATCGTAAAGTTATTTGGATGCAATCCTTCTTTCACCTCTTCCCAGTAAAGAGGTGTTGCGACACAGCCTAATTCATTTCCACGGGGAGAATATGGTGCAATAATTGTTTTTCCTTCTGCATGTTGCACATAATCTAAATACAACTTATTTCCTCTTTTCTTTTTTAACCGCTCTAATGTAAAAATATTCGGCTCCTGATTTACTAAAAATTTACAAATGAATTCAGTAAAGATGCGAGTTTCATCATAGGTGAATTGATTTTTTGGCAACGGTATATAGAGTTGCAAACCTTTTCCGCCAGACGTTTTGACAAATGATTGCAGCTGAAATCGATCAAAAATTGCTTTCATTCTTAGAGCTGCTTCAATGGCATATGGAAATTCGCTGACGGAAGGTGGATCTAAGTCAAACACGATTTCTGTTGGATAGGTTGTGTCAATCGTTTGGAAAGGAATATGAAATTCCAATACCAATTGATTGCCTAGCCATAATAATGTGGGTATGTCGTTGCAAACAATATAATCAATAGAATCGATCCGCATAGTTTGAACGAAATCAGGTGCGTAGTCTGGTACATTTTTTTGATAAAAGTTTTCGCCAGGAACGCCATGTGGATAACGAATCGCCGTTAGAGCTCGGTTTTGTAAAAAGGGAAGCAAATAGGGAGCAATCATGTCTAAATAAAGAATATAATCATCTTTCAATAAATTAAGTTTCGGCCAGACTGGTTTTTCAGGATGAGTAACTTGTACATGTTCGGGTATGGGATGAAGTTGTTTTAAAAATGTTTTCCAATTACATTCTTCTGGTAGTAAATCGAAACGAAAAGAATGGAAACGAGGTTCTCTTAATGTTTTTCCATCAAAATCGATACATGCAATGTCAACGCAAATGGAAGGAGGTAAAGTCCAAATTGAACTGGAGATTTTTTCTCCTTTCGTCTCAAAAAACGATCCCAATGTGTTAAATTCTTCATCGGACAAACCATGTTTAAAAGTTGTTACTTCTATTAATTGATGCTCTTTAAAAATTGCACCTGTAAAATAGCCGTTTGCTTTGTTGAAGGAATGGACAACAACGGATACAAGTCGCCAGTTTTTTATTTTTAACCAGTCCGTTGAACGCTTTCCACTAATCCATAGGCTTGTTTTTCGTTTTGCAACCATTCCTTCACCATTATGCTCTTTAATGATTTTCCAAAGAACATCCCTCTGTTGGAAGCTTTCAATACATTGTATTTGTCCACGGCAGAAAAATTGTATATTTTTTGGGAGGTTCGCCTTTGAAAAAAGCTGACTTAAATGTTCTTTTCTTTTGGATAGAGGAAAGAAATGCATTTCTTTTCCTTTGAATTGCAGTAAATCAAAAGCGATATATTGGCAAGGAAATTTTTGGCTAGCTTGTTGAATTTTTTGTTTTGTTTTTGTTTTTCCCCGGGATTGAACGATAGAAAAATTACTTCGAAAATTGTTTTCTAAGTATACAATTTCCCCATCTAAAGTTAGTGGAAGAAAAGATTTAACGAACGAAAAATACCGCTTACAAAATTCAATTAATTCAGGGAAAAGTGGTGTTAATTCGTTGCCATTTCTGCTGATAATGGTAGGAATTTCATTTTCCCATACCAAGATCGCTCGATAACCATCATATTTAGCTTCATAAATCCACTCGTCACCTACAGGTAACTCCTCTACTGAAGTTAATAACATTGGCTTCATGACGAAAACCTCTTTTTTCATTATTGTTGAACAGAGGTTAAAGGTTATACATAGTTATTTTTCATTTAAGCATAATAAGAAAAAAGTAGGTGACGCTATGCATACGATATGGAAAGGTAGCATCAGTTTTGGGTTAGTGAATATACCTGTTAAACTCCACGCAGCTACAGAAAATAAAGATGTAAAACTTAGACAGCTTCACAAAGAATGTCATAGTCCCATTAATTATAAAAAGGTATGTCCCGTTTGCGACAGAGAAGTGAAAAGTGAAGAGATTGTCAAAGCTTATGAATACGCAAAGAATAAATTTGTCGTGTTGGATGAGGAAGATTTGGAAGAATTGAGGAAAGAAAATGAAGAAAAGGCTGTAGAAATTATAGAATTTGTCAAGCTAGAAGAAATCGATCCAATTTATTTTGAAAAAAGCTATTTTTTATCACCTGATACAGGTGGATTGAAAGCATATGCTTTGCTACGTCAAGCGTTGAAAGAATCAGGAAAAATCGGAGTTGCTAAAATTACTATACGTTCAAAAGAACAATTAGCAGTTGTTCGGGTATATGAAGATACATTGTTAATGGAAACAATTTATTTTCCAGATGAAGTTAGAAATGCTAAAGATGTTCCGAATATCCCGAGTGATGAAAAGGTTGTACAAAAAGAATTAGAAACTGCATTGATGTTAATTGATCAACTGACGGTAAAATTTGAACCAGAGAAATATCATGATGAGTATCGTACAGCACTTCTCGAACTGATTGAGCAGAAAAAAGCGGGAGAAACCGTAACAGCTGCGGAGAAAAATCCAGCCATTCCACCTGATATGACCGATTTAATGAGTGCTCTAGAAGCATCATTAAATAAAACGAAAAAGAAACCTGCCACAAGAAAGAAAAAAACAAAAGAGAAAAAAGAAGCATAATGTTGCACTATTTAATTTTTTGATTGATGAATGAAACACTTCATTAGAATAAAAAATTTGATAAATACATTTTGAGTAAAGGGACATTCCAAAGATTACTTCCTTTGTAATGTCCTTTTTTATACGAAAAATTTACGAAAAAAATATGCTAAAATAAAATTTAAGTTACAAGGACGTGAAAAGATGAAGAATTATTATGTTGATTTACATATACATATCGGAAGAACTGAGAGTGGGCGAGCAGTAAAAATAACAGGGAGTAAAAATTTAACGCTAAAAAATATATTACAAACCGCCTCAAGTCAAAAAGGACTTGATATCGTAGGGATAATCGATTGCCATTCACCTGAAGTCATAAAGGAAATCGAACAACTGGTAGAAGAACAAAGAATTGAGCTTCTTCCGGAAGGGGGATTGCGATTTGATAAGACGACACTCATTCCAGGCTCGGAAATCGAGATTTTTGATGAACACTGTAAGGGGCCGATTCATGTTCTCTCCTTCTTTCCAACTCTTGAGTACATGAAGAAATTTTCCGAATGGATGCGTCCACTTTTGAAAAATATTCATTTAAGTTCACAACGCATCTATTGTGATGGGAGGACTTTACAACAAAAAGTACAAGAATTAGAAGGGCTATTTATTCCAGCCCATGTGTTTACACCTTTTAAAAGCCTCTATGGAAAGGGAGTAGAAAAAAGTTTATCGGAAGTGTTTGATCCTGAACGAATTGATGCCATTGAACTTGGATTGAGCTCTGATACATACATGGTGCAAGGAATTAGTGAACTTGAAAAATATCCTTTCGTCACAAACTCAGATGCTCATTCTTTAGGGAAACTGGCAAGAGAATATCAAAAAGTTCAATTGGAGGATGCAAATTTTAAAGAGCTTGTTTACGCTTTACAAGAAAAAGGCGGCCGAAAGATTTTAGCGAATTATGGATTAAATCCTCTATTAGGAAAGTATCACTCCACTGTTTGTCAAGAATGTGGTGAACATGTTGAATCGGAAGAATCATGTTCAGCATGCGGAAGCAGCCATTTGGTAAAGGGCGTTTCTAAAAGAATAAACGAATTGAAGGATCATAAACCCCCTACTCGTCATCGACCACCATATATCCATCAAGTTCCGTTAGATTTTATCCCGGGAGTTGGAGCAAAGACGATTCGTCGATTGATTGAAGCTTTCGGTACGGAAATGGCTATTTTACATGAAGTGTCGGTAGAACAATTGGAGCAAGTGGTTCCAAAGAAAATTGCTAATCTAATTGATTTAGCAAGAAGAGGAAAATTAAATATTGAGGTTGGCGGAGGCGGTATGTATGGGAAAGTAATTGAGTAAAAAAACATGCTTAACTTATTTAAGCTTCTCCTATATATAAATTAAAAACAAGCTACGAAGTTAGACGGGGATCTATTTCGTAGCTTGCCAAAGGGATGTATGTCTCAAGGACATATATTTTATAGCAAATTGGGGAATTTGCTAGGGGATACATTATTTATTATGTTGAGAAGATTCAAATATTATTCTTCCCATTTTAAACTTTCAAAGAAGCGATATACTTCTTCAAATACAAGGTCACGTTCTTTATCTACAGTTAAAATGTGACCTGAATTAATAAAGCTTTTAACAGATTTAATGCGCGATTTTACAGAGTTATAAATGTAATCTGCGCTTTGGCAGTAGTATTCATCATCATTTAACCCACGTAAAATATGAACAGGTTTATCTATTTGATTTAATTTCGCGCTTGTATCATTAATAATGCCTTGCAAGTATTCTAGCTTCGGCATTCGATATGTTTTCGCTAAGTTTTCTGGTTTATCTACATCTTCATTATATGTGCCAGTTAATTTTTTGTAATTAATTGTGTAGCTAATAATACGTTGTTGTAAGCTGTCAACACTTTTAGATAACGCTGGTGCTGACATTGTTACGATTGCTTTAATTGGTCGTTCTTCACCTAGGCGTAGTGAGAAAATGCCGCCTAAAGAAACACCAGCAACCGCAATTTCTTTATACCCTCTTCTGCGAAGTTCATCGTAACCTTCAACAGCGCTATTCCACCATTCGATTGGGTCTGTGTTAATAAGGGTTAAAGGGTCACTTCCATGCCCTTTATATAAAGGAGCATGAACCGTATAATTGCGATCTGCTAAATAACGACCTAAACGCTTCACATCATTAGTGTTGCCTGTAAAACCATGTAGTAATAAGACAGCGCGTTTTCCCGTCTCAATAGTAAATGGTTTTGGCGAAACGATTTTCATTATGAAGTACTCCTTTTATAAATAATGTTACAATAAAATGAAAAAAAATGAAAATATCTTGTTTTTTAAAATGAATTTTGTTATGCAAATCAATCTTGTAAACTTATTATAGATACAGCCTTACATAAATACAATTTATTATTTTTATCAAAACCATTCTAAATGGTTATCAATTAACAAAAGGGGTATGTAAATGGAAATACAACAATTGGAATATTTCAAAGTTGTTGCTGAAATAGAACATATGACTCACGCTGCTGAATTGTTAAACATTTCTCAGCCGGCATTAAGTAAGTCGATTTCAAATATCGAACAAGAAATTGGAGTACCTCTTTTTGATAGGCAAGGCCGTTCCATTGTATTGAATCGCTATGGAAAACTTTTTTTGGAAAGAGTGAATACGATTTTAGAAGAATATAATCGAGCGAAACAGGAAATCAATGGATTGATTATGCCAGGATATGGAGAGGTATCATTAGGATTTATCCACACTTTAGGGATGGAGATTGTGCCTGAATTGATGGCTCATGTTCACGAAAAATATCCGAATATCAAGTTTACTTTAACTCAAGCTTCTTCATTGAATTTATTAGAATTGTTGGAAGAAGGGGATATCGATTTATGTTTATCCCAACGTATTGAATCAAAAATAGTTGATATTGAATGGATTGAATTATGGAAGGAAGAATTGTTTGTTATCGTTCCAGAAAATCATCGGTTTGCAAATAAAGAATTTATCAATTTGTCTGAAATAAAAGATGAACCTTTTGTATCTATAAAAAAAGGGAATGCATTACGTCATATTGTAGACCAATTATTAAAAGATGTGGGAATTGCTAAAACGAATATTACATTTGAAGGAGAAGATCCACATACAGTAGCAGGATTTGTTAGTGCTGGCCATGGTATTTCGATTATTCCAGACATTAAAGGATTGAATGAGTATAATGTAAGAAAAATATCGGTTAAAGAACCCATTTGTGAGCGGAAAATCGGTGTATCATGGGTTAAAGGCCGTTATATGTCTCCTGCTGCAACGAAATTTAAAAATTATTTAGTCGAATATTTTAAATGAAGATAAGGTGTCGATGGTGATGGAATTAGAGATGCAGGAAAGATTTGAAGAGCGTTTACAACAATTGCGTCATTTGCTTACAGAAGAACAAATGCTAGAAGCGAAAAATATATACCAACTTGCCCATGAAAAGAACGTAGAAGCGATGGTTGAATTAGCGGATATATACAGGATCATGGAGGAATATTCTCTTTCTGTTTACTGGTTGCAAAAAGCGAGTAAAGCGGGAAATAGTGAAGCACAATATCAGTTGGCTAATTGCTATTACGAAGGACTTGGCGTTGAAGAAGATATTGAAATGGCTTTTTCATTATATAAAAAGGCAGCAAAAAACGGAAATCCTGATGCAGCTAATAACTTAGCAGACATGTATTTAAACGGTGAAGTAGGAAATGTAAATTATAAGGAAGCTTTAAAATGGTTTGAAGTGGCTGCAAAACAGAATGTTGTAGAAGCAATGTTTACATTAGGAATTATGTATGAGCAAGGAATTGGGGTAAATAGAGATGACGAAAAAGCATTTCAATATTATTTGAAGGCAGCTGAAGGCGGGGATCTCGATGCCCAATATCGAATGGGTTCCATCTATTTTGAGGGTCTATTGGGCAGGGAGAGGAATGTCCCTCTTGCTATTGAGTGGTTTGAAAAAGCAGCGGAATACCATCACATTGATTCAATTTATAATTTAGGGTTTCTATATGAGAATGGAATCGGTGTTGAAAGAAACGGAAAGAAAGCACTTTATTATTATAAGAGAGCTTCGTTGCTAGGAGATTATCAAGCAAAGTTAAATATCGCATACATTTACAAAAATGGGATTGATGTTGAAGTAGATAAAAAAGCGGCAGCCCGCTGGCGAGAACTGGCAAAACAACAAAAGCAAAATGAGTATAATGAATAATAAGCACACTAAAAAGTATTGCATTACTACATTCCATAATTCCGTAATGTAATGGGGATGACAGAAAATTACATGCTATGAAGAACAGACGGAAACGACTTACATTTGCAGATTTTATGAAAAACTAGATGAATAAAGTGAAACAGTCCTTTGTAGTGTAGTGGAAAGGGCTGTTTTTTATTGTTTAATAAATTGAATAAATTATCAAAATTCCTTTTGAAATAAATTCAACAGTCAAAAGCATATTTGTTGTTTACTATATTGAAATTTACTAAAGCCGACACAGAAAGAGTTATAAAAAAAGTTTATACTAAAAGTACGGTAAAATGATCTTATAGGAGTTGTAACGAATGAAAACGGTAACAGTTATCGGTGGAGGAATTACAGGACTTTGCACGATGTATTATTTACAAAAACAATTAAAGGAAAACGAAATTCCTGCCCGTTTAGTACTTGTGGAAAAAAATCCGTACCTTGGCGGAAAAATGCACACAGCGCGTGAAAAAGGATTCATCATGGAAACGGGAGCAGATTCCATTGTAGCACGATATCCAAGCGTAATTGAACTTGTAAAGGAACTAGATTTTGAATCGGAAGTCGTATATAACGAAACAGGAATTTCTTATATTCACACCAATAATGAATTACATGCGATTCCAAAGGACTCTGTATTTGGCATTCCTATGACTCTCGAATCCCTAAAGGCGAGCACATTAATTTCAGAAGAAGGGAAACAACGAGTGTTAAAAGATGAGGAAATACCGAATACGAAATTTACGAAGGAAAGTTCTATCGGAGATTTCTTAGAATACTTTTTAGGAAAAGAAATTGTGAAGAAACAAATAGCTCCTGTATTAGCTGGTGTTTACTCAGGGGACATTTATAAATTGTCCATTGCCTCTACGCTTCCATACTTAGTTGATTACAAAAATGAATATGGAAGTATAATGAAAGGTTTGCAAGCAAATCGGGAAAAGTTTGAACGGGAAGCGAATAAAAAATTCCTTTCTTTTAAAAACGGACTATCTCAACTAATTGATCGAATGGAAGAACTGCTTGTGGATGTAGAAATATATAAAGATACTGAAATAGTACTTGTTGAGAAAAAAGAACAACGTTATGAAATTTCCTTCGCTAACGAAGAAAAATTGGAATCGGATGTTATTGTGTTAGCATTGCCCAACCAAGTCGTGAAGCAAGTTTTAAATAATGGTGAATTAAATCCTTATTTTAACAAATTTAAAAATGCATCAGCCATTACGATGTATGTAGGCTTCGATCTACCAGATTCTATTTTGCCTAAGGATGGCACTGGATTTATCGTTTCCTACAACAGCGACTTATTATGTAATGCCTCTACTTGGACAAGCCGTAAATGGAAGCATACTTCAACAGAAGGAAATCTACTTGTTCGACTGTTTTATAAAGAAAGTAATCCTCGCTACCAAGAATTAGTGAAAATGAGTGATGAAGAGTTAACAAAGGTTGCTTTGAACGATATTCAACTCAGTTTGAATATAGAAGCACAACCTACCATTGTAAATATTACAAAATGGATCGATGCCATGCCAACTTATGATTTAGCTCATCATGAAGCTTTGCAAGAAATAATTACAAAATTAGATAACCTTTATCCGAATATTTACATTGCTGGTTGCTCTTATTTCGGCGTAGGAATTGGTGCATGCATTGATAACGGGAAAGAAACAGCAAACCAAATTATAAACAACTTTTTAAATAATTCCGACTAATTAACTTGACAAAATGAAGTATTGATTTTATGATGTAACTTATTATATTGATATTTTAAAATCGAATATGACTTATCAAGAGAAGTGGAGGGAACTGGCCCGGTGAAGCTTCAGCAACCACTAAAAATGTTTAGTAAGGTGCTAAATCCAGCGGCAATTGCCGAAAGATAAGGTGAATTCTAAAGGAAATGACAAGCCTTCTTTCGCAAGAAGGCTTTTTCTATTAGATGAATTGACAGAAAATTTATGAAGTAAAGAAAAGTGAGGGAATTTCGGATGGGGCTACTAGATGCGTTAAAACATAAAGTGTTAGTTGCAGATGGTGCTATGGGAACGCTGTTATATTCATATGGACTTGAAAATTGTCACGAAGAAATGAATATTGAAAAACCGGAAATCATTAAAAAAATTCATAAGGAATACATACAAGCTGGCGCAGATGTTATTCAAACGAATACATATGGCGCTAATCGAATCAAGCTCACTCGTTATGGTTTGGAGTCAAAAGTAGTGGAAATTAACGAAGGTGCGATAGGTGTTGCCAAACAAGCAGCCAAGAACAGTGAAGTGTTTATTTTAGGTTCGATTGGTGGTATCCGTGGTGTTCGCAAAGTAGATTATACATTAGATGAAATTCTCGCAGCAGTTCGTGAACAAGCAGAAGTGCTAATTGCGGGGCAGTTAGATGGTTTGTTGTTAGAAACTTATTATGATTTTGAAGAGCTATGCGAGACGTTAAAAATGTTACGAGCCATGACGGATATGCCCATCATTGCTCAAGTTTCAATGCAAGAGCCGGGCGTATTAATGAATGGCATGAAATTGAATGAAGCATTAAAGCAGTTAGAAAAATTAGGTGCAGATATTGTAGGGGTGAACTGTCGACTTGGTCCATACCACACAATACAGGCTTTTGAACAGGTAGAAATTCCTGAACGAGCGTATTTATCTGTTTATCCGAACGCTTCTTTATTAGATATTGAAGAGGGGCGTGTCGTTTACGAATCAGAAGTAGATTATTTTGCAAGGGCAGCGGTTGAATTATGCAATGAAGGAGTAAGGCTCATTGGAGGATGTTGCGGTACAACACCGAAACATATTGAAGCGATGAAAAAGAAGCTTGCTCATTTTCAGCCGGTTGAAAAGAAAGAGGCAAAACCTCAGAGGGAAATAATCATTCGCGAGGCTGAACCGCATAGTTTTGAACCTCTCCACGAAAAAGCAAAAAGAGCACGTTCTGTCATTGTAGAATTGGATACGCCGAAGCATCTTGAAATTGAACAGTTTGTTGAAGGAGCAAAAGCTCTTTACAATGCAGGGGCAGATCTTATCATGATGGCAGACAATTCACTAGCATCTCCAAGGGTTAGCAACTTGGCAATGGGGGCCATTTTAAAACTGCAATATGGCATACGCACAATGCCACATATTACTTGCCGAGATCGAAACTTAATTGGGCTGCAATCCCATTTAATGGGGCTCAATGCTCTTGGCCTTCATGATGTGTTGGCTGTAACTGGTGATCCAACAAAGGTAGGGGATTTTCCGGGTGCAACAAGTGTTTATGACGTTTCATCGATGGAATTGATATCATTAATTAAACAGTTAAATGAAGGGATTTCTTTTTCTGGCAAAGCACTAAGAAAAAAAGCGAATTTCTCAGTAGCAGCGGCTTTCAATCCTAACGTGAGAGTGTTAGATCGTGCTGTCAGCCGTCTAGAGAAAAAAATTGAACATGGTGCGGATTATTTCATTACGCAACCAGTCTATTCGAAGGAAAAAATTGTGGAAATTCATGAGGCGACAAAACATTTAGATACACCAATTTATATAGGAATTATGCCGCTTACTAGCTTTAAAAATGCGGAATTTTTGCATCATGAAGTACCGGGAATTAAATTATCTGATGATGTGTTAGAAAGAATGCAACAAGTAAGCGGAAATAAAGAACAAGAAACAAAAGTAGGACTAGAAATTGCAAAAGAATTGTTAGATACAGCAACGAAATACTTCAACGGCATTTATCTAATTACGCCGTTTATGCGATATGAAATCACTTTACAACTATTGCAATATATTCAACAACTTGACGAGCAAAATAAAGGAGTTAAAGCAAATGGTTAACCATCCAATAGAGGAACAATTGCAAAAAAGAATATTGATTATCGATGGTGCAATGGGAACAATGCTCCAGCAGGAAAATTTAACACCGGAAGATTTTGGTGGGGAAGAATTTGATGGATGTAATGAACACCTTGTATTAACTAGACCTGATGTCATTTCTAAAATCCATCGAGCGTACTTAGAAGCTGGAGCAGATATTATTTCTACAAATACATTTGGAGGAACCCCACTCGTATTAAATGAATATGGATTAGGTTATAAAGCAGAAGAAATTAATAAGAGGGCTGTAGAACTTGCAAAAGCAGAAGCTGAAAAATATTCAACAAGCGACTGGCCTCGCTTCGTTGCAGGATCCATAGGTCCAACGACGAAAACATTGTCTGTAACGGGCGGTATTACATTTGATGAGCTATCTGAAAACTTCTATATCCAAGCAAAAGCGCTAATTGAAGGCGGCGCAGATTTATTGTTACTTGAGACAAGCCAAGATATGTTAAACGTGAAAGCGGCAACCCTTGGTCTGAAGCGTGCGTTTGAAGAAACTGGAAAAGAGCTTCCGATTATGGTTTCTGCGACGATTGAGCCAATGGGAACAACACTTGCTGGGCAATCTATAGAAGCTTTCTATGTTTCTATTGAACATATTAATCCCATTTCAATCGGACTTAACTGTGCGACAGGGCCAGAATTTATGACAGATCATATTCGCTCGCTTTCCGAATTATCTACAAGCTATATAAGCTGTTATCCGAACGCTGGATTACCAGATGAAGAGGGACATTATCATGAAACACCCGAATCTTTATCGAAGAAATTGCAAGGATTTGCTGAAAAAGGTTGGTTAAACATTGTCGGTGGATGCTGCGGTACAACTCCTGCCCACATAAAGGCAATCCGTGAAGCAGTAGAAGGCTATAAACCTCGAAAGAAGAAGGAAAAATCCCATGGACATGCAGTATCAGGCATTGAACCGCTGCTTTATGATGATTCAATGCGTCCGTTGTTTATTGGTGAAAGAACAAACGTTATTGGATCTCGTAAATTTAAGCAGTTAATTATTGATGGAAAATATGAGGAAGCGGCTGAAATTGCTCGAGCCCAAGTGAAAAACGGGGCGCATGTGATTGATATCTGTTTAGCGAACCCTGACCGAGATGAGCTAGAAGATATGCGCCGATTTATGCAAGAAGTGGTAAAGAAAGTGAAAGTACCTTTAGTCATAGACTCAACTGACGAGCGAGTGATAGAGGAAGCATTGAAATATTCTCAAGGAAAAGCAATCATCAACTCCATCAACTTAGAAGATGGAGAAGAACGGTTTGATAAAGTGCTGCCAATCGTGAAGAGATATGGTGCCTCAGTTGTTGTAGGCACAATTGATGAAGAGGGAATGGCCGTCACTCGCGAGAGAAAATTGGCGATAGCAGAACGCTCTTATAAAATTTTAACGGAAAAATGGGGCATTGCGCCGGAAGATATTATTTTTGACCCATTAGTTTTCCCCGTAGGTACTGGGGATGAGCAATACATTGGCGCTGCAGAAGAAACAATCGAAGGAATTCGACTCATAAAGGAAAAATTTCCGAGAGCTTTAACGGTTCTTGGGATTAGCAACGTTTCCTTTGGTCTCCCACCAGTTGGCAGGGAAGTATTAAATGCAGTATTTTTATATCACTGCACGCAAGCTGGCTTAGATTATGCCATTGTTAATACAGAAAAATTGGAGCGTTATGCCTCTCTACCGGAAGAAGAAATACAATTAGCTAATGATTTAATCTTCAATACAAACGATGAAACATTGGCGAAGTTTACGGCATTTTATCGCGATAAAAAGAAAGAAGAAAAAGTGATTGCTCTTCCTGAAACGGTGGAAGAACGGCTTAAATACTACATCGTGGAAGGTACAAAAGAGGGCTTAATTGAAGATTTAGAAGAAGCAAGAAAAATCTTTGATACACCATTAGATATCATAAATGGACCGTTGATGGACGGAATGGCAGAAGTAGGCCGATTATTTAATGATAACCAATTAATCGTTGCGGAAGTATTGCAAAGTGCCGGAGTCATGAAAGCGGCGGTTGCTCACCTTGAACAGTATATGGAGAAAGTGGAAGACAGTTCTGGAAAAGGAAAAGTGATTTTGGCAACGGTAAAAGGTGACGTCCATGATATTGGAAAAAATTTAGTGGATATTATATTAAGCAATAATGGGTATCAAGTGATTGATTTGGGTATTAAAGTGGCGCCTGCCGAATTAATTGAAGCCATTCGTAAAGCAAAGCCAGATATAGTTGGATTGTCAGGATTGTTGGTGAAGTCTGCACAACAAATGGTATTAACCGCTCAAGACTTTAAAGCAGCAGGAATCAATATCCCGATTCTCGTAGGTGGTGCAGCTTTAACGAAACGTTTTACTGAAACAAAAATTGCTGCAGAATATGATGGACCAGTTATTTATGCTAAGGATGCAATGCAAGGATTAGAGCATGCCAATCGTTTAATGGATCCGAATGAACGTGAAGTATTTTTACAAGAAATTCGAGAGTCACGTGAAAAACGATTAGAAGCAGATGCGAAACGGGCAAGGCGGCCAGTCAAAGAAGTTCCGAAACGACAAGCACGCACTGTTGAGGATGCACCCGTTTTTGTTCCGAAAGATTTAAAAGTGCACATCATGAAAAATTATTCCGTCAAACATTTACAGCCTTATATTAATATGCGGACACTCCTCGGCCACCACCTCGGCTTGAAAGGCAACGTGGAGAAATTGTTGGCGGAGCGCGACGAGCGGGCAACGGAATTATATGATTTAGTAACCAATATATTAAATTCCGAATTGCTCCAACCATCAGGAATGTATCAATTCTTCCCTGCACAAAGCGATGGGGACGATGTGGTCATTTACAGTCCGCTGGATTGTAAAACGGAAATTGAGCGATTCCATTTCCCACGCCAACAAGAGGAACCATATCTTTGTCTAGCTGATTTCTTAAAGCCGGTTGATAGCGGTGAAATGGATTATGTAGCGTTAATGGTCGTGACGGCAGGACACGGAGCGAAAGAGAAAGCAGATCAACTAAAAGAAGAAGGCAAATTTTTAGAAAGCCATGCCCTCCTTTCAACAGCACTCGAGCTTGCAGAAGGATTTGCAGAACGTCTTCACCAAGAAATCCGCGACGTTTGGGGATTCCCAGATCCGACAGACTTTACGATGAAGGAACGTTTTGCCGCAAAATACCAAGGTCAACGTTTCTCCTTTGGTTACCCGGCATGTCCAAATTTAGAGGACCAAGAAAAGCTGTTTAAATTGCTGAAGCCAGAAAAAATTGGAGTGCATTTGACAGAAGGGTATATGATGGAACCGGAGGCAAGCGTTTCAGCAATCGTCTTTGCACACCCAAGCGCTAGATATTTCAATGTTTAAAATGAGCATCCCCTAACAACAGGGGATATTTTTATTAGCAAATGGATTTATGAAAATCCCGAACATATCAACCCGCTCGATTTTTATCAACAAGATTTGTGAACATATCGGATGATTTTGTGACAATATTGGCGGATTTTGTGAAAATATCAACGTGCTTGATTTTTATCAACAGGATTTGTGAACATATCGACGGATTTTGTGAAGATTTTCACCATCTCATATTTTTCAATTAGCAACCATGAGGAGGAGATGCAGTATGATTCGTCCAATGACAATGGAAGATCTCGATAGTGTACTTGAAATCTATAACGATGCCATTTTGAACACGACATCGCTATATCGCACAGAGCCGGAAACGTTGGAAGGAAAACAAAGATGGTTTTTAGAAATTGAAAAGGAAAATAATCCAATGTTCGTGTATGAAGAGGATGGGGAAGTCGTTGGATTTGCCGCATTTAAACGATTTGTTTCTAACGAAGGGTACAAATATTCCATGGAACATTCTGTTTATGTCTCAGCAAAACATCGTGGAAAAGGAATCGGAAAAAAACTCTTGCAAAAATTAATCGAAGAAGCGAAAAAGAGAGAAGTAAGAACGTTAATTGCGGTCATAGATTCTGACAATATCGCAAGCATCAAGTTGCACGAGCAGTTTGGTTTTCATTTTGCCGGCAGATTACAACATGTTGGATATAAATTTGGCAAATGGTTGGATATTGTCTATTATCAATTGGAATTATATGAATGACTAATAAAGATTTGATTCATCTCAAATATGGATGGGATGAATCATTTTTTGCATCGAAGTCTATATGACATTTGTAATGTGAAAAACATGATATTTGATTCTACTGGAAACCCTTATGCAATTGTACGATGATCATAACAAATTATAGGAACAGGTGAAAACAAGATGTCATTGACAGATGCTGAAAAGACGAAAAAGCTTCGTAAGGATGTTGCTCCTTTTGCAAAATCGGAAACAAAGATAAGTATAATTCAGATAATGAATACGATTATTCCCCTCCTTATCATTTGGGGAATTGGATATGGTTTCGCGAATACAAATCCATGGATTGGCGCTTTTTGCGGATTGCTTGCTTCTGGATTTGTTGTGCGCACGTTTATAATTTTTCATGATTGCACTCATGGCTCATTTTTCAAAAGTAAAAAAGCGAATGATCTCGTTGGTAACATCACGGGAATACTCACTTCCTTCCCTTATGCAAAATGGAGGAGGGAACATTTAATTCACCATGCAACAAGTGGCAATTTAGATAAGCGCGGCATTGGTGATATCGATATGTTAACGGTAGATGAATATTTGGCTCTTTCGAAAATGAAACGAATGGCTTATCGTTTATACCGCAATCCATTTGTAATGTTCGGATTAGGGCCTTTGTATTTAGTGTTGGTGTTGAATCGCTTTAATCGTAAAGACGCTAAAGAAAAAGAGCGATTAAACACATATTTTTCAAATGTAATGGTGCTATGTATTATTCTCTCTTTGATTATGGCATTTGGTTGGCAGGCAGTATTGCTAGTACATGGTACCACGATGTTTATTGCAGGAGCTCTTGGGATTTGGTTATTCTATATTCAACATACGTATGAAGATTCTTATTTTGAATATGACCCGGAATGGAATTATGTAAAGGCGGCAGTAGAAGGAAGTTCATTTTATAAACTCCCAAAGGTACTTCAATGGATTACTGGGAACATTGGATATCATCATGTCCATCATTTAGCGCCAAGAGTACCAAATTATTATTTAGAAGCCGCTCATAATTCTGTACCACCACTTCAAAAAGCGACAACTATTACAATTAGAACGAGCCTTCAATCGATACGTTATAAATTGTACGACCCAAAAAAGAAAAAGTTTGTAACTTTTAAAGAGGTTGAAAAAGTGTATGCTGGAAAAGTAAAGTCGGTTGAGGCTTAAATGAGAAGGGGCTGTCCAGAAAGTCGAACACTTTCTGAACAGCCTTACTTCTTATAGTAATATTCTCTTAAAAACTTTGCTAATGCGGTGGTCATATCAAACGCGCCTACTCGTCGCAATTAATCTGCGGCTAAGCTTGTGCGACAGCCGCGAAGGGGGAGTCTCAAAATGACTTTTCAGACGCCCCCTTTTTAATTTATCCATGTATAATGAATAGAAAAAGGACTTGATGAAAGCAATGCGTAGTTGGTACATGATTTTTCCAAAAAGTAAATGGATCAATATATATATATGGATTATATTCTGTATTTTGCCTTTCTATTTTCTTGTTCGTACATTATCTCACATCCAGATTTTTTTCGGCGTAGTCATCATTTTACTCTATTTTTTATTTTATTATTTTTCCTTCCAGTCGAAAAACGGACTCTTATATATGTGGGTCAGCTTTGACATGGTGCTAAATATCATCATGACCTTATTTTATGGTTATGTGTATTTAGCTATATTTACCTCTTTCTTTATTGGGAATATAAAAAGTACTGTCGGATTTTATATCATGTACGGTTTACATATTGGGTTTACGATTGTGTCAATTGTTGTTGGCTATTTCATTGAATTGGAGTCTTTCCTCGACCAAACGCCATTTATTATTATCGCAGTAGTTGGGGTAGTTATTTTGCCGATTGCCATTTATAACCGAAATAAGCAGGAAAACTTGGAAGGCGAGTTAGAAAGTGCGAAAGAGAGAATTGCAGAACTTATAATCCATGAAGAAAGGCAGCGAATTGCAAGGGATTTGCATGATACATTAGGGCAAAAACTATCCATGATTGGATTAAAGAGCGACCTAGCAAGTAGGCTTGTTGAAAAAAATCCGAAAGCGGCTATTCAAGAAATTAAAGAAATACGACATACGGCGAGAATTGCATTAAAGGAAGTACGGGAGCTCGTTTCCAATATGAAAGCGGTGAAGTTGAGCGATGAATGTATACGTGTAGAGGAAATGTTACAAGCTGCTGAGATTCACTATCAGTTGATTGGGGATGTCCATAAACTGAAAATACCGATATTAGTCGAAAATGTGTTAAGCATGTGTTTAAAAGAGGCAGTAACAAATATCGTAAAGCATAGCGGTGCAAAACATTGCAAAATCGAAATTCAACAAAATGAAAATGAAGTGATGATGATGATAGAAGATGATGGGAAAGGACTCAATAAAAAAGTTGGATATGAAGGGAATGGATTAAAAGGGATACGAGAACGATTAGAATTTATTAACGGCACGTTAACTATTGAAAATAATCCAGGAGCTAAATTAACAATTACCATTCCCCTTACTATTACTCATCAGGAAGGAAGTGTATGATGATTCGAATCGTGATAGCTGAAGATCAAGGGATGCTACTTGGAGCGTTGAGCTCACTATTAAACATGGAAGATGATATGGAAGTAGTTGGGCGTGCAAAAAATGGTGAAGAAGCAGTGCGACTTGTCAATGAATTAAAACCAGATATTTGCATTATGGACATTGAAATGCCAGTAAAAACCGGTTTAGATGCTGCTGAAGAATTAAATGGAAAAACAGATTGTAAAATTATCATTTTAACGACTTTTGCAAGACCTGGTTATTTCGATCGAGCAAGAAAAGCGGGAGTAAGAGGATATTTACTAAAAGATAGTCCGATTGAAGAGTTAGTAAATGCAATTCGAGTCATTATGGAAGGAAGAAGAATTTATGCTCCAGAACTCGTTGATATTGTATATGATGAAGAAAGCGAAAATCCATTAACTGAACGAGAAAGCCAAGTGCTAGAGCTTGTTGCAGAAGGAAAAACAACAAAGGAAATTGCTGCCGAACTATATTTATCAACAGGAACTGTAAGAAACTACATTTCCACTATTTTAGATAAGCTTGGGGTTGGAAATCGAATAGAAGCCATTTCTCGCTTTAAAGAAAAAGGATGGAATAAATAAAAAATGAAGGACATAACAACGTTTTGCTTGTTATGTCCTTCATTATATTTAATTATTTATTTTTCTTTGTAACGCGGCCTAATGCAAAGGCAGCAGCCATTAAACCAATAATTGTGTTTGTCTTTTTATTGAATACTTGTCTTGTTACAAGGTTGATGTTTTGTGGACGTTCCGCAAGTCTGCGCATGAAGTATCCGTACCAGTCTGAACCAAATGGAACATAAGTACAGAAATTATAGCCTTCTTTAGCCAATTCTAACTGCATATCTTTACGGAATCCATAAAGCATCTGGAATTCGAATCTATCTTTTGGAATATTATGGTCTTTCACAAATTGTTTAACATGATTAATTACGTTATGGTCATGAGTTGCAATTGATGTAAATTTGCAATTCAACAAGCTGTATTCAATGATTTCAATAAAGTTTAAATCAATATCTTTTTTATCTTGATAAGCAACAGTTGGAGATTCTTTATAAGCACCTTTTACAATACGAAGGCGGTAATTTTTATATTTTTCCGCGTATTCATTTGATTTAAAGAAATATGCTTGAATAACAGTACCTACGTTATCATAAGTTTCTGATACTTTTTCCATTAAGTCGAATGTTGGTTGAAGTAAATCGTGAGTTTCTTGGTCAAAATTCACGTGCATATTATATTTGTGTGCAGTTCCAACAATTTCCATGATATTATCATAACAGAAATCGAAGTCAATTTTTAAACCAAGTTGAGAAGGTTTAATTGAGATATGTGCATCAACACCATGTTCATGGATAGCTTCAATTGTTTCGATAATATATTCTTTTGCTTTAATCGCTTCTGAACGTTCGTTAACAAACTCACCAAGTACATCCACAGTACAAGAAATGCCGTGAGCATTTAGCTCTTTAATACTTTCAATAACTTCAGGGATATTTGTACCAGCAACAACGCTTTGTGCACCGAGTTTTAAACCGTATTTTTGTGCGGCTTTATTTAAAAGTTGATTTTCTGATAATGCGATGAAAAAATCTCGTAAAACTGGCATAGATGATCTCCTCTTTTCATATAAGTTGTAGTTTAAGTTCATTATATCACACAAGAATTATAATACTTTCAGTTAATACTTGTTAATCATTATTTTTTTGTGACAAGTTATGTGTGATAAATTGCATTCGTTCATTAAATAACGTTGGATAACTTAAGAAACCAATTAAAATGCTGGACAAAGTCGCTGTTGTAAGTAAGCCAAATAAAATTAATAGTTGGAATTGCACTGCTTGCACTGGATCGGCACCACCGATAATCTGACCGCTCATCATTCCGGGTAGTTGTACTAAGCCAATCGTTTTTTGACTTTCAATGGTAGGGATTACGCTTGTTTTAATAGCATTTATCAATTGATTGTGAATGGCTTGCTTAGGAGTGCCACCAAGAGATAATATCAGTTCTATGATTTCTACATTTGCCTCAATTTCTGCTGTAAACCGGTTTAAAAATAAAATGGACAACACCATGGAATTTCCTAGCAACATCCCGCTGATTGGAATAATGTATTGGGCGGTAGGCGGAATAATTTGAAAACCAATCAAAATCCCTTGAGTCACTATTTCAATAACAATCAACGTAAAAGCAATTTTCCATGTAATTCCTTTGATATTTTTTCCTTTTTTACGGGCGTTTAGTGTAGCTACCGTGATCATCAATAGCACCATTAAAATAATATAAAAAAAACTCTCGGAATCAAAGACAAATTTTAATACATAACCGACAAAAAATAGTTGGATAACAGATCGAACGGTTGCGATGATTGTGTCCTTTTCCAAACCTAATTTTAATGTTTTGGAAAGGATGAGTGGGATGAGTACAAACGCAAGAGTCAATGCGAGGGAAGTATATGTCATGTTTTACGCCTTCCCCTCTACGAATTGTTGAATTCGTTTGTTTGTACTATGATCAAGCAAGCTGCTTTCTCCACTTTCAACGAGCTCCCCACCCATCATCACCCAAGTATAGTCACCAACTCTTTTTGCCTGCCCCAAGTTATGTGTGATCCAAATGATTGTCACGTTATATTTCCTATTAATGCTTAATATTAGTTGTTCAATTTCATTTGTTGATGTTGGGTCGAGAGCGGATGTGATTTCATCTAATAAGAGTATTTTTGGTTGGTTCATTAATGTTCTAGCAATCGAAACTTTTTGTTTTTGTCCACCAGATAAATTATGGACATCTCTGTATAAAATATTCATATCTAATGAAACGTCTTCTAAGGTTGAGATCGCTTTCTTTTCCGATAACAATTTGTTTTGTAAAGTCATTGGTAAAGCTAAATTATCATATACTGTTCCTCTAATTAAAGGAGCATTTTGAAGGGCAATTCCAACATATTGACGCAAGGAAGTCGGGCTGAACTCATTAATATTCTTGCCATCAATTATAATATCCCCTGATGTTGGTGAAATTAATCCATTGCACATTTTCAGAACGGTAGTTTTTCCTGCTCCAGATGGACCTACGATCGTTGTAATTTTTCCCTTGTAAAAATCGCCGGTAACATCTTTTAATATGAAAGAACTATTTTTTTCGTAATGAACGTGTTCAAAATGAATGGTAACTTCCAAAGGTTGCGTCATAACAATCTCCTATCCAAAATATTGATAAGGGTTAATAAGTGAAAAGCGAAGATGATAAGGTCATTATAACTTTTATATAGAACAAATGAGAAATAATTACAAATTGTACATGTGTTATTACAATAAGGATGTTTATAATAATTAAATATAATTTATTTAAAATTTCGATTAGAATAATGGAATAGTGTATACTAGGACTAATGAATAATGGAAGAAGGAGTTCCTAATGAAAGAAATATATAAGGATGATTCATTAACTTTGCACACAGATTTATATCAAATCAATATGGTGGAATGTTATTGGGCAGACGGTATTCATGATAGAAAAGCTGTATTTGAAATTTTTTTCAGAAAACTTCCTTTTGGGAATGGATATGCCATCTTTGCAGGGCTTGAACGGATTATTGAATACTTAAAGAATTTCCGTTTCACTGAAACAGATTTGGCCTATTTACGAGAGTTAGGATATGATGAAGAATTTCTTAATTATTTAAGTTCTTTACGTTTTACAGGTTCCATGTATTCAGTAGTTGAAGGGGAAGTTGTTTTTGCTAATGAACCGATTGTTCGCATCGAAGCTCCCCTAGCAGAAGCTCAACTAATAGAAACAGCCCTACTAAACATTATTAATTTTCAAACATTAATTGCAACAAAAGCGAGCCGTATAAAGCAAATTGTAAAGGAAGAAGCTGCTGCAGAATTTGGTGCTCGCCGTGCACAAGAGATGGATGCAGCTATTTGGGGAGCACGGGCTGCAGTCATTGGCGGTTTTGAATCAACTTCCAATGTTCGTGCAGGGAAAATATTTAATATACCTGTATCTGGTACCCATGCTCATGCGTTTGTCCAAGCTTATAAAAATGAATACGATGCTTTTAAAGCCTATGCAAGACGTCATAAAGATTGTGTATTTTTAGTAGACACTTACAACACGTTAAAATCAGGCGTACCAAATGCAATACGTGTAGCTAAAGAATTAGAAGGGCAAATCAATTTCGTAGGAATTCGTCTTGATAGCGGTGACATTGCCTTTTTATCAAAAGAAGCGAGACGTATGCTAGATGAAGCTGGCTTTACTAATACGAAAATTATTGCATCCAATAATTTAGATGAATACACCATCCTAAACTTAAAAGCTCAAGGGGCTAAAGTGGATTCTTGGGGAATTGGAACGAAACTCATAACTGCCTACGATCAGCCGGCATTAGGTGCTGTATATAAAATGGTCGCGATTGAGAATGAGCTAGGTGAGATGGAAGATACATTAAAAATTACTTCAAATGCTGAAAAAGTAACGACACCAGGATTAAAAAGAGTGTTTCGCATTGTGAATAAAGAAAACGGAAAAGCAGAAGGGGACTATATTACAATGGCGGATGAAAACCCGCAAGAAGAGAAGCGTTTAAAAATGTTCCACCCTGTGCATACGTTTATTTCAAAATTTGTTACAAACTTCGAAGCGAGAGAATTACATAAACAAATCATCGATGAAGGTGCCATCGTATATGAAAGTCCTTCAGTGATGGAAATGCAACAATATGCAAAGGAAAGTCTAGAATTATTATGGGATGAATATAAACGCTCTCTGAATCCTGAAGAATATCCTGTTGACCTTAGCCAAAAATGTTGGGATAACAAAATGCAAAAGATTCAAGAAATTCGCGATGCGATTGAAAATATCGAATAATTTAGGGGGGATGCTCTTGGAAAGTTTACAAAAACAAATTATTGAAGAGTTGCGTGTACTTCCAAAAATAGATCCAGCAGAAGAAGTTCGAAAATCCATTGATTTTTTGAAGGAATATGCAAAGAAACATCCGTTTGTTAAAGGATTTGTCATCGCAATTAGCGGTGGGCAAGATTCAACACTAGTTGGAAAACTGACTCAAATCGCAGTGGATGAGTTAAATGCTGAAATTGGCGAGCAAATCTATTCTTGTTACGCGGTTCGCCTTCCCTACGGTGAACAAAAGGATGAACAAGATGCTCAAGATGCGTTAAAGTTTATCCAACCTACTAAAGTTATTACAGTTAATATTAAAAAGGCGGTAGACGCTAGTATTGAAGCGTTGAAAGAAGCGGGAATTATTTTGAGCGATTTTGCAAAAGGAAATGAAAAAGCACGTGAACGAATGAAAGTGCAATATTCCATTGCGATGATGACAAACTCGGTTGTTGTTGGTACGGATCATGCCGCTGAAGCAATAACAGGTTTTTACACAAAATATGGCGATGGTGGAGTCGATCTAGTTCCGATTTTCCGATTAAATAAGCGCCAAGGAAAACAGTTGCTTAAATATTTAGGGTGTCCTGAACATTTATATATGAAAACACCTACAGCCGACTTAGAAGATGAAAGACCACTATTACCAGATGAAGAAGCTCTTGGGGTTACTTATGAAATGATTGATGATTATTTAGAAGGAAAAGCTGTTCCGGAGGATGCAAAAAAAATAATTGAAGGCCACTACTTACGATCAAAACATAAACGTCATTTACCTATCACAATCTTTGATGATTTTTGGAAGTAAATGAACATCATTTTATGAAGAGAATTCGCATACATTATTTGTAGCGAATTCTTTTTTATATGCATTAAATGTATTGGAACGAAAAAATAAAAATATAAATTTAGTACAAATTTCATATTGTAAAATTTCATTTTAATCAATTTATTCCGATAATATAATAAAAAAGTTGGTAAATAAACAGGGAATGGAGGTGAGCGCATTGAGAACTTCTCGTATTCAACCTGTTGCGAGTAGCACTTATTCGAAGCAATATTTACACACAAACAATGAACAAGTATTTCGAGTGATGGATGAAGGAAGAGGAAATCATCCGTTTTCGAAGAATCCTCGAGAACAGCGGAAAAATCGAAGTAAAAGTAGTGCTGTTCAATCACGCTTATCCAATACGGTTTTAAATCGCAACGCAAAAAGAATGTTTATTGTAGGGCAACAATTTGATGGTGAATCGATGGAAAAAATGCGAAAAAGATTATTACAACATAAAGAGAAAATCAAGAGGGCAAGAAATAAGAAAGTTCTCATCCGCGCTTACCGCACTTCTATTTGAAAACAAGATATAAAATAAATGGAAGAGCAATGTTTTACAGCCAGTAACAAAGATATGAAACAATGGTGAAATTTTAGATTTGGAAGGATTTATCCATAAAGTATAAACGTTCCATCACCTCGCGTCTTTTATAAATCTTTGCTCCTTCTGTAGTTGCTATCCTTATCGCAAATGGGCCGTCTCAAAATCATTTCAGACGGTCCATTTTTTTTGTTTAATTTTTCGGTAAAAGGTGGAAACTATACTAATGTATAATCTTAACTTTTTTAAATTGTAATTAGTTGTCTTTTAACTGAAGGTTCGTTTATGCTTTATTTATGTTATTTTGTGTAAATTCTGACTTTTACACAAAGATCAGGAGGATTTATGTATGCATCCAAAAATTGAAATGATAATCAAAAATATTGAGAAAGTAATGATTGGAAAACGAGAAGTCGCAGAATTGAGCATTGTCGCATTGCTTGCTAGTGGACATGTACTGCTTGAAGATGTGCCAGGAGTAGGAAAGACAATGATGGTGCGTGCTCTTGCGAAATCCGTGAGCGCAGATTTCAAAAGAATTCAATTTACTCCTGATTTGTTACCTTCTGATGTCATTGGCGTTTCAATCTATAATCCAAAATCATTGCAATTTGAATTTAGACCAGGTCCGATTGTTGGAAATATTATTTTAGCAGATGAAATTAATAGAACTTCTCCTAAAACGCAATCGGCTTTACTTGAAAGCATGGAAGAATCATCAGTGAGCATCGATGGAGAAATGTTTGAGTTACCGAAACCGTTTTTTGTCATGGCTACACAAAACCCGATAGAATACGAAGGCACATTTCCTTTACCAGAAGCACAGTTAGATCGTTTTTTAATGAAAATTCATATGGGCTATCCAACAGCACTAGAAGAAATAGAAATTTTAAGAAGAGCTGAAAAATCAGCACCGATTCAAAATTTAGAACCAGTGATTACAATAGATGAATTGTTAGCGATACAAGACGAAGTGAAAAACGTCTATGTAGATGATTCGGTAAAAGGCTATATTGTTCAGTTGGCTAGAGCCACTAGGGAAGAACCAAATGTATATTTAGGAGTTAGTCCAAGGGGAACTCTTGCATTAATGCGAGCATGTCAAGCATATGCGAAAATACACAATCGGGATTTTGTAAAGCCTGATGATGTACAATACTTAGCTCCCTTTGTTTTCAGCCACCGCATTATTTTAAAACCGGAGGCACGCTATGAAGGATTGACGGTGGATGAAATTCTAAACAATATCATTACAAAGTCTGTCATCCCTATTAGAAGGTTTGTAGAAAAATGAGTTATTGGAACAGAATATTCAGCAAGATCGGTCGCTTTATCGTCAATATCTTATTAATTCTAATTACCTTCAGTTATGCCATGTTTCAAGGTGGGTTTGTCAGTTGGTTTTTATTTTACACATTAATTCCATTTTTGCTTTATTCCTTAGTTCTCAACTTTATTCCTGTACGCATAGAGGAAGTTAAGAGGGAAATCCACCCTACCAAACTAGTGAGAGGCGATGGAGCGTCCGTCACAATTCATTTTAAAAATAAAACATGGTTTCCATTAGCATTTGTAACAGTAAGGGAGATTGGACTGAAAGATGATATTGTTGCAAAGTCTAAAGGGTGTTCAAACATTTTTTTTGCGGGATTTAAAAGAAGCTTTCATTGGACGTATGAGATACCTGAATTAGAGCGAGGAGTTATTGAATTTTCAACATTACAATTTACTTTTACCGATTTTTTTGGTTGGACGGTACGACATAAATTTGTAGATGTAAAACAAAAGGTAATAGTATATCCAAAAATAACGGAAATGAAATATCGCCAATTCCAACGGCATATTGATCAAGGTGGAGTGTTAGCTCCTTTTGCTTTCTTGAAAGATACTACTTTGGTTTCAAGCATTAGAAATTATCAAGCTGGCGACCGGTTTTCTTGGATTCATTGGAAGTCATTTGCGAAGGATGAAACGTTAAGGACGAAAGATTTTGAAGTGCGGCAAAGCCATGAAGTAATGCTTGTGTTAGATGCTACTGTGAAAAGACATTTTGAAGAAGTGGTGGAATTAGCAGCATCAGTCTTGCAAACCATTGTAAAAAATCATGGAGAAGTATCATTTTTCATTGCAGGAGATGAACAAGTTTTTTATCCACAACTGAAACAAAGTCAATTCGGGAATATTATGAAACAACTATCGTTGGTGGAAGCGAGTGATTCAAAAAATATAGAATGGATATTAACAAGAGAGGGCAAGACACTCGATTCTTTCATGCTGCTTTTTACAGGTGAATTAACAGAGTCGTTAAGAAATTTCTTTATGAATCATTCGAAAAAGACAAAAGGAATTATTTGTTTTGTCTTGTCATCCCAACAAGAAATAGGACAAGCGAGGGAAGAGTTTTTCAACGTAACTATTATACCAATTACAAAAGAGAGGTTTAGTGATGTCTTCACGGAGGTGATAAAACCGTGAAAAATGGAGCTTATAAAACAATAGAACTTGCACTATATTACGTTCTTATTTTTTTTATATTACGGGAATGGTTGACGCCTATCATGAGCATTACAGGAATAGGGTATGTGGATTTAATCTTGTTATTTATTGCTCTGTGCCTCGCTATTAGTTTGTTCCGTTTACCAATTTTTATTTCATGGATTATGAAAATATCTTATATTTCATGGTTTATCGTTTATGTGTATAGTGATTTATCGATTTTTTCAAATGAAGGCATTCAGTTTCTGTTGAATGAATTATTGTACAATTTTGCTTTGATGTTTCAAGGAGAATTTTTTCATATAACGAACTCTTTCCAATCTATTTTATTTTTTATTCTCATTTGGATGCTTGTTTATTTAGTACATCATTGGTTAACGGTAAGAATGAATATTTTTTACTTCCTTGTGTTAACGGTAGTATTCATTGGTATTTTAGATACATTTACTGATTACGATGGGACGACGGCCATTGTTAAAGTCGTGCTGCTTGGATTATTAATGATGGTATTTTTGTTTGTGAAAAGGCTCATGTTGCAATCAGGTATATCGTTCAATTGGTATAACTATTTAAAACTTGCATTACCTGTTCTGCTGATGATAGGAATGGTTGTATTGGTAGGGGCGTTATTGCCGAAAGCATCCCCACAATGGCCAGATCCTGTTCCGTATATCAAAACTATGGCAGGACAAGGAAATGGGTTGGGCGGCCCTGTGAAAAAAATCGGTTATGATGAAGATGACTCCCAACTAGGAGGATCGTTCGTTGGGGATGATACAGTTGTTTTTATTGCTCGTGCTACGACAAAGCAATATTGGCGGGTTGAAACAAAAGATGTATACACGTCAAAAGGTTGGGAGACGTCGCATTCAGATGAATTGGCATCCATTCCACTTGGGGAGCCGATTCATCATTTTCACTCATTGCCAGTGGGACCTGATGAAAAAAGGCAATTTGCCCATATAGAACTAAGATACCCATACGATTTTATTATTCAACCGTATGGACTTATTTCCATCGATGCAAGAACAGACGTGGAAAACCCAATTCGTCTGATTGTGAATCTTGAAACGGAGAAAATATCTACAGATTATGCTGGGGAGTTTTTGTATCACGTTGAGTATAGCACTCCGGAGTATTTATATAGCGATTTGACTTCAACAATTCAACAACCCATTGATTCTAGCATTCAGGAAAAATATTTACAGTTGCCAGAATCCCTACCTCAAAGAGTCATTGATTTGGCAAAGGAAATTGTTGAGGGGAAAGAAAGTGATTATGATAAAGCTCGCGCAATCGAAAGCTATTTTCGTTTAAATGGCTTCCGCTATGAAACGGAAGGGGTGCCTGTTCCTGATGAGGGCCAAGATTACGTTGATCAATTTTTGTTTGAATCAAAAATCGGTTATTGCGACAACTTCTCAACAGCGATGGTTGTCATGCTGAGAGCGGTGGGGATTCCAGCTCGTTGGGTTAAAGGGTTTGCTGGAGGCGAAGTGATTGCAAGTGACGGTGATTTAAAAACATATGAAATTACAAACAACGATGCTCATTCTTGGGTAGAAGCATATATTCCAAAGGTTGGATGGGTTCCATTTGAACCAACAATTGGTTTTACTACAAATCGTAACATTCATTACGATTTTGAAACGGATGCTTATCAGGATGATATGTTAACAGTAGATGAAAATACGGAATCTGACAAACTAAAAGATGAACAAAATGAGGAAATGAAACAACATAATGCTGAGTTTACAAGTTTTAAGAATTGGCTTAACCATATCGGACCTATATTAAACATTGCCTTTATTGGAATAGTTATGGTGAGTATACTATTATTTATTTTCCGCAAAAGATGGATGCCGAAATTGTATAGTCGGTGGCTGAAACATCAAACTATTAATGAAGCAACTTTTGAAATCATTTATTTGAGACTGTTGAAAGTGTTGGAATTAAACGGATTGCAGAGGAAAGAAGGTCAAACGTTACAATCTTTTGCGAAAGAAGTTGATGAAATATTTTCTTCTACACATATGTCACAGATTACGGATGCCTACGAAAATTATATCTATGGTAATAAACAGCAAATTGACTACGGAAAAGTGAAAGAATGTTGGGAAAATTTAATCAATCGCACTAGTAGTTGATTTTATATATGAGTAAGAGTAAAATTTAAAAAATTATAAGGCAGTAAATATAGAAGAGGTGTAAATCGTGACGACTCAATTAAAAGAACAAGAAAAAATCGTTGTTCTCGACTTTGGAAGTCAATACAATCAATTAATTACCCGACGAATTCGTGAATTTGGTGTATTTTCGGAGCTCTTGCCTCACACACTTTCTGCTAAAGAAATTAAAGAAATGAATGCGGTAGGGATTATTTTTTCAGGTGGTCCAAATTCAGTATATGACGATAATGCTTTTAAAGTCGATGAAGAGATTTTTAATTTAGGTTTACCGATTTTAGGAATTTGTTATGGTATGCAATTAATCGCCCATACTCTTGGCGGTAAGGTAGAAAGCGCAAATACTCGTGAATATGGTAAGGCAGAAATTGAAATTACAAAAGACAATCCATTGTTCGGCGACCTTCCAAAAGAGCAAGTGGTTTGGATGAGTCACGGCGACCTTGTAACTCAATTACCTGAAGGTTTCGAAACAATTGCAACGAGTCCAAGTTGCCCAATTACTGCAATGCAAAATGAAGAACGGAAATTATATGGCGTTCAATTCCATCCAGAAGTGCATCATTCTGTTCATGGAAATGATATTTTACGTCATTTCGTATTTGATATTTGTGGCGCAAAAGGCGATTGGACAATGGAAAATTTCATTGATTTACAAATCAAAAAAATCCGCGAACAAGTAGGCAACAAAAAAGTATTATGTGCCCTTTCAGGTGGTGTGGATTCATCTGTTGTTGCGGTATTAATTCATAAAGCAATTGGAGACCAATTGACTTGTATGTTTGTCGACCACAACCTTCTTCGTAAAGGTGAAGCGGAGAGCGTAATGGAAACATTCGAAGGTAAATTCGGAATGAAAGTCATTAAAATCGACGCTCGTGAACGCTTCATGAACAAATTAAAAGGAGTAACAGACCCTGAACAAAAACGTAAAATCATCGGAAATGAGTTCATCTATGTATTCTCCGATGAAGCAAGCAAATTGAATGATATGGATTTCCTAGCACAAGGAACTTTATATACAGATATCATTGAGTCTGGTACAGCAACTGCTCAAACAATTAAATCTCACCATAATGTTGGTGGCTTACCAGAAGATATGAAATTTGAATTAATTGAACCATTAAAAACATTGTTCAAAGACGAAGTTCGACAACTAGGTACTCAGCTTGGTTTACCGGATGAAATTGTTTGGCGTCAACCCTTCCCAGGTCCAGGTCTTGCTATTCGCGTATTAGGAGAAGTAACAGAAGAGAAACTAGAAATCGTTCGTGAATCCGATGCAATTTTACGTGAGGAAATTGCAAAAGCGGGCCTTGATCGTGAAATTTGGCAATACTTCACTGTGTTGCCTAACATTAAATCTGTAGGTGTTATGGGAGACCAACGCACATATGATTATGCGGTTGGTATACGTGCGGTGACTTCCGTTGACGGTATGACTAGTGATTGGGCACGCATTCCTTATGACGTGTTAGAAAAAATTTCTACTCGTATCGTAAATGAGGTGCCACATGTAAACCGCGTACTTCTTGACATTACATCTAAGCCACCTAGCACAATTGAGTGGGAGTAAACAGAATACCTGCTTTATGAATCAACAATCGACTTTCCTTTATTCAGTTCTTCATGGATAAAGGAAAGTTTTTTATGTTTTTTATTGCTTGTATAAAGCAGAAAAAGATTTGGCCATGCATGAATATAGTATTGATATTTCTTATTTACATCGCAAAAAAATAAAAAGGATCATCCAATCCAGTGATTGAATAATCCTTCAAATGCGGTCTTTATTTCGAAGATGCATTCAGCGAACGCATGATGAACGTTGCAAATTGTTGTCTCGTTACAGGAGCGTACGGATCAAAAGTTGTCGGAGTTGTTCCTGTTGTAATTTCATGATGGTAAAGTACTTCGATGTTTTTGTATTGCTCATATGAAGGGGAGATGTCTGTGAATGGAAGATCACTTTTCCCCTGTAATTGGAATGCTTTAGTTCTTTTGGAAATTATTGGTGAAAGACGGAGGAAAATGTTTGATCAACTCATTCGGTCAAAAGTGTAATGGCTCGTGGATAACGATCAGAAAATTATCGAAACTTTAGCGATGAACTTAATAAACAAGCATTTGAGATATGATTAAAGGATATCATAATTTCACGAAGTACAAATATATCTCCAAAAATTGAAATGCTCCCTAATAGGTGGATAAGTGAAAAATCCAACCTATCAGGGAGTTTTTTTATTGTCCATAAAAAACTTATAAAAGAAAATAGAGAACATAATTTTTGGGAAAAGTGGAATGAATTTCACGAACTTTATTTTAAAAATATAAAAAAATGTTCGTGATTAGGGTTGAAAAGCGAAAAATAAGATGATATATTACAGGAGTAAAAATTAAAAAAAACGTCGTATAATGTCGAGGATATGGCTCGATAGTCTCTACCAAGCTACCGTAAATAGCTTGACTACGACTTTATAGATAGAATTCATGCTTCTATGAATTCGTTTATAAAAGTTGTAGTCATGCACTTGTTGCATGACTTTTTATTTTTCGTATGTTATTCGAAAGGTAGGACATACTGAAGCTATCTGGACATAGGCGACGAGAGACGGAGGAAAATATGAAAAAATATTTTCAATTTGATGAACTAGGAACATCTTATAAGCAGGAGATTATCGGTGGTATTACAACCTTTCTAGCGATGGCGTATATTTTGGTTGTAAACCCATTAACGCTAACGTTGGCAGATATTCCTGATTTACCAGATGAATTAAGAATGGAATACGGTGCGGTATTCGTTGCAACTGCAGTTTCTGCTGCAATAGGATGTTTCATCATGGGGATTTTTGCAAAATATCCGTTGGCTTTAGCGCCTGGCCTTGGGTTAAACGCATTTTTTGCTTACACTGTTGTATTATCTCACGGAAGTCCATGGCAACATGCATTAGCAGCTGTATTCATTTCATCTGTTTTCTTCTTTATTTTAACTTTAACTGGTTTACGTGAAAAATTGATTAATGCCATCCCGATGGAATTGAAACTTGCGGTAGGTGCAGGTATCGGTTTATTTATCGCGTATATCGGATTGAAAAATGCAGGAATAATTGTAGCGAATGGAGCAACAGTTATTGGGATGGGGAATTTAAAAGATCCTCAAGTGTTGTTATCTATTTTTGGAATCTTAATAACAGTAATATTAATGGTTAGAGGATCTAAAGGCGGCGTTTTCTATGGTATGGTCATCACGGCTATCGTTGGTATGATTTTTGGACTTATAGATAAACCTGCGTCTATTTTATCAGCTCCTCCAAGTATTGCGCCAACATTCGGTAAATTATTTACAGCATTTTCTGATCCAAGCTTTTATTCATTATCAATGCTTTCAGTAATCTTAACATTCTTATTCGTTGACTTTTTTGATAATGCAGGAACGCTTGTTGCGGTAACAAACCAAGCTGGATTTGTAAAAGATAATCGTTTGCCACGTGCGGGCAGAGCGTTGATTTCAGATTCAATCGCGTCAATGATCGGTTCTATTTTCGGTACATCAACGGTAACATCTTATATTGAATCATCATCAGGTGTAGCAGCAGGTGCAAGATCCGGATTTGCTTCTGTAGTAACAGGATGTTTATTCTTATTGGCATTGTTTATTTCTCCAGTATTATCTGTTATTACAAGTGCGGTAACAGCACCGGCATTAATTATTGTAGGTATTTTGATGGCTGCTTCATTACGTGAAATTGAATGGAATAAATTCGAAATCGCAGTACCATCTTTCTTAACAATGTTTATGATGCCATTGTCTAGTTCGATTGCAACAGGTATTGCGGTAGGCTTCATTTTCTATCCGATTACAATGATCCTTAAAGGGAGAGTTAAAGAAGTTCATCCGATTATGTATGTATTTGCTATACTCTTCTTATTATATTTAACGACATTGTCAGAATAACCTATGAGGGAAAGCAGAGAAGCTGCTTTCCCCATTTTTTGTGTAAAAAAGAAAACCCCCTGCTAGGCAGGGGGTTCCGTATAGCTTACAGCGAGGTATTAAAAAAGATCCCACTTGATGCTAAAATAAATTTCGGTTCGCCAACCAAATTTTAGTACCAAGGAGGGACCTATTATGTCTTCTGACACAAATAGTTTAGCACATACCAAGTGGAATTGTAAGTATCACATTGTATTTGCACCAAAATATAGAAGACAGATAATTTATGGAAAGATAAAGAAAGATATTGGACAAATATTAAGACAACTATGTGAAAGAAAAGGCGTAGAAATAATTGAAGCTACCGCATGCAAAGACCACATACATATGTTGGTCAGTATCCCACCAAAATTAAGTGTTTCATCATTCGTGGGATATTTAAAAGGAAAAAGTAGTTTGATGATATTCGATCTATTTTGGTGTAGAGGATTTTATGTGGATACGGTAGGCAGAAATAAAAAGGTAATTGAAGAATATATTCGAAATCAAATACAAGATGATATCATTGCAGATCAACTCAGTATGGAAGAATTCATCGATCCATTTACAGGTGAAGAGATAAAGCGAAAACCTAGGAAAAAATAAAAGAGACCCTTTAAGGGTCAGCTGGAAAAGTAGTGCAGTTGGCGAACCATTCGATGCCCCTTTAGGGGTTGGCCAGTAATAAAGGCTTCTAGCCACAGAACAAACCACCCGTTCACACGGGTGGTTTTGATTTTATTCATATCTAATGAATGAATAAGTTTTTAATAGTAAAAATAATATGAATTGTTTTTTTATTCATCAGATGCTTGCAAAATAAAAATGAAGATGTTATATTAATAAACGCTGTTGCTGATAATAAAAAACAGCAAAAAATAATAAAAAACATTGTTGACAATCGATTTTAGATTTGTTAATATAAAAAACGCCGCTGTTAAAGCGATTGAAAATGAACCTTGAAAACTGAACAACAAAACGTTAATGCAATAATTTATCTAGTTGTTAACCCTCGTTGACAAACTAGATTCGGACATTAAATTTTGAGCAAATCAAATTTTCTTTTATGGAGAGTTTGATCCTGGCTCAGGACGAACGCTGGCGGCGTGCCTAATACATGCAAGTCGAGCGAACCAATTGAAAGCCTAGCTTTCATGAGGTTAGCGGCGGACGGGTGAGTAACACGTGGGTAACCTGCCCTATAGACTGGGATAACTCGCGGAAACGCGTGCTAATACCGGATAATACATCAAAGTGCATGCTTTGATGTTGAAAGATGGTTCTGCTATCACTATAGGATGGGCCCGCGGCGCATTAGCTTGTTGGTGGGGTAACGGCCTACCAAGGCGACGATGCGTAGCCGACCTGAGAGGGTGATCGGCCACACTGGGACTGAGACACGGCCCAGACTCCTACGGGAGGCAGCAGTAGGGAATCTTCCACAATGGGCGAAAGCCTGATGGAGCAACGCCGCGTGAGCGAAGAAGGTCTTCGGATCGTAAAGCTCTGTTGTAAGGGAAGAACAAGTGCAGTAGTAACTGGCTGCACCTTGACGGTACCTTACTAGAAAGCCACGGCTAACTACGTGCCAGCAGCCGCGGTAATACGTAGGTGGCAAGCGTTGTCCGGAATTATTGGGCGTAAAGCGCGCGCAGGCGGTTTCTTAAGTCTGATGTGAAAGCCCCCGGCTTAACCGGGGAGGGTCATTGGAAACTGGGAGACTTGAGTGCAGGAGAGGGAAGCGGAATTCCATGTGTAGCGGTGAAATGCGTAGAGATATGGAGGAACACCAGTGGCGAAGGCGGCTTCCTGGCCTGTAACTGACGCTGAGGCGCGAAAGCGTGGGGAGCAAACAGGATTAGATACCCTGGTAGTCCACGCCGTAAACGATGAGTGCTAAGTGTTAGGGGGTTTCCACCCCTTAGTGCTGCAGCTAACGCATTAAGCACTCCGCCTGGGGAGTACGGTCGCAAGACTGAAACTCAAAGGAATTGACGGGGGCCCGCACAAGCGGTGGAGCATGTGGTTTAATTCGAAGCAACGCGAAGAACCTTACCAGGTCTTGACATCCCGCTGACCGCTATGGAGACATAGCCTTCCCTTCGGGGACAGCGGTGACAGGTGGTGCATGGTTGTCGTCAGCTCGTGTCGTGAGATGTTGGGTTAAGTCCCGCAACGAGCGCAACCCTTGTCCTTAGTTGCCATCATTCAGTTGGGCACTCTAAGGAGACTGCCGTACAAATACGGAGGAAGGTGGGGATGACGTCAAATCATCATGCCCCTTATGACCTGGGCTACACACGTGCTACAATGGACGGTACAAACGGTCGCGAAGTCGCGAGACGGAGCCAATCCGAAAAAACCGTTCTCAGTTCGGATTGCAGGCTGCAACTCGCCTGCATGAAGCCGGAATCGCTAGTAATCGCGGATCAGCATGCCGCGGTGAATACGTTCCCGGGCCTTGTACACACCGCCCGTCACACCACGAGAGTCTGTAACACCCGAAGTCGGTGAGGTAACCCTTTCGGGAGCCAGCCGCCGAAGGTGGGACAGATGATTGGGGTGAAGTCGTAACAAGGTAGCCGTATCGGAAGGTGCGGCTGGATCACCTCCTTTCTAAGGATATTTACGGAAGCATTAGCGTTTTGTGTTCAGTTTTGAAGGTTTATGACCTTCAAAGTTATAGTGTTGTTCTTTGAAAACTGGATAAACGACATTGAAAGCAAGATATTTACTGTAAAGCGTAAACAACTAGGCTAACACGACGTAAATGCGACGTAGATTAAAAGCCGTAAGGGTTGCGAGACGCAAGCAAGACAAGGAAATGAGCGAGTGAGAACCGGAGTGTACTATATGCGTACATGAGGATTCGAACGAGCGAAATTGACGAAGTATTGCGCAGCGTATCGAAAACCGTAAAGGTTAAGTTGTTAAGGGCGCACGGTGGATGCCTTGGCACTAGGAGCCGATGAAGGACGGGACTAACACCGATATGCTTCGGGGAGCTGTAAGTAAGCTTTGATCCGGAGATTTCCGAATGGGGGAACCCACTGTTCGTAATGGAACAGTATCTTAACGTGAATCCATAGCGTTAAGAAGGCACACCCAGGGAACTGAAACATCTAAGTACCTGGAGGAGAAGAAAGAAAAATCGATTCCCTGAGTAGCGGCGAGCGAAACGGGAACAGCCCAAACCAAGAGGCTTGCCTCTTGGGGTTGTAGGACACTCTATACGGAGTTACAAAAGGATGGGTTAGATGAACCGTTCTGGAAAGGACGGCCAGAGAAGGTAAAAGCCCTGTAGTCGAAAATCCATCCTCTCCTGAGTGGATCCTGAGTACGGCGGAACACGTGAAATTCCGTCGGAATCCGGGAGGACCATCTCCCAAGGCTAAATACTCCCTAGTGACCGATAGTGAACCAGTACCGTGAGGGAAAGGTGAAAAGCACCCCGGGAGGGGAGTGAAAGAGAACCTGAAACCGTGTGCCTACAAGTAGTCAGAGCCCGTTAACGGGTGATGGCGTGCCTTTTGTAGAATGAACCGGCGAGTTACGATTACGTGCAAGGTTAAGCAGAAAATGCGGAGCCGCAGCGAAAGCGAGTCTGAATAGGGCGTTTTGAGTACGTGGTCGTAGACCCGAAACCAGGTGATCTACCCATGTCCAGGGTGAAGGTGAGGTAACACTCACTGGAGGCCCGAACCCACGCACGTTGAAAAGTGCGGGGATGAGGTGTGGGTAGCGGAGAAATTCCAATCGAACTTGGAGATAGCTGGTTCTCTCCGAAATAGCTTTAGGGCTAGCCTCGTGTGAAGAATACTGGAGGTAGAGCACTGTTTGGACTAGGGGCCCACCTCGGGTTACCGAATTCAGACAAACTCCGAATGCCAGCTATTTATACACGGGAGTCAGACTACGAGTGATAAGATCCGTGGTCAAAAGGGAAACAGCCCAGACCACCAGCTAAGGTCCCAAAGTAATCGTTAAGTGGAAAAGGATGTGGCGTTGCTTAGACAACCAGGATGTTGGCTTAGAAGCAGCCATCATTTAAAGAGTGCGTAATAGCTCACTGGTCGAGTGACGCTGCGCCGAAAATGTAACGGGGCTAAACGATTCACCGAAGCTGTGGATTCGTGCGTTGCACGAGTGGTAGGAGAGCGTTCTAAGTGCGTCGAAGTCAGACCGGAAGGACTGGTGGAGCGCTTAGAAGTGAGAATGCCGGTATGAGTAGCGAAAGATGGGTGAGAATCCCATCCACCGAATGACTAAGGTTTCCTGAGGAAGGCTCGTCCGCTCAGGGTTAGTCGGGACCTAAGTCGAGGCCGAAAGGCGTAGACGATGGACAACAGGTTGATATTCCTGTACCACCTCCCCGCCGTTTGAGTGATGGGGGGACGCAGGAGGATAGGGAATGCACGCCGTTGGTCGAGCGTGTCCAAGCAGCAAGGCGTGGAAGTAGGCAAATCCGCTTCCTAATACGCTGAGCTGTGATGGGGAGCGCGTTACGCGCGAAGTTCCTGATTTCACACTGCCAAGAAAAGCCTCTAGCGAGGCGGGAGGTGCCCGTACCGCAAACCGACACAGGTAGTCGAGGAGAGAATCCTAAGGTGAGCGAGAGAACTCTCGTTAAGGAACTCGGCAAAATGACCCCGTAACTTCGGGAGAAGGGGTGCTCATTGGGGTGCAAGCCCTGATGAGCCGCAGTGAATAGGCCCAGGCGACTGTTTAGCAAAAACACAGGTCTCTGCAAAACCGTAAGGTGAAGTATAGGGGCTGACGCCTGCCCGGTGCTGGAAGGTTAAGAGGAGGAGTTAGCGCAAGCGAAGCTCCGAATTGAAGCCCCAGTAAACGGCGGCCGTAACTATAACGGTCCTAAGGTAGCGAAATTCCTTGTCGGGTAAGTTCCGACCCGCACGAAAGGCGTAACGATCTGGGCACTGTCTCAACGAGAGACTCGGTGAAATTATAGTACCTGTGAAGATGCAGGTTACCCGCGACAGGACGGAAAGACCCCGTGGAGCTTTACTGTAACCTGATATTGAATTTCGGTGCAACTTGTACAGGATAGGTAGGAGCCGTAGAAGGGGGAGCGCCAGCTTCCCTGGAGGCGCCCTTGGGATACTACCCTGGTTGTACTGAAATTCTAACCCGCAAGCCTGATCGGCTTGGGAGACAGTGTCAGGTGGACAGTTTGACTGGGGCGGTCGCCTCCTAAAAGGTAACGGAGGCGCCCAAAGGTTCCCTCAGAATGGTTGGAAATCATTCGCAGAGTGTAAAGGCATAAGGGAGCTTGACTGCGAGACCTACAAGTCGAGCAGGGTCGAAAGACGGGCTTAGTGATCCGGTGGTTCCGCATGGAAGGGCCATCGCTCAACGGATAAAAGCTACCCCGGGGATAACAGGCTTATCTCCCCCAAGAGTCCACATCGACGGGGAGGTTTGGCACCTCGATGTCGGCTCATCGCATCCTGGGGCTGTAGTCGGTCCCAAGGGTTGGGCTGTTCGCCCATTAAAGCGGTACGCGAGCTGGGTTCAGAACGTCGTGAGACAGTTCGGTCCCTATCCGTCGTGGGCGTAGGAAATTTGAGAGGAGCTGTCCTTAGTACGAGAGGACCGGGATGGACACACCGCTGGTGTACCAGTTGTCTTGCCAAAGGCACCGCTGGGTAGCTATGTGTGGACGGGATAAGTGCTGAAAGCATCTAAGCATGAAGCCCCCCTCAAGATGAGATTTCCCATTGCATAAGCAAGTAAGATCCCTCAAAGACGATGAGGTAGATAGGTCCGAGGTGGAAGCACGGTGACGTGTGGAGCTGACGGATACTAATCGATCGAGGACTTAACCAATCATTTCAATGTCGTTATCCAGTTTTGAGAGAACAACCTCTCATATAGTGAAGTGACGATGGCGAAGAGGTCACACCCGTTCCCATACCGAACACGGAAGTTAAGCTCTTCAGCGCCGATGGTAGTAAGGGGCTTCCCCTTGTGAGAGTAGGACGTCGCTTCGCAGAAGGCACCACAATAATGGTGCTTTTTTTATTGCAAAAATTGAAGCCCCTTACTAACAAGGACTGAAAGTCCGATCGGCGCGAAACAGAAACCACATGCTAAACAAAAGTAAAATAAATATTTGAAGGAGACGAGAAGCACGGGGACCAAGAAGTTCAAGGAAGCGAGGCAGCCCGGAGCGGAGCGTACTATGTACGTGAGCACCGGACTGCCGAAGCTGACACAGAAATTCACTGGTCAACGTGCTTCGGAGTTAGCGCCGATGGTAGTTAAGGGGTCCCCTTGTGAGAGATAGACGAGCGCTTCGCAAAAAGGCACCACAATAGTGGTGCTTTTTTATTGCAAAAACTGAAGCCCCTTACTACCAAGGACTGAAAGTCCGATCGGCGCGAAACAGAAACCACATGCTAAACAAAAGCCAAACAAATATTTGACGGAGACGAGAAGCACGGGGACCAAGAAGTTCAAGGAAGCGAGGCAGCCCGGAGCGGAGCGTACTATGTACGTGAGCACCGGACTGCCGAAGCTGACACAGAAATTCGCTGGTCAACGTGCTTCGGAGTTAGCGCCGATGGTAGTTAAGGGGTCCCCTTGTGAGAGATAGACGAGCGCTTCGCAGAAGGAGGCTGGGACAAAACCCCCTCTAAAATGGAAACAGCTCATGATATTTTGGAATGAAATTTCATGAGCTGTTCTTCATTTTTTCAATAAAAAATAAGGACCTCTTCTGTTAAAATTAAGTTACCACCAAAACTAACAGAAAGAAGGGTCCTTATGTTTAAATATTATAACATGAATCAATTAGTTTTACCTCTAGATTTAGAAATAAAATTACAAGAAAATGATATTGCCTTCCATATTCACCATTTAGTTGAAAGTATTCCAGATGAAGCCTTCCAGCCGTTTCTTCGAAATACAGGTTGTCCTGCTTATCATCCACGCATGATGCTAAAAATTATTTTGTGTGCCTATTCGCAGTCTGTCTTTTCAGGTCGAAAAATTGAAGCGCTATTAAAGGACAGTATACGAATGATGTGGTTGGCACAAGGATATGAACCAAGTTATCGGACGATCAATCGTTTTCGTGTGCATCCGGAAGTAAAAGAATTAATTCGTCAATGTTTTGTCCAATTCCGTTGCCAACTGGTGGAAGAAAAGTTAATCGATCAAGAAGCCATTTTTATCGATGGTACGAAGATTGAAGCGAATGCCAATAAATTTACTTTCGTATGGAAGAAATCCATTGAAAAATACAACCAAAACTTAATTGAAAAGTCCAATCAGTTATACAACGAACTATTAGAAAAAGAAATCATCCCTGAAATGGAGCGGGAAAATGAGGGAGAACTGTCCGTAGAAGAACTCGCTCAAATGGTGCAACAAGTCGATGAAGTCATTAAGGAATATGACCAAAAGATAGAAACATCGCCCGATGCCACAGAACGAAAAGCATTAAGAAGCGAACGAAAATATCCAAAACAAGCGTACAAACAATTAATAGACTTCATTCTACGAAAACAAAAATACCAAAAAGACTTGGACATCTTGGGGGAACGGAACAGTTATTCCAAAACAGATCAAGATGCGACGTTCATGCGAATGAAAGACGACTATATGAAAAACGGTCAATTGAAAGCTGGATACAATGTACAAATCGCAACAGAAGGTCAATACGCACTAGCTTATAGCATCTTTCCAAATCCTACTGATACACGTACATTAATTCCGTTCTTGAATAAGATAGAAAAGGATTATTTTCCGTTACCAAAGTATATTGTCGCAGATGCTGGTTATGGTAGTGAACAAAACTATGAAGACATCCTTTCGAATCGAAAATGTGAGGCACTCATTCCATATACCATGTATGAGAAAGAACAAAAGAAGAAATATAAACAAAATCCATTTCATCCAGACAATTGGATGTACGACGAAGAAAGTGATACCTACATTTGTCCAAATCAGCAGCGAGTAACCTTCCGTTATCGTTCTGTACGTACAGATAAGACTGGTTTCAAACGAGAATTGAAAATCTATGAATGTGAAAACTGTTCAGGATGTCCATTTCGTTCATCATGCACAAAAGCAAAGGAAGGCAATCACCGAAAGGTCATGGTGAATGAAAAATGGGAACAACAAAAAGAATATGTAAGAGCGAAGCTTTCAGAAGAAAAAGCTGGTTCTATTTTCCGTCAACGTAAAATAGACGTAGAACCAGTTTTTGGATTCTTGAAGGCTAATTTGCGTTTCACTCGATTTTCCGTTCGAGGAAAATCGAAAGTGGAAAATGAAATGGGCATTGCCTTAATGGCCGTGAATTTACGAAAATACACGGCCAACAAAGATCAACTAACAAAAAATAATGGGTATAAATGGAAAAAGGAGAATTTGAGCCAACTCAAATTCTCCTTTTTCCTATCTAGAAGCTAGTTTTGTCCCAGCCCCTTTTTTTATTGCAAAAATTGAGCTCCTTACTACCAAGGACTGAAAGTCCGATCGGCGCGATAGAGAAGTGGCAATTAAAACGAAAGCAAAACAATTATTTGGAGGAGACGGAACGTGGACGGGAGTTAACAACTTCTTCCAACTCTATTGTACTGAGTTTTCACAAAATAAAATATTGACATTATTGTTAGACGCTTCAACTTCTACATCAATACCGTTTGGAATTGTCATCATTGGATCCGTGTGTCCAAAATCAACATTATACACAATTGGAAAATCATATCCTTTAGTAGCCTGACAAATGATATCTATAAATGTATAATCTTGTGAAAATTCTACTTTTGGATGAAAACGTCCGACCACTATTCCATTAATTTTTTCAAAAACCCCCATATGCCGTAACTGAGTTAAATAGCGATCGATAGTACCAGGATTTTCTTGTTCATCTTCTTCTAAAAATAGTATTTTGTTATCAAAGGATGGAAGAAACTCTGTTCCTGCTAATAGTAACATTGTCCCCATATTGCCAGCTAAGATACTTCCCCTTGCTCTTCCTTCTTTAATAATAAGAGGTCCTTCATTTTTAGTAAGTTGTCGTGGTCGATCATCCTCTATATCCCAAGCTAAAAATTCGCTTGTCCAATATTTACTAGGAGGAATGCGTATTTCATCATTTTGGGTCATTAAAACGTCTTTAAATATTTTCTTTGTGTATTCTAACATTCCACCATATTCACCAAATTGAGGTAATAGTGCGGGTCCCATAAAGGTTATTAGTTCAGATTTTTTATGAATAGCTAATAGAATAGCAGTGAAATCACTATAACCCAATATTATTTTTGGATTTTGCTTTATAAGATTATAATCAATGTATTCTAATAGTTGGTGCGAATTGTAACCACCTATTGTATTAATAATAGCTTTTACTTCGTGATCTTGAAACATTTCATGTAAATCCTCTAACCTTTCTTCAACGGTTCCTGCTAAATGCCCAATGCGTTTCAGAGCATTTTTCCCTATTTTCACCTTAAAACCCATACTCTCTAATTCAGAAATTCCTCTTTGAAATCTATTAGGGCAAGCTGCTGCAACTGGAGATGAAGTAGATATGATTCCTACAGTATCCCCCGGTTTTAATAATTTTGGTTTAATCATAAACATAACCTCTCTTTACCCAGTTTATTATTGAATGATTAAATTTATCATAATATCCTTCATGTCTATGTCAATTGTTCGGATGTATGTATCGTATGTAACTGTTTTAGTACATCAAAACCATGCAATTCGGGCAATATTAAATCAAAAAGAATTATCATATTCACTCTCCTGATTTTTAATTAAACCTTCAGTTTTAGTATTCGCTACATCAGTAATTTATCCTTCAAACTCAAGATCCATTTAATACTCGGACATTAATCAAAAAATAAATTCTTATGTTCCATAAATAGCATTAGTTTTTACAAATAATATTGATTAAAGAATTACACACGAAAATAATAAGAATTTACTAATTAGTTATTGAATCTTCCATATAATTCATTATTTTTCTTTATGTATAATAGGAGAATAAAATGTTTTTCATGAAAGGATGAATTATTTGGCTAAAAAAACAATCTGGGTGGAAATGGAAGAAAATGAAACGCCTGAACAATGTATAACAAGAATAGAACAAATGGGGTACAAGCCAATTGTTCGAAAAGAGGAGCCAGTCTTTCAATATATTAATGGTGAGATTACGTATTTTCGTCAAAAAGTTAAATTTAAGGCGGAATTACTTGAAGAAAAAACAAATAATGAGAAAAACACGAACATTAAATAGTGGTATTTTATAATCGTTCGCATTTTTTGATTGATTTTCTTCTTCACCCTTGCTACAATGAACAGAGGAAAACTCCCTCATATATGCTAGAGAATATGGCTCTAGTGTCTCTACCCGACACCGTAAATGTCGGACTATGCGGGAAAGCAACTTTTGGATGATTCGGTAGGTTGGAAATAAATTACCTCAACCTTCTGTTTTGCTATGTCCTCAAGTACTCTGCTTTCTACCGTGTAGCGAAGGCGGGCTATTTGAGGATTTTTTTACGAATACATGTAAATACATTGTTAACTTAAAAAGGAGCGTTATTAATGAATCCTAAAATCGGCGTCATAATGGGAAGTTCCAGTGATTGGGATACGATGAAACATGCTTGTGACATATTAGACGAGTTAGAAGTGCCATACGAAAAGAAAGTTGTATCAGCTCATCGAACTCCTGATTTGATGTTTGAATATGCCGAAACTGCCCGTTCACGTGGTATTGAAGTCATTATTGCCGGAGCGGGAGGAGCAGCTCACTTACCGGGGATGGTTGCAAGTAAAACAACTTTGCCAGTCATCGGTGTACCTGTACAATCAAAAGCTTTAAATGGACTTGATTCATTGCTTTCCATTGTGCAAATGCCTGGTGGTGTTCCTGTAGCGACAGTTGCTATTGGCAAAGCAGGTGCCACAAATGCTGGACTCTTAGCAGCACAAATTTTATCCATTACAGATAAACAAATAGCAGAAAAACTGGAAGCAAGACGTGAACAATTAAAACAAAAAGTATTAGAAAGTTCAGGTGACTTGAAGTGACAAAAACAATATACCCCGGTCAAACGATTGGCATCATCGGGGGTGGACAGTTAGGACGAATGATGGCTCTCAGTGCAAGAGAAGCAGGTTTCAAAATTGCAGTTCTTGATCCGACAATGGATTCACCATGTGGTCAAGTTGCAGATATACAAATTGTAGCTCCGTATGATGATGAAGCTGCACTTGAAGAATTAGCGGAAATAAGTGATGTCATCACTTTTGAGTTTGAAAATATAGATTATGAAGGACTAAAACGATTAACAGAGATTGCCTACGTTCCTCAAGGCGCGGAAATTATTCGCATTACTCAAAATCGAGTAACGGAAAAGGAAGCTATTGTAAATGCCGGTTGCCCTGTTGCACCGTATATTGTTTGCGAGAGCTATGAGGAACTTGTTGAAAAAATAGATCAAATTGGTTTTCCGAGCATTGTGAAAACTGCCCGTTTTGGTTATGACGGAAAAGGTCAACAAAAGCTTCTATCAAAAGAAGACTTGCCATTAGCTAAAAATTTATTTAATCACTCACAATGTATTGTGGAAGGATTTATCCCATTTGAGAAGGAAATTTCCGTCATTATCCAAAGGAATGGAAATGGAGAAACTTATTGTTTACCAGTTGGCGAAAATGTTCATATTAACCACATTTTACATGAAACAATTGTGCCTGCTCGAATTTCTACAGAAACAAAACAATTAGCGGAAGAAGCAGCACGAAAAATCGCTGAACATTTGCAATTAATTGGAACATTAGCAGTTGAAATGTTCGTATTAAACGATGGACAAATTATCATTAATGAACTAGCACCAAGACCGCATAATTCCGGTCATTATTCCATTGAAGCATGCAACATTTCTCAATTCGCGCAACATATCCGTGCTGTTGCAGGATGGCCATTGCGTGAACCAAAACTACATTCTCCAGTAGTGATGGTAAACGTATTAGGGCAGCATGTAGCGCCGCTTTCCAATTCCATTACTAAATATCCACATTGGTCGATTCACCTCTATGGAAAGAAAGAGGCAAAAGTTAACCGAAAAATGGGACATGTAACAATACTAACTGATAACATCGAAGAAACACTAATAGAAATTGAAGCTTCTGGCATTTGGTCAGAATGAGGAAAAGGAGATTTGAAAATGATTGAACGTTATACTCGTCCAGAAATGGGAGCAATTTGGACTGAAGAAAATAAATTTAAAGCTTGGCTTGAAGTTGAGATTTTAGCATGTGAAGCATGGGCTGAACTTGGAGTTATTCCAAAAGAGGACGTAGTGAAATTGCGTCAAAACGCTTCATTTGATATTAACCGTATTTACGAAATTGAACAAACAACGAAACATGATGTAGTAGCATTTACTCGCGCTGTTTCTGAGACGCTTGGGGAAGAAAGAAAATGGGTTCATTACGGACTGACTTCAACAGATGTTGTAGATACTGCCCTCTCTTATTTAATTAAACAAGCAAACAACATTCTACGAAAAGACATTCAAAACTTTATTGATGTATTAACAGCCAAGGCAAAAGAACATAAATATACGGTGATGATGGGGCGCACACATGGAGTACACGCAGAACCGACAACATTTGGATTAAAACTTGCCTTATGGCGTGAAGAAATGTTACGCAATCTAGAACGATTTGAAAGAGCAGCAAAAACGATTGAGACGGGTAAAATTTCAGGAGCTGTTGGAACATACGCCAACATCGATCCATTTGTAGAGCAATACGTTTGTGAAAAATTAGGTCTAACGCCAGCACCAATTTCAACTCAAACATTGCAACGTGATCGCCATGCAGAATACATTGCAGCATTAGCTCTAATTGCAACTTCCATTGAGAAATTCGCAACGGAAATTCGAGGATTGCAAAAATCCGAAACTCGAGAAGTTGAAGAAGGATTTGCAAAAGGACAAAAAGGTTCATCAGCAATGCCGCATAAACGCAATCCAATCGGTTCAGAAAACATGGCTGGAATTGCTCGTGTAGTACGTGGACATGTGATCACAGCTTACGAAAATGTTTCTTTATGGCATGAGCGTGATATTTCTCATTCATCAGCAGAACGTATCATTATTCCTGATACAACGATAGCACTTAACTATATGTTGAACCGTTTCAGCAATATCGTGAAAAACTTAACCGTTTTCCCAGAAAACATGAAACGCAATATGGACGCTACGTTCGGACTAATTTATTCACAGCGTATTCTTCTAGCATTAATCGATAAAGGATTATCTCGCGAAGAAGCTTATGATACTGTTCAACCATTAACGGCAAAAGCTTGGGATGAACAAAGACATTTCCGTCCGCTTGTTGAAGCAGATGAAAAAATCAGTTCACTTTTATCTAAAGAAGAAATTGATGATTGTTTCGATTACAACTGGCATTTGAAAAATGTTGATTTGATTTTTGAACGTTTAGGATTAAATGATTAATCGGTACAGTAAAAGGCGAAGCCATTGAAAAATTTAAATTATTGGGGGAACGGTTATGGAAAAAGGTGCGCTGTTATACGAAGGAAAAGCGAAACGCTTATATGCAACAGATGTGGAAGATGTTTTGTTTGTTGAGTATAAAAACAGTGCGACAGCCTTTAACGGGCTGAAGAAAGCAGAAATTGAGGGGAAAGGAATATTAAATAATAAAATTTCTACCCTGATTTTTGAAAAATTAAAACAGCATGGTATCGAATCTCACTTTATTAAGAGTGTATCTGAACACGAACAACTAGTAAAAAAAGTGGATATCATCCCCCTTGAAGTGGTTGTTCGCAATATATCAGCAGGTAGCTTCGCTGAAAGGCTTGGCATTGAAGAAGGAACAAAGTTAAAGCGTCCGATTGTTGAGTTTTACTATAAAAATGACGCATTAAAAGATCCTTTGATTAACAATGAACATATTGACATACTTGGGATTGCATCAAAAGAAGAAGTTGAAACGATTACTAACAATGCATTTAAAGTGAATGAAGCATTGAGGAAAATATTTGAAGAAATCGATGTAGTATTAGTTGATTTTAAATTGGAATTCGGTCGTGATAAAGAAGGCAACATCTTGCTTGCGGATGAAATCTCTCCAGATACTTGCCGACTCTGGGATGCGGAAACGAATGAAAAGCTGGATAAAGACGTATTTAGACGTGATCTTGGTAGTTTAACAGATGTTTATAACATTATTCTTTCTAGACTTGGAGGAAAGTGATATGAAAAAAGTTAAAATTTACGTTACGTTACGTGAAAGTGTATTAGACCCACAAGGCTCTGCAGTAAAAGGATCTTTAGTAAATATGGGATATAAAGAAGTTGAGGACGTACGTATCGGTAAATATTTAGAAGTATTAATTTCAGATACTGAACGTGATATTGACGCATTGGTAAAAGAAATGTGTGAAAAGCTGCTGGCAAACACTGTGATTGAGGATTATCGCTTTGAAGTCGAGGAGGCTAATTAATCATGAAATTTGCTGTACTCGTATTCCCAGGGTCGAACTGTGATATCGACATGTATCATGCAATAAAGGACGAACTAGGTGAAGAAGTAGAATATGTTTGGCACGATGCAACAGATTTAAGTAAATTTGATGCGATTTTAATTCCAGGAGGATTCTCATACGGGGATTATCTCCGTTGTGGAGCCATGGCAAGTCAATCAAATGTTATGAAAGCAGTGAAAAAGGCAGCAGAAGAAGGAAAACCAGTTTTAGGAGTTTGCAACGGATTCCAAATTTTAACGGAAGCGGGTTTGCTACCAGGGGTTTTACTTCGCAACCAAAACTTAAAATTCATTTGCCGAACAGTTCAATTAAAAGTTGAAAATAACAATACGCTATTTACAAATCAATATGAGCAAGGGCAAATCATTAATATTCCAATCGCTCATGGTGAAGGAAACTATTTCTGTGATGAGGAAACATTAAAAAAATTACAAGAAAAGAATCAAATCGTTTTCACTTATTCAGGTGAAAATCCAAATGGAAGTCTATCAGACATTGCAGGTATTGTGAATGAGCGTGGTAACGTTCTTGGTATGATGCCACACCCTGAACGTGCGGTGGATGCATTACTTGGCAGTGCAGACGGACTAGCATTATTCAAATCAATTGTGAAACAGTGGAGGGAATCACATGTCTAATTTAGAACCAACTGCAGAACAAATTAAGGAACAAAAGCTTTATCGTGACATGGGGTTAAGTGATGAAGAGTTTGCGATGGTTGAGAAAATTTTAGGCCGTCTTCCAAATTGGACAGAAACAGGTTTGTTCTCTGTTATGTGGTCTGAACACTGTTCTTATAAAAACTCAAAACCGGTATTGCGTAAATTCCCAACAAGCGGACCTCGCGTATTACAAGGTCCTGGAGAGGGTGCGGGGATTGTTGACATAGGTGATGAGCAAGCAGTTGTATTCAAGATGGAATCTCATAACCACCCTTCAGCGATTGAACCTTACCAAGGTGCAGCAACAGGGGTTGGAGGGATTATTCGTGACGTGTTCTCCATGGGTGCTCGTCCAATTGCACTGTTAAACTCTTTACGTTTCGGTGAATTAAAGTCGCCTCGAGTGAAATACTTATTTGAAGAAGTAGTGGCAGGAATCGCTGGATACGGAAACTGCATCGGTATCCCAACTGTTGGTGGAGAAGTTCAATTTGACCCTTGCTATGAAGGAAATCCTTTAGTAAATGCTATGTGTGTTGGTTTAATTGACCATAAAGATATTCAAAAAGGTGTGGCTAAAGGTGTAGGCAATACTGTCATGTATGTGGGTGCTAAAACAGGGCGTGACGGTATCCACGGTGCGACGTTCGCTTCTGAAGAATTAAGTGAAGAATCAGAAGAAAATCGTCCAGCAGTTCAAGTTGGGGACCCATTCATGGAAAAACTTCTATTAGAAGCTTGTTTAGAAGTTGTAAAATCAGATGCTCTCGTTGGTATACAAGATATGGGAGCTGCAGGTTTAACTTCCTCTTCAGCAGAGATGGCTTCAAAAGCAGGTTCAGGTATCGAAATGAATTTAGATTTAGTGCCGCAACGTGAGACAGGCATGACTGCTTATGAAATGATGTTATCAGAATCACAAGAACGAATGCTTTTAGTCGTGAAAAAAGGTCGCGAAGAAGAAATCAAACAAATCTTCGAAAAATACGGATTAGATGCTGTTGCAATCGGCCGAGTGACAGACGACAAAATGTTGAGGCTGATTCATAAAGGTGAAGTTGTAGCTGAAGTTCCAGCTGATGCATTAGCAGAAGATGCACCAGTTTATCATAAACCTTCTAAAGAACCTGCTTATTTTAGCGAGTTCCAAGCAATGGAAAACGCAGAGCCTGAAGTAAGTGACTTGAAAGAAACGTTGAAACAATTACTTCAAGCACCGACTATTGCTTCAAAAGAATGGGTTTACAATCAATTTGACTATCAAGTTCGTACAAATACAGTAGTAACTCCTGGTTCAGATGCGGCAGTATTGCGCATTAGAGGTACAAATAAAGCACTTGCTATGACAGCTGACTGCAACTCTCGCTACATTTATTTAGATCCAGAAACAGGTGGCAAAATCGCGGTGGCAGAGGCTGCTCGCAACATTGTTGCATCAGGTGGCGAACCGCTAGCAATTACAGACTGCTTAAACTTTGGTAATCCAGAAAAGCCAGAAATCTTCTGGCAATTAGAAAAGAGTGCGGATGGTATTTCTGCGGCTTGTACAGCTTTAGAAACTCCAGTGATTAGCGGTAACGTATCCCTTTATAATGAACATTCAGGTCAAGCTGTATATCCTACTCCAACAATTGGTATGGTTGGTTTAATTCAAGATTTATCACATGTGACAACACAACAAGTTAAACAAGCTGGTGACGTTGTTTATATACTTGGTGAAACGAAAACAGAATTCGGTGGATCAGAACTACAAAAATTAGTTCATGGCAAAATCTTTGGCAAAGCGCCAAGCATCGATTTAGAGGTGGAGGCAGCGCGCCAAAAAGCATTACTTTCTGCAATTCGTGCTGGACTTGTTCAATCTGCTCATGACGTATCTGAAGGCGGCGTGGCAGTTGCGTTAGCTGAAAAGACTTTCGGAACGGAAGGGTTAGGACTTCATGTGAGATTAGAAGGATCACCTGTAACTGCTTTATTCAGTGAATCTCAATCTCGTTTTATCGTCACAGTAAAAGAAGAAAACGTGAAGCAATTTGAAGAATTGATTACTAATGCAAAGAAAATCGGACTTGTTACAAATGATGGGAAAATCACAATTGAAGGCGAATCAGGCTTGTTAATTGAGGGGTCTGTGGAAGAATTTTGTTCTGCTTGGAAAGGAGCTATCCCATGCTTGCTGAAATCAGAGGCTTAAACGAAGAATGTGGTGTTTTTGGGATATGGGGACATGAAGCTGCAGCTCATTTAAGCTATTACGGTTTACATGCTTTACAACATCGCGGTCAAGAAGGTGCTGGCATCGTCGCTACTGACGGCCAGTACTTCAAAGTGGTAAAAGGTGAAGGCTTAGTAAATGAAGTATTTAATGAAGAAAAATTAAAAAGTTTAAAAGGCACTTCTGCCATTGCTCATGTTCGCTATACAACTGCAGGCGGCGGAGAAATAGAGAACGTCCAGCCGTTATTGGTTCGTTCCTCAACGGGCACGATTGCTTTGGCTCATAATGGTAATTTAGTCAATGCGAATCATTTGAAACAACATCTTGAACGATCAGGTAGTATTTTTCATTCTACTTCAGACACGGAAGTAATTGTGCATTTAATTAAAAAAAGCAAAAAGCCTCGCTTCCGTGAGCAAGTAAAAGAAGCTCTTTCTCTATTGAGAGGTGCATTCTCCGTCATTATTTTAACGAAAGATAAAATGATCCTAGCTCGAGATCGCAATGGTTTACGTCCACTGTCAATTGGTAAATTAGGGGGCGCTTGGGTGGCTTCGTCTGAAACTTGCGCCTTTGATTTGATTGGTGCGGAGTTTATACGGGAAGTGGAGCCGGGAGAATTAGTTGTTATTTCAGAAAAAGGTATCGAAGAAGATCGCTATGCTCAAATGGAACAAAGAGCAATGTGTGCAATGGAATATGTTTATTTTGCACGTCCTGACTCAAATATTGATTATGTCAACATTCACATGGCTCGTAAACGTTTGGGTAAACAATTAGCAAAAGAAATGGGTTCAATTGATGCGGATGTTGTAACAGGTGTTCCGGATTCCTCCATTTCAGCTGCAATTGGTTTTGCAGAAGAAATTGGCATTCCTTACGAAATGGGATTAATCAAAAATCGTTATGTGGGAAGAACATTTATTCAACCGACACAGGAATTGCGTGAACGCGGAGTAAAAATGAAATTATCTCCTGTCGTTCAAGTCGTTCGTGGAAAACGAGTAGTTATGGTGGATGATTCCATCGTTCGAGGAACAACTTCTCGTAGAATTGTCAAAATGTTAAAAGAAGCTGGAGCAAAGGAAGTGCATGTAGCAATCACTTCTCCTCCACTTTCGAATCCTTGCTTCTATGGAATAGACATTTCATCAGATGAAGAGCTAATCGCAACAGGAAAAACAATCGACGAAATCCGTAATGCAATTGGTGCAGATTCCTTAACATTTTTATCTCCAGACGGATTAGTAGAAGCAATCTCAAGACCTTTTGACGATGAGAATGGAGGTCTTTGCATGGCATGCTTTACTGGAAAATATCCAACTGAAATTTTTCCAGACACTGTCTTACCACATATTAAAGAACTTTCACATTAAGGAGGAAGAATCATGTCAAAGGCATATGAACAAGCGGGAGTCAATATTGAAGCTGGTTATGAAGCTGTTAAACGCATGAAATCCCATGTAGAAAGAACAAAACGAAATGGTATCATGGGAACGTTTGGTGGCTTCGGTGGCATGTTCGATTTATCTTCATTAAATTTAAAAGAACCTGTTCTAATTTCTGGTACAGATGGTGTCGGGACTAAGCTCAAATTAGCATTTATGGCCGATAAACATGACACGATTGGCATTGACTGCGTGGCGATGTGTGTGAATGACATCGTTGCACAAGGTGCAGAACCGTTATACTTTTTAGATTATATTGCAATTGGGAAAGCAGACCCTGAAAAGATCGAGCAAATAGTAAGTGGCGTTGCAGATGGCTGCGTTCAGGCAGGTGCTGCACTTATCGGCGGGGAAACTGCTGAAATGCCTGGTTTGTATGATGAAAATGAATATGATGTAGCTGGTTTTGCGGTTGGGGCTTGTGAAAAATCTCGTGTCGTTACTGGGGAAAAAATTGTTGAAGGGGATGTCCTTGTTGGACTTGCATCTAGCGGCGTACATTCCAATGGTTATTCCTTAGTTCGCAAAATCGTATTTGGTAATTGCGGCTATAAATATGATGAAGTAATTGAAGGTTATGAAGATTTGGGGCCAATTGGTGATGCTTTGCTTACACCAACGAAAATTTACGCCAAACCAGTTCTTGAGATGTTAAAGCAAGTGGACGTTCACGGCATGGCTCACATTACTGGTGGTGGATTTTATGAAAACTTGCCTCGAATGATGCCAGAAGGACTTGCAACAGAAATTGATTTAGAATCATGGGAAACTCTTCGAATTTTCGAATTTTTGAAGGATAAAGGTTCGCTATCAGACAGAGATTTATACAACGTTTTTAATATGGGGATTGGATTTGTTCTTTCCGTTTCTCCTGAAGATGCGGATAAAATTATTCAAATTGCAGAAGCCCACGGGGAGAAAGCGTATCAAATTGGGTGTGTTGTAAAAGGCGAAGGGGTTTTATTTAATGGAAAACACGATGGGAGCTTAAGCCAATGACAACGAAAATAGCAGTGTTTGCATCAGGAAGTGGATCGAATTTTCAAGCGATTCAAGAATCCATCGAACGTGGAGAATTAAATGCAAACATAGAAGTTGTAGTAACAGATAAACCCAATGCATATGTGGTTAAAAGAGCGGAGAAATTCGGCATCCCAGTTTTCGCATTTTCACCAAAAGATTATGCTTCAAAAGCTACATATGAATCTGAAATTGTAAAAATATTGAAACGAAAAGCGGTGGAATGGATTGTTTTAGCTGGGTATATGCGCTTAATTGGCGACACATTACTTACTGAATATCCTAATAAAATCGTTAATATCCATCCTTCTCTATTACCAGCTTTTCCTGGAAAAGATGCGATTGGACAAGCAATGGAACATGGCGTGAAAGTCACTGGGGTTACTGTTCATTATGTTGATGAAGGGATGGATACAGGTCCAATTATTGCACAAAGAGCGGTAGAAGTTGTGGATGGTAATCGAGAAGCAACGGAAGAACGTATTCACAAAGTAGAACATGAACTTTATCCAAAAACGTTAAAAAAATTATTTGAAAATAAATAATTGCAAAAATAGAGTATAAACTGGAGGCTTTAACTGTGGCAAAACGTGCACTTATTAGTGTTTCAAATAAAGATGGAATTTTAGAGTTTGCGAAAGAATTAGTTGCGCTTGGTTATGAAATATTATCTACTGGTGGTACGAAAAAGTTATTGCAAGAAAATAACGTACCGGTAACTGGTGTAGATGAAGTAACAAAATTTCCTGAAATTCTTGACGGACGTGTAAAAACATTAAATCCCATGATTCATGGTGGTCTATTAGGGAAATTTGATGATCCTTCCCACCAAGCACAAATGCAAGAACACGGAATTGAACCAATTGAAATCGTTTGTGTAAACTTATATCCATTTGTAGAAACAATTTCAAAACCAAATGTCACTTGGGAAGATGCAATTGAAAATATTGATATTGGTGGCCCTACAATGTTGCGTGCAGCTGCGAAAAATCATCAATATGTAACAGTAATCGTTGACAGCAATGACTATGCTACGGTTCTTGAAGAATTGAAAGCGAACGGTACAACTACTTTTGAAACGCGAAAAAAACTTGCAGCGAAAGTATTCCGCCATACAGCAAGCTATGATGCATATATTTCAAACTACTTAACAGAAGAATCATTCCCTGAAAGTTTAACACTTACTTACGAATTACAACAAACGTTGCGATACGGTGAAAATCCTCACCAAAAAGCTGCATTTTATAAAAAACGTTTAGGTTCAGATTTTTCTCTTGCCTATGCTACTCAATTACATGGAAAAGAATTATCCTTTAATAATATTCAAGATGGGAATGCAGCTCTTCAAATTGTAAAAGAATTTAAAATACCAGCTGCCGTAGCGGTAAAACATATGAACCCATGTGGTGTTGGTACTGGTAGCACGATTGAAGAAGCATTTGACAAAGCTTATGAAGCAGATCCAGTTTCAATTTTTGGTGGAATCATTGCGTTAAACCGTGAAGTAAATGCACCAACTGCAGAAAAATTAAGCAATATCTTCTTAGAAATTATCATAGCACCTTCATTTACAGAAGAAGCATTAGAAATTTTAACGAAAAAGAAAAACATTCGCTTGCTTACAATCAATTTCTCTCAAGAAAAACAAGATCCGTTCAAAGTTGTTTCCGTTGAAGGTGGTTTACTCGTCCAAGAAGACGATACATATGGCTTTAACGATGCCGATATAAAAGTTGTAACAGACCGTGAACCAACGGAGGAAGAATGGGAAGCCTTAAAACTTGGTTGGGCCGTTGTGAAACACGTGAAGTCAAATGCTATTGTCGTAAACAATAAACAAATGACATTAGGAATCGGTGCAGGTCAAATGAACCGTGTTGGAGCAGCGAAAATCGCATTAGAGCAAGCTGGTGAAAAAGCGAAAGGTGCGGTAATGGCTTCGGATGCTTTCTTCCCAATGCCAGATACAGTAGAAGAAGCAATCAAAGCTGGAATTACAGCAATCATTCATCCAGGGGGATCTATTCGCGATCAAGACTCCATCGATGTGGCGAACAAGGCTGGTATTGCCATGGTTACAACAGGAGTAAGACATTTTAAACATTAATGAATAAAGACGGCTCGTTTCGTAGCCGTCTTTTCTAAAGTTAAAATATTTTTTTGGAAGTTGCAATTATTTCTAACTTCATTTGAAATATATATGCCAATAATTTGTAGGAGGGCATCGATCGTATGAAAGTATTAGTAGTTGGTAGCGGTGGACGTGAGCATGCTATCGCAAAAAAATTCAGCATTTCTCCATCCGTAGAAAAAGTGTATGTAGCACCTGGAAATGATGGAATGCGTGATTGTGCAGAATTGGTTGCGATTGATTCAATGGATTTTGAAAGCTTGGCAAACTTCGCAAAAGAACAACGTATTGATTTAACTTTTGTCGGTCCTGAACAACCTCTTGCTGAGGGAATTGTGGATTATTTCCAAGAACGAGGTCTTGTCATTTTTGGACCAACAAAACAAGCAGCTCAAATTGAAGGTAGTAAGTCATTTGCAAAACAATTAATGAAAAAATACAACATCCCAACAGCAACTTATGAAACGTTTACTGAAATGGATAAAGCGATTGAATATATTAAACAACAAGGGGCACCGATTGTTGTAAAAGCAGATGGCTTGGCAGCTGGTAAAGGTGTAGTTGTTGCAATGACAGAACAAGAAGCGATTGATGCTGTAACGGATATGATTGGGAATCAACGCTTTGGTGAATCTTCATCAAAAGTAGTGATTGAGGAATATTTAGAAGGAGAAGAATTTTCCTTCATGTCCTTTGTACATAAAGGGCAAATTTATCCAATGGTGATTGCTCAAGATCATAAACGAGCTTATGATGGCGATACAGGTCCAAATACTGGTGGTATGGGTGCATATTCACCGGTTCCGCAAATTCCGCAAGAAATGGTATCTCGCGCATATACAGAAATTGTAGAACCAACTGTAAAAGCTATGGAAGAAGAAGGCGCATCCTTCACTGGAGTTTTATATGCAGGATTAATTCTTACGAAAGAAGGTCCAAAAGTTATTGAATTTAATGCACGTTTTGGCGATCCAGAAACACAAGTAGTGCTTCCTCGCATGACTTCTGATTTTGGATTATTCATGAAAGCATTAATGGAAGAAAAATTCTTTGATTTACAATGGTCTAATGAAGTAATGCTAGGAGTTGTCATTGCGGCAGAAGGCTATCCTGGAACAGTTGAAAAAGGACATCCACTTCCAAATTTAGATGAGCTTAGTAAAGAATATGAAGTATATCATGCAGGAACGAAACTTCAAGATGGACGATATGTAGGTAATGGTGGACGTGTGTTATTAGTGGCATCAAAAGCAGAGTCTTTAAAAGAAGCGAAAGAAAAAGTATATGCAGGAATAGATAAGTATTCTTGGGATCATTTCTTCTACCGCAAAGATATTGGATGGAGAACATTTAAATAATTTTTCCATGAGATAAAATGAAATAAAAAGCACAAACCAAGAGTAATGGGGTTTGTGCTTTTTCTGAGTTAAACATTTTTATTTATTTGGATTTCTTCTGATTTGCATTATTTGTAACACCTTGAATGGCTTTGGCAGCTTCCTCCATCATTGTGCCCGATTGGGTTGTGTTAGCAACTGTCTCTGCAACTTTAGCTGCAGTTTGTGTCATTTGTTGCATAGTGGAGCCATTGCCGCCATTGGAATTTTGATTTCCGCTATTATATCTTGAATTAAAAGCAGTCATTAAGCTATCGCCATCCATAAATTCTTGCATGGATGTTGTAACGGCATTTTTCACATTATTGCTGAACATTGCTTTGGTAGGGCAGTATAAAAAGATACCTTCAGCAATTTTTAATGAACCAGCTGTAATTGATAGCATTCCTAAAGTTTTGTTTCCGTTCTCTTTCACTAAATGACTAATTCCACAAGCTGTTAACCCAATGCCTAAAGCAAGTCGAACGAAGCCACTTTTTTCAGAAATATTTTCTTCCAACATCAAAATCACTCCTTTTCAAATGTGCTGATTGAAAGAACTTTAATTTAGTAAAGTGCTGTGTTACGATAAAATCAGATATGCTTGCTTTTCAGCATTGTTAGTATGTGCGAATAAAACTCGATTAAACGAAATAAATATTTTATATAATAGAAGGGAGTGTAACATATGCCAGAATCTATTTGGAAGATTCAAGAAATCCGAAATCAAATTGCTGTGATAGAAGGAAAGCTATCACCAACCATTGTTTTAAAAAATGCACGCTTTTTACATAGCATGTTAAAACAATGGGTTTTCGGTAATATTTGGGTTCATCATGATCGAATCGTATATGTTGGTAATGAAGTGCCAGAAAATTTACTAGATACTGAAGTAATAGATTTAGGGGGAAAAACGGTTGTACCAGGTTATATTGAACCCCATGTCCATCCGTTTCAATTATATAATCCTGTAACATTTGCAGATTACGCAGCACAATTTGGAACAACAATGTTTATAAGCGATAATCTACATTTTGCGTTACAACTCCCTAATACGAAAGCGTTTTCACTTCTAGATGAATTGAAAAAGATGCCGTTTTCTTATTATTGGTGGACTCGTTATGATGCGCAAACCGAATTGGGTAATGAAGATCAAATATTTACGAATAAATCTATTTTTGAATGGATTGGAAGAGATGACGTTTTACTTGGAGGCGAGTTAACTGGTTGGCCACGTCTTTTACGTGGTGATGACCAAATGCTTTATTGGATTCAGTCTTCAAAGAAGAATGGGAAGAAAATTGAAGGACATTTTCCAGGTGCATCTGATAAAACCCTTGTCAGAATGAAATTACTTGGAGCAGATGGTGATCATGAAGCAATGACGGTTGAGGAAGTTGAAAAACGGATTTTTCATGGTTATGGTGTAACGCTACGATATTCTTCCATCCGTCCTGATCTTCCAAATCTATTAAAAGGAATACTAGATAAAAAGTTAAATATATTTGACCATTTAATGATGACAACAGATGGTTCAACACCTTGTTTCCATCGTGAAGGTGTCATGAATTTATGCATCCAAATTGCACTTGAAGTAGGAGTCGACCCTATTGATGCATATAACATGGCTTCATATAATATCGCGAAGTATTATAATTTATCTCATTTACATGGTTTGATTGCGACAGGAAGATTTGCTACTTTAAATATTTTAAAAGATGAATTTACTCCAAATCCGGAATCGGTATTATCAAAAGGTGTTTGGTTAAAAAAAGATGGACAAAAAGTACAAACATTACCAGAAATCGATTGGAATAAGTATTATCCATCTCTTGAACTAGAATTTGAGTTAAACGAGGAAGATTTCCAAGTATCTACACCAATTGGAATTGAATTGGTTAACGATGTCATAACAAAACCATACTCTGTGAATTTCCAATTGCATAAAAATGAAATTCTTGTAAATTCCGATGAAAGTTTATTAATGCTTATAGATAAAAACGGAAAATGGCGAATTAATGCAATCTTAAAAGGTTTTGCAACAAATGTAAAAGGATTTGCTTCCTCGTACTCTAATACAGGGGATATCATTTTAATAGGTAAAAATGAGCAAGATATGATGCTTGCTTTTAATGAAATGAAAAAAATGAAGGGCGGCATTGTCCTTACAGAAGACAATGAAGTTATTATGTCTCTACCATTGACTGGAGCAGGTAACTTTTTCACTGGAAAGATGGAAGACTTAATGGAAAATGAGGCGGCATTAACAGCGGCATTGCGAGAAAGAGGTTATAAGCATAGCGATGCGATTTATACATTGTTCTTCTTACAATCAACTCATTTACCTTATATCCGAATCACACAAAATGGAATTGTTGATGTCATGAAAAAAGAAGTAATGATTCCATCAGTGATGCGCTAGCTGAAAGGATGAAGATTATGTTTCGAAAAAAAACATTGCTTTGTGTCTTAGCAAGTATCTCACTTCTTGCAGCATGTGGAGATGGTAGTGAAAAAAGCATAAGTGATAAACCAATTGAACCAGTTCAAGAAGAACCGAAAGAAATATTATATCCGACACCATTTACTGGAGAACTGATTTCTAATGAGATTACAATGAGGCCTGTTATTGCTACGATTAACAATCACCCTGCTGCCCGTCCGCAATCTGGTATTGCAAGTGCTGATGTAGTTTATGAAATGCTTGCAGAAGGGGATGTTACAAGATTTTTGGCATTGTTCCAATCGGAAATTCCTGAAAGCATCGGACCAATTCGTAGTGCAAGATCCTATTTTATTGAATTAGCGGATGGACTTGACGCCTTTTACATTGCACACGGTTTCAGTCCAGAAGCAAAACAGATGCTCGAAAATGGCATCGTTGATAACATGAACGGTATGTATTACGATGGTTCCTTCTTCAAACGTTCTAAAGATCGGGTTGCACCCCATAACTCATATTTTATGAGCGATAACTTAGAAGCTGCTGCAGAAAAAGTGAATGCTTCACTTCTCTATCAGAAAAAAGTATCGTATACTTATTATGATGATGAGGAAAGTGTAAAAGTAGGTGCGCAAGCAGATCGTATACATGTCCGTTATAGTAATAATGAAAACTTTAACAGCACCTATTCATATGATCCAGTGAACAACACTTATTCCCGCTCTTCTGGTGGAACGGTAACAACAGATTTATTGACGGGAGAACCGATAAAGTTATCCAATGTGTTAGTCTTGGAAATGAATCATCAGGTGATTGACAACAAAGGCCGTAGAGAGATTGATATTTATTCTGGTGGGAGAGCTTATATTTTCCAACAAGGGATGATGCGAGAACTGCGTTGGGAAAATATTGACGGCGTTTTAACAGCGGTAGAAATCGACGGCAGTGAAGCAAAACTTATGCCAGGTAAAACATGGATTCATTTTGTACCAACAAATCCGGGAATTGCTACTTCTGTAACTTATTCAAATTCTGAGCAGCAAAGTTGAAAGGATGAGGAAGAAAATGCAGGTAGATAAAATTCGTGGTCCTCAAACAGATCAGCTTTTTAGAGCGATATTAGAATTGAGAGACCTTGAAGAATGCTATAAATTTTTCGATGACTTATGTACGATTAGTGAAATTCAATCGATGGCTCAACGATTTGAAGTAGCTCATCTATTACGTTTGAAAAAAACTTATGAAACAATCAAAAAAGAAACCGGAGCTTCTACTGCAACCATTTCACGGGTGCGTCGTTGTTTCGATTATGGTAATGATGCTTATGAAGAAATGTTAAGTCGACTTTATCCAAATGAAAAACCATATGAACCAAAAAGATAAGTTTGTTAAAATTGGGATTGTTTAGAAGTAAAAATTATCACTCAGTTTAATTGGGTGATAATTTTTTGTTTGTCGATTTTCGATTTCGTGGATGCTTTCTTCATTCCTCATACTCTCTTTTTCGGTCAAGGCCAACTGAACGAGGATTGAGAAACGTTTCTTATATATGCAGCGCTCTCACTTACAGGAAAGTAGGTAGGAGTTTTCGGTAAAAGCTACTTTGAGATATACTTATAAGCACAAAATAAATAGGAATAGGTGAGGCCTTTATGGACTATAAAAATTGGAGACATGTATTTAAAATTGACCCTTCAAAAGAACTTTCAGATGAAGCATTAGAAAAGGTGTGCGAATCTGGCACAGATGTCATTTTAGTAGGAGGGACAGATGGGATTACTTTAGATAACGTGCTCGAACAACTCGTTCGAATCAGAAGATATTCTGTTCCAATTGCCTTAGAAATATCAACAATTGAATCTATTACCCCTGGATTTGATTATTATTTGATACCTACTGTCTTAAATAGTACGAATACAAAATGGGTAAAAGACCTTCATCATGCAGCCATTAAAGAATTTGGTGATGTCATGGTATGGAATGAACTAGTTGCAGAAGGCTACTGTATATTAAATCCAGATTGCAAAGTAGCAAAAGCAACGGAGGCCGATACAAATTTAACAAAAGAAGACGTAATTGCATATGCCCGACTTGCTGAAAATTACTTTAAATTGCCTATTTTTTATGTAGAATACAGCGGTACATATGGTGACGTAGAAATTGTTGCTGGGGTAAAAGAAGTATTATCAGAAACTCGACTATTTTATGGTGGAGGTATCCGCAACGCTGAACAAGCAAAAGAGATGGCCAAATTTGCAGATACTGTTATCGTTGGAAACGTCATTTATGAGGATTTAAAAGAAGCGCTAAAAACCGTTGAGGCAGTAAAAAGTGTAACAAGATAAACGGTGCGAAAATGATTTCTTTGTAGTATAATTGAGAACAAATGTTTGGAATAGTGAGGTGCACCATGGAACACATAACAAAAAATTTATTGGATGGAATGAATCCACAACAAGAGGAAGCGGTCAAAACAACGGAAGGTCCCCTTCTCATTATGGCTGGTGCAGGTTCAGGAAAAACGAGAGTGCTGACTCACCGGATTGCATATTTAATTGTTGAAAAACAAGTATACCCTTCAAATATTTTAGCGATTACCTTTACGAATAAAGCTGCAAGGGAAATGCGTGATCGAATTGATGCTTTACTGGGAAGCGGTATATCCGAAAGCATGTGGGTTTCTACATTTCACTCCATGTGCGTTCGCATATTAAGAAGAAATATTGATCGCATCGGTATCTCAAAAAACTTTACGATTCTTGACTCATCCGACCAATTAACAGCAATAAAAAACGTTTTTAAACAACTCAATATTGATACGAAACGATATGATCCAAGAACGGTTTTAAGCACGATTAGTTCTGCTAAAAATGAATGCATCACTGCAGAAGAATATAAAAAAATAATCAATTCACATAATCCTTACGAAAAAATCGTAGGAGATGTGTATGAGGAATATGAAAAAACCCTTCGTAAAAATCAATCCCTTGACTTTGATGATTTAATTATGATGACGATTACTTTGTTTGAACGCGTACCGGACGTATTAGAATACTACCAAAATAAATTTCAATACATTCACGTCGATGAATATCAAGATACGAACCATTCTCAATATAAACTTGTCAAAATGCTCGCTTCAAAATTTAAAAATATTTGCGTTGTAGGGGATTCTGATCAATCCATTTATAAGTGGCGTGGTGCAGACATTCGAAACATCTTATCTTTTGAAAAAGATTATCCGAATGCAAACGTTATTTTGCTTGAACAAAACTACCGCTCCACAAAGAGAATTTTGCAAGCAGCAAACGATGTCATATCCAACAATGAAAGCCGTTATCCAAAGAAGCTGCGCACAGATAATCCTGAAGGCGAAAAAATTGTATTCTATACCGCTCGTGATGAAAGAGATGAAGCGCAATTTGTAGTGAAAACAATTAAAAAATTAATGGAAAAAGAAGGGCGTAGTTTAAAAGATTTTGCTATACTTTACCGCACAAATGCCCAATCCCGTGCCATGGAAGAAGTTTTAGTGAAATCCAATTTGCAGTATACGATTGTTGGGGGTACGAAATTCTACGATCGTAAAGAAATTAAAGACTTACTTGCTTATTTGCGATTAATTGCCAACAATGATGATGATTTATCACTGGCCCGCATCATCAATGAACCGAAACGAAGCATCGGTCCATCAACTTTCGATAAAATTGCGACTTATGCAATTGAAAACGATATATCCATTTTTAAAGCATTCAATGACATTTCCTCCATCGGGTTAACACCTAGGGCAATGAACGCAATTGAAAAATTCCGTGAATTAATTGAAGGATTGACGAAAATGCAAGATTATTTATCTGTCACGGAATTGGTGGAAGAAGTCATTGAGAAATCGGGATATCGTGCAATGCTTGAGAAAGAAAATACGATTGAATCTCAAAGTCGATTAGAAAACATTGAAGAATTTTTATCTGTAACAAAAGCCTTTGAAGAAAGAAGCGACGATAAATCCCTCGTTGCATTTTTAACAGATCTCGCATTGATTGCAGATATTGATTCGCTAGATCAAGAAAGCGATTCAAAAGAGAGCATTGTATTAATGACGTTGCATTCCGCGAAGGGATTAGAGTTTCCGGTTGTATTCATTATCGGTATGGAGGAAAACATTTTCCCTCATTCCCGCTCAATTGGAGATAAAGCTGAAATGGAAGAAGAACGCCGCTTAGCTTATGTGGGAATCACACGGGCAGAAGAACGGCTATACTTAACTTGTGCCTCTTATCGCACGCTTTTTGGCCGCTCTAATTCAAACTTACCGTCCCGTTTCATCAAAGAAATTTCGGATGACATCATTTATCCAATTTCGAAATCATATAGCTTTGGTGATGTGGAAGAAAAATTGCCTTTCGCAGGTCAGCAGAGAGCTTCAAGTTACAAAAGAAAAATTGGTGTTGTTCAATCAAAATCGCAAATTGCTACTCTCCAATCGACTGGTGGAGAACAATTCCAATGGAAAGTTGGAGATAAGGCGATTCATGGTAAATGGGGTACAGGTGTTGTTGTTAGTGTAAAAGGTGAAGGTGACGATATGGAGCTGGATATTGCCTTTCCAGACAAAGGCATCAAAAGGCTACTTGCCAAGTTTGCCCCAATTACAAAAGGTTAAATAACATTTCACTTAACAATTAGTGGAGGATTACGATGAAAGACCTTGAAAAACGTGTAGCTGAACTAAATAAGCTTTTACATGAATATGCTCATGCCTACTATGTACTAGACAAGCCTTTAGTTCCTGATGCGGTGTATGATCAGCTAATGCAAGAATTAATGGCAATCGAAAAGGAACATCCGGAATTCATCTATCCGGATTCACCTACTCAACGGGTTGGTGGAAAGCCGCTTGAAGGGTTTAACAAAGTAACTCACAGATACCCGATGTTAAGCCTTTCGAATGCATTTTCCGAAGATGATTTGCGGGATTTTGATCGAAAAATTCGTCAAGCGATTGGCGATCGATACAACTATGTTTGTGAACTGAAAATAGATGGGCTTGCCATCGCATTAAGATATGAGAATGGAATATTTGTACAAGGCGCTACCCGCGGTGATGGTACAGTCGGCGAAGATATTACAGTAAATTTAAAAACCATTAAAGACATTCCATTGCGATTAAAAGAGCCGGTAACAATTGAAGTGCGCGGAGAGGCTTACATGCCTAAAAAATCCTTTGAAGAATTAAATAAACAGCGAGCGGAAAATGGAGAAGATCTTTTTGCTAATCCTCGGAATGCAGCTGCTGGATCACTGCGCCAACTCGATTCAAAAATCACCGCTTCTCGAAACTTAGCGACATTTATCTACTCAATTGGTGGAGATGGAGAAGCATACGGTATTGATAGCCATGCAGAAATGCTTGAATACTTAGATTCGATTGGTTTCCGTGTCAACAAAGAAAGAACAGTTTGTGAAACAATTGATGATGTATTAGCGTTTATAAATAAATGGACAGCGGAACGCCCAAACTTGCCCTATGAAATCGATGGTATTGTAATCAAGGTGAATCGATTTGCTCACCAACAAGAACTCGGATTTACAGCAAAAAGTCCTCGCTGGGCCATCGCTTATAAGTTCCCGGCGGAAGAAGCCATTACGAAAATCATCGATATTGAATTAACAGTAGGACGCACAGGTGTTGTAACTCCTACAGCAATTCTAGAACCTGTCAGAATTGCAGGTTCTACAGTGGGACGAGCTTCCCTTCATAACGAAGATTTAATACGTGAAAAAGATATCCGAATTGGTGATACGGTCATCGTTCATAAAGCAGGAGACATTATTCCGGAAGTCGTTAGCGTCATTTTAGAACAGCGGCCAGAAGGTACTGTACCATATAAAATGCCTGATCATTGCCCTGTTTGTGGCAGCGAACTCATTCGTATTGACGAAGAAGTAGCAATTCGCTGTGTAAATCCTGCCTGTCCTGCTCAAATTGCTGAAGGAATTAAGCACTTTGTTTCTAGAAATGCAATGAATATCGATGGTTTGGGAGAGAAAATAACGGAACAGCTTTTAAAAGAAAACTATATTCGTGATGTAGCGGATTTATATCATTTACAAGTGGAAGAGCTGGCGAAATTGGAACGTATGGGGCAACTTTCTGCAACAAATTTAGTCAATGCTATCGAACGTTCAAAAGAAAATTCATTAGAACGGTTATTATTTGGCCTTGGAATTCGCCATGTTGGTGAAAAAGCAGCAAAGCTCATTGCGGAAGAATTTGAAACAATGGATCGCATCATGGAGGCAACAGTAGAAGAGCTGACGAATATTCATGAAATCGGTGAAAAAATCGCTCAATCAGTTGTTTCTTATTTCCAAAAAGATGAAGCGAAACAATTAATCGCCCGACTCAAAGAAGCCGGTGTCAACATGATGTATAAAGGGAAGAAGAAGTCTCAAGCAGCAATTTCAGATAGCCCATTTGCAGGGAAAACGATTGTTTTAACTGGAAAATTGGAAAGATTGACACGCAATGAAGCTAAAGCGAAAATAGAAGAGTTGGGTGGTAAAGTGACAGGAAGCGTCAGTAAAAAGACAGATCTTGTTATTGCAGGAACAGATGCAGGCTCTAAACTTACGAAAGCACAAGAATTGGGTATAGAAGTTTGGGACGAAAACCGCCTTATTGAACAATTAGAAAAGTAAAGGGGATTCATACAATGAACCGATTTCGCTGGATAACGGCGATGGTCGTTGTCGCTGTGCTTAGCGGTTGTACGCCTTCTTTTCGAGAAGATACGGAAGTAGTAGGACCAAATAAAAAATCTGAAGCAGAAGTTGAAACGACTATCATCCCAAATATGCAACTGGACGAAAGATATTATAAAACATTGATTCCATATAAAGAGAGTGCAAGCAGAGGTCTCGTCGTATCAAATATTTATACGAAATACGACATTAAAGAAGCAGAAGAAGGGTTAATGCGTATTTCGCAAAACGAATTTAGCACAGATAAGTATTATTTCCAAGAAGGACAATATTTAGATAGTGATACGGTCACCAGTTGGCTTGCACGAAGCAACCAAACTGAAGATGGGTTAAATCCCCCTGCTGAAAAAGACATGGATCCTGTAAAACGGGCAAAAGAAGCGCCTGTATACTTAGCGCATATTATCGAGCAAAACTACTTAACAAAGACGAATGACAATAAAGTGACGCTTGGCGGAATCTCCATTGGACTAGCATTAAATTCCATTTATTACTATCAGAAAGAACAATATGGCGAATGGTATGATGAACCAATACCTCCTGCACAACTAGAGAAAAAAGGAAAAGAAATAGCGGAAGAGGTAATTCGTCGTTTACGTGCCCGTCCGGAGTTACAAGATATTCCTATTCTGATTGCATTATTTAAACAGGAAGCACGTAACTCCATCGTTCCGGGAACTTATTTTGCATATAGTCTATCCAAGCCAGGACAAAATAGTTTAGAAGAATGGACGTCTATCAATGAAAAATATGTAACGTTCCCTATGACAAATCCAGAGGATATTTATCGAGAAATCAATACAAACTTCCTAAACTTCAAACAAGATATTCAAGATTATTTTTCAAATTATACAAGCGTCATCGGTCGAGGATTTTACCAGAACGACCAATTAGTCAGATTAAATGTGGAAGTGCCGATTCAATTTTATGGAACGACGGAAATAATCGGTTTTACTCAATATTTAACAGGCGTATTAATGAAAAGATTCCCAAATAGCCTTGATATTGAAGTGAGCATTACTTCCATTAATGGACCGGAAGCACTTATTCTAAAAAATCGCAATGATCAGGAGCCATTTGTTCATATCTATGATTATTAATGAAAAAGGGGGCGTCTGAAAAGTCATTTTGAGACGCCCCCTTTACGGCTGTCGCACAAGCTTAGCCGCAGATAAATTGCGGCTGTCGCAAGAGCTTTCGCCGCAGATAAATTGCGACGAGGGGGCGCGTTTAATGTGACCACCGCAGGAGAGCAAAGTTTTTAAGAGAATATTACTATAAGAAGTAAGGCTGTTCAGAAAGTGTTCGACTTTCTGGACAGCCCCTTTCAAATTGTTTATTTTCTCTTTGATAGTGATGTTTGAAAATATGTAGTTTTTGGAGATAATTGAAAAGTAATATTTAACTGAAGGGAATTTCCTATAAAAGTGTGATTTTTCAATAAAAAAATGGTATTATTATTGCCAGGTTTACGAAATGTGGAGGTGTAATCATCAATGTCAAAATTGACGAAGGAAGAAGTAAAGCACGTAGCTCACCTTGCTCGTTTAGCAATTACAGAAGAAGAAGCTGAAAAATTTGCTGAACAGCTTGGAAAAATTACGGAATATGTACAAACATTAAATGAATTAGACACAACAAATGTAGAGCCAACGTCACACGTTTTACCGATCGTTAATGTAATGAGAGAAGACGTAGCTGAAAAAGGATTGGATCGGGAAAAAGTGTTATTGAATGTAAAAGAACATGAAGATGGTCTTGTTAAAGTTCCACCAATTTTAGAAGAATAAAAGTTAATGGATGGATTTGTTAATGGCAAAAGCCATTATTTTTTGTGTAAGTCACTAGCGAGGCTTACATTGTTCAATATACCCATATTAAAGGAGGGAACTTCATGACGTTATTAGAACGTTCATCTAAAGAATTACAAGAAGGTTTACATAATGGCGATTTTACAATTGTTGATTTAGTGAATGAATCTTATAAAAGAATCGAAGAAGTTGATGGAGATGTGCAAGCGTTTCTTGCTTTAAATAAAGAAAAAGCGCTTGAGGAAGCAAAAGAAAAGGATCAAGTACCAAAGAATGAACGCGGTCCATTGTTCGGTCTACCAATTGGAATTAAAGACAATATCGTGACTGAAGGACTTGAAACGACTTGTGCTTCTAAAATCTTAGAAGGTTTCATTCCAATCTATGACGCGACAGTTGTGAAGAAGCTTCGAGAAGCTGGCATGATTACAATTGGCAAGCTCAACATGGATGAATTTGCGATGGGTTCATCAACGGAAACTTCATATTACAAAAAGACGAAAAACCCTTGGGATCTTGAACGTGTACCAGGCGGTTCTTCAGGTGGATCAGCAGCAAGTGTTGCAGCAGGAGAAGTTCCATTCGCATTAGGTACAGATACAGGTGGTTCAATTCGTCAACCTGCCGCATTCTGTGGTGTAGTCGGAATGAAGCCAACTTATGGCCGTGTTTCCCGTTTTGGTGCAGTTGCCTTTGCATCATCTCTTGACCAAATCGGACCAATTACACGCAATGTGTATGATAATGCGTTATTACTAGAAGTGATTGCTGGCGTGGACCCTAATGACTCTACAAGTGCCGATGTGCCAGTGCCAAACTATGTATCTAAATTAGACGGAGATATTAAAGGACTTCGCATCGCAGTTCCGAAAGAATTTTTAGGTGAGGGTGTAAGTGAATCTGTACGCAAATCTGTTTTAGATGCTCTTGAAGTGTTCAAAGGACTTGGTGCAACAGTTGAAGAGGTTTCACTTCCTCACTCTAAATACGCTTTAGCAACTTACTACATCCTTTCATCTTCTGAAGCTTCATCTAACCTTGCTCGCTTCGACGGAATTCGTTACGGCTTCCGTGCAGAAGGCGTGAAAAACTTAATGGAATTATATAAAGAAACACGTGCACAAGGCTTTGGAGATGAAGTAAAACGTCGTATCATGCTTGGTACGTATTCACTTTCTGCAGGAACATATGATGCTTACTATAAAAAAGCACAACAAGTTCGTACATTAATTAAGCAAGATTACGATAAAGTATTTGAAGATTATGATGTAATCGTTGGTCCAACAACACCATCACCAGCATTCAAAATTGGTGAAAACATCGATGATCCACTGACAATGTATGCGAATGATATTTTAACAATTCCAATTAACTTAGCGGGTGTACCTGCAATTTCAATCCCTTGTGGATTTGACAACGGCTTGCCACTAGGTTTACAAATCATTGGTAAGCACTTTGATGAAGAAACAGTTTATCGCGCTGCTTATGCATTTGAAAAAGCAACAGATTTCCATAAACAATCTCCTAGATTGGGGGGTAAATAATCATGAATTTTGAAACAGTTATTGGTTTAGAAGTACACGTTGAATTAAAAACAAATTCTAAAATTTTCTCTGCAGCACCTAACCAATTCGGTGCAGAGCCAAACGCAAATACAACAGTTTACGACCTTGCTTATCCAGGAGTACTTCCGGTTTTAAATAAAACTGTTGTTGAATATGCAATGAAAGCTGCTCTTGCATTAAACATGAAGATTAATCAGCATACAAAATTTGACCGTAAAAACTATTTCTATCCAGACAATCCGAGCGGCTATCAAATCTCTCAATATGATAAACCTATCGGCTATGATGGATGGATTGAAATCGAAGTACCTGCAAAAGATGGACAACCAGGGTATACGAAGCGAATCGGTATTACACGTCTTCATATGGAAGAAGATGCTGGTAAATTATTACACGGAGATGGCTACTCACTTGTTGACTTTAACCGTAAAGGAACGCCACTCTTAGAAATCGTTTCTGAACCAGATATCCGTACTCCAGAAGAAGCGTATTTATACCTTGAAAAATTAAAGTCCATTATCCAATATACAGGCGTTTCTGATGTGAAAATGGAAGAAGGTTCATTGCGTTGTGACGCAAATATTTCCATTCGACCATACGGACAAAAAGAATTCGGTACAAAAACAGAATTGAAAAACTTAAACTCTTTCAACTTTGTTCGTAAAGGGCTTGAATACGAAGAAAAACGCCAAGCAGAAGTTTTAATGAGCGGTGGGGTAATCAAGCAAGAAACACGCCGTTTCGATGAAAAAACAGGAAAAACTATCTTAATGCGTGTAAAAGAAGCTGCTGAGGATTATCGTTACTTCCCAGAGCCAGACTTAGTTCATCTTGAAATTGATGATGAATGGTTGGAGCGCGTGAAAACTTCCATCCCTGAGCTTCCAGATGCTCGTAAAAAACGGTACATTGAACAGCTTGGTTTAACAGAGTACGATGCAAATGTACTAGTAGTAAATAAAACGATTTCAGACTTCTTCGATGAAATGGTTAAACTCGGTGCAGATGCAAAACTTTCTGCTAACTGGCTAATGGGTGACGTTTCCGCTTACTTAAACGCAGAACAAATTGAAATTACAGAAACAAAATTAACGCCTGAAAACTTGGCTGGATTAGTAAAACTTATTTCTGATGGTACAATTTCTTCCAAAATTGCGAAGAAAGTATTTAATGAGTTAGTGAAAAACGGTGGAGATGCTGAAAAAATCGTGAAGGAAAAAGGTATGGTTCAAATTTCTGATCCAAACGTACTTCTTCCGATTATTATTGAAGTGCTTGACAATAACCCACAATCTATTGAAGACTTTAAAAATGGTAAAGATCGTGCTATTGGCTTCTTAGTAGGTCAAATTATGAAAGCAACAAAAGGACAAGCAAACCCACCAATGGTTAATAAAATATTACTTGAAGAAATTAATAAACGATAAATAATATGTGCCGCATAAGCTTCTTTGGCTTATGCGGATTTTTATATTAGTGGTTACAGCATGAATGAGATGCTTGTGCAAAAGGGTGTCTAGTTGTGAAAATAGGGTTTCCATTTGTGTGGATGGGATGTACACTTGTGCAGATATGATTTCTACATGTACATAGGAGTGCTGCTTGTGTGTATAGAGAATGAACATGTGCGGATAGGAGTATCACTTGTGCGGATAAAGTGTCATTCGTGCGGATAGGAGTGCTGCTTGTGTGTATAGAGAATGAACATGTGCGGAAGGGGTGTCCACTTGTGTAGATAGGGCTTCTACATCTACAGCTTTACAAACAACATCACTACTAACTTATTATTTTTCTTTAATAAAATAATCGCATTGCTAATTAGCCCAAATCCAATCCCGATGATTCCTCCAATAATCATGCCAACTAGTACATCAATCCAACCTCCTGAAAAGAACATTTCTTTGCCGCCACTAGCTATAAATCCAATAAGAGTACCAATATAAACCCCTATAAACATAAATGCTGCATAGAAAAATCCAATTGCTTCATGATGGGCAATATCAAGATTTTCATAATACTCCTCAAATCTTTTCTTCAAATCAGTAGACTCAGTTGTTTCACTTCGAAATTTTAGTGCTTCCTTCGCCGTTCAAATGCCTCCTGCTCTGAAAGTCCTTCTTCGATTAAATCTTTCATGTAAAGAATCATGTCATTTTGAGCTTCCATTGACATATTTGATTGGCTTTTTAATTTTGAAAGTTTTGATGTAACTCTGCTGCGAATTTGACCAGTTTTATATTTCAGCTTTTCTAAATACGTCATCTCGGCTTCTTCCAAATAGTATTGGGATTGTTCCTTTGCAAACTGTTTTATTTTCCCTTTCATTTCATCACTAAAATTCATTTTCTTTTCCCTCCGATCTGATTGTTTGAATTCGGTCGCTTAAAAAATCCCATCTTGCCCAAAAATCCTCTAACTCTTCCTTTCCACGCTCGTTAAGAGTGTAGAACTTTCTTGGTGGACCTAATTCAGAAGGTTTTTTTGTAATGTTGACTAATTTATTTTTTTCAAGCCGAAGGAGCAATGCATATACAGAGGCTTCAGCCAATTCTTCAAAACCTAATGAACGCAGTTTTTTAGTAATTTCATAGCCATATATTTCACCGTGGCTAATGATTTCCATCACAATACCTTCCAAAACGCCTTTAAGCATTTCACGCATGTTTTCCAAATCCATCACCTCTTTTTGTACTCAATATTATTTGGTACATCTATATAATATTATAGAGTAGTAGAATGGTCAATTAAAATGTGCAAGATTTATTGGGGAAATGCAAAAGTCATAGCACTTCATTTTTTGCAGATGCAACATCCCTTTATATAATCAAAAACATTGTAATTCTAAACTTTTCCATGCAATATAGTAACAAAAGGGAGGTTGATGACATGAAAACAGAACAACAATATTTCGAACAGGGGATTTCCATGGCAGAATACATGGAGCAAATGAAAACAAATTTAAAAGAGGGAAGTTTTGAAATATATCACAACTTCAAAATCGATGAAAATGACGAACTGATCCCGCTGCTTAAAGAGAAAAAGCCACATATTTTAACTATTACGGAAGATTGGTGTGGAGATGCCATGCTCAATAATCCCATCATGCGTAAAATTGCTGAAGCAGCCGGGTTGGACATTCGATGTGTATTCCGAGACGAAGATACAGACTTAATTGACCGCTATTTAACAAACGGAGGAAGAGCGATTCCAATTTATTTATTCCTAAATGAAGAAGGACAAGTCATAGGAAAATGGGGACCTAGAGCTCCAGAGCTGCAACAATTAGTAGTGGAAGAAAGAGCAAAATTGCCGGCTAAAGATAACCCAACATTTGAAGAAAAACAAAAAGAGTTGTATACTACTTTGCAGGAGAAATTTGTAAAAGATCCACAATGTGCAAAGTGGGTATATGAAGATATGAAAAAAGTTATAATGGAAATGTTATCTTAATTTCAAACCAAAGTTTGTTAAACTAAGAAAATTCCCTTTCGTTGGATTGGGAATTTTCTCTTGTTAATTTCATTCATCATAAGGAACATTCAAAGATACATAAACGTTTTTAATTTAAAAGAATAAATAGGATGGCGAAAACATGAAAAGAGCGAGAATTATTTATAATCCAACATCAGGTAGAGAAACTTTTAAAAAGCACTTGCCTGAAGTGCTAGAAAAGCTGGAGATTGCTGGGTATGAAACATCTTGCCATGCAACAACTGGCGCAGGTGATGCAAAAGCTGCTGCAGAAAAAGCTGTTGAACGTGGATTTGATATAGTTGTTGCTGCTGGTGGAGATGGGACATTAAACGAAGTCGTTTCGGGAATCAGCTCTTTTGAAAAACGTCCAAAGCTCGGTGTCATTCCAATGGGAACAACAAATGATTTTGCTCGTGCCCTTCATATTCCTAGGAAAATTGAAGATGCGGTTGATGTGATTGTAAAAGGTGATACAATCCCAGTCGACGTTGGATTATTAAATGAGGAACGCTATTTTATCAACATAGCAGCAGGTGGACGCATCACAGAGTTAACCTATGAAGTACCAATAAAAATGAAAACGGTTTTAGGGCAACTAGCATATTACATCAAAGGAATTGAAATGCTTCCTTCCATCAAAGCAACCAATATGCGATTTGAAATGGACGGAGAAGTGTATGAAGGCGAAGTGATGGCCTTTTTATGTGCACTCACGAACTCAGTCGGTGGGTTTGAAAAAATTGCTCCAGATTCAAGTATTAACGATGGCAAATTTACGATGATGATTTTAAAAAAATGTAGTTTAGCTGATTTCATTAAAGTCCTTACGCTAGCACTTCGAGGAGAACATTTAAGTGATCCACATGTAATTTATCGTAAGGCAAATGTCGTGAAAGTATCATCGGATGAGGACGTGTTGATTAATTTAGATGGGGAATTAGGTGGAAAAGCGCCAGTAACATTTAAAAATCTAAAAAGACATATTGAAGTTTTTGTACCAATTGATGATATTCGCGAACAAGATCGCGTTTAGTTTGACTCGAAAAAAATGTGCTAAGAGTCCTTACACCTATGCAAATGCATGTTACATAAGCATTTGCATAGGTTTTTTTTATTTACACAAAATAACTCGAGATGAAAGGAGTTTATATGAAATGTATAAAAAGCAAGAAAAATGGTTGGTGTATTTAACTTTTGGTGTGGCTATCATTATGTTTCTTTCGATGATTGGAAGGATTTTCGGTAGTTAGGAGGATGACTTTTGATGAACGAGTCCGCTGTGTTTTGGAGTCGAATGTTAACGGAATTAACATTATCCTTTCATATTGTTTATGCAACCATTGGAGTCGGCGTTCCGCTTATGATTATGATTGCTCAATGGGTAGGGATGAAAAATAATGATGAGCATTATATTTTGCTTGCAAGGCGTATTACACGAGGGTTTGTCATTACGGTTGCAGTTGGCGTCGTGACAGGGACGGCAATTGGGTTGCAACTATCACTGTTGTGGCCGAACTTTATGCGATTGGCTGGACAAGTGATTGCGTTACCATTGTTTATGGAGACTTTCGCCTTTTTCTTTGAAGCTATTTTTTTAGGAATTTATCTATATACGTGGGATCGATTTGATAATCAAACAAAACATATGCTCCTCCTTATCCCTGTGGCGATTGGTGCATCGATGTCTGCCGTATTTATCACCGTTGTGAATTCTTTTATGAATACGCCACAAGGATTTGAATTGGTAAATGGTGAGCTAGTGAATATTCAACCGCTTGTTGCGATGTTTAACCCATCAATGCCAACAAAAGTAGCCCATGTATTAGCCTCTGCCTATATGACATCCGCCTTCTTACTAGCATCCATTGCCGCTTTTCGTCTACTTAAAGGTTCAAACCACATCTATTATAAAAAATCGTTGTTTTTGATGATGAAGTTGGGACTAATCTTTTCGATTGCTACGGCGGTGATTGGGGACTTTTCAGGAAAGTTTTTAGCAGAATATCAACCTGAAAAATTGGCTGCTGCAGAGTGGCATTTTGAAACAGAAGAAGCAGCATCACTTATATTGTTAGGATTTATGGATCAAGAGGAAAATATAAAGCTTGCCATTCGAATTCCTTACGCTTTAAGCATATTAGCTCATGGAAATCCAATGGCAGAAGTGATTGGTCTAAATGAATTTCCTGAAGATGAAATTCCTCCGCTTTATATCCACTATTTGTTTAATATCATGGTATTTATTGGAATGTTTATGACGTTACTTTCAATACTTTATGTTGCTGGTGTATGGAGAGGATGGCAATTCATTAAAAAGGCATGGTTCAGATGGTTGACCGTTTTAGGAGGACCATTATCCATTATTGCGATAGAAACTGGTTGGTGGCTTGCAGAAGTAGGGAGACAGCCATGGATTTTAAGAGGATATATGCGAACTGCACAAGGAGCTACAACGAGTGAACATGTCGATATGATGTTTATTTTATTCTGTATTTTGTACATCGTTTTAGGAATTGGAAGCATTGTCGTATTAAGTAGAATGTACCGTGCTAACCCAATTGAACAGGAGATCCAAGACCGAATGGCTGAAGTGGAAGGGGGCGTACGATGAATCTAGAAGTGTTAGGAATTATTGTGTTATGGATTTTCCTTTTCGGGTACGTCATTGTCGCTTCAATCGATTTTGGAGCAGGATTTTTTAACGCTTATAGTTTATTAACGAACAAATCACATATTTTATCGAATATTATTCAACGATATTTATCCCCTGTATGGGAAGTGACGAATGTTTTTTTAGTATTTTTCTTTGTCGGCATAGTTGGATTTTTTCCGCAAACTGCCTTCTATTACGGAACGGTATTGCTCGTACCTGTAAGCATTGCAATCATTTTATTAGCGGTACGAGGTTCATATTATGCCTTTGAATCGTACGGATCAAGAGGCCATAAAGGATATGCATTTGCTTATGGAGTATCAGGCTTACTCATTCCTTCATCACTTTCTGTTGTGTTGACGATTTCAGAAGGTGGATTTGTTGAGATAATCAATGATCGCCCTCAGTTAGATTTTTGGGCTTTGTTTACAAGTCCCTTAACTTGGAGCATCGTTCTTTTAAGTATTGCCAGTGTGTTATATATATCTGCCGTGTTTTTAACATGGTATGCATGGAAAGCGCAAGATTGGGAAGCGCATGAATTAATGAGAAAGTATGCGCTCATTTGGGCAGGACCGTTAATTTTTATGGCCGTTGCAATCATCATACAAATGCAACAGCATAACCCGGAACGATTTCGAAATATGATTTCCATTTGGCCGATGTTTGGCATCTCTGGGATGTTATTTTTGATGACGGTTTGGCTGATTTGGAAGAAACGGGGTCTTGGGCTTTCAGTGGGGTTGTTGATTCTTCAATTCTTATTTGCATTTTTTGCATACGGTATTTCCCATTATCCATATTTACTCTATCCCCATTTAACAATCTATGAAGGGTTTACGAATCAAGAAATGGCCATTTCTCTTGTGATTGCCTTTATTGCGGGACTATGTTTGCTTATTCCGTCACTCTATTTACTGTTTCGATTGTTTTTATTTAATAAAGAATACCTTACTGGGAATCAAAAGGATTTTCATGCCTAATAGGAGGGGTTGCCATGAATGAATTCATGATATTTGTAGCGCCGTTTTTGACGGTTCTACTTTCTCTTGTGATTGCCTTTTTCACAGCGCCACTAGATAAAGGGGTTAGGGAAGAAGAAAAATAAACTCTCGCGAAAGCTGCGAGAGTATTTTATTTTTGTTCACGGGAAGAAGCGATTCTTCCTCCCACTTTAAATAATAACGGAATCAGAGCGAGTAGAAGGCTTCCAACCGCAATAGTTGATATGATAAGCTCTTTCCAGGTAATATAATGGTTTAGGAACATTTGAACGATGATGAATAAATTGAATGGAATGTTTAGGAATAAACCAGTGATAAGCCTGGGTGCATACTTTTTCATCAAAATGGTTGTAATAAGATGCGGAAAAATCGCATTCACGATTATGGAACCTAAAAATCCGATGAAAAACCATTTTGCCAATTCTGATGCCTGATTATAAAAAAATAAAATGCGGATAAATAAGCCAGCATAGTAATGACAAACACTGCAAAATGAAATTCACTTGGGGTGACGGGTTTATGAAACTTCGAAGCTTGTTGTGACCAATTTCGGCAACCAAACGGCTTCTTCTTTGTTATGAAAGGTAATGGCAAAACAATGCGACAAGATAAAAGTCCATCTTCATCCACACGATACATATTGATAGTTCTATTTTACAAGCGGTTCGAAAAAAAGGTGAAATTTAAATATATCCATTTCCTATTTTGAGGTAGAATAATATTTGTTTGATTTTAATAAAAACTCCGTGCGACAAAGAAAAACGAAATGGAGGACGGAATGTATGACAGCACCCGTAAAGAAAAATGATCGAGTAACGGTTTATATAGAAGATTTGACCCATGATGGCCTGGGCGTGGGAAAAGTGGATGGTTATCCATTATTTATCCATGGAGCGTTGCCTCAAGAAACGGCGGAAGTGCATGTATTAAAAACGTTAAAAAGCTACGGCTTTGCCAAAATTGTAGAATTGAAAGAACCTTCACCTGACAGGGTAGACGCGCCTTGCATTTACTTTGAAAAGTGCGGTGGATGCCAATTGCAACATTTATCTTATGAAGCCCAGTTGCAATGGAAAGAAAACATGGTTCGCAATGTCATGAAACGCATTGGAAAAATTGATGCACCAGTACGACCAATCAAAGGAATGGAACACCCTTGGAATTACCGCAACAAATCGCAAATCCCTTTTGCTATGAGTGAAACAGGTCCAATTGCAGGTTTCTATAAAGCGAGAACCCATCAAATCGTTGATATGGAGCGCTGCCTCATTCAAATGAGTGAGGCGGATATCATCATGGCCAATTTGAAAAAAGAGTTGGAGAAGATCGGGATCGAGCCTTACAATGAAACGACTCATCAAGGAATGTTGCGCCATGTGATTGTGCGGACAGGAAGAGCTACTGGCGAAGTGATGGTGGTGCTCGTTACAAAAAAACGCAAATTTCCTCAGAAGGATGCGGCGGTGGAAGTGATTCGAAAGCTCATTCCGCATGTTACATCCATCGTACAAAACGTGAACAGTGAAAAAACGAATGTCATTTTAGGAAAAGAAACGATTGTGCTGTGGGGTCAGGAAACGATTGAAGATACCATCGACGACATCCGGTTTGAAATCTCTGCCCGCTCCTTTTACCAAGTAAACCCGATTCAAACGGAAGTATTATACAACCAAGCTTTGAAATATGCAGGGTTAACGGGAGAAGAAACAGTGATTGACGCCTATTGCGGCATCGGAACAATATCCTTGTTTTTAGCAAAAAAAGCAAAACAAGTGATGGGGGTTGAAATTGTAGAGGAAGCCATTGAGGACGCAAAACGCAATGCAGAGCTGAACGGTTTTACAAACACTTACTTTGAATCTGGACCTGCGGAAGAAGTAATTCCTCGTTGGTATCAGGAAGGAAAACGCGCGGATGTGCTTGTTGTCGACCCGCCGCGCAAAGGCTGCGACCAGGCATTGCTGAACACCATCATCGAATACAAACCAAATCGGGTGGTGTATGTATCCTGCAACCCTTCAACTTTAGCGCGGGACTTGCGTATTTTGGAAGACGGGGGATACAGAACGGTGGAGATTACACCGGTGGACATGTTCCCGCAGACGACACATGTGGAGTGTGTAGCGAAACTAGCCTTGAAATTGTAGAAACTGAATAAACTTGTGCGAAAATTAAAATAAAGTTTTGCGAGAAAAAAGGGAAAGGGGAAGGGAAATCCTTATTTCTCAAGCCCTTTCCCCTTTTCCATGTCAAAAGTTTATTTTTCGGTCTTTATTCTGTTTGACAACACTTTTTCGAAACCATCATAAATGCAAAACGAGCGAAAACTAAAACTATAAGTTAAAGTTAATGAGTTCTGCTGCTCAACAAACATTAAAGCAATTTAATAAAGACGAATTTTTCGAATGAAGTTATTCGCAATTCAAATACAAAAAGGCAGAACATTTCATATTCCAATGTCACCGGCTTTTAAGAAAAAGCAAGTTGTAGATGATCTATGCAAAAGAGTATGAAAGTCGGACAATTGAGAGGGAAAGTCCTCTCTTGTCTAAAGCTGATTCATTCTGACGGCAAGATGACAGGTTTTCTTGGCTAAACTTCTATAAACAAGTACACCTATTTCATTCAGCTTTCAGGCTGATCAATGAACTTCACTCTTCTTTTCAAAGTTAAAGTCGCACTATTAGAATTTTATTTCTATTATTTTTTTGCCGGCAATTTCTTTATGTTCTTTATTTAGCACTTCACTTGTCATTAGTTTGATCCATTCTAAATGATTACTCTTAGCTTTGTCTTCTTGCCCATGAACATGGTTATTTAAAGGAAATCCCATGTTGCCTATCTTCTCTTCGCTGCCGCTATACATGCCGTTTAATTCTTCAAGATAAAAATCATTTTCCCAAGTCATCTTTTCCCCTGAGCTTGTTTCTAATAAAGCGATTGGTGCGAAGTATACTTCTTCATTTGTTGTATTTTTAATCTTCATCTGCACTCTTATAAAATCAAAGTCTTCTGCTTCATGTGTAAATCCATGGAAAAAATCAATTAAGTTATATGCTGGAAGATAATGAAGTACTTTGACATCTAATATGGTTAACTCTATAGGACCGATTTTATACGTTTTGTTCACCTCTTTTATGTCTTCTAATATCAATTTTCCTTTTTCATCCCAAAACGAATCACCGGCTTTTTGTAATGACGAATCGTCTGTAACTTGAGGATTACCGCTATATTCTGTCTTTGAATACTCGGTCTTATTTGCTTCGTTTTCTCTTATTTCGCTTTGATTAGCAGCTTTTGTCCGGGTTATTTCTTCTTTTTTATCTTGATTGGCTGAACATCCAAATAACAGCATAAAACTTAAAATCAATGGAACATATTTCACCATTCGTGTTCCTCCTAAAACGAAATTTTTAAGTAGCATAAATTTATGATAATAAAGAAATATGAATTTTCTTTTAATATAAATTAAATGAATGTAAATTGGTGTAAAAATAATGGCATATCTCTTTGAAGCATTGTAAGCCCGTAATCAAATAACGCATATAATATATTTGGCACCTTCGGTACGATAGACGTATCAATTAAAGGAGGTGCCATATCTATGTCCAAAAATAAATTAACAATTGTCCCTGTTAAACTTAATCCTCTTCCAACTGAAGCTACTTCGTTTCATTCTCCACATGATGCAGCTAAACCAGGTTGCGTCATTAAAACTGCTCTCGCTGAGATTTCCTTCTTTAATGGCGTAGATGAGCACATTATTCAAACCATTATGAGGGAGTTGAAAAATCTATGAAACATGATTTTACGAGCGTAAAAAATATTTATATTATTTGCGGGAAGACCGACATGCGAAAAGGTATCGATGGTCTGGCTACGCTCATTCAAGATTCGTTTCAATTAGATCCATATGGTGATTCAATTTTTCTATTTTCAGGTTGGAGTAAGGATCGCTATAAATGTTTGTATTTCGATGGTGATGGATTTGCGATGCTTTATAAACGCTTGGATAATGGAAAATTACAATGGCCAAAAAATGAAAATGAAGTAAGAAAACTCTCTCAACAAGAACTACGTTGGTTGTTAGAAGGATTATCCCTTCAACAACCGAAGGCTATTGTAAAATCTAAAAAAGGTGTCTTTTAATCAAAACACTTTCAATGGTATAATTATCCATAGTATATATTGAACGAAATGTGGTGAATGATTTGGGCAACACTTCTATGCAACAAAAAGAACGATTGATTCAATTACTGGAACAACAATTAGCACATTCAAATAAGCAGAATAACGAATTAGCAAAGAAATTGGAGCAATCGTTGAAACAAATTGAGGTGTTAACTGAACAAGTTCGCCAATTAACAAAAGCTTTATATGGTTCTAAATCTGAAAAGTCTAAGTATCGAGCGCCTGATGGGCAAATTTCTTTATTTGAAGATGAAGATGACCCTTTTTTTAACGAATCTGAGCACACAGAAGAACAAAGCACGGAAACAATTTGTTATACCGTTACTCGTAAAAAGACAAATAAAAAGCGAAATGATTCCTTTCGTGGAGATATTGAAATAGAAGAAATTCATCATCATCCAGAAAACATAATTTGTGACTGTTGCCATGGAGAAATGGTGGAATTTAGTTCAGTCCTTGTGCGTGAAGAGGCGAAATTTATTCCAGCAACAATGAAACGGGTACAACATTTTGAACATGTATACGAATGTAAAACATGTAAAAAAGACAACTTACAAAAAGCTCAAATTAAACGTGGGAAAGCACCACAAGGTGCCATTCAAAGAAGTATTGCCGGGCCTACTGTTCTAGCGAAACTTATTTATGATAAGTTTATTCAGTACTTACCTCTCTATCGTCAGGTAAAGGAATGGGAACGTTATGGTTTACTAACGAATGATAAAAATTTATCGAATTGGGTCATTCGTGTATCTGAAGATTGGCTACAGCCCTTATATGACTTGATGAAGCAGCAGCTAATGAAAAAATCAGTGTTACACATTGATGAAACTTATTCGAAAATCATCAAACGTTCCGATGGAAAGGCTCCTCAATCAAACGCCTATAATTGGGTGTGTCGTAGCGTCCAAAGTGAAGGTCCGATTATTGTTTTATTTAAGAGTGCTCTATCTCGTGGACGAGCTATCTTAGAAGATTTAATCAAGGACTTTAAAGGAACTGTCATTTGCGATGGTTATTCAGCTTACAATCAATTGCCTAATGTGAAATTCGCCAACTGTTGGGCCCATGTACGTCGATATTGGTTAAAAGTAGACAGTAAGAATGGTCGAATAGGTGTGGAATATTGTGATCGGTTATTTCATATCGAGCGTAAAATAAAACATCTGTCACCAGAAAAACGTGTGCAAATTCGGCAAAAAGAAGCTAAACCCATCATCGACGAATTTTTTGATTGGATTGATCGCTCACCTTTCTTCGGTAAAAATGCCATTGCGAAAGCTGCGGAATATACATTGAGCCGAAAAGAAGAGTTAAAGGTGTTTCTCGATAACGGAAACGTTGCCATTGATAACAATCCAGCTGAAAATGCCATTCGTCCCAATGTGATTGGTCGAAAAAACTGGCTTTTTTCTTTTAGCGAAGCAGGTGCAAAAGCAAATGCGATTTGTTTAAGTTTAGCTGAAACAGCCAAAGCAAATGGGATTGACTTCTATCGATATTTAGTAAAGCTGATGACAGATCTTCCTAATTTACCAATTCATCAGCAACCTGAAATTTTACATGACTATCTGCCTTGGTCTGAAAATATCCAAGCCACATGTGCAAAATAGCCAGCTAACCGAAAAAATTTTCAGTTAGCTGGCCATTCGTCGTGCGTACCGAAAGGTGCGCTATTTTTATTTCGGGCTTACGAAGCATTACGTGAAGAATGAACAGTTTTTGTACAGTTGGTCAAGTTTAATTGTTATTGTATTTTCGGAAATTTTACAAATATTAATAGAAAATTCATAATCTATTAATACAATCGTTGTATGTTTATTATTGATATAAAACATTGTAAGGAGGTTTTGTATTTGGACAAGAAGAAGTTTTTTAGAGGATTAACGGCGTTCACGTTAGCTTCTAGTTTAGGAGTCAGCAGCTTAGTAACGAATCATGATGTTGTCAAAGCTGAGACAAAACCGAAGCAAGTTAAAAATATCATCTTTATGATAGGGGACGGAATGGGGGTTTCTTACCTAACAGCACATCGTTATATGAAAGATAACCCTGATACATTTGTTGTCGAAAATACAACATTTGATGACTACTTAATTGGTATGCAATCTACAAATCCAGAAGATGAACATCAAAATATCACGGACTCTGCTTCTGCAGCAACAGCGATGTCAGCCGGTATTAAAACGTATAATGCGGCTATCGCGGTTGATAATGATAAGACGGAAGTAAAAACGGTATTGGAAGCAGCAAAGGAAAAAGGAATGTCGACAGGTCTTGTAGCGACATCAGAAATTACGCACGCAACACCGGCTGCTTACGGTGCCCATGATGTGAACCGAAAGAACATGAATGCGATTGCGGATGACTACTATGACGAATTAATCAATGGCCAACATAAGATTGATGTCATGTTAGGCGGAGGACTTAAGAACTTCATTCGTGAAGATCGGAGTTTAGTCGAAGAATTTAAAAAAGATGGATACAGTTTTGTGACAAATAAAGATGAATTGTTAAAAGACAATAACGAACGTATTTTAGGATTGTTCGCTGAAGGCGGTCTTCCTAAACGCATTGACCGTACTGAAGAAACTCCGGATCTAGAAGAAATGACAAGAGAAGCGATTGAACGTTTAAGTAAAAACGAAAATGGTTTCTTCTTAATGGTTGAAGGAAGCCAAATTGACTGGGCTGGACATGATAATGACATTGTAGCGGCAATGTCTGAAATGGAAGATTTCGAACAAGCTTTTAAAGTAGCTCTTGATTTTGCGAAAAAAGACGGTGAAACCTTAGTCGTATTAACAGCAGACCATTCTACAGGGGGATTCTCATTAGGAGCTAATGGTATTTATAACTGGTTCCCAGAGCCAATCAAAGCAGCGAAAAGAACACCTGATTTTATGGCAGAAAAAATCGTCAATGGTGCAAATGTGAGAGAAACATTAAAGAAATATATTGCTCTTGATTTAACGGAAGAAGAAATTAAATCCGTAGAAGACGCTGCGCAAACGAAAGACCTTAGAACAATTGATGATGCGATTGAAGCAATTTTTAATACCCGTTCTGTTACTGGTTGGACAACAGGCGGTCATACTGGAGAAGATGTAGCGGTTTATGGATACGGACCGCAAATTGAACGTTTTGCTGGTAAAATTGACAACACTGATCATGCGAAAATTATTTTTGACATTTTAGAAAATAAAAAAGTGAATAAACCAAAAACAGGACAAACTCCTGCCGATATGAAAGAGGGTCAATTTGCTTATAATGAAATTCAACATTTAATCAGTCAAAATGTCATTTCTCTAGATGATAAAGGAAACTACTATCCAAACAAAGCGATTACACGCGCTGAGGCAGCTGTTATGTTGCAGCGTGCATTAAATCTTGAGATTCCAACTGATTTAAACGCTTTTAAAGATGTGAATGAAAATCATCCATATGCTAAAGAAATTGCTGCAACAAAAGCAAAAGGCATTTTTAAGGGAAAAGCAGATGGAACATTTGGTGTTAATGATGTATTAACCCGTGAACAAATGGCGACTATTTTAGTTCGTGCGTTTTCTTTAAAAGCTCAAAACCATGTTCAAGTAAAATTATCTGATTTAAAATCCGCTTCGCCTGCTCATCAAGAAAATATAAAAATCCTTTATCAAAATGGGGTAACAACTGGTAGAAAAGGTGGAATGTTTGATCCACGTTCTAAAACGACACGAGCTGAATTTGCAGTGTTCTTATATCGTGCGTTAAATTTAAATAATTAAGGTACATGATAGATTATAGAAGAAAGCCTGAAAACCTTAGTTCCACTACACATATAGGGAACTAAGGTTTTTATTTGGTTATATGTAAATTATTAGGTGTTGGATATGAAGTGTACTTCTTTTATGTTAGGCCCATCCTCCGGCGTTTTCGCTATTTTCAGCGAGCTTGCGGGCTTCGGGAAGTCCCTCCTCGTTTTTCCGCGCGGCGAAGTGGTTGAGAACAGGGATTTCCTGTTTTTCGCGCACAGCTGCTCAAAGATTTAGAAGTACGGTATCCCCAAATTGTGTGGATCCGACAGCACGGAACTTCGAAGTAGTTTTTACGATTCGCAAGCAAAATGAGGAGCGGCCACCCGATACCACTGGTTTAAAGGATATAAGCTCCATCTCTTCACCACTGCCGAGGGAATCATTTTATCTCCTGTGTTGACCACAGCGAATCGGAATGATGCGGCAGTAGCACCAGAATTGCTTGTTTCAGGATATAGTTCTAAAGAAATAACATCTTGAACACGGGTATTAAGAAAACAGCAAACACTATCCACTTCTGAATAATTGTTCTTACTGTATAGTCAACACACGTTGAGTGCGTTTCGCAGATAGTTTTAAAATAAAAAAATGAGGCAAGATAAGGTTTCTCTCTTGCCTCTATGCAATTTTTGGTGTGGCAAACCGGTAATGAATTATTGGTGTACCGTCCTCTTTTTCCTCGATTCGATTAATCAGTCGATGAAGAATATCCTCGGTTAATTCATCGAAATTTAGGAATTGAAGTAATTCCTTTTTGAGCTTTTCAATCGTTTCGATTACATCCTCGCTTTCCATCAATGAAAGAAGTTCATTTTTCTGTTCCATTAATTCAGTTAAATCCTTGTTCGTTGCTTCAATACTCTCTTGATATTCTTCATTGGTAATGATTCCGTCAGCTAACAGGTTGATGAATTTCCTTTTTCGATTTTTTAAAACATCCATCTGTTTGTTAATCTTATTGATTTTCTTTTGAGAATCCGATTTTGTACTTTTCGATTTTCTCTCCATCTTCTTTAAATATTGCTCTTTGTCAATTTGATGAATTAAGGATTTTATGTCATTTAGAATTGTTTCTTTTAAAAAATCCTCTTTTATTGTGTGGGCGGTACAAGCTTTTTTTTCCATGACGCGCATAAGCCCCACAAATGTATCCGTCTCGATTGCTTCGGAACCACATACCTGTACCACAATCGGCACAAAAGAGGACATTAGTAAAAAGATGTATCTTGGGTGCTGTAATATATTTTCTTCTCTGCTCTAATTGATTTTGGACAGCATCAAACGTTTCCCTAGATATAATTGGCTCATGTGCATTTTTGATAATAAACTGTTCTTCTTTAGGAACGTTTTTTCTTCTTTTACTTGTTACACTTACTGTCGTTGTTCTTCCTTGAACAAGATCCCCAACGTAATGGGGATTTGTCAAGATGCATCTAATTGTAGAATCATGCCACTTATCTCCTGCGTTTGCTTTTCCAGCTATTTGAGCAGGGGTTGGAACTCCCTCGTTATATAGCCGTCTTGCAATACTTTGTCGTCCGTTTCCTTCCAAATATTCTTTAAAAATTCGTCTAACAATATTTGGTGTTTCATCATTTCGGATATACAATTTTCCATCTCTTACTTCATACCCATATGGAGGGTTTGATCCTTTAAAAAGTCCATTTTTTGCTCGAGTTTTTAATGTCTCTTTCACACGATTACTCGTGTTTTGAGATTCTTGTTCGTACATCCATGCATAAAGGCCAAACATATGAGTGTTCTCTGTTAATGTATTGATCGCATTATCTAATGTAATAATGTGAATCCCTTGGTTTTCACATAAGTTTTTGATTTTATAGGATAACTCTCCATTTCGGGCAAGACGTGATAACTCTTTGGCAAGAATGATATCGAACTTCTTATCCTGAGCATCTTCAATCAGTTTTTGAAGTTCTTCTCGTTTTGCCGTCGTCCCGCTCTCAACGTCAATATAAAATTTGTAAATATCCTAACCTTTTTCCGCTATATAATTATAAAACAGTTCTTGCTGATATTTTAAGGAATCTTTTTGTTCTTCTTTATCGGTAGAAACACGAACATAAACTGCACATCTCATTTTGAATCATACTCCTTCTCGTCTTTTTGAGATGTAGCAGTGTTTACCTTACTAGCATTATTGACGAGTTCTTCAATTTTATGATCAATAATGGAATTTATAACATCCATGAAAGTGAGCGAAGTATCTGCAAAAATTCGCTCAACGGTGTTTTCTGATCTATTCATGATTTATCGCTCTCCCTTTTATAATTTTTCAATATAAAAAAATCCGCAGAATTACATAACCAACAATGTGAATGGTTACGTAACCTCTGCGGTTCTCGCTTTTTTTCGGGTTACATTATTTATTTGACTTTGACAAATATTCTTCAATACGACGTTTATATGAATTTCTTTTTCCGTTGAAACTATCCTTTTTATACTCAATTAAAAAATTGGTTAATAGTGAATTCAAAATCTGTGAATATCTTATTGTTGATCCATTCGTTCTTGTATAGATAACTATTTTCATATTTTCTAGTTTGTTAATCATTGTACTTCTCCTTTCATTTATTGAATCCGCAGAAAATTTCAGCTAAGTATTCGCTTATGCTACATAGCTTCTGCGGTTTCTTTTTTTATAGGATTATTTAATCGTTTGATTAACTGTGTGTTTTGATAGAATGTTTCGTTTTATCCCGGCTTTAATTAACCCACTTCTTTTCTCGATTTGTTCGAAAAACAAACTGCAAATATTTAATAATTAATCTTTATCGTTTTGAATGGTATTAATCCGATTATCAACTGTTACGATATGGACTTTGTTCGTATTACGAAGATTTCCATTTTCCGATAATAGTTCAGTACTTCTTAAAATTCTTGAAGGATCTGTTGCAACGATAATATCAAACTTACCTTGACGGGCATCTTCAATCATTAATTTTAAATTTTTATTTTTACCAAACCCAGAATCAATATCAGACATAAACGTATGTGAGTTTCCAACCTTTTTCCAAGACAAAATCCTTAATTAGCTCTTTTTGCATTCTCAATTTTTCATCTGCATGGTTTTTATTCGAAGTTCGAACATAAGCTACACATTGCATTATATAAACCTCTCCTTTGTTTTTTTGTGATTTCTGTTTTGCATAAAGCATTGTATCTTCGTTTTTTCATATTTGAAGAGAAAAAGGAATTTTTTTTCTTAGACGGAATAAATCAAAAAAATATTTAAAAAATTCGTAAGCGGAACCAATGTTTATGTACCAGTATTGGTTCCGCTTTTTTAGAATAAAGAAAAAATTTTATGAAATGAAAATTATCAAATAATTTATTGACAAATCAAATTAGCTGCATATATAATCGTACCTAACAATCGTTAGGTGGTGATATATTGCATACAAAATTAATCGATGCAGCCATAAAGCTATATGCGATTCACGGATATCACGGCGCCACAATGCGGAAAATCGCGGATGAAGTTGGCATTAAGCCGGCGTCCATTTATTTTTTCTACAAAAATAAGGAAGAATTGTTTATGGCTGCATTTAAACAGCTTCTGGATAACCATTTCCGGAAGATGGAGAGCATCGTTAAAGAAAATCAGGACAGGCCTGTTGAAGAGATTTTCGTTGCGATGATTCACGGAATCGTAGCTCACCACAAAAGGGATATGGAGGGAACGGATGCGTATATTTCCCTCGTCACCGCGCCGATGAAAGAAATTTCCAGCCATCTCTTTCAGCATATGCAGCGTTACAATCAGTGGCTGTCCGAGTCGCTGGAATCCTTGTTGCGAAAAAGCTATCCGAACATTACAGCTGCTGAAATTGACCGGATCATTAAACAGTTTGTGCTGATCGGCAACGGCGTTTTTTGGGGAATCAAGCTGTATAAGGATGATGCTTTTGAGGAGCAAGTAACCCTTGCCATTCAAATCATCCGGGCGTTGTTTGATGAGCTGGACGAAAAGTATGCATAACCACCACGAAAGAAAATTTTTAACAATATATTTCTGAAAAAAGCTGATAATGGGATTTTTATTAAATTTCAAGAAAATTTCGTCATTCAACATGCGGGTTTTACGATTTTTGAAATCCCTCATGTTTAAGTTCCGAATCACGAAATTGGGGGGAAAACTTATGCAAAAGAAAGTAAATATTGGGGATGACTATTCGCTGACAAGGGTGCCGATGTCGGCAAGGCAATCCCTTTGGAGCATAACAATTATACGGGTCGGGGCGCTGGCAACGATTTCCCAGTTTATACTGGGGGCGTCCCTTGGATACGGAATGACCTTCTGGGAAGCCTTTTGGGCAACGATGCTCGGCAGTGTCATTTTACAGGTTATCAGTTTTCTGTTAGGTTATGCCGGTGCGAGAGAAGGACTTTCGACGAGTCTATTGTCCCGGTATACCGGCTTTGGCCGATACGGGTCAAGCATTATCGGCGGGGTCATCGCCATTTCCTGTGTCGGCTGGTTTGGCGTCCAAAACTCAGTATTTGCGGAAGGAATTGTCCAGTCCACCGGAGGAAAACTTCCGCTTGCCACTGCGGCGGTCATTACAGGTTTGAGTGTCACCGTGCTTGTTATTTTTGGCTTTAAATTATTAAGTATTACCGCGACGATTACCGTCCCGCTCTTTCTATTGGCGGTCGGCTACGGCTTTTTCGATGTGTTGAGCGAACATTCCATTGGCCAATTGATTTCTGCTGCACCGGCCGGGGAGGCGTTGTCCATGGGCGCAGCGGCAACGATGGTTGCTGGCGGATTTATCATTGGTGCGGTCATTACTCCGGACTTTAGCCGGTTTGCGAAAAGCGGCAAAGACGTATTTTGGATGGCGACCATCGGGGTGCTTGTCGGCGAACTGGGAATTAATATGATTGCGGTACTCCTCGCCCTTGCTGCGAGAACGAATGACGTTGTCAGCATTATGGTGCAAACTTCCGGCTGGTTTGGAGCCTTGGTCGTGATTCTATCGACGGTTAAAATTAATAACTTGAACCTTTATTCCTCTTCATTAGGTTTTACAAATATTTTTGACTCGATGTTTAACATCAAATTAAATCGCGGCATGGTTACATTGGTCATCGGCGTCATAGGAACGGTGTTGTCGGTAATGGGAATTCTAGATCACTTTGTTGCCTTTCTGACATTCCTTGGCGTACTCGTTCCGCCGATTGCGGGAATTATCGTGGTCGAATACTTTATCTTAAAAACGTACCGGAAAGAACTGGACGAAACAAGGGAAAAGGGAACGTTGCCGGAAAATATCGGAAAAATGCATCCGATTACGCTGATTGCCTGGGCGGCCGGATTTGCCTCCGGTTACGTCATCACCATCGGCATTCCTTCGCTGAATTCCTTGATCATCAGCGGTGTCGTGTACTATATCGGCGCATTGGTCGTCAAAAAGGCAAAAAGCGATGTAGCTGGGGATGCAGTATAAAAATTAGGGGATTTCCGCTCCATGACCGCCTAAAATCTTGGAGCGGTTTCTCCTTAATCGTTACAGGAAGGGAAGCGTATAGGTACAACAATTCGTATGCAGGAGGTAATGGATGAAATGAGAAAAATAGGGAAACAAGAGATAGAAGATATTGCCGTAGGAGCCGCATTGCTGGGCACCGGCGGCGGCGGAGACCCTTACATCGGAAAATTAATGGCGCTGCAGGCGATCGAAGAATTTGGGCCGGTCACTGTGTTAGACCCGGAGGAAGTTCCCGACGATGCCCTGCTCGTTCCGTCTTCGATGATGGGGGCGCCGACAGTTATGCTTGAAAAAGTGCCGAACGGGGAAGAGGCGATTGTCGCCTTTAAGCAGCTGGAAGAATATGTAGGAGAAAAAATTTATGCCACGTTTCCGATTGAAGCCGGCGGATTAAACTCGATGCTGCCTTTCGTCCTCGCCGCCAGATTAGGGCTTCCGGTCGTTGATGCGGACGGCATGGGACGTGCATTCCCGGAACTGCAAATGGTTACCTTCTACCTGGACGGCATTTCCGCTACGCCGGCTGTCATTGCCGACGAAAAAGGAAATACCGCATTGCTGTCGACGATCGATAACGTATGGACGGAACGAATTGCCCGGGCGGCAACGATACAAATGGGCGGGTCCGTTATGAACGCTATGTATTCGATGCGCGGAAAAGATATTAAAGCAAGCGGCATTCCAAACATTTTACAGCTGGAAGAAGAAATCGGAAAAACGATTCGCCTAGCGAAGGAGAATAATGCCAATGCCATCGAAGAGGTGCTGAAGACGGTGGGCGGCTTTGAATTATTCCGCGGAAAAGTAACCGATATTGACCGGAAAACGGAAACAGGCTTTGCGAGAGGCGTTGCCACCTTTGAAGGCATGGACAAATATAAGGATGAAACATTAAAGCTCCGGTTCCAAAACGAACATCTCATTGCCCAGACGGAAAAACAGCTGCTTTGTGTCACACCGGACTTGATTGCTGTCCTTGACGCAGAGACAGGGCTGCCGATTACGACGGAAGGAATCCGTTATGGGGCAAGATGTGTTGTCATCGGCATCCCGTGTCATCCGAAATGGCGGACGAAGAAGGGAATCGAAACCGTCGGGCCGAGATATTTTGGCTATGATGTAGATTATGTTCCGGTGGAAGAACTGGTGAAAGGAGCGGCGAAATAATGGGAACTTATCGTATCGGAATTGATGTAGGCGGAACCCATACAGACGCAGTTTTATTAGACGAAAATAATGAAATTGTTTCAGAAACGAAAGCATCCACAACGCCGGATGTTACAACGGGCATTTATAATGCGATGCATAAAGTAATCACTGAAGCCAATGTCGACCGGGAAAACATCCGCTATGCCATGCTCGGGACAACCCATTGCACCAATGCGATTGTGGAGCGAAAAGGACTGAACAATGTAGCCGTCGTCCGGATTGGCGCACCGGCTACGTTAGCGGTGAAGCCATTGACCGGCGTTCCGGAAGATTTGAAGGAAGCGCTAGGCAAATACGTCTATCTCGTGCGCGGCGGACATGAATTTGACGGCCGGGAAATCGCAGCGTTAGATGAAGCCCATCTATATGAGATTGCCAATGAAGTAAAAGGCAAAGTCGATTCGATTGCGATTACATCCGTATTTTCTCCGGTGTCGCGGGTTCATGAAGAACGGGCCCGGGATATTTTCGCCGAAGTATTAGGCCCGGACGTCGCAATTTCCTTATCTTCAGAAATCGGTTCGGTCGGCCTGCTGGAAAGAGAAAACGCGACCATCCTGAATGCTTCCGTTGTGAATGTGGCAAAAACCGCTGCGGACGGGTTTATTCAGGCGCTGAAAAATGAAGGAATTAACGCAAACGTCTTTTTCGGGCAAAATGACGGAACGTTAATGTCCGTTGATTACGCCGTGAAATATCCGATTTTTACCGTCGCTTGCGGACCGACAAACTCCCTGCGCGGCGCCTCCTACTTAGCAGATTTAACCGATGCAATTGTCGTTGACGTAGGCGGAACAACATCGGATGTGGGGATTTTAGTAAATTCCTTCCCGCGGGAATCTTCCTTAGAGGTGGAAATCGGCGGAGCCCGCACGAACTTCCGCATGCCGGACTTAGTTTCCATCGGTCTAGGCGGCGGGACAATAATTCGCATGAAAGATAATGGGGATTTCACCATTGGGCCGGACAGTGTCGGCTACCGTCTGCCGGAAAAAGCGCTGATTTTTGGCGGAGATACCCTTACAGCAACAGACGTTGCCGTTGCTCTCGGGAAAGCAGAGCTCGGCGATCCAGCCAAAGTGGCTCATTTGGACCGGGCGCTATTGGAACGGGTCTATGCCAAAATGGTAGAGATGGTAGAAGAAGCGATCGATAAGATGAAAACGAGCGCTGATCCGATTCCAGTTATTCTCGTCGGCGGCGGAAGCATTCTCCTGCCGACGGAATTAGAGGGGGCTTCCGAAGTTATCCGTCCGGAGCATTCGGGAGTTGCCAATGCCATCGGTTCGGCTATCTCCCAAGTGAGCGGTCAAATTGAAAAAATTTATCTGCTCGATGAGGTCGGCCGGGAAAATGCATTGGAAGCGGCGAAGGAAGAAGCGAAGGAAGAAGCGGTGACCGCAGGAGCAAATAAAGACAGCTTGGTGATTGTTGATATTGAAGACGTTCCGCTCGCATACTTGCCGGGAAATGCGACGAGAATCCGCGTAAAAGTGGCAGGAGAACTGCGTTAAGTTTTTTATAAAGTTCTGTAATTATTTCTTATATAAGTTGTAAAAAAATTGTTCCTGTCATCAAACTTATGACGTTACTCTAAATAGGTAAAATATTTATAATGAAACTGTTTGGCTGGTTTGAGTTCGGTTTTTGTATCGGGCTTAAACCAGCCTATTTTTGTTATATTCGCTCTAGTAATTTATGTAGCCATTAATTAATTTCATAAAAGACAGTAACGGTTAGCTAAAGTACATTTTTTTTTCGTAATCCCAATAATATCCATCGATGCATTATTAGTACTTGTAGCTTTTAGACATACATTGAAAATTATTTGTTTTAACCAATTTACGGTATTGTTTGAGGTGATAAAAAACAAACCGATTATTTAGAAAAATAAAAAAAAAGAACTTGTCTAAATATTTTATTTAATATATAACTCAACTTTCGCACACAGAAATTGTCAGACTTCTCTTGATGTAATTGGGTAAAGACGCAATCCATTCTTGTACTTTACTTTTAAATAATTCCATGTTCAAACAAACATTAGCTTCTGCTAATGTTTGGAAGATCGCTAATAATTGATTCAATGCACTCTCTAGATTCATATCTTTTACATCTTCACATAATAGAAAAAAGAGATTTCCAATCGTTTTAGGATCGTTGTTTTGTCTACGCTCCCACTCTAAGAGTATAAAGCGAGTAAACACAATCGTTGTATGACTAATCAACAGATCATACGAACGACCTTGAAATTCTTTTGCTAGGTTAAGCAATGATTTGGTACACTTGAAAAATGTTTCGATGTCCCAGCGCATCCCGTAAATACGCACAATTTCTTCATCTGAAAGTGTGGTATCTGTACTCAAAATGGCTAACCATTCACTCTTTTTATTGCGGTTACGCACGAATACAATCTTGACTTGTCGTCCTTTTGCAAGATGAACATGGATCGAACCGAGTAGGTCTTTCTTTTCCATGGTACGCTTTGCTTTTTTAAAGAGTTCATCCAGAGTATGGGCTTCACCATCTATGAAATAACGTTGTTTTAGCTGCTTGACCATACCAATGACAAATAAACCTTTATCCGTGATTTTTTCAATCAAAGGCTCATGCGTAAACCAAGTATCCATTAACACATAATCAGCTGTAATTCCTGCATTTAAGGCATGATCCAATAAAGCAGAGACAACGCTTGGCTTATCTTGTTGTGCTTCAAGACGACGCTTGTAGCCGGAAGTGCGTTTATCAATGGATTCATCGACCCCGTTAAGTTGATTTTCCTTTTTCGCTGAACTCAATAAAGCAAAGTCTACAGGTAGAAAAGAATATCCATCAGACCAACCAAGAGTAAGCAACTGAAACCCCTTATAGAATCGTTTCTCTGTATGATCAAATACTCGTGAAAGAAGTTCAACAGACTTGCTTCGGTTGCGTGAAAAGAGTGAATCATCAACAATAAACACCTTCACTCTGTTGTTTGATGTAAGCTTTTTTATACGTCCAGTAAGATCTTGACATAAGGAAAGTAAAAAAGTTCGCCAAGCATAAGTAGATGAATTTAGAAAACGGTAGATCGTATCTTTTTTAGGTAAGTCCACGGCTTTCTTACTTTGAAGTGCTTGAAACCAATTTTTATATTGGAAAACAAGCAAAAAAATAAGACGGAAAATAGATAAGCATGAATAACCAAATCCCTTAGTAATTCTCGCTTTTCTCAAATGTTTGCCTATATTTAATTCAGAAAATCTTCGTTCAAGTTCTTTTGGTAGTTGTGCAAAAGTATCTTTTTTCGTTATCATAATGGTGACACCTTCTTTGGTATTTGGTTTGTTCACCATAATTTTACCAAAAGATAGGTGTCTTTTTCTTTTAAAAAAATAAAATCAATAAAAAACAAGAGAAATAATGAAAGACGATATAAAACAGTCATATCAAGAGTTGCAATAAGATATTACTCTGCGAAAGTTGAGTATATAATTTCATACAACTAAGAATGATATAATTCTCTATTTATATAAAATGTAGCAAAAAATTCACCATATAAAAGAGGTGGTACATATGAAGACAGAAAAGAAAATCGAACAGTTAATTGCCGGAAAATTCAGGGAATTATCTCCCGGACAGCGGAGAGTTGCAGAATATTTAACCGACAGTCCGATAGAGTTTTGCATGTCTACAGTTGCCCAAATTGCCAAAAAAGTAAATTTAAGTGAAACAACGGTTATCCGTCTTTCCTATAGCCTGGGTTTTGACAGTTTTTCGCAAATGCAGCGAAAATTGCAAAAAGAATTTTTGGAAACTTCCGGTAAGGAAAACGTTTCACATGAAGAAACAGCGCAAGAAGATCCGGTGGATACAATGTTAGAAAAAATTGTTCTGCGGGAAACGAAGATTATTCAAGAAATGTTGAAAAAGATGGATAAAAGAGCGTTTCACCAAGCTATCGATTTATTAATGACGGCTGATTTTGTAAAAATCGGTGGATTCCTTGCCTCGCATTCTTCCGCAAGCTGGTTTTATTTAAAAATGTCCATGATGCGGGATAATGTGATGCTTTTGTCAAGAGAGCATCATCCTTTTAGCAGCTTTATCATGGAAAACGGTAGAGAAACGGTTGTCTTCCTCGTTTCCATGCCTAGTTATGCAACAGAAACACTACAAATCGCCCAAATTGCAAAGGAACAGGGTGCAACCTTGATTGTCTTGACTGATCGCCGATTATCACCGGTTGGCCGCCTTGCAGATATCTGCCTAACCACTGATATTGAGGTTTATTCTAAAGGGATGATTTCTATTGCTTCCGTAATGACCTATCTGAATTTAATTACAGCTGGAATTGAAGTGAAATACAGTGAAGAAGTTTCTCAACGATTAAAGAATCAGATGGATTTCTTTTCGAAGCTAAATCTTGTCATTGAATAGAATTTTGGGAGGTTAATTTGTTGGAGCAAATTGTAGTACATTTGGAAAAACAAACAGAAGAAATGTGTAATTATTTGCAAGAACTTGTAGAAATGGAATCGCCCTCTATGAATAAGCAGCTTGTTGATCAAGTTGCGGAATGGCTGGCGAAAAACTTTCAAAATTTAACTGGAGGAAGTGCAGAAATAATCCAGGATAATACATTTGGAAACCATGTTAAATGTCAATGGGGGAGCGGGGAAAAGCAAATTTTAGTCTTAGGTCATATGGATACGGTTTGGCCTGAGGGAACGATTGAAACAATGCCCTTCCGGATAAAAGATGATAAAGTATTTGGCCCGGGAGTATTTGATATGAAGGGAGGGCTAATACAAGGTCTGTTTGCACTGAAAGCCTTAAAGGAACTGGAGATTACCTTAAATAAAAAAGTAGTCTTTCTTATCGATTCGGATGAGGAAATTGGGAATCCTTCTTCAAGGGCAATCATTGAAAAGGAAGCGAAAAAAAGTGATGCCGTTTTTGTTCTTGAGCCTGCTATTGGTAAAAAAGGAAGTCTAAAAACTTCGCGCAAAGGTGTTGGCATTTTTCATCTGGAAGTCACAGGGATTGCTGCCCACGCCGGAATTGAACCGCAAAAAGGCGTCAGTGCGATAGAAGAGCTCGCACATCAAATTATTAAAATTCAATCGATGAATGATTTAGAAAAGGGAACGACTTTTAATGTGGGAACAATTTCAGGTGGCAGTACGATTAATGTTGTTCCGGAGAAGGCGTACGCGGAAGTGGATGTTCGTGTGAAGACGAAATCTGAAATGGAAAAAGCTATTGCCTCACTTCAGAAATTAAAGCCGGTGTTAAAAGGAACTTCCGTTTCAATAACAGGGGGTGCCAACCGTATGTCTCTAGAACGAACAGAAGAAGTTGCTGCATTGTTTCGAAAGGCAAAACAATTGGCAGGCCAATATTTACATATTGAATTAACTGAGAGAGGAACGGGAGGAGGAAGCGATGGTAATTTGACGGCTCCATTTGCCCCTACCTTGGATGGATTAGGTGCGGTTGGTGATGGAGCCCATGCTAATCATGAGCACCTTCTCGTCAACCATATGCCAAAACGAAGTGCGCTTTTGGCAATGCTGCTTGCAATATGTGGGAAGTAAGGAGTGAGAAATGGAGTTTATGATAAAACGAGATAAAGTAGAATTATTGAACCAAGTAAACCAGGAAAAATTAATGGAAGAAGGGAGGCTGTTAAGAGAAAAATATTTGGAGAAGAAAAAAGTATTCCATCACTCAAGTGCATTTGCCATAACAACTCCAGAAGGGAAACGATTGACTGAAGAAGAGTTTTCAGATTACTTGAAAGGCGCCAAGCTGACAAGGTTGAGCATGGAGTTTAATGCGCATTATTGCCGGGGACTGTTGGAGGCATGATATAATTTGTCTGCTGATTATGAAGACAGTTTGGCAAAATGATTCATAATTTTTACAGCGTACAAATAATTTCATAATAAAAGGAAAGGTGATGTAAGATGAGTAAAAATGTTCTTATTATTACTGGCGATGCTGCTGAAGCATTAGAAGTGTTTTATCCTTATTATCGTTGTATTGAAGAAAATATTAATTGTACAATTGCCTCACCTGTTAAAAAGAAGCTCCAGACGGTTGTCCATGATTTCCTTCCTGAAATGGAGACTTTTACAGAAAAATGGGCATATAAAATCGAATCTCATGCATCAGTAGATGAGATTAATCCTGCCGACTATGATGGATTAATTATCCCAGGAGGGCGTGCGCCTGAATATATTCGTATGAATCCAAAGGTTCAGGAAATTACTGCTCACTTTTTAAAAGAAAATAAACCTCTTGGGGTGATCTGTCATGGACAATTAGTCTTAACAACTGTAAGAGAATATATCAAAGGAAGAGAGATGACAGCTTACACTGCTTGTAGACCAGAAGTGGAAGCAGCAGGCGCTACTTATGTGGAAAAAATGCTTCATGTGGATGGGAACATTGTATCGGGCCACGCTTGGCCGGATTTACCGGGATTCATGAGAGAATTCTTTAAATTGTTGAATGTAAGAGAAAAGTCTGCTGTTTAAAACATAAAAGGGCTGATGTATTTGAAAATGCAACCCGAATATCGGATACTTAAAAAAAGTTCGATATTCGGGATTTTTTGTTTCATCAGGAAAAATACGTTTATCATCGAATCCAAGATGTAAGCGGAGGAAATCCAATGAGGATGATTTTGAGTGACGTTCAAATGAGACAGTTAGTGAAAATCATTGGAATGTCAAACATGTGTCCAGACGTTCTCCACATTTAGAGCAGTTCTTAATTACTTGTCTAAAAGGAAATTGCCCATTGAAAGACACTATGGACTTAAATACTTGGTGTATGGCAGTAATCCCAAATTTTTCCTGACGGTCGTCTCCCCGAACAACATTTGCCGATTGTCTTTTTTCATTCACTCCCGTTTCGATCAAATTATACGGACTTAACGGTTTAAAGAATTTAATAACAGTAACGATATATAAAATATGACAATTCCTTCTGTTGTTTTAGGGTTAATTCCTGTCAGCTCTTCGATTTTATTTAAACGGTAGTGCAGTGTATTAATATGGATATTCATTTCCTCTGCCGTTCTTTTGATCGATTGATTATTGTTCATATAGTGTTGTAACGTTTCGATTAGAATTTGATCTTTTTCCATCATATGAATGGTTTGCTTCAAAAAATCCTTTTGCATCTCTGTTGGGATATCATCCAAGATGATTTCTAATATAAGATCCTCATAAAATACGATGCCTTTATTTTTTCGCGCTACCTTTAATGCTTTTTGTGCTTCTTTAAAAGATTTATTGATCATGTGTTTGCAAGCTGTTTTTCCTATGCCAATAGCTAAAGTGCTTTTGTATCTGTTTTCGATTCTTTTTTTAAAATCGTTTAACTGACTGTAAAAATAATTTTGTTTATAAGAAGCATCCATCTTTTTTAATACTAAAAAGCGCTCTTGCCCCCATCGAACAATAAAATGTTTTTCTTTCCCGAAGATAGAATAAAACAATTCTATGATTTCTTTTTGAATTCGATGAATATCGTAATTATTTAATGTGTGTATCTCCAATTCCATGAGTGTGCAAACATGAGTGTCATACACAGGAATGCCTAACATAAACCCGCGCTCTAAAAAATCTTTATCCACAGATGAAGCATTGATCCATTCATAAAGATACGATTCTATTCCTCTTATTTCCCATTCGTTTCTTTCAGTATAATATGCTTCTTGTATAATGAGCTCTGTCATTCTTCTAATTAAGTCCGCATAAGGCTCCACTTGTTTCGGTTCGCCAGTTATTCCGATCACTCCAATTACCTTCTTATGAAACATAATGGGCATATTGATTCCTGCTTTGACGCCTTTCAGCACTTGTGCTTTGATTTGATCAATGTAAAGCTTTTGTTTGGACTTAATAACAATCGTAGCTCCTTCATGAAAAGAGCCGATCCGACTCTCATCAGTGGAGGATATGATGATCCCATTAATATCAACTAATATAATATCCTCTTTGACTACGTCCTGAACCTCTGAAATAATTTTAGCAGCCAGCTTTGGGGATAATTGCAACTCGTATCACCACCCTTTTGGTTAAAAAGACAATAAAAAAGGCATTTTTGGTATGTTAATTATATCATCATACATAGATAATATGACTCTCATTCTTTATAATAAAACGAAAAGAATAAAAGTGAGGGGTTTGAATGATTGCTCCTGATATAAAGAGGGAATTCATAAATATTGTAGGAGAAGAAAATTTTGAAGATTCGGAAGTTGAAAGGTTAGTATATTCGTATGATGCGACTCCAAATTTTCAATCGATTCCGGATGCGGTCGTTTCGCCTAGAAATACAGAGGAAGTATCTAAAATATTGCAATTATGTAATAAAAATAAAATACCGATTGTTCCGCGGGGCTCTGGTACGAACTTATGCGCCGGCACTTGTCCTGTTGAAGGAGGAATCGTTCTTCTATTTAAACATATGAACAAAATTTTAGAGATCGATGAGGAAAACTTAACCGTCACATGTCAACCGGGAGTTATCACACTTGATTTAATCCATGCGGTGGAACAAAAAGGTTTGTTTTATCCACCAGACCCAAGCTCAATGAAAATATCTACAATTGGGGGAAATATTAACGAAAATTCTGGAGGATTAAGAGGACTGAAATATGGAGTAACTCGTGATTATGTGCTGGGGCTAGAGGCGGTTCTTCCTAATGGGGAAATTGTTCGAACAGGAGGAAAGCTAGCGAAAGATGTGGCAGGGTATGATTTAACGCGCTTATTTATAGGTTCTGAAGGAACGTTAGGAGTGATTACAGAAGCGACATTAAAGCTGATCCCACTGCCTGAATCAAAAAAGACAATGCTTGCTTTATTTCAAGATTTAGAAGCTGCTGCGCGTTCCGTATCGAAAATTATTGCCAATAAAGTAATTCCGGCAACTTTAGAGTTTTTAGATCAGCCGACGCTAAAAGTAGTGGAGGACTATTCACAAATCGGACTGCCAACAGACGTTCAAGCCGTATTACTGATTGAACAAGATGGAACGCCTGAAAATGTGAGTAAAGATATGAAGGTCATGGAAGAAATATGCAGGAGTGAAAACGCCGTATCTGTACAAATTGCCCAGTCAGAAGAAGAAGCTGAAGCTTTACGAACAGCGAGACGCACCGCTTTGTCCGCCTTAGCCAGACTAGCACCAACTACCATTTTAGAAGATGCGACTGTTCCAAGATCAGAAATTGCCAAAATGGTCAAAGCCATTAATGAAATAGCCGCAAAACATAACGTAAAAATATGCACGTTTGGTCATGCGGGAGACGGAAACCTTCATCCTACCTGCACGACAGATATTCGGAAGAAAGATGAGATGGAACGGGTGGAAAAAGCTTTTGCTGAAATATTTGCAAAGGCCATTGAACTGGGAGGAACAATTACTGGAGAACATGGAGTAGGAGCCATGAAAGCGCCTTATTTAGAATGGAAGCTGGGGAAATCTGGCATCGATGTGATGAAGTCGATCAAAGCTGCATTGGATCCAAACAATATTATGAATCCTGGGAAATTATTTGCAAAGGATACACGAAAACGAGTGGTGATCTCAAAATGATGACAGAATCAGAAAAGCAAAATATCCAAAGAGATTTCAAGGAACGCATGGACGAAGATGAGCTGTTAAATTGTATGAGATGCGGTTTTTGTTTGCCATCTTGCCCAACTTACATTGTGTCTGGATATAAAGAAAGCCAATCACCAAGAGGAAGAATTGCCTTAATGAAGGCAGTTTATGATGGGGTCCTTCAACCGGATGATGAATTTGAAAAGTCTTTAAACTTGTGTTTAGGATGTCGTGCGTGTGAGCCGGTTTGTCCATCAGGTGTGAATTATGGACATTTATTAGAAGAAGCAAGAGACATAATTAACCAAAATAAAAAGCATTCTTTACCTGTGCGGGCAGTTCGAAATGTGGTTTTTAAACAACTATTTCCTAAAAAAAGTAATTTAATCAACATAACTAGCTTAGTTGGATTTTATCAAAAATCTGGACTTCAAAAAGCGGCACGTAAAATAGGATTTATGAAACTGTTTCCAGATCATCTCCGGGAAATGGAAAAAATATTGCCTGATGTTCCTGAGAGAAAGACACTGAAACAGCGATCTGAATATTTCCCGCCAAAAGGAGAGAAAAAAGCAACTGTTGCTTTCTTTTCCGGATGTTTAATGGACACGTTGTTTCTCGAAACAAATCATGCAACCATTCAATTATTGCAAAAAGCCGGGTGTGAAATTGTTATTCCTAAAACACAAGCATGCTGTGGAGCTTTGCACGGTCATAGCGGAGAAAAAGAACTAGCGAAAGAATTAGCAAAACAAAATATTGAAGCGTTTGGAAAAAACGAAGTAGATTATATTATAACAAACGCAGGTGGCTGCGGCGCTTTCTTGATTGAATATGATCACTTATTAAAAGATGATCCGCAATGGTCAGAGCGCGCTGAAAAATTTGTTGCAAAAATAAAAGACATTACGTCCATTTTATATGAGCTTGATTTTCACAAACAATTTCGCCTTTCACTTCCTGAACAAGTCGTCACATATCAAGATTCCTGTCACCTGAGAAACGTCATGAAAACGTCAAAAGCTCCTAGAGAATTGCTTCGTTCAATTAAAGGAGTAACATTCACAGAAATGGAAAATGCCGATAACTGCTGTGGCTCTGCAGGCATTTATAACATTGTCGAACCGAAAACATCCATGGAAATTTTAGATCAGAAAATGGAAAAAATGAAAAAAACCAGTGCCACTACAATAGTAACAGCTAATCCAGGATGCTTCATGCAAATGAAGCTAGGAATTGAAAGAGAAGGATTAAAGGATGTAAAAGCTGTTCATATTGTGGATCTATTGTTAGAAGCAGCGAAATAACGAACAAGCACTTTAGTTGAAGTAATTTTGAAACTTAATGTGAATGTTTAATTGTTAAGCTGCAGTTTTTTGTTCAGATGATTATGGGGGGAGGACTTTCTCTAAGAAGTGGACTTGTTTGAAGTAGCTTCTACTCAAGTTCCTCAGACCTTCGGAAGCATCTGTGTCTGATTTTAAGTTAAATTCAACATAAAATGAAGAAAAGAAACGGAATGTACCGCGCATGCATTCCGTTATTTCAACCGCCATCAAGATAGATTTTACGGTTGTGAGAACATTTAGATTTTTCATGAATGAAATAACTAAACGTTTCTTTTTATTCCAGACTTTTCATCATTGGAGATTTTGCTTGCGGCGTTGGCAAGTTTGCTTTCGTTTGATGATCCAGTCTAACTTTAAGCAGTCTCATTCCCTTTTAGAACAAGAATATTTTTTGGGCTGTCCAGAATGAAACATCATAATCATTGATATATCAGCGTTTCTAAAATATTAAAGGGGCGCCTATAAGCGGAAAATCGACTTATTAGACAGCCCCTATGTGTAGAAGACTCCGCTCATGGAATACATTAGTTAGCATTCCGCCTATGTGAAACATCTCAGCCAAAAGGTGCCTTCACCCGCAAACAAGTTACGATTGCTCCGCTAAAAAATAAATTTTCTTCACTTTCTCCTTAAACTGCTCAACATGAACAAACCGTGCTTCTCGCAAAACCTCTTTTCCATCGACATATAAAATTAAAACAGGTGCGGTAAATATGGATAAGTGACCGGCTATGCTCGGAATATCATCGACGTTGATAAAGCCCATTTGAATTTTTGGAAACTCAGCCAGCACTTTTTCCACCTTTGGCAGCAAAGCATGACAAACACTGCAATTTGTTTTGGATATATATAAAAATGCCAAATGATGACTATTAATAAATTGCTCGACATCTTCTATGGAAAATAAATCATGGTTTGTCTGCAAAATTCATTTCGTCTCCTTTCATGATCAAAAAACTTACTTCATTATACCATAGGAAGGTATAAAGAAATTGAACAGATGCTTCACACGTTGAGAAGCAGGAGATTCACTTGGAGGGGCTTTAGAAGATGAGTATTGACGGCTTCTATTCTTTAATCGTTTGAATAGAAAATATTTGGAAAAACGATTATGAACAAAAACTGGAAGTGATGAATCAAATTTGAGAGTAAACGTTCGATGATTTCAAATTGTGCGGATGATATCGCTTACCTTCACAGTAAAGAACACGGAAAAACGAATGATGTTAGAAGTCTTTCTTGTATATAACAAAGAAATTTTAACTTATTGCCCTTTGTATTGTTCTTGTTCGTTGATCTGCCGGGCAAAAATACCTTTTTCTATTTATTAGGCAGCTGGCAGCAAAATCAACGGATGCTCTTTTCTACCCCTTGTAAGTGAACACGTACATTAATTATGTTGAATTACACAAGTAATTCAGCCGCTTTGATGCGAAATCATTCAACATTGCAGACCTTAATGTAGATTTTCTTCGTAAGAAATCTTCTCCAATAAATACATTAACCCCCAGCACCTAAGTACTGGGGAAAAAAACATGAATCCCCCGCTGACGGGGTGAAATGGCCTGCGACGCGGCAGGCAACTTATCATTAAGTTATGAGTTTATTGTTGATATTATGCAATGAGAGGAACCATTTAGGGCTCCTCTCCGTTGAAAACACAAACGAATCCACGTTTTTTCACGTGTGAAATGGTCTGTGACGAGACAGACAACTTATTTTGTATTCTAAGTATAGAAAAATCTTGGGAAATGTCAATACATGTCAATACGTTGTAAGTACGTTACAGATTAAATACCCATTTTACACGGTTCATAATCTTATTTAAATCATCCTTGTTTATATTGCCGATATGTTGCTTTAGCCTTACTTTGTTGACTGTCGTTAATTCTTCCACCTTTACAGCTGAAGTCTGCGTTAAAAACGGATAGACTTCCTTTTTGAGAAATTAATGTGTCGCAAGTTTTGGCGATACCTTTGTTTTTCCTTTCCGGTCTGTTATAATTTTGGTTTTTAACTTTGTAGTCAAAGGAGCTATCTTAACATTACCGGATGTACGGTTAATTCTGTCATTAGAAAGGACAAGCACCGATCGTTCTCCGTTTTGCTCTGTGCCGATATTTTCCCCGAGTTCACAAGTGAAAATGGTCCCTTGAACGATCAGTCGTTTCATTTGCGTTTGCTCATTCTCAATCCATTCATTAGCTAATGTGATCTTATTGGGATAACATTCGTCTATTTTAGCTTTTTGTCAGCTTTTTTTAAACTAATCATCGCTCCTGTTTTACTGCATCTGATTCCATCTTCTTCTCCCTTTCCCTTTGTTTTATACCGTCACACTCATGATTGTATCACGTCATGATCTCATGATTGTATCACGTCATGATCTTAAAGTTTGTTAAAGCTTCAATATTTTTTCCGCTATACATTCTCATTATTTTGTCGTTTGCAGGGTATGCCGAAACATCAATAGAATGATTATATAACAGTGTTATAACAGAATGTATCGGTGTTTTGACTAGTGATATAGACGAAGGACTAATATTGATTGAACTGAGAGACGTGTGTACCTAGTTAAGAATGAAGGAATCTGCTTTAAGAAAGTATGTTCTCATTCTCCAAGCAAGACGCGGGTGGGAGCGAGGCTATTTAGAAAAGACATTATATTCTCTTGAAGCGTTTTATGGATATAAAATAGAGCAGCGATATGACCTATGACCCGATGATGGACTGGTTTTCTGAATGGAGATGGAACCGCGTGGATCACCGCTTGCCGGGAGTATTTCGGAAAACGGCAGGAACACCGATTTACAAGCATTAAAAGTGTTGAAAGGGTTTTAAAAAACAAAAGAGGCACACACAAACAGGATGAGATGGTTGGCGAACGCTTACAAAACAGATCGTAAAAACGAAATATACCCAAAAAATCAAAACATCAAAAAAATCCCCATCAAAATCTTATCTCAATCTCTCTGCAAATCTATTACAATAGAAATAAAAACATAATTTATAAGGTGATGCATAATGGATTCTTCATGGCTGAAGCCGATTTCTGAGGCAAAGTATTTGGCAACGGACAATGCTTATCGCTATCGGGCGATTTTACGATATTTTTATATGCAGCATGAACGAATGCGGCAATATTTGTTTCCTGAAGAAGTATTTGCATTTTTAAAAGAACATGAGGAGTTTCAGAACTATACGGACGACGATCTCCAGCAGGATTTAGATCAGCTTGTCAAATGGAAAAACTTAATTGCTCGGCAAGAGACGGTGAATATTCGCACAATCGAAGAATTTAAAAAGAAACGGTTTCGTTATCAATGCAGTCCTTACACGGTTGAAATTGAGAGGATGATCCGCACGTTAGAGAAGCTAGGGGATTCATTCGGAGGATCTTTAGAAAAAACGCGTTTTGACCGTTTATACTCTTCACTCGTTCGGATAGAAAATATTATACAAAACGATTTTCAAGAAAAACGAGAAGAGATTAATCAAAATTGGGAAGAAACATTCGATTATTTCAAAAAAATCATTCAAAATTCTGCAGATTACATCGCTTACCTTAACAGTGAGAACACGGAAGAACGAATGATGTCGGAAGCCTTTCTTGTATATAAAGAAAAATTTACGACATATTTACGTGATTTCATCGTTGCCTTACAGAAAACATCGTTAAAAATTGAAAAGTTGTTGGAAGATATCAGAGAAGATGATGTTCACAAACTAGTCGCAATTGTTGCTGATTATCAAATGACGATTCCTCGATTAGAAGAAATGGAAGTGACGAAAAAACAACTTGAAGAAGATTTATTCGAAAAATGGAAAGGTCTAAAAGAATGGTTTTTAGGCAGAGAAGGACGTGAAAGCGAATTGTATTTTCTTCAGCACCAAACGAATGAAGCCATTCGCCGCATGACCCGGGTCGTGCAAAGGCTGGGGGAACGTCATCACAATTTCCGCAGCCGCAAGAAAGATTTTCTCCATTTAGCAAAGTGGTTTTCCGAGCTTCCGAGTTTAGTAGACGCCCACCGACTATCCTCTGTTGTTTTCGGCTGTTTCCATACAAAGCATCTCATAACAGAGAACGATGCAACAGAAAACTTTTATCGCGATATTTGGGAAGAAGAGCCGACAGAATGGACGGTAAAGCCTCGCGTTCGCCATTACCGTGAAAAGAAAAAGCCGGAAGCGATCGAAACACATGAAAAAGAGAAACAGGAGATGAAGGAGAAATTTTTGCTTGAGAAAAAACGTGAGAAAGAAGAGTTAGAGAACCTCATTCAAGACAATAAAATCGTATTACGAGAGTTGCCGGTGATCGAACCGCACATTCGAAAAACATTGTTAAGCTGGATAGCAAAATCAATGACAAAACAAGACGGAGTCGTAAAAACGGAAAACGGGTGGAAAGTGAAAATCTTGCAAAAGGATTCTTCCTCGATTCAATTGAAAGCCTCTGACGGTACACTTACGATGCCGAATTATGAACTTTATGTCCTCGAAAAGGGAGAGATGTAACATTGGAAAAGACGGAGCAAGGGTTTGATGAAAAAGCGAAAGAAGCCATGACAGCCCTGTTTGAAAACTTCTGGATTGTCCGGGAAGAGGAACCAGAGCTTTATCAAAAGATTAGAGAACGTGAAAAAGTATTGAAACGTTACTTGCAAGAAAAGTTTGGATATCGGCTAATCATTCACCGCTATTTTGCAAAGCTCGAGAAAATCCCGGCTGAGCCAGAATCGTGGATGGGTATTCAAGATTTTCAAGATATATTAGATTATGCCTTGTTTTGCTGCTTATTAGCATATTTAGAGAGCAAAGCCGTCGATGAAAAATTTCTTCTGTCCGATTTATGTGAAGAGATTCAAGCGATGTATCCTGGGGAACTGCCAATCGATTGGACGAATTATCAACATCGGAAGTCGCTCATTCGCGTGCTGAGAACGTCGGAGCAAATTGGTATCGTAAAACGCGTCGATGGGGATATTGAAGGGTTTGCAAATAAAGAAGACCATGAAGCACTCTATGAAGTTCCCGTTGTATCCCGCTATTTTATGAGATCATATCCGAAAGACTTGTTTCAATATGAAACGATAGAGGAGATTTTAGAAGAAGAATGGAAAGCGTCCCCGCAAGACTATCGCCGCCATCGGATATATCGGCAACTATTTTTGTCGCCAGCCATTTATCGAAGACAAAAAGACGATCCTGACTTTTATTATTTAAGAAACTTTCGCCATCGCTTGCGGGAAGATATTGAAAAACATACTGATTATCACTATGAACTTTTTAAAAATGCGGCACTTTTAACTTTACCGGAACGTCAAAGCCGCTATACGCTGTTTCCGGATCAAAAAGGTACTTCGGAGATTATTCTTCATTTTTCCAAAATTATTCGCCAGCATCTTGATGTTCACATGCCTGATGAATATGGACAAATCCGCTTAACACCAAATGATTTTTTAGGTCTGTTAAAAAAATGCCGTGACGAATTTTCCGAAGGATGGAGTAAAACATACCGCGACATGACAATCTCTCAGCTTTCTGATGAAGTATTGAGTGCATTAAAGGAGTGGAAAATGGCAGAACGTGAAGCGGAGACTGGGATGATTATTCTCTACCCTCTTTTAGGTCGATTAGTCGGAACATATCCTGATGATTTTCTAATGAAAGGAACGAATGAAGATGACGAGTAAATGGGAGTTATATCGAGCGGGAGTGTTAAATTTTTGGTATTATGATGAAGAATTTTTTCATTTCGCAGACGGAAAACTTTTATTGCGTGGAAGCAACGGCTCCGGCAAATCGGTGACGATGCAAAGTTTTCTTCCGGTTCTGCTTGATGGAAAAAAGAGTCCTGACCGCCTCGATCCGTTCGGTTCCCGAGCTAGAAGAATGGAAGATTACTTGCTTGGGGAAAAAGAACTCGTCGACAGGGACGAACGAACAGGCTATTTATTTTTAGAATATAAGCGGAAAAACTCTGAACAATATATCACAACGGGTATCGGCTTACGGGCAAAACGGCAGAAAAATATGGATTTTTGGGGATTTGTCGTTTTTGACAATCGGCGCATCGGCAAAGACTTGCGTTTATATAAAGAAGAAAAGACAGACGGGAAGACGCAAAAAATTCCTTTAACGAAACGGGAGTTGATCACTGTTATTGGTGAAGGCGGTACGGTTGTTGATTCGCAACGTGAATATATGGAGTTAGTGAATAAACATATTTTTCGATTTGAGTCGCTTGATGCGTTCCACGAATTGATTGAATTACTCATTCAATTACGCAGTCCGAAGCTTTCAAAAGATTTTAAGCCAACTGTGATCTACGAAATATTAGAAAGCTCGCTGCCAGCACTTACAGATGAAGAGCTGCGACACTTGTCAGAAACGATAGAAAACATGGATCAAGCAAAACAACAATTAGAACAGCTTGAAAAAGACGAGAAGGCTCTAAAGCATCTTTGCCAGCATTATTCGACTTACAATGAGTATATGTTGGCTGAGAAAGCGAATGAATATTTAAAATCGGAAAAAAGCTTTAAAAAGTTAGCTGAAGAAAAGGAACAGCTTGTCGCACAACATCGTGAATATGAGGAAACACTTGCGACATTGAAAGAAGAAACTAGCAAATTATCGATTGAACAAGATGTGCTTCTTAAACGGGAACGTGATTTATCCAATCATGAAGTGTTTCAGGCAGAAGAAAAGCGTAATGAAACAGCGGAAAAACTGCAGAATGTAAACAAAGAGCTCAAAAAGAAAGAAAGATTTATAGATGAAAAACGAGAGCAAGAACGGAAAATTGAACAAAACTTAAACATGTATGAAGAACGTTTCGAACAGTTATTGAAAAAGCTAACAGAACAGTTAGAAATGATGCGGAACGATGCGTTAGAAAGCTCTTTTTCCGAGCATACAATCAACGAAGAAGATTTTCAGCGGAACCGAGAATATGAATTTGATTTTACCGTATGGAAGCGGGAAGCTAATGCACATTTTGATCGACTGGAGCAAATTAACGGACTTTGGAAAGAGCATGATGAAATTCAATTACGTTATGAAGAAACGTATAAAGAGCTCGGCGAATTAAATAGGGAATTAGACCAACTAAAAAATGAAGAGAAAAAATGGTATGAACTGGTTGAAGACGAAAAATCCCGTTTGCAGGAAAGCGTGTTTGAATGGAGCAAAATGTATCCGGATATAAAGGTGGATGACGAAGCATTTCAAGTATTTTTACAAAGGTTGAATGAGCTATATGAGCGCTATCATTTCGAAGAGGTGAAACGACCGTTTACAAATCAATATTATCAATCTTTAGAATCGTGGAAAGCGGAAAAAATTAAAAAACAACATGAAATGAAATTGATAGAAAATGAAATTCGTGAAACGGAAGAAAAATTACGCTATTGGAAGGAACAAAAAGATCCTGAACCAGAACGAGACATGCAAACGGTGCAAACAAGGGTTTTGTTAAAAGAGAAAGGAATACCTTACGTTCCGTTTTATGCAGCTGTGGAATTTCAGGAGCACGTTTCTGAAGAGTTGAGGGAACGGATCGAATCTACATTAAATCATGCTGGATTGCTCGACGCTTTAATTGTGGAAGCGGATTTAGATATCCAATATGATCGAGTAATCATGCCAAACCCGGCAATGATGGCACACACGCTAGAGGATTATTTAAAACCTGATGTAGAGAATGACTCAGGTGTTACTAAGGAACGAATCGAAGCGGTATTGCGCAGTATTATCGTATCGGACGAACCGCAAGAAAAGGATTATTTTGTCATAAACGAATCCGGACAATATTCACTAGGACTTTTAAAAGGACATGCCCCTGAAAGGGAAAAGGCAAAGTATATTGGAAGAGCCGCACGGAAACGGCTGCGTCTTGAGAAAATTCAGCAATTTGAGGAAGAATTACAGCTTTTAAACACTCAACTCAGAGAAAAACGAGAGCAGCTGGTAGCCATTGATGAACGAATCCGCCACATTACGGAAGGGTTTCAATTGTTTCCAACTGACAAAAATGTCAAATATGCCTATGACCAGTGGGAGCAAACGAAACTCCTGGCAGCAAGCAAAGAACAAGAAACAGTAAGGAAAAATGAAAAACTCGGACAAATCGCTAGAGAATGGCAGCAAGTGAAAAATACTTTGCGCAACAAGACAGAAGGACTGGACCTTAAGTTTTCAAAAAAAGGGTACGAAGATGCTTTGTCTTATATGAAATCATATTTAAAAGAGTTAAATGACGTACAAATTACTCATGGAAACATTGTGCACACCGATGAAATGATCAAAAATCTAAATGATCAGCTTGAAACATTACAAAACGAAATAGACGAAGCGAAAGGCGAAATCAATGTTCTTCTCGATCAACAACAGCGGGTATCACTTGAACTTGAGCATATCGAATCGATGTTAACGAAAATGGGAGCGGAACATATTCGCCAAGAGATTCAACAGATTCGAGAACGATTAACGTTTTTAAAAACGGAAATTCCTGAGATAATTAAGAAGCAAGAAGGTATAAGGAATCAACTTTCAAACATGGAAAACAAATTAAGCAGTTTAGAGAGAAAACTGGAATTTGCAAAGGTTCTTGTCCAAGCATGGGAAGAGCTATTTGCCAAAGAATTGGAACGAGGGCTAGTGTTTGTTGACGAAAATGAAACAGGCTCACTTTTGGACAAAGCAATAGACATTTCCAAGAAATATGGTTCTGTATTAAAAGAGAATACACGACTTTCTGTCACCGAACGATTAAACCGAATATTTTTCCAAGAACAACCGAATTTAATCGAATATCGTCCGACACAGGAACCTGCCGATTGGAACAAACAAAATCCGTTCGTCGAGCTTTCATTAGATGAGGAATCGGAGCTAAAAGCGAACGATTGGAAGGAAAAAGCAGGACGTATCATCATTTTACTAGACTACAAAGGACAACGCGTCACACCATATTATGTATTAAAAGAGATTGAAAAAGATATATTGCTGCAAAAAGAATATATTAACGAACAGGACCGCGAATTGTATGAAGATATTATTTTGAAAACGATCGGGCGAATATTGCGAAGCCGCATACAGCGTGCCGAACGCTGGGTAAAAGATATGAACGCATTAATGGAAAAACGTGATACTTCTTCAGGTCTGACGTTTTCAATTCAATGGAAGCCGAAGACCGCGGAAACCGAAGAAGAAATGGACACGAAAGATTTAGTCGAATTGTTGCGAATGAATTCGCGGCTGCTAAAGGAAGAAGATTTGCAGCGGGTTACGATGCATTTCCGCTCAAAAATCAACCGAGCGAGAGAAATGCTTGAAGAAAGTGGGCAGGGCAATACGCTTCACCAAGTCATTAAAGAAGTGCTCGATTACCGAAAGTGGTTCTCGTTTACGCTTTATTACCAAAAAACAAATGAACCAAAGCGGGAATTAACGAACCAAAAGTTTTATAAATTTAGCGGCGGAGAAAAGGCGATGGCGATGTATATTCCTCTTTTTGCCGCGGCATATTCACGATATCAAGAGGCTGCAGAGGATGCTCCATATATTATTTCGTTAGATGAAGCGTTTGCCGGCGTTGATGAAAATAACATTCGTGATATGTTTGCTTTAGTCGAAGAGCTTGGTTTTAACTATATCATGAACTCTCAGGCGCTTTGGGGAGACTACGACACGGTACCATCGCTTTCTATTTGCGAGCTAGTTCGTCCGAAAAATGCACCGTACGTTACGGTTATTCGTTATCATTGGGATGGAAAAGTGAAACGACTTGCGTCAAATCTGGATGAAGAATTTACTTTTACATCATCCATATAGGAAGGATGGTTCATGTTGGAACAAAAAGTAGCGGATGCTGTTGAGTTTTTTCGCGGTGAACCCGGCTTTCACCGCCTTTTTTTGCTGATGAAAAAGAAATATCAATCACTTGGGAGAATCGGCGGAACGGTCAAATTAGACGGTTTTTCATTTGAAGAAAAAGAAGCGCTCGGGGCGTTTTTTGGGAAGGATTTTCATCAAGAATCTACTCCTTCGGTTTCATTAAAAATGTTTGCCGAACAATTAGAGAAAACGCGCTTTGCCGGTATATCGCTCGTTACGTTACTTGAGAATTATTTTGGTGAAGACATTACAACCAATCAAGAGAAGAGGGAAACAGATCGGAAGAAAAAAGAAGAATTTTTTCAAAACCTTATTCATCAATATCCCGAACAAGCAAGGCTTCTCTCTTTTATAACTGAATCAGCTCCCCAAAACCGCTTTATTCATATCGCCTATTCGCAAGATCGGGAACATTTGGAGACTGTTTTAAAGAATGTGTGCACTGCGCTTCAACATTTGCCGAAAAAAGGTGATTATGAACGTCTTTCAATTTTTTCACAAAAAGTGCTAAAAGATCCGCACGCATTTGACTTACATACGTTTCAAGGAAAAGTATTTCTTCATGCACTTCAATTTTACTCTGATCAAGACTATGACTTATCCTCAGTCGAGGAAGTCAATGAGCTCCTGCAATCATTTGGCATTTTACGGGAAGATATTTTAAACTTTGTGACATGTGCGGGAATTTTGACAGAAACGGAACAGGGAATTCATTCTGTGTTTGCTTCTGCTGTAAAAACCAATACAGTACTCAATGTGCCATTGCGGGAAATATTGAAGTTAAAGCGTGCATATCCTGCTAAGGGGCAGACCGTATTTGTCGTTGAGAACTCAGGCGTATTTTCCGCTTTGTTGGATTTATTTCCTGACGCTTTCCCGCCGCTGATTTGCACAAATGGGCAATTTAAACTAGCGTCACTGATGTTAATAGACTTAATCATCCAAGAAGGTTGTCAAATATATTATTCTGGAGATTTTGATCCTGAAGGACTAAAAATGGCGCAGCGATTAAAGGAGCGGAATCAGGAGCATATTCATTTATGGCATTTCCAATTAGAAGATTACTTAGCGTCATCTCCAGAGGTTTTGCTGTCGGATGACCGAGTAGCGAAACTAGAAACTGTTACGATCGAAGAATTGCAGCCGATCAAAGAGAAAATACGGGAAATCAAAAAAGCTGGGTATCAAGAAGAAATCCTGAAGAAGCTTTATGAAGGTATTTGTCGCCACATGTGGGATTAGGCTGGAAGCATGATTTGCGAGTCTGTTCCCATTCGATTTGCTAACAATGTGCGAATGGGACAGGTGGTTACATAGTAAAGAAAATACACGTTTGGATAGACGTGCTTACTTTTCGAGTTTATATTAACATATTTCATTATTTGAGGTTTTAAGCTTCTTGTTGGTTTTAAATTAACTCGAATGTCTATTTCTTTATTATGATGAGCTTGCTCATTTTGGTGCAAGTGGTCAATAATTCCTATGTTGAAATGGAAAGACAAGCGAATTATTTTGCAGCTGCTCTAATATTGCCGTGGAAGCTCTTCCTATACTTATATAAGTTAGAGGGGTTTATTAATTGAAAGAAATTTTGGATGGTTTCTATAAATGCGATGATTGTAAGAAGTTATCATATATGTTTAATAAGTTATAATTCAATACCAATGCCAGCAAAAGCAAATGTACAAAAGGAAATAAAAACACTCAGTTGAAATTAAGTTGGACCGCCAAACTCTAATGGAGAAAAGATTTGAAAGTACCAAAACAAGATTAATCTAGATTTAGAAATTTTGCATCAACTCTTTCAAGGAAATTCAAAAAATTCGCGGTTAAAATAAACCAGATTTTACAAGCTCAAGCATCTGAAAGGATCGGATTTGAAATTGGCTAGTATTTTTAACCCATCCATTTTTACACAATTATACGGACTTAACTCTATTAAATAGATGTATGACTGGAAATGATATATATTGTAAAATTTATGATAAAATAGCACTATATACATGTTCTTATGGGTGAGGTGTGTATATGTCGCAAAATTTTCGCTTTTTAGAAGAAAAATGGGAAGTTCTCGCCCGTGTTGGGGAAACGGCAGAACGAAATGTCTATCAAAATCCCAATGTGGCGATAAGTGAGCTTAGAAAATTTGCTGAAACTATAACAAAATATATTTTAGCGTTAGAAGAAATAAAGGAAGAACGTAGAACTGATCATTTTTAAGTTCTTCAACAATTCGTGTAAATGCCAGGGATATTGCTCTTGAGGTTAAGGAATCTTCCTGTAAGGAATGTGGGGATCTGTGTGGTGACTCTGTGGATTGCAGGGTTTGGGTGCAGGATGGTATAGAGTATACGGAACCTCCAAAATCCATGATTATCAACGCAATTTTGAAAGAAGTTTATAGTGGCCATGGTTCAATCCCTTTATCAAATGAGAAATATGAAATCCCACAAAACTTAATTACATTTTTTGATAGCTTGGAAAGAAAGGAGGATTGATTTAACATGAGTAAGGAACAAAATAGTGGAATTGGATTTTTTGAAAAGTACTTAACCGTATGGGTTATTTTATGTATGTTTGCAGGGGTATTGATTGGAAAGTTTTTACCCGGAATCCCAGCGTTTTTAGGGCGTTTTGAATATGCAAATGTTTCAATACCTATGGCTATTTTAATCTGGCTTATGATATATCCAATGATGTTAAAAGTAGATTTTCAAAGCATAAGAAATGTAGGCAAAAATCCCAAGGGACTTTTTGTTACATGGATAACTAACTGGTTGATAAAGCCATTTACTATGTTCGGCATTGCATGGCTGTTTTTCTTTGTAATTTTTAAATCTCTAATTCCGGCAGAATTGGCACAAGACTATCTTGCGGGAGCAATACTTCTTGGAGCTGCACCGTGTACAGCGATGGTATTTGTATGGAGTTATTTGACTAAAGGCAATGCGGCTTATACCGTCGTGCAAGTAGCAACAAATGATCTTATAATTCTCATAGCTTTCACGCCCATAGTTGCGTTTCTTCTAGGTGTGGGCGGTGTAACCATACCCTGGGACACTCTTGTTTTATCTGTAGTATTGTTTGTTGTTATCCCGCTGGCTGGTGGTATAATTACCCGTAATTACATCACAAAAAAGCGAGGACTCGATTACTTTGAAAAGAGTTTTATACCGAAGTTTGGGAATATCACTACCATAGGTCTATTGCTAACATTAATAATAATCTTTTCATTCCAGGGCGATGTAATTCTGAACAATCCACTCCATATTGTTTTAATTGCTATACCATTAATTATTCAGACTTTCCTAATCTTTTTCATTGCATATCTAGCAAGTAAGGTTATAAAACTACCTCATGAGATAGCAGCGCCTGCTGGTATGATTGGTGCCTCTAACTTTTTTGAACTGGCAGTTGCCGTTGCGATTGCATTGTTTGGAACACAAAGCCCAGCTGCACTTGCTACCATTGTAGGGGTTCTAACAGAAGTGCCTGTTATGTTGATATTAGTAAAGATAGCGAATAATACAAGGCACTGGTTTCCAGAAAAAAGCTAGAAAGGAGGTAATGCTTAGTGAGTAATAAACTAAAGGTCGCATTTATATGTGTTCATAATTCATGTCGAAGCCAAATAGCCGAGGCACTTGGTAAGCACTTTGCAGGAGATATATTTGAAAGCTACTCTGCTGGCACAGAAACAAAACCTCAAATTAACCAGGATGCTGTGCGCCTAATGAAAGAGCTTTATGATATAGATATGGAGAAAACTCAACATTCAAAGTTGCTTGATGAAATACCTCCAGTAGATATTGTTATTACAATGGGGTGTAATGTGGAATGCCCTTACCTTCCATGTAAACACAGGGAAGATTGGGGGTTGGATGATCCTACAGGTAAGAGTGATGAGGAATTTAAAAAAGTAATATCAACTATAGAAACAAAAATAAAAGAGTTAAAAGCAAAACTAAAGTCATAATAATTATAACGCCAATTACAAATCTAGTAGTTGGCGTTATAATTATATATGTCGATATGTTCCCGCCTACCGATAGTGCAAAAAGTGGCAATGACTTGTTTCCGACTACCGACAATGTAAAAGACATCAATCCACCCCGCTCGTTGCATGTGGAGTGCGTAGTATTGATGTCAAGGGTTGAGAAATAAAGATACTTTAAGCACTTATAGATAAAGGGTTTCCTGACATTGAATTTTTCTCATGACATCTTTGTCGAGGACGTTAATGTCGGGAAACCCTTATTTTTATTCTTTGAGGAAACATGTCAACTACCATGAAAGTGATAGGGGTTGAGTTGATAGGTTAGATTTTTTATTGGGGTTGAGAAGGCAGGATAGATAATTAAAGGTTCTTTGTCAAATGGTGTTGGTGAATAAATTTTAGTGACATTATTTGGTGATGTGTAATCGGATGGCTTAGGGGAAATTCGAGGTTCCCCTAAGCTGTTTTTATTTTCGCTAAGTTTTGGGTAATGAATATTCGGTTTCTAAAGTGATAGAAGGATCGATAACCGAAAGAAATGCGTTTAATCACTTTGATTTTGTTATTAATCCCCTCTAAAATGCCGTTATTATAATCGTACTTTAGCGTATTCTCGACGTAATTGATGTATTTGTTGATTGTCTTGATGGCGGTTTTCATATAGCTGGAAACGATATTTTGTTTATTCTCTAATGTTTTCTTTAGGAGTAAGCGTCAAATCTTGCACACCTTCTTGGTGTGCTAATTTCATGAGATAATCTCCTCAAGATGAAATTGAAGGAGGTTTTTTTATGCCTAAGAATCCTGAATTACGAAAGGTTTGGGAACAACGAATCGCTGACTATCGTAAAAGCGGTCAAACTCAAGTAAACTGGTGCAAGGAAAATCAATGGAGTATTCACCAGTTTAAATACTGGTTAAGAAAAATTGAAAATCCAATAAAAAATCAAGGAAAGTCTACAAAATGGGCATCCGTTACCCTAGAAGATCATTCACAAACAGTTGAAAATTCATTACGGATTGAAATTAGTGGGATTTCAATTGAAGTAAAACCTGGTTTCGATCCGGCCTTTCTTTCAGAAGTGGTTAGGACGTTGAAATCAACATGTTAGTTGGTACAAGAGCTGAACGAGTTTACTTGGCAAAAGGAAGTACTGATTTGAGAAAATCCATTGATGGATTAGCTGCTTTGGTGAAAGAGGGATTTGATTTAGATCCCTTTTCATCAAGTTATTTTGTGTTCTGTAATCGAAAGCGAGATAAATTAAAAATTCTTCACTGGGACTATAATGGTTTTTGGCTTTATTATCGTCGATTGGAAAAAGGAAAATTTCAATGGCCAAATGAAAATGACACTGGAACGATACAAATTAGTTATCGGCAATTACGCTGGTTATTGGATGGTCTTCCAATGGAGCAAAAGAAAGCACACCCAGAAGTAAAGGCTAGAACAGTTATATGAATTTTTTACTTTTAACAAAAACCTTGGAGGAAAATAGCTAAAACCGTCGAATTATTACTACATGATGAAAAATTTAAAGAATCCTAACCAAAACCCATTTGAATTAATTGAAAAACTTCAACAGCAAATCGTTGAATTGACGGCGAAATTACGATGGTATGAAGAACAGTATCGTCTTAGTCAAAAACGAAAATTTGGCTCTTCAAGCGAAAAAACAAATCCTAATCAATTAGAACTACCTTTATTCAATGAAGCAGAGGTAGAGTCTAATGTAAAAGCCGAAGAGCCAACTGTTGAAACAATTACATATCGTCGTAAAAAGAAACGTGGTCAACGTCAAGCTACGTTTGAAAACCTGCCTATGGAAACGATTGAATATCGTTTACCCGAAGAAGAGCAGGTCTGTTCGTGTTGCGGTGAAAAAACACACGAAATGAGCACAGAAGTACGACAAGAATTAGTGATTATTCCGGCTCAAGTCAAAGTTTTAAAACACGTTCGATATGTCTATGGATGCCGTCATTGTGAGCGTAATGAAATAGAGACACCAATCGTTACAGCACCTGCCCCAAAATCTGTGTATCCAAAAAGTTTAGCTTCACCGTCAAGCATGGCCTATATTATGAATCAAAAATATGTAGAGGGGCTACCTCTATATCGCCAAGAACAACAGTTCAAACGATTAGGTGTGATCTTATCCCGGCAAACCATGGCCAATTGGATGCTTTATGGTGCCGAAAAATGGCTTGCGCCAATTTATCAACGAATGAAAGAGCATCTCCTCTCTAAAGACATTCTACATGCGGATGAAACAACTGTTCAGGTTTTACATGAACCTGGAAGGTCAAGTACATCGAAATCTTACATGTGGCTTTATCGGACTGGAAGAGAGGATCCACCACTTGTCCTTTATGACTATCAGGAAACTAGAGCAGGAGAACATGCCAAAGAATTCCTAAAAGGGTTTAAAGGATACCTGCATGTCGATGGATATGCAGGATACCATAAGATATCCGGCGTAACATTAGTTGGATGTTGGGCTCATGCCCGCAGAAAGTTCGATGAGGCTTTAAACGTACTTCCTGAATCCAAACGTCATTCAGCAGTCACAGCTCGGGAAGGACTCAATTTCTGTAATCAGCTATTTGCCATCGAGCGTGATTTGAAAGAATGTACACCAGAAGAACGATATAAAAAACGACTTAAACACAGCCAACCATTGTTGGAGGCTTTTTCAGCATGGCTAAAAACAGAGAAAAGCAATGTTTTACCAAAGAGTCTATTAGGTCAAGCCATTACATACTGCCTCAACCAATGGGAAAAACTCGTGGCATTTTTAGAGGATGGACGTTTAGAAATCGATAATAATCGAAGTGAACGATCCATTAAACCATTTGTGATCGGAAGGAAGAACTGGATTTTTAGCAATACTCCGAAAGGAGCTAAGGCCAGCTCAATCATTTACAGTATTGTGGAGACAGCAAAAGAGAATAAATTAAATCCATTTTATTATCTTCGCTACTTATTTGAAAGGCTTCCCAATATGGATATAAGCAATATGGATGAGCTTGATCAACTACTTCCTTGGTCCAAAACAATTCCTTTGAATTGTCGGGTTTTTAATAACTTATCACAATAATAGTATTTAATCCCTATCATTAAAAGGTGGGGATTATTTTACGCTTACTTCATAAGGATGGTTTGCCTGTTGTTGATGATGTTGGTGGTTTAAGTGGATTTGTGAATATGTTAGCAACTATTTATGAAGGGAAAGACAAAGAAGAAAAAGCTGAAAGGCTTTCTTGGGCAAAAAGTTTAGGATGGAATACAAAAAAGTTGCAAATAAATGATGCTATAATTCTAACTTTTTTTGTAAGGATAAAATAATCTCTTGATGTGTTCGTCACATTTAAGGGATTTATTTTATCTACAAACAGCAATTTACTATTTTTAGAAAGATTGAATGTGATGAGTTTTGAAGTGAAAGGAATTATTTTTATATTTTCGTAAAATTCAATAAAAAGCCTAAAAGAAAAAAATGGTAAAATATTTAATGGAATATTTTAGTTAATTTCCTAATGTCGTTTAAGTTCTTCTATAAAAGAGTTAATTAATTGAGATTGCAAAAGCGTTATAGCGCGCCACAAAAATGTAGTCAGAGGGACAGTATTTTAAATTGAAATCGAGGTAAGGTTTATGATAAAAGTAGGAGATTTTAAAAATGAATTAGTCGCTGTAGGAATAAAACTTATTGCTGGGATAGATGGATTGGATAGAGAAATTGAATATCTTGCTGTTCAGGAATTTCCTTTTAAAAGTGCGAGAGTTCTGAAAAACACAGTTATTTTAACAACCTTTTATGGATTTAAGAGCAATGATGAAATAATCGAACATTTTAAATGGTATGCACAAGTAGGGATTAGTGCAATTTTTGTCCATAACGTAGTTTATTCAAAAGTGCCAGAAGAATTAATTGAATTAGTTAATAAAGAAAATATACCTCTATTTTATATTCCAGAGGATGTTCCTTACTATATTTTATTCGAGAAATATAATTATCTTGTTAATAAAGAACGGTTAAAAATAAAAAATGAAATTGAGCAAATTAATCAAAGAATGTTGGATGCACTAGTAAATAGTAAAGATATTAATTTTATTATTCAAGCAATAGGTAGGCACTTAAATGAATTTATTATTTGCCTTAATAATCATTTGAAAGTTGAATTATTATGGACCCCAAGGGAGCAATCTAATATAAGAAATGAAATAAGTGAGATAATTAATGAAAATTATGAAGTTTTTCATGAAATTCGTACTACCCTTAAGCCTAAAAAAATAGTTAGTCAGAAAACTCTTGGAAACTTTAATATACTACCTATAAATAATACAACTGATTTTTTTGGTTATTTAATCATTGGGCAACGAAATAATGAACTTCCTTACCGTGAGATAATTATCAGAAACATGTTAACCACATTAACTTTGGATGCAATGAAAAAAAATCAAATTAAAGAGTATTATAAAAATAAGGATATAAAGCTTTTAGAAAGAATTTTCAAAGATAAAAAAATCTCGGGCATTAAAATGGAGGATTTTTACTTTAATTTAAAAAACATAAATTATTTATTAATTATTAAACCAAAGGACAAGTCTAGGTTAAGAGAATACTATACTTTAACAGAAACAATATTCAAAAATCCATCTAATAATTTCGTCTGGATAAAAGATAATAAAATAATTGCTTTAGTGCCAAAAGTAAGTCAAGAAAATATCAGTATCCTAACCAAAGAAAAGGGAATACATATTGGTCTAAGCGGAAGATTAAAAAAGTTGACAGTTAACAATTTAAAAGCCTTATATGAGCAAGCGAATATAGCCCTTCATTATTCCGGTGTTTGTGATAAATCTTTTTATAGCTGGGATGAATTGGGCATCAAAAAAATTTTATATTTTATGAGAAATTCAGAGCTATTAAAAGATTATCATGTAGATTACCTTCAGCCCCTAATTAATTACGATCAAAAACATAATACAGATTTAATTAAAACTTTATATGTATATTTATCAACATTTTTTAGTTTAAAGGATAGTGGAGAGCGACTTCATTTACATCCAAACACAATTAAATATCGTATTAAAAAAATAGAAGATATATTAAAAATTAAAGTTGACGATAAAGCAAATTATTTAGAATTGTTGATTGCATTAGAATATTATCTTTACTATTCTGAGATAGAATTGAAAGAAAAACATTAATTATAGATATGAATTGTTTTCTGATTACAATGTAATCAGATTTTTTTATTTTCTGAAACCAATGTTTTTTTTAGAAGTATAATTTATAATACTCATAAATTCAGATATATCTGAATTATCTGTTATTTATAATATTTTAAGCTAGGTAGTGTCAAAAAATCTATGAAAACTTAGTTTTGGAGGGATGTGATCTAGCGAAACTAGAGGAAATGCCGCCGCAATCGCTCTTGACAAACACGTCAATGGTTTGATTTCGAACCAACAAGGGCGAAGGGAACAAAAAGAAGGCACACCAAAGAAGCCCTTGCCAATTCCCATTTTAAACCATTGACTGGTTCGGTTTGTCAAGAGTTCGCTTCGCCGATGCTGGTAAGGGCTCTGCTAAACAAAAAGTTAGGCAGTTTGCTCTACTAGCCATTGTTGAGCTAAACCAATCAGTTTTGTCCAACGTGCAGGCATATTCGGCAGTCCTTTTAGCTCTGGAATAACTACAGGCACTTTGCCTTCCAGGGCTGAATGTGGCCGCAAGAAATTAAAATAAGCCACAAACAAAGTCACATAAGAAACGGATCCGTGATCGGATCCAAATCCGTGTGTCGATCTGTAATTGCCCTTAAATGTTCGATTCAGTCTTTCAATAATTTGTTTTAGCGGTCTGTATTCCGTTGAAACCTGGTCTTCGTTGGTTAGTCCAATGACCTGCTTCACATCAAACGTAATACCGTGCTGGGCAAAAAAGTGTTGTGCTAAAAGGTAAATCGGATTGCCATCTACGACAAAGGTGAGGTCTTCCGGGATCTCTTTCATCTTCCATAAGGCCTCATCAATCGCACGAATGGCTGATACCGTATCACGATTTGGAGAAACAGGGTAGGACAGAATAATTTTCTTTACCGCATCAAAAAAGAAAAAAAGATAATGCCAACGACCATTCACCTTAATGTATGTTTCGTCTCCGCAGAATTGATCAGAAAGCTCGTAAGGATAATGATCCACATAAGGTTTGAGAAGAAGTGCTACGCTGTTTTCGTAATTCAATATACTCTGGTGAGAGATGGGTACGCCATGAACATCCTTCATCAGTGCAGCTGTTTTCCGAGCCGATAAGCCATAGTTTACATGGTAGGTTAAAATGAGCCCCAATGTGTGCGGTGACACATGAAGCCTGGACAAATCCACTTTTGGCTTCTTAGGTGAATGTTTGGCTAACGGCTGATAATCAATTTGAAACTGACGGAATATGTATCGAACTTTAAAAGACGGAGAATCCTTTTCGAACTGCTTTTTCTCTTTTTTAGACATTCCTTGCAGTTTCTTTTTGTAATACGGACAGTCATTGTTTTTGCACTTAAATACGAGAAAATCTTTTCTTTCCTTGATCTTCTCGAGTGTTTTCGAACAGTGTGGACATTTTAGTATAGCCTCCTTGGCATATTGATTCTTTTTATTAAACAGACACGCACACACCTTGCATTGATACTGTCCTTTACCTCCGTTATTGGCATAAAGATAATCTGACGGAGCACCACACCTTGGACATTTCATGGATGAAGGTACTTTACCTTTTGAATTGGAACGCCTCTGAACAGGTTTGAGAGGTTTCCCGTTCTTCTCCAAATATTCTTTGAGAAGAATTTGATAATCGAGCTTTTGTAGAGTTTCAATGATTGGCAGCTCATCCACCTGGAGTTTTTGATAAGGCTTATTGACAGGCTTTTCAGTTGGCTTATCAAACATGTTTTTTCCAATCAGAAGGGTAAGTAATGTTCGAATCATTTGATCTTGGTACTTGATATATTCAAGCAAATAGGTTAATAATTGAGGTAACAACTTGTCACTTCCTTTATTAGGGATTTTTGAGTGTGTGGTTACCTCATAAATACCCTAATTTTAAGGGGGTGGCAAGTTTTTTGCTTATAAAGCCCTCTAATATAGGATTCTATAACCTATTTCTATATAAAGTTTTGACAATACGTTAAGCTAAATGGGGGTTGAAGGATGACAACAAATTTACAAACACAAAGTGAGGATCAAGTTTTATCGAATAAGCCAGAAAAAAGGAATAAATTTTTAGTGGCTGGAATTATCGGTAACATATTAGAGTGGTTTGACTATGGAATTTATGGTTTCTTTGCTGTCGCTATTTCAGCTAATTTTTTCCCAGCAAATGATCCGATGGTTAGTTTAATCTTATCATTTATGGTTTTTGGTTTGGGCTTTGTTGCTCGTCCAATTGGCGGTTTTTTATTTGGATACTTTGGAGATAAAATCGGACGAAAAAATACTCTTTCAATAACAGTTATTTTAATGGGAATAAGTACATTTATTATGGGGATTTTACCAACTTACGCGCAAATTGGTTTGGCAGCTCCTATTATTTTAACAATTTGCAGATTACTTCAAGGAATTTCTGCAGGTGGAGAATGGGGTAGTGCTGTATCCTTCTTAGGAGAGTATGCAAAACCTAATAATCGTGCATTTATTGTAAGTTTTTCACAAGTTGGATCAGCTGCTGGTTTACTATTAGGTTCGCTTTTAGGTTTGTTAATAAGTAATATTCTTTCGGCTGAAGCAATAAATGACTGGGCTTGGCGCATTGCATTTCTGCTCGGAATAGTAATAGCTATATTTGGTTATTTTTTTCGCCGAGGGGTAGATGAAACACCAGTTTTCAAGGAAACAAAAGAATCTAATGATATTAACAATCCTTTAAAAGAAGCATTTAAAAATCATAAAATCGGCATGATAACATGCTTTTTACTCATTAGCGGTGCTTTTGTAACTTATTGGTTAATTTTGAGCTTCATGCCAACATATATTTCTGAATTCCTAAAATTGCCAATAAATGCTGGTTTTTCTTTAACAGCTCTAACATTAGTTTCTTACATGATATCTTTGCCAATTGCAGGATACTTTGCTGATAAATTTGGTAGAAGACCACTAATGCTTCTTGGTTCGGGTGGAATTGTGTTATTTAGTTATCCTCTATTTAGTATTTTGGCAAATACAGATAGCTACTTTGTAATGGCTATCGTTGTCTGCTTGGAAGCAATGATTTTTGCAATGTTCCAAGCACCGAATACGGTTGCAATGTCTGAGCTTTTCCCTGCAAAAGTAAGAGTTAGTGGTTTCTCGGTACCATATCAACTAGGTAGTGCTGTATTTGCAGGTACGACAATGATGATAGCAACATGGCTGATTTCTATTACAGGGAATGTTTTAATGGTACCAATTTATATGTGTTTAACTATGTGCCTCTCTTTATTAGCGACGATTTTCCTCTATAAAGAGACGAAAGACAAACCATATGATCAGTAATTTATTTATTATAGGAGGAAAATATGTACTTTCAAAAACGTCGTGAAAATTTATTAAATTCCCTAAGAAAAATAGGAATTCATAATATTCTTGTTCAAGATTTGGATAATATATTTTATCTAACTGGATTTCTTGCAGCAGTTCACTCACGTCCTTTTGGATTAGTTTTAGGTCAAGAAAAATGTGTGTTGATTGTTCCTGCAACCTCTGCCGAGAGTGCTAAGAAAGAAACTAATAATATTGATATTGCAATATATTATGAACATCCGGTTGATAGTGAAGAGTGCTTAAGTTTTCATGATTGTTTAGCACTTATTGTGGAGCAAGTTGCAGACGAAAAACTTATAGGAGTAGAAGAAAATAAATTATCATTATCAGATTTAAAACTATTAAAAGAAATAGGATTTGATGTGCAGAATATTAGTAACTATCTAATAAAAATGCGTTCCATTAAAGATACGAAAGAGTTAAAAGAGATTCGATTATCTGCTAAATATGTTGATTTGATGAATAAAAAAACTTTGGATATCACTCATCCTGGCATTACTGAAATTGAATTGGAACAAGAAGGTGCTTTTTATTTAAGAAAAGAAGTCTTGCAAAACTTATCCGATGCTAGCTTATCAACATTTATTATGACCACTTCTGGAACTGATAGAACAGTAATGCCTCATACAAATTCGAGCAATCGCAAGATTCAACTTGGAGATGCTGTAATCTTATGTAGACAAGTTGCTATTAATGGTTATCGTGCTCAATGTGATCGCATGGTGTTTGTAGGAAATCCTAGCAAGGAAATGATTAAATATTATTCCATAGTACTTGAGGCGCATTCGGAAGCATTGAATGTAATTCGTTCGGGAATTTCAGCGGCAGAAGTCGATCAAGCGATAAGAAAAGTTTTCAAAAAAGCTGATGTTGATGAATATTTTGTTCATCGCTCTGGCTCAGGGTTAGGAATTAGCATGGGGGAAGCGCCTTATTTGAGGTTTGATAGCCAAGAAACTTTAGCTGAAAATATGGTTCTCGTTGTTCAGCCAGCAATATATATCCCTGGAGTAGGTGGATTTAGATGTAGTGATACGGTTATTGTTCAAAAAGAAGGATGTGAATTAATAACTAAACATCCTCGAGATATTCAATTATTGACAGTTTCATAGAATAATGAGAGGGGATACGTTTAAAGTGAAATCTGATAAAATTATAAAAATTAAATGTGGGAAATTATACGATGGTATAAAAGCTGAATTACAAGAAAATATGGAAATATTAATAGAAGGAGAAAAAATCGTTGCTGTTGGCAGAAATTTATCTTTTCCAGAAGGTACAGAAATAATTGATTTATCAGATGCAACTGTAACTCCAGGCATGATTGATGCCCATGTTCATCCACAATTTTTTGATTGGCGAGATACTTATAATGATACCATTTATTATTCAGATGGATGGAGGGCTCTTGCGGTTGCGAATACAGTAAAAAAATCGCTAGCTGGTGGCTTTACAACAATTCGCTCAGTCGGATGGTTCCGTGAAGACTATGCATTGGATGTTAAACGTGCAGTTGAAAAAGGATATATTGAAGGAGCAAGACTAATTGTAGCGCCTCATTTTATGTGTACACCTGGTAGTCATGGAGATATGACACAGATTGTAAGTACAAATCCACACCTTGCTGATTATTTACAAAGTAATTATCCTGGATGTGGAAGTGGACCTGACTTTTTTGTAAATGCAGTACGACGAGAAGTAAAGTTAGGGGCAGATTTCATTAAAATAATGGCGACAGGCGGTTTCGCTACACCTAATGATTCTCCAGAAGATATTCAAATGAATGACCAGGAATTTAAAGCAATCATTGATACTGCCAATGAGTTAGGTATACCTACCACAGCTCATGCATATGCTCCAAATTTAATTCAAAAACTTGTTAAATTCGGAATTACTGGAATTGAACATGGAGCATTAATGGATGAAGAAACAGCAAGGATGATGGAGGAACATGGAACGTACTTGGTTCCCACATTCATGCCTTATGAAGATGCCATCCATGGTGATGAAGCTAGTATAACTAAAAAGTCACCAGAATTTCAAAGAAAATTAAAGATTTATAAGGAAAGATTAGTTAAGGGACGAGAAGTGATCATTAACAGTAAAATTAAATTAGGTTATGGTACTGATTTTGTAACAGTTCATAATGCTTATGAACATGGCTGGGAATACTGGGCTTGGTTAAATAATGGCATGGATCCTTTCCGTGCATTGGCTGCAGCAACTAGAATTAATGCAGAAATATGTGAAATTAATGATATAGTTGGCACAATAGAAGTAGGTAAGCTTGCTGATATTTCAGCATGGAAACGCGACTTGCTAAAAGACCCTTATGCATTAATGGACTGTGCTTTTGTTATGAAAAGTGGAAAGGTTTATCCAACTGAATGTCGACTTCCTGAGGAAGTTTCTAAACAAGAATCATGAGAATCCTGGATTTTGCATACAAGAAGCTAAAGCAGAAGAATTTGATGCTGTTGTAATTCCAGGTGATAGTGCTCCGGAAGCATTGCGTATTAATGATGACATTGTCGTAAAAGAAGTGTATGAACAAGGTGAACTTATTGTTGGCATTTGTCACGGACCACAGGTGATGATTAGCATATCCTAAAAGGAAAAGTTCAAGGTGCTACATCGATATTTGAGACGACGTGAAACTAGCAGGTGCAGATGATCGAGATGAGGAAGTTGTTGTTAGTGAAAACATCATCACATCTCGCAAACCGAAAGATGAACCTGCATTTATCCGAGAAATTCTAGCAAAATTAAATGAATAAAGATAGAAATAACTAAAATAGACAGAATACAAAAAGGACGAATTCCATTGGTGAATTCGTTCTTTTTTCATTTTAAATCGATGTCTGGCAGTAAATAAAATTTTTGTTTAATTCCTCGTAAGCCCGAAATATGTGAGATAAATAAAAAAATGCGCACCCTCTGGTACGCACGACGAATAGCCCTTCAATCCAATATTTTTTCGGATTAAGGGCTATTTTGCCATTGCACATGATTCACAAATTGTTTTCGACCATGGCAAATAGCGATCTAATATTTCTGGCTGTTGATGGATTGGTAAACTTGGGAGTTCCGACAATACTTTCACTAAGTATTGATAAAAATCAATTCCATTAGCTTTTGCCGTTTCAGCCAAGCTTAAACAGATGGCGTTTGCATCGGCTCCCGATTCACTCACGGAAAACAGCCAGTTTTTTCGTCCAATGACATTCGGCCGAATCGCATTTTCAGCTGGGTTGTTGTCCATTTCAATGCGTCCATCATACAGAAAAGCTTTTAAACCTTCGGCGTGCTTCAATGTATATTCCGCAGCTTTGGCAAGGGCATTCTTCCCATAGAAAGGAGATTCGTCAATCCATTTGAAAAATGCCTCAACGATAGGTTTGGACTCTTTTTGTCTAGCTTTTCTCCGTTCGCTCGGCCGAAGTTTCTTAAATTTCCGTTCTAGGCGGTAAAGTCGATCACAATAATCGACACCAATCCGTCCATTTTTACTTTCGGCTTTTAACCAGTATCGACGAACATGAGCCCAGCAGTTGGCAAAATGAATATTTGGCACATCATGGTATGCAGAATATCCATCGCAGATAATCGTCCCTTTAAAGCCTTTCATAAAGTCAGTCAAAATTTCCCGACTTCGGGATAAAGCACTATGGAACAGAACAATTGCTGGACCTTGAGATCCTACGCTACGGAACACCCAGTTGTAAGCTTTAGATTGAGCTGGCTTTCCATCTGAGCGGTTCAATACTTGGGCATAGGTTTCATCGACATGAAGAATTGATTTTTTCATGAGGGTTTCTTTCATTCGATTATATAATGGAAGAAGCCAATCTTCTGCCGTGCGAATCACCCAGTTGGATAGGTTCTTATCATTGGTTAGTAAACCATAACGATGCCATTCCTTTACCTGCCTATATAAGGGTAAATAAAGAATAAATTTATCATAGATGAGTTTTGCTAAGACCGTTGGTCCTGCGATACTTCGCAGAATGGCAGGTTGCGGTGCTTTTCCACGTTTGATTTGTGAGTCTTTATTCGAATCTTTTTTACAAGACCTGCACTCATAAGCGTGTTCAATATGCTGAACACGCTTCATAGTAGCTGGTATGAATTTTGCTTCTTCTCGTACAATCGTGCTGCCAATCTCTGTCATAGGTGATTGACAACACTCGCATTGTAAGTTTTCTGGATGATGATGAATTTCTTCAATTTCTAAACCATCCATAAAAGAATCATTTCGTTTTTTCTTGTTATGTCGTTTACGAACAACTGTGTATGTCACAGTGTCCGTGCTTTTTTCTCCTGTGTGCTCAGGTTCATTAAAAAAAGAGTCGTCATCAAACAAAGAATACTGTCCGTCTGGAGCTTGATACTTTGATTTTTCAGATTTTGAGCCATAAAGCCGTTTAGTTAAATAACGAACTTGTTGTGACAATAATTCAATTTGTTTCAACAATTCATCATTTTTTTGATTGGCATGAGCTAGTTGCTCTTCTAATGACTGAATTAACTTTTCGTATGAATCATTGTTCACAACATCCACCACTTTTCCGTACTGATTCTATATAGAGTTGATTATATCATGAATCGGTATTTAGAAGACACCTTTTTTCGATTTTTGGATGGCTTTAGGTTGTTGAATCGAGAGCCCTTCGAGTAACCATCGAAGCTCCTGTTGAGTCAAATTTCGAACCTCATTTTCATTTCTGGGCCATTGGAGTTTGCCGTTATCGATTCGTTTGTATAACATGGCGAAGCCATCTCCATCAAAATACAAACATTTATAGCGGTCTTTCTTCCGTCCACAAAATAAGAAAATGGCGTTGCTATATGGATCCAGTTCGAAAGAATCCTGAATTAAGGTGGCAAGACCATCAATTCCTTTTCTCATATCCGTACGACCACAAATGATATAGATATTTTTACACTTAGTAAAATCATGAATCACTGCTATTCAACTCCTTGATGACCGTTTGAATGATGTGAGGTTTTACACCGGGGTAAAAGGAGATTTTAAAATTTGTTGCTTGAATAACGCATACAGGTTTGAGAGGACCACGACTCGTTGAGGGTGAAGTTGAATCAGAATCGGATTCCAAATTGACAGGGACGATATTTAATTTTTCAACTGCCAAACAAAAACACCTCCTCTGTAATCGATAACTCTATCTTACAGGGAGGTACGATCGATTGATATGCGTCGTTTGAATTCGGGCTTACAATTCCTCCCTATATTTACCGATATTAACATGAATAAAAAATTATCAATAATCAAAATAAGTTATTAATTTTATTTAAAATACAACCTCTATGTAGTTGAGAAAGGGTGGTTTAATAAAGAAGATGGTGTTTATGGCAAACTAAAAATGTAACGTTTGGCAATTAATTTATGCAGGTCCTATAAAACAAAAAACCACTTGCCAACATTCCCCAAATACACTACCCTCCTAGTTGGACAAAACAGTTCAACGGGAGGTATTCAAGGAGATGTTAGCAGTGGCTGAAATTCATTATATCAGATATGAAGCAAACCAAAAAGGATGTTCCTATTCCGATATTGCCAAAAGAATGAATCGTGATCCAAGAACAGTGAAGAAGTATGCGGAAATGGAAGACTTCAATCCCTCAAAAGTTAAACAAACGAGAAAAGCGAAAGTGATGGATCCAGTGAGACCGATATTGGATCAATGGATTAAAGAGGACTTGACAAAGAAGAAAAAATATCGAAGAACTGCGAAACGAATGTATGAAATCTTAAAAGAAGAATATGGATTTACAGGTTCAGATCGTTCTGTTCGGCTCTATGTATCAAAAAGAAAACAAGAACTGCTCGAACAAAGTGAACCAGCTGCGTTACCTTTAGAATCGAAACCTGCAACGGCTCAAGTTGATTTTGGAGAAGCTCCTTTTCTCTATCAGGGGAAATACGTCGATTTTCCTTACCTGGTCGTTTCATTCCCTTACAGTAATGCGGCCTATGTGCAAGTCATGCCAGCTCAAAATCAAGAATGTTTCTTGGAAGGATTAAAACGAATCTTTCACTATATGGGAAGGGTTCCAAGGGTCATTCGTTTTGATAATCTCTCCCCTGCCGTAAAAACGATCTTGCCAAACGGAGAAAGAGAATTGACAGAGACATTTCAACGATTCGTTTTACATTATGGCTTTGAATGCGAGTTCTGCAACCCAGCCAGCGGAAATGAAAAAGGGAATGTCGAATCAAAGGTGAAATATATTCGAAACAATTTCTTTTTACCTGAACAAACAATCTATCAACTAGAAAGTTTTAATGAATCTTTATGGGAGAAATGTGAGAAGGACTGGAATCGTCCGCATTATGAGAAGGAGCGACTCATCGCTGAATTATTTGAAGAAGAACAAGCGTTATTTCTTCAATTGCCAGCCAAAGAATTTGAATGTGTCCGATATGAGCAGGTCACGGCTGATAAGTACGGTTTCATCCATTTAGAAAACAATTTATATTCCACGTCTCCCCGTTTTGCCAAACAAAAGGTTTTGGCAAAGATCTCTTATCATGAGATTGCCATTTTAACAGAAGAGCATGAGCTGATTATCAAGCACGAGCGTTTATATGGCACAAAACAAAAATCAATGAAATGGCAACCATATCTTACGTTAATGGCCAAAAGGCCAAATGCATTAAAATATACGGATTTCTATGAAAAGATGCCGGAAGAATGGAAAAATTATTTTTCCAATTGTACCGTTCAAGAAAAGAAGGAAGCATTACAACTACTAGCTGTTTTACTAAAAGAACATGATTTCGAAGTTTCGACACAGGCTTTGAGGATTGCCTCCCAGTATGGTCATCCGAAAGTAGAATCGATTAAACAGGTATTTTATCAATTAATCAATGGAAGAGGTATACGAGAGCCAATTCAACCGAAAAAACACGTTCCAGATATGCCGGAAGCCATCCGAGGAGTAAGGCATTATGACCGCCTATTCGAATCCCAAGGAGATGTGGCATCATGGAACAAATGATTAAGGAATATGCCAAAAGACTAAAATTAAGCTGGATTCCAGCCAATTACCATACCATCCATGCGGAAACAAATGAGGAATTTTTACTGAAGCTGTTTGAACGAGAAGTGCAGCATCGAGATGAGAGAAGGATAAATTTACTACTAAAACAGGCGACATTGCCGAAAATTCCAAATAAACCTTATGATTGGCGGGAGATTCAACTAGCCCCAGGCATCACAAAAGATTATATTTTAGAAGGTGAGTTTACGAAAAATCAGGAAAACCTTATCTTCTATGGCGGAGTGGGAACCGGTAAAACATTCCTTTCCACTCTCATCGCCCTCAATTTGATGAAAAAACAAGGAAAAAGAGTGAAGTTCTATACGGCCGCCTCCATTGTCAATGCTTTATTGGAGGCCAATGAAAAAGGTGACCTTGGTAAATTTCTCAATCAAATCGAAAAGTTGGATCTCTTGATTCTTGATGAATTGGGCTATATTCCATTGCATAAACAGGGGGCAGAGTTATTATTTCAAGTTATTTCCATGTGTTATGAAACCAAAAGCATCATTGTGACAACCAATTTACCTTTTAGCCAATGGAATAATGTCTTTGGCGATCCCATTTTAACAGAGGCCGTCATTGATCGGCTGATTCATCATTCTCATTTAATCATCTTCAATGGTGAAAGTCACCGATACAAAGACTCAATCTCTCAACGTTAACCATGGAATTTGGCAAGTGTATGTATGCATTTTTAATTGCCATTTCATACAATTTCTACTTGCCAAAAACACCAACGTCTGATCCACTTTCACTTCATTATATTTGTTTACTTTAACAAGATGCTCTTTAAATACAGGATAGGGCTTTTCTGGTAACGCTAGAAGATAATCCCGTTCTTCCTGCCATAAGTCCTCAATACGTACGTTTTTGGCATAATGAATTCTATTTCTGTCCGCCTCTAATTTATGAAATAATTGATCAGTTAAACCCTCATAGCTGTCCATTATTGGAGCTGAAGTAAAAAAGTTATAGCGTATATATCCAACTTTATTCTCAACATTTCCTTTTTCATGGCCACTTCTTGGATTGCATACCTGCACATCAAAGCCATAATAATTCTGAAATTGAACAAATTCATCAGTTAATTGTGCTTCTTCATTTTTTGTCCTTTTTTTCTTCACAGCGGGGGTCAAATTATCGATTCTTATCCTTTTAGGTACTCCCCCAACCTGTTTAAAAAGAATATTGAGACCATGTAAGAAGCATTCTTGATTTTCAGCTGGTAACGGTACTGCAAATCCAGCATTACTATGAGGAAACGTCATAACTAAAGCATGAATATCCACAATTTCTCCATCTTGTACAGCTTCCATTACTCCAAAGTCTACTTGAGCTTCACCCGGAGGATGTTCTAATCTTTCATACCCTTTATCCTTTTCTTCTTGGTGAGTATTCATCCATTCAGAGATAAAGTAACAAACAGTACGATAAGAACCTTGGAAACCCATTTCCTTTAGTTCTTCAAATATTTGTTTCTTTGTTCTTCTTAATTTTTTCCTTAACTTTAAATCCTCAAAAAGCCAATCTGAAACAATTTCTCCCCACTTTTCCTCATACATCATCCCTTTCTTTTTAAATGATTTCTGTTTAGGGAGTTGATCTTCATCCGCATACTTCTTAGCTGTTCGCCAATTAATTCCCATTGTTCTTTGTATTTCTGAAATAGATAAACCTTTGTTATTTCTTAAATGTTTGATACAATTAATATCAGACATTGCTAGCATCCTTTCTTACCTCCACTACCAATTGCTTGACACAATTACTGTAGTGGGACTTGGGGTGACTGGCAAGTCTTTTTTTGTTTATGCACAAAAATTTAGTGCAGGACTCTGCATTTTTCCTTTGCAAAGCTCTGCACTTTTATTTTGCCATACACAGCCGGGGCAGATTTAGATTTTCTATATTTGTTATTACATTCAAAAGTACATAGTATTATAGTTGGAGATAATCGACAGGCTACTTATTTTACCAATAATTCAAGGAAAAATAAAAAGTATAAAGGAGAAACCATTTTTGATTTGTTTAGGAAATGGGAGAATGAAGGTTTGTGTTCAATTGAATATAAAACGGAATGCTTTCGTTGTAACCAGTTAATTTGTGATATAGCAGATTCATTATATCCTGATATGCCGAAAACTATTTCAAAGAATACCAAGAGAACTGGACATGATGGTGTTTTTTATATTCGAAGTACTGAAGTTAATGACTATGTAAGAAAGTTCTCTCCAGTTGTCTTGAGATATGATAAAAGGACTAAAAATATTCCAGAAACTTTATCACCAATAAATTTCGGGAAGTCTAAGGGACTTACTTTTGATAGAGTACTTATTTATCCGAATGGTCCTATAAAAAAGTTCTTAGAAGGTGATTATGAGGCAGTTAGTAGTCCGAAAACTAAAGCAGGCTTATATGTTGCTTTAACTAGAGCAAGATATAGTGTTACATTTGTAACAGATCAAAAGGTAATTTCAAATAAATATGTTGAAAAATTTACAATGAACAATAGTGAAATTATAGAGGTTTAAACAATTTTGTCTTTTTTGGAATTACTGTATAAGTTGAATAGAAGACTATAAAATTTTTAACCCTTTGTATTTCTCCCAGATTTTAATCAAAGGAAGAGATAAATTAAGTTCAATGGGGTTTTAAACCTAAGAATAGTTAGAATAACCGATACTACTGTTTCCCAAAATTTATAAAAGATGTAGAAATCGGCGTTGGTATGATAATGTTAATCAATTTTTATAAAAAGGTTAATGAATTTGGATTCAAAACAAATTTAAAGTGAAAAAAGACCACTCCTGTCAAAACGGTGACTGGATGGTCTCTTCTTTAAAAACTCCCTATCAAAACGGTGACTGGAAGTAATACATACTATATTATATGTAAATTATAAACAAATATTCATTTATAGTCAAGAAGGTGATAACTTTTGAAATACAATATCTTTTTTGACGAGTCAAATAAATTAGATACAAAGAAAAAATATTCTTACTATGGTGCTTTTGGTGTTGAACAATCTATATGTGACAGTTTAGTGATGGATATAAATAAGATTTTAAGAATAACAGGTAAGAAGAGTGAGTATCACTTTACTGAATATAAAAATGACAAAGATATTGCTCCTTACATATATTGTTTACACCATTTCATAAAAACAAACTTACAAATTAACATTTTTGTTGTAGATAATACTATTGCATTTAATTTTGCTAGAAATGCCGATATTACAGTTACAGAATTACGTAATTTATTTTATGTTAAAATTCCAGAAAGACTCTTTTATGGATTAACTAGAGGTCTTTCAAACGATTATAGAACAGTTGAAATTGTAGTCGATCACAGTCCTGAATATGGAAGAATGAGAGTATATTCAAAATTAAAGCAGCAAATGAATGCACATGCAATTTATCGTGGTATGAAATATTATGTTAATAAAGCCTGGTATAAAGAATCGCATGAATCCATTCCTCTTCAAATAGTTGATCTATTTATGGGAATTGTTGTTTTTCTAATGGAAAAGTCATATTTAAATATAGATGATTATAAACCGATCATTAAGGCTGATCTTATTTACCGTTTTTTAATTGAAGAAAATAATATAGAATTATTTCAACAACATATAAACATATTTAAATGGGATGGACAAAAAGATATTATTCATGAAGTGAATATTTCAGATTATTTATCACAATTTATGGCATTCAAAACACAGTTTGATATTAATGAAATGACAAAGATAATGAGAATTAGAAAACCTAATGATTCCACTAAAGATATAAGATTAAAAATGGGCTATTCAAATAATCAATTAAGAATGCTACTTGGATATCTTGATCAGCTAGATGGTAAAGGAAGAAACACATTTATCATGAAAAATTATTATAAAAATTTCAAAACATGAATAGAACAATTTCCTATTAAACGAACGGGTTTTATTTCTGTTCAATCTATGCTGAAATTTTTACAACACAATTTTAATTTAATGAGGTAATTAAATTTTCAAGATGTTACACATCAATTTTAAAAAGTTTGCATTTATAAAATATAATAATCGTAAATTTAATTTTACTTAGAATTTTTAAGTTATTTATATCTTGTAAGGCAAACACTACTACATCCATATATCTGCGATTACCAATCAAGTCATGTGGAGTTGGTAGCATTGATGTCAAGGGAATAAATACACTAGCTGTTCAAGCATTGATAGAGCAAGGTTTATAGGGTTTCACTTAAGTTTATTTTATGTTAATAAACAGGTGGGACCCTAACTGGTTACTTGTTGATACGTATATAGATATTGCTTCAGGAAAAGCGAAGTCTAACCGTAAAGCATTTCATCGTCTGATAAAAGATTGTGAATCCTAAGACTTAGAAATTGTGATAACGAAAAACATTAGTCGATTTGGTAGAGATACGGTTGAAGTACTTGAATGGTTGAACAAACTAAGAGAACTGGGAGTACGTGTTATTTTTGAACAAGAAGGCTTAGATACAGCGGATGAAGTGAAAATATTAAATGGGGATATAAACGTCATGCCGTCTAAGGAACTTCTAAACTATATAACAGGAAATGCTATGGCTATGAAAATGATGAAAACGGTCTGCTAGTTATAAAAAATGAAGAAGCTAGAAATGTTCGGTTGATTTTTGAGCTGTATTTGGGCGGATTTAGTATTATAGGTATAAAGCAGGAATTAGAAAAACGTGGAATAAAAACACCAACAGGGAAAGAAAAATGGAGTAAACGAACCATTATGGCAGCTTGGAAAAGAAAAGTTTCCGAAGAAGTATTAAGTAGTTACGGAGGAGGTGTTCCAATTGCAGATACAAAAAGTAAGAATTATTTCAAATAATATATGCTTCGGTCCAGAACCACTTCCTGATGACGAAGTAGAACAGCATTTGACCATATCTGCTAATGGTGGCATATGGTTTACAGGATATAAATATGGAAATGGTTTTGGTCGGTTCGAGATTTCTAGAAAGCAACAGTTTAATATAGGGAAATCCGCAGTAAAGAAAATATTGGAGCTTTTCTCCCAGTATCTAGATAGTGATCAATTGACTTGCTATGCTACCGATATAGGAACTTGGGAAATGACCATTACAGATACCAAAGGTGAGGTACATACTTTCAAAGGTTCACTTTGCGGTGGAGTGACTGTCGGAGATATTGATATAACTTTTTATTTGCGCCAACAAATTCCAGTTTCTAACTTGTTTGTATTTGAGGATAATTTCATGGAGTCAGATGAAAAGTGAATTATTATTAAGTAAGGGGTGAAGTTTTGTTCTTACCGAAATTTAAATTAAAAGATAGTGAACCATGCCCATGTGGTAGCAATATAAGGTTTCAAGAATGTTGTAAGGGGAGAAAACCGCAAATAATAAAACCTTCTAAAAAGCCCGTAGAAGTTCAGGTAATGGAAAAAATGAGGGCTTCGATGAAGAAGTTTTGTATGCATCCAGATCAAGAAAAATGCAAAGGACCAATCAAAGGAGCACATGCGTTACAGAACAACAAGATTATTTCTTTATTAGCTGGTTCGGAACGTCATGTATATATGTTAAACACAAAAAAACAACCTCTTCTCATTCCTTTATATAATGGTGAAGTAGTCCCTATAGTGGAACTGAGTAGAGTAAGCGCTAATGATGCAACTACTGAAACTTGTTTTTGTGATTATCATGATAATATAGCCTTTGCTGTTATAGAAAAAGATGCTCCGGATTTTGATGAAACAAGCGAAGAGATGAAATTTGTATATGCTTATAAAGCTTTTATTTTTGAATATTACAAGCAGAGAATAGCATTTGATATATTTCAAAGTAACTTTAGAGACAATCCGATAGCATTTCAATCTCCAGAAATGATTGGTATGTATAGAATGTTACAGCTTAAGATGCAGGAGTTTGAACCTATAAAACAACATTTTGATTCACAAATAATCGGAAATACATTTGAAGGAGTTGTAACTTGTGCAATTAGGATTCCAGAACAAATAAAGTTTGCGGGTTATGCGTATATTGCTCCTGACTTTGATGTAAATGGTAAAAGAATTAAACATACAAAAAAAGGAATTATGCATAGAATTGCAATTACTATTTTCCCAGAAATAACACAGTCGTGGTTACTATTAAGTTGTCTAGAATCGGAAAAACATATTTATGAAAAATTATTTAACCAGCTTGAAACTGTATCAATAGATAAACTTAAGTTTTACTTAAATATGATCTTACCACTATATTCTGAGAATATGGTGCTTAGTCCTTTGTTGTGGAGAGCCTGGGATGAAGAAACACAGATGGCTTATACGTATTATGCTAATCTTCATGGTCCAGAAGCAATGCAAATGGGGATGTGTATCGGATTTGGATTGAAGAATGCTGCAAGAGACAAATCAGGCAAAGTATACGAACAAGCACCAAAAATCAATTTGTTTTTATAATTAGTCGATATGTTCCCTCATACCGATAGTGCAAAAAGTGGCGATGACGTGTTTCCGACTACCGACAATGTAAAAGACATCAATCCACCCCGCTCGTTGCATGTTGAGTGCGTGGTATTGATGTCAAGGGTTGAGAAATAAAGATACTTTAAGCACTTATAGATAAAGGGTTTCCTGACATTGAATTTTTCTCATGACATCTTTGTCGAGGACGTTAATGTCGGGAAACCCTTATTTTTATTCTTTGAGGAAACATATCAACTACCATGAAAGTGATAGGGGTTGAGTTGATAGGTTAGATTTTTTATTGGGGTTGAGAAGGCAGGATAGATAATTAAAAAGATACCATAGAACAAGTAATTCAGAAGTATACAAATCCTTTTACACAAGCGGAATATGTATACAGCTTAATAGAAAGTGAGGTGCAGCAAGATGGCAGTTAACAAAAATGTAATGATTATACCTGCAATAAAACGTGTAGGCAACAATCGAAAAGAAGATGAAACACCAAAACTTCGGGTCGCTGCTTATTGCCGAGTTTCTACAGATAGTGATGAGCAGGCTAGTAGTTACGAAGTGCAGATTGAACACTATACAGAGTTTATTAAAAAGAATTCAGAGTGGGAATTTGCAGGGATCTTTGCTGATGATGGTATCAGCGGCACAAATACAAAAAATCGCGACGAATTTAATCGAATGATTGATGAGTGTATGGCTGGGAAAATTGATATGGTTATTACCAAATCAATAAGCCGATTTGCTAGAAATACCTTGGACTGTCTACAATACATCAGAAAACTTAAAGATAAAAATGTTGCGGTATATTTTGAGAAAGAAAATATCAATACACTGGATGCCAAAGGTGAAATTATGCTTACCATTATGGCATCCTTAGCGCAACAAGAGAGCCAGTCATTAAGCCAGAATGTAAAGCTTGGTTACCAATACCGATACCAACAGGGAGAGGTAATGGTCAATTGTTCTAGGTTTTTAGGATATACCAAAGATGAAAATAAGCGATTAGTAATTGTGCCGGAGGAAGCTGAAATTGTTAAAAGGATTTACCGAGAGTATCTTGAAGGCTCAAGTATGGATAAAATCAAAAAAGGACTTGAAGCTGATGGCATACTTACGGGAGCGGGGAAAAAAAGGTGGCATACCAGTACTATAAGGAAAATATTAAGCAATGAAAAATACATTGGTGATGCATTGCTCCAAAAAACTTATACGGTAGATTTTCTTACAAAAAAGAGGGTTGTGAATAACGGAATCGTACCTCAGTATTATGTAGAGAATAACCATGAAGCCATTATCCCGCGTGAAATCTTCATGCAGGTACAAGAAGAGTTAGTTCGTAGAAGTAAAGGACTGTTTTTGGCAAGTAGAAAATGGCTCTTACGTTCTTTTGGTGAAACCATATATGTACAGTCCTTCATCTCTTTATTATTTTTTTAAAATAACATTTTATAAATGATATAACACTCGTTTTTCGAGTAAATCCAGCTTCGCCCGGCCATACATGATTCGTTTCATCAGCTTCAATCGGTGAACATGGCCTTCTACAACTCCGTTACTGTAGGAAGTACTAAATGCCAGCTTAATCGACTGTAAATCCCTACGGAGTCGAAGTGCACAATCATATAAATGATTGTTTGGAGAAGACAATTGTTTTTCCAACCATTTGAAAAATACCGGATAGTTCCGTTCATCAAATGCTTCTCTAAATGTTTGAACCATTTGGTGGAAAGAATGAAGGGATGGGTACATCTTAAAGGATTGTTCAAGAAGTTGCAGTTCCTCTTCTAAAAGTCTAGATTTTCGTTTCCAAACATATGAAATCATTTGCCGTCTGGAAATTCGAACGGAAGATTCCTTAATCCCCTGCCGTTTTCTTTCTTTTCGTATGCTTTCGATTGCAACGCGGACACCTGAAAGTGTCCCCGTATATCCATATTTACGAAGTTGCGCATCAATTTCACGGATGGTCTTGCCCTCTTGTTCGAGTTGCTGAATGTATTGCTCAAAACCATCGGTTTGCCGTTTTCGCTTTCTTTTTACTTGAACCGGCATCTCGGTTATGTTGAGATATTTTGAAATGGTTCGGGGATCCATATGAAATTCTCTGGCCAACTCCGCTTTTTTCTTTCCTTTTTTGTATTCCTGTTGAATGCTTTTGATCATCATCCATTTCTTTTCGGCTCTTTCTTTTTGTCTCCTTTGCAGTTTGGTTTCATGCGGAAAGGTTTGTTGGTCCGTTTCTTCTTTTTCCAACGTGATGACGGAAGGAAGAATCGAGGTGAGGCAAGCATCGATCTGCTTCTTTACCGCCCGGACAAAATGCCATCGGTCATATACTTGCAAAATACTTTGCGAAGCGTTCTGAATCCCTTTCCGAAAAGCCTGATAGCCATCACGACTGACAACTTGGATGTTTTGATGATTTTTTAGCCATTTTGATATGGTTTCCGGATAACGTTCCGGAAGTAATGCAACAGGCTTGTGCGTGCTCAGATCACAAATGATCGTGCCATAGCTGTGTCCTTTCCGAAAAGCAAAGTCATCGATTCCGATAAAAGGGGGACACCTCTTGATGAATCTCCGTTTTCCGAATAAGGGAGAGCAATACGTCATGGCTAACAGGGAGGGGCAGGGTTTTCGCTACTTTTTCGCCATTGAGGCAGCTGGTGGAAAACGCGATTTTACGTAATACTTCTTCAGCTCGTAAAGTTCGGCGTCCATTTTCAGAAATCCAATCATACCGTTCTGTAAAAATTTTTTGGGTGCAACTGGGTTGGTCGCAAAACCATTTTCTTGTGATAAGCAGGATGGAAACAGCTTTTCCGGCAATCGGCAAATCTTGAATCATGCGTGTATATCGGCTGTGTGGACGTGTGGAAGGCACTTGGCAATGAGGACAAGGGCAGGATTCATGAGTGCTTCGAACAATAAAGGTAATGGAGGATGGTTCTTCTTGAATATCGAGAACTTCTAGGAAAGGATCTGGTGAAGACCAATGGATTTGACGATTCATCATTCATCACACCTTTTCTTTTATTATATTATAAAAGTAAAATTATGGACCTTCACCAAATATGCGTAAGAGTCATTTTCTGCTTGCCAAAAACAATTTATATTAATATTTAGAAAAAGTTTAACTTTATAATATAAGAGGGGAATGAAAATGGGAATACCGAATAACATTACAAAAAATCATGTTCTTCAAGCATTGGAAGAAATAGACCAAGTTGGAGTAGATCCTCGAAGACAATCAACTAAGTTTGATTTGTACCATAATAATAAAAGATATCCACCGAAGGAAGTATTACGAATTGCAAACAGATTGGCTAATGGATATGAACTTGTCCGTTTTAGTGGTGGAGATGAAACAAATAATTTTTTAATTAAACTTGGTTTCACAATAGTTTTGAAAGATACAAATAAAATCATAGGTCTAGATTATACAAAAAATAAGCAACAATCCATTGACAATTTTAATAATAAAAAAGAATATGCTGTAATAGATTTGGAAAAAATTGAAAATGATAATCTTACAAAAACAGAGAAAGAACAGCTAGTAAAGTCAAGAATTGGTCATTCAAATTTTAAAGAAGGTCTGATAAAGAGAGAGTGTAAATGTAAGTTATGTGGTGTTACAGATAACAGATTTCTAATTGCTAGTCATATTAAACCTTGGAGTCAGTGTGATAACAAAGAAAGACTGGATTTGGATAACGGTTTTTTGTTTTGTCCTAATCATGATGCTTTATTTGATAAAGGTTTCATAACTTTTGATGATAATGGTGAAATTATCATTTCAGAACAAATAGATGAGCTTACGAAAGTATTTCTGAACATAAGAGATGGAATTCGAATTAATGTGAGTGATGGTCAACGTAAGTACTTGGAATGGCATAGGAATCATGTGTTTATAGGGATTTGAAGCAAGGAGAATGATGATTATGTGCTTACGGATTGAAAGCGCGAACAAGAAGATTTTTGATTAAGTATCTAGGAAAACACTGCTACATCAATATGTCTGCGATTACCATTCAACACACGTTGAGTGTGTATCGCAGATAATTTTAAAGTAAAAAAATAAGGCAAGATGAGGTTTTCTTATCTTGCCTTTATTCAATTTTTGGTGCAGAAAATCGATAGTAAATAATCGGTGAACCGTCCGCTTTTACTTCGATTCGATCAATCAGACGATGAGCATATCCTCAATTAATTCATCAAAGTTTAAGAACTGAAGTAATTCCTTTTTTAACTTCTCAAGGATTTCAATAGTATTTTCACTTTCCATTAGTTCATTTTTTTGTTTTATTAATTCATTTAATTCCAAATTTATTGCTTCAACACTCTCATGATAGTCATCACGAGTGATGATTTCATCCGCTAATAGGTTAATGAATTTTCTTTTTCTATTTTTTAAAACGTCTATCTTTTGGTTAATCTTGGTGGTATTGAAAAAACTGTAAAAGAAATTTATGATCGATATAAACTGTTAAAAAGTTGGAATTATAGAACATACCAAGTGATCTTCGTAATGCATTTTTAGACTTTTTTGGCATAGCGAATATTATTAGGGCATGTACTTAAGATGAGGAGGATAAAATGAGAAAGCCCGTGATTCCTTCTAATTCAGCTTTTATTCTGCTGGCATTAATTCAACTATATATAATATTTGCTAATTGGGGAGGAGACACTCTAACTATTATTTTTTCTTTTCTAATTTTTATTGGCTGCATAGCTATTTTAATTGTAAGTATACTTTTGTAAACGCTAAACTAGAATCAACAGTTTTCCACAAATAGAACTCAACAGAATTCCCCAAATAAGATTAAACAGTTTCCCCACCATCAATCACTTTCAAATATACTGTTACTAGTCTATTGAAAGTGAGGAATTAGGAGTGAACAGATTTATGCTTTACATCGAGATTCATCGTTTATACAAAGAGGGATTCTCCAAGAGTGCTATTGCAAGAAAACTAAATATTTCAAGAAATAGAGTGATAGATTATTTGAATATGAGTACTGATGAGTTTGAAGAATTTTTAAGTACATTACGTACAAGAGAAAAGAAACTAGACCCTTATCATGATCAAATTCTAGGGTGGTTGAAGGAACATCCTGATTTAACTGCTGCACAAGTTTATGATTGGTTGGAAGAAAAGTTAGGTTTCAGGGAAGTCGCTGAGAACACTGTACGAAATTATTTAAACGAAATGAGGGATTACTATCGGATTCCAAAGGTAAAGGTTCAGAGGACATATAGTGTAGTTCCAGAATTACCAATGGGAAAACAGGCTCAAGTGGATTTTGGACAAACTACCGTCAAAAACAGACAAGGTGAGAATAAAAAGTTGTATTTTATCGCATTTGTTTTATCACATTCAAGATATAAATATGTAGAATGGCTCGATCGACCTTTTCGTACTTCCGATATGATTCGAATGCATGAAAATGCATTTGAATACTTTGGAGGAATGCCAGAAGAAATGGTCTATGACCAAGATGCGTTATTAGCAGTTAGTGAAAATGCAGGTGATTTAATTCTGTAAATTTTCACATTATTTCAGTCTGACTTTTTCAAATTATTTTGGTTCGTTTTCTGAAATAATGTGCAATTTTTTTGCGGATTATTTTAGATTTTGCGATTTTCCCCAGGTTCTTTGCACATTTTTCCGGTCGTTTTTCGATGATTTTTCCGCCCCTCTTCGAAAAAAATGGAACCCTCCGTACAAAGAGCTCCGATCGCTTAGTAAAGATGATGTTCCTCTGCCGCCATTCGAACGATTTCTTCATCGATCTGTTCTTTTTTCATTTGGTATCCATACAAGAGGCAAGTCGTGGCTAGGATATTGATCACTCTTGGCCATCCTTGAGATTGTAAAGCGATGGCCTCTAGCGCTGCTGGAGTAAAAATCGGAATCTTCGCTCCCGCCATTTTCATTCGCTGTTCTATATATTGACCAACTTCTTCTTTCGTCAATGGCCCCATTTGATATCGCATGATGATACGTTGATTCAACGGCCGATGCTGGTTGAGCCGAAGCCGCGTTTGTAAATGCGGAAGGCCAGCTAAAATCAAGACAAATGGATTCGTCGAATCCATTTGAAAATTAAACAAAATCGCAAGATCTTGCAGAAAGGCATCTTTAGCCAGATGCATCTCATCCAAAATCAAGACAGGAGTGATTCTTCGTTCGGTGTACAATCGTTCGATTCCTTGCTGAATTTGATAAAACAAATCGACCTTCCGGTATTTTGGCTCTTCTCCCAACCCAAGCGCAAGCCCTCGGTAAAAATCCATCACTCCTCCTGTGGAAAGAGGAAAATAGACGACATGATACAACGATGGATTCAACGACTCTTTAAACGTTCGTAACGTAAACGTTTTTCCAGATCCCGGTTCACCAATGAATAGACCGATTCCTCTCGTTCGTTTGATATAATCCAATCTCGCCAATGCTTCTCGATACGAAGTAGCGAGATAGGCATCCGACGGCTTCATTTCTTTCGAAAAGGGTTCATGAGAAAGGGAGTAGAAGGTTTTATACATGATCTCCTTCCCCCTTTGCCCATTCTGTATTCAACGAAAACGGGGACCGATTTCGTTTCACATGGGCGTTATCATGCAGGCATACAGGTTTGGCTTGAGCGACTTCCTTGCCATCCTCATATACATATACACCATGATCATCGTAACGAATATCTACGGATTGGCCAATGAAACGAGGAGGCACTTCGTACAATTGTTTGTTGAGCGAAATCGTTCCATCGGCCTTCACTTTCCGAAACTCGCGTTTCAGAAAAATTGAATCCAACACCGTCGGATCTTCTAGAAATTGAACCGTATGGTTTTGAGACAGAAAGATTTCATGAGGCGTTTTTCCATTGAGCGATGCATGGGGTTTACGATGATAATCTTCCTCCAGCCATCTCCAAAATCGTTCATTCAACTCTTCGAGTGAATGAACCGGATTCATGTCTAATAACGGATAAAAACGCGTCTGCACCGTCTTGAAAAAGCGCTCAATTTTGCCCTTGCTTTGCGGGTCATATGGCTGCGTATGAACGAGGGTGATCCCTAACTGTGCACACGCATACTGAAGAGTTTCGGAACGATAAATCTTTCCGTTATCCGAGTAAATCATTTTCGGCTTTCCATACCGAATGAGCGCTTCTTTGGTGACGACTCGCAGCCCATCAAATTTCTCGGAAGAGAAAAATTGAGCGTATGGCACGATGCGTGAACAATCATCGATGTAAGCGATGAGAAACGTTCTTTTCTTCTTCCCGTTGATTGGAACATACGGACCGTAAGAAAGGTCTCCTTGCCATAAGGCGTTCACTTGATCATGCGCAAAACGTTTTCTCTCCGGCATCGGTAAAATTTCTTTGCCGACAAGGTTGAATTTTTTTAATAATCGGTATATAGTAAAATAAGAAATTTGTTTTGGGTTGATTTCCCCTTGGTGTACCAGTTGTTGGTAAAAAACCGTCACTGGCACTTGGGGAAATTTTTTTTTCATCGCTAGAATATAATCCTCATCTTCTGGAGACAGCTTTCGGGAATGGGAATGTCCACGATCCGAGCGCTTCTTCGGTTTTAATCCCTCAAATCCCATTTTCCGATAACGCAAGTACCAGTCTTGAATCGTTTTCGCAGCGATCCGTTTCTCTCCGTAATACGGCATTTCATGAATGCGATTAGCCATCTCAGTGAGGTAGCTCTTCGGATCTACTTGTTCATTCAAAAGTGGGGCAATCAATCCGAATCGGAATAAGGCAATTTGTTCTCTCATGTGTTCGTCCATCGTTTCCATCCTCCTTTTTCATTTCGAAGGACAGCCGGCTATCCATTTCACCTTTGATGATAAATTCTTCTTTTCTACCTGTCGAGGCAAAAGGTATGTGGGACGGCCTCAACACCTAGATGCGCTTCCTTATCGTCCAAAACAATGTGCCATAAAGTAGGTCGACAAATACCCCCACGACTCTTTGACAAACCGTTCCTCTCCCCATTGTTGGATTTTCCCGATCGATCGACAAGCTTGTTGTTGGGTATCTCGCTCCCAACCGAAAGATTTCTTCACCGAAGCAAAATACATATAAATCCATGAAATTGTTTGGATAAATCGTCGGAGATAGAAAGAAATGAGTTGTCTTTTTGATGGATTTGTGCCGGTTTGATGAAGCACATCATGGAGCCATTGAACGATGGTACGAGTCGTATGTTGAAAGTATGGGAGAAGAAAGTGAGGGAGGATGGACACCGTTTGGAAACAAATCGAACAACGAAAACGGCAGATCAAGAGACGATATTCCTTTTCTGCGGTGATGGCATTCCGTTCATAAAAACCATGGCGATGAAGGGAATGCTTCGCATGACAATGTGGGCACTCCTCCACCATAGGAAAGTCATTGTTTTTTCCTAATTCATGATAGGTTTCGAGATCGACTCCAAAATCATGAATCAAGATCACAGATCTTCCATCCCCCTATGAAATAATTCACAAAAAATTTAGCACATTTTTTCAGAGGATGGCAAAGATGATTCCGAAGGAATTTGAAAAAATCGTACTCTTTTTAGATGAGATAAAATGAAAGTTTACATTAATTCTTACAGCTGAATTTACTAAATATCATCATACCCGTAAATTTAATGTTTATTTATGTAGAAAGAGTGATCCGGAATCAAAAGGTAAAATTGAACAGGTTGTGAAATTTGTAAAAAATAATTTTAGCAAAAATCGAGTATTCGATCATCTTTCAGATTGGAATCAATCGTGCCACGCTTGGTTGAAAAGAACAGGAAACTATAAAGTTCATCATAATACGAAAAAGAGACCTTCTGAAGTGCACGCCCTGGAAAAGCAACACTTAAAGAAAGTCTCTGGTACTTACATTTTCGCAAATGTTTCAACTCCAAGTATAACAAGAAATATCCATAAGGACAATGTTATTCGTTATGAAGGAAATCGATATAGCGTTCCTAAAGGAACATATAGAGCAGATGCCCCAAATCTTGCTTATTTACAAGAAGAGGATGGTTGGTTAATTATTCGACTGAAAGAAACTGGGATGGAGTTAGCAAAGCACCGAATATCCGAAGGAAAAGGATTGATTATTACAGATCCCTCCCATCGGGAACATAGCACAAGTAAACGAGATCTTTTAATTCATCAAATTCAAGAAACATTCATAGATAAAGAGAATATTCAATGGTTAATACACAAATTGAAAGAACGATATCCACGTCATTTAGTGGATCAACTCAAAGTACTACAACAAGCCATCAGAATTTACCCAAATCATTGTGAGGAAGCTTTATCTGAAATGAAGAAACTTGGAATGACCAGTGCAAATGATTTTCGGGATATTGCACATGCATTATCTGTACAATATCAAAAAAGTTCACCTAAAATCGTTGAATTGAATGAGAAGTATAAAGATTTATCAGCACCAGAACGATCCGAAGACATTTATTTAAAAGTCTTATCTGGAGGTGAAAATGAATGAATCATCATCCCTATGAAATTTTACAAGATAAATGTCGTACCTTGCGCCTCGCTGAGACGGCTAAAGAATTACCGAATTTACTCCGTGAAGCTGAAGCAAAGAATTGGACATATCATGAACTGGTTTATGAAATCTTAAGCTATGAGATGCGATGTAGAGAGCAGAAAAATAATGAGAGATTAATGAAATGGGCAGAGTTCCCAGAAATATTGACGTTTGATACCTATGATTTGAAGGAACAAACAGCTCTTGGTGAAAAACAACTAAATGTATTAAAAGAACTGAATTGGATTGAAGAATTTTTTACTTTAATTTTGATGGGACCAACAGGAGCAGGAAAAACACATTTATCCGTTGCATTAGGAATACACGCTGTGGAGAGAGGATACAAAGTATCCTTTGTCTCCATGAATCAGCTTATGTATATTTTAAAAACAAAAGAATATATCAATAAATCTAAAATACGCTACAAACGTATTATAGCTTCGGATTTAATTATTATTGATGATGTCATGTACATGACTTACGAGACTCAGGAAGCCAATCTATTTTTCCAGTTTATCTATGATTTATATGATAAAGCAGCATTCATTCTAACCTCTAATAAAGGGCCAAATGAATGGGGAAAATTTCTTGGTGATCCTACTTTAACAACAGCTATACTTGACCGTTTATTACATAGGAGTGAAATTATCACTTTCGATAACGAAACGGATAGCATTCGTATGAAATACAGAAAGGTATTATTTTAATTTAGCAAACTGTTGAATCTTAATTGTAGAAAACTGTTTAAAATTATTTGTAGAAAACTGTTTAAAATTATTTGTGGAAAATTGTTTAATTCTACTTGACGGTTACAACTTTATAAAAAAATATAAAATAATCAAATAAAATACTATAACATAATAAAGCTATTAAATAGTTTTTTCAGTATTTTATAATATGACTTTTCCAAATAAAAATTGGATTAGAAAGAAATCTTTTCCTCCAATTTTTTGTTTTAGCTTATTTTACATTTGCTATTATTCGACATACACTTTGTAAGTATATTTCTTATAGATTTTCGTAGTTTGATAATTTCCTCAAAATGAATAAAAAAACTAATTATAGAAGATAATCAAATTTTTTACATTTAATCCTAAATAATGTAACATTATCAATAAATAGATATAAATAAGAGGTGATGTTTAAGAAAGTACTGGTTTAAATTTTTACATCTTTCTCCCACTAATGATGGAAATGATTTTTGAAAAAGAAATGCATCACGTTGAGTGTGTATTTCAGATGATTTTAAAGTAAAAAAATAAGGCAAAATGAGATTCCTTATCTTGCCTTAAAAAATTCCTAAGAAAATCTTCAGATCCTCTCTTCCTTTCTCTTCATAATTGTTACCTATACTGAATACGTCATATTAATAAAGAAATGACAAAACTTGACTACAATTCAATCAACTGCACCATACCTTTTCAATCAGTATATTAATGGAGGAATAAATATGAATAGAACTGTAGAAAAATTATTAGGGATTATCGGGCTGATAATTAACATTTTATCGGCAGTTCCGATTTTTTTTATGTTATTTTTTTAAATGGGATTGCAGATGATCCAATGTTTGAAAGAGAATTAGAAGATGCGTTATATTCAACCGGTTTTACTGAAGCGGATCTATCTTCAGTTTGCAAATGATTTCTTGGCATGGTTTAGTGGATTCAGTTGGTTTATTGGGATACTAACAATTATTGCAATTGTTCTTACGATTATTGCCCTCGTTAAATTAAAGAGTAACAGCAAACAGGCTGGAATTCTCTTTATTATTTCTGGTGTGATTTCCGGATTTATTTCGATTCAAGGTATTTTATTATTAATCGCTGGTACTGTGTGTTTAGTCCGCCAACCAAATCAAGATGAACCAATAATCTAAATTGATGGAAAATGGCTCTTTCCTTGAAGAATAAAGGAGAAGCGCCATTTCGCTTTAAAGGCCGTATCCGTGAATAATAGATGTTACATTGAAACTTGACAGAAAAGTAAAACATTTATTATAATTCCAGTCAATAGGCTATAGGCTAATGAAAGCCGAATGAAGAGCCTAAGAAAAATTTAAGAAAGGTAAGGTATCTGCAGAAAATGTACAACTAATTCACTTAACTAGGAAGGAAAATGTAATGAAGTTTTGAGAAAGTCGTTGGAAAACGGCTTAACAATCATGCATTTTTTACCAGTGAGTGGATAGTACTGACTTCTGTAGATAGCTTTCGATAACTATACTTTGCTGTAGATTCTGTTGCCAGAGAGAGTGTGCTTATTTTTTGTTTTTTGGCTTATGGCCATGGGCAATAGAAGATATAGTTTTTTTGGTATGGTTATGGTCTGATAGATACTATCCTCTCCGGTAAATTTAGGAGGGGTTTTTATTTTATTAGTCGAATGTAGAAATCTAAAAAAATCTTTTGGAGATCGTCTTATTTTGGATATTGAAAATCTCTGCATATATGATCAAGATCGTATTGGTATTGTGGGCGTAAATGGGGCAGGAAAAACAACACTATTGAACCTTTTAAGCCAAAGAATAGAGCCTGATGAAGGATGGGTAAAACTTTATGGGGAATGCGCCTATATCTCCCAACTAGAGCCCCCTGAAGAAAAAACAATAAAACAAGAGACGGCTTCAAAATTTAAAGTTCCCCAAACCTATCGGGAGAGTATGAGCGGAGGAGAAAGAAACCGCTTTAAGCTGGCGGCCAGCCTAGGTCAAAATCATGCCATCATTTTCGCTGATGAACCCACTAGTAATATGGATATTGAAGGAATTCAATTAGTCGAAAATTCCTTTGCCAACTTTTCTGGTGCCCTAGTCTTGATTTCTCACGATCGAGATTTGCTAGATAGCCTTTGTAACAAAATAATCGAAATAGAAGAAGGGAAAATCAAAACCTATTCCGGTAACTATAGTGAATATATTAAGCAAAAAACTGAAGAGCGAGAGCTAGCACAATTTGAATATGAGCAATATGTTAAGGAAAAGAAGAGACTAGAAAGGGTTATAATTTCTACACGAGAAAAAGTAAAATCCATTCGAAAAACTCCCCGAAGGATGGGTAACTCTGAGGCTAGACTCCACAAGATGGGCAATCAAAGAGCAAAAGCGAATTTGGATCGCGCTATTAAAAATGTGGAGGTAAGAATTCAACATTTAGAAGTTAAGGAGAAACCACCAAAAATCGAAAAAATCAAATTTGACATTGGGGACGTACAGAAAATATATAGCAAAGTAATCATTGAAGGAAATGGGATTAACAAGAGTTTTGGGGATAAAGTGATCTTTAAAGATGCTCAATTTCATTTAGAAAACGGAGCTAAGGTAGGTTTAATAGGTCCCAATGGATGTGGAAAAACTACTCTGCTAAAAATGATTCTGAACCAAGAGTCCCCAATCAAAATTGCTCCTAACGTAAGGATTGGTTATTTCAGTCAGGAGTTAAGTATCTTAGATGAAAATAAGAGTATCCTCGACAATGTGATGGCAGAAAGCGTTTATGAGGAGAGTTTTGTTCGAATATTATTGGCCCGTCTTCTTTTCAAAAGAGATAGCGTGTATAAAAAGGTTAGGGTTTTAAGCGGAGGGGAGCGAGTGAAAGCTTCCTTTGCCAAAATAATATGTAGTGGCTTTAACCTATTGATTCTTGACGAGCCTACAAACTATCTAGATTTAAACTCTCTGGAAGTGGTGGAAGAAGTTCTACGAGAATATGAACACACCCTGCTCTTTGTCTCTCATGATCGGCGCTTTATAAATTCAGTAGCTAATCAGATTATGATTATCGAAGACTGCAAACTTAAAACTTTCAAGGGCAGCTATGATGAATATATGGCTAGCAAGACTGAAGTTAAAGACAGGAAAAAAGAGCAGATTAAGGAAGAAATTTTACGATTAGAAACTCGGTTGACGGAGGTAATAAGTAAAATTTCTATGCCTTCCAAAAAGGATGACCCCAAGCTTTTAGAGATAGAATACAATGAGATTTTAGGAGAAATCCATCGTTTGAAAAATCTCCTTCAATAAAATGAAATACAAAATCTACGCCAATCATAAAAATAGCCCTCAGTCCGAAAAAATCGTGATTGAAGGGCTATTTGTCATGTGTCCTAAAAGAGCAGGCGTTTTTTATTCGTCTCACTTGATTCGAGCTTACTTTAATTTGATGACAACGATAATAGTTGTCGTTTTTTATTTTGATGAAAAATTCAATCATACTAAAAAAATCAGTATGAGCCATTTTTCGTGTAAAATAGATATGGACAATTTGTATAGGAGGATACATAAATGTATTTCGTTGATAATAAAGGCATTACAGACCCTAGAGTGAACTTGGCAATTGAAGAATATCTTGTAAGAAACATGGATGTTGAGCAAGATGATTTTTTACTGTTCTATATCAATCAACCGTCCATTATTATCGGTAAAAATCAAAACACATATGAAGAAATTAACACAGACTACGTTGAAGAAAATGGAATCATCGTCGTTCGGCGACTTTCTGGTGGCGGAGCGGTGTATCACGATTTAAATAATTTAAATTTCAGCTTTATCACGAAGGACGACGGAAACAGCTTCCACAATTATAAAAGATTCACCCAGCCTGTAGTAGATGCATTGGCAAAATTAGGGGTGAACGCGGAACTTTCTGGTCGCAATGATATTTTAGTGGAAGGACGAAAAGTTTCAGGAAACGCGCAATATGTAACACGCGGCCGTTTGGTTAGCCACGGCACATTGATGTTCAATCTAGATCTGGATGCGGTGGTAAATTCATTAAAAGTAAAGCAAGACAAAATTGAATCAAAAGGCATTAAATCCGTACGTTCACGTGTAGCAAACATCATTGATTTCTTGCCGGAAAAAATTACGGTAGAACAGTTCCGAATGGAAATTTTGAAATCGATTTTCGGTGGCGAGGAGAATATCCGATATTACGAGCTGTCAGAACAAGATTGGGAAAATATTCATACGATATCGAAAGAACGCTACCAAAAATGGGAATGGAACTATGGAAAATCACCGCGCTTTAATATGCAAAAGCAAAAGCGCTTCCCATCTGGGGAAATTGATATTCGTTTAGAAGTGAACAAAGGAATCATTGAAGAAATTAAGATTTTTGGTGATTTCTTTGGCATGGAAGACGTAGAAGAAATCGAGCAACGTTTAGTTGGTGTACGCTATGCTAATAAAGATATTGAAGAAGCTTTAGCGGATGTTGATATTTCCAGATATTTCGGCGGCGTAACGATGGACGATTTCTTACAATTAATTTATTAAGTAGTTAAAGTTAAGCTAACAGTTGAATATTAACAGCAAAGGCTGAAATAAAAAAAGAACGAATTTCCGGTTAAAGAAGTTCGTTCTTTTTCATGTGTGTGCGCCTGGCATGGATGTAATCTATAGGGTGCAAGTCCCGAGCCGTGAAGGCAGAAGTAACGGTTAGCTTAACGCAAGGGTGTCTGTGGTGACGCGGAATCTGAAGGAAGCGAGCGGCAAACTTCCGGTCTGAGGAACACGAACTTCATACAAGGCTAGGTATCATTGGATGAGTTTGCACAACAAAACAAAGTCCTTTCTGCCGAAGGTGATACAGAGTAAATGAAGCAGATAGATGGAAGGAAAGATTACATTCTTACCCAGGGAGGTCTGATGGATACGTGAAGTACACTTCATAACCTACTTAGTGATAAGTAGCTGAACCATCAGAAGTCAGCAGAGGTCATAGTATTAGTTGGTCTAGAACAACTGAGAAGGACCGAACAATTAAGAGAGAATAGCCCTTGGCATTCAGTGAGTCATGATGAACACAGAAAACGTAGTACCTCACTTGAGGGAGGAAGCGGTGAATCCCGTGGGGGACCTCTTGGAGGGTGGAGTGACCACTGGCATAAGAAGACAAGCTATTCACGGAAGGAGAATAACGATGCTTTTGAATCAAATCCTGTCACGGGAGAACATGCTTCAAGCACTAAAACGTGTAGAACAGAATAAAGGAAGCCACGGAGTAGATATGATGCCCGTACAAAATCTACGACAGCACATAGTTGAAAACTGGCTATCGATTAAAGAAGCAATTCTCAAGGGAACTTATGAACCGATGCCAGTCCGCAGAGTCGAAATCCCGAAACCTGATGGCGGTGTTCGTTTACTAGGAATCCCTACCGTAACAGACCGTTTGATTCAACAAGCAATCGCCCAAGTACTTTCAAAAGTGTATGACCCTACATTCTCTGAAAACAGCTACGGATTTCGACCAAACCGAAGTGCTCATGATGCGGTGAGGAAAGCGAAAGAATATATAAGAGATGGATATCGATGGGTTGTAGATATGGACTTGGAGAAATTCTTTGATAAGGTCAACCATGACAGATTAATGGGTACACTCGCGAAGAGAATCCAAGATAAACCATTACTGAAATTGATTCGTAAGTATTTACAATCGGGCGTCATGATTAATGGTGTGGTGTCAAGCACATTAGAAGGAACTCCACAAGGAGGACCATTAAGTCCGCTACTATCTAACATTGTACTAGATGAACTAGATAAAGAATTGGAAAGAAGAGGACACAAATTCGTTCGATATGCGGATGACTGTAACATTTACGTGAAAAGTAAACGAGCAGGACTTCGCACAATGGCAAGTATCCAGCGATTTATTGAAGGAAAACTACGACTGAAAGTAAATGAAAAGAAATCAGCGGTCGACCGTCCATGGAAACGTAAGTTTCTAGGATTTAGCTTTACCTATCATAAAGAGCCAAAGGTTCGTATCGCAAAAGAAAGCCTTAAACGAATGAAGAATAAAGTTCGTGAAATCACATCACGCAAGATGCCCTACCCGATGGAATACCGCATTCAGAAACTGAATCAATATCTAATGGGATGGTGTGGATATTTTGCGTTAGCAGACACCAAATCTATATTCCCTGAATTAGATAAATGGATTCGTAGAAGACTTCGAATGTGTCTATGGAAGAACTGGAAGAAACCGAAAACAAAGATACGCAACCTTATTCAACTTGGCGTACCACAATGGCAAGCGTATGAATGGGGAAATACTCGGAAGAGTTATTGGCGTATTTCAAAAAGTCCAATATTACACAGAACCCTTGGTAACTCCTATTGGAGAAACCAAGGGCTGAAAAGTCTTGAAGCTCGTTATGAAAACTTGCGTCAATTATCTTAATTGAACCGCCGTATACGGAACCGTACGTACGGTGGTGTGAGAGGACGGGAGTTAATCGCTCCCTCCTACTCGATGATATATGTTGAGAAAACAACTGATTAGGAGAAACCACTTATGTACTACTACCAATCGAACTTAGAGATTCAACAAAATCGTCAAGCTTATGAATCCATGTATGATCCTAACCATATCTTGGTTCAAATCGACAAATTGATGGATTGGAATCATGTATATCAGTTACTTGAACCATTTTATCCAAGTACCATTGGTCGCCCTACGATTGATCCATTGATTTTTGTAAAAATCCTCATGATTCAGTATCTGGAAGGGTTTCGATCCGTTCGGTTTACCTGTAAACAAATCCAGCAACACGCCACATATCGCTGGTTTTTAGGTATTTCCCCCACCGATAAAGTCCCTTGCCACTCCAGCGTTTCCAAGTTTCTTCGCCATCGGGTCGATCCCGGTGTATGGGAAGCGTTATTGGATCATGTCCTTCAACGGATTCAAGAAGATGGGTTCTTGTCTCCAGAGACATGGGCAACGGATGAAACAGAGTTAAAAGCGAACGCCAATAGACTGAAACGCATCCAAGTGATTCAGACGATGGTGGAGAAAGAAGACGAGGACGTGTTACAACTGGTCAATGAAAAACGACAACAGCATGGAAAAAAACGTTAGCTCCCAAAGCAGAGAAGCTGGTAACCAAAAAGATGATCTGTAGCGTCACAGATCCAGATGCTGGGCTATCGGTCAAACATGATCCGCGTGGTCTCTTTGCGTTCCACGATCATCGAATCGTTGACACCTTGCATAATTTTATTTTGGATGCTTACGTGACTGCCGCCACCGTGCCTGGTCATCGTATTTTGATGGAGCGAATCGAGCGTGTTCAACATCGAGTAGGATATTCTCCTAAAGAAATCGTGTTAGACGCTGGCTATTATAACGCCCGACTAGCAAGAGAATTAGAGAAAAAAGGGATTTTGGCGTATATGTCGTATCGACGTTTTCATCGAAAGGAACATCCCGATTGTCGTTCCGTAAAGTTCCAGCAAGTCACAGACGATGTGTATGCGTGTCCCTGTGGCGTAAAGTTCACGTATTCCACGTCCACCCGTTCTGGATATCATGAGTACAAACCAGCAGTAAAAGGAAGTTGTGTGGGATGTCCTGCCGCAAAAGGCGCAAAGGATCGTGTATTTCGAGTTTCCGTTCATCAAGATATCTACGAACGAATGCGGAAACAACGATTATCGATGAGAGGAAAAGTGTTGCGATCGGTACGTCCATCGACGATTGAGCGAAGTTTCGCCGAAAGCAAAGAACTCCACGGTCTTCGTTTAACACGATACCGTGGAGTCCAGCAGAAGGAGTTTTGACAAAGGATGTCAAATATAAGACATGGCAAGGAGGAGATTGTGATGAAAACAGCTGATTTATGCGATGAATTTTTAAGTGAATTGCAAGTATGCCAGCTGCCGATGCAATCTTACGGCGGCAAAGCGGAATTTTCCGGACCGATCGCGACGGTCGATGTATTTGAAGATAATGTGCTCGTTCGTGAGGCGCTCGAAACTGTTCCAGCGGGCACCGTATTGGTCGTAGACGGAAAAGGTTCGCGAAATTGCGCGCTGCTCGGAGACCGTCTTGCCCAGATCGCTTGTGAGCGCGGGCTTGCCGGGGTGATTATTCACGGATGCATTCGCGATTCCGCAGAAATCGCCAATATGCCGCTTGGGGTGATGGCGATTGGCACTTGCCCGGTGAAAAGCAAAAAAGAAGGAAAGGGAAAACGGGACATTGCGCTCGAATTTGGCGACGTTCGTTGGGAGCCAGGCGCCTATGTGTACGCTGATCAAGACGGGATTGTATTGGCGAAAACGGACTTATTGAAAAAAAGTGGTTGACGATGTTTGAAAATTTGTACTACTATGAATAACAGAAATGTTCTTTGAAAAATCGACATTATATGCCAAACAAATAAGGTGCCTTTCTCATTAGAGAATAGGCTTAAAAGGGAAGTACGGTGAAAATCCGTCACGGTACCCGCCACTGTGATGGGGAGCTTTGTTGCATCATGTCACTGAAGGAAACTTCGGGAAGGCGCAATAAAGCGATGATCCTAAGTCAGGAGACCTGCCTTATTTGTTCGGACGGATACCTACGGGATTATAGGTAGACGTGCGGGAGAATGGTATACTTTTTTTTCTATATTTGTATGCATTTTTCTGCACCTCTGCGTATAGAGGTGCTTTTTATTTTGCAAAAAAGGAGAGACTCAACATGACAACATGGAACTTAATCGGAATGAAACATCATGTGCTGATTTGCAATGGAGGCAGCTGCATGCGTAAAGGGGGAGAAGAAGTAACGCTTGCCATCCGCGAAGAAATCGCGATGCTGGAGTTAGATGGCATTGTACATACGACGCGGACTCGCTGCAATGGCCGTTGCCAAGACGCGTGTGTAGTCATCGTTTACCCTGAAGGCGTATGGTACAACGGTGTGACGCCGGAAAAAGCAAGGGAGCTTGTGCGAAGGCATTTGCGAGATGGGGAATGGTTGGAAGAAACGATAACGTACCGTTATGAAGAGAAGCAAGGATTGATGATGTCAAAACAATCAAACGCCCCTCTAGGAATCTCGAAATTATGTAAAGCAACGGGAGGAACGAAAGCATGAAAAAATGGAAAGTCGCCCTTTTCCTTTGCGGTTTAGTCGTCTATTTTACGTTTACCGGCAGCACATCGGCATTTGCGATGCATATTATGGAAGGATTTTTGCCTGTTGGATGGGCGATTTTTTGGTGGCTTGTTTTTTTGCCATTTTTGATCATCGGTATGCGTTCACTAATTCGGATTACACGCGAGCATCCGGAACTAAAGCTGCTCATTGCGCTGTCCGGGGCATTTACGTTTGTGCTGTCCGCCTTAAAAATTCCATCCGTTACTGGGAGCAGCTCACATCCAACGGGGGTAGGACTCGGTGCGGTGCTGTTTGGCCCATGGACGATGGTAGTGATGGGAAGCATTTTATTGCTGTTTCAAGCGTTATTGCTGGCACATGGCGGATTGACGACATTAGGGGCAAATGCCATGTCCATGGCACGTCGGCCCGCTTGTGGCTTACGGCATTTATCGTTTTAGAAAAAAATAGAATATATCGCGACGCTGGACGATTTTTTTCGCTGCATTTTTCTCTGATTTGGCCACATATGTTGTCACCTCATTGCAATTAGCGCTGGCGTTCCCGGATGCGACAGGTGGGGTTTTCGCTTCGTTTGCCAAATTTGCCGGCATTTTTGCTATCACGCAAATACCACTGGCGATTACAGAAGGGCTGCTTACGGTCGTCGTTTGGAATTTCTTAACCACTTACAGTAGCGGCGAACTAAATCAGTTAGAGAGGGGAGTGTAATATGAAGCGAAGTCTTTTTCTTCTTGCTATTGCTGTTTTACTGGTAGTAGCGCCGTTATTGTTCATTCATCACTCTGATTTTGGCGGCACGGATGGCCAGGCGGAAAAAATGATTCAGAAGCTCGCTCCTCATTATCAACCTTGGATGGAAACCATATTTGAGCCGCCAGGCGGAGAGGTGGAAACGTTTCTGTTTTCTGTGCAGGCGGCAATCGGTGCCGGAATTATTGGCTATATTATCGGCGTCTATAAAGGCCGGGCGAACCGAAAAGAGGAAGCAAAATGATCCGGCAGTTTGACACCATCGCTTACGATAACCGCCTGCGGACAATACGCCCCGAACAAAAAGTGATATTTGCGCTTCTGTTATTAATGATGGCCATCACAGGAAACTGGAAAACGCAAGTAATGATGACGATTTGGCTTGCCATTTGGATTATCGGTTATGCGCGTGTTTCGTGGAAGGTGTACGCCAAAGCCCTCAGAGTCGTGGCATTGTTTCTGATGATGAGTTTTCCAGCTTTGCTTGTTTCGATAGACAAATCTTTTCATGTTTCCATTGACCGTTCGCAAATTTTCATCGCAATGTCTTTGCTCTCTCGTTCGGTCGCGGCATGGTCTTGCTTATTTTTTCTCTTGGTGACTACCCCGTTTCCAGAGATATTGTATGTGCTCAAACGAATGAAAGTACCATCCATTATCATTGAGTTGTTGTTTTTTATGTATAGGTTTGTATTTGTTTTCGAGAAAGCAGCAGAAGAGCTATACGTAGCAATGAAAGCAAGAAATGGAGGAAACCATTGGCGGCATGGTGGGATGTTGGTGTTCCAGCTTTTTTAAAAAATATGGCATTCCTATGAAGTGTTGCGCCTTGCTTTATGGGCACGCGGAGTTTCCGATGAAATGACCTATGTTCATGTGGAAACATATAACGAAAAAAATAAATGTTATCTGTGGGAAGCAGCCATCGGCATATGTTTGCTTCTACGGCTTGGATGATAGGAGGGCAGCAGGCAATGCTGAAAATGGACGAAGTATATTATACGTATCCGAACGGACCATGCGTGTTAAAAGGATTAAGTCTTCATGTTCCCACTGGAAAAAAATGCGCACTTATCGGTCATAACGGATGCGGCAAGACAACGTTATTTTTACATGCGAACGGGCTGTTGCGGCCCGACTCCGGAGACATCTATTGGAATGGAGAGAAGATGGATTATCGGCGTCAAACATTGCAAAAATGGCGGAAAGAGGTCGGCATCGTTTTTCAAAATCCGGAACACCAGCTTGTTGCGCCGTTGGTACGTGATGAGCTGGCGTTTGGCCTGCACCATTTAGGAATGAAAAAACATGAGATGGACGAGCTCATTGAAAAAGCGCTGGACGAGTTTGGATTACGTTCATGGTTGGACAAGCCCATTCATCATTTAAGTCTCGGTCAAAAAAAATGGCTGACGCTTGCCGCCATAATGGTGATGAATCCGAAATTATTAGTGCTCGATGAGCCGACGGCATATTTAGATCGCCTGCAAATCGAGAGGTTTGTCGAGAAGATTAACGATATTCATCGAGCTGGCACGACAGTTTTGATCGCTACTCATGATTTTGATTTTGTCTTAGAGTGGGCAGATATCGTGTTTGTCATGCATGACGGACAAATTGTCATGCAAGGATCACCGCAAGACGTATTTGCAAGGCAGCATCAATTGCAAAAATGGCGTCTTGGTGTTCCGCTGCTTGCTTCTGTATGGAAAACATTGTTTCCACACGATACGCGCATCCCGCGAAATGTGGAAGAAATGAAACAATGGATGAGAATGGTTGAGCGCACAAACCTCCGTATTAGTGAAAAAGTGATATAGTGTTTAAGTTTTTTCATTTATAACAAGAAAAGACTTGCAGAAACAGAAAGAATCATCGGTATTAAATGACTTTACCATGTGATTGTTACATGTATAGCGTGAGTCTAAAAGAAAACGGTTTTAAAAGTCATAAGTAAAGGGGCTTTGCCCCTTTTCGTAAGAGTATGTTGCTGGGAAATATTTATAACTCAACTTTCGCAGAGTAATATCTTATTGCAACTCTTGATATGACTGTTTTATATCGTCTTTCATTATTTCTCTTGTTTTTTATTGATTTTATTTTTTTAAAAGAAAAAGACACCTATCTTTTGGTAAAATTATGGTGAACAAACCAAATACCAAAGAAGGTGTCACCATTATGATAACGAAAAAAGATACTTTTGCACAACTACCAAAAGAACTTGAACGAAGATTTTCTGAATTAAATATAGGCAAACATTTGAGAAAAGCGAGAATTACTAAGGGATTTGGTTATTCATGCTTATCTATTTTCCGATAAAAATTGGTTTCAAGCACTTCAAAGTAAGAAAGCCGTGGACTTACCTAAAAAAGATACGATCTACCGTTTTCTAAATTCATCTACTTATGCTTGGCGAACTTTTTTACTTTCCTTATGTCAAGATCTTACTGGACGTATAAAAAAGCTTACATCAAACAACAGAGTGAAGGTGTTTATTGTTGATGATTCACTCTTTTCACGCAACCGAAGCAAGTCTGTTGAACTTCTTTCACGAGTATTTGATCATACAGAGAAACGATTCTATAAGGGGTTTCAGTTGCTTACTCTTGGTTGGTCTGATGGATATTCTTTTCTACCTGTAGACTTTGCTTTATTGAGTTCAGCGAAAAAGGAAAATCAACTTAACGGGGTCGATGAATCCATTGATAAACGCACTTCCGGCTACAAGCGTCGTCTTGAAGCACAACAAGATAAGCCAAGCGTTGTCTCTGCTTTATTGGATCATGCCTTAAATGCAGGAATTACAGCTGATTATGTGTTAATGGATACTTGGTTTACGCATGAGCCTTTGATTGAAAAAATCACGGATAAAGGTTTATTTGTCATTGGTATGGTCAAGCAGCTAAAACAACGTTATTTCATAGATGGTGAAGCCCATACTCTGGATGAACTCTTTAAAAAAGCAAAGCGTACCATGGAAAAGAAAGACCTACTCGGTTCGATCCATGTTCATCTTGCAAAAGGACGACAAGTCAAGATTGTATTCGTGCGTAACCGCAATAAAAAGAGTGAATGGTTAGCCATTTTGAGTACAGATACCACACTTTCAGATGAAGAAATTGTGCGTATTTACGGGATGCGCTGGGACATCGAAACATTTTTCAAGTGTACCAAATCATTGCTTAACCTAGCAAAAGAATTTCAAGGTCGTTCGTATGATCTGTTGATTAGTCATACAACGATTGTGTTTACTCGCTTTATACTCTTAGAGTGGGAGCGTAGACAAAACAACGATCCTAAAACGATTGGAAATCTCTTTTTTCTATTATGTGAAGATGTAAAAGATATGAATCTAGAGAGTGCATTGAATCAATTATTAGCGATCTTCCAAACATTAGCAGAAGCTAATGTTTGTTTGAACATGGAATTATTTAAAAGTAAAGTACAAGAATGGATTGCGTCTTTACCCAATTACATCAAGGGATGTCTGACAATATCTGTGTGCGAAAGTTGAGTTTATAATATTTGGGAAGGAGGGGTGTACGAGAGATGAAAAGATGATTCTTATCTTATTTTGTATTGTACGATCTCGTTGTTCTTATCCATAGGAATGAGGATTTTTTATGTGTATGAAGGTACTCTATGTTTAAGAGGATTACAGATAGGGAGGTTTGCTTCGTTTGCTTCAGGATCATTTAAAGAAAAAAGAAAAAATTGTTCCACAAGTTCCATTTTCAGATTACCACCATAAACGAAGGTTTCGTTTGATTTTTTTGTTTCTTTTTTGTGCGTTTTTATTGTCCATTACATTTGCTGTTATACTTGGTCCGGTCAAAATGTCTCCCTTCACAGTATGGAAAATTGCTCTATCACATCTTTCTTTTTTGGGTGATCACATTGAAGTAAATTGGAGCAAAGCACAAGAACGAATTATTTGGGATATTCGATTACCTCGTGTCTTACTTGGAGCTGTTGTAGGAGCTGGACTTTCCGTTGTAGGAGTAGTCATTCAAGCATTAGTACGTAATTCACTCGCTGATCCGTACATACTTGGCATTTCTTCTGGTTCATCTGTTGCAGCAACACTTGTAATTCTATTTGGCGCACTACCATTTTTCGGTCAGTATGCCTTGTCGCTTGGAGCTTTTTTCGGTGCAATGTTAGCGTTGGTGGCTGTTTATTTGTTAGCTCAAGTTGGAGGAAGAATTCAGACAACACGCCTTCTGTTAGCTGGGGTTGCTGTTTCTTTCATCATGTCAGCTTTAACAAATTTTATTGTGACGCTCGCACCAAAAGAATCGGGCATTCGTGAAGCAACGTTTTGGATTATGGGTAGTTTAGCTGGAGCTAAATGGGAGTACTTAACTATTCCAAGTGTTGTGGTGATAGTTGGCTTAGTATATCTATTATTTCAATATCGCTCTTTAAATATTTTATTAATGGGAGAAGACGTTGCAGCAACACTTGGAGTCAATATCGATACGCTTCGTAAAGGACTCATCATAATCACATCGCTTATCACAGGAACAGTTGTAGCAGTCAGTGGTTCAATTGGTTTTATTGGTTTAGTTGTTCCACATCTTTCACGTTTGCTAGTCGGATCTGACCATAAACGAGTGCTTCCTACGAGTATATTAATTGGAATGATTGTCGTTATTTGGTCTGATGTATTTGCCCGCTTGGTACTTGCCCCTCAAGAGCTTCCTATTGGTGTAGTGACAGCGTTTTTTGGTGGCCCTTTTTTCATTTGGCTTTTACGTCGCAGTACGTATTCATTTGGAGGTGACAGTAAATGAAACTAGCCATTGAACATGTATCCTGTACCATTATGGAAACATCAATTATTCAGGATATTTCCATTCATATAAAGGATGGACAGTTTGTTGGCATAATTGGTCCAAATGGCAGTGGAAAATCAACACTTTTAAAAATCGCCTCACGTATTTTGAAACCAAATGCTGGTGCCGTTCGATTAGATGGTCAACATTTATATGAACTGTCACCTAAAAAAGCAGCTCAAGAAATAGCGGTGGTTAGTCAAGAAACATCCTTAACATTTGATTTTTCTGTTCAAGAAATCGTTTTAATGGGGCGTAATCCACATAAGCGGTTATTTCAATCGGATACAGATGAGGACCTTCGCATTGTCAACGAAGCTTTGGAGCGTGTTGGAATGCAAGGATATGAGGAGCGAAGTTTTATGAGTTTATCAGGGGGTGAGAAACAACGAGTTTTGATCGCAAGGGCGCTTGCTCAGCAGGCGAAACTTATCATTTTAGATGAACCGACAAACCACCTTGACATCCGTCATCAACTTCAATTAATGGACCTTGTAAAAAAACTTAATGTCACTGTTTTAGCGGCATTGCATGATTTAAACCTTGCATCCAATTATTGTGATTATTTATATGTAATACAAAATGGACAAGTTGTTATGTCTGGCACACCAGAAAGCGTGCTAACAAAAGATCGAATCAGAGAGGTATTTGGAGTAGAAACAGAAATCATTATTCATCCTTTAACTAAAAAACCTTATATCACTTTTTTAACACACGTTTAAACATGGCAATGAAACATATATAAATTTGGAAAGAGGAGGAAAATTATGGAGAAAAAGAAAAACAACCACATGTTTTGGCTAAGTATTTGTTTACTTGTAATGATGATGTTGGCAGCTTGTAACAGCTCAAATGAATCTGTTGCCAAAGAAGAAAAGCAACAAAAAGACAACAGTGAATACAGTGAAGTAGTGATCAATAACATGGGGCGTACTGTTAAGTTTACAGAACCTCCAAAACGAGCGATCACATTAAATCAACATGCAACAGAAATTATGCTTGCATTAGGATTGCAAGATTCGATGGTTGGAACAGCTTACTTGGATGATCAAATTTTACCAAAGTTCAAGGATGCTTATGAAAAAATTCCTGTGCTCTCAAAGCAGTACCCATCAAAGGAAGTCTTTTTAGCAAAAGAACCAGATTTTGCGTATGCAGGTTGGAAAAGTGCTTTTACAGAGAAAACGTTAGGAACAGTTGAAGAGCTCGAAGAGTTAGGCATTAAAACGTATATTCAAGAATCTTCAAATAAGGTAGCACCAACATTAGAAGATGTGTACAAAGATATCGAAAATATCGGACGTATTTTTCAAGTGGAAGCAAAAGCAAATGAAGTGATAAATCAAATGAAAAAAGACATAGAAGAAATAACAAAGCAAATTGGAACAGTTGAAAAACCGCTGAAGGTGTTTGTGTATGATAGTGGAGTTGATAAACCGTTCACAGCAGCTAACAACTATTTAACTCATTTAATCAAAATAGCAGGCGCTAAAAATATCTTTGATGATATTCAAAAAGGATGGGCCGACGTCAGCTGGGAAGAAGTTGTAAACCGTAATCCAGATGTAATTGTCATCATTGACTATGGAGATACAACAGTCAAACAGAAACAAGATTTATTGCTTTCTAAAAAGGAACTTGCTGATGTTACTGCTATTAAAAACAAGCGATTTATTATTCTTCCTCTTTCAGCAGCAGCAGAAGGAATTCGTGCTCCAATTGCATTAAAGACACTAGCTGAAGGGCTATATCCAGAAAAATTCAGGAAATAACAATGGAATAATAAGGCACAAACCTATCTATGTTTCATGAAATGATATGATGTTGCAAGAAGGCTAAGCTTTTTTGATATGATCCCCTTATAATAGACAGAAAAAAGAAAGCCAATTAATCTGTCTACTATGGAGGGGATTTTTCTATGGGGAAAATACGAAAAACATATGATGCAAAGTTTAAAAAGAAAGCTGTGGATTTATATTTGAAAGAGGGCATGGGATACAAAACGGTGGTGAAAGAATTGGGGATTAGTCATTCCATGGTACATCGATGGGTGAAACGCTATGAAAAGGAAGGAATACAAGGTCTGGAGGAGAAATGTGGTAAAGCGAAAGGACCAAATAAAGGAAGACCGAGAACTCGTCTGGAAGATCCTGAAACGAAAATCAAGCATCTTGAGGCGGAAGTAGAGATGCTAAAAAAGCTCTTAAAGAGGTGAAAGGGGGAATGGAAGCAGTACCAGCCCACAAGAAGTTCGCGATCATTCAAGAAATGGCCGGGTGTTATGGTTCTATTCAACAATTATGTGAGATTGCAGGCGTGTCTCGAAGCGGATATTACAAATGGGTAAAACGACAGGAACACCCTTCTCAGAAGCACTTGGAAGACGAGCAGCTAAAGGAAAAAATCAAAGAGTGCCATGAAGAAGTGAAAGGAATCTATGGGTATCGGAGAGTTCAAGTTTGGCTGAAACGGAAATACCAACTGGATATCAACCATAAACGAGTACAAAGGCTGATGAGGGAGATGGGAATGCAGGCGGTGATTCGGAAGAAACGGCCTTATTACGGAAAGAAAGAGCCTTATGTGATTTCGGACAACCATCTAAACCGAGATTTCCACGCGTCAAAGCCAAACGAGAAGTGGGTTACAGATATTACTTATTTAATTTTTAATGGGCAAAAGCTCTATTTGTCCGCCATTAAAGATCTGGAATTCGACCAAGACGCGTGGGAACAGGCGAGACGGAAAGCCTCCCGGTTTGTTCTCGTCACGACGGTGCCGGAGGAATGGAAGGACCGACGAATGGACGAGAAAGAAATCTTGAAGCTGTATAAAGGGCAGATCTCGGTGGAAATGAACTTCTCCTTCCTGAAAGATCCGTTCTTTACGGACGAGATTTACGTGAAAAAACCGGAACGAGTGGCGGTGTTGGGCTATTTGTTTCTCCTCGCATTGGCCATTTACCGCGTCTTCCAGCGCCGGGTGCGTCAGTTTATTACGCCGGAGCGCCCGTTAAAGGGCGCAGGAGGCCGCAAGCTGACCCGTCCGACCGGGCAGGCGATTTTTCAGTTGTTCTGGTATGTGAAAGTCGTCCTGTTGGAGCTGCCGGATGGGCAAATCCAACGCGCGTTAGGTAAACCGCTCACCTACGAGCAGCGAAGGATTCTGCAAGAGTTGGGAATGGACGAAAGCATTTACGTCTAATCTCATAAGGAACAATGAGCGATGGTAAAAAAGGATTGCCATCGCTTGTTGTGTGTGCGCCTGGCATGGGTGTAATCTATAGGGTGTAAGTCCCGAACTGTGAAGGCAGAAGTAACAGTTAGCTTAACGCAAGGGTGTCCGTGGTGACGCGGAATCTGAAGGAAGCGAGCGGCAAACTTCCGGTCTGAGGAACACGAACTTCATATAAGGCTAGGTATCATTGGATGAGTTTGCTAAACAAAACAAAGTCCTTTCTGCCGAAGGTGATACAGAGTAAATGAAGCAGATAGATGGAAGGAAAGATTACATTCTTACCCAGGGAGGTCTGATGGATACGTGAAGTACACTTCATAACCTACTTAGTGATAAGTAGCTGAACCGTCAGAAGTCAGCAGAGGTCATAGTATTAGTTGGTTTAGAACTACTAAGAAGGACCGAACAATTAAGAGAGAATAGCCCTTGGCATTCAGTGAGTCATGATGAACACAGAAAACGTAGTACCTCACTTGAGGAAGGAAGCGGTGAATCCCGTGGGAGACCTCTTGGAGGGTGGAGTGACCACTGGCATAAAGAGAACAGCTATTCACGGAAGTTATAAAGACTTGCGTCAATCATCTTAATTGAACCGCCGTATACGGAACCGTACGTACGGTGGTGTGAGAGGACGGGAGTTAATCGCTCCCTCCTACTCGATTCTTGAAGCCAGTTATGTACCAGCCGTGTTCTTGTTCTGTCATCATGTCATTGGCATACAATGCTCCGTCGGAAAATAAAGGTTTCCCAAAAGAAGCAATCTGTCACAGTCTGGAATTACAAAACCGATTATTATAATAATTCCGTAAATAAAAAACTAATTATAGAAGATAATCAAATTTTTTACATTTAATCCTAAATAATGTAACATTATCAATAAATAGATATAAATAAGAGGTGATGTTTAAGAAAGTACTGGTTTAAATTTTTACATCTTTCTCCCACTAATGATGGAAATGATTTTTGAAAAAGAAATGCATCACGTTGAGTGTGTATTTCAGATGATTTTAAAGTAAAAAAATAAGGCAAAATGAGATTCCTTATCTTGCCTTAAAAAATTCCTAAGAAAATCTTCAGATCCTCTCTTCCTTTCTCTTCATAATTGTTACCTATACTGAATACGTCATATTAATAAAGAAATGACAAAACTTGACTACAATTCAATCAACTGCACCATACCTTTTCAATCAGTATATTAATGGAGGAATAAATATGAATAGAACTGTAGAAAAATTATTAGGGATTATCGGGCTGATAATTAACATTTTATCGGCAGTTCCGATTTTTTTTATGTTATTTTTTTAAATGGGATTGCAGATGATCCAATGTTTGAAAGAGAATTAGAAGATGCGTTATATTCAACCGGTTTTACTGAAGCGGATCTATCTTCAGTTTGCAAATGATTTCTTGGCATGGTTTAGTGGATTCAGTTGGTTTATTGGGATACTAACAATTATTGCAATTGTTCTTACGATTATTGCCCTCGTTAAATTAAAGAGTAACAGCAAACTGGCTGGAATTCTCTTTATTATTTCTGGTGTGATTTCCGGATTTATTTCGATTCAAGGTATTTTATTATTAATCGCTGGTACTGTGTGTTTAGTCCGCCAACCAAATCAAGATGAACCAATAATAAAAGTTGATGAAAATGGCTCTTTCCTTGAAGAATAAAGGGAAGCGCTATTTCGTTTTAAAGGCCATATTCGAAAAGATATTGTTAGGAAAAGGATATCCAACAACAGTGGAAACTTTTAAATTAAACTTAAATAACGATAGAAAAATGAACTTTATTTTCGGATGTGCAAATGGCATTATTCTATTATTAGATTATAGTAGCAACGTTTATTAAGAATAGTAATTAATATTTTTATTTGACGTAATAAAAAATAGGCATCTACATTGTAATCGGGTAGATGCTTTTCTTATGTTTCACTTCCTCCAAGATCTTTCTTTTTGAAAGGTGTGTCTGAAAAGTTCCATCACTTGATTATTTTATTTTATCAGCAATATGAATTGTATATCCCTCACTATTTATTTGATAACTAACACTTGTTGCAAAATGTCTATTTTTCGGATAAATCAGCTTTAAATGGATTTTTCCATTTATTTTACTATTTGGTTTCACTGTCACATATCTAATTACATCATTTTGGATTCCGCTCGGTACGTTAATTCCAGAACTAATATATAATTTTGTGATAGGCTTAGCCACCCTAATTTCATCATCGGTTTGATTATAAATTCTTGTTTGAAATGTGGTGATAAATAGTAAATAATTATTAATTTTTACTTCAACTAAAACCCCATTCTCTTCACCTAAATATACATATTCCTTATGAAGAAGCTTACTAGAAAATAAAATAAAAAATATAATGATAATTAAATAAAATTTTTTTTTCATTTAATCACCCTATTTTCAAATTTTTTGTTGATATATACCAATATTATACCATTTAGGTAAAAAAAGGGAGATATTTGAGATGAGATTAATTAATCATTTACTAGTATTTTTTGTTACTTTTTTTCTTTTTTTCACTAGTACATCTTTTGTAATGGCTTCCGAGATTAATAGAAATCCGACTCAAATGGAATTGGAGAAAAACATTAAATTAAGGAAAACCCTTGGATTTGATATAAATAGAAATCATGTATTATCAATTTTAAATGATGAAAACAAAGAAGAACGCTTTTCTTATGGATTTACAAAAGAAGAAGCAAAAGAATTTGATAGATGAATGAAATTCCAAAAAGATGAAGTACCGAAGATTAAGCAGAAGGTCTTTGAAAAAATTAATGAGAATAACATTGGTTCATTTTACATTGATCAGAAAAATAACGGAAAACTAATTTTGGGAATTACAGTAGGTACTCCAAAATCAACAATTGAAAAAATAAAAAAAGAGATTAATGAATTAACAACGGAATCTGAAAATGTTGAATTTATTTTTGTTGAAAACTCACTAATTGAATTAGAGGAATTACGTGACAAAATTATTGAAGAAAGTGGAAATTTATTAAATCAAAATATAAAAATTTTAGATATAACACTTAATATGAAATTTAATAAATTAGTAATTGGAGTAGAAGATAACAATTCATATGTAACAAATACTCTTAAGAATTTATATGGAGAAAAACGAATTGATGTTATAAAAGTATCACCTTTACAAAATGATTCACGTACAGATTATTATTACACTTTACAAGGCGGACTTAGAATTGTAAGTGAAAATAAGGATTCATGTACATCTAATGTAACTGTTTATGATAGTAAAAATAAGTATTATCTTTTAACTGCTGGACATTGCTCAAAAGTAGGGGTTAAGTGGACTCAAGGTGGGAAAGATATTGGTACTATGGTTTCAAGAATATATTCTGGAAACACCGATGCAGCAATTATTTCTATGGATAGTGGAAGAAAGGGAAAATATATTTATGCACATAAACCATCAGATATAAAGATTTCAGGTGTGCAGAGTTTATCAGGAGAAACCGTAGGCGATATTGTATGTAAAGCTGGTGCAACAACTGGTTTTAGTTGTGGCGAACTATTAGATAAAAACTACTCAGTATATGATCTTACACAATGGTGGAAAGGTTTAAGAAAAGCAAGTTATAGTTCTGCTGGTGGTGATAGTGGTGCACCGGTTATCACAACGAATGCAACAAATTATCTAATCGTTGGAATTCATAAAGGCAAGGATAATTCTAATGGTTATACCATATATACTCATATTCAAAATGCACTCAATAATCTTGGAGGTCTAAAGGTATATTATTAATAGAGGTCATGTATATATTACAAAAATGATGAAAACAAAGAAGAACACTTTTCTTATGAATTTACAAAAGAAAAGGCAAAAGAATTTAATAGACGAATGAAATTCCAAAATGCCATCAGAAACATCCTATTCACATATCATTCAAGTGATTAATGAATCAGATGTCTTAGACAAAATGAATGATATACTCAAAGAAACGGCTATTCTTGAAAGTTTTCTAGAGGATGAACATGTCGCATTTATGCGAGCCATTTTGAAACGCGTGATGCTTCTAGTCCATCAATAAAGAACCTAAAAATCTTGGATGTAAAACAAAAGATGAACGAGATGTTTAGTTAGCTGAACAGGTAGAAAAAGTGCCAAATCAATCAACTTACGAATAAGAATTAAAAGAGCAACTAGATATTCCATTGGGAAACCTTTGAATGATATACCCATCGAACCCAAATGGGTTGTGAAAAGAATAGTGAAGGTAAAATACATTCTAGTTTGGCTAAAAAGCACAGTTAGCAGTTTCAAAGAAGAGTTATTATATTGTCACTCGGATGATGTCTTTAGGAAATTTAAGTAATAGTAAAACTGCTATTCCTGATATTGATGAACTAGGGAATCCGTATCCGCTGCTCTATATGCATTTATAGAAGTAAATGGAAGTCGGCTCTACTGCATAAGATGATAATATCATAAGCCTCTTTTTTTAATTTTTTGCATTCTTAAAATAAATATTTGTATTATTGTGTAAGAAATAAAGCCCGAAAAGTCTTGAAAATATTAGGTTTAATCACAAGAGTTTAAAGCTGTCAGCTCAGCTTATACCATCAATGTGTGTCCATGGACCATATTGATGGTATTTTTTTGCCCTTAATTAGGTAGGATCGAGGATAATACAAGTCGTCAGCTGGTCCAAAGATCCAAATATACCACTCCAAATTTAATTATAACATCTATAAAATGGCAGAAATAGACTGTTTATTCTGAATTTCGACTGCTATACTTCGATAGTACATTATTGGTATTTCTTCGGGGGAATTTGCCATACTAATAATTTGGTCAGCTCAATTAATTGAAGAATTAGCTAACTGCAAGCCAATGGAGAAGGTTTTGAGAAGTTAGCTTCTGTATTTACTCATCATAACTATTTGGAGGAAAGATGAAATGAATAAAATATTTGATCCAAATAATCCTATTAAACTCTGTATAAGTGGAATGGAATTGGAGGAAAGTGGAAACAGTGAGGATGCAATCACGATGTTTCATAAAGCATGGTGTACCGTCCTCTTTTACCTCGATTCGATTAATCAGTCGATGGAGAATATCCTCGGTTAATTCATCGAAATTTAGGAATTGAAGTAATTCCTTTTTAAGCTTTTCAATCGTTTGGATTACATCCTCGCTTTCCATCAATGAAAGAAGTTCATTTTTCTGTTCCATTAATTCAGTTAAATCCTTGTTCGTTGCTTCAATACTCTCTTGATATTCTTCATGTGTGATAATTCCGTCAGCTAACAGGTTGATGAATTTCCTTTTTCGATTTTTTAAAACATCCATCTGTTTGTTAATCTTATTGATTTTCTTTTGAGAATCCGATTTTGTACTTTTCGATTTTCTCTCCATCTTCTTTATATATTTCTCTTTATCAACTTGTTGAATTAAGGTTTGGATGTCATCTAGGATCGTTTCTTTTAGAAAATCCTCTTTTATCGTGTGGGCGGTACAAGCCTTTTTGCCATGACGGGCATAATTTCCACAGATGTAGCCCCGACGATTACTTCTATACCACATTCCCGTACCACAGTCAGCACAATAGAGAATGTTGGTAAAAAGATGTAATTTGGGTGCTGTAATATATTTTCTTCTCTGCTCTAATTGATTTTGGACAGCATCAAACATTTCCCTTGATATAATTGGCTCATGTACATTTTTGATAATAAACTGTTCTTCTTTAGGAACGTTTTTTCTTCTTTTATTTGTTACACTTACTGTCGTTGTTCTTCCTTGAACAAGATCCCCGACGTAATGGGGATTTGTTAAGATACATCTAATTGTAGAGTCATGCCACTTATTTCCTGCATTTGCCTTTCCAGCAACTTGAGCAGGTGTTGGAATCCCTTCATTATATAGGCGTCTCGCAATACTTTGTCGTCCGTTTCCTTCAAAATATTCTTTGAAAATTCGTCTAACAATATTTGGTGTTTCATCGTTTCGAATATACAGTTTTCCATCTCGTACTTCATACCCATATGGAGGATTTGATCCTTTGAAAAGTCCATTTTTTGCACGGGTTTTTAATGTCTCCTTAACACGATTACTCATGTTTTGAGATTCTTGTTCGTACATCCATGCATAAAGGCCAAACACATGAGTGTTCCCTGTTAATGTATTGATCGCATTATCTAAAGTAATGATGTGAATCCCTTGGTTTTCACATAAGTTTTTGATTTTATAGGATAATTCTCCATTTCGGGCAAGGCGTGATAACTCTTTGGCAAGAATGATATCGAACTTCTTATCCTGAGCATCTTCAATAAGTTTTTGAAGTTCTTCTCTTTTTGCCGTCGTCCCGTAAGCGCCAAATATCCCACACCTTCTAACCATTATGATGTTTTGTGATAATTAGATCAACATCAAAAGTTAGGAGGTTTTTATTTTTATGTCCCCAGATGAACGAAAACAATTGTGGCAACAACGAATCGAATCTTATCGATCTAGTGGAGAGTCAAGTATAAAAGCTTGGTGCAAACAAAATCAAGTAGATCATCAAAGTATGTATAAATGGATGAAAAGACTAGAGTTAGAGACAACTGAAACTTCACGGACTTCCCCTCAATGGCTAACTGTTGAAGTATCCCATCCGTTGGATGAAAAAAACTCCCCGCTCATCGTTAACATTGGGGAATTTTCCATCGAAGTAAAAGAAGGTTTCAATCCACTCCTTTTCAACGAAGTGGTTCAGGTGCTGAAAACACATGTTAAGTAAAACATCCATTCAACATGTTTATTTAGCAGCGGGGGCAACGGATTTACGCAAGTCGATTGATGGATTAGCAGCCATTGTTCAAATGAGCTTTCAGTTAAATCCTTTCTCTTCTAATCTCTTTGTTTTCTGTAATCGGAAACGAGATAAATTGAAAATTCTCCATTGGGATCACAATGGGTTTTGGTTGTACTATCGTCGTTTAGAGAAAGGGGTCTTTCAATGGCCTGATGAAAGAACTCCCGTCCCTTTGTGCATCACTCCCCGCCAATTCAGTTGGTTGCTCGATGGTCTTTCATTTGAACAAAAACAAGCACATGAACAAGTATCAGCTAAAATCATGGTTTAAAAGGAATTTGACATTGACCTGTCAATTCCTTTCCTTTATGTGCGCCCGGCATGTACATGAACTATAGGGTGTAAGTCCCGAACCCCGAAGACAGAAGCAGAGGTTAGCTCAACGAAAGGGTGTCCGTGGTGACGCGGAATCTGAAGGAAGCTGGAGGCAAAACACCGGTCCGAGGAACACGAACCTCATATAAGGCTAGGTATGATTGAGTGAGTTTGCAAAACAAAACAAAGCTCTTTCTGTCGAAGGTCATATCGAGTAAATGAGGCGGATAGATGGTGTGAAAGTGCATGTACTTACCCGGGGAGGTCTGGCGGATAGGTGAAGTACTCTTCATAACCTACTTAGTGATAAGTAGCTGAACCGTCAGAAGTCAGCAGAGGTCATAGTATTAGTTGGTTTAGAACTACTAAGAAGGACCGAACAATTAAGAGAGAATAGCCCTTGGCATTCAGTGAGTCATGATGAACACAGAAAACGTAGTACCTCACTTGAGGAAGGAAGCGGTGAATCCCGTGGGGGACTCTTTTCGAACAATTACCATTGATAGATCACAATGATGTAGAAGCCATCGATCAACTCCTTCCTTGGTCGAAGACAATTCCAGAAGAATGTCGCATACCAAATAAAACTAAATAGAGCATATAATAAACGCCCACGAAAAAACACGTGAGCGTTATTTTACGCTTACATTGATAAGGAGATGACAACATGAGTGATGTTAATGAGCTACTAGAACAAGCTATTAAGGAAACTGAAAACTTGAATGAAGGTGAAGTCTTTCTTGTTAAAGACCTGTTCAAGGGTTATGTATGGAATAGAATACCCAGAAAGGATCGACTTCTGCTTGGGACTTTATTTTTAAACTACGTAAATAAAATGGAAGGTAACATAAAGGCTATTGAAAAGACCTCATCTAACCAGCAGAGGTATCAGAAGGTTTGAGGATATAGCAAAGCTATTATGAAGGGCAATAAAAAACTATAAATTATATTAGGGTGTATGAGGTGGATCTTTGCTTAATTTAAGGCAATTAGTAGATGACTTTTTCTTGTTTGTTCAGTCTAAGAGCATTGAAATTTATAATGAGTTTAGCCTCCAGCATGAGCTGGGGATATTCCTACGTGAAAAGCTTACAAACGAAATTATGCAAATAAAGAAACGCTTGATTCTTACGTTACGTAAAGTTGTACAATGAATTCGGAGGTTGATTGAGATGATGAAAGAGCAAATGTCCATTGGAGAATTCTCCCGTATAGCCCGTGTCAGTCCACGCACGCTGCGATTTTATGAAGAGCAAGGCTTGCTCAAGCCAAGCTATATTAGTGATTCCGGGAGAAGGTATTATCGCCCGGACGATCTAATTCCGCTACAGCAAATCATTGCATACAAATATCTTGGTTTTTCATTGAAAGACATTAAAGGGATCATGTCCGGACAAGCGGGGGACAGCAACGCCTTGCTACGATCTTTGCGAATGCAGAAACAGGCTTTGGAGCATAAACAGCAACACATTCAGCAAATTTTGAAAGCGATTGATCATGCTGCCGCGGTACTTGAAGCCGAGCATAGAATAGATCCGCAAGTGATCTCCTTCTTGATTCACAGCATCGTGACGGAGCAGCAGCAGATGGAATGGATGTCTGATTGGTTTCCAGAGCCGTTGATTCAGAGAATAAAGGAAAATTTCGCGGACGAAAGCAAAGAGCGGGACTGGAACATGCGCTCGACATTGATCCTTCAAGACCTCAAACAAGCATTGCGCAACCATCGTCCAGACTCCGAAGAAGTCCAGCAGCTCATCGAGCAATTTATGGCTCTCGCTAACGAACTGATGGGCGACAATTGGTACTTTATGAATGAATATGCGGATCACTTAGAAAATATAGAACTGCCCGCTGCTATCGGCACCCCGTTTACAGAAGAGGAAGAGAAATGGTTTACAGAAGCGTTCGAGTACTATTCCATAAAGAAAGGACTGTTTTCAGATGGACACAGAGAGAGTGAATAATCATGACCAGGGACGACAATGGCGGAAGTTTTTGCGAATGTTGCGCAGTGCCGTTCCCAGGAGAGGGCTGTTTGCCGTTGCCATCATCCTAAGTGTATTGGAAGCTGCAGGCGGCTTGATTGTGCCGCTTTTCACCCGTGATTTGATTGATCAATTTGCGGCTAGTGGTCTCGATATCGGCGTCATCATTTGGCTCATAGCGGCGTTTTTTGTGCAGGCGGCTGCGGGCGGATTTTCCTACTATTTCATGACGTATATTGGCGAGATGTTCGTGAGAAACATCCGATTGCGCTTGTGGAATCACATTCTCAAACTCAAAGTTTCCTACTTTGACAAGCACGAATCCGGCGAGCTGATCAGCCGTGTTACACAGGATCCGAACACGCTTAAGACACTAATAACGAACCATCTCGTCACCTCCATCTCCGGCATTCTTTCGATCATCGGCGCATTAGCGATCCTGTTTATCATCGACTGGAAAATGACACTCATTATGCTTTCCGCAGTGCCAGTGTCCATGCTGATTTTGGCTCCATTAGGCAGACTGGTGTACAAAATTTCCTTGCAAATGCAAGATGAGCTTGCCGCTTTCAGCGCGGGACTCGGTCGCGTGCTCAGCGACATCCGTCTTGTGAAATCGCACAATGCCCAGTCCGTTGAGCGCGAACGGGGCGAGCGAAAGATTGCCAGCTTGTTTCACTTCGGCATGAGAGAAGCACGCATCCAAGCATTCGTCTCACCACTAATGACAACCGTGATCATGGCCGTGCTGGTCGTCATCATCGGATACGGTGGAGCGCGCGTTTCCGCCGGTGATTTGTCTGCCGGAACACTGGTTGCTGTCATTATTTATATGTTCCAGGTCGTAGTGCCATTCAGCATGCTGGCACAGTTTTTCACCGCCTTTCAAAAAGCGATGGGAGCGACCGAGCGCATCCAAGAGTTGCTATGCACTGATCCAGAGCAGTCAACAGGACGCATACAGCAAAATCAGCAAAATGATGATCCTGACCATCAGGAGCCAGACCGTCAATCGAAGTCTGATTTCGCAACCGCGTTAACGCTGTCTGCGGACTGGGAGCAATCGGAAGATGTGTCATACCAAGTCGATTGGAATCAGCCCATCCACTTCCAGGACGTATCCTTTGGCTATGGGCAAGAGGACGAGGTGCTGCGCAGCTTAAACTTCACGATTGAGCCGGGGCAAACTGTCGCCTTCGTCGGGCCGAGCGGTGCCGGTAAGACAACGATCTTCTCCTTGTTGGAGCGGTTTTATGAAACGTCGGCGGGCAGCATCATGCTCGGAGAGCAGAACATCGAACAAATTCCGCTTCACGCTTGGCGGGAAGGGATCGGCTACGTCCTGCAAGAAAGCCCGCTCATGTCAGGTTCGATCAAAAGCAACATCACGTACGGGCTCACGCGTCCGGTTACCGACGACGAAGTGCGCGAGGCTGCGCGTCTGGCTAATGCCGCGGCATTTATCGAACAATTGCCGTCAGGATACGACACCGAGGTTGGCGAACGGGGCATCAAGCTGTCCGGTGGTCAGCGCCAGCGCATCGCCATTGCTCGCGCTCTGCTGCGCGATCCAAAGCTGCTACTTCTGGACGAAGCGACGTCGAATCTGGATAGCGAATCGGAAGCACTTGTCCAGGAAGCACTGCAAAACTTGATGCATGGTCGCACGACGCTTATCATCGCGCATCGCTTGTCAACCGTCGTTGATGCAGACCAAATCATCTTCCTGGAGAATGGCATCTTGACTGGCCAAGGAACGCATGCTCAATTGATGGATGGACATGCATTGTACCGTAAGTTCGTTCATCAGCAGATGAAGCAAGAATCCAACTTCAGCGTCTATACATCCTAGGGACGCAATCGGCGATGTATTCATTTTTTCGATATGTAAAAATTAATCGATATATTCCCGCCTACCGATAGTAAAAAAAGTGCCTTTGACTTGTTTCCGACTACCGACAATGTAAAAGACATCAATCCACCCCGCTCGTTGCACGTTGAGTGCGTGGTATTGATGTCAAGGGTTGAGAAATAAAGATACTTTAAGCACTTATAGATAAAGGGTTTCCTGACATTGAATTTTTCTCATGACATCTTTGTCGAGGACGTTAATGTCGGGAAACCCTTATTTTTATTCTTTGAGGAAACATGTCAACTACCATGAAAGTGATAGGGGTTGAGTTGATAGGTTAGATTTTTTATTGGGGTTGAGAAGGCAGGATAGATAATTAAAGGTTCTTTGTCAAATGGTGTTGGTGAATAAATTTTAGTGACATTATTTGGTGATGTGTAATCGGATGGCTTAGGGGAAATTCGAGGTTCCCCTAAGCTGTTTTTATTTTCGCTAAGTTTTGGGTAATGAATATTCGGTTTCTAAAGTGATAGAAGGATCGATAACCGAAAGAAATGCGTTTAATCACTTTGATTTTGTTATTAATCCCCTCTAAAATGCCGTTATTATAATCGTACTTTAGCGTATTCTCGACGTAATTGATGTATTTGTTGATTGTCTTGATGGCGGTTTTCATATAGCTGGAAACGATATTTTGTTTATTCTCTAATGTTTTCTTTAGGAGCTCAAAGTCTTTGATTTTTATGCAATGTTGCACGTATTGATATAACTCATAGGACGCTTTTAATTCAGAATCTAAATCAATGAGATAGTGGAGTGTGTATGGCAAAATAAAAGTGCAGAACTTTGCAAAGGAAAAATGCAGAGTCCTGCACTAAATTTTTGTGCATAAACAAAAAAAGACTTGCCAGTCACCCCAAGTCCCACTACAGTAATTGTGTCAAGCAATTGGTAGTGGAGGTAAGAAAGGATGCTAGCAATGTCTGATATTAATTGTATCAAACATTTAAGAAATAACAAAGGTTTATCTATTTCAGAAATACAAAGAACAATGGGAATTAATTGGCGAACAGCTAAGAAGTATGCGGATGAAGATCAACTCCCTAAACAGAAATCATTTAAAAAGAAAGGGATGATGTATGAGGAAAAGTGGGGAGAAATTGTTTCAGATTACTGCTTCCGTTAAGATTGGATCACCAAAGACATTATTCCACTGGCTAAACTGTAAATTTGTTGTGACAATGATACTTTTGGTTTCATAACACATGGAGATAACCTGAAATAACAATTCTGCCCCTTGTTTATGCAAAGGAATGAAAAGAATCCATTTTGTTCACTCTTTTTTCAAAAATGGATTCTTTTTGATTCTCACCAGATAAGGATTCTAATTCAAACGTAGCATTAATTATTGCATTATCAAATGTTAATGGATATTGATATTTTCCCGAACAGAATTATTGTCGAAAACTCATTTACTAAAATCCATATTCATTCAGATTGTTTGATAATTTTCAATTGATAAAATCCTATGCTACATACAAAAATGCCTAAAAATAAAAAGAATGGGACAAAAAAATTGTCTAGAAATTTTGGATAAAAAACGGTAAGGTCAGCTCCAGATGCACTTCCAATCCACATAACATACGTTGATAAATAAGCGTTTATTCTCTCCAAAGTATAAAGTAAACCCCCAAACATCATTAAGATAGATCCTAAATAGATAAATTTCAATGTGTATCCCTCCATTCAATTTTATTATAATAAAAAGTAGAAAAAACAACATTTAACATATTTATAATAATTAACGAATAAAGTAAAATGTTACTAATAATAGATTAGCAGGGAAAATATATGAAAAAATTAAAGTTGCTACTTTAGGTTTTTCTGCATTACTTCTTGCTACTGCTCCACTTGCATCAGCACAAACTAATATTGAACCTACATTAACACCTTTAATTCAATCTGAAACTCAGGATACAGTTGTTTCAGCTTATGGAAAAAAATTTATTATTTCTCCTAGTGCGGAAGGACAAATTACTGATGAAGAACTAGAAGCAATTTCAATGCAAGCTACTAGCGACGAAATCATTATTAATAATGTATATACTTCATTAAATGATAATAATTTACGATTAGGAGGAGCTTCACCAGAAAGAGAAAATAATAATGTAATTTCTCCTAATGCTTGGTATGATCTTTCAATCAAATGGTCTGTAACAAAATTTGTAAAACAAACAGATACCCCATTACAAGCCAAACAAATCGCAACTGTTCCAGCAGGTGGTACTAAAAAAATATCTACTAAATATACAACAAAATCCTCATTTACTGTTAGTGGTTCTGCAAAGGAAAAGGGTTTAACTGCTGCTGTAGAAAGTAATTTAACTGGTGATTTGACTTACACAATCGAAAAAACCTACACAGGACCATCAATTGATTCTGGATATGTTTCGTATGTTTTTTGGCTAACTCCATTTGTAAATCGTGGTACTTGGACTGCAAAAGGTACAGGAGTTCCATCAGGCGATGAATATGGACCATACAATGGATCATATGAGGAACCGACTAAGTTTGTAGAATGGACTCAACCTATAAAATAATATGTAATTAAGAGGTTGGGACATAAGTATTTTTCAACCTCAAAAATAAGGGGTGAGTTGTTTGAAACAGCTCATCCTTTTACAATTTCATCCAATTTATGAGAGTTTTACACCCCTCGTAGTGCATATTTTCTTAAATTTGTGGCCATTAGGGCAATTCCCATTTCAATTTTTACTTTGAATTTTCCTCGAACGGAAAATCGTGTGAATCCCAAAATAGCCTTCAAAAATCCAAAAACTGGTTCTAACTCTCTGGAAGTGGTGGAAGAGGTTCTTCGGGAGTATGAACACACCTTGCTTTTTGTCTCTCATGATCGGCGCTTTATAAATTCAGTAGCGAATCAGATTATGATTATCGAAGACTGCAAACTTAAAACTTTCAAGGGCAGCTATGATGAATAAATGGCTAGCAAGACTGAAGTTAAAGACAGGAAAAAAGAGCAGATTAAGGAAGAAATTTTACGATTAGAAATTCGGTTGACGGAGGTAATAAGTAAAATTTCTATGCCTTCCAAAAAGGATGATCCTAAGCTTTTAGAGGTACAATGAGATTTTAGGAGAAATCCATCGTTTGAAAAATCTCCTTCAATAAAATGAAATACAAAATCTACGCCAATCATAAAAATAGCCCTCAGTCCGAAAAAATCGTGATTGAAGGGCTATTTGTCATGTGTCCTAAAAGAGCAGGTGTTTTTTATTCGTCTCACTTGATTCGAGCTTACTTTAATTTGATGACAACGATAATAGTTGTCATTTTTTATTTTGATGAAAAATTCTATCGTACTAAAAAAATCAAAATGATCCTTTTTTCGTGTAAAATAAATATGGACATAAAGGAGGATATGCACATGTATTTCGTTGATAATAAAGGCATTACAGACCCTAGAGTGAACTTGGCAATTGAAGAATATCTTGTAAGAAACATGGATGTTGAGCAAGATGATTTTTTACTGTTCTATATCAATCAACCGTCCATTATTATCGGTAAAAATCAAAATACTTTTGAAGAAATTAATACAGACTACGTTGAAGAAAATGGAATCATCGTCGTTCGGCGACTTTCTGGTGGCGGAGCGGTGTATCACGATTTAAATAATTTAAATTTCAGCTTTATCACGAAGGACGACGGAAACAGCTTCCACAATTATAAAAGATTCACCCAGCCTGTAGTAGATGCATTGGCAAAATTAGGGGTGAACGCGGAACTTTCTGGTCGCAATGATATTTTAGTGGAAGGACGAAAAGTTTCAGGAAACGCGCAATATGTAACACGCGGCCGTTTGGTTAGCCACGGCACATTGATGTTCAATCTAGATCTGGATGCGGTGGTAAATTCATTAAAAGTAAAGCAAGACAAAATTGAATCAAAAGGCATTAAATCCGTACGTTCACGTGTAGCAAACATCATTGATTTCTTGCCGGAAAAAATTACGGTAGAACAGTTCCGAATGGAAATTTTGAAATCGATTTTCGGTGGCGAGGAGAATATCCGATATTACGAGCTGTCAGAACAAGATTGGGAAAATATTCATACGATATCGAAAGAACGCTACCAAAAATGGGAATGGAACTATGGAAAATCACCGCGCTTCAATATGCAAAAGCAAAAGCGCTTCCCATCTGGGGAAATTGATATTCGTTTAGAAGTGAACAAAGGAATCATTGAAGAAATTAAGATTTTTGGTGATTTCTTTGGCATGGAAGACGTAGAAGAAATCGAGCAACGTTTAGTTTGTGTACGCTATGCTTATAAAGATATTGAAGAAGCTTTGGCGGATGTTGATATTTCCAGATATTTCGGCGGTGTAACGATGGACGATTTCTTACAATTAATTTATTAAGTAGTTAAAGTTAAGCTAACAGTTGAATATTAACAGCAAAGGCTGAAATAAAAAAGAACGAATTTCCGGTTAAAGAAATTCGTTCTTTTTCGTGCGCCCGGCATGTACATGAACTATAGGGTGTAAGTCCCGAACCCCGAAGACAGAAGTAGAGGTTAGCCAAGAGCAAGGGTGTCCGTGGTGACGCGGAATCTGAAGGAAGCTGGAGGCAAAACACCGGTCCGAGGAACACGAACCTCATATAAGGCTAGGTATGATTGAGTGAGTTTGCGAAACAAAACAAAGCTCTTTCTGTCGAAGGTCATATCGAGTAAATGAGGCGGATAGATGGTGTGAAAGTGCATGTACTTACCCGGGGAGGTCTGGCGGATAGGTGAAGTACGCTTCATAACCTACTTAGTGATAAGTAGCTGAACCGTCAGAAGTCAGCAGAGGTCATAGTATTAGTTGGTTTAGAACTACTAAGAAGGACCGAACAATTAAGAGAGAATAGCCCTTGGCATTCAGTGAGTCATGATGAACACAGAAAACGTAGTACCTCACTTGAGGAAGGAAGCGGTGAATCCCGTGGAAGACCTCTTGGAGGGTGGAGTGACCACTGGCATAAAGAGAACAGCTATTCACGGAAGTTATATAAAGACTTGCGTCAATCATCTTAATTGAACCGCCGTATACGGAACCGTACGTACGGTGGTGTGAGAGGACGGGAGTTAATCGCTCCCTCCTACTCGATATGTGTTCAACAATTATTTTTATTGAATGAATAGCCGAGGATAACTTATTGTCGCTTTTTCGTTTTCTTATTATTATGTTTTTCTTGCGGTGTTAAAGGTTCGTTTGCAAGTTCATGATCAAATTCTCTTGATAGTTCTTTTCTTACTGCCTGCTCATCACTGAAGTTGCCACTTAAGTTTTTCTTTTCTCTGTTACTCATCATCACACCTCCATGACATTAGTTTGTCATTAGGTGTCTTAACTATGCATTTGAAAAGAGATAAAGTCCTTTTTCATCTGTTGGTTTATTTCATAATTGAAAGGGTATTGAAGAAGAAAATATATAGAAACCAATCAATGTTTGTGTAAAATATTTGAAATTTAGTATGACAAAGATAGTATTAACCAATTCAAATTTGTCAATGATAACAAAAGAGGAGGTGTGAGATAATGCAACAAGAGATTCTTTGCGAAGTATATAACTGCAAGTATTGGGCTGATGGAAACAAATGTAGTGCTGAGAGAATCTATGTAGTAAGTCAAAAAGGAAAAGAAGCATCCAATAGTGAAGAAACAGATTGCAAAACATTTACACCAGAGAATTAATTTTTATCAGGTAACCAATGAAAATTGGTTACCTTTTATAGTTATAGTATTGATAATAACTCTCATTTTCATTCGTTTTTATTGAATTATTTTTAGCTTTTCTAATTGTTAAATTTTTTTATAAGCATAAAATAGGATTTCTCCACTTTATCTTCAATATAGTCTAACGAATAACAACCGAATGGATCCGCTAATTCTCCAATAGCACGAGAAAGGTTGTCAATCACAAAGTTCAAATCTTCAGATTGTTTTTGTTCTGCTTGTGAATTTATTTCATACATAATTTCATGAGCTAAACGTTGTATACGCTGTAAACGCATTTCTTTTATCAGCACAGATTTCCTCCTTTTTTCAGCATACACAAAACATTATATGGTAGAGGTGTAAAGTACATGAAAATGTTTCAAGACGATTTTCTCTCCTGGGGAGCAGGATTAATTAATGCATAAAAAGAAGTACATCCGAAATGAACGATAAGTTTTCGTATAGCGGAAAATTAATGGTATGATTTATGAAAGGAGGAAACGATAATTGAGGATGACTGGATTAGTCTTAGGGGGAATCGCTTGGATTTTCAGCATCGGGTTTGTCTTTGTTTTTTATAATCCTTATTCGTCTACAGTTATTGAAGCTGGTCCAGCAATTAATACTTTTCTGATGTTATGCCTCCCAGCCTGTTAAGCAATAATTGCTTTAATTATTCAAAAAGACTACCTTATGCTAATCGCTTTTATTTGGTTTTTGCCAATAAGCCTGTATATGCTGGGAACACCAGGAATCTTCCATTGGTTTTTTGCTCCATGTATTGCTTATTTTATATGTTTTTTACTTTTATATTTTTCTAAGATAAAAGAAAAAAACAAGACGGATTTAAAATGATTTTAACGATTTGTTTGATTCGATTTGGAGAATTTCCAAATAAGGAGGAGATAAGATGTCATTAATTACTCCAAAATGTATGAAATGTAATAAAGTAATTGAGGGCGATGAAGAAGTATTAATACAACTTCGATATCCTAAGAGAAAAGGAATCACTGAAATTAAAGCGTATTTAAATCTTGAAGGCAAATTTATTTGCAGCGATTGTACAAAGGAAATGGATATTTAAATCTGTGTGAGTTAAGGAAATTCAAGATATGAGAAGATTAAGAGATGTATTTTATATCAATGCCAATTTTGAAGAACAATATTTTATTTACTATGGAATGGAATTTCAAGAATTTATTCAGTATTGCCCGGTCAACTTAGAAAATCTAATAATTACAGATGGGCAATTTATTGCCAACGGTTTTAATGATCATTGGTCACTTGAAACGGCAGTGGGGAAAGAGGGAATTTTAGAATTAGCAAAAGAAGATATTTACGGTTTAGGTAATTTTCATTGGATTGATTACAACAATGAAGAAGATTTAAACCAATGTACACCGGAAGAGAAAGCAGAAGTATTGTATTTGTCTCATTTTGGCAAGCCATTAAAATCGCCATTTTTTGATCGAATCAAAAATCATTTTGTTTATCTCGCCCACGATGATGGATGGTATTGCAAACTATATTGCAGAGATATATTAGTGTTTAAGGATATACTCGCAAATAAAATCATTGGAACTGTTTCCACGAATAAAAGAAGAAAAATCTATCCAATGGCTGAGGAAATAAAAAATCAACTATTTGAATTAACGAAAGAAGGTCTATTAATCGATTTTTCGAATATTTACAGGGATAGTCGATCAATTGGGCTAAGATTTTATGTAATAGGTCACTTTGAAGATATGGATGAAATGTATAACAATCTTGAACGTAATAAGCGTAAAGCGAAATTAAGTCGGTTTTTAGAACATAAAAATAAGCAGTGGAAAATTTGTAATTGGTAACATTTTATAGCTGTAATGCTCCAAATCCTTTATGTGTTTTTATATTAAACATAGTAAAGGATTTAATATGTATTAAGAAAAGAAATAGATGATTCAATAAATTTATAAATAACTGAAAAAATCACATATTTTGCTATTCTTTCTGCATATCAATTATACTGAATCCTGTAAGATTTATTGCATAGGAGGTTTTTGATTTGGCAAAGGTTGCATTTTTACTAGCAAATAATTTTGAGGATTCTGAGATGAAAAATCCATATGAGGCAGTTAAGGAAGCTGGACACCAAGCAGTCATCGTAGGCTTGGAAAAGGGAGCAGAGTGCAAAGGAAAAAAAGGAACAGTTTCATATACAGCAGAGATTGGTGCGGAGGAAGCAAAAGCAGATGAATTTGATGCTGTTGTGATTCCAGGCGGAAGTTCTCCAGAAGCATTGCGCGTCAATGATGATATCGTTCGCTTTGTAAAAGAAGCCAATGAACAAGGCAAATTAATTGCGGGTATTTGCCACGGACCTCAAGTGATGATTAGTGCGGACATTTTAAAAGGAAAAGCGGCAACGTGCTATATCGGTATTCGAGATGATGTAAAGCTAGCTGGTGCAGACTATCGTGATGAAGAAGTCGTTGTGAGCGAAAACATCATCACATCCCGTACTCCGAAAGATGAACCTGCATTTATTCGTGAGATTTTAGCGAAATTAAATTAATGGAGGATCATGAAAAAAACGATTTCCGAATGACGGAAGTCGTTTTTTTAGTGCGCCTGGCATGGGTGTAATCTATAGGGTGTAAGTCCCGAACTGTGAAGGCAGAAGTAACAGTTAGCTTAACGCAAGGGTGTCCGTGGTGACGCGGAATCTGAAGGAAGCGAGCGGCAAACTTCCGGTCTGAGGAACACGAACTTCATATAAGGCTAGGTATCATTGGATGAGTTTGCTAAACAAAACAAAGTCCTTTCTGCCAAAGGTGGTACAGAGTAAATGAAGCAGATAGATGGAAGGAAAGATTACATTCTTACCCGGGGAGGTCTGGCGGATATGTGAAGTACGCTTCATAACCTACTTAGTGATAAGTAGCTGAACCGTCAGAAGTCAGCAGAGGTCATAGTATTAGTTGGTTTAGAACTACTAAGAAGGACCGAACAATTAAGAGAGAATAGCCCTTGGCATTCAGTGAGTCATGATGAACACAGAAAACGTAGTACCTCACTTGAGGAAGGAAGCGGTGAATCCCGTGGGGGTCCTCTTGGAGGGTGGAGTGACCACTGGCATAAAGAGAACATCTATTCACGGAAGTTATGAAAACTTGCGTCAATTATCTTAATTGAACCGCCGTATACGGAACCGTACGTACGGTGGTGTGAGAGGACGGGAGTTAATCGCTCCCTCCTACTCGATTTTAATAAATAAACAATATTATTTATAACAAAAAATTTGAATGGAAAAAGACATATTTTTATTTAAAATCTATAAAATTTCAAGTGACATTGTGTCCTAGTATAATTTTAATATTCCAAGTCAAAAATGGGGGTGTTAATAACTTATTTGGAGGAAAGCCATGATAATTAAATGTCCTTCATGTAATAGAAAAGTAAAAATAAAGAAAAATGGTCATGGAAGATGCAAATGTGGTGCTCATGTAAAAATAATTAATTGATAATTTACCTAATCCCTAAATATAAAAAGATAAGAAATTTTATATTTAATACTAGATTTTTTTTTATTGATATGAAAAAATAATCTAATAATTACATTTAGGGGGGCAGGGTTGTGAGGTATTTGTATAAGTTATTCTATGAAAAAGATAAAAATGAATTTCATAATAAATATTTCGAACGAATCAATTCGGACGCAGTTAAACGGTTAATGTTATTCATAAAGCCAATTGATCAGCCAGAATCTTTTGAACTATATTATGTTCCAACTAATAATATTATTGATATGGTAGCAAAAATTTACAAATTATCTGGAGAATTAAACTTTATCTTCAATCAATTACCTAAAGTAGCAAAAGATCATTTCATTTTAGAATGTTTAGTAGAAGAATTATTCAATACAAATGAACTTGAAGGTGTAAAAAGTTCAAAAGAGGAAATTGCTAGAAGTGTTAAAACTGTTAAAATGAAGAAAAATGATAAAAAGAGATTCAATAGTATGATTAAGTCGTACATGAATTTAATTAATGGAATTACATCGCTTCCTATTAATCCAGTTAATATTAGAAAAGTATATGATGAAATTACTGAGGGTGAAATTGAAGAAAGTGAATTGCCAGATGGTGAAATTTTCAGAAAGGAAGTAACACACGTATTAAAAAAGTCAGGTACCGGTAAAGTTATACACCGAGGTATAACTCCTGAAGAAAAAATAATAAATGAATTAGAAAAATTATTAGTTTTTATGAATCAACCTAATGAAGTTCCAGAGATTATTAAAGTGGCAATAGGACATTACTTCTTTGGATATATACATCCTTTTTATGATGGAAATGGAAGAACATCACGATTTATTAGTAGTTTATATTTATCAAAAACTTTAGGTAATATTCCTGCTCTTTCGCTATCTAGAGGCTGTAATAAATATAAAACAAATTATTTAAAAGCTTTTGAGATTACTAATAGTATTACAAATAGAGGAGAAATGAATTATTTTATTGATACATTTTTAGAAATTATTTTAGAAACTTTAAAAGAAATGATTTTAGAATTAAAAGAGAAGGTTGAACTAATTGATACAGCATATAATAAATTAGAAAAAGACACTAGATTAGCGAAGAAGAAAAACTATTTTGACTTTATGTTTATCTTAGCACAAAATCATTTCTTTCATTTTAATGATGGTTTAACAGTAAAAGAATTATCTTCTGTTATGGAATTATCAGAAGTAACAGTTAGAAAAATTGCAAATGATTTATTTGAAATGAACTTAATAGAACAAATTGGAAAAAGGCCAGCACACTATACTATTAACCCAATTTATTTTGAAGAAAAATGAATCCTGATACAATTTTGATTTGAACATCACATCGAAGAAGTTTTAAAATAAATGTGATTCCAATATACAAAATGCGAAAAGCTAAAAAAACAAAAGTAAGCATTTTACAAAATAGAAATCTATAAACATGAAGTAACATGTTGTGATTGTTGCGTATTTATGCGGCTTGAGCCACTGTGGTGCTTAAGCCGTTTATTCATTTAGAGAGTTTTAATTTCAATATGATGGGTACCCAATATTTCCATATTAATATAGAGATATATTTAGATATAATGAAGTTATATGTGTAGAAGTAGGAGGAAGCTAGATGATTACAGGTGAAATCAAAAATAAGGTAGATAAAATATGGGAGACGTTCTGGACGGGTGGAATCACCAACCCATTAACGGTAATCGAACAATTTACCTACCTTTTATTTATAAAAAGTTTGGATGAAGCAGAAACCATTAAAGAGAAGGAAGCAGAAATTCTTGGTATTCCTTTTGAAGGAATCTTTCCAGAAGATAAACAACATTTACGTTGGCATCGTTTTAAAAATCTTGGTTCCCCAGAAGAAATGTATCATATCGTATCGGATGAGGTTTTCCCTTTCATTAAAAATCTTCATGGTCAAGAAGATTCTGCATACTCAAAATACATGAGCGATGCAATGTTTTTAATCCCAACTGCTAATATGCTGGCAAAAATTGTAGATGGCATTGATACCCTTCCATTACAAGACCGAGATTTCCAAGGAGATTTATATGAGTATTTATTGTCGAAAATTTCAACGGCCGGTACAAACGGTCAATTCCGTACACCAAGGCATATTATCCAAATGATGGTGGAATTGGTTAAGCCTATGCCAGAAGATATCATGATCGACCCTGCAATGGGAACGGCTGGATTTTTAGTTGCAGCAAGTGAATATTTACGGAAACATCATCAGGATTTATTTCTCGTTCAAGGGTTAAAAGAACATTATCATAACACGATGTTTTACGGAAATGATATGGACCGAACAATGCTTCGAATTGGTGCCATGAACATGATGCTGCATGGTGTAAATAATCCGAATATTGAATATCGGGATTCCTTATCTGAAATGAATAAAGATCAAGATAAATATACGTTAGTGCTAGCAAATCCGCCATTTAAAGGATCATTAGATTATGAAGCAGTATCAAACGACTTATTGAAAATTGCTAAAACGAAGAAAACGGAATTATTGTTCTTATCTTTATTTATTCGAATTTTAAAACCAGGTGGACGTGCAGCAGTTATTGTTCCAGACGGTGTGCTATTTGGAAGTTCGACAGCCCATAAAGCTATACGCAAGGAAATTATTGAAAATCACAAATTAGAAGCCATTATTTCCATGCCTAGTGGAGTGTTTAAACCGTACGCAGGAGTATCTACGGCGATTATCATTTTTACAAAAACAGGTGCAGGTGGTACAAATCACGTTTGGTTCTATGACATGAAAGCAGACGGATTCTCTCTAGACGACAAACGCACTCCAATTGAAGAAAATGATATTCCGGATATTATTTCACGCTTTAACAATTTGGAAGCAGAAAAGGAACGGAAGCGAACAGAACAATCTTTTTTTGTACCGATAGAAGAGCTACGAGAAAATGAATATGACTTGTCTATTAATAAATATAAAGAAATCGAGTATGAGGAAATTGAATATGAGAATCCTATGGAAATACTCGAAAAAATTGGAACTTATGAAAAAGAAATAATGGATGGTTTAAAAGAAATTGAAAATTTAATAAAAGGGGCTAATTGAATGATTTCGAAATATGAATGTTATCCCCTTAAAAATTTTATCAATCAAATTAGAGGGGTATCTTACAAAAAAAATCAAATATCAGAAAAACCAATCGATGGATATATCCCATTGTTAAGAGCCACAAATATTCAAAATGGAGAAATAATCTATCAGGATGTGTTGTATGTAGATTCTTCTCTCGTAAAATTGGAACAAAAATTAAGAAAAGGCGATATCTTAATTGCAGCATCGAGCGGCAGTAAAGAAGTTGTTGGAAAGTCGGGACAAGCAAACGAAGATTGTGAATATACTTTTGGAGCCTTTTGTAAATTAATTAGGCCAAAACAAAATATTAATGCGGATTATTTAAGACACTTTTTTAATACAGATTATTATTCTCGAACAATCTTACAGTCTATTAATGGGGCGAATATTAATAATTTAAGAAATGAACATATAGACGATTTAATGATTCCCATTCCATCATTAGAGATACAAAGCAAAATAGCGGCATTATTAAATAAGGCTCAAGATGTAATTAAATGTCGCAAAGCTCAAATCGATTTATTAGATCAATTAACGCAAAGCATATTTTTCGAGATGTTTGGGGATCTGGAAACAAACCCTAATGGATGGGAATCTAAAAAGTTAAGTGAGATTTGTCAAAATTTAGATAGCAAGAGGGTTCCAATTACTTCATCAGAACGCAAAAAAGGTATTTATCCATATTATGGAGCTTCAGGTATCGTAGATTATGTTGATGATTATATTTTTGATGACGATTTATTACTAGTTTCAGAAGATGGAGCCAATCTGTTATCTAGAGTAACGCCAATAGCATTTGAAGTGAAGGGAAAAATTTGGGTTAATAATCATGCCCACGTATTGAAGTTTGAACATTTATCCACCCAGCGTTTTATTAAATATGTTATCAATTTACAAGATATTTCACATTTGATTACTGGATCTGCCCAACCTAAACTAAATCAAAAAAATTTAAATTCATTTATGGTTCCATATCCACCGCTAGAATTACAAAATGAGTTTTATGAAAAAGTGGAAAAAATTGAAGAACAAAGGAAGGTATTTGAATCTCAATGTCAGAAACTTATACAACCAATAATTTACAGTTAGTAGGCAACCATCTGGTTGTCTACTTTTAAAAATACTATTCAACCTACAAAGTGTTGATAATTTTCTAAAATCGGCTAAAAAAGGCAATAGGATGCCCGGGGCTTAAATTTTTATGGCTCTATAATATTTGGTGTTGGTGAGTATAAACCAGCACCAATTTTTTTGAACAAAAAAAATGAGACAGTGACAAAACTCTGGTAAAATGTAATCGCCAAAACACATTTTCCAAAGGAGTTGTGTCACATGTCTCACCATCATTCTATACGAAACCTACTCAATATAAAAGACAAAAATATCACATTTGATGAAAATTTTTGTTCTACCGAAACAATCAAAAAAGTAAAAGCGAAAGTCTTTCATGGGACGTTAACGTATCAACCAAAAGCTTGTTATGCTTGTGGACATGTCTTCGATGATCAAATCATTAAACACGGTTTTAAAACGTCTCTCATTAAAATGCCTAGCATTTCAGGTTTTCATACCTACTTAAAATTGCGTAAACAGCGTTATTTCTGTAAACATTGTCATTCCACGTTTACTTTAAAAACGAGCGTCGTGGCTAAAAACTGTTGTATTTCCAACAATACCAAAGTATCGATTGCTTTAAACGCCAAAGATAAAATATCCGAAAAAGATATTGCGATGAAACATAATGTTTCTCATGCCACTGTCAGTCGTGTCATTGACAGCTTTTATAGCTACTATCAACCAAATGTTCACTACCTTCCAAAGCATTTGTGTTTTGATGAGTTTAAATCAGTGAAATCCGCAGCTGGAGCGATGTCCTTTATTTTCTGCGACTCTGAAACGGGGGAGATTGTGGATATCGTGGAGGACCGGAGATTATCTGTCCTCAAAGAGTATTTCTTACGGTATTCCAAGAAGGCGAGAGATGCGGTAAAAACGATTGTCATCGATATGTATAGCCCTTATATTTCCTTAATCCAAGAAGTTTTCCCTAAAGCGGAAATCGTACTCGACAAATTCCATATCCTCCAACTATTTAGCAGAGCTTTAAACAAAACGCGCATCAACGTCATGAATCGGGATAAAAAGAATTACAATAAATTGAAAAAATACTGGAAGCTCCTTCTGAAAGATCAAACAAAACTTGATTATAAGAACTATACATATCATCGTTGCTTTAAAAAGCATATGTGTGAGGTGGAGATTCTCCACTATCTCATTGATTTAGATTCTGAATTAAAAGCGTCCTATGAGTTATACCAATACGTTCGACATTACATCAAAACCAAAGACTTTGAGCTCCTAAAGAAAACATTAGAGAATAAACAAAATATCGTTTCCAGCTATATGAAAACCGCCATCAAGACAATCAACAAATACATCAATTATGTCGAGAATACGCTAAAGTACGATTATAATAACGGCATTTTAGAGGGGATTAATAACAAAATCAAAGTGATTAAACGCATTTCTTTCGGTTATCGATCCTTCTATCACTTTAGAAACCGAATATTCATTACCCAAAACTTAGCGAAAATAAAAACAGCTTAGGGGAACCTCGAATTTCCCCTAAGCCATCCGATTACATATTACCAAATAATGTCACTAAAATTTATTCACCAACACCATTTGACAAAGAACCATTTTTATTTTTTTAAGCCCCTAATTTATTTACATTTAATAAACAAATAGGATATATTTATCCTATGTATTGTTTATAGACACCTTTTTTGGTTTAGGGGATACTTTGTTGAGGACAGACCATTCCTTCGTGGGTAGCTTCTCCCAAACCGAATAGGTGTCTTATTTCTTATAATCACTTTCATGATTTTTGTAAACATTCTCTCTCTTTTGATTGGACAATCTTCTAATAATAAGTGAACCATCCTATCTTTTAATTTTCCTATTAAGATATTTGTGTTTACTTGATAATCATGTTTTCGTCTTTTTTTCTTACTCTCCTCATTAATTGTTTCATTGGCATCATTTCTCAATAAACTGACCATATTCGATAAATATATTGATGCATAGAAATCTTGTTCAATTGCGATTTTCGAACTACCCGTGAAATTTTCTATTTCGATTTTATTTTTCACATCATTATATTCTGTTTCAATTCCCCAGCGTTTAAAATAAAGAGATTTAAACTCAGAGATATCAAACTCTTCCTCGGTTAAATTTGTGACAAGTATTTCTTCCGTGCCAGAATCCAGTGGGAATCTAACTACACGAGCAGTAATCACTTGTTTCCTATGTATTATATGAATGTTTTGATCAGCATCTTTCGCTTCGACAATTTCCTTTATCGTATTTTTTTGACATCGCATCACATATTTGATACCAAGGGCATCTAAATAGGCAATAAAATCTCTCGATGGATACCCTCGATCAAATAAAAAAAGATCATTTTTTAATCCAATTTGTACGAGTTCTTCAATCATATCCTTTGCACTATCTCGCTCAGCTACCTTATATGGATTGATTCTAGAAGTAATAATGATTCCATTCTCAAGATCGTAAATACAAGAGGCACTAGCTCTTGCATAACTTGTCTTATGATTTTTTCCATACCCAAAATAATTTCGAAGCTCCTCAGTATCAGGGATTTGGAGCACACTTCCATCGATTGCGCAAAGTCTAAATCCACGATAAGTTTTAAAGGAATTTTCTTCATAATACCAATTCACAATCGCTTTTGTAAGTTTTACAAAAGCGAGAGGAGAAATCTTTTTTCGTGCGGCTGAATAGCCTTGTTTGGAAATACTAATTTCTGATAAATTAAATTTGTCGAAAAAGTCGTCAAGTTCAATTTGGAGGCTCTTTTTAACAAAGTTTAAGCTAAATAGAATAGTATTTTTAAAATTTAACTTCTTTTCTTTTCGTGTAAAATACGTTTCTTTTGTCCGAGATTCAAGCATAAACATCACATCATTCAGCAACTTTCGAGTAATCTCAATTGCCCCTAAAAAAGTACTTTTTGTTTTCAAAAAAACCACCATCCTCGTTTTATTAACCAAAAATTGGATTCTAAAACGATTTTGGTGGCCTTTTTAAAATTACAAGAGGCTTATTACCTAATTTTATAAAAGTTAAATTAAATATTATTTTCCATTAAATGTAACGTTAAGTTGATGACATTGATTTGAATCTAGCTTACTAGAATTAGAAAATTTATATCAGGCATTGTTGCAAAAATCATTTAGAGGCGAATTATTTTCAGAAGAAGAATTGTCAATTATTTAATAAAAGGGAAGTGCCAACATGTCCAATTTTGGCTTTTTAAAAGATAAGAAACAGTATCAAAGTTTTGCAGAGGCTTGTTTTGAAGCAGAAAAAGGATTGGTTGTAAGCCCTGCTGTCAGCGCCATTCAATCTCGACGGGCATTGGAGCTTGCGGTGAAATGGGTTTATAGCTTTGACAGTGCGGTAAAAGTTCCTTATCAAGATAATCTATCCAGTTTAATTCATGATCGAGAATTTTTAGGGATTATTGATGATGACTTATTACCAATGATGAAGTATGTAGTGAAGCTCGGCAATCAAGCGGTTCATACGAATGCACCGATAACGCGTGATGAAGCGGTTTTGTCCCTACATCATCTATTCCAATTTGTTGCGTGGATTGATTACTGCTATTCCGATGAATTTACTGCAGGGGACTTTGATGAATCTTTACTTCCTGTTGGTGAAGAACAACAGGTTCGACCGAAAGAATTACAAGATTTATATGAACAATTAAGTGCAAAAGATCGCAAACTAGATGAAATTATCAAAGAAAATCAACATCTACGCAAACAAGTGACGGAAAAACGAATCCGTAATACAAAAGAATACGATTTCCATGTGGATGAACTCAATGAAATTGAAACAAGATTGAAATATATTGATTTAGATTTGAAACTTGCAGGTTGGGATTTGAATAAGGATATTTTACGAGAATATCCTGTTGTAGGTATGCCAAACAGCCAAGGCAAAGGATTTGTTGATTACGTATTATTCGGAGATAACGGTAAACCATTAGCTGTAGTTGAAGCAAAGCGCACATCAAAGGATCCGAAAATGGGTAGACAACAAGCGAAACTATACGCTGACTGTCTTGAACAAATGACAGGTACTCGCCCAGTGATTTTCTATACGAATGGTTTTGAAACGTTTATTTGGTGCGATCCTTATCCGCCACGAAAAGTTTCTGGCTTCTATAATAAAGAAGAATTAAGTTTATTAATAGAACGCCGTCAAATGAAACGGCCGTTTGATCAAGTTCAAATCAATGATTCAATTTCCAATCGTTATTATCAAAAAGAAGCAATTTTATCGGTTTGTGAAGCATTGTCTCGCAATCAAAGAAAAGCGCTTCTTGTGATGGCTACAGGTAGCGGGAAAACGAGAACGGCCATTTCCATAGTGGATGTGTTAACTCGTCACAATTGGGTGAAAAATATTCTCTTTTTAGCGGATCGGAAAGCATTAGTAAATCAAGCATATCGAAATTTTAACAAACTATTACCTAGCATACCGTTATGCAATCTATTAGATAACAAAGATAATCCGGAAGAAAGTCGCATTGTCTTTTCCACCTATCCAACGATGATGAACGCCATCGATGAGGCGAAACGAAAAGATGGGAAAAAATTATTTACGGTTGGACATTTTGATCTCATCATCATCGATGAATCACATCGAAGTATTTATAAAAAATACCGTAGTATATTTGAGTATTTTGATGGGATATTGCTCGGTTTGACTGCCACCCCAAAAGATGAAATCGATAAAAATACGTATGAAGTATTTGACCTGGAAAATGGTGTTCCAACTTACGCTTATGAACTTGAACAAGCTGTAAAAGACGGATTTTTAGTGGACTATCGAACAATTGAGACAAAGACGAAATTTTTAGAAGAAGGCATTCACTATGATGATTTGTCTGAAGAAGATAAGGAAAAATACGAAGAAACATTTGAGGAAGAAGAGTTTTTAGATGATATTGACAGTTCTGCCTTAAATGAATGGTTATTTAACGACCATACGATCGATATGGTATTACAAGATTTAATGGAAAAAGGCATTCGGGTGGAAGGAGGAGACAAGCTAGGTAAAACGATTATTTTTGCAAAAAATCATCGCCATGCGGAACGGATTGTGGAGCGTTTTGACGCATTATTTCCAGAATACGGTGGACAATTTGCAAGAGTAATTGATTACAGTATAAAATATGTTCAATCATTAATCGATGACTTTTCAGATAAAAATAAAATGCCACAAATTGCGGTGTCAGTTGATATGCTTGATACGGGTGTGGACATCCCTGAAGTAGTTAATCTTGTATTCTTTAAAAAAGTTCGTTCGAAAACTAAGTTTTGGCAAATGATTGGTCGTGGCACAAGGCCTTGTTCAGATTTAATAGGAATTGGGCAAGATAAAACCCATTTCTTAATCTTTGACTATTGTGGGAATTTTGAGTTTTTCCGTGAAAATCCAAAAGGAATGGAAACGCAAATCGGAAAAAGCCTAACGGAAAAACTATTTAATGTGAAAGTCGATATTATTCGTGCATTACAAGAAATTCAATATCAAACAGAAGAATATATCAGTCATCGAAATGAATTAGTCCATGAAGCAACTCGAGAAGTTATGGCCCTTGATAATGAAAACTTCCGAGTTCGTCAACATTTGCAGTACGTAGAAAAATTCAAGAATAAAGATAACTGGTTGTCGCTATCTGTTCTAGATACGAATGAAATTAAAGAACACATTTCACCAATTATTCTTCCAGTGCAAGATGATGAATTTGCTAAACGTTTCGATTTATTAATGTATACGATTGAATTGGCGAAATTACAATCAAATAATGCAACAAAACCGATTCGCAGTGTCATCCAAACGGCGGAAGCTTTATCGAAACTAGGTACGATTCCACAAGTCATGGAGCAAAAGTACATTATTGAGAAAGTCATGACGGAGGAGTTTTGGGAAAGTGCGGATATTTTTGAGTTAGATGCAGTACGTGAAGCACTGCGAGATTTAATTAAATTTATCGAAAAGGAAACACAAAAGATATATTATACAAATTTCCAAGATGAAGTCATTGATGTGAAAGAACATGGCTCAATGTTCTATGTAAATGATTTACAAAATTATCGGAAGAAAGTCGAACATTATTTGAACGAGCATAAAGATCAAATGGCCATTTATAAACTTTATCATAATAAACCATTAACAGCACAAGATGTGGAAAGACTAGAAGAAATACTATGGAAAGAACTTGGCACAAGGGAAGAGTATGAAAAAGATTTTGGAGACACACCGATTACAAAACTTGTTCGCCAAATTGTAGGTTTGGATCCGAAATCCGCTAACGAAGCATTTTCAGAATTTCTTTCTGATGAACGGTTAAACTTAAATCAAATTCGATTTGTGAAACATATTGTTGATTATGTCATTAAAAACGGAACGCTTGATAAAAAAGTTTTACAGCAGGAACCATTCAGATCTGTTGGAAGCATTGTCGATTTATTTAAAAATAATATGGATGATGCTAGAAAAATCATCAGCATTATTGACGAGATTAACCGCAATGCGGAAGAGATTGTAGGTGCATAGTCTGTCTCAGAGCGGTTTTTTTTCAGCAACTTTTATGATTCCAATACAATGTATATACAAAAGAAGAACGAATTCCATGTTGAATTCGTTCTTTCTTTTAGTGCGCCTGGCATGGGTGTAATCTATAGGGTGTAAGTCCCGAACTGTGAAGGCAGAAGTAACAGTTAGCTTAACGCAAGGGTGTCCGTGGTGACGCGGAATCTGAAGGAAGCGAGCGGCAAACTTCCGGTCTGAGGAACACGAACTTCATACAAGGCTAGGTATCATTGGATGAGTTTGCTCAACAAAACAAAGTCCTTTCTGCCGAAGGTGATACAGAGTAAATGAAGCAGATAGATGGAAGGAAAGATTACATTCTTACCCAGGGAGGTCTGATGGATACGTGAAGTACACTTCATAACCTACTTAGTGATAAGTAGCTGAACCGTCAGAAGTCAGCAGAGGTCATAGTATTAGTTGGTTTAGAACTACTAAGAAGGACCGAACAATTAAGAGAGAATAGCCCTTGGCATTCAGTGAGTCATGATGAACACAGAAAACGTAGTACCTCACTTGAGGAAGGAAGCGGTGAATCCCGTGGGAGACCTCTTGGAGGGTGGAGTGACCACTGGCATAAAGAGAACAGCTATTCACGGAAGTTATAAAGACTTGCGTCAATCATCTTAATTGAACCGCCGTATACGGAACCGTACGTACGGTGGTGTGAGAGGACGGGAGTTAATCGCTCCCTCCTACTCGATTGGTTGCAATTGGAGTGTTATTTCTGGTTGTTCTTAGATATCGCTACAGGAAACTAACGTACTGCATTCATTTATTGATCTAAAGCATATAGTCCTCGCTTAATTGGTTACAGAAACTTTTTTTCCCAATGCTGTCTCTTTTTATGATTTTTTATTGTAACCACGCTCTCCATAAGGTTGTAATTTTTCCAACCATTTTTCTTCAAGTTTGAGTAGTGCTTCTTTTTCGTTGTAATATGGGTCATCATCTTTCTTTTTTAATATTTCTAGAATTTCAAATGTGAAAGCATCTTTTCCATATTGGTTCCAATCTTTCTGAAGTTCTTTGTTTGTTGTATAGGTATTCATTTCGAGCATAAATTTTATTCCATTTAGTGTTTTGATATTTTTCGTACTTCCAATTAATATTTTGTTGTTGATTGTATTCTTAATTTGAAAAATCCCAGCTTCTACTTTTGTTTCTTTGAATTGTTGTTTGAGTGCTTTTTTTCGGTCCATATTTTTCACCTTCTGATTCGTTTATTTGTTTAACCAATAACTGCTTCCGTCAGATTTGCGATTTAAAAATCCGTAATCTACCAAATACCTTCTGATTAGAGCATAGTCCTCATAAATCCCTTTTAAAATCTCGTTTAATTCTTTTTCCTCATAATGGTTATCCGGTTTTAAACGATTCGCGATTTCTCTAAGAATGACGAGTCTTTGTTTTTCTTTATTAGGAAATTTCGTCAAAACCCCATTGGAAAAGTATTTTTGAATTATTTGCTCTTGCTCTTCTTGTGTAACGTTATATCGTTCATCTACCATTGTGGCTGTTTTATGCACTGGAACAAAAGCGGGTGCATGTTGATCTTTTTCCTTCAACAATTCCATTAAAGCTAGAAAAATCTTCGCCTGACGCTCTTTTTCTTTTAATGCAAAACGATGATGGCGAATTGTTGAGGTGCTTCCAATTCCCAGTTCTTTCTGAATTTCTTTATCGCTTTTCCCTTCATAAAAAAGAGATAATAATTTCTTTTGATGTTCTGTAAGACCCGTGAGTTTCTTATCCATTGAAAGTAGATAGTCAAATACGGAAATGTGTGTATTTTCAATATGAATTCGCATATATTTTTCAGCTTCATAAAGTCTATTTTCGTAAGGATAAATTATTCCTTTTTCAATTCTTTCTCCACATAAAAGACAAGTAAATGAATCTTTGTCTTGGATATAACCATTTTTCAAATCTTCTATTGAAGCATTCCAAAAAATTTTTGATAATTCCAATGTTCGTTGCACTTCCTATCTATTTTGAATAAAACAAACAAAAATTCATTTTGTTTATTATTTCATTGAATATTTTATATAAAAGTTTGAAATTGTTCAACTTATATACCAAACGTTTTATTGGATTGTTTGTTTTGGTATAAACGAATTTAATTTTTGTTTATTACATTAACAACCATTCATAATAGGAATAAAATGGCTAGGTTTTACCTTCTAGTAAGACCTAGCCAGTAGATTGTTTACGATGACGATTTACAGACGCGAAAACTCTTTTGAAAGGCATTATGTTATAATTTTTGAAAAATAAAATAATGAAGGTTGTTATAACATGAATCATATCAAAGGTATCATATCTTATCTACTGATGTTACCTGCAATAATGATTGGAATCTATACAATGGTATGTTATGATGTGCCACGAAGTATTTGGGTTCAAAATATAATTATTTGGATTATTGGATTTTTAATAGGTTCTATTTTTATTAGTCGAAGCAAGGTAAAGTATAAAATGGGTGTTCATAGCAGACAAACTATTATAATTGTCATTTTGTTAGTACTACCTTTTTTCTTTAGTGGTATAGATGGTATTCATCGATGGGTGACTGTTGGACCTATTAATATATATATTACAAGTATTATTTTACCTGTACTAATTTTTTACATATGGAAATTAGCAATAAACAATCGGCAACGTAATGTATTGGTTCTAACATTCATCACATTATTAATATTGTTGCTCCAACCCGATGCAGGTCAGCTTTCTGCATTTGCAAGCGCCACAGCAATCATTTTTTGGAAAATGATTAGAAGTAAAACTATCAAAATAATAAGTATAGCAACAATCTTACTTTTTGTTATGGTATCATGGGTATTCTTAGATGATTTGGAACCAGTTTCTTATGTTGAGGATATCATCTTCTTAGTTGCAGGTTTGGGGAATGTTTGGCTAATTGCAGGTATTTTGTCTCTTGATTTATTATTCATTCCATTCTTTATTTACGGAAAAAACAATGTCATTTCTTATTCATTAGGAGTTTATTACTTTACGATGATGATTGTAACCTTTATCGGAAATTTCCCTTTGCCGATTATGGGGTATGGAATATCACCAATTATTGGTTACTTCATTGCGATATCCTTGCTTCATAAAGACAATTTAGTGCGCTTATAAATTAAACCGGCAACATGATGACAGATTATTAAAATAGCGAAGGAAAGGAGGGCGTTAATGAATACAATTAACAAAGAAACTAAAGTTTTGTCCATTCAATCTTTAGAATCAACATTACTTAAGCTTACCAATGCATTAAACAGTATGAAAGAAAAAGGTTCAAATACAACGCTAGTTGAAAAGAGAATGAATGCGGTGAAAGTGGGTTTAAAGAGTCTCAAAAATGATTGGAATGGCGAGGCTTTTTCTTATGATGAAGAAATAATATACTCAGCAAAGGAAGCCCTACTAAATATCATTCCATCTATTGAAAAACAAATTGCAAAAGCAAAAGAAGGAAGTTCTCAAAAGACACTAAATGAACGCCGTTTAACTGCAATGAAGTTGGCAATTCAATCATTGGAGAACCGATTGACGAGTGCTTCTTAGGTGTAGCAATTTGAATGTAGAGAATTTTGTAATTCGAAAGTAGAAAATCTTTCATCTATAAACTGAAATAGAGAGGTTGATTAAAATAGAAATTTTAGAACTACCGATTGAATTTGAGTTTAATGGTCAGATGCAGAGAATTTATCCTAGCTTAATTGTGCTGAATGATCAACTTACATTGGTGGATACTGGTTATCCTAATTTCCTGCCATTAATTGAGAAAGAAATAATTAAAAATGGATTTGATCTGAAGAAGTTAAGAAATATCATCATTACCCATTATGATGATGACCATATAGGCTCATTATTTGATTTTAAAGTAAAATATCCTTGGATAAATGTAATAGCAAGTGAAGTGGAATCAAAGTTCATAAGCGTTGAAGAGAAATCAGAACGATTAGTTCAAGCAGAGGAAATGTTGGAAGTATTGCCGAATGAGGAAAAAGAATTTGGTGAATGGTTTATACAACAATTGAAGAGTTTAAAACATGTGTCGGTAGATTACAAAGTTAAGGATGGCGACAAAATCCTCGACGGAGCATGTATAGTTGTTGAAACCCCAGGCCATACTTCTGGCCATATTTCATTATACATTCCTTCTTTAAATAGCGTTATTACTGGAGATGCTGCAGTAAATGAAAATGAGAAACTAGCGATTGCAAATCCTCATTTTTGTTTAAATATTGAAAAGGCAGAGGAATCCTTAAAAAAATTACAAAATTTGAATGCTGAAAACTATTATTGTTATCATGGTGGGAAGTTGACTTTGAACACGAGGTAGTAAACATGTTCCTTATAATTTTAAAGGAGATATAGATACTTTGCTGAAGTTTTTAGGCAAGGAATGATAAGTGGGAAATCCTTTTTCTGAGGGTTTCCCATTTTTTATTGATGAGTAAAATTTTCATTATTACTTATTTCCGAAAAGGTTTCTTCTTCACTCTTACATGGTAACTAACTTTAGCAACTATGAAGAGTTGTACGTTTATAAGCGCATTATAGGACAAAAAGTATATAATTTCCACTTCGAATCTTGTTGTGATTCAAACTATTTTCCTTATTATATAAATTTACATAAAAAATTAATAAAATATACCTGATTTTCTAAACAAAAGAATAAGGTAAAAAGTTATAATAAAGAAAAGACTTTAGAATCATATATTAGAATTATTTACTAATCATAAGCGAATTATTTAGTAATTCTTGTTTGCATTACCAACATGATGCTAGATAAGTTAAAGGAGTTGGTATGAATTGTTTTTGGCAAGTAGAAAATGTATGAAATGGCAATTAAAAATGCATACATACACTTGCCAAATTCCATGGTTAACGTTGAGAGATTGAGTCTTTGTATCGGTGACTTTCACCATTGAAGATGATTAAATGAGAATGATGAATCAGCCGATCAATGACGGCCTCTGTTAAAATGGGATCGCCAAAGACATTATTCCATTGGCTAAATGGTAAATTGGTTGTCACAATGATGCTTTTGGTTTCATAACACATGGAAATAACTTGAAATAATAACTCTGCCCCCTGTTTATGCAATGGAATATAGCCCAATTCATCAAGAATCAAGAGATCCAACTTTTCGATTTGATTGAGAAATTTACCAAGGTCACCTTTTTCATTGGCCTCCAATAAAGCATTGACAATGGAGGCGGCCGTATAGAACTTCACTCTTTTTCCTTGTTTTTTCATCAAATTGAGGGCGATGAGAGTGGAAAGGAATGTTTTACCGGTTCCCACTCCGCCATAGAAGATAAGGTTTTCCTGATTTTTCGTAAACTCACCTTCTAAAATATAATCTTTTGTGATGCCTGGGGCTAGTTGAATCTCCCGCCAATCATAAGGTTTATTTGGAATTTTCGGCAATGTCGCCTGTTTTAGTAGTAAATTTATCCTTCTCTCATCTCGATGCTGCACTTCTCGTTCAAACAGCTTCAGTAAAAATTCCTCATTTGTTTCCGCATGGATGGTATGGTAATTGGCTGGAATCCAGCTTAATTTTAGTCTTTTGGCATATTCCTTAATCATTTGTTCCATGATGCCACATCTCCTTGGGATTCGAATAGGCGGTCATAATGCCTTACTCCTCGGATGGCTTCCGGCATATCTGGAACGTGTTTTTTCGGTTGAATTGGCTCTCGTATACCTCTTCCATTGATTAATTGATAAAATACCTGTTTAATCGATTCTACTTTCGGATGACCATACTGGGAGGCAATCCTCAAAGCCTGTGTCGAAACTTCGAAATCATGTTCTTTTAGTAAAACAGCTAGTAGTTGTAATGCTTCCTTCTTTTCTTGAACGGTACAATTGGAAAAATAATTTTTCCATTCTTCCGGCATCTTTTCATAGAAATCCGTATATTTTAATGCATTTGGCCTTTTGGCCATTAACGTAAGATATGGTTGCCATTTCATTGATTTTTGTTTTGTGCCATATAAACGCTCGTGCTTGATAATCAGCTCATGCTCTTCTGTTAAAATGGCAATCTCATGATAAGAGATCTTTGCCAAAACCTTTTGTTTGGCAAAACGGGGAGACGTGGAATATAAATTGTTTTCTAAATGGATGAAACCGTACTTATCAGCCGTGACCTGCTCATATCGGACACATTCAAATTCTTTGGCTGGCAATTGAAGAAATAACGCTTGTTCTTCTTCAAATAATTCAGCGATGAGTCGCTCCTTCTCATAATGCGGACGATTCCAGTCCTTCTCACATTTCTCCCATAAAGATTCATTAAAACTTTCTAGTTGATAGATTGTTTGTTCAGGTAAAAAGAAATTGTTTCGAATATATTTCACCTTTGATTCGACATTCCCTTTTTCATTTCCGCTGGCTGGGTTGCAGAACTCGCATTCAAAGCCATAATGTAAAACGAATCGTTGAAATGTCTCTGTCAATTCTCTTTCTCCGTTTGGCAAGATCGTTTTTACGGCAGGGGAGAGATTATCAAAACGAATGACCCTTGGAACCCTTCCCATATAGTGAAAGATTCGTTTTAATCCTTCCAAGAAACATTCTTGATTTTGAGCTGGCATGACTTGCACATAGGCCGCATTACTGTAAGGGAATGAAACGACCAGGTAAGGAAAATCGACGTATTTCCCCTGATAGAGAAAAGGAGCTTCTCCAAAATCAACTTGAGCCGTTGCAGGTTTCGATTCTAAAGGTAACGCAGCTGGTTCACTTTGTTCGAGCAGTTCTTGTTTTCTTTTTGATACATAGAGCCGAACAGAACGATCTGAACCTGTAAATCCATATTCTTCTTTTAAGATTTCATACATTCGTTTCGCAGTTCTTCGATATTTTTTCTTCTTTGTCAAGTCCTCTTTAATCCATTGATCCAATATCGGTCTCACTGGATCCATCACTTTCGCTTTTCTCGTTTGTTTAACTTTTGAGGGATTGAAGTCTTCCATTTCCGCATACTTCTTCACTGTTCTTGGATCACGATTCATTCTTTTGGCAATATCGGAATAGGAACATCCTTTTTGGTTTGCTTCATATCTGATATAATGAATTTCAGCCACTGCTAACATCTCCTTGAATACCTCCCGTTGAACTGTTTTGTCCAACTAGGAGGGTAGTGTATTTGGGGAATGTTGGCAAGTGGTTTTTTGTTTTATAGGACCTGCATAAATTAATTGCCAAACGTTACATTTTTAGTTTGCCATAAACAGTATGAATGGCATTCAATCTTTATTATTACGAAAGTAAGATGGTATGTAATTACTGTAAAAAGGAGTATACAACTTACAAAGTACGTCCTGGTCGATATAAAGTCATAGCACAAGATACAGATTTTATGCCAATTTACGAAGGAATCAATCCGCTATTATACGAAGTAGCTGTTTGCCCGCACTGTGGTTATGCATATCATAAATCAATGGCAAGAACATATGGACCGTTCATGCTACTAATTGGGGAAATTTATATCAACCAATTACAAAAAATTATGAATCTCTGTAAAGAACGGTCGATTGATGAAGCAATTGCAAGCTATAAATTAGCTTATTTAGTTGCGAGAGCATCAATGGAAGAAACGATTATTTTGGCTAACTTTGCTCTGAAGATTGCTTGGCTGTATCGATTAAAACAAGATAAGGAATTAGAAATGCGTTACCTTCGATCGGCAAGGGAATTATTCAATAAATCCCATGCAAACAATAAAGAAGGGGAAGAAAGGATGCAATATTTAATTGCAGAAATCAGTCTACGGTTAGGAGATATTGAAGAAGCGAAAAGAGGATTTTCACGATTAATTACAAGTAGGGAAGTTTCGAATAAGTATCGCAACTATGCGCGGAAACGTTGGGAAGATTACAAATATGAAAATCAAGCTGTTAAGGAGCAGGAGGGATAACATCTCGTTATTAAGGGGGGATTAAAATGAATCTAAGGATAGGGAGAAAATTGGATTTAACAGAAGAAGAAGTATTTGCTGAACTGCACCACTTTTTATTAAGAAAGAACAATCGTGTACTTAGTAATGATGAAGTAATTGAAAAAACGGGCATCTCTCCTGAACTTCTTTATAAATGGGTGAAATCAGGGAAATTAAAACGATCGTTGTTTCCAAACCTTGGAGCTCCTTGTGAAAGATGTGGAAAATTTACAAACTACTCTAAAATATGTTTCGAATGTTCCACTTCGATTACGACTCTTTTAGAAAAAGAAGAAAAAGATAAAGAATGGTTCAAACAAATTCAACAAATGAATAGATTAAATACGTACCATCATAAATAAGAAAATTAATGGATGCTGCATTTTTTCAAGTTGTACAAAGTTTTACCTTTCCAATTTGGTTGGTTCATCGTTATAGAAGAGATTTAGACACTTTTCCATCTTAGAAAAGTGTCTTTTTTGTAATGAAGAAGACTAGAAGTAGGAAAAATGTTAAAGTGATGAAACGAAAAAAGTAATGAAGTCGTCTTAATGTTATATAAATAATTTAGAGGTGTGGCGATGTTTAAATATTGGTTACAAATGATAGTGGGGGTTGCGATCTTTATTATTTCAACATTTTGTGCATGGTATGAAGGTAGTGAAATTGTTGAAAATTCGTTTGAATGGAACTATTCAACACCATTTACGAATGTATTTATTCAAGTGATTACAAATGGACGCGATATTAGTCAACTAGACTATTTCGTGTACGCTGTAAAATTTCACCCCTTGTTTCCCACTATGATGATGATTAGCCTGCTTTATATTCTAGCTGTTGCAGGTATTTATCTAATAAAAGTTAAATCAAAATGGGTTATTAGTTTTTGGGGAATCGTGGGACTCATTTGTGTATTATCAAGTGCTTTCATTTCAATTTCATACACAATAGGAAGTAGTATTTTCTTCTGGATTACTTCTATTAGTGGACTGCTATTTATTGTGATAGCAGGTTTAATGTCGTTTACAAAATACAAAAATCAACAGAACGGTATTACAAATGAAGTGTAACAGAAAGCAGTGGTATGAGTTTTAAAAGGGATGGTAAAAACATACTAAGATTAGTAGTACAAACCAAGGCCAAGGTTTGTGCTACTATTTTTTAGAAAAGTCGACCAGTCTCAGGGATCTTTGAATCCGTATTAAAAACTGGCTAACTTCACACCCTTATGCGAATCAGTTTAGTATGTTGGGTCCATAGAGATCGTGTATAAGAAAGTGGAATCGATAAGGTAATGTGAAGACTTCTATGAATTGGCAAAGAAAGAGTAATGGAATGAAACAGGTTATTGGATTAGATGTTAGTAAAGGAAAGAGTACAGTAACAATCTATGATAGTTATCGTCAGTGCAAATATGAAGGTGAAATCAATCATACACGAAGAAATTTTGAACAATTACATAAGCGAATAGTAGATATTACATCACTTGATGACCAAGCACCAGACATTGTATTTGAAGCAACAGGTGTTTATTCAAAACCGATTGAAGCATTTTTAAAAGATTACGGTTATGCATATTATCCCCTTGAAGCGAACTGACAAATGGCGAAGATGCGTCGACATAAAACCGATATAAGCGATGCTCATGAATTAGCCAAAACACATTTTAAAATGGAGAGAGAACCAACCTATATCCAAGATGATTATTATGAGCAGATGCGTGCATTGACACGTTATGATGATGAAATTGATGAAGAAATGATTTTATTAAAAAATCGTATGCATTCCATTTTACAATTGAGTTTTCCAGAATTAGAAAAAATACTGACACCAAATTCTGCACTATTTTTAAATATAGTACAACTATACCCTCACCCAACACTTGTTTTAGCTCACTCTAAAACTGTCATTAAGAATCGTCTAAAAGCGAATACAAGAAAGAACCTTTCTTTAGAACGTGCAGAGAAAAAAGCAATTGCTTTATTAGAAGCTGCTCAAAATAGTTATCCAGCGATTAGATCTACCGATGTGCGATGTGAACAAGTCCGTGATTACGCAAATCGAATAGCAGAATTAAAGGATAAAAAAGAAGCACTTGTCCAACAAATGATTACTTTATCAAAAGATCGAAAAGAGTATATTGTTTTACGTTCCATCCCTGGTATCGGTGATTCTACTGCTTGTAGATTAATTGGGGAAATGGGTGATATTCGTCGCTTTCAAAATGCTAAACAATTGAATGCTTATGCGGGAATTGATATTATGCGCTATCAATCGGGGAATACACAGTATCATGATCGTATTAATAAAAGAGGTAACAAACACTTGCGAAAGCTTTTATATTTTATGGTGTGTGCCATGATTATGAAGAAGAAAGATAAACCGAATCATTTTGTAGATTACTATTATAAATTAAAAACACAACCTCAGAGAAAGCCTCATAAGGTTGCGATTATCGCCTGTATCAATAAATTTTTAAAAGTGACGTTCCAGTTACTGACACATGGCATTTTATACGATTATGAAACTGCCTTAAGTTAAATAATCGATTAACTAAAGTTATTCCAAAACAGACTTAGATGCGACGTTCATGCTAATGAAAGACGACTATATGAAAAACGGTCAATTGAAGGCTGGATACAACGTACAAATCGTAACAGAAGGTCAATATGCACTGGCTTATAGCATTTTTCCAAATCCTACCGATACACGTACATTGATTCCGTTCTTGAATGAGATTGAGAAGCATTATTTTCCATTGCCAAAGTATATTGTCGCAGATGCTGGTTATGGTAGTGAACAGAACTATGAGGACATCCTTTCGAATCGAAAATGTGAGGCACTTATTCCATATACCATGTATGAGAAAGAACAAAAGAAGAAATATAAACAAAACCCATTTCATCCAGACAATTGGACGTACGACGAAGAAAGTGATACCTACACGTGTCCGAATCAGCAGCGGGTAACCTTCCGATATCGTTCTGTACGTACCGATAAGACCGGTTTCAAACGAGAATTGAAAATCTATGAATGTGAAAACTGTTCGGGATGTCCATTCCGTTCTTCATGTACAAAAGCAAAGGAAGGCAACCACCGAAAAGTCATGGTGAATGAAAAATGGGACGACAAAAAGAATATGTAAGAGCGAAGCTTTCAGAAGAAAAAGCAGGTTCTATTTTCCGTCAACGTAAAATGGACGTAGAACCAGTTTTTAGATTCTTGAAGGCTAATTTGCGTTTCACTCGATTTTCCGTCCGAGGCAAATCGAAGGTGGAAAATGAAATGGGGATTGCCTTAATGGCCGTGAATTTTCGGAAATACACGGCCAACAAAGATCAACTGACCAAAAATAATGGAGAGAAATGGAAGAGGGAGAATTTGAGTTGGCTCAAATTCTCCTTTTTCGTGCGCCCGGCATGTACATGAACTATAGGGTGTAAGTCCCGAACCCCGAAGACAGAAGTAGAGGTTAGCCAAGAGCAAGGGTGTCCGTGGTGACGCGGAATCTGAAGGAAGCTGGAGGCAAAACACCGGTCCGAGGAACACGAACCTCATATAAGGCTAGGTATGATTGAGTGAGTTTGCGAAACAAAACAAAGCTCTTTCTGTCGAAGGTCATATCGAGTAAATGAGGCGGATAGATGGTGTGAAAGTGCATGTACTTACCCGGGGAGGTCTGATGGATACGTGAAGTACACTTCATAACCTACTTAGTGATAAGTAGCTGAACCATCAGAAGTCAGCAGAGGTCATAGTATTAGTTGGTCTAGAACAACTGAGAAGGACCGAACAATTAAGAGAGAATAGCCCTTGGCATTCAGTGAGTCATGATGAACACAGAAAACGTAGTACCTCACTTGAGGGAGGAAGCGGTGAATCCCGTGGGGGACCTCTTGGAGGGTGGAGTGACCACTGGCATAAGAAGACAAGCTATTCACGGAAGGAGAATAACGATGCTTTTGAATCAAATCCTGTCACGGGAGAACATGCTTCAAGCATTAAAACGTGTAGAACAGAATAAAGGAAGCCACGGAGTAGATGTGATGCCCGTACAAAACCTACGACAGCACATAGTTGAAAACTGGCTATCGATTAAAGAAGCAATTCTCAAGGGAACTTATGAACCGATGCCAGTCCGCAGAGTCGAAATCCCGAAACCTGATGGCGGTGTTCGTTTACTAGGAATCCCTACCGTAACAGACCGTTTGATTCAACAAGCAATCGCCCAAGTACTTTCAAAAGTGTATGACCCTACATTCTCTGAAAACAGCTACGGATTTCGACCAAACCGAAGTGCTCATGATGCGGTGAGGAAAGCGAAAGAATATATAAGAGATGGATATCGATGGGTTGTAGATATGGACTTGGAGAAATTCTTTGATAAGGTCAACCATGACAGATTAATGGGTACACTCGCGAAGAGAATCCAAGATAAACCATTACTGAAATTGATTCGTAAGTATTTACAATCGGGCGTCATGATTAATGGTGTGGTGTCAAGCACATTAGAAGGAACTCCACAAGGAGGACCATTAAGTCCGCTACTATCTAACATTGTACTAGATGAACTAGATAAAGAATTGGAAAGAAGAGGACACAAATTCGTTCGATATGCGGATGACTGTAACATTTACGTGAAAAGTAAACGAGCAGGACTTCGCACAATGGCAAGTATCCAGCGATTTATTGAAGGAAAACTACGACTGAAAGTAAATGAAAAGAAATCAGCGGTCGACCGTCCATGGAAACGTAAGTTTCTAGGATTTAGCTTTACCTATCATAAAGAGCCAAAGGTTCGTATCGCAAAAGAAAGCCTTAAACGAATGAAGAATAAAGTTCGTGAAATCACATCACGCAAGATGCCCTACCCGATGGAATACCGCATTCAGAAACTGAATCAATATCTAATGGGATGGTGTGGATATTTTGCGTTAGCAGACACCAAATCTATATTCCCTGAATTAGATAAATGGATTCGTAGAAGACTTCGAATGTGTCTATGGAAGAACTGGAAGAAACCGAAAACAAAGATACGCAACCTTATTCAACTTGGCGTACCACAATGGCAAGCGTATGAATGGGGAAATACTCGGAAGAGTTATTGGCGTATTTCAAATAGTCCAATATTACACAGAACCCTTGGTAACTCCTATTGGAGAAACCAAGGGCTGAAAAGTCTTGAAGCTCGTTATGAAAACTTGCGTCAATTATCTTAATTGAACCGCCGTATACGGAACCGTACGTACGGTGGTGTGAGAGGACGGGAGTTAATCGCTCCCTCCTACTCGATCTATCTTGAAGCTAGTTTTTTTTTGTTGAAAAATTTAATTGTGTAAACGATGAAATACAAAATAATGTATGGAACAATAATGTACAAAGTAATTACCAACATATCATCTTTATATTCAGCAATTTCTTCTAATAGAGTTAAAGGTCTACCATCGTATACAATATCTTTAAAAGAAAATATGAAATGATCAACAGTCAAATCAGCGAGCATGATTATAATCAAATATGCAATGTAGATGAGTGTATTGATAACGAATTTGAATCTTCTTTTTGAATTTATAGATTCTATCAAAATAACAAAAAATACAAAGGAAATAGCCAGCATTATGATTTCATTAAATTCAACATACCCTGAATTATCAATCAATAATGCAAAGACTATAATAAAATTTATAACTGCCAGTATAATCAAATTTTTCTTTTTCATCCTTTTTTCCCCTCTCCCAATATAGTAGTTTCAATTTTAACAAAAAAAATAATTTTTAAAAAATAAAATTAGATTTTTTCAAACAATTTAAATATTTTTTACAAAATTAAGAATTTTTGGATATTATTCTTTACATATAACCTAATCATTGGTATATATTGATATTTATGGAATTATTTCAAAGGAATAGGGGGTATTTTGGTGAAGAAAAAAACATTTTTTACTGTAGCAGTGACTGTCATCATGTTATTCAGTTTAGCTACAAATCATGCTTTTGCATGGAGTTACAGTAATTATAATTACGGATCTTATGTTCCAAAGTCGGGAACTGGTACAGCAACTACGTATTACGACTCAAGAAATTTCTTACAAACGAGAATTGATTTCAAGTTTGATAGTTATAATGTCAGCTCCATAATCAGTTACAACAAAGGCAATGGCACTGGCGGAAGCTGTCCAGGATATAATGCATATGTGACTTTGGATCAAACTGCTATTCCTGATGGTTCATCCTTAAAAATTTCCGCATGGGAGGTGCTTACTAATCTGCCAAATCCCAAAGTGGACATTGAAGATAATAATCTCTGGGGAGCTGATGATGAATCAGAAGTGGTTGCACTAGGGACTGTCGTTGCTGATAAAGCTTATTATATGACAACTAAATGGCTTGATAATCGTGGAGGTAAATCAACAGATAGCGGCAGAATTCAAGCTCAATTTGCCATGAGCAAAAAAGGTATTTTGGACTATAACAACTGCACTCAATCTTCAACAGTACAGCACACATTCACTTATGGTGATAACCAAGGTAAAGTTGCTTCTATTCAACCTCAAATAACAAAAAGTCTAAAAGCAGTAGCTAGTACAACTGTGCCGGTATCTAATACAACAAGTACTACAAATTCTCAATCTGACTCTCAAGTCATTACTGAATATAAAGCTATTGAACCAACAGAAGATGGGATTACAAAATATAAATCAAAACACTAGCGTCGCATTAAAATAATTTAACACCTTCAAATAAACCGAATTTTCTGAAATATAATCTAAACACAAAAAAATCCTTTATAATGGTTGGGTGGTAGTAAACCATCCAAATCCAATACAAAGGACAAAACCATGGATAAGTTTACACGAAAAACATCATTTGAACAATGGTTTTCACCGATTAATCGTCCATTATTTGACGACCTAGTGAAAACACATCAATTAAATCACTATACCAAGAAGCTTTATATGGCTTCATTTATGAAACTGCTTTTGTATGCCCAACTCCATGAAACCGAGAGTTTACGGGCGTTGAGTGACGCTGTCTTTTTAGAAGAATTACAACGAGCAACGGGATTGGAATCGATTAGTTTTTCACAGTTAGGGAGACGAATCAATACCATCCCAACTGAGTTCTTTCAAACGATTTTTCTCGATTTAGTGGCACAAATTCATCGGAAAACCAATTTCCAAACAAGAAGAAAAGTGACAACGCCTTTGAAAATCATTGATTCGAGTACATTACCGCTTAATTTGACCAATCATAAGTGGGCAGAGTTTCGAAAAACAAAATCAGGAGTAAAGCTTCACTTACGACTTGTTTTTATGGAAAAAGGACTCTCCTATCCAGATCAAGCCGTACTCACGAATGCCAACGAACATGATCGTGGTCAACTAGAAGTATTCGTGGATGACAAAGAATGCATGTACGTGTTTGATCGTGGTTACTTGGATTATGGGCGCTTTGATCAAATGACGGAAGATGGCTATTTCTTTGTGACCCGTTTGCGTAAAAACGCTGTTGTCCGAGTGTTAGAATCCTTTTCGTTACCAGAAGATTCACCCGTATTCTCTGATGAAATGGTTGTCATTGGAACACCACAAAATCGTTCTGAAAACGTGTTTCGCTTACTCAAATTGCATGATACAAAAGGAAATGAGCTTCATTTACTGACAAATCGGTTTGACATTGACGCAGATGAAATTGCAGAAATCTACCAATCACGTTGGGCAATCGAACTTTTTTTCAAATGGATGAAACAACATCTGAACATTAAAAAGTTTTTTGGTCACAGTGAACAAGCTGTACATAATCAAGTGTACGTAGCCATGATAGTGTACTGTCTGAATGTTTTAGCTCAGCTGAACACGAATAGCGAACGCAGTTACTTACAAATTAGTCGCTATTTGAAGGCTTCTTTGTGGAAATCCGCTCACATTTGGTTACGAAAAATCGAAGGAAACGGCGTCCCATAAAGGTTTGCCAGTCGTTGTTGCACAAGTCATAGGTTATAGTAAAAAAATGGATGTTTACTACCCTCGCTTAGGTGTTTTCGTTTTTTCTCTAAAGTCCAGAAAAAATAAAACTGAAAATTCAGACATCATTTATGCGACGGTAGTGAAATCAAAACAAAAAGAGATAACTAAGAAATTAAAATCAAATAAAAAAATCAATGACATTGCAGTCACAGTTACTTTTGCTGAACCATTAAGTTTTGATGAAGTTAAAACAATTACTGAAAAATACAATGTTAATATTGAAGAATTGGAAGCAAGATCAATAGACAGTAATGGCGACAGAATCACTCATGCTATTAAAGGATTGAACAAGTCATTATCTCAAGATGGAAGTAATTTCATAGGATATACTAGTTTACAGGGATATGTTTCATCAGAAAATATTTTTGGTTTAGAATCAGAGGAAAAAATTTTCTTAGTTGATGCCAGTGGAGACAATAATGTAACAGAATTAGAGAAAGACAATTTCGCAGTTCCTCTTACATGGTATTTAGAAGATTTGAATCCTGAAAAACATTTAAAGAAAATTTAAAATAAGATTGGTTTCGACAGTTTCATTCTGTTATTTTATTTATTAAATGTGCAAAAGGACCGGATTCTTGAAGGCTAATTTGCGTTTCACTCGATTTTCCGTACTAGGAAAATCGAAGGTGGAAAATGAAATCGGAATTGCCTTAATGGCTGTGAATTTACGAAAATACACGGCCAACAAAGATCAACTGACCAAAAATAATGGGGATAAATGGAAAAAGGAGAATTTGAGTTGGATCAAATTCTCGTTTTCCTATCTTGAAGCTAGTTTTGTCCCAGCCTGTTTTTAGTTTTTGCTATTCCTCATAAATCATTTTTCTTGTCATTCCACCATCCACAACAAGGTTAATGCCTGTCACGAAATCATTTTCCTTCGCTGTTAAATAGAGACAAGCGCGCGCAATATCGTCTGGTCTTCCGACACGTTTTGATAAATGCTGCTCGTGATCAATTTTACGTAATTTGGAATAATCGCCTGTTTCAATCCAACCTGGGGAAATCGCGTTCACGGTAATTCGATCTGCACTAAATGATGCTGCAAGCGCATGAGTTAATGCAACAATTCCACCTTTTGTTGCTGCATAGGCTTCTGAATTCGGTTCAGACATAATGGCCCGTGTGGAAGCAATATTAACGATGGAGCCGCCTTCTTTATTATTTCGCATATATTTTGCGGCTTCCCTTGATGCTAAGAAAACACTTCGTAAATTGGTGTTGATAATATCGTCCCATTCTTCGATTGACAATTCATAAGGGGACTTAAATACTGATTTCCCTGCATTATTGATTAAAATATCAATTTGACCGAATGTAAGGTTTGCAATTTCCATTAAGCGGATGATGTCATCCTCAACTTTTACATCGGTTTTTACAAAAAGCGCGTTTCCCTCTTTTTCTTTAATTACATCAACTGTTTTTGATCCGGCTATTTCATCAATATCCGCTATCACAACATTTGCACCTTTTTCTGCATAAAGCAAAGCGATTCCTTTTCCAATGCCCTGTCCAGCGCCGGTTACAATCACCGTCTTATTTAAAAAATCCATGTTTTTTACACATCCTTAATGAAAAATTCTCCATATTTAAGGTAGCACAAAAAGTGAACACCGTAGAACTCCCAATAATAAAAACAATTAGTCACATGTAGAATGCTTTAATTTAAACAAACATATTTATATGAATGAGGCTTTTACAGAGGAGGGAAATATTGTCGATTGTCAATCCTCAATATGGATTTTTAAAGGCTGATTATCTAAATCCTAATTTAAGGCAAAGGAACAAGACTGTTGATGCTGCTTCATCGAAGACACCAATTAAAGATGAATCTGTATTAACAACGGATATAAATGCAAAGTTAATCTTTATTTATAATTGGTTGATGATTATATCAGCTGATTTATATTGTGCAATTATTTTTGTTTTAGCCAATTTCTTTTGAAACTTTTACATGGTTTAAAGAGTCCAATTTATAAAATGGCACTATTGGAATTTATTAACTTAAAGTTTCAAGTCCAAACGTGTGGATTTGAAGCTTTATTATTTTGAAATTCATCTAATACATAAGTTGGGGGTGGTCTTATGAAAAAAGAATGAGTTTTCGTGGTTAGATTTAAATTATAGCAAGGAAATATGGAGCTGTTTTGATTTTATTACCGGTTATTTTAAGGTGTTTAAGGAGGAAACATTTTGGGACTATCTGAAATTCATCCATTTTTTTATCATGCAAGAATCGAGCAAAAAAGACTTTTTAGAACATTAACAGATTTAAAAGACAGAAATCGATTTGCAAAGCAAAGGGACTTAACGAATACATTTCCATTCACTTGTAAAAAACATCAATCCTTATTGAGAAGGAAATTAGGAAATAGCGATCCTCAGTTACAAGAAAATAAAATTACAAACTTAAAAATTGCAACAGGTGAAATTGATGGTGTGATTATTAAACCGGGTGAAATTTTTTCTTTTTGGAAACTAGTTGGTCGAACATCAAAAGAAAAGGGCTATATTGAAGGTATGCAGCTCAAAATGGGAGAAGTGAAAACGGGTATTGGCGGTGGAATTTGCCAGCTTGCTAATTTACTTTATTGGATGGTTTTACATACTCCTCTCGTTGTTATTGAAAGACATCACCATAGTTTTGACCCGTTTCCTGACTCCGGGAGGACACTGCCTTTTGGAAGCGGAGCAAGTGTTTTTTATAACTACGTAGATTTACGTTTTTATAATCCAACTAACCAATCTTTCCAAATAAAAGTATGGGTAACAGATAAACATTTAAAAGGTGCTATTTTTAGTAATGAAGAAATGCCATATTCCTACCATATCGAAGAAAGAAACCATCAATTTTTACAAAAGGACGGAAAAAACTATCGTCAAAATGAAATTTGGAAAAAGACATATGATAAAGTAACCGGACAAATGGTCAAAGAGGAACTACTAATCAAAAACTTTTCTGAGGTTAAGTATCCAATACCTATAAATAATGAAGAAATTTCAATGAATAACTAAGGAATTCAAAATAATAAATATATGGACATTGAAAACGATAATAAAACTGCATAACAATCCCCGCTGCGATATAATCTGACATAGTTAAAATTTCCCCTTCAATTTCATCGAAAATTTCGATATCCATTTGATAGTTTTTTTGAATCATCGTCACAGCTTCGTTTTTCGTTAACTTTAAATGAGAATAAAACATTTCTTGCAGAATTTCTTGAGAACAATGATTTTTAAAAAATATTAAAAAAATTTAACATTCTATCCACAGATAATCATAGGAATGTTTTGTAAAATATAATTACTACTTTTTGGTAGTGAATATTTTAATTGGAGTGTGATACTCGTGAAAGCGGCACTTTGGTACAATGCAAAAGACATTCGTGTAGAAGACATTAATGAACCTAAAGTAACACCAGGACGTGTAAAAATCGAAGTTGCGTGGACAGGCATTTGTGGAAGTGATCTTCATGAATATGTGGCGGGTCCAATTTTCATTCCTGTTGAAAAACCTCATCCGATAAGTAAAGAAATGGCTACAATTATAATGGGACATGAATTTTCAGGAACAGTTGTTGAAGTAGGTGAAGGAGTTACAAAGGTAAAAGTAGGAGACCAAGTGGTAGTAGAACCCATTTTAGCTTGTGGTCAATGTCCAGCATGTTTAAAAGGAAAATATAATATTTGTAAACATTTGGGGTTCCATGGTCTATCCGGAGGCGGTGGAGGCTTCTCAGAATATACTGTAGTGGATGAACGTTGGGTGCACAAAATGCCAGAAGGGTTATCACTTGAGCAAGGTGCTTTAGTAGAACCAGCTGCAGTAGCGTTACATGCAGTTCGTATGAGTAAATTGAAAGCGGGAGATAAAGCGGTTGTATTTGGTGCGGGACCAATTGGTTTATTAGTAATTGAAGCATTAAAAGTGGCAGGAGCATCAGAGGTATATGCAGTTGAACTTTCAAAAGAGCGCAGAGAGAAAGCTTTGGAACTCGGAGCAACTGCTGTAATGAATCCTGCTGAAGAAGAAGATGTAGTAGATAAAATTAAAGCGCTTACAAATGGTGGAGTAGATGTTGCCTTTGAAGTAACAGGTGTACCAGCAGTATTAAAACAAGCCATTGATTCAACAACATTTGAGGGTGAAACAGTAATTGTTTCTATTTGGGAAAAAGAAGCATCACTCCAACCAAATAACATTGTGTTATCAGAACGCACTGTAAAAGGAATTATCGCATATCGAGACATTTTCCCGGCAGTGATGCATTTAATGACAAAAGGATACTTCCCTGCTGAACAATTAGTTACAAAACGTATAAAAATTGATGATATTGTGAAAGAAGGATTTGAAACATTGGTTAACGATAAACAGCAAATAAAAATTCTTGTTTCTCCAAAATAAGAGAGTGAGATAACATCATTTTCTCCTTTAGATAATGAGAAAATGATGTTTTTTTGATATACACATGTTTATATACGGAATTTACTACTATTTTTTTTACAAAAAAAGCTGAATATATTCATAACTTATATAGTAAACATTTTCTATTGAAAGATTAATTGAGAATGATTTTCATTTGTTGTATATTTAAAATAGCAAACATTTTATGAGTAAGGAGAATTTAAATGCAAATTCATTGGATCAAAATTAAAAAAATCGTTGATGAAACACCTGATATAAAAACCTACTTCCTTGAAATTCCTGAAGGATATTCTTGGGAAGAAGGGGCTCATCTTCACTTAGCTCTTGATGGTTTTAATGTCGGAGAAAAGCCAAACAAAAGTCTAGTCCGTCATATGTCAATATCTACTTTGCCGAATGAAAATGCGATTGGTATTACAACACGTATTAGACAACAGTGCTCAGAGTTTAAAGCGATTTTAAGAAATCTACAAGTTGGAGATCAAGTGGCGATTTTTAAAACTCATTCCAATGTGCCGCTTAGACGAGAAAATAAAAACATTTACCTATTGTCATCAGGGGTAGGTTTAGCAACTTTCAGACCAATCGTGTTGAAATATTTTGAGCAACCAGAAAATGTTCCGCAAATTCATTCCTTGAACATTGACTCTTCAAAAAACTATTTATTTACTAATATTTTTAAAACAAATCATGATAAAAATTTCACCGCTCATTTTGTAGATAACCGTGAAGAATATTATGATAGAATAAAAAAGCTTTCTACAGATAAAAATGGCCTATACTATGTTGTCGGCAGTGATGATTTCCTTAAACAAAACATTCAGGTGTTGTTAGAGGAAGGTATTAAACCGGAACAGATTATGCTCGACAAACCTCCACGTAGATTGCCTGATTTTTTACCAATTGAATTATCGAATTAAATCGACTAAACGACGACTCTCCAAGCAGATTCGTCGTTATTATTTTTGGGGAAAAATGTATTATTAGGAAAAAAGAAGATTGGGAAAATTTAGAAGTTAGTAAAAATTGAAAATATAATATTATAACTCAACTTTCGCAGAGGAATATCTTATTGCAACTCTTGATATGACTGTTTTATATCGTCTTTCATTATTTCTCTTGTTTTTTATTGATTTTATTTTTTTAAAAGAAAAAGACACCTATCTTTTGGTAAAATTATGGTGAACAAACCAAATACCAAAGAAGGTGTCACCATTATGATAACGAAAAAAGATACTTTTGCACAACTACCAAAAGAACTTGAACGAAGATTTTCTGAATTAAATATAGGCAAACATTTGAGAAAAGCGAGAATTACTAAGGGATTTGGTTATTCATGCTTATCTATTTTCCGTCTTATTTTTTTGCTTGTTTTCCAATATAAAAATTGGTTTCAAGCACTTCAAAGTAAGAAAGCCGTGGACTTACCTAAAAAAGATACGATCTACCGTTTTCTAAATTCATCTACTTATGCTTGGCGAACTTTTTTACTTTCCTTATGTCAAGATCTTACTGGACGTATAAAAAAGCTTACATCAAACAACAGAGTGAAGGTGTTTATTGTTGATGATTCACTCTTTTCACGCAACCGAAGCAAGTCTGTTGAACTTCTTTCACGAGTATTTGATCATACAGAGAAACGATTCTATAAGGGGTTTCAGTTGCTTACTCTTGGTTGGTCTGATGGATATTCTTTTCTACCTGTAGACTTTGCTTTATTGAGTTCAGCGAAAAAGGAAAATCAACTTAACGGGGTCGATGAATCCATTGATAAACGCACTTCCGGCTACAAGCGTCGTCTTGAAGCACAACAAGATAAGCCAAGCGTTGTCTCTGCTTTATTGGATCATGCCTTAAATGCAGGAATTACAGCTGATTATGTGTTAATGGATACTTGGTTTACGCATGAGCCTTTGATTGAAAAAATCACGGATAAAGGTTTATTTGTCATTGGTATGGTCAAGCAGCTAAAACAACGTTATTTCATAGATGGTGAAGCCCATACTCTGGATGAACTCTTTAAAAAAGCAAAGCGTACCATGGAAAAGAAAGACCTACTCGGTTCGATCCATGTTCATCTTGCAAAAGGACGACAAGTCAAGATTGTATTCGTGCGTAACCGCAATAAAAAGAGTGAATGGTTAGCCATTTTGAGTACAGATACCACACTTTCAGATGAAGAAATTGTGCGTATTTACGGGATGCGCTGGGACATCGAAACATTTTTCAAGTGTACCAAATCATTGCTTAACCTAGCAAAAGAATTTCAAGGTCGTTCGTATGATCTGTTGATTAGTCATACAACGATTGTGTTTACTCGCTTTATACTCTTAGAGTGGGAGCGTAGACAAAACAACGATCCTAAAACGATTGGAAATCTCTTTTTTCTATTATGTGAAGATGTAAAAGATATGAATCTAGAGAGTGCATTGAATCAATTATTAGCGATCTTCCAAACATTAGCAGAAGCTAATGTTTGTTTGAACATGGAATTATTTAAAAGTAAAGTACAAGAATGGATTGCGTCTTTACCCAATTACATCAAGGGATGTCTGACAATATCTGTGTGCGAAAGTTGAGTTATAACTAAATAATTTTATTGTTTTGTCGAAATAATGAGTGAGATTAATTTGAATAGGGTGTGCTAATTTTGGAGGCTACTGTTTACTAACTGTGACCTTATTTAAATTAATCTTTTTTTGGTTCATTATAGGGATTTAAGTTAGATAACTTTATTGGAGGTTAAGCAAATGAAGAAAAATTTCTATCTTTATGTTGCTTTATTTGTAGCAGCTATTGTTGCAATCTCTGCTATTGCATCTAGTTTTTCTGCAAAAGCAAATAACGAAAATGTAACAGTCAATAATGAAAATAATAATGAACAAAAAGAAGAACTTCCAAATGTCGTGATTCTTGCAACTGGGGGAACGATTGCAGGTACAGGTTCTTCATCAACACAGACGACTGGATATAAATCTGGTGATTTAGGTATTGAAACTTTAATTGAAGCAGTTCCTGAAATGAAGGAGCTTGCAAATATTACAGGTGAACAAATTGTAAAAGTTGACAGCACAGATATCACAAATGAGATTCTTCTTAAATTAGGTAAGAGAGTGAATGAATTATTAGCTTCCGATGATGTAGATGGAATCGTAATTACGCATGGTACTGATACACTAGAAGAAACTGCTTACTTCTTAAACTTAGTAGTAAAAAGTGATAAACCAGTAGTTTTAACAGCTGCTATGCGTCCTGCAACAGCAATGAGTGCAGACGGTCCTTTCAACTTGTATAATGCTGTTTTATTAGCTAGTCATGAAAGTTCAAAAGGAAAAGGTGTTCTTGTAACACTTAACGATCGTATTGCTTCTGCAAGAAATATTACGAAAACAAATACGACAGCAACTGACGCATTTAAATCTTTTGAAAACGGATATTTAGGAGCAATCGTTGCTGGAAAACCTTATTACTATAATAATGTAGAACGTCTACATACAACTGAAACACCATTCGATATTTCAAAAATTAAAAAATTGCCACAAGTTGATATTATTTATGGATATCAAAACAGCCCAACTTACATGTACAAAGCTGCTGTACAAAACGGAGCAAAAGGGATTATTGTTGCAGCACCTGGAGATGGAACATTATCAGCAAAGTCCGTTGAAGGTGTAAAATATGCAATGAATAAAGGTGTAAAAGTAGTACTATCTTCTCGTGTTGGTACAGGAACGGTTTCACCAAAAGAAGGATATATTACTTCTGACTCTTTAAATCCTCAAAAAGCACGTATTTTATTAATGCTTGCTTTAACTGTGACGAATGATCCTCAAGAGATTCAATCCTTCTTTGACAAATACTAATACGGTATTTGTAGGTTTTAATAAATCCAATTGAGCCAATATTTGCATTGGGACAAGGAACCATTACCTTGTCCCAGTTTACGTGCGCCCGGCATGTACATGAACTATAGGGTGTAAGTCCCGAACCCCGAAGACAGAAGTAGAGGTTAGCTCAACGCAAGGGTGTCCGTGGTGACGCGGAATCTGAAGGAAGCTGGAGGCAAAACACCGGTCCGAGGAACACGAACCTCATATAAGGCTAGGTATGATTGAGTGAGTTTGCGTAACAAAACAAAGCTCTTTCTGTCGAAGGTCATATCGAGTAAATGAGGCGGATAGATGGTGTGAAAGTGCATGTACTTACCCGGGGAGGTCTGGCGGATAGGTGAAGTTCGCTTCATAACCTACTTAGTGATAAGTAGCTGAACCGTCAGAAGTCAGCAGAGGTCATAGTATTAGTTGGTTTAGAACTACTAAGAAGGACCGAACAATTAAGAGAGAATAGCCCTTGGCATTCAGTGAGTCATGATGAACACAGAAAACGTAGTACCTCACTTGAGGAAGGAAGCGGTGAATCCCGTGGGAGACCTCTTGGAGGGTGGAGTGACCACTGGCATAAGAAGACAAGCTATTCACGGAAGTTATGAAAACTTGCGTCAATTATCTTAATTGAACCGCCGTATACGGAACCGTACGTACGGTGGTGTGAGAGGACGGGAGCTAATCACTCCCTCCTACTCGATTATTTCGTTTATTTTTTTTATTAAAAATATCCAATTTTTATAAAGTTTGTTTACACATGGTAGATATCAAGAATTATTTTAATAAAATAATTTAATTATTACAGCTCTAAGTGATTATTTCCTCCCAGTTCTACTAAATGAGTTCATAATGTGATGGATAGCCTTGATAGGTTTAAATACATGGAATAAGTTTAGTGATTTCAAAACCTATTCTGCTTTCCTTATTTTTTTAAATAAATATAAAGGAGGTAGCAAAGTGAAAGATATTTCAAAAATAAGTAAGTTTAGTATTCGCAATTTTCATGTGAAATTACTTACTTCTTTTACTACAATATTAATCATTTCAGTCTTATTGATTGGATTATTTTCTTTTAAAACTGCTAAGGATGAGTTGGAACATCAAATATTAAATAGTGTGAATGAAAATGTAGAAATACTGAATAGTGCAATTGAAGATGCAATTCAACCGAAAATCCTTGATATCGAAGCATTGGCTGATCGCATTACAGCTAATCAATACGGGGAAACAAGTAGCCCTGAAATTCAAAAATTATTAAAATTTTATCAAGTGACACATCCAGAAGTAGATATTGTCTATACAGGTAATGAAGATGGAGTATATGTAATGGAGCCGGCTGAGCTAGGGGTGCCTGAAGGGTACGATGCTAGAGAAAGAGATTGGTATAAGCAGGCAATGGAACGGAAAGGGGAAGTAATAATTTCTGAACCATACGTTGCTGCAAGTACTGGTGAAATGGTAATCACTCTTTCAAAAACAATAGATGATGGTACCGGCGTTGTAGGGATTGATATTAACCTAAATAAACTGCAAGAAGTAGTGCAGAATATTCGAATTGGTAAAGAAGGATATGGATTTATATTAGACCAAAATAAAAAATATTTAGCACATCCTACCGCTGAATTAGGCAGCGTAGCAGAAGGCACAATGTATGACAACTTATACAAAGAAAGTAAAGGGCAGTTAAATGAAGTTTTTAATGGAAAATCCATTATTTTGGACTACATAACTAATGATTTGACTGGATGGAAAATAGGCGGAGTTATCTATACAGAAGAGATTAACGAAGCAAACTCACCTATTTTACATACGTCGTTGATTGTGGGGATCCTTACCGTATTATTTGGGCAAGTTGCTTTAATGTTGGTTATTAAATCAATTGCAAAACCGATTAAACAATTAGGCCAATTAGCTGTTAATGTTAGTCGCGGAGATTTAACACAGTACGCAGAAATACAAACCAATGATATTGTCGGAAAGTTAGGAAATGCTTTTAACGAAATGATAGATGGTCTTCGTACACTAACTCAAAAAATAGATGATACGGCTGGAAATGTTGCGGCCACTGCAGAACAACTATCTGCATGTTCACAAGAAACAAATGCAGCGTCAGAGCAAGTATCTGTTTCCATTCAAGATGTAGCAAAAAATGCGGAAGTACAGACAAATTCCGTTGATAAGGTATCCCTTATTTTTAAGGAAGTATCGAACGGAGTTAGTAACATTGCTGAACGTTCATCAAAAGTAACAGATCTTTCCCGCCAAGCAATTGTTGAGGCAGATGAAGGCGGTAAGGCGGTAGCGAAAACCGTTTCACAAATGAAATCGATTCATTCATCTGTAAGTGAATCACAAGATACAATTCAATCTTTATATGAAAGCTCGAAAGAAATAAGTGAAATTTTGAACGTCATTACAAATATTGCGGACCAAACGAATTTATTAGCATTAAATGCTGCCATTGAAGCGGCTCGTGCAGGTGAGCATGGTAAAGGATTTGCAGTTGTAGCGGAAGAAGTAAGGAGTCTTGCTGAACAGACACAAGCTTCAACGAAGGAAATATATACAATTATTAAGAAGATTCAAGATGATACAGATAATACCGTAAAAATGATGGAGCGAATTACGACTGACGTAGAGAACGGAGTAGAGATTACAAGCGAAGCAGTTGAGAAATTTAATCATATACTCCAAACAACGAAAGATATTTCGCCACAAATGGAGGAAGTTTCTGTGGCAGTTGAAGAAATGTCAAGTGCTATACAAGATGTAACGGCACAATTAGATGATATTGTACTTGTGGCACAAAACAACACTGCAACATCAGAAGAAGTAGTAGCTTCAGTAGAAGAGCAATTGGCTTCAATGGAGGAAATTTCGGCTTCAGCCCAATCCCTTTCATCAATGGCAGAAGAATTAAAAAATGCTATATCTACATTTAAATATTAAAAATTAAGGGGAGTTTCTCGTAGTGTTGCACTATGAGAAGCTCTTTTTTCAATTGCTTTGCATGAAAGGTTAAATAGACAGACTTTTTTCTTTCATGTAATTTATATTATATTTATATAACAGAGATGTATTAAGAGTTATATTTTTATATGAATCCATTTATATATTGAACGTTTAATTATATTCTTATGTTTGTTAAACAGTTTAAAATCATGATATAAGAGTAAATAAATGATTAAATAACTATTTAAAGATTATTCATCATGAGAGGAATTGAGTATTAAATGAAAGAAAATTTCTGGTTGGATTTACCTCGGCCATTTTTTGTGTTAGCTCCAATGGAAGATGTAACGGACGTTGTGTTTCGCCACGTTATTATTAAAGCAGGTAGACCGGATGTATTTTTCACAGAGTTTGCAAACACAGATAGCTATTGTCATCCAGATGGTCAAAAAAGCGTACGTGGGCGTTTATTATTCACCGAAGATGAGCAACCAATCGTTGCACATATTTGGGGAGATAAGCCTGAATACTTCCGACAAATGAGTATAGGTATGGCGGAACAAGGATTTAAAGGTGTTGATATTAACATGGGATGTCCTGTCCCGAATGTAGCTTCCCGAGGAAAAGGAAGCGGACTGATTTTACGTCCAGATGTGGCGAGTCAGGTAATCGAAGCTGCTAAAGCGGGAGGACTTCCTGTTAGTGTTAAAACAAGACTAGGATATACAAATGTGAACGAGTGGGAAGAATGGCTAACTCATGTCCTCAAACAAAATATTGCAAACCTTTCGATTCATTTGCGGACAAGAAAGGAAATGAGTCAAGTTCCTGCCCATTGGGAACTTATTCCTGAAATTAAGAAGCTTCGTGATCGCATTGCTCCTGAGACGCTCTTAACAATCAATGGAGATATTCCTGATCGTCAAACAGGCCTTGAACTCGTTGAACGCTACGGAGTAGACGGGGTGATGATTGGGAGAGGAGTCTTTAAAAATCCTTTTGCGTTTGAAAAAGAGCCGAGAGATCATAGTGTGCAGGAATATTTAGATTTACTAAGATACCACTTAGATCTTCATGATCAATACATTGAAGAAATTCCGCGCTCCATTACAGCTCTTCATCGCTTCTTTAAAATTTATGTAAAAAGTTTCCGTGGAGCAAGTGAATTAAGAAATCGGTTAATGAACACGAAATCCTCAAATGAGGTTCGGCAATTGCTGGATGAATTTGAAAAACAAATCGATTTGACAGATATTGTGAAATAATGAAGGTTATGAATGGTTTGGGCAATACAATCCCCTTCTGATGGGAATTTGTTGAAAGATGTATTGAAAATAAATAAACTGAAGTAAAGATGTAAAGAGGCAAGGATTCTATTCATTCTTGCCTTTTTCTTTTAGTGGGGAATGTCAGATTTATCTGTAAATTCTAGGTGTTTATATTATAAATGATTATGAGGAAGTGTTGGCTTTGCCTAAATGGAATTGTCCAAAATGCAATCATTCTAATAATAGTCATGCGACATATTGCCTTAAATGTGGTTTTTTTAAAAAGGATATCAAAAATTATAAAATGTATTGGATATGCCCTTCTTGTCATGAAGAAAATAGCAATCATGTTTTTTATTGTATAAAATGTGGCCATCGATACCAAGATAGTCAATCAACGACACTTAATATGAACAATAATGGTGCTTCTAAATGGAAGAAGTTTATTGAAAATGTAAAAGTTATTGTAATCCTAGAACTTATCATAATGGGAATTGCATGTTTTATTTCTATTGGAGGAGAAGAAGGAAGTGTCAATGGGGTCATCACAACCATCTTTTTGATTCATTTATTTTTTGGAATGTATTATATCATGTTGACATTTTCAAAAAGTGGTTTCGGAGAGGCAATGAAATCTATTTTAATTCAAGGTGGACTATTGATAGGAATGCTAATGATGATTGCATTGACGAATGAGTCGAGTGATCATACAGTTATTGATTCGTACTCTCTTAACTTTTTAAAAAATAATGCCATTGAAGTAGATTATGACAAGTTGTATCACATTGCTTTTGAACGTTATGGTAACCAAAGGAATCAATTAGTTAAATTCTCTGGAAAAGTGTTTCTTTTAGATGGCAGTGATTATATTTTGATCGACATGTCACCGGAACCATACAAAAATCAAGTGGTTTATGTAAAAAGAAAAGAACAGGATCATATGGTCAGTATAAACGATCAGGTGGAGATTTACGGTAAAGTATTAGGTACTGCTTCAGTTGCAAAACATCTTGATAAACAATTAAATGTTCCAGTCATAGAAAGCTATTCACTCACATTGCGTTAATATATCAATTTGTTTTTCGGGTTTATCCCGATTTTTTTTTACATAATTTCAGGCAACAATTGATTTCTCTCAATCGTTGAAAAAGTCATACTTATAGGTGTTGAAAGCATATCTATTATAAAATATAGCTTTTTCTATTAATTGTTGATGGTAATTAATTTTTGTAGTGTTTGGCAATTAAGGTTATGCATAAATTTTTGCATATTTGACGCTTTACATGGAGTGGCGGGCATGATAGGCTACTCTGCCTTGCAAAGTCCAAATATAATTATGGCTTGCTCCCTTTGCAAGAAATCATGCCCGCAGAGGCTCCATGTCAAGCGATTATAGATACGAATAATTATTCAAGATATCGAATAAATTTAATTGCCATTTCATGCATTTTTTAATTGCCAAAAACAATTAATAGAAAGTTTTAGATGAAAGAATGAAGAGCAGTTTTTTGGGGGGATGAATATGGAAGTTTCCTTATTTGCTACTTGCCTTGTCGATATGTTTCAAGGAAATGTTGGGAAATCGACAGTGGAATTGTTAGAAAGACTTGGTTGTAAAGTAAAATTTCCGACTGAACAAGTATGCTGTGGTCAACCTGCTTATAATAGCGGTTATGTTGAACAATCCAAGAATGCAATGAAAAATATGATTAAAGCTTTTGAGCAAGCTGAGTATGTCGTTGCCCCATCCGGTTCGTGTGCATACATGTTTAAAGAGTATCCCCACATTTTTAAAGGAGATGAAGAGTGGGAAGAAAAAGCTCAACAATTAGCCAATAAAACCTTTGAATTAACGGAATTTATTGTCAATGTGTTAAAAGTTGAAAATGTCGGTGCACGATTGAAAGGTAAAGCTACATATCATACTTCTTGTCATATGACTCGATTGCTTGGTGTTAGAGAAGAACCTATCAAACTGTTAAAAAATGTAGAGGGATTGGAGTATATTGAGCTTTCTGGAAAAGAGCGATGTTGTGGTTTTGGCGGGACATTTTCAGTGAAAATGGGGAACATTTCTACACAAATGGTAGATGAAAAAGTACGTGACATTGAAGAAACAGAAGTAAATATATTAGTCGGTGCAGATGCTGGTTGCCTTATGAATATTGGTGGTCGTATGAGTCGCCTAGGAAAACCGATTCGCATTATGCACATAGCAGAAGTATTAAATAGTCGATAGGGGGATTTAGAAATGGCAATGAAAACAAGCGCTGAACAATTTAAAGATCGGGTAGCAAACAATTTAAATGATTCATTTATGCGCGGGGCAATTTCATCTGCACAAAATAGATTTCAATCCCGTCGACAAGAACGAGTGAATGAATTAGAAAATTGGGAAGAATGGCGAGCTCATGGTGAAGAAATACGAAAACATGTGCTTGATAATTTAGATGCTTATCTATATGAATTAAGTGAAAATGTCTTGAAACGTGGTGGACATGTATTTTTTGCTCAAACAGCTGAAGAGGCATCCCAATATATAAAGAATATTGCAATTCAAAAACAGGCTAAAAAAATTGTAAAATCGAAATCCATGGTGACTGAGGAGATTCATTTAAATGCGGCACTTGAAGAAGCAGGTTGTGAAGTAATTGAAACGGATCTTGGAGAGTATATTATTCAATTAAATCATGAACCTCCTTCCCATATTATTGCGCCATCACTACACAAAAACCGATATCAAATTCGAGACATCTTTGCTGAAAAAATCGGTTATAAAAATTCCGAAAAACCTGAAGAAATGGCTCTTTACGTTCGTGAAAAGTTACGTAAAGAATTTTTAACTGCTGATATCGGGATCACCGGCTGCAATTTTGCAGTAGCGGAAAGTGGAACGGTGACCCTTGTGACAAATGAAGGGAATGCCGATTTAGTTACGGCTTTACCAAAAATCCAAATTACTGTTATGGGAATGGAAAGAATTGTACCTACTTTTGAAGAATTAGATGTGTTAGTCAGTTTATTAACAAGGAGTGCAGTTGGCCAAAAAATATCCAGTTATGTAACAATGATTACCGGCGTAAAAGGGGAAGAAGAATCTGATGGACCAGAAGAATTTCATTTGGTCATTGTTGATAATGGACGTTCCAAAATATTAGGTACAGATTTTCAACCGATTTTACAGTGCATTCGATGTGCAGCCTGTGTCAATGTTTGCCCTGTATATCGACATATTGGAGGGCATAGTTATGGTTCAATTTACTCAGGTCCAATTGGAGCTGTATTAACACCGCTTCTTGGAGGCTATGCCGATTTCAAAGAATTGCCATATGCTTCAACTCTTTGTGGAGCTTGTACGGAAGTATGTCCAGTAAAAATTCCATTACACAAACTATTGCATTTACATCGTCAGAAAATAGTAGAACAAGAAGGAAAGGCTCCCATCTCGGAACGATTATTAATGAGAGCGTTTGGTTTTAGTGCTTCTAGCCCTCATCTCTTTAGTACAGCAACAAAAATTGCATCGTCAATGATGTCTCCCTTTGTAAAGGAAGATAAAATTCCTAGCGGCCCTAGACCATTGAAAGCATGGACAGAAGATCGGGATTTTCCTGCACCAAATAAAGAAAGCTTTCGCAATTGGCTAAAAGAAAGACAAAAGGGGGAGCAAGGATGACTATAACTAATCGAAAATCATTTTTAATGAATATTGCTAAACATCTTGGCCGTCCTATGAAAACGAAAGTAGAACGGCCAGTATGGAAACACTTGTCACAATTTCAAATCTTAAATCATGCAACTCAAGAAGAACTAATAGATGTGTTAAAACAACAATGCCATAATATCCATACAGTTTGTTTGCAAACGACGACTGCGAATTTAGCAAGCACATTGCAACAAGTAGTAGAGGATTATGGTGGTATTTCAGTAATTATCCCAAAAGATGACCGACTCAAATATTTTGGTTTAACAGAAGTGTTTAAGTCATGGCAGTCTAAGGGAATCGAAATATACGAATGGCATCCTCAAAATCGCGAACAAAATATCCAACTAGCAGAAAAAGCGAATATAGCGATATTAATTAGTGAAATGACGTTAGCTGAAAGCGCATCTGTCGTACTATATAGTCATCCAAATAGAGGACGTTCATTAAATTTATTGCCAGAAAAAACAATCGTGCTTATACCAAAAAGTACAATTGTTCCACGGATAACACAAGCGGCACAAATTTTTCATAAACAAGTTGAACAGGGAGAACAAATTCCTTCGTGTATATTGTTTATGTCGGGCCCAAGCAATTCAGCCGATATTGAAATGGTGTTAATTGTTGGTGTACACGGACCTATAAAAGCAACTTATATCATAATTGAAGATCAGTAAACCCGTTTTTAACTTCACCCATTTGAAGTAAATTCTTTCTATTCACTTGCAATAAATAAGTGCAGCTTTTGCGGATGTTAGCAAAGTGCTGCACTTTCATTTTATAAATGTTTTATTTCATATTTAACTTTGCTACTTCCTTATTTTAGAAATTAGAGAACATCAATTCTTACTAGTAAAGCAATTAAAATTTGTAGTAATAATTGAATGTTAACAATTAAATCATTATCAGTAGTTGTAATTCTTACACCTCTAGAATTTTCAACATAAGTTTGTTGTCTATTGATTTGTTTTGATTTTACATTGGCAATTAATTCTTGTGTGATTCTTTCAGCATCTCTGCTGCTGCCACCTATTGAAATGCTAATAACTAAGCTAATTGCAGCTTGCAATGCAACTTGAAGAGATAATGCTGCTTGCGTATCTGTTGTAGTGATTTCTACATCAGCTGAATCAATGACAATAATTTGCTCATATGATTCTTGGATATTTTCGATTGCACCTTCCAAATTATTCATATCACGATCTAATGGATGTGCAGAGGAAGGGTCTAAAGCACTCCATCTTCTATGTTCATTTCTTCTCGTCATATCAATACCTTCAACAGAAGGCATATTTCCACGCCATACTTTGCTGTTACCCATTCATTCATTCCTCCTTTTTGACAGTAGATTGCTATTTTTTAATTGTTTTTACTAGTTTGTTCACATTACTTTCTAAATCCATTAGTAAATTTTTTAACTTTCTTTTTTCTTGTGCGCTTAATCTTGGCTTTCTTAGTTTTACTCCGTGTCTTTTTAGGACACTATCTATTAAAAGATTCACACTCTGGTTAGTAATGGAGTCTAAACTTCGATTACGCCGACTCAAAAATACTCCTCCTTTCTATTTATCTGAAAATAGAATATGTAAGGAATGAAATGATACTTGGGTAAATATTACGAGTTTTTGTTTATTTTCATAATTGAAAGTTAATTGACTTCTTATAGAAATTACTAGAAGAGAAAAAAAACATCATTTTCTAAAAGAGAAAGGTTCTGCATCCAAAAGTTAGATTTTGACTCTAACTTTTAGGGGTCACTACCCTTCTCAAAAGAGAAAATGATGTTTTTAAGTTTTGTCCCAGCTTCTTTAATTAATTTGAATTTGTTTTGTCAGATTTACATGTTCTTTCATACAATAACATAACGCAAATCCTCAATAAATTAACGATGTTTAGGCGGATAACTAATTACCTTTTTACGTTTACACGTATAAATAATAATGAATTTTATAATGGGAGGAACAAGAATGAATAGGGAGTTAATGCTTTCTTTATTGAACAAAGTGGTTAGAGTAGATCGCGGTGGGCCTGAGTCTAGGGTTGGTAAAGTATTTTCTGCTCAATCTGATTATTTCGCATTGTTGACAGAAGAAGATGGAATAGTATTTTACAAATATCAACATATCAAGAGTATTACTCAAGATTCAAGAAATGGCATGAAGTTGAATGTTGAAGTTCCTGAAGATTATCCATTTGCTAGTTTCATGGATTTCAGATCCGTATTAAATGAATTACGTCATAAATGGGTTAAAATTAACCGCGGTGGACCTGAGTCAGTGGAAGGTGTATTAGAAGAAGTATTTGATGATTTTATAACAATTGTAAAAAATGAAGAAGTAATCCGCGTGGCAATGTTCCATATTCGAAATGTGAGTTATGGACCAAAACCAGAAAAGAAACCTGAAAAGCAAGATGAAGAAAATAACTAATAACAAATTAAAAGGGGAGACTTCGTGCGGATTGCATTAAAAAGGAGGCCCTAATGTTGAATGCTGAATTTTTGTTAGATACAATAAAAGGTCTTGAAGGTTTAGAGATTGGCTTATTTTTAGCTGAAAATCAATCCATTCAAGGTACTTTATTAAGTGTTCAAGAAGACCATTTAATTGTTAAAGTCAACGAAAATGTAATATATTTCCCTATCACCCAAATCAAAGCATTATCGAAAAACGCAAAAGAATCAAGTGTCATAAATAAGGGATTTAGTAACACTTCACTTAACAGATTTAAGTTGGAAGAAATATTAAAAATAATGTATTTACAATGGATTACTGTTAATAGTTTTGGCAATAAAAGCTTTTCAGGAGTGCTCAGCAATGTTTATGAAGATTATATCGTGTTGATTAACGGAGAGAATCAATACTATATTTTAAAGTCACAGATTACAAGTATTCTCAATGAACAAATCGATGAAAACCAAATTATAAATCTAGAGGCTAATGGAATTGCCAATACAGCATTGACTAATTTACCAACATCCAATTTGACTTCAGAGGATGGGCAACTAACTGAGGAGCAAAAGAAAGCTATATCAGATGCAATTAAAGAAAAGGTAAAACAGCTTTTTCCAAAGACAAATGAAGATGAACAGCAAGATACAACATCAGATATGAATATAGACGATTTAACGGCGACAATAACACAAGAAAATCAACTTGAAGAATCATCTCCATCACAAAATGAAGAAACCCTCCAAGACGAAAGGTTAGCACAAATCACTGCAACATCGAAAAATATCCTCCAAGAACCACCATCAAAACTAGAAGCGACCCTCCAAAATATCGAAAACAATCCAACAAAACAGCAAGAAAACACATTAGCTATTTCAAGCAAAAACTCCAAAAAAACCCAAAAAAGACCATTCTTCCATGAGGTAAAATTCAATTCTCCAATACAAGAATGTACTTGGGAAGATATGACGATGGAATCGCATAGTCCAAGTAAAGAGAAGGAACAAACTGAATTATTTTATGAAGATCAAGAATTAAAAAAAACAGAAATGAGTTTAATCGAAAATACTGTAAAGATTGCAGAAAAAGAAGATTTCGAAATCAAAAATTTATTAGAACCGTCAGAAGAAATACAACAATTATCTGAAGATGTGTATGAAATTCAACCAGTATCCGGAAAGATAATTGCAGCCCAACAAATAGATGATGCAGAAGAAATCGTTGAAGAAATCATGGAACCAATTGAGTGTACATCTTCCAGTGAAGAATCAGAATTCATACACGAACCTGTAAAAATGTTAATGGAAGATAATAAGCGACTTTTAAAATATCAGTACTATGCATTAATGAAATTTGCAGAAAGAATGTATCACATCGAAAACCAATATCGAGCGATCATGAAACATGCTGAGAAGATGTATTTGCAGTTAAAGGAGAGAAGTTATTATTAAGGTTGATAGGAGAAGGAGGGAAAACGAATATGATGCTCCTTTACTTCTCAATTGTGGGTGTCTTATTTTATAAATTATTTTTGCAACCACCTTCGCCAGTAAAAGAAGAAACAGTGATAGAAACAGATCAATCAACTTATGAACAATCTAAGGCGGCTGTTTAAATGGTAGATTATTCTACAATATTAATGTTAACCATTTTTTTAATCTCCATAGGTATAATGCTATGGAGACCTAAAGGAATCAATGAAACGATTCCCATTACAATAGGGGCTGCGATTATTGTCATACTAGGATTTGTAAGCTATGAGGATCTTAAAAGTATACTAAGTATTGTAAGTGGCCCCTCACTTACAATACTTTCTACTATTATGATGTCCATTGTATTGGAGAGTATTGGTTTTTTTAAGTGGATTGCTCAAAATATCATATTAAAATCGAATAATTCAGGGCTTAGGCTTTATATATATACCAATTTGTTATGTTTTTTTATGACTATGTTATTTAATAATGATGGAAGCATACTCATAACAACTCCTATCATTATCCACATCATCAAGTATTTAGCACTTAAACCACCTCAGTATATCCCCTATTTAATTTCTGGGGCGCTGATTGCAACAGCATCTAGTGCGCCGATTGCTGTAAGCAATATTTCGAATTTAATCGCATTAAAAATAGTTGGTTTAGATTTAAATAGCTACGTAAAAATTATGTTTATTCCATCGATGATAGGCATTTTAACAATGAGTTTATTATTGTATTTACTTTTTAGAAACCATATTCCGAAACAATTAGGATTACTAACTTTCAATGATAAACCGTCGAATATCTTTACTCATCCCCTTGATCCATCAGCTCAATCTGAATTAGACAAAAATTTATTTAAAATATGCATTGCCGTAGTCGTCATTACAAGAGGGGCATTTTTTGTTCTTTCACCATTTGGTATTCCATTAGAGTTGATTGGATTATTTGGAGCATTCATATTAATTACGATTCGTTGGTTAAAAATGAGAGTCGGAATAAAAGATGTAATTATCAATTCTCCGTGGCATATATTAATTTTTGCCTTTAGCATGTATGTACTCGTATATGGATTGAAAAATGTAGGATTAAACACATTGATTATTTTAAATTTTAAAGAGTTTATTGAACAAGGTACATTTAATGCAACAATGATTATGGGATTATTAACTACTGCTCTTTCCAATATTTTTAATAATTTGCCTGCCGTGATGATTGGAACACTTTCGATTACAGAAATGGAATTGAATCCATTATTAATGCAAGTTGCATATCTAGCTAATGTTATGGGAAGCGACATTGGTGCATTATTAACTCCAATCGGTACATTAGCTACACTTCTTTGGATGTTTTTATTAAAAAAACATCGAATTAAAATAACTTGGGGAAAATATATTAGCGTTACAATTTTAATCATACCAGTTACACTCATGGTGAGCTTGCTCAGTTTATATTTGTGGATACTTCTTATCTTATAATAGCGTTCTGAATGAAATGATGAGGTGTAGGAAATTAAAAATTACACTCATATTCATGCTCCTCCTCTAGTTGCTAAGGAATTCATCCTAATTAGAGGAGGAGAAATGCTTATAATAGTGATTCAAGTTGGTCCGATAAAAATTGATTACGCTTTTCAATAAATTGTAGAATATATTCTTTTTCACTCATGAAAATTTTTTCGTTATGTTTTATATATGGATCTTTTTCGATATAGGGCAGAATTAGAGCTTGCAGTTGTTCAATTTGGGGTTTAATTGCAGAAGGAATAAATTGTTTGTGTAGTATGCTTTCTAAAATCCGACGATACTTTTGTTTAAAATGCTCGTTTTCTAATATACGAGCAGTTAATGTGTTGTATCCCCAAATTGGTACATATTCAAGTTCAAGGGGCTCTCCGTGTAAGTTCCTTCCCCATGAACCATCATAATCCCATGGGGAGATTTCAAATAGTTGAGTTTCACTATTATGATATAAAGCATAATTATGAATAAATCCATCAAAATTTTGCGTGCAAACTGCCCCAGCAAGCCACAGTAAATATTTTTCAATATCTAATACTTTCACTATTTCTTCATTAAATTTATCTTTAGGATAAGTGTTAATAATGACTAACATTTTTATTAGATGTTCTTCTTCCTGAAAGGAATATTTTGTTGTATAACCATCCATTAATGATTTTTTTATATATCCTTCAGGCGTATATAAAGAGAAATTGGCATCATCATTCGTAGCATAATAGATTGAACCATCCGGCAAATTTCTCTTCTTTAAGAAGTACTCATCAAAAGACTCAATGGCTAGATATACTCCTTCACTTTTCCCATTGATGAACAATTGAATATGGTTGGAATTTGGAGAGAGAACACCGATTTTTTGAAAGAAATCAAAAGATAATTTATTTCGAATCAAAGAAGGATCATTAAACTCCGCATTTAAATGGATTTCATGGTGACCGTCCATTAGATGGGGATGTTCAAATATGATATGATAAGACTTTTTTTTATGTTTTCGAAGTTGATTTCCTCTCAAACTAATTTGAATGTCATAACTTTGGCTATTGATTGTTAGTTGGGCAAAAAAATAATGTTCTGTCCAAATATTTTTATATAGTTTTTTCAAATCGCTTTTTGATATTTCAATAAAATAAGTTTCCACACAAATGCCTCCTGAAAATGCCTCTTTATATTGGTAAATCACCTAAAGTGTTTGAAATAAATTACATAAACTATAAAGAACAAATCATTGTGTTTGGAGGGGATTATCATTAGTACTTTAATTGTTGATGATGTTAGGAAACTAGTTGAAATTGCTAAAGAGAATGATTTAATTCAATATATGTATAACAATCCAATTGAAGACCCAGAGTTAATTCAAACAACAATCGCGGTAAAAAATAAGAAATCGAATGGCAGCAAAGGTGGATCCAAAGGAAATAAAAAAGGAAGTAAAGGTTCAAAAGGAAATAAAAGTGGAGGTTCTAAAGGAGATAAACAAAAAAGCAAAGGCTCAAAGGGGAATAAAAACGACTCTAAAGGAGATAAGCAAAGAGAGAAAGGTTCAAAGGGAAATAAACAACAAGGAAGCAAAGGCTCAAAAGGGAACAAAAGCGGCGGATCAAAAGGAGATAAGCAAAGAGAGAAAGGTTCAAAGGGAAATAAACAACAAGGAAGCAAAGGCTCAAAAGGGAACAAAAGCGGCGGATCAAAAGGAGATAAGCAAAGAGAGAAAGGTTCAAAAGGGAACAAAAAACAAGGAAGAAAAGGATCGAAGGGGAATAAAAACGGTTCTAAAGGAAAAAAGGAAGAAAATAATGCCCTTTCATCATTAGTAGAAGAAATCCAAGATAAAGTAAAGGGATTTGTTCAAAAACAACAAATGAATTAACAATCTAAATAGATTGCAAGGAAATGAAGAATGCCAGGCATGTGCCTGGCATTTTTTAATAATGAAAACGATTAATTATGCGGCTAAGATGAATAGCTTCTTCCGCTAGTTTTGTAGCATTTTGAGCGAGTGCATTTATGCTTTCCATTTGAATATCTACGCTTTCATTTGTAGCTACAACCATATTTGTAAAATCTTCTGCAATTGTATTCACTTGCTGCATAATCTCCTGTAGTTTGTTTCCGTCTTCATGAACAAGATCAACAAATTTTCTATTATTTAATACTAAATTTTTTGTTGAAAGCGTTGTTTGAATTAATTGTTCTATGACTTGATCTGTTTGAGAAACGGCTTCCATCCCTTCATGAATAGCCTTCACATTATCTTCAACTTGAGCTACAGTAGTTTCTAAATCTTTATATGTTTTTTCTAATAATGTCATAATTTCTTCTGCAAATTCATTCGTTCCTTCAGCGAGTTTTCGAACTTCATTCGCAACAACTGCAAAACCGCTCCCCGCTTCACCAGCCCGAGAAGCTTCAATGGAAGCGTTAAGTGCAAGTAAATTTGTCTGTTTGGCAATTCTTGTAATGGAGGCAACTTTATCCTTCACAGCATTTGCTTCTTGAGTGATTTTGCGGATTTTCGCTGCAGAGTTAGCAACTTCAGTTTGAATTTTTGCCATTTGGCTGCGGGCAATTTGAATGGCTTCTTGTCCCTTACTCGCATCTTGTAATGCATCATCTGCACCTACCACAGCTTTCTCAACTTCTTCTTGCATTTCTTGTACTTGATTCATCATCATTTCTACCATTTCGTTGGCGTTAGTGATTGAGTAACGTTGGGTTTCTGCACCACTACGGAAAGTTTGGACAGCTGCTGATAATTCTTCAAAAGTTGTCGAAATGCGTTGTGTTTCTTCTTCTTGTTCTTTACTAATTCGTTCCACAGTTTCCGCGGCATGTTTAAATTCATCAATCATCGCACGAATCCCTAAAATAATTTTATTGATTTCATAACCGATTTGGTGAAATTCATTGCGAAGACCTACTTTTTCAATTTGTGCACTCAAGTTGCCAGAGGATATTTTTTTTGTAACGCTATACCATTCTCGCAAATTTTTCATTATGATAGTATAAAAAATTAAACTAAAAATAACCGTAACAATTGCTGTTCCAATGAGGACACTTGTTGTCATAGATAAATCATTGCTTAAAAAATAAGCAATGATAGCAGGAACTATACTGGACAAGGTAATTAAACTTCCAAATATTGCCCCAATAAAAGGTCGTTGAACTAGTCTACCCATTCTCAGATTAAAGCGTTTCCCATTCTTATCTGTTAACAGTGGGCACGATGCATCAATAAGTATTTCTCCCGTATCTCTTGGATAAATTTGCAATAGTCCTGTATTAGTTTTGGCAGCAGCCAAACCCACTTCATCGGTGAAGGATGAACCTTCTCTTAAGCGGTTCGTATGAATATAACCTAAACCATTTTCATCAACGATAACAAGGTATTCATCTCGGGCAAGTTCTTGATCCAATACAGTACGAATTTGATTTATTTGTTCTTCAATTGTTTTTTCATGGTCCCAGACGCTTCTAACTTTGGATGCGACATTTTGAACTTTCATCAGTGCCTTTTTTGCAACATTTGAACGTAATAATTTACTCATATTCACTCCCCCTGGATATATATCCTTGCATAATCCCCTTTGTATGTATTTTAAAATACCCCTTTTAGCATCTATACTTTGAACGAGTATAGATGTCATAAATTGTAATTCTATTATATCAGTAAATTAGACTAACTTTAAGGATATATATGAAAAATTTTGGATAATCTGTATTATTAAATGAGTATTATTGCATTAAATCAATTTAAATTGCTATGGTTTATTTGTACCAGAAAATAGTCATCTTCTCATAAGAATCGTTTACATTTTTCCTTCATAAATTCATTGTAACCTTCGTTTAATCATGTCACAATGAGTGGTAGTATTATAGATTTGAAAAATTCAGTAAATTTTCTGGAGTGAATTTGTGTGGAGATAGTTGAAAAAGTAATAACCTAGTAGGAAGAAATTTATATTAATGAAACCTATAATTTTGACTAATAAAAATTGATTCAAAAACTTTCATCCTTCTAACGAATTAATAACTTTTCTATGTTCTGGTTCGTAAGTAGTGAATCATCCTAAACCGTTTTTTTGTCTTACACATAAAATGATAAGAGGAATACTTTAGAGGTTTTACTCTATTAACTTTCAATAAGAAGAGGGATGAAAGATGGAAATTATTATATTAGAAAATTATATATATCCTGAGTCAGTTATTATCATTCCGGTACTTTATCTACTTGGATTGTTTTTGAATCGAACGCCAAAAGTTCCGCCATGGGTCACTCCTTGGGTACAAGTTGTTCTCGGAATTGCATTTTGTATCGGGTATTATGGATTTATTATTGAAGCGGTGATTCAAGGGATATTAGTAGCAGGAGCAGCTGCGATTGTAAAGGATTTATTCCATAAAGCCAATTATTTAACAAAGAGAGACCAAAACGGAAAAGAATAATCTATTTTATTAATATAAAGATGATTGGCTGAATCAATAAAGGTTCAGCTATTTTATTGCGGACAACTTGTAATGAAGGGACATGTTGGAAATTTATTGGTAGTAGCCTGTTGAAAAAAAGTTAATGATTATACAAAAAGAGGAATCAACAATTGAATAATGCAAAAAATAAGCAAGAACTCACTAAGGTTTGATTATTTATTAGGAGAAAATTCCTTTTAATATTGTTCATTTTCTCTTAAATTATCCATTCAAAAGTTTATTTTTGTGTGATAAAATTCTAAACGAAATTGATAATCATTATCGTTTTTAATTTCACCCAGGAGGATACATAATGGAAACACACAATTTATATGATGTGACAATTATTGGGGGAGGACCTAGTGGTTTATTTTCCGCATTTTACTGCGGTTTAAGAGAAATGAAAACGAAAATCATTGAATCCCAAAACTACTTAGGGGGTAAAATAAATGTTTATCCTGAAAAACTAATTTGGGATGTTGGTGCATTAACGCCAATTACAGGTGAGAAATTAATTCAACAATTGATAGAACAAGCAACGACTTTTGATCCAACTGTTGTGATAGGAGAAAAAGCAACGGAAATTTCTAAAAATGAAGTAGGTATATTCGAAATAAAAACAGATAAAGGACATACTCATTTTTCAAAAACGGTAATCGTAGCAATTGGAGGTGGCATAATCAACCCTCAGAAGCTTGAAGTGGAAGGGGCTTCTAAATTTTATAGTTCCAATTTAAATTATACAATTAAATCTTTAAAAAAATTTAAAGATAAGATTGTAATCGTTTCAGGTGGAGGACATACAGCAGTTGATTGGTGCAATGAGTTGGAGCCGATTGCGAAAAAAGTTTATTTAACATATAGAAAAGGTCAATTGAATGCCCATGAAGCACAAGTATCACAATTATTGAACAGCTCGGTTGAATGTTATTTCTATACAGAAATCACTAAATTAATTCCAAGCCAAGATGGTATGTCCATTGAGAAAGTGGAATTAACGAATAATCAGACAGGAGAAATTACTTATTTAAATGTAGATGAAGTGGTTGTGAATCATGGATATGTAAGAGAAAAAACTTTACTTGAAAATAGTCCGTTACAGATTGAATTCGCAAATGAGCACTACATTAAAGCGAATATATATTGTGAAACGAACATCCCAGGGCTTTATGCAGTGGGGGATGCAGTTGATTATGAAGGAAAAGTTCACATGATCGCTGGTGCATTTCAAGATGCAATCAACGCAGTAAATAAGGCGAAAGTGTTTGTTCAACCGGATGCAGAAGCTATTGGCATGGTATCTTCGCATAATGAGGTCTTCTATAAACGAAATCGGGAACTAATTGAAAAACTGATTTAATTTTTTAACTTCTGACTCAATATCGTCCGTTAAATGCAATGCTTCAAGGAGATGAAGATGAAACAACCATTTTCATTATGCGAGCGATAGGATTCATCTTCAGTCAAACAAGAGTAGAAATGGTTGATGAGTAGGAATTTGTCATCAAGCTGATGATATAAGGGAAAGAAGAGTTTTAGATTGTAAAGCCGAAACCTATTTATCCAGAACGTATGAAAGATAAGCTTCCTTCTGCTGTTGGAGGGGCGAAAAATTTTAACCAATTTATAGATATAGAATGCAATATCTTCATCAGTATGGAAGAAATGGTGTAATGGGGAATAAAATTATACAGAGGGCTTAGCTTTTTGGGGCTATGTCCTTTTTTTGTGATTATGATTGCGGTTTTGGCAATTGAGAAGGGTTAGCATTTTTGTAAAGTGACTTTCTAAAAAATACTTACCACATCACCCCTCTGTAACTCGTTATAACGAAATGTAACAAATGCCTATAGAATTGAAAAATTAGCCTGTTCACATCATTTTACTCAGTCATATACTAATATGAATTCTGTAAATGTGGAGGGTTGATGCATGGTTACAATAAGCTTGTGTATGATCGTCAAAAATGAAGAAAACGTACTAGAGCGTTGCTTAAATAGCGTAAAAGACCTTGTTGATGAGATCGTTATTGTTGATACGGGCTCGTCCGACAACACAAAGGAAATTGCAAAAAGATTCACTGATAAAGTATTAGATTTTGAGTGGTTTGATGATTTTTCAGCAGCGAGAAATTTTTCTTTTAAACATGCCACAATGGATTATATATTTTGGCTAGATGCCGATGATGTTATGTTAGAAGAAGACCGACAAAAATTTAAAAAATTAAAAGAACAATTAACAAGCGAGGTTGATGCGGTGTCAATGGTGTATCATCTTGCTTTTGATGAGTACAATAACCCTATCTATAGCTTTAGAAGATTTCGATTAGCCAAAAGAGAGAAAAATTTTGTTTGGAAAGGAGCTGTTCATGAATACTTAGAAGTTAGAGGGCGATTACTCCAATCTGATGTTGCGATTACTCATCGAAAAGAAAAAAAGGAAGAACGGAATGATCGGAATTTAAAAATTTATGAAAAACTTTTAGAAAAAGGAGAAAAATTCACACCAAGAGATCTATTTTATTATAGCAATGAATTAAAAGATCACGGCCAGTATGAAAAAGCAATTGAATATTACGAAAGATTTATAAATCATAAAGATGGTTGGGAAGAAGAAAAAATCCGTGCATGTATTAATATGGCTTTTTGTTATAGAAGCTTAGGAAACATAGAAAAAGAAATCGAGACGTTAATCCGTTCGATACAATACGATGTACCAAGACCAGAAGTATCTTGTCGAATGGGTGATTTGTATCTAGAAAGAAAACTCTACGATAAAGCGATTATGTGGTATCAGTTTGCTTTAATGGTAGACACATCAAACATACAAGGTATTGTACAAAAACCATATTCTACTTGGTATCCATACTTACAGCTTTGCGTTTGTCATTGGCATAAAGGGGATAAAGAATTGGCAGTCGAATATAATAAAAAAGCAAAAGAATATCGTCCGAATGATCCATCAGTGCTTTATAATGAAGAATTTTTCAAAAAGTATTTCGAAGAACAAAACAATGAAAAATAAAACAGGCTGTATCAAATCGATACAGCCTAAATTTTTTATTTATTGTTTTTGAGACGGTCTTAATTTTTCTATACAAAGTTGTTTATAATGTTCTGCTTTAAAGCTTCCAGTTCCTTTTAATATTAAATATTTAGAGTTATGTTCTCCAAGCTCGAGACATTTTTCAAAACATGCTAAAGCCTCTTCATAATTGTTGGTTTGATAAAATATTAATCCTCTTAAAAAATGTAAATCTACATAATCAGGATATAAAGCAATGGCTTTTTCTATTCCTTCTAATGCATTATCAAAACTATTTGTATCAACGAGAATTCCATATTTTAAACGGTAGAGAATAGATGGAGGCTTAATTCCGTTTAGTAAAAAACGCAAAATGGATTCATTTAAATAATCAAAAGCTTTATTATAATCTCCTCTACGATAATATTCATTTGCTAAATGGTATTCAATCCAGGGACTATGGTTTGGATTTTTATACTCCTCTTGAATAAGTTGTAGATTCCGTTCTGCTTTATTACGCTTGGTGGTTAATTTGTCAATATATCCATAATGATGAATTGGAATCTCTAAATAATCGGTTGTGTAACTGGAATCATGAGGATTAGGAAAAATAGGGGCTTCATGAATCCGATTATAGAATTGGATGCCTTTATGGTTTTGAAATAAACGTGGTTGATAATATATAAAAGCTTTTTCCCGATCAACTGGAAACGATTCACCGTAATAATTCATTACTGGCATTAAATACATTGTAGTAGTGGAATTCTTTAAAACTTCCATTAGCAATTGTTCATGGCCAGTTTCCAATTCCTCATCTGCATCGAGCCATAAAATCCAATTCCCTGTTGCCTTGGATAGGGCGAAGTTTCGCGCTTCTGCAAAATGATCATTCCATGCATATGAAAACACGGTCGCATTATATTTTTTACATATATCTATTGTCTTATCGGTTGAACCAGTATCAACAATAATTATTTCTTGCACAATCTTTTGAACACTTTTTAAACATTGTTCAATAAAATCCGCTTCATCTTTAACAATCATACAAAGGGAAATTGAAGGGGAAGACAATAAACCTACACTTCCTTTTTCCGAGGTATTTGCATATTGTTTGCCAACCAAGGTGGAGGTAAGGGTGACAAAATGATTGTTACGAGATTTGATTCGTCATCATTTGATTCTTCATAGGTTTCTTCATGAATACGAATGTAATAATAGTTCAAAATCTGAGCAACCGTTTTTTCTGAAATCATTTGATGTTCTTCAAGAAGAAAAGGATATTGTTGTAATAACATTTGCATTTTTTCAAATAGTTCTCTATTTGAGTCCGTAAACGAAGGTGTTATTACTTCGTAAGAAAAGTATGTTCGATAAATATAAAAGTGAAGAAAGAGCAGCATGTGTAATTTTTCAATTAATACTAATGATTGGATTACTTGTGTTTCACTTTGAAGTAGTTCTTCTTCCGATAGTTCTTGAGTTTGATTGCGACGTTCAAAATAGTTTATTAGGAATTGGGCAAAAGAATAAATGAATGTTGAAAAGTTTAGTGAAGATTGTAACAACTCAACTTGATGATTTTCTTGCATTGTTCACCCCCCTCGTAAAATGCATATCGATTAATGATCGTATTTTTTTTCGGATTTACACTTTGAACAATGACAATCCTTTTTCTTTTTGTTTGGGCAATAGCATAATGAAGAATCGAACGAGTCTTTACAGTGATGATGTTTACATTTACAATCTTTGTCTTCCTTGCATTCTTTACATTTATAGTGTTTTCGTGGATGACAGCAAGATTTTTGATTTAGTGTTACCACATCTTCAAGTTTAAATTGAAGTAAGATTTGTGATTTCACAACAGTACGTAATGTTTGATTAATACTTTCGTTGATTTTTAAGTAGCTATGAAAATCGCAAGGAGACTTTTTAATAAACATTTGAAGTTTTTCAGCTTCAGCATTCAAAATATGGGAAAGTCCAATTTCTTCTAATGCAATTGAAGAAAGCAATAAATTGATGGTTTTACATCGATCTAATGTAATCTCAGGAGTAATATCCGGAATGGTAGGCAAAGACATTCAAAGTGACCTCCTTAAAAATTTAACCATACAAAGTGGCTTAATGTACTCTCATACACTCTCTAGTGTATTGAACAGAAGTTAGATTTGTGCCTATTTTCAACGATTTCGTTGATGATGGAATTATTAATTAGTGAGTACCTATCACTAGTTTCTCAATTAAGTAAAATTGGTGTTGGAATGAGTGATTTCATAAAAAAACTGCAGATCACTTGAATGATTCAAGTGAGTCTGCAGTTTAAATGGATTGGCTTAAGCGATTCGGTGGATGGACCAAACGATTGGAGCGTCAGCACCGCCAAGGGTTATGCTAATTGTTAATCCATCATTTACATAGAATAGACCTATATTATCATTTGCAGTAAGTTCTACTTCTCCTGCTATTGTGACTGTTCCATTACCAAGAATAGCTCTTAAACCAACACCTAATGCAAGTTCAATGTTTAAAATTGGGAATAGTCCTACGATTAAATCATCGCCGGTAGTAATATTGCGTACTACAAATGCTGGGTCGCCACCAAAGATTCCTGTTAAAGTTGCAGTTGTACTATAGCTGATAGTTGCTGCGATTGAGTATCTTCCAGTAGCTGGAACTGTAAAGACACCAGTAGTAGGATCAAAGCTAGTTGTATTAAAGTATGGTGGAGCTACACTCCAGTTGCCAAGCTGAGTACCTGTGGATACACTAGCTGCTGTTCTAACTGCCGAGAATCCTTCATCTGCAAAGTTTGGTCCAGTCGGTCCCGTAGGTCCAGTCGGTCCAGTTGGTCCCGTAGGTCCAGTTGGTCCCGTAGGTCCAGTAGGTCCCGTAGGTCCAGTCGGTCCAGTTGGTCCAGTTGGTCCCGTAGGTCCAGTCGGCCCAGTCGGTCCAGTCGGTCCAGTCGGTCCAGTCGGTCCAGTCGGTCCCGTAGGTCCAGTCGGTCCCGTAGGTCCAGTCGGTCCAGTCGGTCCAGTCGGTCCAGTTGGTCCAGTTGGTCCAGTTGGTCCCGTAGGTCCCGTAGGTCCAGTTGGTCCCGTAGGTCCAGTCGGTCCAGTCGGCCCAGTCGGTCCAGTCGGCCCAGTCGGTCCCGTAGGTCCAGTTGGTCCAGTCGGTCCAATTGGTCCCGTAGGTCCAGTCGGCCCAGTCGGTCCAATCGGTCCAGTTGGTCCAGTAGCACCTTGAGGTCCCGTAGGTCCCGTAGGTCCCGTCGGTCCTTGAGGTCCCGTAGGTCCCGTCGGTCCCGTCGGTCCTTGAGGTCCCGTAGGTCCAGTAGGCCCTGTTGGTCCAGTAGCACCTTGAGGTCCCGTAGGCCCAGTAGGTCCAGTCGGTCCAATTGGTCCCGTAGGCCCAGTTGGTCCAGTCGGCCCAGTTGGTCCAGTCGGCCCAGTTGGTCCAGTCGGCCCAGTTGGTCCAGTAGCACCTTGAGGTCCCGTAGGCCCAGTAGGTCCAGTCGGTCCAATTGGTCCCGTAGGCCCAGTTGGTCCAGTAGCACCTTGAGGTCCCGTAGGCCCAGTAGGTCCAGTCGGTCCAATTGGTCCCGTAGGCCCAGTTGGTCCAGTAGCACCTTGAGGTCCCGTAGGCCCAGTAGGTCCAGTCGGTCCAATTGGTCCCGTAGGCCCAGTTGGTCCAGTAGCACCTTGAGGTCCCGTAGGCCCAGTAGGTCCAGTCGGTCCAATTGGTCCCGTAGGCCCAGTTGGTCCAGTAGCACCTTGAGGTCCCGTAGGCCCAGTAGGTCCAGTCGGTCCAATTGGTCCCGTAGGCCCAGTTGGTCCAGTAGCACCTTGAGGTCCCGTAGGCCCAGTAGGTCCAGTCGGTCCAATTGGTCCCGTAGGCCCAGTTGGTCCAGTAGCGCCCTGAGGTCCCGTAGGTCCAGTCGGTCCAATTGGTCCCGTAGGCCCAGTTGGTCCAGTAGCACCTTGAGGTCCCGTAGGTCCAGTTGGTCCAGTAGCACCTTGAGGTCCCGTAGGTCCAGTAGCGCCTTGAGGTCCTGTTGGCCCAGTAGGTCCAGTAGGTCCAGTAGGTCCAGGCGGTCCTGTAGGTCCCTCAGTTGAAATTAACTTTGTAACTTGCTTTAGTTTATTGTCCAATAATAATTCTTTCTTAATTGACATTGCGATTGTATCATGAACACTGCTATTAACTTGTAACAGATCATCAAGCGTTGCTGCTGGTGATAGCCCAGAAATACCCGGAATTGTTCCTAACGCATATTGGATTTTTTCACCCTCAGCATTAAGAATATGAGCTAAACTTAATTCTTCCATTGCAATGGAAGCAAGCAATAAGTTTATGACATCAGCTCTGCTAATGGTTATATTGGGGGTAATGTTTGGTAGATTGGGCTGAGACATTCCATAACTCCTTTCCTTTAAAATGTAAATGTCTCACCATGGCATTAACTAAGAACCTTAAATAGTTAATGACCATTGGTAATACAGTCGTTAATAATCTATTCTTTCTTGAAAAGGAGATAAGGAATAAAAGCCTATTTGCGTTGAAAAACCCAATTCTTAATTCAATAAACAAATTTCATAGATTTTATTACAATATAGTTGAAAAATTAATAACACCTATGCTTATTCTTCAGTAATTCGATTACTTGTTTTAATTTATTATCTAATAAAAGTTCCTTCTTGATTGCAGTAATTAAAGTATGATTAACACTGTCGTTAATTTTCAGGATTAATTCAGCAGTAGTTGGAAGATGAGAACATGATTCGTTCATCTTTTCAATTGCAAATTGAATTTTTTCACCTTCTGCATTAATGATGTGAGCTAAACCGATTTCTTCTAAAGCAATAGAAGCTAATAAAAGGTTGATGACATCTTCACGATCTATACGAATCTTAGGTGAGATGTCTGGAATGTTAGGCATTGACATAGAATACGCTCCCTCCACATAAACGCTAACGTACGTAAGATTAGGCATACATACAATAGTAATATATTCATGAATTGGTTAGGGGTTCATTTGTCGATATTAATGGAGTAATCGATTTATACGCACGAATAAAGGGGAAGTGGTGAGGCGAAAAGGCGAGGACTGGGACAACTCTGCTTAATCAATATAGTAATCTAAGTAACAGAATAAAATTGTAGAAAAAAGTAAACTGATTTATCTTGACCTCAAATATCAGAAGATTCAAAATAAAGATATCAATGAAAAGGGGTGGAGAAATGAGGTATCTACAATACCGCCAAACAGAGGAGATTGGCTATATTACCATCGATAATATGCAGGAATTTAACACATTAACGATGGCATTATTAGAAGAATTGGACAATCTTTTGAAGCAAATTGCGAAAGCTCGTGAGGTGAAAGTGGTAGTTTTTGAAGGTTCAGACAAAGTTTTTTGTGCGGGTCATAGCTTGCGAGAGATTGAATCGATGACAGAGAATGAAGTACTCAAACTTTTCCAAACTTGTCAAATAGTTATGCGAACAATACGAGAGTTGCCGCAACTTGTTATTTCAAAGGTAAAAAAAGCAGCGGTTGCGGCTGGTTGCCAATTAGTTGCTGCAAGTGATATGGCTATCGCTAGTGAAGATGCTAAGTTTGCAACACCCGGAATAAATAGTGGACTATTTTGTAGTACCCCGGCAGTATTTTTAAGCCGCAATATTGGAAGGAAAAAAGCAGTGGAAATGTTATTTACAGGAAACTCAATTTCTGCTGAAGAAGCGCTACAACATGGGTTGGTTAATAAAGTGGTTCCCCCTGAATTACTAGATATCGAAACAGAAAAATTAGCAAAGGAAGTAACGAAGCAAAGCTTAAATATCATTGAACTAGGGAAACGACAATTTTATCAGCAAATTAATATGGAAGATTTCCAAGCACTTAATTATGCTACAGAAGTAATTGCTCTAAATAGTAAGCATCCAGATGCTCAAGAAGGAATTCGCGCTTTCTTTGAAAAACGTCAACCAGTATGGACGGATTCCAAAACGGTTATATAGTAAAATTAAGTTTACATTTTTAAAAAGGAGAATTTGAACAAAAAACAAATTCTCCTTTCTTAGTGCGCCTGGCATGGGTGTAATCTATAGGGTGTAAGTCCCGAACTGTGAAGGCAGAAGTAACAGTTAGCTTAACGCAAGGGTGTCCGTGGTGACGCGGAATCTGAAGGAAGCGAGCGGCAAACTTCCGGTCTGAGGAACACGAACTTCATATAAGGCTAGGTATCATTGGATGAGTTTGCTAAACAAAACAAAGTCCTTTCTGCCAAAGGTGGTACAGAGTAAATGAAGCAGATAGATGGAAGGAAAGATTACATTCTTACCCGGGGAGGTCTGGCGGATATGTGAAGTACGCTTCATAACCTACTTAGTGATAAGTAGCTGAACCGTCAGAAGTCAGCAGAGGTCATAGTATTAGTTGGTTTAGAACTACTAAGAAGGACCGAACAATTAAGAGAGAATAGCCCTTGGCATTCAGTGAGTCATGATGAACACAGAAAACGTAGTACCTCACTTGAGGAAGGAAGCGGTGAATCCCGTGGGGGTCCTCTTGGAGGGTGGAGTGACCACTGGCATAAAGAGAACATCTATTCACGGAAGTTATGAAAACTTGCGTCAATTATCTTAATTGAACCGCCGTATACGGAACCGTACGTACGGTGGTGTGAGAGGACGGGAGTTAATCGCTCCCTCCTACTCGATTATCTTCATTAATTTGTTAAAAAACAGATGCTTATTATACTGATTATTCCAATCATGTTTGTTAAATCAATTTGAATTTGCTAAATATCCAATGAAGGTTCCGGTAAATTGAAAAGTTTACGTGTATTCTCTGTTGCATGTTTCGCAACCACTTCCGGTTTGACGCCCATAAATTTAGCGATTTCATTTACGATATGAGGCAAGAAGGAAGGTTCATTTCGCCGATTTTTTGGTCTATTTTCCATATTCCTAGGAAGAAGGTAAGGTGCGTCTGTTTCGATTAATAATCGGTCAAGTGGTATGTATTTTACTGCATCTTGCAAGGCTTGCCCTCTGCGCTCATCACAAATCCAGCCGGTGATTCCTATATAGAATCCCATCGATACGTATTTTTTCACTTGCTCTTTATTCCCTGTAAAACAATGGACCACCGATTTTTCGGTCATATCCATAAAGTTTGCAAAAATTTCGCAAAAACGATTGTGAGCATCACGTTCGTGCAAAAAGAGAGGCATCGAAAGTTTTCTTGCTAAATGTAGATGGGCTTCAAAACACTCTTCTTGAATATCTTGGGGAGAAAACATTCGATTGAAATCTAGACCGCATTCACCAATGGCAACGACTTCATCATACTGTGCTAATTGTTCCAACTCATCGATTGTGTTATTAGTAAAAGTTTTGGCATCGTGGGGGTGAATACCGGCAGTTGAAAACAACACATTTGGAAATTCTTTTGCAATTTCTAAACCCTGTTTACTGTTCCTTAAACTAGTGCCAGTAACAATCATTTGAACTACTCCATTTTGAAGCGCACGTTCAATAACTTCACTTCGATCATTTTGGAATTGTTTATCTAATAGATTAACTCCAATATCGATTAAATGCTGCATTAAATTTCCTCCACTATGTATTCAAAATTAATGTGAAAAGCATTATAAAAACAATATACTGACAAAAAGGTGATTTCAAGAATAATGAGTTAAATCTATGGATATTGTATGGAGTAAATAAAAGGAGAACTTGAGTAAACCCAAATTCCCCTGTCTCATTTTTTGTATTAGAATGCCCAATCGCCTTTGCGGAAAATAGGAACGATGGAGCCATCTCGTGTTATTCCATCAATATCCATTTCTGCAGAACCAATCATAAAGTCCACATGAACGTTTGAAATATTTAAACCTTGGGCACGCAATTCTTCTTCGCTCATTTTTGTACCACCTTCTATTGTAGAGGGGTAGGCGGAACCAATCGCGATGTGATTTGAAGCATTTTCATCAAATAATGTATTGAAGAATGTTACGCCCGATTGGGAAATTGGAGAAGGATCAGGTACAAGTGCAACTTCTCCCAAGCCGGTAGCTCCTTCATTTTCAAATACAAGTTTTTTAATAACTTCATCGCCTTTTTCTGCGGAAATATCCACAATCTTTCCGTCTTTAAAATGAGCTACAATGCCTTCAATTAATTGTCCTGCATAACTTAAAGGTTTCGTGCTGCGAACGACTCCGTCCATGCGGCGAGTATCGGGTGCTGTGAAAAGTTCTTCCGTTGGCATGTTGGCAATAAATTGCTCACCTTTTGGATTATAACTTTCTGCACTTGTCCAGATGTGATTTTTTGGCAACCCTAATTTAAAATCAGTTCCTGGCGCTTTGAAATGCAGGGCATCAAATTGGTATTCATTTAATTTTGTTGCTTTTTCATTTAATAAACTTATATGTTTGTCCCATGCAGCAATTGGATCGTCCTCATATACCCGGCAAGTTTTAAAAATTTGATTCCATAAAGCATCGACTTGTGCTTCAGTTGTTTCTAAGTGTGGGAACATTTTATTTGCCCAAGCGTTGCCAGCAGCTGCTGCAACGGTCCATTTCAGATCGTTATTTTGTGTTGCTTTTCGTTGAACTTGGAAGGCTTGACTAGCTGCTTTTTGGAATGCAGCTACTTTTGCTGGATCCGCTGAATCAAGTAAACTTGGATCGCTAGAAAGGATGGCAAGTCTCGAAACGCGCTTATTTAACACATGGTCTTCTGATTCCTCAATTTCATATGGAGGAATGTCCGTTAGTACTTCTGTAGGCTGATGAAGATAATGTAATTTAGTAATTTCATCATCATTCCATTTGATAATCACTTTTTCAGCACCTAATTCGTAAGCCTCTTCTGTAATAAGTCGAGCGAGTTGAGCTTGCTCAACGGAAATTGTTATTTTCACCCAATCACCAGATTGAACATTTATTCCTTTTGACACTAATAGTTTTGCATATTTTCTTAAGAGTTCATCGAAATTTTGTAACATATCTATTCCTCCACATGTGTTTTTTCCAATTTTATCATATTCATAATAGAATGATTCAAGGAATACATTGTATGGTTATTTCTTTGTAAAACGATTGGCATAGGTGCTTGCAACAAAGGAGTCTGGTTTAATCTTTGCTTCAATTCCAAGGGAGTTCATTCTCGCAATCATTTCATTGACAAAGACGCTTGTTTTGTTTCGATTTCCGCTTCCAATATCGATATGTCCTTCAATGGTGAAGCTAGCTCCTTTATATACATAAGGTAATACGATATTTATTAACTGCTCTATTTTTTCTTCTGTAAATAAAGAAACGACTTCTTCGGTTAAAGAGGTTTCGTAAGAAATACGTTCATGTAAGTTTGTCATTCTCCTTGGGACAATGACTTTTCGAAAACATGCCCAAACGCCCTTTCCTTTTTGCTGAATGACAATTCCGGTAATAAATTTTGTTTCTTTACTAAATACTTGTGAATCTGTTCCAAACATTAAAACAAAATTACCGGTTGGTTCTTTTCTCATAAACTGTACAATTGCGTCGAAAACTTGCTCGAAAGTCATGTTCTTTTGACTCAAATTTTGAAAGGTTCCGTCTGTTATTCGATCGCTTTCCATAGAGATCTTACCTTTCTTAAGTTGTTATTGAATTAGTACAGTTTATTCACTATTAGAACATAAATGTGCTTTTCCAATAGTACAAAAAAGACCCAATCATTTGGGTCTCTTATTTTATGCACGGTTCAATTTCATTACCTGTTTTGATATCGATAACTTTTTCATTATGAAGAGGAACAGGAATCGTCTTGCTTTCTGGTGGTTGGATATTTTGTTCTACCCAATCCACCAACAAATTAAATGCTTGATGTGCATACGGCAACAATGGTTGAAGTTCTTTGTCTGGATCTGTTGCTGGATTCCAAACGAGTCCATCTACATGGTTACCATTTTCTATAATATATAATCGATGTAAATGTTCTCTTTTCGCTCGTTTCACTAATTTTTCATATCCTTTTGCATGAATTTCTGGGAATATAAGCGTATCTAATGATCCTGTAATACTGATTAACGGGACTTCAATCTTACCTGTATTTTCGATTTCTTTTATATTATCTTTGATTAATTTTCGTCTTTGATTGTACTGATAGTTTTTGAAAATATGGTCAAAGGATCGATCACGTAAGCCGTTTTCGTCAAATCTTAAGTAATTTGGCCATTCTATCCGATTAGGTGCAGTTGGATCAAAATGGTCACGATAAATGTTTAACGTGACAAACCAATATATTTGGTCATGATAAACCCATAATTTTTCAGATCCTTTTGGAACGCCTGCTTTATATAATTCTTTTATTGCTTGTTCCTTTGCTTTTCCACTACCATAAAGGGCTTCTTCTGCATGGTTGACAACAGAAACTAACGAACTTATGAGATTAGGGGCTTTTTCTGTCCAAAGAACACCTTCCCAGTCTACACCGCCATCGAAAAGTCGCGGTTCTCCGGTTTTTTCAGGGTTATCATTTTCCAATGCGAAACGAACAACATAACCTCCATTTGAGATTCCAATGGCATATGTCGGCACTTTATGATCTGGCTGAATTAATTTGCTTGCAGGATTTGAAGCATCATTCGGGTTAATAAGTCGATCGCTAAAATTGTTTATCAAATATTGATGTGAAGCTTTAGTAATTTGTCTAAAACGAAGATGCCATTCTCGAACAGAATCATCTTCATCAACTAAAGCATTTTTCACTTTTGCCAATGGATCACCTTCGACTTCAGTGCCTTGAGTTCCTTTATCAATCGCTGCAAAAGCATATCCTTTTTCAAGAACAAAATCGCTAAATAAAAGATCTGTTGAGGTTTCATTTCTTGTGGCTGGAATGCCTGAAACGACTAATTTGCCATTCCACTGGTCAGGTACCCGAATGACAAATTGTGCATCATCAAATGAACCAGTTACTTGAGTGCCTGTTATTTTTGCAGGTTTATACATTTGAAACCAACCTGTTTCCTTTTCTGGGTCACCCCAATAAATGGGAGCTATCATATTGTTACCATAAAGGTTAGCTTTTTCAAGTTGTTCAGGATTCAATGTTGTGAGCCAACGATCATCTTGTCCATCAAAATAAGTAACTTTTACAGAATGTGCTCCAGGGATAATTTCTTCATTTGCATGGGCTGCTGCACCTCCACCAATTGAGTGAGCACCAAAGAAGATCAATGGGGTTAATGTAATTCCAATTAGTTTTCGATACAAAGAAAGGCCCCCTTTATAAAACGAATTTACTCTATTTCTATATTCAATTTTCTTACAATTTATGAGATGTATTCAGCTTTTCTGTAACTATTTGGTAAATGGAGTTAAATGGTTATAACAAATTTGATATAATTTATTCATATTAAAGAAAATTCTTTTAATTACAGGTGAAAAAAATAAAAAAACATCATAAAATATAATTAAAAGGAAAATAGGAGGAATGCTGATGATAACCGGTCAGTTAGAGCGGGCATTTCAGTTAGCTGAAAAGCATCGTCTCGAAGTTAGTACCATTTTAGAATTAAACAAAATCATAAGGAAGGAAATTAATTCGACCCCTATGGTAGAAGAAAAAATCCTTCAACAAGTCATTAAGATATTGGAAAATAATAAAAGATTACTTAGGGAGGTAACTTAGGGATTGGAAAAACATGTTGAATTATATGGTGATATAGACGAATTTGATTAAAGGCACTGCTCTGTAATAAGAAATGAGAGCAGTGCCTTAATAATTTATACATATTCTATTATTAATTTGATTTACGCTCTTTTGCCCATTCAGCTGTTGCTGTAAATAGTACGTCGGATGATGAATTTAATGCAGTTTCACAAGAATCTTGTAATACGCCAATGATGAATCCAACAGCTACAACTTGCATGGCAATATCATTGGAAATTCCAAAAAGACTACAAGCGACAGGAATTAAAAGTAACGATCCTCCTGCAACACCTGAAGCACCTGCAGCAGAAAGTGCAGAAAGTACTACTAATATGATAGCGGTCATTACATCTACTTCAATTCCTAGTGTATGGCTTGCTGCAAGCGTTAATACAGAGATTGTAATTGCAGCTCCCGCCATATTAATTGTGGCACCTAATGGAATAGATACAGAATAAGTATCTTTATTTAAACCTAATTTTTCACATAATGCCAAATTGACTGGAATGTTTGCAGCAGAACTACGTGTAAAGAACGCAAAAATTGCACTTTCTTTTAATGTCATCCATACAAGCGGATATGGATTTTGCTTTGTAAAAATAAATGTGATGAGCGGGTTTATAACTAATGCAACAAAGAACATGCAGCCTAGAAGAACGATTAGCAATTTTCCGTATTCAACTAATGTGGAAAGACCATTTGTTGCTATCGCATCAAAGACAAGCCCCATAATACCAATAGGTGCGAATTCAATTACCCATCTCACAATTGTTGAAATTGCTTCTGAAAGATTGTCAATCATGGTTTTTGTTGAATCTGCTGCTTTCTTAAGCGCAATTCCTAGAAGAACGGCCCAAGCCAATATGCCAATGTAATTTGCATTCATAAGAGCGTTTACCGGATTACTAACAACATTAAAAAGCAACGTTTCAAAAACTTCTGCGATGCCTTCTGGAGGAGACACATCTTCAGCACTCATTTTTAATGTCAGTGTCGTTGGGAAAAGGAAGCTGGCAATGACACCGATTGCACCAGCGGAAATAGTACCGATAGCATAAAGAATTAAAATAAATTTCATATTGGTTTTTGTTCCGCTTCGATGATTTGCGATTGCTTGAATAACCAATACCAATACAAGTACTGGTGCCACGGCTTTTAATGCACCGACAAACAAGTTTCCGAAAATGGATACCCAACTGAAAGTATCAGGTATTGTAATAGCTAGAAGAATACCTAAAATTAAACCGATTAAAATTCGTTTGACTAAGCTAATTTGACTCCATGTATGAAATAGTTTTTTCATAAAAACCTCCAAAGATTAAAATCTTGCTTACAAATACAAATGTTTACACCAAAAGGACATTTAAGATAGATATAGTTTAGCACGAATTTTTAAAATCCAAAGAAATTTGTTATTTCGAAAAAATGTAAATAGTATTTATATTTAGATAAAATAAAAAATCTCCTCACCAGGAGATTTTTATAAATGGTTATTTATTTACTTCCCATAAACCTTCGCCATTTAAGATTCTTTGGATGCCTGCTTTACATACACCATAGGAACGCCATGTACAACTTTCACAAAGAATATCTATATCTTCAGGAGTTGCGAATTTTTGTATGCGAGACTCAATTTCTTCCCAAGTGAGAGTTTGACCAATCTGTATCCCTAACTTTTCCAAAATTTGTTTATCTCTTATGTAGATGTTTTCATCTTGACAATGATATTTTCCGCAGTTTGGGTATTTTTCACAAATTTGATCGATGCCCTCGATGATGTGAATTAAAGTCTTGGGGTTTTTCCTAAGTTCTTGGTGAATGCGCTTCATATTTTCCGCAAATTCTTTAGAATATCCCATACCTCTAAAGCCAACAAGGCAAAATAAATGATGCCCTCGTATTTTATACATGAAATGCTCCTCCTAAAGTTAACGTTAACTAACTAACATATTAACATACTGATTAGGAGGAAAAAATTAGAATATATGACACTATTGTAATAATGTTACAACTTAAATAATCTGTTTTTTCCAGTGAATCTCAATGTTCCCTACATTTCTAAAGTATTAAAAGCTATAGCTTGAGCATTCTAATGGCACAAGGAGGTGAACAACATGACAAATCGTAGTTCTAACAAACTAGTATTCCCAGGGGCAGAAGCTGCATTGAATCAAATGAAATATGAGATTGCACAAGAGTTTGGCGTAAACCTTTCACCAGATACTTCTTCCCGAGCTAATGGTTCAGTTGGTGGAGAAATTACGAAACGTCTTGTGCAAATGGCTCAACAACAATTGAAAGGAAACTCAGAATAATTGGCAATAATAAACACACCTAAGTTCAAATGTTCTTAGGTGTGTTATTATTGTAACCATCATGATTAAATTTTACTTATATAAAAAATAAAGAATCAAAATAATAATAACGTCAAATATAAACCAACTAACGTGAAGAATAGTATTGGTAGTGTCAGGATAATCCCCATTTTAAAATAAGCTCCCCAAGATATTTTAATTCCCTTGTTTGAGAGTACATGTAGCCACACAAGCGTAGCAAGTGAACCAATTGGTGTAATTTTGGGACCTAAATCTGAGCCGATTACATTGGCATAAATTAAAGAATCGCGAATTACACCTGACGTGGAAGTTTCCGCTATTGCTAATGAGTCAATCATAATTGTAGGTAAATTATTCATAACTGAAGATAAGAAGGCTGCAATATACCCCATTCCAATCGTAGTAGTGAATAATCCTCCTTGCACTGTCCATTCAATAACATAGGCTAGTCCTTTCGTGAAACCTGCATTTCCTAATCCATAAACGACTAAATACATACCGATGGAGAAAAATACAATATTCCATGGCGCTCCTTTTATTACGGCTTTTGTATTGACTGCTGAACTTTTTCGAGCCATCGCCAATAAGAATATCGCCATAATCCAACCAATAATGCTAACGGGTACATGAATCCATTCAGCTGAAAAATAACCGGTTAATAAAATTGCCATTACCGGCCACGCTAATTTAAACATCTTTTCATCCCGTATGACTTCCCGTGGATTTTTTAGCATCATTACATCATACTTTGATGGAATAGATTTCTGGAAGTATAAAAATAGAACGATAATGGTTGCTATTAATGAAAAGAAATTAGGAATAATCATTCGTAAAGAGTATTCCATAAAGCTGATTCCAAAAAAATCTGCTGCGATTACGTTTACTAAGTTACTTATTAAAAAAGGGAGGGACGTAGTGTCAGCTATAAAACCACTAGCCATAATAAAAGGGAAAATCATTTTCTCATTAAAATTTAAATTTCGAACCATTGCAAGAACAATAGGGGTCAAAATTAATGCTGCACCATCATTTGAAAAGAAGGCTGAAACAAAAGCTCCAAGAACTGTAACGTAAATGAACATTCTAATACCGTTCCCTTTTGCTATGCGAGCCATGTGCAGTGCAGACCATTCAAATAAGCCAATTTGATCCAATATTAAGGAAATGATTATAATCGCAATAAATAATAATGTCGCATTCCAAGTAATGTTTACAACTTCAAAGACGTCATTAATATCCACTACTCCAAAAATCAATGCAACTACTGCGCCACAGCAAGCTGACCATCCGATATTGATATTTTTTGGTTGGCGAATAACGAGTATGAGCGTGATGATAAATATTAAAATGGCTAATAGTAAATTGAGCAAAATCATATCCTCCAACAAAGTTGAATTGTGACATATTGAAGATAAAAAATAAGCACTTATGAATTTAGATAAATGCCTAAAATTCACAAATGCTATTATATCACTATTCATTTTCCTATCGAATATTTTATTTACTTTTCCACCATGTGTTATTTATCAAAATAAAAACCTGCCATTTTCGTGGCAGGAGAATATTTATGAAATCAATTGTAATTGTGTATTTCTTAATAAATAATCTAGCATTTTTTGTTGCTCTTCGTTTAATGGCACTAATGGAAGACGAACACCACCAACTGTTATGCCTTTCATATTTAATGCTGCCTTAACAGGAGCAGGATTTGGTGCAATGAACATCGCTTTCATAATTGGTAACAGGTTTCGATGTTCTTTTGCAGCTTCTTGAATATTTCCAATGAAGAAATTTTTAATCATAGATTGCATTTCATTGCCAATAATATGAGAAGCAACGGAAATTACTCCTGTACCACCGATTGCTAATGTTGGTAATGTTAAGCTATCATCCCCGCTATATAGTGAGAAATGATTTGGCGTGTTTTCGATAATTTGTGCCATTGCATCTAAATTTCCACTTGCCTCTTTAATTGCAACAATATTCGGTATTTTCGCAAGACGAACTACCGTATCAACGGATAAATTGACGACACTACGGCCAGGAATGTTATAGAGTACAATTGGCAGTTTTGTATTTTGTGCAATTGCTTTAAAGTGTTCATACATTCCTTCTTGGTTTGGTTTATTGTAGTATGGAGTTACAAGCATGATGCCATCCACCCCGGCATCTTCTGCTTTTTTAGTAAGTTCAATGGAAGCTCTCGTATTATAAGAGCCCGTACCTGCAATTACAGGAACTCTACCATTTACAGTCTTCACAGTAAATTTAAACAGTTCTACTTTTTCTTCATCTGTTAAAGTAGGAGATTCTCCAGTTGTACCACATACCACTAATCCGTCTGTGCCGTTTTCAATTAAATGTTGAATTAGAATTTCCGTAGCCTCAAAATCTACGTCACCATTTTTGTCAAATGGCGTTACCATTGCTGTTAATACTCTTCCGAAATTCATTCTTCTCCACATCCTTTTCAATGTTATTTAATGGAGAAGGGCAATTTCTTTATAAACGCAAAAAGCAACAACGAAGAGCCTCGTTGTTGCAAAAAGGAAGATTTTTTGCGTAAGATAGCCCTCCATATAGTTTCCTATATGACAGTCCTACACTTATTCAATGCAGAACCAGCCCCTAGAAAAATGAGTTTCTAGGGACTTCGGCAAATCCCCCTTTCCACAATTATCATTGGACCTCATTATCCTCAAACTGTGTACTCTTGGTTTTTGCACCTCTATCCTTACTTCAAAGCAATATTGAAATAAGTCGATGGATAATTGTATATAATTGTAGCTCTTTTTATTTGGAAAAGCAATAACAATTAAGTGTTTAAATATCATTTATGATTGAATTTTATACAATATGCAGAAAAATTTTGAATTTTCAATCGAAAATTTTGTTAAATTGAAAATTTAAAAGGAATTCTAACTTCTTTGCAATAATAATGCTGTTATTTTTATAAAAAGCATCCATACTACTTTCTGAGGTGAAATAGAATGTATAAATTGCTGTCCCACAATGATTTAGATGGAGTTGGATGTGGCATTTTAGCGAAACTTGCCTTTGGACAAGATGTAAAAGTCCGATATAATTCAATTGCTTCACTTGAACGGGAAATTGAATACTTTTTAGAAAATGATTTGCCTGATACTTTTTTATTTATTACAGATTTATCACCTAGTGAAGAAAATGAAAAAAGATTAAATGCACATTTTAAACAATATAAAAATATTCAACTTATTGATCATCATAAAACAGCGTTGCATTTTAATGAATATGATTGGGGAACGGTATTAGTCGAAAATGAGGAAGGGAAGCTAGAAAGTGCAACTTCATTATTTTATCAGTTTTTAGTTGCAAACGAGTTATTAAAGCCAACAGAGGCAATTGATGAATTTGTGAAGCTCGTAAGACAATATGATACTTGGGAGTGGGAAAAAAACGATAATCATAAAGCCCATTTCTTAAATTCATTGTTTTTCTTAGTGTCCATCGATGAATTTGAAGAAACGATGATTGACAGACTAACTTCTTCTGAACACTTCGATTTTGATGAATTTGAAAAAAAGCTGTTGAATATGGAAGAAGATCGGATAGAACGATATATTCGTCGCAAAAAAAGAGAGGTAGTGCAAATAAAAAATGATGAGTATTTTGCTGGAGTTGTGTATGCGGAATCTTATCATTCAGAATTAGGAAACGAATTAAGTAAAGAACATCCTCATCTTGACTATATCGCTATATTGAATATGGGAAGTAAAAAAATTTCTTTCCGCACTATTCATGACCATGTGGATGTTTCGGAAATCGCAGCAGTGTATGGCGGAGGAGGACATCAAAAGGCAGCGGGTTGTAACTTAACAGAGGAAACATATCAAATATTTGTACAAAATACTTTTCAGCGTGATCCAATGCCTCAAGATGCGAAATATAATCGGTATAATGTAAAGGAATCTTCTTTTGGTACGATGTATGCTGATGCCGATGATAACAATTATTTTATATGACAAAAAGATGGTGTTTGGATGATTGAAAAATCAAAACTATTAATAGAAACAATTTTTACAAGTTTTGAAGAAGCAGAAAAATATTTAAAGAGGATGTATGAAGCCTATCTAGTACGTGATGAAGTGTTTGTTGAGTATTTAATGAATCGAGTAAAAAAAGAACATTAGAAGTAGATGATTGAAATATTTTTTATGAATGCAAAATTCGCTAGCTCCTTTCAATTTAGCTAGCGAATTCTTATTATTATTTATGTTGTGATAAATATAATGCGGTTTGGAAAACGAACTTTTTATTTTCATCCTGCATCATATTTATTAATTCATCGTGATCAATTAAAAGTATATGGTTTAAGGAAGAAAACTTTTTGGCAGATGGTGTAAAAGATTGATTTGTAATAATCATTGCGCCATCTGCACTGTATGTTTTTATATTGACAGCAACTTGTTGAACCTTTCGGATGTCAACTGCATTTGCCCCTTTTATAATTTGTACTATATATTTTCTCGTACCTTTCCATAAAATAAGATCCACATTGAAAGTTTCAATGTCCTTTGTAATAAGTGCTACGTAACGATGTTTTTCAAAAAGTTTTTTTAATAGATGGATGTACTCCGTTTCTGGCAAATTATTCAATTGTATAAGTTCTTTCTGTAAAAGATCGTTGTCAGTGTGAACGGTTTTTATTAAATGCAATGTACGATTAATTAAATAAAAAATAAAACGAAAACTTGAAGTTCTAAAAGGCTTGTAGAATATCACCAAAGTAATGAAAATCATGAAATACAATTTAATATCATATACATTTAGTTCAATAGAAATCAAACTGAATAATGTGATAACAATACCAAAACTGAACATCAAAATCATTAAAAATTCAATTACTTTGCTTTCAAATTTTCTTTTTTTCATCTACATTCATTCCTTGTTTTTTATATTATTTTTAACTTTTGAAGCCGAATATATTCTAAAAAGGATGAGAATTAAAACAGAATATTTGATAATCATCCTAATATTTGTGTATGATTACAAAGAAAAATATTTCAATTTCGAGATAATATGTTTTGTATGTGGAGGGAATGAGGATGGAAATAGGGTTAACGACATTTGTAGAAACGACGCCAGATGTAAGAACGGGAAAAGTGATAAGTCATGCGGAGCGACTTCGAGAAGTTGTAGAAGAAATTCAACTAGCTGATGAAGTGGGATTAGATGTTTATGGAGTAGGTGAGCATCATCGAAAAGATTATGCTTGTTCATCACCTGCTGTATTGCTTGCTGCAGCCGCAACGAAAACAAAAAATATTAAATTAACGAGCGCAGTAACTGTATTATCTTCAGATGATCCTGTGAGAGTGTATCAGCAATTTGCTACATTGGATGCAATTTCGAACGGGCGTGCAGAAATTATGGCAGGTCGGGGTTCTTTCATAGAATCTTTTCCGTTATTTGGTTATGACTTACAGGATTATGATGAATTATTCGAGGAAAAGTTAGATTTATTACTACAAATACAGAAACAAGAAATCATTCATTGGAACGGTAAACATCGTCCAAGTATTAATGGTCGAGGAGTATACCCAAGACCAGAAAATGAAGTTCCGATTTGGATTGCTAGTGGTGGAACGCCTCAATCGGTAGCTCGAGCAGGTGCGTTAGGCTTACCTTTATGTATAGCGATTATCGGTGGCAGTCCATTACAATTTGCTCCTTTAGTGAAGTTATATTATCGTGCAGCAAAAGAAGCAGGACATGATATTTCCAAACTAAAAGTAGCATCTCACTCACATGGATTTGTTGCGGAAACGACAGAAGAGGCGGTTGAAAAGTTCTTCCCTCCAACCCAATACGCAATGAATGTTTTAGGTAGAGAACGAGGATGGGGACCATATACACAAGAGACATTTGATTATGCTAGAAGTTTAGAAGGAGCATTGTACTGTGGCGATGTAAAAACGGTAGCGGATAAAATTATTTTCTTGCGTAAAAATGTTGGAGTTACTCGCTTTATGCTCCACTGCCCAGTTGGTTCAATGGCTCATGAAGATGTGATGAGATGTATCGAATTGTTAGGGAAAGAAGTTGCACCAATTGTACGTGAAGAAGTAGCGAAATGGGAAGCGGAAGGTAATGGGCAAATCATAGTCTAGTAATAACTATCGATATTGGCTATTATTTTGCAAACTTTGACTAATATCTTTTTTAGCTTGACTATTAAGTGATCGATTTTGGCTAATATCGGTCTTTCTCGAATCGAAATTGAAACGATTGGCAATTAAGTTCGCACATTTGACTATTATCCATTTTAGTTTGACTATTAAGTGATCGATTTTGGCTAATATCGGTTTTCCCTAAATCGAAATTTAATCGATTGGCAATTAAGTTCACACATTTGACTATAATCCAATTTAGTTTGACTATTAAGTGATTGATTTTGGCTATTATCAGTTTCCATGAATCGAAAATGTTATAGCTAAGCCTTATTTCAAATGAGAAATGATAAAGAGAGGACTGTCATCAACTTTTGCACAGTCCTCTCTCTTATAACACGAATATTTCTAATCAATAAACGTATTCAGATTCAATTTCTTTAATCTTTTCATACAGCATTTTATTTACCGGTGTATCAATTCCGTACTTTTTGCCAAGTTTTAATACAGTTCCAGCAAACAATTCAACTTCGCTTAGTCGTTTTGCATCGACATCTTGTGCCATTGATGGTTTTCCTTCTGGACTGAGAGTATCTAATACATCAAGCCAGTAATTTAAATCATCTTCTGTCAATGGAACACCAGCTTTATCTGAAATAGCAATAACTTCTCGCATAGCAGCAATCATCGTATTTCTTGCTTCACCTTCATTTTGTACTTCCCCATAATTGCTATTGTAAACGGCAACCGTTTGATTGACTCCAACGTTTAGCATGAATTTGCCCCAAATTCGATGGGTCATGTTTGTATCCACTTGATGTGGAAGTTCAACAGATTTGAAAAATTCGCTTAATCTTTTTGTTTTTTCACTAAGGATTCCTGGTTTTCTATCACCAAAGACGAGCATTCCTTTATGTTCAAATGTTAATTTGTTATCAATTTTTACTGCATCCATTCCTTGAGCGACACAATAAAGTACTTTTTCAAAGCCGTAAACTTGTCCAATCATTTCTTCGCTGATGATGCCATTTAATGCCGAAATGATTATCGTATGTTCACCTACATGGTGCTTAACAGATTGAATGGCTTCTTCTAAACCGTTAAACTTAACAGTAAAAATAAGTAAATCTGCAGGTTCTACATGCTCATCAGGTGTTACAAAGTGGAATTCACATCGTTCTCCGTTGCAAAATACCCCTTCAGTTTGATATTTTTCAATACGTTTTTTATCGGCTATGATTCGTACATTTTCTTTCGGAAGTTTTTGAGAAAAATGTTGACCATACATAATGCCTAATGCACCTAAACCGATAATTGATACCTTCTTTATACTCACAACCATCCCTCTTTCATTAACTTCTTACAAACGAAATCATTTCATTTAGTTTATCAAATTATTTGGCAAAAGGAATTCTTATTAAGGGTTATAAAAGCTAGAAAAAAAGAGATGCGAGGGTTATTCTCGCACCTTATAGATAAGAAAGGGGTTGTGAATATTTTGAACATGTTTAAAAACATGAGCAACTAAGCGGGATAGTTGAGCCATTCATCAGCTAAAGCTTTAATTCATTTCTTTATTGAGATTGTACTTCCAAAAAACATAAAATAAAAGGCATTAGAAAGGAGTTCAAAGATATTTCAAAACTTTTCGAACAGATAAAGAACAAAGAAGAGTTCAGCGGAATGTTGATGATCATTTCTCAATGATTATTTTTCTAATATAGAATTATGTTATAATTGAAGAAATTTTGTTGGGATTATGAAAATAGAGGTGAGCCGTATGATTAAAATAACAGCCGATAGCACTTGCGATTTATCTCCTGAAATTATTGAGCAGTTAGATATTTCATTAATGCCATTACATGTGTTAATTAACGAGGAAGATTTTCGCGATGGAATTGATATTACGCCAAAAGATATCTTTCGTTATGTAAGTGAAGAAGGAAAAACTTGTAAAACGGCTGCGGTAAATGTATTTGAATATGAAAATTTATTCAAGGAGCTATCACCGCATTACGATGCTGTGATACATATTAGTTTAGGTTCTGGTTTTTCCTCTTGCTATCAAAATGCCAAAATTGCATCGGAACAATTTGATAATGTGTTCGTTGTAGATTCAAGCAACCTTTCTACTGGAAGTGGACATGTTGTCTACGAAGCGGCACTTATGGCAAAAAAGGGAGCACAACCAGAAGAAATCATAAAACATTTAGAAGAGATTATTCCTAAGGTAGATGCAAGTTTTGTGATTGATACGATGGAATACTTACGAAAAGGCGGACGCTGTTCCGGAATTGAAGCTTTCGGTGCTACATTGTTAAGAATTAAACCTTCCATTGAAGTTGTAGATGGTAAAATGATTGTTGGAAAAAAATATCGTGGGAACTTCGATCGCTGTATCGTTAATTATGTAAAAGACCGGATTGAAAATAATGATGACATTGATTATTCAAGAGTGTTTATTACTCATTCCTATTGTTCACCCGAAACGGTTCAAAAAGTAAGAGAGGCAATTGAACAGTATGCATCATTTGAAGAGATTATTGAGACAACGGCCGGTTGTACCATTTCAACTCACTGCGGACCAAACACATTAGGAATCTTATATATAAGAAAAAGTAAAAAGTAGTTTTGTGGGGCTGTCTAGAAAAGTTAAAAACTAGACGGCTTTTTTCTTATTTATTTCCTTTTATTGTTTTAAAAATTGAAGTTAGTTTCATTAGTATTCTGAACAAATATGTCCTGAAATGTGGAAAAAATATTGCTAATGTTTGTATAATTTGAATTAGAAAAAGAATCATAGGAGGGGTTGGAATGGATCCAAAAGCAAAAAGAACTGCGCTAAGAGGCATCACATATGGACTGTATATTATTGGAACGAATGATGACTCAGGAGTTAACGGCTTCGCAGGAAACTTTTTAACACAAACTTCTTTTGAACCTCCTCTCGTTGCCATCGCTGTCAAAGAAGGTACACGCTCTCAAAAACAAATTGCTGAAAGTGGGGTATTTAGTGTAAATATTTTAGAAACCGGTCAGAAAGATATGGTAACGGCTTTCTTTAAATCATTACAACCTGAAGGCAATAAACTAGCGGGTTACGAATTTTACACTGAAGAAACAGGGTGTCCAATCTTTAAAGATGCATTAAGCTTTTTTGAATGTAAAGTGGTGGACAAGATTGAAAAAGGTGACCACTATATTTACGTTGGTGAAGTGATTAATGCTGGTGTACACCGTGAAGGAGATCCGCTAACAATGAAAGAAACAGGTTTCTATTATGGCGGATAATAAAATTTATTCATATTTATAATGCAACAACATAACATGATTATTGAACAATCTTCAAAAGCTTTCCTAAAGCAGTAGTGCTCTTAGGAGAGCTTTTTTCTATCTCATTATGTTCGTTTCCAAAACTAGCTAATTAAAAATCAGTGGTATCATAAACAAAACGTAATCATACTATGTTATAAATTAGCCCTGAATGGAGGGAAGGCGCTATCGACATTTTAAAGAAAGTGAAAGAGTACAGAGAAGAAGAAGAAAAGCTGAAGTGGGAAGGTACCTTTGCTGAGTATTTAGAAATAGTGAAAAAACGCCCAGAAGTTGCACAAACTGCTCATTCCAGAGTTTACAATATGATAAAAAGTGCAGGGATTGAGGAAAAAAATGGACAAAAAATCTATAAGTTTTTTAGCAATGAAATCTTTGGATTAGAATCAACAATTGAACGTTTAGTGGAAGAATATTTCCATCCGGCTGCTAAAAGACTTGACGTTCGAAAACGGATTTTGCTTTTAATGGGCCCTGTCAGCGGTGGTAAATCAACAATTGTTACTTTGTTAAAACGCGGATTGGAAAAATATACTCGCACCGATGAAGGAGCGGTATATGCAATTAAGGGTTGTCCTATGCATGAAGATCCACTGCATTTAATCCCTCATCACTTGCGAGAAGATTTTTATAAAGAATACGGTATACGTATTGAAGGAAGTTTATCGCCATTAAATCAATTACGTTTGGAACAAGAATATGGTGGCCGCATTGAAGATGTAATGGTGGAGCGAATCTTCTTCTCAGAAGATAAACGTGTAGGAATTGGAACGTTTACTCCATCCGATCCAAAGTCACAAGACATCGCTGATCTAACAGGTAGCATCGATTTTTCAACAATTGCTGAATACGGTTCGGAATCCGATCCACGTGCATATCGATTTGACGGAGAACTAAACAAAGCAAACCGAGGAATTATGGAGTTTCAAGAAATGTTGAAACTCGATGAGAAGTTTCTATGGCACTTATTATCATTATCTCAAGAAGGAAACTTCAAAGCTGGCCGGTTTGCGTTAATCAGCGCAGATGAATTGATTGTTGCTCACACGAACGAAACGGAATATCGTTCATTCATTGCAAATAAAAAGAATGAAGCTCTTCATTCAAGAATTATTGTGATGCCAATTCCGTATAACTTAAAAGTGAGTGAAGAAGAGCGAATCTATGAAAAAATGATTAAGGAAAGCGACATGGCTCATGTACACATAGCACCACATGCGTTAAGAGCTGCTGCTATCTTCTCGGTTTTAACGAGACTTGAAGTGCCGAAAAAACAAGGCATCGATATTGTAAAGAAAATGCGGTTGTATGATGGAGAAACTGTTGAAGGGTTTAATTCAGTTGATGTAGAGGAATTAAAAAAAGAATATCCTAATGAGGGAATGAAAGGCATAGATCCTCGTTATGTCATTAACCGTATATCATCAGCTATTATTCGCAAGGAAGTACCATCCATTAATGCATTAGACGTTTTAAGATCATTAAAAGATGGACTAGATCAACATCCTTCTATTACGCCAGAAGATAAGGAAAAATACATGAACTATATTGCTATCGCAAGACGGGAGTATGATGAAATCGCGAAAAACGAGGTACAAAAAGCCTTTGTTTATTCTTATGAAGAATCAGCAAAAACATTATTAAACAACTATTTAGATAATGTGGAAGCCTATTGCAATAAAAATAAAATTAAAGATCCGTTAACAGGAGAAGAAATGCCGCCAGATGAAAAATTAATGCGTTCTATTGAAGAACAGATCGGTATTTCAGAAAATGCGAAAAAAGCATTCCGAGAAGAGATTCTCATTCGACTTTCTGCTTATGCACGAAAAGGAAAAAAATTCGATTACAATTCTCATGAGAGATTAAGGGAAGCAATTCAAAAGAAACTATTTGCTGATTTGAAAGATGTAGTAAAAATTACAACATCTACAAAAACTCCTGATGAGGCACAATTGAAAAAAATCAATGAAGTGATTGCTAGGTTAATTGATGAATATGGTTATAATTCCACTTCAGCCAATGAATTATTGCGTTATGTTGGAAGCTTGTTGAACAGATGAATAATGAAGAAAGAAACTATTAATTTATGTGCTAAGATTTTTTCTTAGCACTTTTTTATTTTCAAAATGAAGTGGTAATTCCATAAAACTCCCGCATATGATAAAAAAAGTGATTTTCCAGATAGATTAAGGAAAGTCATGAAAGATGGGTGATGATGAGATGGGTAAAAACGATAATAAAAGCTATATTGTTTCTCGAGAAGATTGGTCATTACATCGTAAAGGTTATCAAGATCAACAACGTCATATGGAAAAGGTTAGAGAAGCTATTAAAAATAATTTACCAGATTTAATTAGTGAAGAAAGCATCATCATGTCAAACGGTCGTGAAGTGATTAAAATTCCAATCCGCTCTCTCGATGAATATAAAATCCGGTATAACTATGGGAAGTCTAAACATGTTGGTCAAGGGCAAGGGAATAGCAAAATTGGTGATATTGTTGCAAGGGATTCCCAAGGTGCTCTAGGGCCTGGAAAGGGGAAAGAAGCAGGGAACCTTCCAGGGCAGGATTACTATGAAGCAGAAGTTAGTCTTGATGAGGTACAAAACATCCTATTTAGCGAATTAGAATTACCAAATTTGCAACAAAAGGAAATATCGAATATTACAACAGAAAAAATTGAATTTAACGATATTCGTAAAAAAGGATTAATGGGAAATATTGATAAAAAACGCACCATTCTTTCAGCATTTAAACGAAATGCCCTAAAAGGGAAACCAGCAATCGCACCGATTACAGATGAAGATTTGCGATTTAAAACATGGAACGAAGTAGTGAAACCAGAATCGAATGCAGTAGTTTTAGCGATGATGGATACGAGTGGTTCAATGGGGAATTTTGAAAAATATTGTGCTCGCACGTTCTTCTTTTGGATGACTCGCTTTTTACGTTCAAAATACGAAAAAGTTGAAATAGAGTTTATTGCCCACAGTACAGAAGCAAAAGTAGTGACAGAAGAGGAATTTTTCACAAAAGGTGAAAGTGGTGGAACAATTTGTTCATCTGCCTATTCAAAAGCCATTGAACTTATAAAAATGAAGTATAGTCCAAGTCGATATAATATTTACCCAGTTCACTTCTCAGATGGTGAAAACATGTCCAGTGACAATGAAAAATGTTTAAAGCTCGTAAACGAACTAATGGATGTTTCCCAAATGTTTGGATATGGGGAAGTAAACGCTTTAAATCGTTATTCCACTTTAATGAATACGTATAAAAAAATCGATAACCCGAAATTTCGCCACTATATTATTCGTCAAAAAAGCGATGTATATGAGGCGTTAAAAAGCATGTTCCGTAAACAAGAAGCAAATGATTGATTTTCCAAAGAGAGGTGAGTTTTCTTGGATAAAGAGCTTCAAAAAGCAATTGATGAAATTACGGAAATAGCTATTGGATTCGGGTTAGATTTTTACCCTATGCGCTATGAAATCTGCCCTGCGGATATCATCTATACAATTGGTGCATACGGAATGCCGACAAGATTTTCCCACTGGAGTTTCGGAAAGCAATTTTACAAAATGAAATTGCAGTATGATTTAGGTCTCAGTCAAATATATGAACTTGTCATCAATTCGGATCCTTGTTACGCCTTTTTGTTAGAGTCCAATACACTAACGCAAAACAAATTAATTGTAGCCCACGTATTAGCCCACTGTGATTTCTTTAAAAATAATATTCGCTTTTCTAATACAAGAAGAGATATGGTTGAAAGCATGACAGCAACAGCTGAACGCATTGCTAGCTATGAGAGGGAGTACGGAAAATATGAAGTGGAACAATTTTTAGATGCGGTCCTGTCCATTCAAGAACATATTGATCCCTCTTTAGTTCGTCCACATTTAATATACGAAGAGGAAGAAGATGAAGTTGAGAGCAGCATCCTTATTCAAACCCCATATGATGATTTATGGAATTTAGATGAAAAATTAGAAGGGAAAAAAGAAGAAAATCGAAAGAAAATAAAAAAGAAGAAATTCCCACCGAAGCCGGAAAAGGATTTGTTGTTGTTCATTGAACAATACAGCCGAGAGTTAGATGAGTGGCAACGGGATATTCTTACAATGATGCGAGAAGAAATGTTATACTTCTGGCCACAGCTTGAAACAAAAATTATGAATGAAGGATGGGCATCCTACTGGCACCAACGAATTATGAGAGAATTAGATTTAACGACGGCAGAAACCATTGAATATGCAAAACTCAATGCTGGTGTACTTCAACCATCAAGAACGTCAATCAATCCATACTATTTAGGATTGAAAATCTTTGAAGATATTGAAAGACGTTATGACAATCCGACAGAAGAAATGAAAAAGATGGGCGTAAAACCTGGATCAGGTCGGGAAAAAATCTTTGAAGTGCGAGAAATTGAATCGGATATTTCCTTCATGCGAAATTATTTAACAAAGGAACTTGTGGATCAAGAAGATATGTATTTATTTGAGAAAAAAGGGAATACGTATCAAATTACCGATAAGGATTATGAAAATATTCGAGATCAACTAGTTTCAATGAGGGTGAATGGAGGATTCCCGTACATCGTTGTAGAAGATGGTGATTATTTAAGAAATGGAGAATTGTATTTAAAACATTGTTACGAAGGAATGGAATTAGACCCTCATTATTTAGAAAATGTGTTGCCATATATTTATCAACTTTGGGGCCGTTCTGTTCACTTAGAAACAGTTGTTGAAAATAAACCTATTCTCTATTCATATGATGGAAAACGAAATACAAGGAAGACATTATAATGGTTTCTAAAAAATGCTCATGAAAAACTAGATTCATGGGCTTAATTTTTTTAGTATTCAGCAAACTTTCTTTTAGAGCATAGGCTATCTGAAATGAAAGCGGCGATTCTCTGTAGCGCACGCTTAGTCGCAATTTATCTGCGATGAAAAATAAGTGACAGTCACAAAGATTTCCTGTGTGAAAAGCGTCAAACAATACAAAGCTCCGAGGAATGTGAAGATGGGCTCCTCGGAAAACGTCTGACGAAACGAAAAACGGAAAAAATAATCACCTATACAATTGAAAGGTGATTATTTTTTGGAAATGTCCTAATAAGATTTTGTATCTTTTCCTTTCTGAATGGCTTGTTCTACCGCTTTTTTCGCGTTGTAAGCGCCAAGTGGATGAAACTCTTCTGCAATTTCTTCATGATGTTTTTCTTTATTTTTCGCTTCTAAACCTTCTCTTAAACGTCTACCATATTCTTCATCGGCAGCTTCAGCATAAGAAATCATTTTTTCTTGAATATCTTTTGGACAGATGGATAGGTCATTAACGAGATTGTTAATAAGCTCATCTTTTTCCCATTGTTCAAAATTACGATATGTTTCTCCAGCCTGTTTAAAATCGTTTGTTCGATCAATCGATTCTCGCACGAGATTCCCTTCAATCATAGGCGTATATTCTTTTCCAACTTGCTCTGCTTCTTTTAAGCCTCCCATGCTTGAAGGTTCATAGTTTACGTGCAAGTTTTGATTTGGCCCTCTATCGCTATGATAACGCATAAGTCCGCCTTCTTGGTTTGTTGCCACCCGTTTTTTTGGTGCGTTAATCGGCAATTGCAAATAGTTTGCCCCCAGGCGATAACGCTGTGTATCGGAGTAGGAATAAGTTCTTCCTTGAAGCATTTTATCGTCGGAAAAATCCAATCCATCTACCAGTACCCCTGTTCCGAAAGCAGCTTGTTCAACTTCTAAAAAATAGTTTTCTGGGTTTTTATTTAATACTAATCGACCAACCGGTAACCAAGGAAACTGATCTTTTGGCCAAAGCTTAGTACAATCTAGTGGGTCAAAATCAAGCTCAGGATGCGGCCCGTCCTCCATAATTTGGACGAACAGTTCCCACTCAGGGTAATCTCCCTTTTCGATTGCTTCGTATAAGTCTTGTGTTGCGTGGTTAAAATTTTTCGCTTGAATTTCTTGCGCTTCTTTTGTCGTTAAATTTTTAATGCCTTGTTTTGGTTCCCAATGGTATTTGACAAGAACTGCTTTTCCTTCGCTGTTGACCCACTTATATGTGTTTACTCCGGAACCTTGCATCATGCGATAGTTAGCAGGAATTCCCCACGGAGAATAGACAAGAGTTACCATATGAAACGTTTCAGGAGAATTTGCACAAAAGTCAAAGAATCGTTTTGCATCTTGTATGTTTGTCACTGGGTCTGGGCGAAAGGCGTGAATCATATCAGGGAATTTCATTGCATCCCGAATAAAGAAGATTTTTAAATTGTTTCCAACTAAATCCCAGTTGCCATCCTCAGTATAAAACTTTACTGCAAAACCTCGAGGGTCGCGAACGGTTTCAGGAGAATGTGTACCATGAACAACAGTTGAAAAACGAACAAACACTGGTGTTCTTTTTCCTTTTTCGTGCGCCCGGCATGTACATGAACTATAGGGTGTAAGTCCCGAACCCCGAAGACAGAAGTAGAGGTTAGCCAAGAGCAAGGGTGTCCGTGGTGACGCGGAATCTGAAGGAAGCTGGAGGCAAAACACCGGTCCGAGGAACACGAACCTCATATAAGGCTAGGTATGATTGAGTGAGTTTGCGAAACAAAACAAAGCTCTTTCTGTCGAAGGTCATATCGAGTAAATGAGGCGGATAGATGGTGTGAAAGTGCATGTACTTACCCGGGGAGGTCTGGCGGATAGGTGAAGTTCGCTTCATAACCTACTTAGTGATAAGTAGCTGAACCGTCAGAAGTCAGCAGAGGTCATAGTATTAGTTGGTTTAGAACTACTAAGAAGGACCGAACAATTAAGAGAGAATAGCCCTTGGCATTCAGTGAGTCATGATGAACACAGAAAACATAGTACCTCACTTGAGGAAGGAAGCGGTGAATCCCGTGGGAGTCCTCTTGGAGGGTGGAGTGACCACTGGCATAAAGAGAACAGCTATTCACGGAAGTTATGAAAACTTGCGTCAATTATCTTAATTGAACCGCCGTATACGGAACCGTACGTACGGTGGTGTGAGAGGACGGGAGCTAATCACTCCCTCCTACTCGATTTGGAATAACTTCGCTCTTGTATATTTAGAAGCTGGTTCATCACCTACTGTACCATAAGCTTCAAAATAACCATGTGCACCGGCACCACGAGCGTGAACGATGCGTTCTGGTATCTTTTCCCGGTCAAAATGGCTAATTTTTTCAATAAAATCGTAGTTCTCTAACGTAGCTGGACCACGATTCCCGACCGTACGAATGTTTTGATTGTTTGTGATTGGATGACCTTGTCGGTTTGTTAATGTATCATCATTTTCAATATTGGTAAATTGTTTTTCTTGGTTGTTAGTCATGATGGTTAACACTCCTTATATTGGTATAATGATTGGTAAGATCATCGGTTTTTTCTTCGTTTTATCATACAAATATTGACCAACTTCCTTTTTGATGGCTTTCTTCATCGCAAAAATGTTCGGGTCTTTAAATGCATCGACAGCCCCTTTTGCGATTTCGTTAATATTACGAATAAGTTGTTCCGATTCTTTCGCATAAACGAACCCTCTAGAAATTGAATCAGGTTCAGAAATTCGGCTACCGTCCGACTTATTAATGGTGATGACAATGACAAGCATGCCTTCTTCTGAAAGTTGTTTTCTATCCCTCAAAACAATATCTTCAATTCCTTCTTCACCAAAGCTATCAACATATGCGTCTCCTGCTGGTATTTTTCGTGTCTGGCGAGCTTCCTGAAATTGAATATCCACCACATCGCCATTATTCAATATGAAAATATTTTTACGATCTACCCCAACATCTTCGGCTAATTTAGCGTGCAGATGTAACATGCGATATTCTCCATGAATCGGAATGAAGTATTTCGGTTTCATTAATGTCAACATTAGTTTTAAATCTTCTTGATAGCCGTGTCCGGATACATGCATCCCTGTTTTGCTAGCAGCACCGTAAACAACATTGGCACCTAGTTGGAATAAGTTATCAACGATTTTGGTGACGTCTTTTTCGTTGCCAGGGATTGGTGATGCTGCAAAGATGACCGTATCTCCAGGATCTATTCGAACATCTCGATTGCTATTCGTCGATAAACGTGAAAGAGCAGCAAGGGGTTCTCCTTGGCTGCCGGTACATAATACAACCACCCTTTCAGATGGCCATTGTTTAACGTCACGTGCATCAATAAGCAGCCAATCAGGAATATCGATATAACCTAATCTTTTGGCAACGCTGACGACGTTTACCATACTTCTGCCAAGAAGTGCAAGTTTTCGGTTTGTTTTGATTGTTGCCTCTACAATTTGTTGAATTCGATTTACATTGGAAGCAAAAGTAGAGATAATAATTTTTCCTGATGCATTAAAGAATGTTTCTTCGATATGTTTGCCTACTTCTTTTTCAGAAGGAGTTGATCCAGGTCGTTCTGCATTTGTACTTTCAGAGATGAGTAATAATACCCCTTCATCTCCAATTTTCGCCATTTTATGAATTTGTGAATATTGCTTATTCACTGGTGTGAGATCAAATTTAAAGTCGCCAGTATGGACAATTTTTCCTTCTGGCGTATTGAATACAATTCCTAGACAATCAGGAATGCTGTGGCTCACTTTAAAAAAAGTTGCTTGGATTTGTCCAAAATTCAATTCAGATTCTGAATGAATTTCAATCAATGTTGATTCCCGTAAAATTTTATGTTCCTTCAGCTTTAATTCAATTAATCCTAATGTAAAGCGTGTAGCATATACAGGAACATTGATTTTTTTCAATAAATAAGGGATGCCACCAATATGATCTTCATGTCCGTGGGTAACAATGATTCCTCGAATTTTATGTTCATTTTCTAACAGATAGGTAAAGTCAGGAATGATTAAATCAACACCTAAAAATGTTCGATCAGCGAATTTCCCCCCACAATCGACAATAACCAAATCATCTCCATATTCAATTACATACATATTTTTTCCAATCTCATTGATACCACCTAATGCAAATATAGAGAGCATATGTTTAGATGACAAAATCATCCCCTCAATCCATTAAAATTCTTTTAACAGTATTGGTTTTTCTTTTATTTCATATACAGTAGAAAAAAGAAAAAGCCTGCATCCTCTTTTAGTGAAGGATACAGGCAATAAATTTATTTATTTAATGCATTCATAATGGCATTAGGATTAAATCCAACAATCCATTGACCATCGATTTCTATTTGAGGAACCCCCATTTGTCCTGTTTTATTTACTAGCTCTAACATTAGCTCAGGCTTCGCTTCCACATTGATTTCTTCGAAAGGAATACGTTGTTGATTCAAAAAGTTTTTCACCATCACACAATAAGGACAACTATTTGTCGTATAAACTATGACATTCTTCAATATATTCTCCCCCTTTTTAATTTTTAAATACCCCTATGAGTATATTATATTTAATCGAGAAATATGTCTAATGAAAATGGAGGATTCAAAATAAATTTCGTTTACCGAATGGGGTATTTAGATAAAAATTCTAATTAACAATCATAAATAAGAATTCAGCGAATAGTATGTTTAATAACTAATAGAAAGATTGAAGTTTTGGTTAATGACTTTAATAGAGGTGATATTGAATGTCTCTCATAATATGCGTGTTGGAAATAGTTTATTTGTTTTTATGGATGGAATCTGGAAACAATATTTTTTTCTTTGTTGCATTAGGAATTTTCCTTTGGTGGATTATTGAAAGGCGAGAGGAAGAAAAACGCTATCAAGAAAAAATCGAAAAGGATACGATTGAAAAGTTGGAACGAATTCCCCATAACCGAAGAGCTGTATCAGAAGATTGTTTATCAGCTATTTTGTTAGACGATTATTCAAAAACGTTTTACTATGTGAAAAGAAAAGATGTTGAGTCTAACTTTAAAAAGAAAAGTTATGCATTTGATGAAATTTATGAGTGTGCCATTAGTGTTAACGATAATATCTATTCTTTAATATCAAAAGGTGGTATTCATGGATGGTCAATATTAAATGATGATGAAGAATTATATAGTGATGATGATGTTGACGAAGAAGATGTTATAAATAAATTAAGTTTAAAATTAATTGTTGATGATTTGTCCAATCCGCTTATTGAATTTGTGTTTTATGAGGACGAGCGAGGCATTGATACTGAATCAGAAGAATTTGAGGAAATTTGGGAAGAATGTAAAAATTGGCATAAGAAATTTAGTATTATCATTAAACGAGATCAGCGAGAAAAGGTAGCGGTAAATAGTTGGGTTCATCATTAATCTTCTCGTCTTTTCCAACAAAAATTACGAGAATGTAAACATGCGTAATCTTGATAATTATGCGTGAATAACAAAGCAATGAGAAACAAAGTAGCTAGAGATTGAAAAACTATAATAGTTTTATACAAGTATTGATAAGCGGGCCACATAATTTAATTATGGTACAAAATAAGGGGACATCTCATCGGTTTTTTTAGACGCCCCCAATGAATTAATAATGAATATATACAGCTGTTCCATTTGGTACAATGCTTGCCAATTCTTCCACGTCTGCATTTAACATCCGAACACAACCCCTTGAAACAGCATAGCCTATTGAACTTGGATCATCCGTTCCGTGAATTCCATAACTTTCTTTGGAAAGAGTTAACCACATTGTACCAAAAGGGCCGCCTGGATTAGGTGCTCTATTAACAATGACAAAATTTCCTGTTGGTGTTTCAAAAAGCATTCGTCCTACAGCAATTGGATAAGTTTTTACTAAGATGCCATTATTATATAAGGATAATGTACGATTATTTATTGAAATATCGATTTCATATGGAATTGTACTTGGATCTGGCAAACCTGGTATATTAATAGGCTGACCAATGTATAACAAATCCGGATTTGTGATTTGAGGATTGTTTTCCAAAAGTACTAGATACTCGATTCGATAATCTCTTGCTATTTGTACAAGGGTCTCACCAGGTCTCACATAATGAATCACAATAACACCTCCAGCCCTTAATAACTAAACACATATTATTCGTACCAGGTATAATCGGTGCTAAAAAATCAAAAAAGGAAAAAGTACAATAGGAATTGTCGCTAACTCAACAATTGTTGAAGAATAAAAACGACCTGGTATGCAATGTCTACCAGGTCATTATGTTGAGTAAACGAGGCGATCTCTTCCATTTCTTTTCGCATTGTATAAGTTTTGGTCCGCATGATAAATTGTTTCTATTAAATTCATTTCGCCCTTAAATTGTGATAAGCCAATCGAAACTGTGATGTTAACTTTCTCAACGGTGCTATAAGGGAAGGAAGTATATTTAATATCTTTTCGTATCTCTTCCAGTATATTTTTAGCAGTTATCAAATCCGATTCTCCTATATATACAATAAATTCCTCTCCACCAAAGCGACCAACGACTAAATTTTTGCACTCATATTTTCTTAATATTTTAGCCACTTCTACTAATACTTTATCTCCAAATAAATGACCATAAGTATCGTTTACTTTTTTAAAATGATCAATGTCGATCATCGCTATGTAATGATTTGGCTTTAAAGTATTTACCTTCTCTTCTACTAATTCATAGAACTTTCTTTTATTTACTAGTTTTGTGAGTGGATCTTCATCAGCCATTTTTTCTAGATGACTATTCAAAAATCTGCGTTGTCGATCTTGCATAATGAATGTATATAGAATGATTGAGGTAACAACAATGGAGGATACTCGTAATATTGCTGTGTCTTTAAAAATCTCCCATCCATTCGGTACGATAAATATAATAGGGAAATCTGAAACGAACCAGCATAAAAGAACAATAAATATTTTTTCTATATAGTGTTTTTTGATGTTTGAGCGATGGTGGAAGATAAGGGCGATGAACGTCGGCAATATCATGCCATACAAAATTCCTGGAACCATTCCATCTCCCCCCCATGAAGAAGCGCCATGTAGAAGCAATTAATAATGCTGGTATTGCAATCCATCCTTGTAAATATGCTAAAAAGGCTAAAGGAACTAATCGCATATCGACGAAATAGTTTTCATTTAAATGGATTGGTAAATAAAAAAGTACAATTACACAAGTAGAATTTAAAAAGATTGAAATGACTTTCCTATAGAAAGGCGGGATTTTTTTTGATAATCCCATATGAAGGTCATGGTTAAATGCATTAATAAAATTACAGCTATATTGGAGAGGACAGACTGAATCAAAAGGGGTACATCCTTTCATAATGAACTCAACTTTATAAACCATCCATAATTTTACCACAATGATTATTTAATAAATGCATGTTCTGAAATTTTTCATTATTCTTCAAAAATATAAATATTTAGAAATTAGTACATTTTACATGCTAAAATGGATAAATAATGTTTGATTTTATAAATGTCTTTATGGAGGTGGCTATGAGTAAATATATTGGAGAAATAATGCTTTTTACTACAGCGATTATTTGGGGGAGCGGATTTGTGTTCAGCGCAATTTCGTTAGACTATTTAACCCCTTACCAAATACTAGCTGTTCGATTTTCCGTTGGTGTATTAATTTTAAGTTTTATATTTTATAAGAGGCTGAGAAACATTAAGAAATCGACTCTATTGAGAGGTTTTATATTAGGATTTCTATTATACTTGGCATTTCTATTACAAACGGTTGGTTTACAATATACAACACCGTCAAAAAATGCTTTCATTACTGCTATTAACGTTGTGATAGTCCCCTTTATTGCATTAATTATGGATAAAAGAAAAATCGATAAATTTGAAATGTCCGGAGCGTTCTTAGCCATTATCGGAATTGCTTTTTTATCGTTGCAATTATCAGTGGGGAAAATTAATATAGGTGATTTGCTAACATTGGGATGTGCTTTTGGCTTTGCTTATCAAATTTATTACACTTCCAAATATGTAAAAGATGAAGATCCAATCTTGCTTACCGTTGTGCAAATGGGAGTAGCAGCACTCTTTGCATGGATTTTTGTCATTGGAAAAGGAGAAATCTATTTCTCACTGGAATGGGAAGGTATTTTATCCACATTATATTTAGGAGTATTCTCGACGACACTCGCGTATTGTTTTCAAACGATGGCGCAAAAATATACGAGCGAAACAAAAACTGCAATTATTTTATCAACAGAGGCGTTATGGGGAATGGTTTTCTCTGTTTTGATTTTAAGTGAAGTATTAACTGGAAGAATGATTATTGGAGCAATTTTAATATTATTGGCCATCATTATAGCAGAAACAAAGCCTAACTTTTTCAAAAGAAAGGCGATGGAGGACATATAAAGAATTTAAGGTAAACCTTTTATCTTTTGCTGGTTACAGCACTAGTTGTGATTCCAACAGTAACAATGGCCATAATTGATAACAGCAAGGTGCTTGCAGATAGTAAAAGCCCTCCGATCAAGACAATAATGGAGTCAATAAATAAAATAATTAATCCAACATTGATTTTTGTTTTGTCGCTGATGAATTGAGCTAGTAAGTCAGTTCCACCAGTGCTTGTGTCATATCTAAGCATTATGCCTATACCAAGCCCCACAAATATCCCACCAATGATTGCAGCAAAAGAGGCTTCTATGTCTAAGAGATAACGAAGGGGCTTGAAAATATCGATAATTACAGAAGAAGTTAGTAAACCGTGAACACTATTGTAAAAATATCGTCTATATTTGAACCATGCCAAAATAAAAATTGGCGTGCTTAACACAATGACCATCAATCCGATTTTGAGGTTAAAAAGATAATGCAAAATAAGGGATAGCCCGATAATCCCACCGTCCAATATTTCATAAGGTGCAAGAAAAAGGTTAATGCCAATTGCCAATAAAATGCTGCCAATCATAATAGCTAGTCCCTTTTGTAAATAGTACATGAACATTCCTCCACATTAGGACATGCACTATTGTATGAAAGGGAAAAAAAGAAAATGATAAATCATGTTGAAAGCAAAAAGACCCTCTATTGCTATGCCTTTAATAACGATATTCATTCGAACAAAGATTTTTTTCAATAGCTAAAGTGCTCCATTTGGAAAAAAATATACGGAACATTACACGAATAATTAACTGCAAATTTAGCATGATAAAGGCATAACAATCTTGGAGGTGTTTTTATGGCTAATAACAATAAACGATTTACTCAAACTGGAACAGATATTGAAGAAGTAAAACGTCAAAATGCACAAGGAAAAAGTAGTTCAACTTTCGGTACTAATCCTCAAAAAGTACGAGAGGAAATAGCTCAAGAAGGTGGTTTTGGAAACCAAACTTTTGCTCAACCAAGTCAACCAGGTAAAACACCAGCTGGAACAAATATTCAACAAGTGAGAGAAGAAATTGCAGAAGAAAGTGGTTTTGCAACTCCAAATAAACCGCAACCAAATCCGACGCCAGCGAAATCACCAGCTGGAACAAATATTCAACAAGTAAGAGAAGAAATTGCAGAGGAAAGTGGTTTTGCAACTCCAAATTCGCAACCAAATCCGACGCCAGTGAAATCACCAGCTGGAACAAATATTCAGCAAGTGAGAGAAGAAATTGCAGAGGAAAGCGGTTTTGCAACTCCAAATTCGCAACCAAATCCGACGCCTGCTAAAACACCGGCTGGAACAAATATTCAACAAGTAAGAGAAGAAATTGCAGAGGAAAGTGGATTCCAACCGCAACAACGCAACAAAAAGAATCAGCCTAATCAATAAAATAAAAAACGCCTCTTCATTTGAGGCGTTTTTCATCATTTTGTACCATATAAAATAATTTATCTAAAACAAAATTTGTTAGTATGGGAATAGTAGGAAAAATTAGTAAGGTGATTTTATGGAAAAACGAAAAATTATTGGTTTACAAAAATTAGGAACGCAATGGACTACAGAAAGCCCTTTTATTTTAACCGTATATCACAAAGATCATTATCCACCAGGAAACGATGAACAAGGGGTAGACAAAGAGAGGTTAGCAGGAAGAAACTTAGGGGAAGATTTTGAATTAAAAGATGGATTTCGTATGTATCATGGAAAATCAGTTCCGGGATTTCCCGCTCATCCCCATAAAGGATTTGAAACAGTAACGATTGTTCTTCAAGGTGTTGTTGATCATTTTGATTCTAAAGGTTGTTTTGGTCGCTATGCTAGCGGCGATGTTCAATGGCTAACGACGGGCAAGGGGTGCCAACATTCAGAAATGTTTCCGCTTGTGAATAGAGAACAGTCGAATCCACTTGAATTGTTTCAAATTTGGTTAAACCTAGACCGAAATGGAAAAAAGGCAGAGCCGGAATATCGAATGTTTTGGAAAGAAGATATACCTGTAATTGAGAAGCTTAACAATGGCAACAAAACAACAGTAAAAATTATTGCGGGTGAAATGTACGGCATCAAAGCATTAGAGCCAAATTTAGCTTCATGGGCAAGAGAAGAGTCGCATCATGTAGGAATTTATTTGATACATATGGCACCAGGAGCAACATTTACACTGCCTAAAGTATCAAGTACTATTAACAGGAACTTATATTTTTACGAAGGCAATACAATTCAAATTGAAGGGGCAACAATTCAAGCTTCTTACCGTTGTAAACTTGTTGGAGATGAAGAAATTGTTATCCACAACGGTAATACAAACAGCTCCTTACTCCTTTTAGAAGGAGAACCTATAAATGAACCGATTGCCCAATATGGCCCGTTTGTAATGAATAAAAAAGAAGAGATTTATGCCACTTTTGCCGAATATAATAAGACAAAATTTGGAGGCTGGAAATGGGATAGACAGGATCCCGTTAACGAAAGGAATGCGGGCAGGTTTGCCCAATTTGCTGATGGCACTATAGAAAAGCCTAAAGAGGAATAGAGAAAGGGTTTCCTGTTTGCGTTATAGCCTTTGCAGGAAACCCTCTATCATTTTGTACAACAATACATCAAGTTTTGCGGAAGTACCAATATGGTTGAGTATCGTTGGCTAATATTTGAATGGGATTGACTAATATCATGTCCCGAATTGCTAATAAGTTTCCAAGAATGACTAATATTTGCAGACTGGAAGCTCAAAATTTTTTCGTTGGCTAATATTTGGATGAGAATGACTAATATAATGCTCCAAATGGCTAATAAGTTTCTGAGAATGACTAATATCTGCAAACTGGAAGCCCCAAATTTTTTCGTTGGCTAATATATGGAGGAAGTTGACTAATATTGTGCTCCGAATGACTAATAAGTTTCTGAGAATGACTAATATCTGCAAACTGGAAGCCCCAAATTTTTTCGTTGGCTAATATATGGATGAAGTTGACTAATATCGAGCTCCGAATGGCTAATAAATTCCCTAGAATGACTAATATCCGCAGACAGGAAGATTAATAAAATTTCATATAAACTAGTAGAAAAAAGAGGAGCCTAGAAAACTTTCCAGACTCCTCCACCTCTACATCATCATAATATTATCTTTGCTTAAGTGTATAAACCAGTTTCCACAATTCTTATTGCAAGGGGACTGTCTAAACATCACTTTTTAGACAGCCTCTTTAACTTAAAGGGTTCTTTAAACTTATTTCAAAACATCATGATCAACATAACGTTCGCTGTTTAATTCGCTAATGACGTTGATTGCCACTTTTGCACCGTCGCCAGCAGTGATGATTGTATGGACACTCACACCTGCACAAGTACCTGCAGCCCAAATCCCTTCTACATTTGTTCTGCCTTCATTGTCCACATCAAAAATTGTTTTAACTCTTGGCTCAGTGCCAGGTTTTGTTGCTAATCCAACACTTTCAGCTAAGTCTGTTAAAAATCCAGTTGCAAGGATGATATGTTTCGCTTCCACTTCACCATTCTCATATTGCAATTTAAATCCTTTGTCTGTTTTGGAAATACCAGTTACTTTTGCTTCGATTAGTTCAGCACCATAGTTTTTCGCTTGTTCAATTCCCGTTTTCACTAATTCTGGACCTGTTATTTCTTTAACGCCGTAGTGATTGTAAAGCATTGCGCGTTTTGTAACACCTTGGTCGCTATCTAAAATAACTGTTTTTTTACCTGCCTTTGCAGTAAAAATTGCAGCACTTCCTCCAGCTGGTCCTGCACCGATAATGGCTACATCATACATTACAAGATACCTCCTTTTCTATATTTATCATTCTATCAAAATACAAGCATACTCTCTAAAAATTTGTCTATTTTTTCAAAAAATAGAGGGATTGTTTGAAATTTAATTTTTTGAGTATTACGATTTTATTGTCAACACTTATATGGTTTTTGGAGGGGATAGTAGTGGCAAGTTTGTTGTCAATTGATTGGGACTATTTTATTTCCGCTGAAAATCAAGAAATTACTTCAAGTGTTGAAAATAAAAGAACTATTCATGACTTATGGTACAAAAAATACTTCCAATACAAATCTTTTGGGAAAGATTTTGAAAAGTCTTTTTTTCTTTCAAAAGATGTCGATCAATTCTGGAATAAAATTAAACAAATTTTCCGATGGGATCAGCAAGTGAGAATATATGTGTCAGATTCTCATGCGTTATCTTACAAAATTGCAGAAAAATTTGAAGTCGATGAAGTATATCTATTTGATGCTCATTCTGACTTAGGCTATGGAGGACTTGCTTCCTTACAATTTAACGTTAACTGTGCAAATTGGCTTGGAAAACTTTTGCAAAATCGAATAATTCAAAAAGCATATATTATTTACAGTCCTTTTACAAAAGAAAAACCAGAATTTTTTAATGAAATTAATAAAGCTTTTAATATTCAATATTTGAAGTTTGAAGATTTATATGAAGGAATTAAAACGAATGTTATTCATATTTGTCGTTCGGGAGCATGGACTCCACCTTGGTTTGATGGGAAATTTGTAGAATTCGTAAGAGCAATTGGCTTGCCTTATAAAGTGTATCAATGTCCAATTAGAAAATGGAATCCAAATAATGTGACATTTGCTGAAAAATTGGATTATTTAATGGCGTGACGTTGATTTTGAATAAAGAAGCACAATCAACACATACTACAAAAAAGGAGTGTGTTGTTGATATGAAAAAAGAATCGCTTCCAGAATCAAAAAAGAGATTTGCTGAAATGCCTTATGAAGAAAAACCCGACCGCGTACCATCAGATAATATCAGCCTTTTTGATTTGCATGAAGACATGCAAACGGTGGACGCGATAGCGGTGGACGAATTAAATAAACGGGTAAAAGCTGAAGGAGATGAACTTTTAGAAGAAGTGTTTCGAAAAGAATCTCCTGATGAGAAAGAACATTTTGATAATGCATAGATGCAGTGGCAAACTGCATCTTTTTTATTTACTTTAAAATCTCCATGGTAAAGATTACTACCTTTTAACTTTGTATAAAAATTTACAGAAATCACAATCTTTTAATCTTATAATAGAGTCAGACGGGGACTTTGAAAGGGGAAAAGATATTAATGAAACATTTTATCATTCTACTTCATACATTGGTTCTGTGTGGATTATTAATTTTAAGTCCTATTAATGTCCATGCAGAGAAAGTATTTATAGATACAGATGTGTTTAATGATCATTATGAAGGAACGAACTATTTAAATCAGTTAAACGTTTATGATTATAAAGAAGGGAATCAATTTTATCCTAATCAAAGTATATCCAGAAGCGATGTTGCAAAAGTAATACATACATTATTCAAAGACCAGTTAAAGAAAATTAGGGATTATGAGGAGCAACCATTTATTGATGTGTTATCAACGAATCCTTACTATGAATCTATTATTTGGTCTTATGAAGTAGGAATTTTTGATGGAGATCATGGTCGTTTTAAAGGAGAGGAATCATTAAATCGAGCTCAATTAGCAAAAATACTAGTCAATACATTTAATTTACAATCTTCTAGTAAGACTCCATCATTTATTGACGTTCCTGAAGGACATTGGGCATATGACTATATTTATACATTATACGGACTAGGAATTACGAAAGGAAGCAACGGCTACTTTATGCCAAATCAACCTGTAACAAATGGCCAATTTGCTAGTTTCATTTATCGAACAATGCAAGTTACAGGATTAGATGAAATTTTAGCCTCCAAAGAACCTAAATTTAAAGAAAAAAAGCAACTAGCAAGTAAAAATGTATTAGCAACTTTCCCGTCAGAGTACGATTTTGTTTGGAATCAGATCGGAAAAAACGAACAGTTAGAGCTGGAGGGAGTCAATGAAAAAAATGAAGTTGTTGGTTTCTACAGCACAATTATAGGAAAGGAGTTATTTGACATTACAATTGGAGAAAGTGATAAAGAGGACGTCTTACGGCTTTATGGGAAAGGGATTGAAGCAATATTAAAAAATAATACGCCTTATATTTTAGCAAAAGATAATGGACATGCAATCTACTTAATTGAAGGTAAATATGTTACTTTCTTTTTTGATCAATTCCAAAGTGATGTAGTGAGATCAATACTTTGGATAGAAGAAGAATACGAGATGAAAAAAGAAGGTTTTTATGGTAATTATCGCGTGGAAGCTCGTCAAGAAGGCTTTGAAAATTTAATGGTTGAGCTAATGAATCAAGCGCGGGTCATTTTTGGAGTACCACCGCTAAAAAGCGCACAACAATATAGGGAAACGGCGAGAAAACATAGTATGGATATGGTCAAAAATCATTTCTTTTCTCATACAGGTAGCGACGGAAAAAATGCTCTAGAGCGAATGCTTGCTGACGGTATGAATTTTATCCATGGTGGAGGAGAAAACTTAGCAGCAGGTGCATATAACACGATTTATGCTCATGAAGCGTTAATGAATAGTAAAGGGCATCGGGAAAACATTTTATTTAAGCAATATACACACGCTTTTACGGGGGTAGCCTTTGATGGCACAAGGCCGTATTGGACAATCAACTTCTTTATTGCAAACGAATGATATTAGTTAGGTTTTACCTATCCAAATAATTGATTTTGATACCATTTCGTGCTACTTTCATTTTAGTCAAGAAATTTGTCTGTAAAAATAAAAAGTAAAGATGAAGAGAGATGAAGAAGCAATGAATCAACCGTTTTTACCTGTATTATGTGGTTCAGATATGAATGCCTATGGAATGGCACGCGCCTTCCATGAAGCATATGGAATAAAATCAATCGTAGTGGGACGCTCTCACTTAACAGCAACACAGGACAGCAAAATCATTATTTTTGAACAAGTGGACAATTTTAATAAGCAAGAAGCCTTTTTACCAGCATTAGAGAACATTGCAGAAAAATATAAAGATATAAAACTATTGCTTCTTGCTTGCGGAGACGATTATGCAAAATTAATCATTAAAAATAAGCCTGAATTGCAAAAGCACTTTATTGTTCCATATATTGATGAATCTTTAATGGATCAAATCTTATTAAAAGAAAACTTTTATAAAATGTGCGATAAATATGGCTTTAAATATCCAAAAACAACGATTATTAGCTATGAAAATTATAAAGAGTTTGAAATTCCATTCGATTATCCAATTATCATCAAAGCATCTAATTCTGTAGCCTATTGGGCATGTTCTTTCCCGGGAAAGAAAAAGGTATTTGTTGCCCACGATGAAAAAGAAAAAAATGCTATATTAGATGCTATTTACAGCTCTACTTATAAAGATCATTTAATTATTCAAGAGTTCATTCCTGGCGACGACTCTTATATGCGCGTTTTAAATGCTTATGTAGGAAAAGACGGGAAAGTCAAATTAATGTGTTTAGGCAATCCGATTTTAGAGGAGCATTCACCTGAAGGGATTGGCAGTTACGCAGCAATCATTACTACATACGATAAGGAATTAATGGATCGGGTACGTCATTTCCTTGAAGATATCGGATATACGGGCTTTGCCAATTTCGATATGAAATTAGATCCGAGAACTGGAGAATACAATTTATTTGAAATTAATTTGCGAAATGGACGTTCAAGTTATTTTGTAACAGCTGCTGGATATAATCTTATGAAATATGTTGCGGATGATCATGTGTTTAATATTAAACAAGAGTTAACATATGCCGATAACAAACATTTATGGCTTGTTATTCCTAAAGGCGTATTATTTAAATATACTACAAATGAAAAATTAAAAATTGAAGCGAAAAAATTAATTCGAGAAGGCAAATGGACAAACTCCCTATATTATTCATATGATATGAATGCAAAACGTTGGTTGAAACTAACATTAAATAAATTAAATTATTACCGAAAATATAAAAAATACTTTAATAAAAAAGGTTTGGCGGAATAATGAAAAAAACTTTAGGAATTATTGGCGGCGTTGGCCCACTTGCAACGATGTTTCTTGGGGAAACAATCGTCCGCTTAACAAAGGCAACATCAGATCAAGAACACATTCATACGATTATTGACAATGATACATCAATTCCGGATCGTACAGCCTTTATTTTAGGTAAATCCAATCAAAATCCAGTACCGATTATTATTCAAGATGCGAAAAAGTTAGCAGAATATGGTGCTGATTTAGTATGTATACCATGCAACACAGCGCATACATTTTATGATGAAATACAACAAGGTTCGCCTATACCTGTTATTCATATGATTAAGGAAACAGCGAAACAGGCACGAAAACTTGAAGCGAAGAAAGTAGCAATATTAGCAACGGATGGCACCATTCAATCAAACGTGTATCAAGAGGCGCTGATTGAAGAGGGGATAGAGCCTGTCATTCCAGATGAAAACACGCAAAAACTCGTCATGTCCATTATTTATGATGATGTAAAATCGGGTAAAGAAGTTACGAGAGAACGGTGGAATGAAGTGGAAGATGCAGTTGTTGCGCTCAATTGTGACTACATTATTTTAGGATGTACAGAGTTGTCCGTTGTAAATAAAAACTTGCAATTAGGAAGTCGTTACATAGACTCATTAATCGTACTTGCAGAAACAGCAATTCGTAGCTGTGGATATGAAGTAAAAAAATAAAATGAACAGAAAGAATTCGCTTATATGAAGACAGCCTTAATTGGGGAGGTTATAACTAGTACTTAAGCGAATTCTTTTTTCGTGAACGCTAATAAGGTTGCTATTTATTTATAAATAACTTGAACACTTTAGGAAAGAATGGATGTAACAACGGTTGATATTTTCCGATATGTGGTAAAATAAATTTGGGAAGGTGGGAATGCTGATGTCAGCTATCAATTTATTGAATGAATCATTGCAAAAAAAGTGGAAATTTGAAACAACAATGAAAGTACAAGAGCAAATGATTCCAGCGATGTTGGAGGGAAAAGATATTGTTGCCGAATCTCCAACAGGATCAGGGAAAACATTAGCTTATGTATTACCTATATTAAATAAAGTGGACGGTTCAAAAAAAAGCACGCAAGCTTTAATCGTCGCACCTTCTCAAGAATTGGCTATGCAAATTGTAGAAGTGATTCGAGAATGGATTGTTGGAACAGATATTACCGTCCAACAGCTCATTGGTGGAGCGAATATGGCTCGTCAAATTGAGAAACTAAAGAAAAAACCGACCATCGTTGTAGGGACACCGGGTCGATTAAATGAATTAGTAAGAGCGAATAAATTAAAATTGAGAGAAATCCAAATCGTTGTATTAGATGAATGTGATCAATTATTGAGCAGAGATTATCGGGTCATCGTGAAATCCTTTATTGAAGGAGCATCTCCAAACCGACAAGTCGTTCTTGTTTCAGCGACGATAACTGATGAGATTCGGTTAGTTGCTAGCAGAATGATGAAAGATCCTATCAACATTCAAATTAAACCGGAAGATATGGTAAAAGTGGGGAAAGTCGTTCACTCCTTTGTGAAAGTGGATGAGCGAGAAAAAACGGATGTGTTAAGAAGACTCGCAAATATGGAAGGGGTACGAGGCCTTGCTTTTATCAATAATTTGGATCAATTATTATTAAAAGAAGTGAAATTAAAATATAAAGATGCAAAAGTAGTATCCCTTCATGCAGATATGAATAAAGAAGAGCGCAAAAAATCTTTGGATAATTTCCGTAAAGGTGAAGCCCGCATTTTGCTCGCAACAGATTTAGCCGCAAGAGGATTAGATATTGAAGGGCTTACTCATGTGATTCATGTTGATTTGCCTCATACAGTTGAACAATATTTGCACCGTTCTGGACGTACTGGCCGAGCGGGTGCTGATGGAGAAGTGATAACGCTTCTTTCATATAAGGATGAAAAAAATTATAAAAAATTATTAAGAGAAGTAGGACAAAAACCTGTGCAAAAGATAATTTATAAAGGTCAATTAATTGAAGGGAATTCAAAAACCATCGCTAAAAAGTGAGGGAAAGTTTATGACATTTGAAGAAAAATTAGAACAATATGCGGAATTGGCTGTCAAAGTCGGTGTAAACATTCAAAAAGGGCAATATTTATTAATTAATACAACGACAGATACATTAGATTTTACTAAAATCGTTGTGAAAAAAGCGTACGAAGCGGGAGCAGGAAGAGTACATGTCAATTTGTCTGACCAAGAAATTACCCGTGCTTTTTATGAATATGGAGCGGAAGATGAATTTAGCAAGTTTCCAAAATGGATTGTTGCACAGCGGGATGAATGTATTGAACGGAAAGGGGCTATTCTTTGGATTGACGCAGAAGATCCTGATTTGTTAAGCGGGATTCCAGCGCGTCGCATTACTGCTCAGCAAAAAGCTAGTGGAGAGGCGCTCGTGAATTATCGAAAAGCAATTATGAACGATGATATTGCTTGGTCAATTATAGCTGTGCCTTCAAAAAAATGGGCTGCAAAAGTATTTCCAGACTTACCGGAAGACGAACAAATGAAGGCGCTTTGGGAAGCAATTTTTAAAACCGTTCGCATCGGTGAAGGAGATGCAGTTGAAAATTGGCGCAAACATCTTGCCGAGTTGGAACATCGAGCAAAACAATTAAACAGTAAAAAATATGCGAAGTTACACTATAAAGCACCTGGTACGGATTTAACAATTGAACTTCCTGAAAAGCATGTATGGTGCACTGGTTCAAGCAAAACGCCAGAAGGAGTTACATTTATTGCGAATATGCCGACTGAAGAAGTGTATACTCTCCCATCAAAATTTGGGGTTAACGGTTATGTAAGCAATACAAAGCCTCTCGTTTATCAAGGAAATATTATCGATAAATTTACACTCACATTCGAAAACGGAAAAATTGTAAAGGCAGACGCTAAGCATGGCAATGAATTGTTGCAGGAGTTAATTCAAACAGATGAAGGTGCTGCATATTTAGGGGAAGTGGCGTTAGTCCCACATGAATCTCCAATTTCAAAGTCAGGCATTTTATATTACAATACGCTTTTTGATGAAAATGCCTCCAATCATTTAGCGATTGGGGAAGCCTATCCAACTTGTTACGAAGGTGGACGGGAATTAGAAGAAGGGCAATTAGAATCGCTCGGAATTAATGTTTCAGTTACCCATGAGGATTTCATGATTGGCAGTGCTGACATGGATATTGATGGCATTTTGCCAGATGGAACTAGAGAACCGATATTTAGAAAAGGAGATTGGGCGTTTTAATTTCGGTTTGACCACATCTTTTCTCTATGAGAGATGTGGTTTTTTTATTTGGAATAAAGTTTTTCAGGTTGAGGATGAAAATTTTTGGTTAACGAAGTTGCAAGTATTAATACGAAAATTTTAAGTTGATGAAGAATTTTCCAAAACCAATAAGAACGTATATTCGTAAATTTGGTAGTCACTCAATTGAACTCATGTTAAAATAGATGCATAGCAAAAAGCGGAGGTCGATTGAATTTGAAAATTTTCCATACGGCAGATTGGCATTTAGGAAAGCTTGTGCAAGGGGTGTACATGACAGAAGAACAGCGTTATGTACTCAATCAATTTATAACAGCAATTGATGAAGAAAAACCGGACGTTGTTATCATTGCAGGAGACTTATATGATCGAGCTCTTCCCCCGGTGGAAGCGGTAGATTTACTTGATGAAATTTTTGCCGAAATCGTGCTGAAACGAAACGTGCCTGTACTTAGCATAGCAGGAAATCATGATAGCCCTACACGTCTTGAATTTGGGAGCAAATTGATGAAAGAGAGCGGATTGTACATTGTCGGCGAACTCGATCGCCAATTAAAACCGATTATTTTACAGGATGAATTTGGAGAAGTGCATTTTCATCTTGTACCATTTGCAGAACCTTCCACTGTGAAAAATGTATTTCAATGCGAATCAATTAACACATACGATGATGCCATGAAAACTATCATTGAAAAAATAGAAGAAAATATGGATAGAACGAAGCGTCATGTGTTCGTTGGACATGCCTTTGTAACGCATTCTGGAGAAAAGGGAGAAAATACAAGCGATTCTGAACGTCCGCTCTCAATTGGAGGATCTGAATGTGTCAATGCTCAATATTTCCAGGCATTTCATTACACAGCCCTTGGGCATTTACACAAAGCTCATTACGTATTAAATGAAACGATACGATATCCGGGATCTCCATTAAAATATTCGGCATCTGAAGCGAATCATCAAAAAGGATTTTTAATAGTCAATTTAGATGAAAATGGACAAGTTTCTATTGAAAAACGAAATTTCACACCGAGACGAGATTTGCGCATCATTGAAGGCACCATTCAAGAAATTTTAAAACATGATTACTGTGAAGATTATGTATTCGTACGATTGACTGATTTAACACCAGTTGTAGGAGCGATGGAACAAATTCGCACTGTTTACCCGAATGCCATGCATGTGGAACGAAAAACGATTCAAAGAATTGAAAGTGCTGAAGAGAATATTAAAATTCAGCGAGAACAATTGGATGATATGACGTTATTTAAAGCTTTCCATAAAGAAATTTTAGGCTTAGAGCCGACAGAAGAAGCTCTTCAATTATTTGAAGAAGTATTGAATGAAATGTTGCGTGATGAAAGAGAAATGAAAGAGGAGGCGGTGACGAAATGAAGCCAATTTTATTAAAAATGACCGCCTTTGGACCATACAAAAATGAAGAAGTGATCGATTTTACAAGACTTCAGGAAAGAAAGCTTTTCGTGATTTCCGGACAAACTGGCGCCGGAAAAACGACGATTTTTGATGCCATCTGTTTTGCGTTGTATGGTTTTGGAAGCGGACAAGACAGGAAAGATACAAAAATGCTGCGCAGTGATTTTGCAGAAGATGACGTGCATACTACTGTTGAATTTGTTTTTGAAATACGTGGCAAAAAATATCGCGTTTTGCGCAGGCTGTCCCATGTGAAAAAAGGAAGAAAAACACCAACTGGTGAAAAATATGAGTTGTTTGAAATACTGCCAAATAACGAAGAAATTCCAGCGGTGGAACGGCAACGAGTGACGGATATTAATGAAAAGCTTGAAGAATTGATTGGATTAACTTACGAACAATTTAGCCAAATCGTGATGCTGCCACAAGGAGAGTTTCGTAAATTATTAACTTCTAAATCGGACGAGAAAGAAGAGATATTAAGAAAAATCTTTAAGACAGATCGCTTTGTAAAAATGGCTGATAAACTGGAAGAAAAGAAACGATTAGCGGATCAACAACTAAATGAAGCAAAGGCATTAAAAAATAGCTATATTAATCAAATTGAAGGAACATTACCAAAACGAGAATCATTGTTGTTTACAATGCTTAGTCAACATTCCAATATTTATCAGATTCTAGAAGGATTGGCAGAAGAACAGCAATATTATCAGAAAAAAATTAAAGATGATGAACGAATGTATCGAGAAGCTTTCAAAAAACATCAAGAGGCATATGAAGTTTATGTTGCGAATAAAAAGTTAAATGATCAAATTGATGAATATGAAAGGAAAAAAGAAAAGCTATCCTTTTTACAATCTCAAAAAGACCATTATGAACAAATAAAACAAACAATCGATGCAGCAAATCGTGCAAGCCGAATTTTCCCACTCTATTCTTATCTGATGGAACTGGATAAGGAAAAACAATCCATCGAAAAGAGAATGGAACTCGTTACAAAACAGTTAGAAGCAGCAAAATGGACATTTGCTAAAGCAGAAGAAATGTTCAAGATGGAAGCAATGAAAGAGGAAGAACGGGAACAAGCGAATGAACGAGTAAATGAATTAGAAAAACTTGTCCCTATTTATGAGCAAATGAACGAACAAATAAAGCTCGTGGACAAACTGTTGAATGAAAAAAATCAATTGCAAACTCGCCTACAAAACATAGTAAAACAGATCGAAGAAAAGGAATGGGCTATTCAACAGTTGAGCGAGATGATTGAAAAGCTGGAAGAAGACACAGAATCATTGAATGAACTATTAGAACAGCAACGTCTATTAAGAGAAATTGTAGATACCTACACAAAATACTTTGAGGTAAACGCTGAAGTCCATAAACTAGAAAACGAATGGCTTAAAGCGACATCTACCTATGAAGAAGTTCAAAATATATATGCTCAGGAAGAGGAAAAATGGTTGAATAATCAAGCGGCCATTCTTGCGAAGAGTCTCCTGCCTGGAATGCCTTGCCCTGTTTGCGGTAGTACGGTACACCGAATCGAACATACAGCATCAACTGAAACCGTTAATCAAACGGAATTGAAAAAACTGAAAGCAACATTAGATGAAGCTCAGCAAAAGAAATTTGCTGTTCAAGGGAAATTAGAATCGAAACGACATCAATTACAAGAAATAGAACAACAATTAATGCAATATCACGCGCCATTAAAAGAATATCAAAAATATGTTCATCAATTACAAGATATAAATATTGCTATAAAAGAAAAAGAACGTCAAAAAGAAGTACTTACATTAAATAAAAAACAAATAAAAATTCTGCAAGATGAAAATGCACAATTAGTTCATTTTCGTAAGGAAATCGAACGTCAGTATCATGAAAAACATGAACAATACACGCAGAATAGTACGATTTTAGAGCAACAAAAAAAATTAATACCAGAAGAGATTAAAGACCTTTCCCAATTACAAGTTGCACTTCAACAAGCAATCAGCAATAAGCAACAATTAAAACAATCTTGGGAAACAGCCCAAAAGCAGTATCAGGAAGCTAACAAACAAGTTGTAATGAATGAAGAGGCATTTAAACAAATAACTGAACAAGGGAAACATATTCAAGTAAAATGTCAACAATCAAAGGAAAATTTCCATTCAGCTCTTCTACAAGCAAGGTTTACATCGACGGAAGATTTTCTACTTGCTAGACGTCCAGAACAGGAAATTGAAGCTTTACAAATGCAATATGATAATTATTCAAAGGAGCTTCATTCTTTACAAGTGCAAGTGAAAGAGGAAGCAGAAAAATTAAAAGATAAAGAAAAGGTCGATTTAACAGAAGCTGAAAAAGAATTGGAAGCGTTGCAGTTTAATTATGAAAAAGCATTAGATGAATTAAACTATTCGAAAGCCTGTGAAAAACATTGCATCGACTTTGCAGAGAAGCTTGAAAGACTTGCCAATGATATATTTCAAATGGAAGAAAAATCGAATCAAATCATAGATTTATATAATTTACTTCGTGGACACAACAGCAAAAAAATTTCCTTTGAACGCTATGTCCAAATGGGGTATTTAGAGCTCATTACAGAAGCAAGCAATCTTCGTTTGAAAAATTTATCGAACGGTCAATATTATTTACAAGTTTCTGACCGATTGGAGTCCTACGGTAGGCAAAGTGGATTAGGATTAGATGTATATGATGCATACACTGGACAAGCAAGAGATGTAAAAACTTTATCTGGCGGAGAGAAATTTAATGCTTCGTTAAGTTTAGCACTAGGAATGGCGGATGTGATTCAAAGCTTCCAAGGAAATGTTCAAATCGAAACAATGTTTATTGATGAAGGTTTTGGCTCCCTTGATGAAGAATCGTTGATGAAAGCAATTGATACGCTCATTGAACTACAAAAATCCGGCCGAATGATAGGGGTTATTTCTCATGTGGAGGAATTAAAATCGGCAATGCCTGCTATATTACAAGTAGAAAAATTAAAAGAGGGCTATAGTAAAACATCCATTATATTAAAGTAAATAATGAGGTTGCAATCTTCATATAATTTGATAAAATGACATTGTTCCCAATAGAATATAAGATTTGTACCACAAGGGGTGCTGATGAAGTCAGCTGAGAGTGTGCCGGATGCACTAACCCTTAGAACCTGTAAGTTAGTACTTGCGTAGGGATGTGGATAGAAACCGAAACAAAGACGTCTCGGCTCTGTCCGGACGTTTTTTTATTTTGTAGTTTTCTATCCTTCTCTCAAGTTCTATAAACGAAGAGAAAGGAGATAATTGAATGAGAAACCAAAAATTATTATGGATGGTTGAAATTGCGATTTTTGCTGCAATTGGTTATGTGTTAGACCAATTGAAATTTTCTATTTGGGCGCAGGGTGGATCCGTTAGTTTAGTTATGCTGCCTATTATTTTAATCGCTATTCGTTGGGGACTATCTGCAGGACTTATGACTGGATTGATTGTAGGATTATTGAACATGACAATTAATCCTTATATTGTCCATTGGGCTCAAGCATTGCTTGATTATGTTTTTGCATTTACTTTCGTAGGATTTGCGGCAATTGTTCGTAAACAAGTGTTAGATGGAGTATCAGGAAATCGTAAAAATAAAATTGCATTATTTGTTATCATCGGAACAATTATTGGCGGTTTGTTGCGCTTTATTTGTCATACACTTGCAGGAGCTATTTTCTTCAAAGAATATGCAGGCGATCAAAATGCCTGGATTTATTCTATCGGGTATAATGGTTCATATATGGCTCCGGCTATTATTTTAACTGCAGTTGCAGCGGTGCTCATCTTTACTGCAAGCCCAAGATTGATAAAAAAAGAAAATTGATTACAATTGTGAATTAAAATAAAAAGCGAATTGGGAGACAATATTGTTTTCCTAATTCGCTTTTTTATGGATAAATTTTTATACGTTTATCTAATTTTACCTACAATCCATTTCCCAAAAGGTAAATACGAAATGCATTTTGAAATGGTAATGGCAACGATTAGCGTTGATATCATCATTGCTAAAATTGCTAGATAACCATTGTTGAAAAATGATACAAAGTACTTTGCGGTTAATGATAATATGTTCCAATGAATTAAATAAATCATAAATGCATACTTGCTAATAATTCGAATAATTTTAAAAGATGGAATCAGTTGTCCATAGGCTAAGATCATGCTTGTTATTCCAACGACAAAAGGAATCAAATCCATCCTTCTAGAATGTATTTCAACCATACCGAATTTATAGCCATACCAAATATAAAGAGCTGATAGTGCCGTGAAAATTACAGTGAAAATGCGATATTTTTTCAATAGTGGCTGAATTTTTTCATAATTTGCACCGATTATGAATGCGATTACAAAATAAACGAACCAAGTTGTTCCATACAATTTTTCATACTTCATATTTTCTTGAAAGAATGGATATGGTAAATCAAAAATTCGATGCTGCAGAAAATACAACAATGCACATAAAGGTAACACGACAAAAGATGGCCATTGAAATTTAATCATTAGCCAAAACAATAGATACAATTGAAGAATAACTAAAACAAACCAACCTACAAATTCACCTAGAACGATATTGTTATAAAAGGTTTGCCAAATTAGACCATTTTGGTAGTTATATTCAATGACAAGGGCATCAATAAAAGCCCAAAATATATATGGAAGTAAAATGAATTGAAGCCGTTTTGACCAAAACGATTGTGGGATTCCATCTTTATATTTTGCTGCAAGAATGATGATGGATAGTAAAATAAATGTCGGTGTAGCATAACATAGAAGTATTCGGATATAATGAACCACTACTGAATTTTCAGAAAGACCTGATTCTAGGTTATAAAAAGTAGTTGAATGTAATAGTAAAATTGATAAACATGCAATAACTCTTAATAAATCCCACTCTTTAATTCGCAATGATAAAACTCCTGTTTGATTATAACATGATTAAAATACCTTTGAAGGTCTAAATAAAATTTTCATTATATATTCTATCATTTCTTGAGTAAAATCATATATCATATTGTGTAGTACATTCCTAAATTTAAACTTGTATTTCCGAAAAACTTTATAGAGTATGTTATATTATAAAAAGAAATTGTATAGAAGAAAGGAACTTTTACATGATTGTAAAAACACAAGAAGAATTAGAAGCGTTAAAAAAAATTGGGCGCATTTGCGCGGAAATTCGGGATGCGATGAAAGCGGCGACTAAACCAGGCATCACAACGAAAGAGTTGGATGAGATTGCCGGCCGCATGTTTGCTGAAGCAGGAGCAATTTCTGGCCCAAAAGGTGAATATGATTTCCCGGGATATACATGTATTAGCGTCAATCACGAAGTTGCACACGGTATTCCAGGCAATAAAGTCATTCGAGAAGGTGACTTAGTCAATATTGATGTTTCAGGATCATTAGATGGTTATTTTGCCGATACAGGCATTTCTTTTGTTGTAGGAGAAGGGTATGAAGACAAAGAAAAACTTTGCCGTGTTGCTAAGTCTGCCTTCGAACGAGCAATGACAAAAGTAAAAGCAGGCTCTAAATTAAATCAAATTGGGAAAGCTGTTGAACGAGAAGCAAAAGATCATGGATTAAAAGTCATTATGAATTTAACGGGGCATGGAGTAGGGCGTTCTTTGCATGAAGACCCACAACACATATTAAATTACTATGATGCATGGGATGGAACTATTTTGAAAGAAGGGATGGTTCTTGCGGTTGAGCCATTCATTTCTGAAAAGGCAGATCATATAATTGAAGCTGGGGATGGATGGACATTTATTACACCTGACAAATCACTCGTTGCACAAGTTGAACATACAATTGTTGTGACAAAAGATAAGCCAATAATTATTACGCAAATTAATGAATAATCATTCGCTTTTATTTCATAAAAAACAATCATGAATTTTCATTCACAACCCTGGCATGAAAATGGATATTTCTTTCCAATAATGTAGATAACACAAACAGTTAACAATACGTAGGCTTTTATGGTGGATGATACCCTGAATAAAAAACTGTTTGAGTGGATTTGGTGAACAACCCATTGTTAGCTCATTCATTTGGAATGATGACTACGTACAGAAAAATGCTTATATTTCAAATTCACTCGCTGTTTGTGAATCTACTTTATGGGAGGGATTATATTGGATGTACTGATGACACGTTGTGCAGGATTAGATGTACATGCTGAAACAATTGTTGCTTGTGTCATGATTGGCGAACAGGACGATGAATTATTCATTGAAACAGAAACTTTCCCCACTTTAACAAAGGATCTCTTTCGTTTACTAAAGTGGTTGGAAAACCATGGCATTACGCACATTGCGATGGAGAGTACTGGAGTTTATTGGAAACCTGTTTATAACATTTTGGAGGATTACTTTGATATTACATTAGCGAATGCTCAAAGAATCAAGAATGTCCCTGGAAGAAAAACAGATGTTTCGGATGCAGAGTGGATTGCGAAGTTATTGCGTTATGGACTGATTGAAAAAAGTTTTGTTCCACCAGAAGATATACGAAACCTTCGTGATTTAACTCGGCTTCGTAAAAAATGGATCGGCCATTTGACTTCAGAAAAAAATAGGATTCTGAAAGTATTAGAATGCTCAAATGTTAAACTAAATTCAGTTATTTCAGATGTGTTTGGTGTTTCTGGAAGAAAACTTCTATCCAAATTAATTCAAAATGGATATGTTGATTCCATTGATGTAGAAAATAGTATTCACGGAAGAATGAAGCACAAAAAACAAATGATTACAGACTCTTTATTCGGTACTTTAAACGATCATCAAATCTTTCTAATCAAACAATCTTGGCAACACATCGTTTATTTAGAATCATTAATCAGCCAAATCGAGGAAAGAATAGATGAAATTCTGAAGAATTATAAAGAAGAAGTGGAGTTATTACTAACGATTCCGGGTATTAAAAAGGATTCCGCAGCAATTATTATTGCAGAGATTGGGGTGAACATGGAACAATTTCCTACCTCTCAACACTTAGCGTCTTGGGCCGGAGTTGCTCCAGGAAATCATGAAAGTGCAGGAAAACGAAAGTCAACTAAAACGACTAAAGGGAATCCTCATATCAAAACTGTACTGTGCGAAGTAGCATGGGCAATCTCTAGAAGTAGGAATCGTTGGTTAGCTGCTAAATATTGGTCGATTGCTGCAAGAAGAGGAAAGAAAAAAGCACTCGTTGCCATATCGCATCGAATGCTTCGAATCATTTACTCCATGCTAATTAATAAGGAGCCTTATAAAGAACCTTTAATTAATTAGTATAACCAAAGAAGAATAAGTTTAAACAAAGTTACCTTCCATTAGGTAGCTCTGCTTTCTTATTGTCTTTTTTAGGTTATTTATATATTACCCTCAATAGATTGAAGCTATTCATGGGCTAAGTGGAATTAAATTATTTTCACAGAAAAATCCTGAACGTTTAATGACGTACAGGATTTTTTTTCATAAATAATACTCCAACAATTAATACACCACTTAAAAATAGGGATGAAGTTGTAACTAATAGTTCATCAAATCCGTTTGAAATTGCAATTCCTATAAAAGACCAAACAAACACAAGTGGATATGCGGTGTCATAATGATGATAACGTAAATGCAATGCAACTAATGTGGCAAATGTTAATATAATTACCACCCATAAAGCATTACTCAAGCCGAACCCGTGCCATTCTTTATACAATAGTAAATAACAGGTATTGATAATAAAAATAAAAGTAATCCAGCCGAAATAAATAGCAATAGGAATTCTTTTTTTCAAATGTTCTCCTTGCATCGGATATGTAAGATATAGTGCGAATAAGGACAGTAGTTGGATTCCAACGCATATAAAGGAGTAGAATAATGCTTCCTTATTCCATAAGTATATCGAAAGTATTTGGAAGATCATCACGAGCAAAAAGAAAATTGTCTGAATAGGCGAAATAAAGGTTTCAGAGTTACGCTCCTTTGAATAATTAATTGCCCAAATAAATAAAAGAATAAAAAGAAAGAACCAAAATATATATACATAGGTAGAAGGCGATATTAGAAGTGGTAGGCGATTGATAATTGCTATAGTGGATTTTCCTTCGATTGGTAGCCAAAAAGAATATAAGGTATAGATGGTCGCTGCTATAAGGCTACAAAAAATGACGATCATTCGACCCATGTTTCGCACTCCTTTCCATAAAATTATAAACGTTTATTTCAACAACTTAAAGTGAGGAATTAAATTTTTCACTTTTATATATGACAAATATAGCAAGAGGAAAATATTCGAATAGTACTTTGGAAAACAATAGATTAAATGAATAGAGAGAACGAAATGTGGATGAAAACTAAACAAGCACAGCTTTCAACGTGCATATAATATTGTACAATCGAGTAGGTAAATAATGGAGTTTACGGTTCTGCAAGAACAAAAACAATCTAGTAAAGTTTGGGTTTCTTTAGCATGTTTATAACCTACTAACTAAATGCTAGTAGAATTATAAAATATGGAAGAAAGGCATTAGGTAAATACAATGGTGAAGAAGCTATTACAAATATTTAAAAAGAAGGGTGATCATGTGATTCGAATCGAAAGCGACAGGTTGCATTTACGTACCTTTGTAGAAACAGATGCAAAAAAATTAGCGGAATTATTACAGCGAAATAAATATTTTTGGGCAACTTATGAGCCATTACATGATGCGGAATATTATACAGAAGAGGCACAGTTTCGAAAAATTTTAGAAGGATTGCATCTTCAGCGTACAAATCGCGAATATTCCTTTGGGATATTTACAAAAGATGAGGAACAATTAATTGGCCATATTTCCTTATATGCGATTAAAAGGTTGCCATATAGCAGTGCATTTATCGGTTACTCCATCGACGAACGATTTACGGGACAAGGTATTGCAACAGAAGCAGTGAATGAAGTTGTGCAATTTGCTTTTAATGTAGTGAATTTACATAGAATCGAAGCATATGTATCACCCAAAAATATAGCTTCTGTGAAGGTTTTAGAAAAGGCAAATTTTAAACGAGAAGGTCTATTAAGGGAATTATTGTATATTAACGGATCTTGGGAAGATCATTATATGTATGCCCTTTTACAAAGCGATTATTTTCGTAATCAACGTTAACCGTTCGCTTCTTAACTAAAATCCTAAAATTAGCGATTTTAGTTAGGAGCGAATTTTTTATATTGCATGTGTGGGAAATCGTGTGTCTTGTGTGAGGGAAGTCAAGCTCGAGCGGGAAATGCTAGAACATGTGCTGGAAATGAATTAACTTGAGCGGATGAAACGATGCTCGTGCGGGAAATGTTCGAATATGTGTGGGAAATGGTTTAACTTGAGCGGATGAAACGCTGCTCGTGCGGGAAATGTTCGAGCATGTGTGGGAAATCGTCTGTCTTGTGTGGATGGAACCATGCTCGTGCGGGAAATGTTCGAGCATGTGTGGGAAATGGTTTAACTTGAGCGGATGAAACGATGCTCGTGCGGGAAATGTTCGAACATGTGCGGGAAATGGTTTAACTTGAGCGGATGGAACCATGCTCGTGCGGGAAATCGTGTGTCTTGTGTGGATGGAACGATGCTCGTGCGGGAAATGTTCGAGCATGTGTGGGAAATCGTCTGTCTTGTGTGGATGGAACCATGCTCGTGCGGGAAATGTTCGAGCATGTGTGGGAAATGGTTTAACTTGAGCGGATGAAACGATGCTCGTGCGGGAAATGTTCGAACATGTGCGGGAAATGGTTTAACTTGAGCGGATGGAACCATGCTCGTGCGGGAAATCGTGTGTCTTGTGTGGATGGAACGATGCTCGTGCGGGAAATGTTCGAGCATGTGTGGGAAATCGTCTGTCTTGTGTGGATGGAACCATGCTCGTGCGGGAAATGTTCGAGCATGTGTGGGAAATGGTTTAACTTGAGCGGATGGAACGATGCTCGTGCGGGAAATGTTCGAGCATGTGTGGGAAATGGTTTAACTTGAGCGGATGGAACGATGCTCGTGCGGGAAATGTTCGAACATGTGTGGGAAATCCTTCAACTTGTGCAGAACCTTCTTAAAGTTGAAAAAGATAAACTTGCACAAAAAGTCCACCCGCTCGCCAGTTTAATTCCTGACCTATGCAGATGGACTCAATGTTCAATCGTTGTATCGTTTGTTTTCTAAATATTCATGTCCATTTGTTAATAAATCAAGTTTGCCTGTTTCAGGATTCATAACTAAGCCATGCACTGGCGTATTTTTTGGAAACAGTGGATGGTTACGAATGATGTCAACACTGTTCAATACGTTTTTTTCAACATCTCCGAATCCACGTAACCATTCAATCAAATCGATTCCTGAATACTTAATAGATTTGATTATCTCCTCACTTATCCCTTTTTCAATCATATGATCAACCATCAAATAAGGATCAACAGTGCTCATGCCACAATCATAATGACCGATTACATACACTTCATCTGCTTGTAGTTCATAAACAGCCACTAAAATGCTTCTCATAATTCCCCCAAAGGGATGTGCTACCATTGCACCGGCACTTTTAATAATTTTTGCATCGCCATTTCGCAAATTCATCGCCTTTGGTAATAATTCGATTAAACGTGTATCCATACACGTTAATATAAGAATTTTTTTATCTGGAAATTTTGATGTTTTATATGGTTCATATTGCTTGTTTTCAACGAATTCTTTGTTAAAACGCAAAATCTCATTTAATGATGCCATTTATTAACCCCCTTTCTGATGTTAAGGACGATTATAGCAATAAGAAATAGGTTGATACAAATGAATTGAATATGAATAAATATAGCAAAAAGTGATAAAAAAATCGACAAATACAGGTTAACCTGTTTTGTCGATTTTTCATTCAAGTGCTATGGCATTAAAATTTTTCAGATGGTTTTGCGTCAACTTTTACTGAAGAAGTGGAATCTAAACCTTTACGTAAATAGTGAATGAACATCATAACTGCAACTAAAAGAATGCCAATATATCCAGTTACAGTTGCTAAAAATAAGCCCATTGCTAGACTCCTTTCTAAAAAACAATAATGATTTAAATTAATTATACTATAACTATACGATAATTATAAAGGTTTTAGGAGAAAAATAGGATTAGTAATTCCAAGGAACGTTACGCTATTTTGCTATTTTTGTAGAAATTGTGACAGACAATAATGGGAAGTATGCAAAATTTGATGTGAAAGTATCATTTTTTATTTCCTTACATAAATATTTATTAATTATAAAAAATAATATTTGAATGAAAATAGAAAATTATTATATGAACCATTTATTTTCTATAAAAATTACTCATTATTATAGTTATCTAGTAAAAAGATACTTAAAAAAATATTGGAAAATGTCGAAATATAAAGTAGTGGAAGATTTGGAGGTACAGTTATGGATTTAGCTACAGTTATAGGTATTTTTCTCGGCATTATTGCGGTATTTGTCGGGATGATAGTAAAAGGGGCGTCCTTGAGTATTTTAATCAACCCAGCGGCATTTTTAATCATTATCGTTGGTACAATATCATCTGTTGTGATTGGATTCCCAGGAAAAGAACTAAAAAGAATCCCTAAATTATTAAAAGTAATTTTTACTGAACAAAAAACAGTAAGCGATGTAGAAATCATTCAAATGTTTTCAAAGTGGGCAGACCTAGCTCGCCGTGAAGGTCTCCTTGCATTGGAAAGTGAAGCCCAAGAAATTAAAGATCCATTTTTACGAAATGGTTTAATTCTTGCAATCGATGGTCAAAGTGCAGATTACATACGGGATGTATTAAATGAAGAAGTTGAAGCGATGGTAGAGCGCCATGAAAGTGGTGCCCAAATTTTTTCGCAAGCAGGTACATATGCTCCAACACTCGGAGTACTTGGGGCGGTTGTCGGTCTAATTGCCGCTTTAGGAGATATGGAAAATATCGATAAATTAGGTTATGCAGTTTCTTCGGCTTTCGTTGCAACATTATTGGGGATTTTCACTGGTTATGTATTATGGCATCCATTTGCTAATAAATTAAGACGTAAATCCGCTTTTGAGGCTAGACAAAAACGATTAATGATTGAAGGTGTTTTATCTGTATTAGAAGGTGAGGCTCCGCGTATTATTGAACAGAAATTAGCTTCGTATTTGACAAATGAAGAGCGTAAACTATTCTACGAAAGCGGGGCTGGCGGTCTTGGCAAAGAGAACTAAAAAGCGTGGAAAAGAAACAGAAATCAATGAATCATGGCTTTTACCGTATTCGGACTTAATGACGTTGCTATTAGCGTTATTCATTGTATTATTTGCTTCCAGTAGTATTGACCAAGTAAAGTTCCAAAAAATGTCGCAAGTGTTCAATGAAATTTTTAATGGCGGCGTTGGGTTTATGGAAAATACCTCAGTCATTGATAATCCAACGGCTAGAACGGATGGAATGACAGTAGAGCAAAAAGCTTATTTAAGAGACCAAGCTCAACTTAAACAAATTCAAAGTGAAATTGAAAATTTTATCGCTGTCAATGAATTGGAAGATACATTTTCAGCAAAAATGACAGATGAGGGATTGCTGCTTACAATTCGTGATAGTATTTTATTCGATTCAGGGAAAGCAGATATAAAACCTGAAAACATCCCAATTGCTCAGGAGTTATCGGCTATTTTAGAATTTGACCCACCACGTTATATTGTTATTACTGGACATACGGATAATGTGCCTCAAAATACTCCGGAATTTCGATCAAATTGGGAATTATCTGTGATGCGGGCAGTGAATTTCTTAAAATTAATTATCGATTCAAATCCGAATTTAGATCCTAAATATTTCAGTGCAAAAGGGTATGGAGAATACAATCCAATTGCAACGAACGAAACAGCAGAAGGTAGAGCGAAAAATCGTCGGGTTGAAGTGTTAATTCAACAACTCGTGAAAAAAGATGAAACTACAACTTCAGAAACGAATTAAAATAATTTGTTGTAAAGGAGCGTTTCATAGTGGAACGCTCCTTTTTAAAGTGTATGATTTACTTTAAAAGAACATAATGAATCCTTTTACAAGATATTTGAATAATGATTAATTAAATAGGAAAAAGTATGCGGTAGTTAATAAAATGAAAATGGTTTATTTTCGAAGCGAACCTAATTCAGAGACGATTGCCTCTATTTCGCTAGGGCTAAAGGAATCACGCTTCATGACCATTTCGTATAAGTCATACAAATCTTCGTAATTAGCTTTTGTAAAATCTTCTGAACGCAATGCGCTCGAATTGACCATTTTCAATTTTTCTTTAATTTTTTCTACAATATACGCCACATTATCTTTGGAAGGCGTTGATAAATTCATCTCTTTTTAGCCACCTTTCAATTAAGCTTTGTATCATCATTTCATTTCATATTATTGTTGTCAAGTTGTATCCATGCATTCGCCCTTACTTTTAAAAGATTAAAAGTTCTTATAGAATATTATTAGTAAAACTTTACATGAATCGACAGGAGGAGAAGGTAATGAGCCAAAGCAAATTATGCAAAGGTGTTGTGATTGGTGCAATAGTAGGTGCCGCAGTGAGCATGTTTGATCGTAAAACAAGAGAACATACCGTTGAAACAATGAAAAATATAAAGGATTCTGTTATTTACTATGCTAAAAATCGTGATGAATTCCAACAACTCGTTTATGAAAAGATAGAAAAAATGCAAAAATTATATGAAGATACGACGGAAAATGTCAATTTTATTATGGAAAAAATCGATGAAATGAAAGAAATTCCAAGTACCGTTCAAGCGATTGTCGAAGATACAAAAGCAGCTTTTTCATCGAAAGAAGAAAAATAATGTGATGTGGGATGAAGGGAAGTGAGCTAGCGCTTGAATGATTCAAAAGTTTCGCAAACAAAATGGGTTTTAATGTTTCAATCAATTTTTAATCCAGATGAATCAAAAATTGATATTACGACTTTTAAAGGATTTGTCCAGGAAATCATTATCAGAATGAAGAAAGTGGACATTTCCGGAATGGGGGCGCAACTAGCTTACTTCTTCTTACTATCATTTTTCCCGTTGTTATTAGTCGTAGTTTCCACATTACCTTTTTTGGATATTAATCAAGAACATGTTTTTCGTTTTATTCAAACCATTGTACCAGCTGAAGTTTTCATGTTGACCCAAGGAACGATTGTAGAAGTATTGACAACGTATAATGGGGGCGGTGTTTTATCAATCGGGATATTAGGTACATTGTGGTCTGCTTCAAGAGGAATGAATGCGATAATTAAAACGTTAAATGAAGCTTATGAAACAGAGCCAAAGATGGGAATTATAAACCGAGCTTGGTCATTAGTCTTTACAGTATTATTAATTTTAATATTGCTGCTTGCTTTAATAGTGCCGATTTTTGGTCAACGATATGTATACTTGCTATTCGATTTTTTAGGAGTCGAGACATCATTTGTTGACTTTTGGAATTATGTACAATGGATTTTACCACCACTACTCATTTTTATTGTGTTACTTTTATTGTACTGGGTTATACCTTATACAGAATCACGAGTTCACATTGTGACTGTATTACCTGGAACAGTATTTTCAACTATTTCATGGGTAGTGTTAATTTACGGGTTTTCTTTTTATGTGAAACATTTTGGGAATTTTACTTTTACTTATGGAAGTATTGCCAGTGTCATTATTTTTATGCTTTGGTTGTATTTTACGGGAATGATTTTAATATTCGGTGGAATATTAAATGCAGCAATGCGTAAAAGACATTTTGCGAAAATAAGAAAGGCAACATCTCCTAATTAAAAAATTTCCCAAAGCAGACACTCCACTCATAGCAATTTTGTACTTCATACAATTATACAGAAAAGCGGTTTAAGTTATCCGCTTTTCTGTTTACATATAAACCAATGCATCAACTAAATATTCTATGATTGTGTTTTGAGCATTCTTAATCCATTTAAGATCACTAAAATAGTGCTACCTTCGTGCCCAACTACCCCAAGTGGGAGATCGACGATTTGAAGAAAATTAGAAATGATGAGTAAAGCAATGACTGCTGTTGAAAAAATAACATTTTGTTTCACAATTTTTTGCATTTTTCTTCCTAGTTTAATAGCGTAGGCAATTTTCGATAAATCGTTTTTCATTAATACGACGTCTGCCGTTTCCAATGCTACATCAGTACCTCCGCCCATAGCAATTCCTACAGTTGATTTTGCAAGGGCAGGTGCATCATTGATACCATCGCCTACCATTCCAACGTATTGATGTTGTTTTAAAGCTTTATTAATAAATTCTGTTTTTGTAACTGGAGAACATTCAGCAATATATTCCGTTACCCCTGCTTCTTTCGCAATCGTTTTGGCTGTTTTTTCATTATCTCCTGTAATCATGGTAATATTGATTCCAAGTTCTTTCAATGTTTGAACAGCTTCTTTCGCTTCATCACGAATTATGTCTTTTAAAGCAATCAATGCGGCAATACCTTGCTCATCTTTCATAAAGACAACGGTTTTTCCCTCTTCTGCCAGTTGAGCTGCAACACCATTCGCAAATGTCTTTGCTTCATTGCTTCCTACAAAATCTCCCTTACCAATCATGTAAGATTGACCGCGAATATTCCCTTTTAACCCAAATCCAGGAACATCAGCAATATCAATGCCGGAGATAATTTCCACTTGTTGTTCTTTCGCATATTGAACAATGGATTGAGCAAGCGGGTGATTGGATTGAGCTTCAATAGATGCAATAATTTGAAGCGTTTCTTTCGTATCCAAATCTTCTCGGACAATCACATCGGTTACTGACGGCTTTCCTTCCGTTAGTGTTCCAGTCTTATCAACTGCAAGTAATTTAATGACGCTCAAATTTTCTAAATGGACGCCACCTTTTAGTAAAATGCCATGTCGTGCACCATTTGAGATTGCTGCGAGTGTAGCGGGCATAATGGATGCAACAAGGGCACAAGGTGAAGCGACAACTAGTAACACAATTGCTCTATAGAAAGTTGTATTCCAGTCCCAACCAAATAGGTAGTGTGGAAGAATCATCATAATTAAAACGGCAATTAAAACACACTTTACATAGAGATTTTCAAATCTTTCTATAAATAGTTGGGAAGGGGATTTTTCACTTTGTGCTGATTGTACGAGCGTAATAATTTTTTGGAAAAGCGTTTCAGAATTTGGTTTTGTCATGTTAATTGTAATGGTGCCATTTAAATTAATGGTACCTGCGAAAACTTCATCACCTACATTTTTGGAAACGGGAATAGATTCACCTGTTATGGCTGATTCATCAACAGATGAAGAGCCTTTTATGATTTCACCATCTGCAGGAATTCTTTCTCCCGGTTTAATTAACAGATGGTCGCCTACTTTTAAAGTAGATACGGGTACTTTCATCGGCTCAAAATTTCCTCGTACGAGCCATGCTTCTTCTGGTTGCAAATTCATTAAGGATGAGATTTCACGATGACTACGATTCATTGCATAAGTTTCAAGGGCGCCGCTTAAGGAAAAAATGAAGATCAATATGGCACCCTCTGTCCAGTAGCCGATTGTCATTGAACCGATGGCTGCCAAAATCATCAATAACTCCACATTTAATGTTCTATTTTCTATAGTGTCAAGGATTCCTTCCTTTGCTTTCGCATAACCACCAATAATAAAAGCGATTATATATGAAAATACCGAAGCTGTTGATAAGCCTTCTTTTTCTAATTTCCACGCCATTAATATAATGACTCCGCTTATAATAGCTGCGATTAGTTCCTGATGTTGTTTTATATTCTCAATTAGTGAGAAACTTTCTCGATTACTGTTATCCATAAAATCCTCCTTGTGATAATGAATTTCAGTTTCAAACCTCCATTTTTATAGTAATTGATAATCAATATCAATTATTTATAATAAGTTTTATTTTAAAATTATTCTAATCAAAAACGGTTCTTTTGTAAACAATTAAACACTAAAAATTATAGAAAATTTAAATTATATTAATCTTACTTGACTTATCGGAATAAAGATGTATTATAAAGTTTGTTCATATAAAAGGAGGCTAAGTGATGGGAATCATAGTAAATATTGCTATTTTAATAGGCTTGTTGGTCTTTTTATATTTTTTAAAGAAAAAAAATGTAAAATTTTCAAACAGAGTGTTTATAGCGTTAGCTATTGGGGTAATATTTGGAGCTGTTCTGCAATGGATTTATGGATTTGGTTCAGAAACGATAACAAAAACGATGCCATGGTTTAATATCATCGGGAATGGTTATGTAAAATTATTGCAAATGGTTGCAATGCCTTTAGTATTTATTTCAATTTTGGCGGCATTTACGAAAGTAACAATAGGAAAAAATTTAGGGAAAATTGCAAGCATCATTTTGGCTGTGCTAATTGGTACAACTGCCATTGCTGCATCCTTAGGTATTTTATCAACAGCCATTTTTGATTTGGATGCTTCACAAATCATGCAAGGGGACTCTGAAGTTGCACGTGGAGAGGAAATTGTGCAAAAAGCTGAAAATGTAAAAACATTGCCAGAGCATATTTTGGAAATGTTCCCTGCCAACCCATTTCTTGATATGACAGGTGCCCGTTCCACTTCAACGATTGCGGTTGTAATTTTTGCAGCCTTATTAGGATTTGCTTATTTACAACTTCAACGAAAAGATGAGGAAACAGCAAACACAGTGAAAAAAGGCGTCGATGCCATTTATGGTCTCATAATGGGCGTTGTACGCATCGTTCTGCAATTAACGCCATATGGGGTATTGGCGATTATGGCACGTACGGTTGCTACAAGCAACTTCGGTGCAATTGCCGATTTAGGCAAATTTGTCATTGCTTCTTATGCAGCGTTGATTGCAATGTTTATTGTACATTTAATAATTGTTTCGTTGACAGGTTTAAATCCGGTATTATACGTGAAAAAAGTTGCTGAAACTTTATTATTTGCATTTTCATCACGTTCAAGTGCAGCTACATTACCGTTAAATCTTCAAACGCAAACAAAACGTTTAGGCGTTCCAGAAGGAATTGCCAACTTTGCAGGTTCTTTTGGCTTATCCATTGGTCAAAATGGTTGTGCTGGTGTATATCCGGCAATGTTGGCTGTTATGATTGCGCCGACTGTTGGAATTGATCCGTTTACACCAGGGTTTATTGCAATGCTTATTTTAATCGTTGCGATCAGTTCATTTGGTGTAGCCGGTGTTGGCGGTGGTGCAACATTTGCAGCAATCATTGTATTATCTGCTATGGATTTGCCGTTAGCACTTGCGGGTATTTTGATTTCAGTAGAACCGTTGATTGATATGGGACGTACTGCGCTGAATGTAAGTGGTTCTATGGTGTCCGGTATTGTATCAAGCCGTATCACAAAAGAACTGGATACAGAAATTTATAATGACACTTCAGAAAAGACATCTTTGGTTTAACCATTAAATAATACTCCAATTCGCCAAAGGAAAATGGGCATTCATCACAAGTGAATGCCCATTTTTATGTATTTTTATAATAGTTGCAAAAAATTCATAAAAAAGCTGTTCAAAAAATCAAATATTCATCTGATTTTTTGAACAGCAAAACCTATATCATTTAGATGGATTTAATTAGAATACTCTTTCTGCGAATTGAGCTAATTTTTCTAATGAAGATTTTTCGATATCTGCGTGTAAAGAGTTTCCGTGAGAGTCCATTGTTACAACGGCAGTGAAGTCTTCAACTGTTAAGTGCCACATTGCTTCAGGAATACCGAATTCAAGGAAGTCTACACCGTCTACGCTCTTAATGCAGTCAGCATAGTATTGTGCTGCACCACCAATTGCATTTAAGTACACGCCACCGTGTTCTTGTAATGCTTTTAATGTTTTTGCACCCATACCGCCTTTACCGATTACTGCACGGATTCCGAATTTTTTCATGATATCGCCTTGATAAGGTTCCTCACGGATGGAAGTTGTAGGACCAGCCGCTTTTACAGTCCAATTTCCATTTTCGTCTTTTGCCATAACAGGACCGCAGTGGTAGATAATTTGTCCATTTAAGTCTACTGGCGAATCATGAGTCATTAAATGATGGTGGATTGCATCGCGTCCAGTGTACATGCGGCCGCTGATTTTCACAACGTCGCCTACTTTTAGTTCACGAATTTGCTCTTCAGTGATTGGTGCTTTTAATTCAACTACGCGGCTTTCAGATTTTGTTTCAGCTTTTTCTTCTTCGTTTCGGAATGTAATTTTTTCACCATCTTGATAGTGCCATTTTTTGATTTCGCCAGTGTTGGCATCAATATCAACCGCCATGCGACGGAATGCCCAGCAGTTGTAAGCAATTGATACGAAGAAAGAAGCTGGAATACGGTGCATTACGCCAATTTTACAACCTAATAATGTTGCTTCACCGCCGAAGCCCATTGTTCCTACACCAAGTGTATTTGCTTTTTCAACGATGTACTCTTCTAATTTAGCAAGTTCAGGAATAGGATTTGTATCTTCTAAGTGGCGGAATAATTGTTCTTTTGCAAGATCGTAGCTGCTAGAGCGGTCTCCACCGATACCTACTCCGATAAAACCAGCAGAACAACCTTGTCCTTGAGCTTTCCATACAGCATGAAGAATACATTTACGAATTCCATCAAGATCACGTCCAGCGCGACCAAGACCTTCTAATTCGCAAGGTAAGCTGTATTGAGCATTTTTGTTCTCACAGCCTCCGCCTTTTAAAATTAGTTTCACTTCAATATAATCGTTTTCCCATTGTTCAAACTTGATAACAGGAACGCCTTCACCAAGATTGTCACCGCTATTTTTTCCAGTTAATGAATCAACAGAGTTTGGACGGAGTTTCGCATCTTCAGTTGCTTTTTTTACTGCATTGCGGATTGCTTCCTTAATTTCTAATTGGTTAACACCAATAGGAGTTTTTACTTTAAATGTTGGAAGTCCTGTATCTTGGCAAATAGGTGATACATTATCTTCTGCCATTACAATGTTATTCGTAATAGTTGCTAAACTCATTGCAGCACGAGTACCAGCACTTTCAGCTTCCTTTGCTCGTTTAATGGCACGGCGAACATCTTTCGGTAAATTTGTGGACGTTTCACAAATTAAGTCATAAAGACTTTTCTCCAAAGTTTGTAAATATGTTGTTGCGACTGACATGAAATGTCTACCCCCCAAAATTAATAAAAAAAGATTAAAGTCCATGTCTATTATACCTTTTTATAATTTCTATTAAAAGAGTAGAAGCTTAAAAGGGAAACTGTCAAAAGCAGGGTTTTCGACATGTAAAAACGTCCATTCTCGAGTGAAATGGACGTTTATTGTTTGGATTTGTTTGTTAAATTTGGAAATAAACAGTTTTGTTAAGATCTTTGTTTAAACTGCTCGATTTTTTCTTCAATATCGTCAATCATTTTAATTAAGCGATCAATGTCTTCGATACCCGCAGTTTCTTCATCAATTGCTTCCAATACTTCGAGGAAGATTTCTAAACGCTCTTTTAAGTATTTAACTTGTGTGTTTTTGTCTTGAATTGGTTTCACGTTTCCACCTCTTTCGTCTAGGTCATCATAACGAAAAACAGCGATAATTGCAATAAAAGAATAAAGTTTTAAATTGAAAATAATAGGTCATTAGCATTGCATAAATATAGTTAGAATTTTCTGTTAATTAATTTTTGTGAATTTGTGCCAAAAAGACAAAACCTAAAGAAAGGTGGCACTGCCCATTTGGTAAATATATACAGTTAAACCAGAGCGACAACGACAAAAGGGAGATTATGGACTGGCTCGCCCATCAAATTTTCGCAACCAAACATAAGCTGGTTTCCACAGAGCTCTCTTTAACCAACGAGTAATTCGAAGTAGAGATTTCTTACTTTTCATCTCCAATTGAATGAGAACATGTAAGCAATACGTGATAAGGGCTAAGAAAATTTGATTTTGAATAGCTGTTTCACTCATTCCATAAAAGTGCTTAATTTCTACGTGTTGCTTGAGCCATTTGAAAAAGAGTTCAATAGCCCAGCGAGATCGGTAAATATCACTTATCTCTTCTGGTTTTAAATCAAATCGGTTGGTGATGAAACGAAGTAAGTTCCCTTTTGTGTCCATAACTTCTAGTAGACGAAAGACATTTTCAGTACGATTTTGTGTGGTACCAATGTAGACCATTTTATCGGATAGAACGTGACAATCATCAGGAAGTGAAAATGTATAGACTTCACGAATGACTGCGTTTTTCTTCAGTCTTGAAACGAAGAAATAGCCATCATCTGTCATCCGATCAAAACGTTCATAGTCCACATAACCGCGGTCAAACACATACATGGCTTCTTTATCATCCACTAGGACTTCGAGTTGATTTCGGTCATGTTCTTTTGCTGTCGTAATCACTGCTTTTTCAGGATAGACGGTGTCTTTATCCATGAAAACGAGCCGTAAGTGTAGCTTTACACCAGCTTTTGTTTTACGGAATTTTGCCCATTTATAATTGGTCAAATTCAACGGGAGTGTACTTGAATCAATGATTTTCAGTGGCATATTCTTTCCGGTTTTATAATGGTACCGTTGAATTTTCCAAACAAGATCCAAGAACAAATTTGCAAGAATTAGTGGGTTGATCTGATTGTTTTTTCGGGATAGCTGAGAGGCACTTATCGATTCAAATCCGAGTGCTTTTTGAAGATCTTCGTCTACAAGTGCATCACTCATTTCCTCTAAGCTCTTAAATTCGAGCAGCTGGGCTACCAATAAAAGTTTAATATAGGCTTCTGTTGTCAGCTTTTTTGTGTAATAGTCCTGTTTCAATTCTTTGACTTGTTCGCTAAGTTTTTGAATATTTATGGGTGAAACCCATTTACCAAATGATGAAATTAGTGTATTCTTGTCCATAACGTTTATCCTTTACGATTGGATTTGGACAGGAACCACCTGTACTTCCATTGTAAAGGATTTTTTTGTTTCGAAATCAATAAAAAATTGAACATTCTTAGTATTTTGAATCATCAGATTTAATTAGTGCAATGCTAGTGATAATAGGTATTTAGAATTAATTTTATTTTTATTATTCAGAATATTTACAAAAATGAAGTGTTGTGTTAAATTATAATTAACAATTCGTAAAGGGGATGGTCGAAAAGAACACGCTCACTCTAATTGCAAAGGAGGGAGTTTAAACAATCTTTCGGCCTGACTAATTGCCGAAAACTGTTTATACAACAATAATGGTGGTAAGTAAACGATAAACCCTAGTTGATGTGCATCAATAACGATGCACAATCCTAGGGTTTTAATTTTTGTGTTTTTTTAATACCGGTTCCAATTAAACGATTAAAAAAATTCAGGAGTTGTTTTTGTCCTTTATTTTCTTATTGTTGCCGATTTTTTACAGCATAATTAATGGGTACAGGGGTTTTCTGAAAATAAGGGCAGTATAAAAAAAACACCAATTGGTGGCTAGTCCAATTGGTGTTGAATAATTACGATAAACGATTACGGTAATCTTCGTACTTAAACTGTCTAATTACTTTGATGCCTTCTTCTTCATTATATAAGCAAATGCTCGGTAAGTTTACACCGTTAAACATATGGTTTTTCACCATTGTGTAATGAGCCATATCAGTAAATACAATTTTGTCTCCAGGTTTTAGCGGTTCATCGAATGAATAGTCACCAATAACATCTCCTGCAAGGCATGTCATACCACCAAGTCGGTATGTGTATGGTTTATCGTTTGGTGTACTTGCACCGATAATTTGAGGACGGTAAGGCATTTCCAATACGTCAGGCATATGACAAGTTGCCGATGTATCGAGAATTGCGATTTCCATTCCATTTTTTACGATATCAAGCACCGTTGTAACAAGGTAGCCCGTATTTAATGCAATCGCTTCACCTGGTTCAAGAATAACTTGAACATCATATTTGTCTTTTACATAGTTAATCAGATCAACTAGTTTATCGATATCATAATCTTCTCGTGTAATATGATGTCCGCCACCAAAGTTTACCCATTTCATCTGGTGTAAGTATTTCCCGTACTTTTCTTCAAAGTGTGGAAGTATACGTTCAAGCACGTCTGAATTTTGTTCACACATTGCATGGAAGTGGATTCCTTCAACACCATCTAATTCATCTGGACGGAATTGGTCAAATGGAATTCCTAATCTTGAATTGATTGCACATGGATCATAAAGTGCAGTTTCCACTTCAGAGTAACCAGGATTTACTCGCAAACCAATGGATACGTGCTTGTCTAATTTTTGGATTTTTTCTTTATATTTATTTAACTGATCAAATGAGTTAAATACAATATGGTCAATATATTTTAAATACTCATCAATTTCATGTTCAGCGTAGGCTGGTGAATAGGCGTGAACTTCTTTTCCGAATTCCTCATATCCTAAACGAGCTTCGAAAAGGGAACTTGCTGTTACCCCTTTTAGATATTTACTTACTAACGGGAATGTTGAAAACATGGAAAAGCCTTTTAGTGCAAGTAGAATATCGCAACCAGTACGCTGTTGTACAGAATCTAAAATTTCTAAATTTCGCTTTAATAAGCGTTCATCTACAACGTAACTTGGGGATGGTGCACTTTTCCAGTTAATCGCTTTCATTATTTTACCTCACGTTTTTCTAGATCTAATTCAAGCAATTCTGGATCGAAGCTTTCTTTCCATGGAAGTCCCCATTTATTTAATTCTTCCATGAATGGATCTGGATCGAATTCCTCTACGTTCCAAACACCAGGTTTTTTCCATAGACCTTTAATAACAAGACTTGCACCAATCATCGCTGGAACGCCAGTTGTATAAGAGATTGCTTGGCTTCCCACTTCACGATAGCATTCTTCATGGTCACATACATTGTATAGATAGTATGTTTTTTCTTTTCCGTCTTTAATGCCGCGGAAAATACACCCGATATTTGTTTTACCTTTTGTACGAGGTCCTAATGACGCTGGGTCTGGCAGAACCGCTTTTAAGAATTGAAGAGGTTGAATCATTTTGCCTTCAAATTCAATCGGTTCAATTGATGTCATTCCAACATTTTCAAGTACTCGTAAGTGCGTTAAATATTTTTCAGAGAATGTCATCCAGAAGCGGATTTGTTTTAAGCCTTTTACGTTTTTCGCTAAAGATTCTAATTCTTCATGGTAAAGAAGGTAAATATCTTTTGGACCAACTTCAGGGAAGTTGTAAACTTGTTTAAATTCTAATGGTTTTGTTTCAACCCATTTTCCTTCTTTCCAGTAGCGGCCGTTAGAAGTAATTTCGCGAATGTTAATTTCAGGGTTGAAGTTAGTCGCGAATGGTAAGCCATGGTCACCTGCATTACAATCTAAAATGTCGATGTAATGAATTTCATCAAAATGATGTTTTAATGCGTAAGCTGTGAAAACACCTGTTACACCTGGGTCAAATCCACAACCTAATACAGCAGTGATTCCAGCTTTTTCAAATTTTTCTTTATAAGCCCATTGCCATTTATATTCAAATTTAGCTGTTTCAGGTGGTTCGTAGTTAGCAGTATCTAAGTAGTGAACACCTGTAGCTAAACAAGCTTCCATAATAGTTAAGTCTTGATATGGTAATGCTACGTTAATTACCACATCTGGTTTAAAACCATTGATTAATTCAACGAGTTCGTCAACATTATCCGCATCTACTTGAGCAGTGTGGATAATTGTTTTGCCACCGTCGAGTTTCTCCTTTAATGCGTCACATTTTGACTTTGTTCGACTGGCAATCATAATTTCCTCGAACACGTCTGAATTTTGCACACATTTGTGTACCACAACACTAGCTACACCGCCAGCACCAATAATCAATGCTTTACCCAATTCTTTATAACCCCCTTAATGGAAAAATAGTATCAAGCAATGCAATAGATTATACATAATAATTTTTTTCGTATCAATTCTTTTTTAAATGAAAATAAAAAAAATTTTAGTCAATTAAAAAACTAGATAAGATTTGAGTTTCTTCTTATTTTATTTGTTAATTGGCTGAAGTATATGTTGTCTACTTTTTAAATGGGAATGAGTGAGATTTTGCGATACAAAATATTCAACATTTATGAGTGTGTAATTGGTCAATTAAGCAGGGAAATTCGTCAAATGGGTTCAAGTATTCGCAACTTTCGACAAAAATATTGTCTAGGAAAAATATATCTATAAGTCCGAGAAGTCATGCTTTTTAGCAATTACACAATTTTTAATTACTAACTCAACTTTCGCACACAGATATTGTCAGACATCCCTTGATGTAATTGGGTAAAGACGCAATCCATTCTTGTACTTTACTTTTAAATAATTCCATGTTCAAACAAACATTAGCTTCTGCTAATGTTTGGAAGATCGCTAATAATTGATTCAATGCACTCTCTAGATTCATATCTTTTACATCTTCACATAATAGAAAAAAGAGATTTCCAATCGTTTTAGGATCGTTGTTTTGTCTACGCTCCCACTCTAAGAGTATAAAGCGAGTAAACACAATCGTTGTATGACTAATCAACAGATCATACGAACGACCTTGAAATTCTTTTGCTAGGTTAAGCAATGATTTGGTACACTTGAAAAATGTTTCGATGTCCCAGCGCATCCCGTAAATACGCACAATTTCTTCATCTGAAAGTGTGGTATCTGTACTCAAAATGGCTAACCATTCACTCTTTTTATTGCGGTTACGCACGAATACAATCTTGACTTGTCGTCCTTTTGCAAGATGAACATGGATCGAACCGAGTAGGTCTTTCTTTTCCATGGTACGCTTTGCTTTTTTAAAGAGTTCATCCAGAGTATGGGCTTCACCATCTATGAAATAACGTTGTTTTAGCTGCTTGACCATACCAATGACAAATAAACCTTTATCCGTGATTTTTTCAATCAAAGGCTCATGCGTAAACCAAGTATCCATTAACACATAATCAGCTGTAATTCCTGCATTTAAGGCATGATCCAATAAAGCAGAGACAACGCTTGGCTTATCTTGTTGTGCTTCAAGACGACGCTTGTAGCCGGAAGTGCGTTTATCAATGGATTCATCGACCCCGTTAAGTTGATTTTCCTTTTTCGCTGAACTCAATAAAGCAAAGTCTACAGGTAGAAAAGAATATCCATCAGACCAACCAAGAGTAAGCAACTGAAACCCCTTATAGAATCGTTTCTCTGTATGATCAAATACTCGTGAAAGAAGTTCAACAGACTTGCTTCGGTTGCGTGAAAAGAGTGAATCATCAACAATAAACACCTTCACTCTGTTGTTTGATGTAAGCTTTTTTATACGTCCAGTAAGATCTTGACATAAGGAAAGTAAAAAAGTTCGCCAAGCATAAGTAGATGAATTTAGAAAACGGTAGATCGTATCTTTTTTAGGTAAGTCCACGGCTTTCTTACTTTGAAGTGCTTGAAACCAATTTTTATATTGGAAAACAAGCAAAAAAATAAGACGGAAAATAGATAAGCATGAATAACCAAATCCCTTAGTAATTCTCGCTTTTCTCAAATGTTTGCCTATATTTAATTCAGAAAATCTTCGTTCAAGTTCTTTTGGTAGTTGTGCAAAAGTATCTTTTTTCGTTATCATAATGGTGACACCTTCTTTGGTATTTGGTTTGTTCACCATAATTTTACCAAAAGATAGGTGTCTTTTTCTTTTAAAAAAATAAAATCAATAAAAAACAAGAGAAATAATGAAAGACGATATAAAACAGTCATATCAAGAGTTGCAATAAGATATTACTCTGCGAAAGTTGAGTTACTAAGAAATAAAAATTTGTTATACACAAAATAGAACAATTTTGTTATAATAAATGTAGAACAGATTGGGGTGAGGATATGATCATTAGAATTGAACCAGATTCAGATATTCCAATTTATATTCAATTAACGAATCAAATTATTGAAGGGATTGCGAAAGGTGATTTAAAACCAGGCGAATTTCTTCCGTCTGTTCGTGCTTTTGCAGCGGATTTGGGGGTGAATATGCATACAGTCAATAAAAGTTATCACGAATTAGAAAAAAAAGGGATTATCGAAATTGTGCCAAAATCAGGTGCGGTCATAAAGAGGCGTTCCCATATAGATCAAGAAGCATATGAAAGGCTTTATCAGATGCTTAAGCCTCAAATTGCTGAAGGGCTTGTATTAGGGATAGAGAAAGAAGAATTGGTGGATTTAATTGAGAAAATTATAAATGAAATGAAAAAAAATCCTTAAAGGAGGATTGCAATGACATTATTAATTTCATTGACTATTTTACTGTTTTTAGGGGTTATTCAAGCGATTGTGCCATATTTAGTTAAAAGAACAGTTGTTTTTGGAGTAATGATTCCTGAACAACATATAAAAGATGATTATGTCGTATCTTATAAAAAACAATATTCTATATTGTCCTTAATTTTTTCTTTTTTAATGATATTAATGTTTTGCTCATGGATAGGTCTAAAAAATCCTTCTGATGAATTATTGATTTTAGTATGCACTGTCATTGAATTTGGAATTATTTTTGTAAATTTAGCATTATTCTATTACTTCCGAGAAAAAATGAAACAATATAAAGAAGAAATGCAGTGGACGACACAAATGAAACAAGTGTCAGTAGTTGATGTATCTGTTCGTTCAGAAGATCATTTGCCACCATGGTTTATTTATTTATTCCCAATGGTGATTACTATTGGATTAATAGTTTATACGCTTTATCAATATGATTTATTGCCAAATCAAATTCCAACTCATTGGGGACTAAATGGAGAGCCAGATGCCTTTACTGAAAAAACACCTTTGACTGCTATTCAAATGTTGCTATTTTTACTGTTGCTTCAATTGATGTTTTTGGGAATACAAATAGGAATGAAATTTTCTGGAATTAAGCTGAGTGCCACAAACTTGACTGCTTCGAAAAATCGTCAATTAACATTAAGAAAATCAACTAGCTGGTTTTCGTTTTACACTGTATTGTTATTAACAATGTTGTTTTCATTCTTCCAATTGAAGACCATTCATCCGGAATTGTTCGGCGATTCAATATTGAAAACGATTTTGCCTTTTGGATTTTTATTTTTGATTTTAGCTGGAACAATTGTCCTTGTAGTAAAGGTAGGTCGTTCGGATAAAACGCCACCAGCATCGTTAGAAAAGGGAATTATGGATGTGAATGATGATCCATATTGGAAAGCAGGTTTGTTTTATTTTAATAAAAATGACCCATCGATTTTCGTCGAGAAACGATTTGGTGTAGGGTGGACGATTAATTTAGCTAACCCAATTGGTTTCCTTATTCTTATTGTCCCAATCGTGATTATTCTTATTATTACATTGTTGATCAATTAATTAAGATATCAAGTCATACTCGTTAATCGGGTATGGCTTTTTTTAACCGTTAGATGATATTCACTTTAACGTCAAACCTACATAAAATACTGTGGAACGAACTATGTGATGAAGGTGAAAACGTTGATACAAAAACTTAGATCCCTGGAGTTCCAACATCGATTAGCACGTGTTTCTTATGCGTTTGAGCAAAACGTAACAAAGCGTGATGAAAAAAAAGAAATGCTTCATATTGTTTACGTTATGACCCATACAGGTGTCTCAGGCGGTGCAAAAATTATATTTGAACATGCAAACAGACTTACACGGCTTGGAGCAAAAGTTACAATCGTTGCTCATTATGAAAAGCCGGCTTGGTTTCCGATTGAAGCAGATTATATTCAAGTTCCTTTTGATTTAGAATTAGCGAAAGGCATTCCAGACTGCGACTTGATTGTAGCGACTTACTGGGATCATATTCAACCATGTATTGAAACAGGTATTGCCCCAGTTGTTTATTTTGAACAAGGTGATTTTCATTTATTTGATTACGACAACATGAATCAAACATTAAAGAATTTTATTCAGAAACAATTTCAATTACCTTCTTTTATTTATACTGTTTCTCAACAAGCTGCTGATTTAATTGAAGCTATTTATGGCAGAGAAGCGAAAGTATATCCCAATGCAGTTGATGAACATATTTTTACTCGTGAAGGCCATCGGGAGGAAGGAGAGCATCCATATTTATTAATGGTAGGAGGAGAAAGAACTGCGTTTAAAGGAATCTCCTATATTATGGATGCTTATGAAAAGCTCAATAATGAAATTGCACTTGATTTATATTGGATTACACCTGAAACACCGTCAGAAAAAATGAAACAAAGAGTAACGAAGTATTTTGTTAGTCCAACACAAGAAAAGATTGCTTCTTTATATCGAGGTGCTGCTTTATATGTATCTGGCTCTACTTATGAAAGCTTTTCCTTGCCTCCACTAGAGGCGATGGCATGTGGATGTCCAGTTGTAACGACGGATAACAAAGGGGCATTAGAATATGCAGTACATCAAAAAAATGCATTAATTTGCCGTATGAAGGATTCAGAAGATATGGGGGAAAAAATTAAAGAATTGCTTACAAACCAAGAATTGAAGGAAAAGTTAATTCATAACGGATTAGAGACGGCAAAGCAATATAACTGGAATAAAATTATTGGAAATATTTTTCATTATTATCGAGAAATTGCATCCTTTAAAGTTCAACCACGAAATAAATTAAGCGATTGGAATATCGTGATTCATCAAGAAAATTGTTTCAAACATGAAGATTATAAGAGATTAGAAAAATTCCTCCTTGTTACAAATGCTGATATTGTGAAAGTACCTGTCATTTATCAAATCGATAAAATTCCTACAATTGCACGATGGGAAGTAGCAGCAGTTCGAAAAGAGGTTGAAGATGGCTTGGTAGAAACATGTTTTTGTCCTGTACGTCCAGATAATAAGTTTCAACTTTATAATCTGAAGGGTTATCAGTCTTTTCTTTTAAAACTATTTGAGCAAGCGTTAGAAGAATTTTTGGCGTTACAGAAAAACGGAGATGAGAAGGAGCAAGCCGTAGCTGAAAAATGGGTTATATTGACGTTAATGAGATTGCAAAGAAAAGAAGAAGCAAAGAGAAGATTAAAAGAATTAATGACAAAACATCCATATAATGCAGATTTATATAAATTATCTCTTCTATTGGAAGGAAAGGATAAGGACCATTTAAAACCGATTTACAACCTTAAAATATTAGGTGATGCCACATCCTATCCCGAATTTTTCTTTAACATTGTTTCAACAGTATAGGGGGATAAATTAGGAAAGAGGTGGACAGATGATCAGTGTCATTTTACCAGTCTATAATGCTGGTCATTATGTAAAAGATTCGATTGCTAGTATATTGCAGCAAACTGAAAGGAATATTGAGTTAATCGTAGTGAATGATGGTTCGACGAACAATAGTGAAGAGATTATATTGTCATTTAATGATGAACGGATACGTTATGTAAAGCACGAGACCAACAAAGGAGTTGCCGCTGCCTTTAATGAAGGATTAAAAATTGCTAAGGGTGATTATATTACTTTTCATGGCGCAGATGATTTGTCTTTGCCCAATCGATTTGAGCGATTATTAGCTGAATTTTGCTGTGAGCAAATTGGGTATGTTCATTCCGATATGTTGCTTATTACGGAACATAATTCTCCTTTTAGTTATTGGCAAGCTGCAAATATTTCTCCGAATGATATTTATTCATTTTTCCTTAATGTTGGTACCCCATTTAATAATGGAACCATCCTATTTAGAAGGGAAGCTGTAGAGCATATTTATTTTGATGAAAGCATCAAAGTTGGTTCCGATACAGATTTTATCTTAAAAGTGGCGAAAGAAAAATGGCGTTCTTCCCATGTTCCTGAACCGTTGTATATCTATAGAAGACATCAAGCAAATATTACGAAGAATAGAAGTTATGAAGAATTAGCGAGGCATATCCGTTTAAATATTCAAGATGAAGATTTGATGAGTCTTAACGAAGTCAATGAAAAAGGAGAGGAAAACAATTTATTAACAGCAAAATTGATTGCAGGGCTTGCCTTATCACGAAGATGGATGAAACAAGAGGGATTTTCTCTCTTTCATGAGGCAATACCATTAGTTAAAACAGAAAGGGATCGTCACTTTTTTGAAGGAATGAAGGGGTTAGTTGAAAATAATTATAAGCATGCTGTCCATCATTTTCAGCAAATTACGGATCGCGATCATATTGAGGAGAATTATCTTGGGGAAGCGTTTCTCCATATGAAGAATTATAATACAGCCTATGAGCACTTTATAAAAGCACTGCAACTATCGCCAAACTATCATGCGCCTGTGAAAAATTTAAAAATCATTGGCATATTGAAAGGGTATAATATTATTGATAAACATGTGGATCATTTCAGATAAAAAAGTTTTTAATAAAAAAGGTCGTCAAAAAAGAGCGAATGGAAGGAAACGATGAAAAATTTCCCCTTCGCTCTTTTTTTTAAAGGTTAGACAGATCTAACATCTACTCGTGCAGATAGAGTATCCACAAGTGCAGATAAAGATTTGCTATTATACCTGTAAAGTTTACACATTAAAGCGCCCATAAGATGAGCATAATAAATATAAAATGTGGGAATTTATTGGGTTTATTAAAAAGCCACAGCGTAGCTGCAATGCCATTGACACCTACCACGATTCTTAGTACTTGGTGGATGGGGTCGGGGCCCCGCCAACAAGTACTTAGAATCGATTTGTCCGTAGTACAATGACAAACGGAGTGAGCGCAAGGAGCTATTTTTTGAGATCATCTGCAATCTACAATCACTACGGACAATCAGGTAGGTGTCAATGGTGGCGTACTTCGTACATGAATGGAGGATATGGAAATGGCGAAAAAATATCGATATTACACATTTGAATTCAAAAAACAAGTCATTGAAAAATATTTCGAAGGGTATTCTTCCACAGAGGTAGCTAAAATATATAACATTCATCGGAGAAGAGTCTCTGAATGGGTGAAAATTGTGAAAGAAGGAGGCTATGAAGCTCTCTTAACCAAAAGAGAAAAAGTAGCTAAACAGAAACAGTCGCCTGTTGAAAAATCTTTGGAAGAAAAATATCTTCTATTACAGTTGGAGAACGAATACTTAAAAAAGTTGTTAGATCTAAGAAAGGGGTGAATGATAAAGAACAACAATTTGCCTTTATTCACGCTTACGCAGAACAATATCCGATTTCTATTTTAGCGGAAATCGCCAATGTATCCCGTGCGGGTTATTATAAATGGTTAAAGAGAAATGGAGAAAAACATCGTGATCAAATTGATGAACGGTTAATCCCTTATATCCTAAAGGTGTTTAACGATCACCGTGGTACTGTGGGGAGAAAACGAATCAAAATTGAATTGGAAAGACAATATGGGTTAGTCATCAATGAAAAACGGATTGCCCGTTTAATGAGGAAATATGGATTGGTATGCAAAATTCGCCAAAAGAAATTTAGATATCGTCCAAGTGTTCATGGAAAAATTCCCAATCTTCTTAGCCGTAACTTCAAAGCCATTCGAGAAGGAGTAAAGTTTTCCATTGATATTACGTATATTCGCGTGAAAAGAGGACGTCAAAAATGGGTATATCTCTGTGCCATTAAAGACTTATTTAATGAGGAAATCGTGGCTTATTCAATGGGGACAAGTTTGGAAATGAAATTAGTGTATCGCGCCTTAGAAATGCTTAAAAAAAGGGGATATAGTAAAGGAGCGATTCTCCATAGTGACCAAGGCACTCACTTTACTAATCCCGATTATCAAGAGTATCTCCGTGAGATGGAGATAACTCAATCCATGTCCCGCAGAGGCAACTGCTGGGACAATGCCTGCATTGAAAATTTCTTTAGTCATCTGAAGGTTGAACTTGGATGTTTTAGTCAACCCGAAACTGTACGAGAAATTTACGAAGCAGTAGAAAACTATATTAATTATTATAACACCAAACGTATCGTAACTAAACTAAAAATGAGCCCGATGGAATATAGAACAAAAGCAGCATAAATTTGGATTAATACGGGGCGGATAAAAATGTCTACTTGACAGGAGCATGAGCACTTCTACTTGTGCAGATAGTGCATCTACTCGTGCGGATAGAGTATCACATGAGCGGATAATTCTGCTACTAGTGCGGATAGTACTCCTCCTCGTACGGAAAGAGTTCGTACTGTACAGAAACGTTTTCGTTAGTGCAGGATCCTCCTTCTACAGAAGCAGCTTATGTCGTTTTACTGTACACCAATTCCTCGATATTTCATTCCTAAACTCTCAATCTTTTTCTGATTGAGAGCATTTCTTCCATCTAAAACGAATTGACAGTTTGGGAAGAGTTCAAATTTAAAATCTCTATATTGATCATGAAAAGCTTGAAGAATGATAGAATCAATCTTTTCACGATTTTCTATAGAAAAAGGCTTTACTTGAAAAGCAGCAATTTCTTCTGCAGTGTAAAGAGGATCGTCAACATATACTGTAGAACCTCTTTTTTTCAATTCATTTGCAAGCAGAAGAGTAGAAGATTTTGTAGTTTCTTTCACATTTTCTCGGAATGAAAGTCCTAAAATGAGAATGTTTTTATTTTCAAGAGTTGAGAAATATTCTTCCACTTGATCAACAGCATATTTAGCCATTTTGTCATTTATTTCCCTTGAAAGAGGTACCAGTCCATCACTTAAACCATTGTTAATAAAAAAGTAAGGATAAACCGGAATACAATGGCCGCCTACTCCGACACCAGGAAAGTGAAGATGGGAAAAAGGCTGGCTATTTGCTGCTTGAATTACTTCCTTAATGTTAACTCCTAATGAGTCAGCATATACAGCCAGTTCGTTCGCTAATGCAATATTAACATCACGGTAAACGGATTCAGCTACTTTTGTAAATTCAGCGGTCTCTAAATTGCTGACAGGCATGATGTCACAGTTTAAAGCTTTTTTATAAAAGGATATGACTAATTCTAGACTTTTTTCGTTATCACCGCTGACCACTTTTGGATAGTTAGAAAGGTCTTGAATAATACGATTTGAGTAAACTCTTTCAGGACTATAGCCTAAATGGAAATCCGTTCCTAATGTTAATCCTGAAAGCTCGGCGATTCTTTTGCCAAAACGGTTTCTAGTATCTCCAGCAGGTAATGTTGTTTCAAAAATAACTAGCGTTCCTTTACGAATCCCTTTTCCGATATCTTCTACAGCTGAGTCAATGAATTCATAGTTGATTGTTCCTTGTTCATTTACTAATACGGGTACAATGACAATAACCACATCAGATTGTTTCACTGCTTTAGTCGTATCAACTGTGGCTCGAAATGTCCCCGCTTTCCATGCTTCATATAATAGCTGATCTAATCCTGGTTCATTTTGAATATGTGAAATTCCTCTATTCACAGTTTCAATGACTTTTTCGTTTTTATCGGCGCCAATGACATTGAAATGCCCAGAGTTTGCAACAACTGCTGCAAGTGGTAATCCAATTTTACCTAACCCAACAACAGTAACAGTTTTCATACATTCAACTCCTTTTTACCTTAACAACTTTGTAGAGTTCAATCCTAAAAAAACTCTATTTTCTTTCCATCACATAAATCATATGTATAAAAGTTGTCGATGGTGTAAGAGTTTCTCATCTTTTCTCTTTTTTCAGCAAATTTAGTGAGAACGTTTAAACACTTGGTATGAATGAAACATATATTGAATGTTGTGTAGGGTAGGAGGGGGTAAAATGCAAAAAAAACTTAAAATATTAATTCTGATTCGACAATTTACAAAAAATTTTCCGAAGCATAAACATAAATTTGAAACGATCAAAGCGATTGAAAAATTTGCTGATGTTCGATATTGGTACAGGGATGGAAATATTCACGATATTCTAAAACAACTTGATTTTAAACCTGACTTTATTTTCCATTATGATATAGGTTGGGGATACGTATTAGCCCCAAGGATTACAGGACTTCATGAAATAAACATTCCAAAAGGTTGTTATGTAATTGATACACATTATTCACCTGCAGAAAGACGAAAATATTTCGAACAAAATAAAATCGATTTGATTTTTTCTGCAACGAAATCTTCTTTTTTGAAAACTCATGCAAAATATAAAGATAAATTCAGATGGTTGCCTTTTTCTATTGATCCAACTATTTTTAAAGATTGGCAATTAGAAAAAGACATCGACTTCTTATTAATTGGACAATTGTATGACAGAACAAAAAAAACAGGGTATCAATCAATGACGCCAAAAGGGAAATATCCATTTAGAGAAGCGGTATTGGAGAAATTGAGGGGAGAGAAAGGATTTGTTTTTCATCCTCACCCAGGCCATAATGCTTCTTCCAATGCTTTAGTAAATGAGAAATATGCAAAAGAATTGAATCGTGCGAAAATCTTCTTTACTTGCGGCTCGAGATTACAATATCCTGTCTTGAAATATTTTGAGGCTCCAGCTTGTAAAACCCTTCTCCTTGCAGAACCTGTACCTGATATCTTGGAATTGGGATTTAAAGATGGAGAGAATTTTGTTGCATGTAATCAATCTAATTTCTATGAAAAGGCTATGTATTATTTAAAAAATGAAAAAGAGCGCAAAAGAATCACGGAAAACGGCTATCAATTTATTCATACAAAACATACAAATGATGTCAGGGCAAAAGAATTTGTCCAAGAGGTGCAAAAATTTTTAGACAAATTGTAAAAGTACAATCAGTTTCAATGGATTTTGCATAGTATAACGTTTAACATCCTTTAAAAACATTTCTAACTTTTAAGAGTTGGAGGAATCAAATTGAATATTCCCTTGATTGACTTAAAAAAAGAGTATGAGATGTATGGAAAAAATATTGAAAAAGCTGTTATCGAAGTAATGCAAAGTGGTTCTTATATTCTGAGGAAGGAAGAGCGGCGGTAGAGGTTGCATTGAAAATTAAACAAAGTTTAATAGATTCACAATAAAAAAGAAATGTATAACTCTTTATGAGGATGGTAAAAGAGTTATACATTTTTTAGTTGTTATGAATATATAAATTTCCCTTTACTTTTCTGCATCGTTAGAATTTATTTTTGAAATTTTTTTAGCAGGCACGCCGACAACTGTTTCATTTGGCTGAACGTCTTTTGTTACTACGGAACCAGCACCGACTATAGCGTTTTCGCCAATAGTTACATTTGGTAGAAGGGTAGCGTTATTACCAATTTTCGCTCCTTTTTTAATATGCGCTCCTTTTAATTCATACGGTTTTAACCCCATGTATTTATCATTTGACATAGACACACATGGACCGATAAAAACATCATCCTCTAAAATGGTATCACCAGTTATATAGGCCAAGGTTTGTATTGTACATCTTTTCCCAATTGACGTATTTAGCTCAACAATAGCACCTCTGCCAATAACTGTTTGGCTGCCGATTGTTGAATTCTCTCGAATGCTAGCATGGTCAGCAACAAAAACGTGGTCTGCAATCTCTGAGCCAGCGTAAATCGTTACATTATTTCCGATTTTTGTATTTTCTCCGATGATTAGATGAGGCTGTTTCACATTGGATGCCCTCATTTTTTGATTTCCGCTTTTTTTGACCCCTAAAACACAATTGGATCCAATGATTACATTGTCACCAATAATCGTGTTTTTTAGGATTACTGTATGATGTCCAATCGTAACATTTTCTCCGATTGTGACCCCTTCTTCAATTACCACATGTTGCCCAAGTTTAATGCTTTCAGGTAGTTGAGGTTGCCCCAGTTTGCTCATCCTTTCATTTTTGTTTTTGAAAAATAGGGCTTTTCGTTTTCTAACTTCGAATTAATCGACTTACTATTTAACACTATCTTTCCTATTTTCATTTTTTAAGTAGCTTTGAAAAAATTCTTCATTATATAAAACTTTCGGATCATTTGGGATATATTGTTTCGTCAATTCGTGGTGTTTAATTGATTCTTCAACATTTCCTAATTGCCAATAGCAAACGCATAGAGCGAGATGCGGATACCAGGTTGTGTAAGAAGTATGGTGAAAGCCGCCTGTTTTTTTATGTTTCATCTTCACAGCCAACTGATACCAAAACAAAGCTGTTTTGAAGTCTCTTCTTGCTTGGAAGATGTCTCCGATGCGGCAGCAGGCCTCAGATCTCGGTTCATCATAGTTAAACGTTTTAAAGAGAGCCATCAATTCATTCTCTTTTTCTCCGAGACGAGCATAACAGTCGGCCATATATATGCAAGCCCGAATATTATCTTCTATCCAACCATTTTTTCCATCTAAAAATTCTTGATAATAAATAATCGCTTTATTGTATTGATTATGATCTTTAAGCTCATTGGCATAATAAAACAAATCTCTTGGTGAAAACTCTTCTCCATTTTTGATGCGATTTTCGTAAATTCTTAGGTTTCTGCCGATTGATTGAGTATCCACTTTTTTCTCTCTTTTTTTATGATGGATGGAAATGTCCGCTTCCAATATATTTCCGTGAACAGCAAGATATTCATGTACAGGTCCAATCCATTTAAATCCTTTGCTTCGTTTCACAAGGCGGTTTCTTCGGTAATGGAAGGTTGGATTTCCATTTCCGTCTGTAGCGGCAATATAGTTCATGGAGACAGCATCAATATTGCTATTAAGGTTTTTTTTCAGCTTTTTAAACTTTTTTTGCTCTTCTGGAAGAATAACATCATCAGCATCTAACCAGAGAATATAATCTTTTGTTGCAAGACTGAATGAATAGTTTCTCGCTGCTGAAAAGTCATCAATCCAAGTAAAGTCATATATTTTATCTGTAAATTTACTTGCGATTTCTTTTGTTCTATCAGTCGAACCCGTATCGACAATGATGATTTCATCACAAATATCTTCTACACTTGATAAACAATTTGCCAAAACCTCTTCTTCATTTTTGACAATCATGCAAAGACTGATCGTCGGCATTTATACACCCCTCTACTAATCGAAATAACTATTCATATATATATGTAGCTTTAAATAATTCGGAACTTACGAATGAAAGGTGTAATAAATAAAAAAGGGAAAATGGTGATTGCAGCCCATCGAAATTTTCCTTATTGGGTAAGTAAAATTGCAATAGCTAATAAATGTAAAGCATAATGAGTGGAAGTTATCGAGGGAAAGTATAAGGAGAATTTTTATGGGGAAAGTGGAAGAAGAGCGATGAAGAATTATAATCTTTTTAAATTTAGGTGCTGTCGAATGTATAAGAGTACATTTTTAGTGAGGCCAAATCCAAAAATTCGTATCAGCAGAGATGAGATAATAGTCAAATTCAAAGGGATAATAGCCAACTCGGCCGAGATAATAGTCAATTCAAATAAAATAATAGCCAAAGCCAAAAATTTGCTCCAGCAGAGATGGGATAATAGTCAAATTCAAAGAGATAATAGCCAACTAGGCCGAGATAATAGCCAACTAGGCCGAGATAATAGTCAATCTAGGTAAAATAATAGCCAAAGCCAAAAATTTGCTCCAGCAGAGATGAGATAATAGTCAAATTCAAAGGGATAATAGCCAACTCGTGCGAGATAATAGTCAACCCAAATAAAATAATAGCCAAAGCCAAAAATTTGCTCCAGTAGAGATGAGATAATAGTCAAATTCAAAGGGATAATAGCCAATTCGGCCGAGATAATAGTCAATCTAGGTAAAATAATAGCCAAAGCCAAAAATTTGCTCCAGCAAAGATGAGATAATAGTCAAATTCAAAGGGATAATAGCCAACTCGTCCGAGATAATAGTCAATCTAGGTAAAATAATAGCCAAAGCCAAAAATTTGCTCCAGTAGAGATGAAATAATAGTCAAAATCAAAGGGATAATAGCCAACTCGTCCGAGATAATAGTCAATCTAGGTAAAATAATAGCCAAAGCCAAAAATTTGCTCCAGTAGAGATGAGATAATAGTCAAAATCAAAGGGATAATAGCCAACTCGTCCGAGATAATAGTCAACCTAAATAAAATAATAGCCAAAGCCAAAAATTCGCATCAGCAGAGATGAGATAATAGTCAAACCCAAAAAGATAATAGCCAATTCGTCTGAGATAATAGTCAATTCAAATAAAATAATAGCCAAAGCCAAAAATTTGCTCCAGCAGAGATGGGATAATAGTCAAATTCAAAGAGATAATAGCCAACTCGTCCGAGATAATAGTCAACCCAAATAAAATAATAGCCAAAGCCAAAAATTCGCATCAGCAGAGATGGGATAATAGTCAAATCCAAAGAGATAATAGCCAACTCGTCCGAGATAATAGTCAACCTAGATAAAATAATAGCCAAAGCCAAAAATTCGCATCAGCAGAGATGAGATAATAGTCAAACCCAAAAAGATAATAGCCAATTCGTCTGAGATAATAGTCAATTCAAATAAAATAATAGCCAAATTCTTTATGATCTACATATTTCTTTTTTCTATGGGGGTCACATTAAACGCGCCGCTTCGTCGCAATTTATTTGTAACGAAAGTGTTAACGTCAGTTAAAAAAGGAGGTGGCTTAAAATTATTTTTCAGCCGTCCTCCCTTTTTCTAGCACTTATTTTTTTAAAGTTAATTTCGATACTATTTCAACCCGAGCTGTCTGAGGGAACATATCAACTGGTTGGATGTATTCAACGGTGTATAGCCTAGATAATTCTTTTAAATCCCTTGCGAAAGTGGATGGGTTGCAAGAAGTATAGACGAATCGTTTTGGTTTAATTTTTAATACGGTTTTAATAAAACTTGGTGCAAGACCAGTACGAGGTGGATCGACCGTTACAACGTCTGGTACAAATCCTTCTTTCGCCCATTTCTTAAGCCACTCTTCTGCTGGACCGTTATAGTATTTGGCATGAGTAAATCCGTGGTTTTGTGCATTTTTTTTAGCATCTTCAATGGACTCAGGAACGATATCCATTCCACGTACTTCTTTTGCATCTTTCGCAAGCCATAAACCGATTGTTCCGACACCACAATAGGCATCTACAACTGTTTCTTTGCCAGTTAACCCCGCGGCTTTTTTGATTTCATCATATAAAACAACGGTTTGTTTTGGATTGAGTTGGAAAAATGCACGGGAAGATAAGTCAAAAGCAAGTTCTCCTAATTTTTCGTGTATCGTCTCTTTGCCGTCAAGTACAATGGTATCATCCCCAAAAATCAAGGAAGTTTTTGAAGGGTTGATATTTTGAGTGATGGAAACAATGCTTGAATCCAAATTTTTTATGCCTTGTACTAATTCCGCTTTTTTAGGAATTTCTTTTTTCGTCGTAACAAGGCAAACTTGTGTTTCTCCTGTTTGAATACCTGTACGAACGACAATGGTGCGAACAAATCCTTTTGATTTTCCATCATAGATTGGAATGTTCAGTTTTTGTAAAAGCTTTCGGATGCCGACAGTAATTTTTGTTGTTACAGGATGTTGTACGATGCAATCATTGATATTTAAGAGTTTATTCGTGCCTTCGACGAACAATCCGGCAGAAACATAGCTACCATTTTTTCGTACCTGGAAAGAGCTTTTATTTCGATAATGCCATGGATTGTCCATTCCAATAGTAATACGTATTTCTGCATTTTCAGCAATCTGTGGTACATATTTTTCTAAAGCTTGAATAACGATATCACGCTTTTCTTTTAACTGTCCTTCGTATGATAAGTGTTGTAATTGGCATCCCCCACATTGCTCATAAATTTTGCATGGAGGGGTTATGCGATTTTTTGAAGTTTCTCTAATTCGCACAATTTCCGCCTCGGCAAAATTTTTATGGATTTTTGAAACTTTTGCTGTGACGACTTCACCAGGAAGTGCTCCTTTTACGAATACAACATTCCGCTTGAAAAAGCCGACACCTTCACCATTGATTCCAAGTCGTTTAATTGTTAATGGAAATTTTTGACCGATTTCGATTTGCACTTTTTCAGACATCATTTCACGTCCTTTATTCAATCTTCAAATATTATAGCAATCGAATAAGGATAGGTAAAATTGCATATGTATGATTAGTGCAAGATAATAAATCAGTTGATTATGTGGATTTTCTCCGAAATAAGTGTTATTGTTATAGATAATTAAATATTTTTATATCCTTCGGGGTCGGGTGAAATTCCCAATCGGCGGTGATGAAGCAATGCTTCTAAGCCCGCGAGCTCTTTTGGAGCAGGATTTGGTGAGAATCCAAAGCCGACAGTGAAAGTCTGGATGGGAGAAGGATGGTTTGTAAAAAATACCCATTAATCGTTAGTTAATGGGCTAGTTTAGTATACCCTTTTTTACATCCTATCTCCCGCATATAAGCGGGAGTTTTTATTTAGGTATACGTGAAAAATTTGCCTGTACACAGGCTTTTTTGTCATGCCTAAAAATTCATCATTCTCCCAACCCCGTTAAGTTTTCGCTTAATGGGGTTTTTGCTTTTATTAAAAGAATGAGGGGGATTTACATGTTTACTGGCTTAATTGAAGACAAAGGAATTGTCACTGCTATTCAAAAAGACGAAAAAAGTATGAAAATCGTTATTCATTCTCCAAAAATTGTGTCAGATGCGTCTTTAGGAGACAGTATTGCTGTCAATGGCGTTTGTCTAACAGTTACTCATTTAACAAAAGATGAAATGACGGTAGATGTCATGCCGGAAACTGTAAAAGCCACAACGATTCATCAGTTAAAAAAAGGAGACTATGTCAATTTAGAAAGGGCAATGGCAGCTGGTGGACGTTTTGGTGGTCATATTGTGTCGGGTCATGTGGATGGAGTAGGAACGATTCGCAGCAAAAAGCCGGTATCCAATGCAGTGTATTACGAAATTGAGATGCCGAAAGAACTGTTAGAACAATGTATTCCTAAAGGATCCATTACGATTGACGGGACAAGTTTGACGATTTTTGGAGTTAGTGATACAAGCGTCACAATTTCTCTCATTCCTCATACGTATTCAGAAACGATTTTAGGAATGAAAGGGATTGGCGATCAAGTGAATATTGAGACGGATATGTTGGGAAAATACGTGTTACATCATTTAAAGAAAATCAATCAAAAAGAAGAATCAAAAATTACGTTAGAGTTTTTAACTCAAAAAGGATTTTAAGGATGGTGGTTTTAATGTTGAACACGATCGAGGAAGCAATTGAAGAATTGAAAAAGGGGAAAACCATCATCGTTGTGGATGATGAAAATCGGGAAAACGAAGGGGATTTAGTGGCTTTAGCAGAGCATGCAACACCAGAGACTATCAATTTTATGGCGACATACGGCCGAGGTTTAATTTGTACGCCCATCATAGAAGAATTGGCACAAAAATTGGATTTACATGCAATGGTTGCAAATAATACAGACAATCATCAAACAGCATTTACCGTTAGTATCGACCATATTAGCACGACAACAGGCATTAGTGCATATGAGCGTTCAACAACGATTTTAAAAATGATAGATGATGATGCGAAAAAAGAAGATTTTCGCAGACCAGGACATGTTTTTCCGCTTATCGCCAAGAAAAATGGAGTATTGGAAAGACAAGGGCATACAGAGGCTGCAGTTGATCTAGCTAGGATTGCAGGATCATTTCCTGCGGGTGTGATTTGCGAAATTATGGGGGATGACGGAAAAATGTCTCGCCTCGATGATTTATTGAAATTCGCAAAAGCACATGATTTAAAAATTATTTCAATTGAGGAATTAGTTCGTTATCGTTTCCGAAATGAAGTGGTTGTAAGTCGGGCAGCATCAGTAAATATGCCGACAACATTCGGAAATTTTCGAATGATTGGTTATGAAAATGATGTTGATGGATTGGAACATGTGGCATTAGTAAAAGGGGATATCCATGAAGGAGAAACACCGCTTGTACGAATTCATTCAGCTTGTTTAACGGGAGATGTTTTTCATTCAAAACGTTGCGATTGTGGTCCACAGTTAGAAAAGTCATTAGAGATGATAGAGAAGGAAGGAAAAGGCGTTCTATTATATATGCAACAAGAAGGACGCGGCATCGGATTAATTAATAAGCTCAAAGCATATGCATTACAGGAACAAGGTTTTGATACGGTTGAAGCCAATCTGAAACTTGGGTTTCCTGCAGAGTTGAGAGATTATGCATTAAGTGCACAAATGTTAAAAGACTTAGGCATTACAAAAATTCGATTAATGACGAACAATCCAGAAAAAATTGAAGGTATCGAGAAATATGGCATCCAAGTTGTGGAACGTGTGCCAATTAAAATCGAACCGAATAATGCTAATGCTTTTTATTTAAAAACAAAAAGAGAAAAAATGCATCATTTTATTTAAACAAAGATATTGTATTTACATTTTAGAAGAGGGAGTAGTTGGAAATGGGAAAAATATTTGAAGCAAATTTAGTTGGAACAGGGCTGAAAATTGGCATTGTAGTAGGAAGATTTAACGAATTTATTACAAGTAAATTGCTAGATGGCGCAATGGATGGATTGAAGCGCCATGGAGTGGATGAAGAAAATATTGATGTGGCGTGGGTACCGGGTGCTTTTGAAATACCGTTTATTGCAAAACAAATGGCTGAAACTGGCGAGTATGATGCGGTAATCGGCTTAGGAACGGTTATTCGTGGTTCTACAACTCATTACGATTATGTATGTAATGAAGCAGCAAAAGGCATTGCACAAGTTTCTCTGCAAACAAATGTGCCAGTCATTTTCGGAATTGTTACAACGGAAAATATTGAACAAGCGATTGAACGCGCTGGAACGAAAGCTGGAAATAAAGGTTATGATGCAGCTGTTTCTGCGATTGAAATGGCGAATTTGAAAAAGATGTTTAAATAATAGATGAAAAGCTGTTTGGAGAGGAAAACTTTCTAGGCAGCTTTTTTATTAGGTAGATTTTATAAGTTGAAGGATTTTATTTCTAAAGTTGAGGGTATTTGCACAAGTGGAAGAGTTATCTGCAAGAGAAGGGGTTGTATACGCATTAGCGGTGGAGGTAACTGCATAAGCGAGATTTTTTTACACAAGCAAGAGTTGTATCCGCACAAGAAGGGATGCTCATGCTCCTGTCAAGTAGACATTTTTATCCGCCCCGTATTAATCCAAATTTATGCTGCTTTTGTTCTATATTCCATCGGGCTCATTTTTAGTTTAGTTACGATACGTTTGGTGTTATAATAATTAATATAGTTTTCTACTGCTTCGTAAATTTCTCGTACAGTTTCGGGTTGACTAAAACATCCAAGTTCAACCTTCAGATGACTAAAGAAATTTTCAATGCAGGCATTGTCCCAGCAGTTGCCTCTGCGGGACATGGATTGAGTTATCTCCATCTCACGGAGATACTCTTGATAATCGGGATTAGTAAAGTGAGTGCCTTGGTCACTATGGAGAATCGCTCCTTTACTATATCCCCTTTTTTTAAGCATTTCTAAGGCGCGATACACTAATTTCATTTCCAAACTTGTCCCCATTGAATAAGCCACGATTTCCTCATTAAATAAGTCTTTAATGGCACAGAGATATACCCATTTTTGACGTCCTCTTTTCACGCGAATATACGTAATATCAATGGAAAACTTTACTCCTTCTCGAATGGCTTTGAAGTTACGGCTAAGAAGATTGGGAATTTTTCCATGAACACTTGGACGATATCTAAATTTCTTTTGGCGAATTTTGCATACCAATCCATATTTCCTCATTAAACGGGCAATCCGTTTTTCATTGATGACTAACCCATATTGTCTTTCCAATTCAATTTTGATTCGTTTTCTCCCCACAGTACCACGGTGATCGTTAAACACCTTTAGGATATAAGGGATTAACCGTTCATCAATTTGATCACGATGTTTTTCTCCATTTCTCTTTAACCATTTATAATAACCCGCACGGGATACATTGGCGATTTCCGCTAAAATAGAAATCGGATATTGTTCTGCGTAAGCGTGAATAAAGGCAAATTGTTGTTCTTTATCATTCACCCCTTTCTTAGATCTAACAACTTTTTTAAGTATTCGTTCTCCAACTGTAATAGAAGATATTTTTCTTCCAAAGATTTTTCAACAGGCGACTGTTTCTGTTTAGCTACTTTTTCTCTTTTGGTTAAGAGAGCTTCATAGCCTCCTTCTTTCACAATTTTCACCCATTCAGAGACTCTTCTCCGATGAATGTTATATATTTTAGCTACCTCTGTGGAAGAATACCCTTCGAAATATTTTTCAATGACTTGTTTTTTGAATTCAAATGTGTAATATCGATATTTTTTCGCCATTTCCATATCCTCCATTCATGTACGAAGTACGCCACCATTGACACCTACCTGATTGTCCGTAGTGATTGTAGATTGCAGATGATCTCAAAAAATAGCTCCTTGCGCTCACTCCGTTTGTCATTGTACTACGGACAAATCGATTCTAAGTACTTGTTGGCGGGGCCCCGACCCCATCCACCAAGTACTAAGAATCGTGGTAGGTGTCAATGGCATTGCAGCTACGCTGTGGCTTTTTAATAAACCCAATAAATTCCCACATTTTATATTTATTATGCTCATCTTATGGGCGCTTTAATGTGTAAACTTTACAGGTATAATAGCAAAGTTGTATCCGCACAAGTAATGAAATTATCTGCACAAGCAAGCATTGTAAAAGGAACCCATTTTAAAATGGGTTCCACAAATTATATTAAGAAGCTTTCCCCCATAAATAATCATCAACTAAATGATCAAATACAAGATCGTCCAAGGTTCCAAAAGTATAACCCTGTTTTTTAGCTTCTTTTATAAAATCCGGCAATGCATCAGCATTATGTTCAGCAACCGTATGCATTAATATGATAGCTCCGGGATGCAGCTGACTGATTAACTCGTTGTATGCGTATTCTGCACCTTTCTTTTGATCGGTATCCCAATCTCTGAAAGCAATGGACCAAAAGATGTGAGTATAGCCATTTTCATTGCCTACTTCTAACAATTCAGTATTAAAAATTCCTTCAGGTGGTCGAACATAATAAGTACGATTAATACCCGTAATCTCTTTTAATTTCTTATCAAAATTTTGCCATTCTCTTAGCATTCCTTCGCGAGATAATCTAGCCATGTTCGGATGCTTATCTGAATGGTTCCCGATAGTATGCCCATCTTTAACCATTCTCTTCACTAAATCCGATGCACTTGTTAAATAATGTCCCGTTAAGAAAAAGGTTGCTTTCACATCTTCTTTCTTTAATGTATCGAGTATTTTTTCCGTATAACCTGCTTCAAATCCGTTATCGAAAGTTAAATAAATTACTTTTTTCTCTGGATTTCCTCTATATAACGCACCGTAGTTTTTTAATAAACCTTCAAACTCTGCACCAACATCTGGGGGATTTCCATTTTTCGATTTTGTAAAACCCCAATGGTATTCTTTTGCGAATGCTTGAGGTGCTGGGATACTAAATAACAAAACAATGGCCAGGGCAATATTGATCCATTTCAACTTGCTACCTCCTCTCCTTTTTGCCTTAGATTGTGCAAAAAGAAAGTGTTTATGCGACTTATATCGAATGGCAAATATCCCAAATCATATGAACGTTTCGGGATTTTGTGTATACTAAAAACGAGGAGTGTTTCAATGCAAGTAATTACAAAAATCACCCGTCAAAAAAATAATAAAGAGCGATACAATATATATTTAAATGAAGAATTTGCCTTTTCAGTAGATGAATCCACTTTAATTAAGTTTGGCTTAACAAAAGGGAAATTACTCGATTCATTTGAAATTGATGAAATTGCATATGAGGATGAAATTGCGAAAGCCTTTAATCGAGCAGTATCATATTTAAGCTATCAAATGCGAAGTGAATATGAGGTGAAAAAAAAGTTGCTTAATGCGGGCTTTGGCGAATCAGTTGTACTCGAAGCAATTCGGAAACTTGAAAAATTAGGTTTCCTCAATGATGAAACGTATTCAAAAGCATTGCTTGAAACAAGGAAAAAAACTGCAAAAAAAGGTCCAATGGCTATAAAGCAAGACTTAATAAAAAAAGGAATTGATAAAAAAACGCTCGAAAAAACATTAAAATCATTTACATATGAAGAACAAATGCAATTAGCGATGCAGTTAGCTGAAAAAACAGTGAAGATGAATAGCAATAAAACACCTACCCAAATAAAGCAAAAAATACAGGACGTATTAATTCGAAAAGGATATTCTTTTGAAATTGTGAATGAAATACTTGACCAAATTCAATTAGAGCGAGAAGATGATGAATGGTACGAATTAATTACCATACAAGGTGAGAAAATTTGGAATAAATATGTTCGGAAATATGAAGACAAGCAACTTGAATTAAAAGTAAAACAAGCCCTGTATCAAAAAGGATTTCCATTAGAGATAATCGAGCGATTTATCGATGAAAAGAGGGAGAAGGAATGAAAAAAACTTATGCTCAAATGACTCCAGAAGAATTGAGACAGGAAATAGCAAACCTTAAGGAAAAAGCAAGAAAAGCAGAACAATTAGGAATCGTCAATGAGTTTGCGGTTTACGAAAGAAAAGCGCTTATGGCTCAAGCGTATTTAATGGATCCGTCACTTATTAAGCCTGGTGAGATTTACAGAATTGATGGTGCTCCTGGGGAATATTTCAAAGTAGAATATTTAAAAGGACGCTTTGCATGGGGTTTCCGATTAAACGGTGAAAATTTTGAAGAAGCGTTACCTATTTCCATGCTCTCACCATTGAAAGCGAGGGAATAATATGGACGCATACACACTTATTGATAAATTGACGAAAGAATTATTAGAAAAAAATCCGTTTTTATCTGAAAACAAAGCTCGCACTTGGATTGAATTATTATGGTCTGATTTTGAAGCAACATATGCAAAAGCTGGTTATGTCTATCGTGGTGCAGAATATACAGAAAGAATTATTCGCCAATGGATTGAAAGTTATGGCGATAAAATCCATGAATTTGCAGGACGTAACCCGAAATATGCACATTTATTGGAAGAACAGTAATGAAAAGGGGTGTCTTGAAAGTCGAAAGCTTTCTAGACACCCTCAAATCATGATTTTTATAAATATTAGTCGAAGCAAGTTTCTTTGTCGCAGGTGAGCCGTCTCATAATGATTTTTCAAAAGACCACTTCAATTTCAATCACTTGCACCAATCTGCAATTTTCGTTGTAGTTTGTCTTCACTGTAAATCCAACCGGTATAAGAAGTAATAATGTTTAAATCTTCATCCAAATGAGCTACCGCAACAAAAGGGTAATGTTCATTACTTCGATATCTTAAATCGACTAATCGAACTTCTGTAAGACCATTTTCTAGTTCAGAAATGTCCCAATGATAAATTGGCGAGAACGATAAAAAAGCAGATAAATTTGGATCATTCAATGCTTTTTCCACCAATGGCGTTTGTGGTAGAGGACGAATTTTAAATTTATCGTATATATTAATCGTTCTTCCAAATGCTCGTCCTACATAGTAATGCGTTTCAGATTTTGCAGCAACCCGCCAAGTGAAAAAACGCATCGTTGGGGCAACAATGATGATTTTTGCATCTGGAATCGTTTTACGAACGGCATTTTTGACAGATTGTTGAAGTAAAAATCTTAAAATATAATAACCGATGATGATGAAATACATAATGGAGAAGATTATTACCGGGTTTGAACCTAAAGCCCATAAAATTATTCCAATACAGTGGATACCAAAAATATATGAATCAAATGTATTGATGACACCTAGGGCGACCCACTTTCTTGAAAAGGGGCGTAATGCTTGAGTTCCGTAAGCATTAAATATATCGACAAATACATGCAAAAAGACGGCAAGAAATGTCCATAGCCAAAGATGTAGTACATTGGCGTCTTGGAAAATGAGTGATACAATTGCGGTAATTCCAATAGGCCAAAGAATGACTGCAGGAGTGGAGTGGGTAATGCCACGATGGTGTCTTATATAAACCGCATTATTGCGAAGTTTCAACACAGTATCTACATCGGGTGCTTGGGAACCAACAATCGTCCCAGTTAAAACGGCTGCAAATGTAACGCTATGATTTGCAACAACTGGATCCATTAAAGATAAGCCTCCGAGCGCAATGCCCATGACAAGATGTGTACCTGTATCCATCCAAATCAACTCCTTATAATCGGAGGACTACACTTTTTAAAAATAAATGCAAAATTTATATAACTATATTATACCCTTTTAAATAAAATTAAAATCGAAAACTGGTAGGAGGTACTAGTGAAATATCCATATTCGCAACAATTTCGACAAAGTCTTGTCGAATGGTTTCACCGTGAAAAAAGAGATTTACCTTGGAGACGTACGAAAGATCCATATAAAATTTGGGTATCAGAAGTGATGCTTCAACAAACAAGAGTTGATACGGTTATTCCTTATTATCATCGTTTTATAGAGAAATATCCTTCCATTGAAGCTTTAGCATATGCCGATGAAGAAGAATTATTAAAAATGTGGGAAGGCTTAGGATATTATTCAAGAGCACGTAATTTACAAAGCGGCGTTAAAGAAGTTGTAGAAAAATACGGGGGTATTGTTCCGAACAATCGCCATGATTTACAACAATTAAAAGGTATAGGTTCCTATACTGCTGGAGCGATATTAAGCATTGCGTATAATCTTCCAGAACACGCAGTCGACGGAAATGTCATGCGTGTGTTGAGCCGAGTTTTACATATAACAGAAGATATTGCCCTTCCAAAAACTCGCAAAACATTTGAAAAAGCTGTCGAACAACTTATTCATCCTGTATACCCAGGCGATTTTAATCAAGCATTAATGGATTTGGGAGCGATGATTTGTACTCCGACTTCTCCAAAATGTTTACTTTGTCCTGTTAGAGAATATTGTGTCAGTTTTATGGAAGGTGACGCAGACCAGTTGCCAATAAAGTCGAAGAAAACAAAAGTAAAAAACGAATATTACGATGTTTACATCGCAGTGAATGATGGGAAAGTCTTATTTGAAAGACGACATAGTGATGGCTTGCTTGCAAATATGTGGCAATTTCCGATGATTTTTGTGGAAAAATCACCTGAAGAAACAGGGAAATCTTTTGAAAAAACATACAATGTTAAAATTACAAAAGTATTGGAAGAAGATTTTTTTGAACAAAAACATGTATTTTCACATCTCATTTGGAATTTACGATGTCATTTAGTAGAAGCAAAAGAAATTGGACCATTAGGAGACATGGTTCAGTTCGTAACATTAAAAGAAATTGAGGAATTACCACTTCCTGTTCCAATGATAAAAATTAAGAATTTCTTGAAACAATATATTTTTAAACCTTTGGAATAATAACCTGTTCATCTGTCCACAATATCTAGCGTGGAGGTGAACATTCATGGCAAAAAATCGCAACAAAAATAACCAAGAGGAGTTTGCTCAAGAACAAGATTTTCAACAAACTCGTCAAGATCAACAAAATAAACAACAACAAAATCAACAAAACCAACAAAACAACAACCGCAATAACAACAAATAAGGTATTATTCAATGAGTGAATAAATTTCACTTCCAGGTATAGACGTCTGTCTATACCTTATTTTTGTATTTGTAGCTTATTGTCACACAGCTTTTATGTAATTTTACGACACTTTAAATAGAAAAAAAGGAAATTTCTAAATATAATAAATAAAGAATGTGTAATTTTCTACAAGTTTTTATAAACATTGATATAATAAACGTGAGTATATAGAGAAAGAGTAAAGGTGGGGCTAAAATGACGGTACCGAAAGAAGGAGAAACCATACAAATACATAGTTATAAACATAATGGAAGCATCCACCGAGTTTGGCATGAAACGATGGTTTTAAAAGGAACGAAAAATATTATTATTGGAGCGAATGACAGAACGCTCGTAACGGAAGCGGATGGTCGAACTTGGCTTACAAGGGAACCTTCCATATGTTATTTTCATGCAGAACATTGGTTTAATATTATTTGCATGTTGCGTGAAGATGGAGTTTATTATTACTGCAACATGAGTTCTCCTTTCGTATTTGACAATAACGCAATTAAATACATTGATTATGACTTGGATATAAAAGTATTTCCAGATAAATCTTACACATTATTAGACGAAGATGAATATGAACAACATAAAAATGAAATGGGATATCCAGAAGTAATTGATAAAATTTTAAAGCGAAATGTAACGAAATTGTTGAGCTGGGTAAAGCAAAAAAAAGGGCCTTTTGCCCAAGACTTTATTGAAGTTTGGACAAACCGTTATTTATTTTATAAAGACATGCGGTCTAACGATAAATAACGAACAATGGCGTCTCACATGAAGAGACGTCTTTTTATTGTGGTAAAATATAAACGTTATATTTATGAAATATCAATTAGTAAAATTTGAACTCAACTAACTTTGGGTGGCATTAAGGATGTGACGATATTTGGATAGTATTAGAAGATATATGCAATTTGTAAAACCCTATTATTGGGAAATCATTTTAACCCTCATTATAGGAGTTATTAAGTTTGCTATTCCTTTATTTATTCCGTTTTTAACTAAAATTGTAATCGATGATATTATATTAAATACGGAATTAACGAATGCCGAGCGTATTGAGCAATTGGTTTATTGGCTAGGTGGAGCGATTATTATTTTCTTTATTATTCGTCCACCTGTTGAATATTACCGACAATATTTTGCCCAACACGTCAGCAATAAAGTGTTGTTTGATATTCGAAAAAAACTGTTTGTACATTTGCAAAAATTAAGCTTGAAATATTATTCCAATCATCGTGCAGGAGATATTATATCCCGTGTAATCAATGATGTCGAATCAACGAAAAACTTCGTGATGATTGGTCTTATGAACTTGTGGCTTGATATGACGACGATTCTTATTGTAATAGGAATCATGTTAACAATGAATTGGAAGTTAACAATTGTTTCTATTATTTCTCTTCCTTTATTTGCAATTAGCGTAAAATATTTTTTTGGAAGACTAAGGGCATTAACAAGAATACGTTCGCAAGCGTTAGCAAATGTACAAAGCTATTTACATGAAAGAGTAAGCGGCATCAGCATCATAAAAAGTTTTGCTCTTGAGGAACATGAGCAAAAGATTTTTGATAAAGAAAATGGAGAGTTTTTAGAAAAATCGTTGGATCATACAAGATGGAATGCAAAATCTTTTGCGGTTGTTAACACTATAACGGATATTGCGCCATTATTAGTGATTGGTTTTGCATCATATTTAATCATTAATGGACAACTTTCTGTCGGAGAAATGGCAGCCTTCATGGGTTATATCGAACGGTTGTATGCACCGCTAAGAAGATTGGTGAACTCATCGACAACGCTTACTCAATCCATTGCTTCCATGGACCGAATGTTTAGTTTGATGGATGAAGAATATGATGTTCAAAATAAATCGAATGCATTGCCTTTACCACCTGTATCGGGGAAAGTAGAGTTTAAAAATGTTGAATTTAAGTATGAAGAAGAAGGAAACCCAGTCTTGAAAAATGTAAACTTTACAATTCAACCAGGAGAAACAGCAGCGTTTGTAGGAATGAGCGGTGGAGGAAAATCGACGATTGTTAGCCTCATTCCACGCTTTTATGATGTAACGGGTGGTTCGGTAAAAATTGACGATCGAGATGTGCGGGATGTAGATATTAAATCATTGCGCTCGCAAATTGGGATTGTATTGCAAGACAATATTTTATTCAGCGATTCAGTGAAACAAAATATTTTAATGGGAAAACCAGATGCAACTGATGAAGAAGTCGTTGATGCAGCAAAAGCAGCAAACGCTCATGATTTTATTATGTCCTTGCCAAATGGCTATGACACAAAAGTGGGAGAACGAGGTGTGAAGCTTTCTGGAGGTCAAAAACAACGCATCGCGATTGCAAGGGTGTTCTTAAAAAATCCTCCGATATTAGTGTTAGATGAAGCAACTTCCGCTTTGGATTTAGAAAGTGAAGCGTTAATTCAGGAATCTTTGGAACGTTTGGCAAGTGATAGAACGACAATCATTATTGCCCACCGTCTTTCAACAATTACCCATGCAGATAAAATATTTGTTATCGATCATGGTGAACTAATTGAAGAAGGAACTCATGAGTCGTTAATGGTGAAAAAGGGAGTTTACCATGATTTATTCCAAATACAACATTTAGAATAATTGATTTTGCACTCAACTAATTGAGGTTGGGTGTTTTTTATGTTGAAAATAATGTTATGCTCTAAAAATATTTATTTTCTTTATCACCTTATATAGATCAAAAAACAAAATAAAACTTTTGTCGGATTGAATAAATTGAATAATTCTAAATTTTCTGTAATAAAACAAATATTGCTAGGTTAGATATAAAAGTATAAAATGTTTAGTAAAATGGAAAAATTTTTAGTTTAGGGAATTTTTTTTCTTATCTGGCATTTGTTAAAATTAAATCATTATATTATGATATTCTACTTTTTTACTAGTAGTATTTTTGATTTAAGGTAGAAGGATGATTAACTAAGCCATTCATTCAAGCGAATTTTTTTTGCAATATTATTTCAGAAAATTCTAAGTAAAAAGTAAAATGAGTCAATTTTTCAACACGAAGCTACAAAAAACAAATGGGGTGAATACATGGAAAGAAAAGTGTTGTTAGAGGTAAAAGGATTAGAAACGACGTTTTTTACTAACGACGGAAAAATTCCTGCAGTAGATCATATAGATTTTAAAGTTTATGAGGGAGAGATATTAGGAATTGTTGGAGAATCTGGTTGCGGGAAAAGTGTTACCTCGTTATCCATAATGGGACTAGTTCCAAACCCTCCAGGAAAAATTACATCAGGTGAAATATTACTTGAAGGCAAAGACTTAACGAAGCTTTCTGAAAAAGAAATGAGAAAGATTCGTGGAAAAGATATTGCCATGATATTTCAAGAACCAATGACGTCTCTAAATCCTCTCTATACAATTGGTAACCAATTGATTGAGGCTATTCGAATACATAATAAGTGGGATAAAAAGAAGGCTGCCAATCATGCCATTGAAATGATGAAACTTGTTGGGCTTCGTCGAGCAGAAGAATTGATGAAAGAATATCCCCATCAATTATCAGGGGGGATGAGACAACGTGTAATGATCGCGATGGCTTTGGCATGTAATCCGAAACTAGTTATTGCTGATGAACCGACAACCGCTTTGGATGTAACAATCCAAGCGCAAATTATGAAACTAATGCAAGACTTGAATAAAAAATTCAATTCAGCTGTTCTGCTCATTACCCACGATTTAGGGGTAGTGGCGGAAATATGTGAACGAGTAATTGTTATGTATAGTGGACAAATTGTGGAAGAAGCACCAGTGATGGAAATATTTAAAAATCCGAGCCATCCATATACAAGAGGATTAATTCAATCAGTTCCAGATATGCGAGAGAAAAAAGAAACGCTCTATTCAATTCCTGGTGCAGTGCCGAAACCTGGTTCAATAAAAGTAGGATGTCGATTTGCACCAAGATGTGAATTTGCGAAAGAACGTTGCTTTAACGAAAATCCTCCAATATATGATGTTTCAGCCAATCATAAGGCAAGATGTTTCTTATTGGAAAAAGGGGAGGGGACAGTTTATGACAAACGTGCTGTTGAAAGTTGAACAATTAAAAAAACATTTTCCCAAGAAAAAAAAGGGATTTTCAAAAACAACTGATGTAGTGAAAGCGGTTGATGGTGTTTCGTTTGAAGTATATGAAGATGAGACACTGGGCATTGTGGGGGAATCGGGCTGTGGAAAGTCCACAACAGGAAGAATGATTATGCGGCTTTTGGAGCCGACGGATGGAAAAATCTATTTTAATGGCATTGAACTAACATCTCTCTCAAAAAGTGAGATGCGGAAAGCAAGAAGAGATTTACAAATGGTGTTCCAAGACCCTTATGCTTCATTAAATCCAAGACATACTGTTGAACAAATATTAGAAGAACCGTTAATTGTTCATGGTATTGGAAATAAAAGTGTTCGAAAAGAAATGGTAAAAGAATTTCTCCAAATCGTTGGTTTAAATTCGTACCATGCAAAAAGATATCCCCACCAATTTAGCGGTGGGCAAAGACAGCGAATTGGTATTGCAAGAGCTCTAATGACAAATCCAAAACTCATCATTGCTGATGAACCAGTGTCAGCATTAGACGTTTCGATACAGGCTCAAGTTCTAAATCTAATGAAGCGCTTACAAGAAGATTTGAAACTAACATATATATTTATTGCACATGATTTAGGTGTTGTACGACACATTAGTGATCGTGTAGGGGTCATGTATTTAGGAAGATTAGTAGAATTAGCAGAATGCGAATCTCTTTACGAGGAACCGTTACATCCATATACAAAAGTGTTGCTTTCTTCAGTTCCAATACCGGACCCTACTTATCAAAAGGAACAAATCTTGATTCAAGGAGATGTTGCAGAATCTCTACCAAAGAATGGTTGTTTATTCCAACAAAGATGTCCATTTGCAACAGAAGCATGTAAGACAATAGTTCCAGAATTAAAAGAAGTTAAACCTGGTCATTCTGTTGCGTGTCATCTTTATGATGAACCGCAGCAATGACATAAATTTAAGATTTGAAATTAGGAGGGGTTTTATGTTAAAAAAACTTTGGTCAGTAGGACTGCTTCTACTGATATTCGTTTTGGCTGCTTGTAGCGGTAATGATAAAGCGAATGAACCAGCTGAAACGGACGGAGACAAAAAATCAAATGTACCGCAAGTATTAGTATTTGGACGCGGTGGAGATTCAGTATCTCTAGACCCAGCGATTGTTACAGATGGTGAATCAGCAAAAGTAACAATCAACATATATGAAACATTAGTAAATTTCGGTGAGCAAGATACAACGATTCACCCAGGACTTGCTGAGAGCTGGGAAGTAAGTGAAGATGGTTTAACGTATACGTTTAAACTACGTGAAGGTGTCAAGTTCCATGATGGTACAGATTTCAATGCTGAAGCGGTAGTGAAAAACTTCGAACGCTGGAAAGCTGGAGCTTCAGAAAAATTCTATTACTATCACTCCATGTTTAAAGCTGATGGAGAAGATATTATTAGTGAAGTAATTGCTGATGGCGATTATACGGTTATCTTTAAATTATCAAGACCACAAGCACCATTCTTGAAAAACTTAGCGATGTTCCCATTCGGTATTGCTTCACCTACAGCTTTAGATCAATATGGTGAAAGCTTTGGAGATAATCCAGTTGGTACTGGACCATTTAAGTTTGTTGAATGGAAACGAAATGATTCTATTACACTTGAAAAATTTGAAGATTACTGGCAAGAAGGTTTACCAAAGTTAGACAAAGTTATTTTCCGCTCTATTCCTGATAACTCAGCGCGCTTAAATGCATTAGTTGCTGGGGAAATCGATTTAGCAGACGGAATTAATCCATCAGATGCACAATCAGTTGAAGCAAACGCGAATTTACAACTAATTGAACGACCATCTATGAATATTGGTTATTTAGGTTTAACTAACACTCGTCCACCATTTGATAATAAACTAGTGCGTCAAGCAGTGAACCATGCAATTGATAAACAAGCGATTGTAGACGCATTCTATTTGGGAAGAGCTGAAGTGGCAGTAAACCCAATGCCACCATCTATTAGCGGTTATAATGATGCGATAAAAGATTATGAATATGATCCAGAAAAAGCAAAAGCTCTTCTTGCTGAAGCTGGATATGATGGTACACCAATTGAACTTTGGGCGATGCCTGTACCACGTCCATATATGCCAGATGGAAGAAAAATTGCTGAAGCTATTCAGAAAAACTTACAAGACGTTGGAATTCCATCTGAAATTAAAACAGCAGAATGGGCAACATATTTAGATATGGCGAAAAATGGTGAATTCGATGCATTCTTATTAGGTTGGACTGGTGACAATGGGGATGCAGATAACTTCATTTATACATTACTAGATAAAGATACAATCGGAAGCAATAACTATGCGTACTATGCGAACGAAGAAGTTCACAACTTACTAATCCAAGCTCAATCTGAAGTAGACGAAGAAAAGAGAAATGAGCTATATAAGAAAGCTCAAGAGATTATAAAAGAAGACGCTCCTTGGGTACCATTAGCTCACTCTATACCACTTCTTGCTGCTAAGAAAGGTGTAACGAACTACAAACCACATCCAACGGGTTCAGAAGTATTATCGAATGTAGAAATTCAGTAATTTCATGCAAGGCACTCATGCAAGTTGTATGAGTGCCAAGCATTTATACCATTTGTAGAGGGGTGAAGAATATGCTTCACTACATAGGGCGTAGATTTTTGCAACTAATCCCTGTGCTTCTTGGAATGACTTTTATTGTATTTTTAATTATTCGTGCAATTCCTGGGGATCCAGCCCAAATGATTTTAGGACAACAAGCAACAAAAGAATCTGTGGAAGCATTAAGAGAAAATTTAGGACTAAATAATCCGTGGTATATTCAATATTTTGATTACTTAAAAGGGTTGCTTACAGGAGACTTAGGGGTATCTATCCGAACAAATCAACCAATATCTACTGAAATTTGGCCATATCTTGCCGCAACCTTTGAATTAGCGTTTTTTGCGATGTTTATTGCAGTTGTAATCGGAATGAATGCTGGTATTATATCGGCTTGGTTCCAAAATACTTGGTTTGATTATTTAGCAATGGTAATTGCTTTAATTGGCGTATCGGTGCCAGTGTTTTGGCTTGGTTTGTTAGAACAATGGTTGTTCAGCATTAATTTAGGATGGTTTCCTACTTCTGGACGTGAGGAAGTACGAGATCCAATTATGGCCATAACGCATTTTTATTTAATCGATACATTAATTCAAGGTAGATATGATCAATTTGGAACAGTCGTAAAACACCTAATTTTGCCTGGAATGGCTCTTGCAACTATCCCGATGGCGATTATTGCCAGAATGACTCGTTCATCTATGCTTGAAGTAATGCGATCTGATTACATTCGCACAGCTCGTGCAAAAGGACAAAAAATGTTTATTGTCGTGTATAAACATGCTTTAAAAAATGCAATTATTCCAATTTTAACGGTAATTGGTTTACAAACTGGATTGCTGTTAGGTGGAGCTATTTTAACAGAAACAATTTTTAGTTGGCCAGGAATTGGTCGCTACATATATGAAGCAATTGGATTTAGGGATTATCCGGTGATTCAATCTGGCATTTTAGTTGTGGCATTTCTCTTCGTCATTATCAACTTTATTGTCGATATTTTATATTCATTCATTGACAAGCGAATTAAGTACAACTAGAAGGAGGGGGAGACTATGGCAGAAACAGCAACAAAAGACATGAATGTGCAAGTAGTGGAAGATAAAGTGACGTCTCCTTGGAAAGAAGCGTTACGCACTTTTCTAAGAAGTAAATCGGCTGTAGCGGGAACAGTCATTGTATTGTTTTTCATCCTTGTTGCACTTTTTGCTCCAATTATTGCTCCTGAAGGGATTAACGAGCAAAAGTTAGGAGATCCAAGCACTCATTTAGTACCTCCTTCAAGTGAATTTTGGTTTGGAACAGATGAATTTGGAAGAGATATTTTTTCTCGTGTTGTATGGGGGGCACAAATTTCTTTAACAGTCGGCTTTGGTGCGGTTGTATTGTCTGCTGTTCTTGGTAGTTTTTTAGGAATCATTGCAGGCTATTATGGTCGATGGGTTGATACGATCATTTCAAGGTTCTTTGATATTTTACTAGCCTTTCCAAGTATATTATTGGCTATTGCAATTGTTTCAATTTTAGGTAGTTCCTTACAAAATGCTCTCATTGCGATTGCTATCGTAAACGTGCCGAATTTTGGAAGGTTAATTCGTTCAAAAGTATTAAGTGTTAAAGAAGAAGAATATATAACAGCAGCAAAGGCAATTGGAATGAAAGATTCCAGAATATTATTAAGACATATATTGCCAAACTCTTTTGCACCAGTCATCGTTCAAGGTACATTAGCAATTGCGACTGCTATCATTGAAGCGGCAGCTCTCAGCTTCTTAGGGTTAGGAGCGGAACCGCCACAACCAGAATGGGGTAAAATGTTAGCGGATGCGCGCATTTATTTAATGAATGCACCTTGGACAATGATTTTCCCTGGACTTGCAATTATGTTAACTGTTCTTGGATTTAACTTAATGGGGGACGGATTAAGAGATGCACTTGATCCAAAAATGAAAAACTAAAGTCTTTCCAATTTGATAAATAAGAGCTTGCTGGAATTTTTGTCATTCTAGCAAGCTCTTTTTAGCATTATTGACTTTGGATCTTTATTTATACTTCAAATAAATCTGTCGATAAGTATCGTTCTCCAGTATCAGGTGCAAGGCACAGCACATTTGCTTGTTTAGGAAGGTCTTTCGCAAATTGAATTGCAAAATAGGCAGAAGCTGCGCCAGATGCACCGACTAAAATTCCTTCTTCACTAGCTAGACGTCTTGCTGTCTCTTGGGCAGCTCCATCTTCTATATGAAGAATTTTATCATAAATGTTTGTATTTAAAATTTTAGGGATGAATCCTGGTCCTGTGCCTGGGATTTTGTGTGGCCCTGGGCTTCCACCAGCGAGTACTGGAGATCCAGCTGGTTCAACAACGTAAATTTTCAAGTTTGGCAAAGCTTTCTTCAATTCTTCTCCTGTACCTGTAATAGTGCCGCCAGTACCTGCTGTTAAAACAAAAGCATCTAGTTGATTTCCGAAAGCATTTAATATTTCAACCGCTGTTGTATTTCGATGAGCATCCGAATTGGCTTCGTTCTCGAATTGGAGTGGAATGAAGTGATCTGGAATGTTTGCTGCAATTCGATATGCTTCATCAATGGCACCTTGCATTCTCAAATGACTTGGAGTTAAGTACACTTCTGCTCCATATGCCCGCATTAATTGAATGCGTTCTTTCGTTGCATTATCAGGCATCGTAATAATACAACGATAACCTCTAACTGCACAAACCATTGCAAGCCCGATTCCTGTATTTCCTGACGTTGGTTCAATGACGGTACTTTTCCCAGGGATTAATTTTCCTTCTTTTTCTGCACGTACAATCATATTATAGGCAGCGCGGTCTTTTACGCTCCCACCAGGGTTAAAAGATTCCAATTTTATATAAACGTTTGCTCCTTCAGGAGAAGGTAATTTATTTAATTTCACAATGGGCGTGTTGCCAATAAGTTCTACGATCGAATTATATCTTTTCATAATGGACGTCCTTTCAAAGAGTGTTACTAAAAATTAACAGTACTTTCATTAAACGAAGACGGGCAACTTCTCCAAGTTGCTCATACCCATAGGATAAGGACAAGACTTGGTTAAGTGCCCGCATTTTACAATAAAATTTTGTTATTATTGTTCATTTAATACTTCATTTAAATAAGAAAGGTTTACAAGTCCTTCGATGTTGTCAGAATTAATGTATCCGGCTTCTTTTGAAATTACTGCCATTTCTTTAATGACATCTTCATTTACATCTGTTGTCGCTTTTAATCGAGCAAATGCTTTCGTTACTTCATCAGATGAAAGCTCTTTACCTGTAATTTCTTTAATATGATCTAAGAATAGTTGAATCGCTTCATCTGGATTTTCATTAATAAATTGAATCGCTTGAATATGCGCTTTTAAATATTTTTTTGTAAGTTCTGGGTTAGCTTCTGTAAATTTTGTTTGTGCTACTACAACAGTGTTTGTTGATTCACTGCCCCAAGCAAATTCATTTTCATCTAATAATAATTTAGCACCTGCAGTTGTTTCGATATTTACTCCCCAAGGTTCTTGAGTTGCAGCACCATCTAATTCTCCTTTTAATATTAATGCTGCTGTATCAGCTGGTGCTTGTTTAACTGTAATGACATCTTTCACATTTACCCCAGCGTCAATTAGAGATTTTCTTAAACCAACATCTTGCGTACTACCGAATGTTGGGATAGCGATTTTTTTACCAACTAAATCTTGCACAGAGTTTATATTTGAATCGCCAGCAACAACTAAAACCGCTCCACCGTTAACTGCACCTGAAATAATTTCGTGTTTTGGATTTTTAATAAATGTGTTTAAAGCTGGAGTAGGTCCTACTGTACCGATATCAATGGCGTTAGTTGACATAGCTTCCATGAAGGAAGAACCATCACTAAAAGTATTTGTAGAAATCTTTACATCGCCAAATTGTTCTTCAAAATATCCTTTTTTCAATGCCACAATTGTTGCGATATGTGTCATATTTGGGAAATAGCCGATACGAATTTCAGTTGCTTCAGAACTACCTCCAGATTCTCCACTATTTTCTGAACCGCTGTTTCCACATGCAGCGAGTACAAATACGATAAGTGATAAAATCGCTAAGTATAAAATCTTTTTCATTTTTACATCTCCTTTTAAGTTGATGAAATGCCCCATTTACGGAATACAAATTTTTCGAGGCGAACGAAGACAATATTGTCTATTAGAGAGCCAATGATTCCGATGATGATCATGATGCTGAAAATTAAATCCATCGCTTGAATAGAGCGGCCTAAGTCAAGCAATGTTCCAAGACCGCCACCACCGCCGCCAAGTAATTCTCCAGCAAGAACGGCTCGCCAAGCAAGAGCCCAAGCAATGCGAAGTCCTGCAATTAGCTGCGGGATGGAAGCTTTAAAAATAACAGTTCGGAATAAATGCCAGCCAGAAGATCCCATCGTTTGTGCTACACGTATCAATAGGGGATTTACTCCTTTAAATGCAGCGCTCGATGTAATGGTCACAGAGATGGCGGCACCTAATATGACAATAAATAGAACAGATCCTACCCCTAGTCCGAACCATAAAATGGCTAGCGGCAACCAAACGATATTTGGAATCGCCTGTAAGCTTGTTACAAAAAATCCAAGCGTATCATCTACAACTTTATATTTATAAATTAATAATCCTAGTAGCAGCCCAATTACGACAGCAATAATAAATCCGATAATCAGCCTTAGTAGGGAAGCACCTGTAGCTTCTAGCAATTGACCAGAGGCAATTCCACTAATGAAAGTTTTAAATACAGTTACTCCCCCAGGTTCATTTGGAAAAAGTAGGGGTGGCCACATAAATGCAGGAAATAGTTGGAGTTTAGATATCGCTTCCCAAATTATTATGAGGATCAATATGAAGGCGATCCTTCTTAAGTGCGTAATCACTGCCTAATTCCTCCTTCAGCACTTTTTCCATCTCTTGCTCAAGCTCAGATAAAATGCGAGTTTCTAAATAATTTAAAATGCTGTCGGATGAATTGCGTGGACGTGCTGCCTGCACTGAAAATATATTTTTTATTCCACCTGGCCGTGTTTTCATTAATACAATTCGATCTGAAAGAACGACAGCTTCACGAATGTTGTGGGTAACAAAAATAACTGTTTTACCCGTTTCTCTCCATAAGGTCTCCAGTTCTTGATGAAGTACCATTCGCGTTTGTTCATCTAATGCAGCGAAAGGTTCATCCATTAATAATATTTCTGGGTCCATTACTAAAGCTCGAGCAATAGCAACTCGCTGCTTCATCCCTCCAGATAATTCATGAGGGCTTCTGTCAGCAAACTTGCCAAGGTGCACTTTTTGAATCCAATTCATTGCCCGCATCTTTGCTTCTTCTTTTGGCACTTTTTTTATAAGCAATCCATACATGACATTTTCTAAAACAGTCATCCAAGGAAATAAGCCGGATTCTTGAAAAACAACAATACGATCATTTCCAGGCCCTGTAATCGGTGAGCCATTAATTAGCACTTGTCCAGAAGTTTCTTTTTCAAGTCCAGCAATGATATTTAATAATGTAGATTTCCCACATCCAGAAGGTCCAAGTAAGGAGATGAATTCACCACGTTTTATTGATAGTGAAACATCTTCTAATGCAACTGTCTCGGAATGATTTTTCTTAGAAAACGTTTTGTATACGTTCTGTAATACAATATGTTCGGTCATTTTCATTCACCTAATTTCTTATAAAACAAACTAAATTAATGGGTTTTGTTGTTAAAAGAAATTTTAATCATTAATAAAAATAATTTCTGTCACTTTTGTTACAAAATTAAAAGATTTTAGTATAATCAAAGTATATAAGGAGGAATTATGGGAAAAATCGCAGATAAATTAATGCAATTCGGTGAGTTAGTTACAGTAAAAAGGGGAAAACCGATTTATCAAACAGGAGAGAAAATAAATTCATTTTATTATATTGAAAAGGGAATAGTGAAACTGGCTGCGGATTCTTTAGATGGTAAAACAACGACCATTTCTTTAAACGAGTCAAATGAGTTTTTTGGATATTTAGAATATTTAAAGGGATGTCAGGAATATACAAGATACGCTGTGGCGCTGACAGATTGTATACTTTATTCAATGCCGATTGATTTATTACATAATCCTTATATAAGAGAAAGTTTTATTTTTGATTCTTTGATACAACAATTAGAAAAAGCGGAACAGTTAAACTTCGTGCTTTCTACGATGACAGTTCCTGAACGGTTACGATGGTTGCTTTTAAAAATGGCAAAAGATAAAGAAGGAGTACTATTAATTGAATCTCCTCTGACCCATGAAGAAATGGCGAATTATCTTGGTTGCAGCCGTCAAAAAATCAGTAACTATTTAAGTAAATGGAAAAAAGATGGAGCCCTTTCTTATGATAGTGGAATCATTATGATAGTTGATGTTGAAAAACTACAATAAAATATTTTTCAGCCAACAAAAAAAGGCTCTATAATATTTGGTGTTGGTGAGTATAAACCAGCACCAATTTTTTTGAACAAAAAAATGAGACAGTGACAAAACTCTGGTAAAATGTAATCGACCAAAACCACATTTACAAGGAGTGATGTCACATGTCTCATCATTATTCTATACGTAATTTATTAAATATTAAAGACAAAAATATCACATTTGATGAAAATTTTTGTGCAGAAGAACTCATTAAAGGGGTCCAATCAAAAGTCTTTTATGGCCAATTAACTTACCAACCAAAAGCGTGCTATGCTTGTGGACATGTCTTTGATGATCAAATCATTAAACACGGTTTTAAAACGTCTCTCATTAAAATGCCTAGTGTTTCAGGTTTTCATACCTACTTAAAATTGCGTAAACAGCGTTATTTCTGTAAACATTGTCATTCCACGTTTACTTTAAAAACGAGCGTCGTGGCTAAAAACTGTTGTATTTCCAACAATACCAAAGTATCGATTGCTTTAAACGCCAAAGATAAAATATCCGAAAAAGATATTGCGATGAAACATAATGTTTCTCATGCCACTGTCAGTAGAGTCATTGACAGCTTTTATAGCTACTATCAACCAAATGTTCACTACCTTCCAAAGCATTTGTGTTTTGATGAGTTTAAATCAGTGAAATCCGCAGCTGGAGCGATGTCCTTTATTTTCTGCGACTCTGAAACGGGGGAGATTGTGGATATCGTGGAGGACCGGAGATTACATGTCCTCAAAGAGTATTTCTTACGGTATTCCAAGAAGGCGAGAGATGCGGTAAAAACGATTGTCATCGATATGTACAGCCCTTATATTTCCTTAATCCAAGAAGTTTTCCCTAAAGCGGAAATCGTACTCGACAAATTCCATATCCTCCAACTATTTAGCAGAGCTTTAAACAAAACGCGCATCAACGTCATGAATCGGGATAAAAAGAATTACAATAAATTAAAAAAATACTGGAAGCTCCTTCTGAAAGATCAAACAAAACTTGATTATAAGAACTATACATATCATCGTTGCTTTAAAAAGCATATGTGTGAGGTGGAGATTCTCCACTATCTCATTGATTTAGATTCTGAATTAAAAGCGTCCTATGAGTTATACCAATACGTGCAACATTGCATCAAAACCAAAGACTTTGAGCTCTTGAAGAAAACCTTGGCGAATAAACAGAACAGCGTTTCCAGCTATATGAAAACCGCCATCAAGACAATCAACAACTACATCAATTACGTCGAGAATACGCTAAAGTACGATTATAATAACGGCATTTTAGAGGGGATTCATAACAAAATCAAAGTGATTAAACGCATTTCTTTCGGTTATCGATCCTTCTATCACTTTAGAAACCGAATATTCATTACCCAAAACTTAGCGAAAATAAAAACAGCTTAGGGGAACTCGAATTTCCCCTAAGCCATCCGATTACATATTACCAAATAATGTCACTAGAATTTATTCACCAACACCATTTGACAAAGAACCCAAAAAAAGAGCGAATCGATTCGCTCTTTTTATCTTTAGAAAACCCTCCATTAATAAAATTGCTCTTCTAAATCTTCATTGCGGTCTTGGCTATGGAAGTTGCGGAAAGAAACGATTAAAGTATCAAGATGTTCCAAGTTTTCCTCATAATCAAGAATTCGTGAAAAAATATAGAATAAATGATAGCTAGAAAACTCTTCTTCACCTTCTCGTTGTTTTTCAATCTCGATTTGTTTAATTAATTGTTCCATTACTTCCGAACGATTTAAATGATGTTTACTAACAGACCATTTTGAATGCTCAGATCGAAGTTTTCCAGTATATTTCAATAACAGTTGTTCATGATACGTTAGCAAAAAGTCTAATCGCTCTTGAAGCATTGTTTGGAATGCGATTGGTAAATGGACGATTTCATTTTCGTGCTTATGAAGTCTCACGAGCAACTCAAAACTTTTCTTTGTTGTCAAAATCATTTGACGATACACAACAAGCCTGCGAAGTTGCGTATTTCGTTTCTTTTTGCTATATTGCCTCTCTTCCTTATATAAATCATAAATTGATTCAATTTCAGAGAGTCTTTTTTCAAATTTACTTAAAGCTTTTTTTGTTGAGACATGCTCTGAAGCACCTCGAATCGCTAATCTCGACCATCGAATGATATCATCCTGCAGTGTTTGAATAAGTCTGAATAACTTTACTTCATAACGAGGTGGCAGGAAGATCATATTGACGATAAAAGAAGCAAATACTCCAATCATTACCGTTGCAAAACGAATGATACTAAATTCCAAAAAATCATTGCCTTCATATACCATAATAACTACTACTGTAACGAGAGCTAATGAAAGGGATGAATTTAATTTCAATTTTAGCATAATGCCAATGACAATAATTGCTGCGATACCAATTGCCACAATATGATGGCCGAAAAATAGCCCGAATAAAACTGCGACAACTGCTCCAATCAAGTTTCCTTGAATTTGTTCCACAATCGTCAAATATGAACGATAAATGGAAGGTTGAATTGCAAAGATTGCAGCAATACCAGCAAAAACAGGCGATGGAAGACTTAAAAGTTCTGCTAAAAATAAAGAAAAGACGATTGCTACTCCTGTTTTTAATACTCGGGCGCCTAATTGCATAATGTAGCCCCCACTTTATAAAGTTTTAAGAAATTAAAATGAAGTAAATAATTCAATAACAATCTGATTCTCATTTATATTAATAAATCCCCCAAGGAAATATGCTAGTCAAAAAATAAGTATTGAAAATATGGTTGGAGCATGGAATCCTATTGTATCCTATTTAGCTTGCAGAAGGCAACATATCCCAAAATTATTAGGAGTGAAGCATTTAGGATTCCATACTTGCATTTCTTATTTTAATTTTGAAAAGGCATAATTTACAGCATCAATCGTTTCAAGAATATCCTCTTCTTTATGTTCAGTTGTTAAGAACCACGCCTCGTATTTGGATGGAGCCAAGTTGATTCCTTTTGAAAGCATTAATTTAAAGAATTTGGCAAACATTTCGCCATCCGATTGTTCTGCTTGTTTATAATTTTCAACTTTTTCGCTTGTAAAGTATACCGTAAGCGCTCCTTTTATTCGGTTGACTGTTATTGTGATGCCATGTTTCTCCGCAGCATCTAAAATTCCTTTTTCAAGCATTGCACCTAGACGATCCATTTCTTCATATACTCCCGGTGTTTGCAATACTTCAAGACAAGCGATTCCAGCTAACATAGACGCAGGATTTCCTGCCATTGTTCCAGCTTGATAGGCTGGTCCTAGTGGGGCTACTGTATCCATGATTTCCTTACGGCCACCATACGCACCAATTGGTAGGCCTCCTCCGATAATTTTACCCATTGCCGTTAAATCTGGCGTTAGTCCTAGCAAGTCTTGAGCAGCTCCATAATGGAACCGGAAAGCTGTTATCACTTCATCATATATCGTAAGAGCACCAAATTCTTTTGCAACTTTATGAACATATTCTAAAAAACCTGGTTTTGGCATAACCATACCGAAGTTTCCAACGATTGGCTCAATTAAAATAGCAGCAACGTCTTCTCCCCATTTATCCATTGCCATTTGGAATTGTTCAGTATCATTATAAGGAACCGTAATGACTTCTGTAGCAACTGTTACAGGAACGCCAGCAGAGTCTGGTGAACCTAGAGTTGCTGGTCCAGAACCTGCAGCTACTAATACTTGGTCGAAATGCCCATGATAGCAGCCTTCAAATTTGATGATTTTTGTCCGTCCAGTATAGGCGCGAGCTACACGAACAGTCGTCATTACAGCTTCTGTACCGGAATTAGTAAAACGCACTTTATCTAAAGATGGAATGGCTTCTTTTAACATTTTGGCAAATTTTACTTCGTGAACCGTTGGAGTCCCAAAAAGCACCCCTGTTTCAGCAGCTAATTTTATGGCTTTTGCAATGTGTGGGTGTCCAAAGCCAGTAATAATTGGACCATATCCAGCTAAATAGTCAATGTAGCGGTTACCATCTACATCCCAAAAATATGGTCCTTCTCCTTTTGCCATTACAACGGGTGCCCCTCCTCCGACCGCTTTATAGGAACGTGAAGGGCTATTTACCCCTCCTACGATATGTTGTAAAGCTTCATGATATACTTCTTCAGATTTTGTGTGAATCATCGTATTGCCTCCATTTTATAATTTCAACTTTATTTTAGCCTTCTTTGGTATAATACGCCAAAGAATTTGAAACATTTTACGCGGTTCGGTAGGATATTCAAAAGGGAGGAATTTTTATGAATGAATCTTTAGTAAATAAGGAAGCACCAGATTTCACGCTGTTAAATGAAAATGGTGAACCAGTGAGCTTAAGTAATTTTCGAGGAAAAAAAGTAATTCTGTATTTTTATCCGAAAGATATGACGCCTGGTTGTACTACGGAAGCTTGTGATTTCCGTGACCATTATGAATCCTTTGCCGATTTGAATGCTGTGATATTAGGTGTTAGTGGAGATTCGGCAGAACGACACAAAAAGTTTATTGAAAAATATGATTTACCATTTACTTTGCTAGTAGATGAAAAACATGAAGTATGTAAAAAATACGGCGTTTGGGTTTTAAAGAAAAATTTTGGAAAAGAATATATGGGAATTGAACGTTCTACATTTCTAATAGATGAAAATGGAATCATTATGAAGGAATGGAGAAAAGTTCGCGTAAAAGATCATATTAAAGAAGTTTTACAATATTTGCGTGATTTAAAAGGGGAGTAACGATATGAGGGTTTATTTCACATTTGATCCAAGACCAGATTTAAAAGAATCTTTACTAAAAGATTTTCCTGAAGTTGATTTTGTTTTCCATAAAAAAATCGATGAAGAAGAATTAGCGAAAGCGGAAGTGTTAGTTACTTACGGGGAAGATTTAGATAATGAAAAAATTAAAATTGCTGAAAAAGTAGAGTGGATTTTTGTAGCTTCTGCTGGAATTGAAAAAATGCCTGCACAAGCAATTGCCGATAGAGGTATTGTTGTTTCAAATGTGCGAGGCATACATAAAAAACCAATGGCAGAATCCATATTAGCTCATCTGTTATCGATTAAAAGAGCATTGCCATTTATTTACAAACAGCAGTCAGAAAAAATTTGGAATCAACAAACAAAATTGTATGAATTAAATGGTTCAACTGCTCTTATTTTAGGCCCAGGAGCTATTGGCAGTGAAGTTGGGCGTATGTTACAAGCATTTGAAGTATACACAATTGGACTCAACCGCAGCGGAGAAAGTGCTCTATACATGAATGAAACGCTTTCAATGGATAAATTAAAACAATTGTTACCTAAAGCGGATATTGTCATCTCTATTTTGCCAAGTACAAAAGAAACAAAATACTTGTTGACTTATGAAGATTTTACTTTAATGAAAAATAATTGCATTTTTATGAATTTTGGACGAGGAGATTTAGTGCGAACAGAAGATTTAATAAAAGCACTTGAAGAAAAGCAAATTTTCCATGCAGTGTTAGATGTTTATGAAACGGAACCATTACCGAGTGATAGCAAGCTTTGGGAAATGGATAATGTAACGCTCTCACCTCATATTTCAAGCCGGTCTTCAAGATATTTAGAACGTAGCTTTGAAATATTTAAACCAAGCTTAAGAAAGTGGATGAACGGTGAGAGAGATTTAGAAAATGTTATGGATATTTTGCGTGGATATTAATTTTAAATTAGAATAAATATTATTTAAAAATTAGATTGTTATCATGATGAAAACTTCCAATAAATAATATATTGAACATCACTAGCATTGCACTAATTAAATCTGATGATTCAAAATACTAAGAATGTTCAATTTTTTATTGATTTCGAAACAAAAAAATCCTTTACAATGGAAGTACAGGTGGTTCCTGTCCAAATCCAATCGTAAAGGATAAACGTTATGGACAAGAATACACTAATTTCATCATTTGGTAAATGGGTTTCACCCATAAATATTCAAAAACTTAGCGAACAAGTCAAAGAATTGAAACAGGACTATTACACAAAAAAGCTGACAACAGAAGCCTATATTAAACTTTTATTGGTAGCCCAGCTGCTCGAATTTAAGAGCTTAGAGGAAATGAGTGATGCACTTGTAGACGAAGATCTTCAAAAAGCACTCGGATTTGAATCGATAAGTGCCTCTCAGCTATCCCGAAAAAACAATCAGATCAACCCACTAATTCTTGCAAATTTGTTCTTGGATCTTGTTTGGAAAATTCAACGGTACCATTATAAAACCGGAAAGAATATGCCACTGAAAATCATTGATTCAAGTACACTCCCGTTGAATTTGACCAATTATAAATGGGCAAAATTCCGTAAAACAAAAGCTGGTGTAAAGCTACACTTACGGCTCGTTTTCATGGATAAAGACACCGTCTATCCTGAAAAAGCAGTGATTACGACAGCAAAAGAACATGACCGAAATCAACTCGAAGTCCTAGTGGATGATAAAGAAGCCATGTATGTGTTTGACCGCGGTTATGTGGACTATGAACGTTTTGATCGGATGACAGATGATGGCTATTTCTTCGTTTCAAGACTGAAGAAAAACGCAGTCATTCGTGAAGTCTATACATTTTCACTTCCTGATGATTGTCACGTTCTATCCGATAAAATGGTCTACATTGGTACCACACAAAATCGTACTGAAAATGTCTTTCGTCTACTAGAAGTTATGGACACAAAAGGGAACTTACTTCGTTTCATCACCAACCGATTTGATTTAAAACCAGAAGAGATAAGTGATATTTACCGATCTCGCTGGGCTATTGAACTCTTTTTCAAATGGCTCAAGCAACACGTAGAAATTAAGCACTTTTATGGAATGAGTGAAACAGCTATTCAAAATCAAATTTTCTTAGCCCTTATCACGTATTGCTTACATGTTCTCATTCAATTGGAGATGAAAAGTAAGAAATCTCTACTTCGAATTACTCGTTGGTTAAAGAGAGCTCTGTGGAAACCAGCTTATGTTTGGTTGCGAAAATTTGATGGGCGAGCCAGTCCATAATCTCCCTTTTGTCGTTGTCGCTCTGGTTTAACTGTATATATTTACCAAATGGGCAGTGCCACCTTTCTTTAGGTTTTGTCTTTTTGGCACAAATTCACAAAAATTAATTAACAGAACATTCTAACTATATTTATGCAATGCTAATGATTGAACATAATAAAAGAATTTGAGAAAATCAATATACCGAGAGTTTAAATATGTCGAATTGTTGACGAATTTCAATTATTTAGGTACACTATTTATAACGATTATCAATTAATAATGAGTGGAAAGAGGTGCATGACGATGTCTGAATTGCATCTAAAAAATGCTCTAGACACGTTAAAGGCAACGGGCGTAAGAATTACTCCACAACGTCATGCTATTTTGGAATATTTAATTAATTCTATGTCTCATCCAACTGCTGATGAAATATATAAATCATTGG
>NZ_JBBOQT010000001.1:0-1795000 GCF_038004345.1 Ureibacillus sp. FSL W8-0352 | reverse complement strand
GAGTCTGAATAGGGCGTTTTGAGTACGTGGTCGTAGACCCGAAACCAGGTGATCTACCCATGTCCAGGGTGAAGGTGAGGTAACACTCACTGGAGGCCCGAACCCACGCACGTTGAAAAGTGCGGGGATGAGGTGTGGGTAGCGGAGAAATTCCAATCGAACTTGGAGATAGCTGGTTCTCTCCGAAATAGCTTTAGGGCTAGCCTCGTGTGAAGAATACTGGAGGTAGAGCACTGTTTGGACTAGGGGCCCACCTCGGGTTACCGAATTCAGACAAACTCCGAATGCCAGCTATTTATACACGGGAGTCAGACTACGAGTGATAAGATCCGTGGTCAAAAGGGAAACAGCCCAGACCACCAGCTAAGGTCCCAAAGTAATCGTTAAGTGGAAAAGGATGTGGCGTTGCTTAGACAACCAGGATGTTGGCTTAGAAGCAGCCATCATTTAAAGAGTGCGTAATAGCTCACTGGTCGAGTGACGCTGCGCCGAAAATGTATCGGGGCTAAACGATTCACCGAAGCTGTGGATTCGTGCGTTGCACGAGTGGTAGGAGAGCGTTCTAAGTGCGTCGAAGTCAGACCGGAAGGACTGGTGGAGCGCTTAGAAGTGAGAATGCCGGTATGAGTAGCGAAAGATGGGTGAGAATCCCATCCACCGAATGACTAAGGTTTCCTGAGGAAGGCTCGTCCGCTCAGGGTTAGTCGGGACCTAAGTCGAGGCCGAAAGGCGTAGACGATGGACAACAGGTTGATATTCCTGTACCACCTCCCCGCCGTTTGAGTGATGGGGGGACGCAGGAGGATAGGGAATGCACGCCGTTGGTCGAGCGTGTCCAAGCAGCAAGGCGTGGAAGTAGGCAAATCCGCTTCCTAATACGCTGAGCTGTGATGGGGAGCGCGTTACGCGCGAAGTTCCTGATTTCACACTGCCAAGAAAAGCCTCTAGCGAGGCGGGAGGTGCCCGTACCGCAAACCGACACAGGTAGTCGAGGAGAGAATCCTAAGGTGAGCGAGAGAACTCTCGTTAAGGAACTCGGCAAAATGACCCCGTAACTTCGGGAGAAGGGGTGCTCATTGGGGTGCAAGCCCTGATGAGCCGCAGTGAATAGGCCCAGGCGACTGTTTAGCAAAAACACAGGTCTCTGCAAAACCGTAAGGTGAAGTATAGGGGCTGACGCCTGCCCGGTGCTGGAAGGTTAAGAGGAGGAGTTAGCGCAAGCGAAGCTCCGAATTGAAGCCCCAGTAAACGGCGGCCGTAACTATAACGGTCCTAAGGTAGCGAAATTCCTTGTCGGGTAAGTTCCGACCCGCACGAAAGGCGTAACGATCTGGGCACTGTCTCAACGAGAGACTCGGTGAAATTATAGTACCTGTGAAGATGCAGGTTACCCGCGACAGGACGGAAAGACCCCGTGGAGCTTTACTGTAACCTGATATTGAATTTCGGTGCAACTTGTACAGGATAGGTAGGAGCCGTAGAAGGGGGAGCGCCAGCTTCCCTGGAGGCGCCCTTGGGATACTACCCTGGTTGTACTGAAATTCTAACCCGCAAGCCTGATCGGCTTGGGAGACAGTGTCAGGTGGACAGTTTGACTGGGGCGGTCGCCTCCTAAAAGGTAACGGAGGCGCCCAAAGGTTCCCTCAGAATGGTTGGAAATCATTCGCAGAGTGTAAAGGCATAAGGGAGCTTGACTGCGAGACCTACAAGTCGAGCAGGGTCGAAAGACGGGCTTAGTGATCCGGTGGTTCCGCATGGAAGGGCCATCGCTCAACGGATAAAAGCTACCCCGGGGATAACAGGCTTATCTCCCCCAAGAGTCCACATCGACGGGGAGGTTTGGCACCTCGATGTCGGCTCATCGCATCCTGGGGCTGTAGTCGGTCCCAAGGGTTGGGCTGTTCGCCCATTAAAGCGGTACGCGAGCTGGGTTCAGAACGTCGTGAGACAGTTCGGTCCCTATCCGTCGTGGGCGTAGGAAATTTGAGAGGAGCTGTCCTTAGTACGAGAGGACCGGGATGGACACACCGCTGGTGTACCAGTTGTCTTGCCAAAGGCACCGCTGGGTAGCTATGTGTGGACGGGATAAGTGCTGAAAGCATCTAAGCATGAAGCCCCCCTCAAGATGAGATTTCCCATTGCATAAGCAAGTAAGATCCCTCAAAGACGATGAGGTAGATAGGTCCGAGGTGGAAGCACGGTGACGTGTGGAGCTGACGGATACTAATCGATCGAGGACTTAACCAATCATTTCAATGTCGTTATCCAGTTTTGAGAGAACAACCTCTCGTAATTAAAAAATATAAAAAATACTTGAAAAAAGTATAGAATATGATATAATAATACTTGTCTTTCGGTAAGGAATCAAGCCTAGTGGCGATAGCAAAGAGGTCACACCCGTTCCCATACCGAACACGGAAGTTAAGCTCTTTAGCGCCGATGGTAGTAGGGGGCTTCCCCTTGTGAGAGTAGGACGTTGCTAGGCTTATATAAAATCATTCCGAAGTAGCTCAGTGGTAGAGCAACCGGCTGTTAACCGGTTGGTCGTAGGTTCGAATCCTACCTTCGGAGCCATTCTTCTTGGAGAGTTGTCCGAGAGGCTGAAGGAGCACGATTGGAAATCGTGTAGACGGGGATAACCTGTCTCAAGGGTTCAAATCCCTTACTCTCCGCCATAATTAAGAGATTGGCCCCTTGGTCAAGTGGTTAAGACACCGCCCTTTCACGGCGGTAACACGGGTTCGAATCCCGTAGGGGTCACCAATTCGGAGGATTAGCTCAGCTGGGAGAGCACCTGCCTTACAAGCAGGGGGTCGGCGGTTCGATCCCGTCATCCTCCACCATAAAAAACAATTAACATTATCGCGGGGTAGAGCAGTCTGGTAGCTCGTCGGGCTCATAACCCGGAGGTCGCAGGTTCAAATCCTGTCCCCGCAACCAAAGTGGTCCCGTGGTGTAGCGGTTAACATGCCTGCCTGTCACGCAGGAGATCGCGGGTTCGAGTCCCGTCGGGACCGCCATAAAAAGTGGGTCGGTAGCTCAGTTGGTAGAGCATTTGACTGAAGATCAAAGTGTCGGCGGTTCGATTCCGTCCCGACCCACCATAAATATGCCGGTGTAGCTCAATTGGCAGAGCAACTGACTTGTAATCAGTAGGTTGAGGGTTCGATTCCTTTCGCCGGCACCATACTTTCCGGAGGGGTAGCGAAGTGGCTAAACGCGACGGACTGTAAATCCGTTCCCTTTGGGTTCGGCGGTTCGAATCCGCCCCCCTCCACCATTACAGGGGCATAGTTTAACGGTAGAATAGAGGTCTCCAAAACCTTTGGTGTGGGTTCGATTCCTACTGCCCCTGCCATTTTTAATTTTCACCAAGATATTTTGGCGACTGTGGCGAAGTGGTTAACGCATCGGATTGTGGATCCGACATACGTGGGTTCGATTCCCATCAGTCGCCCCATACATATTTTAATATACCTGCTTTTGGCGGCTGTGGCGAAGTGGTTAACGCATCGGATTGTGGATCCGACATACGTGGGTTCGATTCCCATCAGCCGCCCCATAAAATAGAATATAAGTTGTTTATATAATATTATTGGGGTATAGCCAAGTGGTAAGGCAACGGATTTTGATTCCGTCATGCCCAGGTTCGAATCCTGGTACCCCAGCCATTCATGCGGAAGTAGTTCAGTGGTAGAACACCACCTTGCCAAGGTGGGGGTCGCGGGTTCGAACCCCGTCTTCCGCTCCAGTAATTTGGCGGCTTAGCCAAGCGGTAAGGCACGGGTCTGCAACACCCTTATCACCGGTTCGAATCCGGTAGCCGCCTCCAAATAAATAAATATCGGTTTAACCGATTTATTTTTTTCTCTTTTTTATTATGCCGATGTGGCGGAATTGGCAGACGCGCACGACTCAAAATCGTGTTCCCAAAAGGAGTGTGGGTTCGACTCCCACCATCGGCATTAGGATTCAAGGAAACCTTATATCATCAAAGCCTTCAGTAATAATGGGTTCTTTGTCAAATGGTGTTGGTGAATAAATTTTAGCGACATTATTTGGTAATATGTAATCGGATGGCTTAGGGGAAATTCGAGGTTCCCCTAAGCTGTTTTTATTTTCGCTAAGTTTTGGGTAATGAATATTCGGTTTCTAAAGTGATAGAAGGATCGATAACCGAAAGAAATGCGTTTAATCACTTTGATTTTGTTATGAATCCCCTCTAAAATGCCGTTATTATAATCGTACTTTAGCGTATTCTCGACGTAATTGATGTATTTGTTGATTGTCTTGATGGCGGTTTTCATATAGCTGGGTTGTAAGCCCGAAATATGTGAGATAAATAAAAAAATGCGCACCCTCTGGTACGCACGACGAATAGCCCTTCAATCCAATATTTTTTCGGATTAAGGGCTATTTTGCCATTGCACATGATTCACAAATTGTTTTCGACCATGGCAAATAGCGATCTAATATTTCTGGCTGTTGATGGATTGGTAAACTTGGGAGTTCCGACAATACTTTCACTAAGTATTGATAAAAATCAATTCCATTAGCTTTTGCCGTTTCAGCCAAGCTTAAACAGATGGCGTTTGCATCGGCTCCCGATTCACTCACGGAAAACAGCCAGTTTTTTCGTCCAATGACATTCGGCCGAATCGCATTTTCAGCTGGGTTGTTGTCCATTTCAATGCGTCCATCATACAGAAAAGCTTTTAAACCTTCGGCGTGCTTCAATGTATATTCCGCAGCTTTGGCAAGGGCATTCTTCCCATAGAAAGGAGATTCGTCAATCCATTTGAAAAATGCCTCAACGATAGGTTTGGACTCTTTTTGTCTAGCTTTTCTCCGTTCGCTCGGCCGAAGTTTCTTAAATTTCCGTTCTAGGCGGTAAAGTCGATCACAATAATCGACACCAATCCGTCCATTTTTACTTTCGGCTTTTAACCAGTATCGACGAACATGAGCCCAGCAGTTGGCAAAATGAATATTTGGCACATCATGGTATGCAGAATATCCATCGCAGATAATCGTCCCTTTAAAGCCTTTCATAAAGTCAGTCAAAATTTCCCGACTTCGGGATAAAGCACTATGGAACAGAACAATTGCTGGACCTTGAGATCCTACGCTACGGAACACCCAGTTGTAAGCTTTAGATTGAGCTGGCTTTCCATCTGAGCGGTTCAATACTTGGGCATAGGTTTCATCGACATGAAGAATTGATTTTTTCATGAGGGTTTCTTTCATTCGATTATATAATGGAAGAAGCCAATCTTCTGCCGTGCGAATCACCCAGTTGGATAGGTTCTTATCATTGGTTAGTAAACCATAACGATGCCATTCCTTTACCTGCCTATATAAGGGTAAATAAAGAATAAATTTATCATAGATGAGTTTTGCTAAGACCGTTGGTCCTGCGATACTTCGCAGAATGGCAGGTTGCGGTGCTTTTCCACGTTTGATTTGTGAGTCTTTATTCGAATCTTTTTTACAAGACCTGCACTCATAAGCGTGTTCAATATGCTGAACACGCTTCATAGTAGCTGGTATGAATTTTGCTTCTTCTCGTACAATCGTGCTGCCAATCTCTGTCATAGGTGATTGACAACACTCGCATTGTAAGTTTTCTGGATGATGATGAATTTCTTCAATTTCTAAACCATCCATAAAAGAATCATTTCGTTTTTTCTTGTTATGTCGTTTACGAACAACTGTGTATGTCACAGTGTCCGTGCTTTTTTCTCCTGTGTGCTCAGGTTCATTAAAAAAAGAGTCGTCATCAAACAAAGAATACTGTCCGTCTGGAGCTTGATACTTTGATTTTTCAGATTTTGAGCCATAAAGCCGTTTAGTTAAATAACGAACTTGTTGTGACAATAATTCAATTTGTTTCAACAATTCATCATTTTTTTGATTGGCATGAGCTAGTTGCTCTTCTAATGACTGAATTAACTTTTCGTATGAATCATTGTTCACAACATCCACCACTTTTCCGTACTGATTCTATATAGAGTTGATTATATCATGAATCGGTATTTAGAAGACACCTTTTTTCGATTTTTGGATGGCTTTAGGTTGTTGAATCGAGAGCCCTTCGAGTAACCATCGAAGCTCCTGTTGAGTCAAATTTCGAACCTCATTTTCATTTCTGGGCCATTGGAGTTTGCCGTTATCGATTCGTTTGTATAACATGGCGAAGCCATCTCCATCAAAATACAAACATTTATAGCGGTCTTTCTTCCGTCCACAAAATAAGAAAATGGCGTTGCTATATGGATCCAGTTCGAAAGAATCCTGAATTAAGGTGGCAAGACCATCAATTCCTTTTCTCATATCCGTACGACCACAAATGATATAGATATTTTTACACTTAGTAAAATCATGAATCACTGCTATTCAACTCCTTGATGACCGTTTGAATGATGTGAGGTTTTACACCGGGGTAAAAGGAGATTTTAAAATTTGTTGCTTGAATAACGCATACAGGTTTGAGAGGACCACGACTCGTTGAGGGTGAAGTTGAATCAGAATCGGATTCCAAATTGACAGGGACGATATTTAATTTTTCAACTGCCAAACAAAAACACCTCCTCTGTAATCGATAACTCTATCTTACAGGGAGGTACGATCGATTGATATGCGTCGTTTGAATTCGGGCTTACGCTGGGTTTTCTTCAATAGCTCAAAGTCTTTGGTTTTGATGCAATGTTGCACGTATTGATATAACTCATAGGAAGCTTTTAATTCAGAATCTAAATCAATGAGATAGTGGAGAATCTCCACCTCACACATATGCTTTTTAAAGCAACGATGATATGTATAGTTCTTATAATCAAGTTTTGTTTGATCTTTCAGAAGGAGCTTCCAGTATTTTTTTAATTTATTGTAATTCTTTTTATCCCGATTCATGACGTTGATGCGCGTTTTGTTTAAAGCTCTGCTAAATAGTTGGAGGATATGGAATTTGTCGAGTATGATTTCCGCTTTAGGGAAAACTTCTTGGATTAAGGAAATATAAGGGCTATACATATCGATGACAATCGTTTTTACCGCATTTCTCGCCTTCTTGGAATACCGTAAGAAATACTCTTTGAGGACAGATAATCTTCGGTCCTCCACGATATCCACAATCTCCCCCGTTTCAGAGTCGCAGAAAATAAAGGACATCGCTCCAGCTGCGGATTTCACTGATTTAAACTCGTCAAAACACAAATGCTGTGGAAGGTAGTGAACATTTGGTTGATAGTAGCTATAAAAGCTGTCAATGACACGACTGACGGTGGCATGAGAAACATGATGTTTCATCGCAATATCTTTTTCGGATATTTTATCTTTGGCGTTTAAAGCAATCGATACTTTTGTATTGTTGGAAATACAACAGTTTTTGGCCACGACGCTCGTTTTTAAAGTAAACGTGGAATGACAATGTTTACAGAAATAACGCTGTTTACACAATTTTAAGTAGGTATGAAAACCTGAAACACTAGGCATTTTAATGAGAGACGTTTAAACCGTGTTTAATGATTTGATCATCAAAGACATGTCCACAAGCATAACAAGCTTTTGGTTGATACGTTAACTGTTTTTGGCAAGTAGAAATTGTATGAAATGGCAATTAAAAATGCATACATACACTTGCCAAATTCCATGGTTAACGTTGAGAGATTGAGTCTTTGTATCGGTGACTTTCACCATTGAAGATGATTAAATGAGAATGATGAATCAGCCGATCAATGACGGCCTCTGTTAAAATGGGATCGCCAAAGACATTATTCCATTGGCTAAATGGTAAATTGGTTGTCACAATGATGCTTTTGGTTTCATAACACATGGAAATAACTTGAAATAATAACTCTGCCCCCTGTTTATGCAATGGAATATAGCCCAATTCATCAAGAATCAAGAGATCCAACTTTTCGATTTGATTGAGAAATTTACCAAGTTCACCTTTTTCATTGGCCTCCAATAAAGCATTGACAATGGAGGCGGCCGTATAGAACTTCACTCTTTTTCCTTGTTTTTTCATCAAATTGAGGGCGATGAGAGTGGAAAGGAATGTTTTACCGGTTCCCACTCCGCCATAGAAGATAAGGTTTTCCTGATTTTTCGTAAACTCACCTTCTAAAATATAATCTTTTGTGATGCCTGGGGCTAGTTGAATCTCCCGCCAATCATAAGGTTTATTTGGAATTTTCGGCAATGTCGCCTGTTTTAGTAGTAAATTTATCCTTCTCTCATCTCGATGCTGCACTTCTCGTTCAAACAGCTTCAGTAAAAATTCCTCATTTGTTTCCGCATGGATGGTATGGTAATTGGCTGGAATCCAGCTTAATTTTAGTCTTTTGGCATATTCCTTAATCATTTGTTCCATGATGCCACATCTCCTTGGGATTCGAATAGGCGGTCATAATGCCTTACTCCTCGGATGGCTTCCGGCATATCTGGAACGTGTTTTTTCGGTTGAATTGGCTCTCGTATACCTCTTCCATTGATTAATTGATAAAATACCTGTTTAATCGATTCTACTTTCGGATGACCATACTGGGAGGCAATCCTCAAAGCCTGTGTCGAAACTTCGAAATCATGTTCTTTTAGTAAAACAGCTAGTAGTTGTAATGCTTCCTTCTTTTCTTGAACGGTACAATTGGAAAAATAATTTTTCCATTCTTCCGGCATCTTTTCATAGAAATCCGTATATTTTAATGCATTTGGCCTTTTGGCCATTAACGTAAGATATGGTTGCCATTTCATTGATTTTTGTTTTGTGCCATATAAACGCTCGTGCTTGATAATCAGCTCATGCTCTTCTGTTAAAATGGCAATCTCATGATAAGAGATCTTTGCCAAAACCTTTTGTTTGGCAAAACGGGGAGACGTGGAATATAAATTGTTTTCTAAATGGATGAAACCGTACTTATCAGCCGTGACCTGCTCATATCGGACACATTCAAATTCTTTGGCTGGCAATTGAAGAAATAACGCTTGTTCTTCTTCAAATAATTCAGCGATGAGTCGCTCCTTCTCATAATGCGGACGATTCCAGTCCTTCTCACATTTTTCCCATAAAGATTCATTAAAACTTTCTAGTTGATAGATTGTTTGTTCAGGTAAAAAGAAATTGTTTCGAATATATTTCACCTTTGATTCGACATTCCCTTTTTCATTTCCGCTGGCTGGGTTGCAGAACTCGCATTCAAAGCCATAATGTAAAACGAATCGTTGAAATGTCTCTGTCAATTCTCTTTCTCCGTTTGGCAAGATCGTTTTTACTGCAGGGGAGAGATTATCAAAACGAATGACCCTTGGAACCCTTCCCATATAGTGAAAGATTCGTTTTAATCCTTCCAAGAAACATTCTTGATTTTGAGCTGGCATGACTTGCACATAGGCCGCATTACTGTAAGGGAATGAAACGACCAGGTAAGGAAAATCGACGTATTTCCCCTGATAGAGAAAAGGAGCTTCTCCAAAATCAACTTGAGCCGTTGCAGGTTTCGATTCTAAAGGTAACGCAGCTGGTTCACTTTGTTCGAGCAGTTCTTGTTTTCTTTTTGATACATAGAGCCGAACAGAACGATCTGAACCTGTAAATCCATATTCTTCTTTTAAGATTTCATACATTCGTTTCGCAGTTCTTCGATATTTTTTCTTCTTTGTCAAGTCCTCTTTAATCCATTGATCCAATATCGGTTTCACTGGATCCATCACTTTCGCTTTTCTCGTTTGTTTAACTTTTGAGGGATTGAAGTCTTCCATTTCCGCATACTTCTTCACTGTTCTTGGATCACGATTCATTCTTTTGGCAATATCGGAATAGGAACATCCTTTTTGGTTTGCTTCATATCTGATATAATGAATTTCAGCCACTGCTAACATCTCCTTGAATACCTCCCGTTGAACTGTTTTGTCCAACTAGGAGGGTAGTGTATTTGGGGAATGTTGGCAAGTGGTTTTTTGTTTTATAGGACCTGCATAAATTAATTGCCAAACGTTACATTTTTAGTTTGCCATAAACACGTTAACGTCCCATGAAAGACTTTCGCTTTTACTTTTTTGATCGTTTCGGTAGAACAAAAATTTTCATCAAATGTGATATTTTTGTCTTTTATATTGAGTAGGTTTCGTATAGAATGATGGTGAGACATGTGACACAACTCCTTTGGGAAATGTGGTTTTGGTCGATTACATTTTACCAGAGTTTGTCACATGTCTCATTTTTTTGTGTAAAAAAATGGTGCTGGTTGTATCCACCAACACCAAATATTATAGAGACTTTTCAACTCGATTGTTGCCAATCTAGTAGCTATAATAGATTATAAAATATTCAAAAAATTCATATATCTTATTGAAGTTTACGTTAACGTCAATGTTATAATAAGACAAATTCGAAGAGGTGAGTGGAATGAAAACAATAAGAGAAGTTGCAAAGCTATTCAATGTTACGCCTAGGACACTCAGATATTATGAAGAAATTGGATTGCTTTCGCCGACCCGTTCTCATTCAAAATTGCGCACCTTTTCGAAAAAAGAAATTGCAAAATTAAAATTGATCATGAGGGGCAAAAGATATGGCTTTTCACTTGACGAAATAAAGGAGATGATCATGCTCTTTGATCGCGACCGTACCGGTATTCAGCAGCTAGAAAGAACTGTAGAGTATGGTGAACAGAAAATCAAAGAAATTGAAGAAAAGATTCAAGAGTTGATCCAATTGAAAAGAGAGTTAGTGGAGTTGCATGCGACATTTAGCGAAAAATTAGCGAAATTAAAGGGGGAAAATGCTAAAAATGAACAGTTCCATGTTATTAGCAAGAAATGCCCGTAAATATCCAATGAACGAAGCGGTGATTTGTCAAGGGCGACGGGTGACTTATAAAGAATTGGACGAACTCGTTACTCGTTTTAGCCATGCTTTGCTCAATCTTGGTATTAAACAAGAAGATAAAGTCATTATCTATATGCCAAATGTATTGGAATTTGTCGTTAGTTATTTTGCTATCCAACGAATTGGAGCAATTGTTGTTCCAGTCAATGCAAGATTCACTTTATCGGAAGTAGAATACGTAGCGGAACATGCTCAAGCAAAAGCCATTATTGCCCATGAAGCGATCTTTGCAGCAGTTGAAAACATAGAAAATATCAATCTAAAAATTAAATCAGGGACCAAAAAAGAAGGCTGGCATGATTTTGACGAATTAATTGAAAACGCTACCAATACCCCAATACAATGTCTTTTAAATGAAGATGATTATTCAACTATCCTCTATACATCGGGAACTACGGGAAAACCTAAAGGAGTTTTATTTAGCTATCGAAACATTTTAGCGGTTGCCCACATGATTGCAATTGAAATGGAAGTCAAACCAGAAAGTCGTATGTTGTTAATGATGCCACTAACCCATTCAGCACCACTACATTTATTCCTAATGTCAGCAGTACTTGTTGGAGCAACAAATGTACTCACTCCAACTTTCACGCCAGATTTATTCATCGACACAATCGAAAAAGAAAAAACAACTCACTTTTTTGGAGCACCTGTTGCCTATTTAGTTACAGCTTCTCATCCGAGATTACAAACGGCAGACTTATCATCAATGAAATGGTGGGTCTATGGTGGTGCACCATTATCTGAAAAAGAGGTGCGTTATTTACAAAAAGCATTTAGAACAGACAACTTAACTTGCGTATATGGTCTAACAGAGGCGGGGCCAAGCGGGACGTTGTTATTCGGCCATGAACATAAAGAAAAAGCAGGTAGTATTGGAAAGCGAGCAGCATTTGGAACAGAAATTCGAATAGTGAATGACATGGGAGAAGACGTCCTTGCTAATGAAATTGGAGAAATCGTATTGTTTGGAGAAGGAAATATGGTCGGTTACTATCGCGATGAAGAAGCAACAAAACAAGCCTTTATCGGTGAATGGTTAAGATCTGGCGATTTAGCACGTGTAGATGAAGATGGCTATATTTGGATTGTTGACCGGAAAAAAGATGTGATTATTTCAGGTGGCGTTAATATTTATCCAAAAGAAATTGAAGATCGAATTTTACAATTTGAGGGAATTCATGAAGTGGCTGTCATCGGTGTGCCACACCCAGAGTGGGGAGAAACGGTGAAAGCTGTGTTTGCGGCGAAAAAATCAATTGATATCGAAGAATTAAAGGCGTATTTATCTAGTCATTTGGCGAAATACAAAGTCCCACGTATTTATGAACAAGTAGAAGCTCTCCCTCGAAATGCCTCAGGAAAAATCTTGAAACAACAATTGAAAGTGCAGGCGATTACGGAATGAAAGTATTACAAAACTTGGTTACTGAGAAGGAGACAAACTTTTTTACAAGTGATGAAACTCTACAAAAAATACTAAAGCAAATGCTTGATAAAGACTTCTATGATTATGCAATGCGAGAACTAACAGATTTTGGGTCACTTGTATGCGGTGAAATTGATAAGCGTGCTAAACATACGGATCGAGAAGGAGAACCTCGTCTCATCCGTTACGATAAATATGGAGAAGAAGTATCTGAAATTTGGGTCAATGAAGGATATAGAAAAACAGTTGAACAAACTTACAATACAGGAATTGTAGGTTACGTGCATAAAGAGATTCCACAACTCGGAAGAAAAGGGAACTATGTTTATAGTTTTGCCCAAGGGTATCTTTTATCCCATGCGGAGCCAGGATTTTATTGTCCTGTGACGTTGACATTAGCGACTGCTTATTTGTTAGATCATTATGCAGATGAAGAGTTGAAGGCAAAATTTTTACCACACGTTTGTTCAACTGGAGAAGTAGAGTTATTTGAAGGGGCAACTTTTTTAACGGAGCGACAAGGTGGATCAGATGTTGGAGCAAATATGGTTGAAGCAAGATTTGACGGTACCCATTATCGATTATATGGAGAGAAATATTTTGCATCCAATGCGGGGATGTGTGGAGTGGCAATGGTATTGGCTCGCATGCCAGGTGCTCCAAAAGGTACAAAAGGTCTAACTTTATTTGCTGTCCCTTGGAGGAATGAAGGCGGTTCACTCAATAATTTGCGCATCCGTAGGTTGAAAGATAAATTGGGAGTGCGCGCTGTGCCTTCAGGTGAAGTAGAATTTGACGGATCCATAGCCTATGTGGTCGGGGATCCGAAAAAAGGGATCTATTATATGCTTGAGGCATTAAATTTATCAAGAATTTGTAATGCGGTCGCTTCTGTCGGAATCATGAGAAGAGCGTTTCTAGAATCAAAATATTATCTATCCAATCGCGAGGCTTTCGGTCAAAGATTAATAAATTATCCAATGATTCAAGATTCTTTATCAAAAATGGCTGCAAAACTTCACGTGGAAGTAGCAACGACCTTTGACTTGATTCAATTATATGATTTGGTAACGAACGGTAAAGGAACTGAGCGAGATACCATTTTAAATCGATTGAACATTGCAATAATGAAGAAAGAAACTGCTGAACAAGCTGTTCGTTTCGCCCATGAAGCGATTGAACTTCATGGCGGAAATGGTTATATTGAAGATTTTGTCACGCCAAGATTATTACGTGATGCTCAAGTGTTAACTGTTTGGGAAGGAACGGCAAATATATTAGCCCTAGAAGTAATACGATTATTTAAGAAAAATAACGCACATGAGTTATTTATAGAAGAAATAAACAATCGTTTGAAAAAAGTGAAAGAATCTAACTTAAAACAAATTGTTATGGAAAAACTTGAAGAAATAGCGGAAGAATTAGAAACGTTTGTTGCTTTAGATGATGCACTGCAAACATTTGAAGCGAAAGGCATCACACAGAAATTGGCATGGATGTATGAAAGCATAGTAGCTGTTGAATGGGGAAGCCAGTACGGTGAAAAATATGAAAAACTAGCTGAAATCTATTTAGAAGATACGTGGAAGCTTCGAAAATTAGGAGATTCAATGAAAACAGTTTTATATTTTGATGAAGTGGTATAAGTGTATGACATCTATTGGTTTTGACAATCTTGGATGGTTAAAAATACGGTGATTGTAAATTAGAAAAATCCTTATTGGGTCACTCCGATAAGGATTTTTTGATCATCATTCATCGGGATTCTAAGAAAGTAGGTGTTAAAAATTAAATGTCAAAACGCATTTAAAAGTAGATTTTTATCTCTTACAACTTTATATTTACTCCTTCAATCCTACTTTTTACACAATATATAAAAGAAAGAAATCTTACATCTCAAGTGGTGGATATTTCTCTATTTCTTCTTATTCGATAGAAGCATCGAAATATTGTATAATACAATTATTGTTTGGAGGTGATATTTAATGGCAGATAAAATAAATTATCAGCCAGAAATTGGAACTTCCCATGCGAAGTCTGTTGTTGAAATGGCGATACTTTGCATGGGTGGATTGTAATTAAATCGCCTATGGTCTATCCCATTTCTGAAACAGCTTTGCATATAACGTTAATTTCTTTATTAAATTAATTAAGGAGCTGTCAGGAATGGAAAATTATAATGTAACAAAATTTGAACCTTTTATTAGAAATGACCAATATAATTTTATTAAATACGAACTAAAGAATATTATTTCAGCATATTCGTCTATTAAAGATAAGGAAACGCTTAATGCTTTAAAATTGAATTCCCTAGATAAGATTCTAAACTTGTTTCCTGAGTTAAGTAATGAACAAATAGAATACTTTAATTATATTATTGAAATAGAAGAGGAAGCTCAAGCTAAGCATTTTCTTGAGGTATTAAAACAATTTGTTATTCCGTTTACGAATTTAACAGATAAAACTATAAGAAAACTCTTTCCTAAAATTAAAAAATTAAGAGTTCCTTCCCTTGAGGAATTAGATCTTAAGCAAATTTCATATTTTGGTTGGAACGATATTGGGTTAGGAAGAAAGTTTCTTATTGTAGAATATAAAGGCAAATTAATGGGTATTGAAGGAACATTTAAGGTAACAAACAAAGGGATATGTTCTTTATGTAACAGGTATGAAGAAATTGGTTTGTTTATGGCGAATGTAAAAAGTGGAAAAGAATCGTATACGAATAGAGGAAATTATATTTGTAAAGATAGTCAGAAATGTAATGAAAATATCACTTCAATAGACAAACTAAATTATTTCATTGAAATATTAAAAAATTAACTGTGGGTTCAATCCCACAGTTTTTGTGCGCCCGGCATGTACATGAACTATAGGGTGTAAGTCCCGAACCCCGAAGACAGAAGTAGAGGTTAGCCAAGAGCAAGGGTGTCCGTGGTGACGCGGAATCTGAAGGAAGCTGGAGGCAAAACACCGGTCCGAGGAACACGAACCTCATATAAGGCTAGGTATGATTGAGTGAGTTTGCGTAACAAAACAAAGCTCTTTCTGTCGAAGGTCATATCGAGTGTATTTCGCAAGTGAAAATTGAGCCAATTATTAATTAAAAACTGAGCCACTAAACTTGATTTTTTTCTAACCATTCTTTTGTGTCTAATATTCGATAAGACGGGCCAACCATATCGATCATATAGGCTCGATGGGTCAGTCTGTCCGTTAACGCTGCTGTTAAAACTGGATCATGGAATACTTCTTCCCAACGTTCAAATGATAAATTGCTTGTAACGATAGTGGATGCTCGTCCTGCTCTTAAAGAGAGGTGAGTAAAGAGTAATTCAGCTCCTTCTTTATCAAATGAAATGTACCCAAGTTCATCAATAATTACTAAATCATATTTCTCAAATTTCAATTCAAATGAACGTAATGTTCTTTCGGAACGGCTCTCTTTTAATTGATTCACAAGAGAGGCAACTGTTGTAAAATACACTTTATAGCCAGCTAAACAAGCTTCAATACCTAGACCAATCGCAATATGGGTTTTCCCTGTTCCTGGTGAACCAATTGAATCAATTTCATAAATCATAGTTTTTCTGAAGTATAGAGTACCCCTATACTAAAAACTTCGTTTTTTTTTAATTATGCAACTTGGTTTTGTTGCTGTAATAAAGCATTGATTCGATCAACTGCTAGTTTGCAGGTATTATAAATTAACGTCACCAGATTGAAATGCATTTTTGCTTTCTTTCCTGTACGATGACGGACATTGTTTAATTGAAAGTATTCCTTTAAATAAGCGTTAACGCGTTCGACTGCTGTACGTTCTTGATAAAGCTGTTTCCATCGTTCTGTCCCACGTGCTGGATAGGTAAATTTACGGATATCTATATCACATTTGATTTTGAAAACTTTTTGGCAAAGGGTGTCTTCTCGTAATGGGCAAGTTGCACATTCCTTTGGACGTGTGAATTTTAATGTATTGTACTTAGCGTCAAAGCTGTCATATTGGTAACTATGTTCACGCACACAGGTTGGACGAAAATGTTCATCGAATCCTATATATTCTCCTTCTCGGCGAACGTTGTAAGGAATCACGACTCGCATGGACTGTGATACGGCTTGACGGTAAATAGGTTCAACATCATAACCAGCATCAAATATAGCGATTGTAAATTGACCGTTTCCTAAGTGATGAAGTTTTTTCAATAATGGAATCGCAGCTTTACAATCACTTAAATTACCTGAGGACATCAAACGAGTGATGATATATTGACTTTTCGTCGAAACAGCTAAATGTGCTTTATAACCAAACCAGAATGTATTTTTTCCTTTACTATTCTTTTTCACACCCCATTTTGGCTCAATCGGTACATCCTTCCAAAGGGTTTCTAATGGGATATCCAGCTGTTCTTTCAGTTCTTTTTCATAGGTTGATTGATTTCCTTTTTTCTCTACTTGTTCGGCTAACCAAACAGCTCGTTCAGCTTTAGTTTTACGACCACGTTTTTTAGGAGTTTTAGGTGCTTTCTTTTCTGATGGTGTGAAAGCATCACGAGCTTCAAAGTGACTCGCATCGATGGCGACATGTTCATCATTTAGAAAGCCTTCCAACATCGCTGTTTTGATGAGTGTATCGTTCATTTTATCTAGCACATCTGATTCACTAATGACTTGAATCATGCGTGAATAAGAGCTTTCAGATGGTACGACATCAGACACAAGGAATCCACAGTCGAAACGAAATAAAGGATCATGGACCAAACGTTTGACTAAATCCTTGATAGTTGGAATACGTTCGACAATACGTATAATCAGCGATTGAACCATTGCACCATAATTCAATTCACGTGGTGCACCTTTCAATGTCTTTTTAGAAAACAATTGAAAAATAGGTTGAATGTCAATCACACTAAAAATGGCATCATAACGATGGGAACTTTCCATTTCTAATAATTGATGGATGTCAAAAAGAGAAATTTGTTTTACAATAGTCATAGGGTACTCACCTCTTTCGTATGGTTTGTTTGGTTACCTACCATTATAACGAAATTTGGGGAGGTACCCATTTTTTATTGTCTTGAATCCCTTGAAAATCAAGGGGTGAGAATTATGAAATTAACTCAATTAATAAAACATTTTGTTTTTCTTTAATGAAATCCAATGTCTTTAATTGAGGGAGTCGAGAGGCCGCATTTTGCGGTAATCTCTCAATCTCTAATTCTGTTAGTAGTTTCTTTTCTGGAAAATTTGCTAACCGAATCCGATTGGATTTGGCACGTACTTCTCGATCTTGCATTTCTTGCATTAATGCGTGATATAAAAAGTCCTCAGCGGTCTTATGATTTTTCCACATAGCTTCTTCTTGGATAAATGCTCGAATACTTGGTAAACGAAGTTCTTTACACATATGAATCATTTCTTGTCGCTTGTCCATCAATGAAGCACCCCCGTCTTATTTGATCCGAATAATGTACTGATAACCGAAAGGTTCTCTAGTGATTGACTGGTGACTTCATCTTTAGATTCTTTTGTTGTAATTGGAACGCCATCTTCCTGACTGGCTATAAAGATAATTTTATCTGTGGTTATTTGAACCAACTGGTTCTTCTCTAATTGTTCTATGGCTTTTAAAACTCTTTCTAGATTTCCGTGTTCCTTCATGTAGATTAATAATTCTAGAAAATCACGTTCATTTCCAATATAATAATTGTGATAGATGTTTTTTATTTTTGTTGGTGCTTGACTCAAACACTCGCTTTGAGCCAATGCACCTATTTTCTTTTCAAATGTACGTAAATAATGGTAAATATTCATAATCCATTGGTGGCTCTGCCAACAGCGCTTGTGCGTTGCGATACATTCTTCATCACTAAAAATGAGTATTTTTTCTGCACTTGCTTTTACTTTCACCCATTCTCCAACATGCCCTTCTGGAACAGAGTAATGATTTTGTCTATAAGTAATCGTGCTATATTTATCCACTCTAAATTCATGTAATTCGGATGCATCAAATGGAATCAGTTCTGTATTGATTTCTCGTATACCACGCTCTTCTAACATTAAATCTTGATGCGTTTGTTTTTTCTTATAATGCGGATAATTGTTTAACTCCATTAAAATCTCAGATAGATAAGTTTGAGCACCTTTTAAGCTTGTAAATGTGTCACGATGGGCAAATGCTTTTCTTCGAACATATTCTACACTGCGCTCTACATGTCCCTTTTGATTTCCTTTTCGTGGTTGACACAATCGAATTTTAAATTGATAATGCATCGATAAACTTTTCATACCGTCAGTAATTTCTCGTTCATTTCTAATAAATCTTTTTACAACTGTTCGCATATTATCGTAGGTAAAAACTTCTGGTACAAAACCTAAAGCATGAATGCACTTCACATGTGCATCTTGTACACAAATCATTGTTTCGGATTCATACAAATAGGCTAAACGATAATTACTGTAAGGAAGTGTGAAGACAGCCATTGAAAGTGTACGCAATGTTTCATTGATAAATAGCTTCACTTCTCCCCAATCAAATTCAATCTCATGTCCTGCGATTGCCTTTTGTCGAATAAATACTTCTTTTTTTCTTTTTTCTTCACGATTAACAAAGTTCCTAACTGTCGAATAACTAATTTGAAATCCTTCTTTCAGTAACTTCTCATGGATATCAACCATCTTTAATTGTTGTTTGTGCATTTGATGTTGGCGTTTGCGTTCGTTTTCTTTTAACATTTTTCGAATTTTCTTTTGAACCGTAGGTGTTAATGCACGTTTATTCCCCTGACGTTTTTTATAAGTCGGTGGTGTTATATAGTTATCTGTTATAGGTAATTCCCGGATATCTAGTTTTCTTTTCTCAAGATCTTCATCAATATATTTTTTTACTGTATTTCGGGAAATTCCAAGCTCCCTCGCAATTTGTCTTTGACTTTTATTTTCTTGATAAAATCCAATCAAGACTTTCTGTTTTTTCTCCAATGAAATCACCTCAATATACACTCCTAACTTTATAAAGTTAGGAATATTTTTATATAAGGTGGCTCATTTTTCAATTGCGATGGTGGCTCACTTTTAGTGTAACAAATACAGTACTCGTAATGACTTAGAATATTGTTTAGAGCAATCATTGAAAGAGATTCAAATTGGTAATATTGAGGGTTTACGATAGTGACAAATTAATACAAAGAGGAGATCAATATGATTCAATATCAAGACAAACACCTCACCGTATTCGAAAGCCAACTTTATAAAACTACGTCCACTGTTATTCAAACTGAAGATTGTGTGATTGTCGTCGATCCATGTCTGCTTCCTTCTGAAGTGGATGAAATTCGTGAGCATGTAGTAAGCATGAAAGGAAACCGACCTGTTTATTTGATTATCACTCATTCCGATTGGGACCACATCGTGGGGGCTGGAGCATTTCCAGAAGCAATTGTTATTGCTAGCGAAGCCTTTCAGTTGAAAAATCCAAATGAGATTCTGGAACAAGTAAAGGCGTTTGATGATGAGTATTATATCGATCGAAAAACTTCGGTAGTTTATCCCAATGTGGATATTGTTGTGAAGAAAGACGGCGAGCAACTGAAAATCGGCAATACCACGCTCACTTTTTATGAAGCGAAGGGACATACGGATGATGGCATCTTTGCAATTGTTGAGCCTCTCGGGATTTGGATTGCAGGCGATTATTTATCCGATATAGAATTCCCATTTATTTATTCAAGTTCAACCGACTATATGAAAACATTAGAAAAAACGGAAGCGATTTTATCGGTTCACCGAATTAAATTCTTAATTACAGGGCATGGCCATGTTGCTCGCAGCACAGAAGAAATTCTAATAAGAAAACAGGATAGCCTTAAATATATTAATAACCTTAAACAAGTGATTCAGTCCAATGCAGAACATGAACATTTAGTTGATTCATATCGTTACAAAAGAAGTTTAAAGAAGTGCCATGAGGAAAATGTACGGTTCTTGTTGAATGAATAGGTGCTAGGTACAAAAAGTGCCTGGCACCTAATACAATTGATTTTCAATTTCTTTTGCGGCTTGTTGCATTTTTTGTATGAGTTCTGTTTCATTGTAATCTGTATATCGAATTACTGGAATGACTATGCTGATTGATGCAATGGATTCCTGTGCTGCATTTAAAATGGGAACAGATATGGACCATGCTCCGCGAACTCTTTCACCGTTGCTGATGCAATAGCCTTGCTCGCGAATTTGTTCCAATTGTTTCAGGAGCTGTTCCTTTGTTTTTACGGTATGTTCAGTAATCTTATCTAATTGAACATTATTTACATAATCCTTATAATTAGGCATAAATGCAAGCAGCGTTTTTGATGATGCTCCTGCGTAAAGTGGGGAAGTGTCACCTACTAGCATTTTTGTTGAAAGTGGATATGATGAATCAAAATTTAAAATGCATCTTCGTTCATAACCATCGATGATATTAAGTGAAAGACTTTCTTTTGTTTCTTCGTTTAAACGTTTTAAAATGGGTTCTGCTACAAGAATTAAGCTCGACTCTTGTTTCACTAAGTTTCCTAAATATAATAATGAGTGGCCGAGTTGATAACGCTTTGTTTGCTCATTTTTATGCAAAAATCCTTCAACAACGAAGGTAGAAACAATGCGTTGCAAACTTGAGATGGTTATTCCAGTTTTTTTGCTGAGTTCTGTTAAGGAAAGACTCGGTTCATCATTTGAGAATGCTTTTAATACTCGAATGGCTTTGTGCAGCGATGTGATTGTATAGTTTTTTTCATATGTTACTTTATCCAATTCTTACACCTACTTCATGCAGTTTTTTAGTTTAACACTTGTCCGGGAAACCTACTTCATTAAAGAGAAAATGCAAAATGAGTTCTTTTGCTATTCCACTATTATATAAGAATATTTAAGTTGTTTCATATTAACGAAAGTGTTTTATGACTGTTTAAAATTTATTGGTTGTTCCAAATACTTATCGGAATGTTCGCCAAGCAATGGAGGTGCAAGTTTATATTGGATATTTAAGCCCGAAAATTGCAATGGATTTTTAATGAATTTGACTTTGCCATATTGAGGATGTTCGAGTTCTCCAATTAAGTTGCGAGCTTTTACTTGAGGCTGCTCAAGAGCTTCAGCAATGGTATGCACTTTTCCGCAAGGGATTTTATATTGATGTAATAAGAGAATCCATTCATCCCGTGTTTTAGTAAGCGTAATTTCAGATATCATTTGGCTAAGAATCGATTCATGTTTTTTGCGCAGGGAATTCGTTAAGAAACGTTCATCTTCCACCCATTCTTCGTGGCCAAGCATTTTACATAGTTTACGGAACTGGTCATTTGTACCTGCACAAATCATCAATGGACCATCTGCACAATTGAAAACTTGATATGGAGCGACATTATTATGAAGGTTGCCTAAACGTTTAGAAATGAATCCGTTATTAATATAGGCACTTGCAACATTTGCAAGGCTGCTAATTTGCACATCAAGCAGGGAAAGATCGATAAATTGTCCTTCTCCAGTCATGTCACGCATGCGCAATGCTGATAATACGCCAATGACAACATATAGAGAAGTTAAAATATCGGCAATAGGCACCCCGACTTTTGTCGGCTCGCCATCCGGTTGCCCTGTAACGTCCATTAAACCGCTCATTGCTTGAATGACTGGATCGAATCCAGGCATATGTGCGAGAGGACCAGTTTGGCCGAATCCTGTTACTGCACAATGGATGAGGCGGGGATTGATTTTTTTTAGTTCTTCGTAATGAAGCCCCATCCGCTGCATATCGCCAGTTTTGAAGTTTTCTAATAAAACATCTGCATCTTTAATTAAGTTTTTTAATTGTTCTTTCCCTTCATCCGTTTTTAAATCAAGCGTGATGGAGAGTTTATTGCGGTTGGCACAAAGGTAGTAGGTGCTTTGTCCATTTATGAATGGACCCCAATCACGCATGCTGTCCATGCCTTTTGGATGCTCGATGCGGATGACTTCTGCACCTAAATCGCCTAAAATCATAGAGCCTGCTGGTGCAGCATAAACTCGGGATAAATCTATGACTTTTATATTTTGTAGAGGCTGTTGCATATTCAATTCTCCTCTCTAAATTTACTTTCCAGAGAATTTACGTACTGCATGTTTCCCTATACTTGATGAAGTTATATATCATTCGGCTTCTTTTTTCATTACTACATCTATATTGCACCCGAATAGTTGTCTTATTTATAAAAAGGTTTACGCTTATTGACTACTGCATCTACGCCTTCTTTAAAGTCATCAAGTTCTGTCACAATGGCCATTTGAGATGAAATGTAGTCAAGCGCTGAGCGTAAATCCATTTTTTGGCTTTGATAAACTGCCCGTTTAATAAAACGAATGGCTGTTTGCGGTCCATTTGCAAGCTTTTCTGCATACGAGCGGGTAAATTGTTCAAGTTCATTATCATCTACAACAAAGGTTACGAATCCCAATTCTTTTGCTTCCTCAGCTGTAAAAATCCTTGCGGTCCAAAACATATCCAATGCTTTGTCGATGCCAACAAGTTTCGGTAAATAATATGCACCACCATCTCCTGGCACAATGGCAACGTTTATATAGCTTTCCGATAACTTTGTTGAGACTGCAGCAATTCGAATGTCACACATTAATGCCATATCCAGTCCAGCTCCCATTGCAAAGCCGTGTATTTGTGCAATCACAGGTTTATCGATTTCTTCCAAAAGCAAAGGAATTCGTTGAATTTTCTTCCATAGTGAATTTTTACGTGCCAATCCGGTGGAAGAGATGTCCTCCTTGCTTTTGAAAAAACCTTCTCCGGCTTGCATGGCTTTCACATCGCCCCCAGCACAAAACGCTTTTCCGTTTCCTTTTACAATGACCACTCGTATCGAATCATCATCTCTTACTGTTTCCAGTGCTTTTATCCAATTGGCAATCATTTCTTCGCTAAAAGCGTTATAGCTTTCAGGACGATTTAATGTAATCGTAGCAATATGATTTTCTACTTCAAAAATTAAATCAGCCATAAAAAATCTCTCCTTTAAAATTCTTGTTCTATCTTTCTGCTAAGTTTCGTTATTAAAAAAATATCTGAGTCAAAAAATTTCAAAAGGTGAAAGGGGAAGGTGATACGGGATGTTTACTGATATCTTTCCAATGAAACAATGGAGGAAAGTGCAGTAAAACGTCCCGAAAGCACGGCTTTTCTTAAATTTACTCAATTGAGAAATATTATTTTTTTACAACTGTTTGAGCTGTTTTTGTGAGATAAGCCCACAATTCAGTATCACGATTCAATAAATAGTCGGCAATATGTTCACTCCAAAAATCCGCATTTGTTCCTTCATCCCGCCAAGCCCATAAACGTCGAGTGTATTGGTGTAATGCATGTTCATGTGTCGTACCAATTGCAGCATGCAATTGATGGGAAACGGAAGCAACTGTTGAAATTGCGTCTTCAAAACGGATGCGCGCATATGCAACTTCATGCAATAATTTTTGTGATTGAATAGCGGCACAAACGTTATTGAATGCAGCAATTGTAATGGCGGTTTCCCCAGCTAATTGTGCGATTTGGTATTGCACCAACTGGAAGCGGTGAATTGGGCGTCCAAATTGTTCCCGTTCTTTTGAATATTGGACAGATAACTCATTGATTTTTTCAATGGCCCCCGTCATTAAAGCGATTTTAAATGCAGTTTCGATTGTTTTGAAATAGAAAATTTGTTCATCTGATAAAACGGCTGAAGAGTGTGCTTGCGCATTATTCAATATGACTGTATCCCGTGGCTCGCTTGCCAAGTTAGTGCTTGGCTGTATCGTAGCATTAGCCAAATCGATTAGTGCAACATGCACCCCTTGATTGCTTTGTACAAGGGCTACTAGATATTTGGCATGTCTTGCCCAAGGAACGTTGTGCAATACACCATTAATTTGATTATTCTGAGAAATAAATCCATCTTGAAGGGAGTAAGTCGCAATTTTATCAACTACTGTCAGATTGCTGGTTTCAAGTATGAAGTTGGCAAATGTTGTTTCTGCAAAAGGAATGGGTGCAGCATATTTACCTGTTAAACGTACAAGATTTAGAAGGTCCTCTAAGTCTCCTCCAGCACCGCCATGTTTTTCTGAAAGGGCAACGGAGACCATACCGTTTTCTACAAATAATGTCCAAGTATCTTTTGACCAATCACCTTTTTCAAGCACATCCACTACGTCTTTTGTAACACGATCTTCCAACATGCGTTCCGCAACATCTAAAATCATCTCTTTCATTTCGCTCATTTCGCCACAACCCCTTTCGCCAACATACCGTAGAGAATTTCTGTTGTACCACCGCGGATTGTAAAACCGGGTGAATGTAAAATGGACTGAGCCATATAGCGGTCAAATTTTCTCTCTGCATCCAGTTTTGGATAGGTTTCAACGAGCAGTCGTGCAACCTCAGGAACGCTTTGTTCAAACTTAGTACCGATTGCCTTTACTAAAGATGCAGGTATGGCAACGTTTTTTCCATCGCCGGATTCCAATAATTTTGCAACTCCAATGGATAAATTCCTCAGGCTCCATAAACGGGAAAGAAGTTTTGTTGCTTGTTTTAATCCTTCTTTATTGTCCTGAAGCTTTAATTCTTGAATCAATTCGTCTATTAGGAGATACGTACTTAAAATACGTTCCGGACCACTTCGCTCAAATGCAAGTTCTGCCAAGCCTTGCTCCCATCCATTTCCAATCTGGCCTACAACCATATTGTCTGGAACAAACACATTATCGAAAAATACTTCGTTGAAATGATGTTCACCTGTTAAAAATTTAATCGGAACTATTGATACTCCTTCTGCATGTAAATCGATAATCAGTTGGCTCAATCCCGCATGTTTGTTTTTTCCATCAAATGGACTTGTGCGTACAAGAGTCACCATGTAATGACATACGTGGGCGTTGCTTGTCCAAATTTTCTGACCGTTCACAATCCAACCACCCTCTACCTTTTCTGCCCGTGTACGAACCGAAGCCAAATCCGAACCACTGTTTGGTTCACTTAAACCAATGGCAAAGTAGCATTCCCCTCGGGCGATTTTTGGCAGGAAAAATTGCCTTTGTTCTTCTGTACCGTAACGAAGTAGCAATGGCCCCGTTTGACGATCCGCAAACCAATGGGCTGCAACAGGTGCTCCACTTGCTAAAAACTCTTCCGTTAAAATATAGCGATCAATAGTGCTCCTCTCCTGACCTCCATATTTTTTTGGCCACGTCATGCCAATCCAGCCTTGTTCACCGATGAGTTTTGAGAATGAAGGATCGACACCGCTCAACCAGGAATCGCATTTTGGGGTAAAGGTTCCTTTTTTAACATGCTCTTGCAGGAATTTGCGGACTTCTAAACGAAACGTTTCTTGTTCCTGCGTAAATTGTACTGTTGGCAATCGAAACATGACATCATCCTCCTTATTTTACCGTATTACGGTAATCATTATCGTATTACAAATATAATCATAGTTTTTTAAGGTGTCAATAAAGATATAAAAAATTCTAACAATTTTGTTATTTTTTCTCTTTCATGTAGATAAATAATTTTATAGGGAAAAATTAAATGGAGATTAAAAAATGGGGGGAACACAATGCAAATGCAAGTAAAATTGGAAAATAGATTAATGAAAACTCTGCGATTAGATCAAATTCAAAGTTTGGAAATCTTGCAAATGTCCAGTTTGGAGTTGGAACAATATTTAATTGAAAAAGCAAATGAGAACCCATTGCTTACTTTAGATAGTGAAAATAATAGTTTTCAGAAGCTCTTGGAAACCTCTTATATCAAAGAAAAAATCTCTCCATCCTTTTCGAGCGAAGAAAATCATTGGGATTTTATTGAGCACAGCGCAAGAGTTCAAGAGAATTTTGAACAATTTTTCATTGAGCAAATTCCACTAGCGGTTCCTCTAAGTGATTTGGATGTAAAAATATTAAAATTTTTAATTTGTTCTTTAGATGACCGTTTATTTTTAGATGTTGAAATAGCTGATGTAGCTGAAAAATTTCATACGACTTCAGCTCATGTTGAAGAGATCATCCAATTGCTTCAGACGCTTGAGCCTGTCGGAGTTGGAGCACGTAATTACATTGAGTATTTATTGATTCAAACGAACCGATTTCCCAATGTGCCCCCATTCATAAAAGAGATTATAAAAAATGATTTGCACTTAGTTGCGGAAAATAAACTTAAACAGGTAGCGAAAAAATACAGCGAATCTTTATCAGAAATTCAGCAAGCTGTTGCATTTATAAAAAATCTAAAACCAATTCCTGCTGGTTTTAAAGAAACAGCCATTCATTATATTGTTCCGGATATTGAAGTATACCGTGCAGGTGGAGAATGGGCTATTCAAGTGATTCAAAAGAATTTGCCTGCGGTTCAAATCAATGAAGAATATGTGGAATTGTTAAAACAACAAACAGATAACAAGCAATTTTTAAAACGTTATTTGAAAGATGCAAAAGCAATTTTATTAGGAATCGAAAAGCGTAATAAAACAATCTATGAATTTGTTCGGTTGCTATTAGAGATTCAACCTGACTTCTTTGAACAAGGAATAGCAGGATTAAAACCTATGAGATTAAAAGATATAGCAGATCATCTAAAAGTCCATATTTCTACGATTAGTCGAATGGTTAAAGGAAAATATCTGCAGACTCCCCATGGCATATATAGTTTTCAGTCATTATTTTCAAAAGGAATTATAAGTTCATCAGGAAAATCAGATTCAATTATATTTATTAAAAAACGGATAAAGGAATTAATAGAACAAGAGAATAAAAGAAAACCTTTAAGCGATGAACAATTAGCAATCCAACTCAATAATGAGGGAATAAGTATTTCCAGACGAACAGTGGCAAAGTATCGAATAGAGATGAATATTGCTAGCTCATTTAACAGGGCATTATAAATAATTTCAAATTACAATAACCGATGCAATAATGCATAACAATTGAATTTCTGCATACAAAGATGGTTTTTTGGTTAAATCAAAACCATTGAAAGAATTATCAGGTTAAAGACCTATTAATTTTGTTAAATAATTCTTGAATTAACATTCATTTATCGGAATATAAAAAAATACTAGCCATAAATAAATTATGAAACAGTTAACAAGTTCTATTCATACTAATTTTAATTACTTGCTGAATATGGCTTTTTTTGAAGTCAATTTTAAAAAAATAGTTTATTTATGCATTTTTAATATTTTATGAAAAAAATGATTGAGGATATGACGGGAAAGTTGGCATATTTTTTGCTTTAAATTTTGTAACTGCATTGTGATTAGTTCACGCATTTAAGAACAGCGGTCATACCAGAAGCTATTGTGTTCTAGTAATTTACAGATAATTTTATAGAAAGAAGGGGATGTCATGATTACTGCCAAAAAACGTTTAGCTATTGATGTCGGGGGTACTTTTACTGATGTTTTTGTATTCAACGAGGAAACCGGTGAAATTTTTGTTACGAAAACATCGTCAACACCATCCAATCCTGAGAAAGGAATATTAGAGGGAATTGCAAAGGCGAAAATTAATGGAGAGGATATTAAAGTCTTTTCCCATGGAACGACAGTAGGTACGAATGCACTCATTGAAAGAAAACTGCCCAAAACAGCACTGATTACAACAAAAGGCTTCAGGGATGTAATTGAAATAGGACGAGGTACAAAAGAAGATATTTGGGATACTTATAAGGATAAAGCAAGACCATATATTAAAAGGCGCGATCGATTTGAAGTGACAGAGCGGACAGACTATAAAGGAAATGTTTTGATCCCTGTAGATGAAAATGAGGTTCGTGAATTAGCAAGAAAACTGAAAAAACGTGGAACAGAATCGGTAGCAGTATGTTTCATTAATTCATATGTGAATGGAGAAAATGAAGCAAGGGTGAAGGAAATTCTTCAAGAGGAATTACCAGGGGTATATGTGTGTATCTCCAGTGAAGTACTACCTGAAATCTTTGAACATGAACGAATGAGTACGACGATTATTAACGCTGTATTAGGACCGATTATGACTTCGTACATTAATAAGTTGGAAGAAGAAATGCATGAGCGCGGTTATAAAGACGATATTTTGGTTTTACATTCCGGCGGCGGTGTGATGACATCCAGTACAGTCCCTCGTTATGCTGCCAGACTTGCAAGCTCAGGAATTGCAGCAGGTGCCATTGCAAGCAAACATATTGCAAAATTATGCGGTTATCGTAATGCGATTGGTTTAGATATGGGTGGAACAAGTACGGATATTTCATTAATGTATGACGGTAACATTCGGATTACAAAAGATTGGGCAATTGAATATGGTTATCCGATTGGTTTCCCAAGTATCGAAATTTTAACTATTGGTGCAGGCGGTGGAAGTTTAGCTTGGATTGATGAGGGCGGTTCATTGCGAAATGGTCCGCAAAGTGCAGGCGCTTCACCAGGTCCAGCATGTTATAGCCACGGTGGTACTGAACCGACGAATTCGGATGCAAATCTGGTGTTGGGACGTTTAAATGAAGAATTATTAGGCGGTACGATGAAATTGAATTTAGAGAAAGCGAGAGAAGCTGTACAAAAAATTGCAGATGAATTCGGCTATTCAATCGAAGAAGCGGCAAATGCAATCATCGAAGTGGCCAATGCTAATATGAGCGATGCAGTAAGACTCATTTCTGTTCGCAGAGGGTATGACCCAAGAGACTTTGCTTTAGTAGCCTTTGGCGGAGCAGGTCCATTGCATGGTGCTCATTTAGCGAAAGAATTAAATATCCCTACAGTCATCATTCCGCCTTATCCAGGTGTAGCAGCAGCGATGGGATGTTTATTAGTAGATGTACGGCACGATATTTCAAAAACATATTTAAAGCAAGCTTCGGAAATAACACTAGATGATTTACAGCTGGAATTCGAAAACATGAAAGCTGAGGCAAAAGCGTTGCTTGTTGAGGAAGGAATTCCTGAAGAACAATCCACTTTAATGAATTTCATTGACTTAAGATATCAAGGTCAATGGCGTTCGTTATCGGTACCAGTAAGCGAAAGTAATTCATCAATCGAAGAGATTTTAGAATTATTCCATAAAGAACATGAGCGTGAGTTTGCATATTCTGACAGGGAACAAAAAGTTGAAATTTATGGGCTTCGCGTTACAGCAATCGGTACTGTGCCAAAACCTGAATTTCCAAAGTATAACTCGGCAGGAAAAATTGAAGATGCCCTTAAAGGGACAAGACAAGTTTACTTCGATGGCAAATTTGTAACGACAAAAATTTATGATAGGGACAAAATTCCAGTGCAAGTTGAAATTGTAGGGCCAGCAATTATTGAACAATTGGATACAACAACTGTAATCCCACCGGAATTTACAGCAAAGGTTGATCAGTACAAAAACATTATTATTTCTGTAAATCAAGAATAATTTTGGAAAGGTGGAATGATTTATGAGTTCTTCACAAAAAACGATTCCTAAACAGGAGTCAACTTTAGATCCGGTTACTTTTGAAGTGTTAAAAAATGGTTTTGTGAATTTGGTTGACCAAATGGCAGAACAGATGTTAAGAACATGTTACTCATTTGTCATTTACAACCGTGATTTCAGCTGTGCCTTGTGTGACGCAGATGGAAATACAGTGATGCAAGGAACACATGATATTTCGGTTCATGTAGGGACATTGCATTTAACGGCAAAAGCAGTTTTGGAAGATTTTAAAGAAGATATTCATCCAGGTGATGTGTTTTTAGTGAACGATCCTTATAGGGGTGGCACTCACTTCTGTGATACAAGGGTAATTTTACCGGTGTTTTATGAAGACAAATTAATTGCTTTCATGCAAACAAATGGGCATTGGGCAGACGTTGGTGGTTCTAACCCAGGATCTTTTGATGTGAAGTCCAGATACCATTTTGGAGAGGGGATCCGTATTCCACCAGTCCGTATTTACAGAAAAGGCGAATACTTATCAGATGTCGTCAATCTTTTGATTTCGAATATGCGAGTGTCTAAAGAGCGCTTAGGCGATTTGCGTTCACAAGTGGAAGCGGCAAAAGTTGGGCAAAAGCAACTGTTAGAGTTGATTGATAAATATGGAATTGATACGGTGTTAACTGCATTTAAGGAAGTGCAGGATTACGTTGAACGCTTAACGAGAAAAAAGATCGAGTCATTACCTGAAGGCACGTGGGAAGCGGTTGACTATATTGATATGGACCCTGAAGTTGGAGACGGGTTAATTCCTATTCGAGTGAAAATGACGATTCAAAATAATGAAATCCATTATGATTTAAGTGGAACTCATCCATATATTAGCTGCTTTTTAAATGCAGGTTTTGGTTCAGCATTATCAGGATTATATGCAGGTACAAAAACATTTTTCCCGGAAGTACCGCTAAACTCCGGATTTTACCGGGTTGTAAAAGCATACTTGCCTGAAAATTCAGTAGTGAATGCTCCTGAACCTGTTGCTGTTTCTGGTTTCTGTTCAGGTGCTTTTGAAAAAATTATGAATGCTTGTTTCGAGATTTGGTCTGAAATAATGCCAAAACGTGCAATTGCGTGTTCATTCAATCTGGAATATTTATTAATTGGAGGATATGATCGCCGCAATGCAGCCAACAATTACTTTATGTGGTATGACTGGATGGCGGGAGGTCATGGCGGACGCATAGACCGCGACGGAGCGAATGCAACCTCACCTGTTTTTGGAGTAGGGCTCAGCGTACAGCCTTGTGAAGGGCAAGAGCGTTTGTCACCTGTTATTACGACAAAACATGAAATTATCACCGATTCAGGAGGACCTGGAAAGTATCGGGGTGGATGTGGAGTTGAAAAAGGCGGCATTTTAACAGACGTATTCGGCGGGGTGATGTCTTATTGTTGTGACCGTTCCCGTTCGATTACTTGGGGAATTATGGGAGGTCTGCCATCGATTCCACAAGGAGCCATTTTATATCCTGATACGGAGAGAGAACAATTTTTAGGTACCATTTTCTCAAATGTTCCTTTGAAAAAGGGGGATTCGTTTACTAGGCCATCCGCTGGTGGAGGCGGCTTAGGTGATCCATTGGAACGAGATGTAAACGCTGTCTTGGAAGATGTCATTGATGGGTACGTATCAATCGAAAGAGCCAAAAAGGATTATGGTGTAGTCATTACAGAAATCAAACGAGATTTGGATCTATTTGAAATTGACTTTGAGGCTACTAAAAAAGAAAGAGAATACATTCGAAAAAATAGAAAAGTATGGCTCAGTGTAAATCCATTTGAAGTAGAAAAGATGTATAAAAATGGAGAAATCAATCAATTAGATGTAATTCGCCGTTACGGTGTAATTATAGATTATACAACGAATCAAGTATTGATTAAATCGACAGAGCAATATAGGGAAACGATGATCAAGCGTTCAATGGCGTATTGGGATTAATGATGCATTTGGTATAATGGTAGTTTTTTTAAAATTTTCCATTCATCGATTTCTGAAAATATAAAAAATTGATTTGATCGTTAACTATGGATTTTACTTTAAATTTCATAAAAAGGGGGAATCAAATGGGAAAACTGCAAAATTCATTGAAGACTAGGCATATTACAATGATTTCTATTGGTGGGGTAATAGGTACAGGCCTATTCGTTGGAACAGGTAAAAATATTTTAAGCACCGGTCCAGCTGTCATTTTTTCTTATCTAATTGCATGTTTGATTATTGTATTCATTATGCAAATGGTTGGTGAAATGGCTTCTGGTGAACTGGCTTTAGGAATGAATCGAAACGGCGATCCGGAAATAGGTTCGTTTGCTTCCTATGCTTCGAAATATATTGGTGATTGGGCAGGTTTTACAGTTGGTTGGCTTTATTGGGCAAGCTGGGTATTCATTGTTGGACTGGAAGCAGCGTTAATTGGTGGAATGATTAATGCTTGGTTTCCTGTCATCCCTATTTGGGCGGGTTCTATTGGCATTACATTGCTTATGACCATTATTAATGTGTATTCTGTAAAAACGTTTGGTGAATTTGAGTACTGGATTTCTTTCTTAAAAGTAACGGCAATTGTTGTGTTCTTAATTGTAGGTACGTTAATGGTGCTCGGTGTATGGCCGACATTTAATCCACAGGGATTCGGTATTTTATTTAATCATGGAGGTTTTGCTCCACAAGGTTTAGTTCCGATTTTGACGGCAATTGTATTTGTTATTTTCTCCATTTGTGGAGCAGAAGTAGCGGCAATCGCAGCTGCTGAATCGGAAAATCCGGCGAAAAATATTGTCCGGTCAATCCGGAATGTTGTTTTTCGGCTGGCATTGTTTTTTGTAGGGTCAGTTACTTTGATGGTTTTAATATTGCCATGGAATGATGCTGACAATTTAGCAGCACCATATGCAAACATTTTGAGGATGGCAGGCTTACCAATCGCAGCTGAATTAATGCAAATCGTTATTTTCGTGTCACTGGTTTCAGTATTAAACTCCGCACTATACACAAGCTCACGTATGTTATTGTCCATGTCTCAACAAGGAGATGCCCCAAAATTTTTCTCCAAAATCAATAATAAACGGGGCGCACCAGTTCCTTCCATTATTGGCAGTACAATCGTTGCGTATATTTGTGCTATGTTATATTTTATTTCGCCGGATGTGATTTTCTACTTTTTAGGAAACTGTGTAGGCGGTTTAATGATTATTGTATATATTTTCATTGCGATATCACAACTCCGCTTCCGCAAAGAATTCTTGAAGTGGAATGAAAAAAAATTGCCGATTTGTATGTGGTTATTCCCTTATTTAACCTATGGGACGATATTCTTGCTTGTGGCAGTATACATTTCTCAACTATTCATTGAAAGTTTACAATCGCAGTTTTATTTAAGTACTGCGGTGTTTGTTTCTTCAATTGCATTATTTTTTGTCATGAGAAAGATTAACCCCGCTCCATCGGAATCCAAAAAAGAAGTAGAAACATTAGTGAAAGAAACTGTGTCTGAAACGAATTAATGTGATAAAAGCCCTGCTCCTTTAAATGTAATCCTAAGGTTGCATTTTGGAGCAGATTATTTTTTGTATTTGCTAAGAGAAATAAGCATATAAAAATTAAGAGAAAATAGTTTGGGAAGGGAGATTATCTATGGCGGTTCAAAAAATGCAAAAAACAGAGCACTTTTTTTATGTACAAGACAATCAGATTAAGTTTTCCAGTAATCTTCCTATGGAGAAAATAGAAAAAATTTTTGTACATTATGAGAAAGGCAAGCAGTTTTACACGGCGGAAGATTTTCATGTGCATGTGCTTCCTTCTCAAAATGGAATGCTTTTTTGCCTCATGCCAATTCAACAGTACACCGATTTGGATATTTTCAATCCCTTATCTATAAAATTATTAAATTCAATTTCGGATGGTATTACAATCAGCGACAAACATGGCAAGATTATATTTCAAAATGACATTGATATTGAAATTGTTGGCATAAATTGTGTCAACCGATACGCTAAGGATTTGATTGCTGAGGGAGCAATGAGTGACTCGCTGACATTGAAAGTGTTGAAGTCAAAAGAAGATGTCACTATTTTCCAATCTTTTTTGAATAATAAATGCTTTTTGGTGACAGGGAAACCGATTTTTGATGAAGCGGGAGAACTGCAGTATGTATTGATTATTACCCGGGATATGTCGCGATTGAAAAGTTTGGAAGAAGAAGTAAAAAAACTCGAGATTCAAAATGAAAAGTTTAAGCAAAAAATTAGAGAATTGAATGAACTCGAACGAAAAAAAGTGAATATCATTGCAACATCCCCGGTGATGCAAAATGTATTAAAACGCATGTTGCGGGTTGCTGAGGTGGACTCCACCGTTTTGGTGAATCAGGTGTCGGAAAAGAGGAAGCAGCAAAGCTAATTCATTTAAACAGCCGAAGAAGTACAAAACAAATGGTCACAATCAACTGCAGTGCAATTCCGGAATCTTTGTTGGAATCGGAGCTTTTTGGTTATGAAGCAGGTGCTTTTACAGGTGCCATTAAAGGTGGGAAAGCGGGATTATTTGAAACTGCATCGGGCGGTACAATTTTTTTGGACGAAATTGGAGAGATGCCGCTTCAATTGCAGGCAAAACTTTTGCGGGTATTGCAGGAATCGGAAGTGCAGCGGATTGGAAGTGCGAAGCCAATTCCCATTGATGTGCGAATCATAGCAGCAACCAACCGCAATTTGGCTGAAATGGTGCAACAAGGAATGTTTCGTGAGGATTTATATTATCGTTTAAATATCATTCCGATTGACATTCCTCCATTAAGAGAGCGGCGGGAAGATATTGTTCCACTTGCCTATCATTTTTTAACTCAAATTGAACAAAAATATGATATTCATCGAACGTTTGATAAGGAAGCATTAAAGGTATTGGAAGAGTACGATTGGCCGGGGAATATCCGCCAATTGAAAAATATTATCGAAAGGGTATCTTTATTGGCGAATCAGCCGGAAATTAATGTAAGCATGATTCGTGAGGAACTAAAAGAAGCATCGAAAAAGAGCAGCAAAACGAAAAAGCAACCTAAGGAATCTATCGATTTAGCAAAAAATATAGATATATCCCAATATAACGGAACGCTAAAGGAGCAAGTGGCAGCTTTTGAAAAGGAAGTCATAAAAAAAGCATTATCTGAGCATGATAGCATCAGAAAGGCAGCAACAGCATTAGGCTGCGATCAATCTACATTGGTCAGGAAAATTCAGCGTTATAAACTGACAAAATACGTAACATATAATTAATTATGCAAAATTTATACTTTAATGCATTAAGTGATGCAAAATTTCATCAATCTGTTAATTTTTGCATTAAATTATGTAAAGAAACCTAACAAGTTTTAAACATACACAACAAAATGAAAAAATTTATTTTAAGTTTTTAGTAATGAGTGATAGGCATTCCAGAAAGCAAGGGAGATTCTGGAATGCCTATTTTTCGTTATTCCTGTAATAGGATTGAAGATTCATAGGATGTTTGCCTCAAAAAAATTTCTTCCGACTCAAATAAAATAAACGATTTTTTTATTTTTGGCTACTTGGCACAAGTTTTGCTCATTTATTTATAAATACGCCAGTAGTGAATAAAAACTTTTTTTGTTCATTGCAATATTTCAAAAGAAAGAGGTTGATATAATGGCAATTCAATTAGTTGAGCAATTAAAATATTTGGACCAAAAGCATTTCTTGCATCCAACAACTTCAATTGAAGAGCAGCAAACTTACGGTCCGGCGGCAATCTTTTATGAAGGAAATGGAATCTATTTAAAAGATTTAGAGGGTAATACGTACATTGATGGCATGTCATCTCTTTGGAATGTAAATGTCGGACATGGGCGCAAAGAAATTGCAGAAGTGGCAAAAGAGCAAATGGAGAAGCTGGCTTTCAGCTCCTGTTTTGCAACGTTCAGCAATGAACCGGCAATCAAGCTTGCAGCGAAAATTGCTGAGTTGGCGCCTGGAGATTTAAATACTGTATTTTTCACTTCCGGTGGTTCAGAGTCGAATGATACAGCTATAAAACTTGCACGCCATTATTGGATTTTAAAAGGCCAGCCAAATCGCCAAAAAATTATTTCCCGAACATTGTCGTATCATGGGGTCGCATTCGGATCAACAAATGCAACGGGTATTGAAGGGTTCCGCAAATTTACAAATTCACCGGACCCTGATTTCCATTATGTCAATAAAGATTCTGCGGAAGAGTTGCGCAATTTAATTCTTGAGCTTGGTCCGGAAAATGTGGCGGCATTTATTTCAGAGCCGGTACAAGGAGCAGGCGGAGTGAATGTGCCAAAGCCGGATTATTTCAAAAAAGTGCGTGAAATTTGTGATGAGTTTGGAGTTTTATTTATTGCTGATGAAGTGATTACCGGATTTGGACGTACAGGGAAGAACTTCGCGATTGAACATTTTGATGTAGTTCCGGATTTAATAACTTTTGCCAAAGGGGTATCGAGTGGTTACGCACAGTTGGGTGGAGTGTTAATTTCTGAAAAAATTCATAAAGATTTGTGCACTTTATCCAGGGGAGTACTCATGCACGGCTACACGTACAGTGGCCATGCAACTGCTTGTGCAGTAGGATTAAAGAATATTGAGATATTAGAGCGTGAAGGGCTTGTGCAAAATGCGAAAGTCATGGGCGAGGAAATGCTAAAAGGTTTTAAAGTGTTGCAGCAAAAGTATGACTTTATTGGCGAAGTCCGAACATTCGGGTTATTGGGGGCAATTCAAATTGTAAAAAATCGAGAGACAGGTGAGCTATTCAATCCGCTATTAAGCCCGATTGCTATAAAGGAAATGACAAAGCGAGGGTTGATTTTGCGTACAGTGACGTACGATCAAGATACAATCGTTTTTGCTCCACCATTAATCATCACAAAAAATGAACTGAATGAGATGTTGCGCATTGTTGATGAGACATTTGATTATTTCAAAAAGAAATTATTATAAAGGGGTAGTATGACATGTTTATCGGAGTTTCAAAGGCCAACATACCGGGTGCAGTTGCACGAACATCGACAATGGCATTATCAAACTTTACGATCACACATGCATTACAAATTGTCAATAAAGGTTACGAGCGTGCTATTTCAGAAAATCTGGCACAGGTGAAAGGGTTAAATGTGATTGCCGAAAAATTACGTATGAGGCAGTAGCGGAGGCGCATAACATGCCGTATACACCATTATTTGAAGTAGGAGGGGAATTGAAATGGTAATGGGGGTAAGAGAAATTCGTGAACAGTTTAACCCTGCGAATACATCGGAATGTATTGGGAAAATCGAGTTACACACAATTGAAGAAACGGAAGTGAAAATTAGAGCAAGTGAGCAGGCATTCCAACAGTGGAGCAAATTGTCATCTGTATCACGTGGGGAAATTTTAAATTCTATGGCCAATTTATTAATCGAACATCTGGAGCCATTAGCTGAGCTTGCTTCGAAAGAGATGGGAAAAACGGTTCCGGAAATGATGGGTGAAGTTAAACGGGGTGCTTCGATTTTACGTTATTTCTCACAGGAAGGTATGCGTGCTGCTGGTGAGGTATTACCATCTGCTTCTGAAGATAAAATGCTTTATACGAAGCGCGTTCCTTTAGGAGTTGTAGGAGTTATTACTCCTTGGAATTTCCCGATTGCGATTCCGCTTTGGAAAATAGCTCCGGCACTTGTGTATGGCAATACGGTTGTGTGGAAGCCATCAATCGAAGTATCGCTGACAAGCCAGTATATCGCCGATTTGTTTGAAAAAGCGGGTTTGCCGAAAAATGTATTGAATATTGTACAGGGACGCGGATCGAAACTTGGGGCAGTAATTATAAAGTCTCCTAAAGTCAAAGCTATTTCGTTTACTGGTTCAAACGCAGTTGGCCAACAGATTTTAAATACAGCTGGTCCAATGAATAAAAAAATTCAATTGGAGCTTGGCGGAAAAAATGCGGCAATCATTCTTGCGGATGCGGATTTAGATTTGGCAGCCCGTCTGACGATTGAAGGTGCAATGAAGCAAACAGGGCAACGTTGTACCGCTACAAGCAGGGTGTATATTGAAGCATCTGTGTATGATACGGTAGTGGAAAAATTAATCGAAAATGCAAAGAAAATTAAAGTAGGAGAAACAATGGGACCTCTTGCCTCAAAACAGCAATTCGAAAGCGTTATTGAACATATTGCACGTGCAAAAGCACAGGGAGCGAAATGCATTTTCGGTGGAAAACCTGTCGCAGAGTTATCCCATGGATATTTTGTAGAACCGACATTGTTTACTGAAGTTACGCATGATATGGATTTGGCAAGAGAAGAAATATTCGGTCCAGTTTTAGCCATATTTAGAGTGACAGATTATGAAGAAGCAATTCGCTTATCAAATGATTCGGAGTTTGGATTAAGTGCTTCCATCTATACGACGAACATTCATAAGGCTTTTGATTTTATTGAACGCAGCGAAGTTGGCCTTGTGCAAATTAATGATGAAACAGGTGGCGCTGAGCCGCAAGCACCGTTTGGCGGTATGAAAAATTCAAGTACAGGTTTTCGTGAGCAGGGTCAAGCTGCCAAAGAAATTTTCACTGTATTGAAAACTGTAACAATCAATGGAATTCGTGTGAAAGGTAAGTGCGAACAATAGCTTAACCAATTTAAAAGAAAGGGGCTGATCAGAAAGTCGAACACTTTCAGAACAGCCTTACTTCTTATAGTAATATTCTCTTAAAAACTTTGCTCCTGCGGTGGTCACATCAAACGCGCCTCCTCGTCGCAATTTATCTGCGGCTAAGCATGTGCGACAGCCGCAATTTATCGTGCGCCCGGCATGTACATGAACTATAGGGTGTAAGTCCCGAACCCCGAAGACAGAAGTAGAGGTTAGCCAAGAGCAAGGGTGTCCGTGGTGACGCGGAATCTGAAGGAAGCTGGAGGCAAAACACCGGTCCGAGGAACACGAACCTCATATAAGGCTAGGTATGATTGAGTGAGTTTGCGAAACAAAACAAAGCTCTTTCTGTCGAAGGTCATATCGAGTAAATGAGGCGGATAGATGGTGTGAAAGTGCATGTACTTACCCGGGGAGGTCTGGCGGATAGGTGAAGTACGCTTCATAACCTACTTAGTGATAAGTAGCTGAACCGTCAGAAGTCAGCAGAGGTCATAGTATTAGTTGGTCTAGAACAACTGAGAAGGACCGAACAATTAAGAGAGAATAGCCCTTGGCATTCAGTGAGTCATGATGAACACAGAAAACGTAGTACCTCACTTGAGGAAGGAAGCGGTGAATCCCGTGGAAGACCTCTTGGAGGGTGGAGTGACCACTGGCATAAAGAGAACAGCTATTCACGGAAGTTATATAAAGACTTGCGTCAATCATCTTAATTGAACCGCCGTATACGGAACCGTACGTACGGTGGTGTGAGAGGACGGGAGTTAATCGCTCCCTCCTACTCGATTGCGGCAAAAGCATGTGCGACAACCGCAATGTATCTGCGGCAAAAGCATGTGCGACAGCCGCAAAGTGGGCGTCTCAAAATCTTTTCAGACGCCAACTTTTTTGGCAATAGCAAGTTAACTGAAATTAAGGGTATCCACCAATTAAAGAAATGGAGAAAAAGTAATTATGAAAACAAATTTTTTAATTAGCCCTTATATAAGCCATACTTGTATCGGTTTTTTATAAACCTCGGTAATAGTTGGTTTATTGCCTAGGACATTTAACTACGTTCTCATACTATTTAAATTAGGTATTTTCATTACAAAATGAAAGGATGGGGCAATGAATTTTTTCCATTATCACAACCCTTATGGATATCCCTATTATTTTTATGAATCTCCGTATTATATGAATAGAAATTTAGAATATGTACAACACTATCCTTATTACGATTCAAGCAATTACCATATGCCGTACAGAAATCCAAATTATAGCGGAAATAATGTAGATTATCAGAGAATGCTACCCTTATTTCCAAATCCTCATGGTTACTCTCAATTCCCTAGTCAAGATTTGGGTCCTGAACCAGCTACGGTAGATATTGAAAAGGAAACGAAGAATAACAATGCGTATCGTACAGCCTTATGGACAGGTCCGCAATTGCAAGTAACATTGATGAGCATACTTCCTGGAGAAGATATTGGCTTAGAAATTCATCCAGATACTGATCAATTTTTACGAATTGAACAGGGCGAAGGAATTGTGGAGATGGGAAGAACTAAAAATCATTTGAATTATCGAAGAAGAGTCAAAGAAGATTCAGCCATTATGGTACCTGCTGGAACATGGCATAATGTAATAAATACAGGAAATATCCCATTAAAGCTTTATTCGATTTACGCACCGCCACATCACCCACATGGAACGGTTCAAAGAACGAAAGCTGAAGCAATGGCACAGGAAAACCATCAATAAATAGCCAAACTCACAACCCTTTCATAAAAGGATTGTGAGTTTTTTAGTGCGCCTGGCATGGGTGTAATCTATAGGGTGTAAGTCCCGAACTGTGAAGGCAGAAGTAACAGTTAGCTTAACGCAAGGGTGTCCGTGGTGACGCGGAATCTGAAGGAAGCGAGCGGCAAACTTCCGGTCTGAGGAACACGAACTTCATATAAGGCTAGGTATCATTGGATGAGTTTGCTAAACAAAACAAAGTCCTTTCTGCCAAAGGTGGTACAGAGTAAATGAAGCAGATAGATGGAAGGAAAGATTACATTCTTACCCGGGGAGGTCTGGCGGATATGTGAAGTACGCTTCATAACCTACTTAGTGATAAGTAGCTGAACCGTCAGAAGTCAGCAGAGGTCATAGTATTAGTTGGTTTAGAACTACTAAGAAGGACCGAACAATTAAGAGAGAATAGCCCTTGGCATTCAGTGAGTCATGATGAACACAGAAAACGTAGTACCTCACTTGAGGAAGGAAGCGGTGAATCCCGTGGGAGACCTCTTGGAGGGTGGAGTGACCACTGGCATAAAGAGAACAGCTATTCACGGAAGTTATAAAGACTTGCGTCAATCATCTTAATTGAACCGCCGTATACGGAACCGTACGTACGGTGGTGTGAGAGGACGGGAGTTAATCGCTCCCTCCTACTCGATTCTTACCATTTATTTACTAAAACAATTTTTCCAATTGCTTTACCGGACTCTAAGTGTTCATGGGCTTTGGAGACTTCATCAAATGTGAAAATGTTTGGATCAAGAAGTGGACGAAGTTTTCCATCTTCAATGATATTTGTAATCTTCTCTAAAATTTCACCATATTCTTTTCGTGATTCTTTGTTTAATATTTTTAACAACATAAATGTAACGTGAAGTGATAATCCTTTCGAATGTAGAGGGGAGAGGTCATGGGTAGAACGAGCAGCAATTGCTAGAACTGTTCCGTGTAAAGCAGCTGCTTCAAAAGAGCGGTCTAAGTTCTCCCCTCCAACTGTGTCAAATACGATGTCAAAACCTTTACCATTCGTATATTTTTGTACATAATCTTGGACGCTTTCTTCACGGTAATTGATGGCTACATCTGCACCGAGGCGAGCTCCAATTTTTAGTTTTTCGTTTGTTGAAGCTGTTGTGTACACTTTCGCTCCAGCCCATTTTGCCAGTTGGATGGCAACATGTCCCACACCGCCTGTTGCTGCATGGATTAATATGTTTTGTCCAGGAGCCAGCTTTCCTCGATTGAACAATGCTTCCCAAGCGGTAATGGCAACAAGCGGTATAGCAGCAGCTTCTTCCATTGATAAATTTTTTGGTTTATGGGCAAGTAAATCAGCATCAGCGAGCATGTACTCTGCCAACGCTCCCCCTGTAGTTCCTTTAAATCCACCGGCACAGCCGTAAACTTCATCTCCTACTTGAAATTTTGAGACCCCTTCACCAACTGCACAAACGACTCCAGCCACATCTCCATGTAATACAGCTGGAAATTCAGGAGCAACAGCGGGAACGAAACCAGAGCGAACTTTTGCATCAATGGGATTGACACTCGTTGCTTTTACTTGGATGAGCACATGGCCAGGAATGACTTCAGGTGTGGGAAGATCTTGAATTTGAAAGACAGATGGATTACCAAAAGTTTGAATGACTTGGGCTTTCATTTCTTGCACTCCTTTTTTATTTAAGAACTCGATGAATAATTAATGCTATAAAATTGATTTTATTCCCAATTTTGAGAAATTACAAATTTAGGATGAGTTTTAAATAGAAAAATTCTCTTAATCTAGTGGAGGTTGGATAGGGAAACAAGTTACGATGTGAAATGCACAAGTATAAGGGGATGTGCACAAGTCAGGAAGCTATATGCACAAGCTAAGTAATCATCCACACAAGTTGGGATCGTATTTGAATAAGAGGATGTATTATCTACACAAGAACTGTAGTTATCCGCACAAGAAGGAAGTTTATATGCTCGAGTAATGAAACTATTCATACGAGTTAAGGTGTTAAACGCACAAGGGAGTGGATTATGTGCACGAGCAGAGAGTATATGTACGACTATGTGCACGAGTTAAGAAGGTAACTGCACAAGCTGAGTGGTTATATGCACGAGCAAAGAAGGTAAACGCACAAGCCGAGTGGTTATATGCACGAGCAAAGAAGGTAAACGCACAAGCCGAGTGGTTATATGCACGAGCAAAGAAGGTAAACGCACAAGCTGAGTGGTTATATGCACGAGCAAAGAAGGTAAACGCACAAGCTGAGTGGTTATATGCACGAGCAAAGAAGGTAAACGCACAAGCTGAGTGGTTATATGCACGAGCAAAGAAGGTAAACGCACAAGCTGAGTGGTTATATGCACGAGCAAAGAAGGTAAACGCACAAGCTGAGTGGTTATTTGCACGAGCAAAGAAGGTAAACGCACAAGCCGAGTGATTATCCGTACAAGCGAAGAAGCTAAACGCACCAGTATGTAGATTATCCGCACGAGCTAAGGATATCTATACGCCAAAACAGAATTTATCCTATCGTACAAAATAATTGAAAAATGTATGATATCATGTTATAAGTTAATTACCAAATAAGTACAATAGGTGATGGAGTTCACCTTTAACCGCCGAAGTTGGCTGATGACTCCTGCTGGTGATATGGAATTTCCCTATCACGAGCAGGAGTTTTTTTATGGAAAGGAGGAAAATCAAATGGTTTATATGTATGTTGGCATTGCAGGTGCACTAGGTGCCATTTCTAGATATTTCATCGGAATCACCTTCATGACTAATAGCGTGTTTCCTTGGGCTACACTTATCGTCAACTTAGTTGGAAGTTATTTATTAGCTTGGTTGACTACATCATTATTCAACAGAATTTCTGTATCGCCAATCATAGCAACTGCAATTAGTACAGGGTATGTCGGTTCATTTACAACTTTTTCTACATTGAGCGTCGAAACGATTGAGTTGTTTGAGAATCAGCATTATTTGTTAGGAGTGCTTTATGTTTTAGTAAGTATTATCGGTGGATTGGTTATGAGCCGATTAGGTTTTAAAGGCAGTAAGGAGGTTGATTCGACTTGTTGATGCATTTCGTATACGTGGGAATTGGGGGTTTTCTAGGCGCTATCTCTCGATTTGCCATTGCTAAAGTTTTAAATAAACAAGAGTCACTGCCCTTTGGAACAATGACTGTAAATTTATTAGGAGCGTTTCTATTAGGCATCATCACGGGTGCAAAAGCAAATGGAACCTTGCTCTTACTTTTAGGGACAGGATTTCTTGGGGCATTTACAACCTTTTCAACATTGAAGTTAGAACTCATTCAATTTTATTTAAAGAATAAAAAGCATTTTCTTTTGTACGTAATAATCACTTACGGTGGAGGAATTGGTTTAGCAGTTTTAGGGTATTTGATTGGAAGCATTTGTTGGAACTAACTGTATGGAAGTTGCGGCTGTTTATTCATTTTGAACTTCGATATAATGAAAAAAATATTTCGCCTGAAGAAAAGGAGTAGCATGTGATGAAAAACAATCGGATTTATAACATGAAATTTTCAAGTGTATATCCTCTTTATATTCAGAAAGCAGAGAAAAAAGGTCGTACAAAAGAAGAAGTAGATGAAATAATTCGTTGGTTAACTGGATATAGCCAAGAAGAATTAGAGGCGCAATTAGAAAAAGAGTCAGATTTTGAAACGTTCTTTAATGAAGCTCCTCAGTTAAATGCTAACCGTAAACTCATCAAAGGCGTTATCTGTGGAGTGCGGGTAGAAGAGATTGAAGATCCTTTGATGCAGGAAATTCGCTATTTGGATAAACTTATCGATGAATTGGCAAAAGGAAAAGCGATGGAAAAAATTTTGCGAGCATAAATTAAAAGTTGTTTCTTTATCGACTAAGAGATTCACCTATATTTTCAGCCCTGAATATCCTATTCCGAGACTGAATTACGGGAGGGTATGCATGGGCTATTTTGTTACCGTTGATTCGGGTGTGAAATTATATGTGGAAGATATTAATCCTCATGGAAAGAAAACCATTGTGTTTTTACACGGTTGGCCTTTAAATCATAATCAGTTTGAATATCAGTATAACGTCTTGCCGATGTTAGGATATCGTTGTATCGGCATTGATTGGAGAGGTTTCGGAAAATCGGATAGACCTTTTGAAGGATATTGTTACAACAGGTTAGCTGATGATGTTCGTGCAGTTGTGGATGCTCTAAAATTAAACAATTTTGCATTAGTAGGCCATTCTACTGGCGGAGCTATTGCAATCCGTTATATGTCTCGTCATCATGGCTTCGGTGTATCGAAATTAATTCTTGTTGCGAGTGCAGCTCCGGTCGGTTTTACACAAGAGACTGCACAAAGTTTTCTTCAACTAGCATATAATGATCGACCGAAAATGATGCAAAAAGTAATCGACGGATTTTTCTTCCAATATATTACAAAAGAATTTTCTGATTGGTTTATGAAAATGGGATTGGATGCAGCAAGTTGGTCGACAATTGCAATCATTCATACTTTAAGAGATGAAAATTTATATGCGGATCTTTCGAAAATTTATGTGCCTACGTTAATCATTCATGGAATACATGATAAAGTAATCCCGTTTGAACAAGCTCAAAAACTCAATGAACTCATACCAAATTCGAAGGTCGTTCCTTTCCAATATAGCGGCCATGGAACGTTTTGGGAAGAACGGGATCGATTTAATGAGGTATTATGGCAATTTATTTAAGGGGGATTGGAGTGATTCCAATTCGCTTTTTGTCATTTGTCTTCTTTAGCCCAACACTGAACATGCAACTTCAGCGACGATCAGTCGTCAAATCTTAGAAAAATCAATTATGCTAACATAAGATTTTGTCACTTTTAAGGAGATATTTGACAATGAAGTTCAAACGTATGATATAGTAGTTTTCCAATCGAAAATCTAAGGAAAAGAGGGAAAACGATGCAAAACCAAAGAAAGATTATACTAGATTTAGCAGTGACGTTGGATGGCTTTATAGAAGGGAAGAATGGGGAAATCGATTGGTGCATTATGGAGCCCGAAATGAACTTTATAAAATTTCTCCATCAAATCGATACAATTTTTTACGGAAGAAAAAGTTATGAATTGTGGGGACAATATTCACCTGGAGAAAATGCAAGCGCAGAAGAAATAGAAATGTGGGAAATAATCGAAAGCAAAGAGAAATATGTGTTTTCTAGGACACAACAAAATTCTGATGGGAAGGCTATTTACATTAACGGCAATGTAGTAGAAGAAGTAATGAAAATAAAAAATAAACCTGGGAAAGATATTTGGTTATATGGAGGAGCGAGTCTCATTACAACATTTGTTAATCATGATTTAGTTGACGAATATCGTTTATCAGTCCATCCAATTATTCTAGGAGCGGGGAAACCATTGTTTATTGATATTCAACATAGAGTAGCACTAAAACTTGTAGAAGCAAAGACATTTCCATCGGGAGTTGTTCAATTGATTTATCATAAAAAATAAAAATTTAATGGAGCGGTAAATAATGAATGAATTACTTGTATTTGGTGAATTACATAAATACTTAAATAGCTTAGGTTTTATCGAATGTACTATTGCTAATAAGAGTTTATCATTAGGATATAAACCAATTACCATTAGAGGTGCTTCTAAAAAATTTGCAACTTTGAATGGTGATAAAAGATATCGTTGTTTAATTTTGCATGTTGATCCTGGAAATCCTGAATCTGCGAAAGGAAAAATCGTCCAAAAGGAGATACAAGAGATTTTAAATTTTGATATCGGGCAAATGAGAACATTTAAACTAAAAAAGCATGAAGTATTTATTCCATTTGAAGTAATAGATACAAAAGAGAAGATGGGAATATTAAAGGATTTTATAGCTATTCAATACAAGATTTTTTTAGAGAATTATTAGTAATTCTAGTTATTATTCAAAATCAATTGTTCGAATTGAATCTTATTGTAACGATTTAAATAAAATTATGGAATGGGATAATTTTTTCAAACTTTCCTCATCTCATTTCGTCAATGATTGGAAGTATCTCGAATGAAATTTATAGAAACGAAAAGAAATAGTGGGGTAATCACTATTGTCAGATTTCATAATCCTCCTTTCATGATGTATGTATCGTTCTCCATTGACAAACACTATCCTCATCATTCTTTTTTAGTATGGTGTACAGATGATACTTCGATTTGGTTATGTTTCAATGGCGCTCCCATTGTGGGAAGCGTCTCCTTCACATACAATTACTTTTACCAACTGGAAAAACTTGAAGAAACAAGTAGAGCCGAGAAATTATTAACCATCACGGAGCGAAATTTAAAAAATACAATTCGCATTCTCCATTACAATATTGCCCACGGAATACATGTATACCGAATGTCTTCATCCCTCATTCCATTAGCTGCACATCCGGAAGTGGATTGGGAGTTTATCTCCCCGTTTGAACATCTTTTTAAAGAAATCGGAGAAATGGTTCGAAATTATGGAATGCGGGTCAGCTTTCATCCAGGACAGTTTACTTTATTCACAAGTAAATAAGCTCATGTAACAAACAATGCCATTGTGGATATGACCTATCATTTTAAAATGTTGCAAGCAATGGGGCTAGAAAAAGAGGCAATGTTAAATATCCATGTAGGAGGAGCTTACGGGGATAAAGATGCATCTATTTCTCGATTTTATCAAAACTTCCGAAAATTAGATGCAACAATTCGCATGCAAACGACTTTGGAAAAAGATGATAAAACCTACACAGCAGAAGAGACATTAGCCATTTGTGAAAACCTTTTGTATTTGACTACCATCACTATATAGCGAATAAAGGGGACTGTGAATTAGAAGAGTTGTTGCCAAGGATTTTTGCGACTTGGGAACATACAGGGAAAGTTCCAAAATTTCATTTATCATCACCAAAATCTGAAAAAATGTGACGGGCACACGCCGATTATGTTGATATGGATTTTGCTTTTCCATTAATTAAAGCCTTAAAGGATCTCGGGAAATCTGCAGATATTATGATTGAAGCAAAAGCGAAAGATCTTGCGTGCCTCCGTTTTGAGGAGGAGCTAGGGAAATTGCGCGGCTTTAAGCGAATCAGTGGAGGGATAATTAAGATTTGAAATGGTAATCCATTGATTATCTCATTGTTTTTTTAATAAACTTTCTAAAAAAATTTGACCTTTTTCACTATATTCTATAATATTACTAAGTAAAGTTGAATACCCGACTAGAACGGGAGAGGTTCATAGCATAACCCTCTATAAAAAACTATGAAACAATAATATTTCATCAGTTTTAATAGAATGAATTGGGTTTACCTCTCTTGAAAATGTTGGGAAACATTTTGCAAGGAGGTTTTTTTATGTCTAGTCGCAAATTAGAAGATGGTTTAAAGGATTTGACGCTGCTCGGTAATCAAAAGACGTCATATCCAACAAAATATGCGCCAGAAGTATTGGAAGCAGTGGATAATTTACATGTCAATCGGGATTATTTTGTAAAATTCAATTGTCCTGAATTTACTAGTCTTTGTCCGCTTACACAGCAGCCGGATTTTGCAACGATTTATATTTCTTATATTCCGGATAAAAAATTGGTGGAAAGCAAATCGCTGAAATTATATTTATTCAGTTTTCGAAATCATGGAGATTTTCATGAAGACTGCGTAAATATCATAATGAATGATTTAATCAAATTGCTTGATCCAAGATATATTGAAGTGTGGGGGAAATTTACTCCGCGCGGGGGAATTTCCATCGATCCATGGTGCAACTACGGAAGACCTGGAACGAAATATGAAGAAATGGCAAATTACCGTTTAATGAATCATGATTTATATCCAGAAAAAGTGGATAATCGATAAATGAATAACAGAGGTTCTTAGCTACCCTCTATAAAAAACTAAGAAGAAAACAGCATTTCCTTCTTAGGATGCTGTTTTTTTCGTGCGCCCGGCATGTACATGAACTATAGGGTGTAAGTCCCGAACCCCGAAGACAGAAGTAGAGGTTAGCCAAGAGCAAGGGTGTCCGTGGTGACGCGGAATCTGAAGGAAGCTGGAGGCAAAACACCGGTCCGAGGAACACGAACCTCATATAAGGCTAGGTATGATTGAGTGAGTTTGCGAAACAAAACAAAGCTCTTTCTGTCGAAGGTCATATCGAGTAAATGAGGCGGATAGATGGTGTGAAAGTGCATGTACTTACCCGGGGAGGTCTGGCGGATAGGTGAAGTTCGCTTCATAACCTACTTAGTGATAAGTAGCTGAACCGTCAGAAGTCAGCAGAGGTCATAGTATTAGTTGGTTTAGAACTACTAAGAAGGACCGAACAATTAAGAGAGAATAGCCCTTGGCATTCAGTGAGTCATGATGAACACAGAAAACATAGTACCTCACTTGAGGAAGGAAGCGGTGAATCCCGTGGGAGTCCTCTTGGAGGGTGGAGTGACCACTGGCATAAAGAGAACAGCTATTCACGGAAGTTATGAAAACTTGCGTCAATTATCTTAATTGAACCGCCGTATACGGAACCGTACGTACGGTGGTGTGAGAGGACGGGAGCTAATCACTCCCTCCTACTCGATTTTATGAAGGAGTGTCTTTAATGATATTAAAAGAAGAAAAAGCAATCGTCGTATTTAGCGGTGGACAAGACAGCACGACATGTTTGTTTTGGGCAAAAGAACAGTTTAAAGAAGTGGAAGCTGTGACCTTTGATTATGGTCAAAGACATCGATTGGAAATTGAATGTGCAAAGGAAATTGCAAAGAAAGTAGGGGTAAAGCATCACATTCTTGATATGTCCCTTTTAAATCAGCTAGCTCCAAACGCACTAACACGGGATGATATCGAAGTTGAGGAAGGGAAAGATGGCGAGCTTCCTTCTACCTTTGTGCCGGGGCGCAATTTGCTATTCCTTTCCTTTGCAGGGGTGTTAGCTAGCCAAGTAGGAGCAAAGCATATCGTAACAGGCGTATGTGAAACGGATTTTAGTGGCTATCCTGATTGCCGTGATGTTTTTATCAAATCGTTGAATGTAACAATGAATTTAGCGATGGATGATACGTTTGTCATTCATACGCCGCTCATGTGGTTAACGAAAGCACAAACATGGGAACTGGCAGACCAATTAGGTGTGCTTGATTTTGTACGAAACAATACATTGACTTGCTATAACGGAATCATTGCAGATGGCTGTGGAGAATGTCCAGCATGTAAGTTGAGAAAAAGAGGTCTTGATGAGTATTTACGTTCTAGAAAGGGTGCTTCACATGTTAGATTTTAGAATTGTTGATAAGCTTCAAAAACTAGATGAAGATATTCAAAGAGACCAATTGAGATATCACTCGAAACGTGTGCTCGTCAGCAAGGAATTTACATTTGACGCAGCTCATCATTTACATGCTTATGATGGGAAATGTAAAAATCTCCATGGCCATACGTACAAAGTGGTGCTGGGCGTCAGCGGCTATCCGGACGACCGGGGATTGGTGATTGATTTTGCCGATCTTAAAAAAATCTGGAAAGAAAAAATTGAAATCTATTTGGACCACCGATATTTAAATGAAACGTTGCCGCCAATGAATACAACAGCTGAGAATATGGTCGTTTGGATTTATGAAAAATTGGCGGAAGCGTTGCAGGAGAAAGGTTTTGACGGGGCGCGGGTGGAATTTATTCGACTCTATGAGACTCCTACAAGTTATGCAGAAGCTAGACGGGAGTGGATGGAAGATGAGTAAAATCCCCGTCATCGAGATTTTTGGACCGACCATTCAAGGGGAAGGGATGGTCATCGGGCAAAAGACGATGTTTGTTCGCACGGCAGGTTGTGACTATTCCTGTTCCTGGTGCGATTCTGCCTTTACTTGGGATGGCAGCGGCAAAAGTTTGATTAAGCAAATGACAGCGGAAGAGATTTGGACTGAGTTAAAGAGGCTAGGAGGAAATGGATTTTCTTTTGTTACCATTTCTGGTGGAAATCCTGTATTGATTCGTCATCTAGAGGCATTAGTTCGGATTTTAAAGGAAAATGATATAAGAATTGGCGTTGAAACGCAAGGAAGCAGATGGCAAGATTGGCTGTATGAAATCGATGAATTAACGATTTCCCCTAAACCGCCAAGTTCTGGGATGAAAACGGATTTTACGGTGCTTACTGAAATCATAAATAAGCTAAATGCCCGAAACGGCAACCAGCACATTTCATTGAAAGTCGTTGTATTTGATGAGGAAGATTATGAATATGCAAAAAAAGTACATTTAAGATATCCGACTATTCCATTTTTCTTACAGGTTGGCAATGATGACACAACTACAAAAGATCAAACGAAACTCGTTAGCCACTTACTGAAAAAATATGAAAGGCTCATTAACAAAGTAATGGCAGATGAGGAATTACAAAACGTGAAAGTACTGCCGCAACTCCATACCCTTGTGTGGGGGAATAAAAGAGGGGTGTAGGGGCCAGAAAGGACTTCTATAAAATTTGCGAAGAGCCGATAATCGCCAAGTTGGGAAGAATAATCGCCAACCAGGCAAGGATAATCGCCGAATAGAGGAACATAATCGCCAAAGGAAAAAAACGTTTCTGCAGAACCCGATAATCGCAAAGTTGGGAGAAATAATCGCCAACCAGGCAAGAATAATCGCCAAATCAACGAACATATTCGCCAACTATAGAGGCAAACCGTCTTCTGCCCGCCAAATTCTTCGCAATTTAAAAAGGAGCATGTCCAAAAGAGACTGCTCCTTCCTTTTTTTTTTAGTTCGTAAAGTCGATCACCATTCGACCAGTGAACTTTCCTTGCTCCATTTCTTCCATGATATCATTGATTTCTTCAAGTTTTCGGAGGGTTACTCTAGGTACTACTTTTCCTTCAGCTGCAAATTGGAACGCTTCTTTCAAATCTTGGCGGGTACCGACGAGGGAACCGACCACTTGAATGCCGTCCAGCACAAGGCGAGGAATATCAAGATCCATTTTATCAACAGGCAAACCAACTGCAACAACCCGGGCGCCTGCTTTTACGACATCTACAGCCTGGTTGAATGGTGCTTTCGCCACAGCTGTCACAACGCAAGCGTCCAATCCTTTTCCATCTGTGATTTCAAGGACTTTTTCTTTCGGATTTTCTTTTAACGAATTCACTGTGACATCTGCTCCCATTTCTTTTGCAAAGGCCAATTTATCGTCATTAATATCGAATGCGACTACTCTTGCGCCAAATACATTTTTCGCATATTGGACAGCCAGGCTTCCTAAACCGCCAATGCCAAATACGCCAATCCATTGCCCAGGCCGGATATCCGACACTTTTACCGCTTTATATGTTGTCACTCCGGCGCATGTAATGGAAGTGGCAGCTGCCGGATCCAAGTTGTCAGGCACTTTTACCACATAATTGGCAACCACGATCGCCTGTTCCGCCATGGCTCCGTCAACCGTATAACCGGCATTTTTTACATTTCGGCACAACGTTTCTCTTCCTGTTGTGCAATACTCGCAATGGCCACAGCTTTCATATAACCAAGGAATGGCTACCCGGTCGCCGATTTTTAAGGAAGTGACCCCTTCAGCCACTTCAACGACTTTTCCAACGCCTTCATGGCCAAGAACAACACCTGTGACATCCCCAAAATCCCCGTTTTTCACGTGCAAATCTGTGTGGCAAACTCCGCAATATTCCATCTGTACCAAAGCTTCACCATGTTTAAGCGGACGTAATTGTTTGTCCACCACACTCACCGTTTTTTCTTTTGAAACAACTGCAGCTTTCAATAATGATCCCCCTTTGTTTGAATTTCGTACATGGAAGCGTATCCATATACTTAAAAATAAAGATACTAGCAGAGAGTATGTTCAGCAATAGGGGAAATACTACTATTTAATGTAAATAGATTTCCATTTTTCGACATAAAAAAATAGGGAGATAAGCGCAGATTATACCTCTTTGTGAATAGAAAAATATGATTACCAAAAGATACTAATGTTGAGTTACAAATCATCGTCTTTTGAAAAATTTATCTCTTTTCTGCAAACAATAAAAGCAATGTGGCCAATGGTCCCAATAAAAGTGAAATCAAGAACCAGTTCAATCCAGAGCGGTTTTTTCCTTGGGCAAGCCCTGCATTGATCAACGCCAAAGTGCCCCAACCAACAACATATTCATTTTCCATGATAGCCTCCTCATTGATTTCTTTATATATATTATAAACCTGGAATCTAATCATGGTTATATTATATAGGAGAAAAAAAACCATATTTATAGGAAAATATTCAGTTCGAAAATACTTAGCCAATCCATTTTTATGGCATAATGAAATGAAAAAACGTAAAAGGAGAATCTCGATGATCAAAATTGGAAAAATCACAATCTATGTTGAAGATCAGGAACAGGCAAAAGATTTTTGGATTAACAAAGTAGGGTTTGTATTGAAATTCGAACAGCCGATGGGGCCTGGGATGGCGTGGATTGAGGTGGGACCTGAAAATGATTTTGCGACATTGGTGCTATACTCAAAAGCATTGATGAAGAAACAAAAACCGGAAAATGTCGCTCATCCAACCCTCCTTTTCAGCACACCGAACATTGAAGAAACGTATGAGCGGTTGAAAAATAATGGCGTAAAGGTGGATGAACTCCAAAAATTCCCTTATGGTTCGATGTTCACTTTCTATGACCAAGATGGAAATCAGTATTTGTTGAGAGAAGATAAATAATAATGTCAGCTAATCGTGCTATCCGGAGAGAAGGACTTTCCGGGTAGTCTTTTTATTTGATCCACGGCGGTAAAACGGTGTATGTCACAAGACAGCCGCTTTTAGATTCATCGGCCTCATCGCTATCATAATGAAGAAATTGTAATTAATAAAAGAGGCACTCTTGTCCGATAAACTTTGTTTGATTTATTATAAAGACAGCATCAGTTCTATCGATGAAAAGGCTAAAAGAAGAAGGAGACTTGACATGAAGCACATTTATACTGGTAAAACGAAAAATGTTTACGAACTAGAAGACGGCAACTACTTATTAGAATTTAAAGATGATGTAACGGGCGTTGACGGAGTTTTTGACCCAGGTGCCAATACGGTGGGATTGACAATTGAAGGTGCCGGACTTGCAGGCTTAAAATTGACGAAATATTTCTTCGAATTGCTAAATGAAAAAGGCATCCCAACGCATTTTATTGAAGCGGATATCGATAAAAAGACGATGAAAGTGAAACCGGCGGAAACATTCGGCAAAGGGTTGGAAGTGATTTGCCGCTTCCGTGCAGCGGGAAGTTTCTTACGTCGATATGGTTTATATGTACAAGAAGGGCAGCCACTTGATGCCTTTGTGGAAGTAACAATTAAAGACGATGAAAGAGAAGACCCACCTATTAGCGAAGATGCTTTAGATATGCTTGGTATTTTATCAAAAGATGAATATAAAGTATTAAAAGAACTGACACAAACAATTGCTGGCATTGTAAAAGAAGAACTTGCGAAAAAAGACATCGAATTATATGATATTAAATTTGAATTCGGCCGTGATCGTGAAACAAAAGAAATCTTATTAATTGATGAAATTTCTGGCGGTAACATGCGCGCTTATAAAAACGGAGAATATATTGAGCCGTTGCAATTAGAAAAATTAATTTTAGAAGGTTAAACATAAGAACCCTTGGTAAGAGTGCCAAGGGGTTTTTATAAGAATAAGATAGCCAATTAAAATGCGATTTTTTAGCGGTAGGGATTTCTAGTCCATTAGTTGAAGTTATTCAAACAATAAATTAATATTTTCTAGAATATGATTGTATTTAATGTTAGGGGTGCGAGGAATGAGAAAAAAAGTTGTTTTAATCAGTACTGGTGGAACAATCGCTAGCGGTATAAATCCTGAAACAGGTCTTTTGTCTTCCGGGATGTTAACAGGTGAAGAACTATCAAAACAATGTGTTTTACCACAACACATCGAATTGCAGGTTGAAACCATTTTCCAATTACCGAGCAATGAAATGACATTTGACCATTTAGTGCGTCTAAAAGAGAAAATTGAAAATGTGTTTGAAAATGAAGAAGTAGCAGGAATTGTCGTTACTCATGGAACAGATACGTTAGAAGAAACGACATACTTTCTTGATTTAACGATTCATGATGAACGCCCAATCGTAGTGACTGGAGCGCAAAGAAGTCCAGTAAGTATTGGCACGGATTCATTTGCTAACTTGCGCCAAGCAATCATTCTTGCAGCAAGCGAAGAAGCAAGAAGCTTAGGTACGGTCGTGTTATTTAATGAAAAGATTCTTCCTGCCCGCTATGTGAAGAAAAATCACGCTTCCAATGTGGACGGCTTCAACGCGCCGGGGTTCGGCCATTTGGGGTATGTGGATGAGGAAGAAGTCATCCTTTACGGGAAAGCGGTGAAAAAGGAAACGTATGAGCTGAAGTCTGTATTGCCTTATGTAGAAATCATTAAATGTTCATTAGGTTCGGATGGCCGCTTAATTAAGTATGCGGTGGAGACGGGAGCAAAAGGCATTGTCCTTGAAGCGTTCGGCCGTGGACAAGTCCATCCAGCTGTTGCGGAACAAGTGCAATATGCGATTGAAAAAGGCGTTATCGTGGTGGTGACAACGAGCACGGCGGAAGGAAACGTCAAAGTGGTGTACGATACACCAGGAACTGCCTACGATTTACAAAAGAAAGGTGCCATCCTCGGCCGCGACTACGACAGCAAAAAAGCCCGCATGAAGTTGGCGGTGATGCTTGCAGCAGGGGTGGGGGAGATTAAGGAAAGATTTTAATGCAAGTGGAAAATTGTGTAAAAAGCATCTTTGTTCATGAACTGGGGATGCTTTTTATTTGTTGGATAAATTATGAAAATCATAATTCACTAATTTGCATTTATATAATAAATTTGTAAGATTTAAGAAAAAATATAATTGACTGCTGTAATTTTTCTCATGATTGTATATGAAACAACAAAAGTAGAATTTATGAATCATGTTTTTTTGGATATGCTTATAAAGAACTTTGGAATGAAACTGGCGATCCAGTATGGGAATTTTTGTATCAATTTTCTAAAACTAAACAATATAAAGCTAAGTAATAAATACTGTCTTTGTTATTAAAATTATAGTAGTTTTTTGGGTGGAGTGGGTAGTATATAATTTGACTCACTCTTTCCCATAATCTTATAAAAGAGGATGTTTCAGTATGGATATTTATGTATGTATAGATTTTTTTGCTGAATATTCTTTAAAAAGTGAACTCGAAAGACTTTTTGGAAAATTTGATATTTCATTAAACTTTCCGGATAAGCCGAAAATGGGGACTGAAGTATATCTTCAGGTTCCAATCCGACTCAACGGAAAGGTAGGAATAGATACAATTTCTTATATCACTTCTCATTTAAAAAAAGAATACCAGATTTCATGTGGTGAATCATTTTCTTGCAGGTTTAATTATTTAGATTTTGAACGATCGCCTTTTTTTTAGGTTGGTTTCTACAGGTAATTCATCAAAAGCGTTTTTAGAACACAAAAAGGATGGAATTAAATGGAAGACGATTTGCCCATCTTGCGGCATTCAGGAAAAAGTTCAGACTTCCCCTTTAGTCATGGATACTTCAAAAGTGGGGGATCGATATATGGTCAATGTCGGTGTCGATTACTGGGTTGTATCGGAGAAAATGGCGTATTTAATGAAAGAGTGGGAAATAACAGGGTACGAATTGAGAGAGGTGATACATAGCGGTAAAAAGCCTGCACAGCCCGTATTTCAAGTGATTCCTACAAATGTTCTTCCATCATGGAGTTCCGAAATGAAACATTATTATTTTATTACGGAACCGGAAGAACGATGTCAAACGTGTAACATTAGAGGACGGATTGATTATCCATATCACTATAATAAAAGGGATCTTGAACAATATCCTATTAAAGATATAAATATCATGAAAGATTTGAAATCTAATGGAAGCTGGGCGTATAGACCTGTATTTCTGAGTAAAAGATTTAGAGATTTGTTAATTGAAAATGGCATCACTCGGGAAGTTATAAATCGAGACGATGATAATTACAAATCAAGAAATTGGTTGTTTGAACCGGTTGTTATAATTGAATGAACAATAAATAAATACGGTTAATTGAATTACGTGTACTTCTTTGAGCTACTTGGCTTTTTACGTTAAGTAGCTTATATTTTTACATATTATTTTCCCATTTCCACTATTGAGATATCAGTTCACCTTTACAGTATGGTGTATATGGCAAACTAAATTTCTACTTGCCAAAAACACGCTGCATTTATTGATTTTGGATGATGTCTGAGGATGAGTACAAAAAAAGAATAGCATTCGTATAATCGGAAAAATAAAAAAGAATCTGTTATATTTTTTAAAAAGGTTCAGCTAAACTATCGGAAGAAGATCAGTGGCATTTACATCCTTATTTAGAAATCTATGAAATAATCCTCTCATGGTTTCAAGAGGAGAAGAATGAACAAGATGATTAAAAATTAAAAAGGGATTTACCGAAAGGTGGAAGGGACAAAATTCCGACCTAAAAAATGTGTCCAAACATAAAAGAATTGGCAAACCTAAATTTAGAATAGCTTTATCCCTTCATTATTAATGGATCAAAAGTATAAAAACGAATGGCTATGAATTTAGTAAATAAAAACACTTTAAAGCAAAAATTTTAAATGGTTTAAAGTATAGTGACATAGTGCATATTGGGTGAAGTGAAAACACTATGATTGAACAACAATTTAATTTTGAATAATCTAATCCTTTAAAGATTAATGATTTTCCAATACATCTTCTTGTTTCTACAATTTACAGACAACGTTTCATAGTTTTTATATTTAACCGCAAAATATTGTCACTTAGAAAATTAAGCTTTAACTAGATGTTACAAATAACAATTGTTGATGGCCTTGTGTATTTTAATTTTAGGAGGCTGGGACATAAACAAAAAATTAAAGGGACAGTTGAAAGAGTTTTGATAAAAAATTGATATAACTAAAAATTGATTGTAGTGACGGGGCGACTCCTGCGGGAACAGCCCGTGTCTCGAGACACCGCAGGAGCGAAGGGATGAGCTCCGAGGAGGCTCGAGCCGGGCCCGCGGAAAGCGTCCCCGGAACGGAAATCAATTTTAATAACATATCAAAAAAACATCATTTTCTCCTTAGAGAAAATGATGTTTTTTTAGATTTGTCCCAGCCTCATTTCTTAACATTAAGATAATATCACTAGTGTCGCATAAATAAGTTTTGAAATTTCAGATTTTATTTTTCTGGAATATTAGCGAAAAACAAAAGCACCTAAATAAAGGTAGTAAACATCCATTTTTTACCTATAACTTAAGGCGAGTGCAACAACGACAAATCAACCTTTAAGGAACGCTCTTTCTTTCGATTTTCCGTAACCAAATGTGTGCAGATTTCCATAAAGCTGCTTTCAAATATCGACTTATTTGTAACGTACTTCGGTCACTATTCGTGTTCAACTGAGCTAACACATTTAAACAGTATACAATCATCGCTACGTATACTTGGTTGTGTACGGCTTGTTCACTGTGACCGTAGAACTTCTTGATATTCAAGTGTTGTTTCATCCATTTGAAAAAGAGTTCAATGGCCCAACGTGACTGATAGATTTCGGCGATTTCATCTGCATCCATATCAAAACGATTCGTCCATAAATGAAGTTCATTTCCTTTTGTATCCAACAATTTGATGAGACGGAACGCGTTTTCAGAACGATTTTGCGTGGTTCCAATATCCACCATTTCATCACGATTGTTTATACCTAAAATGTAAATGTAGTGTAGCAAATCCATTAGTACCACTTGCTCCTGCAATTGATTACGATGTGACACTAAAAATAACTCGTGTAGGTAGTGTCCGTATCACTGGAAAGCACGATGGATTCCCTCAATGGAACCGAATCTTTACAGATTCTCGATTAACAGCAGCGTTAGTGGACAGGCTAATTCATCACGCCCATATCATCTCTTTTCATGGCGAGAGCTATAGACTGTCCCACTCATTGTCGAAAAGGAATTAAATGGGTGGCAAACCTCTGCATTTTTAATTGCATTTCTCTGCACTTTTCTATTGCAAAATACACCTTTAAATACCTACAATAATAAAACTGATAATTGATTTATATAGATTGATAAATACTACATTTTTTAATGTTCTATTTTTCAATTACGGGAGGAAGATAAAAATTGATATTTATCAGTATAATTAAAGGTATTATAGTTGGAGTGATTACAGCTTTTGTAGTTCCTTTCATTTGTATTAATGGATTGAGTGGTTTATATGGCGGACTTTACAATGTATTTGGTAGTCGATGGACTTATATAGCTTATTTAATTGCTATCATCCCTACCTTTGGATACGTTGGTTTCTATTTTTCAAATAAATCTACATTATCTAACAGACATAGATGGAAAGTTTCAGCTATTTCAGTATTCATTATTAGTATAATTGCAAATTCTGTTGGATTATTGATCGGATATATTTTAGTATTAGGTAGCTTAGAAACAGTGAATGTCGAAGAGGTTGTGCCTTTTATGCTTTTGCTGGGTACACTACTTCTACCTATTACAATACCTTTAGGAAAGTTTATCTTAGATATACTTTATCGTTGGATTCATAAAATTCCGTTTTCTACATCTAAATAAAATAATTTAAAACTCTCAAGATTTGTTAATAAAAAGATTACTGTCAATGAAAAAGGAACGTCTACAAAAATGACGTTCCTTTTTCATGTGCGCCCGGTATGTACATGAACTATAGGAAGTAGAGGTTAGCTCAACGCAAGGGTGTCCGTGGTGACGCGGAATCTGAAGGAAGCTGGAGGCAAAACACCGGTCCGAGGAATACGAACCTCATATAAGGCTAGGTATGATTGAGTGAGTTTGCAAAACAAAACAAAGCTCTTTCTGTCGAAGGTCATATCGAGTAAATGAGGCGGATAGATGGTGTGAAAGTGCATGTACTTACCCGGGGAGGTCTGGCGGATAGGTGAAGTACGCTTCATAACCTACTTAGTGATAAGTAGCTGAACCGTCAGAAGTCAGCAGAGGTCATAGTATTAGTTGGTTTAGAACTACTAAGAAGGACCGAACAATGAAGAGAGAATAGCCCTTGGCATTCAGTGAGTCATGATGAACACAGAAAACGTAGTACCTCACTTGAGGAAGGAAGCGGTGAATCCCGTGGGAGACCTCTTGGAGGGTGGAGTGACCACTGGCATAAGAAGACAAGCTATTCACGGAAGTTATATAAAGACTTGCGTCAATTATCTTAATTGAACCGCCGTATACGGAACCGTACGTACGGTGGTGTGAGAGGACGGGAGCTAATCAATCCCTCCTACTCGATTTTTGCAAGTTTAGAAAAATAAAGGAGCTGATTCAAGATAAAAAAGATTAATGGAAACTAAATATTCTTTTGATGTTCCAACTAATGATTGGGAATTTCAAAAAACTCCTTCCCGTGCAGAATGCCCTATTGCGGTCTAATAACCGAAATTACAGAAACTGATGTTGCTTTCTGCCGTTGTTGTAATCGGGAGGTGGAAATTTTTTAAGTATAATTGACGGGACATTTTTAAATGGGGTAATTTTGTTTTCTTAATTTTAAGGTTAACCAAATGTGAAAAAGAATAATATATGGGTTTAGATAGGTTTTACTTACACCTTATACAGTATTTTGTTTAATAAATTACCACAATTAGTATTATTTTATGAATTCGCTTTTGAAAAGTGTATGGAGACTTTAAAGGTTGAATGTTAAAATAGCATTTGAAAATTATAAACGAAATTTGAAAAAATATAAATTAGATTTATAAAAATACTATTTTCGATTAAAAAAGGATTAATAATTATAATCATAAAAAAATAACAATAAGTAGTTATTATAAACTATTTTTATTTGTATTTATATGGAAGAAAATTAGGATAATTATCTTACATGAAAGGTAGGGTTATATGCCGGAAGAATTGGAATACTCCTCCAGTTTGAATGGTGCATCATTTTTGTTATTCGAATTAAAACAAGTGGCAAAATTGAAGCAACAAGGATTAGATTCAAAAGAAATTAGAAAAAAAGTAATGGAAGAAAACTTATTTCAGTTTGACAATAAGGGAAGAATTAATAGAGCTTTGCCTTCAGTTATGAGGAGGGCAGAATCCCTCGATTCATTTTTAATCAATTATCTAGTAGAAGGCTCAAATGATATGGCAAAGGTAATTAATTTATACGCCATTATGAAAACGGATCGCCTATTTTTTGAATTTATGGATGAGGTGATACGTGAAAAAATTTACAATAATAATTTTTTAATTGAAAAAAAGGATATTAATGTGTTTTTTGCAGCTAAAGCTGAGCAAAGTGAAAAAGTTGCGAGTTGGAGCTCAATAAATACAGAAAAATTAAAAAGGGCGTTTATGCAAGTACTTTATGAAAGCGGCATATTGAAAAATCGAAAGGGAAATGAAATAAATAGGCTGATTATAGATGATGAATTGAAACAACATTTCATTCAGATTGGAGATAAAAAATATTTGGAAGCGATGGGTGAATAAAAATGTCTAATATAAATGAAAGGCTCGATAAGATTATTCCAAAGATTAAAGAAGATAAGTTTATTCAAGGCAAGGGACTTGGAAATGAAATCAGTTTCTACGTGTTTGACTATGAGCCCAAATATGAATTAAAAGTAAGGAATTACATTCAGCATATAAAAAAAGTATTTGATTATGAAGGTACTGATAGAAAAATTATAGAATTTGATTTATACAAAATGCTCATTGAAATTGCAAAAGAAAAAAGAATTTTTAACCGCATTTTTGAAATGGAACAAAAACAAGGAAAAACAGCACTTTTTAAAGCCTTAACCACTTTTGCAAAACCCGAAATTTTTCTTCAAAAAATTAAAGAACAAATGGGTGACCATAACGTTGTCTTTTTAACAGGAATTGGAAAAATTTATCCCTTTGTTCGATCCCATAACATATTAAATAATCTTCAAGAAGTGCTAGATAAAACTCCAGTCATTATGTTTTTCCCTGGCCAATATGATGGACAATCTCTTCAATTATTTGGAAAATTAAAAGATGACAATTACTATCGCGCTTTTCGTTTAGTCGATTAGGGAGGAAAAGGGAATGCAATTAAAAGAAATGTTTTTAAAGGACATTGAACGTGACATTCGTGGTGTGATTAAAGTCGCACAAACTAGTGAAGATGATATTTATCAGGAATTGGATGAGTATGTTGTAACGCAAGAATTACTTAAACACTTTTCGAAATTTTACGATAATTATTCAAGGAGTATAGATGGTATAACAGATAAAATGGGAGTTTGGATTTCTGGATTCTTCGGATCAGGTAAATCCCATTTTTTGAAAATCCTAGCCTATCTCTTAGACAATAAGCCAGTCAAAGGGAAAAAACCCGTTGACTTTTTTGAAGCAAAAATAAAAGATCCCCTTGTTTATGCTAGTATGAAACGCACAGCGGATGTCGATACAGAAGTAATTCTTTTTAATATCGACTCCAAAAGTCAGCTCGATAACAAATCGAAAGAAGATGCCATTTTGCGGGTCTTCATGAAAGTGTTTTATGAACATCGTGGTTATTATGGCGATATTCCAGGCGTTGCCGAAATGGAAAAATATTTGGATAAACAAGGCGTATATGAGACGTTTAAAGAGGAATTTCTTAAATTAGCAGGCGAACCATGGGAAGAACGTAGGAATACGTTTTACTTCGACGCGGACTATGTCATTGGGGCATTGGTGAAAGCGACAGGAATGTCGGAAGAGTCTGCAAGAAACTGGTTTGAAAATGGAGTAAACAACTATGAAATTAGTATTGAGAAGTTTGCAAAAGATGTTAAAGAGTACATTGACAGTAAAGGACCAAACTTCCATTTAGTCTTCCTTGTTGATGAAATCGGGCAATATATCGGGGATAACCGCAATCTCATGCTCAACTTACAAACGGTGACAGAGGATTTAGGAACTTATTGTGCAGGTAAAGTATGGATTATCGTGACTTCTCAGGAAAGCATCGACTCGATTATTAAAGTAAAAGGAGACGACTTCTCAAGAATCCAAGGCCGCTTTGATACGAGACTTTCCCTTTCTTCCATTTCGGTAGATGAGGTGATTAAAAAACGCATTTTAGAAAAGAAACCTCATGTATTCGATAAATTAAGAGCAGATTTTCCAAATAAAAGCGCTATTTTGAAAAACCTAATCAGCTTTAAGGAAAGCACCGCTGATTTAAGAGGATATGAAAACGATATTGAATTTGCGGAAGTATATCCTTTTGTTCCATATCAATTTAAGTTGTTACAAAATGTGTTTGAACAAGTGCGTAAACACGGCTCCTCTGGTAAGCATTTGTCTGAAGGGGAACGTTCCATGTTATCAGCCTTTAAAGAAGCAGGACTCAAATACAAAGATGCGGAAGAAGGAATTCTTATTCCATTTTATGCCTTTTATGATACCATTCAAGAATTTTTGAATCCATCGATTTCCAGAGTTATCGCAAGAGCGGCTGAAAATCCAGCATTAAAAGATGATCATTTCAACGTAGACTTATTGAAAGTATTGTTTATGATTAAATACATCAAGGAGTTACCAGCAAACATTGATAATATTGCAACATTAATGGTGACCCGTATTGATGAAGATAAATTAGAGTTGAAAGAAAAAATTAAAGTTGCGTTAAGAAAACTTATTTCACAAACACTTATTCAGAAAAACGGGGACAACTACATTTTCTTAACAGATGATGAGCAAGATGTAAATCGTGAAATTAAACATATAAATGTTGAAGAAGAACTTATTAAGCGTGAACTAGCGAACTATATATTCCATGATTTATACGAAGAGAAACGTTTTGCTTATTCGAAGGAATATTCATTCCCATTCAATCAAAAAATGGATGAAAAAGATTATGGAAATCAAACATCCTCGATTGGCGTTCAAGTTTTATCTGTACTTTCAGACCATTATCATAAATCAGAACAGGAATTAATGATGATGTCATCAGGTAATGACGAATTAATCGTGAAACTGGGTGGCAGTGATTCTTATGTCGAAGAAATGGAAGAAGCGTTGCGGATAGAAGAATATTTGAAGAAAAGAAATCCTTCTCAACAACCAGAGCATATTCAAAACATTTTAAACAATAAACGGGTTGAAGCCCGTGGAAGAAGAAAACGGGTGCGCGAATTATTGGAAGAAGCAATTAAAGATGCAACCTTCTATGTAAATGGTGAAAAATTAGACGTAAAAGGGTCGACTGTTAAAGAAAAAATGAATGCTGCTTTGAAACGTTTAGTAGAAAGTGTTTATACAAAATTGGGCTACATTAAAGAACACTTACAAAATGCTAACCAATTATTGTTAATGATAAGAGAAAATAATCAACAAGTTACATTAGATGAACAATTAGGCACAGACCCAAATGAACTTGCAAAAAAAGAAATATTTGAATTTATCGATTTACAAGAACAAATTAATAAACAAGTTCGAGTGAAAATCATCTATGACCGGTTCCAAGGCAAACCCTATGGGTGGAAACAACTAGATATAGCCGGAATACTGACAAAATTATTAAAAGAGCAGCGCATCCGTATTCGCTATAACTCCACCTATTTAGAACTGGAACGGGATACAAATGAATTAATGACCGTCTTTGGAAAAATCAATGAAGCAGATAAAGCCATTATCACAAAGAGGGTAAAAGTAGATGAAGACCTTCTTCGCACAGCGAAAAGGGTTTGCAAAGAAGTTTTCAATAAGACGGATTTAGCTGATGACGAAGACGGATTAATTAAAGATATTCGTCAACTCATCGAAAAACAAATAGATGAGATCAACGCTTATAAAGCTCGTTATGAAGGTAGAAAATATCCTGGTTTAAGTTTACTAAATAAAGGATTAGAATACTTCGGCCAATTTACAAACCAATTGGATAATGTTTCTTTCTTTACAAAATTAAAAGAACTTGAAGACGATTTAGCGGATTGGGAAGAAGATATGATTTACGTAAAAAGCTTCTTCGGTACAAATCAAAAAGAGATTTTTGACCAGGGACTAAAAGCGCTCAGCAAATTTGAAGACAATAAAGCGTATCTCATTGGACAAGAAGTAGAAGAAGCGATGAACAAATTACGTGAGATTCTTCAAAATCCGATTCCGTATAAACAAATTAAAGACATCCCTGAATTAATTCATATTTTGGAACAACAAATAAATTTTGTTTTACAAGAGAAAAAGGAAAATGCCCGTAAGAAGCTTCAGGCAGATTATGAGGAACTGTCGCTACTTGCAAATCAATATGGGGTTTCAAACAGTACAAAACAACGGGTGGAAGACTATTATAATGAATTAAATACAAACCTTGAGAATTACATAGACATTTTCAAAGTAGATGCAACAATAACCCAAAGTGCTGCTTTTAAAGAAAAAATGCTTATTCATATTGAAAGAGAAAGATTGGAATGGGAGCGGAAACAAACGGATAATGGAGGAACTGTTGTAGAACCACCAATTGCTGCGATTGAACAAGCTCCGAAAAAACAACAAGTAAAAATATCACAATTGGTATCTGTAAAAACATTGAAAACGGAAGAAGAGGTCGATAAATATATCCATACCCTCTCCAATAAATTAAAACAAATCATTAAAGAAAATAAACAAATTGAGTTAGTTGATTAAGGGTGAAGAAAATATGAATAAAAGTGCATTAAAGAAATTTGCAACAGAAGCACGAAAAGAACTGCTTGAACGGGTTGAACTACAAGCAAGAAAAATCGGGATTACGGAAGATGCGATAAAAAAAGCTGATGTGGAAAGCTCCGATGCCGTCTTTATTGACGGCAGACAGCTTTCTGACATCGAAAGACACCAAAGAAATAAATTGATTGCCCGTATCAAAGAAATTGGATTTAAGCGGGTAATGGAAGAAACGGCATATACATGGTTTAACCGATTTATCGCCTTACGCTTTATGGAAGTGAATGACTATCTTCCAACAAAAGTGAGAGTGCTCTCTTCGTTGGATCCAAACAGCGCCGAGCCGGATATGATGAAAGAGGCATTGTCTCTTGATTTAGAGATTGATAATGAGTATGTATATGAATTGAAAATAAACAATAAAACGGATGTACTATTCAAATATCTCATTAAAGTACATTGTAACGATTTAAACCGATATATGCCGTTTATGTTTGAAACGGTTGAGGACTATAAAGAAATTCTTTTTCCAGAAGGATTGCTTGGTAAAGACACTTTCCTTCGAAAACTAACAGATACCAATGAAATTCCAGAAGAAGATTGGAAAAATATTGAGATAATTGGATGGTTATATCAATTTTATATTTCTGAAGAAAAAGACCGTGTTTTTAAAGAGAAAAAGAAATATAAGGCAGAAGAAATCCCTTATGCAACCCAATTATTTACGCCCGATTGGATTGTACGATATATGGTACAAAATTCATTGGGAAGATATTGGACAGAAGCCCATCCAGAACATAATGATTTAAAAGATAATTGGGAATTTTTCATTGAACATCAAGAAGAAGATTTTCAAGAGAAAATAGCGCCTTATGTCAATAAGGAGTTAAAGGTAGAAGAGATTAAATGTTTTGACCCAGCTATGGGGAGTGGGCATATTTTAGTCTATATGTTTGATGTTCTATATGAAATTTATAGCAAATGCGGTTATATAGAGAGGGAAATTCCTCGCCTCATTATCGAAAATAATTTATATGGCTTAGATATAGATGATCGAGCTTATCAATTGGCATGCTTTTCTGTTGTGATGAAAGCTCTTCAATACAATCGCCGTTTTCTTCGTAGCATTGAACGGGAAGGGTTAACATTGAATCTGGCTTCCATAGAAGAAACGAATAATTGGACGGACGAAGACATTGTCTATATTACTGGTGAAGAAAAAGGGGAACTTTTTGATAAAATTAAAACTTTTATTGACCAGTATAAAAATGCGAAAACATTTGGTTCATTGATTAAAATCACAGAAAAAGATACAACATTTTTAGAAAAACGACTAGAGGAAATAAAAGAAACTCCTGTAACAGATATCTTTGATGAAGAAAAACGTGAACAAGTATTAGAATTACTACCATTATTAATTAAACAAACGAAAATTATGAGGAAACAATATGATGTTGTTATCATGAACCCACCCTATATGGGTTCTGGAAATATGAATAAGGATTTATCAGAATTTCTAAGAAAAAATTATCCTGATTCGAAATCGGACTTATTCGCGGCATTTATGGAAGTAGACCATTATTTAAAAGAAAATAGTTTTTATGCGGCTATTAACCAACATTCATGGATGTTTATATCTAGTTATGAGAAATTACGTAAGAAATTAATTAATGATAAATCTATAGACACAATGTTACATCTAGGCCCAAGAGCATTTGAGGAAATTGGTGGAGAAGTAGTTCAATCCACAACATTTATTTTGAGAAACTCAAAATGTATAGAAATTAATAATGGAACTTATATCCGTTTGGTTGACGAAAAAACAACTGTTGATAAGAAGAAGAAAGGAATAGAAGCAGTTCAAAATCCTAATGTAACTTATCGATATACATTTAATCAAGAAAATTTTAGTAAAATTCCAGGAAGTCCAATTGCTTATTGGGCTTCAGAAAATGTAATTGATTTATTTAATAAAAGAATAGGTAATTTTTTTAAAGCGAATGCTGGAATTTCTACTGGAAACAATGAAAAGTATATTTTTTACTGGCATGAAGTACCTTTTAATAAAATTGCAATAGATAATTATAATAAAGACTATGCTTTTGTTCCTCTTTCAAAAGGTGGAGAATATAGAAAGTGGTATGGCAATCAATCTTATGTAGTTAAATATAATGAAAAAACTTTAGAAGAGATGGTAAAATTACCAGGTTTCAGACACGATGGAAAAAAATATTATTTTATGAATTTATTATCATGGAGCAAAATTACAAGTTCAAAGTTTAGTGTTAGATATTATGAATCTAATCATATTTTTGATAGTGCTGCGCCTACAATTAGTTCAATATGTATTGAGTATGAATTATTAGGATTTTTAAATAGTAAATTAGCTAACTATTTCCTATCTTTTTTAAGTCCAACATTAAATTTTCCACCTGGATATATAGAATTATTACCGTATATTAAATCCGATAACAATTATGTTGTTGAAAAAGTTAAAAAGTGTTTAAGTATAAGTACGGAAGATTGGAACTTATTTGAAACTTCTCGAGATTTTCTGAAACATCCATTTTTAAATGGATCTTCTAATAAAATAAAGTATTCATTTGAACAATGGAAACAATTTACTGAAAAACAATTCAATCAGTTAAAACAAAACGAGGAAGAACTAAACCGAATCTTTATTGAAATTTATGGTTTACAAGATGAATTGACTCCAGATGTAGCGGATGAGGATATAACAGTTCGTAAAGCTGATTTAGAACGGGATATTAAGAGCTTCATCTCTTATGCTGTCGGCTGTATGTTCGGGCGTTATTCTCTTGACGAAGAAGGTTTGATTTACGCAGGAGGAGAGTTTGATCCAACCCGTTATAAAACGTTCCCTGCAGATGAAGACAATATTTTGCCAATCCTTTCAGGTTCATATTTTGAAGATGATATTGTGTCGAAGTTTGTGGATTTTGTAAAAATTACCTTTAGTGAAGAGACATTAGAAGAGAATTTGGATTTCATTGCTGATGCTATTGGACGAAAACCAAATGAAACCGCAAAAGAAACATTGCGACATTATTTCTTAAATGACTTCTTCAAAGATCATGTTCAAACATATAAGAAACGGCCGATTTATTGGTTATTTACATCAGGTAAGGAAAAAGCCTTTAATTGCCTGATTTATACGCATCGTTATGATAAAACAACCCTTTCCCGCATCCGTACGGATTATTTACATGAAGTCCAAACACGTATGGAAGCAGAAAAACTTCAGTTACTAGAAATTATTGAAGGAGATTTCTCAGCTAAAGAAATTACAAAAGCCAAGAAAGAACTAAAAGCCCTTGAGAAAAAAATTGATGAATTAAAAGCTTATGATGAATTACTTCACCACATGGCCGATATGCAAATTGAAATTGACCTTGATGATGGTGTAAAAGTGAGTTATGAAAAGTTTAAAGGGTTGGTAGCACCAATTAAGTAAAGGGGAAATGATGATGGAAATTACGAAATGGGATTTATTTAAGCAAATCGATCAAATGCCTGCTGATAAATACAAAATCATAAAAGATTTTCTTGATAAGTTAAACGAAGATTCCATCGAAGAAGTTGTTCTTGATAAAGAGACAAAGAAAGAGATTGAAAGAAGCTATGAAGAATATCAAAAAGGTGAATTCCTAACCTTTGACCAAGTCTTTGAGGATGATGGAAAGCGTGAAGTATGAACTCCGCTTTTCAAAATTGGCAGCAAAAAATATTAAAAAATTAGATAGAGTGACGCAAGAAAGAATAAAAAAATCCTTATTACAATTATCTGAATCCCCTTTTGACTTTACGAAGCATGATATAAAAAAATTGGCAGGCTATACGAATTCTTATCGATTGCGTGTAGGAAAATATCGGATTCTTTATACTATCATGGAGCATGAAATTGTGATTTTTGTTTTTAATGTTGATAGTCGTGGAGATATTTATAAATAGTTATATGTTTAAAGCAAGTCCGCTTTGGATTTGCTTTCTTCTTTTTTCTTAGCGTCATTGTTGGAACGCTGGATTATACGGTAATATTGATAATTAGGTAGGTGATTGCAATGAATTTAACCCAAATTACATCTGCATTACAAGATATTTTTAATGACCCCCTCGAAGATGGAGAACTCCGAAAAATTGTCTTTTGGGTAGATCGGGATCAAGAGTTTATTGAAGACATTCAACAATTTACTTTAGAGGATGTAAAAATTGAAACCTTGACAGAAAATAATCAATTTTATATGAAGTATTTATTAGAGGAAGAAGACCCAACTTCAAATTATTTAATCTATACCAACTTAGACTTGGAAATAGAACATAATTGGTTGGCAGATACCGTTCTATATTCGAAGACTTTCTATGCTGATCGCATTTCTTTAATTTTAAATGATCTTCGAATGGATTCTTCTTTGCGTCCTGTCATCAAAAAATATGAAAAGTTCTTTAACAATAAAGAACGCTATCGAAAGTTTCAAGCTTTCCAAATGGATTCTTACAATGAAGAAATGATCGAAATTGCCATCATGAGTGTTTTTTGCAATTTGAAAACACCTGACTTTGAAGAGGTGTTGAAAACAGTTTTAATGGATACGTTGGAAGATGAAAACAACAAGTATTTAACACAAATGGAGAAGTTTTTTGATATTGATGCTTTTTGGAAATATGCAGCAGAATATTATGGTTATGAACGGGAAACAAAAAGTTTAAAAACATTATTTATTCATTTGGCAGTAACAGCTTTCAGTCATTCTGTCAAAGAGGAATATTTAGCGGATATTAAAGATTATATTGCTGTTCGAAACCGAACAAATGCCCTAGTATTCATTGATCATTGGATGCATCACAAAGCCGATTACGTTGTATTTAATGATTATATTGAGTTGGTGGAAAGAGAAATTCAACTTCCTCAAATTTTACTATCCATTCCGATTGATGAATTTAAACAGGCTGAGATTTTTCCTTATATTGATAAAACCATTATTATGTATATTGCTAATAGCCTATTGGAAAAGCTTGAAGATTTTGAAGAATATATTAAGCTCATTAAATTAAGAAGGGCAAAACATTTTTATGAACGGTTTGCTGCGGTTTATGAAGCACTTTATTATACAGTAAAAATGCATGAGTTTTATAAAGAATATTCCCTTGGTATTCCTACTGGTCAGGCAATTGATATGTTTAACGCATATCAAACAAAGTATCATGTAATGGATACATATTATCGCAAGTTTTACGTTGCCTATGATCAGGAGAATAATGAACTTTTGAAAAAATTGAAAGAACAAGTGGAATATCTTTATACTCATTGGTATATGGGTGAATTGAGTGCTCATTGGACCCAAGCCGTGAAATCGGAAATGACGGAACAATGGTCATTACCTGGTGTATTGAATCAGCAAAAATTTTATTCTTCCATTATTGCTCCTCATATTTATAAAGGAGAGCGGGTATTTGTTATTATTTCAGATGCCTTACGTTATGAAATCGGTGTCGAACTTGCAGAGCGTTTGAATGCGGAAACGATTGGAATATGCGAAATTCAGTCAATGCTTGGGGTCATTCCGTCTGTTACTAAGCTTGGCATGGCAGCCCTTCTCCCTCATAAAACGATTGATATAAATGAATCTGGACAAGTGCTTGTGAATGGACAGGTTTCATCCGGACTTGAACATCGAAAATCTATTCTTGAAGGGGTAACAGAAGATAGTATCGCTATTTATTATCAAGATATATTGAATATGAATAAAGCAGGTAGACGTGAAACCTTTAAAGGTAAGAAACTCATTTATATTTACCATGACACCATTGATGCGGTAGGTGACAAAGCAACAACCGAAATTTATACCTTTGATGCGGCAGAAAAAGCGGTCAATCAATTGTATGATTTAGTAAAAATAATTCGTGATGATTTAAGTGGTACAAATATTTATATTACGGCAGACCATGGTTTTTTATATCAACGTGAGCCTTTACAAGAAAGCGATAAAATCATAAAAGAGCCAATGGAAATGATTGAAGCCAAAAGTCGCTATATTTTATCCAAAGAGAAAAAAGAGGTATCTGGACAAACTTGCATTGATTTATCTTCCGTTATTCGCAATGAGTTGCAATTTTTTGTGTATGTGCCGAATGGAACAATTCGCAATCGAAATCAAGGATCAGGTATCAATTTTGTCCATGGTGGGGCAAGCTTACAAGAAATTGTTGTTCCGCTGCTCATTTTCAAAAATAAACGGGCAGGTCAAAAGGGCGTTAAATCCATTTCAAAAGTGGATATAAGATTGACAAGTACGATGAGAAGAATTACTAATAGCATTTTCCATTTGAGTTTCTTCCAGACAGAGAAAGTGGAAGAAAAAATGAATCCTCGTACAGTTATCATATACATGGCAGATGAGGAAGGAAATATTTTATCAAATGAAGAAAGAGTAATTGGAGATCGAACATCAGATGATCCAGCAGAACGCACGTTTAAGTTACAATTTGCATTAAAAAGTCTTCCTTATGACCGCAATAAAACGTACTATCTGATTATTAAAGATATGGAAACAGGAATTATGACGGAAAAAATTCCATTTTCAATAAATTTAGGCATTGTAAGCGATTTTGATTTTTAGGCGTTAGGGGGCGGAATTATGAGCGAAGAGGCAGCAGTTCTCGATTTAGATAAAAAATTGAATCAATATTTTGCAGGCCGTGTTGTTCGCAAGGATTTAACCAAACTAATTAAGGAAGGCGCCAATGTCCCTGTTTATGTTCTTGAATACTTATTGGGAATGTATTGCGCAACTGATGATGAAGAAAGTATCCGTGAGGGAATTGAACGAGTGAAAAAGATTCTTGCAGATAATTTTGTGCGTCCGGATGAAGCAGAAAAGATTAAATCTAAAATTCGTGAGTTAGGTCAATATTCAATTATTGATAAAGTAACCGTAAAATTAAATCCCAAATTGGATGTATATGAAGCGGAATTTTCCAATCTAGGTTTAAAAGGAGTGCCGATTCCTTCTAATTTTGTAAAGGAATATGACAAGCTTCTAGTGGGCGGCATTTGGAGCATGGTGAAGATTGATTATTTTTACGATGAAGAAGTGCGCAACATTAATCCATTCAGCGTTAGTAATTTAAAGCCGATTCAGCTGCCTAATATGGACATCAATGAAATTTTTGAAGGACGAAAACATTTTACGAAAGATGAATGGATTGATGTTCTTATTCGATCTGTTGGTATGGAACCAACTCAATTAGAAGAACGGGTGAAATGGCATCTATTATTGCGTTTAGTACCGCTTGTGGAAAATAACTATAATATGTGTGAATTGGGTCCAAGGGGAACAGGAAAATCCCATGTTTATAAAGAAATTTCGCCGAATTCGATTCTAGTTTCTGGTGGACAAACAACAGTAGCGAACCTTTTCTACAATATGTCTACTCGAAAAATTGGTCTTGTTGGATTATGGGATTGTGTGGCTTTTGATGAAGTGGCAGGCATTAAATTTAAAGACAAAGATGGCATTCAAATCATGAAAGATTATATGGCATCTGGGTCTTTTGCAAGGGGGAAGGAGGAAAAGAATGCTTCCGCTTCCATGGTGTTTGTCGGCAACATCAATCAAAGTGTGGACGTATTGTTGAAAACATCTCATTTATTTGCACCGTTTCCTGATGAAATGGCAAATGATACCGCATTTTTTGATCGTATGCATTATTATTTACCTGGCTGGGAGATTCCAAAAATGCGTCCAGAATTCTTTACAGACAAATATGGTTTTATTGTCGATTATGTAGCGGAATTTTTTAGAGAGATGAGAAAACGTTCCTTCTCTGATGCAATTGACCGATATTTTAAATTAGGAAACAATTTAAATCAGCGAGATACGATTGCGGTTCGGAAAACTGTATCTGGATTAGTGAAGTTAATTTATCCAAATGGAGAATATGTGAAGGAAGATATTGAAGAAATTTTAAAATATGCATTGGAAGGTCGTCGTCGTGTAAAAGAACAATTGAAAAAAATCGGTGGCATGGAATTTTATGATATAATGTTTTCTTATATTGATAAGGAAACTTTACTAGAGGAATATGTTTCCGTTCCTGAACAAGGGGGCGGAAAATTAATCCCAGAAGGAATTGGTAAACCAGGTCATGTGTATGTTGTTGGTCAAAGTGATTCAGGAATGATTGGCGTTTACAAACTTGAAAATCAAGTGGTTAGTGGAACAGGAAAGTTTGAAAAATCTGGTGTCGGTTCTCATCGTGGTGCAAAAGAAAGCTTAGATACGGCATTTCGTTATTTTGCCGCAAATTGTAAGAGTATAAGTAATTCTATTAGTACCAAAACAAAAGATTACTTGATGCACATAAGCGATTTGCAAGGAATTGGTTTAACGGGAGAATTGGCTGTTGCGGAATTAATTGGTCTGTGCTCCGGAGCATTGGATAAACCGGTTCTAGAGTCAACGGTTGTCATTGGGAATATGACTGTTGGAGGAACAATTTCTAAAGTTGAGGAGTTAGCCAATGTTTTGCAAGTTTGTGTGGATGCTGGAGCGAAAAAGGTTTTAATTCCTGCATTATCGGCTGTAGATTTTCAAACGGTTCCATCGGATTTATTAGTTAAAGTGCAACCCATTTTTTATGCGGATCCGATTGATGCTGTGTTTAAAGCGTTGGGGGTGAACTGAAGCAATAGGTTCAACCAGGCTATTTGAAGTGCTCTGTAAGATGAATTTCTTACGGGGCATTATTTATCTACAAGTAGCTGTAAAAAATCATAATTGTTCAATAATAAATTATCATTGCGAAATTGTTCTTAGAATCACATAATTTTTCTTGAGCATAAAAAGGAATAACATATTAGTTGTTGAAATATATTTTATTATAAATGAGTATTTTTTGGAGTGAAAGTATATGTTGACGGATAATGAAATTAGACGAAAACTGGTCGAAACATTAGAAAAGAAAAATAAAAATAAACATTACAGAATTATTGAAGAATTGTCCATCTGTGATGGCTTAGCTCGAGCAGATGTAGTGATAGCCAATGGATTATTACATGGTTATGAAATAAAAAGTGATTTTGATACACTTGAGCGTTTAGAAAATCAAATAAAACATTATGAAAAAACTTTTGACAAATGTACAATAGTCATTGGAGAAAAGTTTATAGATGTTATTGAAGAAAAAGTACCGGAGTATTGGGGAATTATCATGGCATATATGAATAGGTACGGAAATGTGTCCATTAAAAGAATTAGGGCTAGTAAATTTAATAAGCAAATAGAAGCCACAAATCTTTTAGATCTTTTATGGAGAAACGAAATAATTAAATATTTAAAGGAAAATAAGATTCGTGGCTACTCTAATAAAGATAAATTTGGATTAAAAGAGTTGGTGATATCTAATATTCCTTTAAATAAAATTAAAGAATTTACAAGGGAAACATTAAAAACTAGAACTGGTTGGAGAGGTGATTTACCATAAAGGTTATATGATGATTTGTTCCGATCGCACGCCAAGTTGTTGTGTTACCAGGTTTTTTAATCTCTCCAACTGCTCTCTTATAAATTTCAGCATCTCCCCACGAGTAATCTTTTCCCAGAAAGTATGCGGAATTAACAAGAAGACTACTTGCTTCTGCTACTTTATTTATATTTAATCCCCCTTTTTTTATAGCATCTCCTTTGTATATAACGTATGCATCATCAATTGAGTATCGAATATTAAAAGAAATTGGCATACCAGGGATATACTCTAGGAAACTCCAGTGATTAATTGCATAATCTGAGTAAACTAACTTTACACCATTATTATCAAAGAATTCTTTTACTTTATTAAATAATTTACTTTCTACTCTTGGTAAAAGCGAAAGGTTATGTTTTTCCACAGAAAGAGTTTGTGGAAAAGAATTACTTGAAAAGATAATATTTCTAAATAAAGTTATATCAATATCTAAATTAGACACTGTCTTAGTGAGGTGAGAGATTTTATTAACAAACATCTTTAACATTGATGATTAAATCCGTATCAGATATCTCGATCAGTTTTAAAATATCTTGTATAACTTCAGGAAATTCATCTTCTAAAATTTCTTCCAAATACAAGTTTAATGCTAGTCCATTCTGCGATTTATCCATCAATTTTGCTATCAAATTTTCTTCATCGTAAGAGTATATTACAGGAATTGTATATTCCATATCACATTTATTAATTAACTTTAAAAATTCATTTTCACTTAAATCGTTTCGAATTTCTTGTGAAACATCAAAATAAAAAAATTGTTTGTCCCAAAAATCTTGTGTTCCATTAAACTTTTGATATACATCAGGAGTGATTTCTAATACAGGACGGATTTGATTTTTTACTTCATCATTTAAATTAAGTAATGCATCTTTTTCTCCCTGTTTACATTTGAGGATAGGAACATATAACAATTTAATCACCTTCCTACTTTACTTAAATAAAGTCACTAGTGTTGCATAAATATTGTCGTAATTTTCAGTTTTATTATTTTTCCTGTTTAGAGCCAAAAAGGTAAATACCCAATTAAAGGTGGCTCCATCCATTTGGAAATTTATTGACAATTAGACCTGTGCGACGACGACAATTTACTTATTAAGGGATGGCTTTTCCTTCAATTTTTCGAAGCCAGATATGCGCTGATTTCCACAATGCAGCCCTTAAATAACGGCTAATTTGTAAGGTTTTTCGCGTACTATTTGTTTCGATTTGTGCCAGAACATGTAGGCAAAAAACAATCAGTGCGATAAATACTTGATTTTGAATCGCCCATTCACTTTGACCATAGAATTTTTTGATGCTGAGATGTTGTTTGATCCATTTAAAAAACAGTTCAATAGCCCATCGTGATTTGTACATCTCGGAAATTTCTTCGGCGCTTAAATCAAAACGATTTGTGATTAAATGGAGTTCATTTTCTTTTGAATCCATCACTTTTAGAAGGCGAAAGTAATTTTCAGCACGGTTTTGAGTTGTGCCAATCAATACCATTTGATCCGACAAAACACTCGTATCTTCGGGTAGTTTAAAATCATAAACTTCCCGTATAACAGCGTTTTTCCGTAGTCTGGAAAGAAGTAGCCGTCATCCGTCATACGATCAAAGCGCTCATAGTCTAGATAGCCACGGTCAAACACATACATGCATTCCTTGTCATCCACCATGATTTCAAGCTGTCCACGGTCATGTTCTCTTGCCGTTGTCATCAAAGCTTTTTCAGGATAGGATATCCCCTTTTCCATAAACACAAGGCGCAAATGCAGCTTTACACCAGCCTTTGTTTTGCGAAACTTCGCCCATTTATGATTGGTCAAATTAAGTGGCAATGTGCTTGAATCAATGATTTTTAAAGGCATGACCCGTTTTGTGTATTGTGTTTTGGCATGAATTTTTGCGACTAAATCAAGAAAAAGCTTTTGAAATAGATCTGGGTTTATACCATTTAATCGCCGTGACAACTGTGAAATACTAATAGAATTAAGGTCGACCCCTTTTTGAAGTTGGTCATCAAAAAGGCAATCGCTTAGCGCATGGAGACTTTCGATTTCTTCCAATTGCGCAAAAAGCAGTAATTTTAGAAATGGCTCTGTCGTTAATTTTTTCGTATAGTAATCTAATTTCATCGTTTTCACCTGTTCTTCAAATAATTGAAGATTTATTGGCGAAAACCATTGTCCAAATGAAGTTTTTCGTGTAATCTTGTCCATGAGTTTGGTCCTTTTTAGTGGATTTGGACGGGTTACCACCTGACTTATCCATTATAAAGGACTTTTTCTTTTCACAAAATAAAATAAGTGAAGATTGTGAGTCTTTTTAATATTAAAATTAAATTAATGCAACACTAGTGTACATTTTTTAATGTTCTATTTTTCAATTACGGGAGGAAGATAAAAATTGATATTTATCAGTATAATTAAAGGTATTATAGTTGGAGTGATTACAGCTTTTGTAGTTCCTTTCATTTGTATTAATGGATTGAGTGGTTTATATGGCGGTCTTTACAATGTATTTGGTAGTCGATGGACTTATATAGCTTATTTAATTGCTATCATCCCTACCTTTGGATACGTTGGTTTCTATTTTTCAAATAAATCTACATTATCTAACAGACATAGATGGAAAGTTTCAGCTATTTCAGTATTCATTATTAGTATAATTGCAAATTCTGTTGGATTATTGATCGGATATATTTTAGTATTAGGTAGCTTAGAAACAGTGAATGTCGAAGAGGTTGTGCCTTTTATGCTTTTGCTGGGTACACTACTTCTACCTATTACAATACCTTTAGGAAAGTTTATCTTAGATATACTTTATCGTTGGATTCATAAAATTCCGTTTTCTACATCTAAATAAAATAATTTAAAACTCTCAAGATTTGTTAATAAAAAGATTACTATCAATGAAATAAAATTAAAAAAAGAGAGGTTTAACTTAGTACTTGCCACTGATGGCATGTTGGTATAATCATCCCAAATCAAATCCCCTTATGAAAGTATTTTAACACATTATGAAAATTTGATGTTAGTCTAAAAAGTGGACACGACCTAGAAAGGTTATAATAAAACTAATTACATTAAGGGAGTGTCCAACGTGGGAAAAAGTTTTGATAAAGAATTTAAACTTCATGCCGTTAAGTTAGTTGTAGAAGAAGGCAACACTATCGCTGCAACAGCACGGTAGATCGATTTATCGCCAAAAACATTGCATAGATGGGTATAAGATCCTGTTCACAGTTTTGTTAGAAGTGGAAACCTCCGGTTGAAAGAGCAAGCATTGCGAGAAGTACAAAAGCGAATTCGTAACCTAGAATAGGAAAACTCCATCCTAAAAAAGCCAAAGTAAGTGTATTTGAGTACATTGAGTGTTTTTACAACTACAAACGAATCCATTCCGACAATCGATATCCATCTCCAGTGATGTATGAAAAGGCGTATTAATTATCTATTTCCTTGTCAGAAATGAAAGAGGATAACACCTTCATTCCCTGACAAGGCCAGCAAGCGAAGCGCGGTAGAAAAAATCTCTATTTTTTTGTGTCTATTTTCTTGACATAACACCAACGTTCGTTTGGCAATTTGGATGTGCATCTTAAATCCATAGAAGAACATCTTCTTGAAGGATTAATCGATTGATAAATTCAAGCGTGGAGGGTGCATCTTAAATCCATAGAAGAACATCTTCTTGAAAGCACGATATCTGATATCCGCCACATCTCGAAACCGTTTTATACGTGAAGTACGTGTATAATGGCACAGATCGGTAAACTGTCTACAATGGTATACGCGTGAGAATGTCCAAGTTTGCGAATTGATGTCGAATCCATTTAATCATCCAACGTAGCGAGCGACAACAACGATGGTATCGAGAACGCTCAGGGAATGCCTTTTCTGTAATAGGTTTTCGACCACAAAGCGATGCCATGCCCGCTCCGATGTGAAGCTAAAAATTTCATGAGCACATGGTGGCTTCTTATAAAATGAGGATGCCTTTTGAAATCAACCTCTCAAACATAAATATTCTTTAGAAACCGTGTTGTAAAAAAACTCACTCTTCGCCATTTTCTGCTACTTCCACCAATCCCAAAATATGTTAGTTGGATAAAACATGTTCATCAGATAATACATAGTGAATCCCTCTTTGTCAAAGCAAAGGGGTTATTGTTTTGAAAATTACTCTGATTTGAAGAAGGAATTTTATAAATCTTGTTGAAATTTACCTATTTGGAAATATTTATTTTATGCAAGGTGTTGCTGAAATGATCGAAAAAGAAGCAGTGAAGATGCAAATGAAAGAGATCGTTACAGCATCTTTTTCCGTACCGTCTTTAAAAGAGTCGGTATTGACATCAATAGAGGAGCACACAAAACAAAGCGACTTTTTGTTCGGCCGCTTAGCTGGTGTGCATTATCAGATGTTTTCCGAAAACATGAAGGAAACTGAACGAATCGCAGCGTCTGTAGAACTGATGATGTTGGCGGGAGATATGCTCGATGACCTCGTTGATCAAGACAGCTTGGAAACCACGTGGAACAAAGCACCTCTTACAACTTCACTTCATATAGCCATAGGGTTATTGTTAGCAGGACAAAAAGCTATTGTGGATTTACTTATTGATGATCATAAAAAAGCAAAGGCACAGTTATATATTTCATCTCGATTGCTTCAAAGCGTAAACGGGCAGCATATGGATGTCACATATGACATACAGACGGAAGCGGAGTATATAGAAATGGTGAAGAAAAAATCAGGTTCTTTAGTAGCAATGGCGTGTTTCGTCGGAACTGCATTAGCAGATGCTGAAAAAAACACTGTCATCATTGAAAAGTATGCCAATGATATAGGAATTGCTGCACAAATCGACAATGATATGGATGCGTTGTATCGTTGGGATGAGAAGAACGACATCAAAGCGAAGAAGAAGTCGCTTCCGATTTTGTACATGCTAACAAGTAAACGGGATAACTTACTGAAACAGTATTTTAGCAATCATGTTGATTACAATGAGCTTTATGTCCAAAAGGAAAAAGTGATTCAGCAAATGGAACAGGAAGGAGCGTTTTACTATGCAAAAGTGATGAGCCAGATTTACAAGGAAAAGGCTTTGCAAGAAATCGAGAAACTGGATGTAAACGATAGGTACAAATCCGCACTAAAAATGATAATTTTATAATTTCGGAGGGAGTAAATATGCAAGAAATGATTCGTTTTTTAATGGAAAATCCAGAGGTTATTGAAAAATTAAAAAGTGGTACAGTAAGCTTAGTAGGTTTAGATGAACTCGAAGTTCAAGCGATAATAAAGGTATTTAGCCAATCCGTTACCCCCCTTGGATATTGGAAGTAGAGAGCGATGAGACGAACGATTACCGTGATAAGCGTAGCTGCGATTGTGGCACTATATTTAACCATTTTCAATGTGAAGCATCCATTGATCGGCATGGATGTAGAGAAAAATAAGAACGGTGATATTGTTGTAAGCGATATTTACGAGTTTGGTTGGGCAAAAAAAAATGGCATTCATATTAATGATCAAGTGCTGAAAGTGGACGGAAAGCCCCCGCTCTCCCATTTTACTGTCCGGAAATACAAAACAATTGAACAAGCGAAAACAATAACGATTCAGAGAGAAAATCAAATCCAAACATTGACGGTTGACTATAAATCGCATGGAACGGAACAATGGCTGTATTATATCGCCTTGCCGATGGGTTTTTTTCTATTCGCTGTTAGTTTAAGCATTTTTTTGCTTCGTCTGCGGCCGGATGACAAATCGGCCACCGTGCTTATTTACTTTTTATTATTGATAGGGCTTTGTTATATAAGTGCCAGTTTATCAGCGAAATATGCACTGTTTGGAAGGCAAATGTTTAACGGTATATTTTTAATATTGCCTGCCGTCTTTTTGCACTTCGTTCATCATTATTTTGAAAAAGAAAAGAAAGTGTGGTTCGCGAAAAAAATCGTCTTTTCCCTTTATGGGTTTAACTTAGTGATGTTCGTTGCCTCACTCATATCTTTATCGTTTCGTTCGATCAGTGAAGCAGAAGTGCTATTGGCTACATTTTTTATCAACATGGTCATCATTCTGGCTTTGTTAGGAAAAGGATTCGTTTATTTTAAAAAAGATGAACAGCAACATACGGTTAAAGGGTTGTTTTTCGCAATTGGGTTATCTGCCGCACCATTTGTTTTATTTTATGCTCTCCCCGTTCTAATCATTGGAAAATGGGGACTGCCAGCTGAATTAACCGTTACTTCGTTTTTTGTGTTGCCCTCCGTCTTTCTTTATTTGATTTGTACGGATCGGCTATTTCGATTGCAGTTTTCCATCAATCACTTTGTATACTATGCTCTTTTATCATTATTTCCGGCTTTTCTTGTTACATTGCTTTATGCCAAATTTGTCAATGAAGCGTGGAGACTTGTTGAACTCGCTTTGTTGTTTTTACTAATTTACTCAACTTTCGCAGAGTAATATCTTATTGCAACTCTTGATATGACTGTTTTATATCGTCTTTCATTATTTCTCTTGTTTTTTATTGATTTTATTTTTTTAAAAGAAAAAGACACCTATCTTTTGGTAAAATTATGGTGAACAAACCAAATACCAAAGAAGGTGTCACCATTATGATAACGAAAAAAGATACTTTTGCACAACTACCAAAAGAACTTGAACGAAGATTTTCTGAATTAAATATAGGCAAACATTTGAGAAAAGCGAGAATTACTAAGGGATTTGGTTATTCATGCTTATCTATTTTCCGTCTTATTTTTTTGCTTGTTTTCCAATATAAAAATTGGTTTCAAGCACTTCAAAGTAAGAAAGCCGTGGACTTACCTAAAAAAGATACGATCTACCGTTTTCTAAATTCATCTACTTATGCTTGGCGAACTTTTTTACTTTCCTTATGTCAAGATCTTACTGGACGTATAAAAAAGCTTACATCAAACAACAGAGTGAAGGTGTTTATTGTTGATGATTCACTCTTTTCACGCAACCGAAGCAAGTCTGTTGAACTTCTTTCACGAGTATTTGATCATACAGAGAAACGATTCTATAAGGGGTTTCAGTTGCTTACTCTTGGTTGGTCTGATGGATATTCTTTTCTACCTGTAGACTTTGCTTTATTGAGTTCAGCGAAAAAGGAAAATCAACTTAACGGGGTCGATGAATCCATTGATAAACGCACTTCCGGCTACAAGCGTCGTCTTGAAGCACAACAAGATAAGCCAAGCGTTGTCTCTGCTTTATTGGATCATGCCTTAAATGCAGGAATTACAGCTGATTATGTGTTAATGGATACTTGGTTTACGCATGAGCCTTTGATTGAAAAAATCACGGATAAAGGTTTATTTGTCATTGGTATGGTCAAGCAGCTAAAACAACGTTATTTCATAGATGGTGAAGCCCATACTCTGGATGAACTCTTTAAAAAAGCAAAGCGTACCATGGAAAAGAAAGACCTACTCGGTTCGATCCATGTTCATCTTGCAAAAGGACGACAAGTCAAGATTGTATTCGTGCGTAACCGCAATAAAAAGAGTGAATGGTTAGCCATTTTGAGTACAGATACCACACTTTCAGATGAAGAAATTGTGCGTATTTACGGGATGCGCTGGGACATCGAAACATTTTTCAAGTGTACCAAATCATTGCTTAACCTAGCAAAAGAATTTCAAGGTCGTTCGTATGATCTGTTGATTAGTCATACAACGATTGTGTTTACTCGCTTTATACTCTTAGAGTGGGAGCGTAGACAAAACAACGATCCTAAAACGATTGGAAATCTCTTTTTTCTATTATGTGAAGATGTAAAAGATATGAATCTAGAGAGTGCATTGAATCAATTATTAGCGATCTTCCAAACATTAGCAGAAGCTAATGTTTGTTTGAACATGGAATTATTTAAAAGTAAAGTACAAGAATGGATTGCGTCTTTACCCAATTACATCAAGAGATGTCTGACAATATCTGTGTGCGAAAGTTGAGTAATTTATATAATAAATATCCTTGCTCTCTATTTAAAAGAATGTTTCGATCGAACATTAAGGACGAAGTTATACGTACAAAAAGACTTTTATCAAGAAAGTATATATCGGATCGGCGAAGCATTAAAAAAACAGAAAAACATGCAAGAAGTGATCCGATGCATGGAAAAAGAAGTGAGAGAAGTATTAGATATAGAGAATCTGGCTTTTGTACAATTGGCGGTCCAAAATAGGCAAGCACCTTTTCATTGCGATGAAAAAGAGTGGATGAAGTTAATCAAAAAGATGGATGGTCAACCACTTTCGATTGGAAAAATCATTGAAAATAAGCGTTTGTTTGCGGTCTTTGTAGGCTCGTTCCGCCAAAGTCCTTTACTATTAATAGGAAAAAAGAAACATCCCATTCCATTTCGGGCAGAACAAAAAGATTGGTTATCAACCATTGTCTATTATGCCAGTATCACGATTGAAAATATGTTAAAAGTAGAGGATTTCATAAAAGAGTTAGATAGCTTAAAGGAAAGAAGTAATTCTGTTTGGCTCACTCGTTTGATCTTTCGATGGTCGGAAAAGGAAAGAAGAAAGTTAGCCATTGATCTGCACGATACGATTCTTCAAGATTTAATTGTTTTAAAACGGAAAGTGGAGAGCTTGCGCTTTCAAAATATGCGTATGGAAGAAATGAAAAAGCAGCTAAACAATATCGAAGAAGAAATCGTAGATATGATTGATTTAACAAGAGAGATATGCCATGAATTAAGGCCGCCATTTTTGAGTCAAATCGGATTAAAGGAAGCGATCGTACAGTTAATCCAACGATTCCAATTACGTGTGAATGTAAAAGTGGAATGGCATATTCATTTATCAACCAAATTAGATGAAGAACGAGAACTTGCAGTATATCGGATTATCCAAGAATTATTAAACAATGCGCTGAAACATTCGCAGGCATCACATATTCAACTAACATTGGAGACTTACGATGAGAAAGTTCAACTTCATTATGTTGATAATGGTATAGGTATAGACATGGAAACATTAAATCATTGTGATGGCAAGCTTGGTTTGTTTGGCATAAAAGAGCGCGTTGAAAGCTTGAGTGGAACATGCGAGATGACGTCACAACTTGGAGATGGGCTACATATCATTGTCACAATCCCGTTATGAACATGGAAGGGGACTTACTTGTATGATTCATATTTTAATTGTCGATGATCATCGCCTTGTTGGTGAAGGGACAAAGAACATGCTGGAGAACGAACAAGATTTTCAAGTAGAACTTGTTACATCTGGCACAGAAGCGGAACAGATGATGGAACAACGTACATATGATGTGTTTTTGCTTGATTGGCGTATGCCGGATATGAGCGGCACCGAATTAAGTAAGCGAATTCTTCAAAAACAACCGAATGCGAAAATTGTCATATATACCGGATATGATGTTGCTCCTTTTTTTAATTATTTGATTGAATCAGGCATTACAGGTTTTGTCAGTAAAACGGGGACAAGCGAGCAATTGATTACAGCGATTCGCTGTGCATTAAGAGATGAAGTTGTCATTCCTGTGCATTTACTGCGTCAGCTGCATCGTTGCGAAGAAAAGGCCAAGATTGCAGAAAGTGAAGAACATGTTGCGCTGAGTCAGCTCGAGCAAGAAATATTAATGGAAGTCGCCAACGGTTTATGTAATAAAGACATTGCCAAAAAACATCATATAAGCCAGCGAAGTGTAGAAAGACACCTATCGCGTATCTTCATCAAGCTACACGTATCTTCACGAATAGAAGCCGTGGAAAAAGCAAAACAATTAGGACTCATTCCAGAGCTTCATATGTTGTTAACGCCTTCATCGGATCGGTGAGGGCGTTTTCTCTTTTTTATTCAGGACTCCGCCATTTCGTGTCGGTACCCCGTCAAAAAATGGCGGGGTTCCGATACGATGTTGGCGGTGAAGGAACAAGGGATCATAAATATAATTGAGTATAGGGAGGGGATAAAAATGTTTAAAGTAAAAATTGCTGGAATGGGAAAAGCCGTTGGTTCACTGAAAGTAAAAAGTGAAGAATTAGAAGAAAAAATGAATGTTACGAGCGGTTGGATTGTTAAGGCAACAGGTATTGAGTCTAGACATTATGTTGATTTTGAAAATGGAGAAAATGCGTTAACATTAGGTGTAAAAGCTGCTAAGCAGGCAATCCAAAATAGCGGAATTGATCCGGAGCAGATTGATTGTATAATTGGTGCAAATGGTTCTCCATTACAGGCCATTCCGTGCGGAGCTAGTTTATTTCAGCGAGAATTAGGTTTGGGCGATTCAGGGATTCCGTGTTTTGATGTTGATACGACGTGTTATAGTTTCGGATTAGCTTTATTTGTGGCGGCTAATCTTATTCATAATCAAGTCTACAATTGCATCTTAATCATCAGTTCAGATGCTCCAAGTCCAACATTGCCAAAAACTTCTAATGAGGTAAGAGCTCTGTTTGGAGATGGGGCTGCTGCTGCGATTGTCACCAAATCTGCAAAAGATGAAAAAAGCGTTCTTCATTATTTCAAAATGCAAACTTATGGTTCAGGGGCAAATTTGACATGTGTGAAAGGAGGAGGTACGTTAAGACACCCTAATGATCCAAATACGAGAATGGAAGATAATTTGTTTCAGATGGATGGCAGAAAAGTGTTTAGGTATGCAGTTCGTTTGCTTCCTGATTTTTTTCAAGATTTTTTTTCTGAAAGTGGTATATGTCAAAGTGATGTTAAATATTTATTCCCTCATCAAACAAGCAAGCATGGAATAGACATTTTTAGAAAGTTTGGATTTCATTCAGAACAAATTGCCTCTCATATTTCTACACATGGGAACTGTATTGCAGCTTCTCTCCCAATGTTATTGTTTGACTATATAGAAGATAACAAGATTAATAGAGGAGATTTAGTGTTATTATTCGGAACTTCCGCCGGTTTATCTATAGGGTGTGTAGCCTTAACATATTAAAACAATACAGTGAATATTTTTTTGGATGTGATGATATTCATGTTTAAAAGCTTAGGTAAGATGACATATGTCTATCGCTGGATTATATTAGCTTTATGGGGAATCGCTTCATTTTTACTTATTTTATATGCATTTAAACTCCCGGATGTGCTCAGTGGCGATGGGTTTGAGATGAAAGGTTCTTATGCAAAAGTCCAAAAAATAGCGAAAGAGGAATTTAATCTTCCTAATAATAGCGTTATTGTTTTATTCGAAAAGGAAGAAAAAGTAAAGGAGGAGGCGTTTAGGCAGTTTATACTAAAAAAGCTGGAAAGTGTTCAAAATGTAGAGGGATTAGTTAGTCTTATATCTCCTTATGATCAAGAAGGGCAGTTAAAAGGCAGTGTAGCATTTGCTGTTTTGGGATTTGATCGGGAATTTAACGATATGGGGGATATACTCAATGAGTTAAAGATGAAGTTAAAAAGTGAGGATGGAATTCATATTCGTTTGACAGGACCGGCATTGATTAATGAGGATATGAATAAGGCAAGTCAAGAAGATTTGAAGAAAGCAGAAATGATTGGAATCCCGATTGCTTTAATTGTTTTATTAATCGCATTTGGGAGTTTTGTCGCGGCATCTGTTCCGATTGTGATTGGCTTACTTGCTGTTGGTTGTTCGATGGGAACTTTGTATTTCATCGGTCAGCAGAAAGAGTTATCCATCTTTACATTGAATATTGTTCCGATGATTGGATTGGCTTTAGGAATTGATTTTGCTTTGTTATTTATCAGTCGTTTTCGGGAAGAGCTAAAATCTAGGGATGTAAAGGAAGCAATTGTTGTTACAGCGCAAACTGCGGGGAGAGCTATCTTATTTTCGGCTTTATGCGTGATTTTAGGGTTAGCTAGCATGTTAGTTATTGATGTTGAAATTTTTAAGACAGTGGCCATCAGCGGAGCAGTGATTGTCATCTTCTCATTAGTCATAGCGCTGACATTTCTGCCTGCTCTTTTATCTGTAATAGGAAGAAATATTAACAAATTACAGGTTCTCGAGATTAAAGGAAGCGGAGAGGGTGTATGGCATCGATTTTCTAAGTTTGTCATGAATCGAGCAGGGATATTGTTGTTGATTAGCTTTGGAATTTTGCTTTTCTGTTCAATCCCTATTTCTAAGATGAAACTGAGCATCCCTGATGCTACAGCGCTTCCAAAGGAATATGATACTAGGATAGCGTACGAAATTTACGAAAAAGAATTTTTGGGTGAAAATCATTCGGAAGTGCTAATGATCGTTCGCACGAAAGAAAATGATATACTTGAAAAAGAATCTCTTAGACAGCTGGAAAATTTGTTGCAAGATTTAAAGAAGGAAGAGATCGTGGCAAGTGTTGATTCTATCTTTTCAATCATGGGAGATTTACATTACCAACAACTTTATATGCTTCTGCACAATGATGAAACGAAGAAAAAAATAGCTCCTTTCATTAATAAATTAGTGAAAGGTAATCAAACGATTTTTACTGTTCATTTAAATGTTGATTTTGATTCGGAAGAAGCAAAAGAGTTTGTGAAGCGCTGGGAAAAAAATGACGGTCAGATTGAAGTGTTATTGGGAGGTTTACCAAAGTTTAACCAAGAAATTCATGATGAAATCTCCGAAAATTTCAAGTATAGTTTATTGATAGTTTTTGTATCTACATTTATTATTTTAGTTCTAGCATTTCGTTCGATTGTTATTCCTTTAAAAGCTATTGTGATGAATATCATGAGTTTAATGGCTTCATTTGGGCTTTTAGTATGGATTTTTCAAGAAGGACATTTTGGCTTTGAACCGGTTCCCGCTATCGCCCTTATGATTCCGGTCTTCGTTTTTGGAGTTGTCTTCGGTTTATCCATGGATTATGAAGTTTTCCTGTTGTCTAAAATTCAAGAAATCTACTTGAAGACGAATGACAATGATAGAGCTACAATCGAAGGCTTATCCTCGACTAGCAGGGTGATTACATTTGCAGCGCTGATTATGATTATCGTAACAGGAGCATTTGCGTTTACAGGTATTGTTCCCGTCAAACAAATGGGGTTAGGAATAGCACTGGCTATTTTTATTGATGCTACAGTTGTTCGATTATTGCTTGTTCCATCGTTAATGAAGCTCATGGGAGATATAAATTGGTGGGCACCTAAGTTTTTAAAAAAGCTTCAACGAGCAAACGTTTTTCATGAATACTAAAAAGAATACGCCAAAGCAAAAAGCGTCGAAATGAATAAGTTTTATGCCGGAATAATAAGCTTATTGTATCATTTACAAATTTTTAACGAATTAAACGTAAACTTTGACAGAAGGAGGCTGGGACAAAACCCCCTCTAAAATGGAAACAGCCCATGAAATTTTGGAATGAAATTTCATGAGCTGTTCTTCATTTTTTCAATAAAAAATAAGGACCTCTTCTGTTAAAATTAAGTTACCACCAAAACTAACAGAAAGAAGGGTCCTTATGTTTAAATATTATAACATGAATCAATTAGTTTTACCTCTAGATTTAGAAATAAAATTACAAGAAAATGATATTGCCTTCCATATTCACCATTTAGTTGAAAGTATTCCAGATGAAGCCTTCCAGCCGTTTCTTCGAAATACAGGTTGTCCTGCTTATCATCCACGCATGATGCTAAAAATTATTTTGTGTGCCTATTCGCAGTCTGTCTTTTCAGGTCGAAAAATTGAAGCGCTATTAAAGGACAGTATACGAATGATGTGGTTGGCACAAGGATATGAACCAAGTTATCGGACGATCAATCGTTTTCGTGTGCATCCGGAAGTAAAAGAATTAATTCGTCAATGTTTTGTCCAATTCCGTTGCCAACTGGTGGAAGAAAAGTTAATCGATCAAGAAGCCATTTTTATCGATGGTACGAAGATTGAAGCGAATGCCAATAAATTTACTTTCGTATGGAAGAAATCCATTGAAAAATACAACCAAAACTTAATTGAAAAGTCCAATCAGTTATACAACGAACTATTAGAAAAAGAAATCATCCCTGAAATGGAGCGGGAAAATGAGGGAGAACTGTCCGTAGAAGAACTCGCTCAAATGGTGCAACAAGTCGATGAAGTCATTAAGGAATATGACCAAAAGATAGAAACATCGCCCGATGCCACAGAACGAAAAGCATTAAGAAGCGAACGAAAATATCCAAAACAAGCGTACAAACAATTAATAGACTTCATTCTACGAAAACAAAAATACCAAAAAGACTTGGACATCTTGGGGGAACGGAACAGTTATTCCAAAACAGATCAAGATGCGACGTTCATGCGAATGAAAGACGACTATATGAAAAACGGTCAATTGAAAGCTGGATACAATGTACAAATCGCAACAGAAGGTCAATACGCACTAGCTTATAGCATCTTTCCAAATCCTACTGATACACGTACATTAATTCCGTTCTTGAATAAGATAGAAAAGGATTATTTTCCGTTACCAAAGTATATTGTCGCAGATGCTGGTTATGGTAGTGAACAAAACTATGAAGACATCCTTTCGAATCGAAAATGTGAGGCACTCATTCCATATACCATGTATGAGAAAGAACAAAAGAAGAAATATAAACAAAATCCATTTCATCCAGACAATTGGATGTACGACGAAGAAAGTGATACCTACATTTGTCCAAATCAGCAGCGAGTAACCTTCCGTTATCGTTCTGTACGTACAGATAAGACTGGTTTCAAACGAGAATTGAAAATCTATGAATGTGAAAACTGTTCAGGATGTCCATTTCGTTCATCATGCACAAAAGCAAAGGAAGGCAATCACCGAAAGGTCATGGTGAATGAAAAATGGGAACAACAAAAAGAATATGTAAGAGCGAAGCTTTCAGAAGAAAAAGCTGGTTCTATTTTCCGTCAACGTAAAATAGACGTAGAACCAGTTTTTGGATTCTTGAAGGCTAATTTGCGTTTCACTCGATTTTCCGTTCGAGGAAAATCGAAAGTGGAAAATGAAATGGGCATTGCCTTAATGGCCGTGAATTTACGAAAATACACGGCCAACAAAGATCAACTAACCAAAAATAATGGGGATAAATGGAAAAAGGAGAATTTGAGCCAACTCAAATTCTCCTTTTTCCTATCTAGAAGCTAGTTTTGTCCCAGCCCCGTGTGGAGGAAACCAGTCTTCCCCTCTATTCTAAATCTATTTCAGAGATACCCTATCTATCTTACATTACACAAAATTCTTGACGGTACCAAAAAATATGAAAATAAAGAAAAAATATTAGAAAAACATTAGATTTTCTATTTAACTTAAATATCGAAAAGAAGTTTTCAGATCCGGTATTAACTGCTTGATGAGAAAGGATTGGGAATTTGTCGGATAGTGAGTCCTTTCATCATTAGTACTGTAGATGAGTGAATTTCATTACATTTATTACCATCTACAAAAAGTAAACAAAGATACCCTTATGCCACTCGTAACTGGTTTTTAATGGAATCTAGTGGCACTCCTCGTTGAGCTTCGTAATAAATAAACTCAATGAGATTGTGAATTTTTCTCGATCTCACACTCGCAAGATCGGTTGAAAAATCACTTGAATGTTCTGTCATGCAATAGATATACGTAAATTGTACGATGACCCAAAATCGTTTAATGGCTCGCTCATGTCGGATTCGATCTCGATCGAAACCTAATGTTTCTTTCGTTTGCCGAAAGTAGCTTTCGATCGACCAGCGTTTCGCATAGTATTCAAGAATAGCCTGATCGCTCAGTTTTTGTGTCTGTACTTAAAAAACAACGCAAATGCTCGCTCGTCATCGGTTGATCGTTTTTCCAAACCGCATTTGGAATGTCGTTCAATGCCGCTTCGTAGCGATACACTCGATACGTTTCCCCTCCCACGGTCACAAGGTGGATATCGGAAACATCGATGTAACGGCAAATTCTTTGGGGATTGACGAATTCCTTGTGGATACGGGATGCGGTTGGTTTTCAATGCTGCGATGACATACCATCCTTTCGTTAGGCACGTTTCAATGAGCGATTTCGATGTATACCAAGAGTCAAACAGAACATAGACACGATGGTTCCACCCATGGAGCGATTGGCTCATTTGGCGTGCGAGAGCGATTTTACTAATTCCTGATGTCTTATCGTAACGGGCAAAGGCATAAGGGAACGCACGATGAGCAAATCATCATCCAGACTACCTGATGCCCCCATACGAATTTGCCTTCGGTGTGTGAAAAATGATGATCACACCCTTCAATAGGAGACTTAGCCTGTAACGAGGGCTTTGTCTTTTGGCAAATCGTATCATCAATCATCAGGAAAACCGGCTCATTCGTTTGTTTCGCTAATCGGTGAATCTGCTTACAAACGGATTGTTGTGCGGCTTGAAGAAGTCGGTTTTCATCCCAAACGTCTTTGTGCAAAAAATGACTCAACGTCGTTTGGTGTTTCGGATGGTAACTATCCGTCAGAGTACCAGAACATCCTTTTGTGAGCATTCCATCTATGAGGTGGACGAGATGGTTCATCACAGACTTGGAATAATAAAGTTTTAATCCGAGAGAAGATCATGTATGGTAGATTTCTTGATGATGTGCTAATCTATCCATACGAGAGACATGAACCTCCTTGTTTGGGTAGTTTGGTAGCACATCTATTCTAACCAAGGAATCGGCTCATGTCTCTTTTTATGTTTATTTGTAAATTTATGTTAGTAAATTTGCTCAAGTACAGTTAAAATATATAATTGATTTGTCTCAAGACAAAGAGATGGAAGATTTAAAGATTCCTGGATGGTATATTCTTCCTGAACATGCTTTTTCGGAAAGGGAAAAAAGAAATTGGCCGTCCGGTTTCATTAACTCGGGCTCTCTCACGGCATACCTGCTTTATTAATTATTTTGTGCAATGCCAAAAAACTGAATATTTATATGGATTGACTAGATGAATGTATTCAAAAAATAGCCGATTTTTTGATCAAGTTTCAAATTAAAGATGAAATCGGAGATTATTGGGGAACGCATGTTTCTTTAGAAGAATACAAACAGGGAACAGTCTTGAACAAAAATACAAGAGATGCATGGTGCTACGGAACCCCCGGTGTCGCTTATTCATTGCTTATCGCGGGGAAAACGTTGAATAATCAGTCGTATATTGACTGTGCCGTAAGCGGAATGGAACTGGCAAGCAAGCGGCTTTACGACATTTTTTCTCCCTCCTTTTGTCATGGTTTGGCAGGCGTGGCATACATCTGCAATCGGTTTTATGAGGAAACGAATATCAGTGATTTTTGTCAAACCACCCTTACATTGGCCAATGACATTATGAAATATTACAATGAGGAATATCCATTTGGTTTTAAAAATATTGAGGGAAGCGAAGAAAACAAGGAATATTATGATTATGTCGGATTAATAGACGGAACGGCAGGAATTTTGTTGACGTTGTTAGCGATCCAAAACGGTAAAAAAACGCCTTGGGACAGCGCGTTTTTATTATCCAAAGTTTAACATATGGATAAAAGAAAAAGGCAGGGTATTCTCTCTGATATTTTAAAAGGGGACCCCTATCTGCATGAATACGGAATTACTTGAAAAAGTTGTTCAAATTTCATGAATGATAAGGTGGGAGCTGGAAGCATGCATTTGAAGAAAATTTTAGTTGTAGATGATAATGAAGATATTTGTCTTACAATCAAGCAATATTTGGAACTTTATAATTACACAGTGGAATATGTACATAACGGCACCGAGGCATTGCAAATCATTAACAATGATTTTGATTTGATTATCTTGGACATTATGATGGAAGGCCTTGATGGAATGGAATTGTGTGGGATTATCCGTGACAAAGTGAATTGTCCGATTATTTTTGTCAGCGCAAAAACGCTGGAGGAAGACAAAGTTCAAGCTCTATCCATCGGCGGGGACGACTATATGTCCAAACCTTTCAGTTTAAAAGAGTTGAAAGCAAGAATTGATTCCCATTTAAGACGGGAAGAGCGGATCCGTTCGAATGACAGGCATTTGTTAAGTTCTAAAAATATTACCATCGATCTTTTGGCCAATGAAGTCTTTTGTAAAGGGGTTCAATTGCATTTAACAAAAAAAGAATATGAGATTATTAAATTGTTAATGTTGAATAAAAATATGGTCTTTTCTAAGGAAAGAATTTTTGAACGGGTATGGGGATTGGATTCGGAAAGTCAATTAGAAACGGTGACTGAAAGCATTAAAAACATACGGAAGAAAATTCGGTCTTTGGATAAGGAAAACTCCTATATTAAAACATTATACGGATTAGGCTATAAATGGGATGTTACAAATGAAAAAGGATAAAACAATAAAAAGAGATTTTTATTTATTGGTTGTAAAGGTCTTCTTATCAACGATTTTGTCTTCGGCAGTTACTTATTTATGTTTAATCTATCTTATCTTTATGTTTACCGAAAATAATATGATTAAACCGACGGATTATTTTGTGAAATATCTGGATGTTATTGAAAAAAAGATTGAAGAAAGCGCTCCGGACATTTTAAACGGGGAGCTAATTAATCTAGATCAGTACAGTGAAAAAATTGAAGGGGAAGTATTGGATATCAATGGCAATCATCTTTACGGCAATCAGGATGTTGTGGGATATAAAGTGAAAGTCGGTGAAGTAATTAATCGTGAGATTGTAAAAGGAAGCTATGTTTACAGATTTATCCCCATTAAACATGATAATGCCATTCAAGCGGTGTATGTGCTGAAGGCTCCTTTCGGGTTTATCATTAATAATCAGGCTCGCCTCGGAATCGTGTTTATTTATGTTGTGTTGTTGATTTCTCCGTTAATATTTTTTGTGATTTATTTAATTTTTTATACGTCCAAGCTGTATAAATCCTTGTTTAATAATATTAAAGTGTTGCTTCAGGCTGCGGATAAAATTTCCAACGGAGATTTTGATTTTAAGATCTCGGGATTGAAAAGAAAAGAGTTTATGAGGATCCAAGATTCGTTTAATACGATGATCGACGCTTTGAAAGAGATGATTGAAAGTATATCCAAGATCGATGATGAACGAAAAATCATGGTGTCGTCGATTGCCCACGACATACGAACGCCGTTAACTGTTATTCAAGGGCAAATGGATTTAATTAACGATTTGAAAGACATAGAAAATTTTGATATTACCCCGCATTTAGATATTATGCGGAAAAATTGCAGTAAAATGAGCATGCTTATGGACAATTTGTCGCTTCTTTATAAAGTGGAAAACGTCGACTTTTTGTTGAATATTAAAAGAGTTGATTTGGGTAGAATGCTTCATGAGAAAAAACAAGAAATATCAACCATGGCTCATTATAAAAAAAACGTTCATATTCATTTTGATGTCCACTTAAGCAAACGATATTATTTTCTTGATGAAGCCATGTTAATGAGGGTTTTGGATAATATTTTGTATAACAGTCTGAGATTTACAACCAGCGGGGAAATTAAACTTGAAGTACATGATGAATCCGACGGTCATTCAAGCAAAATTTATTTTAAATGTTCGGATACGGGGACCGGATTCAAGGAAAAAGATACGTCTCGGTTATTCAAGGCATTTTACCAAGATGAGCAATATAAAAACCATGTCGGGTTAGGCCTTTATATTTCGAAAAAAATTGTCAATAATTATGACGGACAGATTCAGGCGTACAACAATGAAAACGGTGGGGCAACCGTTGAGTTTTATATCAAGGAGCTATCCAATTATTTGTTGTAAATCGAGTGGAACTGTATCATCTTTTAAAAGAAAGTTTTCGACATGTAAGGATTTTAAAAATTTTCGCATTTCACAAGAAGAGGCGTCTCATCATTCGTTTTCGGATGGGAGATTCCCCTATTTTTATACCTTCAAAAAAGTAACGAAAAAATATAGGTAGCCAAAATAATATATTCGTAAAGAAAAAAGGTCTGGATTTTGTAATGCTCCGGGCCTTTTATGTGTCGGGAACTTTTAAGCTTTGAACAAATTGCTCAGAAAGTTTTTTATAATAGCGAATGCAGGTAAGGTAAAACCTACACCAGTTTTCCTCACTCACCATTCCACGGTTGCCAACGAGAAGCACTTTGTCGATCGGGTAACGCTTTTTCATATCCTCAATAACTTCCCGAACGTTTTTGTATCGTGCATATTGCCAGGGAAGACTTGGGTACCAATCGGAATGCCTTGTTTGGTCATGAGGAGTTCAATCAACACTTATTTCCGATCGGAACGGTGGTCTTTGGAGAAACCTCATTTGGCAATCTCTTCATCAGCCTCTTCCCCTTCGAAGCAGCTGCTTGTCGTATCATAAAACACGATATCCACATCAAGAGAAATCAAATCCGTTAAATTCCCATATAACTGCATTTCTTTTCTTTCTTCCAAGAAGTCCAAGCACGATAGTAGTGTTGAAGCTGGATTTCAGAAAACCCTTCTGCGTAAATGGTGTCAACCCACCGCTTGAAAATCCGATATTTACTTCCCGGATCCATTAGGCGATTTAATACCATGGCAAAAATAGCTTCATCATATTGTGAAACTATTTCCGCGTCATCCATCAACTTCTTCAGAAGACGACCTAAACCGAGCATGTCCCAAATTTTACGGAACAGATAGACCGGACCGAATTCCTTCGTCCATTTGACTGTAACAGAAGTTTTAGTTTGGTTATGGATTCGCTCAAAATAGCGCTCTGAAAATTTGGTCAGTCCTTCAATCAGTGTATCAAGAGAGCCGCTTTCCAATAAAATTTCCAACCTCCCCAAGTTATAGAGCGTTTCTTGGCGAACCTTATTTCACAATTAAGTTTTTGTTTTGTAGTAGGGTGGTGTCAAACCTAATTCAAAATAATTATAAAAACTTTATATTGAAAAGGTAGTATGAAGTTGGAAATGATTGATGAAAGTATCGAAAAAAATTGGGTGAATCCGTAAATGGTAAAATTGCAGTAATTTTCCGGATTCCCCTTAATACAAAGGAACAGAACATATGGCTTTTAAGACCGATCTGAGCTTTTTTAAATATGACTGTAAAAATATCGGGTCGGCAACATTGATCAAAGATGATGCTGATCAAGGAAACAGTGCGTTTTCCGGGATAACTTATCAAGCCGCCGAGTCGTTAAAATTTAATTTTTTTAACGTTGAAAGGAGAATAAAAATGTCAGAGTATTTTTTGGAAACGAAACAATTAACCAAAGCTTTCGGCAAACAGCTTGCCGTTGACAATGTATCAATCAGGGTCAAGGAAAACACGATTTACGGATTGCTTGGACCAAACGGAGCCGGGAAATCAACTATTTTAAAAATGTTAACGGGTCTTTTGCGGCCGACAAAAGGCGAAATTCTCTTTAATGGGCATCCGTGGAGCAGAAAAGATCTTAAGGAGATCGGCGCGCTTATTGAGTCACCGGCCCTTTACGGCAATTTAACGGCTTATGAAAATTTGCTGGTTCATGCAAAATTATTAAATCTTCCGGATTCAAGAATTAAAGAAGTGCTGAAAATCGTAGGTTTGGAAAATTCAGAGAAAAAGAAAACCTCGCAGTTTTCCTTCGGGATGAAGCAACGATTAGGGATTGCCAAAGCACTTTTAAATGATCCGAAGCTTCTGATTCTCGATGAACCAACCAATGGACTGGACCCGCTTGGTATTCAAGAATTACGAAAACTTATCAGATCTTTCCCGAAACAAGGAATGACGGTCATTTTATCAAGTCATATTTTGCCGGAAGTAAAACAATTGGCCGATCACATTGGCATCATCCAAAACGGAAAACTTAAATATCAAGGAGAAATAGAGGAAGATCAAGATCTGGAAAAATTCTTTATCGATGTAGTCAGCGGATTATGAGGGAGGCTGTAAATCATGCTGAATATGATACAATCTGAACGTTTAAAATATAAGCGGACTTTTGCGAAAAAGCTTGTATATATTGCACCGTTTTTCTTTGTACTATACGCCATTATTACCATGCCTACGATCCATTCCAAATATAATTATTTCGAATACACGGTATTTAATTGGTGGCCGTTAATATTTCTTCCTTTGGGGACGGCATTGATCGCGTCACTGGCCGCCATGCGAGAAAAAAAGTCAGGAAATTACAGAGCTTTACGTTGTCACGATATCAGCATTCCGCGAATGTGGTTCAGTAAAATCATTGTGATTGCCTATTATACATTGCTTTCATCCATTGAACTGATCATTTTGTTGATCCTGTTAAAATTATTTTTACCCAACAGCATTTCATCAGCAGCTGTCGTTGTAATGGCCAGTCTTACCATATGGATCACATCGTTGGCATACATCCCAATCGGGTTGTTTTTTGCTGAACGATTCGGAACCGTTATTTCCATAATTGTCAGTTTGATAGGGATTGTATTGGGCGTAATCATGGCTCCAGAATCATATTGGATGTTTATTCCTTGGAGTTGGGGAATGAGATTGATGTCTCCGATCGTCGGTGTTCATCCGAACGGAGTACCGTTGAAAGAGGGGAATCCTTTGTTGGATCCTTCCGTTATTCCAATAGGCATTCTTGCCTCCATTGTTATTTTTGTTTTATTATCTCTTGTTACCGCGTTTTGGTTTTCGAGAAAAGAGGTGAACTGAATTGTCTTTTTTGAATGTTTTGTCATCCGAATGGCTAAAGACAAGGCGTACAACCATTAGGCTGATCGTGTTTGTGACGCCGATTATTTATCCAATCTTTATGCTATGGTATTTTTCCAGATACAACGATCCTTTTTGGCAAGTGAAAATATATGGAGGATTTTTTGAGGTGTTGAGTGTCTCGTTACCGATTATTATTTCTTTGCTTACCGGTTTGATCGCCTATCAAGAAGAAAAATCGGGAAGTTTCATGAATGTGTTGACTGGTCCTGTTTCAAGAGCGAAATTTTACTTTGGGAAACTTTCTTTGCTTATTTTTGCCGCCATTGCGGATATATTCTTGGCAACTTTCCTTATGTTGTTGGGGATGAGATATATTTTGAACATAGAAAATGTGCATTACGATTTATTTTTGCAAGGAGCGCTTTTGTCCTTGGTCGGATCACTTATTCTTTTTTCCTTGCATTTGCTGATCAGTTTTGCATTCGGGATGGGTGCGTCTATTGCGATCGGTGGCGGAGGATTCCTTGTTTCAGCAATTATTGGGGCAACGGTTGTGGGTGATAATATTTGGCAATATATTCCGTGGGCTTGGACCGTTCGCCTTTCGCAAATTCCCATGTTATTGATGCTTGAGGTCAAACATACATTTGGAATGGAGTTGTCGGACTTGTATTTTCAAGAGTTGATGAAAGGGATCATACTCGCAAGTATATGTTTTATTCTCGTAACATTGCTAGGTTTAGTTTGGTTTAATCGTTGGGAAGGGGGCAAGTCCTATGAATAAAGGAAAAAATACAGGGGAAGGAGGAGAAAAGAAAAGTGAAAAATTCCGTCCTGCTTATGGCTGTTGCCGGGGTAATTCTTTTGGGAGGCTGTTCCCTATTAACAGATTTGAAACAAACCGCCTCCGAGAATATGGAGATTGATAAAAAGTTGCCGAAATATAAGTTGAATATGGAAAATTTTAAGGAAATCAGCTATGAGGGTAAAACCTATGTGATTCAAGAAGCGGAAGTTACGAAAGAAGATTTGGATGAACCGATTGGAAAGGTTACGGAAACGATCACGATTAATGAAAATAATGAGATACTAAGCAAAAAAGAGCTTAAAAAAGTTGAAGTGGTTCCAAAGGAAGAAGACGAGAAACGAACGCATTTAAACTATGGTTGGGTATACAGCATAAAAGATGTAAGTCCGGATGAAGAAGTTGCGGTAGTTATTAACAATAAATTTCATGTAGCCAAAATGAAATAAAGTTCATAGATGGTATGTATTTGAAAAGTACTTTCCTCTTTGGAGGGAGTGCTTTTTTTCGAGAGCTTAAAATATTTTGTGTAAACATCAACAATTGTTGCATTGAATATTGAATAGTGGAGCATCGGATGATTCTAGCGTTACCAAAACTGTTACTGCGGTAAATGCCGCTGCGGCCTTTTGGATCAGGTGAACTTAGGTAAAAATCATCGGGATAGGATGTTTGGCGATAAAGTCGTCGTTCTGTTCCGATGTTTTTTATTTATCAACAGAAAACGTAGATTTATTAAAGATGAAATTAAATTTGACACGCAACGATGATGTATAAAATTTTGTGTCAAGCATTTTGCTAGACCAAAAGAAAAAAGGTAGGGGATTCTCTGATTTGACCAAACATTCTAGAGAAAGGAGAACCCTACCTATGTCTAAAGGTATACCGAATTTAGACTGGGTCAATCAACTGGAAAACATCATTCGTCAGTTTGTAAGGGAAAAACTAGAGTTGATCATGAAGGAAGAAATTCAGAGTTTCCTCGAAATTGAACAGAAGGGAACGTCGAATAGAAGAAACGGCTATTACCATCGAAACCTAGATACGCAGTATGGTCGTATCGAAGGCCTTTCTGTTCCAAGAGACCGAAACGGGGAATTTCAAACGCAGTTGTTCCCCCCCTTATCAACGCCACACCGGCTGGCTCGAGGAAGCCATCATTAGGATGTACCAAAGTGGCATGAGTACACGGGAAATTGGCAAGTTTATCGAACGAATTCTAGGAAATGCCTATTCTCCTGCAACGATCAGCCGTATTACCGATGTAGTGAAGGAAGACATCGAGAAATGGCACGCTCGTCCACTGCACAAGCGTTATTCCGTCTTATATTTGGATGGTTTATACGTAAAACTTCGCCGGGATACGGTAGAGAAAGAAGTCATTTATGTGGTGTTAGGAGTGAATGAAGAAGGGTATCGAGAAATTCTGGATTTCTTCGTGGGAGGACAAGAAAGCGCCTATGGATGGCGGGAGATTCTCCAGCAGCTCTACCAAAGAGGCGTCAAGGAAGTGCTTCTGGGCGTCTTCGATGGCCTTCCGGGGCTGGAGGAAGCTTTTCGGGCCGTTTATCCGAAAGCCGATGTGCAGCGTTGTGTCGTGCACAAAGTACGTAATACCTTAAATCGTGTTCGGAAAAAAGACCAATTCGAAGTGGCAGAGGACCTCAAGCTGATTGATCGCGCGCCGAATAAGGAGATGGCATTACAGATGTTTCAACAGTTTGAGTCGAAATGGTCCAGCAAGTATCCAAGAGAAGTCCAATCTTGGGCCAATGAGTTGGATGCCCTCCTAACATTTATGGATGATCCAAGCCGTATTCGAAGTGTGATTTACACGACGAATACCATTGAACGAACGATCAAGGAGATTCGGAAACGTCTCAAGCCGATGAACAGTTTGAGCAGTTTAGAAGCCGCGGAAAAAGTCGTGTATTTGACCATCCAAGATTTTAATGAGAAATGGGCAGGACGAAAGTTACGAGGATTTTCCGAAGCTCATGAAGCCCTCGAGCGAATGTTTGAAGAACGTTACAATTAACTAAATAATGTAAATAAATGAGATAAGGGGGATTCTCCCTTTCCATACAGGAGACTGAATATTCAGTCTCCTGTGTGGAAGAAACAGCCCCCTCTCTATTCTAAATCCATTTCAGAGATGCCCTACCTATCTTACATTACACAAAATTCTTGACGGTACCCAGCAATGGAACACCAAAAACAATGGAGCGAAACTTGATAAAAACTATGTCTAAGGAAGATTTTAAAAATGTCTTTAAAGAAATATCAAAGGAATATGAAAATAAAGGAGTTGAGCTATCTAACCAAGAAAATGAATTAATTAACGAACTGTATTCTCTATTCTTCCAACAGGATGAAACACTAAAGGATGAAGTAATTGAAGATGAGCGATACCATTGTCCACTGACAGGAAAGAAGTACAAAAGTTTAAAGCCTATGATTAAAAATGCCATTAAAATAAGGCTTGAAGAAATATATAATGAAGGAAAAGAAACGGTATTGGCTAACGATTAAAGTTGTTAGTCTTTTTTAGATTACATAAATAAAATTATCATAGTAAAATTACTTACTCAACTTTCGCAGTGAAAAATTTATGAATAATCCTTGATTTGATAGGTTTCTTTGGGTATCTCATATTCACTTGACACTGAAAAAATTCGTCTAAAAAACAAAAAGACACCTCTTTCTTTTGGTAAACTATTGGTGACCAAACCAAAAACCAAAGAAAGAAAGATGTCACCATTATGATAACGAAAAAAGAGTATTTTGCGCAATTACCAAAAGAAATAAAAGACGGATTTTCTGAATTACAAATTGGTAATCATTTAAGAAAAGCTGGAATTATCAAGGCTTGTGGTTATTCTTGTTTATCGATTTTTCAACTATTATTTCTTCTTGTTTTTCAATACAGAAACTGGTACCACGCCTTACAAAGTAAAAAGGCTGCCGATTTACCAGGAAAAGATACCATTTATCGTTTTTTGAACTCGTCTACGTATAACTGGAGAACCTTTTTACTATCTCTGAGCTCCGAAATGATTCGTCGTGTGAAACAAACGATTTCGAAGCGCCGTGTTACCGTGTTTATTGTAGACGATTCGATTTATTCTCGTAACCGTAGTAAATCGGTTGAGCTTCTAGCTAAAGTATTCGATCATTTCACTCGTCAGTTTGTCAATGGTTTTCAACTATTAACGCTCGGATGGTCCGATGGCTTTACATTTGTACCTATCGATTTCGCTCTTTTGAGTTCAGCGAACCAAAAGAATCGCTTGAACGAAATCCATTCGTCCATTGATAAACGAACCACAGGCTACAAACGACGGCTCGAGGCATTGGAAGCAAAAACAAACATGGTGTTGAAATTAGTAGAACATGCATTGGATAAAGGAATTTTCGCTGATTATGTGCTCATGGATACATGGTTTACTCATGCCCCGTTGGTGGAGAAGATTCACTCCAAAGGCCTTTTTGTCATTGGCATGGTCAAACAGCTGAAACAACGTTATCTTTTCAACGGAGAACGTTTAACCTTGGAACAACTGTATCGAAAAGCGAAACGAGACATTGGTAAAAAAGAAACACTCGGCTCGATTCACGCAACCCTTCATACGGGTTTACCAGTGAAAATCGTGTTTGTGCGGAATCGAAACAACCAAAGTGAATGGCTGGCCATTTTGAGTACAGATACCACGCTGTCTAATGAAGAAATCGTTCGAATCTATGGGATGCGTTGGGACATCGAAACCTTTTTTAAATTCAGTAAATCGTTTTTACATTTAGCCAAAGAGTTTCAAGGTCGTTCCTATGACATGATGATTAGCCATACTACCATTGTCTTCACTCGGTATATCTTGATTGCTTGGCAACTTCGGAAAGAAGAGGATCCGAAGACCATGGGCAACTTATTCTTGTTTCTATGTGACGAAGTAAAGGAAATGGACTTTAAAACGGCTTTACTACAATTGGTTTCTCTTTTCCAAACTTTGGCTGAAGCTAAGATTTATTTGAGTATGGGCATTTTTCAGTGTCAACTGTCCAATTGGATTACTTCTTTACCTCGTTATATCAAGGACTGTCTTCATATTTCTGTGTGCGAAAGTTGAGTAAAGAATACATTAATGGAAAGAAATAGAAACACTTCTCAACAAAAATTTCCATTTTTTATTGTTTTGACAAATCTATTGATTGCTCCGTAAAACGATTTTTATTGAAATCCCCTCCCCAAAACCAAACATTTCTTGAACTGTGCAACATTCCCCTAACTTTCTTCACAGACTTGTATTTCCAATTTCCCTTCATTTTAAGTAAAATAGGAAAAAAGAATGTTCGGAGGTAAGGATAGTGGATGAAATTTACCGCGCACTTAATGGCTATCCGAAAAGAATGATAGGATTATCCGCATTGGAAGCAATCATGGGGAATTTCTTTCATACATACGAAGAATATGCCGGCTTTATTTTGAAGCTGGAACAGGAAGGCATTTTGGAGATGGTGAAGTCTAAAGGAAGAACGACAAGAAATCCATCGCTCGCCTTTCAGTACCGGATCAATAAAAGTCTGCTTCAAACCGGTTTCCATCAAGAGATTCAACATTATCGCAACAAGTTCCATCCATCCATAAACCTTGATGAATATTACAAAAAAGATCCTTCCATTTGGCGGCACGATCTTCCTTATCTCATCAAAATCAATGAATACATAAAAACATTTGGTTTTCCGAAAGAGTCCGTTCCTGCACCGGAGCGCAGTTTTGAACTGGTCCAGGATGAAAAATGGCTCACTGAAAAAGGGGGAAAAGAGCTGCTGGAGCGTATCGGACTCTTCCATTCTTTTAACATCATCCCTGTTTCCGACCCGTTGATGTTTGCCATCCATCCCAAGCTGGTCACAAAGGATACACAGTTTCACCTCATTGTTGAAAATAAAACGACTTATCAAGGTCTGCTTCCGGCTTTGCCATCCACTGAATTTTCCACATTGATTTACGGAAGTGGGAAGAAAATCATCCATAGCATCGAACAGTTCCGGGATCAATATCCGGTCAACGCCCAGCATCATTTTTTCTATTTCGGCGACATTGACCGGGAAGGAGTGTCCATTTGGCATTCGTTGAACCAAAAAATCAAAGCCCATTTGGCATTGCCATTCTATAAAGCTTGTCTTGAAAAACAGCCGATCGCCGGAAAAGAATATCAAAGACAATATACTGAAGCTCAAGAAAAATTCATTAGCCAATTTCCGCAAAAGGAGCAAGAACAACTGGCGATGATGTTTTCGCAAGGGAAGTATTACCCGCAGGAAATCTTAAAATCAAAAGAATTGCAGGAAATTTGGAGGGGATCCGATTGGAACAGATGGATATGCAAGCGTTATTAAGCGGATATAGAGATCGGATCCGGCGCATCGCCCTGTTTGAACCGTTGAATGAATTGGATCGGAAAAGGGATGTTGATTTAAATGGGACGAAGATTGATATGAAAGGGCTTGGCCTCCTCACTTTGCTTTTTTTCTTTGAACAGAAGTTGATGCGAAATCAAAGGACAGGTGTCAAAGAATTGGCTTCCTTTTTAAAAGAGGTCACGAAAGAAGTGTATATGCTGAAAGAGGAAACCTATGAAGAACTGGCCAGAACCTTGATTCAAAATTTCCGCCCGACCCACGGAAAAAAACGCAGCTACGGTTATTTTGATTGGGAGGAAAAGGCGGAGGAGACCATTGAATATTCCATTTTGAAGGCGAACGATTTTGATGCCGGAACGAATAGCCAATTCTATACATTGGATGAAGATGGATTGGAATTGATTTTTGCAACGAAGGAATTTTATAGTGAGTTCCAAATATCCATCAACCAATTGATTTTACGGAAACAGCTGGAAAAGGGGGAATTTAAGGGGGCACTCCGGCAAATCAATGAAATGCGGGTGGCCGTCGAGACGTTGCAGGAACGCATTGTCAAATTGAAGCATGAAATCCAGCGAAGCATTGTGTCCGAAGAAACGTTTGAGCGGTATAAAGAGCTGCTTGATGATATTTTTCAGAGGTTGGAACGGGAAGATGAAGAATTCAAAGAATTGAGGGAGTTTGTCAAAGAAACGAGGGAACGATTGTTTGCCGAAAATATTCATCAAAAGGAGCAGAAAACGTATCAATACATTTTGCAGATCAACAGGGAATTGGAGAAAGTGCACTATGAACATTCCGAGCTTCTGAATCAGACGCTCCATTTGAAAAACACGACTTTGATTACAGCCCAGGAGTCGCTTTATTATACGGGCATGCATTCCTTTAACTTCGACCAAGATATCGTGTCTCTCATTGTGTCCACCCCTTTGCCGTTGGATGCGATGAAAGGCGTTCTCCATCCTTTCCTGAAAGTGGAAGAAAATGAATTTTGGTCGCCGCTTGCTGTTTTGGAAGAACAGAATATCGTGGAAGACCGAAAAGAGAAGGTGGAATATCACTTTTATGAAGTGGATGACGAAAACAGCTTCAATTCATATAAACAATGGATTTCAGAAAAATATAAAGAGCTGATGGAACATTTTCTGAAGGCTTATGAAGAAAATAGCGGCAATACGTTATCCGAGTTCATATCCTATCTCGAAAGAAATCAATTGGAGAATCTATTCCAAATGCGGTATTTCTACGATTTTTGGATTGTTCTCCACCAACGTTCGCCTATTCAAGCGGGAACGGATGATGAAGAAAGCAGAACGGTTTTTGATGAGGCCTTTCGATTATTGGGAAAACGCAAATTAATCGTTACGGAAGATAAAGCGATCATTCAAAAAGTAGATCGCTATTCCATCAGTGAAATGAACATAAAGTTGGAGGATGAAGATGAACTATTCTGAACAAACGGTGTTGCAAGCCTTTCGACTATATACGAAGCTGGCAAGGGACGGGGTTTTGGGCAAAGAGGCCGTTCAAATCTATAATGCCGATGAAGATGTGCGCGCCCTTCTTGAATTGTTCAGCCAGGAAGTGCATTGCGCCATAATCAAAACGAGTGAAGAACTGTTTCTCGTTCCTGAAACAAAACTGTCTCCATTCCATGTAAGCAATGAGTGGATTAAACGGAAATATTTGCGTTCCGGTGCGACGAATGCGGATATGTATCTTCTTTATTTTTGCATACTTGTTCTTTTCGGCAGTTTTTATGATTCCTATCAAAGTCCGCATCCCACAAGGCAATTTATCGGCATGGATGATTGGATCCGGCTGATTCAGGAGCGGATTGATCATTTGAAATCCCATGATGAGGAACAATTAAAAGCATCGGAAAAAGAGTTTTCTTACAATTGGAGCGCTATCATCGAAAAATGGGATGATATGGATGATATTAAGGAAACCGCTAAGCGGCAATCAGGAAATACGATTAGCCGAATGAGCTTCCTGCATATGGTTGCAAAGTTTTTGAGCGACCAACAGTTGATCCGGGAAATCGGGAATAATGAAATCACCTTGACGGAAAAAGCGATGACCATCATCCAGCGATTTTTCATGGCAGTGGAATATAACAAAGGGATTTTTGAGTTTCTTTACGGTTTTGATAAGGAGGGACAACATGCCGGCCATCAATAAAATCAGATTGACCAATATTGTCTATGAAGAAGGCAACAAGCGTTATAATGATGAACTCTTTTTATTCAACGGATATAATGGGGCGATTCTTCTTGAAAACGGCGGAGGGAAGACCGTTTTTATCCAAACGGTATTGCAAGGGATGATTCCCCATACCGATTTGGCGGATCGAAAAATTAAAAACACTTTGGTGTTGGAAAATGCCCCGGCCCATATTGCGATCGAATGGATACTCAACGAACGTCCACGGCGATATGTAGTGACGGCGGTGACCCTTTTTATGACGGATAAAGGATTGGATTCTTACCGCTATGTTTATGAATATGATGAAGGGGATCAGAACGGAATCGAAGGCATTCCTTTTGTTCGGGAAGGACAAGGCGGCACCAGACCTGCCGACAAGGGAGAAATGCTTGATTATTACAATGGCATGAAGGAACGATATCCTTTATCGGCAAGAACGTTTTCGACAATCAAAGAATATCGGAAGTTTATTGAAGAACAATACCATATTATTGCCGATGAATGGGAAAGTATTGTGACAATCAACAGCTCGGAAGGGGGCGTCGAGGCCTTTTTCGAAGCCTGCAAAAACACCACCCAGTTATTTGACCGCTTATTGATACCGACCGTTGAACAATCGATTGCGGGTCATCATCCAACCCTTTTTGCCGATATCTTTGAAAAACAGCTGGATAATTTGAAACTTTATAAAAAACTGAAAGAAACCATTGAAGAGAACAAGCGGATCCAACATCAACTGGAAAAATACGTGCAAACGTTTGAAAAACTGCATTCCTCCCAGCTTGCCTATGACAAGTCGAAGCAGAAGGCAAAAGGAATATGGGAAGAGATTCAAATTCAAAAAATCGATGTTGCAAAAGAAATGGAAAAGAATGAAGAGCAATTCAATCTTTGGATTCAAAAGAAAAAAGAACATGAAGTGAAAGTGGCGTCTTATCAGATTGCCGTTGAGGAAGAAAAATACGAACAACTGCAGAAAGATTATGATCTGGCAAATGTTGAATATGGCACAAAAAAGGAAGAACTGGAGCAACATAGCCTTGCCTATTATTCATTGAAATTTGGGAAATGCAAGCAACTTTTGAATCATTATCAAAAGGAAATTGCGTTTGTTGAAAGCGAAATGAAGAAGCTGGAAGAAATAGAAGAGCTCTCGGATTTGCAAAACCAATTGGAAGAAACGAAGCAGGCGCTGCTCGGACATTTTATTGAACAGATGGATGACATGAAAAAGAATATGGAACAAATCCAATTCGAACTCAATCCGATTGTAAGGCAAATCGATACATTGCAGGAAGAAAAGCGGTCCATCGAAAAACATGATTTGGATAAGCAAAGGGAAATCGCCGGTGTTCAGAAAACCATCCAAATGAGGGAAGCGGATATCGAAAGGTTGAAACAAACTTTGCTTTCCAATCCACAGCACGAACAAGTGGAAGAGAAAATGGCCGAATGGCAAAACCGCCATCAATTTTTGGATGAAGAACTGATACGGCTGCACGGAGAGAAGAAGGAAAAAGAGAAGCAATCGATTGAGCTGGATGAAACCATCGAAAAATTAAAAAATGAGAAGAACGGTTTGCATGTTGCAAAAGAACAATTGAAAAACGAGAAAAGCCAAATTGAAAATGAACAAAGAAAATTGATTCGAATTTTGGGAAGATTAAGACCGCAATGGGCCATTCTGGAATCGGTCTATGAAAATGAACACTCCATTTATAACCGGCTTTATGAAACCATCGAAAAATTGAAAAAGGAAAAAGAGGTTTTATTATACAAAGAGCGGGTGGCATTGCGTTTAGTCGATGATTATGGGGAACAGAAAACATTTTTCAGCGATCCGTTGATTGAAGCGCGGATAAAATCATGGAAAAATCAATTGGACTATTGTGTAACGGGTATTGAATATTTGCAGATGCTGAATGAAGCGGATTATGAAGAAAAAATCTTCTATCCGTTATGGGCTGTCACTTTGATTACAACCAATAAATCGAAGGAAGAATTGCAAAAGAAAGTGGAAGACCTTGCAGATGAACTTCGATACCCGATTCAAATACTGACGACCGAAGAAGCGGCGAAGATAAAGAAAGATGCCGTCCAACCGGAGCCATCCTGGATTATTCCTGCTCATTGGGAAAAAGGGATGATGGAAGAGACCTTTGGGCAATGGAAAGAAAAAGTCCGTGTGGATGCGGAAAAAGCGACGAAGGAAAGAGAACTGAAAGAAACGGAACAAAAAGAATGGGAATATGCCCTACAAGCCTTCCAACAATTTTTGAAAGACTATCCATATGAACGGCTGACCAATTTTCAAAAAAGATGGTCGGAAACGATGTTAAAAATCGAACAAATCGAAAGAGAAATTGAAAATGCGGAGCAGCAGCGAAAGAATCTGAAGCATCAAATCACAACCATCGGGGAACAAATGGAACTTTGCCAAGAAGAAATGCAAGGGCTTGAACGGAAAATCCAGGAAGGGAATCAATATTTCCATTATTGCCGTGAAGTAAAAGAGGCCAAGGAAGTTGAAAAAGAGTTGAAAGACGTATTGGCCAATATAAAAGCCAAAAAAGCACATTTAGCCGCACAATTATTGGATTATAACGAACAAAAGGCTGCACTGGAGGAACGCAAACAAAATTTAAAATGGAAATTAGATTCTCTTAAAAATGATGAAGAGTATAAAGAAGTGCAATCATTGACCCCAATTTTTACCGGGGAAAGCCGGAAAAATCTCCGCGACAAAATCCAGACGCTGAATTTGAAAATCCATCAAGCGTCAAAAAGTATAGGAGAATTGAATGAAAAGCTGGCCAATGCCAAACACAATTTGACTAAATTGCAGGAAGAGATGGATCAGATCCGCAATGAATGTGAAAATGTGCATGAACATTGGGAATTTCCATCAGATGGAGAACATTTATTGCAAAATAAGATTATCAAAATAAAAGAGTTGAAACAGGCATTAAACAAGTTGGAAAAACAGGTTACTGAAAAGCTTTCTGCAAAGGAAGAGCAAAAAGGAAAAAGAAATCATTTGAAACAGCTTTTCCGTGAAAATTTTCCGGATTATGATATTTACACATTCTCCGTTCCATTAAACCAAGCGGAAGAAGAGCTTGCTGAAGAAAAGAAGGCGCTTCAAAAAGAGAAGAATTATTTGGATGAACAGATGGAACAAGTGTCACGAGAGCAAAACAAGATTGATGAAGCGGAACGCGAGCTGATCAAATTCATTGAAAAACATCATTTTAACGCACCACAAGTCGTGACAATCCCTTTAAGTGAAAATGAAAAAATGGATTTTATCTATAATCGGAAGAAAATGGTGAAAGCCATTATCCAAGAATTGGAGCAACATAGTGGACAAGTGGAGAAGGAAAAGGAAGCGGTGGATGCCCAAAAACAAGCTTATAAGCAGTTTTGTTCAACGATTTCTGATAATAAATTGCAAAAAATGGCGATTGAAGGTGTGGATTATAAGACGGGTTATGAAGAGTTATTGGATTTTAAAAAGAATATGATGATCCGAATCGAGCGGTCGACGAATTATGCCAATGAACATATACGGCAAAAAGATGAGGAATTGCAGGCATATATCAACCAAATCCATAACCATTTAAAAACAGTGGTAGAAGAGTTGAAACAAATTCCAAAACATACAAAAGTAAAAGAAGAGGATCAATGGAAAACGATTTATACTTTTACGATCCCTCAATGGGACGAAGAAGAAGGTAAGCAGCGGATCCGCGATTACATTGAGTGGATTATGCTTCAACTGGAGTCGGATCGTTATGTAAAAGAAAATGGCCTTCAGGATGAAACGAAAGTTCGGAATGACATTGAAATGTGGCTGCAAACCAAACAGCTTCTGCAAGTGGTGATGAAAAATGAAGGCATGAAAGTAAGTTGCCGCAAAGTGACAAACGAAAATAAAGTGTCGACAAGGTCCTATTCTTGGGAGCAGAGCAATGTATGGTCAGGCGGAGAAAAATGGAGCAAAAATATGACGTTGTTTTTGGGCTTGTTAAAATACGTCGCTGAAAAGAAACAGCATCAAAAAACAAACATGAAGCACAGCCGGGTGGTGATTTTGGACAATCCATTCGGCAAAGCATCGAGCGACCATGTGCTCAGTCCGGTTTTCTTTGTTGCGGAACAATTGGGATTCCAAATCATCGCATTGACTGCCCATGCGGAAGGGAAGTTTTTGCGGGATTATTTCCCTGTAATTTATAGCTGCAAACTCCGTGAAGCCAAACAAGCCAATAAACAAATCGTCGCAACGGAAAAATGGCTCCACCACGCATACTTCCGCGACCATGAACCGGAAGCGTTGGAAAGACTGACAGAAAAGGAACAAATGTCTTTGTTCTAGAAAACGTGGGTTTATTCAAAAGAGCGAATGAGAATGATGATTGGCTTTCTCATTCGCTCTTTTCGTGCGCCCGGCATGTACATGAACTATAGGGTGTAAGTCCCGAACCCCGAAGACAGAAGTAGAGGTTAGCCAAGAGCAAGGGTGTCCGTGGTGACGCGGAATCTGAAGGAAGCTGGAGGCAAAACACCGGTCCGAGGAACACGAACCTCATATAAGGCTAGGTATGATTGAGTGAGTTTGCGAAACAAAACAAAGCTCTTTCTGTCGAAGGTCATATCGAGTAAATGAGGCGGATAGATGGTGTGAAAGTGCATGTACTTACCCGGGGAGGTCTGGCGGATAGGTGAAGTACGCTTCATAACCTACTTAGTGATAAGTAGCTGAACCGTCAGAAGTCAGCAGAGGTCATAGTATTAGTTGGTCTAGAACAACTGAGAAGGACCGAACAATTAAGAGAGAATAGCCCTTGGCATTCAGTGAGTCATGATGAACACAGAAAACGTAGTACCTCACTTGAGGAAGGAAGCGGTGAATCCCGTGGAAGACCTCTTGGAGGGTGGAGTGACCACTGGCATAAAGAGAACAGCTATTCACGGAAGTTATATAAAGACTTGCGTCAATCATCTTAATTGAACCGCCGTATACGGAACCGTACGTACGGTGGTGTGAGAGGACGGGAGTTAATCGCTCCCTCCTACTCGATTAATGCTTTGGCAATTATTTTACCAAGTTTGACTATTATCCTTGGCATTTTGGCTATTATCGAATCAACTTTGACTATTATCGCCGATTTTTGAAGTTGATTTTAATTTATTGGCTATTAAATTCATAAGTTTGACTATTATCTTCTAAAGAATGACTATTATGTTCAAAGAGTTGACTATTATCGATTATTTCGTAAACTTTTTTCGATTGATTGGCTATTATGTTCACAAATTTGACTATTAACATAAGCAGAATGACTATTATTGTGCCATCTTTGGCTAATATCTCGCTTAATCTATGCAAAATCAGCCACACCTTTTCACTTTTCAAAGTTGTTGGCCTCATAGTTTAGATAGAAAAAACATTAAATTTTGCACTAACCCGTAATTTATATAATACCGAATTCAAACGACGCATATAAATCGATTGCACCTCCCTGTAAGTTAGAGTTATCGATTACAGAGGAGGTGTATTATTTGGTAATTGAAAAACTGAACATCGTACCGTCAAATTAGAAGACGATTCATCTCTCGCTTCAACAAATCGTGCTCCTCACAGGCCTATATGTGTAATTTAAACAACGAATTTGAAGTTTTGGTTAATAAGAATCCAATATAAAATGACGAAAATCAAAAAATGGCTCTATCTATTTGGTGCTAGAATATGAACACCAAGAAAGAGCCATTTTTACTTATGCATTATTTAAACAAATTAATAGTTGTAATAATAATCGGTATTCCAAATACGTCGATGAGGAATGCACCTACAATTGGCACTACGAGGAAAGCTTTTTGCGATGGACCGAATCGTCCGACAATGGCATGCATATTTGCCATCGCATTTGGAGTGGCTCCCAGTCCATGGCCGAGAAAACCTGAAATCATGACTGCCGCATCGTAATTTTTGCCGAGCAATCTAAATAATACAAACATAGCAAGTAAAACAATAAATAACACTTGTACCAACACAATGATTAATAAAGGCAATGCTAAATCTGTAATTTCCCAAAGCTTAATACTCATCAACGCCATGGATAAGAAAATTCCTAAGGTAATATCCCAAATAATGGATACAGTTTTCATATTGATAGCACCCGATTTGATTTTATCAAGAATGTTGCGAACAATAACCGCTACAAACATAGCACCAACATAGCCAGGTAATACAAAATCCGTTAGCTCGGAGAACCATTTTCCTATATAGGAACCAACCGTCATACAGAATGTGATGATTAATACTTGAGTAAAGAACGTTTGAGTTGTCACTTGTTCATGATCTGTATCCAATGAAGAAACTTCCATTTCCTCCTTAGATGGTTTTAAATCATATTTTGAAATTAAATGTTTCGCTGCAGGTCCACCAACTAATCCACCTGCTACAAGTCCAAGCGTTGCAGCTGCTGCACCGACTGTCATTGCTCCTTCAAATCCTAATTCTTCGAGCGTTTGACCAAAGGCAGCTGCGGCACCGTGACCACCCTCCATTGATACTGCACCAGCCATCATTCCGATTAATGGTTCAATGCCTAAAAGTGATGCTAATCCCACCCCAATGACGTTTTGCATTAACGCTAAAAAACCACAAGCGAGCCAGTAAATAATAAGCAGCTTTCCGCCGAGTTTTACTAATTTAAAACTGGCTCCTAATCCTACTGTAGTAAAGAATGTTATCATAAATAAACTTTGCAATGAAGTATCAAGAGTGATTTCAAAACCTGCAGACTTAGAAATCGTGACAATCAGTGCAAATAATAATCCCCCTACAACTGGTGCTGGTATACAGAAACGTTGAAAAATTCCTACCTTTTTAATAATGAATGTACCGATTGTTAAAAACAACACCGCTAAGAAAATAGTTGTAATTTGATCAAACGCCATCGTTTTTACCCCCTTTGTTTTATCATGAACATGATCACTTCATTGACGAAATATGCCGCTAATTTTGCAGTTTGGCCATATAAATCGAAGGTTGGATTTACTTCACAAATATCGAATGAAGCCACCTTTGGAGATTGAAGCACATGCTGGATGATTTTTCGAACCTCAACAGCATTTAGTCCAAAAGGTGATGGGGCACTGACCCCAGGCGCTTCTGCTGCATTAATGACATCCATGCAAAGTGTTAACAAAATCACTTCATTTTGATTGATAAAAGAATCGATTTCATTTAGAGCTTGATTCATATTTTCTCGTATTTGTTGCTCTAAAATTGTAGTGACTCGAAACTCTTTTGCTCTTTCAAACAGTTCCAGTGTATTTCCGTATTGTTGTATACCGATTACACAATAAGATGCATGATTGTCATGATCTAAAATTTGTTTAAACATCGTTCCAGATGAAGTCGTTTCTTCATAACTTCGCAAGTCAAAATGAGCATCGATATTTATGATTCCTAATTTTTTATCACGACCGATGTATTGTCGAATACCTAAGTAGTGACCATATAATGTTTCGTGTCCTCCCCCGAGCACAATCACTTTCGAACCGTTTGTCCGTACTTCCGCTATTTTTTCCCCTAATAATTTTTGAGCTTTTTCTAATTCCGCATCTTCACAGCTTATATTTCCTAAGTCAGCGATACAGGCCGATTCCCCGTGCCAAGGTATATTTGCCAAAGCTTTTCGAATGGCATTAGGTCCTTCTTTGGCACCGATTCGTCCTTGATTTCGACGAACCCCTTCATCACATTGGAAGCCTACGATTGCCACGTTTGGTATTGGGTCAATATTTTTTTCTAGCTGTACGATTTCATGGAATCGTTTGCTTTTTTCATCTCCATAGTCAGTTCTTCCAGACCAAATTCGTCGTAATGATGTCATCAAAAACGCATCCCCTTAATTTTGAAATATTCTGAGTAGTTAGTATCAGTATAGTTTGAATTGATTCATAAATCTAATATATAATTTGAATAATATTATAGATAATAACTATAAATAGGGTGATTGAATGGATATGAAGCAATTGCGTTACTTTATAAAACTTGTGGAATGCATGAGTTATACGAAAGCATCAGAAGAATTACACATTGCCCAGCCTTCGTTAAGTATTGCAATGAAAAAATTAGAATCTGACGTAGGCTATCCTTTGTTTGAAGGACATACTCGAAAACTTCAATTAACAGATGTTGGGGAATTTCTATACGGTAGAGCCAAGGAGATTTTGGAGAACTTAGATATATTAAAAATTGAATTGCAAGAAATCGGTTCAGTTGGGGATGGTTGTTTGATATTAGGGTTAATTGAATCTGCAAAACATTGGATACCGCAAACATTAAAGAAATTAAAGCAAGATTATCCATTCATCAACGTTAAGCTAGTCGATATTTTAGGTGCGGAAAGTGTCAAACAAGCTTTACGAACGCATCAATCGCATGTCATTATTACCAATCAAATTATTAACGAAAAAGATATTGTTTCGATACCGCTATACGAAGAAAGATTAGTAGCTGTTTTGCCAAAGAATCATCATTTAAAAGAGAAAGACACTTTGGAATTGAAAGATATATATAAGGAACCATTTATAATTAGTACTGAAGGATTCCAAACACGATTAGATGTATTAAAAGCGTTTGAAATGAACAATTTGCCTATGAATGATAAATATGAGATTGAACGATTCGAAACAGCCATTTCCCTAGTGCAGGAAGGATTGGGCGTGACGATTTTACCTGAAAATTATTTAAAGGGTTCTACAAGTGAAGCGGTTATTCAAAAAGTAATGGAACATCCAAATCTTAAACGTACTGTGCATCTCACTTACTTAAATCAACGCTACTTACCAAAATCCATTCGAAGGTATATCGAATTAGTGCAAGAACATTTTTCTAGAGCATAGCTTGGCCATTTCTGTTATTCAAAAAGAGTTTTCATAACTACTTAATTTTTCTATACTATGTATAGAAATTTCTAAAATAGAAAAGGAAATGGAACATGAATACACAAATTTCAGAGCAAACACCACGATTGTATTTTGAATTTGCGAATTCTAAAGGAAATATAGAGCCGATTACGTTTCTTCATCCTGAAAAAATCATTTCGACTTACGACATCAGTGAAGTGTTAACTTGTCTTCAAGAAGTACAGGAAGGGGTTAAGCATGGATATTACGCGGCAGGTTTCTTGTCTTATGAGAGTGCTGCAGCTTTTGACTCTGCGCTTAAAGTGAAGCCTGGACATACAATGCCATTGCTATGGTTTGGCCTTTTTAAAGAACCTTTGCATGAAGCGCCAGCAGTGAAGAATTCCTATTCACTAACCCAGTGGAAGCCCGATGTAAATGAAGAAGAGTATCGGGAAGCCATCCAATTTATTAAAGATTCCATTGCGAATGGAATTACCTATCAAACGAATTATACGATTCGTTTACATGCGCAATTTGAAGGTGATTCATTTGCATTATTCAATAAAATGAAAAAAGCTCAATCGGCAAATTATTGCGCTTACATTCATACAGGAGAACATAGTATTCTATCGGCTTCTCCTGAATTGTTTTTCCATATTGAAGGGGAGAAAATTACAACTCGCCCAATGAAGGGGACAGTTAAAAGGGGAAAAACTTTTGAAGAAGATCAAGAAAAGGCAAAGTGGCTCTATCATTCAGAAAAAAATTGTGCAGAAAATGTAATGATTGTTGATTTGCTGCGTAATGATTTAGGGGCTGTTGCCGAAACCGGAACAGTGACGGTACCCCGATTATTTGATATTGAACAGTATCCAACGGTCCATCAAATGACATCGACTGTTACTGCAACCTTGAAAAAAGAAACAGAACTAGTAGATGTGTTAAAAGCTATTTTTCCGTGTGGGTCGATTACTGGAGCACCGAAAGCTAGTACAATGGACATTATCACAAAGTTAGAAAAAACGCCTCGTGAAGTATATTGTGGTGCTATTGGCTACATTACTCCAAATAAAGAAGCTATTTTTAATGTGCCAATTCGGACGGTACTGATTGAGCATCAATCAGGAAAGGCCACTTATGGTGTAGGAGGCGGCATTACTTGGGACTCCACTGCTGAAGATGAATTTAATGAAATTCTTGCAAAATCTGATTTCCTTACTCGAGAAGTGAAAGAATTTCAATTATTAGAAAGCTTATTGTTGGATGATGGAGAATTCTTCTTACTAGAGGAACATCTGAATCGATTAGGGAAATCAGCAGCGTATTTTCAGTATCAACTGGATATCGATGAAGTAAAACAGAAGTTGAAAGAGTTTGCAAAAGCTAATCAATCAGGACAATGGAAAGTTCGATTACTTGTCAATCCAAGTGGTACATGTACAATTGAAGGGCAATCAATCGTGAAAATGGAGTCTCCTAAAAAGGTTGCACTTGCTAAAACTCCAGTAAATTCGGAACATGTATTTTTATATCATAAAACAACGAATCGAGATCTTTATGAATCGTTCAAGCCTCAATCAGCAGATATTTTTGACGTCCTTTTATGGAATGAAAGAGAAGAGTTGACGGAGTTTATAAACGGTAATGTTGTATTAGAGTTGGACGGAAAACTTTGGACTCCACCTGTTAGCAGCGGATTGCTTGCAGGTACTTTCCGTGAACATTTATTAAAAGCAGGAGAGATTAAAGAAAAGGTTTTGACATTGGAAGATTTGAAAAAGTGTTCGAAAGTATGGTTTATCAATAGTGTAAGAAAATGGATTGAAATAGAATTTGTTTAAGGCATTTTTGGACTTCTAATTTGGAAGTCCTTTTTTTGTGGAAAAGAGACGAGTCTTGTTTTCATAAGCAAGGAATTCATATCTGAAACAATGACTAGCATAGGATAAAACAATCATTGTTTTGTTCAATTTTTTTGTAAGGGGGGAGACAACTAAATCATTGTTTGGGATGGGTAAGTCACGGAATTACACAAAAGGGGGTTCATAATGAGAAAGATTGGTCTGTTAACACAAATTTTAATCGCCTTTGTTCTTGCGATTATTGTGGGGGTTATTGTTGGACCAAGTATTGAAGTGGTAAAACCTCTTGGGGATTTATTTTTAAGACTTATTAAATTTATTATTGTTCCATTAGTACTTGCATCCCTTGTGATTGGAGTTGCCGGTACAGGTGATATAAAGCGAATCGGCAGAATGGGTGGAATTACTTTTGCTTATTATTTAATTACGACAGCTATTGCTGTATTGATTGGATTAATTCTTGCTAATATTTTTAAGCCCGGTTCAGGTCTAAATTTAACAATTTCTGAAGAAGCAGCTGAACCTAAGGAAGTGCCGGGAGCTATTGATACGTTGTTGAATATTATTCCTATAAATCCTATTCAATCATTGGTTGACGCTAATATGCTTCAAATAATTTTCTTCGCACTTTTCCTCGGAGTAGCCATTGCATTGGTTGGAGATAGAGCAAAACCCGTTTATGATTTTTTCGATGGACTTGCAGAAATTATGTATAAAATTACCCATATTGTGATGAAAGTTGCTCCAATCGGGATTTTTGGTTTAATTGCTCCAGTTGTAGGACAATACGGTGCTTCTGTCCTCCTCCCACTCATCAAATTGATTCTCGTTGTTTATATTGGATGTATTCTTCATGCACTTATTGTATATTCAAGTTCAGTGAAGTTTTTAGCCAACTATAGCCCAGTTAAATTTTTCAAAGGGATTTTGCCTGCAAGCTTAGTTGCTTTTAGTTCGTCCAGCAGTTCTGCCACATTGCCAATCACAATTCAAAATACGGAAGAAAATTTGGGTGTGTCAAAGAAAGTAAGCAGCTTTGTGTTGCCGCTTGGGGCTACCATCAATATGGATGGAACGGCATTGTATCAAGGGGTATGCGTGCTGTTTATCGCCCAGTTTTTAGGTGTCGATCTTTCATTTACACAGCAATTGATTATTGTGTTAACTGCAACGCTTGCATCAATTGGTACTGCAGGTGTTCCAGGGGCTGGGTTAATCATGCTGACAATGGTGATTACAGCAGTTGGATTACCATTAGAAGCATTAGCATTGGTTGCAGGGGTTGACCGCGTTTTAGATATGATTCGCACATCAATCAATGTTACAGGAGATGCATCTGCAGCGGTTGTTGTTCAAGCTTTTGAGGATAAGCAAGGGGCGGATTCCGCGGAATGATTCGTTAAACAATTTGTAAGCGTTATATTATCATACAAAAAAGCAATTCGGTTCAAGTTTGAACTGTAGTTGCTTTTTGTATGTTCGTTTTGATGATAATGAAGAACAAATAGTTATTCCATAATTTGCATGTCTGCTTTTATTTTAGCCTAATTAAACCCTTTTGTTATAATAGTGGAGATTTGCTCAATGGGTATTAGTGAAGTAAAGAATTGAATAAGAAGGGGAATACGATGGAATTTATACGCAATTACCTTATAAGTTATGAATTGAACGACACGTGGGTTCGTTATTTATCAATTGCCATCATGATTGCGTTCATTATCATTGTTTGTATCATTGCGAACTTTATTGCCAAAAAAATCGTCATTCGTTTTATCATCAAAATCATACATAAAAATAATTTTACTTGGGATAACATCTTGCTGGAAAGTAAGATATTTCATAGGCTGTCTCATTTAGTACCTGCTATTATTATTTTTTATTCTGCTGCCATTTTTCCTACTTATCAGAGTACAATTGAGAAGTTTGCGATAACGTACATGATCATTGTTGCTTTAGGTTTGCTGAATAGCCTATTAACAGCTTTTCATGATATTTATCAAACGTATGAGATTTCGAAAATTCGACCAATCAAAAGTTATATTCAAGTAGCTAAAATTGCCAATTATATTATCGGAACGATTTTGGTAATTGCTAATCTATTAGGAGAAAATCCAATTATTCTTTTAAGTGGAATCGGTGCGTTATCAGCTGTGTTTATGTTAGTGTTCCGCGACTCTTTGCTAGGTCTTGTAGCCGGCATCCAGCTGACAGCTAATGATATGGTACGGGTTGGCGATTGGATTGAAATGCCGAAGTATGGTGCGAATGGAGATGTCATTGATATTTCCTTAAATACTGTGAAAGTGCGAAATTTCGACAGAACGATTACGTCTGTTCCGAGTTATGCGTTAATTTCTGATTCTTTTATTAACTGGAGAGGAATGCAGGCATCGGGTAATCGGCGAATTAAACGATCGTTGTTTATAGATATTACAAGTATTTCTTTCTGTTCCGAAGAATTGCTTGAAAAATGTAAAAAAATTCATTTGCTCAAAGATTACATTGTTCATCGCCAAAAGGAGATTGAAGAATATAACCAAAAGCATCAAATTGACCGATTAGCCAATTCAGTAAATGGTAGAGCTTTAACGAATATCGGACTATTTCGTGTGTACATCACTCAATACTTAATACATCATCCAGGTATCAATGAGGAAGCTACATTAATGGTTCGGCAATTAGCACCGACTGAAAACGGATTACCATTGGAAATATATGCTTTTGCCAATACAGTGGTATGGACGGAATATGAGTCCATTCAATCTGATATTTTTGATCATTTATTTGCTGTTGCACAAGAATTCGGTCTTCGTCTTTTCCAAATGCCGACCGGAAGCGATTTAAAAAATATGCCGCATATTCTTGACAATGCGCAGATTAATGAAAGATACGTTGAATTTGTTGCGAAAAAATAATGGTCATTATTGTTAGTTGATAATAAAATAAAAAAGGGCGCCAAATTTAAATTATAGGAGGAAAAAATGAGTTCAATTAAATGGATTGAAACAAAAGATTACGAGGATTTAAGTAAAAAAGCTTGTGACATCTTTGTAGAACAATTACAAAACAAACCAAATTCAGTAATTGGGTTAGCGACAGGAAGTACGCCAATTGGCTTGTATAAAGAGTTAGTTCAACAATATCATTCAGGTAATGTTTCTTTTAAAGATGTGGTTTCATTTAATTTAGATGAATACGTTGGAATTGACCCAAATAATGAGGCAAGTTATCACTACTTCATGAATTATCATTTATTCAAACATGTAGATATTCAAAAGGAAAACATCCACATTCCAGAAGGTCATAGCTCTGATTTAGAAACTGCATGTCGTACATATGAACAACAAATAAAAGAAGCAGGTGGAATCGATCTTCAAGTACTTGGTATCGGAGTAAATGGACATATCGGATTCAACGAACCTGGCACACCTTTCGATTCTCTTACACATATTGTAGAATTAACCCAATCCACAATAGAAGCAAATCAAAAGTATTTTGAAAAACCAGAGGATATGCCTAGAAAAGCAATCACAATGGGTATTCAATCAATTTTAAATGCAAAGAAGATTATTTTGTTAATTTCCGGAGAAACGAAACAAGAAGCTTATGACCGTCTTCGTACCGGTGTAATAACAGAAGATTTACCGGCAAGTGCTTTACACCAACATCCTGATGTAACGGTTATTTATACAGGAGTAAAATAAAATAAGTGAAAAGGGCCGCGTAAGGTGAGACGGCTCTTTTTTTCTGGACTAATCTCTAGAAGCATTGTTCAACGCCATTTGTTAATATAGTTGTAGTATCAATAAATTGTAGGAGGAACTCAATGAAAATAAGGCCAATGCACTTAAATAAAGGAGATACTGTAGGGATTATAGCACTAAGCGGTCCTATTGATTTGGAAAGCTTGCAACGAAATATATCTCTATTCACCGATATGGGATTACATTATAAATTAGGAAAAACCATTGAGCTTAATGAACATGATTTTGAGGAAACAGATGAAGCGTGGGTTCATGACTTGCATCAAATGATTGAAGACCCTGAAGTGAAAGGAATTTTTTGTGCCACTGGATATGGTGCTGCGAAAATAGCTGATAAAATCGACTATCCACTACTAACTGAACATCCAAAAATATTTTGGGGATTTTCAGACATTACCTTTTTACATATAGCCATTCAACAATATTCAAATATTGTTACATTCCATGGACCTTCTCTTTCAAAAGAATTGGACGAACAATCGAAAAAAATGTTTTACCAATTATTTTCGCCTTTTGAAATTTATTATGATGAAACAATTTCACCTCTTGAAAGTTTAATACCTGGTTCTGTACGTGGTGAATTTATAGGCGGAAATTTGCGTAGAATTGTCGATACACTCGGCACAAAGTTTGAAATTGACACGCGCGATAAAATTTTACTTATTGAAGATAAAGGATTGAGTATTGAAGAAATTGACCGTATGTTTAATCATTTAAGATTGGCAGGGAAATTGAAAGAGGCATGTGGGTTTGTGATTGGGCGATTAGGAAATGGTGGTGTAGAAGAGAACGCATTATCCTTAATAAAGGAATATTTGTTGCCATATAAAAAACCTACAGTTGCGCGATTTAACATTGGCCACTCTACACCAAACATAGGCATTCCCCTTGGGGTGGATGTTATATTAGATGCTGATGAAAAATTGTTGCGATTTTTGCCAGGAGTGGAATAGTTTTTTGAATGAAGTTGTGAGATATGCATCTTTGATGGTTTAGGGGTGATGATATGGATTGGTTGAAAGTTCTGTCCTTATTATGTATTGCGTTAGGTTTCCTGATTGGAATTTATGGATTAAAGAAACGATCAATATTAACGATTATTTCTGGTATTTCCTTTTTATTAATTCCGATTTTTATTTCATTCGGATGGTTTGGTTTCATACTCTTCTTTCCTCCGTTAGTGTTTGTTTTTTCAAATAGGTCAAAAAAATAGTTGTGAGGTGTTATCTGAGGGATATCGTCATGGAGTTGACTATAATTCATTGTAGTTTAACCATTTTCACTTGTGTGGAGTCGATTGGCAAATAACTTCCCTGGGTTGACTATAATCCAATGCAATTTGACTATTAAAGTATGAATTTTGACTATTATCCTTTGATTGGGGAGTCGGAATTTTTCGATTGGCAAATATCTTCCCGAGTTTGACTATAATCCAGCTGAGTTTGACTAATAAATCATGAACTTTGACTATTATCCTTTGATTGGGGAGTCGGATTTTTTTGATTGGCAAATATCTTCTCGAGTTTGACTATAATCCAGCTGAGTTTGACTAATAAATCATGGACTTTGACTATTATCCTTTGATTGGGGAGTCGGATTTTTTCGATTGGCAAATATCTTCTCGAGTTTGACTATAATCCAGCTGAGTTTGACTAATAAATCATGAACTTTGACTATTATCCTTTGATTGGGGAGTCGGATTTTTTTGATTGGCAAATATCTTCTCGAGTTTGACTATAATCCAGCTGAGTTTGACTAATAAATCACGGACTTTGACTATTATCCTTTGATTGGGGAGTTAGAATTTTTCGATTGGCAAATATCTTCCCTGGGTTGACTATAATCCAGCTGAGTTTGACTAATAAATCATGGACTTTGACTATTATCCTTTGATTGGGGAGTCGGATTTTTTCGATTGGCAAATATCTTCCCGAGTTTGACTATAATCCAGCTGAGTTTGACTAATAAATCATGGACTTTGACTATTATCCTTTGATTGGGGAGTCGGAATTTTTTGATTGGCAAATATCTTCTCGAGTTTGACTATAATCCAGCTGAGTTTGACTAATAAATCATGGACTTTGACTATTATCCTTTGATTGGGGAGTCGGATTTTTTCGATTGGCAAATATCTTCCCGAGTTTGACTATAATCCAGCTGAGTTTGACTAATAAATCACGGACTTTGACTATTATCCTTTGATTGGGGAGTCGGAATTTTTCGATTGGCAAATATCTTCCCGAGTTTGACTATAATCCAGCTGAGTTTGACTAATAAATCATGGACTTTGACTATTATCCTTTGATTGGGGAGTCGGATTTTTTTGATTGGCAACTATCTTCCCGAGTTTGACTATAATCCAGCTGAGTTTGACTAATAAATCATGAACTTTGACTATTATCCTTTGATTGGGGAGTCGGAATTTTTCGATTGGCAAATATCTTCCCGAGTTTGACTATAATCCAAAGCAGTTTGACTAATAAAACTTGAACTTTGACTATTATCAAAAATAAGAATCTCCGTTAGAAAAAAGTAAGGCTGTTTAGAAAGATATCATTTTCTAAACAGCCTATTGCTATAACGGCTGTACAAGAAAAAACACTTAGGTATTTTGACGATCGATTGCCTTTGCGCTAGTTGGTCATTAGTTACAGGTTACATAGTAACAGGTTAATGGTTATTGGTTTGCCATTTATGCACTATATCAAGTTTGACAGCCGTTATACCTCGGGGAGGACTCTCACCGCCCCGAGGAAATGATTTTGTTTTAGAAATAATTGGAATCATCAAATTCAATATGAACTTCATAGTTTTTGGCATTAATTAAATTAGATAGGCGGTGCGCTTCTTTTTCGAGCTGGTTTGCCCGCTCACGATATTCGCGTGGATCGTACATGGCAACTTCGTATAGAACAACTCCTTCACCAGTCGAAGTGTAGATTTTTTCCTTTTCAGAGTTGCCTAAAGTTTTGTATAAGGAAACCTCTGCCCGCAATTGAGTAGCAAGTTCGATAGCTTCAACAATGGGCATAACTTCCCCTTTAAATTCGATTGTATTTTCAATATTCGCCCGATAAATCAGTTTGTCTAATGTGCGGATATCTTTTCTCACTTGTGCCAGCTCTGCTTCAATTTCTTTTAAAGAACGGCCCGTTTGTTTTGGTGTTTCACCTTTTTCAACGACGACATGAGCATTTTTTTGAAACTCATACACTAATTCTTGAACTTTTTTCGTTAAAATGCTTTTTAATTTGATTCCTTCTGCCAGTGGAATAGTTTTCATTTTTTCACCTCAATCGTTACGCTCGGATTATCGGCGGATAATAATGCGGTCGTAAATTCTCCCCCTGCAACTTGTGTAAACATTTTACCGCAAGATGAAAGGAGTTTGTTGCAATAGTCTTCTTCTAAAGATGGACGTAAATAAAAAATTTGCAATGCTTCAGTAGTCTCTTCCGTAACGCTTGTTCTGACTGAATCGACAAATGGACTTCCAAAAGCCCCTTTTTCATCTTTGCTATATAAAATATTTGTTAATTTGTTATATCGGCCATTTAATCCATCATAGCCGGTTTCACTATTTCCTAAGTTAATTTCAACGTCCCCTACAATATGATTGACATCGTAAATACCAATAGGAATTTCATGTTCTAGCGAAAAGAAATTATTTAAATCCACCGCTAAATGAACAGGAGATAAATAGTTTTGTTTCGCAATTCTTCGCATTAAACTTTCAGCAGAATGACGGTAACGGCCCAATTTTTACCGGGGAAAGCCGGAAAAATCTCCGCGACAAAATCCAGACGCTGAATTTGAAAATCCATCAAGCGTCAAAAAGTATAGGAGAATTGAATGAAAAGCTGGCCAATGCCAAACACAATTTGACCAAATTGCAGGAAGAGATGGATCAGATCCGCAATGAATGTGAAAATGTGCATGAACATTGGGAATTTCCATCAGATGGAGAACATTTATTGCAAAATAAGATTATCAAAATTAAAGAGTTGAAACAGGCATTAAACAAGTTGGAAAAACAGGTTACTGAAAAGCTTTCTGCAAAGGAAGAGCAAAAAGGAAAAAGAAATCATTTGAAACAGCTTTTCCGTGAAAATTTTCCGGATTATGATATTTACACATTCTCCGTTCCATTAAACCAAGCGGAAGAAGAGCTTGCTGAAGAAAAGAAGGCGCTTCAAAAAGAGAAGAATTGTTTGGATGAACAGATGGAACAAGTGTCACGAGAGCAAAACAAGATTGATGAAGCGGAACGCGAGCTGATCAAATTCATTGAAAAACATCATTTTAACGCACCGCAAGTCGTGACAATCCCTTTAAGTGAAAATGAAAAAATGGATTTTATCTATAATCGGAAGAAAATGGTGAAAGCCATTATCCAAGAATTGGAGCAACATAGTGGACAAGTGGAGAAGGAAAAGGAAGCGGTGGATGCCCAAAAACAAGCTTATAAGCAGTTTTGTTCAACGATTTCTGATAATAAATTGCAAAAAATGGCGATTGAAGGTGTGGATTATAAGACGGGTTATGAAGGGTTATTGGATTTTAAAAAGAATATGATGATCCGAATCGAGCGGTCGACGAATTATGCCAATGAACATATACGGCAAAAAGATGAGGAATTGCAAGCATATATCAACCAAATCCATAACCATTTAAAAACAGTGGTAGAAGAGTTGAAACAAATTCCAAAACATACAAAAGTAAAAGAAGAGGATCAATGGAAAACGATTTATACTTTTACGATCCCTCAATGGGACGAAGAAGAAGGTAAGCAGCGGATTCGCGATTACATTGAGTGGATTATGCTTCAACTGGAGTCGGTTCGTTATGTAAAAGAAAATGGCCTTCAGGATGAAACGAAAGTTCGGAATGACATTGAAATGTGGCTGCAAACCAAACAGCTTCTGCAAGTGGTGATGAAAAATGAAGGCATGAAAGTAAGTTGCCGCAAAGTGACAAACGAAAATAAAGTGTCGACAAGGTCCTATTCTTGGGAGCAGAGCAATGTATGGTCAGGTGGAGAAAAATGGAGCAAAAATATGACGTTGTTTTTGGGCTTGTTAAAATACGTCGCTGAAAAGAAACAGCATCAAAAAACAAACATGAAGCACAGCCGGGTGGTGATTTTGGACAATCCATTCGGCAAAGCATCGAGCGACCATGTGCTCAGTCCGGTTTTCTTTGTTGCGGAACAATTGGGATTTCAAATCATCGCATTGACTGCCCATGCGGAAGGGAAGTTTTTGCGGGATTATTTCCCTGTAATTTATAGCTGCAAACTCCGTGAAGCCAAACAATCCAATAAACAAATCGTCGCAACGGAAAAATGGCTCCACCACGCATACTTCCGCGACCATGAACCGGAAGCGTTGGAAAGACTGACAGAAAAGGAACAAATGTCTTTGTTCTAGAAAACGTGGGTTTATTCAAAAGAGCGAATAAGAATGATGATTGGCTTTCTCATTCGCTCTTTTCTAATGCTTTAGCAATTATTTTGCCAGATTTGACTATTATCCTTGCATTTTGGCTATTATCGAATCAACTTTGACTATTATCGCCTCTCAGCATTCCCTATTTTTCCACAATGGCTATTATCTTATTAAGATTGACTATTATCTTTGGAGAAATGACTAATATCTTCCTCTATTTGACTATTATCGCCTCTCAATATTCCCTTTTTCCTCCTCTGGCTATTATGTTTACAAATTTGAAGCAGAATGACTATTATTGTGCCATCTTTGGCTAATATCCTGCTTGATTTATGCATGAATCAGCCACATCTTTTCTCTTCTCAAAGCTGTTGGATTCATGGTTGATAAAAAATAAAAATTTGCAATAACACACAATTTTACTATACTATGTATAGAAATTTCTAAACAGAAAAGGAAATGATTCATGAACGAACTAACGCCATTTCTCTATTTCGAATTTGCAAAATCGAATGGAATGATTGAGCCTATTGCTTTTCTTCATCCGGAAAAAATCATTTCTGCCAGCCAAATGCATGAAGTGTTAACTTGTCTTCAAGAAGTGCAAGAATGGGTAAAGAAAGGGTATTATGCGGCGGGGTTTTTATCTTATGAGAGCGCCCCGGCTTTCGACTCTTCATTAAAAACAAAGGCGGATTATCAGATGCCTTTGTTGTGGTTCGGCCTTTATAAAGAACCTACATATCAAGTGATGGCAAGCCAAGGTTTCCATTCATTGACGGAGTGGGAACCTGATACGAATGAATCGGAATATCGAGAAGCCATCCAATTTATTAAAAATTCCATTGCGAAGGGAATTACCTATCAAACGAATTATACAATTCGTTTACATGCACAATTTGAAGGTGATTCATTTGCATTATTCAATAAAATGAAAAAAGCTCAAGCGGCAAATTATTGCGCTTACATTCATACAGGTGAACATAGTATCCTATCAGCTTCTCCTGAATTGTTTTTCCATATTGAAGGGAACCACATTACAACTCGCCCAATGAAGGGGACAGTTAAAAGGGGAAAAACCTTTGAAGAAGATCAAGAAAAGGCAAAGTGGCTGTATCATTCCGAAAAAAACCGCGCAGAAAATGTAATGATTGTTGATTTATTGCGGAATGATTTGGGAGCCGTTGCTGAAACGGGTACGGTGAAAGTGACCAAATTATTTGAAGTAGAACAGTATCCGACTGTTCATCAAATGACATCCACCGTAACTGCAAAGCTCAAAAAAGGCACAGAACTGGTGGATGTTCTAAGAGCCATCTTTCCATGCGGTTCCATTACAGGAGCTCCAAAAGCCAGCACAATGGAAATCATCTCAAAACTGGAAAAATCGCCTCGGGAAGTGTATTGCGGAGCCATTGGATACATCACGCCCGATCAGGAGGCCATTTTTAACGTGCCGATTCGGACGGTAATGATTGACCATAAGACAGGGAAAGCCATGTATGGTGTCGGAGGGGGCATCACTTGGGACTCCACCGCTGAAGACGAATTTCATGAAGTTCTTGCGAAATGCGCTTTTCTTAATAGGGAAGAAAAAGCGTTTCAGTTGCTGGAAAGTTTGCTGTTGGATGATGGAGAGTATTTTCTGTTAGACAAGCATCTCAACCGTTTGAAAAAATCGGCAACCTATTTTCAGTATGCTGTCAACATCGATGAAGTGGAAACGAAGCTGAAGGAATTTGCCAACATGAATCCTTCGGGCCAATGGAAAGTGCGATTGCTTTTGGAGCAAGATGGTGCCTGTACTATTGAGGGGCAGCCGATTGTGAAAATGCAGTCTCCGAAAAAAGCGTCCCTTGCGAAAAGTCCCATCCATTCGGAACATTTGTTTTTATATCACAAAACGACGAACCGGGATATGTATGAGCAGTTCAAGCCGTCATCAGAAGGAATTTTTGATGTTCTTCTTAGGAATGAAAGAGGGGAATTGACAGAGTTCATCAACGGGAATGTCGTGTTGGAAATCGATGGGAAGCTGTGGACGCCGCCTGTCACAAGCGGGCTTCTTGCAGGCACTTTCCGTGAGCATTTGTTGAAAGCGGGGCAAATTGAGGAAAAAGTTTTAACGTTGGACGATTTGAAAAAGTGTTCGAAAATATGGTTCATCAATAGCGTAAGAAAATGGATTAAAGTGGAATTGGTGTAATGCAAATGGAGCTGTGCCGGAAAGTCGATTCAAAAGACTTTTCAGCACAGCTCTCCTATTTTCTGCCAAGTTTCACCCCAACGAGAGCTTATTCCAATCTTTGATCACTAAATCCTCTTTCGTAAATTGCACCATGTTGCCGACAATCGGCATATGGATCCAGCCTTCCAGCACCGGTTTGCCGGAAGCTTCGGTCAAAGCGTGGGCATAGATCTTAGGTACGCGCTGCCAAAAGTTCTTCGCGGCCCGGGAATGTTTTATGGTAGATGATGACCCATCCGTCCGGCAGTTCAATTAAACAATCGATGACTCCTGAAGCCTTTTGATTAAGGACTGTCCGTTGACAATGATTTCTCCATCCTCTTCGCCAACCCGGATTGCCGAAAGGATCGGACGGCCATCTGTTGCCATTTGTTCATTGAGCCAAGTTGCTTTTGAAAAATCGCGGGTTGCCAGTACCAAATAGTCCCGGGCACGGGTCATTCCCACATAGAGCAATCGCCCCGACTTTCCAAAACGAAAGCGGGGGATTCATTTATTCCTTCAAACTTTTCCCAAAGCCTTTCAAAAAGTGAAGGGCGAAGTGGAGGCCGCGGTTGACGTCCGGGTCGTTGAGCATTTTTAATAAATCGAATACGCCGAGTTTTTCATCATTGTTCAATGCATTTTTCGCTTCATCTAAGCCATTGGTGAAACTATTCGCTAATGTTTTCGTTGCTTCCGGGTCGATGGTAGATAATGCACCAGCTGCATTCATCAAATGATTCATGAGATTTGTCGCTGGTTTTCTAGTCAGTTGGCCAAGGGCGATTTCCGCCACATCTTCCCGAGCTTCAAGAAGTTTTTCCGCTGCTTCTAGTGCACCCATTTCCTGAAGTTCATTTAAAATCGAAAAGAGTTGATGAATAGTTTCCTTATTTTCCGAAACAAGCTCTTTCAAGTTCTCCAAATTTTGTTCTACGATTTCTTCTTTTGTTACTGGCTGCTTTCGAATTGTCCGAATTGGTGAGGCCATGTTTTCCCTCCTTTTGCATTGCTTGTTTGTGATTGGACAGAACTGCTCTGCCCAATGCAATTTCCGATTGTTCAGAGCTGCTCTATTACTGCTTCTCCTAATTAGTCGTGATCGGCACGTAATCAGGGCGCTTCCATTTTCGTTCCACTTCGACACCATTTTGCGGATTTCGTTTTTTCGTTCTTGGATTTGTTTTTGGAAGCGGGCGTTTTCCTTTATCTTTCAATACCTCTAGCCGCACTTTTGTTTGCTTGTAGGCAGGGGTTTTTGTGTTCACATCCGCTGCCGGACCCGTTAAGAAGTTGATGGCCGAATCTTTGCTTACAGAGTTCATTGGCAGGAAGAGTTCGTTTCCTTTCACCCGGTCTGTCACAAGGGCTTTGACTTTACATGCCCCATATGGAGATACAAGGCGCACGAACATGCCATCTTCAATGCCTCGCTCTTTTGCCAGCTCTGGCGATACTTCCACGAAGATTTCCGGCACTTTCGATTGAATGCCTGTGGATTTGTTCGTCAAATTGCCTTCGTGGAAATGTTCGAGCATCCGTCCATTATTGATGATGCAATCGAATTGTCCTTCATATTCCACTGGTTCTACCCAGTCGTCTAAAGCAAAACGGGCTTTTTTGTCCGGGAAGTTAAAGCCGTCCAAATAGAGTAAAGGCGTATCTTTACCATCGAGGCTGCCCCAGCAGAAGCTTCCCCAGCCTGCCAACACATCATAGTTGGCTTGGGAGAAGATGGGGGTGAGGCTTGCCATTTCATCAAAGATTTCACTAGGATGGCTGTAGTTCCAATCATAGCCTAAACGCTGCGCCACTAATTGAAGAATTTGCCAATCTGGTTTTGATTCCCCAAGAGGCGGCAATACTTGATACAACCGCTGCACGCGGCGTTCTGTATTCGTAAAAGTTCCTTCTTTTTCTAAGGAAGGAGAAGCCGGCAAAATGACATCCGCATATTGGGCAGTACGAGAGAAGAACACATCTTGTACGACAAAGAACTCCAATTTAGAAAGGACTTCATCTACATGATTGGCATTGCAGTCCACTAAAGTCATTTCTTCCCCGACTAAATACATTGCTTTCATTTTGCCTTCCATAATGGCATCAAGCATTTCCGGATTTGTGCGACCAGGTGTAGAAGGAATTTTGGTACCATAAACTTTTTCAAATTTTTCCCGGGCTTTTTCATCCGTTACCCTTTGATAGCCTGGCAGCATATTTGGCAATGAGCCCATATCGCAAGCCCCTTGCACATTATTGTGGCCGCGGAGAGGGAAAGCACCTGCCCCAGGACGTCGATAGTTTCCTGTTGCTAATAGAAGATTGGAAATAGCCGCAGAAGTATGGGAACCGCCTGTATTTTGGGTAACCCCCATTCCCCAAAGTACGCATGTGCCGTCTGCATCGCGAATCATTTCCGCCACTTGCATCAACGTTTCTTTCGGAATGCCTGTCACTTCTTCCGCATAGTCAAGGGTATATTTTTCAAGGAGTTGTTTATATTCCTTAAAGTTTAGGACATTTTCTTGGATAAAGGCTTCATCATGCCAACCTTGGTCAATGATGTATTTTGTGACGGCCATAATCCAAACTTGGTCTGTTCCTTGTTTCGGGCGGAGGAAAATATCTGCTCGTTCTGCCATTTCATTTTTGCGAAGATCAGCCACAATCAATTTTTGACCGTGCAATTTATGGGCGCGTTTAACTCGCGTTGCTAAAACCGGATGGCATTCTGCAGGATTAGCGCCAACGATGATGACAAGCCCTGCTTTTTCGATGTCTTTGATGGTTCCAGAGTCACCGCCGAAACCTACCGTGCGGATCAGTCCGTCAGTTGCCGGCGATTGGCAATAGCGGGAGCAGTTATCCACATCGTTTGTTTGGAAAATTTGCCGAGCCATTTTTTGCACTAAGTAATTTTCTTCGTTTGTCGTTTTGGAAGAAGAGATAAAGCCGATTGAACCCGGACCATAAGTTTTGTGAATGCGGAGAAGGTTTTCTGCCACAAAGTCTAATGCTTCATCCCATGACACTTCCACAAATTCACCATTTTTCCGGACTAAAGGTTTTGTAAGCCGTTCTTTAGAGTTGACGAAATCCCAGCCGAATTTTCCTTTGATGCAAGTGGAAATGCCGTTGACTGGACCTTCAGAAGGCTGCACTTTCAAAATTTTTCGCCCTTTTGTCCATACTTCAAAGGAACAGCCGACGCCGCAGAAAGTGCAAACCGTTTTCGTTTTCTTGATGCGTTTTTTGCGCAAGGACGCTTCCATCTCGGAAATGGCGAAAATCGTGCTGTAATCCGGTTCCACTTCTTTCACTAAATCAATCATTGGATTTAAAATTTCTTTTTTCAGCCCTGTTAGAAATCCAGCTTCCCCAAGCATGGATTTTTCCATCAACGCATTGGTTGGGCAAACAGTCACACATTGTCCGCAGCTGACGCAGGAAGATTCATTGATTTTTACGCCATCATCCCAAATTACTAAAGGTCTTTCTGCTTCCCAGTTGATGGAGATTGTTTCATTTACCTGTAAGTTTTGGCAAACCTCCACACAGCGGCCACAGGCAATGCATTGGTTCGGGTCATAACGGTAGAAAGGATGGGACATATCGACTTCATCAGGATCCACTTTTGGACGATATGGATATTTTTGCGATTTGATGCCCATCATCATCGCTGTGTTGTGGAGAATACAGTCGCCATTGTTATTGTCGCAAACGGTGCAGTACAATAAGTGATTTTCAAGAATGCGGTCCATCGCTTCTTTTCGAGCAGCTCGCGCCCTATCTGAATCCAGCTTCACATTCATGCCATCTAAGGCTTTGGTGGAACAGGATCTAACAAGCTTTCCATCCACCTCCACAATGCATGTATCGCAAGTTTGAATTGGATCAACAATCGGCGCACGGCAAATTTGCGGGTGAGGGATGCTGTTTTGATTCAAAATATCCAAAATCGTTGCCCCTTCAGGAATATCATAAAGAGTGCCATTAATATTGATTTTCTCCAAATTGAGAACCCCCTTATCGTGAGCGAAAGATTTCTAGTTTTGACACCTGAAAAATAAAAAATCCACCATGAAACGGCATGAATGTTCATGCTGCTTAGTCATGGTGGATTAAATTTTTAGCAAACTCTTACTAAAAACCCAATCTCAAACATTATCATTTGGAAAATATATTATGATTTTCATGCATAGGTTTTGACATATACATAAAAATCAAAATATATCCAATTCATCCACATTATCCTTTTTTATATTATAACGCGGAACGTTCAATTCAACAATAGAAAAGTAATTTCTTAATTTTCGAAAATATTTTCTCTTTTATTTTTCAGAATTTGTTATTATTATCAAATTATAAACGAGTTTCTAAATGTTGGAGGGTTCAACTTGTCTAAAAAGATACATGAATTTAATAATATCATCAGAAAACTGCGCAAAAATTTATTTGGGAAAGGGCCGGACCGCATTCATACGGTGTTTATTGATAATATCGTTGTATCGCTTTTATACGGCAATCTAACCCCAACAGAACGATTTATTGCCACAACGCCAGAAGGAGCCAAAATGGTGCATACCGCCCGCACAACGATGATTAAAGATTTATATGCCAAATCAACGCCGAAAGAAATGGAAGAATTGATGGGCTCTAAACTGCTCCATTTGTTTACCGACATCAAAATCGAGGAAGACTGTGCTGTTTCGGTCTTTATTTTTGAAGATCCAATTTCGGAATAAAGGAGAAAATCGATGAAAACTACGGTTACTCGGGAAATTATCCGAATTGAAAACGGCGAAAAACAGCAAGTCACGGATTTAATTGTTTCGGAATATGCACTCACTGTAAAGGTCAACCAACAGGAAATCGTGACAATGGTTTGCACGCCGGAATATGTGGAAGATATGGTCATTGGCTATCTCGTTTCAGAGCGCATTCTTCATTACAAAGATATTGAGGATATTTGGCATCAGGAAGAAGAGGGCTTTGTGCATATTAAAGCAAGGAAAGTGAACCCTTTTGTCCAACAACTGCAAAATAAACGGTATTTGACTTCTTGCTGCGGGATGAGCCGGCAAGGATTTGTCTTTGCAAGCGATGCATTGGCTTCTAAAAATTTGGAAGATGTGAAACTTAGCATCGCTCCGGAAGATTGTTTTCGATTGATGAAGGAAATGCAAGATTCTGCGCAAGTTTTTAAACAGACGGGCGGCGTCCACAATGCCGCACTTTGCGATGTAAAAGGCATTGTCATCAGCCGCATGGATATTGGGAGGCACAATGCCCTTGATAAAATATATGGCTATTGTTTGCGAAATAACATCCCGGTAAAAGATAAAATCATTGTTTTCAGCGGGCGCATTTCCTCGGAGATTTTAATGAAAGTGTCTAAAATCGGCTGTGCAATGGTTTTATCGAAATCTGCTCCTACAGAATTGGCCCTTAATTTAGCAGAACAGCTGGGCATCACAACGGTCGGATTCATCCGCAATGAGTCGATGAATATTTACACCCATCCAGAAAGAATCCGGCTAACGAAAGAAGGCGATTGACTATTACAATGCTACAAGACCAATTGAAAAGACCTTTGCGTGATTTGCGAATATCGGTGACAGACCGATGCAATTTCCGCTGCCAATATTGCATGCCTGCCGAAATTTTCGGCCCGGATTATCCTTTTTTGAAATCGGAGCAGCTGCTTACTTTTGATGAAATCGAATGGCTCGTCAAGATTTTTGTGTCGCTGGGTGTGAAAAAAATTCGGTTTACAGGGGGAGAGCCTTTGTTGCGCCCCCGTTTATCGGAATTGATAGAACGTATTGCCGCTATTAGTGGAGTGGAGGATTTGGCCCTTACAACGAACGGCAGCTTGTTGAAAAAGCATGCGGAGGATTTGGCAAAGGCGGGGCTGAAAAGAGTTTCAGTCAGCCTAGATTCGCTGGATGAAGGCCGTTTTTCGGAAATAAACGGCCATCGGGGCAGTGTGAAGGCTGTTTTAGAAGGCATTGAAAAAGCCCATGAAGCAGGCTTAAAAGTGAAAGTCAATATGGTGGTAAAAAGGGGAGCCAATGAGGAAGATATTGTCGCCATGGCAAAATTTTTCAAAGAGAGAAAGCAAATTCTCCGTTTTATTGAATATATGGATGTGGGCAACACCAATGGATGGAAATTGGATGAAGTTGTCACAAAACAAGAGATTCTTGAACAATTGAACGATGTGTTTCCTTTAAAACCCATTAAGCCCAATTACCGAGGGGAAGTGGCAAAACGTTATCAGTATCTAGATGGAGATGGGGAAATCGGGGTTATTTCATCGGTTACAGAGCCTTTTTGCGCAACTTGTACCCGGGCTAGGCTGTCGGCTGAAGGAAAATTGTATACTTGTTTATTTGCTTCAAGCGGCACGGATTTGCGGAGTTTGTTAAGGAATGGCGCGGATGATGAAACCATCCAGCATTGTGTAATTAACGTGTGGGAAAACCGGAAAGACCGCTATTCCGAAGAACGCAATCAATATACAAAGAACAAGCTGAAAGTGGAAATGTCCCATATCGGAGGATAAAAGAAAAAGCGGCATTCGCCGATCTATACATGATGCACGAACCTTCCGCTTTTTCCTCCTGTTTTTTGGACAAGATAAATATCTTTAATGACCATCCTTTTATCAACAGCTTTGCACATATCATAAAAAGTGAGGGCCGCCACACTTACAGCCGTTAATGCCTCCATTTCAACGCCGGTTTTTCCGGTGCATTTTACCGTTGCTTGGATATGCAATTCGTAGCCGCTTTTCGATTTCGTATATTCAAATTGAAAATCAACGCCTTGCAACATGATTGGGTGGCACATTGGAATAAGGTCCGGCGTTTTTTTCGCCCCCATAATTCCGGCAATTTGCGCCACTTGCAATGGGTCGCCTTTTTTGATTCCTCCCTTTTGTATGGCTTCGTACAATTCATCGGATAAGGTAATTATGCCGCGTGCGATGGCTGTACGCTTTGTTGTATCTTTTTCGGAAATATCGACCATTTTCGGACGACCTTCTTCATTCCAATGGGAAAAATTACTCATCATTTTTTCTCCTTTTTTAGAATTTCCAGCAAATCTTGTTGGGTATTAATATTGGCAAAGGTTTGGCATTCCTCATCAAATTTAACATAGCAAACCTTCAGCTCCTTTAAAAAGTCTTTCATGCTTCTTTTATGTTGTTGAATGACAGAATCAAGTATCGGCAAAGTTCTACGCCGATAAATGGCAGCAAGGGGCTGGATTTTTGAATTTTGCTTTGGGACGATGGCTTCATACCGGTCATCGATTTGGTTTAGCATTTTGCGGATAAAATCTGCGTCTATAAAAGGCATATCGCTTGCCAGCACAACAAACCAATCAACATCAGGAAAATGTTGCATGACGTTTTGGAGTGCAACTAAAGGCCCTTGATGCAGTGTTGTTTCAATACGGAACACCACATTTTCTTCCGCAAAATTTGGCTGTAGTTCGGCATTGGTTGCGATGATGATAGGATGCAAAGAATTTCCTTGCAAAGCTTTTAAACTTTTTTTATACAAAGGTTCTTCTTCAAAGATTTCAAACATTTTTGGGCGGCCGAATCTCGATGATTGACCTCCTGCTAAGACAACCCCTGCCATGTTCATTGGCGGTTCAGCTCGCTCACAAAATGTTGCACCGTTGGGAGAATAAGTTTGGTCATGGCAAGCGTTACGGCATTTTGGGAGCCTGGCAATAAATAGATGGCTGTTTGATTTCTGCATCCCGCTGTGGCACGGCTAAACATCGCTTTTGCTCCGATTTCTTCATAGCTTAAGTAGCGGAACAATTCCCCGAAGCCAGTCATTTCTTTCTCCAAAAGTGGAACAATCGTTTCGTAAGTTTGGTCCCTTGGTGTAAAGCCGGTGCCCCCTGTCACGATAATGGCATTGATGCTTTCATGTTCGCACCAGTTTTGAATGTGGCTTGCGATTTCTGAAGGCTCATCTTTGACGATTTGGTAATCTGCAACGTGAAAAGAAGCCCCTTCAAGCAATGATTTGATTTTTTGTCCGCTGAGGTCATCGTCTTTTGTACGTGTGTCGCTTACCGTTAAGATAGCGGCATGGATAGGAATTTGTTTTGTAAGGTGCAATAGTAGCCCTCCTTTGGTACATTTCTATTTTTAGGAAATTATAGTTTATCATAATAGTTGAAGCAAATTTTTGTAAAGGAAAGATGCGTCATGATGAGTGATCGATATTCAAGACAACAATTATTTCGCCCCATTGGAGAAAAAGGACAGGAGATGCTGAAGCAAAAACACGTCCTGATTGTAGGCATTGGTGCATTGGGCAGCGCATCGGCAGAAGCCTTAGCAAGAGCCGGCGTCGGGAAACTTACCTTGGTGGACCGGGATTATGTGGAGTGGAGCAATTTGCAAAGGCAGCAATTGTACACGGAGCAGGATGCAGAGGAGAAACTGCCTAAAGCGATTGCAGCAAAAAACCGGCTTCAAGCAATCAACTCAAGCATTGAAGTAAAAGGGTATGTACTTGACGCTTTCTCCGAACCATTTGCGGAACTCTTAAAAGATGTGGATGTAATTTTGGATGCAACGGATAATTTTGATGTCCGCTATTTAATCAATGACCTTTCCCAAAAATATTACATACCTTGGATTTATGGTTCCTGTGTGGGAAGCTACGGTGCCACTTACACCATCTTTCCCGGAAAAACCCCTTGCCTTCGCTGTTTGCAAAAGGTCATTACGAATACAGGGCTCACTTGCGACACGATTGGCATCATTAGCCCAGCGGTTCAAATTACCGCAGCCTATCAAGTGGCAGAGGTGTTGAAAATTTTAGTGGGTGATGAAGAGGCGCTGAGAAAGACGTATTTACTCTTTGATGTATGGAAAAATCAGCATTATGAAATCAATGTGGAAAAAATGCAGAATGAGGATTGTCCTTCATGCGGGATGCATCCGACGTTTCCGTTTTTATCTTATGAATCTCAAACGAAATTGGAAGTATTGTGCGGTCGGGATGCGGTGCAAATTCGTCCGGCAAAACCCCTTTCTTATTCTTTGGACGAACTTGCCCATCGCCTGCAAAATTACGGGAGAATCCAAAGAAATCCATTTTTAATTTCATGTCTAATGGAAAATGTTCGAGTGGTGATTTTCAAAGATGGACGCGTCATGATTCATGGCATTCAAGAAATTGAAAAAGCGAAAAGCATTTATTATCGATTATTAGGATAAAGAAGGTGTGTTAAGTTGTTGGAAAAAAGAAATCCCATACCAGTAAGGGAAGCGGTTCATAGGGTAATGGAATTTGCCTTTGAAGCGAAGAAAGAAGTTGTGCCTTTAACGAAAGCGCATGGCCGTTTTTTAGCGGAAGATATTGCGGCAGATATAGATGTTCCAGCCTTTGACCGCTCTCCTTATGACGGTTTTGCAATCCGTTCTATCGATAGTAAGGGTGCAAGCAGGGTCAATCCCGTAATTTTTAAAGTCGTGGGGGAAATTGGTGCAGGATATGTCTTTGAGGGAACGGTGGGCAAGCAAGAAGCGGTAAGAATTATGACGGGCGCTCCGATTCCTAAAGGATGCGATGCTGTGGTGATGCTAGAGTTGACCCAGGAATTTGAAGAAAATGGCCAAAGTTTTATGTCCATTAAACGTCCTTTTGAAGCAGGAACGAATATTTCTTATCGCGGCGAGGAAGTTCGAAAGGGAGAGGCACTCATCGAAAAAGGAGAGTTCATTAACCCTGGAGTGATTGCGTTGCTTGCAACCTTTGGGGTGTCGGATGTGCCTGTTTTCCGAAAACCGGTTGTTGGCGTGATTGCAACAGGCAGCGAACTGGTGGAGCCGGGGGAAGCTTTGCAGCCGGGAAAAATCCGCAACAGCAATGCTTATATGATGATGGCTCAAGTGGAGCGGGCAGGGGGTACGGCAATGTATTTAGGCAAGTTGAAAGATGACCTTGAAGAATGCATTGATGCTGTTTTGAAAGCAATGCAAGAAGTGGATTTATTAATCACTACTGGCGGCGTATCTGTCGGCGATTTTGACAATTTGCCTGCGATTTATAAAGCAATCGGCGCAAAAGTATTGTTTAATAAAGTGGCGATGCGGCCGGGAAGCGTGACAACGGTGGCTGTGAAGGATGAGAAGCTATTGTTTGGGCTTTCCGGAAATCCATCCGCCTGCTACGTTGGATTTGAACTGTTCGTTCGTCCAATTCTTCGGAAAGCATTTGGCTCTAAACGCCCGCACCTAAAAAGAGCCCAGGCCATCTTAGGGGCGGACTTTCCAAAACCAAATCCTTTTACCCGTTTTGTGAGAGGAACAGCTTTTCATGAAAATGGGACATTAAAAGCCATTCCTTCCGGGTTTGATAAATCAAGTGCTGTTTCTTCTTTAGCAAAAGCCAATGCTTTCATTGTACTCCCAGGGGGTTCCCGGGGATATGAAAAGGGAATGCAGGTGGATGTATTGTTGCTTGATGACCAAGAAGGAAGTGAGTGGCCTTGGGACGATTTCGTAAAATCTTACAAATTGTAGGGTATTCTGGCAGCGGAAAAACTACGTTGATGGAAAATCTTATTTCCCAAGCAGCTGCTCAAGGTTTGCGCGTTGGTGCAATTAAACACCACGGGCATGGAGGCATCCCAGTGGAATTCTCTAAAGACAACGTTCGCCATGAACAAGCAGGAGCCTGTGTTGCAGCAGTGGAAGGGCACGGTACATTGCGTTTAAGCATTCATCAGGAGAGCTGGACATTGGATGAAATATTAATGATGTATGATTTGTTTAATCTCGATCTCATTTTGATAGAAGGCTATAAACAGGAACGATTCAGGAAAGTGATTCTTTTGCGAAATCCAGAGGAGATGGAGCTGCTTGAAAAGTTGTCCAATATTTTATGCGTCATCCACTGGCCAACTTGTGTAATAGAGAAAAAGATGGATTATCCTGTTTTCTCCATTGACGAAGAGGAACGGTACATAAAATTTTTGATGGAAGGGTAGTGTCAAAAAATCTATGAAAACTTAGTTTTGGAGGGATGTGATCTAGCGAAACTAGAGGAAATGCCGCCGCAATCGCTCTTGACAAACACGTCAATGGTTTGATTTCGAACCAACAAGGGCGAAGGGAACAAAAAGAAGGCACACCAAAGAAGCCCTTGCCAATTCCCATTTTAAACCATTGACTGGTTCGGTTTGTCAAGAGTTCGCTTCGCCGATGCTGGTAAGGGCTCTGCTAAACAAAAAGTTAGGCAGTTTGCTCTACTAGCCATTGTTGAGCTAAACCAATCAGTTTTGTCCAACGTGCAGGCATATTCGGCAGTCCTTTTAGCTCTGGAATAACTACAGGCACTTTGCCTTCCAGGGCTGAATGTGGCCGCAAGAAATTAAAATAAGCCACAAACAAAGTCACATAAGAAACGGATCCGTGTGTCGATCTGTAATTGCCCTTAAATGTTCGATTCAGTCTTTCAATAATTTGTTTTAGCGGTCTGTATTCCGTTGAAACCTGGTCTTCGTTGGTTAGTCCAATGACCTGCTTCACATCAAACGTAATACCGTGCTGGGCAAAAAAGTGTTGTGCTAAAAGGTAAATCGGATTGCCATCTACGACAAAGGTGAGGTCTTCCGGGATCTCTTTCATCTTCCATAAGGCCTCATCAATCGCACGAATGGCTGATACCGTATCACGATTTGGAGAAACAGGGTAGGACAGAATAATTTTCTTTACCGCATCAAAAAAGAAAAAAAGATAATGCCAACGACCATTCACCTTAATGTATGTTTCGTCTCCGCAGAATTGATCAGAAAGCTCGTAAGGATAATGATCCACATAAGGTTTGAGAAGAAGTGCTACGCTGTTTTCGTAATTCAATATACTCTGGTGAGAGATGGGTACGCCATGAACATCCTTCATCAGTGCAGCTGTTTTCCGAGCCGATAAGCCATAGTTTACATGGTAGGTTAAAATGAGCCCCAATGTGTGCGGTGACACATGAAGCCTGGACAAATCCACTTTTGGCTTCTTAGGTGAATGTTTGGCTAACGGCTGATAATCAATTTGAAACTGACGGAATATGTATCGAACTTTAAAAGACGGAGGATCCTTTTCGAACTGCTTTTTCTCTTTTTTAGACATTCCTTGCAGTTTCTTTTTGTAATACGGACAGTCATTGTTTTTGCACTTAAATACGAGAAAATCTTTTCTTTCCTTGATCTTCTCGAGTGTTTTCGAACAGTGTGGACATTTTAGTATAGCCTCCTTGGCATATTGATTCTTTTTATTAAACAGACACGCACACACCTTGCATTGATACTGTCCTTTACCTCCGTTATTGGCATAAAGATAATCTGACGGAGCACCACACCTTGGACATTTCATGGATGAAGGTACTTTACCTTTTGAATTGGAACGCCTCTGAACAGGTTTGAGAGGTTTCCCGTTCTTCTCCAAATATTCTTTGAGAAGAATTTGATAATCGAGCTTTTGTAGAGTTTCAATGATTGGCAGCTCATCCACCTGGAGTTTTTGATAAGGCTTATTGACAGGCTTTTCAGTTGGCTTATCAAACATGTTTTTTCCAATCAGAAGGGTAAGTAATGTTCGAATCATTTGATCTTGGTACTTGATATATTCAAGCAAATAGGTTAATAATTGAGGTAACAACTTGTCACTTCCTTTATTAGGGATTTTTGAGTGTGTGGTTACCTCATAAATACCCTAATTTTAAGGGGGTGGCAAGTTTTTTTTATATAAAACTAGTTATATCAACAAAAACGTAAGTTTTATTAAGTAATTTTTGACAATACGGATGGAAGAATGGAGGGGAAATCATGGAAACGTCATTGTTTGAAATTGTTGAACATCCCATTGATGTTGAAGAGGTCAGAAAGAAAGTGGTAAACCGCAATGCCGGCGCAATCACCTTATTTGTCGGAACTGTGCGTGAAATGACCAATGGGAAAAAGACGTTATTTTTGGAATATCAAGCATATCCGGAAATGGCGGTAAAAATGTTTGAACAGATTGCAAAAGAAATTAAGGAACGCTGGCCGGAAGCGAAAATCGCCATTACCCATCGAGTGGGCCGGTTGGAAATTACAGAAATTGCTGTAGTCATTGCCGTATCTTCCCCCCATAGGAAAGCAGCATATGAAGCGAATGAATATGCCATTGAGCGAATTAAACAAATTGTGCCAATCTGGAAAAAAGAGCATTGGGAAGACGGCAGCGAATGGATTGGCGATCAATTGGAAAATGTGCCATATGCGGAAGGAAAACCACGATTCTGAGAGGTGAACAAGGATGATTAAGGTATTGTTATTTGCCCACTTGCAAGAAGCTGTTGGACAATCAAAGGTCATGGTAGAGCTAGAGGGCTGCACAGTACAAGATGTGAAGAAATGGATGGAGAAGGAATATCCTCAACTTTCTTTGGAGCAAATGATGGCTGCAGTGAATGAAGAATTTGTCACAGATGATGCAGTCGTAAAAGATGGCGATACCCTTGCCTTCATTCCGCCGATTAGCGGAGGGTGAACTTGAAGCAAATAAAAAGGAGGCCTCTTAAATTTTAGAGCCTCCTTTTATTTTTCAATTGAACCACTAAAAGTAGCGCGAAGGAAAGCAGGAAGATGGATATGCACCACATCCAAGCCCAAGCCATATTGCCTGATTCGATGGCAATATAAATGGCGGTTGGGATAGTTTGCGTTTCTCCCGGAATATTTCCAGCAAACATCAACGTTGCCCCAAATTCCCCCAACGCCCGGGCAAAGCTTAATATGCTTCCGGAGATGAGCGATTTTGAAGCAAGGGGGATAGAAATATACAAGAAAATTCTCCATTCGCTTGCCCCGTCAATTCTTGCGGCATCTTCAATATCTTTGTCGATGGCTTCAAATCCTGCTTTTGCGGATTGATACATTAAAGGGAAAGCGACGACCACCGCTGCAATTACCGCTGCATACCAAGTGAAAATGACGGGCTGCTGAAATAACCACTCTAAAAATTGTCCCACTGGGCTGTTTTTCCCAAAAATCACAATAAGGAAAAAGCCGACAACGGTTGGAGGAAGCACCATCGGAAGCAGAAGAAACGTTTCTAGCAGAACTTTCCCTCTAAAATTTTTCCGCGAGAGCAACCTTCCGGCAATCGTTCCAAAGACGATTACAATCATTCCTGCAATGGCAGCCGTTTTAATAGATAGCCAAACCGGAGTCCAAAATTCTTTATTTAACAATAAATCCATAGGCTTCAAACACCTTTATTGCATTTTCGCTTTGCAAATATTGATAAAAGGATTTGGCTGCATCATAATTTTGTGATTCCTTGATGACCCCAACAGGATACATTATTGGCGCATGGATGCTTTCATCTGCTGTTGCTGCAATTTTGACTTTATCGGAAACTAATGCATCCGTTTTATAAACAATGCCTGCATCCACATTGCCCGTCTCCACATAGGACAACACTTGTCGGACATCTTTTGCATACACCAATTTGGATTCCACAGCTTCCCATAAATTCATCCGTTCAAGGGTTTCTTTTGCGTATAGGCCGGCTGGGACAGTTTCAGGCGTTCCAATGGACATTTTATGGATTTCTTCAGCTGCAAGGTCTTCAAAACGTTTAATGGAAGAATTGTTTTTGGGAACAATTAATGCAAGTTCATTTCCAAGCAGGTTGGTACCTTCTTCTATAATGCCTTTTTCAGCAAGTTCGTTATAGGGCTCTATTGCCGCAGAGAAGAATAAATCGACAGGCGCCCCTTGAAGGATTTGCTGCTTAAGAGAACCAGAAGAGCCGTAATTGAAGGTTAAGGAAACATCCGGATGTTCCTTTTCGTAGTGCTGTTTTATTTCATCTAAAGCATCCTTTAAACTAGCTGCTGCGGATACCGTAAGTTTAACCTCTTTACTTTCCTGGTCGGAGTTCGAACATGCTGCAAGAATGAAAGAACATAACAAAATTGTCGTGAACATGCACAATTTTTTCATCAACAATTACCCCAGTCTTTAAAAAATCCGATTTTTTGTTTGGCTTTCAAAAAAATGTATTTTCTCTAAATCTATTGATAAGGTGTGAGGTTGTCCAACTTGAACATTCGCTGTTGGTTTCAATCGGGCGGTGAAGGGCTGCTCTCCTAATTTGAAGTGGACAAGAACTTCAGCACCTAAAGATTCAACGATTTCTGCTTTTGCTTGGAAACTGATGCCTCTTTTTGGATTGAATGAAAAATCTTCCGGCCGAATTCCGATGATGATTTCTTGCTGATTGTAATCTTCTAAAAGAGTCAATTGACTTTCTAATAGAGGAATTGAAAGGGAGTCGATTTGAATTTTTCCGTTATTTATGATGCCGTTGAAAAAGTTCATGCTTGGTGAGCCGATGAACCCTGCCACAAATACATTTTTTGGCCGATTGTATATTTCCTGCGGTGTTCCGATTTGTTGGATAGTTCCTTGATTCATGACGACAAGGCGAGTAGCCATCGTCATAGCTTCAGCTTGGTCATGGGTTACATAAAGGGTTGTTGTTTTTAGGTGTTGATGGAGTTGAATGAGCTCTTTTCGCATTTTTATGCGTAGTTGAGCATCTAAGTTGGAAAGGGGTTCATCCATTAACAAAAGGTTGGCATCCCGGATAATGGCCCGTCCAATGGCTATGCGCTGCAGCTGCCCTCCTGAAAGTTCATTAGGCTTTCGTTTTAATAAATCTTCAATATGCAAAAGTTTAGCAATATTTTGGATGCGAGATTCAATTTCCTCTTTTGGGGTTTTCCGGCTTTTTAATCCGAAGGCCAAATTGTGGTAAACATTCATATGGGGATAAAGGGCAAAATTTTGAAAGACAAAGGAAACATTGCGTTCCTTTGGTGAAAGATGATTGATGCATTGCCCATCCATGATAATTTGTCCGTGGGAAGGCTCCTCCAACCCTGCAATAAGTCGCAATAGAGTCGATTTACCGCAGCCGGAAGGACCAACAATCACAATAAATTCCTGATCTTGAATCTCAAAATTGACATCCTTAATAGCATCGAATTGGTGATAGGCTTTGTGCAGATGCTCTAATTTTAACTTGACCATGTTACTCATCCTTTGGAGGTTGGAATGAATAGTTACAAAGATTGTATAATAATTAATGACGAATTTAAAGGAAAAAATTGTTAATGATTTGTTTTAGTCCAAAGAAATCGGATTTATGTAATGGTTTTTTCTGAGGCAATTTTGTTAATATAACTTTAGTAAAAAGAACGCAGGAGGAAATCCATGATTATACGACCGAAGCATTTAAACAAAGGAGATACAGTTGGAGTGATTGCCCTTAGCAATCCGATGGATGTAGAAAGTTTGCAAAATCCCTTATCGATCTTTAGTGAAATGGGATTACAATACAAATTAGGACAAACCATCGGACTTTCTGGAAAGTACTTGGCAGGAACAGATGAAGAGCGGGTGCAGGATTTGCATCAAATGATTATCGATCCGGAAGTAAAGGCGATTTTTTGCGTGACAGACGGATATGGCGCTGCAAGAATAGCTGATCAAATTGACTATCCATTGCTTGCTGAACATCCTAAAATTTTTTGGGGATGTTCAGATATCACGTTTTTACATATTGCCTTTCATCAGTTTTCCAATGTGGCAACCTTCCACGGACCTGCTCTTTCAAAAATTGCAGATGAACAATCGAAAAAAATGTTTTACCAATTATTTACACCTTACGAAATTTTTTATGATGAAAGCCTTTCGCCGCTTGTGAGCATTATTCCTGGCGCGGTTCGGGGAGAAATTATCGGCGGGAACTTGCGAAGAATTGTGGATACCCTTGGCACAAAATTTGAAATTAATACGCTTGGCAAAATTTTGCTTTTGGAAGAAGCAGATTTGCAGATTGAAGAAATCGACCGTTTGCTGAATCAGTTGAGGCTTGCAGGAAAGTTAAAAGAAGCAAGCGGCTTTGCAATTGGAAGTGTTGGTAAGGAAGACATATTAGCTTTATTCAAGGAATATTTATCCCCATATAAAAAGCCAGCAGTAGCGGGATTCAACATTGGGCATTCGAAGCCAAACATCGGTATTCCACTAGGGGTTGAAGTGATTTTGGATGCGGATGAGAAATTGCTGCGGCTCTTGCCAGGAGTGGAATAAGCGTTAGAGGTAAGTTACATGGATTGGCTAAAAATACTGTCTTTAATTTGTATCGCACTCGGATTTATTATAGGTATTTACGGTTTGAAGAAAAGATCTATATTGACCATTATTTCAGGGATTTCCTTTTTACTAATTCCGATTTTCTTTTCATTTGGATGGTATGGATTTATTTTATTCTTTCCTCCGTTAGTGTTTGTTTTTTCCAATAACAAATCGAAAAAGTAGAAGGCTGGATAATCGCCGGCTTTAGCAAAATAATCGCCAAAGCGTAAAAGTTAATCGCCACCTAGGATATGCTCATGCTCCTGTCAAGTAGACATTTTTATCCGCCCCGTATTAATCCAAATTTATGCTGCTTTTGTTCTATATTCCATCGGGCTCATTTTTAGTTTAGTTACGATACGTTTGGTGTTATAATAATTAATATAGTTTTCTACTGCTTCGTAAATTTCTCGTACAGTTTCGGGTTGACTAAAACATCCAAGTTCAACCTTCAGATGACTAAAGAAATTTTCAATGCAGGCATTGTCCCAGCAGTTGCCTCTGCGGGACATGGATTGAGTTATCTCCATCTCACGGAGATACTCTTGATAATCGGGATTAGTAAAGTGAGTGCCTTGGTCACTATGGAGAATCGCTCCTTTACTATATCCCCTTTTTTTAAGCATTTCTAAGGCGCGATACACTAATTTCATTTCCAAACTTGTCCCCATTGAATAAGCCACGATTTCCTCATTAAATAAGTCTTTAATGGCACAGAGATATACCCATTTTTGACGTCCTCTTTTCACGCGAATATACGTAATATCAATGGAAAACTTTACTCCTTCTCGAATGGCTTTGAAGTTACGGCTAAGAAGATTGGGAATTTTTCCATGAACACTTGGACGATATCTAAATTTCTTTTGGCGAATTTTGCATACCAATCCATATTTCCTCATTAAACGGGCAATCCGTTTTTCATTGATGACTAACCCATATTGTCTTTCCAATTCAATTTTGATTCGTTTTCTCCCCACAGTACCACGGTGATCGTTAAACACCTTTAGGATATAAGGGATTAACCGTTCATCAATTTGATCACGATGTTTTTCTCCATTTCTCTTTAACCATTTATAATAACCCGCACGGGATACATTGGCGATTTCCGCTAAAATAGAAATCGGATATTGTTCTGCGTAAGCGTGAATAAAGGCAAATTGTTGTTCTTTATCATTCACCCCTTTCTTAGATCTAACAACTTTTTTAAGTATTCGTTCTCCAACTGTAATAGAAGATATTTTTCTTCCAAAGATTTTTCAACAGGCGACTGTTTCTGTTTAGCTACTTTTTCTCTTTTGGTTAAGAGAGCTTCATAGCCTCCTTCTTTCACAATTTTCACCCATTCAGAGACTCTTCTCCGATGAATGTTATATATTTTAGCTACCTCTGTGGAAGAATACCCTTCGAAATATTTTTCAATGACTTGTTTTTTGAATTCAAATGTGTAATATCGATATTTTTTCGCCATTTCCATATCCTCCATTCATGTACGAAGTACGCCACCATTGACACCTACCTGATTGTCCGTAGTGATTGTAGATTGCAGATGATCTCAAAAAATAGCTCCTTGCGCTCACTCCGTTTGTCATTGTACTACGGACAAATCGATTCTAAGTACTTGTTGGCGGGGCCCCGACCCCATCCACCAAGTACTAAGAATCGTGGTAGGTGTCAATGGCATTGCAGCTACGCTGTGGCTTTTTAATAAACCCAATAAATTCCCACATTTTATATTTATTATGCTCATCTTATGGGCGCTTTAATGTGTAAACTTTACAGGTATAATAGCAATAAGATAATCGCCAAACGAAAAAAATAGAGCCTTAGAAGAAATCGCCAATCGAAAAAGCCTTGCCCAAAGAAAAAGGCTGTTTAGAAAGAAAAATCTTCCTAAACAGCCTATTGTTATAACGGCTGCACCAAAAAAACTAGGTATCTTGTTTGACTTCCTTTGCGTTAGTTGGTCATTAGTTACAGGTTATATAGTAACAGGTTAATGGTTATTGGTTTGCCATTTATGCACTATATCAAGTTTGACAGCCGTTATACCTCGGGGAGGACTCTCACCGCCCCGAGGAAATGATTTTGTTTTAGAAATAATTGGAATCATCAAATTCAATATGAACTTCATAGTTTTTGGCATTAATTAAATTAGATAGGCGGTGCGCTTCTTTTTCGAGCTGGTTTGCCCGCTCACGATATTCGCGTGGATCGTACATGGCAACTTCGTATAGAACAACTCCTTCACCAGTCGAAGTGTAGATTTTTTCCTTTTCAGAGTTGCCTAAATTTTTGTATAAGGAAACCTCTGCCCGCAATTGAGTAGCAAGTTCGATAGCTTCAACAATGGGCATAACTTCCCCTTTAAATTCGATTGTATTTTCAATATTCGCCCGATAAATCAGTTTGTCTAATGTGCGGATATCTTTTCTCACTTGTGCCAGCTCTGCTTCAATTTCTTTTAAAGAACGGCCCGTTTGTTTTGGTGTTTCACCTTTTTCAACGACGACATGAGCATTTTTTTGAAACTCATACACTAATTCTTGAACTTTTTTCGTTAAAATGCTTTTTAATTTGATTCCTTCTGCCAGTGGAATAGTTTTCATTTTTTCACCTCAATCGTTACGCTCGGATTATCGGCGGATAATAATGCGGTCGTAAATTCTCCCCCTGCAACTTGTGTAAACATTTTACCGCAAGATGAAAGGAGTTTGTTGCAATAGTCTTCTTCTAAAGATGGACGTAAATAAAAAATTTGCAATGCTTCCGTAGTCTCTTCCGTAACGCTTGTTCTGACTGAATCGACAAATGGACTTCCAAAAGCCCCTTTTTCATCTTTGCTATATAAAATATTTGTTAATTTGTTATATCGGCCATTTAATCCATCATAGCCGGTTTCACTATTTCCTAAGTTAATTTCAACGTCCCCTACAATATGATCGACATCGTAAATACCAATAGGAATTTCATGTTCTAGCGAAAAGAAATTATTTAAATCCACCGCTAAATGAACAGGAGATAAATAGTTTTGTTTCGCAATTCTCCGCATTAAACTTTCAGCAGAATGACGGTAACGGTTCGGATCAGCACCTAACGCTTTCCAAACGGTTCTCCATTCTTTAATACCTGGACGTTCTGTTACAGGAGATTCTTGCAGTTCAAAAAATAAATTTTCTTGAAATAATTGCATTCGTCCTTTCAACATTTGAGGCGATTGTGATACAACAATTTTGTTATAATGAATAATGCCGATTTTTAGTTGCGGGACTTGAGAAAATAGTTCTTTATTGATTGAAAGGTTCATTAACATTCACCTGCCAATTATTTGTAAACCTATTGTACCATAAATGAAAAGGAAAGTAGATTGATTCTCAATAGACTTTGAATGATGTGAACGAGGGGAGGTGCAATTGCGACTTTTTCATCGCGATTAGAATATGAATGTAGAACAATTGAAAATGGATTTAATTGAATATGCGAAGTCCATCGGGGTAGATAAAATCGGATTTACCACAGCGTCTCCCTTTCAAGAAATGAAAAATCGTTTGAAAAGGCAACAGGAATTGAATTATCAATCCGGCTTTGAAGAAGAGGATATCGAGAAGCGAACAGAGCCAAAGAAGCTATTGCCTGAAGGAGAAAGCATTATTGCGATTGCTTTAGCTTATCCATCTAAAATGAAAAATCCCCCAACTGGTAAAAAAGGTGAACGGAGAGGGATTTTTGCAAGAGCATCTTGGGGATTGGATTATCATGTGGCAGTAAAACAACGACTAGAATTGATGGAACAATGGCTACGAGAAAGAGTTCCCAATGTCTCGGTTAAGTCGATGGTCGATACGGGTGAGCTTGTAGACCGTGCTGTTGCAGAACGAGCGGGGATTGGTTGGAGCGGGAAAAACTGCTCGATTATTACCCCTGAATTCGGTTCATATGTCTATTTAGGAGAAATGATTACAAATATTCCATTTCCACCAGATTCTCCGATTGAAAATGAATGCGGCGATTGCAGGTTATGCCTAGATGTTTGCCCGACTGGTGCATTAGTAGAACCTGGTCAATTAAATGCAAAACGCTGTATTGCCTTTATAACACAGACGAAAGATGTTGTACCGGATGAATTTCGAACAAAAATTGGAAACCGAGTATATGGCTGTGATACATGTCAAACGGTTTGTCCAAAAAATAAGGGGAAGACGAATTGGATTCATGATGAATTTTTGCCAGATCCTGAACTGGCAAAGCCGCTCCTCGTTCCACTGTTGAAACTTTCGAATAAAGAATTTAAAAACAAATTCGGTACAATGGCGGGTTCATGGCGAGGGAAAAAACCCATTCAGCGAAATGCAATCCTTGCACTGGCTCATTTTAAAGAACAATCAGCCGTGCCAGAGTTAATTGAATTATTGAAAAAGGATGAACGTCCTGTCATTCGGGGTACTAGTGCATGGGCTCTCGGGAAAATTGGTGGAGAGAAGGCAAAAGATGCATTGCTTGAAGCATATCATCAAGAAAAAGATGAAGAAGTGCTGCGTGAAATAAAAAAAGGGCTGGAACTAGTGGAAAGAGGCTAGCCCTTATTCCAAATAAAAGATGTATAAAAGAAGGAAGTGTCTAGTTTTGCCATTACATATCGTATTATATCAACCCGAAATTCCAGCTAATACAGGAAACATTGCACGTACTTGTGCTGCTACGAATACAACTTTGCATTTAATTCATCCTCTAGGGTTTTCTACTGACGATAAAATGTTGAAACGTGCAGGATTAGATTATTGGGAACATGTCAATATCCTGTACCATGACTCTTTAGAAGATTTTCTCGAATATGCAAAGGATGGGGAATTATATTTAATCGAAACGTATAGCGATGAGCCTTATACAACTCATGATTTTAGCGATAGGGAAAAAGACATTTATTTCATGTTCGGGAGAGAAACGTCTGGTTTGCCGAAAGATTTTGCATACGAACGTCGCGATAAAGTGCTAAGAATTCCTCAAACAGATAAAGTGCGTTCTTTGAATTTATCGAACTCGGCAGCCATCATCATTTACGAAGCATTACGCCAACAAAATTTCCCTGGGCTAAAATAAATTGCAAAGGGATGGTCTGAAAAAATGAAATGCTCCCTATTAAATCATCTATACAAATAGGGAGCTTTTACAAATGTCCAAAAGACGGCCAGTTTGCGACGAGGATAGGGGAAACTTGCTTCAACTAGAAAGGAGGTGTCTGGAAGTTTTCGACTTTCAAGACACCTTTTAATATTTATTCGCCATCCAATGTAAAAACAATGCGGATTCCTGAAGGATCAATGGTAGAAAACTCTTGATGGCCTCCATATTTTGAAGCTCCTTCAAATCGTTCAACAACATACCCCATTTCTTTTAAATTACCTTTAATTTTTTCTGCTTGTTCCTCGTTATCCAGCACTAATGTATAGGATTTTAAACCAACACTTTTTTCACTAGAAGGAGAACCTCCTAAGCTCTCCCAAGTGTTTAATCCAATGTGATGATGGTATTTTCCAGTGGAAATGAATAACGCCTGGCTTCCATATCTTGTAACAACTTCAAAACCTAAAGCTTTTGTATAAAATTCTTCTGATTTTAAAAGATCAGATACAGATAAATGAATATGCCCCATCACTGTTCCTTTAGGTAATCCATTCCAATGACCATCCGCTAAATCAAGAAGGGAACGGAAATTAACGGGTTCTGTTGTCATATAAACGGTATTTTCATTCCAAAACCACTGTGCTTCTGGACGGTCTGCATACACTTCAATGCCATTTCCGTCCGGATCGTATAAATAAATGGCTTCGCTCACATGATGGTCACCTGCACCAATTTGAACATTTAGTTGAGAAATATGTTGAAGGAAATTTCCTAAATCCTTTCTAGTAGGGAGCAATATCGCAAAATGATAAAGACCAGTTTGACCTCTCTGTAAAGGAAGTGCATTGTCTACTTGCTCAATGGAAAGAATGCTTGTTTTTCCATCTGTTGTAAAAGCAGCTGCTTTTTCGGTTTGCTCCAACACGTCAAAGCCAATAACATTTTTGTAATATTCTAAAGAGCGATCTAGATTTGATACCTTTATTTGAACGTGAGAAACATATGTGTTTGGTTTTTTATGAAAATGTGTCGCCATACAAAGTCTCCTTAAAGTGATATTAATCAATCAACTTACTTTATGTAACTAAGTTTATTTTGTTAAGTATAAAAAGTCAAGACATAAAACAAAAAGGCAACCCTAAAATAGGATTGCCTTTTTTCGTATTTCGAATGATAAGAGATTATTCTTCAGTGTAATCTCCTTCACGTCCAGCAGTTAAAATAGCTGTGAGAAATGAAGCACATACTACTAGTAGTAAAACAGTACCCATGGAAGTATACCTCCTAAGTAAATGTTATCTCTAATTTAGTATAGCTTAAATAAATTTACTTTACTATATCATTTTTTTGAAGGATTTGTTCACAATAACTCATATAAACAATTGGGAGGTTACTTCTGTGGAAAACAAAAATGAAATGCCAGTTAGCGGGCATATGACGAATAATCTAGAAGATTGTATTTGGCTTGGGAAACAAATGGAACGATTGCGGGATGGGGAGCAGTTAGAAGATGACCATCGAATTCCAGATCCAATTCAATCAGATGTTGTAGATCATTCAAATAAAGATGAAAGATTGAAAAGAAAAAATTAAATAGAAGGGGCAAATTTACAAAGATTCGCCCCTTAGTTTATTATGCATTCACTTTATAATTCTTTAATTCTTCTCGTAGTTTGGCTTTTAAGAATTTACCAACGGATGTTTTTGGAATCTCTTTTAAGAATACAATGTCATCCGGAATCCACCATTTCGCAAATTGATCTTTTAAATAATCGAGTAGTTCTTCTTTTGTAGCTTGTTTTCCTTCTTTTAATACAACGCATGCAAGTGGACGCTCTTGCCATTTTTCATGAGGAATGGCGATGACCGCTGCTTCTAATACAGCTTCGTGAGTCATGAGGGCATTTTCCAAATCGACAGATGAAATCCATTCGCCTCCGCTTTTGATTAAATCTTTTGTACGGTCAGTAATTTTGATATAACCTTCTGGTGTGACAACTGCAATGTCTCCAGTATACAACCACCCATCACGGAATGCTTCTTTTGTTCGTTCATCTTTATAATATTCATGGGCAATCCAAGGACCTCGAATCCGCAGTTCGCCCATCGTTTTTCCATCCCATGGAACTTCTCCTTGGTCATTTACTACTTCCGTATCAAGAAGTGGAACAGTAAGGCCTTGTGTTGCACGGATATTTAATTTTTCTTCCCGCGTCCAATCTTCCATTGCGGATGTATAGTTGGAAAGAGAAACAAGTGGTGTTGTCTCGGTCATACCGTATCCAATAACGTACGGAACATTGTATTTATCTTCAAATGCTTGAATTAACCCTTTTGGCGAAGCAGAACCTCCCGATACAATAGCTTTTAGGGAAGAAATATCGCGAGGATTTTTTTCCTGTTCTTGAAGTACGCCAAGCCAAATAGTTGGAACACCTGCTGTTAACGTCACTTTTTCTTGTTCAATTAAATCAAGTAGTAAACTAGGTGAAAAGTGAGGACCTGGTAATACTTGCGTTGACCCATAATTTACTCCAGCAAATGGCATTCCCCATGCATTCACGTGGAACATTGGAACAACCGGCATGATAATGTCTCTTTCGGTAATTCCCATTCCGTCTGCTAAACCAAGTGCCATACTATGAAGTACTAATCCGCGATGAGTGTAAACGACACCTTTTGGCATTCCAGTAGTTGCACTAGTGTAACAAATTCCTGCTGGTGAGTTTTCATCTAAATCATTCGGAAATTCAAATTCATCTGCTTCTTCTATAAGATGTTCATAAGAATAGACATTCGGGAAAGAGGATTCAGGAACGGTTTTATCATCTTGCATGACAACAATATGTTTAACCGTTTTTAAGTAAGGAATCGCTTTTTCAAGTAGTGGGAATAGATCTCCATCGACTAACAAAATTTCATCTTCCGCATGATTAATCACATAAATGATATGTTCTGGCGAAAGGCGAATGTTAATCATGTGCAAAACGGCTCCGGCACAAGGAACTGCAAAATATGCTTCTAAATGCCGGTGATGATTCCAAGCAAAAGTACCAACTTTTGTTCCGCGTTTCATCCCAAGCTTTGTGAGAGCGCTTGCAAGTTTTCTTGTGCGTTTGACATAGTCTTTGTAAGGAATGCGGTGAATTGTGTCTGGGCTTGTACGCGAAATAATCAACTTTTCAGGAAAGTAGCGCTCAGCCCGTTTTAAAAAACTCGTTAATAATAAAGGTGTGTCCATCATCTTTACATCATCCCCCTTGTTTTTTTTCCCTTTCAATAAATATATTTAGAAGAATACTACATTATTACTAAAAAATGTGACGTATTATAGAATATTTTAACTTTAAAGAGAAAATAATGCTATGAATTTATTAGGAAGTTTCTATTAATTTTAATTCCTATAATATTGATGGATTAGATAATTTTTTTATTTATATTTTTCAGTTTATAATGAGGTTAATGAATGTAAGGGGAGTGATTTTATGGCAATACCGTCAAAAACATTAGCCAATGGTTTAGAGATGCCTTACTTAGGATTAGGCGTGTATAAAATGGAAGATCATGAAGAAGCTTTAAATGCAATGGCTACAGCGTTAAAGTTAGGCTATCGAGCAATTGATACAGCTTCACTATATAACAATGAAAGAGAAGTGGGAGAAGCGATACGAGCTAGCGGCATCCCACGTGAGGAAATTTTTGTAACAACTAAGGTATGGAACAATGATCAAGGTTATGACGAAACGCTTCGAGCATTTGAAACTTCATTGAAAAAATTGGGGCTAGATTACGTGGATCTTTATTTAACTCACTGGCCTGTTGAAGATAAGTTTATCGATACTTATCGTGCCATTGAGCGTCTGTATGAGGAAAAATTAATCCGAGTACCAGGTGTATCAAATCACCATCAACATCATTTAGAAAAAATCTTCGCAAAAGCAAATGTGAAGCCAATGGTAAATCAAGTTGAGTGCCATCCGTATTTGCAACAAGATGAATTAAGAGCATTTTGCCGCGAACATGAGATTGCCGTGACTGCATGGTCACCAATTGGCAAAGGTCGCCTATTAAATGATAACACTTTAGTAAAACTCGCTGAAAAGTATGGAAAAACTCCAGCACAAATCGTTTTACGTTGGCATTATCAAAATGATACAATTACAATTCCAAAATCAGTAACACCAAGCCGCATTGCCGAAAATATGCAAATTTTCGACTTTGAATTATCAAATGAAGATATGCTTGAAATAAAAATGATTAATAAAAATGAGCGATATGGACAAAATCCTGATAATTTCCATTTTGATTTTTAAGGGAAATAAAAAGCGAATCTAGGATGGCTATTATTTTAATATGATTGACTATTATTCTTTTTGGATTGACTAATATTAAATTGAGTTTGGCTAATATCCTATTTTTTCAACAATACTTTTGATGGATTGGCTAATAAATTAATGAGTTTGACTATAAATCAACAGCATTTGACTATTATCTGCCCAACTTTGACTATAATAGCAAAATTATGAAGCTTTAACGAATAGCTATCAACTTCATAAATTTGACTATTAACTTATTGTGAATGGCTATTATAGTCATTCGTTTGACTATTATTTTCCCTTAATAATCTTTTAATTCAATAGTATGATTAAAATAAGAGAAGGCTGTTAGAAAAATTCATTTTCTAAACAGCCTTATAAATTTTTCATTCTGCGGAAAGATTAAGAACTTGCTTTATCATTAACAATGATACGTTTATCTAGAAAAGGATGTTCAAATTCTAATTGAATGGCATGAAGTTCATAATCGCCCTTCGAAGTTTTACGAGCATTGTACATTACATCGCCTACAATAGGATGGCCGATATGAGCCATGTGGACGCGGATTTGATGGGTTCTGCCTGTTTCTAATTGTAAATGAACAACTGTTGAATGTTCTTTTCGTTTCACAACCTTAAAGTGAGTGACAGCATGTTGACCAGTTTTTGAAACGATTCGTCGTGTAGGATGATGACGATCTTTTCCGATTGGTGCATTAATGGTTCCACGATCTTTTTTTATGATTCCTTGGACTTCCGCTTCATAAGTTCGAACGATGGATTTTTCTTCAATCATTCGGTCAAATACTGATTTTGCAATGGGATGTTTTGCAACAATTAATAGACCTTTTGTTCCTTGGTCTAGCCGATGAACGTGCTCTGCGTATTGTAACCCTTTATCTTTCATATAAGCCATTACGTGATTCATGCAAGTATTGTGATCGTCCCTGTCGTTCGGATGTGTACTCATTCCTTTAGGTTTTGAAACAATTAAAATATGATCATCTTCGTATTTTATTTCGATTTCACATTGTTTCGTTGGGGAATAGTTGGATTTCGGGACGCTAAAAATAAAAAATAGCATTGTTCCTTTTGATAATGGTTCATTCCATTTAACTGCTTCACCATCTGTATTTTTCACAGCTTTCGCCATTCGTAGTTCATGAACGAGTTTTTTTCCTAGTTTCCATTTTTCGCGCAACAAAGTTTCTACCGTTAATCCATCTTGCGAAATTTCATAGTGAAAATGCATACGTTTTCCTCCAAAGAAAAATCGTGTCCATATAAAGAACACGATTTCCATTTTACTTATTTTAATACCACTTCTTCAAAGAATTTGCGAATGTTTTCATCAGGATGTGCTCCTACCATTCGCTGAACTTCTTTTCCATCCTCGAAATAAATTAGCGTTGGTGTATATTCAACGTTATACTCGTCCCAGCCTTTTTCATATTCTAAGATGTTTAATTGATCGATATGAACATTCATTTCTTTCGCAATTGGCATGAGTCGAGGCGTCATTTCTTTACAATGTGGACATTCAGGACTAAATAAATAAGCTACAACTGGTTCACCTAATGCAATTTTTTCTCTAAGAGCATCTGGCAAAATAATATTTTGATAATTTTCATCATCTAATAAATCAATTGTAGATTGTTTTAAATTGTCTGTGCCATAAGGATTGTTTTCTAACTTGCTTTTGTTTGATAAATTTGTTAACACAATAATCACTGCAAATAAAATTACAACGATTGCTGCAAGAATTCCAAGCTTTTTCAACTATTTGTCCTCCTTCAAAACCTTTAACATATAAAAACTAGTAATTGCAATTAAGATAAATGCAACTAACGCTAAAAATGGAATCGTAATGAAACCAAACCAGTTAATATATTGGCCTGTACATGGTACTCGTCCACAAGCTGGTGCATGTTGCGATAAAAAGTCCAATTTTTGAATTCCATAATGGTATAGGGAAATCGTTCCACCAATGCAAGAAAATACGGCTGTTGTTACCGCAATCCGAGCATTTTTTTGTAAATATGCCACAAGGGAAATGAGTACAATTGGATACATTAATATCCGTTGATACCAACAAAGTTCACATGGTTCATAACCCCGAACTTCGGAAAAATATAAAGAACCTAGTGTTGCTACCAAAGAGACTAACCATACAAATAGCAAACTATTCTCTAATTTTTTGCTCATTATTACTCTCCTAAAAGATTTAATCTGTGCAGTTTGATTATAAATTGTTTTGACTTCGAAGTAAATGAATTCATATGAATAGAACGATAAAGTTCGAGAAATTGGAAATTCATTCAAAAGTCTTAGAGTTGAACGAATGCGAGGGAAAAAGGTGAATGTTATGATTAAACTACAAAGTGTTTGTTGAGGTGCTATATGGTAGTAAATGATCATTCCAATATTACATTATTAAAAGAAATTGCGGAACTGCTTAATGAAGAAACAGAATTAATACCAATGCTAAAAGGAGCACTTAAAAAATTTTTAGCAGGAACTAATTTTTCGACAGGATGGATTTTCTTTATTAATGAAAAAGGAAAGATTGATCTTGTAGTCCATGAGAATTTGCCGGATGGGTTATGTTACAATGACTGCCAATATTTAAAAAAGGGTGGTTGTTGGTGTGTTTCTCGATTCCGACGCAATGAGCTAAAAAAAGCATCAAATATTATTGAATGTCAAAGAATTGAAAATGCCATCGAGGCAAAGGTGGGCGATACGGCAGGAATTACTCATCATGCAACGGTGCCATTACAATCAGGGAATGAACGATTTGGGATATTAAATGTCGCCACTCCCAATACGGTCGTTTTTACAGAAGAAGAGTTAGAATTGCTAGAATCTGTAGCTTTCCAAATGGGTTCTGCCATTAAACGTATTTATTTGACGAAACAAGAACAAGAAATGGCATTGGTTCGAGAGCGAAATCGGTTGGCTCGCGACCTGCATGATTCTGTAAATCAGTTGTTATTTTCTGTCACGTTAACGGCTCGCGCTGGAATTGAGATGACTGATAATATTGAAATCAAGGAAACCTTTAAAGAAATTCAAAATTTGACGCAGTCCGCATTAACAGAAATGAGGGCCCTTATTTGGCAATTAAGGCCTCAAGGATTGGAAAGTGGACTAATTGATGCAATAAAAGCTTACGCAGAAATGTTAAAGATCAAATTAACGATTAATGTATCAGGAGTCATTCAATTTCCTTCAAGAGTAGAAGAAACATTATTCCGAATCACTCAAGAAGCTTTAAATAATGTCCGAAAACATTCGGGCGTGATGGAAGCAATGATTTATTTAACGGTGACACAAACAGATATTTTACTCGTTATAAAAGACGAGGGTAGAGGTTTTAAAATTGATCAAAACATGAATATCCCTTCCATTGGATTGCAATCGATTCGAGATCGAGCAACTGCAATTGGCGGCACAGCTGAATGGGTATCGGAGATTGGAAAAGGGACCGAATTGTTCGTTCGATTACCTTATTGAGGAGGGAAGCAGGATGATACGTGTTTTAATTGCGGATGATCATCATGTTGTTCGTAGAGGCTTATTATTCTTTTTGAAGACCCAAAAAGATATTGAAGTAGTTGGGGAAGCGAAAAATGGGATGGAAGCAGTTCGATTAGTGGAAGAATTAAACCCGGATATTGTATTAATGGACTTAGTTATGCCGGAGATGGATGGCATTGAAGCGACGAAACAAATTAAAGCGTGTTGGCCAGAAGTACAAGTTATTATATTGACAAGCTTTTCAGATAAAGACCATGTTCTTCCCGCCATCGAAGCTGGGGCAGCTGGCTATCAGTTAAAGGATATTGAACCGGATGATTTAGTCAATTCCATTCGACAAGTAATGCGTGGAGAAAGCATTATGCACCCGGTAGCCACAACACAATTGGAAGAATCATTAAGGGAGGAAGGAAATCTGCCGCATGTGAAAAACCCATTAACTCCACGTGAACAAGATGTGCTGGCGGAATTGACGAAAGGAAAAAGCAACAAGGAAATTGCATCGTCATTATTTGTTACAGAAAAGACAGTCAAAACCCATATTTCGAATATATTTGCGAAATTGGAAGTGCAAGATCGAACACAAGCAGCTCTTTATGCAGTAAAACATGGGTTAACAGAAGGAAGCGGGAAAATTTAAATTAGAGTTATGTCATTTGCGAAGGAAAGCATTTATAAAATAAATGATTAAAGGGAACAGTAGAATTTCGACAAAATGGATCTACTGTTCCCTTTAAATTAGTACTTCTGTTCTTTTAATCTGCACCTTCTTCTGCCTCGTGAGGTTCAATATGTACAAGCGCTGTACAATTAATGTCAAATCGTTTAATCGTTGACTCGATATTTTCTGTAATGCGATGGCTTTCCCAGACGTTTAAATATGGATTTACTGTCACTGTCACTTCAATAAATGTTGCATTTCCGTGTGTTCTTCCTTTTAAATCCACCAATTCAATAACACCATCTACATTTTTTATTAATGTGGATAAAGTTTCGATTTCCTCGGTATCAAACGCATCTGTCAATGTTTGCACTGATTCCCAAAAGATTTCCAATGCAGTTCTAATAATAATCACTCCGATGATTAAAGCAGTAATGGTATCTATAATTGAATAGCCGATAATCGAAGCAAAAATACCGATGGCTGTACCAACGCTAACTAATGCATCGGAACGATTATCATAGGCAGCCGCTTTTAACGCAGAACTTTTAATTTTTTTAGAAAGAGCTAAGTTATATCGATATACCATGTACATGACAGCAGCACTGCCTAATGCAACAATAATGGTTAAAGTGGATGGCGAATTGCGAACAGGGTCAAATATGTTCATAATTGAGCTAAAGATTACTTCAAGTCCAACGACCATCATAATAAAAGAAGCCACTAAAGATGCAACCGTTTCGGCACGCAAATGACCGTATTGATGATTTTCATCAGGAGGACGTTGCGAAATCTTCAGACCAATTAAAACTGCTATAGATGCAATAATATCTGTAGTATTATTAAGACCATCTGCTTTTAAAGCTTCTGAATCGCCGATGTGTCCTATGATAAGTTTCATTGCGCTAAGAAATATGTATGCGCCTATAGATATCCAGGCACCTTTTTCCCCTGCTCGTAAATTTGTATAAAGCTCCACTTTTTTTCCTCCCTACAAAAGTTCCGAACATGACAAAACGACTTTCTTAGAAAAGAAAGTCGTTTTTGAAATACGTTATTCAGCAACTGAGTACAAGTCGAGTTCTTGTTCTTCTGGCAATTTGATGACTTCAATGTATAAAATATGGTGACCATCTAATTCTTTAATTTTGAATTCGTAACCATCATATACAAAACTGTCACCCTCAACAGCGTCGTAGCGTTGAGTCCAGAACCAGCCGCCGATTGTATCGATATCTTCATCATCGATATGAATATTCAACATTTCATTTACATCTTCAATTAACATTTTTGCATCTATAATATAATGGCCATCACTAATTTCTTGAACTTCAGGGATTTCGTCATCGTCGAATTCGTCTTGAATATCACCAACGATTTCTTCAATGATATCTTCGATGGTTACTAAACCGGAAGTTCCCCCGTATTCATCCATTAAAATTGCCATGTGTATACGATCATGTTGCATTTTTAATAAAAGATCGCTGATTGGAACAGTTTCAATTACTCGAATAATTGGTTGCATATATTCTGTAATTGTTTTTTCTGCATTTTTAGGATCTTTTATATATGCAGTTAATAAATGTTTTAAGTTGACTAAACCAATTACGTGGTCTTTATCGCCATCAATCACCGGATAGCGAGTATATTGTTCCACACCCATTACTTCAAAAACATCTTTTAGTTTTGCTTCCTTATCAATCGTTGTAATTTCTGTTCGTGGCACCATGATTTCTTTGGCCGTGCGGTCTGAGAATTCAAATATACTGTTTACATATTCAAATTCAGAATATTTGATTTCACCGCTTTTAAAGCTATCAGCCATAATCATACGAAGCTCTTCCTCCGTATGGGCTGTATCGGTTTCGTTAAATGATTTCACACCGAAAATTCTTGCCAAACCACGAGCAGACATGTTTAAAAGGTGAATGAAAGGATACATCACTTTATAAAATGTATACAACGCTCCTGAAAAATTAAGCGTTACCCATTCAGCTTTTGTAATCGCTAACGTTTTAGGCGCCAATTCACCTGCCACAACATGGATATACGTTACAATACTGAATGCAATAATAAATGAAAGAACTTCAGTGATAGGTCCTGTTACACCAATCCATTTAAATAATGGACTTAATAACAACTGTACAGTAGGTTCACCTAACCAACCTAGACCTAATGAAGTAATGGTAATTCCTAATTGACAAGCAGATAAATACTCGTCAAGGTTCTCAATTACCTTTTTAGCCTTAATTGCTTTTTTGTTTCCTTCTTCTAAAAGTTGATCAATACGCGTTACCCGAACTTTTACTATCGCAAATTCTGTGGCAACAAAAAATGCTGAAAACAAAATTAATAAGGCAAAAACAGCTAACTTAATGGTCAGCCCCACTATGTCTCCGTCCAAATACTTTCCCCGTTCCACGCCCGAATGAGGGGTGAAATGAGGAGTACACCTCCTACAATAAAATTAATTTTTAATAAGATAATCATAACGGATTTTTGAAAAAAATACAAATCATCCATCTCTGAAATTTTCAGAAGATTGTGAGTCGTTTTGTTATATATAGTATGCGATTTTGTAAATAAATTTAAATCTTTTGGGGGAAAGAATAATTTTCCTAAAGCAAGTTAGAGCTATTATTGGGAGGAAAAATAAATCGCGAAAAAAAGAAATAGTCCGTAATAACTTTCAATGTTCATGAAACAATAATGAAATATAATCGTATATAACAAAAGGTATGTTATTATTTATTTCGCAAAGTAACTTTTGTTAGTGAAATCATTGTGTTAGAAAAGAGGATATTAATGGATGTAGTACTATTAATACTATCTATGGCAATTATCGGTGCAATCATTGGTAGTGCAACAAACTTTTTAGCGATTAAAATGATTTTTAGACCATATAATGCGCTTTATTTAGGAAAATGGAAGCTTCCTTTTACACCAGGACTAATTCCAAAACGCCGCGGGGAATTGGCAAGACAAATAGGGGTGACGGTGCAAGATTATTTATTGACACCTGATGTCATCAAAAATAAATTATTCTCTCAAGAAATTCGATTTGGAATTTTACAGTTTGCACAATCAAAGTCGGAAGAATTGATATTTTTAAATAATAAAACACTGAAAGATTGGTTGGAACTAGCAGGAATAAATGGGTTGCCAGAAAAGATTGAAGGGCAAGTGGATGATTTTATAGAAAAACAATTTGTATCTTTTAAACATACTTTATCGACAAAATCGATTGAAGAAGTGTTGCCGGAAGATATTACAAAAACGATAAATCAAAAAGTACCAGAATTAGTGACAACCATCATTCAAAGAGGGGAAGATTATATTTTATCTTCCAAAGGAGAAATCACCATTAAAAATCTATTAGATGATTTTCTTTCTTCAAAAGGGACAATCGGTGGACTTTTCCAAATGTTTTTCAGCGATTCTTCATCCATCGTCTCTAAAATTCAACATGAGCTCGTTCGACTTCTTCGCTCATCTGAAACAAAAAGTTCATTAGTGAATATTATGAATGATGAATGGGGAAAAATAAAAAAACAGCCTATCATGAATTACCTAAATGAGATACAATTAGAACCAATACTAATAAATATCCAATCCTATGCCAAAAGAGAATTAGCTATTGAAGAACGATTCAATAAATCCATAAACTATTACTTTCCAAATGGCAACGACTGGGTAAAGTACGATTTGATGCCTAAAATTGTCGATAAGGCTTTGGAACTTGCTGAATCAAAACTTGAAGATGTACTGAAAAAATTAGACATTAAAGAAGTTGTTCGAGAGCAAGTTGACTCTTTCCCAATCGAAAAGTTGGAAGAAATCGTGATAGGAATTGCAAATCGTGAGTTAATGATGATTACTCTATTAGGCGGTTTCTTAGGAGGATTAATTGGTATCGTACAAGGTTTAATTGTACAATTTTTAAATTAATAGAGAGTAGGATTATAAATGAATCAATTTATGGAACTTATTCAAAAGTTAGAGACATCCATTAGTCAAACGGAAGCGTTTCAAAAATTAAAAGATACTGTTGACATTGTTCGTGATGATGAACAAGCAAGAACGATTTTCACTCAATTCCGCGATGTTCAGGTAAAATTGCAACAAAAGCAAATGCAAGGAGAAGAATTGCTAGAGGAAGAATATCTCTACTTCCAAAAAACTGCTCAACTTGCTCAACAAAATCCTAAAATTATGGCAATGTTAGAAGCTGAAATGGAATTAAGCCGTCTTATTGATGAAGCAAATCGTTCGCTAATTAAACCGATTCAATCCCTCTATGATGGACTATAAGATCGGTAATTGGACCGCACTGAATGTGTGGTCTTTTTTATTTCCATAAAAAACATGCATGATTTTATAGTCAATAAAGCCTTTCGCTGTTAAAATAAACAGGAACTAAAAATAAAAAAATCACGTAAACAAGTAAAAGTGCAACAAGTTCTATAAAGGAAGAGGTATGAATGAAAAAAATAATCATCCACGAAAGTTTCAAGCAAGACTGGATTAATGTTTTAACACATATAGCAAATCTATTTTTTGAAGATTGTAAGCTTTACGAAATCATTGAGGATCCGGATTTGTCTGTTCGTTTTCAATATAAAATGGAAAACAACGTGTATTACACTGCTAGTAAGTTAGAGGTGGATGGAAAAACGTTTATTAGCACTTATTCAAAAAAATATGATACGGATGGAACAGAAAAAGAACAAAATATTCGAATGAAGCGCGCATTATCTCACGTGCTGTTGGACGTGTTAGAGCAATATACTGGAATAAAGCAACATTGGGGGATTTTAACGGGAGTACGACCAACAAAACTTTATCATAAATTAAGAAAACAAGGACTTACACGCAATGAAATTGCAGAAGTATTACAAACAGATTTTCGTGTATCCACTGAAAAAATTCAATTATTGGAATCGATTGTTGAGCGCCAATTAGCAACAATTCCCGATTTAGATGAGATTGGGAAAGAAATTTCTATCTATATCGGTGTCCCTTTCTGTCCGACGAAATGCGCTTATTGTACTTTCCCAGCCTATGCAATCGCGCCGAATCGAAAAACAGGACGAGTGGCTTCTTTCCTTGATGGATTGCATATCGAAATGAGAGAAATGGGAAAATGGTTGAAGGAAAATGATATGAAAGTGACTTCGATATATTGGGGCGGCGGTACGCCAACAGCAATCGAGTCGGATGAAATGGATGCCCTTTATGAGACGATGTTTGAATCGTTCCCAAATCCTGAATCTATTCGTGAAATCACTGTAGAAGCAGGTCGACCTGATACGATTACACCGGAAAAAATAGAAGTGTTGAAAAAGTGGGGTATTGATCGCATCTCAGTCAATCCGCAAAGTTATACCGATGAAACGTTAAAAGCGATAGGCCGTCATCATACTGTACAAGAAACAATCGATAAATTTTTACTTGCTCGCAATTTAGGAATGAATAATATCAATATGGATTTAATCATCGGTTTACCAAATGAGGGAGTTGAAGAGTTTCAACATTCTTTGAATGAAACTGAAAAACTGCAACCAGAATCCCTTACTGTGCATACGTTATCTTTCAAACGTGCTTCCGAAATGACGCAAAATAAAGATAAATATAAAGTGGCTGATCGTCCAACGGTGTCGAGGATGATGGAAATGGCTCAAAAGTGGACTCGCGAAAATGGATACAATCCGTATTATTTATATCGCCAAAAAAACATTTTAGGTAATTTAGAAAATGTTGGATACTCTAAACCGGGCGAGGAAAGCATCTATAATATCGTCATTATGGAAGAGGTACAAACGATATTAGGTATCGGTTGTGGGGCAGCTACTAAATTTGTAAATCCCAAAACTGGTAAAATCACACAATACCATAACCCAAAAGAGCCTTATCAGTATATTTTATCTTTTGAAAATGCGATTGAGAAAAAGATTGAAATGCTCAATGATTTATATCGAGTGCAATTGAAAAATGAATGTTGAGTTACTTGTTAACGATAACACCTCCTTCTATTACTGTGGAGGTGTTTTTAATCTAAATGAACAAAATTGCGGAAAGTGTATAAATAGAAATAGGGATTCCAATTTCAATGTAGCTAGATTTTCAATATATGCTAGAATAATAATTACTACAATCATAAATAGGAGAAGTTGGAAATGGCAATTACGACGATCATATTCGATTTAGATGACACGTTACTTTGGGATAAAAAAAGTATCAAAACAGCTTTTGAAAAAACATGTCAATATGCGGCAACGAAATACGATATTGAACCTGAACAGTTGGAAGAAGCGGTACGCAAAGAAGCACGAAAGCTTTATGAATCCTATGAAACTTATGATTATACGGTGTTGATTGGTATTAATCCTTTTGAAGGTTTGTGGGGAACTTTTGATGATCCTACTGACTCATTCCAAAAAATGAAAAACATTGTGCCGAATTATCGAAAGGATGCTTGGACAAACGGTTTAAAAGCGTTAGGCATTGATGATGAAACATTCGGCGCTGAGCTCGGAGAACGTTTTGTTGAAGAACGGAAAAAACACCCTTTTGTTTATGATGATACGTATCAAGTTCTTGATGCATTAAAAGGAAAGTACCAATTAGTACTATTAACAAACGGTGCACCAAGTTTACAAAACTTAAAATTAACTTTAACACCAGAAATCCGCCCTTATTTCGACTATGTGATTATTTCTGGTGACTTTGGAAAAGGAAAGCCTGATACATCTCTATTTGAATATATGATGGAAAAGGCCGGCATTACTGCGGATGAAGGGATTATGGTAGGCGATAATTTGAATACAGATATTTTAGGCTCATCTCGGGTAGGCATGCGAAATGTTTGGATCAATCGGGAAAATAATCTGCAAAACCCTGATATCCAACCAACTTACGAAGTTTCATCATTAACGGAATTTTTACAATTAGTTGAAAAGCTTTCATAATAAAATGAGAGGCTGGGACATAATCAAAAAATTAAAGGGGCAGTTGAAAGAGTTTTGATAAAAAATTGATATAACGAAAAATTGATTGAAGTGACGGGGCGAGTGCTCCTGTCGCGCACGCTTAGTCGCAAAGCGGAGCAAGTTCAAGGAAGTAAATTCAAAGCTTTCCTGCGACGAGCCCTCTCGAGACACCGCAGGAGCGAAGGAATGACTCAGAGGAGGCTCGAGCTCAATGTCAGAAACTTATACAACCAATAATTTACAGTTAGTAGGCAACCATCTGGTTGTCTACTTTTAAAAATACTATTCAACCTACAAAGTGTTGATAATTTTCTAAAATCGGCTAAAAAAGGCAATAGGATGCCCGGGGCTTAAATTTTTATTTTTTTAAGCCCCTAATTTATTTACATTTAATAAACAAATAGGATATATTTATCCTATGTATTGTTTATAGACACCTTTTTTGGTTTAGGGGATACTTTGTTGAGGACAGACCATTCCTTCGTGGGTAGCTTCTCCCAAACCGAATAGGTGTCTTATTTCTTATAATCACTTTCATGATTTTTGTAAACATTCTCTCTCTTTTGATTGGACAATCTTCTAATAATAAGTGAACCATCCTATCTTTTAATTTTCCTATTAAGATATTTGTGTTTACTTGATAATCATGTTTTCGTCTTTTTTTCTTACTCTCCTCATTAATTGTTTCATTGGCATCATTTCTCAATAAACTGACCATATTCGATAAATATATTGATGCATAGAAATCTTGTTCAATTGCGATTTTCGAACTACCCGTGAAATTTTCTATTTCGATTTTATTTTTCACATCATTATATTCTGTTTCAATTCCCCAGCGTTTAAAATAAAGAGATTTAAACTCAGAGATATCAAACTCTTCCTCGGTTAAATTTGTGACAAGTATTTCTTCCGTGCCAGAATCCAGTGGGAATCTAACTACACGAGCAGTAATCACTTGTTTCCTATGTATTATATGAATGTTTTGATCAGCATCTTTCGCTTCGACAATTTCCTTTATCGTATTTTTTTGACATCGCATCACATATTTGATACCAAGGGCATCTAAATAGGCAATAAAATCTCTCGATGGATACCCTCGATCAAATAAAAAAAGATCATTTTTTAATCCAATTTGTACGAGTTCTTCAATCATATCCTTTGCACTATCTCGCTCAGCTACCTTATATGGATTGATTCTAGAAGTAATAATGATTCCATTCTCAAGATCGTAAATACAAGAGGCACTAGCTCTTGCATAACTTGTCTTATGATTTTTTCCATACCCAAAATAATTTCGAAGCTCCTCAGTATCAGGGATTTGGAGCACACTTCCATCGATTGCGCAAAGTCTAAATCCACGATAAGTTTTAAAGGAATTTTCTTCATAATACCAATTCACAATCGCTTTTGTAAGTTTTACAAAAGCGAGAGGAGAAATCTTTTTTCGTGCGGCTGAATAGCCTTGTTTGGAAATACTAATTTCTGATAAATTAAATTTGTCGAAAAAGTCGTCAAGTTCAATTTGGAGGCTCTTTTTAACAAAGTTTAAGCTAAATAGAATAGTATTTTTAAAATTTAACTTCTTTTCTTTTCGTGTAAAATACGTTTCTTTTGTCCGAGATTCAAGCATAAACATCACATCATTCAGCAACTTTCGAGTAATCTCAATTGCCCCTAAAAAAGTACTTTTTGTTTTCAAAAAAACCACCATCCTCGTTTTATTAACCAAAAATTGGATTCTAAAACGATTTTGGTGGCCTTTTTAAAATTACAAGAGGCTTATTACCTAATTTTATAAAAGTTAAATTAAATATTATTTTCCATTAAATGTAACGTTAAGTTGATGACATTGGGCTCGAGCTGGGCCCGCGGAAAGCGTCCCCGGAACGGAAATCAATTTTAATAACATATCAAAAAAACATCATTTTCTCCTTGGAGAAAATGATGTTTTTTTAGATTTGTCCCAACCTCTTTCTATTCTAAATAATCATATTTGCTTGCTTCTTCAATTTCTCGTTTTGACATTGGAAAAGGTATTTCATCCTTTGTCGATACATGGAAGGACTGAGGTTCATCGTTATTTGCGTATTCTTCAGGGTCGTCATATAGCTCATTGAAATCTTCAAAATCCCCTTCAAAATCTGATGGCGTTTCAGATGTACCGTATTTTGCAACCACTTGGAATGTATCTTCAAAATCTTGAATTGCCCCTTTAACTTCTCTTTCAGCAAAGGAATTATCCACAGGAGGAATGAGTAAATCTTCTTCCACTGGTCGATCAGTAGGGATGTTTTTTGCATCTGCATGTTCAATACAGAAGGAGGTATATGGAATAGCTGCTAATCGATCATATGGAATTTCTTTTTTACATACTTCACAAATTCCATATGTACCGTTTTCAATTTTCTCTAAAGCAGCGTTAATTTTAGCTAATTCATCTTCTTTGTGAACTTTTAAAGATAGATCCTTTTCTCTTTCGAAAAGTTCTGTTGCTATGTCTGCAGGATGATTGTCGACTGTTGATAATTCATCAATAGCGTCTCGTAAGCTGCCACGGTCAACAAACTCGTCATCTACAGATTGATTTTTTAACAACGCATGTTTTTGTTCAATCAGTTGTTTTTTTAGCTTAGCAATTTGTTTTTCCGTTAAAATGGTCATCACGTCCTTTCGTTCATCCATAGTATGAACTGAAAAATGAAATTTAAAGGAGAAACAATTTTCTATCGGAAGTTTTTTGGGCAAAATAAAATACAGGCAATGGTAAAATTCCATTGCCTGTATATTTAGGGACACAAAGCACCATTCTGTTCTATCTCACCAAGTAGTCGTGCCGGGCAGCTTAAAGAGTAATTGCTTTTACTTCATCGATATTTTCTAATTGTTCTACGTAAACTAAATCTTCAGGAGTTACTTCATTATCGATTGAAAGAATCATGACAGCAGCACCGCCAACTTGTTTACGTCCCACTTGCATCGTTGCAATGTTGACGTCTTTCTCAGCAAGTTTCGTTGCAACGCGGCCGATTGCTCCTGGTTTATCGATATTTTTAATGTATAATAAGTGACCTTCTGGAATAACATCTACAACAAAGTTTTCTACTTTTACGATACGAGCTCCAAGACCGTTTAGAAGTGTACCTGCAACACTATGTGTTTCATTTTCCGTAATTACTTCAACAGTAATAAGGTTAGTAAATCCTTTTGCTGTTGTTGTTTTATTTTCGTTAATTTTTACGCCAACTCTTTCTGTTAAATAACGTGCATTTACGTCATTTACATTTTCGCCGTGAGTTTTCTTTAAGTAACCTTTTAATGTATTTGCAGTCAATGGACGTACATCGTAATTTGCGATTTCACCAGCGTAGAACAAATTAATTTCTTTTAATGGTTCTATTGTTACTTGTGATAAGAAAGCACCTAGTTTTTCTGCTAATTCAAAGAATGGTTCAACTTCAGCTAGCAGCTCTTTTGGAATTGATGGCATGTTCACAGGGTTTGTAACAGTACCAGTTTTAAAGTATTTAATAATGTCGTTAGAAACATCTACCGCAACAGATTCTTGTGCTTCAACTGTAGATGCACCTAAGTGAGGTGTAGCAATCACTTGTGGTAAAGTTAGCAATTTATGATCTGTAGCTGGTTCTTCAACGAATACGTCAAGAGCAGCGCCTGCTACTTTTCCTTCCACGATTGCATCATATAAATCATCTTCGTTGATGATTCCACCACGTGCACAGTTAATAATGCGTACGCCAGGTTTCATAAGAGCGAATTTTTCTTTATTAATCAAATTTTTCGTTTCAGGTAATAGTGGCGTATGCACAGTGATAAAATCAGCTTGTTGGCAAATTTCATCAACAGTTGCTTTTGTTACACCAAGTTCTTTCGCTCTTTCTTCAGTTAAGAATGGATCATATGCCATAATATTCATACGTTGTCCTTTTGCACGGAAAGCCACTTCTGTACCGATACGCCCCAAACCGATAACACCTAACGTTTTGTTTTTCAATTCAACCCCAACGTAAGTTTTGCGATCCCATTTTCCATTTTTTAAAGATAAATAAGCTTGTGGAATATGGCGAGCAAGAGAAGTCATCATCGCAATGGTATGTTCAGCAGCAGAGTTTGTATTTCCATCTGGTGCGTTGACTACAATAATACCGTGTTCAGTTGCAGCTTGTAGATCGATGTTATCTACTCCTACACCAGCACGACCAATTAATTTTAAATTTTTTGCAGCTTCAATTACTTCACGAGTCACTTTCGTAGCACTGCGCACGATTAATGCGTCAACATCTTTAATTTTTTCAATGAGTTCTTCTTGTGAATTCCCAGTATCCACAATGATTTCTAAATTCAGATCTTTTTCTTCGCGCAATGGGAAAATACCGTCTTCACTTAATGGATCCGCAATAAACACTTTAATTACATCTGTAGCTGTAGTTGCTTTTGTAACCATTTAAAAAACTCCTTTTTCATTAATATTTTTTAATAAAGAATTAAAGACAATAGCCAACTATCGAACAATTGCAACAATTGTTAGACTTTCTCGATAAAAAGACCCCTTCCATTTTTTTAGGTATTAAAAAAAGCCTTCCACCCCCTATAAATTAGGGGCGAAAAGCTGTCATATCAACTTCACGCGGTGCCACCCTTTTTCGTTGCCTAATTCAAGGCAACCTCAAGTGATGCGTAACGTGCATTAACCGGAATTGGCTTACTTATTTGTTCAGCCATTCTATTCAGGAGTGGAACTACAAACGCCAGAAACACTGATTTGCACCAACCATCAGCTCTCTGAGAATCTGAACGTAAGAGCATGTCTCCGTCATAATATTTTGACTCTTATTAATGTGTTTCCATAATAAACTGATTGTTCATTAATGTCAACTAATTTCCTAAAATGATTAAAAAATTTTAATGAAAACGCTTAAATTTTTCGTTAATTAACGAACATTGTATTTGTTGTTTGTTATTAATATTCGTGTTTTTATTGTTTTTTTATAAAGATTTTTTAATTGATGAATATACATTTATTGTTGCTAAAATTTGATTGTCTATGTTCGAAAGGAATTTTTTCCATCTAAGTAGAAGTAATAATTGTACATCAAAATTAAGGGGTGGAAGAAATGGCATACGAAACAATTGAATTAAGTCGTAATGATCGTCTTGCTGTGCTCACATTGAAGCGTCCACAAGCGATGAATGCAATGAATGAAGTAATGTTAAAAGAACTGGCGGATTGCTTTGAACAGTTACAAGGCGAAAAGGATATTCAAATATTAGTTATTAAAGGGGAAGGGCGAGCATTCTCTGCTGGAGGAGACATTAAAATGATGCTTCAATCAGAGCAATTGCAAGAGTTTCATGATATCATGGATTCGATTTCCCGAATGATGCTTGCTTTCTATCAATTGCCGATGATTACGATAGCTCAAGTACATGGTGCTGCAGCAGGTCTTGGATTCAGCCTTGCCATTGCATCAGATTATGTCATTGCTGAAGAAAATAGCAAGTTGGCTATGAATTTCATAGGAATTGGCCTCATCCCAGATGGTGGTGGGCATTTCTTTATGAAGGAACGAGTTGGAGTAGCAAAGGCAAAGCAAATTATTTGGGAAGGCAAAGTGATGAATGGGGAAGAAGCATTAAAGCTTGGATTAGTGGATGCCGTTGTAAAGGATGGAGAAGCGCAAAAATACGTGCAACAATATACAGAGAAAATTTTATCTTCTCCTATTTTAGCGATGCTTGAGACAAAACAAATTTATCATACTGAGCGCATTTCTGAATTAAATAAAGTGCTGGCAAAAGAGTTGGAAGCACAAATAAAGATGAGGAATACGAAAGACCATTTGGAAGGCATTAAAGCCTTTGTTGAAAAGCGTGCCCCTCAATTTATAGGGCAATAAAACTTGTTTAGCAAAAGAAAAATTAACTGGAGGTTGGCTATTTATAGTGAAAAGCCAACCTCCAATTTTTTTATACATGGAATAAAATGATTTTTCCTGAAGAGTTTACGAGTCGATGCGTTTTATCTTGAACCCCTTTTTCTTCAATGCGTTTTTGGCCTTCTATTATGGCTTCTTGTTCATTTTCAAATTCCCAAACTTCATTAAATAATAGTTCCCCTGATTTTTCATAAGCCGTGAAATAAAAATTTGCCATTTTCATCCCATCCTTTTTTGAAAATTCAATTTTATTATACAACAAAAATAAAGCAAGTTTATAGAATTATAATTTATGAATTCTAACATCGAATCAAGTTTAAACAAATGGTACAATGAAAAATGAACGATAAATTTGAACGATGAAGGGAAAGAAAAGGGAGTGTCGGATATGCCAGGTATTACTCAACTTCAGCCAGGAGATGCAGTGAATCAATTTTTGCTTATTAAACAGGCAACCAAGGGAGTAACAACGGTGGGTAAGCCTTTCATGACGCTCATTCTCCAAGATAAAAGTGGCGATATCGAAGCAAAGCTTTGGGATACGAATGAAGAGCATGAAAAAATGTACCAACCGCAAGTGATTGTAAAAATCGGTGGAGAAATCCATGAATATCGCGGTAAAAACCAACTTCGCATAAAACAAATTCGACTAGCAAAACCGGAAGACGGGATACAGATAAATGATTTAATTCCTTCTGCTGCAACACCAAAGGAAAAATTATTTGAAGAGTTAACCCAATTTTTCTTTGAAATCAAAAATCCCAAAATTTCTAGAATCACCCGTTTTCTAATGAAAAAATATCAATCAGAATTGACTGTTTTCCCCGCAGCCTCTAAAAACCATCATGATTATGTTTCTGGATTATTAGATCATATCGTGCATATGTTGAGATTAGGGAAGGCAATTTGCGAATTATACCCATCATTAAATAAAGATTTAGTTTATGCTGGAATTATATTGCATGATATAGGGAAAGTGAAGGAACTGTCCGGTCCCGTATCAACAACATATACGGTAGAAGGAAATTTACTAGGTCATATTACAATCATGGTTGATGAAATCGGGCAAGCGGCAAAGGAATTAGGAATTGAAGGAGAAGAAGTGATGGTATTACAACATATCGTTCTTTCTCATCATGGGAAGGAAGAGTGGGGAAGCCCGAAAAAACCGATGATTCAAGAGGCAGAAATTTTGCATTATATTGATAATATTGATGCGAAAATGAATATGTTAACGAGGGCATTAAACAAAACAAAGCCAGGAGAATTTACGGAACGTATATTTGCGCTGGATAATCGTTCATTTTATAAACCGAAATTTGAAGAATCTAAATAATGAACAGGGAAAAAGAGGAGACGAAGAAAGCAATGGTTTTCTTCGTTTTCTTTTTTTAAGGAATGTTTGACATGTTATCGTAAGAGAGTATTTCTTGATTCAGGATGATGTTCTTTGAAATATTAATTATGGTGGAAAGCTACTGAATTCGGTAAATTATTTATTGAAAAAATAAAAGGTGCTGGGAGGATTCGCCAGCACCATTTTTAGCATGGAAAGGTGATCTTTCAAAACATTTCGTACTTAATCTGTATTATTCTTTTTCTTTAGAATCTTCTTCAGTTAATAAAATTTGTGAAAATGCATCTTTTAAGTCTTTATCTTTAATTTCAATTTTCGCTTCTTTCACTAACTCTGTTAATTTCGTAGCAAATCCGCCTTTCATATCAATCAATTCTTGGCGAATTTCATCTTTTTTCTCTTCTAAAGTACCATAATCTTCAACTTCACGTTTGTCCAAAAGTTGAATGATGTGGTAGCCGAAATCTGTTTTAACTGGTTCGCTAATTTCATTTACTTCTAATGCATAAGCAGCATCGTTAAATTCTGTTACCATTGTCCCAACAGTAAACCAGCCTAAATCACCGCCTTGTTCAGCGTTGGCAGAGTCTTTAGAATATTCTTTTGCTAATTCAACAAAGTCTTCACCTTTATTAAGCTTTTCAAGGACTTCTTTAGCAGTAGCTTCGTCATCCACTAAAATATGGCGAGCATGCAATTCATATTTTCCTTGGTTATAATACTTTTCAATTTCTTCATCTGTTACTTCGATATCCTTTTCAGCTTTTTCTTGTAATAAAGTAAAGCGGATATTTGATTTAAATTGCTCTTCCGTTAATCCTTGTGATTGTAAAACGTCTTTGAAAGAATCTCCGAATTGCTCTTTATATTGATTGAAGCGCTCTTCTACTTCTTCGTCTTTTACTTCATAATTATTTTCTAGAACATGCTCAATCACTACTTGCTCTAATAACATGCTACCAGCTAATTGTTTAATTTCATCATAGAATTCATCTTTTGTGATGTCGCCATATTTTGTGGAAACCACTACTTCATTACCAGAGTTGCAAGCAGATAATGTAAATACGGATGTTGCTAATGCAATAGCTAAAAATGTTTTCTTCATAAATATACTTTCTCTCCCTGTCTTTAAAATCCAATTGTAACTATAACATAAACGAATAAAAATCTAAATGGTTGCACTAATATGTTTGCCTAAGTAGCCCATTACCTACTGCATAATATAGGCATTAGAAAGGAGGTGTCGTTATGGGTCAAAGTTATGGTGGTGGATACGGAGGTAGCTCCTGGTTCGCGCTATTGGTTGTGTTGTTTATCTTATTAATCATTGTTGGTGCAGCTTACATGTATTGATTACAGTGAATTGAGCTAAAGGAATTCCTTTAGCTCTTTTATCTATATTGAACTATAATTGTAACCTACATCTCCTCTTATTAAAAATTGATAGCAACATACACCTCAATATAAAAGGATATTAGTAAAATCGTTATTAATATATTAATTGTGCTAAAAATTTTTGGTTGTTTTTCTTCAGGTATTTCTTTTTGCATACATAGTGCATATGTCATTTTGTTAATTTGGAATAAATAAAATACCGAGAATAGCACTACAATTAACAGTAGCAAGTCTATTCCTCCCCTCTATCACTTCATTTAAGAATAACAAAAAGTGGTACCATCCCACAAGTGAGTAATTGAATATTTTATCGTTTTAATTGTTGGGAATGTTTGAAAAACTAGGAGGAACTAGAATTTCATAACCTTTAGGCGTTTCCTCTATTACAGCATTTTTTGGTGCTTTCACCAAATGTATAAAATATAATATGTCTACTAAGCAAATACCACAATGATATCCGAGTAGTAAACAAGCGTAATGTGAATAATAGGGAAGGAATATTGCTACAAGTATAAGTAAAGTATTTACAATAATAAATGGAGTTAAAAGAATAAACATATATCTTTTTTTCGGTAACATTTTTTTAATTCGAATTTGAACTATAGGAATCAGTTTAAACTCAAATCTCCATTTTAATTTAACCGATTTGCGATAAGAAAACAGTGAGTAATAATGAATTAGCTTATGCAGCGGGTATAAAAGTAAACAAACTAATAAAAATAATGGGAAATGATGAGCATCATATATTAATGGACGGTTTGCACCGATGATAATAAATGAAAAAGAAAAAACAAGAATAAAAATAATGACTCCATATAATACTAGGCGAGGTGTACGATATTCTCTTTTTATGTTAATCGTTTTCCAACAATGCATATTTGCAATACTCCTCTATCTGAAATTAAGAAAATTGTAAAACAAACTGAATTATTATGCTAATAATTTTGCAGACAAAAGAAAAAAGAGTGTACCTAATACACTCCCCATAATCCCCAATTGCTATTTATTCATTAATATTTCATTTTTAATAACTACTTCATGCGTATCTTTTTCTTCTATAGATTCTTTAAAATTTTTGAAAGATCTCTCAAATATTTCGATAAAATCTTCCCCGTAAATATTTCGAATAATTGCCATAACGTCTAAAAATTCTGGAAATCTACCATACAATTCTTTCAATGCTAGAGATCCTTCCAAAATAGAGTGTTCCGTATCCAAGTAATGATCATACATACGAATCACTAGCTCTGCTCCCTCAGGAGTGAGTTCAACATACGTATTGCGCTTGTCATCATCGCGCTTTGAAAATTTAAGAAGCCCGCGCTCTTCTAATTTCTTTGAGAAGTTGAACGCAGTTGATACGTGCATTACCCCAAACCTTGCAACATCTGAAATTGATGCACCTTGCAAATGGAAAGCAATCCATAAAATGTGGTGTTCGTTAATGTTTAAATTAAACGGTTTAATCCATTGTTGCCAGTCTTTTTCAACTGCTTTCCACAAAGCCTTTGAAAGTTGAGCAATTCGTTGGCTATAAATCATAGCCTCTTTCAACGTATAAGATTCTACAGACAATTTGATTCACCTTCTTATTATAGGATTTTAAAATATTATAGCAATAAAAGAAAAAAGTTTAAAGTTAGAAAAAATAAATAAATGAAAAGTGATTAATAAATGTTATTTTTTAATAATATTTGAAAAAAAGTGCTAAAAACACATTGTTGTTTAGTTATAAAGTCATGGTTATTATTATACTGAGTATATTTTAACTTTTTTTGATTTGTGAAAGATTATTCTCGATTTCGCTTAGACTTTTCTGTAATTGTTCCAATTCTTCTTTTAAATTTTGTGAACTTGGTTGAACTTCTTGTGTAAATTGTGAAATGGAATTTTTTACTTCGAATAATATTTGTGGAATAGTAATTTTCACTTCATTTGTTAAAGTGGAGATCCCATTTTTTATGTCATTGATTTGATTATTTAATTGACTCATAGTTGTTTTTAAATTTTTGGAAGTAGTCGCGATATTCATTCGTAATTGATTACCTGTTTGTGGAGTTGTGAAAATTGCAGTCGTAATTCCTGCAATGACTCCAGCAGTTAGTCCGATTAAAAATGGTTTTGCACGCATTGAAAATCTCTCCCTTTTTTTGTAATTAGTATGTAAAGAAATTGTCTAAAATATTAATTCTTGTACTTATTCATATTAAACCAAAATGAAAGAAAATAAAAAAGCTATCTAAGTAAAACTTAGACAGCGAAATATCCAATATTATGATACTTGTGTAACAGAAGTTTCGAATTTGGAACGCATTAACAAACCTTTTAAAATAGGATAAATAATTGCAAATGCAATGATATTTGCAATCGTTGCAGGAATTACTCCCGTTACAAACATAATGCCAAAAGCTGCTGGCATTTCGCCTACTAATAATAGCAACATTGATAAAAATACAGTTCCTGATAACAACGTTCCTAATCCAATCAATATACCGTAAGCTACAACATTTTTTGCAAATTTATTTACTAAAAGTACTACAACAAAAAAGATAAAACCTGTGGCAAATTTATCGATGATATTTGGCATGAGTGATCCTGGAATTGATGAGAATAAACCGGAAAGAACACCAGTTACTACTGAAAGGATAAAAGTATCTCGAACAGTAGGGAATAAAATAATCCCGACAAACATCATCGTTAACATTAAATCTGGCTTAATTCCACCACCGATTGGAACTGGTGGCATCACTAAATAAAGAGCTGTACCGATCCCCACTAAAAGGGCCATTAACACTAAATTTTTCGTTTTCATTATAAATCTCTCCTCTACTAAACTATGCTCTACTTTCCTAACGTGCCCTCAAGCCGTTAGCGAAAATATAGTATGATTGTAATCTTAAAAGAAATAATTTTCAAGCAATTTTAATAGGATAGTAACAACTTTTTTAAATGACAAAGACTGACTCGAGAAATTGTTTTGAGCCAGTCTGAGAAAGCATTACTTATTCAAATTTGCTTTAATTTCATCAGCAATTGCTTTTAATGTGTCAGGAGTAAACTCATCTTTTTTCGTTTCCCAACGTACTATATATCCATCGTTTTCGTCATAGCGTGGAATGAAGTGCAAGTGATAATGGAATACTGTTTGTCCAGCAAAGGCACCGTTGTTGTTCAATGTATTCATTCCTTGTGGATTAAACGCTTTTTTAATGGCATTTGCAATTTTTGGTGCAGCTGCATATAAATTTCGTGCTACATCTTCAGGCATTTCAAATAAGTCTTTGACGTGTTGTTTTGGAATTAATAAAGTATGTCCTTTTGTTAATGGTGCTACGTCCGTGAAAGCTAAAACATGTTCATCTTCATATACTTTATTTGATGGAATGGAACCTTCAATAATTTTGCAGAAAATGCAGTCGCTCATTTCACCCAATCCTTTCATACAAAATTTATCTACATTTTAACATATTTCATGAGATGAATACATTTTCTAATTTTGATAAACTGTAGGAAGAATAGGAGTGTTAACTATGTTGGAAGTAAAGGATGTAACAGGTGGATATACAAGAAAACCCGTCATTAAAGATTTGAACTTTTCAATTGGACAAGGGGAATTGGTTGGCTTAATTGGTTTAAATGGCGCTGGAAAAAGTACGACTATTAAACATATAATTGGGACGCTTCTTCCACAAAAAGGAGAAATCCGTTTAAATGGTGTTACGTTAAATGAAGATATTGAAACATATCGTTCTTCTTTTTCCTATATTCCCGAAACGCCCGTATTATATGATGAACTTACGTTAAAAGAACATTTGGAGTTAACAGCGATGGCATACGGCATTGATCAGCATACTTTAAAGGAACGTTCCGGAAAATTATTAGAAGAATTTCGGATGGAGAAGCGCCTCAATTGGTTCCCATCTCATTTTTCAAAGGGAATGAAGCAAAAGGTGATGATTATGTGCGCCTTTTTAGTAAAACCTTCATTATATATAATTGATGAACCATTTATTGGGCTCGATCCTTTAGGAATTCAATCATTGCTTAACCAAATGACTGAAAGGAAAAAAGAAGGGGCTTCTGTTTTAATGTCTACGCACGTTTTATCGACGGCTGAGAAACATTGTGACCGCATCATTTTCCTTCATGAAGGACGAGTTCGTGCACAGGGAACGATGGAAGATTTACGAAAAGCGTTTAATATGCCCAATGCAACGTTAGATGATTTATATATTGCCATGACGAAGGAGCAACATAATGAGTAATTTGTCAGAAGTATGGTCCAAACGTTTCGAACACTATATGATTGAAGTTCAAAAATATATGCGTTTTGTGTTCACTGGACATTTGGCTATTGTGATGGTGTTTGCCATTGGAGCGCTTGGGTTTCAATATAGCCAGTGGTTGCAAGTTGTATCACCCAATTTTCCAGCTGAATGGCTTGTTGCTGTAGTGGTAGGAATTATCGTTGCATTTTCTCGTCCAGTCACTCTTTTAAAAGAGCCAGATCAAGTATATTTATTGCCATTAGAAAAACAGATGCCCATCTATTTTCGAAAAGCATTGAATTGGACTTTTTGGTCACAAGTTTTCCTATCTGCAATTTGCTATCTTATCGCGATTCCTTTATTGAATGCAGTTACGGAATTAGAATCATTGCGTATTTGGCTTGGGTTGCTGTTTATCATCATACTGAAATATATTAATGTTCAAACTGAATTCCATTATCGCTATGTCAATCGAGGGAATTTCATCGCTTTTGATCGCATAGCGAGAATGGCGGTATCAATTTTAGCGGTGCAAGCCATTCTATCGATTCATTTTTGGTGGGCTTTCCTATATATATTGTTGCTTATAGTGTACAATCAGTCGTTAAAAAAGAAAGTATTCGTTCAACCAATTCCTTACGAACATTTTGTAAAATTGGAACAAAATCGCATGATGGCCTTTTACCGATTTGCGAACTACTTTACAGATGTTCCTCATATTCGCGGTGCAATAAAACGCAGAGCATGGTTGGATATCATTTATAAATTTGTTCTATTTAATAAGGAAAGTACTCAAAGTTATTTAGTTTTCCGTACTTTTGTAAGAACGAATGACCATTTTTATTTATGGGTGCGGTTAACAGCCATTTTAGTGATTGTCGCGTTGACGATCGATATTCCGGTTGTATTATGGATTGTTGCAGGGGCATTAAGTTTTGCTACGACCATTCAGTTAAAATATGCGTTATTGTCTTCTTCTGATTTTCGTATGGATATGCTTTTTCCAATAAAAGAGAATCAACGAAAGAAAGCTGTTCAAAAGCTATTGCGTATCTTTATGATTGTTCAAGGGATGCTAGTAATGCTTTGTGCCATTGGACAGCCATATTTCTTTGTTCCAGCAATTATTATCATTGTGATGAACGAGTTGACGTTTAACTTGTCAAAAGATCCGGTTGTGCATGTTTAAGTTGGATTATACATCTGCTATATAAGCGTATTGGATTTCATAAGTGTTTTCCAATGCGCTTTTATTCGTGCGCCCGGCATGTACATGAACTATAGGGTGTAAGTCCCGAACCCCGAAGACAGAAGTAGAGGTTAGCCAAGAGCAAGGGTGTCCGTGGTGACGCGGAATCTGAAGGAAGCTGGAGGCAAAACACCGGTCCGAGGAACACGAACCTCATATAAGGCTAGGTATGATTGAGTGAGTTTGCGAAACAAAACAAAGCTCTTTCTGTCGAAGGTCATATCGAGTAAATGAGGCGGATAGATGGTGTGAAAGTGCATGTACTTACCCGGGGAGGTCTGGCGGATAGGTGAAGTTCGCTTCATAACCTACTTAGTGATAAGTAGCTGAACCGTCAGAAGTCAGCAGAGGTCATAGTATTAGTTGGTTTAGAACTACTAAGAAGGACCGAACAATTAAGAGAGAATAGCCCTTGGCATTCAGTGAGTCATGATGAACACAGAAAACATAGTACCTCACTTGAGGAAGGAAGCGGTGAATCCCGTGGGAGTCCTCTTGGAGGGTGGAGTGACCACTGGCATAAAGAGAACAGCTATTCACGGAAGTTATGAAAACTTGCGTCAATTATCTTAATTGAACCGCCGTATACGGAACCGTACGTACGGTGGTGTGAGAGGACGGGAGCTAATCACTCCCTCCTACTCGATTTGAGTTCTATTATGGAGAATCCAGAAAGTACAATTTACAACATGATAATCGTTTACTGTTTTTATTGTTGCGAGTTTTTTCCAATTTGTATTCATGAATATCCTACATAATGAGATGAACTAGCGTAATTCCCATTCTCATAAAGTAGACACTAGAAGAAACTGCACATCTTCTTCTCCATCATTCCACCAATAATGATTACGGCTAGATTCGAACATAATGGATTCCCCATTTCTTAATTCAAAAACGTTTCCTTCGAGAGAAACCGTTAAAACTCCAGATAACACATAAATAAACTCATGGCCGTAATGGGAAAATTCATTTCCTTTGTTTTCCTTTGGCTTTAGTGTCGCTAAGATCGGGTGAAATGAAGCCCCTTGAACATTGTTGGACAAGTCTTTGTAAAAAAACGGAAAAGATTTTGCTTGATAATTTGTATCAGAGAAGAACAAGCTTGGATTGACATTTAACGCATCGCTAATTTTTCTTAACGATTCTAAAGTAACACTGCATTTATTTCTTTCTACTTGAGATAAAAAACTAATTGAAACCCCCGTCTGTTCAGACAAATCTTTTAAAGTCATCTTCTTCATTTTTCGGATTTTTCGAAGCTTTTCCCCAATCATCATAAATAAACATCCCCCTAAAAAATAATAGAACTAATACCTAAATTTTTCATAGAAAATTCGAATGAATGTATGATTTCTTGCATAAATTTAAGTGACACTTCAATTTTTATATATTCAATAGGAGGGACTAACATGAGTACAAGCAAAAATGTTATGACGAAAGTTTGGATTGCAAGTTTAGTAGGAAGTTCAATTGAATGGTTCGACTACTTCCTTTATGGAACGGTAGCGGGACTTGTATTCAATCAAGTGTTCTTTGTAACCGACAATCCGACGGTAGGGTTGTTGGCTTCTTATGCATCTCTTGCGCTTGCATTCTTCATCCGTCCATTTGGAGGAATCATCTTTGGATATATTGGAGATAAAATCGGAAGAAAACGTACACTCGTCTTAACATTATCAATTATGGGGATAGCGACAGTATTAATGGGATTATTACCTACATATCAAGCAATTGGCATAGCGGCTCCAATCATATTAATTGTTTTACGATTAGTTCAAGGACTTGGGATTGGAGGAGAATGGGGAGGAGCAGTATTACTTGCTGTTGAATATGCTCCAAAAGAAAGACGGGGCTTTTACGGTGCCTTCCCACAAATGGGAGTCACAATTGGGATGTTTTTAGGTTCGGGAGCGTTATCTTTTATTACTTCTATTGTTTCGCCTGAAAGTTTCGTTGCTTGGGGATGGCGTATTCCATTTATTTTAAGTGCTTTATTAGTAATCTTTGGTCTTTGGATTCGTAAAGGATTAGATGAAACGCCTTCCTTTAAAAAAGTACAAGAATCCGGAGAAATTCCGAAGTTGCCTTTCATAGAAATTTTTAAAACGCAGTGGAAAGAGGTTATTATTGCTGTAAGTGGAAAAGTTGTAGAAACTGCACCATTTTACATTTTCTCTACATTTATTGTTTCCTATGGTACGAACAACTTAGGATTTAAAAGTTCACAAGTGTTAATATCCATCATGATTGCTACAATTATTACAACAATTTTAATGCCGTATATGGGTAGCTTATCTGATAAAATTGGTAGAAAAAAAGTTTATATTACGGGAACAATCGGAATGATTTTATATGCGTTTCCTTATTTTTGGTTGCTCGAACAAAGAACATTTGCGGCACTCCTAATTGCTACAGTGCTTGGATTGGGAATTATTTGGGCTCCGATTACTTCTGTGCTGGGAACAATGTTTTCTGAAATATTCGATGCAAAAGTTCGTTATACTGGGGTTTCATTAGGATATCAAATTGGGGCTGCCTTGGCTGGAGGAACAGCGCCGTTGATTGCAACATGGCTGCTAGTTGAATTTAATAATTCTTACGTTCCTGTTGCGTTATATATCATCTTGACAGCGGTCATCTCTTTTATTGCTGTATTAACAGTGAAAGATAAGAATAATCAAGAATTGGATGAATTTAAAGGTAAAGAAGTGAAAAAGAAAGAATTGCAAAGTGTTTAGTAAAAATGGAGCGTGTGGTCATTGATTCTATTAAATGAAAAACAGATTAAGAGCATCTATAAAATGGAAGATGCATTAAAAGATGTGGAAGAAATGCTAATAGCAAAGCAAGAAAATAAAGTGTTGGCACCAATCAGAACAGTGCTTGAATTTCCGGAAAAAAATGCTTCTTCTTTATATATGCCGAGTGCAGATTTGGAACATCACTTTGCCAGTGTTAAAGTAGTAACAATTTTCCCGAACAATTCAGCAAAGGGGCTACCGACAACGCAAGGGATTATTGTTTTAACTAGCACGGAAAACGGAGAGCATTTGGCAGTTATGAATGCTTCTTATTTGACGAGGCTTCGCACCGGGGCGATGACAGGATTAGCAACAAAGAAACTTGCGATACAAAATGCCAAGGTGTTGACAATCGTAGGTACAGGTCGCATGGCTTTTGAGCAAGCGCTAGGCGTAATGGCTGTAAGGAAGATTGAGAAAATTTTATTGTTTAATCGTTCAAAGAAAAAAGCGTTTCAATTTAAACAACAATTAATAGAGCAGGGTGTAACTGCATCTATTGAAATAGTTGAAGATGTGAACGAGGCCGTTTCGGAATCAGATATTATTTGTTGTGCGACAAATTCAACAACACCAGTGTTTGATGGGAAATATTTAAAATCTGGTGCCCACATTAACGGAGTTGGATCTTACTTACCTCAAATGTTTGAAATCGATCGTACAACCATTTTACGAGCTTCCAAAATAGTAGTGGATGATCTTGAAGGAGTTATGGAAGAAGCTGGTGAATTAATTGACGCAAATAATAGTGGTGAATGGTCCTTTGAAGATGTGCATGGTGAACTTGAATTATTAGTGAGTGGGAAAATTGCTCCGAGGGAAAGTGAGGAAGAAATTACTTTTTTCAAATCGGTTGGTGCATCCTATTACGACCTTGCAGTTGTAAAAGGCGTCTACTATAAAGCATTAGAACATCGTATAGGAACAATTATCGATTTAATGTAAAGAGGCTGGGACAAAAGATCAAAAACACCATTTTCTCACGGGAGAAAATGGTGTTTTTGATAATTGAAGAAAATTGATTTCCGTTCCGGGGACGCTTTCCGCGGGCCCGGCTCGAGACCCTTCTGATTCAATCCTTCGCTCCTGCGGGGTCTCGAGAGGGCTCGTCGCAGGAAAGCTTTGCTTTGCGACTAAGCGTGAGCGACAGGAGCACCAGCCCCGTCACTCCAATCAATTTTTTACAAAAAATCTTTTTGCAGCTTGTTCACTTTATTAGTTATGTCCCAGCCTCTCTTCATTATTTTTTTGTTTTGCGCCAGAATAAGTTGTAATGTATGTTGCAGCATTAAAAATATTGTCTTTTTTTACTCCTACGGAAAAATGTTCGAGTTCATAAGCGAATGGATCGTATTTTTTCCATATGTCATAAGCACGTTTATTTGTCCATTGGAAGAGAATTATATATGTCTCAGATTTTTTTGGGCGTAGTATTCGATAAGCCATTAATCCAGTTTGATCTTTCATTCCGCCCAATCGCTGTAAAATGTTTTTTTCAAAGACAGGTCGTCCTTCATCAGAAACTGGGATATGGTAAAAAGTAAAGAAACCTGCTTGTTGTAGTTCATTTAATCCATCTACCACTTCATATTTCCGCGGTGTTTGAAAGACGGTTTTTCTTTCAGTTTCATGTAGTAAAAGCGTTTCGTTTATGCCATACAAGATATACATATTTTCGTTTTCATACTTTTGATGCAATTTTTCCATAAATTGTGGAGTTCCTGTCGTCATGTAAATATTCATATTTTATTCCTCCTTAAATAATAAATGCGATTTATTGTCTAAAATTTGTCATAATTTAATTGAGAAAAATGTGCTATTTAAAGAACAAATTTATGACATTTGTCAGAGAAAGCTATACAATGGTAAAGGAACAGTATATATTGAAGGGTATCAATGACTTAGTAGATTATTTGTAAGTATAAAGTTATTATTATGAATTGTAGCATTATATAGCGATGAAATTTGTAGAAAAGTGAAAGATTGAAATCGATTTCATTGCACTTTTCGTCAAATTGATTATTTTTGAGGGGAAGGTAAAGAAAAAATGAGGCAAATAAACGACACACTGATTAGAGCAGCGAGAGGAGAACGAACGGAATATACTCCTGTTTGGTATATGCGTCAAGCAGGGCGCTCTCAACCAGAGTATCGAAAATTAAAAGAAAAATATTCACTGGAGGAAATTACTCAACAACCAGAACTTTGTGCATATGTAACAAGATTACCTGTGGAACAATATAACGTTGATGCCGCAATACTTTATAAAGATATCGTGACGCCTTTGCCTGGTATCGGGGTCGATGTAAAAATTCAAGCCGGTGTTGGACCAGTGATTTCAAACCCTATTAGAAGTGCGGAAGATGTTGAAAAGTTAGGGGAATTTTATCCGAAAGAACATACTCCATACGTGCTTGAGACGATTAAAATGTTAACGGAAGAGCAATTGAATGTGCCGTTAATTGGATTTACAGGTGCTCCCTTTACTTTAGCTAGCTACATGATTGAAGGCGGTCCATCTCGAAATTACAGCAAGACAAAATCGTTCATGGTATCCGATCCAAAAGCTTGGTTTAAATTGATGGATAAATTAGCAGATATGATTATTGCTGATATCACAGCTCAAGTGGAAGCTGGAGCTAGTGCAATTCAAGTGTTTGACTCTTGGGTTGGCGCATTGAACGTTGAAGATTACCGAGTATTCATTAAACCAGTTATGACTCGCATTTTTGCAGAATTACGAAATCAAAATGTACCATTAATTTTATTTGGTGTGGGCGCAAGTCATTTAATCAACGATTGGAATGATTTACCGATTGATGTAATTGGACTTGACTGGCGCATGCCAATTCGAAAAGCTCGTGAACTAGGAGTAGAGAAAGCTGTTCAAGGAAACTTAGACCCTTCCATTTTATTAGCGGACTGGTCCGTAATTGAACGCAGAACGAAAGACATTATTGATCAAGGAATTGAAGTGCCAGGACATATATTTAATTTAGGACATGGTATATTCCCAGAAGTAAATCCGGAAGTATTAAAACGATTAACAGCATTGATTCATGATTATAGTCGTGAACGGATTGCAAAACTAAATAATGAATGATGAAAAAATTTTTTTGAGGTGAAAACATTGAAACCAGTACACGGTCTACTAGTAATGGCTTATGGAACGCCATATAAAGAAGAAGATATTGAAAGATATTACACGCATATTCGTCATGGACGAAAGCCTTCTGATGAACATTTAGAGGATTTAAAAGATCGTTATAAGGCGATTGGCGGAATTTCTCCTCTTGCAGAAATGACTAAGAAACAAGCAGAAGCGCTTGTCAATCGATTAAATGAAGTACAAGACGAAGTGGAATATAAACTTTATATCGGATTAAAACATATTGAACCATTTATTGAAGATGCAGTCGAAGAAATGGTGAAAGATGGAATTCGAGAAGCCGTTTCGATTGTATTGGCGCCTCATTTTTCAACGTTTTCTATTAAATCATATAATGGTCGAGCGAAAGAAGCTGCTGAAAAATTAGGCGGTACACTAAACATCACTTCAGTAGAAGCATGGTATGATGAACCGAAATTTATTGAATATTGGTCACAAGCGATCCTAGCAGAATTTGATAAAATGACGGAGGAAGAAAGAGAAAAAGCTTGTGTAATTGTTTCCAACCATTCACTGCCAGAAAAAATTAAAAATTTGGGCGACCCATATGAGGAACAGCTCATTGAAACGGCTCGTTTGATTCAAGAAAAAACGGGGATTCAAAATATTGAAATTGGATGGCAATCTGCAGGACAAACACCTGAACCGTGGCTTGGTCCAGATGTTCAAGATTTGACTCGAGAACTTTATGAGAAAAAAGGATACCGTTCGTTCGTATATGCACCAGTCGGCTTCGTAACAGAGCATTTGGAAGTATTATATGACAACGATATTGAATGTAAAGATGTATGTGATGAGCTAGGGGCGCATTACTATCGCCCACCAATGCCAAGTACCCATCCTTTATTTATCGATGCGATGGTAGATGCCATTTTTAAAAAGTTAGAGAAATAATAGAAAGTGATGATGAGGGTGACGATTAGAAAGAAAATTGCTGTAATTGGCGGCGGTATAACGGGATTAACAGCAGCGTTCTATTTAAATAAGTGTGCACGGGAAAATCACTTACCATTAGATGTAGTGTTAATCGAATCTTCATTAAGATTAGGTGGTAAAATCCAAACGTTAAGGAAAGATGGATTCATTATTGAACGGGGTCCGGAATCTTTTATTGATCATGATGAGAGCATGATTGAAATAACCAAACATTTAGGCATTCAAGATGAAGTTGTATGCAATAGAGAAGGTCAAACTTATGTGGCTGTAGGTAAACACCTATATCCAATTCCGAAAAGCATTTTGTTTGGTGGAGCACCTATTGTCCCCTCATTATTAACTTCTGGGATTGTTTCATTAAGTGGAAAATTTCGTGCTGCAGGAGATTTATTATTGCCTAAAACTAAAGAAGATAAGGATGAACCGATTGGGGACTTTTTCCGGCGCCGTTTTGGGAAAGAAGTAGTTGAAAATTTAGTGGAGCCGCTGCTAGCAGGTACTTTCGCAGGAGACATTGATCGGTTGAGTATCCAATCAATGTTTCCTGAAATTTATGAAATGGAAAAACAATATCGTAGCTTAATTTATGGAATGAAAAAAACGCAATTTTCATTACTTCATAGTCAGGTGAAAGGGTTTCAAACTTTCAAAAATGGCTTGGAAACTTTAGTGGAAAAAATAGAGGAACATTTACCGCCTAAATCGATTTTAAAAGGAGTCAAAGTTGAATCGATTGATAAATTGCAAGATGGGACACTACAAATCTACTTTAATAATATTGCTCCATTAAAATGCCATGCAGTGATTGTGACAACGCCTTTAAATGAAGCGAAAAAAATGTTTGAGCATTACGGATTTTTTCATGAAATACTCGATATGAACTATGCAACGATTGCAACGGTAACGATGGCTTTTCAAAAATTAGAAAATCAGCTTTATGAAGATGCAATTAATTTTTATTTCTCGAGAAATAGTGATATTTCAATTACGACTTGTACATGGTGTAATCATAAATGGGACAATGTAGCTCCAGCTGGATATGATTTGCTCCGAACGTATATTGGTCGTGTAGGGGATGAAGCAATCGTTGAATTGTCAGATGCAGATATAGAAAAAACGGTTCTTCATGATTTAGAGAAATCTCTTGGCATCAAGCAACAACCTCAATTTACGGTAGTTTCTCGCTGGAAGCAATCAATGCCACAATATACGGTTGGCCATGAGAAACGTTTGCAGAAAATGAGAGAAATCCTGAAGAAAGAATTCCCTCATGTTAAATTAGCCGGAAGTTCTTATGAAGGAATCAGTGTTCCAGATTGTGTATCGCAAGGAAAACAGGCTGCACGTGAAATCATGTCGGAATTATTTCATGAAGAGTCTAGTATTTTAGCGTAATAATGTGATGGTAGCAGAGTAAAAAAATTGCTGAACAGTTTTATGGTATCTCATCATTCACTAGTTAAAGTGCTGCTCCGGAATGTCAATATTCATTGACTTTCGGAACAGCACTTTTCGTATTTTTAGTAGGAACTGGAAAAGCTAATAATGCATATGAAATGCACGTGCAAATGAGTTAAATGCACGAGCACGGGTGTTATATGCACGAGCGTGGAGTTAAGTGTACGAGTGCGGGTGTTATATGCACAAGCCGAGGAGTTAAATGCACGAGTGAGAGTGTTATATGCACAAGCCGAGGAGTTAAGTGCACGAGCGCGGGTGTTATATGCACAAGCCGAGGAGTTAAGTGCACGAGTGCGGGTGTTATATGCACAAGTGCGTTGGATAAATGCACGAGCACGGGTGTTATATGCACGAGCGTGGAGTTAAGTGTACGAGTGCGGGTGTTATATGCACAAGCCGAGGAGGTAAGTGCACGAGTGCGGGTGTTATATGCACAAGCGCGTTGGATAAATGCACGAGTGCGGGTGTTATATGCACAAGCCGAGGAGTTAAGTGCACGAGCACGGGTGTTATATGCACAAGTGCGTTGGATAAATGCACGAGCGCGGGTGTTATATGCACAAGCCGAAGTTGCATCTGCACAAGCCGAAATAGTATCGACACAAATTTTAGCTATAATAAATAAAAAAATTGAATTGATTGTCAAATTTATTTCATTCAAACTTCACAATTTTTCATTACTATAGAACTTGGGGTGATTGTTTGAAAAGATGGATAACCTTCATAATCATTTTCTGTTTTTGGATATTACAAGGATGTGAAGATGAGCGTTTTCAATCGATAAATCAACATCAATCCTTTGTTGCTTCTCTAAATATAATAGATCCTTCCCTTGATTTTTTTGATTCGAAAGGTGAACGAATTGCAACATGGAAATTCGATAAATCATACACTGGTGCAACGCTAATTCCTTACGATCGACTTGTACTATACGGGCATCAACTAAATGAAATCGATATTTATGAGCTATCCACAGGAAAATTAATTCAGTCGATTGAAACGGGGATAGGAACAACAAATGCCTATTACGATCAAGAAGAACATTTACTGTTCATTACCAATAGTAAACATAATACAGTCACTTCCTTTGATGAACATGGAAAAAAACAAGGAGAACTTCGTTTAACGGATTATCCAATGTCAATGGATAGTCATCAAGGGAAATTATATATTATCAACTACAAGGCACCTGTACTTTCAGTTGTAGATATAAAATCAATGACACTGGTTGATGAATGGAGTATAGATAAATCATCTAGTGGTTTAATGATTGTGGAAGAAACAAACACCCTTTGGATAGGTGGACACGGCGCTGGAAGTCGTCCAAATCAAGTTGTAAAAGTACATGATTTAAAAACGGGGCAGTTCATTCAAGAAATTCAAGTTTCCCATATGCCTGTTGGATTTACTAGAAATGAAGATATTATATACATCACGAATCATGGCTCAAATGAATTGTTTGCTTGTGATGTGAAGGGTAATGTGTTATGGAGAAAAGAAGTAGGTGCAAACCCATTTGCTGTAGCTTCTTTTAAAGATCAAATCATCGTTGCTGGCTTTGACGACAATCAAATTTATTTTATACAAAATGGGGAGATACAGAAATCGGTTTCCACCGAACATGGACCGTTCCAGCTGCTAGTGAGGGAGGTTTGAAGATGCCGACAGTACTAATCATAGATGATGAACAAGATATGAGAAATTTAATAGAAGTGATGCTTTCTAAATCCTTTTTTCATACAATCGCCGTTGAAAGTGGAAAAGATGCTTATCCAATAATCGAATCAAATGAAGCGGATATCGTCCTTCTGGATGTCATGATGCCCAATGAAGACGGATTTCTTGTCTGCCAAAAAATCCGTAATATTTCTTCCGTACCAATAATCTTTTTAACAGCAAGAGATGGCAATGAAGACAAAGTGAAAGGTTTGACAATCGGTGGGGATGATTACATCGTGAAACCTTTCACTGCTAGCGAATTAGTTGCCAGAATACAGGCAGTTTTAAGAAGGACGGGCTTAAATAGACAACCGATTCTTGAAAGAGGCGTTATTAAGTTAGATGAAGTCTCTCGAAAAGTGTATGTCAACAATCAAAAAGTAACATTAACATTAAAAGAATTCGATTTGCTTCAATTATTTATGAAAAATCCAAGTACAGTTTTTTCCCGCGAACAATTATTAGAGAAGATTTGGGAGATTGATTATGATGGTGGGACGAGGACGGTCGATACCCATATTAAAACATTAAGATTAAAATTAGGGAAAATTTCAAAGGAGGCAAGCGACTACATCCAAACAGTGTGGGGGATTGGCTATCGCTTCGAACTAGTATGAGAAAGTTATCAACAAAAATTTGGGTATTAATCATTGCTTACTTAATGGTGACCATCGTATTTATGTATCTATTTGCAGATTTTCTATATGAACAATTTTATGTGGAAGATACAAAAAGCGAGATGATGGAGATTGGTGAAAACATTCAATCCATGTATACAGGTGGTAAAGTAACCGATGAATATGTGGAGATGGTTGAAGCGTTTAATATGCATTCGAACTATCATATATTTGCAGTCCGGAACCCTCGTGAACTAAGTGCTTGCGTCCCTTTTGAAATCGATTATAATACGTTGATTGGTCCGAACGAACGGCGGATTTTATTAAATGGAGAGACTGTTACAAAAATCGGATACGAAGAGCGATTCAAGCGAGAAGTGGTTTCGGTGATATTGCCACTCACGGATCAAAAAAGATTGGAAGGAATTATTTATATTTATTATCCTTTGGCAAAAATTACTGAATTAGCTAAAAATGAAGTGGCTATATTGATGGTGGGAGGATTGCTTTTTACTCTCGTCATTGCCATTTTTGTTTATAAAAGTTTACAGCGAATTATGCGTCCGCTCAATGAATTGCAACGAGCAGTAGAACAAATGTCAGAAGGGGATTACAGTGCAAGGGTAAAGGTGACTTCAAAAGATGAAGTCGGAATGCTGTCAGAAGCATTTAACCATATGGCAGAAGCGATTCAACGAGAAGACGAAAAACAAAAATCCTTCTTAACAACCGTTTCTCATGAATTACGTACACCAATTAGTTATATTAAAGGTTATAGTGAGGCTATTCAGCAACAACTATTAGTAGGAAAAGAACGAGATGAGGCAATGGAGCTAATTCATCGTGAAGCGAATCGCATGGAACGCATGACAAACGAATTGCTTCAGCTTGTTAGAAAAGATAGTGAAGAAATCGAACTGTTTCCGATTGTTTTATCCGAGACCATTCGGGAGTCAATTAAGCTATTGGAAGGACAAGCTCATGAAAAGAACATTATCATTGCAACAAACCTAGACGACAATATAATTGTCCAAGGGGATGAAGAAAAATTAAAACGAATTTTCATTAACGTGATTGAAAATGCAATACGCTACTCAAATGAAAATGGCAAAGTCGCCATCAATTGTTATCAATCTAATCATCATGCAATCATCGAGTTTCAAGATGAAGGAATCGGTATTCCAGCAGAAGATCTCCCTCATGTGACCGAAAGATTCTACCGGGTCAATAAGGCGCGAAGTCGATTTGACGGTGGGGCAGGATTAGGATTATCAATAGTAGAGCAATTGGTGAAGTTACATGATGGAAAATTGCATATAGATAGTGTTCTCGGAAAAGGAACGCTTGTGAAAATATCATTACCAATAATGGAGGAAGATTAATATGAAAAAAATGTTGATTACATTATTAGCTGTACCAATGTTGATGATGGGGTGTTCATCAAATGAACCGGAAGTTGATACAAATGAAGAACCAATTGATGTATCCGATTTGGAAGTAAAAGTAGAAATATTAACGCCTACAGAAGTGAAAGTCGGAGAACCGGTGGAACTAGCTGCTCATGTAACACAAAACAATGAAAATGTGGAGGATGCAGATGAAGTAAAATTTGAAGTTTGGGAATCAGGATTGCGCGATCATGGAACAATGATTACAGGGGAACATGTCGGTGATGGCGTTTATAAAGCAGAATATACTTTTGATCATGATGGCGTTTATTATATGTATGCACATACGACAGCTCGCGGCTTACATGTCATGCCGAAACAACAAATCGTGGCAGGAGAGCCGGATATGGATAAAGTAATCCCAGAAGAAGATACTTCAAAAGAGGATACTGAACAAATGCAACACGATCATAGTCAGCATGGACATGGAGATTCTCATGGAAGTAATCACTAGTTTCAAATAATGAAAAATAATATACACTTCAGAAATGAAAGCCTGTGAAATTTTACGTTTCGTAAAAATTTCACAGGCTATGATATTTTTTAGAATTAACAGATACTTTTATGATTAAATCGGTTCTTTGTCAAATGGTGTTGGTGAATAAATTTTAGTGACATTATTTGGTGATATGTAATCGGATGGCTTAGGGGAAATTCGAGGTTCCCCTAAGCTGTTTTTATTTTCGCTAAGTTTTGGGTAATGAATATTCGGTTTCTAAAGTGATAGAAGGATCGATAACCGAAAGAAATGCGTTTAATCACTTTGATTTTGTTATTAATCCCCTCTAAAATGCCGTTATTATAATCGTACTTTAGCGTATTCTCGACGTAATTGATGTATTTGTTGATTGTCTTGATGGCGGTTTTCATATAGCTGGAAACGATATTTTGTTTATTCTCTAATGTTTTCTTTAGGAGCTCAAAGTCTTTGGTTTTGATGTAATGTCGAACGTATTGGTATAACTCATAGGACGCTTTTAATTCAGAATCTAAATCAATGAGATAGTGGAGAATCTCCACCTCACACATATGCTTTTTAAAGCAACGATGATATGTATAGTTCTTATAATCAAGTTTTGTTTGATCTTTCAGAAGGAGCTTCCAGTATTTTTTCAATTTATTGTAATTCTTTTTATCCCGATTCATGACGTTGATGCGCGTTTTGTTTAAAGCTCTGCTAAATAGTTGGAGGATATGGAATTTGTCGAGTATGTTTTCCGCTTTAGGGAAAACTTCTTGGATTAAGGAAAATATAAGGGCTGTACATATCGATGACAATCGTTTTTGCCGCATCTCTCGCCTTTTTGGAATACCGTAAGAAATACTCTTTGAGGACATGTAATCTTCGGTCCTCCACGATATCCACAATCTCCCCCGTTTCAGAGTCGCAGAAAATAAAGGACATCGCTCCAGCTGCGGATTTCACTGATTTAAACTCATCAAAACACAAATGCTTTGGAAGGTAGTGAACATTTGGTTGATAGTAGCTATAAAAGCTGTCAATGACTCTACTGACAGTGGCATGAGAAACATTATGTTTCATCGCAATATCTTTTTCGGATATTTTATCTTTGGCGTTTAAAGCAATCGATACTTTGGTATTGTTGGAAATACAACAGTTTTTAGCCACGACGCTCGTTTTTAAAGTAAACGTGGAATGACAATGTTTACAGAAATAACGCTGTTTACGCAATTTTAAGTAGGTATGAAAACCTGAAACACTAGGCATTTTAATGAGAGACGTTTTAAAACCGTGTTTAATGATTTGATCATCAAAGACATGTCCACAAGCATAGCACGCTTTTGGTTGGTAAGTTAATTGGCCATAAAAGACTTTTGATTGGACCCCTTTAATGAGTTCTTCTGCACAAAAATTTTCATCAAATGTGATATTTTTGTCTTTTATATTGAGTAGGTTTCGTATAGAATGATGGTGAGACATGTGACACAACTCCTTTGGGAAATGAGGTTTTGTTCGATTACATTTTACCAGAGTTTGTCACATGTCTCATTTTTTTGTGTAAAAAAATGGTGCTGGTTGTATCCACCAACACCAAATATTATAGAGCCATTAAATCTTATAACATGAGTAAAAGGAGAATTTTTTCGTTAAATATATATTTTCCGATTTTTGATAAAAATAGTATTTTCAGTCTATTTCTAATTTTTGGTTATTGGTATATAGTGAAAAAAATAATTCACTTTTGAAAGAGGTATTAGTTTATTAATGATGAGAAAAATTTTCATTATTTTGTTTGGCATTAGTTTCATTATTTTATTGTTTTGGTTAAATCTAGAGAAAGAATTAGATTACGATGATTATGAAAATATGGAATTGCTTTCAACGAAAAATAAATCTCAATTAGAAAACGAAGGATATTCGAAAGTAGATATTGAGAAAATTAAAGAGTTTGATAAAAACTATCAAAACCATTTATCTTTAGTAAAGATGATTGAAAATAATACAGTTAAACACTATGGATATAATAATAGAATAATTGAGGAACATCGAAAAATTATTTATGAGAAAAATGATTTTACTAAACAGCATAATCATTTAATGTTTAATACAATTGTCATGGATTTAGCAAGAGATGAAGAGAGAGATGCAGCCAGAATCATCATTGAATTCGAATGGAATAATAAACCTAGTAGTAACAGACATGCAATTAACGTGACATATAACAATTTTATAATGAAAAATATTTATACGGCGTTAAAATATGTCGATTCAAAAGATCAAAATGATATTGTTTATAAAATGGCTGAACTAGAGCCTGTAAATTTTCTTGATGGATTCTATACGGATTTTGATTCGAGGAAAAGAATTGATGGGAAAAATTATGTGTTAACAGCAGGTATCATAGTTTTAGATGTTCGATCTTATATTGTAGGTAAAGGGATCGCACCACTATCCATTACTTCTAGATATGTAACAAAACCGCTTATAGGTAGTCAGGAAATATTGTCAGAACAAGTAATCGTCAATGCTGGAAACGAAATTTAAAGCAGTACAGACCTTACAAGGGATGTGCTGCTACTTTTTTTAAATAAACATCCATCATGACAGACTTTTCAAATGAAAAAAATGGCTTAAGTTCTCCTGATTGAAAACTTAAGCCGACAAACATATATGATAACAGGAAACAGCGAATTTAATCTTTATCTATTGATAGAGGCGAATTTGTTCAAGCCTCTTCACGTTTGAAAATAAATAAGCGAATTTATAAGCGATTTTCAATGTTGTTAAGCGATTTAATAGTAAGTTCATTCAATTAGGTAAGCAACTATTTATAAACAATCATTATAGTGAACTGCATTTGTCACATGTGTTAGTGTAGCATTCACTTTGTTCTTCAATTTTTTCACCGCATTTTACACAGATTTTATCTGGCAAATTTTTGAAGAATTCAACAATATTTTCTAACATAGGGGGACCTCCTTATGATTAACTGTTTTATAATAGGTGTTTGTATTTGTAATTGTATTATAACAGTTTGGATTCGTCAATAAGGAAAATGCCCATTTTACAAAACTGTTTTGTGAATATTTTGTGAATCGGTAAGAAAAAATTGCCAAAATCGAAAATCAAAATGTGCTATGAAATGAACGTTATAATTTTTTTGATAAAATAGAGTTAGACATTCCAGAAAAGGGGGAATGATTTTGGAAAATTCGAGGATTTTTATAATAGAGGATGATTATAAAATTGCTTCACTATTGGCTGATACGTTAAAAAGATACCAATATGAAGTTGAGATTGTGAAAAACTTTGAGGAAATTGTGGAAGAATGTATGGCATTTTCACCACATTTAATTTTGCTTGATATAAACTTGCCTTCTTATGATGGCTATTATTGGTGCAGACAGTTAAGACAATATACGAAATGCCCAATAATATTTATTTCCGCACGTTCTGGGGAGATGGATCAAATATTTGCTTTAGAGAATGGCGGGGATGATTTTATTACAAAACCATTCAATTATGAAATAGTGTTAGCAAAAATTAAAAGTCATTTAAGACGGACTTATGGTGAATATTCTTCACGACAAGAAGAGAGAACTGTTCAATTAGGTCAATTGACTCTTTATTTAGAACGAATGGAATTGCATGTGAAGAATACGGAGATACCGCTACAGAAAAAAGAATGTGCCATTTTAAATATTTTAATGAGAGAGTCGCCAAAGGTCGTATCGCGAGAAAAATTATTGGAAGAGCTTTGGGATGACCAAGCCTTTGTCGATGAAAATACATTGAATGTCAATATGACCCGAGTACGAAAGAAACTAACAGAATATGAAGTTCAATCTGTGATTGAAACAGTTCGTGGGGCTGGTTATCGATTTGTTTTAAGTTCGGAGGAAATGTAAGCATGGGATTGAAATTATTTGTAAAGGAAAATATTTCGTTCATCCTCTTTGAGCTAATTGTCGTTTTATTCATTTTATCGCTATATTGGCTAGATGGTTTTCGGAATTTAGATACAGCAATTTATTCTGTCATCATTAGCCTATTACTTACATTTTCCTATCTTGCCATTCGTTATGTGTTTCGAAAAAACTTTCTAGAACGAATCTCCAATATGCCGAACTCGATGGATGATGCGCTTCAAAAAAATGCAAAAACACCAGAGCATCTACAAACAGAAGCCTATTTCCAAGAACTGTATCGACTGTATCAAAATGAAGTTCAAAATCTATATGCAACCCAAAATAGACAAGAAAAGTTTTTAAATCAATGGATTCACCAAATGAAAACGCCTATCTCTGTTTTAGAATTATTATTACAGGAAGAGGAAAATAACCTAGATAAAACGAGTCTCCAAGAGGAAGTGGATCGACTAAAAAGAGGCATGGAAATGGTATTAATGAATGCAAGGCTTGAGAAGTTTGAAGAGGATATGCAAATTGAACAAGTGAACTTAAAAGGTGTTGTCACTGCAACAATTAATGACAATAAGCGTTTATTTATTACGAAACATGTCTTTCCGGTCATTGATATTGATGAAAAAATAACAGTTACAACAGATTCCAAATGGTTAAAATTTATGCTTAACCAGTTTATTACGAACGCAGTAAAATATACTTTCGAGCAAAATAAAAAGGTAAAAATTTTTGTGAAAAAAAACGATTCAAATGTTACGTTGTATGTTCAAGATGAAGGAATTGGAATTCCAAAATCTGATTTATCGCGAGTGACTAACCCCTTTTTTACAGGAGAAAATGGTCGAAAAACGGGAGAGTCTACAGGTATGGGGTTATATTTGGCGAAGGAAATTTGTGAGAAGTTGGGTCACGAATTAAAGATTGAATCCGAAGTCGGTAAGGGAACAATCATTTCGGTGAATTTCTAAAACATTTCCCAATAATAATGAATCTTAAACAGAATTTGCTTAAAGAGGGAGCTTATATGGCAATTTTACAAGTCATCGATGTAACAAAAGTGTATGAAGGGAAGGTAACGAATCGAGCATTAAATCAGTTGAGTTTTGAAGTGGAGAAAGGCGAATTTTTAGCGGTCATGGGGCCTAGTGGAAGCGGCAAAACGACGTTATTAAATTTAATTTCCACAATTGATAAACCCACTTCAGGCGAAATAATTTTTAATGGGACGAAACCTCATTTATTTAATAAAACGGAACTTGCTTATTTTCGAAGACGAGAACTTGGTTTTATATTTCAAGACTTTAACTTGCTTCCAATGTTGACGGTGGAAGAAAATATTGTACTGCCTCTTACCCTTGACAATCAGCCAGTTTCTTTAATGGAAGAGCGAGTAAACACGCTTGCAGAAAAGTTGGGATTAATGGGAGTACTAACGAAAAGGCCAGATGAGTTATCGGGTGGTCAAGCACAAAGAGTAGCGATTGCAAGAGCTCTCATTCATGAGCCAGCGATTATTTTGGCAGATGAACCAACTGGAAATTTAGATTCCCACAATTCAAGAGAAGTGCTCGAACTGTTAAGTAAAATAAATAAAGAACGAAATGCAACCATTATCATGGTAACTCATGACCCGATTGCAGCTAGTTTCTGTGATCGAGTGCTTTTTATCAAAGATGGAGAATATTTTAACGAAATCTATCGAGATGATCGTAGGCAAACATTTTTCCAACGAATATTGAATGTGTTGAGCTTGTTAGGGGGAAGAGTCGGTGACCTTTCATCAATTCGCTTACCGTAACGTCATCCGTAATTTTCGAATATATGCAGCATTCTTTATGGCAAGTTTCTTCTCCGTATTTGTGTTTTTTATTTACTCGATGATTATGTTCCATCCCGAAATTGATGAAGGTTATTTAGGGAATGTGCCGATTGGCGGTTTAGTATTTGCTGAAATTATTTTAGTCGTGTTTTCATGGTTTTTTATTTTTTATTCGATGAAAGCATTTTTAGAAGCGCGTGCTAAAGAATTTGCCATTCTGCTTCATTTAGGAATGGAAAAGCGTCAGCTCAGCAGACTCATCTTTTTGGAAACAACGTTGATTGGAACTCTTTCGATTGCGTGTGGCATCCTTTTTGGATATGCTTTCACAAAATTTTTCTTTATGATTGTTCGGGAAATTTTAATGTTGGACCAACTGCCTTTATATTTTAAATGGGAGCCGTTTGTCTTAACAGCAGCCGTTTATTTTAGCGCATTCGTCATCATTTCCATTATTAGCATTAACTTTTCTCCAGAAAGAAAAATAATTGATTTATTGAAATGGTATCATTTTGTTAATATTAACGATCATTTTTCAAAAAAGAGAGCAATTTTAGCAGTCATTCTTTTAGCAATTGGATATGTATTAGCGTTATTAACAAATCGAGTGAATTTTTATCCGTTCGTTGTTTTAATACCAATTCTCATTACCATTGGGACGTATTTTTTCTTTACAGATTCTACTTCATATTTCGTTCATTACATGAAAGAGCGGAAGAGTTTTTCGTGGAAAAAATCAAGAATGTTATCCATTGCAGAGCAAACATTGATCATGAAAAACAATGGAAAAATGTTTTTTGTTGTGACAATGGTCTCAGCTGCTGCTTTTTTATGTGTAGGGTTGCTAGCGGCCCTGTCTTCGTACACTTCAAAATACGATCAACTAAATCCATTAGGTTTGATATATAAGGGACATATTGATAACCCTTATGAAAGGGCTCATATTCAATCTATTTTGAATGAGTTGGAATTGAAAGGTCTTTCATACCATTTAACAAGATTTGAAGTAAAAAAACAGACGTCCTCTTATACGAATTACGAAGTGGAAGTATTTCGAGAATCGGATATAAACAGTCTGTTGTTCTCTTATGGTTATCCGATGGTGCGATTAGATTCTGGTGAAGGAATGTTTATTCCGTACTCCGAAGAGGCAATTAAAAAACTATCGAAAAGAACTGTGCATACGGTATTGAAAGAAAATAATGTACCGATTTCGATTAATCAAGTATATCCGGAGTTGATTTTTCCAAGTTCCATTGTCAGTCCAAACGCCATTATTATTAGCGATGAAGATTTTTTACGTTTAAAAAAGCCTTATAGTGGATATCCACATGTGGAACCTGGATATCATTTGTTTGCATTTGATATTCCCCAATGGTTAGAAGCACAAGATGTTGGATTGTCCATTTACAAAGAGGTACAAAAAGAATATGAAAAAGAGCGGTATGGATTGCCTTTTTATTTTGAAAATGCTGGTTTAAATTATTCTTTTGTTTTATCAACTTACGCATTATTTACACTGGTAGGGTTATTAGTTGCAGCAGTATTTTTACTAGCTGCTGGAAGTTTTATTTACTTTAAAATTCATACCAATTTAGATTCAGAAAAGCGAAAGTTTGATGTGTTAAAGCGAATGGGCATTGCAGATAGTGAAATAAAACGCCTTGTGACAACACAATTATTTCCTCAGTTTTTCTTGCCTTGGGGTGTGGCGATGGTTCATAGTTTATTTGCCTTTTTAGCTTTGCAAAATATATTAAAGGATATTGCCAATATATCAATTGTAAAAGAAATCATCTTTGCTTTTTCTTTCATCATTTTATTGCAAGTGATTTATTTCTATTTAATTCGATGGAGATATATTGCTCACGTAAAAAATTAAGTTGGGGATGCTAGTATGAATTTAGTAAAAAAAGTTCGCGAACAGTCTTTAAACCACCCAGAAAAAATCGCTTATATTTTTGAAGGTCGTTCAACAACTTACGGTGAATTTGAAGAAAAAGTAAGCAGTCTTGCTTTTGCGATGAATCAACTGGGCATTCAAAAAGGGGACCATGTAGCACTAATTTTTCAAAATTGTCCCCATTTTTTAATTGCTTATTATGCATTGATGCGTATTGGAGCAGTTTCAATTCCCATCAATCCGATGTATACTCTAGATGAAATGTCTTACATTGTTGACAATGGAGATGTAAAGTGGATTATTGCTGGAGAAGATTCGATAGAGCGAATTAATCAATTGTCCAATAAATTTTCACAAATAAAAGGTTCAATTCTTTGTGAAAAAGATTCATCACATCTTTTTCATGATCGGCAAGAAGGCAAGTACCATTTTTACTCTGATTTAATAAAGCATTCATATTCGATGAAGCCGGTTTCGTTGGAAGCGGACGATATCGCGATCATTTTATATACATCTGGAACGACTGGCCATCCTAAAGGTGTGATGTTGACTCACGGAAATCTATATGCCAATGCACGAGACGTTGGAGATTATTTTTTGTTTTCGGAAGAAGATCGAGTGATTGCCACCTTGCCTTTTTATCATGTATTTGCTTTAACAGTCGTGTTGAATGTTCCATTAAGCACTGGTGCCACGATACTAATTGCACCAAGGTTTTCTCCAAAATATATTTTTCAGCTTGCAAAGGAATCTCATGCCACCGTGTTTGCTGGGGTTCCTACGATGTATAGTTTTCTTCATCAATACAAAGAAGGAGAGCCTTCAAGTTTCTCTAGTTTACGATTAGCCATTTCCGGAGGTGCTCCGCTCCCAATCAAAGTACTCGAAAATTTTGAAGCAATGTTTAACATCCCAATTTTTGAAGGGTACGGATTATCGGAAGCAGCGCCAGTTACATGTTTTAATTCTCCGACACAAAAGCCAAAACCCGGTTCAATTGGTACCTCCATTCCGAACGTAATAAATAAAGTGGTAGATGATCAGGGGAATGATGTAGCGATTGGAGAAGTTGGAGAATTAATATGTAAAGGACCAAATGTCATGAAAGGATATTATAAGTCTCCTGAGGAAACAGATAAAGCCATTCGTGATGGTTGGTTATATACTGGCGATTTGGCAAGACAAGATGAAGAAGGATATATTTATATCGTCGATCGCAAAAAAGATTTAATTATTGTAGGGGGATATAACGTATATCCGCGTGAAGTGGAAGAAGTATTATATGCCCACCCTAAAGTATTGGAAGCAGCTGTAGTAGGTTTTTCTAATGAAGATTATGGAGAGGAAGTACATGCCTTTATTGTTTTAAAGGAAGAAGCCTCTTATGATGAGTTACTTCAACATTGTGAAAAACATTTGGCAACTTATAAAATTCCAGAGGCTTTTCATATTATACAATCATTGCCGAAAAATTCTACTGGGAAAATTTTGAAACGCCATTTAAAAGAACGGATTGAGCGAAAAGTGACAGAATAATGGGGAAGCAGTACAATAGATGAAGTGTAACCTTAAAGATAGTTAAATATGGAAGAAAGAGGGAAGAAAAATGAAAAAAATGAATGTGGAAAGTTTTAATTTAGACCATACAAAAGTTAGTGCACCATATGTACGCCTAGCTGGTGTAGTCACAGGAAAAAATGGTGATGTGGTTCGAAAATATGATATTCGTTTTAAACAGCCAAATAAACAACATATGGAAATGGCAGCACTTCATTCAATAGAGCATTTAATGGCTGAACATATTCGTAATCATACAAATCAAGTGGTGGATTTGAGTCCGATGGGATGTCAAACAGGATTTTATCTTACAATGATTAACCATGATGACTATGAAGAAGTCTTGAATATTTTAGAAAAAACGCTTCGCGATGTAATGGAAGCGACAGAAGTACCTGCTTGCAATGAAGTGCAATGTGGCTGGGCAGCAAATCATAGTTTAGAAGGGGCCAAACAATTGGCGAAAGAAATGTTGGAAAAACGTAGTGAATGGTCCATTGTTTTTAAAGGAGAATAAATTTTATGTAGAGGCTGTCCAGAAAGTCGAACACTTTCTGGACAGCCTTACTTCTTATAGTAATATTCTCTTAAAAACTTTGCTCCTGCGGTGGTCACAAAACGCGCCTCCTCGTCGCAATTTATCTGTGGCTAAGCACTGGCGACAGCCGCAATTTATCTGCGGCTAAGCACTGGCGACAGCCGCAAAGAGGGCGTCTCAAAATGACTTTGATATGCTTCCTTTTTTGTATAATTTTCATATGTCTATTTTTGTTCTACGTTTTACTTTTTGTTGTATTTCATCGTAAAATTTGTATATTATTGGAATAGTACATGATGAAAAAGTGGGGATATTGGTATGGAAGTGCTTGTAGGTAGGCAACCAATCTTTAATACACATGAGGAAGTGGTTGCTTATGAACTTTTATACAGAAGAAATGAATCAAATCAATTTGAACAAGTTGATTCAGATAATGCAACAATTCAAGTGTTGAAAAACTCCGTATTTACTATAGGAATGAATGAATTAACAAATGGATTACCAGGGTTCGTAAATTTTACGGAAAATTTGTTAATGACGAATAATATCATTGATTTAATTGATCCTTCTACATTTGTAATCGAAATATTAGAGGATGTGCCGATTACGGATCAATTGATTATGCGGATTGTAGAATTGAGAAATCGAGGTTTTACAATTGCGTTAGATGATTTTGTTTTAAGACAAAATATAGAATATTACAACACGTTATTTGCAAATGTAGATATTATTAAAGTCGATTTTTTAAGCACTCCTAAATCCGGAAGAGCTATTATTGAAGAGCGTGTGAAAAATTTCTTTCCCCACATTCAACTGTTGGCAGAAAAAGTAGAAAATCGTACTCAATTTGAAGAAGCAAAAGCGGCAAATTATTCACTATTTCAAGGATATTTTTTTGAACAGCCTCAAATTATTAAATCAGTGGATATACCCATGAATATGTTGCAGTATTTTGAAGTAATGAGCTTATTAAAAGAAGAAAATTCCAACGTTCAAGAAATTGCTGAAAAAATAGAACAGAACATATCTATAACTTACAAGTTACTTCAGTTAATTAATAATATTTCCAGAAAAAAATCGAAAGTGCGATCGGTAAAGCAAGCGATCGTGATGTTAGGGTTAATCGAACTGCGTAAATTTCTTTATTTACTAGCAGTTGATGAAGGGCTAGCGGATGAACCATCAGATGTTTACATTGAATTAATGAGAACATCCATTTTCCGTGCCAAAATTTGTGAATTGCTTGCAAGAAAAAAGAATAAACAAAATTATTCCGAGTATTATTTAGTAGGGATGTTTTCATTAATCGATACAATTTTACAAAGACCCATTCAATTAATTGTTCAACAATTACCGTTTTCGGAAGTAGTCATCGAAACGATTTGTGGCAGGGAAACGGAGATGACTATTTATTTACAACTGAGCATTGCATTGACAAAAATGGATTTGGAAAAAGCAAATCAATTAGCGAAAGAGTTAGGCATTTCTACGGCTGATTTAGGATATATATACAGAATGGCTTTAGAATATACGAAAAGCTCCATATAAATGATGGCGAAAAAATCCTATTCAATGATTGTTGAATAGGATTTTTTTATTTGCGCACAATATTCTTACATGAACCTTCGTAAATAAATTTTAAAATTATACTAAAATAATTTATTCCTTTTTTATTTGAATGTGAACACACTTTCACAAATAATTCACAAACCTGAAACAAATGCTAGAAGTATTGATACAAGTGGTTTTAGCGGTATTATCTAAACTTTGGATATTTGTCCAAATGTTTCTTTGTCCAACAATTTTGATATAATGAACATGTATTGCATTTTTTATTATTTTTTTGGAGGGGTTCAGATGAAAAAAGCATGGTTAGCATTATTATTCGGATCCGCCCTTGTTCTTGGTGCTTGTGGTGGCGGCGGAGACGAAGCTACTGACGGAGGTTCAACTAACGACAATACTACAGATGAACAAACAACAGATGGCGGTACAGAAGCTAACAAAGGTGAAGAACTTGTAATGAGCAATTGTACAACTTGCCATGGCGGTAACTTGCAAGGTATGGGGAATACTCCAGCACTTTCAGATGTTGGTTCAAGATTGTCTGAAGAAGAAATTTTAGATATCATTCTAAACGGTAGAGGTGCAATGCCTGGCGGATTACTGAAAGGTGAAGATGCTGAAGCCGCTGCTGCATGGTTGGCACAACAAAAATAATTTTGTTTAAAAAATAAAAGCGTTTACATTAGTGAGTCTTGGGAGACGTTATGAGCACGTCTCCTTTTTTATTTTGGATAAGTATACTATAATGCTAAAATAAATACATATGTGAAAAAAGGTGGGAGAGAAGAATGGCACAAGTAACAACTAAAGATGTAATGGAGAAATTTAAATTAACCCTTGTAAGTGGTCATGAAGGGATTGGTCGCCATATCACAACGAGCGATATTTCTAGACCAGGCTTAGAAATGGCAGGTTATTTTACCCATTATCCTGCGAATCGTGTGCAACTTATTGGAAGAACGGAATTATCATTCTTTGAAATGCTCCCTCCGGAATTAAGGCAAGAACGGATGATGAAACTATGTTCGCAGGAAACACCAGCAATTATTATTTCTAGAAATATGGATGTTCCTCAAGAATTAATTGATGCCTCTAATGAAAACAATGTACCAGTATTAGTTACGTCCATGAAAACGACAAGGTTTTCAAGTAGGCTTACCAATTATTTGGAAAGTAAATTAGCACCATCAACAGCTATCCATGGTGTATTAGTCGATGTGTATGGAATTGGTGTCTTAATTATTGGAAAAAGTGGGGTAGGGAAAAGTGAGACAGCTTTAGAATTAATTAAGAAAGGACATCGACTCGTAGCGGATGATTGTGTAGAAATTCGACAAGAAGCCGAAGATATATTGATTGGGAGTCCCCCACCTTTACTAGAGCATTTATTAGAAATTCGCGGAATCGGCATTATCAATATTATGACTTTATTTGGTGCGAGTGCTGTTCGACCATATAAACGCATTACATTAATCGTGGAGTTGGAAACTTGGGATCCAAATAAAACTTACGATCGATTAGGGCTAGATGAAGAAAAAATGAAAATCATTGATACGGAAATTACAAAATTAACGATTCCGGTTCGCCCTGGACGAAATGTTTCCGTTATTATTGAAGTAGCAGCAATGAATTATCGTTTAAAAAGGATTGGCATCAATCCTGCATTGGAATTCTCAAGAAGATTAGACGAAGTTATTGCAATGCATGATGAGATTGATGAATATTAATTATTGAAAGATGATTTAAATTTGAGAGGAGTTCATATGGAGAATATTTTGTTAGCAATCGATCCGGTTGCCTTTAGCATAGGTCCTTTATCTGTGCGATGGTATGGTATTATCATTGTTACTGGTATCATCATTGCTTATTTTGTCGCACAAGCGGAAGGAAAAAAACGTGGATTGCCTGAAGATTTCTTTGGAGATTTGTTGCTTTGGGCAGTGCCGATTTCCATACTTTGTGCCCGCCTATATTATGTCATCATGAAATGGGATTATTATGGTGCTAATCCAGAAAAAATTATTGAGATTTGGAACGGCGGTATTGCTATACACGGAGCGTTGATTGGGGCAATTACAACTGCATATGTTTTCTGTCGTGTGAAAAAAGTAAGCTTTTTAAAAGTTGCGGATATTGCTGCTCCAAGTATATTAATTGGCCAAATCATTGGCCGTTGGGGAAATTTCATGAATCAAGAAGCATATGGCGGCCCCGTTTCCCGTGAATTTTTAGAAAGTTTATTTTTGCCAGATTGGATTATTGAGCAAATGTACATTCATGATTTAGGGACATATGTTCATCCAACTTTTTTATATGAATCATTATGGAATTTAGTTGGCTTAATTATTTTATTGCTATTTAGAAAAGCCAATTTACAACGAGGGGAAATTTTCTTCTCTTATTTAATTTGGTATTCAATAGGACGATTCTTTATTGAATCGATGAGAACAGATAGTTTGTATTTAATTGGAGATTTACGTTCAGCCCAAGTCGTTTCAGTGACGTTAATCATCGTCGGATTTGCCAGCATTTTTTATCGCAGATGGAAAGTTCGTCCTGTTGTTCGATATTTTGATGAATAGATAGAAAGGAAAATGAGAATGTCAACGTTGAAAAAGGGGTTCATTGCAGGCGGTAAAACAGCCTGGTCTTTAAGTAAAGTTATTTTTCCAATTACGTTTATTGTGACAATTTTACAATTTACACCAATATTACCTTGGCTCATTGACTTGATTGAACCATTCATGGGAATTCTAGGATTAAGTGGTGAAGCCGCTATTCCCCTTGTGCTAGGGAACTTTTTAAATTTATATGCAGGGATTGCTGGAATACTTTCAGTTGAGTTGACTGTCAAAGAAGTGTTTATTCTTGCAGTTATGCTATCTTTCTCCCACAACATTTTCATTGAAACAGGTGTTGCATTAAAGGTAGGAGTAAAACTATGGGTAATTCTTACTGTCAGATTTGGTTTAGCGATTTTATCTGCTTTAGTGATTCGATTTCTTTGGAACGGTGGAGGAGAAATTGCAAAGTATGGCTTAGTTGCTGTACAAAATCCTAATCCGGACGGTTGGGGAGAAATATTATTACTTGGACTCCAAAAAGCGGGTTTAGGGATTTTGCAATTATTAATTATTGTCATTCCTTTAATGATTGTCGTGCAATATTTACGTGACTATCATTTCTTAGATAAATTATCAAATTTACTGGCTCCATTGACGAAAGTAATTGGAGTAAAACCAAATGCAGCGATGACATTAGTTGCTGGATTAGTAATTGGTTTAGCCTATGGAGCAGGTGTGATGATTCAATCAGTACAAGAAGATGGTGTGAGTAAAAAAGATGCTACATTATGCTTTATCTTTTTAGTTGCATGTCACGCGGTGATTGAGGATACGCTTATTTTTGCGCCTTTAGGAATTCCGATTTTACCTTTATTAATTATACGAGTAATTACAGCATTTGTACTGACGATTATTATTGCATTTATTTGGAATAGAACAGAACTAAAGGCATTAAATAGGGAAGTGGTCCAGTAAGAATGAAAGCCTTATTATTTGACTTTGATGGAACGTTATTAAATACAAATGAATTAATTATCCAAACATTTATGCATGTATTAAACGACAAATTTCCTGGGCAATATTCGCCACAAGATTGCATCAACTTCATTGGTCCGTCATTAAAAGAGACTTTTGAACAAATTGCGCCAAATGAAGTCGATGAAATGATTGCAAAATATCGCCAATGGAATCATGCTTATCATGATCATTATGTGAAAGAGTTCGATGGTGTCAATGAAACTTTAGAAGAATTAAAAAAACAAGGGCATAAATTAGCAATTGTCTCAACGAAAAAAAGAGATACGATCGAACGAGGACTTCAATTCATGAAAGCAGAACATTACTTTGATTTCTGGATAGGTTTAGAAGATGTTACGAAAGTAAAACCGGATCCGGAACCTGTTTTACTAGCATTAGAGCGTTTGAAAATGCCAAAAGAGAAAGCTTTGATGATTGGGGATAATTATCACGATATTTTAGCAGGAAAAAATGCAGGTATTAAAACAGCTGGAGTTGCTTGGTCAATTAAAGGAGAAGAATATTTAAGACAATTCCAACCGGATTATATGTTGCATCATATTTCCGATTTACTAACAATCGTTAAGGGGTTGTAATATGCGGAGAACTGAAACATACAAAGTTCAAGGAGGCGCCAACTCTTTATGGCATGTATATAAAACCGTTTCTTTTTGGAAGGTTGTAAAATGTTTTATTTTTATTCAAATTGGTCGAATTACTCCGTTTATGGGATTAAAAAATTGGATTTATCGCACCTTTTTGAAAATGAAAATCGGGAAGAGAACTTCTCTTGCACTAATGGTAATGCCTGACACGATGTTTCCAGAGCGTATTTCAATTGGTGATAACACGATTATTGGATATAATACAACGATTTTAGCTCATGAATATTTAATTGATGAATATCGATTAGGCGATGTGAAAATAGGAAATGAAGTGATGGTGGGAGCGAATTCCACCATCTTGCCTGGTGTCGAAATTGGCGATGGAGCAATCGTTTCGGCTGCTACATTAGTGAATAAAGATGTTCCAGCTGGGGCGATGGTCGGTGGAAATCCCATGCGCATCATTTTCACAGCTGAAGAAATGGCGGAGCGGAGAAGAAAAAAACAGGTGAGTGGGAAAGAGGATGTTTAGAAAGATGAATCTTTCTAGGCATCTTTTTTTATAAAATAGGAGTAATTAAAAGTTCTATTCAAAGGATATAACATAATCACTCAAATTATCAGAATAGTAGCAACAGTTTAGAAAATATATAATTTCCTATTACCTCCAATTTTGAATTGACGAATCTTTGAAAGTTCGATAAAATGCTTTCATATACTAATTCTCTAATTATCTAACACTCTAATATGTTAAAGTATAAATAACAGGATGTGTGAATATGTCATCAATCAAAAAGTTTGAAAAACCTCTAGGAATGAGAGATACATTCCCGCCTATATATGAAAAGATCGAAAGAACAAGGCAAATAGGTCGACAATTTTTACGTTCTCGTGGGTTTGATTTTATTGAGACACCAACTTTAGAATATTACGATACTGTTGGAAAAGCATCAGCTATTTCTGACGCATCCCTTTTTAAATTGGTGGATAGCCAAGGAAATACCCTTGTCTTGCGTCCTGATATGACGACACCCATCACAAGGGTTGCGACATCTAAATTATTAAAAGAAAAAATCCCACTCCGACTAGCTTATTCGGCAAATGTTTTCCGTGCGCAACAAATGGAAGGTGGAAGACCAGCCGAATTTGGTCAGATGGGCATTGAAATTATTGGAGATAAATCGGTTTACGCTGATGCGGAAGTACTGATAATAGTAATCGAATTGATGAAAGAGTTTGGAATTGAATCATTCAAATTAACCATTGGGCATGCAGGTGTACTGCATGATATTTTAAATGATTATACAGACCACTATTATCAACGGGAAACTTTACAAAGATTGCTTGTTGAGCGTAACTATGTGGGATTTGAAGAAGCGGTGCATGAATTTGATTTGCCTGTAACAAAAGCAAATGCATTGCTCGAATTTATTAATGAAGCAACAAACTTAGCTGCCATCGAAGATATGGAAAAATATGTACGAAAAAACGATGGTGTAGAATATATGAAACAACTTGCTAAATTAATTGAAGCATGCAATCTTTCACAATATGTTTCTTTCGATTTTACACTATCTAGCCACATGAATTATTATACTGGCATGTTATTTGAGATTTTCGCATCAGGAAGTGGTTTCCCACTAGGAAATGGTGGACGTTATGATGGTTTATTAAATTTATTCGGTAGTGATGTAGGAGCAACAGGTTTTGGCATTCGCATCGATCGACTTCTTGAGGCATTGCCTAAAGAAGAAATGGTTGAAGAGACTGTTTGCATCCTATTTGAAGATGAGGAATTTAATAGGGCGTTAGAACTTGCAAATAAGTTAAGACAACAGGGTGCTCGTGTAACGGTACAAGCGAAAGAAGGATTGATTAATAAAGATGCATTTACAAAATTGTTTAGTCGGGTCGTTGAATTGAGCCAGGGGGAAGAACAATGAATAGTGAATTAACGATTGCTATGCCGAAAGGACGCATTTTTGAAGAAGCGTTTCAAATGTTAATAGATGCTGGATTTCAATTGCCGGAAGAAGTGGAAATGTCACGGAAGCTAATGATTGAAATTCCAGAAGAGAACATTCGATTTATTTTAGCGAAACCAATGGATGTTCCCGTTTATGTAGAGCATGGCGTTGCAGATATTGGAATTGCAGGGAAGGACGTATTATTAGAACAGCAAAGAATTGTGCATGAGCTATTGGATTTAAAAATTAGTAAATGTCATATCGCATCAGCAGGCTTGCCAAATACAGAAATGGATGTAATTGCACCTCGCATAGCTACGAAATATCCAAATATTGCAATGAATTATTATAAGGGCATTGGTGAGCAAGTGGAAATCATTGAATTGAACGGGTCTATTGAACTTGCGCCGATGATTGGTCTTGCTGATCGCATTGTGGATATTGTTTCAACGGGAAGAACATTAAAGGAAAATGGTCTAGTGGAATATGAACACATTGCCGATGTGTCTTCCCGTTTAATTGCAAACCCAGTAAGCTACAGAATGAAAAATGCACGAATTCAAGAAATTGTATCCCGATTGAAGAAAATTGTGAAAAAGAGGGAAGGTCAAACAACATGAAAATTTCTAAGTTATCTAAAAACATTTCGTTAAAAAGAGAACTTGAGAGCGGAAATGAAGAGCAGTTAAAAACGGTACGTCAAGTGTTGGCAGATGTTCGTGAAAACGGCAATCAAGCTGTTCGTAAATATACGGAAATGTGGGATGGAATTGTTCTTTCTGATTTACGTGTGACAGAAGAAGAAATCAATGAAGCGCTTCGACATTTTGACCCCCTATTAAAGCAGGACTTAGAAGAAGCGGCAAACAATATTCGCAATTATCACGAAGCGCAAAAAAGAAATGGGTATACATTGCCGTTAACTGACGGATCGTACCTTGCTCAACGGATTGTTCCACTAGATTCGGTAGGATTATACGTGCCGGGTGGGTCTGCCGCTTATCCTTCCTCTGTATTGATGAATGTTATTCCTGCTCAAGTTGCAGGGGTAAAACGCATCGTCATTACTTCTCCTTGTGGAAAGGATGGTAAACTTCCCCCTGCAGTTCTTGTTTCAGCTAACATTCTGGGCGTGAATGAAATTTATAAAATTGGCGGTGCCCAAGCGATTGCAGCGTTGGCCTATGGAACGGAATCAATTGCTCCTGTCGATAAAATTACAGGGCCAGGGAACATTTTTGTTGCATTAGCAAAAAGAGAAGTATTTGGTGAAGTAGCGATTGATATGATTGCTGGACCAAGTGAAATTTGTATAATCGCAGATGATTCGGCTTATCCAGATGAAATCGCAGCAGATTTATTAAGCCAAGCGGAACATGACAAACAGGCATGCGCCATTCTAATTACAACGAGCGAAAAGTTGGCACAAGCTGTGAGCGAACAGGTGGAAAATCAATTAAAACAACTTCCGAGAGAAGAAATTGCAAGAGCTTCTATTGAAAACTTTGGACATATTTATATTGCAGAAAATATGGATCAGGCAGTGGAAGCAGTAAATACGCTTGCACCTGAACACTTAGAAATTGTGACTGAAAATGCGGAAAAAGTGAGTGAGGGTATCCGCCATGCGGGTGCAATCTTTATCGGCCGTTACAGCTCTGAGCCGGTCGGGGATTACTTTGCTGGTCCGAACCACGTATTGCCGACAAATAGCACAGCGCGCTTTGCTAGCGGATTAAATGTAGATGATTTTATTAAAAAGACAAACATTGTTTATTATACAGAACAAACATGGAAAGAGAATGTGCAAAAAATTGCAAGACTTGCCCGCATGGAAGGCTTAGAAGCTCACGCAAGAGCTGTAGAATCGAGAGGTTGGAAGAAAGGTGAAAACTAAATGACACAAACAAAGAAACGATTTGCTCAAATCGAACGAACAACGAAAGAAACGCAAATCAAAATAGAATTTTATTTAGATGGAGAAGGAAAAGCAGAAGTTGATACAGGTGTTCCTTTTATGGATCACATGCTCGATTTGTTTATGAAGCATGGATTGTTTGATGGGAAGATTGTTGCAAACGGTGATACTTATATTGATGATCATCATACAACAGAAGATCTCGGAATTGTTTTAGGACAAGCAGTTCGAGAAGCGTTAGGTGATAAACGAGGTATTCGCCGATACGGAAATGCTTTCGTACCAATGGATGATGCATTGGCACAAGTGGTTGTAGACTGCTCTAATCGTCCTCACTTAGAATATCGTGTTGCTCCTGAATTGAAGGAAAAAGTAGGAACATTCGATACGGAATTAGTACATGAATTTTTATGGAAGTTTGCTTTAGAAGCAAGAATGAATGTCCATGTAATCGTTCCTTATGGACATAACACACATCATATTATAGAAGCGATTTTTAAAGCCCTTGCTCGCGCGATTGATGACGCTATTCAAATCGATCCACGAGTTAAAGGAGTACCTTCAACGAAAGGACTACTTACATGAAAATTGGTGTAATCGATTATGGCATGGGAAATTTATTTAGCGTTGTACAAGCGTTAAACAAATTAGATGCAGAAGTAATTCTTTCATCCAGAACAGAGGAGTTAAGTGAAGCAGATGCTCTCATATTGCCCGGAGTCGGCGCTTTTCCTGATGCAATGAAGAAGCTAAAAGAAACTGGGCTTGATCAGTTTATTCGAAATGAAGTAAAGAACAGTAAACCACTTCTTGGCATTTGTTTAGGAATGCAGCTGTTATTTGAAGAAAGTGAAGAAGTTGCTCCGACAAAAGGTTTCGGGTTTTTTGAAGGAAAAATCGTTCGTTTTTCTGGAATTTCTGAGCAGGGAGAAAAATACCGAGTTCCTCATATGGGATGGAACTCATTGATATTCCACACTATTCCAAAATGGTTGGAGGGGGAAGAAATGCCAGAGGACAAACATGTCTATTTTGTTCACTCTTATTATGCAAATACTACCTCCTCTCAAGTGGTGGCATTTGCCGACTATTTTGGTGTGAATGTTCCCGGCATTGTTCAAAGTGGCAATGTTTGCGGTATGCAGTTCCATCCTGAAAAGTCAGGAGAATTCGGCGTTTATTTACTGAAAAAGTGGCTGCAAGGGGTGAATTAGATGTTAACAAAACGGATTATACCTTGTTTAGATGTAAAAGATGGAAGAGTCGTAAAGGGTATACAATTTGTAGGTCTGCGGGATGCAGGAGATCCGGTGGAACTGGCAAAGTATTATGATGAACAAGGTGCAGATGAACTTGTGTTTTTAGATATATCAGCCTCTTTCGAAGGCAGACAAACGATGGTTGAAGTTGTGAAAAAAACGGCTACAGAACTTGCGATTCCCTTTACGGTGGGAGGCGGAATTCGCACGTTAGAGGATATGAAACGAATTTTACGAGCTGGAGCGGATAAGGTATCAGTCAACACATCAGCAATCGAAAGACCAGAATTAATTAGAGAAGGTGCAGATTATTTTGGTTCGCAATGCATTGTTGTCGCTATTGATGCACGTTATTCTGAAGAAGACGGTACTTGGATGGTTTATACCCATGGTGGGCGAAATAAAACGAATTGGACTGCTGTTGAATGGGCAAAAAAAGCGGTGGAACTTGGAGCAGGGGAAATTTTATTAACAAGTATGAATAGAGATGGCGAAAAAACAGGATTTGATTTAGCGTTAACGAAAGCAATTCGTGATGCGGTGACTGTGCCGGTTATCGCAAGCGGTGGTGCAGGCAATAAGGAGCATTTCCGAGAAGTATTACAAGATGCTGATGCTGACGCAGCCCTTGCAGCATCGATTTTCCACTATAAAGAAACAAGCGTGGCAGAAGTAAAAGCCTATTTGCGCGAAAAAGGAGTTTGTGTCAGATGATGGAAATCGAAAATTTAAAATTTGATGAAAAGGGTCTAATCCCTACTGTTGTACAAGATGCACGTACGAAAGAAATATTAACAGTCGCTTATATGAATTTAGAATCGCTACATAAAACGGTGGAAACTGGGGAAACATGGTTTTTTTCACGTTCTCGTAATGAACTTTGGCATAAAGGAGAAACGAGCGGAAATACGCAGAAGGTTGTTTCAATAACAACTGATTGCGACCAAGATGCGCTAGTTGTTGAAGTCATCCCTGCTGGCCCTGCTTGTCATAATGGAACAACTTCCTGCTTCACAGAAATAGTTGTGGAGAAAGGGAAAGTTGGAAGCGTTGGTATTATCCCAGAATTAGTAGAAATCATTGAGAAACGCGAAAAAGAGATGCCAGAAGGAGCTTATACTACTTATTTATTCAATGAAGGCATCGACAAAATCTGTAAAAAAGTTGGTGAAGAAGCAACAGAAGTAGTGATTGGTGCGAAAAATCGAAATCCGGAAGAAGTGAAATGGGAAGCAGCTGATTTGATTTATCATCTACTTGTATTATTACAGGAACAAAAAATTAGCGTGTACGATGTGCTAGAAGTGTTGGTAGAACGCCATCAACAAAAGAGAGCGAGCACAAAAATTACAAAATAATTTCATCATTCTTTTAAAGCATTTGCCATGACGTAGGTTGGAAATGTGATATAATAAAATGGATTAGAAAAGGGACGTTTTTAAAACGTTCCTTATTTATTGTCTCGGAGGTTCATTTTGGAAAAGAAGCAACAGAAAGGTAAAAACAACATTGTCTCGTTTATTCCAGATGGTGAATATTATTTCAATAAAGCAATAAAAGCGTTGGAAAAGGACCAAATGGATCGAGCTTATAAATATATGAAAAGAGCTGCAGAATTGAGTCCGGATGATGCTCATGTATTAATGCATTATGGCCTATTAGAATTAAGCGCCCAAAATTTTGAAAAGGCTTATGAATTAATTCATACTGCATATTGCATCGAACCAGATGAACCGGAACATATTTATTATTTAGCGGAAGTGTCCGGTTATTTAGGTTTAATGAATGATGCAAAAAAATATGCTGAAAAATATTTAGAACTTGATCCTGATGGTTATTATGCATTGGAAGCTAAGGAAATAATCGATTTCGCTTATTTTGAACAAAATGAATTGGAAGATTTGGAAGAGGATTCATACGATCAATTCATTCAGCAAGAAAAAGCTCGTCGATTAATGGAAAATAGCCAATTTAATGAAGCGATTGAAGTGTTAGAAGAGCTTGTTGATCAATATCCTGAGCTTTGGGCTGCTTATAACAATTTATCTCTTGCATATTTTTATGTAGGAGATTTGGAACAATCAAAAGCAATTTTACATCATGTTCTTCGAGAAAATGTTGGAAATTTGCATGCATTATGTAATTTAACCATCATTGCATATTATGAAAAAGACGAGTCATATCTGAAACAATTAGTGGACATATTAAAAAAAGTGCATCCATTTGATTTTGATAATCGATATAAACTTGGTGCAACATTAGCATTGATTGGGGAATATGATTTAGCCTACAAATGGCTTCACAGCATGTCGAAACGAATGGCACCAAGTGATTCAGGTTTTTATTTTTGGTTAAGTCAAGCGGCTTACTTTTCCAATCATGTGAAGGAAGCAGAAAAAGCTTGGGAAATGTTAATTCGTATTGATCCTTCGAAAAAGGGAATGGAGCCATGGAAACACATTAAAAATAAAGAAATCACGGAAATTCCAACGCTTGATCAAAATCGAGAATACATTATTAAGAAAATTAATAGCGATTATCCGGCACATCGAATGTTTGGCTTTTTCCTGCTCAGTAAATCGGCATTTAAACAGGAAATTATTTCTCATCCGAAATTAATAGATCTCTCAAAATACAACGGATTAGAAAAACTTTGTTTAGCTTATGCACTTAATCATCAATTTAATCTTAAAAACAAAATGGAAAGAAATTTCACTCGTTTAATTGGAGTGGCGGAAGAACTTTATAATAAAACGGAAGCATTAACACTTGAATTACAGTACTTATATCAAATGTGGTTTGTCCTATCTGAAAAAGCCTTTTTGAATGGCTATGAATTTAAAAATGTAAAAGCTCTTGCTGCTGCAGTGGAATATATGTATTTTTCAACGGTTAAGTCAAATCGAGTGACGAAAAAACAATTTGCGGAAAAACACGAAATTACTGTTTCTACATTAACGAAGTATGTTGACCAATTACTAAAATTTCTACCTTTTGACGAGGAATAAGCAAACTATTTGAAGTTCCTAATTTATTAGACTACATTAGAAGTAATTAGGAGGAATTAAAAATGGCTGAAGAAAAAATTTATGATTGCATCATTATCGGGGCAGGTCCAGCAGGGATGACGGCAGCGGTATATACTTCACGTGCAAACCTTTCAACTTTAATGTTAGAACGTGGAATTCCTGGCGGACAAATGGCAAATACGGAAGAAGTGGAAAACTATCCAGGATTTGAATCCATTTTAGGACCAGAATTATCAACAAAAATGTTTGAACATGCGAAAAAATTCGGTGCGGAATATGCTTATGGCGATGTAACAGAAATCATTGATGGCGAGGAATATAAAATCATCAAAGCAGGATCAAAAGAGTATAAAGCTCGTTCCATTATCATCGCAACTGGTGCTGAATATAAAAAATTAGGAGTTCCTGGTGAAAGCGAACTAGGTGGCCGTGGTGTAAGTTATTGTGCAGTATGTGATGGAGCTTTCTTTAAAGGAAAGAATTTAATTGTTGTCGGTGGTGGAGACTCAGCAGTTGAAGAAGGAGTATATTTAACTCGATTTGCTGAAAAAGTTACAATCGTGCACCGCCGCGATAAATTACGTGCACAGAAAATTTTACAAGACCGCGCTTTCGCTAATGAAAAAGTTGACTTCATTTGGAACCACACAGTGAAAGAAATTAACGAGAAAGACGGAAAAGTTGGCAGTGTAACGCTTGTTTCAACAGTAGATGGTTCTGAAAGGGAAGTTCCATGTGATGGTGTCTTTGTTTATATCGGTATGGTACCATTAACTGCTCCGTTTAAAAATTTAGGTATTTTAAACGATGATGGTTATATTATGACAAACGAAAAAATGGAAACATCTGTAAAAGGTATTTTTGCAGCAGGAGACGTACGTGATAAAATGTTGCGACAAATTGTTACAGCAACGGGTGACGGAAGTATTGCAGCCCAGTCTGCACAACATTACGTTGAAGAACTAAAAGAAAAATTAGTGAACAAAAGGTAATAAGAAATTAACTATATTGTAACTTTTATTACCATTGATAAGGGGTATAATAAAATTAGAATTTAACCCCCCTTTTAGTTTATATATTTTGTTGTTTCCATTATGGGAACAACTTTTTTTTGAATATTCTACGGAACGCCTTCCAATCATAAACTGAAATAATAGATTATTTCCATAGCATTTTTTGTACCGAACGAAAAGAGTCGCGGTATAATAATAGTAGTAGGAGTAACAAAGATTCGAGGTGTCGTTTATGCAAAGAATTGCAAATTTATTAGCAATACAAGATGGACAAGTTCTGCTTCTTAAAAAACCGAGAAGAGGTTGGTATGTCGCACCAGGCGGGAAAATGGAAAGTGGTGAATCCATTGTTGAAGCAGCAGTAAGGGAATTTCGAGAGGAGACGAATGTTACTCCTAAAAATGCCCATTTAAAAGGTGTCAATACAATTGTTATTAAAGAAAATGATGAAGTAATTGATGAATGGATGCTATTTACATTTGTAGCGACTGGTGTTGAAGGAATTCCAGATAAAGAAAATCGAGAGGGAATTTTAGAGTGGCGTCCAATTGAAGATCTTTACCACCTCCCAATGGCGGAAGGGGATCGAAAAAATTTATTATTTGCAGCGCTAAAACAAGGGATTCAATACGGTACGTGTGTATATACAAAAGATTATGAATTAATCGAGGCGAAATATCAAACTTCGATGGAGCTAATCGAAGGGGATGAAAAAAATGGGTGAAATCGATCATGAACATGAATTAGTCATCATTACTGGCATGTCCGGTGCAGGCAAAACAGTAGCTGTTCAAAGTTTTGAAGATCTAGGGTATTACTGTATAGATAATTTACCTCCAGAATTGTTAACCACTTTTTTAAGATTGATGAAACAGTCGAAAAAAAGAATTTCAAAAGTTGCAGCAGTAATGGATATGCGAGGGGGAGAATTTTTCAACTCTCTCATTGATGCACTTGATATTTTAGAAAAAGAGAAAAATGTAAAGATGCGAGTTTTATTTTTAGACGCAGATGATGAAACACTTGTTCGTCGATATAAAGAAACGAGACGCCAACATCCGTTAGCACATGGAGGATTACCTCTAGATGGAATAAAAAAAGAAAGAGCAATGCTATCAGAGCTAAAAGGCAGGGCTCATTATATTTACAATACCTCCAATATGAAACCACGAGAGCTTCGTGAGCGAATTGGAGAGGAATTCGCCGTATCAACGAGTCCAAAGTTTTCAATCAATGTGATGTCTTTTGGCTATAAAAATGGAATTCCTATTGATGCGGACTTAGTATTCGATGTAAGATTCTTAAAAAACCCTTATTATGTTGAGGAATTGCGCAATAAAACAGGGTTGGATAAAGAAGTCTATGATTACGTTTATAGCACAAAGGAAACACAACTATTAATTCAAAAATTAGAAAACTTATTTGATTTTATTATTCCTCAATATGTTAAAGAAGGAAAATCGCAATTGGTGATTGCCTTTGGATGTACGGGCGGTCAACATCGCTCTGTAACATTAACTGAATATTTTGGAAAATATTTAAGTGAAAAATATCAAACGGAAATAACACACCGTGATATTCGATCTTAGAGAGGATTGTTTTAATGGAAAAAATCAATATCGTTGTCATTGGAGGAGGGACCGGTTTATCAACAGTATTACGAGGGTTAAAACTCTATCCATTTCATATTACTGCCATTGTTACGGTAACGGATGATGGCGGTTCTTCCGGAAGACTTCGGGATGATTATGATATTCCGCCTCCTGGAGACATTCGGAATGTCATTGCCGCTTTATCTGATACGGAGCCTTTAGTGGAACAGATGTTTCAATATCGCTTTTCCAATTCAAAAGATCTTGGGGGCCATTCATTAGGGAATTTAATGATTACCGCATTGACTGACATCATTGGCGATTTTTCCAGTGCCATTGCCGAGATGAGTAAAGTGTTGAAAGTTCACGGAAAAGTTATTCCATCCGCAAATAGACAAGTGAATTTACATGCAGAATTATGGGACGGAGAAATCATAAAGGGTGAATCGAAAATTCCTTTATCCAACAAACGCATAAAGCGCGTTTTTTTAGTGCCAGAAGATGTTAAGCCCCTTCCAGAAGCAATAAGTGCAATCAAAAATGCAGATTTGATACTAATCGGTCCTGGTAGTCTTTATACAAGCATCATACCGAATTTGATAGTGAAAGAAATTGGTGAAACTGTTGTACAATCGAAGGCTAGAAAAATTTACATTTGCAATTTAATGACACAACAAGGGGAAACGAATCAATATAAAGCGGCTGATCATATCAAAGCAATATATGAGCATGTCGGGAAACCGTTCTTAGATGCCATTCTAGTGAACAGCAATGATTTGCCATCCCTCATCAAAGCAAATTATAAAGAACAAAACGCTGAACCTGTTAAAGTTGATGTGGAAGAATTAGAAAAGCTCGGATTAGAAATAATTAAAAAAGATATCGCTACAATTAAAAACGGCGTTGTGCGACATGAAGGTGAAGCGATTGCGGAATGGTTAATCGATTACTCATTAAAAATAAAAAATTAGTATGAACGATTTACATAAGAGAGGGGGGCTTCGATGTCATTTGCTTCAGAAACGAAAAAAGAATTGACTCAAATTGAAGAGAGCAATCAATGTTTAAAAGCAGAAGTCTCTGCAATTATCCGCATGAATGGGACGCTCTCTTTTTCAAATAAACAACTTAGTTTAGATGTGCAAACAGAAAACGCTGCAATAGCTAGAAGAATTTATACGATTATTAAAAAGCTTTATCCGTATAATGTAGAATTGCTGGTTCGCAAAAAAATGAGATTAAAGAAAAATAATGTTTACATTTGTCGCATTCGTGAAGGTGCGCAAGAAATATTAAAAGATCTTGATATTTTACAAGGAGAGTTTCAATTAAATCATTCTATTTCCCAATCGTTATTGAAAACAGATGAGCAAAAAAGAGCCTACTTAAGAGGGGCTTTTTTAGCTGGTGGTTCTGTTAATAATCCAGAGACGTCATCGTATCATTTAGAAATTTATTCAATGTATAAAGAGCATAGTGAAGCTTTAGCCAATTTGATGAATGAATTTCAATTAAATGCGAAAACCATTGATCGTAAAAAAGGGCACATTACTTATTTAAAAGAAGCGGAAAAAATTTCAGATTTTCTTGGCTTAACTGGCGCATTCCAAGCGATGTTAAAGTTTGAAGATGTTCGTATTTTACGAGATATGCGTAATAGCGTAAATCGAATCGTGAACTGCGAAACAGCAAACTTAAACAAAACCATTGGTGCAGCATTAAGACAAGTAGAAAACATAAAATTTATTGATCAAACAATTGGTATCGATAATTTGCCAGAAAAATTGCGAGAAGTGGCTAGGCTGCGCATCGAACATCAAGATGTCACGTTAAAAGAATTAGGAGAAATGGTGTCGACGGGAACGGTCAGCAAGTCAGGAATCAATCATCGTTTAAGAAAGATTGATGAAATTGCCGAAAAGCTGCGTCGTGGTGAAAATGTAATAAAATAATAAAATTGAATTCACATTGTTCTTTTTAAATAATTTCGTTAAGATAGATATAAAATGAGATGAACGGTTTTAGAAAGGGTGTGAAAATGAAAATGGTTGAAACCACAGTGGAGGTTAAACTGAAGACCGGCTTACAAGCTCGACAAGCGGCGTTGTTTGTTCAAGAGGCGAATCGTTATAAGGCAGATATTTTTCTGCAAAAAGATGATAAAAAAGTAAATGCAAAATCTATAATGGGAATTATGAGCTTGGCCATTGCAAGAGGTACAACAGTAAAATTAATCGCTGAGGGTAATGATGAAAATGAAGCAATTGAAGGATTATCTTCTTTCATTCAAAAAGAAGTTTGATTTATGAATAAATTGAAAACGCTCGCAATTTTTCGAATCATTTCGAGAATTGTGAGTTTTTTTATTTTTAAATATTCAAACAAATTTTCAAGTGGGGAATATAAAAAAGAATAGGGTTTTTTGAACGAAACGATATATTAGTATAAATTATGATGAATATTTGATATGTCGATTTGAGTAAAGACGGCAAGTAAACTTGTCGCATATGTTTTGTCGCAATTTATTAGTGACAAAACCAAGGGTTGAAAAAGGGCGAGGGCCTCGAGTTTGGCCTTGGAATCCAGCGAAAGAAAATCGACAAAATAAAAAATTATCACCCAATTATTATTGGGTGATAATTTTTATTTTCGTGCAATCCAAGTAGGAATTATTTTTCATCACTTGAAGAAATAATGTGGTCAATTAAACCGTATTCTTTAGCTTGTTCAGCTGTCATGAAGTTATCACGGTCAGTATCTTGCGCAATTTTTTCAATTGGTTGACCAGTATGATCAGCCAATAGTCTATTTAATTTATCACGTAAGAATAGAATGCGCTTAGCTGCAATTTCAATTTCAGTAGCTTGCCCTTGAGCACCGCCAAGTGGTTGGTGAATCATCACTTCTGCGTTAGGCAATGCATAACGTTTTCCTTTTGCACCTGCAGATAGGAGGAAAGCACCCATGGAAGCTGCCATACCGATACAAATTGTTTGTACATCTGGTTTAATATATTGCATTGTATCATAGATTGCCATACCTGCAGTAATTGAACCACCAGGTGAGTTAATGTATAACGAAATATCTTTTTCTGGATCTTCTGCAGTTAAGAATAACAATTGTGCTACAATAGAGTTTGCTACATTATCATCAATCGGGCTTCCAAGTAATATAATTCGGTCTTTTAATAGGCGAGAATAAATATCGTAAGCACGCTCACCACGATTTGTTTGCTCAATAACTGTAGGAACTAAAATCATTATTACGTCCTCCTTAAACCAATTTTCTTTATATTTCTACGTACCGAAACGGAAATTGTTTCAGCTTGTATATTTATCATACACTTATTAGTCAAGAATGGTCAAATATAAAGTAAGGGCAATTTATTGAATATACACAAATTCCTAAGCATCTATAATAGAATAACTTTCTTCTTGCTAAATGGTTGAATTGTTATGAAGACCTGTGTATAATAATAAAGTCGTTAATATTCATAGACGAAAGAGATTATTTACAACACAATGCATATTTATTATTATATGAAAAATAGTAATAAAATATGCAAATTTTGGGAACACCTTTTATCTGATATGTGCCCTCGTGGTGTAATGGATAACACTCAAGATTCCGGTTCTTGCACTGGGGGTTCGATTCCCTCCGAGGGCGCTACAAACATCCGATGATACGACTGCGTTTGCAGTTTTTTTATTTTTTGGATATCTGAAAATATCCGATAGAATTACCAATTTCTTAACATCATCAGTTTAGGTGCTTTAATTCCTTCTATTTTGTATCTACCTCCCCCCTTGATTATCACTTTATATGATCACAAGTAATGATTCCGTCCTCAATGCGTTCCAGTTGAGTAATTTTTACTGATTTCATTGATGAATTTTGGTACATAATTTGCTACTTACTATTACTTAGCAATAAGAGTCGGAGTATTTTATAGTAAAAAATTATGCCGGGAAACTTAATAAGCTCATTTATTTGAGTTAATTTCATAATTCTCACCCCTTGATTTTCAAGGGATTCAAGACAATAAAAAATGGGTACCTCCCCAAATTTCGTTATAATGGTAGGTAACCAAACAAACCATACGAAAGAGGTGAGTACCCTATGACTATTGTAAAACAAATTTCTCTTTTTGACATCCATCAATTATTAGAAATGGAAAGTTCCCATCGTTATGAAGCCATTTTTAGTGCTATCGACATTCAGCCTATATTTCAATTGTTTTCTAAAAAGACATTGAAAGGTGCACCACGTGAATTGAATTATGGTGCAATGATTCAATCGCTGATTATACGTATTGTCGAACGTATTCCAACTATCAAGGATTTAGTCAAACGTTTGGTTCATGATCCTTTATTTCGTTTCGACTGTGGATTCCTTGTGTCTGATGTCGTACCATCTGAAAGCTCTTATTCACGCATGATTCAAGTCATTAGTGAATCAGATGTGCTAGATAAAATGAACGATACACTCATCAAAACAGCGATGTTGGAAGGCTTTCTAAATGATGAACATGTCGCCATCGATGCGAGTCACTTTGAAGCTCGTGATGCTTTCACACCATCAGAAAAGAAAGCACCTAAAACTCCTAAAAAACGTGGTCGTAAAACTAAAGCTGAACGAGCTGTTTGGTTAGCCGAACAAGTAGAGAAAAAAGGAAATCAATCAACCTATGAAAAAGAACTGAAAGAACAGCTGGATATCCCATTAGAAACCCTTTGGAAGGATGTACCGATTGAGCCAAAATGGGGTGTGAAAAAGAATAGTAAAGGAAAAAATACATTCTGGTTTGGTTATAAAGCACATTTAGCTGTTTCGACGAAAAGTCAATATATCATCACTCGTTTGATGTCCTCAGGTAATTTAAGTGATTGTAAAGCTGCGATTCCATTATTGAAAAAACTTCATCACTTAGGAAACGGTCATTTTACAATAGCTATATTTGATGCTGGTTATGATGTTGAACCTATTTACCGTCAAGCCGTATCACAGTCCATGCGAGTCGTGATTCCTTACAACGTTCGTCGAGAAGGAGAATATATAGGATTCGATGAACATTTTCGTCCAACCTGTGTGCGTGAACATCGTTACCAATATGACAGCTTTGACGCTAAGTACAATACATTAAAATTCACACGTCCAAAGGAATGTGCAACTTGCCCATTACGAGAAGACACCCTTTGCCAAAAAGTTTTCAAAATCAAATGTGATATAGATATCCGTAAATTTACCTATCCAGCACGTGGGACAGAACGATGGAAACAGCTTTATCAAGAACGTACAGCAGTCGAACGCGTTAACGCTTATTTAAAGGAATACTTTCAATTAAACAATGTCCGTCATCGTACAGGAAAGAAAGCAAAAATGCATTTCAATCTGGTGACGTTAATTTATAATACCTGCAAACTAGCAGTTGATCGAATCAATGCTTTATTACAGCAACAAAACCAAGTTGCATAATTTAAAAAAAACAAAGTTTTTAGTATAGGGGTACTCTATACTTCAGAAAAACTATGATTTATGAAATTGATTCATTTAACAATGAATAATAAATTTACCTAAAAAGTTAAAACTTCTCATTATTTTGACGATAAGAAAAATGGCCCATTCATCGCAACTTTTCCGTCATAGGAAGTAGGTCTCAATTCGTTTTATTTTGTTCAGCAATTGGATTGATTAGATGCCATATTAATGTATGCAGAACGAGAGGTAAAAGAGCCATCTGTCTAGTTTATCTTATTTTTGCGTTTGAAACATTTTAACTTTATGGAAAGAAACAGAAACTCTGCTTTAAGAAAGGGGATTCAAAATGATTCTCATAAATGATCAAATTATTTCTCCAATTCTGGTCAAATCGTTGCAAGAACTTAATGTACCTGTTATTAAACAAGGTAACAGTTCGGAAATGCCAGATGGAGATTTTTTTTCTATTATTAACGAACACCAAAAGATATTGACAAACTCTGAAAGCTGCTTAGCATTGCTTGAATCTTATGCTCCTAATAGTGTTCAAAATCGTTGGTCAAAACAATTAAAAGATAAAGGGATGTTCCGTCAAATCCTTTCTAAAATGTACCCTGATTATTTCTATAAGGTAGTAAACCTGGATGAGCTTTTTAACATTCCGGTGGAGGATATTCCTTTTCCCGTTGTAATTAAGCCAAGCAAAGGATATTCAAGCGTTGGAGTGTATAAAGTAAAAAGTGCAGATGAATGGCAGGATGCAATACATAAGTTAAGTGTAGATTTACTTGTTATAAAAAACATGTACGACAATGAAGTGATTAACGGAGAGAGCATTTTAATCGAGCAATGGGTATTTGGAGAAGAATATGCTGTTGACTGTTATTACGATCATAATGGTAATCCTGTGATTTTAAATATTTTTAAACATTTGTTTAAAGATGAATATGATACGTCAGATCGAATCTACTATACATCAAAACAAGTAATTCATGAAATCTACGATGACATATTGGCTTTTATGCATAAGTTTAGAGAAGTTGTTCCGTTGAAAAATTTTCCAATTCACTTTGAAGTGAGAAAAAATAATCATGGCATTATTCCAATTGAAATGAATCCCCTCAGATTTGCTGGGGCGGGAACGACAGATCTCGGATTTCATGCTTATGGCTGTAATGTGTATAAGCATTATTTTGAAGGAACTAGCCCTAACTGGGAAGAAGTGCTTCGCCAGATGGACCAAGGTATTTACGGTTTCTTCTGCGCGGAAATCCCTATGGACATTTCACAAAATCTTATAAAGCACATTGATCATCAATCATTCAAAGAACAGTTTAACCAAATTTTGGAATATAGAGAAATACAAGCAACAAATGATAGAACGTTTGCTGTTGTGTTCTTCAAAAACGAAACAATGGAAGAACTTTATCAATTACTGCAAATGGATATACGGCCATTTATTGCATTAAAGGAAATGGAACATTCGAGGGAGAGATAAGGAATGAGAGATATAACTCTGAAAAAATCGATAAAAACCCAATTAATTGTTAGTTTTTTATTACCTTTTCTTATATTTTCACTGATTCTTTTTGGATTTGTTCGATATGTATCAGATTACATTATTCATGAACATGTAATCCCACAGTTTGACGAACGGTTAAAAGAAAATGGCTATGCACTAGCAAAGTCGATTGATCCAGATTTAATTAAGAATACAATGGTTTCCCCAGAGGAATATGGGACGGAGCTGAAGCAGGAATTAGATACATTTATTGAAGGAAAAAAAGGAATCGAATATGTATATGTATTGTCCAGAAAAGATGGAAAGGATGTCATTGTCGCTTTAAATGGCAGTGACGAATTTATGGTTGAGTCTCCGTTTACAGATAATCAAAAATTATCATATGAAGAAAAAGAGACTGTACTGAGTCCTATTTATAGAGATAATTGGGGTGTTCATAAATCATTTTTCATTCCTTTAGACGAAGATGGTGTGGAAGCCATTTTCGGAATCGATATGAGCGCTCAATTTATAGACCAGTTAGAAAAGCGGATAATGACTGTTTCGCTTATTGTAACAGCTGTTATGATTGTTATTGGAATTTTGTTGGCTTTATTCATTGGAAATAGAATTTCTAAACCTCTTATTAGTTTAGTGCAATATGCGCAAATCTTTTCTACTGGAGATCTTAGCAAATCGGTAAATATTGAGCGACAAGATGAGATAGGAATCTTAGCAAATAGCTTTGAAGAAATGAGAAAAAATTTAAGTCACATCATTGATAATGTAAAAGAGAAATCGGTAGGAATTCATCATACTAGTCAAACTCTTTTCGAATCCTTTGAAGAATTAGCTCAGGCTTCTAAACAGATTGCGACGAGTACAGATGAAGAGGCAAAAGGTGCCGAAGAAAGAGCCAACCATATTGAACGAATTTCAAATATGATATCTGAAATATCAACATCGATATCCGATGTAGATGAACAAACTAAGTTCATTAAAAACCTTACTGATCAAACAAGTCAGCAAGCTGAAAAAGGAAATGTTCAAGTTCAAATGATTACCGAACAAATGAACAAAATAAAACAAAATGGCATGATAAGTAAAGAGAACTTGTCTAATTTAGGTAAAAAATTAGAACATATTAATGAAATCATTAAGATTATCCAAGAAATTTCATCCCAAATTCATCTTCTGTCTTTAAACGCATCCATTGAAGCAGCACGTGCTGGAGAGGCGGGTAAAGGATTTTCGGTTGTTGCCCAAGAAGTTCAGAAACTTGCAAATCAAACAGATGGATCAATCAAAACAATTTCTGAAGCGATAGATGAAATCAATGAACAGGCTAATATCGTGCTAAATCTGAACCAACAAGATTATGAAGACATTGTAAAAGGTGTTGAGATTGTCGAGGATAATGGGCGATTATTCAATTCTATTTTTGAGTCAGTAGAGCAATTGGCAGATGGAATTGAAACGATTGTTAAAAGCACGGAAGATCTGGATCAAGCATCCGATAAAATCTTAACGTCCGTTCAAGAAATTTCTGCAATTTCAGAACAGGGCGTGGCTGCGACTCAAGAAATTTCTGCTTCTGCTGTTCAACAAAACAACACAATTGATTACTTAAAACAACAAAATTCAAATCTAAAACTATTGGCTGACAACCTTCAAGATATGATTAAGCAATTTAAGACAAGTGAAACTGCAACAAAATAAATTGAAACTTTATCAGGAGATTTCTTATATTCCATTAGTGGAGATGCTCTTACTTCTGAAGACTTTGATTCTTTTAACTTTATATTATATGGAATGTGTAGTTGGCGATGTTGAACAACAAAAGCGGCCAGATTAAAAACTATGGTAGATTCAACAGAAAATACTACTGATGATGAAAAAGTTAAAACAATTTCGAGGATGAAATTGGGCATGACACTTTATTTGATAAAACATAAATATAGATGTTGTTCCAAACGACCAGGACAATAAGCCTACTTTTTAAGTAGGCTTATTGTGCAAAAAGAAGGCGGAGAGACCTCCACCGCCTTCATGGACTTACGCACTGAAAATAATTATGTACAGACATAAATTTAACAACTGAAAAACATTGAAATATCGATACGTTTAGGTGCATGGTTATTATTCCTTCAAGGGTGCCATTTTACTTACTAGCAGGTAAATAAGTTGTACTCTTTAGTTTAGCAGCCTAAAGATAGATGTGTGGGATAAAATGGAAAGTGAACTTTTCATTTTATCCCCAATTCATTTTTTTAATCAGTTTTTTTAAATAACTTTTTTCAAAAAAATTAATATTCATTCAATAAGATTCCCCCTTCCTCATCTAGCGATTTCGCTTAGGTATGGAGGGGGTTTTTGGAGGTGTAGGGTATTTTTATACAAGAGATTGAAAAATCTATCTTTTCGAAATGTTATATCAATAACATCGAAAAATAAGATATTTCACAAAAATAATGTAATAAAATATAACTTTTTTAATAATGTGAAAAATTAAATGTTGTATAAATATTTTTTGGTTTATATAATTAAACATATCGGTGTCACAAATTTTTATCTAATGCTGATGAACAAGTTAATGACTAAAGGAGGATATTGCAAGTGGTGAAAAAAAATCGCAATTTATTTATGATGTTACTTTTAACACTACTATTAATGTTAACTGCTTGTGGAGCGGGTGGTGAAAAGAACACAACAGGAGATGCTGGCGAGAATACAGGAGATGCCACAGGTGAAAATTCAGGATTAAAAGACAAAAAAATCTTAGTCGGAACAGAAGCGACATTCGCTCCATTTGAATATATGGACGATAAAGGAAATATCATTGGAATCGACGTAGATATTTTAGATGCAATTTTCGAAGAATTAGGCATGGAATATGAAATTCGTCATGTTGGTTGGGATCCAGTGTTCCAACAAGTGCAAAACGGCGAATTGGACATGGGGGCTTCTGGTATCACAATCACTGATGAGCGTAAACAAACTTTCGACTTCACTAACCCATATTTCGAGGCTACACAAGTGATTGTAGTTACTGAAGATTCAGAAATTGAATCAGCTGAAGATTTGAAAGGGAAAAAAGTATCTGTACAAATCAACTCAACTGGACACCAAGCAGCGAAAAAACTTTTAGGAGAAACAAGCCCAGATATATTAGCGTATGAAAACCTTCCGTTAGCGATTCAAGAAGTAATCAATGGAACAACAGCAGCGGCAATTGGTGATAACGCGGTAGTGTATGAATATATTAAAAATAATCCAAATGTAAAATTAAAAGTTATTGAAGACGATGCATTCGATAAAGAATATTACGGCTTTATGGTGAAAAAAGGAAACACTGAGCTATTAAATTTATTAAATGAAGGATTACAAAAAATTAAAGAAAACGGCAAATTAGCAGAAATTACTGGACAAGAAATTGAATAACAGAGTGGGGGGTGTTTCAGATGGAATTCCTGGATTTTCGCTGGGATATAATCTGGAACTACCGTGAAAGCTTCATACGTGGTATTTGGGTAACGTTAATCTTAACAATTTGTGGATTTATAGGCGGATTCATATTAGGAGTTTTACTCGGATTAGGGAAAAATTCGAAAAAGAAATGGATTTATTTCCCTTGTAAATTATATATCGATTTATTCCGAGGAACGCCTCTCCTAGTTCAAATATTTATTATTCACTTAGCTTTAATTCCAACGTTGTTTGGACATTCACTAGGGTTTATGGTTTCAGGGATTACAGCACTTGTATTAAATTGTGCTGCCTATACAGCTGAAATTATCCGTGCGGGGATCCAATCAATAGATAAAGGTCAAATGGAAGCGGCGAGATCTCTCGGTTTAAATCAATTCCAAGCGATGCGGAAAGTTATTTTACCGCAAGCTTTCCGCCGCATGATTCCCCCTCTTGGAAACGAATTTATTACTCTATTAAAAGATTCGTCCTTAGTGACAGTAATTGCTGCCAACGATATTTTATATGCTGCGAAAGTCGTTTCAGGAGCATATTTCCGTTTCTGGGAACCATATCTTGCTGCGGCAGCGCTTTATTTAACACTAACGTTTATCGTTTCGAAAATCGTTTCACTCATTGAGAAACGCTTTAGCATTGAATACAATCCGCGCAAAAATAAAAATGAAGGGCGGGTTGGTGCATGATTAAGATCGAAAATCTTCATAAAAGTTTTGGCGAGTTACATGTGTTAAATGGAATCGATTATGAGATTCAAGAAAAAGAAGTTGTTTGTGTGATTGGTCCTTCTGGTTCTGGAAAAAGTACATTTTTACGTTGTATCAATTTATTAGAAGAAATTTCAGATGGCGCCATTTATATTGACGGTACGAAAGTCAATGATCGAAATACAGACATTAATAAAATCCGTACAGAAGTAGGAATGGTGTTTCAACAATTTAATCTATTCCCACATATGACGGTGATAGATAATATTACGATGGCTCCTATGCTCATTCGAAAAATGAATAAACATGAAGCTGAGGAACTGGCGCTTGAATTGCTTTCTAAAGTAGGTCTTCGTGAAAAGGCATACAATTATCCTCAACAGTTATCTGGAGGTCAGCAACAACGAGTAGCCATCGCAAGAGCACTAGCGATGAAACCGAAAGTCATGTTGTTTGATGAACCAACTTCTGCTCTTGACCCAGAAATGGTAAATGAAGTGTTGGATGTAATGAAACAATTGGCTTTTGAAGGAATGACGATGGTCGTTGTTACACATGAAATGGGATTTGCTCGTGAAGTTGCGGATCGGGTCATCTTTATGGATGGCGGCGTTATTGTGGAAGAAGGAAAACCAGAAGACATTTTTGGAAATCCAAAACACGAACGAACAAAAGCATTTTTAAGTAAAGTTTTATAAATCAAAAAGGACATCTCCACATATCAAGAGATGTCCTTTTTGATTTTTCATTAGTTAGGCATATCTTTTGCTCTATCTGCTTGACCATACATGTTTAACATAGTTTGCATATCTTGTGGTGAAAGTTGTGGAACTTGATAATATCCTTTTTTGTTTTGGTAAAGAGAAAGTTCGTATGCCATTTCAATGCAGTTTGGAACAGAGTCTTGCAATACGCGGCGTACTACTGGGTTTGTAGCTTCTAATGCAGCGGCTGTTTTACCAGTCGCCAACGCTTTATGCTGACTTAACATGAAACCTGAAATGATGCTGTCATCAATTTCATTTGCTGAAGTAATTGGTTTTTTCGGTTCAGATGGTGTTAAGCCGTATTTTGAATCATTTCCGATTTGCATGCAGTACTTACGAGTTGGATGGCTTGGATCTTGACCCGTTTTAAAACATTCAGCAGTAATATTGTATTCATCGAGCATAAACGCATATTGTCTATCTAAAATATTTAATAATTCAGGGTCTTGAACATGTGGACGTAACATGACAAACATGTTTAATGCGCCAATGGAAGCACTTAATACTTCATGAACATCCATCACCTCGTGAGCACCGTGATTCATCGACATAGGGATATTTTCTGAAGTTTGTTGTTGGTTTGTAAATTGATTTTCCATTGCATGTATCCTCCTTAATTTATGTTTCTGTACACTCGTACATAACTATTTTGGCTTCTTCATCATTTGATTATTCATTGAAGATTTGGGATAGTGAAAGTAGGAATTGAAGAAAAGAGGGAATGTCAATGAAAGTTCAATTTTTTAGCAGACCAAACTGTCATTTATGTGATGAAGGATTAAGTATTTTAAAGCTAGTCCAAGACGATATTCATTTTGAAATAGAAATCATCAATATTGAAGATGATGATGACATTCATGAAAAGTACATGTTGATGATTCCGGTCGTTGTAAAAGATGGTGAAATCATTCAATATGGCCAATTAGATTATGTGACGTTATACGAAGCTTTTTTGAATAAATAGAACATTAAATCATTATATTGATATAAAACCCTTTGCTGTGATTATTCCTTTGGAGGTTTATGAATACATGTTTTGAGGAAAAATGGAATGAAGGAAAATAGCAAAATGGAGGATGCTATATGACAATAAAATTGGCGATTAATGGGTTTGGTCGAATTGGACGTCTAGTATTTCGAGAAGCAATGAAAAAAGAACAATTTGAAGTCGTTGCAGTAAATGATTTAGCGGATGCAAAGCAATTAGCTCATTTGTTAAAATACGATTCCGTTCATGGCATTTATGATGCGGAAGTTCAACATGAAGAAGATGCGTTAATCGTCAATCATAAACGAATTCAAGTATTTTCAGAAAAAGAACCTGAAAATTTGCCATGGAAGGAAATGAATGTTGATATTGTATTGGAATGTACGGGACTTTTTCGTTCGGAAGAAGATGCCTCTAAACATTTAACGGCTGGTGCAAAGAAAGTCATTTTATCCGCCCCTGGAAAAGGAGAGATGCCAACATTTGTGATGGGGGTTAATCACCAACAGTATGATCCGAAACAACATCATGCCATATCCAACGCATCATGTACAACGAATTGTTTAGCACCAGTAGCGAAAATTCTTGATGAAAAGTTCGGCATGAAACGAGGTTTGATGACAACCATTCATTCGTACACAAACGATCAACGGCTTCTTGATTTACCTCACAAAGATGCACGCCGTTCTCGTGCAGCAAATTTATCTATGATTCCAACAACGACGGGCGCAGCGATTGCTGTTGCTAAAGTGTTGCCACAGTTGAAAGGTAAACTAGATGGCTTTTCCATTCGCGTACCAACGCCCAACGTTTCTTGTGTGGATTTAGTAGCAGAGTTAAATTCGAATGTCACAATTGATGAAGTCAATGCAGCCTTTCGAGAAGCAGCGACTGGAGAACTAAAGGGCATTTTAGATTATAGTGATTTGCCGCTTGTATCAATTGATTACAATGGCAATCCTCATTCAGCAACGGTAGACGGGCTTTCGACGATGGTATTGGATGATAATATGGTAAAAGTTGTTGCTTGGTATGATAATGAAGCAGGGTATTCTGCACGATTAATCGATTTAGCGCTATACATTGCAAATCAAGGGCTCTCATATTAATCAATGTGTCATATTCATTTTGCATTATTGAAAAAGTGTAGCATATTAGTGAATTTCTAATGAAAAAGTATAGCCTAAATATAAAGAACGATTTATAATAATGGAGGGTAAAAGGAGTGGTGGAATAACCCATCGCTTCTTATTTTTTGCTAATCAAATTGGAACAATAATTCAATAACTGTTGTCTTATATTAATGTGGAATGACGGTAAACACTTAGGAGGTTACTTCATGTTTTCGAAAAAGACGATGAATGATATTGACGTACAAGGAAAAAGAGTATTTGTACGTGTAGACTTTAACGTGCCAATGGAAAATGGAGCAGTAGTTGACGATACAAGAATTCGTGCAGCTATTCCAACTATTCAACAATTATCAGAAAAAGGTGCAAAGGTGATTTTAGCTTCCCACTTAGGTCGTCCTAAAGGTGAAGTAAAAGAAGATATGCGTTTAACAGCTGTTGGAGAGCGCCTTTCTCAACTAATGAATAAACCAGTGAAAAAATTGGATGAATCCATTGGAGAGCTTGTAGAGAAAACGGTAAATGAAATGCAAAATGGGGACATTGTGTTACTTGAAAATGTCCGTTTCCATAAAGGTGAAGAAAAAAATGACGAAGAGCTAGCTAAACAATTTGCTAAGTTAGCGGATATCTACGTAAATGATGCATTTGGTGCTGCTCATCGTGCTCATGCTTCCACTGAAGGAATTGCAAAATACATTCCAGCAGTTTCTGGATTGTTAATGGAAAAAGAATTAGAAGTATTAGGAAAAGCTTTATCCAATCCTGAAAGACCATTTACTGCCATCATTGGTGGAGCAAAAGTAAAGGATAAAATCGGTGTCATCGAAAACTTGCTTGATAAAGTGGACAACTTAATTATCGGCGGCGGACTTTCCTTTACATTCATCAAAGCGCAAGGTTATGAAATTGGAAAATCTTTATTAGAAGAAGATAAAATAGAATTAGCTCGCGGCTTCATTGAAAAAGCGAAAGAAAAAGGCGTTAACTTCTACATGCCAATCGATGCAGTTGTAGCAAAAGAATTTTCTCCAGATGCAGAAGCGAAAGTGGTAGATATCGATCAAATCCCAGAAGACTACATGGGCTTAGATATTGGACCAAAAACAGCTGAAAAATATGCAGAAGTGATTAACAATTCCAATCTAATTATTTGGAATGGACCTATGGGCGTATTTGAAATGGACAAATTCGCTAACGGAACGAAAAAAGTTGCAGAAGCGATGGCCGAAACAAAAGGGTATACTATTATTGGTGGTGGAGATTCTGCCGCTGCAGTTGAAAAATTCAACTTAGCTGAAAAGATGGATCACATTTCAACGGGTGGAGGAGCTTCTCTAGAATTGATGGAAGGTAAAATTTTACCTGGTATTGCCGCGTTGAACGACAAATAAGGAGAGAAATTTAATGCGTAAACCGATTATTGCTGCTAACTGGAAAATGTATAAAACCTTTGATGAGGCAGTGGAGTTTGTAGAGGCAATTAAAGACAGAATTCCTTCTGAGAATAAAGTGGATGCAGTTGTTTGCGCCCCAGCCTTGTATTTGCCAACCCTTGTGGAAATTGCTAAGGAAACAGACTTGGCTATTGGAGCTCAAAACATGCACTATGAGGAAGAAGGTGCTTTTACAGGCGAAATTAGTCCAAAACAGTTAGAGGCTATTCAAGTTGACTATGTTATTTTAGGTCATTCTGAGCGCCGTGAATATTTCAATGAAACAGATGAAGCGGTAAATAAAAAAGTAAAAGCTGCTTTAGCTCACGGTATTGTTCCAATCGTATGCTGCGGGGAAACATTGGAAGAACGTGAAGCTGGCCTAACAGAAAAGAAAGTAACGAACCAAGTGAAAAAGGCTTTAGCTGACTTATCCCCAGAAGAAGTACAGCATATAGTTATCGCCTACGAACCAATTTGGGCAATCGGAACAGGTAAAACGGCTACGGCAGATGATGCAAATGCGGTATGTGGCCATATTCGCCAGGGAATTGAGGAATTGTTTGGAAAAGATGTGGCTGAAAACATTCGCATTCAATACGGTGGAAGTGTCAAGCCTGAAAATATTGATGAATTATTATCAAAAGAACATATCGATGGCGCACTCGTTGGTGGTGCCAGCTTACAAGTTGAATCATATTTAAAATTATTGGAGGCGGGGGCAAATGCCTAGAAAGCCAGTCGCATTAATTATTTTAGACGGCTTTGCATTACGCGACGAAGTATTCGGTAATGCAGTGGCTCAAAGTAAGAAACCAAATTTTGATCGTTACTGGTCAACGTATCCACATGCAACTCTAACAGCATGTGGAGAAGCAGTTGGACTTCCAGAAGGCCAAATGGGTAATTCAGAAGTCGGACATTTAAATATTGGTGCAGGCCGAATCGTATACCAAAGCTTAACACGAATTCATAAATCAATTCGTGAAGGTCAATTTTTCGAGAATGAAAAATTGCTTGGAGCAATCGAACATGTAAAGAACAATAATTCCAAACTCCACGTTATGGGGCTATTGTCAGATGGTGGGGTACATAGTCATTATGAGCATTTATTTGCATTATTGAAATTGGCAAAACGTCATGGCCTTGACGAAGTGTATGTTCACGGATTCTTAGATGGACGCGATGTAGGTCCGAAAACAGCAATTGGTTATATTGAAGAAACAGAAAGACAAATGGATGAAATCGGAATCGGAAAATTCGCTACGATTCATGGTCGTTATTACGCAATGGACCGTGATAAACGCTGGGAACGAGTGGAATTATCTTACAAAGCTCTAGTGGATGGTATTGGTCATACTGCTGCTAGTGCAAAATTAGGTGTAGAAAACTCCTATAATCGTGATGTAACTGATGAATTTGTCATTCCATTTGTCATTACTGAAGAAGGAAAACCAGTAGCAACCATTGACGCAAACGATGCAGTCATTCATTTTAATTTCCGACCTGACCGCGCTATTCAGCTATCGACTGTATTTACGAATGACAAATTTATCGCATTTAAGCTATCAGATAAGCATCCTGAAAATTTAAAATTCGTCACATTTACTGAATATAGCGACGACGTATATGCAGATGTAGTGTTTGAAAATGAAGATTTAATTAATACTGTAGGGGAAGTCATCTCAAGACACGGTTTAACGCAATTACGTATTGCTGAAACAGAAAAATACCCTCATGTTACATATTTCATGAGCGGCGGCAGAGAAGAGAAGTTTCCTGGTGAGGAAAGAATCTTAATTGCATCCCCAAAAGTAGCTACATATGATTTAAAACCTGAAATGAGTGCTTATGAAGTAACAGAGGCACTGCTTAATGAATTAGAAGCAGATAAATTCGATGCCATTATTTTAAATTACGCAAATCCTGACATGGTAGGACACAGCGGTATGTTAGAGCCGACAATTAAAGCAATCGAAGCAGTAGATGAATGCTTAGGCCGAGTTGTTGATAAAATTTTAGAACTTGGCGGTACTGCCATCATTACGGCAGACCACGGCAATTCTGATGAAGTGGTTACATTAGACGGCAAACCAATGACGGCTCATACAACAAATCCAGTACCAGTCATTATCACAAAACATGGTATTGAGATGAGAGAAAATGGAATTTTAGCCGATTTAGCACCAACTATGTTAAAATTATTAAATATACCACAACCTGAAGAAATGACAGGACAACCACTTTTTGAGGTAGTGGAAAAGTAAGAATATTGATTATGATTTTCGCTTAATTGTTATAAATATACCCAATCTCAGCTAAATTAAAATTTTTTATATAGAGGAGAATTGATATGCCATTTATTACACAAGTATATGCTCGTGAAGTTTTAGACTCTCGCGGTAACCCAACAGTTGAAGTAGAAGTATTTACGGAATCAGGTGCATTTGGACGTGCTATCGTTCCATCTGGTGCATCAACTGGTGAATATGAAGCTGTTGAATTACGTGATGGCGATAAATCTCGTTATCTAGGAAAAGGCGTATTAAAAGCTGTAGAAAATGTTAACACAATCATTGCAGAAGCTTTAGAAAACAACTATTCTGTATTAGATCAAGTAGAAATTGACAATGTTTTAATCGAACTTGACGGTACTGAAAATAAAGGAAAACTTGGCGCCAATGCCATTTTAGGTGTTTCTCTTGCTTGCGCACATGCAGCGGCAAATTATCTTGATATTCCTTTATATCAATATCTTGGTGGCGTGAATGCAAAACAATTACCAGTGCCTATGATGAACATTTTAAATGGTGGGGCACATGCAGATAACAACGTAGATATTCAAGAATTCATGATTATGCCTGTTGGAGCAGAATCTTTCCGTCACGCATTACGCATGGGAGCAGAAATCTTCCACAATTTAAAAGCTGTATTAAAAGAAAAAGGTTACAACACAGCTGTAGGTGACGAAGGTGGTTTCGCACCAAACTTAAATAGCAACGAAGAAGCAATCCAAGTGATTTTAGAAGCAATCGAACGCGCTGGCTATAAACCAGGAGAAGAAGTTCGCATTGCATTAGACGTAGCTTCATCTGAGCTATACAACAAAGAAGATGGAAAATATCATTTAGCTGGTGAAGGCGTTGTTAAAACTTCTGAAGAAATGGTGGATTGGTACGAAGAATTAACTTCTAAATACCCAATCATTTCCATTGAAGACGGCTTAGATGAAAACGACTGGGAAGGCCACAAACTATTAACTGAGCGTATTGGCCATCGCGTTCAACTTGTAGGTGATGATTTATTCGTAACTAATACGAAGAAGTTAGCGCAAGGAATTGAACAAGGCGTGGGTAACGCAATTCTAATTAAAGTAAACCAAATCGGTACATTAACAGAAACTTTAGATGCAATTGAAATGGCAAAACGCGCTGGCTACACTGCCATCATCTCCCACCGCTCCGGTGAATCTGAAGACTCAACAATTGCAGACATTGCAGTAGCGACAAACGCTGGCCAAATCAAAACAGGCGCTCCTTCTCGCACAGACCGCGTAGCAAAATACAACCAATTATTACGTATTGAAGATCAACTTGGCTCAACTGCTCAATATCTTGGCATTAAGTCATTCTATAATTTGAAAAAATAACATGAATTGAACTGAACCGAGCTTCCGAAAAGCGGAGGCTCGGGTTTTTTGTAAAAAAGAAAACCCCCTGCTAGGCAGGGGGTTCCGTATAGCTTATAGCGAGGTATTAAAAAAGATCCCACTTGATGCTAAAATAAATTTTGGTTCGCCAACCAAATTTTAGTATCAAGGAGGGACCTATTATGTCTTCTGACATAAATAGTTTAGCACATACTAAATGGAATTGTAAGTATCACATTGTATTTGCACCAAAATATAGAAGACAGATAATCTATGGAAAGATAAAGAAAGATATAGGACAAATATTAAGACAACTATGTGAAAGAAAAGGTGTAGAAATTATTGAAGCTACCGCATGTAAAGACCACATACATATGTTGGTTAGTATTCCACCGAAATTAAGTGTTTCATCATTCGTGGGATATTTAAAAGGAAAAAGTAGTTTAATGATATTCGATCGACATGCCCATTTAAAATATCGATATGGAAACAGAAAATTTTGGTGTAGAGGATTTTATGTGGATACGGTAGGCAGAAATAAAAAGGTAATAGAAGAATATATTCGAAATCAAATACAAGATGATATCATTGCGGATCAACTCAGTATGGAAGAATTTATTGATCCATTTACAGGTGAAGAGATAAAAAGAAAATCGAGGAAAAAATAAAAGAGACCCTTTAAGGGTCAGCTGGAAAAGTAGTGCGGTTGGCGAACCATTCGATGCCCCTTTAGGGGTTGGCCAGTAATAAAGGCTTCTAGCCGCAGAACAAACCACCCGTTCACACGGGTGGTTTTGATTCATGGCAATGAGAGAATGGGAGAACTTCGGGGAAATAGTCAACCCCGAGAATTTTATTGCTAAAGGGAAAAACAGCAACAAGAGAGAACAGATAATAGTAAACTTCGAGGAGATAATAGTCAAAGTGGCTGCGATAATAGTCAATCTCGGGAATATAATAGCCAAAGGGAAAAAACAGCTACGAAAGAGAACGGATAATAGTCAACTTCGAGGAGATAATAGTCAAAGTGGCTGCGATAATAGTCAATCTCGGGAATATAATAGCCAAAGGGAAAAAACAGCTACGAGAGAGAACAGATAATAGTCAACTTCGAGGAAATAATAGTGTAAGCCCGTAATCAAATAACGCATATAATATATTTGGCACCTTCGGTACGATAGACGTATCAATTAAAGGAGGTGCCATATCTATGTCCAAAAATAAATTAACAATTGTCCCTGTTAAACTTAATCCTCTTCCAACTGAAGCTACTTCGTTTCATTCTCCACATGATGCAGCTAAACCAGGTTGCGTCATTAAAACTGCTCTCGCTGAGATTTCCTTCTTTAATGGCGTAGATGAGCACATTATTCAAACCATTATGAGGGAGTTGAAAAATCTATGAAACATGATTTTACGAGCGTAAAAAATATTTATATTATTTGCGGGAAGACCGACATGCGAAAAGGTATCGATGGTCTGGCTACGCTCATTCAAGATTCGTTTCAATTAGATCCATATGGTGATTCAATTTTTCTATTTTCAGGTTGGAGTAAGGATCGCTATAAATGTTTGTATTTCGATGGTGATGGATTTGCGATGCTTTATAAACGCTTGGATAATGGAAAATTACAATGGCCAAAAAATGAAAATGAAGTAAGAAAACTCTCTCAACAAGAACTACGTTGGTTGTTAGAAGGATTATCCCTTCAACAACCGAAGGCTATTGTAAAATCTAAAAAAGGTGTCTTTTAATCAAAACACTTTCAATGGTATAATTATCCATAGTATATATTGAACGAAATGTGGTGAATGATTTGGGCAACACTTCTATGCAACAAAAAGAACGATTGATTCAATTACTGGAACAACAATTAGCACATTCAAATAAGCAGAATAACGAATTAGCAAAGAAATTGGAGCAATCGTTGAAACAAATTGAGGTGTTAACTGAACAAGTTCGCCAATTAACAAAAGCTTTATATGGTTCTAAATCTGAAAAGTCTAAGTATCGAGCGCCTGATGGGCAAATTTCTTTATTTGAAGATGAAGATGACCCTTTTTTTAACGAATCTGAGCACACAGAAGAACAAAGCACGGAAACAATTTGTTATACCGTTACTCGTAAAAAGACAAATAAAAAGCGAAATGATTCCTTTCGTGGAGATATTGAAATAGAAGAAATTCATCATCATCCAGAAAACATAATTTGTGACTGTTGCCATGGAGAAATGGTGGAATTTAGTTCAGTCCTTGTGCGTGAAGAGGCGAAATTTATTCCAGCAACAATGAAACGGGTACAACATTTTGAACATGTATACGAATGTAAAACATGTAAAAAAGACAACTTACAAAAAGCTCAAATTAAACGTGGGAAAGCACCACAAGGTGCCATTCAAAGAAGTATTGCCGGGCCTACTGTTCTAGCGAAACTTATTTATGATAAGTTTATTCAGTACTTACCTCTCTATCGTCAGGTAAAGGAATGGGAACGTTATGGTTTACTAACGAATGATAAAAATTTATCGAATTGGGTCATTCGTGTATCTGAAGATTGGCTACAGCCCTTATATGACTTGATGAAGCAGCAGCTAATGAAAAAATCAGTGTTACACATTGATGAAACTTATTCGAAAATCATCAAACGTTCCGATGGAAAGGCTCCTCAATCAAACGCCTATAATTGGGTGTGTCGTAGCGTCCAAAGTGAAGGTCCGATTATTGTTTTATTTAAGAGTGCTCTATCTCGTGGACGAGCTATCTTAGAAGATTTAATCAAGGACTTTAAAGGAACTGTCATTTGCGATGGTTATTCAGCTTACAATCAATTGCCTAATGTGAAATTCGCCAACTGTTGGGCCCATGTACGTCGATATTGGTTAAAAGTAGACAGTAAGAATGGTCGAATAGGTGTGGAATATTGTGATCGGTTATTTCATATCGAGCGTAAAATAAAACATCTGTCACCAGAAAAACGTGTGCAAATTCGGCAAAAAGAAGCTAAACCCATCATCGACGAATTTTTTGATTGGATTGATCGCTCACCTTTCTTCGGTAAAAATGCCATTGCGAAAGCTGCGGAATATACATTGAGCCGAAAAGAAGAGTTAAAGGTGTTTCTCGATAACGGAAACGTTGCCATTGATAACAATCCAGCTGAAAATGCCATTCGTCCCAATGTGATTGGTCGAAAAAACTGGCTTTTTTCTTTTAGCGAAGCAGGTGCAAAAGCAAATGCGATTTGTTTAAGTTTAGCTGAAACAGCCAAAGCAAATGGGATTGACTTCTATCGATATTTAGTAAAGCTGATGACAGATCTTCCTAATTTACCAATTCATCAGCAACCTGAAATTTTACATGACTATCTGCCTTGGTCTGAAAATATCCAAGCCACATGTGCAAAATAGCCAGCTAACCGAAAAAATTTTCAGTTAGCTGGCCATTCGTCGTGCGTACCGAAAGGTGCGCTATTTTTATTTCGGGCTTACATAATAGTCAAAGTGGCTGCGATAATAGTCAAACTCGGGAATATAATAGCCAAAGGGAAAAAACAGCTACGAGAGAGAACGGATAATAGTCAACTTCGAGGAAATAATAGTCAAAGTGGCTGCGATAATAGTCAATCTCGGGGATATAATAGCCAAAGGGAAAAATCAGCTACAAGAGAGAACAGATAATAGTCAACTTCGAGGAGATAATAGTCAAAGTGGCTGCGATAATAGTCAATCTCGGGGATATAATAGCCAAAGGGAAAAATCAGCTACAAGAGAGAACAGATAATAGTCAACTTCGAGGAGATAATAGTCAAAGTGGCTGCGATAATAGTCAATCTCGGGAATATAATTGCCAAAGGGTAAGCATGCCTATTTAAAGAAGGCCATCTAGAACCCCCAGACTCTAGATAGCCAAAATATACTTTCATATCCTAACGATTGAGAATATCTTCTGGAATAATATAATATCTTCCCTTTTTATAACCCACCGTTTTTAAATTTAGTCGAGACAATATTTTAGAAGATGCATACATTGATTCCACATGGAAAAACTCCCTAAACTCTTGATTCGTAATCCGGTCGCTAATCAATAATCGATAATCATCTAACGCTCTTAGAAAAGCTTTTCTACTTTGAACGCCGCACTGCGGACAAGACCAAATTCCTCTTTTGTAAGTCATGACCACACTATAATTGCAATTTTCGCAAAGCACTCCTTTTCGGATTCTCTCAACACTGATATTTAAATCAAAATCTCGTGTGACCACATTAGAAAGAAGATATTTCGCTAATTTATCCAATTGACTTGTAGTAAGTTTACTTTCGTGCCGAACAAGACATTTTTTGATAAATGAACGTAACCCGCTCGCATGAAAAATTGGAGGAGATTTCGGAACATTTCCGATGATGGAGGAAGGATTTGCCATGACAACCGCTTTCTCAATTGGCAAGGAAATTTTTAATTTCGATAAAATCCGTTGAAATAATTCTTCATGGCGATGCAATTGATCAAAAGGATTCGTTAAAATATCTTCTGTGCCTGTTGGACGAGTGCGAGTGAGTTGATGTTTCTGTTCATCATAATCAACTCGGCCAGAAATATTTTTCACTTCCAAAATTAACAAAAAGTGTTTCGTTAATAGAATCGTATCCACTTGATGAGAAAATCCAAATTCATTTTCAATTTCATAATTAAAAAATAAGTAATGTTCATTCAAATATGGCATTTCAAACCATTCACGGTCGACTCTGTGCTCACCCTCGTATCCATACTTTAGACGTGTCAAGTAATCTTGAAAGTAGGAGAAGTCTCGATCATTTACATCTAATCTGCGTAAAAGAGCTTCGATAATGAGAATGCTTTTTGGAGTTTTTCGATCCAATAAAAGCAACGTGTCACCCCCTTTATCCAACATAATAAAACCTGGATTATCAAAAAGGAATAAATCTCCTGAAACTTTTATTTTGGACGGAAAATTGCTGTGAAAATAAAAATTTGACTACCTTAAATTAGCCATAAAAAAGCAAGATGACGAATCACCTTGCCTCCATACCAATATACAACTACTTATTCTTCCACTTTTCCAGCTTTCTTTGACCAATAGGTTGCAAGTATCGGTCCGGAAATATTGTGCCAGAAGCTGAAGATGGCACTTGGTACTGCAGAAATTGGATCAAAATGTGTTGCCGCTAAACTTGCACCTAATCCAGAATTTTGCATTCCCACTTCGATGGCAACAGCTTTTTTGTCTTCATAATCCATGCGGAAAATTTTCGCTGCTAAATATCCGATAGCGTAACCTAATCCGTTATGTAAAATTACGACAGCTAAAATTAACAATCCAGATTCGATAATTTTATCGCGGCTGCCGCTTACGACTGCTGCAACAATTAACACAATTGCAACAACCGAAATTGTTGGCAGAATATCGATGCTTTTTGCAACAACTGGTTTAAAGAATATTTGAGCAAGAATCCCTAAAATAATAGGAATTAAAACCACTTTTACGACAGACATAAACATGGCCATAAAGGATACTGGAAGCCATTCACTTGCTAAAAAATAAATTAATGCAGGTGTTACAATTGGAGCAAGCAACGTTGTAAATGACGTAATTGTTACAGATAATGCCGTATTCCCTTTCGCTAAAAATGTCATAACGTTTGAAGCAGTACCGCCAGGACAACATCCAACTAAAATCACTCCGACAGCAATTTCAGGTGGAAGTTGGAAAAGTTTTGCTAATACAAAAGCAAGCAACGGCATGATCGTAAATTGTGAAATGATTCCAAGAATAACTCCTTTAGGGTGTTGCAAAACGAGTTTAAAATCATCTAATTTTAACGTCATCCCCATACCGAACATGACAATTCCGAGAAGCGTCGTAATCCAAGGTGCAATCCATGTGAAATATTGTGGAACCCACATTGCGAGAGCAGCAGCTAATAATACCCAAAGTGCAAAGGTATCTCCTGCAAATTTCCCGATTTTTTGAAACATATTCATCGAAATCCTCTTCTTTCTATTAAATTTGTGAGTGGAATTTATTTTATGAGAATAATATAGAAAAATCAATAAATTTCTGAAAAAATAGAACTTTTAGAATGAAATGAATTATGAAAGCGTTTTAAACATAACGGTTTTGATAAATATTTTTTCAATTTTTTAACATTGTTGTAACGGAGAATCGTTTTTGATATACTAACTATTAGTGTAAAAGTACTGTTCGTTCAGGAGGTGGGACTAGTGCATACTGTATTATTAGTATTATTAATTCTTGTGTCTCTTGCTTTAATCACCGTAGTATTATTGCAATCTGGTAAAAGTGCAGGTTTATCAGGTGCCATCTCTGGTGGAGCTGAACAACTATTCGGTAAAACGAAAGCTAGAGGAATGGATTTAGTTTTACATAGATTGACAATTGTTCTTGCAGTATTATTTTTCATTTTGACATTGTTAATAATTAAATTTTAATGGATAAAATAAAAGTCTAACCGAGCATGGTTAGGCTTTTTCATTTATAATGGAGTAGAGTTTGAGAAAAATTTGCATACTCGTGAAAATACTGGCATCAATTCAACAAGATTCACATATAATTGGAGGATTTTATGAAAATTAAAGAGCAACAACCATTCTTTTTTCAAGCAGGAAAGCGGGCAGTATTATTGCTTCATGGATTTACAGGAAGTTCAGCCGACGTACGAATGCTAGGTCGTTTTCTTGAGAAAAAAGGTTATACATGTTTTGCCCCTCACTACCGAGGCCACGGTGTACCGCCAGAACAACTGATTGAAACAGGTCCAAAAGATTGGTGGGAAGATGTTGTTAAAGCATACGAAACCTTAAAAGAAAAAGGATATGAAGAAATTGCAGTTGCCGGACTCTCTCTTGGCGGCGTTTTAGCATTAAAACTTGCCATGAACTTCCCTCTCAAAGGAGTCATCACCATGTGCTCTCCTATGACAATGAAAACGACGGATATCATGTTCAAAGGTGTTATCAAATATGCAAAAGAGTATAAAAAATATGAGGGAAAAACAGAACAACAAATTAGTGAAGAAGTTGAAGCTATTCGCCAAAAAGGAATGCCAAGCTTACCTGATCTGCAGCAATTCGTGCAAAATGTTCGAAATGAACTGGATTTAGTGTATGCACCGATTCTAGTCATTCAATCAAGAAACGACGAAATTATTGACCCGAAATCCGCTCATATTATCTATGAAAATGTGGAATCCTTAAATAAAAAACTGATTTGGTTTGAAGAGTCCGGACATGTCATTACATTAGATAAAGAAAAAAATCAACTGCATGAAGTAATCTTCGAATTTCTAGAAAGCCTAGATTGGGAAGATTAACTCATTTCGAAATAAAGGAGGGAAATCGCAGTGTTCAGTGAGCTAGAACAAAGAATATTTAATTTAATGAAGGAAGAAGACTATAAGCCGCTTAAAGTGGATGAGCTAGAAGAAGTGCTCGGTATCGAAAGTGCGGATGAATTTAAGGAATTAGTAAAAGCGCTCGTACGCATGGAAGACCAGGGATATATTGTACGCTCCCGTTCGAACCGTTACGGCTTGCCGGAGCGAATGAACTTACTTAGAGGAAAATTTATCGGCCATTCTAAAGGTTATGGATTTGTGGTGCCTGAAGAAGAAGGATTGGATGATATTTTCATCCCTCCACATGAAGTCAATGGCGCATTAAATGGAGACATTGTGCTAGTTCGGGTATTGAAAGAATCTTCAGGCGATAAGCGAGAAGGTACCATCATCAAAGTGGTAGAACGTTCGAAAACAACGTTCGTTGGTACGTATCAAGCAAATCGAGGATTCGGATTTGTTGTGCCGGATGATAAACGATTAAACATGGATATTTTCGTAGCGAAAGAAGATTCTTTAGGTGCGGTGGATGGCCATAAAGTGGTTGTGGAAGTGACAAACTGGCCGAGCGAAATTAAATCGGCTACAGGGGTCATTATTAAAATATTAGGGCACAAAAATGATCCAGGTGTTGATATTTTATCTATTATTTATCAATATGAAATACCGCCTGAATTTCCTGATGAAGTGCTAAAAGAAGCAGCACAAATGCCTGATGTGATTACGGAAGAAGATTTAGTAGGCCGCAGAGATTTGCGAAATGAAACGATCGTAACGATTGACGGCGCCGATGCAAAAGACTTAGACGATGCGGTAACGGTCACGAAAAATGAAGATGGTACTTACAAATTAGGCGTTCACATAGCGGACGTAAGTTACTATGTGAAGGAAGGGTCTCTCATTGACCAAGAAGCATTTGAAAGAGGAACAAGTGTTTACTTGGCGGACCGAGTGATTCCAATGATTCCCCACAGGTTATCAAATGGCATATGCTCATTAAACCCTCAAGTCGACCGCTTGACGATTTCCTGTGAGATGATTGTTGACCAAAACGGACAAGTCATTGAACATGAAATATTCCCAAGCGTGATTCGTACAACAGAGCGAATGACTTATCGAGATGTTTATAAAATATTAGAAGAGGAAGATGAGGAGCTTATCGAGCGGTACAAACCTCTCGTTCCAATGTTTAAAGAGATGGCAGAATTAGCTTCGATTTTACGTAAAAAACGCATGAATCGAGGAGCAATCGACTTTGACTTTAATGAAGCAAAAGTCGTTGTGAACGAAGAGGGTTGGCCAATTGATATCGTGTTACGTGAACGCACAGTTGCTGAACGCATTATTGAAGAATTTATGCTTTGTGCAAATGAAACGGTAGCAGAGCATTTCCACTGGATGGAAGTTCCTTTCTTATATCGTATCCACGAAGATCCAAAACCGGAAAAATTACAACGTTTCTTTGAATTCATCACAAACTTCGGCTTAATTGTAAAAGGAACAGGTAATTCCGTTCATCCGAAAGCGTTGCAAGAAATTATTGAATCCATTGATGGATTGCCGGAAGAACCGGTGATTTCGACAATGTTGCTTCGTTCATTGCAACAAGCACGATATTATCCAGAATCTTTAGGACACTTTGGTCTATCCACTGATTTTTATACGCATTTCACATCACCGATTCGTCGTTATCCAGACTTAATTGTTCACCGATTAATTCGGACGTATTTATTTGAAGGGGACGTTTCAAAAGAGACGATTTTTAAGTGGGCTCAAGAAATGGAAGACATCGCGGATCATACTTCTGAACGGGAACGAAGAGCGGTGGATGCAGAGCGGGATGTAGAAGCATTAAAGAAAGCCCAATACATGTCAGATAAAATTGGCGAAGAATTTGTTGGAATTGTTTCTTCTGTCACAAGCTTCGGTATTTTCGTAGAGCTGCCAAATACGATTGAAGGGCTCGTGCATATTACAAACTTAACGGATGACTATTATCATTTTGATGAACGCCAAATGATTATGGTGGGCGAATATACAGGACGCATCTTCCGCATTGGAGATGAAGTGAAAGTCCGCGTTGCCAACGTGAATTTGGATGAGTCTTCTATTGACTTTGAAATTGTAGATATGGTGAAATCTTTCCATAAAGTTCGCAGAGAAGCGCCAAAAGTGATTCATGCTGAACGGAAGAAGAAAAAACGGAAAGAGGAAGAAGAGCGCGGCCGCAAAGGGAAAAAGAAAGAGAAATTCTACGAAGGCGTTGCAAAAAAAGGGAAAAAGAAGAAAAGAAAGTAGCCCGATGATTCGACAAATATCTGTCGAACAATTATACTAGAGGCTGTTATGAAATTACTTTAAAATAGAAGAAGGAATTTCTAGCAGCCTTTTATTTTGTGTGTTCAGCGAGGTGTAAATTATGCCAAAGGGTACAGGAAAAGTCATTGCTCAAAATAAAAAAGCAAACCACGATTATTTTATTGAAAAGACATTTGAAGCTGGTATGGTATTGCAAGGAACGGAAATTAAATCCATCCGCGCCGGCCGTGTGCAATTGAAAGATTCCTTCGTGTTGGTACGGAACGGGGAAGCATGGATTCACAATATGCACATCAGCCCATATGAACAAGGAAACCGATTCAACCATGATCCGCTGCGAGTGCGGAAACTGTTATTACATAAAAAAGAAATCGCAGAACTTGCCGGTGCAGTCAAACGGGACGGCTACACGATTGTACCTTTGAAAATTTATATTAAAGACGGCTATGCCAAGTTGTTGATCGGCCTTGGCAAAGGTAAGAAAAAATATGATAAACGTGCGGATGAGCGGAAGAAAGAAGCAAAACGAGAAATGGAACGCGCATTGAAATTAAAAAATCAATAGTGTGTTAGTCAAAAAAATAATATTTATGAAAGAAAAATGCTAAATTTTTATTTCGGATAGTTGCAAATTATTTATGAGTGAAGTATAATAATAAACGTAGACAGCCAGTTTGGACGTTCTAATATAACCGTAGTCCTTTTGTAGTATACTATGAAGGGGACGTTACGGATTCGACAGGAATGGTTCAAGCTTGAGCTGCGCGTCGGAGGGCTCGTCTCCGTGATCAACGGCAGTTAAAAATAACTGGCAACAAACAATCTTACGCTTTAGCTGCTTAATTGCTGAAGCACTCTAATCAACCATCGCCCATGTGGTTGCATTAGGGTTCATCCTGAGTGGGCTACGGCTAGTGCCTTGCTTGGGGCGCTGGCAAGAGATTTCACAAGCTAGCGTGCAGGACGCCTGTTTGTCGGCAGAATGCAACGCGAAACCTCAGTAGACAAACTACACGCGTAGATGCTTAAGTATTGAAGTTTCTGGACGTGGGTTCGACTCCCACCGTCTCCATACAATTGAATTTCGTACTATTTCAATGAGCGCCAAAATCCTTTAATGATAAGGATTTTGGCGTTTTTGGTGCGCCCGGCATGTACATGAACTATAGGGTGTAAGTCCCGAACCCCGAAGACAGAAGTAGAGGTTAGCCAAGAGCAAGGGTGTCCGTGGTGACGCGGAATCTGAAGGAAGCTGGAGGCAAAACACCGGTCCGAGGAACACGAACCTCATATAAGGCTAGGTATGATTGAGTGAGTTTGCCAAACAAAACAAAGCTCTTTCTGTCGAAGGTCATATCGAGTAAATGAGGCGGATAGATGGTGTGAAAGTGCATGTACTTACCCGGGGAGGTCTGGCGGATAAGTGAAGTACGCTTCATAACCTACTTAGTGATAAGTAGCTGAACCGTCAGAAGTCAGCAGAGGTCATAGTATTAGTTGGTCTAGAACAACTAAGAAGGACCGAACAATTAAGAGAGAATAGCCCTTGGCATTCAGTGAGTCATGATGAACACAGAAAACGTAGTACCTCACTTGAGGAAGGAAGCGGTGAATCCCGTGGGGGACCTCTTGGAGGGTGGAGTGACCACTGGCATAAAGGGAACAGCTATTCACGGAAGTTATAAAGACTTGCGTCAATCATCTTAATTGAACCGCCGTATACGGAACCGTACGTACGGTGGTGTGAGAGGACGGGAGTTAATCGCTCCCTCCTACTCGATTGCGCCCGGCATGTACATGAACTATAGGGTGTAAGTCCCGAACCCCGAAGACAGAAGTAGAGGTTAGCCAAGAGCAAGGGTGTCCGTGGTGACGCGGAATCTGAAGGAAGCTGGAGGCAAAACACCGGTCCGAGGAACACGAACCTCATATAAGGCTAGGTATGATTTAGTGAGTTTGCATAACAAAACAAAGCTCTTTCTGTCGAAGGTCATATCGAGTAGATGAGGCGGATAGATGGTGTGAAAGTGCATGTACCTACCCGGGGAGGTCTGGCGGATATGTGAAGTACTCTTCATAACCTACTTAGTGATAAGTAGCTGAACCGTCAGAAGTCAGCCAAGGTCATCGTATTAGTTGGTTTAGAACTATTAAGAAGGACCGAACAATTAAGAGAGAATAGCCCTTGGCATTCAGTGAGTCATGATGAACACAGAAAACGTAGTACCTCACTTGAGGAAGGAAGCGGTGAATCCCGTGGGGGACCTCTTGGAGGGTGGAGTGACCACTGGCATAAAGAGAACAGCTATTCACGGAAGTTATATAAAGACTTGCGTCAATCATCTTAATTGAACCGCCGTATACGGAACCGTACGTACGGTGGTGTGAGAGGACGGGAGTTAATCGCTCCCTCCTACTCGATTGAAGATACATTGTATAAAAATATAATGTAGTCAAAAAATATCAATTAGGATAATTTTACAAATTTTTGATTAATTACTAGATTATTAGTAGATATTGTTATAATAGAACTAGAAAAATATTCATATACAAGGAGAAAGATATATGGCAACAATTGGTTTTGAGGAAAAACTATGGCAAGCTGCAGATAAGTTGCGAAACAACATGGATGCCTCTGAATATAAGCATGTTGTGTTAGGGCTTATCTTTTTAAAATATGTATCTGATACATTTCAAGAAAAATGGAATGAATTAATGGAACTTGACCCTGACTTTGCAGAAGATCGGGATGCTTATACAGCAGAGGGGGTTTTCTGGGTTCCTGAAGATGCGCGGTGGGGTTATATTGCAGAACGTGCAAAACAACCTGAAATCGGACAAATTATTGACAATGCATTAGATAAAATTGAAAAAGAAAATCCTACATTAAAAGGAGTTCTACCAAAGAATTATTCCCGTCCAGAATTAGATAAGCGAATTCTTGGAGAAATTATCGATGTATTTACCAATATGGATGTAGGTGGAAGTGAAGCACGTGAAAAAGATGTATTAGGTCGTGTGTATGAATACTTCCTTGGAAAATTTGCGGAGAATGAAGGTAAAGGTGGCGGCGAATTCTATACGCCAAAAAGTGTTGTTACATTATTGGTAGAAATGATTCAACCATTTAAAGGATATGTGTATGACCCATGTTGTGGAAGTGGAGGGATGTTTGTTCAATCATTAAAATTCGTTGAAGAACATTCTGGAAATAAGTTAGATGTTTCTGTTTACGGGCAAGAATCGAACCCGACAACATGGAAATTGGCAAAAATGAATCTTGCTATTCGTGGTATTGAAAGTAATTTAGGTTCCAAAAATGCAGATACATTCCATGAAGACTTACATCCAAATCTAAAAGCAGATTATATTTTAGCAAATCCACCTTTTAACGATAGTGACTGGGGACAACCAAGCCTTGTTGATGATCCTCGTTGGAAATTCGGGATTCCACCTGCCAATAATGCTAACTACGCATGGCTTTCACATATGCTTGATAAATTAGGTCAAAACGGAAAAGCTGCCGTAGTTCTAGCAAACGGATCTTTATCAACGACTACTTCAAATGAAGGGGAAATTCGAAAAAATATTGTAAATGCTGACCTTGTGGATGCTATTGTCGCATTACCGGATAAATTATTTTATACAACAGGTATCCCAGTATCCATTTGGATTTTAAATCGAAATAAGAAAAATAAAGGTCAAACTCTATTTATTGACGGACGAAAATTTGGAACAATGGTAAATCGTCGTTTAAGAGAGTTAACAGCTGAAGATATTCGCAAAATTGCAGATACTTACATCAATTGGCAAAATAATGAGAACTATGAGGATGTGCAAGGTTTCTGCAAATCTGCAACCATTGAAGAAATTCAGAAGCAAGATTATATTTTAACACCAGGACGTTATGTTGGTATTGAAGAAGAAGAGGATGATGGTGAACCATTTGAAGAGAAAATGGAACGACTAACAACATCCCTTGCCGAGCAATTTAAAAAGTCACGTGAATTAGAAGAAGAAATTCGTAAACAGCTTGGGGGGATTGGATTTGAAATATAAGTTAAAAGAATTGTTAGTAGAGAAAGGGTATATAAGAGGTCCATTTGGTTCGGCATTAAAAAGAGGAGAGCTACTTTCAGAGGGCATACCTGTATATGAACAGCAAAATGTAATAAATAATCATAGAGATTTTAGATTTTTTATTAATGAAGAAAAATATAAAAACTTAAAAAGATTCACAGTTCAACCAAACGATTTACTTATTAGCTGTTCTGGAACTGTAGGAAAAGTATCAATAATAAAAAATGACGATCCAATTGGTATTATAAGTCAAGCGCTTTTAATATTACGTCCGAATACAACAAAAGTTTTACCAGAATTTCTTTATTACTTTTTTTCATCATCTAAAGGGTATAATTCCATAGTTAGCCGTTCTTCAGGAAGTGTTCAAGTCAATATTGCTAAAAGAGATGTAATAGAAGAAATTGAAATCGAAGTACCTAATTTAAATATACAGAGAAAAATAGTAAATATATTAAAAGTATTAGATAGTAAAGTGGAATTGAACAAAAAAATTAACAATACTTTAGAACAAATCGCCCAATCCCTTTTCAAACATTGGTTTGTCGATTTTGAGTTTCCAAATGAAAATGGTAAACCGTATAAATCAAGTGGTGGGAAGTTTGTTGAAAGTGAATTGGGGATGATTCCTGAGGGATGGGATGTTCAACCGATTAATAAATTGGCTCAAGTTAACATAGGTAAAACGCCCCCACGAAAAGAAAAAGAATGGTTTTCAAATAATCCAAATGATGTTCGATGGATATCTATCAAGGATTTAGGAGAATCAGAAACGTATATTTTAAATACTTCAGAATATTTAACAAGCGAGGCAATTGAACGATTCAATATAAAAAGAATTCCAAATAATACTGTTGTGCTTAGTTTTAAATTGACCATTGGAAGAATAGCGATTACTATCGGTGAAATGTTATCAAATGAGGCAATAGCACATTTTCTGATAAAAAATAATATGTTAAATACACCATATTTATATCTTTATTTAAAGAAATTTAATTTTGATACATTAGGTAATACTTCATCAATTGCTACAGCAATTAATTCGAAAATTGTAAAGTCTATTCCAATAATGGTTCCGGAAATGAAAATTATTAATGAATTTTATAATATAGTAGAGCCTTTATTCAATTTAATTAAAGAGATTACAGTTGAAACACAAACGCTTGAAAATCTTAGAGATACCCTCCTTCCCAAACTCATGTCCGGGGAGATTCGTATTCCTGAAGCTGAAGAGGCGGTGGAGTCATGTTTACAGAAGAACAATTAGAAAATACGGTTATCGAATATTTCGAGGAGCTGGGGTATAACTATCTCCCAGCTTCCCAATTAAATCGAGACGAGCGAGAAGTATTACTTCTAGAACGTTTGGAAACGGCTTTAACAAAGCTGAATCCAAGCGTTTCCTCGGATGTTTTACAACAAGTCATTCGTAAGCTTCAACATTTCGATACAAATGATGTATTTACAAATAATAAAATGTTTTATAAATATTTAACTGAAAATTTGGAAATCCCTGAGTTTGTTGATGGAGAAACGATTTATCATCGAATTCAGCTTATTGATTGGGACAGACCAGAAAACAATGATTTTCTAATAGTGAATCAATTAGAAGTAATTGAAAGGGATACAAAGAAAATTCCGGACATTGTTTTATATGTCAATGGACTACCACTTGTTGTGATGGAGTTGAAAAGTACTTCACGAGAAGAAGTGGATATTGAAGATGCATATAAACAATTAAAAAATTACATGAATATCCATATTCCATCACTTTTTTACTATAATACATTTTTAATGATTACAGATGGTGTGAATGCAAAAGTAGGTACCATTACAGCGCCTTTTGATCGTTTTTCGGCTTGGAAGAAAATTGATATACAAGATGAAGTTTTAGAAAATCGAGAACTTGATACCTTGATGTATGGGTTATTTAACAAAGAGCGCATGTTAGATGTCATTCGTAACTTTACCCTCTTTACAAATGAAGCAAAAATCATGGCTGCTTATCATCAATATTACGGTATGAAAAAAGCGATTGATTCCACGATTCGTGCAGTTGCTACAGATGGCCGCGCAGGTGTTATTTGGCATACTCAAGGGAGTGGGAAAAGTTATTCTATGACCTTTTTAGCAGGTAATTTAATAAAAAGTCCAATTCTAAAAAATCCAACAATTGTTGTGATTACAGACCGTAATGATTTGGATGGACAGCTATTCGGTACATTTAGTGGTGCCAATGAATTCTTACGACAAACGCCTCTTCAAGCGGAAAGTCGAAGCCATATTAAAGAATTACTTGAAAACCGTCAAACAGGAGGAATTATTTTCTCCACCATTCAAAAATTTGAAGAAGAAACAGGACTTTTATCCGACCGAAAAAATATTATTGTGATGGTGGATGAAGCTCATCGTTCTCAATATGGTGTAGATGCAAAATATGAAATTGAAACTGGTGAGCAAAAGTACGGCTATGCTAAATATTTACGTGAAGCCTTACCAAATGCAACATTCATCGCCTTTACAGGAACACCAATTGAGACAACTGATAAATCTACAACAGGACTTTTTGGCGATATTATCGATGTTTATGATATGACACAAGCAGTTCAAGACGGTGCAACGGTGAAAATTTACTATGAATCTCGAATTGCAAAAGTAAAATTAGATGAAAGTAAAATGGATGAAATTGACCGTGAATATTGGAACATACAAGTTAATGAAGGTGTTGAATCATACACAGTAGAAGAAAGTCAAAAACGCCTAAGTCGCATGGAACAAATTATTGGTGATGATGATCGTATTCGCCAAGTTGTTACAGATATCATTGAACATTATGAAGAACGTAAAAATCTTGTAGCTGGAAAAGCGATGATTGTTGCTTACAATCGAAATACAGCTTATAAAATGTATAAAGAAATTATGCGTCAGCGTCCGGATTGGGAAGAAAAAGTAAAAATTGTCATGACGGAAAACAACCAAGATTCTGAAGAATTAGCGAAATTAGTAGGAAACAAGCAAACGCGGAAAGATAGAGAGAAAGAATTTAAAGATGTAAATCATCCATTTAAAATCGTGATTGTAGTAGATATGTGGCTAACTGGTTTTGACGTGCCAGCCCTTGATACCATGTATATCGATAAACCAATGAAAGCACACAATCTAATGCAAGCAATTGCCCGTGTTAACCGAGTTTATCCAGGAAAAACGGGTGGCCTTATTGTTGACTACATTGGTTTAAAACGAAACTTAATGGAAGCATTAAAAACTTATACAAAACGTGACCAAGATAAAGTTCAAGAAAACGAAGAAGCACGAATTATTGCTTTGAATCTTTTAGAAGTATTGAAAAATATGTTCCACAAATTTAACTATAGTGGATTTTTTGGAGAGAACGATAAAAAACGTTATGAAGCGATTCGTGACGGTGCTGAATTTGTACAAGCAACAGAAGAACGTAAAAATATGTTTATGCACGAGTCAAAAAAATTAAAAGATGTTTATAAGATTTGTACAGGATTGTTAACACAAGAACAAAAAGATGAAATTTCTTACTTTATTGCAGTTCGTTCATTTATTATGAAAACAACGAAAAAAGGTGTGCCGGATTTAAAAGAAATTAATGAACGAATTTCAAAAATGCTAGAAGAAGCCATTTTAGGTGATGAAGTATTAGTGTTAACAGAAGCAACATCATCCGAAAGTTTTGACTTATTAAATGAAGAAAACATTGCGAAACTACAAGCAATGCCACAAAAAAATATTGCAACAAATATTTTAATGCGTGTCATGAAACAAAAACTAAGTAGCGTAAAGAAAACGAATTTAGCAATCAGTCGAAGCTTTTCAGAACGATTTGAATTAATTGTAGAGCGATATCATAATCGTACAGATGATACAGATGTAATTGAAGTATTTAAAGAATTAATTCAATTTAAAAATGAACTGGAAGAAGCCATCGAGGCAGGGAAACATCTAGGATTATCTTACGAGGAGAAGGCCTTTTTTGATGTGCTTGGAGCAGATCCAGAAATTAAACAGCTTATGGAAGATGAAAAACTAATTGCCATAGCAAAAGATTTAGTGGAAACTGTAAGAAAATATCGTACACACGACTGGGATAAAAAAGTACAAGCCCAAGCAAGAATGCGATTATACATCAAGAAGGTTCTCCGTAATCACGGATACCCTCCAAACAAAGAACCAAAAGCAGTCGAAGATGTCCTCGAACAAGCAAAACTCCAAGCTGTGGGGATGTGAAATTTGGGTAGTACTTTAATTAAGTACTACCTTTTCTTTTTTATAATCTTAAAAATCCTAAGGATTCAAAGGATAAAATTTACTATTTGTAATGGTAATAATTAGGTATTTGTTATGTTTGCAAAAGTTATGGAAATAAAATTAGTTGTATTTTATTCAATATGGGGGAAGAAATAATGAAATTTAAAAGTATAAAAATAGAAAATTTCCGTAATTTTGATAAAGCTTGTTTGAATTTAAATAATAAAAATATAGTTTTTGGAAGAAATGATTTTGGTAAAACTAATTTTTTATATGCTCTTCGTTTTTTATTTGATCCAACAATGAGGAGAAATGGTTTTCAAATAACTGATTATCATAAAAGAAATACTGAGAAAAAAATTATAATTCAAGTGGAACTTGATATCAGTGAAGAAAATAATGATAATAATGATTTTATTAGGGCAAGAGTAAGAGAGGCAACAGCCTTTTCTAATGGAACATTAATAATACAGTTAGAAGGTGAATTTGATCAAGATAAACAAATTGGAATTCCAATATTAAAATGGGGTGGAGTCATTGATGAATTATCAGAAATTCCACAGAAGGGTATTTTTTCTTTATTAGATAATATATTTGAGGTTGTGTATATAGATCCAAATATATCACCAATAGAATTATTTAAGAAACACAAATCATTATTGTATAAAGAATCGAAAACTAATAAGACAGATGAGATTAAGAAGGCTATTGAAGAGTTAAATAAAGTTATAAGTCAAGATAGTAGAGTCCAATTTATCAATAGTCAGTTAACTGAAAAATATAATGAAATAAGAAAGGAAAATGTTGAAATCAAACTTCAATCAGAACATGTGGTAAATGGAGCTTTTAATCATTTAACACCATATATTCATGATAAGTTTTTAGATGAAAACGAATTATATCCAACATCTGGAGACGGAAGACAAAAAATTTTGGCTTATGCACTTACTAGTTTAATAGAAGAATTAAAACTTAAAGAAAAGAGAGATAAAAGGATTACAATATTTTTAATGGAGGAAATAGAAAATAGTCTACATCCTTCTATGCAACAAATAATTTCCAGACATTTGTTCGTAGAAAATAGGGATTTGTATCCATTTCTCTTTGTTACCACTCACTCTGAGCATATGTTTACTTATATGGATGAAGTGGAATTAATAAGAATATACAAGAATCCAAAAGGAAAAGTAGTTAACGAATCAACTTTCTTTAAAATTCCAGAAAAATTTAAAAATACAAGAAAAATATTCAATGAAAAACTATCAGATGCATTATTTTATGATAAAGTTTTATTAGTAGAGGGTATGTCAGAAAAAATATTATTTGAATCAATTATAGAAAAATTGATATATGAATTAGATACAGTCGGTACGGAAATAATTGAAAAAATAAAAATACTAAGTATCGAAGGGATAGGATTTGAGGAATATGTCAATATATTAAAGGCTCTTAGTATAAAAATATTAATAAAAACAGATAACGATATTAAAAAGGTTCAAGGTCAAAATAAAGTTTCATTACTTGGGATAAGAAGATGTCAAAAAATTAGCGCTTTATTAGAAGATAATGAAATAAGCGATGAAGATTTAGCTAAACCATATGAATATACAGATGTAGATGATTTTGATTTATTGAAAAATAAAATAAAAAGAGAAATTTATACACAATATAGTGATAAAATAGAAAGTTGGAGAAAAAAGGGGATATTCTTATCTGAAATATCACTAGAAGAAGATTTAGAAGCAGCATTACCTAGAAATCATCTAAACGAATTACCTTTTAACTTAACCAGCTTTTTACAAGAATCGAAGAAAATTAATATGAATGAATATGTTAATAAATATTTAGACATAAAAACAGCAGAAATTATTTTTAATGATGAAAGATTTAAATGTTTGAAGAAATTAGTAGAGGTTGATGATAATGACAAGGATAATCGATCAAAACATTAGAGATGATATTATAAATAGTGACCATAAACATTATCTAATATCTGCAAGTGCAGGTTCTGGAAAAACCACTATTTTAGTTAAAAAAGCATTTTCAATGATAGAAAAACATCTTATCAGACCATATCAACAAATAGCAATGATAACATTTACTAGATTAGCCACAAGACAGATTCGTGATAAAGTAAAAGAATATCTTATAAAGCTTAATAAAAAAGAGAAGTATTTAAATTCAATAAAAATCATTACAACAGAATCCTTTATATTATCAGAAGTAATCAAGCCTTTTATTAGAGATGCTTTTGGAAAGGAATTTCCACGAGGAGAAGAATTAATTCAAAATTATAATTCTAGATTTAACAATTTTGATGAAGGATTATTGCAAGTTAAATTACAGAAAGTAGTTGGTAGTTATTTGAATAGTACTAGAAACTTTACGTATCAATTAGGTTTAAAAGTATTAAAAAAATCGACTAATGCTCAAAAGTATTTAAAAGCCAGATTTCCTGTTATTATGATTGATGAATATCAGGATGTAGATTATGATATGCATCAATTATTTATGTATTTAAAAAATGATTTAAAAATCAGATTAGTAATTGTAGGTGATATAAAACAAATGCTTTATGGATTTCGAGGAGCAAATGAAGAAATTATGAAATCTTTAGAAGACGATAGTGAATTAAAAAATTATAAATTAGTTCATAATTTTCGCTCGCATTTATCAATTGTAAATTATAGTTATCAATTTTTTAAAGATGAACTTGATGTTCCAGATATAGAATATGAAGAAAATAGAATTAGATTTTATTCTCAACAAGAATCTTTAAATGAAAATATCTTTAAATTTCTAAATGAAAATAGTTCCACAGAAAATGATACTTTTGCCTATCTATTTGCGAGAAGATCTATCTGGGAAGATGAAAAGAGTGATTGGGAAAAGTATAATTTTTTGTTTGTAGATAGAACACCGTTAGACTCTAGTTTTCCTAATTTTGATGTATTAGAACCTGTTTTAAAATTACATTTTGATAATAAAAATTATAATATTTATAATTTTTTAGATGATTTAAATACGGAAATTACAAATTCAACAGTTAATAAAGCTCATTCAATTAAAAAAGCTATAAAAGTTGATAATAATAAAGTATTAAAAATTGTTGAACAGTTAACAGGAAGAATTCTATTAGAAGAAGAAAAAGAGAATTTTAGAAAAACTTTAGAAGAAAAATATAAGGTAAACTTTTTATCTAAAAAACCTAAAAAATTAGCGTTAACTATTCATGGTGCAAAAGGATTGGAATTCGATCATGTTTTTATAAATGCAGATTCTTTTTTTGATTTAAGGGGAAATTTTTTAAAGCAAAATCATTATGTTTCAATAACGAGACCAAAAAAAAGTTTACACATTGTAATTAATGATGGATATGAATCATTGTTGAAAGAATTAGGGATTTTAGCAGAATACACATTACACATATAATTGTAAAATTCTACTGTTTATTAAAACATTCATTATAATGAAATTTTCCATAGTTTATCGAGATATTAAATTAAAGTAGAAATAAAACTTAAAAGATTTATGTGAAAAATATTCCTTATTGAAATTTCCTTTTTTCAGGGCTAGATTAGGATTTAAAGAAAACAAGAAGCTCACTCATTGAAAATATAATATAAAGCTGTCTCCGTAAGCAAAATTTCATTTTTTTCTCCGTTTGGGTCAAACTGTGGGTCATTCATCAAATTTGATGTTGAGTAGTGCTTGAAAACACTGATATATCAACACTTCTTTAAAATTTTATTTTGATACCCGCCGTCTCCATACAATTGAATTATTAAACTTCATCTAAGGTCAAAACACTTGATATATCGAGGTTTTGGCCTTTTTGTTTTGTCATTAAATTTCATTTAAAATCATTTGGACGTATTTAAAAACGTAGTTGAAAAATAAATATATCAGAGGTGTAAGAATGGCAAAATGTATTTATTGTAATTCATCGTAAGCCCGTAATCAAATAACGCATATAATATATTTGGCACCTTCGGTACGATAGACGTATCAATTAAAGGAGGTGCCATATCTATGTCCAAAAATAAATTAACAATTGTCCCTGTTAAACTTAATCCTCTTCCAACTGAAGCTACTTCGTTTCATTCTCCACATGATGCAGCTAAACCAGGTTGCGTCATTAAAACTGCTCTCGCTGAGATTTCCTTCTTTAATGGCGTAGATGAGCACATTATTCAAACCATTATGAGGGAGTTGAAAAATCTATGAAACATGATTTTACGAGCGTAAAAAATATTTATATTATTTGCGGGAAGACCGACATGCGAAAAGGTATCGATGGTCTGGCTACGCTCATTCAAGATTCGTTTCAATTAGATCCATATGGTGATTCAATTTTTCTATTTTCAGGTTGGAGTAAGGATCGCTATAAATGTTTGTATTTCGATGGTGATGGATTTGCGATGCTTTATAAACGCTTGGATAATGGAAAATTACAATGGCCAAAAAATGAAAATGAAGTAAGAAAACTCTCTCAACAAGAACTACGTTGGTTGTTAGAAGGATTATCCCTTCAACAACCGAAGGCTATTGTAAAATCTAAAAAAGGTGTCTTTTAATCAAAACACTTTCAATGGTATAATTATCCATAGTATATATTGAACGAAATGTGGTGAATGATTTGGGCAACACTTCTATGCAACAAAAAGAACGATTGATTCAATTACTGGAACAACAATTAGCACATTCAAATAAGCAGAATAACGAATTAGCAAAGAAATTGGAGCAATCGTTGAAACAAATTGAGGTGTTAACTGAACAAGTTCGCCAATTAACAAAAGCTTTATATGGTTCTAAATCTGAAAAGTCTAAGTATCGAGCGCCTGATGGGCAAATTTCTTTATTTGAAGATGAAGATGACCCTTTTTTTAACGAATCTGAGCACACAGAAGAACAAAGCACGGAAACAATTTGTTATACCGTTACTCGTAAAAAGACAAATAAAAAGCGAAATGATTCCTTTCGTGGAGATATTGAAATAGAAGAAATTCATCATCATCCAGAAAACATAATTTGTGACTGTTGCCATGGAGAAATGGTGGAATTTAGTTCAGTCCTTGTGCGTGAAGAGGCGAAATTTATTCCAGCAACAATGAAACGGGTACAACATTTTGAACATGTATACGAATGTAAAACATGTAAAAAAGACAACTTACAAAAAGCTCAAATTAAACGTGGGAAAGCACCACAAGGTGCCATTCAAAGAAGTATTGCCGGGCCTACTGTTCTAGCGAAACTTATTTATGATAAGTTTATTCAGTACTTACCTCTCTATCGTCAGGTAAAGGAATGGGAACGTTATGGTTTACTAACGAATGATAAAAATTTATCGAATTGGGTCATTCGTGTATCTGAAGATTGGCTACAGCCCTTATATGACTTGATGAAGCAGCAGCTAATGAAAAAATCAGTGTTACACATTGATGAAACTTATTCGAAAATCATCAAACGTTCCGATGGAAAGGCTCCTCAATCAAACGCCTATAATTGGGTGTGTCGTAGCGTCCAAAGTGAAGGTCCGATTATTGTTTTATTTAAGAGTGCTCTATCTCGTGGACGAGCTATCTTAGAAGATTTAATCAAGGACTTTAAAGGAACTGTCATTTGCGATGGTTATTCAGCTTACAATCAATTGCCTAATGTGAAATTCGCCAACTGTTGGGCCCATGTACGTCGATATTGGTTAAAAGTAGACAGTAAGAATGGTCGAATAGGTGTGGAATATTGTGATCGGTTATTTCATATCGAGCGTAAAATAAAACATCTGTCACCAGAAAAACGTGTGCAAATTCGGCAAAAAGAAGCTAAACCCATCATCGACGAATTTTTTGATTGGATTGATCGCTCACCTTTCTTCGGTAAAAATGCCATTGCGAAAGCTGCGGAATATACATTGAGCCGAAAAGAAGAGTTAAAGGTGTTTCTCGATAACGGAAACGTTGCCATTGATAACAATCCAGCTGAAAATGCCATTCGTCCCAATGTGATTGGTCGAAAAAACTGGCTTTTTTCTTTTAGCGAAGCAGGTGCAAAAGCAAATGCGATTTGTTTAAGTTTAGCTGAAACAGCCAAAGCAAATGGGATTGACTTCTATCGATATTTAGTAAAGCTGATGACAGATCTTCCTAATTTACCAATTCATCAGCAACCTGAAATTTTACATGACTATCTGCCTTGGTCTGAAAATATCCAAGCCACATGTGCAAAATAGCCAGCTAACCGAAAAAATTTTCAGTTAGCTGGCCATTCGTCGTGCGTACCGAAAGGTGCGCTATTTTTATTTCGGGCTTACAATTCATCTGATGTTTCTCTTTCAGATATAATTGTAAACGCTAAACTAGAATCAACAGTTTTCCACAAATAGAACTCAACAGAATTCCCCAAATAAGATTAAACAGTTTCCCCACCATCAATCACTTTCAAATATACTGTTACTAGTCTATTGAAAGTGAGGAATTAGGAGTGAACAGATTTATGCTTTACATCGAGATTCATCGTTTATACAAAGAGGGATTCTCCAAGAGTGCTATTGCAAGAAAACTAAATATTTCAAGAAATAGAGTGATAGATTATTTGAATATGAGTACTGATGAGTTTGAAGAATTTTTAAGTACATTACGTACAAGAGAAAAGAAACTAGACCCTTATCATGATCAAATTCTAGGGTGGTTGAAGGAACATCCTGATTTAACTGCTGCACAAGTTTATGATTGGTTGGAAGAAAAGTTAGGTTTCAGGGAAGTCGCTGAGAACACTGTACGAAATTATTTAAACGAAATGAGGGATTACTATCGGATTCCAAAGGTAAAGGTTCAGAGGACATATAGTGTAGTTCCAGAATTACCAATGGGAAAACAGGCTCAAGTGGATTTTGGACAAACTACCGTCAAAAACAGACAAGGTGAGAATAAAAAGTTGTATTTTATCGCATTTGTTTTATCACATTCAAGATATAAATATGTAGAATGGCTCGATCGACCTTTTCGTACTTCCGATATGATTCGAATGCATGAAAATGCATTTGAATACTTTGGAGGAATGCCAGAAGAAATGGTCTATGACCAAGATGCGTTATTAGCAGTTAGTGAAAATGCGGGTGATTTAATTCTTACAGCTGAATTTACTAAATATCATCATACCCGTAAATTTAATGTTTATTTATGTAGAAAGAGTGATCCGGAATCAAAAGGTAAAATTGAACAGGTTGTGAAATTTGTAAAAAATAATTTTAGCAAAAATCGAGTATTCGATCATCTTTCAGATTGGAATCAATCGTGCCACGCTTGGTTGAAAAGAACAGGAAACTATAAAGTTCATCATAATACGAAAAAGAGACCTTCTGAAGTGCACGCCCTGGAAAAGCAACACTTAAAGAAAGTCTCTGGTACTTACATTTTCGCAAATGTTTCAACTCCAAGTATAACAAGAAATATCCATAAGGACAATGTTATTCGTTATGAAGGAAATCGATATAGCGTTCCTAAAGGAACATATAGAGCAGATGCCCCAAATCTTGCTTATTTACAAGAAGAGGATGGTTGGTTAATTATTCGACTGAAAGAAACTGGGATGGAGTTAGCAAAGCACCGAATATCCGAAGGAAAAGGATTGATTATTACAGATCCCTCCCATCGGGAACATAGCACAAGTAAACGAGATCTTTTAATTCATCAAATTCAAGAAACATTCATAGATAAAGAGAATATTCAATGGTTAATACACAAATTGAAAGAACGATATCCACGTCATTTAGTGGATCAACTCAAAGTACTACAACAAGCCATCAGAATTTACCCAAATCATTGTGAGGAAGCTTTATCTGAAATGAAGAAACTTGGAATGACCAGTGCAAATGATTTTCGGGATATTGCACATGCATTATCTGTACAATATCAAAAAAGTTCACCTAAAATCGTTGAATTGAATGAGAAGTATAAAGATTTATCAGCACCAGAACGATCCGAAGACATTTATTTAAAAGTCTTATCTGGAGGTGAAAATGAATGAATCATCATCCCTATGAAATTTTACAAGATAAATGTCGTACCTTGCGCCTCGCTGAGACGGCTAAAGAATTACCGAATTTACTCCGTGAAGCTGAAGCAAAGAATTGGACATATCATGAACTGGTTTATGAAATCTTAAGCTATGAGATGCGATGTAGAGAGCAGAAAAATAATGAGAGATTAATGAAATGGGCAGAGTTCCCAGAAATATTGACGTTTGATACCTATGATTTGAAGGAACAAACAGCTCTTGGTGAAAAACAACTAAATGTATTAAAAGAACTGAATTGGATTGAAGAATTTTTTACTTTAATTTTGATGGGACCAACAGGAGCAGGAAAAACACATTTATCCGTTGCATTAGGAATACACGCTGTGGAGAGAGGATACAAAGTATCCTTTGTCTCCATGAATCAGCTTATGTATATTTTAAAAACAAAAGAATATATCAATAAATCTAAAATACGCTACAAACGTATTATAGCTTCGGATTTAATTATTATTGATGATGTCATGTACATGACTTACGAGACTCAGGAAGCCAATCTATTTTTCCAGTTTATCTATGATTTATATGATAAAGCAGCATTCATTCTAACCTCTAATAAAGGGCCAAATGAATGGGGAAAATTTCTTGGTGATCCTACTTTAACAACAGCTATACTTGACCGTTTATTAGGTAGTGTCAAAAGTTCTATGAAAACTCAGTATTGGAAGGATGTGTTCTAACGAAAATAGAGAAAATGCCGCCGCAATCGCTCTTGACAAACACGTCAATGGTTTGATTTCGAACCAACAAGGGCGAAGGGAACAAAAAGAAGGCACACCAAAGAAGCCCTTGCCAATTCCCATTTTAAACCATTGACTGGTTCGGTTTGTCAAGAGTTCGCTTCGCCGATGCTGGTAAGGGCTCTGCTAAACAAAAAGTTAGGCAGTTTGCTCTACTAGCCATTGTTGAGCTAAACCAATCAGTTTTGTCCAACGTGCAGGCATATTCGGCAGTCCTTTTAGCTCTGGAATAACTACAGGCACTTTGCCTTCCAGGGCTGAATGTGGCCGCAAGAAATTAAAATAAGCCACAAACAAAGTCACATAAGAAACGGATCCGTGATCGGATCCAAATCCGTGTGTCGATCTGTAATTGCCCTTAAATGTTCGATTCAGTCTTTCAATAATTTGTTTTAGCGGTCTGTATTCCGTTGAAACCTGGTCTTCGTTGGTTAGTCCAATGACCTGCTTCACATCAAACGTAATACCGTGCTGGGCAAAAAAGTGTTGTGCTAAAAGGTAAATCGGATTGCCATCTACGACAAAGGTGAGGTCTTCCGGGATCTCTTTCATCTTCCATAAGGCCTCATCAATCGCACGAATGGCTGATACCGTATCACGATTTGGAGAAACAGGGTAGGACAGAATAATTTTCTTTACCGCATCAAAAAAGAAAAAAAGATAATGCCAACGACCATTCACCTTAATGTATGTTTCGTCTCCGCAGAATTGATCAGAAAGCTCGTAAGGATAATGATCCACATAAGGTTTGAGAAGAAGTGCTACGCTGTTTTCGTAATTCAATATACTCTGGTGAGAGATGGGTACGCCATGAACATCCTTCATCAGTGCAGCTGTTTTCCGAGCCGATAAGCCATAGTTTACATGGTAGGTTAAAATGAGCCCCAATGTGTGCGGTGACACATGAAGCCTGGACAAATCCACTTTTGGCTTCTTAGGTGAATGTTTGGCTAACGGCTGATAATCAATTTGAAACTGACGGAATATGTATCGAACTTTAAAAGACGGAGGATCCTTTTCGAACTGCTTTTTCTCTTTTTTAGACATTCCTTGCAGTTTCTTTTTGTAATACGGACAGTCATTGTTTTTGCACTTAAATACGAGAAAATCTTTTCTTTCCTTGATCTTCTCGAGTGTTTTCGAACAGTGTGGACATTTTAGTATAGCCTCCTTGGCATATTGATTCTTTTTATTAAACAGACACGCACACACCTTGCATTGATACTGTCCTTTACCTCCGTTATTGGCATAAAGATAATCTGACGGAGCACCACACCTTGGACATTTCATGGATGAAGGTACTTTACCTTTTGAATTGGAACGCCTCTGAACAGGTTTGAGAGGTTTCCCGTTCTTCTCCAAATATTCTTTGAGAAGAATTTGATAATCGAGCTTTTGTAGAGTTTCAATGATTGGCAGCTCATCCACCTGGAGTTTTTGATAAGGCTTATTGACAGGCTTTTCAGTTGGCTTATCAAACATGTTTTTTCCAATCAGAAGGGTAAGTAATGTTCGAATCATTTGATCTTGGTACTTGATATATTCAAGCAAATAGGTTAATAATTGAGGTAACAACTTGTCACTTCCTTCATTAGGGATTTTTGAGTGTGTGGTTACCTCATAAATACCCTAATTTTAAGGGGGTGGCAAGTTTTTTGTTTATAAAACCTTATATATCAATAAATCATCTAGATTTTATCTATAAATTTTTGACAATACGATTCAAATGGAAGGAGGATAAGAATGAATAGACGATATTTGAAGAATAAAGCAAAGATAGAAAATAAAACAAATTTATCTTTTGGTGAAAGGTCAACTAGAATCGTTTTATTAATTACTTTATTTGGTGCGCTAGGTTATATAGCAAAAACTCTTTTGAAAATTTATATTTCAATATTTTCGGAGAAAATATATCTTGATTTTCCATTTAGTGCAGAGCATATAATAATAGTATTAATTATTTCATACTTTTTTATAATTTTTATAAAAATACTGCAATATTTATATTATGAACTATATAGTTTTAGTTTTTATTTTGGAAAAAATAGCAATATAAATCATCAAATTAAAACTGTTGAACAAGCAAATAAATATTATTACTATATATTTCTTGCATGTAAAGAAGTAGCTATTTATTCAATTGTGATTGGATTTATTACTATCGGTATATTAAACATATATTTAAAAAACATAATTGTTATAGCAATATTGATTATTTTACTATTAATAATTATTTTGTTAATTTCATTGAAAAGAGAGAAATTTTCAGAAATTTTTAGGATTAAAAAATTATTTAATAGTACATTAGGTTTGTTGATAGGAATCTCGTTTTTTTCATTCTTTATAGGAGTACATTTTTATATTCAACCAGTAAATTTAGAGGTGGCATTTGAAACACAAGGGGAAGAAGAGTTACTAGTGATTAATAGTAAATATTATTTACCTTCTTCTGCTAATATAATTTTTCTAAGCGAAGATGAAAATGGTGAATATATATTGTCAAAAAGTATAATTCTTGAAGATAAAGACTTTATTAATACTTTTATAGAAGTTAAACAAAGTGAAGTTAGTTCGAACAATAAATTTCTTAAAGTTATCGATAATTTAACAAAAAAATCCAAAGAAGTGTATGTAATAAAAGATACGGATATAAAATATACCTATAAACTTAACTATGAAAGTTATTTGATAGAAGGTAATAATAAAGTTGTAATTAATTTGGATATTGAAGAAGGGATATTAAATAAGAGTTTTAAAATTGTGAACCATATTAATGTAAAAAATGACGAATACGATATTTTTGAAAGACATTTTTCCGTCGGTGAATAAAAAATTTTTATTAAAGTAATGATTTTTTTGAAAATATGAAGATGAATGTATATTTAAATGATCTGAGAGATTGTCCAACATGTTTTACTTTATTATAAAATATTGAATATGCAAGATATTATTTTAGAAACTATTGACCACGATTAAGGAGAAAAGTAGGAAGGTAACTTATTACTGACAAGGTATGATTAAGTGAAAACGGATTAAGGACACATAATATCATTCATACCGATAATATCATGAGGAGAAAAAATATGTATGAAATATTAAAAGCTTTCAGAGAAGAGGAGTTAATAACCTCACAACAAGTATTCTGATAAAATAAGTTTAGAAAAAAGATATATTTGTAAATTCGTAACAATGTATCGGACCTTTCTTCTACGATGATATCATTTTGTCGGACTAATTTATAGATAGATGGTTTATAATTCTGTTTTAAAACCTTGAAAAATACATTTAAATGGTGAAATTAAATGAAACTATTTAAAAATAATCTAGAGCAAGAATTATTTAAACACTTACAAATGAGTAAAAGTAAAATTATTATTATTAGTCCATATATTGGCTTAAATATGGCAAAGAAATTATTGGAAATTGTCAAAAATAAAAATCTACATTGCAAAATCATTACTAGATTTGAGCGTAAAGCCTTTATTGAAAAATCCAGTAGTCTAGAAGCGTTAAAATTATTAATCGAAAATAATGTTCAAATATTGGCTTTAAAAGATTTACATTCTAAGGTCTATCTCATAGATGGAGAGAAATGTTTTGTTGGATCTGCTAATTTTACTACTAAAGGTTTGACCACTAATCATGAGCTCTTATTATATTTTAGTGAAGAAACTGATGTAGATAATTTTAACATATACGCGAATGAGTTAATTAAACATTTAAATGGTTGGGACATAACTATTGAGCGGATACAAAGTGAGCAAGAGTTTATAGAAGAATATAAAGAAATCGAGGAAGAAAAGGAAAAAATTAATGTTTCATGGGGAGCGGAATTAAAAAAAGAAAAATCTGTTGATGAGAACGATATTGTGTTATCAGTTTCAGCAGGAGATACTATGCATTTGATTGAAAAATATTTTGTTCACGCTCACCCAATATCAAGAGGATATAATTATGCAATTACAAAATATATAACATTTCGTAAGTCAAATGGCGGGATAATGGAAAGGATTTATAAAATCGAAAAGAGTTTTTCTATAGAGATGAAAGAATGGAAAAATGAAATAAATAAACTAGAAATATCCGACAGTATGAAAAAGAGAATTGCTAATTATATTATTGATAGATATAAGGATTTTGAATTTAATAAGGCTCCAAAATATAAATTCTATATTTTAAGTTTACTTTATGATCTTCCAACTGCACCAAAACCTCCAAAAAATAATACGGGGGGATGGTTATATACAATAAAAGATTTAAAAGAGAGCAATGGTTTTGTTCTTACTATTAATCAAAAGAAGAAAAACAATCTTAAGTAATTTTAATGGAGAAAAAAGTTATAATTTCATAACTCTTAGGATGTTAATACGGTAAACGAAATGCATGGAACATTATGGTAATGAATCGCTATTTTGTTCCATGTAAATTTGTGGGAAAACTGTTTAGGTCAAAATTTTTATCGATTAAATTATTATGGTGGTTCAAAATCAAGTAATTACACAATATGTCTGAATTTTTTAACAAAACCAAATGATTACAGTATTAGATGATTATTTAGAGGCATTCTTAAAGAAGTCTTATGCAATACGTGATGTGCATGACTTATATTTAAAATTAGTCCCATCAATAAGGAAAACGATTCTTTAATAGATGGAAACTAGAATGTCGACATCAAATTAAACATTTATTAAAAGAGTGCAATACTTTTCACATGATATTTTATTTTTATTAAAGTGTTATCGACTCAAGTGGCAGATTGTCAGGATGCCCTAAAGATTTAAAATTAGAATTCATACTTAAAATACTTAAATCATTCAAAATCACAATATTCCAGGTTTTTGAGATGCTAGTAAAGGAAAAGGAACATCAAGAATAATGAAGTTCCTTTTTTTGTGTGCGCCCGGCATGTACATGAACTATAGGGTGTAAGTCCCGAACCCCGAAGACAGAAGTAGAGGTTAGCTCAACGCAAGGGTGTCCGTGGTGACGCGGAATCTGAAGGAAGCTGGAGGCAAAACACCGGTCCGAGGAACACGAACCTCATATAAGGCTAGGTATGATTGAGTGAGTTTGCAAAACAAAACAAAGCTCTTTCTGTCGAAGGTCATATCGAGTAAATGAGGCGGATAGATGGTGTGAAAGTGCATGTACTTACCCGGGGAGGTCTGGCGGATATGTGAAGTACGCTTCATAACCTACTTAGTGATAAGTAGCTGAACCGTCAGAAGTCAGCAGAGGTCATAGTATTAGTTGGTTTAGAACTACTAAGAAGGACCGAACAATTAAGAGAGAATAGCCCTTGGCATTCAGTGAGTCATGATGAACACAGAAAACGTAGTACCTCACTTGAGGAAGGAAGCGGTGAATCCCGTGGGAGACCTCTTGGAGGGTGGAGTGACCACTGGCATAAAGAGAACAGCTATTCACGGAAGTTATATAAAGACTTGCGTCAATTATCTTAATTGAACCGCCGTATACGGAACCGTACGTACGGTGGTGTGAGAGGACGGGAGTTAATCGCTCCCTCCTACTCGATTGTAAAAAAGAAAACCCCCTGCTAGGCAGAGGATACCGTATAGCTTATAGCGAATATTAAAAAAGATCCCACTTGATCCTAAAATAAATTCTGGTTCGCCAACCAAATTTTAGTATCAAGGAGAGACCTATTATGTCTTCTGACATAAATAGTTTAGCACATACTAAATGGAATTGTAAGTATCACATTGAATTTGCACCAAAATATAGAAGACAGATAATCTACGGAAAATACATGTTACGAAAAACAAAAATATCGACACAATGATAGAAAAAATGCTAATCCCTTGACTTTTTTTATTCTTCAAGTTTTCAAACCCCAATATTAAGAAAAATACCCCGAGGAAGAAAATAGACAAGAAGTTATATGAATAATCATTCGTGACTAAGCCGTATGATGAAATTCCAATTACAATTAAAGCAAGTAATATTTTTAGCCATTTCAATCGTATCACCCTTAAGTGGAATGATAAATAAAGGAAATTAAAAAATATATGATTTTTCAATAAAGTTTGATATTTTTCCAATTTTACTGTTTTGGGCAATTAAAAATGCATGAAATGGCAATTAGATTTATTCGATACCTTGAATAATTATTCACATCTATAATCGCTTGACATGGAGCCTTTGCGGGCATGATTTCTTGCAAAGGGGGCAAGCCATAATTATATTTGGACTTTGCAAGGTAAAGTAGCCTATCATGCTCGCCACCATGTAAAGCGTCAAATATGCAAAAATTTATGCATAACCTTAATTGCCAAACATTACAAAAATTAATTACCATCAACAATTTTACGACTTGAATAGAGAATTCCCTTCTTTTAAGGGCTACATTTCCTTTACGGAATTGTACAAAAGTTTTGGAAATTTTAGTTAATCTTTTAAAAACAGTAAAAATAATATTTAAGTGTTGACATTATACCCTAATGGGTATATGATATCGTTAGAGTAACAAAGAAAGGGAAAAGGAGGTTTCAAATCATCTATCTTAAGATAATGTATTGCTGTCAATTCAAGTTTTGCTCTAATTTGTGTTGGAATTCTATTCAATATTAGAAGAAAAAACCAATTTCTGTAATAAAATATTTATTCATACATGAAGAAAAAGATTCCATGACGGCAAATTTTTGATTTTATATTCAACAAAAAATTTTTCTAAAATAAAATACCCTAATAGGTATATGGAGGTTTTAAGATGTCGATAAAAGCACATGTACAGTTAGATTGTACGGGGCTTTCATGTCCAATGCCGATTGTGAAGACGAAAAAGGCAATGGAAGGTATCGAGGAAGGCCAAGTATTAGAAGTGAAAGCGACCGATAAAGGTTCAATTGCCGACTTAAAAGCATGGTGTGACAGCGTTGGACATCAATATATCGGTATGTTTGAAGAAAATGGCGTGCTGTTTCATTACATTCGTAAATGTAATGAGCAAGTTGTTGAAAAGAAATTTGAACATACAATCTCGAATGATGAAGTTCTGAGTCGAGTGAAAAATGGCGGAATTCTTCTAGATGTTCGAGAAGAAGTGGAATACGCTTTTGGTCATATTGAAGGCTCCATATCCATTCCAATGGGGGAATTAGAAGACCGTTTAGATGAATTAGACAAAGACAAGGAAATCTATGTCATTTGTCGAACAGGTACACGCAGTGATTTAGCTGCTCAAAAATTAGTAGAAAAAGGTTTTACAAAAGTTTATAACGTCTTACCAGGAATGAGTGCTTGGAAAGGCGATTTAATAAAAAATTATAAATTCGGAGGGGTTTGAAAAATGTCTAATAAAGTTGCAATTATTGCAAGTAATGGTGGATTATTTGATGCATATAAGGTATTTAATATCGCAACGGCAGCAGCTGCTACAGAGAAAGAAGTAGCAATCTTCTTTACATTTGAGGGTCTGAACTTGATTCATAAAGAAGCGATGAAACAATTGCCACTTCCAGAAGGAAAAGAACATTATGCAGAAGGATTTGCGAAAGCAAATGTTCCGAGTATTCCGGAATTAGTAGAAATGGCAAAAGAGATGGGAGTAAAATTAATCGCTTGTCAAATGACAATGGATGTTATGAATTTAACGAAAGAAGACTTTATTGATGGAATTGATGTAGGTGGCGCAGTTACATTCCTTGAGTTTGCAAAAGATGCTGCACCAACATTAACGTTTTAATCATTTGTTTTATTCCATTCTTTAGTGGAAGGGATTACTCTTCCACTTCATATCACAAAAATATACCTGCAGGGGGTAAGTGGAATGGCAGTTCAAAAAATGACATCAGCACAAGTAGCTCGTAAAGTAATCGAAAATCAACCATTATTTATTTTAGATGTACGAAACAGAGAAGATTTTGAAGATTGGAAAATCGAAGGACACCGATTTGAATATTTAAATGTACCTTACTTTGAATTATTAGATGGTGTGGAAGAAATTCTTCCAAAATTACCGTCCGATCAAGATATTTTAGTTGTTTGTGCGAAAGAGGGCTCTTCTGTCATGGTTGCGGAAATGCTTTCAGATGCAGGATACGATGTGTACTACCTTGAGGGGGGGATGAAAGCTTGGAGCTCTTACCTCGAGCCAATTAAAGTAGGTGATTTGACTAATGGAGGTGAACTGTATCAATTTGTTCGTCTAGGGAAAGGCTGCTTATCTTATATGGTCATTTCTGATGGTGAAGCTGCCATTATTGACGCAGTTCGTTTTAAAGATGTGTTCATCAACTTTGCGAAAGAGAAAAATGTGGAAATTACCCACGTATTTGATACACACTTACATGCGGACCACATCTCCGGAGGACGCCATATTGCAAAGGAAACAGGGGCGAAATATTATTTACCACCAAAAGATGCAGATGAGGTGGTTTATGAATATAATCCATTGGAAGATGGTTTAACAGTGAAGGTTGGGAATTCCAAAATTGAAGTAGGCGCTCTGTATTCACCAGGTCATACAATTGGTTCAACTTCCTTCATCGTAGATAACAAGTATTTATTAACAGGAGATATTTTATTCATTGATTCCATCGGTCGACCTGACTTAGCAGGACGTGCTGAGGATTGGGTAGGAGATCTTCGCGAAACGCTTTATCGCCGTTATCGTGAGTTAGCGGAAGATTTAATTGTATTGCCTGCACACTTCATGATTATTGATGAGTTGAATGAAGATGGAACAGTTGCAAAACGTTTAGGGGATCTATTTGCGGAAAACCATGGTTTAAATATTGGAAGTGAAGAAGAATTCCGTAAGACAGTAACAGAAAACTTGCCACCACAACCAAATGCATACCAAGAAATTCGTCAAGTAAATATGGGGAAATTGACACCAGATGAAGAAGAACAAATAGAAATGGAAATCGGTCCAAACCGTTGTGCGGTACGTTAATTATGAAACAGGTGGGGAGAATGATAAACTCCCCCTTTTTAATGAGAATTAAAAAGGAGCGTTTGAAATGGAAGTCAATCAAGTGTTAGATGCAAAAGGATTATCTTGTCCACTCCCGATTGTACGGGCAAAAAAAGCAATGGATACGTTAGCGACAGGTCAAGTGTTAGAAGTGCATGTGACTGACAAAGGCGCACTATCTGACTTTTCTGCTTGGGCTAAATCAAGTGGACATGAAATATTAGATCAATCGATTGAAGCGGATGTAATCAAATTCATTATTAAAAAGGGATAACGAATCGATAAAGAGGAGAGGTGACATTCGGGAGAGGGTGTCACCTCTTCTGGAAAGAAGGTATCAACATGGACATCGCTTGGATTCTAACCATATTTGCAATAGGATTTGTTGGGTCATTTATCTCAGGAATGGTTGGAATTGGTGGATCGATTATTAAATATCCAATGCTTTTGTATATCCCTTCTTTATTAGGCTTTACCGCATTTACAGCTCATGAGGTATCTGGGATAAGTGCTGTACAAGTATTCTTTGCTTCTCTTGCTGGTGTTTGGGCATATCGAAAAGGTAACTTTTTAAATAAATCCCTTATTTTCTATATGGGAAGTGGAATTTTAATAGGAAGTATCATCGGAAGTTTTGGTTCATCCTATTTTTCGGAACAAGGTGTTAACATTGTATACGGAATCTTGGCATTAATCGCCGGAATTATGATGTTTATTCCAAAGAAGCAAATTGATGATATCCCGTTAGAACAAGTCACTTTCAATAAACTACTTGCAACGATTTTATCTCTCATAGTGGGAATTGGTTCAGGGATTGTTGGCGCAGCCGGTGGTTTCCTCCTTGTACCGATAATGCTTGTCGTATTAAAAATACCAACTCGCATGACCATTGCAACAAGTTTAGCTGTTACGTTTATTTCATCGATAGGAAGTGCAGTAGGGAAACTATCAACAGGGCAAGTAGATTACTTGCCAGCCATTATTATGATTGTCGCAAGTATCATTGCTTCACCTTTAGGAGTGAAGGTTGGTAAAAAAATGAACCCTTCTATTTTGAAGTGGATTTTAGCGATTCTCATTATCGGTACAGCTATTAAAGTATGGATGGATATACTATAAAAGCAAGTTACATGAATAAAGGAAAAATCTTATTGAATCAATCAAAAAAATATTAGACTTCCCAAAGGTATTATGAGATAGATTTTAGTAATAAATAAATAGAAAGAAGAAAATGGGTGTTGGCGATAAACCAGCACCAATTTTTTATTCCTTCTTTTAATTCAATTTTTTCGGTAAATGTATTAAATCAAGATTTCACTACAACAACAATCAACGAAAAATGGGTAGCTGATATTACATATATCCATACGCTTCGTGATGGTTGGTGTTATCTAGCGTCCGTTCTAAATAATACTATAAGATCGTCACTTTGACGGTCTTTTTGTATGTTTAAGAACTTATTAATAGAAGATTTTTTGAGAGATAATCTAATTTTAGTTAAAGTTTTTTCTAAGACCCTTGTAAAAAAAAGAACATATTAACCTCTAACTCGAAAAAATGTTCCATACTAGTGAAATCCCTCATTTAACACCAGAAGCTTCAAACCGACTAATATTTCATCATTATAAGGAGAAAATAGTTGTTGCCACTAAGTCTTTTTGTAAGAGGAAAGAATTCTTTATTCTTAATTTTCTCTATTTTTAAAATTTTGATACACAGAGAAAATTCCCGTAAAAAACACTTGCATTTAAGTTAAAGACCGAATATTATTAATTCTGTTGTTTTAAATGTTCGTATTTAGGGGGCTGAACATTTTGTTTCGACTACAAGAAAATAAGACAACTGTAAAAACTGAAATTTTTGCAGGTTTAACCACTTACTTAACAATGGTATATATTGTCATCGTTAACCCTTCGATTCTAGCGATTTCTGGTGTGCCTAGTGAACAAGTATTCACAGCGACAATTATTGCAGCGGTATTTGGTACATTATGGTTGGCGTTATTTGCCAATTATCCAATTGCAATGGCTCCAGGTATGGGGTTAAATGCATTCTTTACGTTCTCGGTTGTCCAAGCTTCTAAAGGCGAAATTGACTATATGACAGCATTTTCTGCTGTATTTGTAGCGGGTATTATTTTCTTTATTATTAGCTTAACGCCTTTACGACAAATGCTCGTTAAAGCCATACCGAATAATTTAAAATTAGCTATTACTGCTGGTATCGGTTTATTCATCGCTTTCATTGGTATGCGATCAGCAGGCATCGTGACAGATGACGAAGCGACATTAGTCCGATTAGGAGATTTATCAAGCCCTATGGTTTGGTTAACAATTGTAGGGGTTCTTGTTACGGCTATCTTCATGATGTACCGTGTATTCGGTGCAATTTTCTGGGGTATGATTGTGACAGCAATCCTTGCAGCATTAACTGGCAATTTAACATTCAATGGTGTTATTTCAATGCCATCATTACCAGAAGGGATTTTAGTATGGAATCCAATTGAAGCCTTTGGCGATGTCATTAAATATGGTTTATATGGGACAGTATTTTCATTTATTTTAGTTACATTGTTTGACACGACAGGTACGATGATTGGCGTTGCGAAACAAGCGGGTATTTTAAAAGATGATAAGTTGCCACGAGCACGTCAAGCTTTCCTTGGTGATTCGATGGCAACGATCATCGGTTCAATGTTTGGTACAAGTCCATCAACAGCCTATATCGAATCTTCTTCTGGTGTAGCAGTAGGTGGACGTACTGGATTAACGTCGTTAGTAGTTGCAGGGCTATTTGTCATTACCTTATTCTTCTCGCCATTAGCAGCTACATTAGCAAGTGTACCTGCTATTACTTCTCCTGCCTTAATTATCGTGGGTAGTTTAATGATTGGTGTTGTCCGCCATATCGAATGGGATAAAGTAGAAGAAGCATTTCCAGCATTTTTAGTAATTTTAATCATGCCATTAACGTCCAGTATTTCAGATGGTATTGCATTCGGGTTTATTTCTTACCCATTATTTAAGTTACTGAAAGGTAAGGGTAAAGAGGTTCATCCATTACTTTATCTCTTTGCGATTTTATTCATTATCCTGTTAGTGATTATGTCTCATTAATCATTAAAAGCCTCTCACTTTACGAGAGGCTTATGTTTATTTGTGCGGAGTAATGGCTGCTATTATACCTGTAAAGTTTACACATTAAAGCGCCCATAAGATGAGCATAATAAATATAAAATGTGGGAAAGGTCGAAACCGTATCCAATGGAGAAAAGGATTGAGGAACTGAACAAGTATTTAATGGGATGGTGCGGATATTTTGCCTTGGCAGAAACACCAAGTAAGTTCAAAGAATTTGATGAATGGATTAGACGAAGGCTTCGGATGTGTTTATGGAAAGAATGGAAAACCCCGAAAACAAGAATTCGGAAACTCAGAGGATTAGGGGTTCCAAGCCATAAAGCATTCGAATGGGGCAATACACGCAAGAAATATTGGCGGATTGCCTGCAGTCCCATTCTACACAAAACCCTCGACAACTCCTATTGGAAGCGTCGAGGGTTAAGAAGTCTATTCGAAAGATATCAAGCACTACGTCATACTTAATTGAACCGCCGTATACCGAACGGTACGTACGGTGGTGTGAGAGGTCGGGGGTTAGTCACCCCCTCCTACTCGATTTGAGAAGTATCATTGGACTTATTATTGTTCTAATCAAAATAATTTGTAATAATAATTTCCTGATCTCAAGTGAATTTGTAAAATTATTTTAATTTCTAATAAACATTGAAGTTTATAATAATGAAAAAGGCTAAAATATACTTAAAATCTAAGATCTATAAAAAAGTTTAGTAAAAATATAAAAGTTAGTTATTTGGGGTGGTAATTATGAAAAAAATAAGAATAAGAAAGACAAAAGAAAAAAAATCCTAACAAAAGAGCAGCGATATGCCAAAAATAAAGAAGCAGTTCGATTTTGGAGTAGAAGAATTGATAATCGATTATGAGTTTACGTATAAAATTAAACGATAATGAAATCCCAAAATTAGGGATTGTCACATATATAAATAGGGAAAAAAGATATGGATATATTTTTGATGAAGAGGGTAAGTCGCATAAATTTTATCATGAAAATGTCCTACAAAGAAAACATCTTGAATGGAATAAACCTGTACTTTTTGTATTGAAAGGGGAAAAATTAAAAGTTTTAGCTATTCCAGCTCGTGAAATTGTACGTGAGAGAGGTGCGTCTTTAAATAGTAATAGTTATAGATCCTTTGGAATAAATGGAAAGGGAAGAGTAACATTGCTAGGATAATTTAAAATTAATTGCTGAAGTGATATCACAGTTTTTGAAATTTATTCTTGTTCCTGTTAGTATTTTTGAAATGGTTAATGATTTTTAGAATATGCTAAACTAATTGAAATCATGGCTGTTACTACTTTATTCGAAATACGGAGGACTTCCACCGCCACCATAAATAAATTTCGTATAGACTGTTAAAACAACAGGCAGATTTTTTTCTACAAAAGTTTAGTATAAATCTGCCTGCTTGTATTGATGAATTAAAATATTAAGCTAAAATTATCATTCTAACTTTCTTCAACATTAATAACGAGTTCCTCAAAAAATTGATCATTAAAATATATCACTTGAAGGGAACATCATATTAGATGGAATATGGGAATCTGCACCGTTATGTGGGCTAATGGAAACATCAGAATATTGCCATACTGCATCATTGCCAAATAACAAAACAGGATGTTCTTTTCCGTCTTCATCAACACCAACTACTTTAAAATCACCGCTGATTTTATCTTCCTCTCCCCAGAAATGCCACATATATTTATCCGGTTGATTCGCAATAAACTTTGTTGCGACTGCTTCACCTTCGTTACCCGAACCGACCAAAATTCCCATCTTACCTTCTTTCCCAATCAATACATACTCACCCTTTATTCCGTCATGAAAAGTCACGGGTAATGTAAAAGTAGGGCTTGCCTCTAACTTTTTGTTTTCATCAAAATTTTTACAGCCGACAAGAGTCATTAACAATAGTACAGAAATCAACATAATGATTTTATTCCTCATATGACTCTCCCTTTATTAGCTTGAAATAAACGACATTTTATATTACTTTCAACATTTTTACTAATATTCCTTCTTATTTAATCATTCGGATGCCGAATGCCAAGCCTCTTAGAGCGGAAAATAAATAAAAGATTTTCATTAGCCTCTTCTTTCCGTCAAGTACTCCCCAAAAAACAAAAAAAGGCCTAAGGGGATTTAGGGCCCCTTAAGCCTTTTTTACACTAAGCCCTACAGCTTTGCTTGTTTTACCCATTTATTGACTTGTTCATCCGTACCGTAAACAAAATGATTTGGCAATGGCTCATGCATTTTAGCTGTATCCGGTGTTTCTTCATGGACATAAGGAATTCGTTTCCGTTTTCTTTCCAAAATCGGATCTGGAAGAGGAACAGCGGATAATAAAGATTTTGTATACGGATGAATTGGGTTGTTGTAAATTTCGTCTGCATCGCCCAACTCCATAATTTTTCCCCGATACATAACCGCAATCCGATCGCTGATATATTTAACCATCGATAAATCATGGGCAATAAATAAATAAGTCAAATTTCGTTCCTTTTGCAGATCTTTTAGCAAATTGACTACTTGCGCTTGAATGGAAACGTCGAGAGCGGAAATCGGCTCATCGGCGATAATGAAGCTTGGATCTAAACTTAACGCTCTAGCAATTCCGATTCGTTGTCTTTGGCCACCGGAAAATTCATGTGGATATCGTGTCATATGTTCACGATTTAAGCCAACTGCTTCCAATAAAGAAATAATCTTTTCTTGACGTTCTGCTTTGTTTTTATATAGGCCGTGGATATCAAATCCTTCGCTGATGATTTCACCAGCTGTCATCCGCGGGTTCAGTGAAGCATATGGGTCTTGGAAAATCATTTGTATTTCCCGTTTTAATTGCTTTTGTTCTTTTTTCGATTTGATTTGATGAACATTTTTTCCTTTGAAAATCACTTCGCCGCCAGTAATGTTATAGAGTCCGATAATGGAGCGGCCTGTAGTGGATTTACCGCAGCCAGATTCACCAACGAGGCCTAATGTTTCACCTTCAAAAATATGAAAACTAATGCCGTCAACAGCTTTTATTGGATTGGAAGGAGAGCCGAAATATTGAGTTAAGTTTTTTACTTCCAAAATTTTATTCTCTTTATTCACCTAATCCAGCCTCCTTCTTATATCTTTCCATTCTTCTTACGATTGGCTCAGGAATGTCGATTTTCGGTGCATATTCATGCAATAGCCATGTTTTAGCATAATGTGTATCGGATACTTTAAACATTGGAGGTTCTTTTTCAAAATCGATGGCCAATGCATATTTGTTCCGAGGTGCAAAGGCATCACCTTTTGGCGGATTAGTCAAATCCGGTGGAGAACCTGGAATCGCATACAATCTTTCATCACTTTTGTTATTTAGATCAGGCATGGAGCCAAGAAGTCCCCAAGTGTATGGATGTTTTGGATTGTAGAAAATATCGTTGACCGTTCCGTATTCCACAATTTGTCCTGCATACATAACCGCCACCCGATCGGCGACATTTGCTACAACCCCTAAATCATGGGTAATAAAAATAATAGATGTTTTATGTTTTTTTTGAAGTTCCTTTAATAATTCCAATATTTGCGCTTGAATCGTCACGTCAAGGGCTGTTGTCGGTTCATCGGCAATCAATAATTTCGGATCAGCCGCAAGCGCAATGGCGATAACAACACGCTGTCTCATACCGCCACTAAATTCATGTGGATATTGGCTGAACCGTTTTTCTGGCATTGGAATGCCGACTTGGCGAAGCAATTCAATTGCTCTTTCTTTTGCTTCTTGCTTTGAAACTTTTTTATGTTTTAAAATTACTTCCATAATTTGTTTTCCAACACGGATAGTTGGGTTTAAAGCAGTCATTGGATCTTGGAAAATCATCGCAATCTCATTGCCACGAATTTTGGACATTTCTTTATCGGAAAGGGGAATTAAATCTTTTCCTTCCAATAAGATTTGACCATCCGCATATATTCCTGGTGGCTGCGGAATCAATTTCATAATGGCATTGGTTGTCACACTTTTACCCGAACCGGATTCGCCAACAATTGCCAAAGTTTCCCCTTCATATAATGTAAAATCAACGCCACGTACTGCTTGAACAAGCCCTGCGTATGTTTTGAAGTTGATTTTTAAATTTTTGACTTCGAGTAATGGTTTATTCATGCTTCCACCCCTTTCTATTTGCGTAATTTTGGATCAAGTGCATCGCGCAAACCATCACCAACGGCATTAAAAGCAAAGATCGTTAAAGAAATTAAGAAAGCAGGGAAGAATAAACGCCAAGGGGCTACACGTAAACCGCCCATACCTTCTGATGCCATTGTTCCCCAGCTGGCAACTGGTTGGTTTACTCCTAAACCTAAAAAGCTTAAGAACGATTCTGTGAAGATGGCGCTTGGAATTGTTAATGTCATCGTTACAAGAATTGCACCTAAAGCATTTGGGATAATGTGGCGGATAATTAAATGCCAATTTCTTGCGCCAAGAGTTCTCGATGCTAGTACGAATTCACGGTTTTTAATGGATAACACTTCACCGCGGACAATCCGTGCCATGTTGATCCAACCGGTAATCGATAAAGCGATAATCATCGGTAAAAGACCTTGTTCCATTACTACCAATAAAATGATTACCACTAAAAGATAAGGGATGGCAGATAAAATATCGACAATCCGCATCATAATATCATCTACACGTCCGCCAATAAGTCCAGAAATGCTTCCCCATAAAACGCCAATGATTAAATCAATAATGGCAGCTGTGATACCGATAAATAATGAAATGCGGGCACCAAACCATACACGAACAAAAATATCCCGCCCTAAATCATCTGTTCCAAACCAATGTTCCTTTGAAGGAGCTGCATTATAAACACCTAATTGATCGCGATAACTGTATTGCGACAGTTCAGGAACAAATATCGCAAACAGTGTAATGAGGAATAAAATGATAACACCTGTAACCGCCAATTTATTTTGGTTAAAGCGGAGGAATACTTCTTTCCAGAAAGATACAGGCTTTTTTGCCAATTTATCGCCTTCTTCCAACCGCGGTCCGACTACTGTAAACATTTCAGGAGTTAAATTGTTGGTCGTTTCATGCTGTTTTACCATTATTTCTTTGCTCCTCCTTTCAATTTAATGCGCGGGTCAATGATAGTATATAAGATGTCTACGATTAATACAGCGAGCATTAAAATAATTGCATAGAATACGGTTGTTCCCATAATGACTGTATAATCACGGTTTGTGATACTTTGAACGAAATGTCTACCTAATCCAGGAATGGCAAAAATTTGCTCTATAACAAAACTTCCTGTTACAACACCGGCTGTTAAAGGCCCTAAATAAGTAATAACCGGCATTAATGCATTACGCAAAGTATGCTTAAAAGTGATTGTCCATTTGCCAAGCCCTTTGGCACGGGCTAATTTCACATATTCACTGTTGTTTTGTTCCAACATGCTGGAACGGACCAATTTTGCGATATACCCCGCATGTGTCAAAGCGATTGCCAACGCTGGCAGAACTGAGTATTTAAAGCCGTTCCACCCGGCAACAGGGAATAGGCCCAATTTTAAAGAGATGAAGTATTGCATTAATCCGGCCATAACGAATGAGGGGATTGAAATGCCCAAAACCGCGATGGTCGTTGCAAAATAATCAATCACGCGGTTATGGTAAAGGGCCGCAATGATGCCAAGTAATACACCGATTCCAACCGCTAAAAACATGGCTTCAAGTCCAAGAGATAACGAAACCGGGAACCCATCGGCAATAATATCGTTCGTGGAGCGGTTTTTATATTTCATGGACTCGCCAAAGTCAAACGTCAACGTATTGAGTAAATAATCCTTATATTGAATATACCAAGGATTATCTAATCCATATTTCGCTCTTAAATTTGCTTCAATTTCAGGTGGAAAATCCTTTTCACTTGCAAAAGGATTACCAGGTGCAGCCTTCATCAAGAAAAAGGTTGCCGTGATGATAATTAATAACGCAATGAACATAAGAACAATTCTTTTGAGAATGTACTTCAGCAAAGTGCTCCCTCCTTTATCTAAAAATTCTGTATAGTCCTAAAAAATAGTGAAAGGCTGCTATGAATCAATACAATCGATTTCAGCAGCCTTACAACTATGAACCTAGAATTTAATTACACCAATTTATTATTCAACATCTACATATTTTAAGTAAATATTACCTAAAATATCTGTCTCCATGTTTTTCACATAGTCTTTAGCAACACTTAGGTTAGTGTAGTAGTAAATTGGTGCAACCGGCATTTCTTCAATAATGATCGCTTCTGCTTGTTTTAATAATTCTAAACGTTTTTCTGGATCAGTTTCTTTGTTAGATTCTCTTAATAGTCTTGTATATTCTGGGTTTTCCCAACCTGTATCGTTGTTACCGTTTTGAGCAGAATCATATTGTTCTAGGAATGTATAAGCATCGTTGTAGTCTGCAATCCAACCTAAACGTCCAACTTGGTAATCTAAATTTGACAATTTGTCTAAGTAAACTTGCCATTCAGAGTTGTCAAGAGTTGCATTGATGCCTAAGTTTTTACGCCAATTTTCTTGAATGAACTGAGCGATTGCTGCGTGAGCTTCACTCGTGTTAAATGAAATTGTGATATTGATATCTTCAGGTTTGCTGATTCCTAGCTCTTTCATACCTTGTTCAAGAGCTTTTTTCGCTTCTTCTACATCATTGTCTTTGAAGTAGCCGCGATCTTCTTCAAAGCCTTTAATCGCTACAGGAACCATACCTAATGCAGGTTTTTGTTCACCTTTTGTAATGTTGTCAATCAATGATTGACGGTCAATTGCAAGTGCTAATGCACGACGGATATTTTTGTTTTTAAGAATTTCATCTGTTGTATTAAATTTGTATACATAGATGGCTGCATAGTCTTTGATTTTTAAAATACCTTCTGATTTGTATTGGTCAATTGCATCTAAAGCTACTGTTTGGAATGGAGAACCTAAGAAGTCAATTTCGCCATTATCAAACATAGTTGTTGCTGTTTGTTCAGATTCAACCATTGTAATATTTACTTTTTCAAGTGCTACATTATCAGCATCCCAGTAAGTAGGGTTTTTCTTCAATGTGATATCTTTGTTATGATTCCAAGAATCAAGCAAGAATGGACCGTTTGTTACATAATCTTCTCCAGCTTCTGTGTACCATTTTGGATTTTTCTCAGCTACATTTTTATTAACTGGGAAGTATGTTTTAAATGCTAACATTTCTAAGAAATAAGGTGTTGGTTGTTCCAATGTAACAACGATAGTTTTATCGTCTTCTACTTTAATACCAACATCTTCAACTTTCGCTTTACCTTTGTTGTAAGCTTCTGCGTTTTTGATTGGGTAAAGCATAGAAGCATATTCGGAAGCGTTTTCAGGATTTAATACCCACTTCCAAGCGTATTCAAAGTCATATGCTGTTACAGGATCTCCGTTTGACCATTTTGCATCGCGTAATTTGATTGTGTAAGTTATTTGGTCATCGCTGATGGAAATGTCTTCTGCTGCCGCATTCACAACTTCAGAACCTTTGCGAGTTGTTAAACCTTCAAAAACGTTATTTAGAATTGCACTAGAAGTAGAATCTGTTGCAAGACCTGGATGTAAGGAAGGCGGCTCAGAAGCGATGACTAAATTAAGTTCTTTTGAACGAGAAGTTTCTTTTCCTTCACCTTCGTTTTTGTTTTCTTCTTTGCTGCCGCTGCAGGCACTTAGCACTAAAGTAAGTGTGAATAGTGCTGCTAATAAGAGCCAAAACTTCTTTTTCATTTTTTCCCCTCCATTAAGCATTTTAAAAATTTTCAGAAAAAACGCGGACGTGCCATTTTTCTGAAATTTGCGTGCTCGATAATCATAATGAATCAATTTCATAAATCATAGTTTTTCTGAAGTATAGAGTACCCCTATACTAAAAACTTCGTTTTTTTTTAATTATGCAACTTGGTTTTGTTGCTGTAATAAAGCATTGATTCGATCAACTGCTAGTTTGCAGGTATTATAAATTAACGTCACCAGATTGAAATGCATTTTTGCTTTCTTTCCTGTACGATGACGGACATTGTTTAATTGAAAGTATTCCTTTAAATAAGCGTTAACGCGTTCGACTGCTGTACGTTCTTGATAAAGCTGTTTCCATCGTTCTGTCCCACGTGCTGGATAGGTAAATTTACGGATATCTATATCACATTTGATTTTGAAAACTTTTTGGCAAAGGGTGTCTTCTCGTAATGGGCAAGTTGCACATTCCTTTGGACGTGTGAATTTTAATGTATTGTACTTAGCGTCAAAGCTGTCATATTGGTAACTATGTTCACGCACACAGGTTGGACGAAAATGTTCATCGAATCCTATATATTCTCCTTCTCGGCGAACGTTGTAAGGAATCACGACTCGCATGGACTGTGATACGGCTTGACGGTAAATAGGTTCAACATCATAACCAGCATCAAATATAGCGATTGTAAATTGACCGTTTCCTAAGTGATGAAGTTTTTTCAATAATGGAATCGCAGCTTTACAATCACTTAAATTACCTGAGGACATCAAACGAGTGATGATATATTGACTTTTCGTCGAAACAGCTAAATGTGCTTTATAACCAAACCAGAATGTATTTTTTCCTTTACTATTCTTTTTCACACCCCATTTTGGCTCAATCGGTACATCCTTCCAAAGGGTTTCTAATGGGATATCCAGCTGTTCTTTCAGTTCTTTTTCATAGGTTGATTGATTTCCTTTTTTCTCTACTTGTTCGGCTAACCAAACAGCTCGTTCAGCTTTAGTTTTACGACCACGTTTTTTAGGAGTTTTAGGTGCTTTCTTTTCTGATGGTGTGAAAGCATCACGAGCTTCAAAGTGACTCGCATCGATGGCGACATGTTCATCATTTAGAAAGCCTTCCAACATCGCTGTTTTGATGAGTGTATCGTTCATTTTATCTAGCACATCTGATTCACTAATGACTTGAATCATGCGTGAATAAGAGCTTTCAGATGGTACGACATCAGACACAAGGAATCCACAGTCGAAACGAAATAAAGGATCATGGACCAAACGTTTGACTAAATCCTTGATAGTTGGAATACGTTCGACAATACGTATAATCAGCGATTGAACCATTGCACCATAATTCAATTCACGTGGTGCACCTTTCAATGTCTTTTTAGAAAACAATTGAAAAATAGGTTGAATGTCAATCACACTAAAAATGGCATCATAACGATGGGAACTTTCCATTTCTAATAATTGATGGATGTCAAAAAGAGAAATTTGTTTTACAATAGTCATAGGGTACTCACCTCTTTCGTATGGTTTGTTTGGTTACCTACCATTATAACGAAATTTGGGGAGGTACCCATTTTTTATTGTCTTGAATCCCTTGAAAATCAAGGGGTGAGAATTATGAAATTAACTCACCCTTGCGAATAGAGTTATGAATTATCATTACTCTATTCAACTTACATATCACTTGTAAATAAAAAGGACCTCCATACTTGTAAGTAGAAAGGACTTCCATAAGATATGAGTAATATTAAATTATTACCAAACCAATCAACCTTTTTTTATTTAAAATTAAATATAAAGAATATTCTATTTTTTATTGTAATGTTAGTAGCTATTTTACTTACATTACGTATAAGTGAAACTTTGAATTTTTCGATATTTCAATTTACCACATTTAGTTATTTTACCTTTATAACCTTAAACTTCTTTTTCTTAATTTCCTCTACTATAACCACACAAAAACAATTGGAAATTATAAGTTTTTTGGAAAAAGATTCTTGGAAATTTATAAGCAAAATCTGCATGGCAAATTTAATATTAATGTCTTTAATTGTAATATTTCCTGTGTCTATTATGTTTTTTTTAAAAAATTCTTTTACAATGAACGAATATTTGTGGCTAGGAATCATTCATTTTTTTATTATCTATTATTCTTCAAATTTTCTATTTACTGTAATTGGAATTAGTGTAGGCCTTACAGTAAAAAATAATTTTGCAATTGTAATCTCTATTTTGATATTTATTCTTTTAATTAGAATTCCATATATGATTCATCCAACTTCACCATTTGGAAGGTTATTTAATATTTATGATGATGAGGTATTTTTTTCAACAAATGATTTGGCTGGTGTCCTTTTCAATATATCCTATTTATTAGATAAATTATTCGTTGTTTTATTCATTTTATTAATTGGTTTATTGATAAGAATTATAGTAAATAAAAAGAAAAAACTATTAAATGTTGGATTAATTTCCATAATCTTACTGTCTCAAGTGATTGTAGTTTATAACTACATTATCCAAAAAGAAGTTCATCATCAATATAATGAGTTTTTACAAAACGAATATCAAATTCTCTCCCATAAGATGAAATTAAATTTAGGAAACAAATTAACGAACGAGAGCATACTAAATATAAAAATTAATGAGGATACGAATACGATTCAATTATTTTTAGATCGAGTTTTTGATATTAATGAAATCAAAATAGATAATACTCGATTTGATTTTACCCGTGAAAACGATTTATTAGAAATTACAGGAGACTTTAAAAAAGATCAACAGCATATATTAAAAATTACATATCAAGGTAAAGTAAATATTGTTGACGATTTAGGTTTTCATCTATTTTACGTTTCACCATTATCGGTCAATCTACCTGGAGATAGTTTTTATTGGTATCCTAAGACATCTAATTATCCTAATAAAGAGATTTATTTTGACGTTGAATTAGAGAAAAAAGGAACAATATTTAGCAATCTAGCGGTAGTTAAAGAAACGGATGATAAATATAACATTAGAGGTAATGCTTCTGATTTGTTTCTTTTTTCTGGACAATACAAAGTCATGAATGAAAATGAAATTGAGTACGTAATACCTATTGGTTATGAACCATCGATAATTCAAATGCAATTATCGTCCATTACTACAAGGGAAGAGGTACCTAATGAAGTAAAGAAAAAAATTATTGATAAAAATTATTCAAGGGTAGTAATGGGGATATGGCCATTAGAAGATTCTTCAGCATTAGTAAAAGTTTCTGGAGACACCATTTTCGTTCGATTTTTTAATTAAAAAATTAAAAAAGGTGATAGATTATGTCAAACCAATTATCAGTAGAAGGCATCAATTTCTCATATAGAAAAAAGAAAGTATTAGAGAATGTTTCTTTTACTTGTCAAAATGGTGTGATTGCATTATTAGGAAATAACGGAGCTGGAAAAACAACGTTAATGAAGGTGATTGTAGGTTTAAAAAATCCAGATTCTGGAACAATAATATTGAATGATACTAATTTAGTCAATGTTGATAAATATCCTATTCATAAAGTTGGGTATTTACCACAAAATTTTGATATTTATCCAAATATCAGCGGATATGATTTTTTATCTTATGTTTATGATGTGAAAAAATTACCCAAAAACTCAAAAAAGCAAGCTCTTGAAGAAGTCATTACAAAATTTGGACTTCGTGATGTCATTAAAAAAAGATTTTCCTCATATTCGGGAGGTTATAAAAGAAGATTGGGAATTGCTCAAGCAGTACTCGGAAAACCGGATTTAATCATTATTGATGAACCAACAGTTGGGCTTGATCCGGAACAAAGAATCGAATTCAGAAGTTATCTTGCTGAAATTAGTTTGGATGCAATTACATTAATATCAACGCATATCATTGAAGATGTCGAACTATATAGTAATGAGATTTTAATATTAAAAGATCACACTATAAAATTCCAAGGTACTGTTGAAGAAATTATAAATATTAGTGTGCCTTTTATTTCTACAAAAAATATACCTATTACTGAGTTAGTTTCATTTAGAAAAGAATACAAAATTATTGAGGAAAAACGAATTTCTGATGATTTAATCAAAGTTAAATATATTGGAGACTCTGATATTCATCATGATGAAAAGGAGATTTCTTTAGAAAATGCATATATCTATTTTCAAAACCAAATTTGAACAGATATCAAAGTTTGTTAATTATTATGATTATAATCATACATTAGGAAAAGGTGTTTTATATATTACTTTATTATTTTTAGTTATAGGAATTTTTTCACCTGCCCCTACAGACTACTTGAGCTCAATACGAGCTGGTTATTCGTTGTACGGATTCGATAATTTATATGATTATACTTTTCCAATGATATCTGTTTTCTTTGTTTTTTTTGCTTTTCTAAAAGATTATATAAATAATCGCTATGAATTAATTATTTACTTTAATGCTTCTAGATTTAATTACAATATGTTGTTTAGATGGGGTTATTTTGTGTTCATTTGTTCTTTAAGCAATTTTATAACGGCTACCTTCTATTATCGATTTGTTTCTTTTTTAGATTTACTAAGTATCGTTTTAAGTTTAAGATTTGTACCTAATATTCTATTTTTAACTTCGCTTCTACTATTCCTCATTACGTTAACAAAAAATTGTTATGCTGCTTTATTTGTTGTAGGTAGTTATTTATTGCTTGATTTTTTATCTTCAGCGAGGATGTTTAAGTGGTTTTCATTAGGTGTCCATTCTTCAAACTATTATTACACAATATCTCCTGCTTATTATTTGTTAAACAGAGCATTATTAGTGATTCTTAGTGTTTTATTCGTTTTTATAGCTTGTAAAATATCTGCTAAAGAAAATTTATGATTTGATGAAGGTTAACTTTGTTTTACTAAAAAGGATGTTCAAATAAAGTGATTCCTTCAAGCTAATTTCTAATAAGTAAGGGGGCGTCTGAAAAGTCATTTTGAGACGCCCCCTTTGGTGTGCCCGGCATGTACATGAACTATAGGGTGTAAGTCCCGAACCCCGAAGACAGAAGTAGAGGTTAGCTCAACGAAAGGGTGTCCGTGGTGACACGGAATCTGAAGGAAGCTGGAGGCAAAACACCGGTCCGAGGAACACGAACCTCATATAAGGCTAGGTATGATTGAGTGAGTTTGCCTAACAAAACAAAGCTCTTTCTGTCGAAGGTCATATCGAGTAGATGAGGCGGATCGATGGTGTGAAAGTGCATGTACTTACCCGGGGAGGTCTGGCGGATAGGTGAAGTACGCTTCATAACCTACTTAGCGATAGGTAGCTGAACCGTCAGAAGTCAGCAGAGGTCATCGTATTAGTTGGTTTAGAACTACTAAGAAGGGCCGAACAATGAAGAGAGAATAGCCCTTGGCATTCTGTGAGTCATGATGAACACAGAAAACGTAGTACCTCACTTGAGGAAGGAAGCGGTGAATTCCGTGGGAGACCTCTTGGAGGGTGGAGTGACCACTGGCATAAAGAGAACAGCTATTCACGGAAGTTATAAAGACTTGCGTCAATTATCTTAATTGAACCGCCGTATACGGAACCGTACGTACGGTGGTGTGAGAGGACGGGAGTTAATCGCTCCCTCCTACTCGATTATGGACTACTTCAAAAGTAATTCAGTTAATTTCGATTGATCAAAGCCAGCTACAATTTCCGTTTTTTCATTATTATTAATTACAGTAAAGGGTGTTCCAATGCCGCCCAAATTCATTAATTCATCATAGTATTTCTTTTCTGAAATATCTTTTTCGATAAAAGGAATATGATGGTTTTCTAAGAATTCTTTCTGTTTTACACAATAACCACAATTTTTATTTGAATACATGTTTATGGCAAACTAAAAATGTAACGTTTGGCAATTAATTTATGCAGGTCCTATAAAACAAAAAACCACTTGCCAACATTCCCCAAATACACTACCCTCCTAGTTGGACAAAACAGTTCAACGGGAGGTATTCAAGGAGATGTTAGCAGTGGCTGAAATTCATTATATCAGATATGAAGCAAACCAAAAAGGATGTTCCTATTCCGATATTGCCAAAAGAATGAATCGTGATCCAAGAACAGTGAAGAAGTATGCGGAAATGGAAGACTTCAGTCCCTCAAAAGTTAAACAAACGAGAAAAGCGAAAGTGATGGATCCAGTGAAACCGATATTGGATCAATGGATTAAAGAGGACTTGACAAAGAAGAAAAAATATCGAAGAACTGCGAAACGAATGTATGAAATCTTAAAAGAAGAATATGGATTTACAGGTTCAGATCGTTCTGTTCGGCTCTATGTATCAAAAAGAAAACAAGAACTGCTCGAACAAAGTGAACCAGCTGCGTTACCTTTAGAATCGAAACCTGCAACGGCTCAAGTTGATTTTGGAGAAGCTCCTTTTCTCTATCAGGGGAAATACGTCGATTTTCCTTACCTGGTCGTTTCATTCCCTTACAGTAATGCGGCCTATGTGCAAGTCATGCCAGCTCAAAATCAAGAATGTTTCTTGGAAGGATTAAAACGAATCTTTCACTATATGGGAAGGGTTCCAAGGGTCATTCGTTTTGATAATCTCTCCCCTGCAGTAAAAACGATCTTGCCAAACGGAGAAAGAGAATTGACAGAGACATTTCAACGATTCGTTTTACATTATGGCTTTGAATGCGAGTTCTGCAACCCAGCCAGCGGAAATGAAAAAGGGAATGTCGAATCAAAGGTGAAATATATTCGAAACAATTTCTTTTTACCTGAACAAACAATCTATCAACTAGAAAGTTTTAATGAATCTTTATGGGAAAAATGTGAGAAGGACTGGAATCGTCCGCATTATGAGAAGGAGCGACTCATCGCTGAATTATTTGAAGAAGAACAAGCGTTATTTCTTCAATTGCCAGCCAAAGAATTTGAATGTGTCCGATATGAGCAGGTCACGGCTGATAAGTACGGTTTCATCCATTTAGAAAACAATTTATATTCCACGTCTCCCCGTTTTGCCAAACAAAAGGTTTTGGCAAAGATCTCTTATCATGAGATTGCCATTTTAACAGAAGAGCATGAGCTGATTATCAAGCACGAGCGTTTATATGGCACAAAACAAAAATCAATGAAATGGCAACCATATCTTACGTTAATGGCCAAAAGGCCAAATGCATTAAAATATACGGATTTCTATGAAAAGATGCCGGAAGAATGGAAAAATTATTTTTCCAATTGTACCGTTCAAGAAAAGAAGGAAGCATTACAACTACTAGCTGTTTTACTAAAAGAACATGATTTCGAAGTTTCGACACAGGCTTTGAGGATTGCCTCCCAGTATGGTCATCCGAAAGTAGAATCGATTAAACAGGTATTTTATCAATTAATCAATGGAAGAGGTATACGAGAGCCAATTCAACCGAAAAAACACGTTCCAGATATGCCGGAAGCCATCCGAGGAGTAAGGCATTATGACCGCCTATTCGAATCCCAAGGAGATGTGGCATCATGGAACAAATGATTAAGGAATATGCCAAAAGACTAAAATTAAGCTGGATTCCAGCCAATTACCATACCATCCATGCGGAAACAAATGAGGAATTTTTACTGAAGCTGTTTGAACGAGAAGTGCAGCATCGAGATGAGAGAAGGATAAATTTACTACTAAAACAGGCGACATTGCCGAAAATTCCAAATAAACCTTATGATTGGCGGGAGATTCAACTAGCCCCAGGCATCACAAAAGATTATATTTTAGAAGGTGAGTTTACGAAAAATCAGGAAAACCTTATCTTCTATGGCGGAGTGGGAACCGGTAAAACATTCCTTTCCACTCTCATCGCCCTCAATTTGATGAAAAAACAAGGAAAAAGAGTGAAGTTCTATACGGCCGCCTCCATTGTCAATGCTTTATTGGAGGCCAATGAAAAAGGTGAACTTGGTAAATTTCTCAATCAAATCGAAAAGTTGGATCTCTTGATTCTTGATGAATTGGGCTATATTCCATTGCATAAACAGGGGGCAGAGTTATTATTTCAAGTTATTTCCATGTGTTATGAAACCAAAAGCATCATTGTGACAACCAATTTACCATTTAGCCAATGGAATAATGTCTTTGGCGATCCCATTTTAACAGAGGCCGTCATTGATCGGCTGATTCATCATTCTCATTTAATCATCTTCAATGGTGAAAGTCACCGATACAAAGACTCAATCTCTCAACGTTAACCATGGAATTTGGCAAGTGTATGTATGCATTTTTAATTGCCATTTCATACATTTTCTACTTGCCAAAAACATTGTAATGCATCTACTTTTTGATTTAATTCCTCTTTAGTAGAGACGATTCCTTTTAATGATGATTCGATTAAAAATAATCCCATTTTTAAACCCCTCACTTTGATTAAATTTTAATTTATAGGGTTATATTATTATACTAAGTTCAAAAAAAACAACTTTGTAATGAAAATTATATTTATGTTAAGATAAAAAAGTGGAGGTATTTACAAATATGAAAACGAAAACACGTTACGATATTCCTTGTAATATAGCACAATCTTTAAATATCATTGGAGATCGTTGGACATTATTAATCGTTCATGAAATTTATTGTGGACATACACTATTTAATGAAATTAAAAAGGCTTTAAATGGTATCTCCTCGAATCTTTTATCAGAGAGATTAAAATATTTAGAACAAGAAGGAATAGTTAAAACAGAATTATATTCTGAGCACCCACCTCGCTACTGTTATCAGTTAACGGAAAGTGGAAAAGAGTTAGAGCATGTATTTAATGCATTGATCATTTGGGGTAGTAATAATTTAAAAAAATGTTATAAAAAAATTGTTGATGAAGAAACAGGCGATGATGTAGATATTGCTTACTACTCAAAAAAGACTGGAGAGCGAGTAAAAAATATTGTTGTTGTTCCTGTAGATGAATCTTTATAAGTAAAATTCATTTCAAAAGCTGACAAATGGATGTTTGGACTTATTGTCTCCATCCATTAAGTCAGCTTTTTAATTTTCTTAGAAATTATCTTTCGTTCCACAACATTTATAACTTCTAGAAAAATTTTCAAATGGTAGTTGAATAAAATGACAAAGTATAATAAAATAACTTAAAATTAATTAAAACTAAGTAATCTTATAAGGATATATGAATTTAAAAAGGGGTGGTGAGAGTGGTAGTTCAAAAGGAACAAGCAATGATTCAAGTTCTTCAAGTGAGTAAAAGTTTTAAAAATAAAGATCAAGAAGTGAAAGTGTTAAATGATATATCATTCAACGTAGGAAAAGGAGAAATTATTTCAATTTTAGGGGAAAGTGGATGTGGAAAAAGCACATTGTTAAATATTATCGGTGGATTCGAACAGACCACTAGTGGAGAAGTATTACTAGATGGCACAAAAGTAAATGTGCCAAGTCAAAAATGTATTATGCTGTTCCAAAATTATGGACTCTTACCATGGCGTTCAGTCTTAAAAAATGTGGAGCTAGGCCTTGAAAAAACAATATCAAACGCCAAGCTGAGAACAGAAAAAGCAATGCACTATATTGATTTAGTTGGTCTAAAAGGTAAGGAAGATATGTTTCCTCATGAACTATCCGGTGGAATGCAGCAGAGAGTAGGAATTGCTAGAGCACTTGCGATTCAGCCCGAATTAATATTGATGGATGAACCGTTTGCTGCTTTAGATACTTTTAATCGATATCATTTACAAAATGAACTTCTGCGAATACAGTCTCAAGAAAAGACAACGATGATTCTTGTAACGCACGATATTGATGAAGCTATATATTTATCGGACAGAATTTTTATTATGCATCCGAATCCTGGACGAATTCACAAGGAAATCAAAATTGAACTTACTAAACCTCGTGACCGAAGTGATGGTGATTTCCAGTATTACCGAAATATCATTTTTAAAGAATTCCATTTTAATAGACCGGAAACATTATTAGAGTTCAATATCTAATTTTTTACAATGGAAATAAGCTGACAAAATTTAGAATGGATGAGGGATAATGGTGAACGTATTTAAAAAGGGTTTATTAACTTTTATAGTTGTTGTCCTCCTGCTAACACTATACGCATGCAATAACAGTGCGGATGGTGAATCAAATAAAAATGATGAGAAGCCAACAATAAAAATTGGATATATACCAATTACTCATGCAGTGCCACTATTTATTGAAAAGGAATTGGAAGAGTATGAGAAATTTAATTTAGAATTAATTAAGTTTGGTTCTTGGACAGAGCTTTCCGATGCGCTTAATACAGGACGTATCGATGGTGCATCAATGCTAATCACTCTTGCAATGAAGGCGAAAGAACAAGGCATTGACTTAAAAGCGATTGCGTTAGGGCATCGGGATGGAAATGTTTTAGTTACATCACCTGAAATTGATAGTGTTAAAGATTTAAAGGGTGAAAATTTTGCTATACCACATAAATTTTCAACTCAAAATGTACTTCTCTATCAGATGTTAAAACAAAACGGATTAGAATATGAAGATGTAATCCCAATCGAATTACCACCAGCTGAAATGCCAGCTGCCCTTTCAGAAGGAAGAATTGCGGGATATGTTGTAGCGGAGCCTTTTGGCGCAGTAGCAGTTTCAATGGATAAAGGTAAGGTACTCTATAAAGATAAAGAGCTATGGAAAAACTCCATTGACTGTGCCTTAATTCTACGTAGTGATTTCATAGAAAATGATAGAGAGATTGCAGAGGAATTTGTAAATTATTACGTTCAAGCAGGCTATTTTGCTGAACAAAAAGATGAACATGTACAGGAAATGCTTTTAAATTATATGAACGTAGATGAAAATGTGCTGAACTTGTCTTTAGAATGGATTGCTTACGATCAATTAAAAATAAATAAAGAAGATTACGAGGAATTAGCAAACAATCTAAAAGAGATGGAATTGTTAGAAAATCCTCCATCATATGAAGATTTCGTTGATAATTCCTTCATTGAAAAAGTGAAGTGATAGTATGAAGAAGATTAATTATTTACGAAATGCAATTATCGGCTTTGTTATATTAATCACTATATGGCAATTGATTATCGTTGTTGGAAATTATGAGGCAGCTTTATTTCCACCTCCATTGTTAGTGTGGAAAGGGATTGTTTCCTTAATTCTCGATGGTACATTATTTGTTCATTTGCAAGTAAGTTTATTGCGTTTCATCACTGGTTACCTTTCTGCAGTTATTGTCGCCATTGGATTAGGACTTATTCTTGGAAGAATCCCGTTATTGTGGGGAGTTATTGATCCTATTGTTCAAGTATTACGACCGGTTTCACCGATTGCATGGTCACCTTTTATCGTCCTTTGGTTTGGAATTGGGAATATACCAGCAATTGTAATTATATTTATTGCAGCCTTTTTCCCAGTGCTATTGTCTACTGTTGGGGCTGTTAGAAAAGTTGACCAAACTTATTTAAAAGTAGCGCAAAACTTTGAAATAAAGAGATTTGAACTTTTAAGAAAAATTATTTTCCCAGCGATTTTCCCGTATATAGCAAATGGGCTCCATATTGCTGTAGGAACAGCATGGATTTTCTTAGTGTCTGGTGAAATGATAGGAGCCCGATCAGGATTAGGCTATTTAATTGTTGATGCCAGGAATTCTATGAGATTGGATTTGGTTATGGCGGGCATTGTCTTTATTGGCGTAGCAGGTCTATTTTTAGATAAAGCAGTTGGAGTATTCGAAAACTGGATTAACCGTGTTTGGGGAAGACAAAGTGCATAACTGTTTGTCCCCTCTATATGATTTCCAGTTATAGTGAATATACTCTTGATAAATATAGACGTATGTTTTATTATTAAGATAATTTAATAATGAATCGTTAGATAGATAGGTGTCGATTATCGACTTAATAGGGAACTTGGTGAAAATCCAAGACTGTCCCCGCAACTGTAAGTGCAGACGAAATGAGAAGACCACTGTATATGACGCTAACTCGGTGCATATATGGGAAGGTTCAAAGTAGGATGAAGCACAAGTCAGGAGACCTGCCTATACATCTATAGTTTCAATTCTCCGGGGGGTGAGATGTAGAAACGGCTGAGACGCGTATACTATGTAAATTTTATGTACGTTAATGAAATTAATTATGATAGCCGATTTTTCTACAAACTCTTCCGGTAAAGGAAGGGTTTTTTTATTTGGAAAAAATATCTGTAACGACTTGCAAAAAGGTAATAAATTTTGTAAGGAAACTTTTATTCTTGGTTTTTATTTAGTATTTAGGAAGCAAAGTGTGAATAAAATAGTAGAGTTTAAAAAAGTGAATCATATTAATCTTTTTAAAGAATCCGATATTGTCCCCCTTTACAAGTTGTGATAGCGACTAGCCAAGCTCATAATACTCCCGTTTGTTATTGGTATTGGGCTTGTATATTATGGGGTTTCTACGGGATGTATATATACCGGACCAATTAGAAACTCAATGGTTGTAGCGTTGATATTATTTTTAATAGTCTATTACACAATAGTTCCTATTTATGGGAACTCTGGATTATGGTTTGCTTTCATCTTATTTAGCCTTGGTAGAAGTGTGTTTTTAATTTTTTATGTCAATAAGCTTATAAATACCGTATTTCTTATGAAAACAAGGCGCAAAACGGACGTGATACGATGATAAATTATATAATTAAAAGATTTATACAACTTCTGATCGTCATGCTCTTAACTTCTTTCATTACGTTTGGACTTACTTATTTATCTCCAGGTGACCCAGCTGAATTGATGCTGACATCCCGTGATGTAATACCTACGGAAGAAATGCTAGAAAAAGCGAGAGAAGAAATGGGTTTAAATGATCCATTTATCATTCAATACGGTAAATGGCTTTTCAATTTATTAACCGGTGATTTTGGCTATTCATTTTCTACAAAAGGGCCAGTAACTGAAATTTTAGGTCAAAGAATTATTATGACAGTGAAACTAGCAATTGTTTCCTTGTCGTTTTTAGTAATTGTTTCACTTGTTTTAGGGATTGTATCGGCAATTTATCAAAATAAATGGATTGATATTGTAATCCGTCTTATTTCTTTAATGGGGATATCGATACCATCCTTCTGGTTAGGGCTTATACTGATTTACTATTTTATTGTGAAATTAAATTGGTTTAAGATTACTGAACCAACTGCTTTAAGTAGTGTGATACTTCCTGCTTTAACATTATCCATTCCTTTAATAGGTAAATATACGAGGCAAATAAGGATAGCGATATTAGAACAGTATTCAGCTGACTATGTGGTTGGAGCAAGAGCGCGCGGAGTGAAAGAAAGCAGAATATTAATAAGACATGTTTTACCGAACTCATTATTAGCGATCATTACGCTACTTGGATTAACTGTTGCCACATTATTAGGAGGTACCATTATCGTCGAGAGTGTTTTTGCTTGGCCAGGCCTAGGTTCGATGGCGCTTGAAGCAATTACCTATCGGGATTATCCATTACTGCAAGCCTATGTTATTTTTATGGTTTTTATTTATGTGGCAGCTAACTTTCTTGTTGATATTGTTACACAAGGGATTAATCCTAGAGTGCAAATTAGGGAGGAGGGGCAAGAGTGAAAGTACAAAAGAGAAAAATGATTTACTTCTACATCGTTTTAACGATTGCTGTTTTGTTCGTTGTACTTGCCATAATTGCTCCTATTTTTGCACCTCATGATCCATTGGAAACGAATTTTGACCGAATATTAGAAGCCCCGAGTGCTGAATATCCTTTTGGAACAGATCAAGTAGGAAGATGTATACTTTCAAGAATTTTATATGGTGCTAGCGTTTCACTAGGGATGACAAGCGCACTTTTAATTATAGTTTCGATTTTGGGCTTTATTATTGGTGTGATTTCTGGATTGTGGGGTGGAATGGTAGATACTCTAATTATGCGAATTACTGATACCGTACTATCTTTTCCTGATATTGTTTTTGCCATTGCCATTGTAGGAATATTAGGTCCTGGTATTACAAATACAATCATTGCATTTTCGATTGTTTGGTGGACGAAGTATGCTCGTCTAACGAGAGTGTTAGTGTGGGAATTAAAAAATAATGAATTTATTCAAGCAGCAAAAATGGCAGGGGCCGGAAAAGTAAAAATAGTAACTCATTATATCTTTCCGAATATTTCACCTACATTAATCGTTCAATTCATGATTGATATTGGAGGAATTATGTTAGCTCTTGCGGGTTTATCATTTTTAGGTTTAGGAGTTCAAGCACCTACACCAGAATGGGGCAACATGTTGAATGAAGGAAAAGCATATTTGCAAACTGCTCCATGGTTACTATTTTTCCCTGGACTAGCAATCTTTATTGTAGTAGTGATTTTTAATACATTAGGAGATTTAGCAAGAGATGTATTAGATCCAAAACAAAATTAAAAGGAGATTAAAAGGATGAAAGCAAGACTAATAGTGATACTAATTTTATCGATACTTGTATTATTTGGATGCCAGAAAAATGAACAGATTTCAAGCCAAACAAAGGGTGATGAAGATACTAAAATATTAAATTTAGCACTGTTTTGGTTGGACGCAAATATTGACCCAATAGAAGGATGGAATGGCTGGACATTATCACGATTAGGTATAGGTGAAACGTTAGTACGTTTTAATGAGAATATGGAGCTTATCCCTGTTGTTGCTGAGTCTTGGGAACAAGTAGATGAACGAACAATAGTATTTCAAATTAGGGATGGGGTAAAGTTTCATAATGGTACTCCTGTTGATGCAGAAGACGTGAAGAAATCCATTGAAAGAGCACTAGAAATCAGCAATCGAGACGATGTGAAATTTCCAGTGGAGTCTATTGTTGCAGATGGTTTAACATTAACGATTAAAACAGAAAAACCTTTTGCCACTTTATTAAATAATTTAGCAGATCCTGTTTTTACGATTATCGACACAGAGGCAGATTCAGAAAGTATTAAATATCATCCGATAGCAACAGGACCTTTTAAAGTGATAGACTTCCAACCGGATGTTGGGTTAACGCTTCATAAACACGAAGACCATTGGAGTGGTGAGATTGGTGTTGATGTAGTGAATGTGAAATATATTCAAGATGCCACTACCCGAGCAATGGCTTTACAATCAGGTGAGATTGACTTTGCAACACAGATTGAAGGTAAGGATTTAACTTTATTTGAAAATAATGGGGAATATAACGTTCAAAAAGGTCCAAACTTACGTATATTTTTACTACGAATAAATATGGAGAAGCCTTATATGCAAAGTCTAGAATTTAGACAAGCATTATCTTACGCCATTGATAAAGAAACGTATGCTACAAAAATTGTGAATGGTATTCCTGCAAAAGGTCCTTTTAATGAGTTGTTAAGTTTTGGACATAAAGGGGAAGATGCATATCCATATAATCCTGAAAAAGCAAAGGAATTACTAGAACAAGCTGGTTTTATTGATACAAATGGCGATGGAATTAGAGAAATAGATGGTAACAATATTGTATTAAAATTTGTTTCTAGAACGAATCATGGTAGCGATGCGAAAGATATCGGAACGGCTATGCAGTCTCAATTGAAAGAAGTAGGAATCGGGTTAGAGGTAATTCAAGTAGAAAACTATGAAGATATGGCGAAGTCCGGTGATTTTGATTTGCTTTGGGAAAGATGGACATCTGCGCCGACTGCAGATCCCCAATACTTTTTTGAAGCAAGCTTTACAACAGGAAGTGCAGGTAACTATGGCAACTATTCAAATAACGAGCTAGATCAAATTATTAAGCAACTAGATAATACTCTGGATAAAAACGAAAGAGATAGGCTAGGAAAAGAAGGCGCAAAAATTTTAATGGATGATGTAGCTTCATTATTTTTATATTACCAAGAAGGAACTGTTGTAACGAGAAAGAATGTGGAAGGCGTGTATCGTTATATTTCAGAACTTTACTATATCGATGAAAGAATAAAGGTGAATTAATTCAAGAAAATGGGGGCTTGAAGATGAACAAATTACTTGAAGTAAAATCTCTCACTGTCACATACGATGGTGAGAGAAAAGCGATAAACAATATTAATTTCAGCATCGACTCCAATGAAGTGATTGCTATTGTTGGTGAAAGTGGGTGTGGAAAATCAACATTAATAAAAGCGATTATAAATCTACTTCCGAAGAATGCAACAATCGAAAAAGGTGAAATTCTTTTGAATGGCAAAAATTTATTAACATTGACCCACGAACAATGGAGAAGCCTTCGTGGAAATGAAATTGCAGTTATTTTTCAAAATCCAGGTTCCTACTTCAACCCATTAATGAAAATAGGAAATCAGTTTGTTGAAAGCATTCGAGTCCACCGAAATATATCAAAGGCAGATGCTATTAAAAAAGCAAAACAAATGTTATTGAAAATGAATCTTCAAGATACAGAACGAATTTTAAACGCCTATCCACATCAGTTAAGCGGAGGAATGAAACAACGGGTAGCTATCAGTATGTCATTATGTTTGGAACCGAAATTAATACTCGCAGATGAACCAACCAGTGCTCTCGATGTACTAACCCAAGTTCAAATTATGGAAGAATTTCTTGCGGTAAAAAATGAATGTCAATCGAGTATTGTATGGATTACCCATAATATCGGTACCGCTACATATTTAGCAGATAAAATTATGGTCATGAACAAAGGGGAAGTAATAGAGTTTAATGGAAAAGATCAAGTCATTACTCAACCAACAATGGATTACACGAAGGAATTAATAAATTCTATTCCTGAATTGAAAGGAACTATTGTATGAAGGATGAGATGATTCTTGAATTAATAAATGTGACCAAGGTGTATAAAGAAAGGAGCGGAAAAAAGTTTCAAGCAGTAAACAATATAAATATGCATATTCTTAAAGGAGAATGGGTCGGTATTGTAGGTGAAAGTGGCAGCGGAAAAAGCACCATTGCTAAAATGATATCGCATTTAACATCTGTAACGAGTGGAACAATGATGTTCCAAGGTCAAGATAGTACATCTCTCAAGAAAAAAGAATTAAAAGAGTACTATAAGCAAGTGCAAATGATTTTTCAAGATCCCCTTTTAACCTTTAGCCCAAGAATGAAGATTGGCCATTATTTAATAGAACCATTCATTAATTTTAAACTAGCAGATAAAAAAGAAGCTTTTAAAATGGCAGAAGAATTATTAGAGTTGGTCGGACTTAATAAAGAATTTATGGGAAGATACCCCCATGAATTAAGTGGAGGCCAGCTACAAAGAGTTGTCATTGCAAGGGTTATTGGTTTAAACCCATCATTAATCATATGTGATGAGTGTACCTCTGCACTAGATGCAACAACTCAGAAACAAATTTTACAGCTACTAATGGACTTACGGAAAAGAATAAACTTTTCCTGTATGTTTATTACCCATGATTTAAGTGTTGCAAAGGCGATCTGTGATCGAATCTATATTATGCGACAAGGAGAAATCGTTGAAGAAGTTTATTCTACTAATTTACTAAAAGATGCAAAACATCTCTATACAACAGAATTATTACAAGCTGCAACTGCATTACAACCATTAAGACCCTCGATATAATGATCAAGGGTCCTTTCCTTAATGAGACTTCTCAAGTGCCAGTTTTAAACCGAAACCTATTAGAATGGCGCCTGTCACTCCTTCAATGACTTTTTGTGTTCGTATATTTTTCATAAAGGCACTAATTTGATGGATTAAATAAACATAAAGAATAAACCATATAGCTGTTAAAATGGCATAAGTGATTCCCATGATGAGAAAAGGAATAAAAGTGCTACCCGAATCAACGAATTGGGGGAAGAATGTTAAGAAAAATAGTGCCACTTTAGGGTTTAATATATTTGTAAAAAACCCTTGTTTAAAACAAGATCCATTACTAAATCGATGTACGTTATTGATTTCAGATTCTGTTGTCTCACTTTTACGTAATGATAGAAGTGCTTTTATCCCAATATAAATTAAATAAATGGCACCTATATATTTAATGATAGAAAATAATAGTGCTGATTTAACGATGATTGCAGATAGGCCTAAAATGGCAAAAGTCGTATGAATTAATAGAGCACAACAAGTACCTGCTGCTGTTTTTAGGCCGCCAGCTTTCCCAAGGGTCAACGTATTTTTTGTAACGACGGCAAAATCTGGACCAGGTAAAATAATTAGTAACATACACATTACAACAAATAAATAAAAGTTCTCCATTGTATCAACCCTTTACCGTTTAGAAGATTCTGAACATTGTATTCTTACTGTATTATAATTGAACTATCATTCTATGAACAAGTTAGGTGTTTTTTGTTCTATAAGGGGGAAATATTATGAGATTAATCACAACTTGTCCAAGTAATACGGAATTAGTCGGCTATTTAGGATTAACTTCTTCACTAGTAGGAATAGACCGTTATTCTGATTGGCCAGAAGAGATTGATTCATTACCGAGAGTTGCTACTGATTTGGATATTGATATTGAGAAAGTGGAGGAATTACAGCCGGATTTAGTACTTACTTCTCTTTCTGTTCCTGGGATGGAAAGAAATATTGAGAAGTTGGAAAAACATAAAATACCTTACGTTATAGTTCCTAATCCAAAGACATTATCGGAAGTGGCAGAATGTATTTTATTTGTAGGTGAAGTAACAAATACGACTGAAATAGCGAAGGATATATATATAAAATTTTTGGATATAGTTGATAAGTATCGTACATTATCAAAACAAATTGAAAATCCAAAGTCTGTTTTTTTTCTTAGACGGCACAACCAACACAATAAATTAGTTGTGCCTTTTCCATTTCTCTTCAATAGTGTTTAAATATTCATTTGGTTCTTTTTTGAATCTTCTTTGTTTTATATGCTCGCCAATACGTTGTTCCCATTTATTCGCTTCAGTTTTATATGCTGAATAATTAACATTTTTTATCATTTGTAGCCCTTCCTGTTCATTAGAGACATTTTCTACAAATACAATGTTTTCACCGTGTCGGAAAATATATCGATTCCAAGTCCGACTATCTGTGATTCTTCGGTGTTTTTGCTTTATTCTTCTAAAAAAGAGTTCTAAATCATTATTCGTTCTCGGTATAAGTGGATAATCATAAAAGGTGAAAAGTCCTTTCCAAAATCCTTTACTATACTTTAATAGGTTCTCTACAAACGGTTGATCTTCTTTCCGATTGAGCTCTTTTTCCATTTGGTTTAAATATTGCTTCAATCTGTTTTCGACCCAAAAACTTGTTTTATTCTCAGAAGGTTCCATAATGGTGGCAATCCTTTTAAATCGTGTATCCCAACGTTTTACGAGTTGATAATCTTCCTTATAGTTATCCACATTTCTGACTATTCTGAACAACTTTTCAAGTAGAGGAGTCCCCTTTTTTATCCAGGCATTTTTCAATCGAATCTTTAATCGCATTCGTTCGTTCAAAAACACAAGCGCCTGGTAATTCGAATGGTGGCTTACCATCTTCTAGAAGAACGGATCGAATAGCCGCAATATAGTCACTTGCTACCTCTTCTTCTATGTTTTTAGATGGTGAATTTTCAATTTTTCTTTCAACTTCCCTTATTCCCCTTAGCTTCTTTTTGATATTCGTTTTTAGTTTTCTATCTTTTTCAACTAATGGTTTGGCTATGTCTTTAAAGTAATGAAACTGACAATATTGATACGGAATATCTGGAGCTATTTGTTCAATTGCTAAACGAATGGATTGTTGCCCATCACTGATAAAACCTTGGATTGGATAACCCCAGTCTAAAATGGGTTGAATAATACTTATCAGTTCTTGAGAAGCACTGCTTTTTAAATTATGTGCAGCTAAAATAGTACCACTAAGAACTTCACGGATGACATACAATGTTTCGTTACCTTTTTCGGGTTGGACACCATCAATAGATAAGACAAGTCCTCCATGTTCTTTCACAATATTTTCTAATGTCTCTTTCATATTTTCTTTAACGCTTGCCCGCAGTAATAACGCATATCTTTCATAAAGTTTCTGTACTTGCCTCTCAGAAATTTTTACTTCTTTTTCCGATAAGATAGTAGCTATCTCAGATCGAGTCTTATGTTCTTTAAACCGTAAATATCCGATATAGGCGATGACATCCATTCCATAAGTAATGTGCTTCATACTTAATTGTTCGGCTTCAGCTGAACGATATACGGTGTCATTAGAACAGGAGTTATTCTCACATCGGTATCCTAGATTTATGATTTTAAATTCACCTTTTAGGGTAGAAATTGTTTTTCTCCAAACAGGGTGACAGTATACTAATTTATTACCACATTCTGGACAATTAGTTATCTCGGGTCTAAAGTATTTTGATTCGATTGGATTTAATCTATTTTTGGTACGCATAAATAATCACCAACTTAAATAAAATTCAGGTCTATTATAACCTAAATTTAATGTCGGTGTTATTTATTCCGTCTAAGTTTTTTTTGAATGGTGGGCAAAACCGATTTTTACCCCTGGAGCAACGAATTGGTTAACCGAAATGGCTGAACTTGCTGGAGGACGCAACATTTTTGAAGATATGCCACAAGCAAATGTACAAACGGATTGGGAAGAAGTAAAGAAAAGAAATCCAGACGTTTTTTGTGTTGCTTGGGTTGGTGTGGAAACGAAGAGAGCGAATCCGAAAGTTATATTAAAACGACCGGGTGTTGAGGAAATCACTGCGATCCAAAACGACGAATTGTATATTTTAGAAGAGTTTTTATTTTGTCGCCCTTCCCCTAGGCTTCTCCAAGGGCTTACAAAGTTAGCTGCTATTTTACATCCTGATATTTATCCTAAATATAAACATATCGATCCGTTAATATGATGAACTATAGACCTACTCTACTAATTTGAGTAGGTTTTATTGTTTTGTTTACAAAAGTTTTTTATAATTCAATTTTTCAGATGAAAAGAGACGTTTTTTTAATATACTAAAAAGGGATAAAAATATATAGATATAAGGATATGAGATGAGGATGAAGTTTAAAAGTATTAAACAAAGGCTGATTTTTCTAACACTTTTAATAAGCATAGTACCATTACTTTTCGCTATCGTAAGTATTTATATTACGGTAGAGGGTAGTTTAGAAAAAGTAATGGAAGATAGCCAACATAATGTTGAAGCAGGGGTCCAAACCCAATTACAACACGTATCGTCGGAATTACTTCTTCTTGCAGAAAAGTATGCGAAAGATCCCCTTGTTATCGAAAGTTTACTGTTGATGGTAATTAATTTTTGTAGTGTTTGGCAATTAAGGTTATGCATAAATTTTTGCATATTTGACGCTTTACATGGAGTGGCGGGCATGATAGGCTACTCTGCCTTGCAAAGTCCAAATATAATTATGGCTTGCTCCCTTTGCAAGAAATCATGCCCGCAGAGGCTCCATGTCAAGCGATTATAGATACGAATAATTATTCAAGATATCGAATAAGTTTAATTGCCATTTCATGCATTTTTTAATTGCCAAAAACAAGTTTACTGAATCCAAATCGAGATGAAGCGGGGAAGGAACTAATACATATATATGAACGGTTACATAATGAACATCAACTCAATGTATTCGAAGTTGGAAACAGTAATGGAATCGTACATATACGTGCCCATAACTTTGATAAATACGGAGATGATAAAAGTGATATACCGGCTATTCAAGGAGCTTTAAAAGGACAATCTTACTCTGGATTTGAATTTGGTAATAGTGGATTAGGAGTACGTGCTTTTTCTCCAATTGAATACAATGGTCAAATTATCGGTACTCTTCAAATCAGATTGAAAGACTCCTTCTTACAAGAAATTATTGGAATGCTTCCAGGTGCAAACATTAATTTATACGACTTGGAAGGAGTAATTGTACAATCCTCTGAACAATCAAGAGTTGGGATAAAGATTGAGGAACAAGGCGTACTAGAAAAAATCCAAACTGGTGAAATCATTCGAAAAAATAACGAAGATTTTACGATTTCATATATTCCAATGTATGACCCGACAGAAAGTAAAGTTATCGGTACGATTCAACTTATGCAAGATGCATCGATCATAAATGATTTCATGAATCGTTATACGTTGATTTCTTCTATTATATTAATAGCAGTCCTTCTATTAATCATTATTGGAACTATTCTTTTGGGGCATTCAATATCAAAACCGATTGCTGCAGTTTCTGAAATGATGCACCGTCTAAAAGATGGCGACTTAACTATTAGAATTGAAAAACAAAAAAGAGCTGATGAAATTGGGAAGCTTTACAAAGATATGAGAGAGCTTCAAGAACAATTGCATCATACGATTAAACAAGTCGCAAATGCATCAACCGTCGTTTTAAATGAAAGTGAGTTGTTATCCCGTTCAACTGAAGAAGTTTCCAGTGGTTCTGAAGAAATAGCAAAGACGATGGAAGAATTAGCAAAAGGTTCAGAACGACAAAGCAATGCCGTGAGTGAAGTGTCGGTAATTATGGCGATGTATGCTTCGAATATGAGTGAAACGAGTAAAAAAGGAACAGAATTACAACATACTTCTGAAAGAGTGTTAGAGCTTTCCAATAACGGATATGAATTAATAGAAAAATCAAATGAACAGTTTAAATGCATTTTTGAAGTCATGCAACAATCGGTACAAAAAATGCAAATGCTAGATAGGGAGACTAAGGAGATTTATAGGTTCGTTGATATTATTAAAGATATTTCCAATGAAACGAATTTATTAGCACTAAATGCTTCCATCGAAGCTGCCCGGGCTGGGGAACATGGTAAAGGTTTTGCTGTTGTTGCGGAGAAAGTACGCCAGCTAGCAGTAGAGGTGGGCTCTTCAGTTACAGAGATTACAACATTAGTTCAAAACATTCAACATGAATCTACAAGTGTTAGCCAATCGTTGCAAAGTGGCTATAAACAAATTGAACAAGGTTCCGAACATATGAACACTACAACAGAAACCTTTAGAAATATTCAACTATCTGTATTTAATATGATTGAATTCATTCATACAATTATTCGAAATATTGAGCAGATGGCAGAGGAAGGACAAGATATTAATGCTTCCCTTCAAGAGATACTAGCTATTTCAGAAGAATCTACAGTAGGTATTGAAGAAACAACGGCAACAGTTCGTTCTTCAAGTAAATTAATGAATGAAATAGCAAATGGCACAAAACAATTATCACAATTAGCAAATGATTTAAATTCGATTGTTAATCAGTATAAAATATAATCTCAATACGATTGAAAAAGAACTGTACAGAAGGTATATAAGCTTTTGTGCAGTTCATTTTATCTAGGATTGATTTTTATTACATACCTTCAACCTATCTCAAATTTTTACAATTTTGTGTCTTTACATTTCGTGTTATACTAAAAGTAATATTATAAATGAATCTTTATGGGGTGAAGGGGAAGCTATGTTTAAATTATTTCAATCTAGAGAAGAGGATATTGAACTATTCAAGAAGAAAATTGATGAGCTAAATAACAAATTAGATGAAAGAGAGCATGCATTTCAAATTTTCTTAAATGATTTACATCATTAGCATTGCATAAATATAGTTAGAATTTTCTGTTAATTATTTTTTGTGAATTTGTGCCAAAAAGACAAAACCTAAAGAAAGGTGGCACTGCCCATTTGGTAAATATATACAGTTAAACCAGAGCGACAACGACAAAAGGGAGATTATGGACTGGCTCGCCCATCAAATTTTCGCAACCAAACATAAGCTGGTTTCCACAGAGCTCTCTTTAACCAACGAGTAATTCGAAGTAGAGATTTCTTACTTTTCATCTCCAATTGAATGAGAACATGTAAGCAATACGTGATAAGGGCTAAGAAAATTTGATTTTGAATAGCTGTTTCACTCATTCCATAAAAGTGCTTAATTTCTACGTGTTGCTTGAGCCATTTGAAAAAGAGTTCAATAGCCCAGCGAGATCGGTAAATATCACTTATCTCTTCTGGTTTTAAATCAAATCGGTTGGTGATGAAACGAAGTAAGTTCCCTTTTGTGTCCATAACTTCTAGTAGACGAAAGACATTTTCAGTACGATTTTGTGTGGTACCAATGTAGACCATTTTATCGGATAGAACGTGACAATCATCAGGAAGTGAAAATGTATAGACTTCACGAATGACTGCGTTTTTCTTCAGTCTTGAAACGAAGAAATAGCCATCATCTGTCATCCGATCAAAACGTTCATAGTCCACATAACCGCGGTCAAACACATACATGGCTTCTTTATCATCCACTAGGACTTCGAGTTGATTTCGGTCATGTTCTTTTGCTGTCGTAATCACTGCTTTTTCAGGATAGACGGTGTCTTTATCCATGAAAACGAGCCGTAAGTGTAGCTTTACACCAGCTTTTGTTTTACGGAATTTTGCCCATTTATAATTGGTCAAATTCAACGGGAGTGTACTTGAATCAATGATTTTCAGTGGCATATTCTTTCCGGTTTTATAATGGTACCGTTGAATTTTCCAAACAAGATCCAAGAACAAATTTGCAAGAATTAGTGGGTTGATCTGATTGTTTTTTCGGGATAGCTGAGAGGCACTTATCGATTCAAATCCGAGTGCTTTTTGAAGATCTTCGTCTACAAGTGCATCACTCATTTCCTCTAAGCTCTTAAATTCGAGCAGCTGGGCTACCAATAAAAGTTTAATATAGGCTTCTGTTGTCAGCTTTTTTGTGTAATAGTCCTGTTTCAATTCTTTGACTTGTTCGCTAAGTTTTTGAATATTTATGGGTGAAACCCATTTACCAAATGATGAAATTAGTGTATTCTTGTCCATAACGTTTATCCTTTACGATTGGATTTGGACAGGAACCACCTGTACTTCCATTGTAAAGGATTTTTTTGTTTCGAAATCAATAAAAAATTGAACATTCTTAGTATTTTGAATCATCAGATTTAATTAGTGCAATGCTAGTGGATTTACATAAAGAATTAATTACGACAATAACTCAGCACGATAAAGTGAATAGTCAACATTATATATTGGGAGAAATGGTGGAAAAAATATTACAAGAGTTCCATCGAGTTGAAGAAAGTACCCTTCATTCAAATGAAGTTTCTGATCTCGTGTTACATAAAGGGCATGGATTAATCAATGCCTCCAACCAAATGGTGATGGTATCTGAAGAAAGTAGAGATGCAGTTTCGGAAGTAGAGAAGTTAATTGATCAATTAGGTGAACAATCTACCGAAACTTCTAAAAGTATGAATGAGCTAAGTGAACATTCGAAGCAAATTGAAGAAATTGTACAAGTAATAAGTGATATTTCGAACCAAACGAATCTTCTTGCTTTAAATGCCTCAATTGAAGCAGCAAGAGCCGGTGAACATGGACGAGGGTTTTCTGTTGTGGCTGATGAAGTAAAAAAGCTAGCTGAAAGTACGAAGGCCAGCGCGGAAGATATCGTGGCATTAACGAATAAAACACAAAAACAAATATCGAAAGTCTATCAAGACGCTCAAAATAATATGAGTTTAGTTGAAGAAGGAATTAAAGTAAGTGAAAAAACATCGGAGCAAATTCATCGCTTACTCGATATGATTAAACAAGTTCAAAATGGGATTAATGAGTTGTTAGGAGATATAGAAAATCAAAAAGTATCGAATGTGGATGTTCTCCAAAAATTCAAAATGACAACTCAAACTTTTGATGAAATAAATGAAGTTCTGCAAAATCATATCGAAGAATCGGATGTTGTAACAGAAAAACTATTAGAAGCAGTGGATAAAGTAAAGAACTTTCAACATTAAAATATAGTGATAAATCTAAGGTGGCTGAGGCCACGCCTGGGGAAAGCGTCACCGGAACGGAAATCAATTTTCAGTTAAAAAACTCATCATTTTCTCTTAAGAGAAAATGATGAGTTTTTATTTTTTTCACCTCTTTTTATTGAAAGCAAAGGGTTACAAGGGATTAGATCAGGGGAAGATGGTTAATGTTAAAGATAACAGAATAATAAGGAGGATGTCGATGAAGGCGCTCATTCCAATAATCATCATCGCTTTTTTTATTACTGGTTGTTCACCAAAGCAGCCACAGCCACCGAAAGTAGCTGAAACAGCTGTACATCAAACAATCGAAACAACAGCAAATATACAAATTGAAGAAATAGCAAGCAATCTTCAAATCCCTTGGTCGATTGAAAAAATAGGAGATATTTTCTACCTTTCCGAACGAAGAGGGAATATCGTTAAAGTGGAGAACGGCAATATCGAAAGACAAGAGGTACATTTCGAAAAAAGACTTTCAAGTGCTGCGGAAGCGGGATTTTTAGGATTTGTATTAGCACCGGACTTTTCACAAACAAATGAAGCTTATGGATATTACACTTATGAAGATGAATTCGGACAATATAATCGAATTGTTCGATTAAAGCTTAACGAAAATCGTTGGACTGAAGAAGAGATATTACTTGATAAAATACCAAGTGGTCGAGTACATCATGGTGGAAGATTGAAAATTGGCCCCGACGGTATGCTTTACGCTACAACAGGAGATGCACTGCGATCGTCCATTGCCCAAGATGTAAATTCGTTAGGTGGGAAAATCCTTCGAATACAATTGGACGGCTCTATCCCATCAGACAATCCTTTACCAAATTCTTATGCATTTAGTTACGGACACCGAAATCCCCAAGGGTTAACATGGGTGTCGGATGGTACGATGTATGCGAGTGAACATGGTAATCAAGCAAACGATGAAATCAACCGAATAGAAAAGGGTGAAAACTATGGCTGGCCTATTATAGAAGGAACGGAACAGAGAGATGGTATGATTTCTCCCCTCTTTACATCCGGTCCTAATAAAACGTGGGCCCCTTCTGGAATGGATTATTTCGACAATAAACTATATGTTGCAGCATTACGAGGCAATGCCATTTTAGAATTTAATTTAAATACAATGGAACAAAAAGAGGTTGTGAATAACCTAGGTAGAATTCGCGACATTCTAATTGAGGGAGATTATTTATACTTTATTACGAATAATGCAGACGGTAGAGGAAATCCTCGTGAAAATGATGACAAATTATATCGCCTTGCCATTTCGAATATTGAATAGTGAAGTAAAACCATCCACCTAATAACAAACACTATAAAGGTTTATACCCCCAACTTTTTATGTATGATGAATATAGCTGAATAAGTTTATGGAGGGATTATGATGTGTGGTCGGTTTACTTTATTTGCTTCCTATGAAAAACTACTTGAAGAATTTGATGTGGAAGTTGCGATTGCTGAAGAACTTTATCGGGAAAGTTATAATATTGCCCCTTCTCAACAAGTAATTGCTATTATTCATGATGGTAGTAAAAACAGAATGGGTTATTTAAAGTGGGGATTCATTCCTTCGTGGTCAAAAGACGAAAAATTTGCTTCTAAAATGATCAATGCAAGATCTGAAACAGTAGATGAAAAACCAAGCTTTAAACAATCTTTCTATCGTAAAAGATGCATCATCCCAATGGATTCCTTCTATGAATGGAAAAGAGAAGGCAATTCGAAAATCCCTATGCGAATTAAAATGAAAGACGATTCACTCTTCGCGGTAGCTGGTTTGTGGGATACTTGGCAAAGTCCTAACGGAGCTGTTCATACGTGTACAATTTTAACGACAACTTCTAATAAATTCATGTCGACAATTCATGAACGAATGCCAGTAATTTTACCAAAGGAACATCAACATACTTGGTTGAATCCCCAAATTCAGAATCGGGATCAATTAAAAACATTACTAGTGCCGTATCCTTCAGAATTGTTAACAGCTTATCCAGTTTCCGATAAAGTAAATTCTCCTAAAAACAATGGAAGAGAGCTCATTGAAGAAGTTTCATAAATTGGAGTCAAATTTGAAACAGCTTATCCACATTAATTGTTCTATTTTTATGAGATAATAGTATTGTGATAGCGTTTTCATTACACTCTATCACAAAACAATATTGAATTAGAGGGGTAAAAAATGAGGCAACTAGAAGAAAAAAGTCTACTATCAAATGAGTTCCTTCAAGTTCGAACAGAAATGACTCGTTTTGGTATGGCTTATAAATTTGCCCTTGAAGAAATTTCAACGAAAGTAAATATATTAAAGGAAGAATTTCGACTAACTCATGAATACAATCCGATAGAGCATGTGAATACACGAATTAAAACCGTAGAAAGCATCATTAAAAAGGCGGAAAAGAAGAAAATTCCCCTCACTTTAGAGTCTATTAAGGAAAATATTCGTGATATTGCAGGCATTCGCATCATTTGCTCTTTTGTTTCTGATATTTATCGCATTAGTGAAATGATTCAAAAACAATCAGATATTCAAGTGATAGAAATAAAAGATTATATAAAAAACCCGAAGCCTAATGGTTATCAAAGCCTCCATATTGTCATGAAAATACCTGTGTATATGTCGGACCGTAAAGAAAATGTGTTTGTAGAAATGCAAATACGTACGATTGCAATGGATTTTTGGGCGAGTCTAGAGCATAAAATATATTACAAGTACAATCGTCAAATACCAGAACGAATAAAAGAAGAATTAAAAATGCGGCATTAACGGCAGCTGAATTAGATCAAAAAATGGAGAAAATTAATCAAGAGGTCAATATTTTAAAGGATCAAGAAAATCAACTAACGCAGTATATACATAAACCAACAACCGTCGTAAACCTATTAGATTTGAGAAAATAAGAATGGGCTTCCAAATAACTTGGAAGCCCATTCTTAATGTGCGCCCGGCATGTACATGAACTATAGGGTGTAAGTCCCGAACCCCGAAGACAGAAGTAGAGGTTAGCCAAGAGCAAGGGTGTCCGTGGTGACGCGGAATCTGAAGGAAGCTGGAGGCAAAACACCGGTCCGAGGAACACGAACCTCATATAAGGCTAGGTATGATTGAGTGAGTTTGCGTAACAAAACAAAGCTCTTTCTGTCGAAGGTCATATCGAGTAAATGAGGCGGATAGATGGTGTGAAAGTGCATGTACTTACCCGGGGAGGTCTGGCGGATAGGTGAAGTTCGCTTCATAACCTACTTAGTGATAAGTAGCTGAACCGTCAGAAGTCAGCAGAGGTCATAGTATTAGTTGGTTTAGAACTACTAAGAAGGACCGAACAATTAAGAGAGAATAGCCCTTGGCATTCAGTGAGTCATGATGAACACAGAAAACGTAGTACCTCACTTGAGGAAGGAAGCGGTGAATCCCGTGGGAGACCTCTTGGAGGGTGGAGTGACCACTGGCATAAGAAGACAAGCTATTCACGGAAGTTATGAAAACTTGCGTCAATTATCTTAATTGAACCGCCGTATACGGAACCGTACGTACGGTGGTGTGAGAGGACGGGAGCTAATCACTCCCTCCTACTCGATTGTGCGCCCGGCATGTACATGAACTATAGGGTGTAAGTCCCGAACCCCGAAGACAGAAGTAGAGGTTAGCCAAGAGCAAGGGTGTCCGTGGTGACGCGGAATCTGAAGGAAGCTGGAGGCAAAACACCGGTCCGAGGAACACGAACCTCATATAAGGCTAGGTATGATTGAGTGAGTTTGCGAAACAAAACAAAGCTCTTTCTGTCGAAGGTCATATCGAGTAAATGAGGCGGATAGATGGTGTGAAAGTGCATGTACTTACCCGGGGAGGTCTGGCGGATAGGTGAAGTTCGCTTCATAACCTACTTAGTGATAAGTAGCTGAACCGTCAGAAGTCAGCAGAGGTCATAGTATTAGTTGGTTTAGAACTACTAAGAAGGACCGAACAATTAAGAGAGAATAGCCCTTGGCATTCAGTGAGTCATGATGAACACAGAAAACATAGTACCTCACTTGAGGAAGGAAGCGGTGAATCCCGTGGGAGTCCTCTTGGAGGGTGGAGTGACCACTGGCATAAAGAGAACAGCTATTCACGGAAGTTATGAAAACTTGCGTCAATTATCTTAATTGAACCGCCGTATACGGAACCGTACGTACGGTGGTGTGAGAGGACGGGAGCTAATCACTCCCTCCTACTCGATTAAATCGATTGTTGTTTTGACATAATTTGTTGCATATATTGTTGGGATTCTTCTAAAGTTGTCATATGATTCATCATTGCGCTTGCTGCATCAAGTAATGGGAATGCTAATGCAGCCCCGGAACCTTCACCTAAACACATATTCATATGTAACAATGGTTCTATCCCTAACACTTGATTTGCAATTTTTGCACCAAGCTCTTCAGAAAAATGAGAAGGTATAATATAATCTTTTACTTTCGGTTCTAGTTGATACGCAATGAGTGCAGCAACTGTTGAAATAAACCCATCAATGACTACAGGTACTCGATTTGCAGCAGCACTTAATACAACTCCCGCCATCCCACCTAATTCCAAACCACCAACTTTTGATAGAACATCAATGGCATCGTCAGGGTTCGGTTGATTTACTTGAATTGCTTGTCGAATGACCGATATTTTGTGTTCAATACTGTCTACACCAGCTCCTTTTCCCGTAACGATAGAAGGATCACATTGATGGAAAACAGATAAAACTGCGGAGCTAGCAGTTGTATTGCAAATGCCCATTTCTCCCGTGGCAAGTACATTCATACCATTTTTTATTTGTTCATTAGCAACTTCAATACCAACTTCAATCGATTGAATTGCTTCCTCTCTCGTCATTGCAGGGCCTTTTGCCATATTGTCTGTTCCGTATTTTACTTTTTTAATAATGACCCCTGCATCTTTAGGTAAGTCTTCTTTTATACCTACATCTACGGGAATCACTTTAGCTCCAGCAGACTTTGCAATGACACATACCCCAGTAAATCCTTTAGCAAAACCAAGAGATTGCATTACTGTTACAAATTGAGGATTATTTGAAACATTTTCTTCATGGACTCCATGATCCGCAGCTAATGAAATAACCGCTTTATTCGTTACATCCAGCTCAAGTTTTCTATAAATCCCCGCCAGTTGAATTGCGATAGATTCTAACTTTCCTAAACTTTTTAACGGTTTACAAAGAGCATCAACTTTTTGTTGGGCTTGTTCCGCAATGTTCTTGTCTAATCCCTTAATCTGTTTTAATGTAGCGTTTAATAATTCCATAAAATCTCCTCCATATTTCAGTTAATAAAAAAGGAAAAGTCCGCAGTTTATTCCATAACAAAATAAACTACAGACTTTTCCATCGTACTGTATGTATACGCGTAATTAGGCAGGTCTCCTGGCTTAGGTTCATCACATATATGGGCCTTCCCAGTTTCCTAGTGGCATTTCCATATTGCTCTCCATTACAGTGGTGGGACCGCTAAAGATTTTCACTTTATTCCCTATTCTCCCTTAACGGGCACCTAATTACAGCTATTTACTTTTAAAATAAATGTATAATGAAGTGGTATTATAGTCAAGGATTCAAGAATCTATATGGAAGAGGAGTTATCAATGGTAGCTGCATTAAAGCTTATAAAATATTTAAAACCATATAAACATTTTGCTATATTAGCTCCGCTATTGATGGTATTAGAGGTGGCGATGGATTTAATTCAGCCTACGATTATTCACAAAATTATCGATGAAGGAATCGCAAATAATGACACATCCTACATCATTATGATGTTTATTGCCATTTTGCTATGTGCTTTTATAGGATGGCTTACCGGGGCTGGTTGTGGCTATTATAGTTCGAAAGCTGCTGTAAATTTTGCAACAGATATAAGAGCAGATTTATATGAAACGATTACATACTTTTCTAATAGTAATAAAGATAAATTTACGTTAGGTAAGCTGATCACGAATTTAACGAATGACGTGGAAATGTTACAAAAAGCATTAATAATGCTTTTAAAAGTTTTTGTCCGTGGTCCTTTAATGTTTATTGGAGCAGTAATCGTTGTTTTCTTTACTGCAAGAGAGTTATTTCCGGTGTTATTTTTTGTAGTTCCAGTATTAATCATTAGTTTATATGTATTTATTAAATTATCGATAGTGTTGTTTCGAAAAGTACAAGAAGCGATGGACCAAATTAATACTCGGGTACAAGAAAACCTTGCAGGAATTCGTGTCATTAAAGCATTTAACCGAATGGCGTTTCAAGTAAAGCAATTTAAAGTAGTAAACGATCGCATAACGAAACGGAATATGACAGCAGATCAAGTTGTAGCTGCGTTAATGCCAATTACTCAGTTCGTTGTAAATATCGGAATTGTTTTAGCGCTAATGCTAGGGGTAGTGAAAGTTGAAGCAGGTACAATTGAAATTGGGGTAATCGTTGCATTTATCAACTATTTAATGATGATAATGAACGGTTTAATGAGCTCCAGCAACGTACTTATTCAAATTGCTCGTGCCATTCCAAGTGCGGAACGAGTTGTAGACGTATTAGAGGAAAGCCCGGATATTACCAATGTAAAAAATCCAGTTACTAAAGAAATTAAAGGCGATGTGAAATTTGAACACGTGAGTTTTTCTTATACGAAACTAGGAGAGCCAGTATTAAAAGATATTTCATTTGAAGTGAAAGCCGGTAGTACGGTCGGTATTATCGGGATGACAGGGAGTGGGAAATCGACTCTCATTAAGTTGCTTGCCCGTTTAATGGATGTAGATGAAGGAACGATTTACATTGACGGTATTCCAATCCAACAATACAACATTGAAACTTTACGAAATTCATTAGCCTTCGCTCTACAAAAGGCAACGTTATTCTCTACAACGATTGAAGAAAACTTGAAATATGGAAAAAATGATGCATCCAAAAAGGAGATACAAGAGGCGTTAATCGCATCAAATGCTTTTGAATTCGTTGAAAAATTAGATTATAAAGAACAACACGAACTAACACAAGGAGCAACGAATTTATCTGGAGGACAAAAACAACGTCTAGCGATGAGTCGTGCCCTCATTCGAAAGCCAAAAATATTAGTGTTAGATGATACAACGTCTGCAGTAGATAGTATTTCAGAAAAAATCATTCAAAATAATATGAAAGAAAATAATAGTGAAAGTACGAAATTTATCGTATCGTCAAAAATTTCTTCCATTCAACATGCGGACTTAATAATTGTGCTAGAAGACGGCCGCATTGTTGCGAAAGGAACTCATGATGAATTGTTGGAGACAAATATATATTACAAAGAAATTGTAGCAACTCAAGTGAATAATGGAGGTGCTATTCATGAATAGATTACAGGAGTCCATTTCCGGAAGAGGAGGCGGTCGTGGGCAAGGACCGACGGCAAAGCCGAAAAATCAAAAAGAAACATTAAAACGGATTTGGAGCTACTTAAAATTACAAAGATTGGGCATTGTTTCTGTAATATTGTTAGTGTTTATTACTTCTATTTTAAGCATTTTAGGACCTTTGCTTATTGGAATAATCATCGATGAATATATTTTACCCCTCGATATTGAAGGAACCATTCGGATGGGGATTTTACTTGCAGCAATATTTATAGTTTCTTCTATATTAACATGGTTGCAAACGTTTATAATGATCCGGGCAACGTTAAAAACAATTCAACATTTAAGGATGTTATTGTTTGAAAAAATACAATCATTGCCCATTCCTTTTTTCGATAAAAAGCAGCAAGGGGATTTAATGAGTCGTATGACAAACGACATCGATAATTTAAATTTTGCTCTTTCTCAAAGTGTCATTCAAATCGTTTCTTCTATTTTAACGATCGTTGGGACTGCTATTGCAATGGTGTATTTAAATTGGATGTTAGCGATAGTTACACTATGTGTCATCCCATTAATTTTTTGGACGACAAAACAAATCGTAAAGCGTAGTAGTGTGAATTACAGAAATCGACAACGGGATTTAGGAAACTTAAATGGATTTATAGAAGAAACTATTTCAAATTCAGAAATCGTTACTCTTTTTGGAAAGGAAAAGCAAACAATTCAACAATTTAAAGAAAGAAATGAGAAGTTGCGCTATTCTGCAATGCAATCGGAAATCGTTTCAGGTTTTCTACCTCCAACAAATAACTTTATAAATAATATTGGACAAGGCTTAATTGTTGGAGTTGGTGCTGTACTGGCAGTCAATTCCCTCGTAACAGTTGGTGTCATTGCTGCCTTTATAACATATGCAAGACAGTTTTTTAGGCCGATCAATCAACTATCGAACTTGATAAATACTTTTCAAGCGGCGATTGCAGGTGCTGAACGGGTATTTGAAGTTTTAGATGAGCGAATCGAAATTATGGATTCACCCTATTCCCTTCCAAGAAAATCACTAGAAGGGAAAGTGGAGTTTCGAAATGTATATTTCCATTACGAAAAGGATAAGCCGGTGTTACAAAATATTTCTTTCCAAGCCAATCCTGGTGAGATGATTGCCCTTGTAGGTCCAACTGGTTCTGGAAAAACTACGATTGTTCAATTACTCAGTAGGTTTTATGATGTATCGAGTGGCGAAATTTTAATAGATGGAGAAGAAATTCGTTCTTACCCAATGGAGCATTTGCGAGATTCCATCGGAGTTGTGCTGCAAGATACCTATTTATTTTCAGGGACAGTAAGAGAAAATATTCGATACGGAAAATTAGATGCAACCGATGAAGAAGTAGAAAGAGCAGCAAAAATTGCTTATGCCGACTCCTTTATTAAATATTTGCCGAATCAATATGAAACAAAATTGAATTCCGGCGGAAAAAATTTAAGTCAAGGGCAGAGGCAGCTTATTGCCATTGCTCGAGCAATATTGAAAGATCCAGATATTTTAATTTTAGATGAAGCCACTTCCAGTGTGGATACGATGACGGAAGTACATATTCAAAAAGGTTTAAATAACTTAATGAAGGGCCGTACTAGTTTCGTCATTGCCCATCGTTTAAAACAATTGAAAATGCTCATCAAATTTTAGTTACTCAACTTTCGCACACAGATATTGTCAGACATCTCTTGATGTAATTGGGTAAAGACGCAATCCATTCTTGTACTTTACTTTTAAATAATTCCATGTTCAAACAAACATTAGCTTCTGCTAATGTTTGGAAGATCGCTAATAATTGATTCAATGCACTCTCTAGATTCATATCTTTTACATCTTCACATAATAGAAAAAAGAGATTTCCAATCGTTTTAGGATCGTTGTTTTGTCTACGCTCCCACTCTAAGAGTATAAAGCGAGTAAACACAATCGTTGTATGACTAATCAACAGATCATACGAACGACCTTGAAATTCTTTTGCTAGGTTAAGCAATGATTTGGTACACTTGAAAAATGTTTCGATGTCCCAGCGCATCCCGTAAATACGCACAATTTCTTCATCTGAAAGTGTGGTATCTGTACTCAAAATGGCTAACCATTCACTCTTTTTATTGCGGTTACGCACGAATACAATCTTGACTTGTCGTCCTTTTGCAAGATGAACATGGATCGAACCGAGTAGGTCTTTCTTTTCCATGGTACGCTTTGCTTTTTTAAAGAGTTCATCCAGAGTATGGGCTTCACCATCTATGAAATAACGTTGTTTTAGCTGCTTGACCATACCAATGACAAATAAACCTTTATCCGTGATTTTTTCAATCAAAGGCTCATGCGTAAACCAAGTATCCATTAACACATAATCAGCTGTAATTCCTGCATTTAAGGCATGATCCAATAAAGCAGAGACAACGCTTGGCTTATCTTGTTGTGCTTCAAGACGACGCTTGTAGCCGGAAGTGCGTTTATCAATGGATTCATCGACCCCGTTAAGTTGATTTTCCTTTTTCGCTGAACTCAATAAAGCAAAGTCTACAGGTAGAAAAGAATATCCATCAGACCAACCAAGAGTAAGCAACTGAAACCCCTTATAGAATCGTTTCTCTGTATGATCAAATACTCGTGAAAGAAGTTCAACAGACTTGCTTCGGTTGCGTGAAAAGAGTGAATCATCAACAATAAACACCTTCACTCTGTTGTTTGATGTAAGCTTTTTTATACGTCCAGTAAGATCTTGACATAAGGAAAGTAAAAAAGTTCGCCAAGCATAAGTAGATGAATTTAGAAAACGGTAGATCGTATCTTTTTTAGGTAAGTCCACGGCTTTCTTACTTTGAAGTGCTTGAAACCAATTTTTATATTGGAAAACAAGCAAAAAAATAAGACGGAAAATAGATAAGCATGAATAACCAAATCCCTTAGTAATTCTCGCTTTTCTCAAATGTTTGCCTATATTTAATTCAGAAAATCTTCGTTCAAGTTCTTTTGGTAGTTGTGCAAAAGTATCTTTTTTCGTTATCATAATGGTGACACCTTCTTTGGTATTTGGTTTGTTCACCATAATTTTACCAAAAGATAGGTGTCTTTTTCTTTTAAAAAAATAAAATCAATAAAAAACAAGAGAAATAATGAAAGACGATATAAAACAGTCATATCAAGAGTTGCAATAAGATATTACTCTGCGAAAGTTGAGTAACTAACAAAAAGTGTTCACCGTAAATGAGAAAAAAATGTTCATTTGGGGTTGACGTTCACAAAAAAGTGATAAATTAATGTTACCTATTAACAATGAAGGGAATTTAGATTTAGATTTCATGGAAAATTACATGAAACAACAAGAATTAAAACAACTAGGAAAAATAAAAAGTTATTTAACCAAGTAAATAGTAGGAAATGACTCTTATTAATTATTTTTAAGCCACTCTAATGAATAAATTTATAGTATTCAACTAACATCTATCTTATTGGTTCAAATTGGTTCAAGTAATACCATCTTTAATACTTTTTCATACATTTTAATCCATATAACAACTCCCAAAACGTTGATATAAATGGATTCAGATGTATTCAATACACTTAGAATTTATCTGTATATTTCTCAAAACGTTAATATATACGTTTCGCGACTCTTTTCACTTCGGTGGAAAGGGTCTTTTTTATGCATGAAAATACCTCGTGACTACTTTTGATGCTCAACAAACTATTGGATTTTTCCGCAAACTCATCTTTAAAGAGTGTGGGAAAAATGTATGAATCCTTTTAATGGATTTCATTTATAATACTCAACAACATTACCAATTAAACTAATATATCTTATATAAGCAGCAGCTCCACTAGCATAACAAGAGTATGATATAATTACTTATCAATTTAGGAGTATTTAATATACTCGAAAATAAGAAACTGGTGAACAAGTATGGAACGTGAAAATACAATTGGGATTGCCTTTACAATCGGTGCTTATATCGTATGGGGGATACTACCTATATACTGGAAGTTTTTAGACGAAGTCCCGCCCCTTGAAATATTAGCCCATCGTGTACTTTGGTCGTTGATTTTCGTATTAATCATTGTGAGTATTTTAAAGAGAAAGCAATTAAAAAACTTCTTTCAAGTTGAAATGAGTGAGAAAAAGACATGGTTTGGACTGATTCTTGCTTCTCTATTTATTAGTATTAACTGGCTCACGTACATATTTGCTGTGAATTCAAATCACATAGTCGATGCAAGTTTAGGGTACTATATTAACCCCCTCGTCTCTGTTTTGTTAGGGGTTTTTGTATTGCGTGAAAAAATTAATAAATTGCAGGTAGTCTCGTTCGTATTGGCTGGAATCGGTGTGATTTATATGACAATATCTATTGGGAAGCTTCCGTGGATTGCACTCGTATTAGCACTATCTTTTGGTTTTTATGGACTGGCTAAAAAATTAATAAAAGTAGATTCGATGTTAGGCCTATTATTAGAAACTTTATTTGCGGTCCCCTTTGCGCTATTATTTTTAGCGTATTTAGGAGTTAATGATCAGCACAGTTTTTTAGTTGGGTCTGTGAAAAATGATTTATTTTTACTCGGATCCGGTATCGTTACAGCTTTGCCTCTTTTATGGTTTGGTATGGGGGCGCAAAAGATTCCACTTTATATGGTCGGGTTCATACAATATATTGCCCCAACCATTAGTTTAATTCTTGGCGTACTTATGTTTGGAGAGTCATTTACAATAGATCATGCCATCACTTTTGCATGTATCTGGCTAGCCATAGCTATTTTTACTTTCCCAACTATTCGTCAAATCATAAAAAAACGAAAAGAACCAACAGGAGATCCAAATGTAGGCGGCATTTAGAAAAGATTGTTGTGTATCCTTATTTCATTAATGAAGTTCAATACAAATACGATTCTTAGAACGAAATTAAACCCTTTCTCGAATGGTCAAGAAGGGGTTTTTTTATCTTATAAAATGTTTCGTATATTTCCTATAAAAAGCTCGCAAGCCCAAGCGATATCAATATAAATGGTGGTAAGAATGCCACTTGCTGAACCCACTTTTTTTGCGACAAAAACACCCCTAATTTAATACCAATGGAAACACACAATCCACTCATAATGGCAACGAATATGGCACATATAAGGGGTGGATAGCCGAGCATCGCAGCACCAAGTCCAGTACTAAAAGCATCTAATGATAGGGCCAAACCAAGTAAAAAGGCTTCTTTTTTTGAAATAACACCCGAGTTATCTAAATCCGCTTCTTGTGGTTCTTTTAAAATGGTAATAATGATCCCTAATTTTTGCAGATGAATTTTCCATTGTTTTTCTTGTGGAATACTTTTATTTATTGGAGCATTGTCAGGTGATCTCTTCTTAGAGCGGATGACATTCACTAAATTAAATAGCCCGATGGAAATTAATATGAATCCTCCAATTATTTTTGCAGTCTCAGGAGTTAAGTACGAACTTAATACATTTCCAATAGTCATGGATGCTAAAACCATGATTCCAGAACAAAACATGATGATGAATATTGCTATGAATGGAACGCGAATACGACTTAATCCATAAGAAATTCCGAGGCCAAAACTATCCAAACTTACAGCAACCGTTAATACGATTAATCCAATAAAAAAAGCAAGACTATTTTCTCCTCTAATTAGTGATTAAGCTTATTGTATGAATGTTTATGGGAGATGTGAGGAAGTTCTTGTATTACATTTTGTTCTCTTTTTTATCGTAAGATTAGGGGCCTGTAGAAATATTATTACTACCCTCATCGATTCCTAACAAAGATTGTAGACATTTGTGTTTTTTTGTATTATAATAAATGAAACTTAATATTGCTTATTTAGGTGTTATATGGATTAATTCCAATGATATAACTTAAAAGGGAAGTTTGGTGAAATTCCAACACGGTACCCGCCACTGTAATACAGAGCAACTTGCATGATGTCACTACTTTTAATAGTGGGAAGACGCAAAGAGCGATGATGTTAGTCAGGAGACCTGCCTATAATAAGAAAACACACAAAACCCACGGGATATGGAGAGGAGTGTTTACGGAAAGTATATCTGTTAATGAAACTTAAAATAATATATCTTTTGTGGGCATTTGAACCAATGTGGTTTAAATAGCCTTTTTTATTGCCTTTTTCTTAAAGCGATTTTCTTGAATTCCAAAAGCAGTTACAAATGACCAATATTATGTGTGTGGGGGGAACTATGAAATTTAAAGAATATCTACTGTTAGCCATCCCTTTTATGATTTCAACGGTTACCCAGCCACTACTTGGAGCAGTAGATACCGCTGTAGTTGGCAGACTTGAAAATGCATCATATCTTGGCGGAGTAGCAATTGGAACAGTCATTTTTAACACAATGTATTGGCTATTTGGATTTTTAAGAGTGAGTACATCCGGTTTTTCGGCACAATCGTTGGGAAGTCGAAAAGAAAAAGACCGATACGATGCTTTTATTCGCCCCTTCGCAATGGCACTTATTTTGAGTATTCTCTTTATTACATTTCAATCAGCCATAAAAAACATAGCACTCTTAATTTATCAACCCTCACCAGAAGTGGCCATTCATGCAACAACCTATTTTAATATATTAATTTGGGGAGCGCCCTTTGTGCTAATAGGTTATGTGAACTTAGGATGGCTCATGGGACGGAAACATGTTAAAGAGACTTTATTTTTACAAATATCTATGAATCTCATAAATATAATTTTAGATATTGTATTCGTCTTTGCCTTTGAAATGTCTATTGCAGGAGTGGCCTATGCAACGTTAATTGCTCAGGCGTATGGGTTTATTCTTGGAATCTATTTTGTATTGAATAAATTAAGTTTAACGAGAATATTCCAATTAAGAAACACACTATTAGATAAGGTAACCTTTAAAAAAATAATAGGGGTCAATGCGGACCTTTTTATTCGAACGGTTTGTCTTTTAGTCATGACCAATATGTTTATTGCAAAAGGCGCGGAATTTGGAACAGTAGTACTCGCGGCAAATGCTGTGCTTTTCCAAATCCACTATATCATTTGCTATTTGTATGACGGTTTAGCCAATGCCTCTAGTGTGTTTGCAGGGAAATATGCTGGAGAGAAAAATGACAAAGCCTTTAGTGAAATGCTATCTATATCGAATGTTTGTATCGTTGTACTGAGCATCATCATCTCATTGAATCTCATCTTTTTTAAGGAACCAATCCTATCTGCATTTACGGATATTGAAAGTGTGCTTGGGACGAGTCATGACTATTATGTCTGGCTTATAATACTACCTTTTGCCATCGGAATTGGACTTGTTTACTATGGAATATTTACTGGGTGTACATACACTGGACCGATAAGAAATTCAATGATTCTATCTCTAATTGTATTTCTAATAGCATATTATTTCTTTATCCCAAACTATGAAAATCATGGATTATGGTTAGCTTTTATCTTTTTTTGCCTCGGTCGAAGCGTATTTCTTATTCTCTATTTAAAACAGCTTATCAACAATATCTTTCTCAAGAGAACAGGGGAAAAATGGACGTGACAAGATGAAAATTTCTGTATTTAAAAGATTTGGCTCTATAATATTTGGTGTTGGTGAGTATAAACCAGCACCAATTTTTTTGAACAAAAAAATGAGACAGTGACAAAACTCTGGTAAAATGTAATCGCCAAAACACATTTTCCAAAGGAGTTGTGTCACATGTCTCACCATCATTCTATACGAAACCTACTCAATATAAAAGACAAAAATATCACATTTGATGAAAATTTTTGTTCTACCGAAACAATCAAAAAAGTAAAAGCGAAAGTCTTTCATGGGACGTTAACGTATCAACCAAAAGCTTGTTATGCTTGTGGACATGTCTTCGATGATCAAATCATTAAACACGGTTTTAAAACGTCTCTCATTAAAATGCCTAGCATTTCAGGTTTTCATACCTACTTAAAATTGCGTAAACAGCGTTATTTCTGTAAACATTGTCATTCCACGTTTACTTTAAAAACGAGCGTCGTGGCTAAAAACTGTTGTATTTCCAACAATACCAAAGTATCGATTGCTTTAAACGCCAAAGATAAAATATCCGAAAAAGATATTGCGATGAAACATAATGTTTCTCATGCCACTGTCAGTCGTGTCATTGACAGCTTTTATAGCTACTATCAACCAAATGTTCACTACCTTCCAAAGCATTTGTGTTTTGATGAGTTTAAATCAGTGAAATCCGCAGCTGGAGCGATGTCCTTTATTTTCTGCGACTCTGAAACGGGGGAGATTGTGGATATCGTGGAGGACCGGAGATTATCTGTCCTCAAAGAGTATTTCTTACGGTATTCCAAGAAGGCGAGAGATGCGGTAAAAACGATTGTCATCGATATGTATAGCCCTTATATTTCCTTAATCCAAGAAGTTTTCCCTAAAGCGGAAATCGTACTCGACAAATTCCATATCCTCCAACTATTTAGCAGAGCTTTAAACAAAACGCGCATCAACGTCATGAATCGGGATAAAAAGAATTACAATAAATTGAAAAAATACTGGAAGCTCCTTCTGAAAGATCAAACAAAACTTGATTATAAGAACTATACATATCATCGTTGCTTTAAAAAGCATATGTGTGAGGTGGAGATTCTCCACTATCTCATTGATTTAGATTCTGAATTAAAAGCGTCCTATGAGTTATACCAATACGTTCGACATTACATCAAAACCAAAGACTTTGAGCTCCTAAAGAAAACATTAGAGAATAAACAAAATATCGTTTCCAGCTATATGAAAACCGCCATCAAGACAATCAACAAATACATCAATTATGTCGAGAATACGCTAAAGTACGATTATAATAACGGCATTTTAGAGGGGATTCATAACAAAATCAAAGTGATTAAACGCATTTCTTTCGGTTATCGATCCTTCTATCACTTTAGAAACCGAATATTCATTACCCAAAACTTAGCGAAAATAAAAACAGCTTAGGGGAACCTCGAATTTCCCCTAAGCCATCCGATTACATATTACCAAATAATGTCACTAAAATTTATTCACCAACACCATTTGACAAAGAACCGAAATATTTTGCCGATTTAAAACGTCGACGCTTACTTAAAAAAATCACGTGTCTTTGTTTAGCATGGGGCATTTTGTAACGGATCATTACAAGGCAGTTATTCCACTAAAAAAGTGGGGTAAAAAATTTAAAAGCAAAGTTGAAAATGGTAATGGCGAAGGAACAGATAAAGAGCGGACAATAGGTTGAAGGAAAGCAAGGGAGGAGGGGTAAAAGTTGAAAATTCAACGCATTGAAAGGCAAAGTCGGCGGAAAATTCTGAACCTGTTTCTAGAATAATCGTTGTTATTGAGAACTCATAATGTGGGTTCGAAAGCCTTTCTGTGTCCCGATTGAAAAAGCAAAATGTCCGATAAGAGAAAATTGACACCATTAGTATTCAACGTGCAATGACTGTTCCCCTGATAAAGCCAACATAGCATTTATTTGTCCTAGCAATATAAAAATGAGAAAAGTGGTCCAGCTCAATGGTTTTTTCGTTTGTTTTTCACCTCTAGCCAAGATTAATCAGAATGAAACATATATCGATTGACAGGTCTTCCGATGCTGCCATACTGAACATGGATTGAGACTTTTTTGATTTTCGCCAGGTAGTCTAAATATCTTCGTGCAGTAACGCGTGCAATACCGATTCCTTCCGCAACTTCTTCAGTGGAAATCGGTTCTTTTTGATTTTGGAGGAAACGGATGATCTTATCAAGTGTTACTTGGTTCAACCCTTTAGGCAGGTCTGGATCCTCTGGCTTGTTCTTGAATTTATTGTTTAACAACATAGTGTCTACATCTTTTTGCGTTAATTTTTCTTTTTCCTTCAGCTGGCTATGATAAAGCAAATAGTTTTTTAACGATTGTTGGAGCCGTTCAAATTTAAACGGTTTCATAATGTAGTCAAAAGCGCCGTTTTGCAGGACACGGCGAACAGTTTCCATATCTCTCGCAGCGGTAATCGCAATGACATCTACAGAATGACCCTCTGACCGGATTTGCTTAAGCGTTTCTAATCCATCCTGATTAGGCATGTAAATATCTATAATAACTAGTTCAGGTTTCAATTCCCGAACAAGCTCTATGCCTTCTTTTCCGTTCCCTGCGATTCCAATCACAGTAAAGCCGTCGACTTTTTGGATAAATTGTTTATTCACCTCTTGAACCATGGGATCATCTTCAATCAACAATACGCTAATTTTTTTGTTCAAATTTTTTGCCCCCTTTGTTTTTTACATATCAAATGTGATGATAAATGTAGTTCCCATACCTTTTTGCGACTCAACCTGAATGTGACCGTTTGCTCGGTCAACAATTTGTTTGACCAGATATAAGCCTATTCCATGATTTTGCTTGTTTTTTGTGGAAAAACCCTTTTCAAAAATGTTCGGTAATACAGAATCGTCTATGCCTGGACCGTTATCTTCAACTAATATCGTGCAAATTTCTTTATTTTGATCGATGCTGACGAATATTTCTTTGTCAGGATCAGTCGACTCTTGAAAGGCATCAAAAGCATTTTCAATTAAATTCCCAATGATGATCACCAGGTCGTTATGATCGATATTTTTTGGAAATCGCTCCAAATGGCTGTTTCTGTCAATGACTACTTTAATTCCGAGCTCTTTGCCCCGGCTGATTTTGCTGAGTAAAAGGCCCGATATGCTTTCATCTTTAATATGTTCAGTTAAAAAGTTTGTCAGCTCTTCTTGCTCTTCCGTTATTTTGAATACATATTCTAACGCTTTTTCTTTATGTCCAAGCTGAATGAGACCTGCTATCGTGTGCAATTTGTTCATATGTTCATGATTTTGAACACGAAGCGCGTGGACAAAAGCTTTCACTCCGGTTAATTCTTCCGCAAGCTTTTTGATTTCAGTTCGATCCTGGAAAATGGCGACAGCTCCGACCGTTTCGTTATTCACTCTGATCGGGATGCGATTGCTTAAAATGCTTAGATTCCTTACCTGCAATTCTTTGTTATAAATAGGACGGTCAATTACTAATATTTCCGGGAGTCGGGTGTCGGAAATAACGTCGCGAATCGGCTTTCCGATCACATCTCCTTCAATGCCCATCATTTGTTTGGCACGGTCATTAAAAATAGTTATACGTTCATTTTTATCAATGGCAATGACTCCTTCGTGCATAGCATTAAATGTTTCAGTTCGTTCAACTAGCATTTTAGCTATTTCAAAAGGCTCCAAGTGAAACATCTGCTTTTTTATATGTCTTGCCAGGAGCCAGGCCCCCAAACCGCCTAATAGTAAGACAAGAAAAGAAATCGAAAAAATTTGCGATTTTAAATTTGCAAGCAGCTCATATAAGCTTGGAAGCTTATAGGCTGCGATGACGACTCCAACTTGTTTATGTTCTTTATTCATGACAGGTACAAAGGCGCGGATAACAGTGCCGATTTCTCCATTTGCTTTTGACGTATATGTGTGTTCGGCAAAGGCAGGACCCTCATCTTCTCCTTCCGATTTTGTTCCGATTAACGATTTGACCGGATGGGAAAGGCGGGTACGATCCATATCGAGCACAACAATATATTCTGTTCCGTTAATGATTTGAAGACGTTCAATCATCGAAGGAATCAGCTGGCGATCTTTCATGCTTCCATTGAGCCCGTTTCTGACTTCAGGCAGCGCCGCAACCGTCCTCGCAGCTAATATAGATTGCTGTTTAAGCTCTTCTTCTTTTTGGTTTAAATATTCGTTTACAATAAATAATCCTCCGAAAAAAAGCGATAAAAAGACAATAATAAAAATTAAACCTGTTATTTTCCATATGATTGGTAATCGCTTCATAAGGCAACCTCTTTTAGCTAAACGTTCATACTTGCTTTATTTTATCACAGATTTACTTTCCTTTACTTTAGAGAAAGAGCATGCTTGGTATAATTTATGTTAAAATGATCAAAAACAAATGGTGTGATGAATCATGAAGAAAAAAATCGTGAGGTATTTGGCTATAGTATGTGCCGGGTTAGCCTTTGCGTTATTTTCCTATAATATCATTATACAATCTCAAAATGATCCACCGGTTTACGATGATGAGCAAGAGGGGCTAAAAGAGCAAATTAAAATCTATTTCAGCCATGTAGTGGCGGAGGATACGCCAAAAGGCTTGGCTGCACAAAGGTTTGCAGATTTGGTCGATGAAAAGACGAAGGGCCGAGTAAAAGTGATTGTGTTTCCAAACGGTTCATTATATTCAGATAAAGATGAAATAGAAGCTTTAAGAAAAGGCAAAGTGCAAATGATCGCTCCTTCCTATTCAAACGTGGCAGAATTGGTTCCGGAATGGGAAGTGTTAGATTTACCGTTTATTTTTCAAAACGATGATAATGTTGAAAGGGTTTTAACAGGAAAAATTGGCGAAGAGCTGCTCAGTATGTTAGAACCGAAAGGATTTAAAGGACTGGCTTTTTGGGGAAATGGATTCAAACAAATGGTAAATAGTCAAATGTTTATGAAGAATCCGGATGATTTCAAAGACCAAAGATTTCGGATCATGCCTAATAAAGTCATAAAAAAACAATTTAACATGTTAGGAGCGGAACCGATTGCCCTCTCATTTGATCAAGTTTATGAATCATTAGAAGAGGAAGCATTTGACGGACAAGAAAACACAATTTCGAATATTTATTCAAAAAGATTTTATCAATTTCATCCGTATGTAACAATTAGCAATCACGGTTATTTAGGATATGTCGTAATGGTCAATGAAACATTTTGGAATCAGCTACCTAAAGACGTTCAAAAACAAATTATGGAAGCAATAGAAGAAACGACAGCTTGGAATATGAAGCAATCGAAACAGCAAAATATAAGACAGCTTGAAGAAATGAGGCAAAATCCAAATATACATATTCATACGTTAACGGAAAAAGAGCGAAAGAAATGGCAGGAACGATTTGTGCCGCTTTACCAAGAATATGAAGCGAAATATGGAAAGCTATTAAAAGAAATAAGAAATGCAGCAAGCTGAACTAGCCATCGTTTCAGCAAAAATGGACTGTCCGCGAGGCGGCAGTCTTTTTTTATGGAATTTGAGAGAAAAAATTTGTTCAGTGAGGTGTTATATTCGCCGCTCTCATCCATTTTTACGCATGATACACCTCATGAAATAGCCCAATGAGGATTAGGTGGTTAAGATAAAGTACATGCACATCACAGCGGCTGCACTTTCTTTACAGGAATGGCTGAAATAAAACCTTTCAGCTTATCGGCAGTAACTATTTGAAACGAATGAATGATTCTAAGAAACTAGATCTCATGGTTTATCGCCCGTTGTGTTTTGATTTTTTTGGGGTTACCAATGGACAATCGGTTATGAAAATGGTCATCGTTGGAGTTACGACTGAAGCATGAGAGTCGTTGGGCAGTAGTTAACCAGCTCTGTTAAGGAAGGAGAGCAAGCCGTTTACGTTTCTTTGGAGTGTCAAGCTCGTTAGACTTTAAGTGGGAGTAGTTGAAAAGCAAAAATGAATCTATTAAGAGTTTCCGCTTTTGTTTCCCAGAATGACTAGGGAGGTGCTGATTTTTTCTCATTTTTGGCCATTCAAATTAATTTTGAGACCAAAAAGAACAAAAAGATTAATAAAACCATAATATTAAAACTTTTTGAACATTCTATTAACATAAATGTACGGACGTTTGAAAACGTTATCAAAGGGGAAAGGAGAGAGATAGATGCGAATAAACTTTAAAAACCTGACTGTACAAGTTATTATCGGTATCATTTTAGGGATTACAGTTGGATTTTTATTCCCTGAGTTCGGGGCGAAATTAAAGATTTTGGCAGATATTTTTATTAAACTAGTGAAAATGGTGATTGCACCAATTGTATTTTTCACCGTTGTCATCGGCATCGGATCGATGGGTGATCTGAAAAAAGTAGGCAGGATCGGCGGGAAAGCTCTGATCTATTTTGAAATTGTTACGACGATTGCTCTTGCTATCGGGATCTTTGTCGTAAACATTATGAAGCCAGGTGAGGGCTTTAACACCGATAGTGTGCAAGGAAGCGATATTTCTCAATATACGAAACAAGCAGAGGAAACAAGTCACGGTGCTTTAGACTTTATCATGAGCATTGTGCCAGAAAATGCAGTGGGAGCGCTTGCGAACGGAGAACTCTTGCCGATTTTATTCTTCGCAGTCCTTTTCGGATTAGCAGCGGCAAGACTAGGGGAAAAAGCAAAACCTGTTATCAATTTGTTTGAACAATTGACAAATATCTTTTTTGGCATCGTAAATATGGTTATGAAAATTTCACCGATTGCGGCTTTTGGTGCAATGGCCTATACAATCGGAAATTTCGGTCTGGGATCGCTTGTGTCTTTAGGAAAATTAATGGCCTCTGTCTACATGACGATGTTCTTATTTATCGTGATCGTGTTGGGACTGATCACAAAATTTTACGGGTTCAGCATTCTAAAATTTATCGCATATATAAAGGAAGAAATATTGCTTGTGTTAGGAACTTCCTCCTCTGAATCCGCATTGCCAAAATTGATGGAAAAGCTTGAGAAGTACGGATGTTCTAAGTCTGTTGTTGGTCTTGTTGTTCCGACTGGGTATTCTTTTAACCTAGATGGAACGTCGATTTATTTGTCAATGGCGGCTATCTTTATTGCACAGGCATATGGGATCGATTTAACCATTTGGCAAGAACTGACACTACTTGGAATTTTAATGCTGACTTCCAAGGGCGCTGCAGGTGTGACTGGTTCCGGATTTATTACATTAGCCGCTACTTTGGCTGCATTTCCAATGGTTCCGGTTGAAGGAATTGCTCTTCTCATCGGTGTTGACCGATTTATGTCAGAAGCCCGTGCGATTACGAATTTAATTGGAAACGGTGTCGCAGCAGTTGTTGTGTCAAAAATGGAAGGAGAGTTTCATCCGGAAAAAGCTTCTCAAGAAGAGCAGGTTTCCAGTCAGGCGGCTGGCACTGTATATGCTAACGAACAGTGATCCGAAAATTTGATAACAAATCAAAAAGAAAAGGATGTTGAAAGAATTCGGCATCCTTTTCTGTTTGTGCGCCCGGCATGTACATGAACTATAGGGTGTAAGTCCCGAACCCCGAAGACAGAAGTAGAGGTTAGCCAAGAGCAAGGGTGTCCGTGGTGACGCGGAATCTGAAGGAAGCTGGAGGCAAAACACCGGTCCGAGGAACACGAACCTCATATAAGGCTAGGTATGATTGAGTGAGTTTGCGAAACAAAACAAAGCTCTTTCTGTCGAAGGTCATATCGAGTAAATGAGGCGGATAGATGGTGTGAAAGTGCATGTACTTACCCGGGGAGGTCTGGCGGATAGGTGAAGTACGCTTCATAACCTACTTAGTGATAAGTAGCTGAACCGTCAGAAGTCAGCAGAGGTCATAGTATTAGTTGGTCTAGAACAACTGAGAAGGACCGAACAATTAAGAGAGAATAGCCCTTGGCATTCAGTGAGTCATGATGAACACAGAAAACGTAGTACCTCACTTGAGGAAGGAAGCGGTGAATCCCGTGGAAGACCTCTTGGAGGGTGGAGTGACCACTGGCATAAAGAGAACAGCTATTCACGGAAGTTATATAAAGACTTGCGTCAATCATCTTAATTGAACCGCCGTATACGGAACCGTACGTACGGTGGTGTGAGAGGACGGGAGTTAATCGCTCCCTCCTACTCGATTGATATTGAAGGTTTCTCTTCAGCGAGCTCTGTATAAAAAATGAAAAAAGGTGAAAAAATTTCAAGAACTGTTTAATATAAATAATGGGGAAATTATTGCAGAAAGGGAGTGGAACAAGGTGGTGCAGTCTCCAATTTTTTTAAAGCCTGTTTTTAAAGATCGAATTTGGGGTGTATTTCGCAAGTTAAATTTGAGCCAATTGTTAATTAAAATGTGAGCCACTAAAAGTTGCTCTGTTCCATCCATTCTTTCGTTTCTAAAATTCGGTAAGATCCACCAATCATGTTAATGATGTGCGCACGATGCGTGAGTCGATCGGTTAACGCTGAGGTTAAAACTGGATCATGGAAGACCTCTTCCCAACGTTCAAATGTGAGGTTACTTGTAATAATCGTTGCTGCTCGACCGGCACGTAACGATAAGTGCGTAAACAGAAGCTCTGCTCCTTCTTTATCGAACGAAATGTAGCCAAGTTCGTCAATGATGACTAGATCATACTTTTCAAATTTCAATTCAAACGAGCGTAACGTTCTTGCAGAACGGCTTTCCTTTAATTGATTCACAAGTGAGGCTACACTCGTGAAATACACTTTATAGCCTGCTAAACAGGCCTCGATTCCTAATCCAATCGCAAGATGGGTTTTACCAGTACCAGGTGAGCCAATTAATAACACATTCTGCTTGTCCTGAATAAACTTTAGCTCTTTCAAATGAGGAAGGCGGACCGCCGCATTTTGCGGCAGTGCCTCTACATCTAATTCTTCTAACAGTTTTTTCTCTGGAAAATTGGCTAATCGAATTCGGTTAGCTTTTGCTCGTACGTAACGATCCTTCATTTCTTGTTTAAAGCGAAATAAAGAAACTCAGCTGGCGATGTATATTGTTCAACTAAGACTTCCTGTTCAAGTAAAGAACGAATACTTGGTAAACGTAATTCTTTGCACATATCAATCATTTCTTTTTGCTTGTCCATTAATGAACCACTCCTGTTCCTTTAGAATGAAATAACGCTGCTAATGAAGAGAGATTATCTAAGGATTGGCTGGCGACATCATCTTGGCCAGTTAGAACAGTACGTACTTCCGCTGATTGTTCTGCTAAGAAAATGATTTTTTCAGTTGTTAGTTGAACCAAAGGGTTCTTTTCTAGTTCAGTAATGACTTCTAATACTCTTGCTAGGCAATCTCGTTCTTTGGTATAAACAAGCAGCTCTAGAAAATCTTTTTCATTTCCGATATAATAACGTTGGTAGATATTTTTTATTTGTTTTGGTGCTTGGCTCAAACATTCACTTTGGGCTAAGGCACCTTTTTTCTTTTGCAGCGTGTTTAAATAGTGGTAAATATTCATCACCCAGACATGCACTTGCCAGCTTCGTTTATGCTTTGCGATACATTCACCTTCACTAAACAGAAGCACTTCCTCAGCACGAGCTTTTAACTTAATATATTCTCCTACATGCCCCTCAGGTACAGAATATCGGTTGTGCCGATAGGTAACAGTACTATATTTGTCCACACGTAGTTCTACTAATTCTGCCGGATCGAATGGTGCAGCTGTTAAGCTACCAGCACGTTCAGCTTTTTCTTCCAACATCAATTCATGATGTGTTTTCTCCTTCAAATAATGAGGACGTTGATTTAATTTTTCGATGATCGAAACTAAATATTCCTGTGCCTCTTCTAAAGAAGTAAACGTATCACGGTGCGCAAATGCTTTCCGGCGTATATATTCTACACTTCGCTCTACGTGGCCTTTTTCATTGCCTTTACGAGGCTGACAAAGTCGAATCTAAAAATGATAATGCAAAGATAAACTTTTCATACCGTCGGTAATAAAGCGGTCGTAACCAATAAAGTTTTTGACGACGGTACGCATATTGTCGTATGTAAAAACATTCGGTACGAAGCCCAAGTCTTCAATACATTTTACGTGTGCATCCTGTACACAAACCATTGTTTCCGATTCATAGAGTCGGGCATAACGATCATTGCTATAGGCTAACGTAAATACAGCCATTGAAAGACTTCTTAGCTTACCGTCAATGAATAATTTTACTTCTCCCCAATCAAACTCAATTTCACGACCAGCTGTTGGCTCTTGACGAATGAAGACTTCTTTTTCCTTTTTTTCCTCACGATTCACGAAGTTGCGAACCGTAGTGTAGCCAATTTTAAAACCTTCGTCTAAAAGTTTTTCATGTATATCAATAATCTTTAATTGTTGCTTATGCATATTCACTTCACGCTTATTTTTGTTCTGTTTCATCATTTCGCGAATACGTTTCATAACTGTATTTGTTAAAGCTCTCTTTTTTCCATTACGCTTTTTATATGCTGGAGGCGTAACGTAATTATCTGTGATTGGTAAATTCCTTGTGTCTTGTTGTCTAGCTACTAGATCTTGCTCAATGTATTTTTTTACGGTATTACGAGACATTTTGAGCTTTTCTGCAATTTGACGTTGGCTCATATTGTGCTGATAGTACTCAATCAGTACTAATTGCTTTTTCTCCAAACTAATCACCTCTATATCCTCCTAACTATTTACAGTTAGGACTATTTTGATATAAAGTGGCTCTCATTTCAATTGCGTTGGCGGCTCATTTTTAGCTTAACAAAAACATACAAACAAATTATAAGTGATTTATTATCCTTATTTAAAGAAAATTTACTTTATTTGAATGAGTTAAAATATATTAATCGCTTTATTGTCAGTACAGCAAAGAAAAAAATAGTTGAAAAAGAAATGTTAACACAAATGTTAATCGAATATCTGAAATTATGTGTGAAAGATAATAAATTTATCGAATTTGATAGAGTAGGTTTTTACAATAATTTGATTAATATTATTAACTCAACTTTCGCAGAGTAATATCTTATTGCAACTCTTGATATGACTGTTTTATATCGTCTTTCATTATTTCTCTTGTTTTTTATTGATTTTATTTTTTTAAAAGAAAAAGACACCTATCTTTTGGTAAAATTATGGTGAACAAACCAAATACCAAAGAAGGTGTCACCATTATGATAACGAAAAAAGATACTTTTGCACAACTACCAAAAGAACTTGAACGAAGATTTTCTGAATTAAATATAGGCAAACATTTGAGAAAAGCGAGAATTACTAAGGGATTTGGTTATTCATGCTTATCTATTTTCCGTCTTATTTTTTTGCTTGTTTTCCAATATAAAAATTGGTTTCAAGCACTTCAAAGTAAGAAAGCCGTGGACTTACCTAAAAAAGATACGATCTACCGTTTTCTAAATTCATCTACTTATGCTTGGCGAACTTTTTTACTTTCCTTATGTCAAGATCTTACTGGACGTATAAAAAAGCTTACATCAAACAACAGAGTGAAGGTGTTTATTGTTGATGATTCACTCTTTTCACGCAACCGAAGCAAGTCTGTTGAACTTCTTTCACGAGTATTTGATCATACAGAGAAACGATTCTATAAGGGGTTTCAGTTGCTTACTCTTGGTTGGTCTGATGGATATTCTTTTCTACCTGTAGACTTTGCTTTATTGAGTTCAGCGAAAAAGGAAAATCAACTTAACGGGGTCGATGAATCCATTGATAAACGCACTTCCGGCTACAAGCGTCGTCTTGAAGCACAACAAGATAAGCCAAGCGTTGTCTCTGCTTTATTGGATCATGCCTTAAATGCAGGAATTACAGCTGATTATGTGTTAATGGATACTTGGTTTACGCATGAGCCTTTGATTGAAAAAATCACGGATAAAGGTTTATTTGTCATTGGTATGGTCAAGCAGCTAAAACAACGTTATTTCATAGATGGTGAAGCCCATACTCTGGATGAACTCTTTAAAAAAGCAAAGCGTACCATGGAAAAGAAAGACCTACTCGGTTCGATCCATGTTCATCTTGCAAAAGGACGACAAGTCAAGATTGTATTCGTGCGTAACCGCAATAAAAAGAGTGAATGGTTAGCCATTTTGAGTACAGATACCACACTTTCAGATGAAGAAATTGTGCGTATTTACGGGATGCGCTGGGACATCGAAACATTTTTCAAGTGTACCAAATCATTGCTTAACCTAGCAAAAGAATTTCAAGGTCGTTCGTATGATCTGTTGATTAGTCATACAACGATTGTGTTTACTCGCTTTATACTCTTAGAGTGGGAGCGTAGACAAAACAACGATCCTAAAACGATTGGAAATCTCTTTTTTCTATTATGTGAAGATGTAAAAGATATGAATCTAGAGAGTGCATTGAATCAATTATTAGCGATCTTCCAAACATTAGCAGAAGCTAATGTTTGTTTGAACATGGAATTATTTAAAAGTAAAGTACAAGAATGGATTGCGTCTTTACCCAATTACATCAAGAGATGTCTGACAATATCTGTGTGCGAAAGTTGAGTTATTAAAAATGAATTTGATAAGTAAGCGTAAAATAACGCCCACGAAAAAACACGTGGGCGTTATTTTACGCTTACTTATATACGTTTGGGATTATAATACGAATTTAATCATGATCTATACTCTTCACTGTTTGTTGCTATCTTTCTTCTTCTGTATCTCATTAATTTTTAACAAGTCTTAACTTCTATTAAAAATTATGTAAAATAATGTTTATAATGGTCGGAAATTTACAACTTATTAAATTTATTTCAGAATAATTCATTACTATCAATGGTTTCGGGGGAATATTTCCATGGATAAAAAAGAATTACAACTAGAGCAAAAAAAACTAGATGAGACCATTCAACGGATAGAAGATCAAACATATTACATATGGGAGCTCCTTGAAAGAAAGAATACGTTATTGAAAGAGAAAGCGAGTTTAACAGGCGATGAAATAGCATATCGAAGAGGTATTAAGGATCAAGAATTATTAAAAAAGGCGAAAGAAGAACCTTACTTTGGACGTTTTGATATTGTTTCGGAAGAAGAAGGGGAAGAAACCTTTTATATTGGAAAGCAAGGGGTAAGAGATAAGGATGAAAACTTAATTGTCGTGGATTGGCGAATGCCGATTGCCTCTGTTTATTATAACTTTACCCCTGGACAACCTACGCAAGTATATACTGTAGAGGATGAAAAGACGAGGCGAAAAACAAAAATAACTGTAGACGTTGTAAGAAAAAGAGAGTTTACAATTAAAAATAAGAAAATAAAAAAGATTGTTCAACAAGTTGCTGAACCGAATAGTAGTCTGAATGTGACATTTACAGAAACAGGTGAAGAGCTGACAATCACTGACGATTTTTTAAGAGAGATATTAGAGCAAAGTGAGACAACAGGATATCTTAAGGAAATTATCGCTACGATTCAAAAAGAACAAGATAAGGCGATTAGACAACCGATTGATCGTAATGTGATTATTCAAGGGGTTGCAGGTTCGGGGAAGTCTTCCATAGCACTGCATCGTCTGTCATTTTTGTTGTTCAACAATAAACATATCAAACCTGAAAATGTGTTAATTTTAGGACCATCCAAATTATTTATTAGTTCCTTTAAAGGATTGCTTCCAGAATTAAACTTGGAAGGAATTCAACAAATGACTTTTCAACAGTTAGCTTTAACTATTTTAGAGACTATTTTAAAAGATAAAGTCGATTTATCATACAATTGGTATTTTGAAAATGTTTTATTTACTAGAGATTCAGATGATGAACGGAAAAGGATAGAATTTAAAGGTTCTGAATCATTGGCTCTTTTATTAGATATTTTTGTTGAAGAAATGAAGGACCAATATGAAAATCGTATTCAACCGATAACGATTTTTGATGAGCGTTTAGATAAAGAAACATTAAAGAAAATATTTGATGGATACAACTATTTACCTTTTGGAAAAAAAGTAGAGCGCTTTCTACAACATATAGAAAATCATTTCAAAAATGTAATGGAAAATAAAATCGACGAAATTACAAAACAATACGATTTTATCGTACACACGTTCTTGAAAAATGGCGGTTTAACACAAAACGAATACAATCAGTTAACTGAGCAAATAAAATCGATATATCAATATAAAGTTCGTCAGCTACAAAAGCAATTTAAAGAAACATTTTCTCTTTGGAAAGAGAAAATGATACTGCCAGATCCAGTGTCAATCTATAAACAAGTGCTAACTTATGAAGTGTTGGATGCGTTTCAACATGAAGTTGGTTCAGATATTCCTCATTTATTTAAAAACTATATATTGGAGGAAATAACATACTTCGATTTACCTCCACTGTTGTACATTTATTTGTTGCTGTATGATAGACCGATTCAATATGCCCATATTGTTGTTGATGAAGCGCAAGATTTTAGCTATTTACATTTTGCCGTTCTTAATAAAATCACGAAAACGATGACAATACTTGGGGATAAAGATCAGTCTATTTATCTAAGGTACGGTCAATATGATTGGGACGAATTAATGGATTCTCTTTTTGCACGAGATCGGGATACAATTTTAACATTAGAAACTAGCTATCGTTCTACCAAGCAAATTATTGAAGTGGCTAATACAGTATTAGCCAATCAGTACGGTACGTCACATCAACCGATAACACCGATAAATAGAAATGGGGCCGCTGTTCAGTTTGTTGAAGTCAAGTCAGGACAAGACTTGCTTGACAATATTGTCTCAACAATCAAAGAATGGAAGAAACGATACAAAAGAATTGCCATTATTCATAAAGATGAACAGAAGGCGATGAGGTTGGCCCAATACTTAAAACAAGAGTATAAAAGTGATGTTGTGTATATTAGTCCAGATCAAGAGGTTGCTAAGCAATCCATCTCAGTCCTTACGTCTTACTATAGTAAAGGAATGGAGTTTGATGCAGTAATATTAGTCAATGTAAATGAAGAAAGTTTTCCAAAGGATGATTTACATGCTAGATTACTATATGTTTTAGTTACTCGTGCTCAGCAGGAATTAAGAGTGTTTTATCAAAATACTCCTTCTCCGTTGTTAGAAGGGCTAATTCATTCGGCACCAAAGGTAGTATCGAAATTTGATGATATTTTATAAATATGAATGATTTATATGAAAAGCAGAAAATGATTGTAAGAATTTTTCCCTCTATTTAGAAACTCTAAACAGAAGCTTTTTGCGCTTCTGTTTTTTTCGTGCGCCCGGCATGTACATGAACTATAGGGTGTAAGTCCCGAACCCCGAAGACAGAAGTAGAGGTTAGCCAAGAGCAAGGGTGTCCGTGGTGACGCGGAATCTGAAGGAAGCTGGAGGCAAAACACCGGTCCGAGGAACACGAACCTCATATAAGGCTAGGTATGATTGAGTGAGTTTGCGAAACAAAACAAAGCTCTTTCTGTCGAAGGTCATATCGAGTAAATGAGGCGGATAGATGGTGTGAAAGTGCATGTACTTACCCGGGGAGGTCTGGCGGATAGGTGAAGTTCGCTTCATAACCTACTTAGTGATAAGTAGCTGAACCGTCAGAAGTCAGCAGAGGTCATAGTATTAGTTGGTTTAGAACTACTAAGAAGGACCGAACAATTAAGAGAGAATAGCCCTTGGCATTCAGTGAGTCATGATGAACACAGAAAACATAGTACCTCACTTGAGGAAGGAAGCGGTGAATCCCGTGGGAGTCCTCTTGGAGGGTGGAGTGACCACTGGCATAAAGAGAACAGCTATTCACGGAAGTTATGAAAACTTGCGTCAATTATCTTAATTGAACCGCCGTATACGGAACCGTACGTACGGTGGTGTGAGAGGACGGGAGCTAATCACTCCCTCCTACTCGATTTTTTACGACATTAATCGACAACATTTTCTTACAAAATTAGCTAACATAAGCATGGTAAAACTTTACTGAACCTTTAGAATTATATAAAGCTTTTTTTCATTAAAAGAAAAACATGAATAGACTATTTACAAGAAAGAATGGAAAGGGGGAATAAAACAATGGGCGTGCTTTGCAAGGCCGATTATTATTATGGAGCATTACTCTCTGTACTCATTAATGGCGGTTTGGCGCCGGCATTATTTGAAAAAGAGAATGAAAGTCGTCAAATATATGAAGTATCGACGAATAATGATGATTACATGATTTATACAAAATATCATACTTCACCAACAGGATCAAAAGATTTTACATGGTCATTTACGTTTTCAGATCGTGAGCTGGAAGAGATTAAGAAATTAAAAGATGAGAATAAAAACAAGACACTCGTTTTTGCATTTATTTGCAGTCAAAAGCAGCTAAGCGATTACAATCAAGAAATTGCTGTCGTGTACTGGGACGAATTCACGGAATGTATCGATATGAACAAAAAAGACTATCGGGGAACCGCGCGCCTTTCTGTCAAATTGATGAAAGGGGCCAAAGCGCTGCGAATTTACGGCAGCAAAAGAGCTGACGTCCTGGATGGAAAAGATAACACAATTAAAATAGAAAGAAATCGGTTAAGCAGTTTGTAGTATAAGATTGGGGCCATTTAGAAAGTACAAGGAGAGGAATAAACATGTTTTCTATTAAACAGGAAATGAAAAAATTAGCACAAAAACATCCATTTTTTTCTTCAAAAGAAGCTTTTAAAAATTCATTAAAACATCAACTTCAAGAAAAGTTTTGCGTGATTGAAAACAAGGATTTTCATGGATGTGTAGTCGACCTTTGGGTGGAAGGCCCGAATTCCGAGCAACAACATGCGATATATTTAATGAATAAACTAGCTAGATTAACAATTAAGCTAGAAAATCAATTAATAGAATTAAAACATCACAATGCCCAAGATATTGGTCGTTATGATTTTCTTAAACAAGTGGAGAAACTCGAAAAGATTACAACTGGGCGGGATAATATCAAAGGGATTGCGATTCTATTAACAAATGACCATTTGTATTGGAGTGAGCCAACTAGAGCCAATACTGTTGACAGCTATTTTCGAATTCATGAAAACCGTATTCTGACTGGAGAATTGAAATGGCTGGAACATGCTTCAGCAGGAACTACGAAAGGTCGTGAAGCTCCGATCGTTATTAAAGGAACTTATAAATTACAATGGCAACATTATTCAACTGTTAGTAATGAAAAGCATGGAGAATTTCGATACTTAGCCGTTCATGTAGGAGAAGATAGATAATGAAAACAGACATAGGAGAATACATAGTTGGCGGATATTTAAAAGTCATCAAACAATGTGACTTTGTCGATTATAATGTTCGTATGCCAGGCGGTGGGCTGAGAGGATTGAGTGAGCTCGATGTTGTCGGATTAGATTTTAAAACAAAAACAGCGTATTTATGCTTAGTGAATAAGGATGATGATTGGCTGCCATGATAGAATGAATATAACACTTATCTAGAAATAGACTATTTAGTATTTGAGGTATGGAGGTATGATAGATGAGTTACGAATTACTAAAGAAACAGATGTTGAAAGATACATACATCGATATATCATTTAGAAAGTATTTACAATTTAAAGAAAGCGACACATATGATGAATCATACAAAATCGATATCTTGTCTCGTCTAAATGATTTCCTAAAAGGACAAGATATTAACGAATTTACTGTGCTTGATATTGTGAAAAAGCTGCAGAAAGAGAATCCTTCCTCTGGAAGTTTTGTACATTGGAGCAATATGGCTGATTTAGTGAAGTATGCTGAGGAGCGCCCGCATGAGGTTGCTATGTTGTTAAATCAGCTAATCTATTCATCTTTATCGGTTGAAGAGCGAATTGAATTGTTTCGGGAAAAGGGGAAAGCATATAATCCAAGCATTTCGCTTGGAGCACCGCTGTTTGCCTATTTGCTTGCCGCATTTGATTATAGAAAATACCCTCTGTACAAGCAAGAAGTGTTTACGGATTTAAAAAAATCATACGCGATTGAGATGAAGCTTGGAACCGTTGGTAACAACTATGAGACGTATTTACAAATGTGCGAAATTGCCCTTGAACACTTAAAGAACTCTTATCCTGATTTGACCATGCTTGATATTCAAGATTTCTTCTTTTGCAGTACGCAGTACAATCAGATTAAAGTTGAAAGTGCTGTCGAATATTTGTATGGATTAGCAAAAGAGTTAAGTAAATTTATGAAACAGCCAGAACTTATGCTAGAGGCGATATCAAAGCTAGATTCCGACACGCTTCACTTGCTCAGAGAACAGTACCGAAACACAGAAAAAATAAATCTTATTAAATTTATGGTTCTAGACAGAATCATTGAATTTGGGTCGATATCCATTGCTGAATTGGAAGAAATTAAAAATGATGTCAAAGCGAAATACGACACCAACATTTTGCAATCGTGGAATAACTTCACCATATTATTTCAGCTGTACTATGCGAATAAAAAGCAGAAAGTACAAGAAGAGCAACGTAAGATTCATGAAGCCATTCGTCAGCTGGAACCGTTTAAAGACTTGGATCTAGTAGAAGATAAAGTGTTGAATGGTTTCAACTGGAATCAAAATTTTGGATGTTCTGAGTGCTGGCTAGCTGTTTATGAAAAGGGACATACAAGTCATCGAACAGCACCACAATTCTTTTTATCTATTGATGAAAAGGGGATCCGTTACGGTTTACTTTATGGTGACCAGCATCCAAAAAGAGGACAAGCGAATTTATCATTTGAATCCAGTTCCGATTCGTTTCGATACGAAAACTTTTGCGAAAAAATGGTTGAAGTGTTAGAAGCATTTAAAGAAGACAACTTGACTATGGATAGGAGCGATCCAGATTCATTTATCAGTGTTGAAACTTGGATAGAGCTTCTTCAAAATGATTCTATTTTTGGCAAAAAAGATTTAGTGTATCTTCATAAAATGTACGAACTTGGAGGAGAAGCAACAGCTACCCAGCTAGCAGCTGCTCTTGGAAAGCATTCGGCTTCATTTAACTCACAAGTTGTGCAGCTTGCGAAACGAGTGATGGAAGCTACTGGCACAGCTCCGGTGAAAAGAGAAGATGGAACGATTTGCTACTGGTGCGTTCTGTTTGAAGGGGAGTATGACGAGAATCGGCATTTTATTTGGCGGCTGAAGCCTAATCTAAAAGAAGCTATTTCATCTTTACATGCCGATCAACCTTCGGGTGTATTAGAAAGCTATACAAAAGAAGATTTCTTAAGGCAAGTATTTATTGATGAAAAACAATATGATACGATTAAGGGCTTACTACAGTACAAGAAAAACATCATTTTGCAAGGGCCTCCTGGTGTTGGGAAAACATTTTTAGCAAAACGTCTTGCATATTCCTTAATGGGAGTTAAAGATGAAAATAGAGTTGAAATGGTCCAGTTCCATCAGAACTATGCTTATGAAGATTTTGTGATGGGATTTAGACCGGATGAACACGGTTTTTCTCTACAGTATGGTATTTTTTATGATTTTTGCCAACGTGCATTAGAAAATCCTAATAAAGATTATTACTTTATTATTGATGAGATTAATCGAGGGAATTTGGCCAAGATTTTTGGTGAATTGTTTATGCTTATTGAACATGATAAACGTGATGAATTTGTCACGATGGGTTATTCAAAAGATAAGTTTACCGTCCCTAGTAATGTATATATAATTGGGACAATGAATACAGCGGATCGATCATTAGCTCAGTTGGAAGTAGCTCTGCGTCGTCGCTTTGCATTTGTGACGCTAAAACCTGCTTTTAATGAGAAATGGAAGCGTGCCGTTCAGGCCTCAGGTGTTTCTGACCAAATGGTGGCGAGGATTTTATCTGCAGTTGAAAGGATAAATAACGAAATTGTGAATGATTTTCAGCTAGGGAGCGGCTATGCTATTGGCCATTCATTTTTTACAGCAAAACCTAAGCATATGGATGAAAATACATGGTTTGAAAGCATTTTAACTTTTGAAATTACTCCGTTATTAGAAGAGTACTTCTTTGATCGACCAGACATTGTTAGAGAACTGATTGAGGGAATATAGTATGAAGTCTGTATTAAAAGTCCCTATTCGCAATTTGTTTTGCTTACTCAGTTATGTGAATGAAATGCCAGAATTAATTGAGAGTTTGAATGATGTCGACGAAGACTTGATTACTTATGATTTCATTGCCAACCGATTTTTGTACGAAGTAGATCTTTTGCATCGTCGTGGACTTGTTAAGAATTATGTAACTAGGATTGAATCCACGAACCGACTTGGTGGGCGAGTCATTATGAATGAATCCATGCCGTACATTTTGTCAAAAAAGCCTACCGTCGTATGTGAGAAAGATGAATATTCAGCGAATATTTTATTAAACCAAGTAATGAAATCCACGTTAAGATCCATCTGTGTGAATCGTTATGTAAAAGAAGAAACAAGAAAGCGAAGTTTTCATTATTTAGAATTAATTTCTGAAGTGGATCCACTCCCAATAACAAGGGAAGTATTTTCTCGCATCTACTTTGGAAGACACGATGCGTATTATAAGCGTATGGTGCATATTGCTAAATTGCTGCATGAACTAACGCTGTTATCCCACAAACATGGTAACTGGAGTTTATTTTCAGCTGAACTAGATGAGAAATCGTTAAATCGCATTTTCGAGAAATTCTTGTTTAACTTTTACAGAATTGAGCAGAAAAAGTATCGAGTGTCCTCCGAAGTTATGCAGTGGAAGCTAGAGGGAAATCAAACCTACTTGCCAACGATGAAGACAGATGTCTCATTAACACATAAAAATGGCTTTGAGAAAATTGTAATCGATGCGAAGTTTTACAAAAATATCTTCCAAGAGAATTATGGAAAATCGTCGTTTCATAGCCACAATCTGTATCAATTGTTTACCTATTTGATGCATCAGCCAAAGGAGATTATCAACTTGAAAGGTATTTTGATTTATCCATTTAATGGGATTCAAATCAATGAATCGTTTCGTTGGGATGATCGCATGACGATGGAAATCATGATCATTAACTTAGAAGATTCATGGAAAGAGATTTATAAGAATCTCATGAGGATTATTGGGGAGTGAAATCTACTCATATTGGTGAACAGTGCACTGGCACGCCCCGAAGTATGTGGAGGAAGATTGTTAGAGTAAAAGAAAAAGAGAGCCCTCCAACTTCCCATCATGAACTTATCCCTATCAGTGGACAGTAAATAAAAAGGAACTTATTAGGCAGCTGTAGCCGGATATGCTTTAGGGCGACAGCTGTTTCATTTCGTTTGTATCCGTTCATTGTTGCAGAATTCAATGTATTGTGAAACTGCTTGCTTCAATTCTACAGCCGGTTCAAATTGATACATGTCTTTAAATGACTAAAAAAGTTCTCCATACAAGCATGATCTAAACAATTTTATTTTCTAGAAATACTTGCCCTTATATTGTCATATTTAAGTAGTGTGTGATTATTTTCTTGATGTGGGCTGAAATCCTTAGGCGCTAAAAAGCTAATGGAAGATGAGAAGTTAATCGCCGTTGAAAAGAAAATCGCACTCATGATTGGGATAAGAAAGAACAAGTCCAAGCACGTATGCGTTTATCTATTAAGAAGGTGCTCCAGAAACATGGGTATCCGCCGACAAAGAACCAAAAGCTGTTGAGGATGTATTAGAACAGGCGAAGTTACAGGCTGCAAACATGTAGGGAGATGATGGCTAACTTGTATCATTATGAGTTAGCCCTTCCTTTTATAAAAATACTCACTACCGTCGCATAAATGATGTCTGAATTTTCAGTTTTATTTTTTCTGGACTTTAGAGAAAAAACGAAAACACCTAAGCGAGGGTAGTAAACATCCATTTTTTTACTATAACCTATGACTTGTGCAACAACGACTGGCAAACCTTTATGGGACGCCGTTTCCTTCGATTTTTCGTAACCAAATGTGAGCGGATTTCCACAAAGAAGCCTTCAAATAGCGACTAATTTGTAAGTAACTGCGTTCGCTATTCGTGTTCAACTGAGCTAAAACATTCAAACAGTACACTATCATGGCTACGTACACTTGATTGTGTACAGCTTGTTCACTGTGACCAAAAAACTTTTTAATGTTCAGATGTTGTTTCATCCATTTGAAAAAAAGTTCGATTGCCCAACGTGATTGGTAGATTTCTGCAATTTCATCTGCGTCAATGTCAAACCGATTTGTCAGTAAATGAAGCTCATTTCCTTTTGTATCATGCAATTTGAGTAAGCGAAACACGTTTTCAGAACGATTTTGCGTGGTTCCAATCACCACCATTTCATCGGAGAATACAGGCGAATCTTCAGGTAACGAAAAGGAAACTAACACACGGACGACAGCGTTTTCGCAAACTCCCGGTTTCATGTAATTGAGCGTACAACAGTCATTTCAGAAATGAAGCCATATAAAGCTTCTTTGTATAGCAATCTAGTTGATAGACTTTCACCATATCGTCAAATAAGTTGAAATGAATTGGTGAAAACCATTGTTCAAATGATGTGTTTCGTGTAAACTTATCCATGGTTTTGTCCTTTGTATTGGATTTGGATGGTTTATTACCACCCAACCATTATAAAGGATTTTTTTGTGTTTAGATTATATTTCAGAAAATTCGGTTTATTTGAAGGTGTTAAATTATTTTAATGCGACGCTAGTAGGAAAATATAGTTACAGAAAATTCAGATTTATTATGTCTATTGATATTTTTTATGAGAGCATAATGAATTCTAATATTCACCATTAAATGGACTGATGATAAAATAAGAGATGGAGGTGATGAATTAATAAATTTAAAATGAATACATCGAAATAAAGGAGGGAACAAGAAGATTTCTAGAATTGAAAATGCAATCTTTCATCTATTAGATCAAGAACATTTTTCTCATTTGGAAAAAGAAAAATTAAAATTAGGTATTCAAATCATTATCTCAGAGTCTTACAAGCTTATATTAATTTATTTATTGGCTTATTTATTAAATTGTATAGTTCCAACATTGATTGCGCATCTTACATTTTTCATATTAAGGCAAGTTTGTTTCGGCTATCATTTTAACAACCTAATTATATGCCTCGCTACTAGCATCATAGCATTTCCAATCACTATTAAATATTTAGCTGTTTATTACTCAATTATTCCTACATTCCTCTTATATATTATTTTTATCATCATACTAGTATTTATCTATAAACTTGCACCTAAAGGAACAGAAAAGCACCCGATTATCAATCAACATCATAAAAAATATTTGCGAAGAAAAATGGCCTTCCGAGTATTCATAATAGTTGGAATATTTTGTATTTCGCCATTCGAAATAAAAGTTTTTATCGCTTATGGGGCTTTATTAGAATCTCTAATGTTACTATCTCAATCAATTAAGGGGGAGTATTTTTATGAAAATGAATTGGATGAATGTTAAAAATTTAATTTCTAAAATTGCGATGGTTGTAGTTGCTGTTGGAGGTACAGCTACGATTACTGGATGTACAACATTATTCCATGAGAAAAAGATTTCAAATGAGTTACTAGAAAATCATCCTTTTGCTACAAAAAAATAACTCCGTAAAATGTTTTTCCATTGTTTTCCGACTAACTCTATTAGTCGGAATTTTCTTCCTCTAATTTATAAGCCCTACTAATTTATACATAAATTAGTACAAAATTACGAAAATCCGTTGCGTTCATGTGTACTATCGTAATATAGTTATTATATTATTGATTCATTCCAGAATAGAATTATACATAGTAGGAGAAAAAATGAAGCTAGTATTGATAATGATTGAGTTAATCTTGATAGTGTGGGCAGTCACGTATACATCACAAATCAAATTGCGAATGAAGCAAATTTTATTTTTCGCCTTAACCGTATTTTGTCCTACAAGTTTTATTTTCTTATGGGTAGGTCAATGGCAAGGAATTATTTACTTTATTGTTAGTTCATTAATTTATTTCTTTTTACTCACAAAAAAATTTATTATACTAATACAACTTTGTTTCTTTATTATTATAGGTATCTTAGTAGATAATCTTGCCCAATATATTATGCAATCACTCTCAATTAACTTTTTACCTGGTGTCTTAGATCAATATTGTTTTTTTATTGTTTTATTTATTATTAGTGTCTTTATTTATCGATATTTTCACAAAAAATTTATTACATTGTTACCTGAAATAAAGAGTGCTATCAAATTTATTTTTTTTGTTGTGATTGTAACGATGGTCACTTTTTACATTAATATCTACTTAACAGATTATTTATCTAAAGATACAGTGTTAATATTCAATATCGTGATTCAGATTACGTATTTTGTCATCATGCTGTTTATACTTTCATTGACGATATTAAACATCAAAAAACAACATGATATTCAAAAAATAGAGTTTGAAAATAATCAGTTTAATAGTTATATGGAATCATTGGAATTAATTAATAATGATATGCAAAAATTCCGACATGATTACAACAATATATTGTTTACTATGCAAGGTTACATTGAAATTAATGATTTTGAGGGTTTAAAAGAATATTTTAAACAACATATATTCTCTACAGAAATGAACACATTAAAAAGAAATCAATTGTTAGCAAATTTATCGAAAATGAAGGTCACAGGAATTAAGGGTCTGCTTTTAACAAAGATTTTACAAGCTGAAAAAGAAAATATATCAATTAATATTGAAATTCCAGAAGATATTGAAGACTTTCATATGAATGTCATTGATTTAGCTAGAATTCTAGGAATCTTTTTAGATAACGCAATTGAAGCGAATTATCAATCCAATCAAAAAATTAATTTTGATAGTGAAATTGATATTGCATTTATTAAAACCAATGATGATTCGTTGATGATCATCATCGAAAATACATTCTATGATGAAGAGGTAGATTTAGAAAACATTTTCGAAGATGGATTCTCTACGAAAGGAAAAAATCGTGGAAAAGGATTAAGTAATGTGAAAAGTATTTTGAAAAACTATCCGAATGTTAAATTAAACACCACTGTAAATGACTATAACTTTACTCAAATTCTTGAAATAAAAAATATTCATTCAAAACTAATAAAAGTTGAGAGATAATCAAATAAGCAAACAATATTGGGTTGGATAGGGGAGAACCTACCTAACCCAATTTTTTGATATCAAAAGTGTACATCATTAGTTTATTACAACGATATTGAAGTACTCATTAATATCGTCAACAATCGCTCTCTTGTATGGTGGTACCTTTTTATGATTTTTTGCTAAAGTGTCAAGAATTGTGGTGAACTTAGCTCTTTCTTCATCATTTTCAAAAATAAACTTAACACCATATTCCGCTAGATCTTCATTCACTTCTTCTTTCCAAACAATTTTCGCATTCAATAAAATGGACTCTCTAAGCAATTCTGTAATAAATTGGTAAAGAATGTCCGTACGGATTGGCAAATTAAGATTTGATATAAATCTAAGTCCTCCAGCACCGATTTCTGTAACTAATACTTTGGATACCCCGATATCCAAGTTTCGCTTTGCTATCGATGAGATTTTTAATTTTGCTTCAAGCGGGCAGTGGAAGTAAAACGATGATGTTTTCTTCTGTCTTGTATTATTTTTTCCATCAAATGGTAAGTTATCCAAATCAGTTATTAGGCCATTTTCTTTTGCAATATTAATGAATTCACCAGGTAAAAGAAGCCCCCATTTTGGATGTCTACACCGAATTAACGCTTCAGCACCAGTGATTTGTTTAGTAGTTGTATCCACTCGAGGTTGAATGTAAAATTCTAATTCATTGTTTTCGATTGCCTTCTTTAAATCTCGTCCTATGGAATAATTTTTATAGGATTGGATACTATTTGTATGGGAGAGGATATGATAAGTTCCTTTTCCTTCTTTCACAGCCTTTTGTAAAGCTACGCTAGAATTTCTTAATAACTCCAAGCTGGTTGTCCCATTTTCAGGGAAGATGCAAGCACCAATACTTACGGTAATATAAAGTTGGTATTCTTTTACAAAAAATGGATCGTTTAAGAAATTTGTAATTTGTTTAATTTTTTCTTTTAAAGCATCGATGGGCTTTATTTCTTTAATGAATAAAATAAATTCATCGCCGCCTGTACGTGCTACGAAATCCTGAGGAGATAAATACTATTTTAATTGTTTAGGAAGTTGTTTCAAAATTTCGTCGCCTATTTCATTTCCGAGGGTATTGTTGAAGTAAGTAGCTTAAATAAAAAAGTGGAAAATCATTTATCGATACACTTTTTTGATTGGGATGGATGCGATGAAGAAAGTGAATAATGGAGGAAATAAAAAAGAAGGGAGTTATGAATTGACTCCCTTCTTTTAAGGAAATATTACTTTTTTCTTAATAGATAGTCACCAAGTGGTAGAAGAAATACAATAAATAAAACTGTTAAAATAGTCAGTGCTTCTAAAATAGTAATTGCAACTTGGTCAAACATCCTTATTAGCCTCCTTTCAGTCACAAATTATGTTACCTTAAATGATAGTAATTTTCCATCTTATTTAATTGGAGTAAACAATGTAAAAAATTCTTGTTCCTGTTTCAATTGTATTATTGCAATATTACATTTCCAAACTTATGTCAATGTTGAAAAGGGCGCCATAAAGTGACGCCCCCTTTTTTATTGTGTCACGATTTGTTTTGAACCTTTTGGCCACAAAATTCCGATGATGAATCCAAAGGCAGCCGGCAACATCCAGCCTAGTCCAATATCATAAAGTGGCAAATAATCGGAATAAAATGACTTAATTGATTCGAACAATGAAATAGTTGTACTTGGTAAACTTGCAACTAATGTACTGTAACCATCAAATAAGCTTACACAGAAAGTGAAAAACATCGTTGAAGTATAGACACTTTGCTTATTTCCGTATAAAGGTGAGCAAAGGGTTAAAATAATTAGAACAATCGCTAATGGATACAATAACATTAATACAGGAATAGCGAATTGAATAATATTATTTAAACCAAAGTTCGCTATTGTAAATGATACAAGACATAAGATGAGTACGAACCATTTGTAACTAATTTTAGGATATACTTGGTTGAAAAACTCACTACAAGACGTTATCAATCCGATACTTGTTTTTAAACATGCAAGAACAATGATAATCGCAAGTAATATTGCCCCATAATCACCGAAATAATATTGAGCGACTGCGGCAAAGATTTGTCCACCATTTTCGAAAGTGCCGATTGCCAAAACGCTAGATGCCCCCATATACGTAATAAGTCCATAAATGAGTGCCATCAATGCCATGGCAAATACGCCGGCTTTCAGAGTTGACTTTGCAATTTCTGTTTTATTTGTAATTCCTTGTCCTTTTATTGCGTTAATCACAACAATCCCGAAAGCCAATGATGCAAGAAGGTCCATTGTATTGTATCCTTCTTTAAATCCTGTTATAAATGCAAGGTCGCGATAATCGCCAATTGGTTGATCGAATGACCCCATTGGTTTTATGATTGCGATAATAATTAAAATGAATAAGAACAATAAAAAGGCAGGAGTTAAATATTTCCCAATATAATCGACGATTTTCGCTGGATTTAAAGAGAAGTAATAGACAATGGCAAAAAATACAAAACTAAAAATTCCTAACAACAATGTGCTATATTCGGGATTGATATATGGTTCAAAACCTACAACGAAAGGTACCGTTGCTGTTCGTGGAATTGCGAAAAATGGACCAATCGTTAAATAAAGAGCGATTGCAAAAATCACGCCGAACAGTGGATGAACTCTTCCAGCTAATTCCCGTAAACTATTGCTACCAGATAACCCAAAGGCAATGATTCCTAAGAAGGGTAACCCGATGGCTGTAATGAGGAATCCAATTAATGCAGGCCAAAAATTTGTACCAGCTAGTTGTCCCATTTGGATTGGGAAAATTAAGTTCCCTGCACCAAAAAACATCCCAAATAGCATTGTACCAATGACTGCATAAGTAGAAAATGAACTCATCTTTTTCATAATCTCTGCTCCTTCTAAGTTGAATAATTCTAATTTTAGCAACTTTTCAGAAAGGAATCTATGTAGATTGAAAAAGTAGGAAAATGAGGAATTTTCAATTTAGTTTTTAAATTGGGAATATTATCAAAATATATGGAGTTATCATTTGCAAAAAGGTAGAATGATATTGATATAATAAAATGGAAAAAATTCAGAATAATGTAAAATTAAACTTTACAAGAACTTTTGTTCGTGTTATTGTAATTGATAATAAAAGATGAAGAGGAGTTGTTTTCATGGAAAATAGAGACGAGGATCTCCATTTTCAAAAGATGAACAAGTTTTTTATTGAATCATCAAAGAAAAAAAGAAATGCTCCAAATACTAACCCGTTTTTATTAGGTAAACAAACCGATTTTATATTAGAAGAATTTCAAAATAGTTATATACGAATTGATACTTCTATTGAAACAAATCCGGAATATCAATTGATTAATGGATGGACAAATATCATTCTCATGAATGAAGGCGCAAAAACGATAGGTTATCTAAACTTCAAAATTTACAACTCTTTTATAATGGATAAATCTGATTTGTTAAAGGTAGCCAAATCATTTTCAGATGAGGAATATACAATCATTTCTACTTTTAAAAAACATTTTCAATCTACCTTTGATGAAGGTTACATTAAGTTCCTAATAGTAAATGAAATATTCTTAAATAATGAATACCAGCAAAAGGGATACGAATTAAAAGCGATGGTAGAATTAATAAGCTTATGTCGTATTTTAGAGATTGATTACATCATTTCAAAACCTCTACCAATCATAAAAGAGAATTTTAATTACGGAAAATCCAAAAAACAAATGGCAAAAATGGCTTTTCTCAATAATAAACTAGTTTTTGATGTATATTATTTAGAGGAACAAGAACCAATCATTGTATTGGATATTAGCCGTATATGAAAACTATTTTTATGAAACACCATTTTACTCATTGACGATGGGGAGAAATGGTGTTTTTATTATGAAGGGATATTTTATTTTAATGTATGTCGGATAAAGAATCCTATTAAGGAATTATATTGAAATGAATTATGAAATTCCCATTTATAAATAGTTAATTAGTGATTGACAATCGGTTTGTAAAAATATTATATTATCATCGAAAATGATAATTATTATCAATTGCGAAATAAAAGAGGTGTACTAAGATGAAAAATAAAATATTCTCAATAGTTTTTACATTATTATTCATACTCTTGTTAGCAGGTTGTTCTGAACAATCCTCTAATCAATCAAATGGTGAAGAAAAAGAAACGAACACAAGCAATGAATCATCAGTAGAATATCCGATTGTCATTCAACATGCATTTGGTGAAACGGTAATTGAAAAGAAACCAGAACGAGTTGCAACTATCGCTTGGGCAAACCATGATGTTGCGCTTGCTTTAGGAGTTGTACCAGTAGGTTTTTCTGCTGCTAACTATGGCGTTCAAGATGATAGTGGCATGCTTCCATGGACAAAAGAAAAATTAAAAGAACTTGGTGTAGAAAAACCAAATATTTACCAAGATACAGATGGATTAGATTTTGAAGCAATTGCAGATAGTGAACCAGATGTTATTCTTGCGGCTTATTCAGGCATTACAAAAGAAGAATACGATATTTTAAGTGAAATTGCGCCAGTTGTTGCTTATCCAGAAACGCCTTGGGTAATATCTTGGAGAGATCAAATCTTATACAATGCAAAAGGTATGGGAATGGAAGAAGAAGGTAAACAACTGATTGCTGATACAGAAAACTTAATTAAAGAAAAGGTAAGCAAATATCCTGAATTAGCAGGAAAGAAAGCTGCTTTTGCGTCTATCAGTGCAGCAGATTTATCAAAATTCTATATCTATACAACGCAAGACCCGCGCGGAGAGTTTCTTGAAGAGTTAGGAATGAAATATCCTGAAAGCTTACAAGAATTTATTGGAGATCCAAATAGTTTCTATATCGAAATGAGTGCAGAAAACGCAGATGTATTAAATGATGTAGACATTATCGTGACATATGGTGATGAGCAAACATTAAAAGCTCTTCAACAGGACTCAATTTTAGGAAAAGTACCGGCAATTCAAAAAGGTGCCGTTGTAGTCATTGGTGATAATACACCATTAGCAGCAGCTGGTAATCCGAATCCGCTTTCCATTGCGTACACCATCGATGAATATTTAAGTTTGCTTGCGGAAGCGGCAAAAAAGCTAAATTAATATGATGAAAACAACAACCTATAAAGAAAAAAAGCAAAACCTTATCCCGAAAAAATTGTTTGCACTGCTAATTGTACTAATTGTTTTGCTGGGTGTTTGCATCATTGCTTCATTATTATTTGGTTCTCGAATCATTAGTTGGACGGATATAATGGATGGACTATTCCATTCCCATGTAGATTCCCATGAAGCAAATGTTGTACGGCAAAGGGTTGTCCGCACCATTTTTAGTATTATGACCGGAGTCGCTCTCGGAGTTTCGGGTGCCTTAATGCAATCGGTGACCCGAAATCCGATTGCGGATCCAAGCATATTAGGAGTCAATACGGGGGCAGCCCTTTTTGTCGTATGTGGAATTGCGTTCTTTCATATTAGCTCTGCCAGTCAATATATTTGGTTTGCGATTGTTGGAGCAATGATTGCTGCAATATTTGTCTATTCCATTGGATCGATGGGAAGTGGCGGTGCAACACCATTGAAACTTGTGTTGGCAGGTGCCGCGACAAGTGCCATTTTGTCTTCGCTTGTTTCAGCGGTCATGATTCCGCGTACAAATGTTATGGATCAATTTCGATTTTGGCAAGTAGGTAGCGTGGGATCAGGCTCTTGGGATTCCATTTCAATTTTTCTCCCTTTCTTGTTAACAGGATGTATCATTGCCGTTATTACAGCTCCCGCATTAAATGCCATACTTTTAGGGGATGAGGTTGCTACTAGTTTAGGTGTACGGATTGGGTTCATTCGGCTAATTGCTGCATTTGGTGGCGTACTATTATGTGGTGCTGCAACAGCTCTTGCAGGCCCCATAGGATTTATCGGTTTACTTGCAACTCATGTTGTTCGATTAGTAATCGGACCGGATATGCGCTACATTATACCGCTGTCTGCTCTTACAGGAGCAATTATATTAACATTGTCAGATGTATGTGGAAGGTTGTTAGGTAGTCCTGGAGAATTAGAAGTCGGGGTTGTAACAGCCTTTATTGGTGCTCCTATATTAATTTTCATTACAATGAAATCGAAAGTTCGTGAAATATGATGAATGATACATTGAGTTTAATTCGATCAGCTCGTTCAAAAAGACAACGTCGCTTTGTAATTTTGACAGCATTATTGGGCTTAATCTCAGTAGTCTTATGCTTCATGATGCTGATGGTTGGTAACACGATTTATCCTGTAAAAGACGTAATACGGGTACTTTTTGGTGAAGAAGTAAAGGGTGCATCCTTTGCTGTCGGAACAATTCGGTTACCTCGAATGGTGGCAGGAGTGTTTGCAGGTTTCGCCTTTGGTGCTGGTGGTTATGTATTTCAAACGATGTTACGGAACCCATTAGCCAATCCCAATGTGATTGGGATTACGACAGGTTCAAGCGCTGCGGCTGTTTTTTGCATCGTTATTCTTCATGCCAGTCTTGCAACCATTTCAATCGCTGCCGTAATTGGTGGTCTATGTACAGTATTGATTATTTATTTTTTAGCAAAAGGGAGTTCCTTCTCCATTGGAAGATTGATTTTAATCGGCATTGGCATTCAGGCGATGTTAAATTCTGTTATTTCTTATTTACTGTTGATTGGGAATCAACACGATATACCAACGGCAATGCGCTGGCTGAGCGGCAGTTTAAATGGGTTGAAATTGGAAACTCTTTATCCACTCATTTTCACTGTCATTCTTTTGACTCCGATTTTAATTATGTACGGTAAGCAATTGGAGATGTTGGAATTAGGAGATCAAACAGCGACATCGATTGGAGTAAATGTAAATAGAACGAGAATCATGTTGATGATAAGTTCCGTATTGATGATTGCTTTAGCTACGGCAACAACAGGGCCAATTGCTTTCGTTGCATTTCTTTCGGGGCCCATTGCCAATAGAATCATGGGTACAGGCTTTTCAAATATCATTCCTGCCGGGCTTGTTGGCGTAATCCTAGTATTGGCTGGGGATTTAATTGGTCAACATGCTTTCGAAGCTAGATATCCAGTGGGTGTGATTACCGGTATCCTTGGTGCACCTTACTTGTTATATTTATTAGTTCGTTTGAATCGAAAGGGTGGATTGTAATGAAACCTACACACGTGCTTTCAGTTGAAAATCTGTTTGCAGGATACGATAAGAAGACCGTTCTGCAAGACGTAACCATCACTATTCCAAGCAATAAAATCAGTATAATTATTGGAGGGAATGGTTGTGGGAAATCAACATTATTAAAAACGATGGCAAGATTAATAAAACCTGACTCTGGCCAAGTATTGTTGGATGGAAAACCGATTCATCAAATTCCCACTAAACAATTAGCTCGTGTGTTAGGGTATTTACCACAATCTCCTATCGTTCCAGAAGGAATTACGGTGGTTGATTTAGTAGGTCGAGGAAGATTTCCACATCATTCGTTTTTAAAAGGTTGGACGAGTCAAGATGATGATGCTGTAAGCGAAGCAATGGAAATCATGAACATTACCGATTTAGCCGATTGTTATATTGATGAACTTTCGGGTGGCCAAAGACAGCGTGTATGGATTGCAATGGCCCTTGCTCAACAAACGGATATTTTATTTTTGGATGAACCAACAACCTATTTGGATATTACATATCAAGTAGAAATACTGGATATGCTTACAGATTTAAATCGAAAACGCGGCACAACGATTGTTTTGGTGCTTCATGATATCAATTTATCTGCCCGATATGCAGATCATATTTTTGCCTTTAAGCAAGGTAAATTAGTGGCGGAAGGGACTCCATCAGAAGTTATCAGTAGCCAATTAATTAAAGATATTTTTGGACTCGATTGCACTGTCGTTCAAGATCCTGTTTCATTATCACCATCAATCGTCCCAATTGGACGATATCATAATCATCTGGTGAAGAGTTAGAAAGGGAATAGGGACTCGAGCCTTCTAGAAAATTTCTAGAAGGCTCTTAAATTTCCTATTTTTCCGTTAACAGCTTTTGCAAATAAAGAGCAAATTAGAATATATCCCCAATCCTTTTCTAATCCGCTCATAAATTGACAATCCCATCATTTATGCAATAGAAGTTTTTACTGCGTCTTGAATCGCATTTTCCACATCTAGTATAGAATCGGTTGGTTCAAAGCGTTTCACTACATTTCCATTTGCATCCACAATAAATTTAGTAAAATTCCATCGAATGTTTTTTCCATCAAGGGCAAGAGGGGTACTTTCTTGAATTTTAGATTTTAGTATCTTTTCTTCAAAATCGATTCCGAACTCGCGGCATTCTGCTTGTTCTTTTAAATATTCAAATAGCGGATGAGCTTCATCTCCATTGACATCAATTACATCAAAAATCGGGAACGTTACACCGAAATTTATTTTACACATTCTTTCTGTTTCTTTTCCATCTTCAGGATTTTGTTCAGCAAATTGATTGCTTGGGAAACCTAATATGATGAGACCTTGATTTGCAAATTTTTCATACAATCTTTGTAAATCTTCAAATTGATATGTAAAACGGCAGTGGTTTGCAGTGTTTACGATTAACATCGTTTTATTGCGATAAGTTTCCATTGAAAGAATTTCACCGTTTGGTTTTTTTATAAGAAATTCATAAATAGACATGCTCTAATCCCCTTCATCTATTATTTTATTCTAATAATTATTATATAATAATTATTATAAAAGTCGAAAAAAATGCTTATCATATGGAATAAAAAAATCCTCTGCCTTTTGCAGAGGATCAACGTATTTATCGTTTCACAACGTTTGTTGCTTGAGGTCCACGGTTGCCTTCTTCCACTGAAAACTCAACTTTTTGACCTTCTTCAAGTGTTTTGAAGCCGTCTCCTTGAATTGCGGTGTAATGGACAAATACATCGATTCCACCTTCAACTTCAATGAATCCATAACCTTTTTCTGAGTTAAACCATTTTACTGTACCTTGATTCATTTTAAAAAAACCTCCAAATTTAATTTTCCATAATTACATTTTTAAACTAAAAAAATTCACACATTACAAAAAGTACCAAACGAACACGATTACTTTTTGTAATATGTGAATTCATTAGATAAAAGTTATATAATTATTAATTCATAATAAAACAAAAAATAGATTTTGTCAAATGTTTTTCGTTACAAGAATCCGTGTTGATAAGCATTATTTATTAATTTTTCATTAATTTATGTTAATATAACAAGCGCAACTAAATAGGAGGGAATATAAATGGATTTTTTTGAAGCAGTGAAAAATCGCCGTTCTATTCGTGTATTGGAAGATGTAGCTGTTGTTCCAGATGAACAAGTTATTGAAATTGTAGAATCCGCATTAAATCATACACCAACTGCATTCAATGGACAGGAAACTCGCGTGGTGATTTTGTTTGGGGAAAATCATAAAAAACTTTGGAACGATACAGAAGAAATTGCCCTAAAGAAAACTAAGGAGGATTTTGCACGAATAGAGGAGCGAATTAATGGGTTTCGCAATGGTCATGGAACGATTTTATTCTTCCAAGACAGAGATGTAATCAGAGGTTTACAAGAAAAAATGCCTCAATTTCATGATGAGTTAGAAGTATGGTCTCAACAAAATCAAGGTATGCTTCAATATGTAGTTTGGACAGGGTTGGAAGCTGTAGGCTATGCAGCATCCCTTCAACATATGGAAATAAATATTCAACCGGAATGGAATGTTCCTGATAACTGGAAGATGATTGCTCAAATGCCTTTCGGAAAACAAGTACAACCATTAATGGAAAAAGAAATAATTCCAGTCGAAAAGAAACTTATTGTGGTTAAGTAAAAGATTGCGATCGTTAAAGATAGGGGAAAGTGGCTGGCTGTGAGCTGATTTCTGTTTAGATTAGGAATGATGGAAAATTATTTCATCATCATAAAATGAGTAGCTTGCGAAAAGGCAATTAGGACTTGTTGCAAGCTTTTATGTTCAGTACACTCTTTCAATAATATTTTTTGCTTCCTTTCTGTTTTTGAATTTCTTGTGTTAAATATTGAACTTGTTTTTCAAGCTTTGCTATTCTTTCATCATATTCTTGAACTTTTTGTTGAGATTGTTGAAATTCATCTATGGAAAGTAGTTCTGCATAGGAAGAAATGATATCCCCTATTGTTGAAAGAAAAATTCCGATAATCCCTAATTTTATTGAGATATCTTCAGATGAGTTGGAGGATGTTGAATTCATCGGATTTGAATGATTATAATTTTTCATCATTCTTCCCCCCAATTCCAGTATCTTTTATATTATATGAATAACTATTGAATTGGGAACAGCAAAATCGAATATTAATGAAGTTTAGCTATCATTGCGAAGCATTACTATGAATGAAGGGCGTCGTAAAATTTGACGCCCTTTTTTATAGTGGAGCCCTCATTGGTTCGTTGTGAAAGAACAGATTGACTTCGCGATTTTCTTTAATAACATTATTCTCATGTAAAAAGGTCATTGGGGATGTTATAGTAAATTCCACTGAAAATTCCCCGTTTTGATAATTTGTATTTTGATAGAGTTCATCGATACTTTCACCAGATAAAATACCGCCATAATGAAGGGTATATGTTTGGTTCAATTTCAAATCAGGAGTGCTAATGACAATCGATTGGAATTCTTTTTCAGGTTTAACAGCAATAATTTCATTTTCCTTTGAATCGGTGATATAAAGGTTGGTATTTGCTTGTTGCTCTTTAAGAAAAGTCATCATAATTGTGTTTTGACTATTGGAAATCCCATGTGCTTTACCGTTGCTGCCCGCAGCTATGAGGATACCGCCTTCCATTAGAAATGTGTGGTCATAGTCTAATGGACCATTGTTGTTATTGGTTGCACCATAGACAATCACCGTACCACCTGTTATTCTAATGGAACCGCTCGAGTCGAGTCGATAAAAACAGCCTAGCGTGACGGGAGATAATAGTCAAACTCCCAAAGATAATAGTCATTCACGAGAGGATAATAGTCAAAGGAGCAAACATAATAGCCAATCGATAAAAAAAGCCGTGAGCAAAGGGAGATAATAGTCAAACTCCCAAAGATAATAGTCATTCACGAGAGGATAATAGTCAAAGGAGCAAACATAATAGCCAATCGATAAAAAAAGCCGTGAGAGATGGGCGATAATAGTCAAACTTCCGCAGATAATAGTCATTCACGAGAGGATAATAGTCAAAGGAACGAACATAATAGCCAATCGATAAAAAAAGCCGTGAGAGATGGGCGATAATAGTCAAACTTCCGCAGATAATAGTCATTCACAAGAGGATAATAGTCAAAGGAGCAAACATAATAGCCAATCGATAAAAAAAGCTGAGAGCAAAGGGAGATAATAGCCAAACTTCCGCAGATAATAGTCATTCACAAGAGGATAATAGTCAAAGGAACGAACATAATAGCCAATCGATAAAAAAAGCCGTGAGCGATGGGAGATAATAGTCAAACTCCCAAAGATAATAGTCATTCACGAGAGGATAATAGTCAAAGGAGCAAACATAATAGCCAATCGATAAAAACAGCCGTGAGCGATGGGAGATAATAGTCAAACTTCCGAAGATAATAGTCATTCACAAGAGGATAATAGTCAAAGGAACGAACATAATAGCCAATCGATAAAAAAAGCCGTGAGCAAAGGGAGATAATAGTCAAACTCCCAAAGATAATAGTCATTCACGAGAGGATAATAGTCAAAGGAGCAAACATAATAGCCAATCGATAAAAAAAGCCGTGAGAGATGGGCGATAATAGTCAAACTTCCGCAGATAATAGTCATTCACGAGAGGATAATAGTCAAAGGAGCAAACATAATAGCCAATCGATAAAAAAAGCCGAGAGCAAAGGGAGATAATAGCCAAACTTCCGCAGATAATAGTCATTCACGAGAGGATAATAGTCAAAGGAGCAAACATAATAGCCAATCGATAAAAACAGCCTAGAGTGATGGGAGATAATAAACAAGCTACACAAAATAATAGCCATGCCTCCAAAGAAAAAAGAGCGAAACAACTATTCGCTCTTATTCAATCATAGAGGGTATATTCCATTAAACATTTAATAATTCCTGTTGTTTTTCAGTGAGTTCAATTTCAAATCCTAAGTCCTCAAGCATTTTATAATCTTGATTTTTTTCTTGTCCTTCCGTTGTTAAGTAATCACCGACAAAGATGCTGTTTGCTGCGTATAGTCCAAGCGGTTGCAAGGAGCGCAGATTTACTTCACGCCCACCAGAGATACGAATTTCTTTTGTTGGATTCATGTAGCGGAATAATGCAAGCACTTTTAAGCAATAGCGAGGATTCAGCTCATTCGTCCCTTCCAGTTTTGTTCCCTCAATGGCATGTAAGAAGTTAACTGGAATTGAATCTGCATCAAGTGCTCGTAAAGCCCGAGCAATATCAACTACATCTTGCTTTGTTTCTTTCATTCCGATAATGGCGCCAGAGCAAGGTGAAAGGCCGTGTTTTTTCACGATATCGATCGTATTGATCCGGTCTTGGTACGTATGAGTTGTCGTAATGAATTCGTGATGTCTTTCTGAAGTATTAATGTTATGGTTGTATCGATCAACCCCTGCTTCTTTTAACTGTTCTGCTTGTTCCTCTTTCAATATCCCTAAACAAGCACATACTTTTAATCCGTACTTTTCTTTAATTTCTTTTACTGCTTCACTAACCACGTTCACATCTTTTCGAGTTGGACCGCGGCCGCTTGCAACAATGCAATAAGTGCCAATTTTATTTTCAAAAGCAATTCTCGCGCCTTCTAAAATTTGTTCTTTTGTAATAAAAGGATATTTTTCGATAGGGGCTGTGGATTTTGAAGATTGAGCACAATAGCCGCAATCTTCAGGGCAGTACCCGCTTTTAGCATTCATAATCATGTTCAATTTCACTTTTTTGCCGAAGTAGTGTTTACGAATCGTAAAAGCTCCATGTAATAATGGCAGTAGTTCATCATCGTCAGCGTTCAAAATCTCCATTGCTTCTTCATTAGAAAGTTCTTTTCCGTTAATAACTTCTTGTGCTAAAGTTTGCCATTTCATTTAGGTACCTCCAATACATTGAACATTTTTTTATTTAATAAGAAGTAAATTCTTCTTGCAAACAGTCCAGTAACTATTGCTAATACAATGTCAACACCAACAGTGCTTAAAAAAGCAGTCATAAATACGGTTGATGCACTTGTTGGCATGTCCAGCAAGAAATTTAGTGCAAAGTATACGTATGGCGCACCAATTGCATAAATAACGAAAGTGCCGACTAAATTTGCAACAACAAATCGTAAGCGGGAAGGTTCTTCTCCTCCACGTTCAATGATGTATCCTATAATAAAAGCACCAACAGCAAAGCCGACTAAATAACCGAAAGTAGGTTGCAATACATATGTCAGTCCTCCACCTTGAGTAAAGACAGGTAGCCCTGCTAAACCAACAAAGATATATACTAATTGACTTTGTAAACCTCTTTTACTGCCTAAAATGGAGCCAGCTAAAAAAACAATGATAATTTGCATTGTAAATGGAACGATTGGCAATGGTATTTTGATAAATGCTCCTATCGCGGTCAATGCAGCGAATATCGCTACTAATGTAAGTGAAAAAATCTGTGAATTTCTCATATAATTCCCACCTTTTTCTTTTTGAAAAATTCGACAATTTCTTCTTTAGCTGTATTAACCATCCATTCTATTTCCTCTTCAGAAATGATATATGGTGGCATGAAATATAAAATATTGCCAAGGGGTCTTAGTAAAATTCCTCTATTTAATGCTCTTTTATAAATTCGATAGCCGATTCGCTCTTCACTTGGGAGAGGGGCTTTTGTTTTTTTGTCTGCAACTAATTCAATTGCGCCAACAAATCCTGTTTGTCGATATTCACCGACATATGGAAGTGAATCGAAGGCTTCGTGTGCTAATTTATTTAAAAGTTTTGCTTTCTTTGCAATTTTTTCTAATACTTGCTCTTCTTCAAATATGGCAAGCACTTCTTGGGCCGCTCGCAATGCAAGTGGATTGCCTGAGTAGCTGTGGGAATGCAAGAAAGCTTTCATTGTGCCGTAATCGTCATAAAACGCATAGTAAATTTTGTTTGTTGTTAGCACTGCTGAAAGCGGCAAATATCCTCCGGTAATGCCTTTCGATAAGCAGAGAAAATCCGGTGTTATATCTGCTTGTTCACATGCAAATAACGTTCCAGTTCTTCCAAAACCAACCGCAATTTCATCCGCAATAAGATGCACGTCGTATTGATCGCACAATGTCCGTAATTTTTTTAAGAAAACGGGAGGATACATATTCATGCCGCCTGCAATTTGAATTAACGGTTCAATAATGGCAGCAGAAAGAGTATCAGCATGCATCTTAAATTGCTCTTCCACAAACATTGCACAAGGAGCATCGCAAGTACCTGGATGTTCAGCAAATGGACAGCGATAACAATTTGGTCCTTCTGCTTGAACAACATTTAATAAAAGAGGTTGAAAAACTTTGTTATATAAATCTACCGCCCCGACTGACAAAGCTCCGAGCGTTTCTCCGTGATAAGCATTTGTAAAAGTTAAGAAGCGTTGTTTTTTTGGTTGTCCAGTTTGAGCACGATATTGAAAGCTCATCTTTAACGCTATTTCAATGGCAGCTGAACCGTTATCTGCAAAAAATACTTTTTCTAATCCATCCGGAGTTTTTTCAACCAGTTTTGTTGCCACATGTATAGCTGGTTCATGGGTAAAGTTCGCAAAAATTACATGCTCTAATTTTTTTGCTTGGTCGGCAATTGCCTTGTTAATGCGCGGATTGGCATGGCCAAATAAGTTGACCCACCAAGATGAAACGGCATCTAAATAGCGATTTCCTTGCTTGTCATATAGCCAAATGCCTTCACCTCTCTCTATAACGATTGGTGGAAATGTTTCATAGTCTTTCATTTGGGAACATGGGTGCCAAATATATTTAAAGTCAAGATCTTGTAGTTCGGAGTAATTCACGATTCATCAGCCTTTCGAAAATCGTTTCTTCATCAAAGCTTTCAATCGTTCGATTTCCTTCCACAACGACAAATTGTTGATGGGGAATAAAACGTTGTAAAGTTTGAATATTATTTTTTTCGATTTCACTATGTTCGTATTGGTTGATGACGATTCCGAGCAATTCAATTCCTCTTGCATTTAATGCGCCAATTGACAACAATGTGTGATTGATTGTGCCAAGTTTCGGATGGGTAACTAATACAACAGGTAGTTTCGAGCGTTGAATGATATCTAGTAAAGTTAAAGAAGTATGAGATTGCAGAGGTACATAAAGTCCTCCAGCCCCTTCACAAATCACAACATCATATTCATCCTGTAATTGTTCAATTTTATTGAGTATTTTTGCTCCGCTAATCCACTCTCCCTCAAGTTCTGCTGCATAATGAGGAGAAGCAGGAGCGGGGAAAGAATATGAATTAATGGAATTAGGCGATAATGGTTGCAAACTATAATTTAGGTAACTAGACGTATCATGATAGTAGGTTTTATTGTTCTTTTTCATGACGCCTGTTTGTACCGGCTTATAAGGAACCACTTTGAATCCTTTTTTTTGCAAATAGCGCATTAATAATGTGGCAATAAAGGTTTTTCCTACATCTGTGTCTGTTCCAACGACCCAAAAATGGTTCAAAACATCACCTTCTTAGTTGTTTTTTGTTAACTGGATTAATTCATAAGTTAACACAATTTATTTTCCACGTAAATACCAATTTTTGAATTTTATATTCGAATAGGTAATTGGGAGGCTTTCATAAACAGAAAGTAATGGGTGGAAGAGAGAATACTATTTTGAAACAATATGGAACATTTCTTTTGTTTATACGGACTAATAAATAGGGGGTTGGAATTTGTATTATTTTCCAAACGAAAGATAGACTGGAATTAATTGCTGAAACTATCATCTATTTTGTAGAAAAGGTATAATTATCATATTGAAGCGGATGACGTTCATTTGATTAATGCATATTGGAGGATTTTTTATGAAAAAGAAAAAATGGTTGAATTTATTTACCGCAGCGACTGCTGTCACGATTGCTGCAACAGCAGTTCCCGTTGCTTCAAGTGCGGCACAATTTTCAGATATAAAAGGTGACACTCATGAACAGGCAATTGTTCAATTAGTGGATGCAGGAATTATTAAAGGATATCCTGATGGGACATTTAGAGCTTATCAAGATTTAACGTGTTCCGATGTAGTGAAATTGATTGGTAGATTTATAAAGTTACAAGGCTATGAAATTCCTAGCGATTATAAAACGAATATGCGCTTTTTAGACCTTTCTAAAAATACGGATGATGAGTTGCTTCAGTATTCAGCACTAGTAAAAGATGCAGGGATTTTTGAAGGGAATCGATTAAATCCAACACAAGCAATGACCCGTGAAGATATGGCGGTGATTTTAGCAAATACATTATCAAAAATTTATCAAGTTGACGTTCATCATTATGTTGATGCTCAATCTTTTGAAATTGAAGTGACTGATATACAAGAAGCGAAAGAAAGTGCCCGTTCATCAATTCAAGTATTAGACTACTTTAACATAACGAATGTAAAAGAATTCAAACCCAAAGCTACTTTAAAGAGAGGGCAATTTGCTTCATTTTTACAAAGACTGATAAACACTACGCTAACGGAAAAACTCTTCCAAGTGAAAAAGGTTGAAGTAGTAGGGAACGAAATCGTAGTTCAATTTAATGAAGCAGTCAACTTGCCAACATCAACTAGTTCGAAGGAAATAGCAACATATTTCAAATTAGTAGGATTAGAAAATGAAGTATTTGCAAAAGGTGAATTAAATAAAGAGGGGGATTCATACACAATTACCCTTAATTCAAAAAATGAAGGAAACTATCGCTTCGAAATAAAAGGGGTACCTTCAAAATCAGGAAAAATTTTACCAGCATTTGACAAACGAATTAGTATTCAGAAAACTGAAGAACCAAAAGAAGAAACAAGGTTTGTAGTAGAAAGTGAAAAATTCGTTCTTGGAGTTACTCCAGATGGTCAAATAGTAGATAAATATGATGCAAATATTAAGGTTTATGGTTTCGTGAATCATGATAAAGTCGAATTACCAAACAGTGCTTACACCATTACAACGAATAGCAAATATTTAAATGTAGAAGGTAATAAAGTGACTGCGAATGTTGATGCCATTGAAGCAGATGGTATTTTAGATGAGGAAAATCAAACTTATGAAGCTGATATTTTCATCACCATTAACCAAACAGGCGAACAAATCAAGCATACTCTTACACTTTCAAGTGAAAAGGTAAAGGTAAATGGTAAATTCGTTTTAATCAATAAAAATTCTTTAAGTCAGAAAGAATTAAAAGAGATTGATGTAGAAGTTTCTGAATATGGTTTAGTATTAACAGCAACTGATTTATTCAAAGAAATCTATGAAGAGGGTTATTTTGAAATAGAGGATCAATACGGTAAAGAAGCAAACTTTAATCCGAATACAGGGCTAGTTACCTTTGCAGACGGATCCTCAAGGGAAATTCGTCCAATTATTACAAACATTAATACTACAAATGATCAATATGAAATCTCCTACAATGGAACAATAAACTTAATGATTGGTTTAGGAGAAAAAGGGCTATCCCGAGGAGACTCTTTCAATTTAAAATTAAGCATTGATGATGCAACGGTTATTGTAAAAGTTTATATGAGATAAATTTGTAATTAGGGATATTAAACTAGATTAGGGTTTAGTTTAATATCCCTTTTTTATTATGTTTCAAAAAAATTGATAGTTATTTCTAACTTTTTAAAAAATTCCGCAATAGGTAATTGATATTTTTTGATGAACTTGATATATTACTATTGGTATAAATTGTTATACTTTGAAAAACAAAACTATTATACTTATAGTGTTATTGAATTATTAGGTATATAGTTTTATTTTTCTGATTTATTATTACAAATTTATTATTGGAAGGATGGAATAGTATGAGAGAAGGATTTTACTCTATTCAAGTAAATTCAGTGCAAAAAGTAGTGAATATGGTTGTAGGAGGCTCATTTTCTCCAGAAAAAGTGCAACAATTTTTAAATGATTACCATAAGAACCTTGATCCGATTCCAGCTAGTCAATATGAATTACGCTTTGATTGTCGTGATTTAAATGTTATAACGCAAGATATGATTCCACATTTACAAGGATGTTTCGAACTTTATAAAACTACAGGGTTTAAAAAAGTAGTTGTGGAAATTAAACAAAGTGCAATTATTAAAATGCAATTGAATAGAATTGCAAAAACTGTAGGTTTAGAGCCATTTGAAGTAGTTGAAGTATAATTGTTCTTCTCGTTTCAAAGTTGTATAGGAGGCTTTTAGTAAGCATGACGCATGTTCAAATAAAAGAAGTGGAAGTCTATCATCCAAATCATGTTGTAAATAGTCAGAAGTATATTGATTACTTTAAAGAAAATAAAGGGAAAGATATTTCTAATTTATTAGAAACTTTAGGAAGAAAGAATTATTATCAAATAAATAATTCGGAAGAAAATAGTATAACGATGGCAATCGACGCTTCTAAGCGAGTTTTAGAGAAAGCAGGAGTAGAAGGAAAAGATGTCGATATGATTATCTTTTCTTCCCAAGTACCTGAGTTGACATTCCCTACAAATGCAATTTTTGTTCATGAGGCAATTCAAGGGAAAAAAGATTGTATTGTTTACGACAGTAATGCTAACTGTGCAGGAATGACGATTGCGGTTGAACAAGCTTCCCGATACTTGTTAAGCAATCCCCACATCACCAATGCATTAGTAGTAGGTTCTGACTATTTGTCTCTTGTTGCAAATCCGGATGAAGAAATTACATATGCTAGCTTTGGAGATGCTGCAGCGGCTGTATTTCTTGAAAAAACGGAAGAAGATACAGGGTTTATCGATGCAATTTACGAAACGGATTCTTCTTTTAAAGAAAATATTTTATATCCAGATCAAGGTTTTTCTAAATATGTATTGAATAAAGAGTTTCCTGGTTATATTCGTTGGCTTCCATTCGATGGTGCTGTTTCATTGCCGTATGCGTATGAAAAAATAGAAAAACTTTTGCATCGAAATAATTTACAAATTGAAGATGTGGATGCATTTTGCTTTTCACAATTTGCCCTATCAAATATCAAAAATCTTCAAGAAAGATTTAATATACCTGATGAGAAAATTATCTATATAGGAGACCAGTATGGTTATACTGGAACAAGCTCACCATTCGTCTCTCTTTATGAAGGAATTCAATCCAATCGAATTAAGCGAGGAGATATCGTATTGTTCTGGACAATTGGTGGTGGGCACGAATTTATTGCAATGCTTTATAAGTATTAATACATATTAGAAAAAATATAAAATGATAGCCCCGTAAAAGTTAAACACATTACGAAACTTTTACGGGGGTTATTTTTTGTACATTGATAATAGAAATATGTGTTAAAACTTTTTAAAATTCTATTAGTATAAAAGTAAAATATGCTTCCTAATATAAGTTGTGTTAAAATTCTTTAATATTACAAAATTAATATTATTAAAGGATAGTTTTGTTACTTTTGATGGGAGTGTTAAGTGATGATTGGCACAATCGTAAATACAATTTGTATTCTGGTAGGGAGTTTTGTAGGAAGCGCATTAAAAAAGGGAATTAAAGAAGAATATCAATCTGCATTATTTACAGCCATGGGGTTTGCCGCTACTGCTTTAGGAATCAATGCGATTGTTCAAAATATGCCGAATAGCAAATATCCGGTCTTATTTATTGTTAGTTTATCTGTTGGTGGTTTAATTGGGACCATTATTGATTTTGATGGGAAATTTAAGAATGTTGTTGATCGGTTTTCTAAAACAGATTTAAGTAAGGGCTTGTCTACAGCCATTTTGCTATTTTGTATCGGTACTTTGTCGATATTAGGTCCGGTGGAAAGTGCTTTAAATAATAATCATACATACTTATTTACAAATGCTACGCTGGATTTAGTGACATCTATGGCTTTAGCTGCCACTTATGGAATCGGTATCGCTTTTGCTGCAGTTGTATTGTTTATTTGGCAAGGTTTGATTTATTTATGTGCAAAATATATTGAACCATTTTTAACAGCTGAACTAATGACGGAGGTTTCCATCGTAGGAGGCATTTTAATATTAAGCTCTGGATTATCGATTTTAGGTATTAAAGACAGCAAATCGTTAAATATGTTGCCAGCACTTTTTGTTCCTGTACTTTGGTTTATTGGATTAGCATTGTTTCAGTAAAAGTTAATGAATAGAAGGAAGGATTTTCAATACTAGTGGGAGATTACCCAAATAAGTAGGGGTGCTATCTGCACGAGCTAAGGTGGTATATGCACAAGCAAGGGTGGTATTTGCACGAGCTAAGGTGGTATATGCACGAGCTGATGTATTATCTGCACGAGTAGGAGAGTTTTATGCACAAGCAAGGTAGTTATTTGCACAAGAAGCACCGTATCTTCACGAGTAAGAGTGCAATCCACACGAGCAATGAGAAAATCCATGTTTTAATAAAAAAAGTAGCATAAACCATCATTGATAAACTCCCTATTAGATAAACAGTTTTATTTTTTTTACTGTCTACCTAATAGGGAGCATAACAAACATTCGGTTTGTACTACTATTTTTTATTTTATGATACTTTTTTGAAACGTTGCAAAGTATGGAGTCGTTCCTTGTCTGAAGAAGACAAACAAATACGTATCACTTTCAACAATTTTTCCTTTTTTATATTCATCATAATCTATACTAAATGGAACAATAAGTGAATGCTTCACAAGTTCCTTTTCATTAATCTGCAATTGGGCAAATTCTTCTCCAACAATATTAGGAGATTCAATTAATTTCTTATTTATTGCTTTCAATTCTTCTTTTGGAATTCGTTCTTCCCACCAAAGCTTTCGAGGGTGGAATTGTTGCTTCGATAAGAAATCGAGCTTCATTAAACTATGAACGATACCTAAATTCACGTTTGGTAACGTGCGTAAAAATTCATCCAATCTCGTAAATAAGTCCTCCAATTGATGACCTATTCTCGACCATCCTTTTTCTTCCCAGAAAGTACCAAAGTTTTGGAAGAAATCGAATGGGGTTTCAAATACTTCTGACACTAGATATTCAATTGTATCGTCCATTCGATGAGCATTCCAATATTTTTCGAGCACATCTTCCGCTTGTTTGATGCGAATAATTTCATCGAAGCTTAATACGTTGTTTGATAAAATTTCATAAGGTGCGATATCAACATATGTATATCCAAACTTTTCGGCTTCAATTCGTAAACCTGTACCGCGCAATAGTTTTAAGAAGCCGAGCTGCAATTCCTCTGGACGCATCGCAAATACATCATTAAATGTTTTGCGGAAACTCTCATAATCTTCTTCAGGAAGTCCAGCAATTAAATCTAAATGCTGATCGATCTTCCCGCCTTCTTTCACCATTGTGACCGTTCTTTTTAATTTTTCAAAGTTTTGTCTACGTTTCACCAATTCATTTGTTAAATCATTCGTAGATTGGACGCCAATTTCAAAACGGAATAAAACTGCTGGTGCATTGTCATTTAAAAATTGAATGACTTCAGGTCGCATAATATCAGCAGTAATTTCAAATTGGAACACCACGCCAGGTACATGCTCATCAATTAAAAATTGGAACATGTCCATTGCATAACTGCGACTAATGTTAAAAGTTCGGTCAACGAATTTAATGGTTTTTGCACCATTGGCCATTAAATAACGAATATCGTCTTTTATTTTTTCCCTATTAAAATAGCGAACGCCTACTTCAATAGAAGATAAGCAAAATTGACAGCTAAATGGGCAACCGCGGCTTGTTTCAATATATTGAATGCGTTTTGAAATAGAAGCTCGATCTTCTTCAAAACGGAATGGGCTTGGAAGTTCCCGTAAGTCAATTTTCTTTGGCTGTGGATGAATATTCATTTTTCCATCTTGTAAGTAAGCAATGCCTGGAACTTCTTCTAGTGGGATTTCTCCATGAACATATCGTAGCAATTGTTTAAAAGAATATTCACCTTCTCCCATAATGATGAAATCAACAAGCCCTTCCAATCGTCGCAACCAATAATGCACATCATAAGAGACTTCTGGCCCGCCTAATACAATTTTTGTATGTGGGCTAACAACTCGCAGCATTTGAATAACTTTAATCGTTTCTTCGATATTCCAAATATAGCAACTAAAACCGACTAAATCAGGTTTTCTTTGATGAAGATCAGTCACAATATTTAACGTCGGTTCTTTTATCGTAAATTCTACAATCGTTGGGTCAAACTCTGGACGTGCGAATGCTTTTAAATAACGAATGGCCAAGTTCGTATGAATGTATTTGGCGTTCAAAGTTGTTAATAGTATATTCATTAGTCGAACTCCTTTAAATCCTATTGGTAGAATGAAATACTTTGATTACCATCACTATTATACAATGATAACTCTAGACAATCTTGTATTAAAAAAAATCAGTCACTTTCATCTATTCATAAATGATTTTCACGTGGTGATTTTCAACATAATTTGGATCATCTAAAGACAAAATATATAATTCCATTTCTAAATCATTTTTAAATTCGGGAAATTCGATGTCATCTAATTGTTGGATGACTAGTTTTACAGTGGCTGCTTTTTTTGGTGAGATTTCCTGTTCCAATTGATAAATCGCTTCATCTACCATCCGATCATCTACTGATAGCCTTTGTGCTTGTATTTTCATTGTATCTTTTCGTTTATTTAAAATGTCAAACGTAATCGTGACAGTTTGCTTCGATTGTTCTTTGTTTTTCTTCATGTTTAATATGGTGATTTTTACATTTTCATTATCAACGACTAATTGGTTGATTTCTCTAAATTCGTGATTAGATTTTTTTCTATCGTTTTCTGGCGTACCTAAGTTTGCTTCTGAGGGTACACCACAAGCATACAATATGAAGATAGGCAAGAATAAGAAAATTAGAAACAACTTCCTCATAAGAATCTCCTTTACCAAAGAAATAGATTAATTTTCATTATGAAATAATGTCGTATAAACTATACGTGATTCGATTCGTATGAATAAACATTTATAGAATAATTAAAATAATAAACTATTAGTCAATATGAAATTCTTAAATTGTATAGAATTTCGCGGAATATTCATATAATTCTGTAGTATAATTGAATAAAAATTGAACGGATTGAAAATTTTAGAAAACATTCAACTTTCTCTTTTGAGTGTTGAATAAAGAGGTGTATAAATGGATAAAGTATTTGCCATTGGAGATATACATGGAAGTTTTCATTTATTAGAGAAAGTATTGCAGTACTGGAAACCCGATGAAGAGATGCTTATTTTTTTAGGTGACTATATTGACAGGGGAAAGGATAGCTTAAAAGTATTGCGCAAAGTGATGGAGCTATCAAAAGATTATAAGGTGATTACGTTAAGTGGAAACCATGAACAAATCTTCTTGAACTGGTTAAAAAAGCCGAAAGAAATGACCGAATTTTATTTCCATCCGAAAGTTGGAGGTGCAAGCACCATCCAAAGTTTTTATTCCGAATATTCCAGCGAACACGAACAAACTGTAGATGAAATGAATGTTGAACAAATAGTCGAATTTATCAAAACGCATTTTGAAGATGAAATTGAATTTATAAAAAATCTTCGTTTGTATTATTATTGGAATCCGTTTGTTTTTGTTCACGCAGGGATCAATGCAAAAGTAGAAGATTTTTTAGAAACAAGTACGGATGAATTTCTGTGGATACGTGAAGAATTTACGAAAGTCCCCCATAAAGCAAAAGAATATGTCGTATTTGGCCATACACCAACATTATTATTAAATGAAGATGGTTCGAGCAAAGTATGGATTTCACCTTGCCGTAAAAAAATCGGTATTGATGGAGGGGGAAATATTTATGAGGGTGGAAATATCCATGGGGTTCGTTTCCACAAAAAATCAACAGATATTGAAATATATTCTGTAAATGAAAGGGAGAGTATTACGAATTATTTTACATTATAGATAGGATTCACCTCCAAGTGAATCCTTTTTTGTATGAATTTCGTTTGGAAAATAGAAGAAATCAATTTAATAACAACGCTTAGGAATGACAAGAATGAAACTTTAGCCATACTAATTTTAATGGATATTCGATTGGAAGTGGTGAAGTGAATGAGTACAATTAGCGCACTTTTGCAAATATTAATTGTGTCAATCATTATATTTTTTATTAGCGGAAGGCTTATTGGTTCCAATGTGAACTTATTTAGAAGAGTATTGTCCGTCATCATCAGCGTCTCATTCACTACTTTTGTGTTTTGGTATACGTTTGTTCGGGAAAATGCACAATATCATACTGAAGATGGCGTTGTAAGTGTTGCAACGTTATTATGGATCGGAAGCATGTTGCTTATTTCCATGCTGATTTATTTATTCTTTGAGCTATTTGATCCGATTGCATTAGATGAAAATACTGGGCGTTATTCGGAAAAGAAGACGATTTTTAGGAAAGCATTGAATTATTGGCGTTATCAAAAGCGTCTACGAACGGTATTAAAAGTAGCTGTAACGAACGGCATTACAAGAACGGTAAAATATGCGCGAAGTCGCGATACAGATAGACAGTTAGCAATTGCATTGCGTTCTACTCTTGAAGAGAGCGGTGGCATTTTTATAAAGTTTGGACAAGTGTTATCAACTAGAAAAGAATTGTTTTCCCCAATCTTCATTGAAGAACTAAAAAAATTGCAGCAAAAAGTATCGCCAATGACCTTTGATGAAGTAAAAAGGATATTAAAAGAAAATTTTTCATGCGAAATCGATGAGGTTTTTTCTTTTTTTGACGAGAAACCATTAGCAGCAGCTTCCATTGGACAAGTTCATCGAGCGGTTTTAAAAAATTCTCATGAAGAAGTGGTTGTAAAAATTTTAAGACCGCAAGTAAAAACAATTATGAGGGAAGATTTAAGTATATTATTGGAATTTGCAGATTGGATTACGACGAAATCCCAGTGGGCTGAAAGTTTTGGGTTCAAATCGTTAGCAGAAGGATTTGCCAATTCAATGAAAGAGGAAACGGATTTCGAAATAGAAGCCCGCAACATGATCCAAATTCGGAATATATTAAAACGGAGTAAACTGAATGTCAAAATTCCACAAGTTTATGAAGAATTAAGTAATGAAAATATTTTAGTAATGGAATACGTAAAAGGTGTAAGCATTTCGGATTTAGATAAAATAGAGGATCTTTCCTTTGAACGAAAAGAGCTTGCGCGAACGATTGTTTATTCTTATTTAGAACAAGCGTTAATATCAGGAATTTTTCATGCTGACCCGCATCCAGGAAATATTTCTGTTAATCCAGAAACAGGGGAAGTAGCGATTCTTGACTTTGGAGCAGTTTGTCGATTATCAGGGCAACAACAAGAAGGATTAAAACTATTTTTCATGGGTATTCAGCAGGGAGATTCGTCGTTATTATACGATGCAATTTCCTTACTAATCAAAAATAAAAATGAAATTAACCGTCAAGAATTGGAACAAGCGATTGGCCAAATTTTATTAAAAATAACATATGTTAATAAAGTCCCAACAGATGAAACGATTTATTCCATTTTTACAGTCATTAGAGAATCGGGGTTACAGTTTTATTCATCCGTCAGCTTGGCTCTCAGGGTAATCATTACATTAGACGGCACAATCAATATGATCGATCCTACTTTTAATATTTTTGAAGAAGCGAAGAAATTTACAAATGATTATATGAAATCTTCGTTAAGAAAACCGATTACAGAGCCAATTGAAACGATGGAGAAAATGCAAGAAGAATTGGCAATACTAATACCGAATTTGCGAAAAATTCCAAGGCGGATTGACCAATTAATTCGAAAAGTTGAAGATGGAAAAGTGATCTTGCATCACGACATCTTTTCGGATAAAACCAACTCCAAATTTGTGACGCAATTGTTTTCAAAATTTGTCTTATTGATGGTGGGCATTACATTTGGAATTATTTCAACAGCACTTCTAGCCATTTCCCAATTTATTGAAACTGCCTATGCGATTTATTTAAATACAGCAGCATATCTCGGATTATTTTTATGTTCCATTTTACTTGTACGATTATCGATTCAAGCAATTCGCGATATGAAACGGAGAGATTAATGAAAGCACTTTTCCCATATGCAATGAAGTCTAAACTGATAGGAGGATAATATGTTCTATTTTATGAACGTATTATCCTCTTCTTTTGTTTGTCAGCAGTAGCGTCACTTAGAATTGTAATAGGGAAGGAGAATTTTTCCGTCGCAAATGGGCTGTCTCAACATGTTATAATGAATGAAGTAGAAAGTGAGGATTTTTGAATGAATAATCAACCACATATTTTAGTCATTGACGGAATGGCTCTATTATTCCGTTCTTTTTATGCCACGAGTGTAATAGGACATTTTCAATATTTACCGGATGGCAGACCATCAAATGGGGTGCAAGGTTTTGCACGACATGTTTTAACAGCCCAATCAATTATTAAGCCTAGCCATATTGCAATTTGTTGGGATATGGGAGCTAACACATTTCGCAATGAACTATTTGAAGGATACAAAACGAATCGAAGCGAGCCACCGGAAGAAATGATTCCACAATTTGACATGGCAAAGGAAGTTTCTGAGTGGATTGGCTGGAAAAACATTGGAGAAGCAGGAATGGAAGCGGATGATTGCATTGGTTCCATCGTTGAAAAATGGAAGGAAGAAGCCCAAATTACAATAATTAGTGGCGATAAAGATTTATTGCAATTATTGAATCCTTCGACGAACATCGCTTTTACAAAAAAAGGCTATTCTGAGTATGATGTCTATACAATGGAACGATTTAAAGAGGAATATGCGATTGAACCTCATCAATTTGTAGATGTGAAAGCATTCATGGGAGATTCGAGCGACGGCTATCCAGGGGTCAAAGGCATTGGACCGAAAACAGCGCTGCAATTGATTCAAAAATACGGTACTGTTGAAGGAGTATTACAAAATTTAGATGAATTAAAACCAGGTCAACGAAATAAAATTGCAGATAATCTGGAAATGTTAAAGCTTTCTTATCGATTAGCATCCATAGAAAAAAACATACCAATCAAAGAACGTTTAGAAGATCTCTCTGTACCTGAATATTCCGCTAACACTTTCAATCAACTAGCAAACAAGGGCTTTACATCCATTGCAAAACATGCCTATTCACTATATACATGTATATAAAGTATTGAGAAGGGACACAAACTTGTTTGAATGTTTGAGTCCCTTTATTTTTTCTTTCTTGGCTCAATTTTTACGAAGCTAATCACTTTATAGTTTTGAGAATAGGGAACTTTTCGTATTTGACTATCACGATTTATTCCACCATGATCATGCACAATTAATAATAACTCATTTTGCTCAATTTCATAGCCAATGAAAGGAACCCAATGATAGGTAAAAGTAGGTTTTGATTTCCATTGTAGAGTAAAGTATTTATCAAATTTTATTGCTACTGGCCTGCCCTCATCGATTTGTTTCATCGCTTCCTTTAATGAACAGTTTTTTACAACCCAGTCCGTTCCTAAATAGTTTTGTAAATTTTTAATAAGCCTCCAGCGAAATAAACCGATTTTCGTTGTACCTAGCATTCGATAAAGAATATTTACATTCTGTGCAACATGCTTTCCAAACATAAATTTCAACATAACGAATATTGTAGTAGGTCCACAGGCAGAGTTTTGGTAGGATGGATAAACTTCAGGGCTGAACTGAGACATTCCTTCTAAAGGTATGAACTTTTTCATAGCATCACCTTGTTCAATATTATAACTAATATAAATTTTTTTGAAAGACTAGGGCAGTAATGAACATAAAATGATGATTGCACTGAGTCTTACTGCAAGTTTTATTGATATAATTTTCGGAATTAATAAGAAAAATTAGAAAAATGAAGGGATTTTTGGTAAGTATATCGAATAATAAAGCAGAGTTGTATTTCCTAGGAAATATACTCAACTTAAATAGTTCGAATATTGCATCAAATCATCAGTTATAGTGATTTTTTGATGTTTTTATTTGCGTGAATAATCAAATAGTCCTTACCGCAAAAAGAAAGGGGAAGAATTGAATGTATCAAGATCAATACAACACTCACAGAGTACATAAAGTCAATCTTCTACTAACTATTATTTTAGTATTTCTTATTTGTGTACCGATTGTTTCATCTAGGGGATTTGAAGAGGGAGCAATTATTTTTGTAGCAGGCTTGATAGTTCTTGTGATGTCGATAATCACTTTCTTTTTACCAATCAATACATATGTAAAAGGCTTAACCATATCATTAATTCCAAGTATAGTGGTATTAGCACTCTTAATTTTGGATGGATTTTCTATTATTAAACACTATATTATTATTCTAACAATTGCGATGGTTACACTCTATTTTAAGAAAGAACTGATTTTAGCGTTAGGTCTTTTGCTAGATGTAGTATATCTCGTATTATTTTTCCTTTTGCCAGAAAACTTATTAGGACTGAATAACAATTTTTCTGGGTTCTTGACTGTCTTCTTTATCATAAATGCATTTATGGTTCTTTTATATTTGCTGATGAAATGGGGAAGACAACTGATTGTTGATGCATTTCAAAAAGAACTTGAAGCGAAAGAGGGAATGAATAAGTTAACATCCACTTTTGCATCCATCGAATCTGTATCTGATTTGCTTGATAACCATATTACAAAATTTAATACAGAATTAAATACGATCTATAGTTCAAGTAACGACATTGTACAATCTGCAGAACAAATGGGTACTAGTATACAAGAAGAGGCGAATAGTGTAAATATCATCAATGATTCAATGGTTCAGTCATCAGAAAAAATGGGACAAATCGTTATCGTTGCTGAAGACATTGTAAAAAAATCAGAAAATATGAATAGAAAAGTACAAGAAGGTTGGAATAAAATCAATCAAGTAACTGATTATATGGATTCAGTTGGTACAACGATTAGCAATACAGCTATAACGGTTTCTGATTTGCAAACTAGTTTGGAAAGGGTAAATACATTACTCGAAAGTATAAAAGAAATTGCAGATCAAACGAACTTGCTTGCACTGAATGCTGCCATTGAATCTGCTCGAGCTGGTGAGCATGGAAAGGGATTTGCAGTAGTAGCGGAAGAAGTAAGAAAGCTAGCAGAACAAAGTGCCCAAATGACCGAGAATATTAAATTGGTGACGGATGAATTATTCACCAAATCCAAAATAGCTCAAGAAAAATCAGCTCAAGGAGAAAGTGCGATTACGGAAGGTAGATTATTGCTTAAGGAAATTTCTCATTTCTTTGAAGAAATAAAAAGTACATTTACAGAAATTCATAATGGACTATCAATTGAAATGTCAGAAATCGAATTGGCAAATCATAATTTCTTTACAATTCGAAATCAAATTGAAAACGTATCTGCTATATCTGAAGAAAATGCTGCGTCAACGGAAGAAATAATCTCTACATTAGAAAATACACATGATTTAATCGCTTCTATACATTCATCAATAAACGAAATAAATGTATTAATTAAACAGTTGAGAGACTTGACAAAAAGTTAGTCATATCAGTTTTCTGGATTAGTTCATCTCGCTGCAATGATTATTTTAATTTTGGCAGGCACTCAAAGACTAATTGTTAAAGGGAAAATCATTGAAGAAGGATAAGCGTTAAATTTCCCCAACCTTCCAGCGGCCAGCTTCATTTGAGCAGATGGAGGAAATCAATCCATAAAGGAGGTTGCCTCTACGTTATTACGGCGAAAGAACAATTATATTAATAATGGCAAGAATGAACCTCCCGCCGGCACAAAATGGGTTGGACTTCTACAATTGGATCTATACCTTGGAAATCGTCAACAATCGAAGCGAGGGTTCCATCAAACTGTTTATCCTATAGAAATAAAGAAAATTTCCTATAAATACTATTGTATAAAGTAATAATAGGAACTGGAAAACCCTGTCTAATTTAAAAAAGGTGAAATCTACGTCTTTTTAATATTGGGCAGAGTTTTGTTAATGTTTATCATCATTTCATGAAAAAATTGCCTAATATGTTATTTTTTGAATTTAAATTGAAAATTTGTAATTTTTTTAAAATTTTTTGATAATAGAGTAAAGATGAATTGTTAAGCTTTAATGTTATCAAAGAAGCGGCTCAACTGTGGATACACAGAAACAATATTACGCTTTAATCAAATGTATTGTTTAAAATACATCCACTTCCATATTAAAGAGCTGTTCTGTTTGTGAAAAAGGTTGCAGTTTGAAGTAACTCCTAAGAATTTTTGTGAATGTCTAATAGACTATTTATTGATTGAAAGGAGTAGATAAATACATGTTCAGCAACTTAAAATATCCAATAATTCAAGCGCCGATGGCAGGGGGGATTGCAACGGTCGATTTAGCTCTTGCAGTTTCAAAAAATGGGGGACTTGGGTTTCTAGCAGCCGGTTATAAAACACCAGAAGCAATTGAGCAGGAAATCATCAAATGCAAAGAAGCCGCTTTACCTTTTGGGGTGAATATTTTTGTTCCTCAAAACGACTCCCTTGATAAGTCATTGTATTTGTATAAGGAGCGCCTTGAAGAAGATTTCAAAATTCCATTAACAATTCCAAAACCCGATGACGATTATTGGACGGAAAAATTGGAGTTAGTCAAGACGTATAAAGTCCCTTATGTTTCGTTTACATTTGGTTGTCCATCCAATGAAATCATTGAACAAATTAAAGAGAATGACAGCTATGTAATCGTTACGGTGACCAATTTAGAGGAAGCAAAAATTGCTGTACAACAAGGAGCAGATGCAATTTGTTTACAGGGGATAGAAGCTGGAGGGCATCGAGCAACTTTTCAAAATGTGGATGAAGAATCTTATGTACCACTGATGGAATTCATATCTACGGTTCGAAAAGAAATGGCAGTTTCAATAATTGCAGCTGGAGGAATTATTAATGGAAAGGACATTCACCTCGCATTAAATGCTGGAGCAGATGCGGTGCAACTAGGTACAGCTTTCCTTTGTACAGAAGAAAGTGGAGCTAATCCAGTTTATAAACAGGCTCTTCAATCAGGAGAGTTTACAGAAACAGCTCTTACACGTACATTCTCAGGTCGACTTGCGCGGGGATTGAAAAATGAATTTATGGTAAAGTATGAAAGCATTGCACCAGCCATTTATCCCGCTGTCAATACATTAACGCAGCCGATTCGTGCAAAAGCATTGAAAGATCAAAACCCTCAAGCCATGTCACTTTGGGCAAGTACACGTTTTAAAGAGATTCAGTCAGGTACAGTAAAAGAGATATTTGACCGACTTATTAAAGAATTGGAGCTATGTCGCTCTTCATGTTTTTAGACATAGGAGGAATTTGTTATCATATATAATAATTGGAAATTCTTACAATTTGTAGGCAGGGAGGACATTTGTGAAGAAAATTTGGCCATATGTATGGAAAATAATTTGGTTTGTTGGGTTAGTTATTTTAACAATTATTAGTTATAATATTGAACAATATTTATCAAATAAAGTTCTTTATAATGTAACTCCATTAAATTGGAGTCATTTTATCATTCATTTTATTTGGGGGATTTATTTATCGCTTATTTGTATTAATAGATGGAAGATTCAGTTCAACTTTCCATTATTCATTTGCGTATTTATTCCTAGTTTTGTGTTATCGCTTTATCTTCCTTTAACGTCGGTGTCAATCATTAACATCCCTGTAGGTATGTGGTTTGCTAAAGTATACTCTTCAGGATTGATTGAAATAGTAGCCGGTTTATCGTTAATGGTTAGCTTATTTTATCCTGCGAAAAATGAAAAAGAAAACATATTTTTATAGAAATTGAAAGGACATAACTTTTTTGATAGAAGTTATGTCCTAAATTTTTCAAAGTTACACCGTTTGCGCATCCAAAAATTGCGTTACATCTTCCGGTGTTTTGGCGTTGGCACTATGAAGGTGAGCTAATTTTTCACCGTTTTTATAAATTAATAAACTTGGAATTCCCAATACTTGATATTTTTCAGCAAGTTCTGGGAAATCATCGCGATTGATTTCGTACCATTCATACTGATTGTACTTTTCAATAATTGGATCAATAAACATGTTCATGCGTACACAATCAGGGCACCAACCTGCATAAAATTTAACTATCACTGGCTGGTCCTTGCTAATAATTTCATTAAATTGTTCAATAGACGTAATTTCTTTCAATTTTTTCGCCTCCTTACCTAGTAGTTTACACATTTTAGCGAATGTCGGAAAGAAATATGTTTGGAGTGTAAATAACAAACTATTAAAATATCAATTAATTTTTCGAAAATTTGAATAAAAGGATTGCGAAATTCTGTAAAATCATCTACACTAAATACAAGAATAGTTGCTTCATGTATTTTTTTTAAACTAGAAATGAATAGCCATTCATTTTCTTGAAAAAAACATCTTCAAATGAGGAATTGAATAAACTATGAATGAACAAAGGGGAAACTTATAGCGAAAATGAATGATTGTTCATTCAAAAGAGTGAAGGGGGAATTGTTTGTGAAGTATAAAATTGAAAAAGTAGCAGTAATTGGATCAGGGGTTATGGGTTCCGGTATTGCAGCTCATTTAGTAAATATCGGTATACCAACATATATGTTGGATATTGTTCCAAAAGAACTAACGAAAGAAGAACAAGAAAAAGGATTGACACTTGAACATCCAACAGTGAGAAACCGCATTGTGAATAATGCTGTACAAAAATTGTTGAAACAAAAACCAGCTCCGCTAACTTCACCAAAAAATTTAGCACTGTTAACAGTTGGGAATTTAGAGGACGATTTAGATAAGTTAAAAGAAGTAGATTGGATTATTGAAGTAGTTGTCGAAAATCTTGATGTGAAGCGAAACTTATTCGAAAAAATAGAACAGGTGCGAAAGCCTGGTGCCATCGTTAGCTCAAACACTTCCGGAATCAGTGTAAATAAGATGGTGGAAGGCAGAACGGAAGAATTCCAAAAACATTTTTTAGGAACGCATTTTTTCAATCCGCCACGCTATCTAAAATTGCTTGAAATTATTCCTACTGAACATACATCGCCAGACGTTGTAACCTTTATGAAAAATTTTGCGGAAGATGTGTTAGGCAAAGGAGTTGTAATAGGTAAGGATACACCAAATTTCGTGGCCAACCGAATTGGTACGTATGGCTTGCATATTACACTCCATGAAATGCTAAAACGAGGATATTCAGTTGGAGAAGTAGATTCAGTAACAGGACCTTTAATTGGCAGACCGAAATCTGCAACTTTCCGGACACTTGATGTGGTAGGGTTGGATACGTTTATTCATGTGGCAAAAACAGTGTATGACCAAACTACTGGTGAAGAACAAAAAGTTTTTGAAGTTCCAGAACTGATTCATAAGTTAGTGGAAAGAGGAGCCCTCGGTGCAAAATCTGGTCAAGGTTTCTATGTGAAGAAAGGAAAAGACATTTACGAAATCGATCCAAACACGCTAGAGTATGTTCCACAAAAGAAATTAAAAGCTCCTTCCATCGAAATGGCAAAACAAACAAAAGGGTTAGATAACAAGTTAAAAACATTAGTATACGCAAATGACCGAGCTGGTGAACTACTGTGGAATATTTTTGCTCCAACATTGATCTATTCTGCAGAATTAAACGGCATTATTGCAGACAACATTGTGGAAATCGACAATGCCATGAAATGGGGATTCGGTTGGAGCCAAGGTCCGTTTGAAATGTGGGATGCAATCGGCGTAGAAAAATCCGTTGCGAAAATGGAAGAAGAAGGTCGCAATGTTCCTGAATTTGTGAAAAAACTATTAGCGAAAGGCTATAAATCATTCTATCAAGAAATAGATGGCCAATTAGCATTCTTTAATGGAGAAGATTATGAAATTATTCCTGTCAATGAAAAAGCAATTGATTTAAAACGTTACAAAAAACAGCACGGCGTTCTTAAATCAAACTCTGGTGCTAGTTTGATTGATATCGGGGACGGCATTTTACTTCTTGAATTCCATTCGAAATCAAATGCCATTGGATTAGACATCATTCAAATGATTAACTATGCAATCGATGAAGTAGAAGCAAATTACAAAGGGCTTGTCATCGGAAACCAAGGAAAGAATTTCTGCGTTGGTGCAAACCTTGGCATGATTTTAATGGAAGCGCAAGATGACAACATATTTGAACTTGATTATGTTGTGCGTGCATTCCAAAAAACGATGCGTCGCATTAAATATTCGAGAAAACCAGTTGTGGCAGCTCCGTTTGGCATGACACTCGGAGGTGGAGCGGAAGTTTGCTTGCCAGCAGCACGCATTCAAGCTTCAGCAGAAACGTATATGGGACTAGTGGAAGTTGGTGTTGGATTAATTCCGGGAGGGGGCGGAAACTTAGCTCTCTATGAAAAGGCATTGGAAGGTCTTCCAAAAGGTGTGGAAATTGATTATCAAGCCGTTGCGAATAAAGTATTTGAAACAATTGCGATGGCGAAAGTGTCCACTTCTGCGGAAGAAGCTCGAGAAAATAACTTCTTAAGCAATCAAGATGGCATTTCCGTAAATCCGGATCATCTTATTTACGATGCGAAGCAAGTAGCACTTTCCTTATATAAATCTGGTTATAAGCCACCAGTGAAAAAGAAAATCAAAGTGGTTGGTGCACCTGGTTATGCAACGATGTTGTTAGGAGCACAGAACATGTACACAGCAGGTTATATTTCAGAACACGATTTAAAAATTGCGAAAAAACTTGCTTATGTACTAGCTGGAGGCCTTGTACCATATGGAACGGAAGTAGATGAAGAATATTTGTTAAATTTAGAACGCCAAGCGTTTTTAGAACTTGTGGCTGACCGTAAATCGCAAGAGCGTATGCAACATATGCTCGTAACTGGTAAGCCGTTGCGCAATTAATTCGGAAAAAGAAACAAAGGGGGATGTAATATGCGTGAAGCAGTTATAGTGTCAGGAGCGAGAACGCCAATTGGTAAAGCAAAAAAAGGGTCACTCGCTCAAATGCGACCAGATGATTTCGGCGCAATCGTAGTAAAAGAAGCCATTCAGCGTGCAGGCTATGAGGGAGAAATAGATGATTTAATTTTAGGATGTGCAATGCCTGAAGCGGAGCAAGGCATGAACGTAGCAAGAAATATTGGAGCATTAGCAGGACTACCAGATACAACTCCTGCGATTACAATTAATCGTTTCTGTTCTTCAGGTTTACAATCCATTGCATATGCAGCTGAAAGAATTATGCTTGGTCATGCGAAGGCTATTGTTGCTGGTGGAGTAGAGTCAATGAGCATGGTGCCAATGATGGGACACGTTGTTCGACCAAATCCAAAATTGGCAGAAGAAGCGCCACAATACTACATGAGCATGGGCCATACGGCGGAAGAAGTTGCAAAACGTTATGGTGTTAGCCGTGAAGATCAAGACGATTTTGCGGTGCGTTCTCACGAATTGGCTTATAAGGCGATTCAAGAAGGAAAATTCAACGATGAGATTGTTCCAATTGATGTTGTACAGCATTACGTTGATGAGAATAACACGTTAAAAGAAAAACGCTTTACATTTTCTATGGATGAAGGGGTACGACCAGATACATCGAAAGAAGTTTTAAGTAAACTGCGTCCAGCATTCAGTATAAATGGAACGGTAACAGCGGGTAATGCTTCACAAACTTCTGACGGGGCTGCAGCACTTCTTGTGATGGATCGAGAAGAAGCTGAAAAGCAGGGATTAAAACCGATGGCAAAATTCTTAAGCTTTGCAGTGGGCGGCGTTCCACCTGAAGTGATGGGAATTGGACCAATTGAAGCAGTACCAAAAGCGTTAAAACTTGCAGGGTTAAAACAAGAGGATATCGACTTATGGGAACTAAATGAAGCATTTGCTTCTCAATCTATTCAAGTTATTCGGCATCTTGGTCTCGATCTCAATAAAGTTAATGTAAATGGCGGTGCGATTGCGTTAGGACACCCGCTTGGAGCGACGGGAGCAATATTGACGTTAAAGCTAATCCATGAATTAAGACGACAAGAAAAGAAATATGGCGTTGTTACGATGTGTATCGGTGGCGGTATGGGAGCTGCTGGCGTGTTGGAAGTTTTATATTAAACAATTTGTTAGCAATAAATCGATAGGGAGGAATTGACATGGTTCAAACAACAGATTTTGTAAAGGGTGGAAGTTTTTTAATTGAAGATGTAGATTTAGAAAAAGTGTTTACACCAGAAGATTTTACTGAAGAACATTTAATGATTGCCAAAACAACGGAAGAGTTTGTAGAAAATGAAGTATTGCCTTTAATAGATAAATTGGAAAATCATGAATTTGAACACTCCGTAAAATTAATGAAACAAGCAGGTGAACTAGGGCTACTTGCTGCAGACATTCCTGAAGAATATGAAGGTCTTGGATTAGATAAAATTACATCAGCTCTTATCGGCGAAAAAATGTCTCGCGCAGGAGGCTTTAGCTTAACGCACGGTGCTCATGTAGGAATTGGATCATTACCGATTGTCCTGTTTGGAAATGACGATCAAAAGAAAAAATATTTACCGAAATTGGCTAGCGGTGAATGGATTGCTGCATACGCATTAACAGAGCCAGGATCCGGTTCCGATGCGTTAGGTGCAAAAACAACTGCGAAATTAAATGAGGCAGGAACTCATTATATTCTTAACGGTGAAAAACAATGGATTACGAACTCAGGCTTTGCAGATGTATTCGTTGTGTATGCGAAGGTAGATGGTGAGCATTTTACAGCATTCATCGTTGAACGTTCATTCCCTGGCGTTTCTGTTGGTGCAGAAGAGAAGAAAATGGGTATTAAATCTTCATCTACTCGTACATTGATTTTAGAAGATGTACCAGTTCCAGTGGAAAATGTATTAGGGGAAATTGGTCGAGGACATGTTGTGGCATTCAACATTTTAAATATCGGTCGTTATAAATTAGGTATTGGTACAGTGGGTGCATCAAAAAGAGCATTGGAGCTAGCAATCCAATATACAAATCAACGCAAACAATTTAACACACCGATTTCTAGCTTCAATTTAACAAAAGAAAAAATTGCGACAATGGCATCTGAACTATATGCTTCTGAATCGTTGAATTACCGTACAGTAGGATATTTCGAAGATCGTTTTAGCAAACTTTCTTCTGAAGAATTAAAAGATGGTAAAGCGGTAGCAAAAGCTGTTGCGGAATATGCAATTGAATGCTCGATTGCAAAAGTTGTTGGTTCTGAAACATTAGATTACATTGCGGATGAAGCAGTACAGCTTCATGGTGGATATGGTTTTATGTCTGAATATGAAGTGGAACGCATTTACCGCGACTCCCGTATCAACCGTATTTTCGAAGGAACAAATGAAATTAACCGTTTAATAGTACCTGGTACATTCATGAAAAAAGCATTGAAAGGAGAACTTCCTTTATTACAAGTTGCTCAAAACTTGCAACAAGAACTTCTCATGCTCATGCCTGAAGAGGTTAGCGATGAGCCATTAGCACAAGAAAAATATCTTGTGAAAAATGCGAAGAAAATCGGTATCTTAGCTGCTGGTGTTGCTGCTCAACGCTTTGGTACAAAGCTTGAACAGGAACAAGAGGTATTGGTAAATATTGCGAATATCGCAAACTTTGTATATGCAATGGAATCAGCAGTATTACGCACTGCAAAAGCAATTGAACGCGACGGACTGGAAAAAGCGAAGCAAAAATTACTATATACTCAAATTTATTGCCAAGAAGCCTTTGCTGAAATTGAAAAAGAGGCAAAAGAAATTGTCATTGCTTCTGTTGAGGGAGATAATGCACGTATAACACTTTCTGCTTTACGTAAATTAACTCGTCACAATCCTTATAATTTAATCATGAAAAAACGTGAAGCTGCTGAACGACTAATTGCAGCAGAAAAATATATCGTGTAATGGTAGAGAGCTGCTCACAAGCGAATCACTTGTGGGCAGCTTTTTTGTCTTTATAGAGTGAAAAATAACTGCACAAGCAAGGGTTGTATCTGCAGAATGGGTTATCTGCACGAGCAAGGGAGCTATCTGCACGAGTAGAGATTGTATCTGCACAAGTGATGGAATTATCCGCACGAGCAAGGGTGCTCATGCTCCTGTCAAGTAGACATTTTTATCCGCCCCGTATTAATCCAAATTTATGCTGCTTTTGTTCTATATTCCATCGGGCTCATTTTTAGTTTAGTTACGATACGTTTGGTGTTATAATAATTAATATAGTTTTCTACTGCTTCGTAAATTTCTCGTACAGTTTCGGGTTGACTAAAACATCCAAGTTCAACCTTCAGATGACTAAAGAAATTTTCAATGCAGGCATTGTCCCAGCAGTTGCCTCTGCGGGACATGGATTGAGTTATCTCCATCTCACGGAGATACTCTTGATAATCGGGATTAGTAAAGTGAGTGCCTTGGTCACTATGGAGAATCGCTCCTTTACTATATCCCCTTTTTTTAAGCATTTCTAAGGCGCGATACACTAATTTCATTTCCAAACTTGTCCCCATTGAATAAGCCACGATTTCCTCATTAAATAAGTCTTTAATGGCACAGAGATATACCCATTTTTGACGTCCTCTTTTCACGCGAATATACGTAATATCAATGGAAAACTTTACTCCTTCTCGAATGGCTTTGAAGTTACGGCTAAGAAGATTGGGAATTTTTCCATGAACACTTGGACGATATCTAAATTTCTTTTGGCGAATTTTGCATACCAATCCATATTTCCTCATTAAACGGGCAATCCGTTTTTCATTGATGACTAACCCATATTGTCTTTCCAATTCAATTTTGATTCGTTTTCTCCCCACAGTACCACGGTGATCGTTAAACACCTTTAGGATATAAGGGATTAACCGTTCATCAATTTGATCACGATGTTTTTCTCCATTTCTCTTTAACCATTTATAATAACCCGCACGGGATACATTGGCGATTTCCGCTAAAATAGAAATCGGATATTGTTCTGCGTAAGCGTGAATAAAGGCAAATTGTTGTTCTTTATCATTCACCCCTTTCTTAGATCTAACAACTTTTTTAAGTATTCGTTCTCCAACTGTAATAGAAGATATTTTTCTTCCAAAGATTTTTCAACAGGCGACTGTTTCTGTTTAGCTACTTTTTCTCTTTTGGTTAAGAGAGCTTCATAGCCTCCTTCTTTCACAATTTTCACCCATTCAGAGACTCTTCTCCGATGAATGTTATATATTTTAGCTACCTCTGTGGAAGAATACCCTTCGAAATATTTTTCAATGACTTGTTTTTTGAATTCAAATGTGTAATATCGATATTTTTTCGCCATTTCCATATCCTCCATTCATGTACGAAGTACGCCACCATTGACACCTACCTGATTGTCCGTAGTGATTGTAGATTGCAGATGATCTCAAAAAATAGCTCCTTGCGCTCACTCCGTTTGTCATTGTACTACGGACAAATCGATTCTAAGTACTTGTTGGCGGGGCCCCGACCCCATCCACCAAGTACTAAGAATCGTGGTAGGTGTCAATGGCATTGCAGCTACGCTGTGGCTTTTTAATAAACCCAATAAATTCCCACATTTTATATTTATTATGCTCATCTTATGGGCGCTTTAATGTGTAAACTTTACAGGTATAATAGCAGGGAGCTATCTGCACAAGTGGAGGAATTATCCGCACGAGCAAGGGAGTTAACTGCACAAGTGATGGATTTATCCGCACAAGCTAGAATGTATCCGTACGAACAAGGGAGCCAACCGCACAAGCAAGAGCGCTATCCGCACAAGATAAAGGGTTATCAAAAAAAAAGAGCGACTTGCAAACATATACATTTTCTCAAGCCACTCTTCATTCTAACTATGAATTCTCCATAAAAAAGACATAACCTAATAGGACAAATAGAAGAAGGATGAAGATTGTGATTGTAACTTTAATAGGAGAGATTGGATATTCTCCACCGACTTTGCCCGTTTGGCCATTCACCATAAATTGATAGACTTTATCTCTGTATCGAAAAGTCGATAGCCACAAAGGCAACATCAAATATTTATATGTAATATCTGAATGGACTGTTGAAAATCGTAAATTTCTAACTACATGGGCGCGATGTTTCCATAAAATATGTTGTGTAATTTGAGATTCTAGATAATGATGGATTTCATTTTTGGCGATTTTCCAGCCTTCATCAAGACCAATACTGTATCGTTCAGCTACAAAACCATGCAAATACTCTTTTTGGTATGGGCGAGCATTTGTTAAATAAAAAGGTTCCACTTTGCTTAAAATATGAGCATCATAGCGAGTAGAAGCGAGAACAAGGTGATTATCAATAAATTCTTGATAAAATCCTTTAGTGCGATACCAATCAGTAACAGTTTGAGGTTTTCCATCTTTATCGTATACCGTTCTTCTTCTACCGTATGTTGCTGTATACTGTGAAGCGGTCTTTGTATCAAAAGTCCAGTAAGGCAAATAGATGCCTGTAAATGCTTCGGCTTTAGCTGATTGTCTAGCCTCATTAGGAGCAAACCATCTCCCTTTTATCCATTTTTGAAAGTTTTCATTTGCTTGTTCCAATGTTAATTGAAATGGAATAATTCCGTTAGGAGCGATAGAATGATCGTCTTTAATTTCCATCACATGATTTGATCCGCAATAAGGACATACGTTGGCTACTTCCAACGCATCATAGACTAATTCAGCAGCGCAGGCATCACAAATCACTATCTTTTTTTCGGCTCCCCAACGGAAGCTACTTCTAGCCTCTGCTTGATGGAAATCTAGCTCATCTATTTCTAAATCAGCCTCTAATTCTGCATTTGGAATCTCTTCTGTATGATGACAATAGGGACAAACTAACTTGCCTGAAGCAGGATGAAACTTGATGGAAGCACCACAGGATGGACACTTCGCATCATACTCATCTACTTCAATGAACTCTTGTTTTTCATTGGTACTCATACCAATCCTCCTTATTTGCGATCGTTTTCATCAATCACATCTCCGCATTCAGGGCAGAATTTCGGTGTAAAGGATGGATCTTTTGGTTGCCATCCACATTTATCGCATGTCAATGCAAAGTTCGCTGGCTTTGGTGAACCGCATTCATAACAAAACTTCCCCTTATTTTCTGTGCCGCATTGACAAATCCAAGTATTTGATGTTGGTCGTTTGTTTCCGCATTCGGTACAGAATTTTCCTTGATTTTGCGCACCACAACTACATTGCCAAACAACATTTTGAGGATTTTGAACGACGGGTTGTTGTTTTTCCCCCATTTCAAATAAATCTTTTGCATTGACACCGCCTACTTGCTGAGCCATTTGCATTCCTGCAAAACCGACAAAGGCTCCCGCTTGATTTTCTGCCGCTTTTCTCATTGCTTCACTTTGAGCGTCAATTATTGTTGCTCCAGCCATAGATGGATTTCTGAACACCGCACTTCTTTGGAGTTGTTTAATCATTTTTTCATCTTCTTCTGAAGCATTGACCGCACTAATACCAAACGAAACGATTTCGATGCCTCGCTTTTTCATCCATTTATCAGATAATACTTCATTTAATGCTTTTGCAATTTCTAACGTATGTTGTGGAAGTTCGCTATAGCGTATCCCCATTGCAGAAATTTTAGCAAAAGCAGGTTGTAATGCTGTTAATAGTTCTGAGCGAAGTTGACCGTCGATTTCAGAACGTTTAAATTCATTTTGAACATTGCCAGAAACGTTCGAATAAAAAAGAATTGGATCCACAATTTTATAAGAATATTCCCCGTGACATCGGATGGAAATATCGATATCTAACCCGATATTTCGATCAATAATCCGGAATGGAATCGGTGTGGGAGTACCATATTTATTACCTGAAATCTCCTTCATGTTAAAAAAGTATACTCGCTGATCTTTTCCAGGCTCTCCACCGAAACTTAAACGCTTTCCAAAAGACTCAAAACTTGCTTTAATTGATTCGTTTAAGTCTCCATAAAAGATGCTTGGTTCTGTAGAAAAGTCATATACGTATTCTCCAGGTTCAGAGCAAAATTCAACTATTTTTCCCTGATCGACAATAATCATGCATTGCCCTTCATTGACTGCTATTATCGAACCGTTGCTAATGATATTGTCGCTTCCTTTACGGTTAAAACTTCTTTTACCGCCTCGTTTTTTTCCTTTGGTTATTAATACATCTGCAGGAATAGAGTCACAGTAAAAATACTCTCTCCATTGGTCAGATAAAACGCCGGCTAATGCACCGACACCCGCTTTTAATAAGCCCATACCATTCCCTCCAATAATCAAAATTTACATATAATTCATTCTACTTTGATTCTCTTATGAATGCATTATTTTTATTGATGTTAAATATCACTAAAATTTATGAAAATTCATACTTGAACACATGATTTCAATCGTGCATGATAAAAATAAGAAAGATTTGAAAAATTATTTAAAAATAAGGAGCCAATGAAATGTCGTTGAAATTTATTCATTATCCTAGATGTACAACTTGTAAAAAGGCGCAAAAATGGTTGGATGATAATGGAATAAAATATGATGCTATTCATATTGTAGAACAAACCCCAACGAAAGAAGAATTAAAATCGTATTGGGAAAAAAGTGGACTACCATTAAAAAAGTTTTTTAACACATCTGGACAAAAGTATAGATCCCTTGGTCTAAAGGATAAACTAGGTTCGATGCCTGAAGAAGAACAACTAGAATTATTAGCTTCAGATGGCATGTTAATTAAACGACCAATTGTTACAGATGGAGAAAAAGTGACTCTTGGGTTTAAAGAAGAAGAGTTTGAACAGACATGGAAGTAATCATCTAAAATAGCTTGTTTTTGAAATTGAAATATGTCAAACTGAAAAAAAGATTACATATCAGATGGAGGGTAAAAGTATGTCAATACCAAAGGAATTACGTTATACGAAGGAACATGAGTGGGTAAAATTAGAAGATGGTAAAGTACGTGTTGGAATAACTGATTTCGCTCAATCTGAACTTGGTGATATCGTATTCGTTGAACTTCCTCAAGTTGGAGACGAAATTCAAATGAATGAACCTTTCGGAAGTGTGGAATCAGTGAAAACGGTTTCTGAATTATATGCACCTATTTCTGGTAAAGTTGTTGAGGTAAATACTGAGCTTGATGATAGCCCAGAATTAGTGAATGAGTCTCCTTACGAAAATGCTTGGATGATTGTTGTTGAACCTGCAGATTCTTCTCAACTTGATGAATTGCTTACTGCAGAACAATACGAAGAAATTATTTCTGAATAATCTGTCTAAAACGCCAGGGAAAGAACTGGCGTTTTTTTAAAATCAAAATATAATATGTAAACAACACTATTCATCGTTTCTTCAGTTCTTATATAATACGTGGGGTGAGTAAAAATGCATTACGAAAAATGTATCATTGTAGAAGGTCGTTCAGATATGTTGAAATTGGCCCCAATTTTAGCGGAAGATGTGAAGATTGTCTGTACAAATGGTACTATAAGTGAAGAGGCGTTACTAGAGCTTATTGAGCCCTATGAAGAATGTCAGCTATATACTTTTTTTGATGCCGATCAATCCGGAGAAAAACTAAGAAAATTAATGAAAAGAATTTATTCGGAGGCTACTCACCTAAATGTTCCAAGAACATATATGGAAGTTGCAAACGCACCACGAAAAGTGTTAGCTCAATTACTGAAAGAAGCGAGATTTTTAGTTCATAAAGAATATTTAGCATAGGAAATGATTGATATGGAAGAATGGACAATAGAGAATTGGGAAGAAAAAGTAAAAGAAAATAATATCACAGCATTTTATTTATATACCCCTATTTGCGGAACATGTAAAATTGCATCAAAAATGATGGAAGTTATTGAAGAACTTCTTCCACACATTCCGATTGGGAAAGGAAATATTAATTTTTTGGAAGAATTTGCATACGAACAACAAATCGAAAGTGTTCCTTGTCTACTTATAACAAAGGACGGAAAAGTGCATGAAAAAGTCTATGCATTTAAATCCGTACAAAACTTATATGAAAAGTTGATTTTATAGTTGACAGATGATAGATTACGTGTTACATTGTTTCCATAATTAAATAACCGAATAGCAAAAAACTCTTATTAAGAGTGGTGGAGGGAAGTGCCCTATGAAACCCGGCAACCATCATATCATTGATATGATAAGGTGCCAAATCACGCAAAGTATTTATTACTTTGAAAGATAAGAGGAAGTTTTACGATATCTAAGTAGGTTGTTCAACTTCCCTTCTACTTATCAAAGTAGAAGGTTTTTTTATTGAAATGAAAGATTATATACATAACACTATAGTCAAAGGGTAATAAAAAGTGTAAAATGCACAATTGTAATATCAATACATATTGCGGTTTATAAAGGAGTACTCAAACATGATTGAAGTAAAAAATGTCACAAAAATCTTTAAAACGAAAAATGGGGAATTAACCGCAGTTGATCATGTAAATTTGTCTATTCAAAAGGGTGAAATTTTCGGAATCATCGGATATAGCGGTGCCGGAAAAAGTACATTGATTCGCCTATTGAATGGACTCGAGAAACCAACGAGCGGTTCTGTCATAGTGAATGGTCTTGAAATTTCTTCAATTAAAGGAAAAGAGTTACGGCTTGCTCGCCAAAAAATCAGCATGATCTTCCAACATTTCAATCTTTTATGGTCAAGAACAGTCGCAGAAAATATTGCTTTTCCTTTAGAAATTGCAGGGGTACCAAAAGAAGAAAGAGAAAAAAGAGTTCACGAATTAATTGAACTTGTAGGTTTAAGTGGAAGAGCGGATGCTTATCCATCCCAGCTTTCCGGTGGACAAAAACAACGGGTTGGTATAGCAAGAGCATTAGCTAACAATCCAGAAGTATTGCTTTGTGATGAAGCCACAAGTGCTCTAGACCCAGAAACAACTGATTCAATTTTGCGATTATTATCAGATATTAATCAGCGTCTTGGGTTGACAATTGTTTTAATTACCCATGAAATGCACGTGATTCGAAAAATTTGCCATCGCGTTGCGGTGATGGAAGCTGGACGTGTCGTTGAACAAGGTGATGTTCTTGAAGTGTTCCAAAATCCTCAAGCTGAAATAACGAAAAATTTTGTGATGCAAGTTTCGGATTCAAGAGAATCAAAAGAATCCATTGAACACATTTTGAAAAATTATCCTTCTGGAAAATTAGTAAAATTAATTTTTGTTGGAAATACAACAGAAAGACCGATTATTTCATATTTAATTAAAGAGTTCCAGCTGGATATCAACATCCTTCACGGCAATATTTCACAAACGGTGAATGGCTCTTATGGAACGTTAATTGTTCAACTTGACGGTGATTTTGAAAATGTCGAGAAGGCTTTGGAAAAACTGAAATCGATGAACATTAAAACGGAGGTGATTACGAATGATTGATGCATTATTTCCGAATGTAGATTGGACAAAAATGTGGGAAGCAACCTATGACACACTCTACATGACAGCTATTTCTACAGCAGTTACCTTCGTTCTCGGCATAATCATAGGTATACTGTTATTCTTAACAAGTCCACACCAACTTTGGGCTAACAAAATTGTTCATTTCTTGACGGGGTCCCTTGTGAATATCTTCCGTTCAATTCCGTTTATTATATTAATTATTTTATTAATTCCGTTTACAAAATTTTTACTCGGAACTATTCGTGGTGTAAATGCGGCTTTACCAGCGTTAATTATCGGTTCAGCGCCGTTTTATGCGCGTTTAGTATTAATCGCTTTACGCGAAGTAGATAAAGGTGTTATTGAAGCAGCAAGATCGATGGGTGCGAATACTTTCACAATTATATGGAAAGTATTAATTCCTGAATCCAAACCTGCGCTCATTTCTGGAATTACTGTCACAGCTGTTGCTCTTGTTGGTTATACAGCGATGGCAGGAATCATAGGTGCAGGAGGTTTAGGGAACTTAGCTTTCTTAGAAGGTTTCCAAAGAAGTAGAGAAGATGTCACGTTAATGGCAACGATTTTAATACTTGTCATTGTATTCGTCATTCAATGGATTGGTGATACGATTACTGCCAAAACGGACAAGCGCTAATTTAGGTGATGGAGGCGATTTGCCTTTCACATAAAATTTAATGGAGAAGGAGTAATGGAAGGATGAAGAAAGTATTATCATTTTTATTCCTATCAGTGCTTGTACTAGTATTAGCTGCATGCGGTACAAGTTCAAATTCTTCAACTGATGAAGGAACAAACGACGATCAACAAGCAACAGAAAAAGTAACATTAAAAGTAGGTGCTTCACACACACCTCACGCAGTAATTTTAGAGAAAGCAAAACCAATCCTTGCTGAAGAAGGAATCGAGTTAGAGATTGTACCATATCAAGATTATGTTTTACCAAATCAAGATTTAAATAATGGCGATCTTGATGCAAACTATTTCCAACACATTCCGTATCTTGAACAAAAAGTTGCTGAAGAAGGTTATGATTTAGTAAATGCTGGTGGAATCCACATTGAGCCAATGGGGATTTACTCTAAAAAATATCAATCTTTAGATGAACTTCCTGATGGTGCAACAATTTTAATTTCAAATTCTATCCCAGATCATGGTCGTATTTTATCACTACTTGAAGCAAATGGCTTAATCACATTAAAAGAAGGTATCGATAAAACAAAAGCAACTTTAGAAGATATTGTTGAAAATCCGAAGAACTTAAAAATCGAAGCAAGCGATGCTCCTGAGATGATGGTTACTTATTATGAAAACAAAGAAGGAGATGCGGTTGTTATTAACTCTAACTTCGCAATCGATGCTGGAATTAACCCAGTGGAAGATTCAATCGCAATTGAAGGTTCAGAATCACCATATGTAAACGTAATTGCTGTACGTTCTGGCGATGAAAATAGAGAAGAAATTAAAAAGTTAGTGGAAGTATTGCGTACAAAAGAAATTCAAGACTTCATTCTTGAAGAATGGGGCGGCTCTGTAGTACCAGTGAGCGAATAATAAAACGAAATAACCTCCTAATCGAAAACGATTGGGAGGTTTTGCATGTTTAAGAGAATTAAATAAGGTGACCTTTGCCTTCTTGATTTTGAGTATGTTGGCCATTACGAAACAGTTCTTTAACAATGAAATTATGTTATATCCTCTATTGAAATTGATTTAATCTGGAGAAGAATGTTTGAACAAATTTGATAAATACTTGTTCTGAAGGAGCTAATTCTCTGTTTGTTGGATAAATAATTCCTACATTGCGGGTGATATTTGGATTATCGATTTTCATTTTGATAGTTAACCGTGGTGTAGAATCGTAGAAAGAACTTTCTGGCAATAATGTTACGCCAATTCCTGCTGCTACAAGCCCCTTTAAAGCATCCATATCTTCTCCCACCGAAGTGGCTATAGGAGAAAAGCCTGCTGATTTGCAAGCATCGACTACGACTTTATGTAAAATATATCCTTCAGGGAAAAGGACAAAGTGATCATGACGTAGTTCATCTAAATGAATTTTATCCCGCTTCGCCAGCCGGTGATTGGCAGGAAGCAATGCACAAATGTTTTCATTGAATAAAATCATTGAATCGATTGTTTCATCTTTCTTTGGTACCGGTCCTAAAAATGCAAGGTTTAATTCACGGTTTTTGACTGCCTCAATTAAATAGCGATAGGATCCTTGGCGTAGATGGAAAGAAACGTCAGGATATTCTTTTTTAAAGGCAGAAATAACTGTTGGGAGGACGTAACTTGCTAAACTAGTAGGGAAGCCAATTTTAATGGACCCCTTTTCAGGATCTAAATATTCTTCCACTTGCTTAACAGCATAATCAATAGCATTCAGAGCGGTAATTGCATGCTCTAAAAAAATTTTACCAATCGGTGTTAGTTTCACGTTTCTCCCTACACGTTCAAAAAGTGCTGTGCCAAGCTCTTCTTCTAGATTGGCAATTTGTCTGCTTACAGCTGATTGGGCAACATGAAGGTGTTCAGCTGCCTCGGAGATATGTTCCCGTTCTGCAACTTCAACAAAATATCGTAATTGACGTAATTCCAGTGTTCTCCCTCCTAATCATCTAAAAAATAGATGGGTTGATAAAAAAATATATACAATTTATATTAATGGAAAATGCCAATAATGTAAACGTTTAGGAAAAGGAACATTGTTGCATAGATTGTATATATCAGTCAAAGTCAAGGGGCATGAAAGGGCAGAAATTTGATTTACTACTACTTTAGAAATTTCTTAAATAACAATTATTTCAAAGGATGAATTTAAGAACTCTGAAAAGAAGCATAGACTGAATGCAATTAAAAAAAATATATCGAAAGATGTTGGTTGATAATAGCTTTCTATTCAAAAAATTCTTTCATTAATAACTGTTCTCAATTACGATTTATTTATTGAAAATAAACATTCCTTCTTTTTACATTGTCTTGATTTGTTGTTAAGAATTTAATGTTCGGAAATTCTAATATTGATGAGGATTTTACTCAATGATGGGAATAAATGATTAAATGTTTTGCATGCTCACTTGTTTTCGGTTAAGATTAGAATGATAATAAATTAGAAATGGTATTACCATTTATAGCAAAAATGGAGGTATATAGATGTCAACATTAGTTATTAAGGATCTTCACGTTTCAATTGAAGGTAAAGAGATTTTAAAAGGTGTAAACTTAACAATTAACACAAATGAAGTACACGCAATCATGGGTCCTAACGGTACAGGTAAATCTACTTTAGCATCTGCTATTATGGGTCACCCAAAATACGAGGTTACTCAAGGAACAATTGAAATAGATGGACAAAACGTATTAGAAATGGAAGTAGACGAGCGTGCTAAAGCAGGTTTATTCTTAGCAATGCAATATCCATCAGAAATCTCCGGAGTAACAAACGCTGACTTCATCCGTTCAGCAATCAACGCACGCCGTGGTGAAGGTAATGAAATTTCCATTATGAAATTTATCCGTGAGCTAGATAAAACGATGGAATTCTTAGAAATGGATCCAGAAATGGCTCAACGTTACTTAAATGAAGGTTTCTCCGGTGGGGAAAAGAAACGCAATGAAATTCTTCAAATGATGATGATTAAACCTACATTTGCTATTTTAGACGAAATTGACTCAGGTCTTGATATCGACGCATTGAAAGTTGTATCTAAAGGCGTTAATGAAATGCGCGGTGAAAACTTCGGTTGCTTAGTGATTACTCACTATCAACGCTTGCTTAACTATATCACTCCAGATTACGTACACGTAATGATGCAAGGTAAAGTGGTGAAATCTGGCGGACCTGAGCTAGCTAAGAAATTAGAAGCTGAAGGTTATGAATGGATTAAACAAGAATTAGGTATCGAAGATACAGATGCAGTAACGGAAAAAGAAGCTTAATTTAGGAGGACGATTATCGATGACGGTTGAAACAAAATTGGCGTTATCAGCTAGTGAAGTCCGCTCGTTCTCTGAGTTAAATAATGAACCGAAATGGTTTACTGATTTACGTGCGGCTGCGATTGAAAAAGCTACTGATTTACCAATGCCTAAACCAGATAAAACAAATATTGAAAAGTGGGATTTTATCAATTTCCCTAAACATACGGTGAAAAGTGAATCTTTCACGATTGAGCAATTGCCTGAAGCAGTAAAAGATTTAATTGACATTGAACAACAAGAAAATCTTTATATTCAAAGAAACAACACACCGGTAGTTATAAAGCTTTCAGAAGAATTAAAAGCACAAGGTGTGATTTTCACAGACTTCTTAACAGCAGTTCGTGAACATGGTGATTTAGTACAAAAATATTTTATGACAACAGCTGTTAAATTAGATGAACATAAATTAACTGCTTACCATGCAGCATTAGTAAACGGCGGCGTATTCTTATATGTTCCACAAAATGTTGTAATTGAAAAGCCGATTCAAGTTGTGTTCCTAAATGATGATGAAGAAGCTTCATTATTTAATCATGTATTAGTGGTTGCAGATAAAAATTCTTCTGTCACTTATGTAGAAAACTACTTATCAACAGTTGACAGTGCAAAAGGACAAGCGAACTTAATTGAAGAAGTTATTGCATTAGACAATGCACAAGTTTCTTTCGGTGCAGTTGATGTGTTAGCAAAAGGCTATACAACATATGTAAATCGCCGTGGACATTTGTATCGTGATGCAAAAATCAACTGGGCATTAGGATTAATGAACAACTCAGATACTATTTCTGAAAATATCACTCACCTTGTTGGTGATGGTTCAAGTGCTGATACAAAAACAGTTGTTGTTGGTACTGGAAGTCAAAAGCAAAACTTTACAACAGAAGTTCGTCACTGGGGTAAAAACTCTGAAGGCTTCATTTTAACTCACGGAGTAATGAAAGATGCTGCTCAATCTGTCTTTAACGGAATTGGTAAAATCGAGCATGGTGCTTCCAAATCAAATGCTCAACAAGAATCCCGTGTACTCATGCTTTCAAGTAAAGCTCGCGGTGATGCAAACCCAATTTTATTAATCGATGAAGATGATGTAATAGCAGGACACGCGGCATCTGTTGGACGAGTTGATCCAACTCAACTGTACTATATGATGAGCCGTGGTATTTCAAAAGAAGAAGCAGAGCGTTTAATCATCCATGGATTCCTTGCACCGGTTGTAAGCTCATTGCCAATTGAAGGAGTTAAGAATCAATTAACGAAGGTTATTGAAGGGAAAGTTCGCTAATGAATGAAATTCGAAAAGATTTTCCTATCTTAAATCAAGAAGTAAACGGTCATCCGCTCGTTTACCTTGACAGCGCTGCAACATCACAAAAACCTGTTCAAGTGTTGGAAGTTGTTCGTAAATATTACGATTTTGATAATTCCAATGTGCATCGTGGTGTTCATACGCTAGGAAACCGTGCAACGGATTCTTATGAAGGGGCGCGCGAGAAAATCCGCAAATTTATTAATGCTAAATCAACAAAAGAAATCATTTATACTCGAGGAACAACAACATCTTTAAACACGGTTGCTAGTGCTTATGGAAGACAAAATGTTCAAGAAGGTGACGAGATTGTCATCACATATATGGAACATCATTCCAATCTAATTCCATGGCAACAACTAGCGAAGGAAAAAAATGCAGTATTAAAGTACATTGATTTAGAAGAAGACGGGACAATCTCTTTAGATACTGTGAAAGAAACGATTACTCCAAAAACAAAGATTGTTGCAATGACGATGACTTCTAATGTGTTAGGTACCATTAACCCGATTAAAGAAGTTGCTAAAATTGCGCATGAAAATGGTGCGGTAATGGTGGTTGACGGAGCCCAGGCAGCACCTCATATGCCAATTGATGTTCAAGATTTAGATTGCGACTTTTTAGCATTTTCTGGCCATAAAATGTGTGGGCCAACAGGTATCGGAGTACTTTACGGTAAACAAGAACTTTTAGAAAACATTGAGCCAATTGAATTTGGCGGTGAAATGATTGACTTCGTTGATTTATATGATTCTACTTGGAAAGAGCTTCCTTGGAAGTTTGAAGGCGGTACACCAAATATCGCTGGGGCGATTGGATTGGGAGCTGCAATTGATTATTTAACGAATATTGGATTAGATAAAATTGCTAATCATGAACATGAATTAATCGAGTATGCTTTATCTGAAATGGATAAAATTGAAGGCCTTCATATTTACGGTCCAAGAGATCCAAAAAAACGTTGCGGTCTTGTTACTTTCAATTTAGATGGCGTGCATCCTCATGACCTTGCCACTGTACTTGATATGAGAGGAATTGCAATTCGTGCAGGACATCATTGTGCTCAACCGTTAATGAAATGGTTGAAAGTTTCTGCAACTGCAAGAGCGAGCTTCTATATTTATAACAATAAGGAAGATGTCGACGCTCTCGTTGAAGGATTGCGCGCAGCGAAGGAGTATTTTAACAATGTCTTTGAATAATTTAGATCAACTTTATCGTGCTGTAATTATGGAGCACTACAAAAAACCTCGCAATAAAGGTTACTTAGATGAAAATAATGTAACAGTAGATATGAATAACCCAACTTGTGGAGACCGCATACATCTTACGTTAAAAATCAATGATGGAATCGTGGAAAATGCCAAATTTGATGGTGAAGGCTGTTCGATTTCCATGTCATCTGCCTCTATGATGACAGAAATCATTAAAGGGAAAAAAGTGGAAGAAGCATTAAAATTAGCTGATATCTTCTCAAAAATGATGCTTGGAGAAGAAATTGATGAAGAAATTTTAGATGAATTAGGAGATATTGCTGCACTACAAGGCGTATCAAAATTTCCAGCTCGCATAAAATGTGCAACTCTTGCTTGGAAAGCGATGGAAAAAGGTGTAAGCAAAGAGATAGAATAACTTTGAACGGAGGAGAGAACATGGCAAAACAAATGCCGGATATTGGCGATTACAAATACGGTTTCCGTGATAAGGACGTTTCTGTATTCCGTTCAAAACGTGGATTAACCGAAGAAATCGTCCGTGAAATTTCAAAAATGAAAAATGAACCAGAATGGATGCTCGAGTCTCGCTTAAAGGCTCTTGAAATATTCTATTCAAAACCAATGCCACAATGGGGAGGCGACCTATCAGCTTTAGACTTCGATGAAATTACTTACTATGTAAAACCAACTGAAGCAACACAACGCTCTTGGGATGAAGTGCCTGAGGAAATTAAGCGAACTTTCGACCGATTAGGTATTCCGGAAGCTGAACAAAAATATTTAGCCGGAGTTTCAGCACAATACGAATCAGAAGTGGTTTACCACAATATGAAAAAAGATCTTGAAGAAATGGGAATCATCTTTAAAGATACAGATTCTGCTCTTCAAGAAAACGAAGAACTGTTCAAAAAATATTGGGGAACAGTCGTACCAGCATCTGATAACAAGTTTGCTGCTCTAAATACAGCAGTTTGGTCTGGGGGTTCATTCATTTACGTTCCACCTGGTGTGAAAGTGGAGACACCTCTTCAAGCATACTTCCGAATTAACTCTGAAAATATGGGTCAATTCGAACGTACATTAATAATCGTTGATGAAGGTGCCCATGTGCATTATGTTGAAGGTTGTACAGCACCAGTTTATTCAACAAGCTCACTTCACTCAGCGGTTGTTGAAATCATCGTAAAGAAAAATGCTTATTGCCGTTATACAACAATCCAAAACTGGTCTAACAACGTATATAACTTAGTAACAAAACGTACAATCGTTGAAGAAAATGGTACGATGGAATGGATTGACGGTAATATCGGTTCAAAATTAACAATGAAATACCCTGCTTGTATCTTAAAAGGTGAAGGTGCTCGTGGTATGACGTTATCCATCGCATTAGCGGGTAAAGGTCAACACCAAGATGCAGGTGCAAAAATGATTCACTTAGCACCAAATACTTCATCTACAATCGTGTCAAAATCCATTTCAAAACAAGGCGGTAAAGTAACGTATCGTGGTATTGTCCGCTTCGGTCCAAAAGCAAGCGGTGCTCGTGCAAATATTGAATGTGACACATTAATTTTAGACAATGAATCTGCTTCAGATACAATTCCATATAACGAAATATTTAATGACAATGTATCCCTTGAGCATGAAGCGAAAGTTTCTAAAGTATCAGAAGAACAATTATTCTATCTCATGAGCCGCGGTATTTCTGAGCAAGAAGCTACAGAAATGATCGTAATGGGATTCATTGAACCATTCACTCGCGAACTTCCAATGGAATACGCAGTAGAGATGAACCGCTTGATCAAGTTTGAAATGGAAGGTTCTATTGGATAAAACCAATAATATCAATATTATTAAGCGTTTGTGGGCAGTCGGAAAATACCGTCTGCCCACATTTTGCCCACGAAATTTATTTTTTTTCTTTGTCAAATGGTGTTGGTGAATAAATTTTAGTGACATTATTTGGTAATGTGTAATCGGATGGCTTAGGGGAAATTCGAGGTTCCCCTAAGCTGTTTTTATTTTCGCTAAGTTTTGGGTAATGAATATTCGGTTTCTAAAGTGATAGAAGGATCGATAACCGAAAGAAATGCGTTTAATCACTTTGATTTTGTTATTAATCCCCTCTAAAATGCCGTTATTATAATCGTACTTTAGCGTATTCTCGACGTAATTGATGTATTTGTTGATTGTCTTGATGGCGGTTTTCATATAGCTGGAAACGATATTTTGTTTATTCTCTAATGTTTTCTTTAGGAGCTCAAAGTCTTTGATTTTTATGCAATGTTGCACGTATTTGAAAAAAGGAGTCATTGTAGCCATATTCGATATCAACACATTGGGTATTCCGCTATATTTCCACAACTTAATAAAATACCAAAAAACGTTAACGCTAGTTAATTTTTACTATTGTAATCTTGCTTGTTTGGTTATTATTTGCATTTTTTGAATGAGGCAAGTCATATTCTTACACGTCTTCCCGTTTGGAATCCAAAAGTATCCACAGTGCGTTTGATTAATTTACAAAAAATACCATATTCAAACAAATCACAGGGTTCTTTTTTAGATGAAATATATTGTGTATGTTTTACAAATAAAAACAGGGCAAAAGGTGCCCTGTTTTTTATATGAGTGCGCCTGGCATGGATGTAATCTATAGGGTGTAAGTCCCGAACCCCGAAGACAGAAGTAGAGGTTAGCCAAGAGCAAGGGTGTCCGTGGTGACGCGGAATCTGAAGGAAGCTGGAGGCAAAACACCGGTCCGAGGAACACGAACCTCATATAAGGCTAGGTATGATTGAGTGAGTTTGCGAAACAAAACAAAGCTCTTTCTGTCGAAGGTCATATCGAGTAAATGAGGCGGATAGATGGTGTGAAAGTGCATGTACTTACCCGGGGAGGTCTGATGGATACGTGAAGTACACTTCATAACCTACTTAGTGATAAGTAGCTGAACCATCAGAAGTCAGCAGAGGTCATAGTATTAGTTGGTCTAGAACAACTGAGAAGGACCGAACAATTAAGAGAGAATAGCCCTTGGCATTCAGTGAGTCATGATGAACACAGAAAACGTAGTACCTCACTTGAGGAAGGAAGCGGTGAATCCCGTGGGGGACCTCTTGGAGGGTGGAGTGACCACTGGCATAAAGAGAACAGCTATTCACGGAAGGAGAATAACGATGCTTTTGAATCAAATCCTGTCACGGGAGAACATGCTTCAAGCACTAAAACGTGTAGAACAGAATAAAGGAAGCCACGGAGTAGATATGATGCCCGTACAAAATCTACGACAGCACATAGTTGAAAATTGGCTATCGATTAAAGAAGCAATTCTCAAGGGAACTTATGAACCGATGCCAGTCCGCAGAGTCGAAATCCCGAAACCTGATGGCGGTGTTCGTTTACTAGGAATCCCTACCGTAACAGACCGTTTGATTCAACAAGCAATCGCCCAAGTACTTTCAAAAGTGTACGACCCTACATTCTCTGAAAACAGCTACGGATTTCGACCAAACCGAAGTGCTCATGATGCGGCGAGGAAAGCGAAAGAATATATAAGAGATGGATATCGATGGGTTGTAGATATGGACTTGGAGAAATTCTTTGATAAGGTCAACCATGACAGATTAATGGGTACACTCGCGAAGAGAATCCAAGATAAACCATTACTGAAATTGATTCGTAAGTATTTACAATCGGGCGTCATGATTAATGGTGTGGTGTCAAGCACATTAGAAGGAACTCCACAAGGAGGACCATTAAGTCCGCTACTATCTAACATTGTACTAGATGAACTAGATAAAGAATTGGAAAGAAGAGGACACAAATTCGTTCGATATGCGGATGACTGTAACATTTACGTGAAAAGTAAACGAGCAGGACTTCGCACAATGGCAAGTATCCAGCGATTTATTGAAGGAAAACTACGACTGAAAGTAAATGAAAAGAAATCAGCGGTCGACCGTCCATGGAAACGTAAGTTTCTAGGATTTAGCTTTACCTATCATAAAGAGCCAAAGGTTCGTATCGCAAAAGAAAGCCTTAAACGAATGAAGAATAAAGTTCGTGAAATCACATCACGCAAGATGCCCTACCCGATGGAATACCGCATTCAGAAACTGAATCAATATCTAATGGGATGGTGTGGATATTTTGCGTTAGCAGACACCAAATCTATATTCCCTGAATTAGATAAATGGATTCGTAGAAGACTTCGAATGTGTCTATGGAAGAACTGGAAGAAACCGAAAACAAAGATACGCAACCTTATTCAACTTGGCGTACCACAATGGCAAGCGTATGAATGGGGAAATACTCGGAAGAGTTATTGGCGTATTTCAAAAAGTCCAATATTACACAGAACCCTTGGTAACTCCTATTGGAGAAACCAAGGGCTGAAAAGTCTTGAAGCTCGTTATGAAAACTTGCGTCAATTATCTTAATTGAACCGCCGTATACGGAACCGTACGTACGGTGGTGTGAGAGGACGGGAGTTAATCGCTCCCTCCTACTCGATTGGGAGTTTTCTATGAAGGATTATGGCGGATTGAAAGCTATTTGATATATCCTTTTTCAATTAAAAAATCAATCAATTGAGCTGTGCATTCCTCAATAGAATATTTTTCGCTATCTACAACAATTTCAGGATGATCTGGTGCTTCATAAGGAGCAGAAATGCCCGTAAAGTTCGGAATTTCATGATTTCGCGCTTTTTTATACAACCCTTTTGGATCTCTTCGTTCACATTCTTCAATAGAACATTTCACATATACTTCGATGAATTCACCCTCATCAACAAGGGATCTCACTAAAGCACGGTCTTCTTTATATGGTGAAATAAAAGCCGTCAACACGATTTGTCCGCTTTCCACAAATAGTTTTGAAACTTCACCGATTCGACGGATGTTTTCTTTTCTTGATTGTTCATCGAATCCTAAATCCTTATTTAAACCGTGGCGAATATTATCGCCATCCAGTACAAAGGCTTGATTTCCACGGTCAAACAATTCTTTTGCCAATGCGTTGGCAATGGAAGATTTTCCGGATGCAGATAAACCGGTAAACCAAAGAATGAAGCTGTGGTGGCCATTTTTCTTTCGGTAATCAGCTTTCGTAATCGATGTATTATGCCATACGATGTTTGAACTCATTGTAACAACTCCTTATGAATGAACTTCTTCACGAAGCCCGCGAATTAATACTTCTACTACTTCTTTGCGGCTGAATGTGCTTGGAGGGATCTCTCCATTACGCAACATTTCTCGTACTTTAGTTCCGGATAAAATGATACGAGAAGAAGCATCATGTGGACATGTTTTAGTTGTTGCCATGCCGTCGCATTCTGTACAATAGAAACTATGTTCAAATTTTAATGGTGTGATGCCGATTTCTTCTGGAGTGAAGTTGTCAAACATTTTTTGTGCGTCATATGTTCCGTAATAATTTCCGACACCTGCATGATCTCGACCAACAATAAAGTGAGTGCAGCCATAATTTTTTCGAACAAGCGCATGGAAAATGGCTTCTCTTGGTCCTGCATAACGCATTGCTGCAAGGAATACGCCTAACTGCACACGGTCTTTTGGATAATATTTATCGAGCAATACTTCATAACTTTCCATACGAATTTTTGCTGGAATATCGTCTGACTTTGTTTCTCCTACTAAAGGATTTAAGAAAAGGCCATCCACGATTTCAAGAGCTACTTTTTGAATATACTCATGCGCGCGATGCACTGGATTTCTTGTTTGGAAGCCAACAACCGATTTCCATCCTTTTTCTTCAAATAAAGCGCGTGTTTCTTTCGGGTCGAACGTGTAGTCAGGGAATAATTTTTTTGTTTTCTTCACAAGCGTTACTTTTCCGCCAACATATACATTTGGACGTTCAAATAGTTTTTTCACGCCAGGGTGGTTTAAATCATCTGTTCCATATACATTTTTTGCTTCAATTGATTTATCGGGTGTGTAAATTTCATGAACTTCAATCGTACCGTATACTTCTCCATTAAATACTAATTTCGCTTTTTCACCAACTTTTAATGTAGCAGCAACTTCTTCTGTGACAGGTAATGTGATCGGAATGCTCCAAACAATGCCGCTAGCCAATCGCATGTTTTCGACAACACTTTTATAATCTTCTTGTGATAAAAATCCATCTAATGGACTGTAAGCGCCTACTCCGATTAACTCCAAATCACTTAATGCAATTCCATCTAGAGGAATTTCTAATTGCAGATGCTCGTATTTTTCATTTGGGTTAAATCGATTAATTAATTCTCCACCGTGGGGTTGAATTGTCATTGTTCCATCCTCCTAATCAACATGTAATCCGCATTCTGTTTTATTGAGACCTGCCCATCTTCCTGAACGCAAGTCATCCATTGTATAAGCTGGTTTTGTGCAATGAGCGCAACCAATACTCGGATACCCCTGGTCGTGAAGAGGGTTGTATGTTAGTTGATGTTTGCTTACGTAACGCCATACATCTTTCCATGTCCAATGAATGAGTGGGCATATTTTTATCGATTGAAATTTATTATCTTTGTTAATAAACTCCACATGTCTTCTCGTTTCAGATTGTTCACGGCGTAAACCAGATATCCATGCTTTTGCTCCTGTTAACGTTTCATGGAGAGGGATTATTTTTCGTATTTCACAACATTTATTCGGGTTAGTTTTCCAAAGTTCATCCCCATATAATTTCGCTTGTTCTTCTAAGGAAATAGAAGGCCTCTTTAACTCAATATTTAATTGGGGATATTTTTCTTTAACTCTTTCAATTGTTTCATATGTTTCTTTAAAATGAACATCCGTGTCTAAAAACACAATGTTCGCATCAGGCTTTACTTTTGAGATTAGATCAATTAACACAATGCCTTCGATGCCAAAGCTACATGCATAAATCACATCATCTCCGTAATGGTCATAGGTCCAATGTAAAACATTCAATGCCCCTTTATAAGTTTCATCCACTTCAAAATCTATCAATGAATCTTGCCATGTGTGATACGTTAGCATGCGATTCCTCCTTTCAATAAAAAAGAGGCGTTTTAATGTAAACAAAAAAGAGAATTTACATTAAAACGCCTCTAGTGTTCTAGTCAGCGTATCAAGTTATAAAAAATTTTAGAAATGTAATTTTATTTAAAGTATACTATTTTTATTGAATTTATCAATATTAAAAATGATTTTTTAAAATTTTATAAAACCATGTTGACTAATCGGAAAAATTGGATTATTGTATGTTTCAAAGAAAAAGAATAATGGTTTCATTCGAAAACCGATCAGACAAACTGAAGGTTGCTTATTTATTCCTTGGATTAAAAGGGGAATGTAAGCAACCTTCTATTATTTTATGAAAAGAAAAGGGGAGAATGAGATGAGAAAAAAACTTTTATTAGGAATTGCCTTACTTATTTTATTGTTAGCAGCATGTGGCAAACAAGAACAGTCAAATGATAATGCATCTACAAACAACAATGCGAGCGAAAACAATACTTCTAAACCAGTTGAGTTGCTAAATGTTTCTTATGACCCAACACGTGAATTATATGAAGAATTTAATAAAGAATTTGCGGCTTATTGGAAAGAACAAACAGGTCAGGAAGTAACAATTCAGCAATCTCATGGAGGTTCAGGAAAACAAGCAAGATCAGTAATTGATGGAATTGAAGCGGATGTTGTGACGCTTGCATTAGCTTATGATATTGATGAAATAGCACAAACTCGACAATTATTAAATGAAGATTGGCAAACAGAATTTGAAAACAATTCTTCACCATATACATCAACAATCGTTTTTTTAGTTAGAAAAGGAAATCCGAAAAACATTCAAGATTGGGATGACTTAACGAAAGAAGGCATTTCGGTCATTACACCTAATCCAAAAACAAGCGGTGGTGCACGATGGAACTACTTAGCAGCATGGGCGTTTGCAAATAAAAAGTTTAATGGTGACGAAACAAAAATAAAACAATTCATGAAAGATTTATATAGCAATGTTGAAGTATTAGACTCGGGTGCACGTGGATCTACAACGACTTTCGTAGAACGTGGTATTGGTGATGTGTTAATCGCATGGGAAAATGAAGCATATCTTTCTCTTGCAGAATTCGGGGAAGATGAATTTGAAATTGTGACACCTTCTTTAAGTATTTTAGCTGAACCACCAGTGGCAATTGTCGACAAAATCGTTGATAAAAAAGGAACTCGCGAAGTAGCAGAAGCTTACTTGAACTATTTATACAGCGAAAAAGGGCAAGAAATTGCAGCGAAAAACTTCTATCGCCCTCGTGATGAAAAAGTGTTGGAAAAATTTAAAAATCAATTCCAAACTTTAGAGTTAATTACTATTGATGAATTTGGCGGGTGGCAAGAAGCCCAGAAAACCCATTTCGCAGATGGCGGAACATTTGATGAAATTTATCAATAATACAAAATATATGCTTCTACGTAAAGTGTTAATTTTGGGATGGAATGAAATAAATTAACTTTGAATAAACCACCATCAACATCTGAACGGGAAGCATCATTTGAGAAAACTGAATTTTTCGAAATAAAAGCATAAAGGAGAAGTATGACTCCTCCTTTATGCTGAATCTTCATTATGGAGATGGTGAGAGTGGAATTATCATTAAAAAGAAGGAAAAAAACTACTATTATTCCTGGTTTTTCTTTGACTTTTGGATATACGATGCTTTATTTAAGCATGATTGTCCTATTGCCTTTATCGATGATTATTGTAAATACGCTATCAATGAGTTGGAGTGAATTTTACGAAACGATTACCCATCCTCGGGCAGTAGCCTCTTATAAATTAAGTTTTGGAACGGCTTTCGTTGCTGGATTAATCAATGTTTTCTTTGGAACGATGATTGCATGGGTGCTTATTCGATATGAGTTTCCAGGAAGGAAAATCATTGACGGTCTTGTTGATTTGCCTTTTGCATTACCAACGGCGGTTGCAGGGATTGCGCTTACAACACTGTATGCACCGAATGGTTGGATTGGGCAATTTTTTGATTTTAAAATTTCTTATACGCCGCTTGGGATTATTATTGCCCTCACATTTATTGGGTTGCCATTTGTCGTTCGAACGGTGCAGCCAGTCTTGCAAAATTTAAGTAAAGAAGTAGAAGAAGCTTCAGCCAGTTTAGGGGCAACTAGATTCCAAACATTTGTGAAAATAATTTTACCTGAACTATATCCAGCAATGATTACAGGTTTTTCGTTAGCATTTTCTCGAGCTCTTGGTGAGTACGGATCCGTCGTATTTATTGCTGGGAATATGCCGATGAAAACGGAAATTACTCCGCTTATTATTATGACAAAGCTTGAACAATACGATTATGTTGGTGCAACAGCAATCGCAATTGTCATGTTATCGGGTTCGTTTATCATCCTGCTATTTATTAATTTCATTCAATGGCGAATGAATAGGAAATTTTATCATTAATGAGGAGGGCAAGTAATGACCAAACCATTGGAGGTAAAACAAGAAGTGCCCGTTGTTACAAGAACAACCAGTAACTCTTATTCTTTGAAAGAATCAGCAACTGTAAAGTGGTCATTGATTACGATTTCATTCCTTTATATTAGCCTATTTTTAATACTTCCGTTGATTTCGATATTTGTCACTGCCTTCGAAAAAGGTTGGGAAACGTATGTTGCATCGATTGTTCATCCAGATGCACTAGCAGCAATTAAACTAACTATTACCGTTGCACTGATTGTCGTACCATTGAATGCGATTTTCGGAATTGTAGCTGCTTGGTTGATTACGAAGTTTTCTTTTAAGGGAAAAAATTTATTAATAACACTTATTGACTTGCCATTTGCCGTCTCCCCAGTAATTGCAGGTTTAATTTTTATTTTACTTTTCGGTGCTCAAGGATTGTTTGGTGAATGGCTCTTTGAACATGATATAAAAATTGTATTTGCATTACCGGGCATCATCCTTGCTACATTGTTCGTGACATTTCCCTTCATTGCAAGGGAGCTGATTCCTTTAATGCAAACACAAGGAGTAACTGAGGAAGAAGCTTCTATTTCGCTGGGAGCAAGCGGGTTGAAAACATTTCTCTATGTCACGTTGCCAAATATTAAATGGGGATTATTGTACGGCTTAATATTATGTAATGCCCGTGCAATTGGTGAGTTTGGCGCTGTTTCTGTTGTATCGGGACATATTCGAGGATTAACTAATACAATGCCGTTGCATATTGAAATTTTATATAACGAATATCAATTTACAGCGGCTTTTGCTGTCGCTTCCATCATGTCAGTGTTAGCGATTATTACAATCATTATTAAAAATATTGTTTCATGGAAAGCTAAAGATGTGTAAGGTAGGGAGAGCTTATGAGCATTCAAGTAAAAAATGTATCAAAATCTTTCGGCTCATTTCAAGCGCTGAAAGATATTTCAGTTGATATCGAATCTGGTGAATTAATTGCACTACTAGGCCCCTCTGGATCTGGGAAAACCACGCTATTACGTATTCTTGCAGGGTTAGAAGGGCTTGATGAAGGAGCAATCTATTTTGATGGCGAAAATATTACAAATGTAAGTCCAAAGGAGAGAAAAGTCGGTTTTGTTTTCCAACATTATGCGTTATTCCGTCATATGACTGTGTTTGAAAATGTTGCATACGGATTAAAAGTGCGTCCGAGAAAAACGAGACCTTCCAAGCAAGAAATTGCAAAAAAAGTTAATGAATTATTGGAGCTTGTTAAACTTCAAAACTTTCAAGATCGATATCCTTCACAACTTTCTGGTGGTCAGCGGCAACGAGTTGCATTAGCGAGAGCACTTGCAGTCGAACCGAAAGTATTATTGCTCGACGAACCGTTTGGCGCTTTAGACGCAAAAGTGAGAAAAGAGTTGCGAAGGTGGCTGCGCCAACTGCATAATGAGTTTCACGTGACAAGCATTTTTGTTACCCATGATCAGGAAGAAGCACTTGATGTGGCAGATCGCATTATTGTCATGAATAATGGAAAAATCGAGCAAATTGGTACACCAGATGAAGTATATGAGAACCCAAAAAGTCCTTTTGTTTATGACTTCTTAGGAAACGTAAATATTTTTCGTGGACGTTTACAAAATGGAAAGCTAAGACAGGGGCAATTTGAAATCAGTGCTCCAAATTATCTTGATTCCCATGATGAGGCAGTTGGATATGTTCGTCCTCATGACATTCAAATTGAAAAAGAAAAAGTTGACAACGAAACAGTTGCCGCAAAAATCACGTTTATTCATATCGTTGGCCCAACTGTACAAATAGAATTAAAAAGGGAAGATAATGGTGAATTTTTAGAGGCTGAATTAACAAAGGAACATTATAAAAATCTAGAAATTCAAAAAGGGGATATCGTGTATGTTCGCCCAAAACAATTAAAAGTGTTCATACCGGAAGATTTCTCAATATAATAGTTATATTTTTATAGAGCAATTAATAATTTCTATCCGACGAGAAAACTAGAGGCCATCTAAGTAGCAATTGCTATTTTATGGTCTTTTATTTTTGCTAAATACGCTTTAGTTGGAATGCGTCAAATTAAATTATAGTTAAGAGTAAAAAATACGCTTATTAAATCATCCTATTTAATGAGTGTAATCATTCGTTCCCAAATTTCTTGAGACATGACCAAAGTAATCAAGTTGGAAAGAGTTCGATTTGCGTATTGCTTAATCGAACTTTTTTTGTATAATCGTTTATACTTTTTTATATACAACATAATGAGGTAAAATGGAGAGAAAGAAATGATAAAAATTGGTCTTACTGGATGGGGTGACCATCCTACAATATATCGTGAAAACTCCACAAAAAGAGATAGGCTTTTTGATTACAGTGGTCATTTCCCAATAGTGGAAGTAGATACATCCTTTTATGCAATTCCATCAGTGAAAAATGTTGAAAAGTGGATAGAGGAAACGCCAGAAAATTTCCAATTTATCGTGAAGGCATATCAAGGAATGACCGGTCATGGTAGAGATAATATTCCGTATCAAAACCGACAAGAAATGTTTGAAGCATTTCGCCAATGTGCCAATGCCTTTCACAAGTCCAATAAATTAGCTATGGTACTAGTCCAATTCCCACCATGGTTTGATTGTACCTCTCAAAATGTAAAGTATATTTTAGTATGTTAAACAACAATTAAAAGAGTTTCCAATTGCTATTGAATTTCGTAACCAAACTTGGTTTCAAAGTGATAGAGAGGAAGCAACGATTCAATTTTTAAGAGAAAATGGACTAATTCATACCGTTTGCGATGAACCACAAGCCGGTATTGGTTCAGTGCCCTTCGTTCCGAAAGTAACAAATAAGAAAGTACTTGTCCGTTTGCATGGAAGAAATGTTTTTGGATGGCGTAATTCGGGTACTCCTAATTGGAGAGAGGTTCGTTTTTTATACGACTATACAAAAGAGGAGCTAGAAGATTTAGCAAACAAAATAAAAGATTTGGAATCCAATGCGGAAGAAGTTTTTGTACTTTTTAACAACAATTCAGGGCATCATGCAGCAAGTAACGCAAAAATGTTTCAAGAAATTTTAAATATCAATTTTAAAGGTCTTGCACCGAAGCAATTAAATTTTTTTGAAGGGGAATTTTAATGGGATATTTACTTCTTTCCATCATCGCACTTTGTGCTGGAATATTAGGTTCGTTAGTTGGATTAGGGGGAGGGGTTATTTTAATACCAGCAACGCTTTTTTTCGGTATTAATTTAGGCTTTTTTCCTGACATTACTCCGCAGCGAGTCGTTGGTTTATCTGTAATCATGATGATTTTCATAGGCTTGTCTTCAACGATTTCATATATGAGATCAAAACAAGTGGATTTCATAAGCGGATTAATTTTTTTTATAGGTAGTGCACCAGGTACAATATTGGGCGCTTGGTTAAACAAAGGGTTGGATATTGATTCATTTAATTTATATTTCGGTTTTTTACTAATCGTTTTGTCAACAATATTGTTTGTACGAGATAAGTTAAAGCCTATTAACTGGTTTATTGATCACGGATTAAAAAGAAGTTTTACAGATCGCCAAGGCCAAAGTTTCGAATATGGTTATCCTATTTGGTTTGCTGTTCTCTTTTCCTTCTTTGTCGGCATGATTTCAGGATTATTTGGCATAGGTGGAGGTTCATTACTTGTTCCTGCAATGGTGTTATTGTTCCGTTTTCCACCACATGTTGCAGTTGCTACTTCGATGTTTATGGTGTTTTTAACATCATTAGTCAACTCGATGAGTCATATATATTTAGGAAATATCCCTTGGCACTATACAATTCCCGTAATTGTTGGGGCTTATGTAGGTGCGAAATTAGGTTCAGCTTTAAACAAACGATTGAAATCAAAAACGGTTGTTCTTGTATTGCAAATCGTTATGGTATTAATCGGTATCCAATCGATTTTAGAGGGGCTATTTTAAATATTGAGAGATGGTGAATAGTTTGCTAGAAACGATTCATTTTTATCATACAAATGATTTACATAGCCATTTCGAATATTGGTTGCGTTCTCAATTTTTCATTCGAAAAGAACGCCTTGCCTACGCAGAACGTGGAGAACCTAGTTTTTTATTTGACATTGGCGACCATTTAGATCGTTCGAATATATATACCGAAGCAACGCTCGGTTTAGGGAACGTCAAACTATTAAATGAAGCTCAATATGATGTTGTTACAATCGGAAATAATGAAGGAATTACGTTAGATTTTGACGAACTTTATCATTTGTATGATGAAGCAAATTTTGAAGTGGTTGTCGCTAATTTAAAGGCAGCAAATAAAGCGAATCCGAAATGGCTAAAACCATATACAATCTTAGAGACTAAATACGGAACAAAAATAGGTGTAATTGGTGCTACAGCTTTTTATGAATTGTTTTATAAAGAACTTCAATGGGATATTGTAGAGCCGAGAAAAAAGATAATTTCTATTGCTAAACAGCTTAGGGAACAAGTCGATATCTTACTATGTTTATCTCATTTAGGAATTACGGAAGATGAGTTATTGGCTCAAGATTGTCCAGATTTAGATGTAATTTTTGGTTCTCACACTCACCACTTTCTTGAATCAGGGAAAATGGTAAATGGTGTTTTGCTCACTGGTTGTGGCAAATTCGGGGCATATACAGGACACTTAACGATTCAATTTGATCACCGCGAGCGAAAAATTATTCGGAAAGAAGAGAAGATTATTGATAATGCATTGTTACCTGAAATTGACGGGGAAGTGGAGTTTCTAGAACAGTTATCGCGCACTGGCAAGGAGCTAATGAGCGAAACGATTTTCCAAACAACGAAAAGTTATAATAAAGAATGGTTTCATCATTCCCAAATTTCAAGGCTTTTTGCGAAAGCAGTATTGGAACATACGGGTGCCGATTGTGCGATGTTTAATGCAGGAATATTTTTAGATGGCTTAAAAAAAGGAAATATTAGTAAATATGATATTCATCGGATTTTACCCCATCCCATTAACATATGTGTTGTAGAAATAACCGGTAGAGAATTGAAGGAAGTGTTTCTCCAAGCGAAGAATGATGAGTGGTCACAACTTGAGTTGAAAGGGTTAGGTTTTAGAGGATTAATTTTTGGAAAAATATTAACTTATGATTTTTCGGTAAACAAAAATCGGGAATTAATTGTAAAAGGAGAAGTAAGTGACTTAAATCGAACATATCAATTAGCGACGCTTGATATGTTTACTTTTGGATATTTTTTCCCTAATTTTAAATATGCGAAAAAGAAATATTTTTTACCATATTTTTTGAGGGACGTTTTAATAGATTATTGTAAACGGTATTTAAATTGAAAATTTTTACTAAAATGTTCCTAAATAATATTACTGGCTATATAATATAATTTGGAATACTGAAATTGGCAGAATGGGGTAAACATTATTATGCGACTCATTTCTATTAATGCAGCAAAACCAGGAATGATAATGGGGAGAGCCATTTTTAACGAATCAGGACATCCATTAGTGCAGCGACATGTAAAAATGACCGAGGGCATGATACGAAGATTAAAGCAAATGAACATTCAATATATATATATTGAAGATGAAATTTCCAAGGACATTGTAGTGGAAGAGACGGTACCCCTAGAACTCAGAGCAAAAGCTGTATCGAATATTGAGCGTTCTTTCCGTCAAATGAAAGGATTAAATAGTCGTGATGCGGCTTTTGTTTTAGATAAGGAATCAAAAAAGTTGAATTTTTTAGTAGATGATTTGTTACAAACGATTTTTAGCAATAATGAAATGTTAACGATTATAACGGATACTTATCTTTATGATGAAGCGTTGTTCCAACATTCCTTTAATGTAACCCTTTATTCTCTTGCAATAGCGAAAGAACTCGGTTACCCGTATGAAGATTTACGTACAATTGGAATTGGCGCATTGTTACACGATGTAGGTAAAATGGTGCTGCCGCTCGAAATTTTACATAAACCTGGACAATTAACTGATGAAGAATTTGCCATTATGAAACTACATACCCGTTACGGGTTCAATATTTTACGAAATTTACATACGGTTTCTTTATTAGTTGCTCATTGTGCCCTGCAACATCATGAACGTTTGGATGGCAGTGGATATCCAAGAGGATTAGTAGACAATGAAATTCATCCATATGCAAAGATTATTGCAGTGGCCGATGTTTTTGACGCGGTCACATCAGATCGGGTTTATCGCGATAAAATGTTGCCTTCGGAAGGAATTGACCTAATTGAATCTGATAGTGGCACGCTTTTTGAAAAACAAGTGGTAGATGCTTTGATTAAAAGTGTTGTACATTATCCAAATGGAACGGTTCTTTGTTTATCGGATGGAAGAAGGGGAATCGTTGCAAAACAAAATACTAAACAATCCTCCCGTCCCTATGTTCGCATTTTTGAGGAAAACGGTATGTTATTAAAGTCTACGTATCTATTAAATTTAGAAGAATTTCCACAAGTTGAGATATTAAGAGTAGATACTGAATATTTACAGCCTTGAATAGCAATCTCCTCCTGTTCATAAAATTAGCTAGGAGGAGATTTTTTGTTTTCACGAAAACCTCGTAGAATGATGATTCGGTCACCGAATAGACGAAAAAAAAGAGCAAATCGTTTTGCATTATTTCTTATGAGCTTTGTATTCACTGTGATATTATTTTTATATTTTTTAAACTCTCGATTGATGCCAACCTATTTAGATTATGCTGAAGTACAAACATATAAAATCGCCTCGCATGTAGTAAGTAAGGCAATCAATGCAAGAACTTCAAGTGTGCTAGATGTGAATGAAATAATTGAGGACTTGCCTACGGAATCAGACTACATGTTGACAACGAAATTTAATACTGAAATTATTAACCAAGTCCGCGCGGAAACGACAGCCCTCGTAAAAGAACATCTAGAAATGGCGGAAAGGGGAGACTTGTCCCAGCTTCCTGAATTAGAAAATGTAGAATATGATGTTTCGGAAATTCAAAGAGGGGACGGCATTGTCTTTTTTGTACCACTTGCTCAAGCGTTAAATCTGCCCCTATTAGGTAACTTAGGACCTAAAGTGCCAATACGTTTTCACATCATTGGAAATGTCTCGAGTGATGTTGCTACATCAATAACAGAATTTGGAATCAATAATGCACTTGTAGAAGTGAACATTCGCTTAAAAGTAAATGTCCAAATCATCGTGCCATTTGCTAGCAAAACTGCTACTGTAGAACAAACGATTCCAGTCGCAATTGGACTGACTAGAAGCCAAGTTCCAAATATTTATACAAACGGTGGAGATGGTGCACAACCTTCTATTGAAGTCCCTGTTCCATATGAATAATAATAGAAAATAATATTATTGAACTTTATCGATATTGTTAGTTGTTGCAAAAGCATTAACATGATATATTGACAAGTAGGTTATACTATTTTTTCTTAATTGATAGGGGCTGATACGAAATGAGCAATAAAGAATTTCTAAGGAAACCCGAATGGTTAAAGATAAAGTTAAATACGAACGAAGAATATCGAGATTTAAAAAAATTAATGCGAGAAAATAACTTGCATACTGTTTGTGAAGAAGCACGTTGTCCAAACATTCATGAATGTTGGGGAGAGCGAAGAACGGCAACGATGATGATTTTGGGGGCTGTTTGTACCCGAGCATGCAGATTCTGTGCGGTTAAAACGGGACTTCCAAATGAGCTGGACTTACAAGAACCAGAACGTGTTGCTGATTCAGTAAAAATTATGAATTTAAAACATGTCGTAATCACAATGGTTGCGCGTGATGATTTAAAAGATGGCGGAGCAAGCATATTAGCTGAAACAATTCGCGCCATTCGACGTAAATCACCGCAAACTTCGATTGAAGTTCTACCTTCTGATTTAGGCGGGGTAGAGGAAAATTTACGCATTGTCATGGATGCAAGACCAGATATTTTGAATCATAATATCGAAACTGTTCGAAGACTTACTCCGAGAGTCCGTGCTAAAGCAACGTATGACCGTTCACTAGAGTTTTTGCGCAGAGCAAAAGAAATGCAACCGGATATTCCGACAAAATCTTCTTTAATGATTGGACTCGGTGAAACATGGGATGAAATTTTAGAAGTAATGGATGATCTCCTTGCTAACAATGTTGATATCATGACAATCGGACAATATTTACAACCAACGAAAAAACACTTACCAGTTAAAAAGTATTATTCACCTCTAGAATTTGGAAAACTTCGAAAAATTGCGATGGAAAAAGGTTTCAAACATTGTGAAGCAGGTCCTTTAGTTCGTAGTAGTTATCATGCGGATGAACAAGTGAATGAAGCAACGAAAACTAGACAACTCCAAGCAGAGATGTAATGAAATAAAAAGTGATCTAGTCGTAAAATTGGAGGGGTTTGGGTGATTGTAGTCGAAGGAATTGGCTATGAGTTAATTGAAAATTATCGTGACGGTTTTCAAGACGAAACATTTATAAATCGATATACGGACGTATTAGCGAAGTATGATTATATCGTCGGAGATTGGGGATATGGTCAACTTCGATTAAAAGGTTTTTTTGATGATCGCAATCAAAAATCTACCTTTGATAATAAAATTAGCACCGTTCAAGATTATTTATTTGAGTATTGTAATTTTGGTTGTGCGTATTTTATTTTAAGAAAAATTGGCCGAGTTCCACAAGAAAAGCTTGTATCAGCTCCGCAGGGGTATTCTCACGACAAAATCAAATAAGAAAATGAAGGCCATCTCCCTTGTTGGAGATGGCTTATTGATTATGACAATAATTCCATCAAATATTCTCTTAAATCTTCAGCCTCTTCTTCTGTTTTATTAAAAACATGTTCTAAATAGCCAGGTTCTTCTAAATCATCTGGTCCGATAATCGCAAATCGGCCAAATTGCATATCTAAAACAAGAACTTTTCCATAAAAACGTGTCGATTGCATAATCGCTAAATCATAGCGAAGTTTTTTTCCAGTAAAGCTGACAAATCTTGTCTTTGTATCTTCTATATCATCATATAAGAAAAATCGTTCCATGGCTGTTTTGGTCTCCTTCCAATACTACAGAATATGTTACTATAGAAGCGGGAAAACTATCAACTTTTTGAATTGGAGGCATTTGTCATGTATTTTGTTGACAGAAATAAAATTACGAGAACTTTATCATATTTAGATGAAATCATCGCCATTTTTGAACAGAAAGAAGATTGGCTAAAAGATGATATAACAAAATTAGCATTGGAACGCATTACACATAATGCAATTGAATCAGTCATCGACGTTGGAAACTTGATGATTGACGGTTTTATTATGAGAGATCCTGGCAGCTATGACGATATTATTGATATTTTGATTGATGAAAAAGTTATCGCAAGTGAAAAAGAAAAGCCATTCAAAGAATTAATCAGTTTACGCAAAAATATCGTCCGTGAATTTACACAAGTAGAAATTGAAAAGGTTTATGAAGTGTTAAAAAATACATTACCAGCGTTAAAAACATTTTCAAAAGAAGTAACGCAATATTTGGAAAATGAATTAGGACCAGTGTCCGCATTTTTACCGGAGGATCGTTGATGAAGCACTATCGAGCGTACTGTTTTGATTTAGATGGCACAGTATATCGTGGAAAAGAAGTTATTCCTACTGCCATCCAATTCATCCATCAATTAGAAGATAAACAGTTAGATTACTTTTTTGTAACAAATAATTCGTCGAAAACTCCTTCCCAAATTAAACAAACACTTCAGCAGTTCGGATTGAACGTTTCTGAAAAACAAATTTACTCAAGTTCATTAGTGACTGCAAAATATGTGAAAAAGCATTTTGGACAAGCTAAAGTATTTGTTATTGGCCAGGATGGAATCCGTTATGCACTTCAACAAGAAGGAATTGACATAGTGGAAGAAAATCCTGATGTAGTTGTAATGGGAATTGATCGAAAAATTGATTATGAAAAATTAACGAAAGCTTGTATTGCTGTTCAAAATGGAGCAACCTTAATTGGAACGAACGAAGATATTAAATTCCCAACAGAAAAAGGGTTCCATCCAGGGAACGGTTCTTTTGTTAAACTCGTTAGTCAAGTTTCTAATGTGGAACCAATGTTTATGGGGAAACCGTCGCCAGTTATGCTAGAAATGATACAGCAAGAATATGGCTATAACAAAAATGAGATGCTAATGATTGGAGATAATTACGATACGGATATTTTATGTGGTATTCGCTTTGGCTGCGATACTGTTCATGTCAATACGGGTGTCGTGAATACGGAGAAAGTTAAAGAAAAAGGGGTACAACCAACTTACTGCATTAATGATTTAAGTGAATTTGAATTATAAGCGTAACAAAAATTTGTCATAATAAATGATAGATATACGTTATAGCTAGTTGTCTTCTGCGGTACTCCTTTATAACTTGCATTTATCACATATAAAATGCGACGAGAGGGGGCATTTGATGTGGCCACCTGACTACCGTAGAGACAGCTTAAAAATATTCATAGTAAATATTTGAGCCTGACCAAAAAGTTTGTACTTTTGGTCAGGCCATTTTTCAATCTGTATCTAAACGAAATGATGACATGATTAAAAAAGAGGGTTGTCTTTAATATATTCATAAATCTTTTTCGTCAATTCTTCAGGAGTATCAGCTTCAACCATGTCTCCATTGACGAGAGCATATAACTTCTCTGAACACATTGTACAATAACTTAAACAACCGTATTCAAGAACATCTATATTTGGATCATTTTCCAATACATCATATGTTTCTTGAGAGCCCATTGCTAAATTCGAAATACAAAATTCTACTAACGGATTCACAAAGGTTCACCTCACTCAAAAAAATCCTACTCTTAAATTTTACATTCGTCAATGAAATAAACTTTATGTGAATCCTTTCACAAAAAACTATTGTGAAATCTCTCACAATGTAATATACTAATGTTTGTGTAAATTTAGTGAACTGCAAGCAATAAAAAAATAGGGGAGTTTTCTATGAAAAAACTTGTATTACTAGGCGGCGGTTATGGCAACATGCGTATTTTGCTTCGATTGCTACCTAACCAAATTCCAGAAGATACGATGATTACATTAATTGATCGCAATCCGTTCCATAGTTTAAAAACAGAGTTTTACGCACTTGCAGCGGGGACAACAACTGACAAAAAAGTACGAGTTGATTTTCCTGAACATCCAAGATTAGAAAAGGTGTACGGAGAAATTACAAAAATTGATCGTAAGGAAAAAACGGTTCATTTACAAGATGGAACGGTTATCCCATATGATGATTTAGTAATCGGTCTAGGCTGTGAAGATGATTATCATGGTGTACCTGGAGCAGAGGAGTATACATTGAGCATTCAAACGATAGCAAACTCTCGCAAAACGTTTGAAATGTTATGCGGCTTACCTCCAGGTTCTATCGTTGCAATCGTAGGAGCAGGATTGAGTGGTATTGAGATTGCTAGTGAATTAAGAGAAAGTCGCTCAGATTTGCAAATTAAATTGTTTGACCGATCTTCTCGTATTTTACGTTCATTCCCTGAAAAACTAAGTATGTATGTAAAAGAGTGGTTTGAAAAAAATAATGTAGAAATCGTTGCAGAATCTAACATTACAAAAGTTGAACCTGGAAAAATCTATAATCATGATGAAATAATTGAAGCTGATGCCATTGTTTGGACAGCTGGTGTACGTCCAGTGAAAATTGTTCGAGAAATGGATGCTGAAAAAGATAATAAAGGTCGACCACTTGTCAACCAATATTTCCATCTCGTTGATGATGAGCATGTTTTCGTTGTAGGAGACTGTGCTTCATCTGATTTGCCAGCCAGTGCACAACTTGCTGAAGAACAAGCTGAACGAATTGTTCGTGTGTTAAAACATCGCTGGAAAGGTGAAGCGTTACCAGAAAAAATGCCAGATATCAAATTAAAAGGATTTATGGGATCTTTAGGGAAGAAACAAGGATTTGTTTATATTGCGGATACAACGGTAACAGGTAGAATTGCACGTTTACTTAAGTCAGGATTGCTTTGGATGTACAAACGTCAAAACGATAACTAAATGAAAAATTCGCAAGTATTTTCCTTGTAATACTTGCGAATTTTTAACGTAAAGAAAACGTATGTTAATATTACTCGCTAGGCTCAAAACCTAATTTTTCTAAAGCTTTAAAAACCGGCTGTATTTGGATATATCCTTCTCCGACAACTTCATTGTTAATAAGTACTAGAGGATAAAAATATTCATCATTATGAATGCGTTCAGCATATTCTTGATCCCGTTTATCTGTTAGCGGTTCGTTGATATCAATGTAGCGAATTGTAAATGGTTGATTCGGATATTTCCGTTTAATCGCTGCTTCTAACCATTCGTAAGTGTTTTTGGATGAAGGTGCATTAACGCAACTTGCACAAAGAACGTCGGCACCAAAAACTTCAATAATTGGTATATTTTTATTCATATTATTACACCTTTCGTTACGATAATAATGGATTTTTTCTCTTGTTCACATTATAATAATTTTAATGAAAGGAGTCGAGGAATATGACAAATACTGAACAATTTGAACAAGTAAAAGAAGTTTTAGATAAATTACGCCCGTTCTTACTACGCGATGGTGGAGACTGCGAATTAATTGATGTGGAAGACGGCGTTGTAAAATTACGTTTACTAGGTGCATGTGGTTCATGCCCAAGCTCTACAATTACATTAAAAGCCGGCATCGAACGCGCATTATTAGAAGAAGTACCTGGCATTGTTGAAGTAGAGCAAGTTTTCTAATTGAAAAACGACTAAACTAATTGAAAACGGTGTACTCTTCTATTTAATATGAATAGTGAGTACACCGTTTTTTTATTCAGTAATTACATTTCCTTGATTTCGCTCTTCGCGAATGATTTGCCATTGTTCCTTAGCCATTTCTATTATTTTAGGTTCTCCACCATGTCGTTGATTTTCTATTACTTTTGAGAAGAATCTCGTTGCATTTGATATGTCCCCGATTCTTCGTGAAAGTTCAGCAATCAAGTACATAACACGGATTCCGCTCATTCCAGTGCTTAAATAGTCTTCTGTTGAGTAAGAATCCATATATAAATCTCTGGCAATTTTTAAAAAACGTATTTCTTGTTCTTTATTTTGAAGAGTACGATATAGCCAGCCAATTCGAAGAGCAAGACCTGCTCTTGCAATGAATTTTTCATTTTTTAAATTACCGCAAACGAGTGCGAGTTTATATGATTGTATTGCTTGGGCTATTGTACGTTCACCGCTAAAGCTGTGTGGAACCCATTTTTTCGTAATTTGCTCTTGAATTTTTTCCCGTGTACCTGGTGCAAAATATTTAGAAAAATCTTCGGTGAAGGAAAAGCCGCAGTGTTGACAAACAAATACATTGTAGTATAAAGGATTGACATTCGAATCAGAATAAATGGGACGAAAATCAGTTTCAGTATTTTCAACTTTTACGAACTTGGAACGAACTTTTAGGGTAGGAAATTTTTTTTCACAAAAAATACAAACTACTTTTTTTACATAAAAAGGGGAGATTTCTGTATGGTTTTCCATAATATACTACCTCCTGAGCAGTAGGTTATAAGACTATTATACTGGCAGATTCAATAAATGAGTTTAACAATAATGTGTATAAAGCAGTTTCATTGTCATATTCATGATTGCACTGTTATTATATTGTTTAAGGAAGGTGATTCGGATGAGTGCAGAAAAAAGAGTTATTGAATTAACAGAAGCAGCTGCATTTCGCGTAAAAGAGATGGCAAAACATAATGAGGAAGAAAGTTCTTATTTACGTTTAGCTGTTCATGGTGGTGGTTGTAGTGGTCTTACTTATGGCATGAATTTTGATCAAAATGTAAATGAAGATGATTATATCGATGAACAGCACGGAATTAAAATTTTAGTATCACAACAAGATGCCCCTATTTTAATGGGGACAAAAATTGATTATAAACAGTCGTTAATGGGCGGTGGATTTACGATCGACAATCCGAATGCCATTGCATCTTGTGGTTGCGGTTCATCTTTCAGAACAGCGAAAGTTACTGGCACACCGGAAGAATGTTAAAACGATTTATATTAATTGGGCTGTCTAGAAGAGAAATTTCTGGCGGCCTATTTTTATGAATTTTTTTAAGTGAACTAGGTGCTACTACCAAATAAGGAGATAGCTGAAAGTTTTATAGATATATTCAAATAGCTATAAGCGTTGTAAAATAGTGGTAAGTTTAAACAAAGGGTGAGTATATATGAAAAAAGAACGAGGAAAAGTATGGTTAGGTGCAGGAGCTGTTGTTGTCAATTCAGATGGAAAATGGCTCGTTGTAAAAAAGAGATATAGTGGATTAAAAGGAGTATGGTCAATTCCAGCAGGATTTGTGCAACTAGGTGAAACTGCTGATGAAGCAGCACTCCGGGAAGTAAAAGAAGAGACTGGGATTGATTGTATCGTAACCGGCATGGTTGGATTTAGAACGGGGGTTATAAGAGGAGAAGTAAGTGATAATATGGCCATTTTTGCTTGTAAACCAATTAATGAAGAGCAACCGATTTGCATTCAAGAACGCGAACTAATTGATGCGAAATGGCTTTCTGTAGAGGAATTATTAACTGGCGGGGAAGCTTCCATCATGCTACAAAACATGGCAAGTGATACTTTAATTCAGTATCAACTATCAAAAAATGAGGGGATTAATCCAGGAGATTGGTTTCAATATACATCCTATCGTGTGTTTTTTAACAAGTAATCTTCGAAGCTTTATTGAATAAAACAAAGAATAGGATAATAGTATAGTAAAAAAGAGATTGATTTTTTTGAAAAAATATAAAATAATAATAAAAGAATCAATTTCATAAATCATAGTTTTTCTGAAGTATAGAGTACCCCTATACTAAAAACTTTGTTTTTTTTAAATTATGCAACTTGGTTTTGTTGCTGTAATAAAGCATTGATTCGATCAACTGCTAGTTTGCAGGTATTATAAATTAACGTCACCAGATTGAAATGCATTTTTGCTTTCTTTCCTGTACGATGACGGACATTGTTTAATTGAAAGTATTCCTTTAAATAAGCGTTAACGCGTTCGACTGCTGTACGTTCTTGATAAAGCTGTTTCCATCGTTCTGTCCCACGTGCTGGATAGGTAAATTTACGGATATCTATATCACATTTGATTTTGAAAACTTTTTGGCAAAGGGTGTCTTCTCGTAATGGGCAAGTTGCACATTCCTTTGGACGTGTGAATTTTAATGTATTGTACTTAGCGTCAAAGCTGTCATATTGGTAACGATGTTCACGCACACAGGTTGGACGAAAATGTTCATCGAATCCTATATATTCTCCTTCTCGACGAACGTTGTAAGGAATCACGACTCGCATGGACTGTGATACGGCTTGACGGTAAATAGGTTCAACATCATAACCAGCATCAAATATAGCTATTGTAAAATGACCGTTTCCTAAGTGATGAAGTTTTTTCAATAATGGAATCGCAGCTTTACAATCACTTAAATTACCTGAGGACATCAAACGAGTGATGATATATTGACTTTTCGTCGAAACAGCTAAATGTGCTTTATAACCAAACCAGAATGTATTTTTTCCTTTACTATTCTTTTTCACACCCCATTTTGGCTCAATCGGTACATCCTTCCAAAGGGTTTCTAATGGGATATCCAGCTGTTCTTTCAGTTCTTTTTCATAGGTTGATTGATTTCCTTTTTTCTCTACTTGTTCGGCTAACCAAACAGCTCGTTCAGCTTTAGTTTTACGACCACGTTTTTTAGGAGTTTTAGGTGCTTTCTTTTCTGATGGTGTGAAAGCATCACGAGCTTCAAAGTGACTCGCATCGATGGCGACATGTTCATCATTTAGAAAGCCTTCCAACATCGCTGTTTTGATGAGTGTATCGTTCATTTTATCTAGCACATCTGATTCACTAATGACTTGAATCATGCGTGAATAAGAGCTTTCAGATGGTACGACATCAGACACAAGGAATCCACAGTCGAAACGAAATAAAGGATCATGAACCAAACGTTTGACTAAATCCTTGATAGTTGGAATACGTTCGACAATACGTATAATCAGCGATTGAATCATTGCACCATAATTCAATTCACGTGGTGCACCTTTCAATGTCTTTTTAGAAAACAATTGAAATATAGGCTGAATGTCGATAGCACTAAAAATGGCTTCATAACGATGGGAACTTTCCATTTCTAATAATTGATGGATGTCAAAAAGAGAAATTTGTTTTACAATAGTCATAGGGTACTCACCTCTTTCGTATGGTTTGTTTGGTTACCTACCATTATAACGAAATTTGGGGAGGTACCCATTTTTTATTGTCTTGAATCCCTTGAAAATCAAGGGGTGAGAATTATGAAATTAACTCAAATAATAATAAAAAAATATTTTTTGTAAAAGTCGTAATTTTTATACTATTACAAAAGAAATTTCATATTGTTTATTACATTTTCAATAATTTCTAAAAGGAGGATTGGACAAGGGGGTTATTTTAAAATAGAAATCGATTCTGTTAGTAGTTATTCGAAGAAATGAATACTATGGGATGGGGGAATTTTATGAATGGTCTTTCTATTGTAATTGGTGCCATCTGTATACTCGTGATTGGATACCGATTATATGGTTATTTTTTTACAAAAAAAGTTTTGTTAATTAATGAAAAAACACCAACACCTGCCCATGAATTAAACGATGGGCAAGACTATGTGCCGACGAACAAATGGGTAGCATTCGGACATCACTTCGCCGCAATCGCTGCAGCTGGGCCGCTTGTTGGACCTGTACTTGCTGCACAATTTGGATATTTACCAGGTTTACTATGGTTGTTAATTGGTGCGGTGATTGGTGGAGCAGTACATGATGCCGTTGTATTATTTGCATCCATGCGCAAAAAAGGGAAATCCCTTTCTGAAGTGATGAAAGAGGAGCTTGGGCCGGTTGCAGGATTCTGTACAGGTCTTGCTATGTTATTCATCATTACGATAACAATGGCTGGTCTTTCCATGGTAGTGCTTGGTGCATTAGAAAGAAATCCGTGGGGAACTTTTGCAGTAGGAATTACAATCCCAATTGCTATGCTTGTAGGGATTGCCTATAAAAAGACTGGTAATTTAATTGTAACATCTACGATTGGATTTATTTTATTAATGATCGGCGTATTTGCTGGACCGTATATTCAAGGAACAGTGCTTGGTGATTGGTTGACGTTAGATCGCCAAACTTTAGCGTTGATCTTACCGATTTATGCATTTTTTGCTGCGGCATTGCCGGTATGGTTTTTGCTTGCACCTAGGGATTATTTATCAAGCTTTATGAAAATTGGGGTATTTATAGCTTTAATTATTGGGGTATTTTTCGTTAACCCTGTAATTCATTTCCCAGCAGTAACAGAATTTATTCATGGTGGAGGGCCAATCATTGCAGGTCCTGTATGGCCATTTGTTTCAATTACCATTGCTTGTGGTGCCATTTCCGGTTTCCATGCATTCATTGGATCTGGAACAACGCCTAAGATGTTAGATAAATGGGAAGATATTCGCGTTGTAGGATTTGGAGCTATGCTAGTCGAAAGTTTAGTAGGGGTAATGGCGCTTGTTGCAGCTACTTCTTTGCATCCTGCTGATTATTTCGCAATCAATGCAGCTCCAGCAGTATTTGCCACATTAGGAATGGAAGTTGTCAACTTACCTCAATTATCACAAGCGATAGGTATTGATTTAGAGGGAAGAACGGGCGGTGCCGTATCCCTTGCAGTAGGGATGACACAAATTTTTACTGGAGTGCCATGGTTCACAGAAATGAGCGGTTACTTCTACCAATTTGTCATCATGTTTGAAGCGGTGTTCATCTTAACTGCAATCGACGCAGGTACTCGTGTAGCCCGCTACTTAATTCAAGATTTCTTAGGAGATGTCATCAAACCGTTAAAACGGACAGATTGGTTGCCTGGTACAATCATTGCTAGTGCTTTAGCGTGTTTCATGTGGGGGTATTTACTGTACACAGGTGAAATTGGACCAATTTGGGCGTTATTCGGTGTATCTAACCAGCTAATGGCTTCCATTGGATTAGTTATTGGTGCAACGGTTGTATTAAAAATTGCTACAAAACGGATTTATGTTTTAACTTGTATTATTCCATTAGTATATTTATATATATCAGTAAATGTTGCAGGAATTTGGATGATCAAAAACGTGTACTGGAATCCAGCAGCATCTGGTTATTCTGTATTAAATGGCATATTATCCGTCATAATGTTGATTTTAGGTGTTGTTGTTGTGATTACGGCTATTAAATCATGGATTAATCTATGGAATAGTCCAAGATTTGTAAATGGTAAAGCGGTAGGAGAAGCGGTATAACATAAATTTAAGTCTAGCATTCTATAGTTGGAATGCTAGACTTTTAATTTTAATAATGATTTGTTTTTCCATTTGAAAGGACAACTTAATTAGGTTAAACTAGGTAAAGGAAAATGGAGGTTATACATACATGGGTGGTTCTGTATCAATTGTTCAATTAGTGATCTCGATTGTACTATTTTTTGTTATGTTTTTTGGAATCGGTTTCTTATTAAATATGCTTCTTCGTATGACATGGTTAATGACGATCTTATATCCGATTGTCGTTATTTTTATTATTGATGAAGTGAGTTTTTTAGATTATATATTCAAACCTACTGTCGCATGGCCTGCTTTGTGGGATAAAGTTTTATCTCTTCAAGTGGTGGATATCGCCATTTTGTCTGGTGGATTTGTAGGTACAATTGTTGCGGGTATTGTTATGATTATATTAAGAAAGAACGGTTATCGAATGTTTTAAAAAAGGATATATCCAAAAGTGAAAGACGCTTTTGGATATATCCTTTTTATATGATGAAAGAATAAAATATGAAGGAAATTAGAATACCAGTTATGGCACCAGATAATACTTCATTCGGCTTATGACCTAACAATGTTTTTAATTCTTCGTGTTTTTCATGTTCATGTTTATCAGTCCAATGTTTCATATCCCTAAAGAATATGGTTAACTCTTGGCGTATCTTGTTTAACATAGCTGCATGTTGACCTGCCTGATATCGTACGCCGCTAGCATCATACATTACGATTCCAGCAAACAATGCAGCAATGGCAAATACAGGTGAGTCAAAACCGGTCTCGTATCCGATTGCAGTAGCAAGACTTGTCACTGCAGCTGAATGAGAACTAGGCATGCCGCCTGTAGACGTTAAAAGAGACCAGTTAATTTCTTTTGTAAACAAAAAATGTATGGGTACTTTAATAAATTGTGCAAAAAAAATTGAGAATATCGCTAGAAGTAATGGTGCGTTTTGAAATATTGCCAAACCGTAAAAACCCTTCCTTTCACGTCTTTCCATAAGTATAGCATAACTAATATACAACAATTAACGTTTTAAAGTAAAAAAATTTCTTAATTATTTAATTTTTTTGTTAGCGAAATTGTTTAGGATATGAGACAAATAAAAGGAACTTCAAAGCAATTTTGGCTTCATGATACTAGTCCACTTCTTAATAAAAATTGGGTTATACTTATAGTGGATAGATATATTGAAGCTCGTATACGATGAATTCTATTTGGAGGTTAAAGATGATTATTCAAAAAGAGAGAAAATCCTTTGAACAAATATCAACTGAATTGTTAATTGTGGGAGTTCAAAAAAACTGCGACCATATTAAAGGATGGAAAGAATTCGTATCATTTTACGGAGAACATGTTGAAAAATGGATTCGTACGGGAGATATCGAAACGGGGCGCAAAAAATTAACAAAGATTCCTTATTTGGGAGCTAATGAACATTTACAACGAATATTATTTGTAGGATTAGGTGATACGAAAACATTAACGCGTAATGAATTGCGAGACACATTTGGATTAGTGGGCAAAAAACTTCGGGAGATGAAAGCGAATCGATTTACGATTTGGTTAGAATCTTTTACAGCAGATCCTATTCAAGAAAAAGATATTGCGTTTTTATTTGCTGAAGGGAGTGGCATGGGATTTTATCAAGTTCCCCATTATAAAACAACTTCTAATGAACCGGAAGTTTATTTGGATGAAGTTCAATTCGTTACGAATGCAGATATTGATGAAATTGTTGAAAGCTACAAACTCGGAAAGATTTACGCAGATGCAGTGAATGAAGCAAGAACGTTGGTGAATTTGCCACCGAATATATTGAAAGCAACTGATTTAGCGGAATATGCTGTGAATTTGGCAAACAACTATGGCTTTGAAGTAGAAATATTAAATAAGGAACAACTCGAAGAATTAGGAATGGGAGGCATTTTAGCGGTAAATAGAGGCTCAACGAATGAACCGAGAGTTATTACATTAAAATATAAGGGAACAGAAGAATGGAAAGACGTAATTGGATTAGTTGGAAAAGGAGTAACTTATGATACAGGAGGCTACTCCATCAAATCGAAAACTGGAATGGTAGGCATGAAAGGAGATATGGGGGGAGCTGCATCGGTACTTGGAGCCATGAAAATTATTGGAGAAATGAAGCCAAAAAAGAATGTTGTCGCAGTTATTGGCGCAACTGACAACATGATTTCAGGAGATGCCTTTAAACCTGATGATGTCATCACGACTTACAGTGGAAAAACGGTGGAAATTAAAAACGCCGATGCAGAGGGCCGCCTCGTTTTAGCCGATGCAGTCACTTATGCAACACAACAAGGAGCCGATTATTTAATTGATGTGGCTACGTTAACAGGCGGGGTCATCACAGCTTTAGGATATGATAAAACGGGCGCATTATCGAATAACGAAGCGTTTTTCGATGCTTTTATTGAAGCAAGTGTGAAAACTGGAGAATTTGTTTGGGGCATGCCGCTTACTGAAAGGGATAAAAAACGCATCCGTGATTCACAAATTGCAGATTTAAATAACTCTCCTGGAAGCGATGGACATATGATTTTTGCAGGTGGATTTGTTGGAGAATTTGTAGAAAATACACCTTGGATTCATTTAGATATTGCCGGGACATCTGATACTACAAAACCCCATGAGTTGGGGCCAAAAGGTGCAACAGGTGTGATGGTTAGAACACTTGCGACATTTATCAAAGATTTTACATTTCATATATGATAAATGTTCACATTAGGCAATTCACATAGCTTCGCCTCTTTTTCTTACATATGTTATCAAAGAAAAGGAGGTTTACTATGACTGGTTATCGCCATTATCAACGTCCTGGATACCATCATCGTGATGGATTTAGTAACTTTGGCTATCCGTTTATTGGTGGATTTTTAGGTGGTTTATTAGGAAATGTCTTTTATCCACAGCAATTTTATTATCCACCTAACTATCCATATTATCCTTACTATCCATACTACCCTCCGTTTTACCCGCCATTCCGCCGTTATTAAAAAAGGAGTGCGTTCAATCGCACTCCTTTTTGTGTGTGCGCCTGGCATGGATGTAATCTATAGGGTGCAAGTCCCGAGCCGTGAAGGCAGAAGTAACGGTTAGCTTAACGCAAGGGTGTCTGTGGTGACGCGGAATCTGAAGGAAGCGAGCGGCAAACTTCCGGTCTGAGGAACACGAACTTCATACAAGGCTAGGTATCATTGGATGAGTTTGCACAACAAAACAAAGTCCTTTCTGCCGAAGGTGATACAGAGTAAATGAAGCAGATAGATGGAAGGAAAGATTACATTCTTACCCAGGGAGGTCTGATGGATACGTGAAGTACACTTCATAACCTACTTAGTGATAAGTAGCTGAACCATCAGAAGTCAGCAGAGGTCATAGTATTAGTTGGTCTAGAACAACTGAGAAGGACCGAACAATTAAGAGAGAATAGCCCTTGGCATTCAGTGAGTCATGATGAACACAGAAAACGTAGTACCTCACTTGAGGAAGGAAGCGGTGAATCCCGTGGGGGACCTCTTGGAGGGTGGAGTGACCACTGGCATAAAGAGAACAGCTATTCACGGAAGGAGAATAACGATGCTTTTGAATCAAATCCTGTCACGGGAGAACATGCTTCAAGCACTAAAACGTGTAGAACAGAATAAAGGAAGCCACGGAGTAGATATGATGCCCGTACAAAATCTACGACAGCACATAGTTGAAAATTGGCTATCGATTAAAGAAGCAATTCTCAAGGGAACTTATGAACCGATGCCAGTCCGCAGAGTCGAAATCCCGAAACCTGATGGCGGTGTTCGTTTACTAGGAATCCCTACCGTAACAGACCGTTTGATTCAACAAGCAATCGCCCAAGTACTTTCAAAAGTGTACGACCCTACATTCTCTGAAAACAGCTACGGATTTCGACCAAACCGAAGTGCTCATGATGCGGCGAGGAAAGCGAAAGAATATATAAGAGATGGATATCGATGGGTTGTAGATATGGACTTGGAGAAATTCTTTGATAAGGTCAACCATGACAGATTAATGGGTACACTCGCGAAGAGAATCCAAGATAAACCATTACTGAAATTGATTCGTAAGTATTTACAATCGGGCGTCATGATTAATGGTGTGGTGTCAAGCACATTAGAAGGAACTCCACAAGGAGGACCATTAAGTCCGCTACTATCTAACATTGTACTAGATGAACTAGATAAAGAATTGGAAAGAAGAGGACACAAATTCGTTCGATATGCGGATGACTGTAACATTTACGTGAAAAGTAAACGAGCAGGACTTCGCACAATGGCAAGTATCCAGCGATTTATTGAAGGAAAACTACGACTGAAAGTAAATGAAAAGAAATCAGCGGTCGACCGTCCATGGAAACGTAAGTTTCTAGGATTTAGCTTTACCTATCATAAAGAGCCAAAGGTTCGTATCGCAAAAGAAAGCCTTAAACGAATGAAGAATAAAGTTCGTGAAATCACATCACGCAAGATGCCCTACCCGATGGAATACCGCATTCAGAAACTGAATCAATATCTAATGGGATGGTGTGGATATTTTGCGTTAGCAGACACCAAATCTATATTCCCTGAATTAGATAAATGGATTCGTAGAAGACTTCGAATGTGTCTATGGAAGAACTGGAAGAAACCGAAAACAAAGATACGCAACCTTATTCAACTTGGCGTACCACAATGGCAAGCGTATGAATGGGGAAATACTCGGAAGAGTTATTGGCGTATTTCAAAAAGTCCAATATTACACAGAACCCTTGGTAACTCCTATTGGAGAAACCAAGGGCTGAAAAGTCTTGAAGCTCGTTATGAAAACTTGCGTCAATTATCTTAATTGAACCGCCGTATACGGAACCGTACGTACGGTGGTGTGAGAGGACGGGAGCTAATCACTCCCTCCTACTCGATGTGCGCCTGGCATGGATGTAATCTATAGGGTGCAAGTCCCGAGCCGTGAAGGCAGAAGTAACGGTTAGCTTAACGCAAGGGTGTCTGTGGTGACGCGGAATCTGAAGGAAGCGAGCGGCAAACTTCCGGTCTGAGGAACACGAACTTCATACAAGGCTAGGTATCATTGGATGAGTTTGCACAACAAAACAAAGTCCTTTCTGCCGAAGGTGATACAGAGTAAATGAAGCAGATAGATGGAAGGAAAGATTACATTCTTACCCAGGGAGGTCTGATGGATACGTGAAGTACACTTCATAACCTACTTAGTGATAAGTAGCTGAACCATCAGAAGTCAGCAGAGGTCATAGTATTAGTTGGTCTAGAACAACTGAGAAGGACCGAACAATTAAGAGAGAATAGCCCTTGGCATTCAGTGAGTCATGATGAACACAGAAAACGTAGTACCTCACTTGAGGGAGGAAGCGGTGAATCCCGTGGGGGACCTCTTGGAGGGTGGAGTGACCACTGGCATAAAGAGAACAGCTATTCACGGAAGGAGAATAACGATGCTTTTGAATCAAATCCTGTCACGGGAGAACATGCTTCAAGCACTAAAACGTGTAGAACAGAATAAAGGAAGCCACGGAGTAGATATGATGCCCGTACAAAATCTACGACAGCACATAGTTGAAAACTGGCTATCGATTAAAGAAGCAATTCTCAAGGGAACTTATGAACCGATGCCAGTCCGCAGAGTCGAAATCCCGAAACCTGATGGCGGTGTTCGTTTACTAGGAATCCCTACCGTAACAGACCGTTTGATTCAACAAGCAATCGCCCAAGTACTTTCAAAAGTGTATGACCCTACATTCTCTGAAAACAGCTACGGATTTCGACCAAACCGAAGTGCTCATGATGCGATGAGAAAAGCGAAAGAATATATAAGAGATGGATATCGATGGGTTGTAGATATGGACTTGGAGAAATTCTTTGATAAGGTCAACCATGACAGATTAATGGGTACACTCGCGAAGAGAATCCAAGATAAACCATTACTGAAATTGATTCGTAAGTATTTACAATCGGGCGTCATGATTAATGGTGTGGTGTCAAGCACATTAGAAGGAACTCCACAAGGAGGACCATTAAGTCCGCTACTATCTAACATTGTACTAGATGAACTAGATAAAGAATTGGAAAGAAGAGGACACAAATTCGTTCGATATGCGGATGACTGTAACATTTACGTGAAAAGTAAACGAGCAGGACTTCGCACAATGGCAAGTATCCAGCGATTTATTGAAGGAAAACTACGACTGAAAGTAAATGAAAAGAAATCAGCGGTCGACCGTCCATGGAAACGTAAGTTTCTAGGATTTAGCTTTACCTATCATAAAGAGCCAAAGGTTCGTATCGCAAAAGAAAGCCTTAAACGAATGAAGAATAAAGTTCGTGAAATCACATCACGCAAGATGCCCTACCCGATGGAATACCGCATTCAGAAACTGAATCAATATCTAATGGGATGGTGTGGATATTTTGCGTTAGCAGACACCAAATCTATATTCCCTGAATTAGATAAATGGATTCGTAGAAGACTTCGAATGTGTCTATGGAAGAACTGGAAGAAACCGAAAACAAAGATACGCAACCTTATTCAACTTGGCGTACCACAATGGCAAGCGTATGAATGGGGAAATACTCGGAAGAGTTATTGGCGTATTTCAAAAAGTCCAATATTACACAGAACCCTTGGTAACTCCTATTGGAGAAACCAAGGGCTGAAAAGTCTTGAAGCTCGTTATGAAAACTTGCGTCAATTATCTTAATTGAACCGCCGTATACGGAACCGTACGTACGGTGGTGTGAGAGGACGGGAGCTAATCACTCCCTCCTACTCGATGCGCCCGGCATGTACATGAACTATAGGGTGTAAGTCCCGAACTGTGAAGGCAGAAGTAACAGTTAGCTTAACGCAAGGATGTCCGTGGTGACGCGGAATCTGAAGGAAGCTGGAGGCAAAACACCGGTCCGAGGAACACGAATCTCATATAAGGCTAGGTATGATTGAGTGAGTTTGCAAAACAAAACAAAGCTCTTTCTGTCGAAGGTCATATCGAGTAAATGAGGCGGATAGATGGTGTGAAAGTGCATGTACTTACCCGGGGAGGTCTGGCGGATATGTGAAGTACACTTCATAACCTACTTAGTGATAAGTAGCTGAACCGTCAGAAGTCAGCAGAGGTCATAGTATTAGTTGGTCTAGAACAACTGAGAAGGACCGAACAATTAAGAGAGAATAGCCCTTGGCATTCAGTGAGTCATGATAAACACAGAAAACGTAGTACCTCACTTGAGGAAGGAAGCGGTGACCTCTTGGAGGGTGGAGTGACCACTGGCATAAAGAGAACAGCTATTCACGGAAGTTATATAAAGACTTGCGTCAATCATCTTAATTGAACCGCCGTATACGGAACCGTACGTACGGTGGTGTGAGAGGACGGGAGTTAATCGCTCCCTCCTACTCGATTTTTCTTCTCTTGATAGATTGAAATTTTTTGTTATGATATGGTAGGAAAATACAATAAACGAGGCAAAGTACAATGAAAAATCCATACTTATATGGTTATTTACCATTATTTTCAATTATTCTGTATAGCCTAACTTTTGGAATTTTTACAGTAAGTAAGTCTATTCAACTTTTTCAATCTATTGGAATCTATAATGGCATGCGAGAATTTCTAACAGATGTAGAAATTCGGATGCTATTATTGTTTGTATTCTTCCTTTGCTTTTTCATGCTGTTTTCAGCTTTAAAATTGATTGGAGAAACGATTCACGAAATAGGGATGTTGTTTTTTTCAAAGGATTCAGAAGGTGGTGCTGTTAAAGCAGCACGCGGAGGATATGTACTTTTCTTTATCGGAAGTCTTATTAGCGCCTTTGCTATCCAATCCTTTACTGCACTAATAATCATTTTTGCATTATCACTATTTTGTTTTTTCGTCTATTCAATCTATAAAATGAGCCAATATATGTCTTTATCTGGGATGATTGGATTAATCGCCTTTGAAATACTCTTTTGGTCTTTTTTTATAACAGTCGTCATTTTTGTTTGTATGAAACTTTACAACGGGATTTTGGCGAGCTTGCCTTTTGCTAAATAAGGGATAGACACTCTTATTCTAATCTGATTTAAGCGAAAGGAAAGTTCCTGCCGTGTTCGCTTCGTCGCAATTTATCTGCGATGAAAGCAATATTAAAGTAAAGCTTTCCCGCGGGAATGGACATGAATAAGAGAGGAAAGCCCATGCCCGCGGAAAGCTTCCAGCTGAAGCGAAAATCTATGATAGAAAAATATCATCCAAATAGTCATTTTATTGGTTAATAATACGGTTAAATATGTTGAAATGAATTCGATCGTCTTCTAATTGAAGCATAGATGTTGGTTGATCATAGCCAATCCAAACGGCTGCGGTATATTCATTGGATAATCCAGCGATCCAAAAATCTCGATATTCGTTCGTAGTGCCTGTTTTTACCCCAATATAGGATGAATTTGCATGAATCCCTCTTCCTGTTCCACTTCGCACTACTTCGTTTAATAATGAACGCATGTATTGTACAGTTTGTTTAGACCATATTTGTTTCCGTTCCGATGGCCACTGATACAATATGTTTCCTTGTTGATCGGTAACTTTTCGAATTGCATGGGATTTAACGTAACTTCCATCGATAAAGCTTGTATATGCATCGGCCAATTCTAATGTAGTTACACCGTATGTTAGTCCACCTAATGCAGCTGCGTAGTTTTTATCTTGTTCTACAATCGATTTAAAATTGAATTGTTGTAAATATTGAAAGGCTGTCTCTATACCAACTTTTGAAAACAGACGAACAGCTGACGTATTCAAGCTATGTTTAAAGGCAGTTGAAATCGTTACATCGCCATAGATTGCTCCGCCGTAGTTTTGTGGGCAAAACGCCCCAATGCAATATTTTCCTCCATTCACGATGGAGGAAGGTGAATAATTTGTTCTTTCAAATAGCGGTGCATATACAATTAACGGTTTAAAGGATGAACCTGGCTGTCTCGGAGCCTGATAAGCTCTATGAAAATCGAATTTATTGTAGTTTTTTCCAGCATACATACTCACGATTTCCCGCGTTTCATTTTCAATGACAACCGCGCTAGATTGCAAATTTTGAATGGTTAAAAGAGAATTGATTGATACATCATCTTTTGATTGTTTTTCAGGATCTAATGCTGTATGTATGATGATGCCAGAATAAAGAAGTTCATTGATTTTGTTATCTAATTCTTTTTGAAGCAGCAATTTTTCCTCTGGTGAAGCTTGTTGCAGCGCTTCGTTGTATCCCTCAGTTTCTGCAATTAATTGATTCAGTTCATGTAATACATACGTGCTGTAAGCAGGGAAGTTTTGCGTTTTTTCTTTTATGTTCAACTGTATGGGTTCTTCTTTATATTGTTTTGCTTCATCAAGGGAGATGACATTTTCTTTTGCTAGAAGATCAATTAAACGTTCTTGACGTGCTTTCGTATTGTCAAAATGCTTTAACGGATCATAAATAGAAGGGTTATTTGGTATAGCTGCAATAAAGGCGATTTCCGCAACGGATAAATGTTGTATTGTTTTTTGAAAATAATAGGTTGCAGCTGAATTAATACCATACACTTGATGACCAAAGTACATTTCATTCAAATACATTTCAAAAATGGTGTCTTTATCATATAGTTTTTCAAGTTCATAAGCATACAACACTTCCATAAGTTTACGTTCATAGGTTTTTTCTTCGGATAAATAAAGCATTCGAACAAGCTGTTGGGAAATTGTACTGCCCCCTTGTTGAATAGAATTTTGTTCCGCATTGGTTATGACAGCCCTCATGATGGCACTTATGTCAAAACCGATATGTTGATAAAAATCTCGATCTTCACTCAAAATAAAAATTTGTTTAACGATTTCGGGTATTTCTTCTATGGGGATAGGATTTCTCCATTCCACGTAATCTTCGTTAAATAAATTTCCGTTTCGATCTAACATTTTAACAGGAAGCTGTTTTTTTATTTCTGGGAGTTTGATTTGTTCCTGAATTTGTTCTTTATGAATTTGTGCTTTGGCTGCTTCTTCCCAAACTTTATCTCCAACAACAAAAAGAAGAGGGAAGAAACAAAGAATCATAAGATACCCTACCAATTGCCTCACATTCATTCCTCCTCGATTGCCTACAAGAAAGAATACCATATTTTTCATTTGAACAGTTCACTTTTCATATCATTACAACATGTTTTCAAAGAATTTTCCGAAAAAGATGAATGAAAGAAAGGGGAGTATAACACTTAAAATAAGTAGAAATACAAGTGAAATAACTTCATTAGCGGAAAAAATTCATGTTTTATGGTAAACTGGAACGAGGAAAATAAGAAATGTAGTCATCACTATGATTTTATTTATAAAGGAGAAGAAGAAATGTACCCACAATTAACGAAAGAATTAAACCCTGGAGAAATCTTAGTTGAAATGAAAACGACAATGGGATCAATGAAAATAAAGTTGTTCCCAGAACATGCACCTAAAGCGGTTGAAAACTTTTTAGGTCATGCAAAGTCAGGTTATTATGAGGGCATTATTTTCCACCGTGTCATTGCTGATTTTATGATTCAAGGTGGAGATCCAACTGGTACAGGTATGGGAGGGGAATCCATTTGGGGAGAACCTTTCGAAGATGAATTCCATCCTGAATTGTTTAATTTACGTGGAGCGTTATCCATGGCGAATGCTGGTCCAAATACGAATGGTTCTCAATTCTTTATTGTACAAATGCCGCAAGTACCAATTGATATGATTGCACAAATGGAACAAGCAGGTTTTCCAAAAGAAATCATTGAGGAGTATGCTCGTATAGGAGGAACACCTTGGCTAGACTATAAGCATACTGTATTTGGTCATGTTGTTGAGGGTATGGAAGTTGTAGATAAAATTGCCAATGTAGAAACAGATTTCCGAGATAAGCCGTTAGAAGAGATTAAAATTGAATCAATTACAGTGCTTGAATAAGACGACAGAAAGAAGTGATGATTGTGCACCAGCTATTATTATATGGCGATTTTTTATATTTTCCGGAAGACAAAAAGGCATATATTCCAGCTGCAGTTGAATTGGTATTGTTATTTATACTTTGTTTTGCTGTCTTTTTCCTTGTAAAGAAAATATCAAAAATACAAGAAATGAAGACAAAAGAGCTGGAAAAGCGAATGTTGCGTGAGCGGGAACAAAATAAAGAAACAATAATAAAAGAGTAGGGTTTGCTACATGAAAAGGGGCTGTCCAGAAAGTCGAACACTTTCTGAACAGCCTTACTTCTTATAGTAATATTCTCTTAAAAACTGGCTCTATAATATTTGGTGTTGGTGAGTATAAACCAGCACCAATTTTTTTGAACAAAAAAAATGAGACAGTGACAAAACTCTGGTAAAATGTAATCGCCAAAACACATTTTCCAAAGGAGTTGTGTCACATGTCTCACCATCATTCTATACGAAACCTACTCAATATAAAAGACAAAAATATCACATTTGATGAAAATTTTTGTTCTACCGAAACAATCAAAAAAGTAAAAGCGAAAGTCTTTCATGGGACGTTAACGTATCAACCAAAAGCTTGTTATGCTTGTGGACATGTCTTCGATGATCAAATCATTAAACACGGTTTTAAAACGTCTCTCATTAAAATGCCTAGCATTTCAGGTTTTCATACCTACTTAAAATTGCGTAAACAGCGTTATTTCTGTAAACATTGTCATTCCACGTTTACTTTAAAAACGAGCGTCGTGGCTAAAAACTGTTGTATTTCCAACAATACCAAAGTATCGATTGCTTTAAACGCCAAAGATAAAATATCCGAAAAAGATATTGCGATGAAACATAATGTTTCTCATGCCACTGTCAGTCGTGTCATTGACAGCTTTTATAGCTACTATCAACCAAATGTTCACTACCTTCCAAAGCATTTGTGTTTTGATGAGTTTAAATCAGTGAAATCCGCAGCTGGAGCGATGTCCTTTATTTTCTGCGACTCTGAAACGGGGGAGATTGTGGATATCGTGGAGGACCGGAGATTATCTGTCCTCAAAGAGTATTTCTTACGGTATTCCAAGAAGGCGAGAGATGCGGTAAAAACGATTGTCATCGATATGTATAGCCCTTATATTTCCTTAATCCAAGAAGTTTTCCCTAAAGCGGAAATCGTACTCGACAAATTCCATATCCTCCAACTATTTAGCAGAGCTTTAAACAAAACGCGCATCAACGTCATGAATCGGGATAAAAAGAATTACAATAAATTGAAAAAATACTGGAAGCTCCTTCTGAAAGATCAAACAAAACTTGATTATAAGAACTATAAATATCATCGTTGCTTTAAAAAGCATATGTGTGAGGTGGAGATTCTCCACTATCTCATTGATTTAGATTCTGAATTAAAAGCGTCCTATGAGTTATACCAATACGTTCGACATTACATCAAAACCAAAGACTTTGAGCTCCTAAAGAAAACATTAGAGAATAAACAAAATATCGTTTCCAGCTATATGAAAACCGCCATCAAGACAATCAACAAATACATCAATTATGTCGAGAATACGCTAAAGTACGATTATAATAACGGCATTTTAGAGGGGATTAATAACAAAATCAAAGTGATTAAACGCATTTCTTTCGGTTATCGATCCTTCTATCACTTTAGAAACCGAATATTCATTACCCAAAACTTAGCGAAAATAAAAACAGCTTAGGGGAACCTCGAATTTCCCCTAAGCCATCCGATTACATATTACCAAATAATGTCACTAAAATTTATTCACCAACACCATTTGACAAAGAACCATTGTTTTAAACAACTTACTATTCACCTTATACACTATGTTTTTGGTGGAATCTTTTTAACGAAAAATTTAAAAAGATAAGATAAGAAATTGTTGTAGTGACAGTAATCAGTATGAACCCTTTCCATCCTAAATTATTATAAATGGGGGCAACCAAGGTGCTTCCTGATGCAACACCAATATAATAGGAAACTAAATAAAGACTTGATGCACTTCCTTTTAAATGGGTTGCAGTTTTGCCAACACTTGCTGCAATTAGCGAATGGGCGGTGAAAAAGCCGAAACAAATTACACACAAACCGAGCAATACGATAAAGAGTGAAGAGTGCAATGTGCATAATACTCCGAATGATAATAAGCAGATTGCAGTAGTTCGTACTTTATCTAAAGTAAATTTATTTGATAGCCAACTCGCAATTGGAGCTCCTAATATTCCAAAGGCATAGGCAAAATACAAAAAGGAAATGGAGTCAAGCGACATTGAAAAAGGCGGTTCTGCCAATTGGAAAGGGAGGTATGTCCACGTTCCAGTAAATGTGATTTGTAATACTATACCTAATCCGAATAAAACAAGTAAATTTGGATTTTTTAAATGAAATCCAAAACCTCTAATATCTTCCCAAAAACTTACAGAACTTGGAATGAAATGTTTTGATGATGGTAATGCAATTAAAACAAAAAGAAATACACCAATCCCAAAAATGGTAATGATCGTAATTGCTAATTGCCAACTGTAGTTTTCTGAAAGATACCCTGCAAGAAAACGTCCAATCATTCCACCAAGCGCATTGGTAGAAATGTAAATGGATGTTGCTAAATTTCTTACTTTCGAATCCATTTCCTCTCCGATATACGCAAGAGATGCTGCCGGAACGCCAGCAAGGGTGAAGCCTTGAATTAATCGCAATATTGAAATCACCCAATACTTTTCCACAACAAAAAGCATAACCAGAAAAGGAATGATAGATAAAAGAATAGAAAGTTTAATAAATAATACTCTTCCATTCCGATCCGATAAAAAACCTAAAACAATCAGACCGAGAATCAAAGATAAGGTTGCAAGCGACATCGTTAAACTAGAATAGGTTACGGATATTGCAAATTCTTTTTCAAATACAGGAATGAGTGGTTGAAAGGCATAGAAAGTTGCAAATATAAAGGTTGAAGCTAAACCGAGACTCGCGACAATTCGCCAATAACCAATTTCATTAATATGATACCCCTTTGTTTCCATACGTGAACACCTACTTAATGGAAGTATAACGGACACAGTAGGAAGTATCCGTTATAACGTCAATTATTTTCCAATTCCAAATGGTAACCAAAGTGACAATTGTGGGAAGAGAATGACGACAACTAAGTATGCAATCATTAATACGATAAATGGAATAACTCCTCGAACAACCATCCCAAGTTTTTCCTTCGCTATACCTGCAACGACGAACAAGTTTAATCCAACTGGTGGTGTAATCATTCCAAGTTCTAAGTTGATAACCATGATAATAGCGAAGTGATATAAGTCGATGCCAAAATGTTTTAAAATAGGTAATAGAATTGGTAATGTAATTAATATGATGGAAACAGCTTCTAGGAACATACCTAAAATAAAGAAGAGCAAGTTAACAATGAACATGAACATCCATTTGTTCATACCGCTTTCAGCAATCCACGCTCCAACTTTTTGTGGAACTTGCTCATTTGTAAGATATAAACCGAATAATGAAGCAGCACCGATAATTAAGAAAATCATGGCTGTTACGTTGATGGATTCAACTAAGATTTGACGGAAATCTTTCCAACTTAGTTCACGGTAAATAAAAATCGAAACGATGAGGCCATAAACAACAGCAATAATAGCAGATTCAGTCGGCGTTACAACCCCTGAGTAAATCGTACCTAAAATTAATATCGGCAAAAATGCACCCCAAATGGCTTTCAATGACTTTCGACCGCGTTCTTCCCAAGTTGCTTTTTCATCGCCTTGATATCCCTGCATTTTTGCATATACAATAGCTGCTACAATTAAAACAGCAAGTAACCCTAATCCAGGGATGACCCCGGCCATAAATAATTTTCCAATCGATTCTTCCGATGTAATACCGTAAATAATGAGAGGTACACTCGGAGGAATTAAAATACCAAGAGTTCCCCCAGCAGCTACTAAACCGAGGGCGTATTTTTTCTCATATCCAGCAGCAATTAATGCAGGAATCATGATAGAACCAATTGCAGCTGCTGTTGCTGGAGAGGAACCAGAAATTGCTGCAAAAATCCCACAGGCAAGTAGTGTTACGACAGATAGTCCACCAGGTAAGTGTCCAACCCAGGCACGCAAAGCTTCAATTAAATATTTTGATATACCACCGCGAGCCATAATGGCACCTGCTAATACAAATCCAGGGATTGCCATCATTGGAAAGGAATCAAGTGCCGTAAACATACGTTGCGGCATCATATCCATATTAAAATTAGACATAGATAACATTAGAATAGTAGATAAAGCTAAACTAATAGCAATAGGAACACGTAAAAAAATCAATACAAAGAAACTAATTAAGAGGGTTAGCATAATCTTCATCCTTTCTACGCAGAATGTTTACCAACCTTTCAATGAAACGAAGCAGGAAAAGCACTCCTGAAATTGGTAGTATTAGGTAAACAATCCACATAGGGATTCCTACATCTAGAGATACCATTCCTGAACTAATGCGAGCAGTGACTAGTTTCATTCCGAAATATGTATAGATTAGGCAGAAAACAATCGATAGCACTGTCGCTAGTATATTGATGAAATACTTTCCCTTATTTCCTAAACGATCATATAAAATATCTACTTGAATATGTTGATTATGTTTTAGCGCCATACCAAATCCTAAAAATGTTCCCCAAATTATTGAATATCTTGCGACTTCTTCCACCCATGCTTGAGGATGATTTAAAAAGTAACGCATAACTACTCCGTAGAAAATCAATAATACACCGACGCCAAAAAAGAGGCTTGCTAATATTTCTTCTAACCAAGTCCAAAGCTTCGATAATGCCTTCACTTGTTATCAACTCCCTTATATTGGAATACATATATGAAAAAGAGGGAGTGTCGAAATAAATTCGACACTCGAAAAAATAGGGAAAAGACTGTGTTATAAGGATGAATTATTCAGCTAATGCTGTAATGCCATCGATTAATTCTTTTGTGATGACATCAGTAAATTCATCATAAACAGGTTGTAAAGCTTCTCGTAAAGCTTGGCGCTCTTCATCAGTCATTTCATAAACTTCAACAGTACCTAAGCTTTTGATTTTTTCGAAGGATTTTTGGTTTTCTTCAGCTGCTAATTTTTGAGCGTATTCAGTAGCTTCAGCAAGCGCTTCTTCCACTAATACACGTAAGTCTTCAGGCATTGATTCCCAGAACGATTTGTTTACGAAAATTGCATAGTCAAGGCGACCATGTTGAGTTGTGGATAAATATTTTTGAACTTCATAGAATTTCATTGTATCAAAGTTGTTGAATGGGTTTTCTGCACCATCAACAGTTCCTTGTTGAAGAGCTGCGTATGTTTCACCGAATGAAATTGTTGCAGAACCTGCACCTAATGATTCAAATTGTTTTTCTAATACTTGTCCTGCTTGTGTACGGAATTTCAAACCTTTGAAGTCTTCAGGTTTTACTAATGGATGTTTGTTGTTAGAGAAATGTTTAAAACCGTTTGGCCAGAATGCCATACCTTTAATATCGTTTTGTGCTAATTGTTCAGAGTTGAATAACTCATGTGCCACTTCTGAATCAAAGAATTTTTGAACATGTTCTTCATCTTTGAATAAATATGGCATATCAACATATTGCCAACGTGGGTCGATTTTTACCATTTTTGTAACGGATGGAGCAATCATATGTACGTTCCCTGATACTAATGCATCAAGTTCGTCCGCATCGCCGTATAATTGTGAAGATGGATAAACTTCAACTTTTACACGACCCTCTGTTTTTTCATCTACTAATTCAGCAAAGTAGTTAGCAGATTTACCTTTTACACTATCAACTGCAGTTACGTGTGAGAATTTGATAATAAGTGGTTTGTCAGCAGTGTAATCTTCGCTGGATTTTGGTTCACTGCTTGAACTGCCGCCACATGCAGCAAGGACAAGAGCTAGCACCCCTAAAATAGTGGCTAATAGCCATTTCTTCATGTAATAATCCCCCTTAAATATAGTAATTTTTTATTGTAAAAAGAGCGCAAAGTCTCTTTTTTACCTATTTGACATATTTATATTTCGGAAGATTTTGAATGTAGTAATCCCCGTAATGTTGAGTGTAGTAGTGATATACGGGCGTAAAATGTTCCTCCCATTCTTTTTTCTCTTCCTCAGATAAATAATAGATTTGTATGCATTGGCATTCTTCAATTTCTTGCAGTCTTTTATCATTCAAATCTTCTGCAAGCTGCCATTGCCATTCTTGAACTTCATGAAGCGTCTCGGTAATAAGTTCCTGATCTTCATCAGATAAACTTTCCCAAAAATCTAAATTAAATAGTAGAAAATAACCTAAATATCCATGATTTGAAATAGTTAAGTATTTTTGCAATGAATAAAAGTTTTTACTTGTGATATTTGTTAACGTATTTTCTTGTCCTTCTATATCACCTTTTTTCAGCGATTGAAAGACGGTATTAAAATCGATTTTTCTAGGAAAGGCGTCAACAATGTAATATTGTTGAGCTAAAATATCGCTCTGCATAATGCGCATCCGTATTCCTTTTAAATCTTGATAATGCTCGATCGGTCTAATGTCGTTGCTAATTTGTTTAAAACCGCTATCCCATAAACCAAGAGCGATAAGATTATGCATTTTTAATAAATCTTTTAATCGATTCCCGGCTTCACTTTCTGTAAATTCATGAACTTCTTCTAATGAATTAAAAGCATAGGGAAGATCGTATACAGAAAGTTCAGGAACCAAATCTGTCAACTTCGAAATAGCAGGAGCAATTAATTGGATATCTCCTCTTAAAAGGGCATCCAATTCTTCCACATCTTTATAAAGAGTTCCGTTTGAGAACACTTGTATTTCAATTCGACCGTTTGATCGTTCTTTAATGAGTTCAGCAAATTTTCTAGCTGCCATCCCCTTTGGTGTATCTTCACCTACTACATGGGAAAATCGGATGACAAGTCGCTCATCTTCACTTAACTGTTCTAAATCAGTGGGATAATCTTTTATTTGAGAGCATGCAAGAGTTAAAAATGGTATGACTAATAGAAAACAAAATAGAATTACTTTTATTGAATCTCTCATCGTTTTCCCCTTGAACTTGCTGTTAGATGTAGATAATTTCATGTTATATGAAAAACGAAAATTCTCAATATTATGGTATTAATGGACGTTTTGTTCTTTTTGGTATACAACAGCTATTTCGGAATAATAACTGTTATATTACATGGATGAAGGCAAAAAAATAAGAGCTTTAATAGCTCTTATTAAAGGGAATAATATTTTGTTGGACGACCCACTGTACCGTATTTTAAATCGATTTTGACTTCACTAATACTCGCAAGATAGTCTAAATATTTTCTTACAGTGACTCTCGCCATGCCTGTATTTTGTGCTAGTTGTTCAGCTGTGACGGGACCGTTGATTTCTTTTAATTTGTCGGTGATTTGTTTCATTGTAATTTCATTGAGTCCCTTTGGTAATTCTTTTTGAGACTCATAATACATGCCATAATAATCATCGATGTCATCTTGCTTAAGTTCAGTTTTTGTTGTTAATTTTTTTCTTGAACGAGCATAATCTTCTAACGCTTGTTGGAATCTTTCTAGGCGGAAAGGCTTCACTAAATAGTCGAAAGCTCCTAAGCGTGTCAATTCTTGAACAGTTTTTGCATCTCTAGCTGCAGTAATCATAATAATATCAACTGGGAGGCGTTCTTGACGAATTTTGTAAAATTTAATGGGTATCTCTTATACTACCCAAGATACTTCTGCAAGTGTTATTAACTCAAGTGACGATTTCTACTCCAAGGTGAAAATTTATGACGGAAATGGTGTATAAGAATCCTATTCTATCGAAGAGTTAAAAGAATTCATTAAATTCACTCCAAATGAGACTACTTTAAATGATGAATTCTACTCTAAGGTGAAAATTTATGATGGAAATGGTGTAGAAGAATCTTATTCTATCGAGGAGTTAAAAGAATTCATTAAATTCACTCCAAATACTTCAAATGCTAATATCTTAAGCAACAATCTATTATCAACTTCACTTGCAGCATCAGATTGGGAAGTATATAGCACAGGTGCATTTAACTTTCAGTCTGATATTTGGATTGGTGGAGGATGGAGAGGAAAGGCTTTCTATAATCCCGTTGATACGCTAATTACTCCAAAAGGAACTGCTAAAGATTTTAAAATTGAATGTTATTATGACAAAGATGGAGGAGCAGGTGATACTGCAAAGATTATAGAATTCCCTGGAGGATGGACAGGTACTATTCATGTTTCTGCATGGAGTAATCTTCCAAGAGGTTATAAATATCGATTCCACTTTGTAAATACTTCTAAGGACAAATCTAAGTTGTATTTAGATAATGTTTCTGTTTTATATGATTAAGATTGATACGTAAGAATCAACATCTTTAGGATTTTACTTAAATTATTAAAAACAGCTGAAAGGTTTAATCGACATACCTTTTCAGTTGTTTTTTCAATATGATGAATTTATCACAGCTCATTAACATATTGTTGAATCGTGCTTTTTTCAACTTTAATATCAGAAAATTTCTTTGTAGCCAATCTAAAATTTGTACTCCTTTGATCCATACTACGATCTTGATAGGGAGCAAGTTCTTTTTTTGTAGGACTTAATTCTTCAAATGATTTCTTAATAGTTCCATGCAAAATACTTATAAATCCAATTACGTGGAACCTTAACTCTTTTGCAATTTGCGAAATACGAAATTTCATTTAATGCAAATTGTGGAAATCTATACATAACTATAACCAGTTTCTGCTTTAATAGTACAACTTTCAGAATATTGCATGGTCTAGATTCTATCCAGCCAATAGTTAGGGGATTTCCACTGATTCTTTTTTCTTTTTTCACGAATCAATGTGGTTTTTGATATGTTTGTCATTTCTACTACTTCTTTATAAGTATGTGTTTCAAGCAACTGTAAGGCATGTTCAATTTGCTTTCTTGAGTATTTTTTCTTTCTACCTTCTCGATAATCCCCTCTTTGTTTAGCGAATTCTTTTCCTTCATTTAATCGTTCAACGATTATATCACGTTCAAATTCCGCAAACGCCGAAAGAATAGATAATATTAATCTACCTGTAGGAGTATTTTCTACAACACCCATGTTTAAGATATGAACATTTATATTATGATTCATTAAATCCTTGATAATCGTTATACCATCAACTGCAGAACGAGCGAAACGTTCTAACTTTGTTACAACTAACGTATCCCCCTCTTTTAATTTAGATAACACACATTGAAATTCTGGTCTTTCTTTTTTCGTACCTGTATATTTTTCAGCATAAACCTCGTCACATTCCCCTCTTTCATACAATTCTTGGATTTGTGCTTCTAAATCTTGTGACATGCCGCTAACACGAGCGTATCCGTATCTTGCCATAGGATTAACCCCCATTCAACTAATAGATTGCTAGATAGATTTGCTATATCTGTGATATAACGATTATAGCATTTATAATCGGAATTTTTGAGATAACATATACAAATATACAAATATATTCATATATAAGTTCACTAGCGTCGCATTAAAATAATTTAACACCTTCAAATAAACCGAATTTTCTGAAATATAATCTAAACACAAAAAAATCCTTTATAATGGTTGGGTGGTAGTAAACCATCCAAATCCAAAATAAAGGACAATCGCATGGATAAGTCTACACGAAAAACATCATTTGAGCAATGGTTTTCACCGATTCATCGTCCATTATTTGACGACCTAGTGAAAACTCATCAATTAAATCACTATACCAAGAAGCTTTATACGGCTTCATTTATGAAACTGCTTTTGTATGCCCAACTCCATGAAACCGAGAGTTTACGAGCGTTGAGTGACGCTGTCTTTTTAGAAAAATTACAACGAGCAACGGGATTGGAATCGATTAGTTTTTCACAGTTAGGGAGACGAATCAACGCCATTCCAACGGTTTTCTTTCAATCGATTTTTCTTGATTTAGTGGCTCAAATTCATGAGAAAACACATTTTCAAAAGCGAAGAAAGCTGACAACGCCACTAAAAATCATTGATTCGAGTACATTACCGCTTAATTTGACCAATCATAAGTGGGCAGAGTTTCGAAAAACAAAATCAGGAGTAAAGCTTCACTTACGACTTGTTTTTATGGAAAAAGGACTCTCCTATCCAGATCAAGCCGTACTCACGAATGCCAACGAACATGATCGTGGTCAACTAGAAGTATTCGTGGATGACAAAGAATGCATGTACGTGTTTGATCGTGGTTACTTGGATTATGGGCGCTTTGATCAAATGACGGAAGATGGCTATTTCTTTGTGACCCGTTTGCGTAAAAACGCTGTTGTCCGAGTGTTAGAATCCTTTTCGTTACCAGAAGATTCACCCGTATTCTCTGATGAAATGGTTGTCATTGGAACACCACAAAATCGTTCTGAAAACGTGTTTCGCTTACTCAAATTGCATGATACAAAAGGAAATGAGCTTCATTTACTGACAAATCGGTTTGACATTGACGCAGATGAAATTGCAGAAATCTACCAATCACGTTGGGCAATCGAACTTTTTTTCAAATGGATGAAACAACATCTGAACATTAAAAAGTTTTTTGGTCACAGTGAACAAGCTGTACATAATCAAGTGTACGTAGCCATGATAGTGTACTGTCTGAATGTTTTAGCTCAGCTGAACACGAATAGCGAACGCAGTTACTTACAAATTAGTCGCTATTTGAAGGCTTCTTTGTGGAAATCCGCTCACATTTGGTTACGAAAAATCGAAGGAAACGGCGTCCCATAAAGGTTTGCCAGTCGTTGTTGCACAAGTCATAGGTTATAGTAAAAAAATGGATGTTTACTACCCTCGCTTAGGTGTTTTCGTTTTTTCTCTAAAGTCCAGAAAAAATAAAACTGAAAATTCAGACATCATTTATGCGACGGTAGTGATAATAAATAGAAGATTGAAAAAAGGTAACAAATAAAAAGACTCTAACCTTTAATAGGTTGAGAGTCTTTAATAAATGTTTTTATAATAAAGCTTTTTTGAATCGTTCAACACCGTCTTTTACTGTTTCAAATGGACATGCTAAATTGATACGAAGGAATCCTCGGCCAGCTTCACTATATTTTGTACCTGGTTCTAATGCGATTTTTCCTTTATTTATCAGACGATCCATCATTTCGTTTTCAGAAAGACCAGTTCCACGATAATCAATCCAAACGAGATAGGTGGCATGAGGACGAATGATTCGAATGCCATCCAACTTATTTAATTCTTGCTCTAAATAGTCAATGTTTTTGGAGACGTATTGAATCATGCGATCGAGCCATTCGTCTCCTTTTTCATATACCGCTTGTACACCGCTAGCTGCAAGTACGTTCCAATCATCTAGACCGTGAGCCATTTTATTTTGAATTAATGCATTTCGTAATTGTTTATTTTCTGCTACGATAATCGCTGCATGAAGTCCAGCTAGATTAAATGTTTTCGTAGGAGCAATACAAGCGACAATTTTTGCTTGTTCGGCACCTTCTACAGTCATAGTAGGGATATGTTTATGACCTTCAAATACAATATCTGCATGGATTTCATCTGATATAAGTAAAACATCATATTTTATACATAAATGGATGAGTTTTTTCAGCGAGTCTTTTGACCAAACAACCCCAGCAGGATTATGTGGGCTACATAAAATATAAGCTTTTACTCCTTTTTTAAATTCTTCCTCCAACTGTTCAAAATCATATTCATAAATATGCTCTTTACTTTCTACTAAATTGCATTCGATTACTTGGCGATTAAGGGCTTTTGGTATGCTGAAGAAAGGTGCATATACCGGTGTTGAAATACATATTTTGTCTCCCGGTTCTGTGAAGGTTTCAATAATCGTAGCTATTGCAGGAACAACACCGCTATGGAAGATTAGGGCATCTTTATTTATATGCCAATTGTGGCGGCGTTTGTACCATTGTTGAATGGCCTCTTTGCAATCTTCACTGATGTAGGAGTAGCCGAAAATCGGATGATTTAGTCGTTCTTTTATAGCGTCAATAACAATTTGGGGAACAGCAAAATCCATATCAGCAACCCACATTGGCAAAATATCAGAGCCATCTTCTACATGGTATTTTGCACGGATGCGTTCTTTGAATTTGTCCCATTTTAAACTATTGGTGTTTCTTCTTTCGTATATTTCATCGAAATACAATGTCACAATTATCACTCTTTTCTATTTATTTTTTATCTTTAAATCTAATGATAATATGATATCATAAGAAGGAAAATAAAGAATAATTTGTGTTAGGTGAAATTCGTGGAGAACGTATTAATGAATAAAAAAGCGAAGCAAGCTTTAATGAAATGGGATCCCTTTCAAATGGGAGAAGGTGCTTATGAAATTGAAGCCAGCGATGTTGTTGCTGCGTTGCAAGCGATAGATGATCCCACAGAATTAGCAAAAGTAATTCAGAGAGTATACGAACACTCCTTTGAAATTTGGATTCCTTTCGAAAATTGTGTGGAAATGGCTTACCAATTGATTGCGATTAAATTTGAAGCTAAATGTATTATATAAAAAGTGATAAAAAGTGATAAAAAGTGTCGCTCCTTTAAAAAAAGTCGACACTTTTTATTTTACTTTCAAAATTAATGTTATGATAAACTTTTATAAATTCATCAAAAAAAATTGGAAGCTTTTTTCAAAAAAAGGTGATTTTTTGTTTCGCCGTTACTCGTTATGTTATAATTTAACATGACATTTACGTAGTGAAAGAAAGTAGGAAAAAATTATGAAAAAAAAATATGAAGTAGGTGAAGTTGTAACAGGGAAGGTAACCGGGATTCAACCATATGGAGCTTTTGTGGCATTAGATGAATCAACACAAGGTCTTGTTCATATTTCTGAAATTACTTATGGTTACGTTCGAAATGTAGAAGATTTTTTTAAAGTTGGTGACATAATACAAGTAAAAATACTTGATATTGATGAACGTAACGAAAAAATTAGTTTATCTACCCGTGCTCTTCAAGACCCACCACCACAAAAGAAAATGGATAAGAATCCGAAAAAAACATTACAAGAACGTGTAAATGAACAGGATGCAAACGGTTTTCAGACGCTAAAGGAAAAACTTCAAGATTGGATTGAGAGAGGGCATTAAAAAAATCCCAAAAGCGATGTGCTTTTGGGATTTTTTATATGTTTAATTTTCTTAGTCTGTATTGTAAATTTTGTCGTGTCATACCTAATGCATGGGCAGTTTTTGTAATATTTCCTTCGTTCATTTCTAATGCATGTTGTAAATAATATTTTTCTACTTCTTTTAAATAATCGTTTAATGGCAATAATTCCCGATTTTGTTGAAGAAGGAAAAAATCCGGTTTTCTCATTTTTTCGTTTTGTTGTTGTAACTTAAACCGGAAATGTAATGGCAACATTTCGTATGTAACGTATTTTTCATTTGTAATCATCGAAGCGATTTCATCTAACAATAGTTCCAATTCCTTTAAATTTCCAGGCCAATCATATTCAAGAAACAATTCCATTACATCATTAGACAAACCTTGAATATTCGAATTAAAACGTTCGCGATGTCTTGAAAAGTAATCATTTACGAAAGGTTTAATGTCTTCTTTTCTAGTGCGCAAAGCGGGTATAGAAATGCTCATTGAAGCAAAATAATAATATAAGTCTTTCAGCAATTGATGATTGCCAATTAAATCAATTGGGTCTCCACCGACACTGCCAATAACCATATGCTTTTCTGGCGGTAGGCTTGTTAACAGTTTATGTAGTTCTTTTTGAGTGGAGAAGGAATAAAATTCAATTCGTTCAAAGAAAAATGTATATGATTTATCTTGTTTTAAATACGTTTTTAATCTTTCTAATTGGTTTGGCCTTCTGCTGAAAAGAGTAACAAATTCATCGTTTTTCGGCTGAAGCTCGTGATGGATTCCTTCTGCTATTAAATCTTTTCCTGTTCCAGATTCTCCAATTAATAATACAGGAATGCGGGCACGAGCTGCTTTTTTTGCGTTTTCTTTAACGATTTGCATCGGTTCAGAGATCGCTGTAATGACATCAAATGTTAATGGTTCCCCATATCGACGTAAAGGTTGATAAATAAGTTTTTCCAAAGAAGTGATATCACGGGCAAATTCTATGGCACCGATAAGTTTTTCCCCTTCGTAAATGGGGTACGTATCATTAATCGTGGTAATTTCATGACCATATTTATTAAAATATGTTTGTTTTACGTTGATTTCTTTGATTCCAGTTTTTAATACGCGCAACAATGTGCTGTCATGGGAGCGAAATGCAAAAAGTTCTAAAATAGAACGATCGGTAATGTCTTCCACATCAAAACCTTCTATTTCTTTCATTTTTTTATTATATAAGATTGTTCTTCCTTCCGTATCAACAGCATGAATGCCAACTGAAACATGTTCTACAGCAAATTCATACAGTTTTAGAAGTTGTTTACTATTTAGAGACATCGTCAACACCCTCAAAAAATTTTTTTGATTATGTTATATAATATGTATTGAAAAATGCAATAATATTTTGCATTATTATATATATAAATATTCTATAGGTGCAAATATTTTTTGCATACTATTTATGTAATTTATTTTAAGGAGGAGTAATAATGATTCCCTACAAACATGAACCCCTAACTGATTTTTCAATTGAAGAAAATCGTCAAAAGTATCTTGAAGCATTAAAAAAAGTTGAAAGTGAATTAGGCAAGGATTATCCATTAATTGTTGGTGGAGAAAGAATTACAACGGAAGATAAAATTACTTCTTATAACCCTGCAAATAAAACGGAAGTTGTAGGTCGAGTTTCAAAAGCAAATAAAGAAATTGCAGAAAAGGCAATGCAAATTGCAGATAAAACGTTCAATACATGGAAAAAAGTAGATCCAGTTATCCGTGCAGAAGTTTTATTTAAAGCTGCAGCGATCGTTCGTCGCCGTAAATTTGAATTAGCGGCATGGTTAACAAAAGAAGCAGGTAAACCATGGGTACAAGCGGATGGAGATATTGCTGAAGGGATCGATTTCTTAGAATACTACGGTCGTCAAATGTTAGAAATTGCAAAAGGAAAACCGCTTGAAGAAAATCCTGGAACAATCAACAAATATGTTTATATTCCGTTAGGTGTTGGTGTTGTTATTTCACCATGGAACTTCCCATTTGCTATCATGGTTGGGACAACTGTAGCAGCTGCTGTTACAGGTAATACTGTACTTTTAAAACCAGCTTCTACAACACCAGTTATTGCTTATAAATTCATGGAAATCTTAGAAGAAGCAGGAATGCCACCAGGAGTTGTTAACTACATTCCAGGACCAGGTTCAGAAGTAGGAGATTATTTAGTAGATCATCCACGTACACGCTTTATCAGCTTCACTGGTTCTCGTGATGTTGGTATTCGCATCAATGAGCGTGCTGCCGTTGTTAATGAAGGACAAATTTGGCTTAAACGAGTAATCGCTGAAATGGGTGGTAAAGATGCGATTATCGTAGACGATGCTGAAAATGCTGATTTAGAATTAGCAGTTCAATCTATCGTAACTAGTGCTTTCGGATTCAGTGGTCAAAAATGTTCAGCATGTTCACGTGCAATCATTGTAGGAGATGAAGCTTACAATAAAGTTGTAGAACGAGTTGCTGAATTAACAAATGAACTTGTTGTAGGAGATCCTGCAAATGTTGAAACATATGTAAACCCAGTAATCGATGAAGGCGCATTTAAGAAAATTGCTGAATATATCGAGATCGGGAAGAAAGAAGGCCGCTTAGTTGCTGGTGGACAATATGATGATTCAAAAGGTTACTTCATCCATCCAACAGTATTTGCAGATGTAGATCCTAATGCTCGAATTATGCAAGAAGAAATCTTTGGTCCAGTTCTTGCAATAACAAAAGCAAAAGATTTTGATGAAGCACTTGAAATTGCGAATAATACAGTGTATGGTTTAACAGGTGCTGTCATTTCAAATAATCGCTTCCATTTACAAAAAGCTGCAGAAGATTTCCATGTAGGTAACTTATACTTCAACCGCGGATGTACTGCTGCAATTGTTGGATATCAACCATTTGGTGGATTCAACATGTCTGGTACAGACTCAAAAGCAGGTGGACCTGACTACTTGATTCTTCATATGCAAGCAAAAACTATTTCTGAAACGTTATAATTTAAAAAGCAGACGTTTTTATACGTCTGCTTTTTTATCAAAATGAATGATAAATAATTTGTTGAGCTAATAAATAAATAGGGAGAAAAAATGGTTGTACATATGGTAGGACATCATTAAAATGGAAATTACCAATACAATCAACTCGATTTATTTACAAAGTATGTTAATATGATGATGAGGTATCTTCTCAAAATATTAAATCATTGAGTTAAAAGAGGCGAGAATATATGTCTGAAAATGTAAATCTTCTTACTTCAACACAAGATGTGATTAAAGAAGCATTAAATAGGCTTGGATATGATGAAGCGATGTATGAATTATTAAAAGAGCCGCTTCGCGTGTTAAAAGTGCGCATCCCTGTAAAAATGGATGACGGTACAACGAAAGTATTTACTGGTTATCGTGCTCAACACTCAGATGCGGTTGGTCCGACTAAAGGAGGAATACGCTTTCATCCAGATGTGACCGAGGATGAAGTGAAAGCGCTTTCTATGTGGATGACTTTAAAATGCGGTATTGTTGATTTACCATATGGCGGAGGTAAGGGTGGAATTGTTTGTGATCCTCGCCAGATGTCAATGGGTGAATTGGAGCGATTAAGCCGTGGGTATGTTCGTGCTGTGAGCCAAATCGTGGGACCTACAAAAGACATTCCTGCTCCAGATGTATTTACAAATGCCCAAATTATGGCATGGATGATGGATGAGTATAGTCGAATTGACGAGTTCAATTCACCTGGATTTATTACAGGAAAACCAATTGTTTTAGGCGGTTCGCAAGGACGTGACCGTGCAACTGCAGAAGGTGTGACAATTGTTATCCAGGAAGCAGCGAAAAAACGCGGTATTGATATTAAAGGTGCACGAGTAGTTATTCAAGGTTTTGGAAATGCTGGTGGATTCTTGGCGAAATTTATGAGCGATTTAGGTGCAAAAGTGATTGGTATTTCCGATGCTTATGGTGCTTTATATGATCCAGACGGTTTAGATATCGATTACTTACTAGATCGTCGAGATAGTTTTGGAACAGTAACAACATTGTTTGAAGATACAATTACAAATAAAGAATTGTTAGAATTAGACTGCGATATTTTAGTTCCAGCAGCAATTTCAAACCAAATTACAGCTGAAAACGCACCTAATATTAAAGCTAAAATTGTTGTCGAAGCTGCGAACGGTCCAACAACTGCTGAAGCAACAAAAATCCTTACTGAACGTGGAATTTTATTAGTACCTGATGTACTTGCTTCTGCTGGTGGGGTAACTGTTTCTTATTTTGAATGGGTTCAAAATAATCAAGGCTACTATTGGTCTGCTGAAGAAGTGAAAGAAAAATTGCGCGAGAGAATGGTCAATGCATTTGAAAATGTTTACCAAACTGCGCAAAGTCGAAATATCGATATGCGCCTTGCTGCGTATATGGTTGGTGTTCGCCGTACAGCTGAAGCTTCCCGCTTCCGCGGATGGGTGTAATATACAACTGAATCTTGATTTAGAGTTTGCTTCTTGAAGAAGAATAACACCATTTTTCTGCATTGAAAAATGGTGTTATTTGTGTGCGCCTGGCATGGATGTAATCTATAGGGTGCAAGTCCCGAGCCGTGAAGGCAGAAGTAACGGTTAGCTTAACGCAAGGGTGTCTGTGGTGACGCGGAATCTGAAGGAAGCGAGCGGCAAACTTCCGGTCTGAGGAACACGAACTTCATACAAGGCTAGGTATCATTGGATGAGTTTGCACAACAAAACAAAGTCCTTTCTGCCGAAGGTGATACAGAGTAAATGAAGCAGATAGATGGAAGGAAAGATTACATTCTTACCCAGGGAGGTCTGATGGATACGTGAAGTACACTTCATAACCTACTTAGTGATAAGTAGCTGAACCATCAGAAGTCAGCAGAGGTCATAGTATTAGTTGGTCTAGAACAACTGAGAAGGACCGAACAATTAAGAGAGAATAGCCCTTGGCATTCAGTGAGTCATGATGAACACAGAAAACGTAGTACCTCACTTGAGGAAGGAAGCGGTGAATCCCGTGGGGGACCTCTTGGAGGGTGGAGTGACCACTGGCATAAAGAGAACAGCTATTCACGGAAGGAGAATAACGATGCTTTTGAATCAAATCCTGTCACGGGAGAACATGCTTCAAGCACTAAAACGTGTAGAACAGAATAAAGGAAGCCACGGAGTAGATATGATGCCCGTACAAAATCTACGACAGCACATAGTTGAAAATTGGCTATCGATTAAAGAAGCAATTCTCAAGGGAACTTATGAACCGATGCCAGTCCGCAGAGTCGAAATCCCGAAACCTGATGGCGGTGTTCGTTTACTAGGAATCCCTACCGTAACAGACCGTTTGATTCAACAAGCAATCGCCCAAGTACTTTCAAAAGTGTACGACCCTACATTCTCTGAAAACAGCTACGGATTTCGACCAAACCGAAGTGCTCATGATGCGGCGAGGAAAGCGAAAGAATATATAAGAGATGGATATCGATGGGTTGTAGATATGGACTTGGAGAAATTCTTTGATAAGGTCAACCATGACAGATTAATGGGTACACTCGCGAAGAGAATCCAAGATAAACCATTACTGAAATTGATTCGTAAGTATTTACAATCGGGCGTCATGATTAATGGTGTGGTGTCAAGCACATTAGAAGGAACTCCACAAGGAGGACCATTAAGTCCGCTACTATCTAACATTGTACTAGATGAACTAGATAAAGAATTGGAAAGAAGAGGACACAAATTCGTTCGATATGCGGATGACTGTAACATTTACGTGAAAAGTAAACGAGCAGGACTTCGCACAATGGCAAGTATCCAGCGATTTATTGAAGGAAAACTACGACTGAAAGTAAATGAAAAGAAATCAGCGGTCGACCGTCCATGGAAACGTAAGTTTCTAGGATTTAGCTTTACCTATCATAAAGAGCCAAAGGTTCGTATCGCAAAAGAAAGCCTTAAACGAATGAAGAATAAAGTTCGTGAAATCACATCACGCAAGATGCCCTACCCGATGGAATACCGCATTCAGAAACTGAATCAATATCTAATGGGATGGTGTGGATATTTTGCGTTAGCAGACACCAAATCTATATTCCCTGAATTAGATAAATGGATTCGTAGAAGACTTCGAATGTGTCTATGGAAGAACTGGAAGAAACCGAAAACAAAGATACGCAACCTTATTCAACTTGGCGTACCACAATGGCAAGCGTATGAATGGGGAAATACTCGGAAGAGTTATTGGCGTATTTCAAAAAGTCCAATATTACACAGAACCCTTGGTAACTCCTATTGGAGAAACCAAGGGCTGAAAAGTCTTGAAGCTCGTTATGAAAACTTGCGTCAATTATCTTAATTGAACCGCCGTATACGGAACCGTACGTACGGTGGTGTGAGAGGACGGGAGTTAATCGCTCCCTCCTACTCGATTTATTCGTATTTTTAACTTATAGTGTGAATTGTAAATTTGCTCATAAAGGAGAGTGTTTGAGTGAATAATTTTGTTTTTACTAATCCTGTTCGATTATATTTTGGGAAGGGTGAAATACGTAAATTAAAAAAGGAGCTGCCGAAATACGGGAGAAATATTCTGCTTGTTTTTGGAGGAGGCAGCATTAAGAGAAACGGGCTATATGATGAAGTGACTTCTATATTGAAAGATCTTGATTTGAATGTTTTCGAATTAAGTGGTGTAGAACCAAATCCAAGAGTTGAAACGGCTAGAAAAGGAATTGATATTTGTAAGAAAGAATCTATTGATTTTGTACTTGCGGTTGGCGGCGGTTCGGTTATCGATTGTTCTAAATTAATAGTTGCTGGAGCAAAAACGGAAGAAGATCCATGGGATATTGTAACGGAAAAAGTGAAGGTAAAAGATGCATTGCCTCTAGGAACAGTTTTAACGTTAGCTGCAACTGGATCAGAAATGAATGCAAATTCTGTTATTTCCAACGAAAAAACGAAAGAAAAATATGGTTGGGCAAGCGGAAGGGTGTTTCCGAAATTTTCAATTCTTGATCCGACATACACAATAACAGTACCAAAGGATCAAACGGTATACGGTATTGTTGATATGATGTCCCATGTATTTGAACAATATTTCCATGATGCGGAAAATACATTAGTTGTGGATGAATTGTGTGAAGGAGTACTCAGAACAGTTATCGAAACAGCACCAAAACTAGTAGATAATCTGGAAAACTATGAATTGCGGGAAACGATATTATTATCTGGAACGATTGCTTTAAATGGGATACTATCAATGGGATCAGATGGTGATTGGGCAACTCACGAAATCGAGCATGCTATATCTGCTGTATATGACATTCCACATGGTGGGGGGCTTGCGATTCTATTTCCAAACTGGATGAAACACGTAATGCATGTCAATCCACATCGTTTTGCTCGGCTGGCTACGAAAGTGTTTGGAGTAAATCCGTCTCATAAGACTGTAGAAGATGTTGCATATGAAGGAATTGAACGTTTAAGAGAGTTTTGGACATCTCTAGGAGCTCCAAGTTCACTTAAAGATTATTCTATTGATGATTCAAAGTTGGAATTATTAGTTGAAAAAGCAATGGCGAATGGTTCAATTGGACGTTTTAAAGTTCTTGAGAAGAACGATGTAAGAGAAATTTTGAGGATGTCTTTATAAATGGGTAGGCTGTCTAGTATTAGACAGCCTATTATCTTTAACAGTGTAATATATCATTGTATTAACATGATAATTCATTTTAGCGATTTCACAATTAAGTTATCCATTATTCTTTTTATGATATTTCCACTCTGTTATTCCGTCGTCTTTGTCAAAAGCAAGAGTTACTTTTGTAACGCCTTTTTGAGCCAAAATTAATTCAACTAAGTGATCTCGGACGCCATCTAAATAATCAAGAGATTGATGAGGATTGGTTTCTACAACGATTTCAACATGTAGAAACTCTCCTTCCTTTACAACTTCTAACCGTTCAATATCTTTTACATGGGGGTCTTCCATTACTAAATTACCAATGTGTATTAACATTTCTTCATCTGTTTCGCCGATTGCACCACGAGCGTTGTCAAGGAATACTCGACCCACTACATAAAACATCATTACACCTATAATCATAGATACTAAACCTTCTAATGCGTAAAAGTTCGTAAAATAAGCGATAATGATAGCTAAAAATGCTAGTACATTTCCCGCGGTAGCAACTGCATCTTCCATCCATACTAATTTTGTCGCTGGTTTAGCTCGGTTTAAATAAATAATTGATTTTGGAATTGCTCCTATACCGGAAGTTTCGATTCCTACTTCATGTAAAGTTTCTTTTGCAGCTTTTTGTAGAACAATGGCTTCCAGTATCGTTCCCAATAACAAAACACCAAGGGCGAATAGGATTCCATCTGATTGTTCTTTAGGATGTAAAAAATGATGGAGACCTTCTTTTACTGTTTCGTAAGAAAGTATTGCAACGATGATGACTGCTCCTAAACAAACAAGATTCACTACCCGCCCAAATCCATTTGGAAACCGTTTTGTAGGCGCCTTTTTTGATAAAGCAGAACCAATATAGACGAAAAATTGATTGGCTGCATCTCCTAATGAGTGCATCATTTCGGCAAACATGGCTACATTCCCTGTAAAAAAATAAGCTGCTCCTTTAATAATACCTAAAGTTAAATTCACAATTGCTGCAGATAATGATGGTTTATTTCCGTCTTTTAGTAATTTTATTATTTCTAACATCGATTTCCTCCAAATCAAGATAAAATTTCAATTTCAATTTTTTGAATATAAGGAAGTGCATGAAAGGTGTTAAAAACTGTATAAGTGTTATTTTTTAATAATGTGGAAAAACGAATATCAACTTCATAAGTCAGATTTTCGCCAGTAATGCGAATATTATCGATAACCATCCCGTTTTTTTTCATGAACTTTAGCAATTCCTCTATATTTTCTTTATGTGCAATCTTTGCTTTAAGAGAAAGTTCTCGCATCCTTATTCGTTTTGGCCCAATTTTTGTTAAAAAAGGTGCTACGATTTCAATACCGAAAACGACAATGATAACTGTTAATAATGCTTCTATATAAAACTCGGCACCGACAGCAATTCCAATTCCAGCCGCTCCCCAAACGATAGCAGCTGTGGTTAAACCTGTAATACTATCGTTTCCTTTTCTTAAAATGACACCTGCACCTAAGAAGCCGACTCCGCTCACAATTTGGGCTGCAAGTCTTAGTGGATCCATTGTGATGTTGATATCACCTCTAGGAGGGGTACTATATGCAGTATCAATCGAAATAATGGTTAATAAACAACTAAATGTAGAAATTACTAAGCTAGTTTTTAATCCCACAGGTTTTTTCTTTAATTCTCTTTCGATTCCGATAATTAAACTTAACATTGCAGCAAAGGCCAATTTAAATAAAACGACGCTGCGAATCGTTTCATGAAAAATGAGAAAGTACCCCAAGACATTTCCCCCTTTTTTTATTGTGCAAAAACATTAATCATGTAAAAATGGATATTGAATAAAGTAAAGTTAGGGGTAAATAAAATGGAAAAACCACTGATCCATCCATCTATAGCAATCATTATTGGTGTCATTTCGATTTCTTTTTCTGCTATTTTGGTAAAACTAGCAGAAGCTGAATCGGGTGTTATCGCTTTTTACCGTATGCTATTTACGGTGTTAATCTTGTCACCGATATTTTTTAAAAAACATGTACACGAATTAAAAATGTTAAATAAAAGAGATTGGTTGTTCTCTACAATTGCCGGAATCTTTTTGGCATTTCATTTTATACTTTGGTTTGAATCACTAAACTACACTTCGGTTGCAAGTTCTACGGTTCTTGTTACAATGCAGCCCTTATTTGCTTTTGTAGGAACATATTTATTTTTTAAAGAACGCATTACAATGCAAACAATATTGTCTGGAATTATTGCTATATCCGGTAGTGTTTTAATTAGTTGGGGAGATTTTAAAGTAAGTGGCAATGCTTTATTTGGAGATATACTAGCGCTTATTGCTTGTGGCTTAGTAACAGCATATTTTTTATTTGGACAAGATGTAAGAAAGAGATTATCCTTAATTACATATACGATGGTCGTATATTCTATTAGTACAGTTTGTTTATTATGTTATGTCATAATAAGAGAAGAGTCATTTGGTCCTTATCCAATGATGACATGGATATGGTTTTTGTTGCTTGCAATCCTTCCGAATTTACTTGGCCATTCACTTTTTAACTGGGCTATTAAATGGATAAGCACTACAGTTATTTCAATTGCAATATTATTTGAACCAGTTGGTGCATCAATTTTAGCATTGTTTATTTTTGGAGAAAAATTGATAGTTACACAAATTGTTGGTGGAATTATAGTAATTGCAGGAATTTTGTTGTTTGTACTAGATTTGAAAATGCTAAAAATTTTTTCAAAAAAACTATTGACTCCTAATGAAATGTGTTTTAATATATATCATGTCCTTAGCGGACGAGATAAGTTTTGTAATAAAAAACAAAAAATAACAAAAAACATCTTGACAATAACAAAACAAGATGTTAAAATAAAAAAGTTGTTTCGACCGATAAATAATGAAACAAAAATGAACCTTGAAAACTGAACAACAAAACGTTAATGCAATAAATTGTCTAGTTGTTAACCCTCGTTGACAAACTAGATTCGGACATTAAATTTTTGAGCAAATCAAATTTTCTTTTATGGAGAGTTTGATCCTGGCTCAGGACGAACGCTGGCGGCGTGCCTAATACATGCAAGTCGAGCGAACCAATTGAAAGCCTAGCTTTCATGAGGTTAGCGGCGGACGGGTGAGTAACACGTGGGTAACCTGCCCTATAGACTGGGATAACTCGCGGAAACGCGTGCTAATACCGGATAACACATCAAAGTGCATGCTTTGATGTTGAAAGATGGTTCTGCTATCACTATAGGATGGGCCCGCGGCGCATTAGCTTGTTGGTGGGGTAACGGCCTACCAAGGCGACGATGCGTAGCCGACCTGAGAGGGTGATCGGCCACACTGGGACTGAGACACGGCCCAGACTCCTACGGGAGGCAGCAGTAGGGAATCTTCCACAATGGGCGAAAGCCTGATGGAGCAACGCCGCGTGAGCGAAGAAGGTCTTCGGATCGTAAAGCTCTGTTGTAAGGGAAGAACAAGTGCAGTAGTAACTGGCTGCACCTTGACGGTACCTTACTAGAAAGCCACGGCTAACTACGTGCCAGCAGCCGCGGTAATACGTAGGTGGCAAGCGTTGTCCGGAATTATTGGGCGTAAAGCGCGCGCAGGCGGTTTCTTAAGTCTGATGTGAAAGCCCCCGGCTTAACCGGGGAGGGTCATTGGAAACTGGGAGACTTGAGTGCAGGAGAGGGAAGCGGAATTCCATGTGTAGCGGTGAAATGCGTAGAGATATGGAGGAACACCAGTGGCGAAGGCGGCTTCCTGGCCTGTAACTGACGCTGAGGCGCGAAAGCGTGGGGAGCAAACAGGATTAGATACCCTGGTAGTCCACGCCGTAAACGATGAGTGCTAAGTGTTAGGGGGTTTCCACCCCTTAGTGCTGCAGCTAACGCATTAAGCACTCCGCCTGGGGAGTACGGTCGCAAGACTGAAACTCAAAGGAATTGACGGGGGCCCGCACAAGCGGTGGAGCATGTGGTTTAATTCGAAGCAACGCGAAGAACCTTACCAGGTCTTGACATCCCGCTGACCGCTATGGAGACATAGCCTTCCCTTCGGGGACAGCGGTGACAGGTGGTGCATGGTTGTCGTCAGCTCGTGTCGTGAGATGTTGGGTTAAGTCCCGCAACGAGCGCAACCCTTGTCCTTAGTTGCCATCATTCAGTTGGGCACTCTAAGGAGACTGCCGTACAAATACGGAGGAAGGTGGGGATGACGTCAAATCATCATGCCCCTTATGACCTGGGCTACACACGTGCTACAATGGACGGTACAAACGGTCGCGAAGTCGCGAGACGGAGCCAATCCGAAAAAACCGTTCTCAGTTCGGATTGCAGGCTGCAACTCGCCTGCATGAAGCCGGAATCGCTAGTAATCGCGGATCAGCATGCCGCGGTGAATACGTTCCCGGGCCTTGTACACACCGCCCGTCACACCACGAGAGTCTGTAACACCCGAAGTCGGTGAGGTAACCCTTTCGGGAGCCAGCCGCCGAAGGTGGGACAGATGATTGGGGTGAAGTCGTAACAAGGTAGCCGTATCGGAAGGTGCGGCTGGATCACCTCCTTTCTAAGGATATTTACGGAAGCGTTAGCGTTTTGTGTTCAGTTTTGAAGGTTTATGACCTTCAAAGTTATAGCGTTGTTCTTTGAAAACTGGATAAACGACATTGAAAGCAAGCAATTTACTGTAAAGCGCAAACAACTAGGCTAACACGACGTAAATGCGACGTGGATTAAAAGCCGTAAGGGTTGCGAGACGCAAGCAAGACAAGGGAATGAGCGAGTGAGAACCGGAGTGTACTATATGCGTACATGAGGATTCGAACGAGCGAAATTGACGAAGTATTGCGCAGCGTATCGAAAACCGTAAAGGTTAAGTTGTTAAGGGCGCACGGTGGATGCCTTGGCACTAGGAGCCGATGAAGGACGGGACTAACACCGATATGCTTCGGGGAGCTGTAAGTAAGCTTTGATCCGGAGATTTCCGAATGGGGGAACCCACTGTTCGTAATGGAACAGTATCTTAACGTGAATCCATAGCGTTAAGAAGGCACACCCAGGGAACTGAAACATCTAAGTACCTGGAGGAGAAGAAAGAAAAATCGATTCCCTGAGTAGCGGCGAGCGAAACGGGAACAGCCCAAACCAAGAGGCTTGCCTCTTGGGGTTGTAGGACACTCTATACGGAGTTACAAAAGGATGGATTAGATGAACCGTTCTGGAAAGGACGGCCAGAGAAGGTAAAAGCCCTGTAGTCGAAAATCCATCCTCTCCTGAGTGGATCCTGAGTACGGCGGAACACGTGAAATTCCGTCGGAATCCGGGAGGACCATCTCCCAAGGCTAAATACTCCCTAGTGACCGATAGTGAACCAGTACCGTGAGGGAAAGGTGAAAAGCACCCCGGGAGGGGAGTGAAAGAGAACCTGAAACCGTGTGCCTACAAGTAGTCAGAGCCCGTTAACGGGTGATGGCGTGCCTTTTGTAGAATGAACCGGCGAGTTACGATTACGTGCAAGGTTAAGCAGAAAATGCGGAGCCGCAGCGAAAGCGAGTCTGAATAGGGCGTTTTGAGTACGTGGTCGTAGACCCGAAACCAGGTGATCTACCCATGTCCAGGGTGAAGGTGAGGTAACACTCACTGGAGGCCCGAACCCACGCACGTTGAAAAGTGCGGGGATGAGGTGTGGGTAGCGGAGAAATTCCAATCGAACTTGGAGATAGCTGGTTCTCTCCGAAATAGCTTTAGGGCTAGCCTCGTGTGAAGAATACTGGAGGTAGAGCACTGTTTGGACTAGGGGCCCACCTCGGGTTACCGAATTCAGACAAACTCCGAATGCCAGCTATTTATACACGGGAGTCAGACTACGAGTGATAAGATCCGTGGTCAAAAGGGAAACAGCCCAGACCACCAGCTAAGGTCCCAAAGTAATCGTTAAGTGGAAAAGGATGTGGCGTTGCTTAGACAACCAGGATGTTGGCTTAGAAGCAGCCATCATTTAAAGAGTGCGTAATAGCTCACTGGTCGAGTGACGCTGCGCCGAAAATGTATCGGGGCTAAACGATTCACCGAAGCTGTGGATTCGTGCGTTGCACGAGTGGTAGGAGAGCGTTCTAAGTGCGTCGAAGTCAGACCGGAAGGACTGGTGGAGCGCTTAGAAGTGAGAATGCCGGTATGAGTAGCGAAAGATGGGTGAGAATCCCATCCACCGAATGACTAAGGTTTCCTGAGGAAGGCTCGTCCGCTCAGGGTTAGTCGGGACCTAAGTCGAGGCCGAAAGGCGTAGACGATGGACAACAGGTTGATATTCCTGTACCACCTCCCCGCCGTTTGAGTGATGGGGGGACGCAGGAGGATAGGGAATGCACGCCGTTGGTCGAGCGTGTCCAAGCAGCAAGGCGTGGAAGTAGGCAAATCCGCTTCCTAATACGCCGAGCTGTGATGGGGAGCGCGTTACGCGCGAAGTTCCTGATTTCACACTGCCAAGAAAAGCCTCTAGCGAGGCGGGAGGTGCCCGTACCGCAAACCGACACAGGTAGTCGAGGAGAGAATCCTAAGGTGAGCGAGAGAACTCTCGTTAAGGAACTCGGCAAAATGACCCCGTAACTTCGGGAGAAGGGGTGCTCATTGGGGTGCAAGCCCTGATGAGCCGCAGTGAATAGGCCCAGGCGACTGTTTAGCAAAAACACAGGTCTCTGCAAAACCGTAAGGTGAAGTATAGGGGCTGACGCCTGCCCGGTGCTGGAAGGTTAAGAGGAGGAGTTAGCGCAAGCGAAGCTCCGAATTGAAGCCCCAGTAAACGGCGGCCGTAACTATAACGGTCCTAAGGTAGCGAAATTCCTTGTCGGGTAAGTTCCGACCCGCACGAAAGGCGTAACGATCTGGGCACTGTCTCAACGAGAGACTCGGTGAAATTATAGTACCTGTGAAGATGCAGGTTACCCGCGACAGGACGGAAAGACCCCGTGGAGCTTTACTGTAACCTGATATTGAATTTCGGTGCAACTTGTACAGGATAGGTAGGAGCCGTAGAAGGGGGAGCGCCAGCTTCCCTGGAGGCGCCCTTGGGATACTACCCTGGTTGTACTGAAATTCTAACCCGCAAGCCTGATCGGCTTGGGAGACAGTGTCAGGTGGACAGTTTGACTGGGGCGGTCGCCTCCTAAAAGGTAACGGAGGCGCCCAAAGGTTCCCTCAGAATGGTTGGAAATCATTCGCAGAGTGTAAAGGCATAAGGGAGCTTGACTGCGAGACCTACAAGTCGAGCAGGGTCGAAAGACGGGCTTAGTGATCCGGTGGTTCCGCATGGAAGGGCCATCGCTCAACGGATAAAAGCTACCCCGGGGATAACAGGCTTATCTCCCCCAAGAGTCCACATCGACGGGGAGGTTTGGCACCTCGATGTCGGCTCATCGCATCCTGGGGCTGTAGTCGGTCCCAAGGGTTGGGCTGTTCGCCCATTAAAGCGGTACGCGAGCTGGGTTCAGAACGTCGTGAGACAGTTCGGTCCCTATCCGTCGTGGGCGTAGGAAATTTGAGAGGAGCTGTCCTTAGTACGAGAGGACCGGGATGGACACACCGCTGGTGTACCAGTTGTCTTGCCAAAGGCACCGCTGGGTAGCTATGTGTGGACGGGATAAGTGCTGAAAGCATCTAAGCATGAAGCCCCCCTCAAGATGAGATTTCCCATTGCATAAGCAAGTAAGATCCCTCAAAGACGATGAGGTAGATAGGTCCGAGGTGGAAGCACGGTGACGTGTGGAGCTGACGGATACTAATCGATCGAGGACTTAACCAATCATTTCAATGTCGTTATCCAGTTTTGAAAGAATAATTTAATTCGGAGGATTAGAGAGAAGATATCCCATTAAATTAGGAAATCACCAGTTCATTCTATTGTCCTCCATCGCTAAAAATATATGCCGGTGTAGCTCAATTGGCAGAGCAACTGACTTGTAATCAGTAGGTTGAGGGTTCGATTCCTTTCGCCGGCACCATCATGAGCCATTAGCTCAGTGGTAGAGCATCTGACTTTTAATCAGAGGGTCGAAGGTTCGAGTCCTTCATGGCTCATCCCGTTCACTTTAATATATTAACAATGATAAAATAATTAAAGATTAAGTATTCCACTTAATTTTGCGGAAGTAGTTCAGTGGTAGAACACCACCTTGCCAAGGTGGGGGTCGCGGGTTCGAACCCCGTCTTCCGCTCCAATAATGCCGGGGTGGCGGAATTGGCAGACGCACAGGACTTAAAATCCTGCGGTAGGTGACTACCGTACCGGTTCGACTCCGGTCCTCGGCACCATGTAAAATAGAAGTTAGCGCCAGTAGCTCAATTGGATAGAGCGTCTGACTACGGATCAGAAGGTTGTGGGTTCGACTCCTGCCTGGCGCGCCAAAAAAAGTGAACCGGGAAGTAGCTCAGCTTGGTAGAGCACTTGGTTTGGGACCAAGGGGTCGCAGGTTCGAATCCTGTCTTCCCGACCAGCAGGAACTACGGGGCATTAGCTCAGCTGGGAGAGCGCCTGCCTTGCACGCAGGAGGTCAGCGGTTCGATCCCGCTATGCTCCACCAAATTATAAATGAATAACAATTGACGGCGGTGTAGCTCAGCTGGCTAGAGCGTACGGTTCATACCCGTGAGGTCGGGGGTTCGATCCCCTCCACCGCCATCTTAAGGACCTTTAGCTCAGTTGGTTAGAGCAGACGGCTCATAACCGTCCGGTCGCAGGTTCGAGTCCTGCAAGGTCCACCAAAGGTTGAAAAGATAGATAAGAAACAAATGGAGGAATACCCAAGTCTGGCTGAAGGGATCGGTCTTGAAAACCGACAGGCGGGTCAAACCGCGCGGGGGTTCGAATCCCTCTTCCTCCACCATAATATAAAATAATTATTATCGCGGGGTAGAGCAGTCTGGTAGCTCGTCGGGCTCATAACCCGGAGGTCGCAGGTTCAAATCCTGCCCCCGCAACCAAAGTGGTCCCGTGGTGTAGCGGTTAACATGCCTGCCTGTCACGCAGGAGATCGCGGGTTCGAGTCCCGTCGGGACCGCCATAAATACGGGTCGGTAGCTCAGTTGGTAGAGCATTTGACTGAAGATCAAAGTGTCGGCGGTTCGATTCCGTCCCGACCCACTTGATGCGGGTGTAGTTTAATGGTAAAACCTCAGCCTTCCAAGCTGATGTCGTGGGTTCGATTCCCATCACCCGCTCCAATGGGCCTATAGCTCAGCTGGTTAGAGCGCACGCCTGATAAGCGTGAGGTCGATGGTTCAAGTCCATTTAGGCCCACCATATATTCCGAAGTAGCTCAGTGGTAGAGCAATCGGCTGTTAACCGATTGGTCGTAGGTTCGAATCCTACCTTCGGAGCCATAAGGAGAAGTACTCAAGAGGCTGAAGAGGCGCCCCTGCTAAGGGTGTAGGTCGGGGTAACCCGGCGCGAGGGTTCAAATCCCTCCTTCTCCGCCATACATAGCCGTGGCCCCTTGGTCAAGTGGTTAAGACACCGCCCTTTCACGGCGGTAACACGGGTTCGAATCCCGTAGGGGTCATAAAAATAATAAAAAAAATAAAAAAAACTCTTGAAAAAGAGATTGAATATGATAAAATAATTCTTGTCCTTAATAAGTCTAGTGACGATGGCAAAGAGGATACACCCGTTCCCATACCGAACACGGAAGTTAAGCTCTTTAGCGCCGATGGTAGTAAGGGGCTTCCCCTTGTGAGAGTAGGACGTTGCTAGGCTTGATATGGAGGATTAGCTCAGCTGGGAGAGCACCTGCCTTACAAGCAGGGGGTCGGCGGTTCGATCCCGTCATCCTCCACCATGATATATGCCGGCGTAGCTCAATTGGCAGAGCAACTGACTTGTAATCAGTAGGTTGAGGGTTCGATTCCTTTCGCCGGCACCATCATGAGCCATTAGCTCAGTGGTAGAGCATCTGACTTTTAATCAGAGGGTCGAAGGTTCGAGTCCTTCATGGCTCATCAATAAACATTTGCGGGTGTGGCGGAATTGGCAGACGCACTAGACTTAGGATCTAGCGCCTTACGGCGTGGGGGTTCGACTCCCTTCACCCGCACCATTTAGAAAAATTGCGGAAGTAGTTCAGTGGTAGAACACCACCTTGCCAAGGTGGGGGTCGCGGGTTCGAACCCCGTCTTCCGCTCCAATAATGCCGGGGTGGCGGAATTGGCAGACGCACAGGACTTAAAATCCTGCGGTAGGTGACTACCGTACCGGTTCGACTCCGGTCCTCGGCACCATGTAAAATAGAAGTTAGCGCCAGTAGCTCAATTGGATAGAGCGTCTGACTACGGATCAGAAGGTTGTGGGTTCGACTCCTGCCTGGCGCGCCAAAAAAAGTGAACCGGGAAGTAGCTCAGCTTGGTAGAGCACTTGGTTTGGGACCAAGGGGTCGCAGGTTCGAATCCTGTCTTCCCGACCAGCAGGAACTACGGGGCATTAGCTCAGCTGGGAGAGCGCCTGCCTTGCACGCAGGAGGTCAGCGGTTCGATCCCGCTATGCTCCACCAAATTATAAATGAATAACAATTGACGGCGGTGTAGCTCAGCTGGCTAGAGCGTACGGTTCATACCCGTGAGGTCGGGGGTTCGATCCCCTCCACCGCCATCTTAAGGACCTTTAGCTCAGTTGGTTAGAGCAGACGGCTCATAACCGTCCGGTCGCAGGTTCGAGTCCTGCAAGGTCCACCAAAGGTTGAAAAGATAGATAATAAACAAATGGAGGAATACCCAAGTCTGGCTGAAGGGATCGGTCTTGAAAACCGACAGGCGGGTCAAACCGCGCGGGGGTTCGAATCCCTCTTCCTCCACCATAATATAAAATAATTATTATCGCGGGGTAGAGCAGTCTGGTAGCTCGTCGGGCTCATAACCCGGAGGTCGCAGGTTCAAATCCTGCCCCCGCAACCAAAGTGGTCCCGTGGTGTAGCGGTTAACATGCCTGCCTGTCACGCAGGAGATCGCGGGTTCGAGTCCCGTCGGGACCGCCATAAATACGGGTCGGTAGCTCAGTTGGTAGAGCATTTGACTGAAGATCAAAGTGTCGGCGGTTCGATTCCGTCCCGACCCACTTGATGCGGGTGTAGTTTAATGGTAAAACCTCAGCCTTCCAAGCTGATGTCGTGGGTTCGATTCCCATCACCCGCTCCAATGGGCCTATAGCTCAGCTGGTTAGAGCGCACGCCTGATAAGCGTGAGGTCGATGGTTCAAGTCCATTTAGGCCCACCATATATTCCGAAGTAGCTCAGTGGTAGAGCAATCGGCTGTTAACCGATTGGTCGTAGGTTCGAATCCTACCTTCGGAGCCATAAGGAGAAGTACTCAAGAGGCTGAAGAGGCGCCCCTGCTAAGGGTGTAGGTCGGGGTAACCCGGCGCGAGGGTTCAAATCCCTCCTTCTCCGCCATACATAGCTGTGGCCCCTTGGTCAAGTGGTTAAGACACCGCCCTTTCACGGCGGTAACACGGGTTCGAATCCCGTAGGGGTCATAAAAAAACCGGCTTTTTGTCAAATGGTGTTGGTGAATAAATTTTAGTGACATTATTTGGTAATATGTAATCGGATGGCTTAGGGGAAATTCGAGGTTCCCCTAAGCTGTTTTTATTTTCGCTAAGTTTTGGGTAATGAATATTCGGTTTCTAAAGTGATAGAAGGATCGATAACCGAAAGAAATGCGTTTAATCGTAAGCCCGAATTCAAACGACGCATATCAATCGATCGTACCTCCCTGTAAGATAGAGTTATCGATTACAGAGGAGGTGTTTTTGTTTGGCAGTTGAAAAATTAAATATCGTCCCTGTCAATTTGGAATCCGATTCTGATTCAACTTCACCCTCAACGAGTCGTGGTCCTCTCAAACCTGTATGCGTTATTCAAGCAACAAATTTTAAAATCTCCTTTTACCCCGGTGTAAAACCTCACATCATTCAAACGGTCATCAAGGAGTTGAATAGCAGTGATTCATGATTTTACTAAGTGTAAAAATATCTATATCATTTGTGGTCGTACGGATATGAGAAAAGGAATTGATGGTCTTGCCACCTTAATTCAGGATTCTTTCGAACTGGATCCATATAGCAACGCCATTTTCTTATTTTGTGGACGGAAGAAAGACCGCTATAAATGTTTGTATTTTGATGGAGATGGCTTCGCCATGTTATACAAACGAATCGATAACGGCAAACTCCAATGGCCCAGAAATGAAAATGAGGTTCGAAATTTGACTCAACAGGAGCTTCGATGGTTACTCGAAGGGCTCTCGATTCAACAACCTAAAGCCATCCAAAAATCGAAAAAAGGTGTCTTCTAAATACCGATTCATGATATAATCAACTCTATATAGAATCAGTACGGAAAAGTGGTGGATGTTGTGAACAATGATTCATACGAAAAGTTAATTCAGTCATTAGAAGAGCAACTAGCTCATGCCAATCAAAAAAATGATGAATTGTTGAAACAAATTGAATTATTGTCACAACAAGTTCGTTATTTAACTAAACGGCTTTATGGCTCAAAATCTGAAAAATCAAAGTATCAAGCTCCAGACGGACAGTATTCTTTGTTTGATGACGACTCTTTTTTTAATGAACCTGAGCACACAGGAGAAAAAAGCACGGACACTGTGACATACACAGTTGTTCGTAAACGACATAACAAGAAAAAACGAAATGATTCTTTTATGGATGGTTTAGAAATTGAAGAAATTCATCATCATCCAGAAAACTTACAATGCGAGTGTTGTCAATCACCTATGACAGAGATTGGCAGCACGATTGTACGAGAAGAAGCAAAATTCATACCAGCTACTATGAAGCGTGTTCAGCATATTGAACACGCTTATGAGTGCAGGTCTTGTAAAAAAGATTCGAATAAAGACTCACAAATCAAACGTGGAAAAGCACCGCAACCTGCCATTCTGCGAAGTATCGCAGGACCAACGGTCTTAGCAAAACTCATCTATGATAAATTTATTCTTTATTTACCCTTATATAGGCAGGTAAAGGAATGGCATCGTTATGGTTTACTAACCAATGATAAGAACCTATCCAACTGGGTGATTCGCACGGCAGAAGATTGGCTTCTTCCATTATATAATCGAATGAAAGAAACCCTCATGAAAAAATCAATTCTTCATGTCGATGAAACCTATGCCCAAGTATTGAACCGCTCAGATGGAAAGCCAGCTCAATCTAAAGCTTACAACTGGGTGTTCCGTAGCGTAGGATCTCAAGGTCCAGCAATTGTTCTGTTCCATAGTGCTTTATCCCGAAGTCGGGAAATTTTGACTGACTTTATGAAAGGCTTTAAAGGGACGATTATCTGCGATGGATATTCTGCATACCATGATGTGCCAAATATTCATTTTGCCAACTGCTGGGCTCATGTTCGTCGATACTGGTTAAAAGCCGAAAGTAAAAATGGACGGATTGGTGTCGATTATTGTGATCGACTTTACCGCCTAGAACGGAAATTTAAGAAACTTCGGCCGAGCGAACGGAGAAAAGCTAGACAAAAAGAGTCCAAACCTATCGTTGAGGCATTTTTCAAATGGATTGACGAATCTCCTTTCTATGGGAAGAATGCCCTTGCCAAAGCTGCGGAATATACATTGAAGCACGCCGAAGGTTTAAAAGCTTTTCTGTATGATGGACGCATTGAAATGGACAACAACCCAGCTGAAAATGCGATTCGGCCGAATGTCATTGGACGAAAAAACTGGCTGTTTTCCGTGAGTGAATCGGGAGCCGATGCAAACGCCATCTGTTTAAGCTTGGCTGAAACGGCAAAAGCTAATGGAATTGATTTTTATCAATACTTAGTGAAAGTATTGTCGGAACTCCCAAGTTTACCAATCCATCAACAGCCAGAAATATTAGATCGCTATTTGCCATGGTCGAAAACAATTTGTGAATCATGTGCAATGGCAAAATAGCCCTTAATCCGAAAAAATATTGGATTGAAGGGCTATTCGTCGTGCGTACCAGAGGGTGCGCATTTTTTTATTTATCTCACATATTTCGGGCTTACGTTTAATCACTTTGATTTTGTTATGAATCCCCTCTAAAATGCCGTTATTATAATCGTACTTTAGCGTATTCTCGACGTAATTGATGTATTTGTTGATTGTCTTGATGGCGGTTTTCATATAGCTGGGTTTTCTTCAAGAGCTCAAAGTCTTTGATTTTATGCAATATTGTACGTATTGATATAACTTATAGGACGCTTTTAATTCAGAATCTAAATCAATGAGATAGTGGAGAATCTCCACCTCACACATATGCTTTTTAAAGCAACGATGATATTTATAGTTCTTATAATCAAGTTTTGTTTGATCTTTCAGAAGGAGCTTCCAGTATTTTTTCAATTTATTGTAATTCTTTTTATCCCGATTCATGACGTTGATGCGCGTTTTGTTTAAAGCTCTGCTAAATAGTTGGAGGATATGGAATTTGTCGAGTACGATTTCCGCTTTAGGGAAAACTTCTTGGATTAAGGAAATATAAGGGCTGTACATATCGATGACAATCGTTTTTACCGCATCTCTCGCCTTCTTGGAATACCGTAAGAAATACTCTTTGAGGACAGGTAATCTCCGGTCCTCCACGATATCCACAATCTCCCCCGTTTCAGAGTCGCAGAAAATAAAGGACATCGCTCCAGCTGCGGATTTCACTGATTTAAACTCATCAAAACACAAATGCTTTGGAAGGTAGTGAACATTTGGTTGATAGTAGCTATAAAAGCTGTCAATGACACGACTGACAGTGGCATGAGAAACATGATGTTTCATCGCAATATCTTTTTCGGATATTTTATCTTTGGCGTTTAAAGCAATCGATACTTTGGTATTGTTGGAAATACAACAGTTTTTAGCCACGACGCTCGTTTTTAAAGTAAACGTGGAATGACAATGTTTACAGAAATAACGCTGTTTACGCAATTTTAAGTAGGTATGAAAACCTGAAATGCTAGGCATTTTAATGAGAGACGTTTTAAAACCGTGTTTAATGATTTGATCATCAAAGACATGTCCACAAGCATAACAAGCTTTTGGTTGATACGTTAACGTCCCATGAAAGACTTTCGCTTTTACTTTTTTGATCGTTTCGGTAGAACAAAAGTTTTCATCAAATGTGATATTTTTGTCTAATATATTGAGTAGGTTTCGTATGGAATGATGGTGAGACATGTGACGCAACTCCTTTGGGAAATGTGGTTTTGGTCGATTACATTTTGTCACTGTCTCATTCTTACGATCAGTCAAGTATATTTTATTAATTTGTATATGTTTTTATTTTAGTTGTAGTTGTGAGGGGGTACCCCCTCACAATTACAACTAAATTTTGGCATGCCAAAACAAAAAGACCTAACGATTTTTATTTTTTTCGCAAGGTCCTTTATGGTATAATGTAGTTAATCGATTATTTAACTTAAGGCAGTTTCATAATCGTATAAAATGCCATGTGTCAGTAACTGGAACGTCACTTTTAAAAATTTATTGATACAGGCGATAATCGCAACCTTATGAGGCTTTCTCTGAGGTTGTGTTTTTAATTTATAATAGTAATCTACAAAATGATTCGGTTTATCTTTCTTCTTCATAATCATGGCACACACCATAAAATATAAAAGCTTTCGCAAGTGTTTGTTACCTCTTTTATTAATACAATCATGATACTGTGTATTCCCCGATTGATAGCGCATAATATCAATTCCCGCATAAGCATTCAATTGTTTAGCATTTTGAAAGCGACGAATATCACCCATTTCCCCAATTAATCTACAAGCAGTAGAATCACCGATACCAGGGATGGAACGTAAAACAATATACTCTTTTCGATCTTTTGATAAAGTAATCATTTGTTGGACAAGTGCTTCTTTTTTATCCTTTAATTCTGCTATTCGATTTGCGTAATCACGGACTTATTCACATCGCACATCGGTAGATTTAATCGCTGGATCACTATTTTGAGCAGCTTCTAATAAAGCAATTGCTTTTTTCTCTGCCCGTTCTAAAGAAAGGTTCTTTCTTGTATTCGCTTTTAGGCGATTCTTCATGACAGTTTTAGAGTGAGCTAAAACAAGTGTTGGGTGAGGGTATAGTTGTACTATATTTAAAAATAGTGCAGAATTTGGTGTCAGTATTTTTTCTTGATTACTTTGCTGATCAAGTTTTAAAACTTACAAATCATTACTTTGGAAAATATAGAAAGGAAAAAACCAGTTGCAAAGATTAGAAAAACTGAAACAATTACAACTATAAATTTATTGAAAAAAATGTGCTTCAGCTTGCGATTGCAAGAAAAGCACATTACATAGTCACAGCACATTTGCATTAATAATTTTTTGAAGCATTGCACGAAACGATGGTGATGTAAAATCATACTGCAGTAGCTTGTCTTATAAAGAATAATACGGACTACATCATGCTTTGTATCCCCAACAGTTGGATTGATATGTGAATAACTATTCTTATTCGAAAGCTCCTTTTTTAAAGGAAGTTGAGTAAATTTTTTCAGCTCTTCTTCATTAAATAAACTGACAGGATAATCTAAATCTATTCGCAAACGATTAGTTCCCACGAATATTTTTCCCCACTTATCTGATTTTTCTTTCCAAGAAAGTCCCGATGTGCTTACAATATTGTAAATCTGTTTTTCTTCATTGCTAATAATAACTAGGCAATTGCGATGAGATTCTATAACACTACTAAATACTTTTCGTTTTTCTTGAATAGAATTCAAAATAATCACCTTTCTTATAGAATTTAGGATAAATTGATTTTCACTAGTGTCGCATAAAAAATACCAATAGACATAATAAATCTGAATTTTCTGTAACTATATTTTTCTAAAAAAAAATCCTTTATAATGGTTTGGTGGTAGTAAACCATCCAAATCCAATACAAAGGACAAAAGCATGGATAAGTTTACATGAAAAACATCATTTGAACAATGGTTTTCACCAATTCATTTCAACTTATTTGACGATATGGTGAAAGCCTATCAATTAGATTACTATACAAAGAAGCTTTATATGGCTTCATTTCTGAAATGACTGTTGTACGCTCAATTACATGAAACCGAGAGTTTGCGAGCTTTAAGTGACGCTGTTTTTTCTGAAGAATTACAACGTGCAACAGGTCTTCCATCGATTAGCTTTTCCCAATTAGGAAGACGAATCAATGCCATTCCAACGGTTTTTTTCAATCGATTTTTCTTGATTTAGTGGCTCAAATTCATGAGAAAACACATTTTCAAAAGCGAAGAAAGCTGACAACGCCACTAGAGTACTATGCGACGCTAGTGATAAATACTATAAAAACAAAAGAGTATGGGGAGTGGAGAATAGATGAAAGTAGTGGACCTACATTGCGATGTATTAGAAAAATTAGCACGATTTGAAGATGCCAATTTTCGCAATGATTCTAGAATAAATTCTAACTTTGAAAGATTAAAGGCAGGGAATGTAAAAATTCAAGTATTTGCAATATTTATCCATCCAGATATTCCTCAAGAGCAGAAATTTCAAGAAGCATTACGTCAGATTGAAGCCTTCAATAAATATGTATTGAAAGAGCCGGAAATGGTTCATATTAAAGATTGGAAGCAAATTGATGAGCTCGAAGAAGGGCAAATAGGAGCCGTATTAAGTTTGGAAGGCTGTGATGCTATAGATGATGATCTTGAAAAATTAAAGATTATTTTGGATGCAGGCGTTAAAATAGTCGGATTAACTTGGAATTATGAAAATAAAGTTGGCTATGGCACGTTAGAAGATTCTACAAAGGGTATAAAACCTTTTGGAAAAAAGGTAATTGAATTGTTAAATGAACGAGATATTATCATAGATGTTGCGCATTTAAATGAAAGAGGATTTTATGAATTATTACCGCTTGCAAAAAAAGTGATTGCTAGCCATTGTAATTCACGCACTCTCTGTGATCATCCAAGAAATTTAACGGATGAACAAGTGAAAATGCTTGTAGAAAAAGGTGGACGTATCCATGTTGTTTTTTATCCCCCATTTATAGAAAAGGAGAAGAAAACGACGACAATCGAAAAATTGGTTGAGCACATAAAATATTTAGCTAATTTAGTAGGAGTGGAACATATCGGTTTTGGTTCTGATTTTGACGGGATGGACCCATTGTCAGTAAGCAATTTATCAAATGCTTCTGAATTTCCAAATATCATTGAAAGGTTGCGTCAAGAGTTTACAGATGATGAGGTGAAATTATTTTCAGAAGAGGGATTTATGAATTATATAAGAAAATTAAATGCAACGACTTAATATAGAGTTAGGGAAATAAAAACTATATACTCCTAAAATTGGAGATTTTAGGATAAAAACTTTATAAATAATTTCACAGAAAGAATAGTTGAAAGTATTATTATTAAACCTAAAAAAATGATATGATAAAATAGATATTGCATTGTTCGGAAAGGCAATCAGAATAATTATTTTAGGAAAGCAGAAATAAGATTCTGCTATTTTTATGGCAAATTACATTGCTTTTTTACGGAGGTTTTTTTCATGCAGCAAAAGTGGTCTAAAACCACTGAAGTTGAAGTGGCATCAAATAAATTGTCCTTTTATATTGAAACGATTGAAGTGAATCAATTGTCCCCTTTAGCTTTTTATGCAGCAGGAGAACAGCAATATCGAGGGGAAAGGTTTTTTTGGCAAAATCGGGAAAAAACATTAACGATTGTTGGACTTGGACAAGCAATCGTATTGGAAAATAATAAAAATGGTCAACGTTTTTATGATATTGAGCATCAATGGAAAGAATTAACGAAAAATATTGTAATGGAAGAGCAGGAACCTCAACCTATTTTATTCGGAGGTTTTACCTTTGATCCGGAAAATAAAGAAAATGGTGAGTGGAATGATTTTCCTCAAAGTTATTTTACTGTAGCTACTTTTCAATTAATAAAACAACATGAGAAAACTTATGTCAGCATTCATTTGATTACAGAACAACAAGATTCTTCGATACATTTTGAAAAATTAAGGGAAGAACGGGACCAATTAATTCATGCAGCTCAAGTGAAAGAATTGAAAACATATGAAAAACCGAAAATACACTCGATTCATGAGCGAAATAAAGATTACTATTTCCATGCAGTTGAAAATGTTACCCATTTAATTCAAAAAAACGAAGCAGATAAAGTAGTAATCGCCCGTTCTTTAGAATTGGATTTTAAAGATGCGTTAACTTCGCCTCAAATCATTTATCAAATTATGAATGAACAGCCGGAAAGTTATTTATTTGGTCTTGAGCGGAAAAACTTACTATTTTTTGGTGCTACCCCTGAGCGTTTAGTAAAGGTGAAAAATCAGTATGCTTATTCTGCTTGTGTTGCTGGTTCTATCAAACGGGGAAAGACAGCAGAAGAAGATAAATTACTAGGGGAACAACTATTAAGTGATTCCAAAAACTTAAAAGAACATCAATATGTTGTCGATATGATTGAAAATATTTTTAGCAAACATTGTGAAGAGTATAAACTGCCAAAGCGTCCTAAATTATTAAAAATTCGTGATATCCAACATTTATATACGCCTGTTGAAGGAAAATTATTCAATCATGCAACAATATTGCAATTAGTAGAACATTTGCATCCTACTCCCGCGTTAGGTGGAGTTCCTAGAAATAAAGCGATGGAGATTATTCGTGAGTTCGAAAAAATGAACAGGGGATTATATGCAGGACCAATCGGTTGGATTGATGCTGATGGAAATGGAGAATTTGCCGTTGCTATACGATCTGCAGCATTAATTGATAAGAAAGCATACTTATATGCTGGCGGTGGAATTGTCGCAGATTCAAATCCAATGACAGAATATGAAGAAACGTTAGTAAAGTTTCGTCCGATGTTGCGGGCTCTAGGAGGACAATTTAATGAGTGAACGTAAAATTTTGACGGATTATGTGTATCAAATTGTAGCGTCTCTTGTCCAAAATGGTGTGGAAGATGTAGTCATTAGCCCTGGATCACGTTCAACTCCGTTAGCCTATGCATTTGCATCAACAAAAGAATTGAATCTGTATCGACAAGTGGATGAACGATCTGCGGCGTTTTTTGCGTTAGGATTGGCAAAGTCAAAAGGGAAACCAGTAGTATTACTGTGTACATCAGGTACTGCTGCTGCAAACTACTATCCTGCTATAGTGGAAGCAAAATATGCACGAGTTCCGCTCGTTGTCATTACAGCTGATCGTCCCCATGAATTGCGTGAAGTAGGGGCTCCACAAGCAATCAATCAAATTGATTTATATGGAAATCATGTCAAATGGTTTGCTGAATTTCCAATACCTGATGATAACAGTCAAACTCTGCCATTTGTTGAACGTCATATTGTACGAGCTGTCAATATTGCTAAGACTCATCCATTAGGTCCGGTACATATTAATATTCCGTTTCGTGAGCCATTGTTGATTGATTTTCAAAATGAATTACCAAAAAGATCATTTTTGGCAAGTTTCAATGGCACGATTACCCCACACTATGAAGCGATGAAGGCGCTATCATCGATTATCAAAGAAACACGAAGAGGAATAATCGTAATCGGTGAACTTGCACTTGGTACAAAGTTAGAATATTTATGGTCATTTATTCGAAAAGTACAATGGCCTGTTTTAGTTGAAAGTTTATCAAATATGAGAGCGAATATCCCAGAAGATTGTAAACAGTATGTCATTGCTACATATGATGCGCTCTTAAAAAGCGATGAGTTTAAAAAATTGGCAGTTTGCGATACAGTCATCCGTTTTGGTGCACAACCAGTTTCAAAATTTTTAACGATTTTTTTAATGGAATCAAAGCCAAAAAACTATATAGTAATCGATGAGGATCCGATGTTTCGGGATTCAACTTCCGTTTCAACACATTTTATCCATGCAACCATCGAATCATGGTTAGAGGAAATGATTATCCAGTCAACGATTAATGAATCATATTTTACTCTTTGGAAAACAGCTGATGATATAGCTAAAAAACATATACTTGCATATACTCAACATGAAAAAGATGAAGGGGCATTCGTTCGCTATTTGTTAGAACAATTGCCAGAAAAAAGTGATTTATTTGTGAGCAGTAGCATGCCAATACGAGATATTGATACTTTTTTGTTGCCTACTTCAAAGGATATTCAAATCTTTGCTAATCGAGGGGCAAACGGTATTGATGGAGTCATTTCAACGGCATTTGGATTTTCGAAAGGGAGAGAAAATAGAAAAACGTATTTATTGATTGGAGATTTGGCAGCCTTACATGATATTAACGCGTTTCTATTAACCCGCTATCAACCGTGTAATATGACTATTTTTGTATTAAATAATGATGGTGGGGGGATTTTTTCCTACTTGTCTCAAGCAACCGTAAAAGAATACTATGAGGACTTATTTGGAACTCCGACTGCACTAAAATTTCAAGATGTAGCAAACATGTATGGAATGGACTATTTGCTAATCAACCATTTTGATGAAAAAGAAAAGATTTTTGATATAGGGGATAAACCATTAAGATTAATAGAAATTCGAACAAACCGAAATGAAAATGTTCAGGCACATCGAAAGTTATGGCAACATATAAATTCGGAGTTGAAAGAATGGCTACTTTAAATATTCGTGGAATACAGGTCAATGTGGAAATATGGAATGAGGGTGCAGAAGAAGTTCTTGTTTTGTTACACGGTTTTACTGGAACAACTAACACCTGGAATAAAGTAATTGAATACTTGCCAAATACAATAAAAATTGTCGCAATTGATTTAATTGGACATGGTAAAACAGAAGCGCCAAAAGATTCTTCACGATATTCTATGATTGAACAAGTGAAGGACTTGGAAGAAATATTTAATCAATTGGGATTACATTATTTTAACTTATTAGGTTATTCAATGGGAGGGCGAGTAGCATTATCATACGCAGTTCGCTTTCCTAAGCGGATTAAACAATTAATATTAGAAAGTTCATCGCCAGGTTTACATACCGAAGAAGAACAACTGGCTAGAAGACAGGCGGATGAATTATTGGCTGATGAAATTGAAGAGAAGGGAATTCAATGGTTTGTAGATAAGTGGGAAAACATCCCCCTTTTTGCATCCCAAAAGACATTACCTGAACAAATACAACAAGCGATTCGAGAAGAACGGTTAAGCCAATCAGAAACGGGGCTTGCTAATAGTTTGCGTGGAATGGGGACAGGTGCCCAACCTTCATTATGGCGAAAATTAATTCGTCTCTCCTTTCCCGTTATACTCATAACTGGAGAATTAGATCAAAAATTCGTCCAAATTGCTGAACAAATGCTTGAACAGCTACAAAATGCGAAACATATTAACGTTCCTAATGTAGGCCATTCAATTCACGTGGAAAATCCGGAACAATTTGCTACAATAATTAAGGAAGTCTTATAAAATTCGGGGAGGTTACTCATATGACTCGTGAGTGGAAAACTTTACATACTTATGAAGATATAAAGTATGAATTTTATAATGGGATTGCAAAAATTACAATTAATCGTCCGGAAGTACGCAACGCATTTCGACCAAAAACGGTTGAAGAATTAATTGATGCTTTCTCACGTGCTCGTGATGATGCAAATATCGGTGTTATCATTTTAACAGGTGAAGGTGATAAAGCATTCTGTTCTGGTGGTGACCAAAAGGTGCGCGGTCATGGTGGGTATGTAGGCGATGACAATATCCCACGATTAAACGTACTAGATTTACAACGACTAATTCGCGTAATTCCAAAACCAGTTATTGCGATGGTTGCTGGATATGCTATCGGTGGCGGACACGTATTACACGTAGTGTGTGACTTAACGATTGCTGCAGACAACGCTATATTTGGACAAACTGGTCCGAAAGTTGGTTCCTTTGACGCTGGATACGGTTCTGGCTATTTAGCACGCATCGTTGGACATAAAAAAGCTCGTGAAATCTGGTACTTATGCCGTCAGTATAATGCACAAGAAGCGTTAGAAATGGGATTAGTAAACACGGTTGTACCTTTAGAACAATTGGAAGATGAAACGGTAAAATGGTGTGAAGAAATCCTTGAAAAATCACCAACTGCCATTCGTTTCTTAAAAGCTGCAATGAATGCAGATACAGATGGACTTGCAGGACTTCAACAATTCGCTGGAGACGCGACGCTTCTTTACTATACAACGGATGAAGCAAAAGAAGGACGAGATGCGTTTAAAGAAAAACGTAAACCAAACTTTGGTCAATTCCCAAGATTCCCTTGATTTAGATATCGATAATTCGTTTTTGAAAATAGGCTGTCTTGAAAGTTTCTCCTTTCAAGACAGCCTTTTTCATTTTGGATGGATTTTGTAAATCATGATAACCAATGAGTCTGATTGTTAATTTTTATTTGTGAAATTTTTTTAGTAAAATGAAGGGGAGAAAGGGAGGAATTATAATGTACCCTAATTGGATTCTACAGCGAGCCTATTTAACGCCAAATCGAATTGGGTTATCTTTTGAAGGTAATTACTGGACTTTTGAAGAAATCAAAAAGATTTCTGTAAAACGTGCGGAACAATTAAAGTCATTAGGCATAGACAAGGGAAGCCGTGTTGCGGTTCTTGGAGAAAACGATTCAAGTTTGATTTTTATTATGTACGGATGTATGCATTTACAATGTGAAATGGTGTTATTAAACCGTAAGCTAACTACTAATGAATTGGCTTATCAAATCAATGATGCACAAGTCTCAATGGTATTAGTCAATGACAATGATCTGTCATTACTGCCTGAAGATGTGAACTACTTGCGATTCTCTGAAATCGAAAATAGCGATTGTAAGCCAATTGAAATAAGCCGTGAATGGCCGCTGCAACAGACGATTTCCATTATGTATACGAGCGGCACGACAGGTTTTCCAAAAGGCGTGCGTCAAACGGTAGAAAACCATCAATCAAGTGCCGTTGCTTCAGTTTTGAATATCGGTTTATCCGAAAAAGATGTTTGGCTTTGTGCTGTACCTCTTTTTCATATTAGTGGATTTTCGATATTAGTTCGTTCTCTATTATACGGCAACGAAGTAAAGCTCTATCGAAAATTTGATCATGTACAAATTGCAGAGGATATTGTTTTCGGTAGGGTGACAAATGTTTCAGTGGTAGCGGTGATGCTTGAGCGAATTTTACATATCCTTGAGGAACGAAATCAGAAGGCATCTCCATCATTTAAGTTGATATTGGCAGGAGGTGGCCCTATTCCGAAAGATTATTTAATTCGTGCAGAACAGCGGGGATTGAAAGTATTGCAAACTTATGGGATGACGGAAACTTCCTCTCAAACAGCGACATTACCTGCGGAAGATGCTTTGCGGAAAATCGGTTCGGCTGGTAAACCATTATTTTTCAATCAGATTAAAATATTAGGAGCAGACGGTCCTTATCAAGAAGGGGAAATTTGTATCCGCGGCCCACATGTGACGCCAGGATATATTGGACGTTACGAAGCGAAACCATCGACGGAAGACGGATGGTTACATACTGGTGATATAGGTTATGTAGATAACGAAGGATATTTATATGTCGTTGATCGCCGTTCAGACCTAATCATTTCCGGTGGAGAGAACATTTATCCAGCAGAAGTGGAAAACGTGTTAATGGGGCATCCTGCAATCAAAGAAGCGGGTGTTTGTGGAGTGGAGGATGCAACATGGGGACAAGTTCCAGTTGCTTTCATTGTATTGAAAAAAGATGTTTCACCTGATGAAATTAAAGAATATTGTTTACAACATTTAGCGAAGTATAAAGTACCAAAAGAAGTCTATGTGGTTGATGCATTACCAAGAAATGCTTCCAATAAATTGTTGCGTCGAAAATTAAAAGAATTGTTACCTTAATCTCCATGAGTAGTACAAGCTGATTTGTACTACTTTTTTAATGGGAAAAGGTTAACTTTTCTACGTTTTTAACTATAGATTGCTTATCATGTTCCTAATTTTAGGAAAAATAAGAGCGAATCGAAAGCCTGTAGCTTTCAAAATTCGCTCCTTTAAGATTAATAATTTAAAGCTTTTTCCAACGTTTTTAAATTTTTTTCCATTAATGTAAAGTAATCTTCATTATTTTTTATATCATCTTCTGTTAATACGCTTAGGTTATGTAATATTAGCGATTCGGCTCCAATTTCTTCCTGAATGACAGATGCTAGTTTTGATGATACATTTTGTTCGAATAATATATATTTTATTTGATGTTTTTTAGCAAGAGCAACAATTTCCGCAAGCTCCTTCTGGGATGGTTCGCTTTGTGAATTTAATCCAGCAACGGGGATTTGTGTTAACCCGTAATTTCCTGCGATATAACCAAAGGCTGCATGGGACACAAAAAATGTTTTGGATGAAGCTTGACTTGCTAAATCTTTATATTGTTGATCTAATTCCTCAAGACGTTTTATTAATCGTTCATAGTTTGTATTGAACGTATTTTCTTGTTCTGGAAGAAGGTTGACAAGTTCATTTTTTATCGTTAATGCTATATCTTTAGAAATCGTTGGAGAGAGCCACACATGTGGATCGACATCTCCATGGTGGTGGTCGTGTTCATGTTCATGTTCCTCGTGGGAATGACCAACAGAAGTTTGTAGTTTTTGTTCATCAATTTTTTCCGCAACTGGAACAAATATTACGCGTTCATTTGCCAATGAATTTTTCGCATTTTCCACAAAACCTTCTAAACCTAATCCAATATAGAAAAATACGTCTGCATCTGCTAAAGCGATTATATCCTTTTGTGTTGGTTCAAAAGTGTGCTCATTTGCTCCAGGAGGATAGATAGAAGAAACATTCACATAATCTCCACCGATTTGTTTTGCAAAATATTGTAGTGGGTATACAGTAGTATATATATCAATTACGTTACTTTTTTCTTGATTCGATTCATTATTGGTACAGGCAGTTAAAAGCAGCGTCATCGCTAGTAATGAGAGGAAAATCAAATTTCTCATTGTATTTCTCCTTTTTATCAAATAGTAATGATTACGATTTATGTATTGTTCACGAAATCAATAATACCATGAACAAGTGAATAAATACAATAAGAAAAACCTTCGAAATTAATTTTTTTTCGAAGGCCACTTTTCAGGTACGGGATCAAAACCCCCAGGATGAAAAGGATGACATTTTAAAATGCGGATTGTAGTAAGTATAAAGCCTTTAATAGCACCGTGCTTTTCAAATGCTTCAAGTCCATATTGAGAACAAGTTGGATAAAATCGGCAGGTTGGTGGTGTGAGAGGAGAAATAAATTTTCTATAAAATTGAATAAGCCAAATAAAAGGATATTTCATTGTTCGAATTTCTCATTCCTTACTCTACTTATTTAAAATCGACCTTTTCTTTTCATAAGTATAAAGAAACCGATTGCACCAATCATTATGACGAAATACATAACGCCTACTAATATTAAGATACCAGACATATTCAATATCATCACCTCTACCTATATACTAACATAATTGTTCTTCTGATTGTTGCATACAAGGTGAACATAATATTTGGATAAATTCAATAAAAATTATCATACTATATATGAACTGTTTTCTGAGATTTCATGTAATTGTAAAATTATGAAAACAACATTTATAGTATAATTTAACAAAAGGATGGAAAATCTGTAAAATGAGGTGAAATGATGACAAACGATAAATTAATTGCACAGTTAAATGAATTAGTTTCAACATACTCAGTATTATATACGAAACTTCACAATTACCATTGGTATGTAACAGGTCCAAGCTTCTTTACATTACATGAAAAGTTTGAAGAATTATACAATGAAATTACGGCAAATTTAGATGAAGTAGCAGAGCGTATTCTAACAAAAGGCGGAAAGCCAGTTGCAACATTAAAAGAGCATTTAGAATTATCGAGAGTACAAGAAGCTTCAGGTTCAGAAACATCAGAGGAAATGGTTCAAACGATTATTGATGACTTCCAATCCACTATGAAGCTGATTAAAGAAGCAATGGAAGAGGCGGCAAATCAAGGCGATGATCGTACAGAAGATATGTTGAACGCAACTTTCCAAAGTTTAGAAAAACATACATGGATGTTATCAGCGTTTTTAGGTAAATAACGGAATGTCTATCCTCAAGAGTTCAATGTTAGGACTTTTGAGGATTTTTTATTTTTTTGAATAGCCCTAATTATATTTCACCATAATGAATATAAGGAGGGTGATTACTATCGAAAAGACAACGCTGTATGTGAACGTCTTAAACCAATCTTATAATTATATTCCTACCGGTGAACCTTGTGAGTTTAAGATTGAATTGGATCCGGATAAATTGTTTATATTTAAAAAGCTATTTAATCAGTTAAACTCTTTAGAATTTGATAATGCAGTAAGAGCTCATTTACCATATCTTCCATACCATCTTGATGAAGAGAATGATGAAATTGATACTCGTTTGAAAAAAATATATGCTTTAATTCATGAGTTTGGAGATGAAAAAATAAAAGAATTTGTGGAACAATTGCCCTATTTCAATAATTGATTAGAACATATCCCTTCGCTACACTAAATGTATAGGAGTTGAAGGGATGTTTACTTTTTATGATTTAAACAATAATAAAGTTGAACTAAGTTTTGAAGGTCCTCCGTTTCCACTTGAGCCGAAGCATGTCCTGGTACTCGTTCAAAAAGATGGAAAATGGCTTTGTACAATCAATCAAAAACGGGGTGTGGAATTTCCTGGAGGTAAAGTGGAATTGGGAGAAACAATAGAACAAGCAGCTAAGCGGGAAGTTTATGAAGAAACGCTCGTACATATTACGGATTTGAAATTATTTGCTCATTATACTGTTTATGAAAAAATCCCATTTTGTAAAGCCGTATTTGTTGCAAAGGTGGCTCGAATCGAACCTTTTGTTCAACAATACGAAACGGTTGGGCGACTTTTTTTAACAACGGAGGAATTATTACATCATCCATATGCAAGTTTTTATATGAAGGATGAAGGGATGAAAAAAATTTTGCAGGAAGTGAAACAACTTGAAAAAGAATGGTAGCATTGAATTAATTAGAAAATATCCTTCTCCTAATCCAAATGTAGAGCTTGAGGAAATCGTTTATTGGTCGGAAGGGCTTCGAGTGAAAGGATTGCTTGCTAGACCTATTGGAGATGGTTCATATGAAGCGTTATTATATTTGCGTGGTGGATTGCAGTCGGTAGGAATGGTAAGGCCAGCTAGAATTGCGCAATTTGCCTCAAATGGGTTTATTGTATTTGCACCATATTATCGTGGAAATCGAGGTGGAGAAGGTCGCGATGAATTTGGGGGCGATGACCGTCTTGATGCACTGCATAGCATCCAATTATTAAAAGAAATTGCCAATAATGATTCGGTACACCTTTTTGGTTTTTCAAGGGGAGGATTAATGGCTTTATGGATGGGGATTTTGAGTAAAGATATTCGGTCAATCGTCACTTGGTCGGGTGTAGCTGATTTGGCGGATTTGTACGAAGAACGGGTTGATTTAAGACGTACGCTAAAGAGACTTATCGGTGGATCTCCAACAAAATATCCGGAAATTTATGAAGAACGCTCACCAATTTATGAAGTGGACCGCATTCATGCACCGGTACTTATTATCCACGGTACTGAAGATTCCAATGTTAGGATTGAACAATCCTATAAGCTTGAAAGGGCGCTTAAAGAATCAGGAAAAGAATTTGAAACGTGGTATATGGCCAATTTGGCACACCATTTTCCACCTCATATCAATAGAGAAACGGTCCGTTCTATTTGCAATTGGATGAAAGAAAAAGGAAAGAAGCGATGATTTCAATTCACTCTTTTCCCTTTAATTATTGAAACACTTAGAACCGTTTTTCATTAAAGATTTATAAAAAATCCCATCAAAATTAAATGGCCTGATCAAAAAGTGGAATGCTTTTTGGTCAGGCTCAAATTTTTTATGAATATCATTCTTTCCCTGCGTTGGTCACATCTGACGCGACTCCTTGTCGAAATTAATCTGCGAAGAATGCATGAGCATCAGTCGTAAAGAGAGGCGCCTCAAATAACTTATTAGGCGCCCTCTTTAATCTTAATATGGATGGAACGTTAGTATTAAACCAATGGTCCACCTTTTTTCAAAATATCTTCTGATACATTGTTAAATTTCTTGAAGTTTTCTTTAAATAAATCAGCTAAATAACGAGCTTTTTGATCGTAAGCTTCTTTATCTTTCCAAGCTTCACGAGGATCTAGCACTTCGCTTGGAACCCCTTCAATTGCAGTTGGGATGTGTAATCCGAAAATACCATCTTGTTTTGTTTCAACATCGTTTAATTTACCGCTGATAGCAGCACGTACCATTGCGCGAGTATATGAAAGCTTCATGCGGCTACCTACACCGTATTCGCCACCAGTCCAACCAGTGTTCACTAAGAATACTTGAACGTTGTGTTCATCGATTTTCTCACCTAACATTTCAGCATATTTTGTTGCTGGAAGTGGTAAGAAAGGAGAACCGAAGCATGTAGAGAATACTGGTTCAGGTGAAGTAACGCCGCGTTCAGTACCAGCCAATTTAGAAGTGAATCCGCTTAAGAAGTGGTACATTGCTTGTTCCTTCGTTAATTTACTGATTGGAGGAAGCACTCCAAAAGCATCAGCAGTTAAGAAAATAATTGTTTTCGGATGACCAGCAATAGAAGGCATTACAATATTATCAATGTAATGAATTGGATACGCTGCACGTGTATTTTCTGTTAAGCTATTATCATCGTAATCAGGAATGCGTGATTCTGAATCGATTACAACGTTTTCTAACACTGTACCAAAACGAATGGCATTATAAATTTCTGGCTCTTTCTCAGCTGATAAATTAATTGTTTTAGCGTAGCAGCCGCCTTCAATGTTGAACACACCGTTGTCAGACCAACCATGTTCATCATCACCGATTAATTTACGATCACTGTCAGCAGAAAGAGTTGTTTTTCCAGTACCAGATAAACCAAAGAATAACGCTACGTCACCATCTTCTCCAACGTTAGCAGAGCAATGCATTGAAAGAATTCCTTTTTCAGGTAACAAGTAGTTCATGATACTGAAAATAGATTTTTTCATTTCACCAGCATATTCCGTACCACCGATTAAAATAATTTTCTTTTCGAATGATACGATAATAAATGCTTCAGAGTTTGTTCCGTCAACAGCTGGATTCGCTTTGAAACCAGGTGCAGAAATAATTGTGAAATCAGCTGTATGAGAAGCTAATTCTTCTTTTGTTGGACGGATGAATAATTGATGACAGAAAAGATTGTGCCAAGCATATTCATTTACTACTTGAATAGATAATTGAGATTCTTTATCTGCTCCAGCAAAGCCTTTAAATACAAATAACTCGTCTTTTTCTTTTAAGTAATTTAATACTTTTATATACAAGTTATCAAACACTTCAGCAGAGATTGGCTGATTTACACTACCCCAATCAATTTTATCTTTAATGCTTTCTTCTTCGACAATAAATTTATCTTTTGGAGAACGGCCTGTATATTTACCTGTCTCAGCAACAATTGCACCATCAATTGTTAATTTGGCTTCTCCACGAGTTACCGCCTTTTCAACTAATTGAGGCACTGACAATTGAGTGTTTATATTTCCACCTTTTAATAATTCCTTCAGCTCATTTGCAATTTCTACTGAATTCATCGATTAAATACCATCCTTTTTTTATTTTTAGGAAAATTAATTGTTGGTTATATAATACAGAAATTAGTATAACACATTAGATGAAATAATCTATACTAATTCTTAAAATTATTTATGAAAATTTTTTGCTTGTAACAAGAGTACCTACTTATAAGTAAATTATAGAATACCGGGTTATGTCAAATTTGAGAAAAAGGAAAAAATATTTGACATTGTATAGTATATTACGTAACATGTTGGTTGAACGGATACTCTTATCCAGAGCTGGTGGAGGGTTAAGGCCCTATGAAACCCGGCAACCTGCATTACTATAATAATGCGTGGTGCTAACCTGATGCAAGGGGTTCCCTTGAACGATAAGAGTGAAAGGTAGAATGTTTAGTTCCTTTCCTCATGCATGTGGATAGGAACTTTTTTTATTCAAGCACAAATGTCGTACTCATTCAACCTATAAAACCTATAAAAAGATAAAAATTTCTTAAAGCCTTTCATCATCTTCGCACTGTTCCTTACGGGCGAATGTTGCTAAGGCAAAATGGATAATGAGTACCGTATCATAGCAGAGATTCGTCTCGTAAATTTAGGAGGAAATTTAATGTCAAATCGTCGACTGTTTACATCAGAAAGCGTAACAGAAGGTCATCCAGATAAAATTTGTGACCAAATATCCGATGCAATATTGGATGCGATACTAGAAGAAGATCCAAATGCAAGGGTTGCTTGTGAAACAATTGTTACAACTGGATTAGTGCTTGTAACCGGAGAAATTACTACGACAACTTATGTCGATATTCAAAGTATTGTTCGGGACACTGTCGCAGAAATTGGATATACGCGTGGGAAATTTGGATTTGATGCAGAAAACTTGGCGGTGCTCACTGCAATCGGTGAACAATCACCAGATATTGCAGAAGGTGTAGACCAAGCCTTAGAAGCACGAGAAGGATATATGACTGATGAGGATATCGAAGCGATTGGTGCTGGAGACCAAGGATTAATGTTTGGATTTGCTTGCAATGAAACTCCAGAACTGATGCCTCTACCGATTAGTTTAGCTCATCGACTTGCAAGAAGATTATCAGAAGTTCGGAAATCAAAAGAGATTCCGTATTTACGACCAGATGGTAAAACACAAGTTACTGTAGAATATGATGAAAATAATGTACCTCGTCGCATTGATACAATCGTCATTTCTACTCAGCATGATGAAGGAGTTACTCTTGATCAAATTAAAGTAGATATGATGGAAAAAGTTATTAAGGAAATTGTTCCAATAGAGTTGATTGATGACGATACTAAATACTTCATTAACCCAACTGGCCGCTTCGTAATTGGTGGACCAAAAGGAGATGCGGGTCTAACTGGACGCAAAATTATTGTGGATACTTATGGTGGATATGCTCGTCATGGTGGAGGAGCATTTTCTGGAAAAGACCCTACAAAAGTGGACCGTTCTGCTGCCTATGCTGCGCGTTATGTAGCAAAAAACATCGTAGCATCTGGTCTTGCTGATCGAGTAGAAGTTCAATTAGCTTATGCAATTGGTGTTGCACGTCCTGTATCCATTTCAATTGATACTTTTGGAACAGGTAAAGTAAGTGAGAGCAAATTAGTTGAGTGGATCAAAGAACTATTTGATTTACGACCTGCGGGTATCATTAAAATGCTAGATTTGCGTCGTCCAATTTATAAACAAACTGCTGCATATGGTCATTTTGGTCGCACGGATATCGATTTGCCATGGGAAAGAACAGATGTGGCCCAATTATTAAGAGAGAAGGCAGGATTATAATTATTTTATAAAAATGCAGGCAAATATGAACGCCTGCATTTTTATTTTTCAATGTAAATTTAATATTGTATAAATATAATAACTTGAATTTTATTTCTTTAATGACTGATAATATTTCCCTTTTTCAACATATTCTTGAATAATGCGATCCATATCTTTACGATCTTCTTCTGTTACTTGACGGACGACTTTAGCAGGATTGCCCATAGCGACAGAATTTGGAGGGATTTTTTTACCAGGAGGTACTAAACTTCCAGCTGCAACGAGTGCTCCTTCACCGATTTCAGCACCATCTAATATGATGGATCCCATGCCAATTAAAGCGCGTTTACGTACAATACAACTGTGTAAAGTAGCCTGATGACCAACGATGACTTCATCCTCTATGATTAGAGGGTTATTGGGACTTTGATGTAAACAACTTAAATCTTGGATGCTACAACGTTTTCCAATAATCGTTGGTGCAACATCTCCGCGAATCACAGTTCCAAACCAAATTGACGTATCTTCGCCAATTGTAACATCTCCAGTAATCGTTACATGGTCTGCTATAAATACAGAAGGATCGATATTAGGTTCTTTATCTTTATAAGGATAAATCATCGCAAAGCTCCTCATTTCTAAAGTATTATTATGTATATTATCCTAGCAAATAAGAAAATATTTGAAAATAGAACAAAACTAACTTGTAATGACAGAAGTATTAGTGGATTTAGGAGGAACGCTATGTGGAAGTGGGAAACTAAAGAGCAACCGAAAGCTGTTATAGTAATAATACATAGCGCTTTTGAAAACCACCGTTGGTATGCATGGTTAATAGAAAAATTGATGACGGAAGGTTATCATGTCGTGATGGGCGATTTACCAGGGCATGAAGAAGGCTCAAAATTTACGAGGGTTCATGATGAATTAATTGACGAATACTTACTTTTCATTAAACAGCTCATGAAAAGCGCTCTTCAATATCATTTACCAGTATTTATCATTGGGCATGGCTTGGGCGGAACCCTTGCAATTCAATTTTTAAGGTCAACGAAGACGGAATGCGCTGGACTAGTATTAACTGCTCCATGGTTACAGTTGCATAAACATTCCAATTTACTTACAAGTGCACTAGCAAGCATGAACATAGCACCAAGCAAAAAAGTGTCGATGGAGTTTGATAAACGATTATTTACTCGAAATTCTGATGGTTTTCTAGAGATGGAGGATGACGTACCATATCATTCCAATGTTACCGTTCGATGGTATCGAGACATTCAACAATTAATGAAAAATTTGATGACTCAGGATAAGACATTGTCATTGCCCATTTTGCTGATTACCCCTAATCAAGATAAAGTGGCGGATTCAGAAACGGCAAGAAAGTGGCTATTATTGCAAAAAACAAATGAATTTCAATATAAAGACTGGCCCCATAGTTATCACAATATTTTTCATGATTATGAAAGGGAAGAAGTATTTCTATACATGAGAGATTTTATGAATAATGTTCTACGATCTATAGGATATATAGTTTAATTGAATTATATTGAAATTGGAGGAATGTTCGATATGGACATTCCTTTTTTGATATAAAATTAATAATTTTTTTAAAAAAATGATATCTAAAAATATTGATTGTTTTCATAAGTTTTTGTAATATAAAAAATATTCGTGATACATAAACTTAAAGGGGTGTGTGTATGTTAGAAAATTTCTTAAAATGGATTAGCGGCATCCTTTGGGGGCCAATCATGATTTATGGGATTTTAATCGTAGGACTTGTGTTCTCGATTATGACCCGATTTGCTCAAGTTAGAAAAATTAAAGAAATGTTTGTTTTAATGTTTACTGGGGAGAAATCTGAAGCTGGAGTTTCTTCTTTCCAAGCATTAACGATAGCGCTTTCAGGACGTGTCGGTACCGGAAATATTATTGGTACGGCCAGCGCTATTGCATTTGGTGGTCCGGGTGCAGTGTTTTGGATGTGGATTACTGCATTTATTGGAGCATCAACAGCTTATGTTGAATCAACTTTAGCGCAAATCTATAAAACTAAGAAACAAGGGGTTTATCGTGGTGGACCGGCGTATTATATGGAAAAGGGGACTGGAAAACGCTGGTTCGGGGTAATGTTTGCGATTGCAGCCATTTTAGCGATGGCTATCTTGATGCCTGGAGTTCAATCAAATGCTATTTCCAAAGCAATGAACACTGCATTTAACATTTCACCTTGGATGACAGGATTAACTGTCATTGCTTTATTAGGATTTGTCATTATTGGTGGGGTAAAACGTATTGCAAACGCAGCCCAAATTATCGTGCCATTTATGGCGGTTGCATACCTTTTAGTAGCAATTGTCGTAATTATCATGAACATTTCAGAAGTGCCTGCAGTGTTCGGATTAATCATTCGAAGCGCATTTAGTGTAGATGCAACATTCGGTGGTATGATTGGTGCAGCCATTGCGTGGGGGGTAAAACGTGCTATTTACTCCAATGAAGCAGGACAAGGTTCAGGTCCACATGCTGCAGCAGCTGCGGAAGTATCCCATCCAGTGAAGCAAGGTCTAGTGCAAGCAGCATCTATTTATATTGATACGTTGCTTGTATGTTCCGCAACAGCGTTAATGATTTTATTCATGGGCACTTACAATACGAATGTGAATAGTGCTGAAGGAGAATTAATTGTTGAACATGTGCCAGGGCATAGCTATACAGAATTTACTCAGCTTGCTGTTACTGGAGCATTCCCTGGATTAGATAATTTCGGTTCTGCTTTTGTAGCCTTTGCGTTATTCTTCTTTGCATTCACAACATTAATGGCTTACTACTATATTGCAGAAACGAATGTTGCTTATTTATTCTCCGGACGCACAGAAGGAACGATTACTTGGATTCTAAAAATTGTAATGCTTGCTTCCGTATTTTACGGTTCAGTAAGAACATCAGATTTAGCTTGGCTACTAGGGGATATCGGACTTGGTTTAATGGTATGGACAAATGTTATAGGGATTATTGTATTAGCGAAGCCTTCCTTCATAGCTTTAAAAGATTATGAGGAACAAAGAAAAGCTGGAAAAGATCCTGTATTTGATCCTATTAAATTAGGAATTAAAAATGCAGATTTCTGGGTAGAGCGTAATCAATCGCAAAATCAACAACAAGTAAATAAAGAAAAAGCAAAAATGTAGAAAAAGAAAAACTGCGGACTTTATTTTAAGCCCGGCAGTTTTTTTATTTTCTCCAAAGCGATGATAAACGGAGGGTCGTTTTTTTGATTAATGAATTCATAGCGAAGAACGTGAACATATTTTTGAGGAAGAGATTTTACAAATTCAATCACCGCATCTCTTTCCTCTTTCCCACCTTCGTGACCATGGTAAATCACTAAAACAATCATGCCGCCAATCTTTAAAAGTGATAGTAATTGTTCAATTGCAGAAATAGTTGTTTCTCCTTTGGTGATAATGTCATGATTTCCACCAGGTAAGTAGCCTAAATTAAAGACAGCCCCCGCAACTTCTTCTTGAACATATTTAGAAAGTTGTTCGTGTCCATCTAAAATGACACGTGCTCTATGTTCTAATCCCTTTTCTTTTAATCGTTGGATTGTTGCATCTACTGCTTGTTGTTGGATATCAAAGGCATAGACAAAACCAGTCTCCCCTACAAGGTTTGCTAAAAATAATGTATCGTGGCCGTTTCCAGCGGTTGCATCAACGGCGATATCACCTTCATTAATTACAGATGATAATAAAGTTTTTGCGTAAGGTAAAACCCGTTCTAGCATTATTTGTTCACTTCCGCCTTATAATATTTTCCTTGCCAGGAGTTTCTGCGTTCTAATTCAGCATCAATTCCGTTTAACACTTCCCATTTGTTCACGCTCCACATTGGTCCAATCATTAACTCTATCGGTCCATCACCGGTAATGCGATGGATGATCATGTTTGGCGGAAGAATTTCTAATTGGTCTGCTACAAGTTTGATATACTCTTCTCTTTCAAGGAATTGTAACATGCCTTTTTCATATTGTTTTACCATCGGTGTTCCTTTTAGTAAATGCAAGAGATGAATTTTGATGCCTTGAACATCTAACTTAGCCACTTCACGTGCCGTTTCCATCATCATATCGTAATCTTCTAATGGTAAACCGTTAATGATGTGGGTACAGACACGTATATTATGTTTGCGAAGTTTCTCGACTCCTTCAACATATGTAGCATAATCATGAGCTCGATTGATTAAATTCGCTGTTCTTTCATGTACCGTTTGCAGTCCCATTTCAACCCATAAAAATGTTCTTTCATTTAATTCTGCCAAATATTCTACGACGTCATCTGGTAGACAATCGGGGCGAGTCGCGATGCTTAAACCCATTACTCCTTCACAATTTAGTGCAGCTTCAAACTTCTCTTTTAAAACAGGTAGAGGTGCGTGAGTATTTGTATATGCTTGGAAATAGGCCATTGTTTTACCGTCTTTCCATTTATTTTGCATTTTTGATTTAATTTTTTCGAATTGGACCGGAATTGGGTCAACTCGGTCACCGGCAAAATCCCCACTGCCGGCAGCGCTGCAGAAAGTACAACCTCCATATGCCACTGTTCCGTCTCGATTCGGACAATCAAAGCCTGCATCTAATGCTACTTTATATACTTTATGGCCAAACTGATCACGCAAATATCGATTCCATGTATAATAACGTTTCCCATCGGAAGGGAATGGAAATTGTTGCTCTGTCAATTGTTTCACTCCTTACTGGTATTCACGAAAACAGTTGCATTTTGTTGGGTTAGATGTTGAATGATGAGCGGAATACCATTACACATTATAACATTGAAGAGGAAGCGTTGTAATCTTATTCATATTGCTTATATGGTTTATATTAAAATTCACAATATTGGTTATAATAGGTAATATTATATCGATTAGGAAAAAAGGGGAGTTTAGGGTTGATATTTCAAATAATGGGGATAGGAAATGCTATTGGATTCATCATGTTCTTTATTATTTATCTTCTAAGCATGATACTAGGTTTTTTCAAGCATTCCGCATTTTTTGCTCTAGCCATTATCGGATTTGGTGGAGCGGTTTATTACGTTGTTCGAATTGTTTCAAATATACTAAAGGAGATAAAGAAAAGAAATACAGAATAACTGGTGAAAAACTAGCCATATGAGGAAATTTAGTCTAAAATAATATACATTAAGATTTGTATTTATAGGGCTTGTATAATTTCTATATTTCTATTAAAATGAATTCATTGAAAATATGTACGACTAGGAGAAGGAATAGTAGATTTTGACGCTTTAACAGAGAGCTAGCGGTTGGTGGGAGCTAGTAAGCAGACAAATCGAACTCGCCTTTGAGTCTGTTTTAGTGAAAAGTAGTAGCTAAAACCGTTCACCGCGTTAAGGTATGAGCTGAGTGCATGTGTCACTAATTTGGGTGGTACCGCGGGAATAACATACTCTCGTCCCTTCTCTTTAGGTTGGGGCGAGTTTTTTTATTTTTTTAAAAATTCCGTTAATTCTACCACTTTTAGGATAATATACGGATAGGCAATTTATTGTTTCACGTATGTAGTAAAAAAGGTTGCAATAAATTAGGTCAAGGAGGAAGTACCCGTGAGTTACAATCATCGAGAAATTGAGAAGAAATGGCAGACGTATTGGGCGCAAAATAAAACCTTTAAAACATTAAACGATAATTCGAAACCTAAATTTTACGCATTGGATATGTTCCCTTATCCATCTGGATCAGGTTTGCATGTAGGTCACCCAGAAGGCTATACAGCGACAGATATATTATCTCGTTATAAACGCATGCAAGGTTATGATGTCCTTCATCCAATGGGGTGGGATGCGTTTGGACTCCCTGCTGAGCAATATGCATTAGATACAGGTAACGATCCTGCAGAGTTCACTCAACAAAATATCGAGAACTTCAAACGTCAAATTCAAGAATTAGGATTTTCATATGACTGGGATCGGGAGATCAATACAACAGATCCAGAATATTATAAATGGACACAATGGATTTTTATTCAATTATATAAACATGGATTAGCATACATTGATGAGGTACCTGTAAACTGGTGTCCAGCTCTTGGTACTGTGCTTGCCAATGAAGAAGTTATTGATGGTAAATCAGAACGCGGAGGGCATCCGGTAATACGTAAACCAATGAAACAGTGGATGCTAAAAATTACAGCATACGCTGACCGCTTATTGGAAGATTTAGATGAGTTGGATTGGCCTGAAAGCATAAAAGAAATGCAAAGAAATTGGATTGGCCGTTCAGAAGGTGCTGAAGTTACATTTACTGTACAAGGTACTGACAAACAATTCCGTGTGTTCACAACACGTCCTGACACATTGTTCGGAGCGACATATTGTGTTCTTGCACCGGAACATGATTTAGTAAAAGAAATTACGACTCCTGAACAAAAAGAACAAGTGGATGCTTATATTGAACAAGTACAATCTAAATCTGATTTAGAACGTACAGATTTAGCAAAAGAAAAAACAGGTGTATTTACTGGTGCATATGCCATTAACCCTGTTAACGGAAAAGCTATTCCAATTTGGATTGCGGACTATGTGCTTTCTTCGTATGGAACAGGTGCTATTATGGCGGTTCCTGCACATGACGAACGTGACTATGAATTTGCGAAAAAGTTCAATTTACCAATCATTCCTGTTTTAGAAGGCGGAAATATTGAAGAAGAAGCGTTTACTGGAGATGGACCACATATCAACTCCGATTTCCTAAATGGTTTAGGAAAAGATGATGCAATTAAGAAAGCCATCGAGTGGTTGGAAGAAAAAGGCGTAGGAGAAAGAAAAGTATCTTATCGTCTGCGTGATTGGTTATTTAGCCGTCAACGTTATTGGGGCGAGCCAATTCCGATTATCCATTGGGAAGATGGCACAATGACAACAGTACCTGAGGAAGAGTTACCTCTTCGCTTGCCTAAAACAAATGATATTCGCCCAAGTGGTACAGGAGAATCTCCACTAGCAAATATTGAAGATTGGGTAAATGTCGTAGATCCGAAAACAGGTAAGAAAGGTCGTCGTGAAACTAATACAATGCCTCAATGGGCAGGATCCAGCTGGTATTTCTTGCGCTATATCGACCCAAATAACAAAGAAAAACTTGCAGATGAAGAGCTTTTAAAGCGCTGGTTGCCAGTAGATATTTACATTGGTGGGGCGGAACATGCCGTTCTTCATTTGCTATACGCTCGCTTCTGGCATAAATTCTTATACGATATTGGCGTTGTTCCAACGAAAGAACCATTCCAAAAATTATTCAACCAGGGAATGATTTTAGGAGAAAATAATGAAAAAATGTCTAAATCAAGAGGTAACGTTGTAAACCCTGACGACATTGTGAGAAGCCATGGTGCAGACACGTTGAGACTTTATGAAATGTTCATGGGTCCTCTAGATGCTTCTGTTGCATGGTCTACGAAGGGGCTAGATGGAGCAAGACGCTTCTTAGATCGAATTTGGAGACTGTTTGTAAACGAAGATGGGACACTTTCTAATAAAATTCAAGAGTCCGATGATAAAACGCTGGAAAAAGTTTATCATCAAACAGTAAAGAAAGTGACTGAAGACTACGATCACTTACATTTCAATACAGCAATTTCTCAACTAATGGTGTTCATCAATGAATGTTATAAAGTTGAAGTAGTACCAAAAGAGTATGCAGAAGGCTTTGTAAAAATGCTTTCTCCAATTGCACCACATATTGGTGAAGAACTTTGGTCAATTTTAGGCCATGAGGGTACGATTACATATGAACCTTGGCCAACTTATGATGAATCAAAACTCGTTGATGATGAAGTTGAAATTGTAGTTCAAGTTAACGGGAAAGTCCGCTCAAAAGTGAAAGTAGCGAAAGATGCATCAAAAGAACAATTAGAAGAAATTGCAAAAGAAGATGAAAAAGTGAAAGAACTTGTTGAAGGAAAAGAAATTGTTAAAGTGATTACCATTCAAGGAAAACTTGTCAATATTGTTGTGAAATAAAAAGCATTTGGTAAGCCCGTAATCAAATAACGCATATAATATATTTGGCACCTTCGGTACGATAGACGTATCAATTAAAGGAGGTGCCATATCTATGTCCAAAAATAAATTAACAATTGTCCCTGTTAAACTTAATCCTCTTCCAACTGAAGCTACTTCGTTTCATTCTCCACATGATGCAGCTAAACCAGGTTGCGTCATTAAAACTGCTCTCGCTGAGATTTCCTTCTTTAATGGCGTAGATGAGCACATTATTCAAACCATTATGAGGGAGTTGAAAAATCTATGAAACATGATTTTACGAGCGTAAAAAATATTTATATTATTTGCGGGAAGACCGACATGCGAAAAGGTATCGATGGTCTGGCTACGCTCATTCAAGATTCGTTTCAATTAGATCCATATGGTGATTCAATTTTTCTATTTTCAGGTTGGAGTAAGGATCGCTATAAATGTTTGTATTTCGATGGTGATGGATTTGCGATGCTTTATAAACGCTTGGATAATGGAAAATTACAATGGCCAAAAAATGAAAATGAAGTAAGAAAACTCTCTCAACAAGAACTACGTTGGTTGTTAGAAGGATTATCCCTTCAACAACCGAAGGCTATTGTAAAATCTAAAAAAGGTGTCTTTTAATCAAAACACTTTCAATGGTATAATTATCCATAGTATATATTGAACGAAATGTGGTGAATGATTTGGGCAACACTTCTATGCAACAAAAAGAACGATTGATTCAATTACTGGAACAACAATTAGCACATTCAAATAAGCAGAATAACGAATTAGCAAAGAAATTGGAGCAATCGTTGAAACAAATTGAGGTGTTAACTGAACAAGTTCGCCAATTAACAAAAGCTTTATATGGTTCTAAATCTGAAAAGTCTAAGTATCGAGCGCCTGATGGGCAAATTTCTTTATTTGAAGATGAAGATGACCCTTTTTTTAACGAATCTGAGCACACAGAAGAACAAAGCACGGAAACAATTTGTTATACCGTTACTCGTAAAAAGACAAATAAAAAGCGAAATGATTCCTTTCGTGGAGATATTGAAATAGAAGAAATTCATCATCATCCAGAAAACATAATTTGTGACTGTTGCCATGGAGAAATGGTGGAATTTAGTTCAGTCCTTGTGCGTGAAGAGGCGAAATTTATTCCAGCAACAATGAAACGGGTACAACATTTTGAACATGTATACGAATGTAAAACATGTAAAAAAGACAACTTACAAAAAGCTCAAATTAAACGTGGGAAAGCACCACAAGGTGCCATTCAAAGAAGTATTGCCGGGCCTACTGTTCTAGCGAAACTTATTTATGATAAGTTTATTCAGTACTTACCTCTCTATCGTCAGGTAAAGGAATGGGAACGTTATGGTTTACTAACGAATGATAAAAATTTATCGAATTGGGTCATTCGTGTATCTGAAGATTGGCTACAGCCCTTATATGACTTGATGAAGCAGCAGCTAATGAAAAAATCAGTGTTACACATTGATGAAACTTATTCGAAAATCATCAAACGTTCCGATGGAAAGGCTCCTCAATCAAACGCCTATAATTGGGTGTGTCGTAGCGTCCAAAGTGAAGGTCCGATTATTGTTTTATTTAAGAGTGCTCTATCTCGTGGACGAGCTATCTTAGAAGATTTAATCAAGGACTTTAAAGGAACTGTCATTTGCGATGGTTATTCAGCTTACAATCAATTGCCTAATGTGAAATTCGCCAACTGTTGGGCCCATGTACGTCGATATTGGTTAAAAGTAGACAGTAAGAATGGTCGAATAGGTGTGGAATATTGTGATCGGTTATTTCATATCGAGCGTAAAATAAAACATCTGTCACCAGAAAAACGTGTGCAAATTCGGCAAAAAGAAGCTAAACCCATCATCGACGAATTTTTTGATTGGATTGATCGCTCACCTTTCTTCGGTAAAAATGCCATTGCGAAAGCTGCGGAATATACATTGAGCCGAAAAGAAGAGTTAAAGGTGTTTCTCGATAACGGAAACGTTGCCATTGATAACAATCCAGCTGAAAATGCCATTCGTCCCAATGTGATTGGTCGAAAAAACTGGCTTTTTTCTTTTAGCGAAGCAGGTGCAAAAGCAAATGCGATTTGTTTAAGTTTAGCTGAAACAGCCAAAGCAAATGGGATTGACTTCTATCGATATTTAGTAAAGCTGATGACAGATCTTCCTAATTTACCAATTCATCAGCAACCTGAAATTTTACATGACTATCTGCCTTGGTCTGAAAATATCCAAGCCACATGTGCAAAATAGCCAGCTAACCGAAAAAATTTTCAGTTAGCTGGCCATTCGTCGTGCGTACCGAAAGGTGCGCTATTTTTATTTCGGGCTTACAGCATTTGTTGAAAACAATGGCTCAAAAGTAAGAAATCTTTTGAGTCATTGTTATTTTTATGTAAATAATTCTTACTAAATTTATAGAATTATAAAAATTCTATTGACTTATCAAGTTTTTAACCTTATTATTTATACCAAATTACTATGAATTAAAGTGCTGACTAGAAAACTAGAGGCCGTAATATTCTCCGGATGAACCATAAAGACACGAGTACTTGTGTTCAAGGGGATATTATGGCCTTTTTGTTAATGTAAGTTTTTAAATCGGGTTGAAATTGGTTTGGCTGATTTGAAAAAATGAATCCATTATTCTTAATTTGGAAAAAAGTATTGAAAAGCTATAGGGTATTTCGTAATATATAAAAAACATAAAACTTAGTTGTTTTATAAGAATTTAAGGTTTTAGTATTCATGATCATCATTGATTGTATATTTCAGGAAAAACGTGAGGGAACAAAATGGGAAAAGTATATATTGTAGGGGCTGGTCCTGGCAGTGTCGATTTAATAACGGTAAAAGGTTTGAGATGTCTTCAACAAGCAGATGTTATTTTGTACGACCGTCTTGTATCAAAAGAGTTGCTTTCTTATGCGAAACAAAACGCTGAACTAATCTTTGTCGGAAAGTTACCAAAATTACATAATGTCATACAAGAGCGAATTAACCAATTGCTTGTACACCATGCAAAAAGAGGGAAAATTGTTACAAGGTTGAAAGGAGGAGACCCTTTCGTATTTGGGCGTGGGGCAGAAGAAGCAGAGGTCTTGAGGGAAGCGGGCATTCCGTTTGAAATTGTGCCAGGCATTACCTCTGGTATTGCTGCTCCTGCATATGCTGGAATTCCTGTAACTCATAGAGATTTTGGTTCGAGCTTTGCAATCATTACTGGTCATATGAGAGAGGGAAAAGACGAAGGTATTGATTGGAAAGGTTTGGCAGAATCAGTCGATACGTTAGCAATTTATATGGGTATTGGTAATTTGCCATACATTACAGAGCAATTGTTGAAATATAAGCGAAATCCAACTACTCCTGTAGCATTAATTGAATGGGGAACTACCGATCATCAAAGAGTTGTTACGGGTACGTTAGAAACAATTGTAAGCATCGCAAACAAAGAGAAGATTCAAAATCCTTCAATGATTATAGTAGGAGAAGTTGTAAACATGCGTGAAAAGATTGCGTGGTTTGAAGAATGTCAGTCGACTTTACGCGAAACTATGTAAACAGGAGAGATGAGATTGCAAGCATTGTTGTATGTTGCTCATGGTAGCCGAGTAAAAGAGGGTGTAAAAGAAGCGATTCAGTTTATTGAAACAGTAAAACCCTATATCGATGTTGGTATTCAAGAATATTGTTTTTTAGAACTGGCAGAACCATCGATTTTAAAAGGGATAGAGCAATGTGTTTCGAAAGGAGCAACATGCATTACAGTAATCCCACTATTATTGCTTTCTGCAAATCATGCAAAAATCGATATTCCATCTGAAATCGAACAAGCAAAAAGACGATATCCTTTTGTTACCTTTACGATTGGAAAACCTCTCGGCGTTCATGAAAAGCTTATTCATAGTTTACACAGCCGAGTAATGGAACAAAGTCCAGTAGACCCAAAGAAAACGGAGATTTTGTTGATTGGGAGGGGAAGCAGTGATCCAAGTGTACAGAAGGAACTAGGAGAAATTGCAAAACTCCTTCAACAAACATACGAATATGCAAAAGTTGATATTTGCTTTTTGTATGGTAACGGACCATCCTTCGACGAAAAATTAATGAAATTAAATGACAGCAAAAATCGGGTATTCATAATTCCTTATTTGTTATTTACAGGGTTATTAAAATTAGGCATTGAGAAAAGGGTAGCGAAACAAGGATTTTCGAAAGAACAAGTGGTGTTGTGTGAATGTTTAGGTTATGACGACAATGTGCGTCAAGTTTTTATTGAGAGAATTGAAGAATCACTATATTCATTTGTAGGGAGTGATTGAAATGGATAAAAAACAACAAAATTTTGAGAAGGCAATGGAAAGCATTAAAAAAATGATTAGCACAATGAATTATGGTTCAATCACTTTAATTGTTCAAGATAATTTTATAATTCAAATCGAAAAAAACGAAAAGATTCGATTGAAGTAAAAAAAATAATTTTATTTTATCGAGGTGTGCAGAGTGTTAGAAGTCATCAATAGTCCATTTAATGAAAAACAAGTAAAGCAGTTAAATGAAGTGTTAGCAACGTTAACTCCCCAACAAAAAATTTGGTTAACTGGATATTTAACTGCAAGTGCAAACATTGGCGTTATAGAGGCTCCTAGAGAAATGACTCAACAAGCCGTTGCATCTTCCCCAATTCAAAAACATGTGACAATCCTTTATGCCAGTCAAACTGGAAACGCACAAAAACTTGCAGAAAAGTTTGGCGACCAGCTTCAACAGATAGGTTTAGAAGTTTCGGTTTCATCAATGAGTGATTATAAAACGAATGCGTTGAAAAAGGTTCAATATTTACTGATTGTAGCAAGTACCCACGGCGAAGGGGAGCCACCAGATAATGCGATCGCTTTCCACAGCTTTTTACATGGAAAACGAGCGCCAAAATTGAATCATGTACAATACGCTGTTCTTTCGTTAGGCGACTCTAGCTATGAATATTTCTGTCAAACTGGTAAAGATTTTGATATTCAGCTAGAAAAACTAGGGGCAAAACGACTAGTGGAACGGGTTGATTGTGATGTTGATTATGCAGAACAAGCACAAAAATGGTTTGAAGCGGTAAAGGAAAAATTGCATAGTGAATTTACACAATTTACTCCTTTTGAACAAGAAGCAGCGGCGGCTGTATTACAAGAAGAGACGGAATATTCACGCAAAAATCCATTTGTTGCAGAAATCATTGAAAAGATTAATTTAAATGGTCAAGGTTCCAATAAAGAAACGATTCATTTGGAACTTTCTCTTGAAAACTCAGGAATTGCTTTTGAACCTGGTGATTGTTTAGCCATCATCCCGATTAACAATCAAAATCTTGTAAACTCTTTAATTTCTGCATTAGGATTTGAGGCGAACACAAAAGTCGATGTGGATGGAATAGCCGTTACACTTGAAGAAGCCCTATTAAAAACATTTGAAATAACACTTTTAACAAAACCGTTAATGAAGAAAATCGCAGAGTATACGGAAAATAAAGATTTCCATGCATTAATCGAAAATCAGGAAACTTTAAAACAATTTATAAATGGTCGAGACTTATTAGATGTTGTGGAACAATTTGGACCATTTAAATGGGATGCTCAACATTTCATCAACTGTTTACGTAAAATTCCTGCTAGACAATATTCCATTTCAAGCAGCTTATTAGCATATCCTGAAGAAGCCCATGTCACAATTGGTGTTGTTCGTTATGAAGTAGATGGTAGAGAAAGACTGGGGGTTTGCTCAACATATGTTGCCGATCAATTAGAAGTGGGAGATCAAGTGCAAGTATATGTTCAGAAAAATCCGAACTTTAAACTGCCAGATGATGATACGCCTATCATTATGATTGGGCCAGGAACAGGTGTTGCTCCGTTTCGAGCATTTATTCAAGAGCGAGAAGAGCGAGGTGCTAGTGGAGAAAATTGGTTGTTCTTTGGAGAACAACATTTCGTAACAGATTTCCTATACCAAAGGGAATGGTTAAACTGGCTTAAATCTGGAGTGTTGACGAAGCTAGATGTTGCTTTTTCCCGAGACCAAGAAGAAAAAGTATATGTACAACATAAAATGCTTAAACGTGCAAAAGAATTGTATGCATGGTTAGAAAAAGGGGCAGCTGTTTACGTCTGCGGTGATAAAAACATGGCAAAAGATGTGCAAGAGACGTTGCTCCAAATTATTCAACAGGAAGGCAACAAGTCGGAAGAGGATGCATTGGAATATTTAGAAGAATTGCGTAAGCAAAAACGTTATCAGCGGGATGTTTACTAAAGGAGGAAACAAACGTGACAAAAAAAATTGTGTTACCACCCCAAGAGGGAAAACCTAGTGATGTAGAGGAGATTAAACAAGCAAGTAACTATTTGCGTGGAACATTGGCTGAATCATTTCAAGATGAAGTTACATCCGGCATTCCTGATTGGGATAATCGATTATTAAAATTCCATGGAAGTTATTTGCAAGATGACAGGGATCAAAGGGTTGAAAGGGAACGTAAAAAATTAGAGCCGGCATACCAATTTATGGTGCGATTGCGGATGCCAGCTGGAGTTGCAAAGCCAGATCAATGGATAAAATTGGATGAATTGGCTGATAAATATGGAAACGGTTCAATCAAAATTACAACGCGACAAACAATCCAATTCCATGGGATTTTGAAATGGAATATGAAAAAACATTTACAAGAGTTAAATAGTATTTTGCTTGATACGATTGCTGCATGTGGAGACGTAAATCGCAACGTCATGTGTAATGCAAATCCTTATCAATCTAAACTGCATCAAGAAGTATCTGATTACGCAGCAAAAATCAGCCAACATTTATTGCCTCGAACAAACGCTTATTATGAAATCTGGTTAGATCATGAAAAAGTTGTAGATACGCAAGAGGAACAAGAACCTATTTACGGTGCTCTTTATTTACCACGTAAATTTAAAATTGGTATCGCTGTTCCACCTGCAAATGATGTAGATGTCTTTTCTCAAGATATCGGCTTAATTGCCATTGTTGAAAATGATGAATTGGTTGGTTTCAATGTGGCAATCGGTGGAGGAATGGGAATGACCCATGGGGATACAAACACTTATCCTCAGTTAGCGAGAATTATAGGATATGTTTCGAAAGATAAAATCGTTGATGTTTGTGAAAAAATTATGACTGTACAGCGAGACTACGGTAATCGTTCAGTACGTAAATATGCTCGCTTCAAATACACCATCGATCGACTTGGTTTAGAAAATGTGAAGAAAGAAATCGAAAAACGATTAGGATATGAATTTGAAGAAGCTCGTGACTTCCGTTTTAAACACACGGGCGATCGTTATGGTTGGGTTAAAGGGGAAGATGGTAAATATCATTTCACATTATTTATTCAAAATGGCCGTGTCCGCGATTTTGAAAATTATCCATTAAAAACCGCATTACGAGAAATTGCTGAAATTCATAAAGGTGAGTTTCGCTTCACAGGAAATCAAAATTTAGTCATTGCCAATGTAAGCCCAAGATCGAAAAAAAACATTGATAAAATCATTGAAAAATATCAATTAACGGAAAGTGACAATTACTCAGCTCTACGCAGAAATTCGATTGCTTGTGTTGCATTGCCAACTTGCGGATTGGCGATGGCTGAGTCTGAGCGGTATTTACCTACCCTTATTCAAAAAATTGAACCAATTTTAAAAGAATACAGCTTATTTGATCAAGATATTGTGATTCGGATGTCTGGCTGTCCGAATGGTTGTTCTAGAGCAGCTATGGCTGAAATTGGATTCATCGGAAAAGGTCCTGGAAAATACAATTTACATTTAGGAGGAAGTTTCCAAGGTACTCGACTTGCTAAATTGTATAAAGAAAATATAGGAGAAGAAGAAATATTAGCTACTTTAAAGCCGATTTTTGAACATTATGCAAATGAGCGGCTTGAAGGAGAGTATTTCGGAGATTTCGTCATCCGTGCTGGATATGTAGAAGCAGTTGCGGATGGAAGGGAATTCCATAAAGAGAAAACAAACGCATAAACATATTTTTCATTTCATTCTTCTGCCATGTCGAAAAGGGAATTAAGTAAAAATTTCCCTCCTGTTCGATAAGACATGGCAGAAGCAATGAAATTTATTTTCCTGCATTCATTCCTGCAATACGTCCTGTTACAAGAGCACTTGTAATATTATAGCCTCCCGTATAACCATGAATATCTAAAATTTCACCACAAAAATATAATCCCTTCTTTTTCTTCGAGGCCATCGTTTTAGGATCGATTTCCTTAATGGACACACCACCACCAGTAACAAATGCTTTTTCTAAAGGCAGCGTACCATGGACATCCATTGTAAACGATACAAGCTCATGAGCTAATTTTCGTATATGTTCTTGTGAAATTTCTGCGCAAGATTTTGAAGCATCGATATTTGCTCTTTCAAGTAAAAATAATAGCCATCTCTCAGGAGCTAACGGTTTTAATAAATTTTTTATCGATTTTTTCGGTTCCTTTTTTAGAAGTTGATTTAAGTATTGGAAACAAGTTTCTTCATTATAGTTGGGTAAGGTTTGTATACGAATTGGAACAGGTGCACCACTATTTTTCTTTAATTCTTTCACAACAAATTGGCTACACCGCAATATGGCTGGTCCACTTATCCCAAAGTGAGTAAAGAGCATGTCCATTTGATGAGTAATAATGGGTTTTCCTTTTTTATTTAATACGGAAACCGCTACATCTCTTAATGATAAACCTTGCAAGTCCCGAGATTGAATAAAAGGCTCCTTCGATATAATCGGCACCTCTGTCGGGAATAATTCTGTAACTGTATGACCTGCTCGTTCTGCCCAAGGATATCCATCTCCAGTCGAACCAGTTTGAGGAACCGCTTTGCCGCCAACTGCCACGATTACTGTTTTTGAACGAATTTCAGAACCATCTTGTAGACGAACCCCTAAAACTTTTTCATCATCCATTAATATTTTGCTGACAGAAGTTTGTAATCGTACTTCTACGTTCAAGCGGTTTAATTCACGCGTCAAGGCATCAACCACATCTTGTGCTCGGTTGGAGACAGGAAACATGCGCCCGTGATCTTCTTCCTTAAGCGGTACACCTAATCTTTCAAAAAATTGTATGATATCTTCGTTATTAAAAATGGAAAAGGCGCTATAAAGAAAACGACCATTGCCCGGTATATGTTTAATGATTTCCTCAACCGGTAATCGGTTGGTAACATTGCAGCGACCGCCGCCAGAAATCGCAAGTTTTTTTCCAAGTTTATTTCCTTTTTCAATTAGCAAGACTTTTTTCTTTTGTTCACCAGCCGCTATAGCTGCCATTAAACCGGATGGACCGCCTCCGATTACAATACAGTCGTACATAGGAAAATCTCTCTTTCATTTAGATTTTTTTCATTTCATATTATACACGCTGGATGGATGAAAATATAAATCTTTTGGAATTGTAAAAAGAAATAGCATTGGGAAAAGATATAATAAATTTAAGCAAGTAGCAAAATCCATATAGAAAAATTATCTAGAAATTGTCTAGCTTTGTCGAGTTTAGTACAATTGAGAAGATTCATTGAATCTTGAGTAGAATCGTTTTATAATCATAATTCGGTATGATTACGGAGCAATTTCTGATAAAATAATTTTGTTATGCAGAAAGTTGAGGCGAAAAGTAATGTGTGGATTTGTTGGATATATACATGGAACGGAGAAAATAGACCATCATCAAACAATTGAAAAAATGATGGATACAATTATACATCGTGGACCAGACAGCGGAGGCATACATATTGATGAAAAAGTTTCCCTAGGATTTCGTCGGTTAAGCATTATCGATTTAACCGATGCAGCAAATCAGCCTCTCTATAGTGAAGATGGAAGCATCGTTTTGGTTTTTAACGGAGAAATTTATAATTTTCAACAATTGCGGGAAGAGCTAATTAATAAAGGCTATCAATTTAAAACGAAATCAGACAGCGAAGTGCTGATTTATAGTTACATGGAATATGGTGAAGAGTTTGTAAAACAATTGCGCGGTATGTTTGCCTTTTGTATTTGGGATAAAAACCGCAATCAAATGATGATTGCCCGCGATGGTTTTGGAATTAAGCCGTTATATTATACAAAAAATACAAAAGATAATACGTTCATTTTCGGATCTGAAATTAAATCATTTTTGACCCACCCATCATTTATTAAAGAATTAAATAAGGATGCTTTACGTCCATACTTAACATTCCAATATTCATCAATGGACGAAACGTTCTTTAAAGGAGTTTATAAATTACGACCTGCCCACTACATGATTATTAAAGAAGGCAAAATCGTAAAAATGGAAAAATATTGGGATAAAAAATACCATGCGAAAGATGGCACATTGGAACATTATGTTGAAGAAATCCAAAAAACAGTGAAAGAATCAGTTGAGGCCCACAAAATTAGTGATGTGAAAGTTGGTTCCTTTTTATCTGGAGGGATTGACTCTAGTTACGTAACTTCACTATTACGTCCAAATACATCTTTCTCTGTTGGATTTAAAAATTACGAAAAAATGTTCAATGAAACGGATCATGCAAAAGAATTATCCGATATTCTCAATATCGAGAATAAACGCACATATGTATCTGCTGATGATGTATTTGAAAAACTGCCTACCATTCAATGGCATATGGATGAACCACAATCCAACCCTTCATCGGTACCGCTTTATTTCCTTTGTGAATTAGCGAGTAAAGATGTAACAGTTGTTTTATCTGGGGAAGGAGCAGACGAGATTTTCGGAGGGTATGAATGGTATCAACCTTCGAAGCGAATGGAAACCTATGAAAAAATTCCGTTCGGCTTAAGAAAAATCATTGGAGCTATTGCAAAGAAACTCCCGAAAAACAAATATACGAACTTCTTGATAAAAGGTGGACAAACAATCGAAGAACGCTTCATTGGGGAAGCGGTTGTGTGGGATGAAGAAGATGCCTTAAACGTATTAAAACCAGCTTATCGTACTGGCCCTAGTGTTCATTCAATAACAAAACCGATTTACGATGAAGTACCATATGAAGATGACGTAACGAAAATGCAATATTTAGATTTAAATCTTTGGTTGCCGGGAGATATTTTACTGAAAGCAGATAAGATGAGCATGGCTCATTCTTTGGAACTGCGCGTACCGTTTTTAGATAAAAAAGTGATGGAATTAGCAAAAAACATTCCTACGAATTATCGTGTGAATGAAAAAGATACAAAATTTGCATTAAGGCTTGCTGCTTTAAAAGAGCTTCCTGAAGAATGGGCAAAGCGTCCAAAGCTCGGTTTCCCTGTTCCAATTCGCCATTGGCTTCGAGAAGAGAAGTATTATAATATGGTCAAAGAAGCCTTTCAATCTGATTATGCGAAGGAATTTTTTGATACGAATCAATTGATGAAATATTTAGATGAGCATTATCATAATAAAGCAAATCACGCAAGATACATTTGGACAGTATATGTTTTCCTTGTGTGGTATAAGCGTTTCTTTATTGATGAGAAATAAAAATAAATTGTTCATGAGGGTGTTTCGTACCGGTTTTCCCTGTTATTCGGGGAACCGGTGCGATTCTTTCAATGTTTATAGATTTTATAATTTCTGATAAAGGACTATCTCAAAAGAATATGAGGTAGTGCTTATTTTTTGATGTAAAATTATATACTATGATTATTTACTTGAATTAAAAAGAACTAATAAACTGCATAAACGTTAAAAATACATAATAATGAATGTGATGATTATAAAAAATCCTTTATAGAATGGATGAATTTGATGTCCTCTTTAATGAAAGGTACAGCTATATTAACAATCGGCATGTTTTTATCGAAAGTACTTGGATTAATCTATGTATTCCCTTTTTATGCAATTGTTGGAGAAGAAAACGTCATCCTCTACCAATATGCTTATATTCCATATACCATCATGCTGTCTGTTGCCATTTCCGGCGCACCAGTTGCAGTATCAAAGTTTGTAGCTAAGTATAATACGATTGGCGATTATGAAGCGGGAAGGAAGTTGTTAAAATCTGGACTGCTCACAATGATGATCACAGGATTTTTGACATTTTTATTATTAAACTTACTTGCATCACCGATTGCAGAAATCGTCATCCGAAGTGAAGAGCAAGTTTTCACAGTGGAACAAGTGGCATCAGTGATTCGATGGGTTAGTTTTGCTTTAATTGTCGTTCCATTTATGAGTTTGTGGCGTGGCTTTTTCCAAGGATATGGAATTATGGAGCCGACAGCATACTCACAACTAGTGGAACAAATTGTGCGCATTCTATTCTTACTTTGTGCTTCATTCATTGTGATGATCCTTTTAAAAGGGAAAGCTGAAACAGCTATTGCATTATCAGTATTTGCTGCCTTTATCGGAGCAATCGGAGGACTTTTCGTATTATTTTATTATTGGAAAAAATATCGACCTCAAATGAATGAGCTTAGAAGTCAAAGCAGCAGAAACTCTGACATTAAATTAACTGAAATTTATATGGAAGTGATACGCTATTCCATACCGATGATTTTCGTCGGAATCGCCAACCCTCTTTTCCAATTAGTCGATATGTTGACATTTAATAATGCGATGAAAAATATTGGGATGTCAGAAGTATCTGACCTATATTTAAGTATGATTAACTTTACAACTCACAAAGTAGTTATTATTCCCGTAATGCTAGCAACTAGCTTATCTTTAGCACTGGTACCAACGATTGCAAAATATTTCAACAGTGGTGAATTTCAATTATTGAAAGGGGCAATGGATAAGTCTTATCAAATATTATTTTTCATCACATTGCCTGCAGTAATTGGAATTGCATTATTATCTCATGAAATTTACTTCCTTTTGTATGCTCAAAGTGAAATGGGAGCGAAAGTGCTTGCTCACTATGCTCCAGTAGCGATTTTATTCGCTTTATTCCAAGTAACATCCGCACTTTTACAAGGCATTGACTTTCAAAAGTGGATTGTTTTCAGCTTGTTAACAGGTATTCTTATAAAGTTAGTGCTGAATACGCCGCTTATTGAAGCAATGCAAGCGGATGGAGCAATTCTTTCGACAGCAATTGGTTATTCCGTTTCGATTGCCATAAACATCATCGTTTTAAAGAAAGTATTAAATTATCAATCGAAAATTGTATTAAGACGCACTTTTCTCATCGTTATTTTAACAGCTGTGATGGCTGCTTGCGTGTTGTTGGCGCATAAAGGACTAGTATGGTTATTTGGACCAGTTGATAGTAAATTGACCAGTTTAATTGTGGTATCCATTTGTGTCGCGATTGGCGTATATGTTTATGCATTTATAAGCTTTAAAACAGGGTTAGCTCAAAAATTATTAGGAGAGCGAATTTCTCGTATAGCAGGGAAATTCGGGTTAAAGTAGGTGTAGAAAATTATGCGTTTAGATAAAATACTCGCCAATTCTGGATTTGGCTCTCGAAAAGAAGTAAAACAGTTGTTGAAAAAAGAGCATGTGACGGTTGATGGGAAAGTTGTGAAAGATCCTGCCATGCACGTAGACCCAATGAGTCAAGAAATCTTTGTGCTCGGAGAAAAATTAGATTATAAAGAATTCATTTATTTAATGTTGAATAAGCCAAAAGGTGTTATTTCGGCAACGGAAGATCTTCGAGAAAAGACCGTGATTGACTTATTAAGCCCAATCGATCGACATTATCAACCTTTTCCCGTTGGTAGATTAGATAAAGACACTGTAGGATTATTGTTGTTAACGAATGATGGAAATTTAGCCCATCAGCTGTTATCACCGAAAAAACATGTGCCGAAAACCTACTATGCAAAAATTGATGGCGTCGTAACGGAAGAAGATATTTTGGCCTTCAAAGAAGGAGTCGTGTTGGATGATGGCACGGTCACAAAACCGGGAGAATTGACTATTTTAAAGTCCGGAGATACTTCTGAAATCGAATTAACGATCTACGAAGGAAAATTTCATCAAGTAAAGAGGATGTTTGAAGCTGTCAATAAAAAAGTAATATTTTTAAAACGTTTATCAATGGGGAACTTAACATTGGATTCTAATTTAAAATACGGGGAATATCGTGAGCTAACAGATGAAGAAATAAAATCAATAAGAGAGTATGTGAATAAAAAAGAGTGACCCCAACGTAAGGTCACTCGTTAATTTTCTGTATGCAATAAAATATAGCATATATTGTATTTCTATCTCTATGAAGTTAATTTTACTTTTTTCTTCGTCGTTGTCCATTTGCCTCTACTTGGACTTTCTACCAAGTTGTTAAAGGCTAACACATTCAAATCTCTTTGAATGGTGCGAGGAGTGATGTTAAACTCTTCAACTAAATCCTGTGTAGTTACTGTTCCATTCTCCCGAATGTACAAGTACACGTCTTTAATGCGAGTTAGCATTCTATTTGTAGCGGGTTTCATATTCATGAACCACTCCTTCATCTTAATTCACATGGCAAAGACCAGCGGACGACTAACAAATGAATGAGAGGTCTAAATTTCTGTCCTAGACATCCCCTTTTCAGAATTTTTTGTCAAAAAATACATTTGACAGAATCATTATAGCAATAAACTATTAATTTTTCCACAATTCAAAACGATATAAAGATAATTTTTGTGTTTTATTATTCAAAGAATACGTTAATATAAAGGGTTTTATACCTTTCTAATTTTTTTTTGAAACTCCTTAATTATTAATCAAAGAGGTGAAATACATGAACTTTTTGACATTAGCAGAACAAAGAAAAAACGAATTGATTGAAGAATTGCAGCAAATTATTCGAATTGAAAGTGTATTGGATGAAGAGAATAAAACGGAAGATGCACCATTTGGAAATGGACCTAAGAAAGCGTTAGAGTGGCTTCTTTCGAAAGCTTCAAAAGAAGGATTTAAAGTGAAAAATGTAGATCATTATGCAGGACACATTGAAATGGGAGAGGGAAAAGAAATTCTCGGTATTCTTTGTCATGTAGATGTTGTTCCAGCTGGTGATAATTGGACTTATCCACCATTTGAAGGGATCGTAAAAGACGGAAAGTTGTATGGCCGTGGTGCCATTGATGATAAAGGACCGACAATGGCTGCATATCTTGCTATGAAAATGGTGAAAGATGCCGGTATCCCACTATCCAAACGGGTTCGCTTAATTATAGGTACTGATGAAGAATCAGGATTCCGGTGTGTTGAACATTACTTCAAAAAAGAAGAAATGCCTGATATAGGTTTTGCTCCAGATGCAGACTTTCCTCTCATCAATGCTGAAAAGGGAATTGCCGTAATACAGTTTTCTCAAACGAGTCCTTTGTCTCATAATGAGCAACTCGTTTCCTTTAAATCAGGTGATCGACATAATATGGTTCCTGATTTTGCAAAAGCGATAGTAAAAAATGTTTCATCGGATTTTGAAAAAGAATTCTATGAATATTTTAAACAATTTAATGAAGAAGCAACCTTCACTAGAGAGGGAGAACAGGTTATAATAGCGGTAACAGGAAAATCTGCCCACGCAATGGAACCAGAAAAAGGAATAAATGCTGCCGTTATGCTTGCGAAATTTTTAAAACAACATTTATCAACCGACGCAAGTAAAGCATTTGTTTCATTTATTGTCGATGCTTTTAGTGATGTATATGGGAAAGCTCTAGGTTTCGATTATATAGACGAAATGTCAGGACCAACAACATTGAATGCTGGAGTAGTTTCTTTTGATTCAGAGAGAGGAGGAAATATACTCGTCAGCATGCGTTATTCTGTCACTTATCCATATGAAGAAAAAATTCGAGAAGCCACAGAGCGTTTATCGAAATATCCTTTTAATTTAACAGTAATATCAAATTCAAGCCCTCATTACATTCCTGAAGATGATGAATTGATTCAAACATTATTAAAAGTTTATCGACGATATACTGGCGATGAATCTAAACCACTATCAACCGGTGGCGGAACTTATGCAAGAGTGTTGAAAAAAGGGGTGGCATTCGGCAGTTTATTTCCTGGAGAACCTGATGTGGCTCATCAAAAAGATGAGTATGTTGTCATTGACAACTTAGTGAAGTCTGCTGCAATATATGCAGAAGCAATTATTGAATTAGCAGCGAAAAAATGAAGGATGTGGGAAAATGGGATACACTTTATGGAATGACCAAATTGTGAAAGATGAAGAAGTCAAAATTGATAAAGAAGATCGCGGTTATCAATTCGGTGATGGCGTATATGAAGTTGTGAAAGTATATAACGGTGAAATGTTTACTGTAAATGAACATATTGACCGATTATATGCATCAGCTGAAAAAATACGAATTACGATTCCATATACAAAGGATAAATTTCATCAATTGCTACATGAATTAGTGGAAAAAAATGAATTAAACACTGGGCATATTTATTTTCAAGTTACTCGCGGAACTTCGCCTCGTGCGCATCAATTCCCTGAGAATACTGTAAAACCAGTAATCATTGGTTATACGAAAGAAAATCCACGACCATTAGAAAATCTTGAAAAAGGTGTAAAAGCTACCTTTGTGGAAGATATCCGTTGGTTACGATGTGATATTAAATCATTGAACTTGCTTGGTGCAGTATTAGCAAAACAAGAAGCTCATGAAAAAGGCTGCTATGAAGCGATTCTACATCGAAATAATACAGTAACAGAAGGCTCTTCTTCAAATGTATTTGGAATAAAAGATGGTATATTGTATACGCATCCTGCAAACAATATGATTTTAAAAGGAATCACTCGCGACGTTGTCATAGCTTGTGCAAATGAAATTAATATGCCTGTAAAAGAAATTCCATTTACAACTCATGAAGCATTGAAAATGGATGAATTATTTGTAACGAGTACAACTTCTGAAATTACGCCAGTTATTGAAATAGATGGCAAGTTGATTCGAGATGGAAAAGTTGGAGAATGGACTCGTAAATTACAAAAACAATTTGAAACAAAAATTCCAAAACCACTTCATATATAATCTGAACTGAGAAAAGTTTGGTTTTGCTTTAAACCACTAAAACAAAAGTATCCTCATACTTTGAGGGTACTTTTTTCATTTTTAAATGTGAGCGTTACTATGAATTTTTAAAGCAGTCATGTAAAATGAATTCGAGAGAGTATGTAGGAGAGTGTTTTCATTGGCTCAACTGATAAAACTACAGGATTATATTTCGAGATATCAAATGGATTTAACAAGATATCCAACACAATATGTCAGATTAAAAAGAACCCAATGGGAAAAGGTAAAACAACAATGGTTAACTGGAGAAGAACCATTATCTTGGGAACATATTGAAGAAGATGAACAACTGAACCGCTTCTCCTTTATAAAAAAATGGTTCAATCAAAAGCGAATAAAAGAACAAGAGGATATGGAATCTGTTGATGTCTCCCATGAAGCGATGTCGGATGAAGAAGGAGAAGTTGATGAAGAGTCCACTTTGTACTTTGAGCCACATATCGTTTATCATCCAGATAGTATTGAAGAGTTAAAACGTATGTTTCTTGATCAATTTTTCCATTTTCAAATAAAATGGGCGAGTTCAACGCTATTAGAAAAATCATATGTCGATCCTCGTTTTTTTAGAGACAGTTTTTTAAGAACACTTCTCCAGCGTTTGCCTGATAATTATTTAGTATTTTACTATCCTATTATTAAAATAAAAAAAGCGCCGATAGAACTGGATGTCATCATCTTAACGCCGACTGAATGTTTATGTATCACGCTTGTTGAAGAAGAAGAGTCTGCTGTATATGTTGGTGACGGAGAACGATTCTGGACGAAAAAAGTAGGAAAAAGAAGTGAGAAAATGTTGAATCCGTTCATTCAATTAAATCGAATGGAAACAATTGTGTCACAACTATTTAATAAGCATCAGGTAGATTTCCCGATTCGAAAAATATTGCTATCACGGAATGGCTATTTTGATTATTCGCTGACGCCTTTTAACGTTCAAATCATTGATAAGCGTGGATATACAACGTGGTTACAGCAATTAAAATATTCTCCATCTCCTTTGAAAAAAGTGCAATTACAAGCGGCACATGCGATTTTGAATAATGTGGAGACAACTTCACATAGCCGCGATATATTGAATCCTCAAAATTTGGAGCAGTAAAATAAACAACTACTTATTCGTTGATATACATAAAGAAGAAAATGTAATAAATAAGAGTATCTCCATTCCTGGAAAAATTAATTTCTTTATGAACGGTTGTAATTGTTACATAATAATTTATTCTATAAATAGAAAACAGTTATTTTAAAAAAACATCGTTTGCATACGTAAAATGAATGAAACACATAGAAAGTAGGGTATAAAGTGAGATTACGTAATAAACCATGGGCGCGAGAATTTATTCAACAACATCCTGAAATGGTGATTCCGAATCCCGAAGAATATAAAGGGAAGTGGAATGAGCTTTTTGGAAATGATTGCCCGCTGCATATTGAAGTCGGTTCAGGAAGAGGGCAATTTATTGTTGGCATGGCTCAAGCCAATCCAGAAATTAATTATATTGGGATCGAATTATTTGATAAAGTTATTGTAAAAGCATTACAAAAAGCGTTGGAAGCAGGTTCGCCTCCCAATTTGCGATTATTGAGAGTGAACGCAGAAGAATTGGAGAAAATTTTTCAAAAAAATGAGGTACATCGCGTTTACTTGAATTTCTCTGATCCTTGGCCAAAGAAACGGCATGCAAAACGTAGATTGACTCATGAAAAGTTTTTGAAAATCTATGAGTCGATTTTGATAGATGAAGGTGAAATCCACTTTAAAACAGATAACCGAGGGCTTTTTGAATATTCATTGGTATCAATGTCCCAATATGGCATGAAGTTGAAAGATGTTTCTTTAGATTTACATGCAAATGAACCAGAAGATAATATACGAACTGAGTATGAAGAAAAGTTTTCTTCTTTAGGTCAGCCGATTTATCGATTAGAAGCTCAGTTTGTAAAGAAATAATTTTGATAATCTATTGAAACTTCCCTCACCATTTTTTGATAAATTCCAATTGAAGTTTCAATTGATTTCATAGACATTTTCATATTTTAGGGGGAGAAATGGATGGACAAACTACAGTTTCACGATATGACATTGACATGGTTAGATGGTGGCGTAACGTCACTAGACGGGGGTGCCATGTTTGGGGTTGTTCCAAAACCACTATGGTCAAGAAAATACCCAGTAAACGAAAAAAATCAAATCGAACTAGCCTGTGAACCAATTCTCATTCAATATAATGGAAAAAACTATATGATTGACAGCGGAATTGGAAATAAATTAAATGAAAAGCAAATCCGCAACTATGGTGTAACGGAACAGTCAAATATTGAAGAGAGCTTACAAAAATTAGGTTTGACAGTTGAGGATATTGATGGAATCTTGATGACCCATATGCACTTTGATCATGCCAGTGGATTGACGAAATATGAAGGGGGCGAATTGGTTTCCACTTTCCCAAAAGCCAAAATTTATGTTTCCCAAATTGAATGGGATGAAATGCGCAATCCGAATATTCGTTCAAAAGCAACGTACTGGGCGGAAAATTGGGAGCCGATTCAAGACCAAGTTGTTACTTTTACTGACTTTATTGAAGTTGCACCAGGAATTGAAATGATTCATACAGGCGGCCATAGTGACGGACATGCCATTGTGAAATTGAAGCAAAAAGGCGAATCGTTAATTCATATGGCGGACATTATGCCAACTCATGCCCATCAAAACCCTCTATGGGTAATGGCATATGATGATTATCCAATGACAAGCATTTTTGCTAAAGAGAAGCTATTAAAAGAAGCTTATACGAATGGATATAAATTTATTTTTTATCACGATGCGTATTATCGTATGGTACAGTGGGATGAATCAGGGAAAGACATAATTGATTCATTGAAAAGAAGTAAAGAAGCGAAAATTCAATTTTAAATAAAAAAGATGGGGCATCCCATCTTTTTTATTTTAAAGCATTGTTTATGCTTTCTTTAGTTCAACGATTACTCCTGAACGAGCATCCGCTGCAAATTCAAAGTTTTCCACTTCACCATCTAATACTCTTGAAATACCGCCTCGATAAACAGGGATTGTCATAACCCCGTTATGATAATTTTCAGGCTTCATATAAATCCATGAACCATCGATAGGGCTTTCTTTTCTAAATTCCTCTTTAATATTTTCCAATACTTGATTTGCATTCATAAACGGTTGTATACGTTCTGAAGCTTCTTTTATAATGACTGCCGCAGCTAAACCGGTTGTTACACCTAACATAAAATCACGTAAATTCATTAACTTTTCCCTCCTAATTTCCATTTTATCATGAAATCATTTTTTTAGTCTTCTGAAAGCAGGATAAATCGAATATATACTCTTTTCTATAAATAACTTAGATTTCCCTTTTTTAAGGATCCAATTAAATAAATCTTTTCGTTTAGAACAAACCTTTCTTAATTTCCAACGTTTTCAATTGATTATGTTAAAATAGAACGAGTAAATAATGAGGGAGTGTTCCGAATGAATGAAGAGACTTTACAATTATTTAAAACATTGACGGAACTTCCAGGGGCACCTGGAAATGAGCATTCAGTGCGAGCATTTATGCGTTCAGAACTCGAAAAATATGCAGACGAAATTGTACAAGATAATTTAGGTGGAATTTTTGGCTTGCGCAAGTCGGAAGAAAAGGATGCGCCCAAAATTTTAGTAGCGGGTCATATGGATGAGGTAGCTTTTATGGTAACGAGCATTACCGACCGTGGAATGATTCGCTTTCAAACGTTAGGGGGCTGGAATAGTCAAGTATTGCTTGCGCAGCGAGTGATAATTTATACAAATGAACGAGAAATACCCGGAGTGATTGCATCTACTCCACCTCATTTATTGACAGAAGAACAACGTAAGAAACCAACGGATATTAAAGATATGCTCATTGATGTCGGAGCTGACAGTAAAGAAGATGTCATTAACATGGGGATACGTCCTGGACAATCCATTTTACCAGTTTGTCCATTTACCGTAATGGCCAATCCGAAAAAAATAATGGCAAAGGCTTGGGATAATCGATATGGTTGCGGACTAGCCATCGAACTTTTAAAGGAATTAAAAGATGAAAAAATGGTGAATCATCTTTATTCTGGTGCCAATGTCATGGAAGAAGTAGGGCTACGAGGTGCACAAGTATCCTCTTACATGATTCAACCTGATTTATTTTTTGCATTAGATGCCTCGGCTGCAAATGATATGACAAGTGAAAAGGAATTCGGCCAGTTAGGTAAAGGCGTATTATTGCGAATATACGACCCGACGATGGTAACTCATCGCACATTGCGAGAATTTATATTAGACACTGCAGAATCCAACCAAATTCCTTATCAATATTTTGTATCACATGGTGGTACAGATGCTGGAAAAGTTCATACGATGAACGGCGGCATTCCAAGTGCGGTTATTGGCATTTGTTCTCGCTATATTCATACATCTGCATCCATAATTCATATTGACGATTATTTAGCTGCGAAAGAACTATTAGTTAAGCTAATTCGAACATTAGATCGTACGACTGTCGATACAATTCTTCAAAATCCTTAAAAAGATTTCTTTTTGTTCTATATAATGGGGAATTTGTCCAAATGAATTTCTATTTGTTGATATGAGCGAAAGGCGGCGGTGTTCCTGCCCTTTCGCTTCCCCATGTAGCGAAAATCAACAGTTTGTTGTTTCTGTAACATACCTGTAAAAACAATGTAATGAATTTCTATGAAATAACTAGAACATAATAAAGTAAAGAGAAATGAGGGTGCAACATGAAAATAGCAATTGGAACACATAACCGTGCAAAAGTAAAAGCGGTGCAAAACGTAGTGAATACATATTTTGATGATATTGAATTTCTAGAAGTGGATGTTCCTTCAAATGTTTCATCCCAACCATTTTCTGATGAAGAAACCCGACAAGGCGCTATTAACCGTGCTTTAAATACGTTAGAAGCAACGGGGGCAGAATTGAATTTTGGTCTTGAAGGCGGAGTTCGTGAAATAGATGGAATCATGTATTGTTGCAATTGGGGTGCACTGGCATTAAAAAACGGTCAAGTTTTAACTGCAGCTGGAGCACAATTTATGTTGCCTGAAGAAATTGCAAAAAAACTACGCGCGGGAAAAGAGTTAGGTCCTGTTATGGATGAGTATACGAATGAAAAAGATACGCGCCATCATAAAGGAGCAATTGGCGTATTAACAGCGAATTTGGTTGATCGTAAGGAAATGTTTGAACATATCGTTACATTATTGATTGGACAATATCTTTTTACAAAAAAGGAGAAATAATGATTAAATTTTCCTATTTTTTATCTATTATTCTAAAATTAGACTTTAAGATTGCACTCTATTCGATATCCTACTAAAATGTAGTATGGGTAAAGGAAGTGAAATGAAAAATGAAAAAATGGTTACTATTAACCATTAGCTGTATATCGTTGCTTGGATTAGCCGGTTGTGGAAAATCCGTAGAAGAGCAAATCAATATAGGTGTAGCTAGTGCACAAACAGTATTTGAAGAATCGCCAAGAGAACCAAATAAAAAGATTGGACAAATCGAGTTATACTTGCCATCAGGATATAGCATAAAAGAAACAGTTGATGAAAACAATTACATACTATCAAAAGGAAAAGATAAATATATTTTATTTGTGAATGTTAATGAAAAAGAAGATAGTCAGCTTCACTATGACTTATTGAAAAATAATTCAACGAAAAAAATAGTAAAAGAGCAACCAGTTGAACTAGATGGTGCTTTTGGATTTACAATGGTACTGGAACATGATGAAGGGCAATTCGAACTGATTGCTAGTAGCGGTGGTGTAAAAGTTTCTACGATATCCAATAATAAGCATATGGATAATAAGTTAGTAGAAATGATGTTAATTGCTCGTTCAGTAGAAGTACTGTACTAAAATTCATACTAATCGACTGTCCAATGTTTCTTCTGATACAATAAATGTATGAAAATTAAAACGGTTCACTGAAGTGAGCCGTTTATTTGTGCACATAAGGAAGTGATTTTAGTGAAACCTGAGCAGCTTGTAGAAGAGTTAAAAAGACGATTAGGTATTGAAAGGTTTAATTACTCGTACAATCGCAAAGATAATAAATTACGTTTAGATCATAAAAATCTTGGAAAAGGAATGGATATTAATCTTCCTGAGATTATCGCAAAATATAATGAGAGAAAAGAACAAGCGTTAGAAGATGTAGTCTATACGATTGAACAGACTTTTATTGCGATGGAAAAAGAGCAAGCTGAAGAAATACATCAATTATCTAACATTTTCCCAATTATTCGTTCCACTTCTTTCCCATTGAAATCGAAAGAGGGGCATCCCTTCATTACGTCAGATCACACGGCAGAAACCCGCATTTTTTATGCTTTGGATTTAGGAACAACTTATCGATTAATTGATGAGTCAATGCTTTCGAAATTAAATGCTACTGGTGAACAAATCCGGGAAATAGCCCGCTTTTCAGTAAAAAAGTTGTCAACGAATGTAAAAAAAGATGAAGTAGCAGGAAACATATTTTATTTTGTTAATGAAAACGATGGCTATGATGCGAGCCGCATATTAAATGAAACCTTTTTAAAAGAGATGAGGGAAAAAATTAAAGGAGATATGACAATTTCCGTACCTCATCAAGACGTGCTAATCATTGGGGATATTCGAAATGAAACAGGTTATGATGTGCTAGCCCAAATGACGATGCATTTCTTTTCAATTGGCCGTGTACCGATTACATCACTATCCTTCGTATATGATAATGGAGAGCTGACGCCGATTTTCATATTAGCAAAAAATCGAATAAAAAAGGAGACGAAAGATCAATGATTGTAGCGTACAATAAAGAACATGTTGGCGATGTTTTATTAGTTCAACTTACAACTGAGGAAGTTGTAACCCCATCAGTAGAGCGAGTAGGGGATGTAGCTCTTATCAAAGAAAAAACAACTGGTGAAGTGAAAGGGTTTAATTTATTTAATGCAAGTAAATATGTTGAATTGAATGTGAATGGTAATGTGGAAGTAACAGAGGAGCTTGTTCAAAAAATCCAATCTGCATTAAATAAAAATAATGTTGAGGTAACTATAAACGTTGACTTGTCACCAAAATTTGTTGTCGGATATGTGGAAGAGAAGGAAAAACATCCAAATGCAGATAAGCTTAGTGTTTGTAAAGTCAATGTAGGGGATGAAGTATTACAAATCGTTTGTGGAGCACCAAATGTTGAAGCAGGTCAAAAAGTGGTAGTTGCCAAAATTGGCGCGGTTATGCCTTCAGGAATGGTAATTAAACCTTCTCAATTACGTGGTGTAGATTCTTATGGCATGATTTGTTCAGCTAGAGAATTAGCAATTCCAAATGCTCCTCAAGAAAAAGGTATATTAGTTTTAGAAGAGGACGCTGAAATTGGTTCAGCATTTCAAATCCCTTCTACACTCTAAACATGGTTAGGACAATTTGTCCTAGCCTTTTTTAATTGAATGTTATTGTAATGTAAAGAATCTGCAATAAAACTTATGGTATTCTTTAGTGGCGAATACATAGTTCAAATGCATGAATTCGCTTACCAATACATATATGAAAGATGTAATTCTATAAAGAATGTAGCTTCATTACCGATTATTATCATATAATTATAAAAGGTATGATGTTAGAAAGAGTGATGATCGATGAATTGGCTCAAACGTACATTGAATAAGTTGTTATTTAAAGACGAAGTTGAAGATGAATATGACTATTATGAAGAAGATGAGTGGCAAGAACCTATATACGAAAAGAAAGAACAAAATCGAGCGAAATTTCGATTTCCATTAATCCCTGACGAAGAATTACAAGCGTCGGACCAGACCCCTCATCAACCAAAGTCTTATAATGATTTTATTTCGAATATCGAACCTCAACATCATAAAAATTCACTTGTATATGATGTGGAAGTGTCAAGAATCCATGAACTGTTAGAAATGCGAAAACAAAATAAGAAAAAAACAACAAGTGTCAGTTATGATATTACGTCCCGACGTAATGAGCGGTTAATTGAGAAAACAATTAAAAGAGAACCTATACAAAAGGAACAACCAATTGTAAAAGAAAAAAGTCAACCACAACCAAGCCGAAAAAGATTTATTCCTACCGATGTACCTTCACCGGTGTATGGATTTCAGAAACGTAAGCCAATAAATGCTTTGTATACTAATACACAAGAACAAACTGAACAGAAATTTGAGATGAATGCTGAAAAAGAAATTTCTCTTGAACAGTCGAAAGAAATAATTATAGCATCAGAAGAAGTAGCGAGCACTACTGTTGTTGAAGAGATTGACAAAAAGCTAGAACAAGTGAAGGAAGAAGTAGAACAATTCATCCATCAATCAAAAGAAGGATTTTCGATTACAATTGAAGAGGCAAGAAAGACAAAAGAATATGATGAAGAAAAATTAGTTCAGAATGATGGAGATGTACATCTAATAGTTGATAAAGAGAAAGAATTTTCTAATGAACCTCTAATCCTTACAGAACCAATAACAGAAGAAGCTCATATAATTGAAAATAATCATGGAAAAACGATAGAAGCAACTGACGATATAGAATCAGTTGCAACGAGTGAGGTTAACAAACAATTTGCATTAGGGTATAGAGAGAATGTGGAACCAACTGTTGAAAGTTCTTTACTTCAAGCGAATACGTTATTAGAAGCAGAACATGATGAAGACTTACAAGAGCAAATCGAGAAGGAACAAAATGAACCGTTGAAACTTCATGAAGATATGGCTTGTGAAACTGGTGAACAAATAGAGGAAACACAACATACTGTCGATAAAGATGAATTCAATTCGATGAATGAAGTAGAGAGCATAAATCATTCCAATTTCCAAAATGAATATGAAACAGGCGATTCGTTGAAAGAGGATGAAGCAAATGGTCTTCAACAAATCTCTGAATCGCTCCGTTTAGAATCGGTATTGAACGAAGCACAACTTTTCAACAATCAAAATAGAATTGAAGATTTATTAAATGTACAAAAGGAAGTAGAAGAACCACTTTCCGATGATATTCAAATGGAGTTATCTAATAATAGTGAGATAAATGAGCCGGCTTTAGAAGAAGAACTCTCAAATGAATCGCATCCAATTAGACAAGAACAACCTAAGAAAAAACCAATACCATTTAATGTCATCATGTTAAAGTCTGATAAAGAAAAATTAGCAAAAAAACAGCAAGTGCAAAAAAAGGAGACAAACGACTTAAAGGAATCCCAACCAATTGAAATTCCTGAACAATTGGAGAAGAATCAAATTGAATATAAATATATGAAGCCGCCTTTAGAATATTTGGCACCACCGGAAGAATCGACAGAAGATCGGGAATGGATGGAACGTCAGGCGGAAACGCTTGTGGAAGCACTTTCTTATTTCCAAGTCAATGCGAATGTTGAATCCATTATGCAAGGGCCAGCTGTTACGCAGTTTGAAATCACAGTAAGTCATGGGACGAAAGTAAGCAAGATTCGAAATCTTGCAGATGATTTAAAGCTTGCTTTAGCTGCGAAAGATATACGCATACAGGCACCGATTCCAGGGAAAAACACCATTGGAATTGAAATTCCAAACCGCATTTCACGTGCAGTTCGACTATCTGAAGTCGTAAATAGTGAAAGTTTCTTACAATCGGAATCGCCTCTTGAAGCAGCCCTTGGATTAGATTTAACTGGTAAACCAGTAACGATTGACTTGCGTAAAATGCCTCATGGATTGATTGCTGGCGCAACTGGTTCGGGAAAATCTGTGTGCATTAATTCAATCTTAGTCAGCCTGTTATTAAAGGCAGAACCAAGTGAATTGAAATTAATGTTAATCGATCCGAAAGTGGTGGAACTTGCACCGTTTAATCACATTCCGCATCTCGTCAGTCCAGTCATTACGGATGTGAAAGCAGCAACCGCAGCACTGAAGTGGGCGGTAGATGAGATGGAACGAAGATATCAACTGTTTGCCCATGCGGGTGTAAGAGACTTACCTCGATATAACAAACTTGTTGAACAAGAGGGGAAAAATAGTTTAAAACTGCCATATATATTAATCGTTATCGACGAGTTAGCCGATTTAATGATGATGGCTCCACAAGATGTGGAAGAATCCATTTGCCGAATTGCTCAAAAAGCGAGGGCTTGTGGAATTCATTTAATCGTTGCCACACAAAGACCGTCCGTTGATGTCATAACGGGTTTAATAAAATCAAATATCCCAACTCGTATTGCTTTCTCTGTATCTTCCCAAATCGACTCAAGAACAATTTTGGACAGTCAAGGAGCGGAACGCTTACTTGGCCGAGGCGATATGCTTTATTTAGGAAACGGGATGACAGACCCTATTCGATTGCAAGGTACTTATGTTACGGATGATGAGATTGAAGAAATTATCGAGCATGTGAAAGAGCAAGGAGAGCCTGAGTATCTCTTTGAACAAGAAGAATTGCTTAAAAAAGTAGAGATGATTGAAGAACAAGATGAATTGTTCGAAGACGTTTGCCGCTTTGTGTATGAACAGGGTTCCGCATCAACATCTTCCATTCAGAGAAAATATCACATCGGATACAACCGAGCAGCCCGCTTAATTGAAATGCTTGAAAGTTACGGATTTGTATCTGAACAAAAAGGAAGTAAACCTAGGGAAGTGTATATTACAGAATCAGATTTAGCGGAATTATTCGATTGATTTCCCAAAGCGCATCCGTATGAAAAAGAGGGGCCCGCCCCCTCTCAATTTTTTTCAAGACAAATGAAAAATAAATGCTATAATGTAATAGGTTTTTGATTAACTAAAAATGTATAAACTAGACATATATATAATATTTATTCATTAGGGTCAATCCCTGGGAGGTTTTTTGAACATGACAATTTATCATTTTACAGGAATAAAAGGTTCGGGAATGAGTTCACTCGCTCAAATATTGTTTGACTCCGGTGAATCGGTACAAGGATCGGATGTAGAAACATATTATTTTACCGAACAACCTTTAAGAGAAAGAAATATTAAAATATTAAAATTTGATCCGGATAATATTCAACCCGGAATGACTGTCATTGCAGGGAATGCTTTTTCTGATAGTCATCCTGAAATCGTACGAGCAAAGGAATTAGGCGTTGAAGTTATTCGTTATCATAAATTTCTGGGTGAGTATATAAAGAAATTTACATCAATAGCGATTACAGGTGCCCATGGAAAAACATCGACCACCGGCCTAACAAGCCATGTGATAGGTGGATTTAAGCCAACATCTTATTTAATTGGTGACGGTACTGGATCAGGTAAAAAAGATGCATCTTATTTTGTTATGGAAGCTTGTGAGTATCGACGACATTTTCTAGCTTACCATCCGGACTATGCAGTGATGACCAATATCGATTTTGATCATCCAGATTATTTCTCTGGAATCGATGATGTATTTTCGGCATTCCAAGAATTAGCGTTACAAGTTAAAAAAGCCATTATCGCTTGTGGTGATGATCATTATTTACAAAAAATTCGTGCTAACGTACCGGTGATTTATTATGGATTGGGAGAACGGAATGATGTCATAGCAAAAAATATTGAAAAATCAACTGAAGGTACGAGTTTTGAAGTATATATTCGTAATGAATATTATGATCGATTTTTCATTCCATTGTATGGAGACCATGCAATTTTAAATTCATTGGCAGTCATTGCATTATGTCATTATGAAGGAATCCCTGCAAATGTAATAAAAGAAAAACTAAAAACATTCAAAGGAGTAAAAAGACGTTTTACTGAGACGATAATTGGCAATAATGTTCTTGTTGATGATTATGCACACCATCCGACAGAAATTAATGCAACGATTCAATCAGCAAGACAAAAATATCCTGATCGAGAAATTGTGGCAATTTTTCAACCACACACATTCAGCCGAACAGAAACTTTTTTACAACAATTTGCTGATAGTTTAAAAAATGCGGATTCGGTTTATCTTTGTGAAATATTCAGTTCAGCTCGTGAACAAAATGGCAGACTAACGATTGAAGATTTAGCTGCCATTATTGATGGTAGTGAAATACTTCACGCTGAAACAATTGATAAATTAAATAAACATCAAAATGCGGTTTTCCTATTTATGGGAGCAGGAGATGTTAATAAGTTCCAAAAGGCATTTGAATCAATACTCCAAATGGGTGCATAGTTCCTTTCAAGATGATACGAAAATTTTTCATATTTCAAAAAGGAGCTAATTCAATGCTCCTTTTTTTAGCAGAAGAAGGAATAATAAAAATTTTGTCGAATTATATAAACAACTCATCATTCTAGGAGGTCTTCAACATGGAAGTGATACTATATATTTCAGCACTTGTAGCAGCAATCGCTTTCTTAGTTCTTTGCATAAGCATTGGTGCGACATTATTCTCATTAAAAGGAATATTAAAAAGTATTGCAGGTACCATTGCAGGTATTGAAAAACAAATGGAAGGCATTACCCGTGAAACGACTTCTCTATTAGAAAAAACTAATACGTTAGCTGCTGATATTACAGAAAAATCAGAAAAGCTGAATTCTGTAGTAGATGCAGTTAAAAATATAGGCGTATCAGTAAACAATTTAAATAACTCGATTAATCAAATTACTGAATCCATTTCGAGAGAAGTAAGTAAAAATGAAGAAAAAATTGCTCAAGTAGTTCAATGGAGCAATGTGGCAATGGATATAGCAGAAAAATGGAAACAGCGAAAAGCCCAACAAGAAGTGGTGGAGGTAGTGGATAATACGAGTACGACGAAATATAAACGCCGTAAAAAGTAGATAAAGGGGGAAAATGTATGTCAGGGGAAAAACCAAATTATAACGAAGTAAAAAAACAACAGTTACCTCAAGAATCCCTAGTCCATGAAACTAGAGAGGAGGAAACAATCAATATGAAAGATTTCGTAATCGGTGCATTAGTTGGGGGAATTGTAGGAGCTGCTGTAGGATTACTACTTGCTCCAAAAACAGGAAAAGATTTGCGAAGTGATGTTGCGCAACAAGCAGTTAATATTCGACAAAAAGGGCTTGTTCTTTCATCAACAGCTAAAGAAAAAACTGTTCAACTTTCAAGTCAAATTAAAGAGCAGTCATCTCAATTAGTAGATAAAGTTAAAGCCAAAAAAGTAAAATCGCCACAAGTGATTGATGATGGTACGGTTTCTTATGAGGAAAATTTAAATGATGTTTATGATGGGATGGATATTTCAGAAATTGCTAGACCTTCATCTATCTAAGCGGAAAAAAGCAAATTGAGAAAACGATGAGTTTTCTCAATTTGCTTTTTTAATTTAGATTAAAATTTAGCATTCTTCCAGCCGTTATCCCATAGCTGGTTGTTCAATTAATTGAATTTCTAAAATATCGCCACCAAAAATTTCTGTGTCAAAAGAGCTTGGATTTCCGTTTCTAAGAATAATGAATTGTCCTCTAAAATCAGGAGGCATTTGCCAGTTGGAGAATTTAAAAACGTCTTGGAAAATCCAAGGGCTACCATCTTTATTCACCAATTGTAAAGAAGCACCGTTATACACAATTGTAGTTGGCTGTACGACTACACCATTCATGAGAACTTCATATTTTGTTTTTTTCAATTGTAATGGTTCATTTTGAAAAGTTACTGTAATAGAGTCTTCTAATGCAATATCTAATTGATCTAACACGACTCGAACTGTTGGCATCGTCGTTGGGGTTTGTATCGTTAATACATCCTCATCTTGAATTGGGTACGTTAATTTGGCAGGTTTACCATTCAATAAGAATGTGCCACTGTACTTTTGTAAATATACCGGTTGACCGTCAACTTTAACTAAAAACGTTTGGAATTGGATGACATCATGTCGGTTAATATGCTCTAAAAAGTCTTGTACTGTTTCAATAGGTTCAAAGATAATTTGGTCTCGGTCTTTTATAGGAGTATCGAGGGATGCTCTTTCTCCGTTTAATTTTACAATTGGTTCAACAAAATATGTTTGTTCGTTGAAATTGATTTTTTTGGTGGATGCTTGGTCAATAATATCACGAATTGTAGCATGAGCATCTTTACCATCTTCTCCAGGGATGATAGTAATTTCATCCCCATCTTGAATTTTTGATTTAGTTGAAGCTTCTTGACCATTCACCAATATCGTTGCAGGATTTCCGTGTTCACCAGGAATGAAAATATCCCGGTCGTTGATGGTAATGGATATGCCTTGTCCTGGTTTACCATATAAATGTTTTGCACTTATCTTCGCAGCTAAAAAAGCATCGCTTACCGTCATTTCTTTCGTTTCAAATAGTCGAACAACCTGATCGTTCACTTTAACTGACATATATTGTATAGGAGATTTTTTAGCCGCAATCGCAATACCGATTGGAGTTACAAGATCAGGTCTTACTTCAATGGTTTCATCTTTTATTAAGTTCTGTATGGCACTAATATCCCGAACGGCTACACGATTTGCTGGCAATTGTAAGATTTTACAAAGTTCTTCAGGTAGTTTAGGTGTTAAACTTCCCCCTCCAATAAGCATAACAGCTTTTGGTGGAATTTGGTTGTTTAATCGCAATATTTCATTTCCGATGGCAGTTGCCAATTGTTTTATGGATGGCTCAATCGATTGAACGATTTCCACGCTTGGGATTTCTTGTTCAAATCCTAATATATCTTGAATCGTAATCATTTCTTCTGTATGTAATTTACGTTTAATAGATTCTGCGACAGGGAAGTCGAGTAAATATTGATCACACAAACTTTCAGTAATTTCATCACCAGCTGTTGGAACCATCCCATAGGCCACAATTGTGTTATTATTTGTAATTGCGATATCCGATGTACCAGCACCTATATCGACTAACGCTACGTTTAATCGACGCATTGTTGGAGGAATTAAGACATTAATTGCTGCAATTGGTTCGAGGGTTAATGCCTCCATTTCCAAATCTGCTCTTTTTAATGCAGCAAACAGCGATTCAATTACTACTCGTGGCAGAAATGTTGCAATCACTTCAACTGTCGCTTCATTTCCCTGCTGATCCAAAAGACTCCCAATTTCTTGCCCATCAAGCTTGTAGTAAAGTACAGAATAACCAACACAATAAAAATGATTTTTTTCATCTTTTTCATGTCTCTGAATAAGTTGAACTTGCGCTTGTTGTACAGCTTGTAATTCAAGTCGATTGATATCTTCTTGTGTAAAAATTGGCCGATTTTTAATATTAATTGTCACAAGAGCTTGTTCAGTTTTTAGTGCACGCCCTGCTGCAGCAACGTTCACTTTTGTTAAAGGACCGTGTTTTTTTTCTAATTCTGACTTCAATTCTTTTATTAATTCTGCCACGTATAAAACATTATGTATTTGGCCATCAATCATTGCCCGCTCTTTATGTTCTTTCATTAGTATATCCACAACCCGGTACTGTTGATTTTCCTCTTCTAAAATAATTCCTACAACCGACCGGGTTCCGATATCTAAAGCAAATATTTTGGAACTCAATGCAACCGCTTCCTTTCTATTATTATCTTCATACACTTTAACGAGTTGAAGTGTTAAATTAAAAACGTGACATTCTGAATTTTCTTGATTATAATATGGATATTATCTTAAAATGTAACATACATTTCAGTCTTCTGAAAGTGTTGTATTTAAGTGGAGGAGGAGAATTAGGGAATGAGTGAAAAAAGATTAGAAGCACTTCGACAACAAATTGACGAACTAAATTTAGAGATTCTTCGTTTGATTAACGAACGTGCTGAAATTGTAAATGAAATTGGTAAAATTAAAGAAAAACAAGGCGTTACACGATATGACCCGTTACGTGAACGACATATGTTAGATTTATTAAAAAAGCATAATAAAGGTCCGTTAAATCAAATGACGGTTGATTATATCTTTAAAACAATTTTTAAAACGGCTTTGAAACAATTAGAATCAGATACGAAAAAAGAATTGCTTGTGTCACGTAAGAAAAAACCAGAAGATACAGTGATTGAAATTAATAATGAAAAAATCGGGGTTGGCGAGCCAACATTCATCTTCGGTCCATGTTCAGTAGAATCATATGAACAAACAGCACAAGTAGCCGCTTCAATTAAAGCTAAAGGATTAAAGTTCATCCGCGGGGGTGCTTACAAACCTCGTACTTCTCCATATGACTTCCAAGGATTAGGCTTAGAAGGTTTAAAAATTTTAAAACGCATTTCTGAAGAATATGGATTAGCGGTAGTGACTGAGATTGTCACACCTGCTCATATTGAAGAAGCTTTGGATTATGTTGATGTCATTCAAATCGGTGCCCGAAACATGCAAAACTTTGAATTGCTAAAAGCAGTTGGTGAAACGAACAAACCAGTATTATTAAAACGTGGATTAGCTGCTACAATCGATGAATTTGTGCACGCAGCAGAATATATCATGTCTAAAGGTAATGAAAATATCATGCTTTGTGAACGCGGAATCCGTACTTATGAAAAAGCAACACGCAACACACTAGACATTTCAGCGGTTCCAATTTTAAAACAAGAAACACATTTGCCTGTATTTGTTGACGTAACTCATTCAACTGGACGCCGAGACTTATTATTGCCTTGCGCTAAAGCAGCTATTGCCATCGGGGCAGACGGTGTGATGGCGGAAGTGCATCCAGATCCATCAGTAGCATTATCCGATTCACAACAACAAATGGATTTACAGCAATTTGACCAATTCTTTGAAGAGCTTCAAAAATTCATGAAACAATATGAATATAAAGCTTAATGTTTTATACTATCCAATCACTAAGATTGGGTAGTTTTTTCTTACTCGAATATTTAGTGATAATTTACTAGTATTATATCTAAAATATTATATTTTTTTGAACTTTTCCTTTGTATTGAAATAATTAAGCAAAATATCGTATTATGAAGACAATAATAAAATGAAAAAGGAGGGAAAACCTTTGACTGTTACAATTTATGATGTTGCACGGGAAGCGAATGTTTCAATGGCAACAGTGTCACGAGTAGTAAATGGTAATCAAAATGTTAAGCCTTCTACTCGTAAAAAAGTGCTTGAAGTGATTGAACGTCTTGAATATCGTCCTAATGCGGTAGCAAGGGGACTTGCGAGCAAAAAAACTACAACAGTAGGAGTTATCATACCGGATATTTCAAACAATATATATGCTGAAGCAGCTCGAGGGATTGAAGATATTGCAACGATGTATCGATACAATATTATTTTAGCCAACTCTGACCAAAATGAAGACAAAGAGTTGTCACTGCTTGACACAATGTTAGGAAAACAAGTTGATGGAATTGTAATGATGAGCGACGCAGTTACACCGAAATTACTTCAGTCAATGGAAAATTCCCCTGTACCGATTGTTCTTGCAGGTTCAATTGATGAATCTCAAAAGTTACCTTCAGTTAATATCGATTATTTCCAAGCAACTTATGAAGCGGTAAATATGTTAATTACGAATGGACATAAACGTATTGCATTCGTTAGCGGACTGTTAAGTTATACAATCAACGTCAAATATAAGCTAGAAGCTTATAAAAAAGCATTGAAAGATGCTGGATTAGATGTGGATGAATCGTTAATTGTTGCTGAAGACAGCACGTATGACGGTGGAGTGGAAGCATGGAAAGAGTTAAACCAAATCGAAAATCCGCCGACTGCCTATTTTGCTGGAAGTGATGAATTAGCAATTGGAATTATTCATTCTGCACAAGATCACGGTATAAAAGTACCGGAAGATATTGAGGTCATTAGTTTTGAAAATTCGAAATTAGCTCGTATGGTAAGACCACAATTAACAAGTGTGGCATTACCTTTATATGAAATCGGTGCAGTATCAATGAGATTATTAACGAAATTCTTGAATAAAGAAAAAGTAGAAGATCAAAATGTTATTTTGCCTTATCGAATTGAAAAACGTGATTCAGTGAAAGAAAAATCAAAAAAATAAAAGAGTGTAGACAAAGTCTCAAATGATTTTGTCTACACTTTTTCGTGCGCCCGGCATGTACATGAACTATAGGGTGTAAGTCCCGAACCCCGAAGACAGAAGTAGAGGTTAGCCAAGAGCAAGGGTGTCCGTGGTGACGCGGAATCTGAAGGAAGCTGGAGGCAAAACACCGGTCCGAGGAACACGAACCTCATATAAGGCTAGGTATGATTGAGTGAGTTTGCGAAACAAAACAAAGCTCTTTCTGTCGAAGGTCATATCGAGTAAATGAGGCGGATAGATGGTGTGAAAGTGCATGTACTTACCCGGGGAGGTCTGGCGGATAGGTGAAGTACGCTTCATAACCTACTTAGTGATAAGTAGCTGAACCGTCAGAAGTCAGCAGAGGTCATAGTATTAGTTGGTCTAGAACAACTGAGAAGGACCGAACAATTAAGAGAGAATAGCCCTTGGCATTCAGTGAGTCATGATGAACACAGAAAACGTAGTACCTCACTTGAGGAAGGAAGCGGTGAATCCCGTGGAAGACCTCTTGGAGGGTGGAGTGACCACTGGCATAAAGAGAACAGCTATTCACGGAAGTTATATAAAGACTTGCGTCAATCATCTTAATTGAACCGCCGTATACGGAACCGTACGTACGGTGGTGTGAGAGGACGGGAGTTAATCGCTCCCTCCTACTCGATTTATATGAATGCTATTTTTTCTCACTTCTGATGATATTTAATGCTTTTATGAGCATTTGTGCATTTTTTTCTTCTATTTCTGCTTTCCTTGGAATCGGTTCAAATAATGGATTTGGGTCTTCCCACGTTGGAATGAGCGGCACCGGCGCCTCTTTTTGCCATTTGTTTAACCAATCTTCAGGCAGTTTTCCTGTTGGAATGGGGTAATCATTCATCTCTAGCCAAATCAGTGACCATGCCCGTGGCACAACTCGCCACATGTCATAACCGCCGCCACCAACGGCAATCCATCGTCCATCACAATATTCATGAGCCAATTCATGAGCGAGTTTCGGAATCTCTCGGTATATTTTCATGGAGGCATATAAATGAGTTAAAGGATCAAAATAATGGGCATCTGCGCCATTTTGGGTGAAAAGTACATCGGGTTTAAAATATTCAATGACTTCCCTTAAAGCTTTTTCGTACACCATTAAAAAACTATTATCCTCAGTAAAGGCTTCAAGAGGAAAGTTAAATGAAGTTCCATAACCTTGTCCATTTCCTCTTTCACTGATATTTCCCGTACCTGGAAATAAATATCTGCCTGTCTCGTGAATGGAAAATGTGCAAACGCTAGGATCATCATAAAATGTCCATTGTACACCGTCACCATGATGAGCATCTGTGTCTACATAAAGAACGCGAGCTTGATATTTTTCTTGTATGTAACGGATTGCAATCGAACTATCGTTGTATATACAAAAGCCACTTGCTCTTCCACGAAAACCATGATGCAAACCACCACCGAGATTTAAGGCATGTTTACTTTTTCCTTGCATTACATAATCTACCGCTTGCAATGTACCGCCGACAAGCAAACTACTTGCTTCATGCATGTTCGGAAAAATCGGGGTATCTTCTGTTCCAATGCCGTATGGTTCTGCTTGTTCTGCTGTTATGAGGCCATGTCCTGCTTTTTTTACGATGTCGATATATTTTGAATCATGGACCAGTTCAAGTTCTTCATCAGTTGCTACTCTTGCTGGAATGATATCATCATCTGATAAGGCGTCAATGTTTTTTAGTAAATCAATAGTTAACAGTAACCGCTTATGGTTAAATGGATGGCTGTCAGAAAACTTGTAGCTTAATTGTTCTGGTGAGTATACAAATACTGCATTTTTCATAGATTCACCCCTGGCACATTAGGCCATAATACTTCAAAGCCGTTGTTTCGTAAATCAGTAATAATTGATAAAGGATTCATCATTCGAATGCGAATTGAAATGATGCGGCTATCATTGTTTTCTGTATCAGGAAATACTAAAATGCTTAACACATTTGCATGATGTTTTTTTATAAGTGTTAGGACATCTGCTAATGTTCCAACTTTATCTTTTAACCGAATATCAATTTTCGATGAAGGCTGATGTGCACCTGTTAATTCAATATAAGCATACAGTAAATCCGAAGATGTAACGATACCTACAAGCTTCCCTCCAGAAACTATAGGTAGGCAACTAATTTTTGATTCGTAAAATGTAATCGCTACATCCTCAACAAAATCAAGTGGATGACCAACGATGACATCTTTTACCATAAATTTTTCTAGTGGTGTATCATAAATAGTCGGATTATTTTCTTCTTTAAGACAAGAAGGTAATGCATTTTTGACGTCGTGTGATGTAATGAGACCAACGACATTTTCTTCATCATCTACAATGGGAATGTGGCGGATACTTTTTTCTCTCATCAATTTAAGGGCATCATTTAATGTATCTTTTGGTGTAAGCGCATACACATCTCTTTTCATGATTTGTTCGACAATCATACTTATCCTCCTAAATTAATACATGTATCGATATTTAAATCGAAGTCTGTCAAATCGTTCGATGGATTCTTGATTCACTCGCTTGCCTATACGAACCATTAGACAATTGGCTGGATGAGATGTTATTTCTGGATCATCGGTCGCACAATATTCAAAGCCAACTGTTTTCATTAAATTTTCCATCATATTTCGATATTGCCATACATTTAGTCCTGTGCCTTTTAAATCCCAATGCCAATAATATTCTGTAGTAATAACTAAGTAATCTTCCATTTCATCTCCCATAAAGGAAACTTCTAATAGTTTTTTTCCTACCCCAGCTCCTCGATAGGATGGTATTACTTCAATTGCTCCCAATTCTAGCATATTTTCAATCTTATCCTCTGACCATCTCTCAAGTGGATCAGGATAAAGATATGTGACATAGCCGATGACGATATTTTCATTGCGAGCGATAATAATTCTACCTTCTATTAATTTAGCTATCTCGATTAATGCCCTTTTTTGTTCCTGAGGAGGACGAAAAGAAGTTAAATTTTCATGAAATTCATATTGTTCGAGTGTTTCTGGCGGTATGGGCCCTTCGACGATGACGGTGCCATGAGGCGTTTTCAACTGCGCATTGTAATAATTTTTTATATGTTGCAATCAGCATCACCTCCGTTTTTCTATTATTAACATTATATGATAAATTCTGTGCATTAACGCAGAAATTTGTGAAAAATAAACAAATTAACTAAATGTTAAAAATATTTTGCTAATTATAATAATTCGTTGTAAAATGTAAAATATCAAAAAAGAAAGGGGATATTTCATGGGGATGAAAACGACTGAGAAATTAGCAGTTGTTCACGGGGATTATCATCTAAAAAACTATGATGAAACATATGCTAATTTCGATTGGAAGGAAGTAGAGAAAGCATTTAGTTGGTATACGACGGGGAAACTAAATGCTGCTTACGAAGCAATCGATCGTCATGCAGAATCAGATCGAAAAAACAAAGTAGCTCTTTACTTTAATAACGGGGAACGTAAAGAAGCCTACTCATTCTATGATATGAAGCGCATGACGAACAAGGCTGCCAACGTGTTAAAAGAGTATGCAAACCTTGAAAAAGGGGATCGATTGTTTATCTTTATGCCGAGATCTCCAGAATTGTATTTTTCTTTGCTTGGTGCTTTGAAGTTGGGGGTAATTGTAGGTCCGCTCTTTGAAGCATTTATGGAGGGAGCGGTATATGACAGATTATCAAATAGTGAAGCAAAGGCACTTGTTACAACTCCAGAATTATTAAATCGAGTGCCGTTAGATGAATTACCACATTTAGAAAAAGTATTTCTTGTTGGGGAACAAGTAGAAGAAAATGAAAAAATCGTTGATTTTAATAAAAGATTAGATGAAGCATCCAGTCATTTCGATATTGTTTGGGTAGATCGAGAAGATGGAATGCTTTTACATTATACATCTGGATCAACGGGGGCACCAAAAGGAGTATTGCATGTGCATAATGCAATGATTCAACAATATCAAACTGCTCGTTGGGTATTAGATTTGCATGAAGATGATATTTATTGGTGTACAGCAGATCCAGGATGGGTGACAGGGACAGCCTATGGTATTTTTGGTCCATGGTTGAATGGTGTAACAAACGTAATCATCGGAGGAAGATTTAGTCCTGAAAAATGGTATGAAGCTATCGAAGAATATGGTGTTACTGTCTGGTATAGTGCACCAACAGCATTCAGAATGTTAATGGGTGCAGGTACAAGCGTGTTAAAACAATATGATTTATCTTCATTACGACACGTGCTCTCAGTAGGAGAACCATTAAACCCAGAAGTCATTCGTTGGGGAATGAATGAATTAGGCCATCGCATCCACGATACTTGGTGGATGACAGAAACTGGTGGACATATGATTTGCAACTATCCAAGCATGGAAATAAAACCAGGTTCCATGGGAAAACCAATTCCAGGTGTATATGCTACTATTGTCGATGATGAAGGAAATGAATTGCCGCCATATACGATGGGTAACTTAGCGATTCGTAAAGGATGGCCTGCCATGATGAGAGCCATTTGGAAAAATCCTGAGCGTTATGAACAATATTTCTTAAATGGAGAATGGTATGTTTCAGGAGATTCAGCATATAAAGATGAAGATGGATATTTCTGGTTCCAAGGTCGTGTCGATGATGTAATTATGACAGCTGGCGAGCGAGTTGGACCATTTGAAGTAGAAAGCAAATTGCTAGAACATCCAGATGTTATTGAAGCGGGTGTTATAGGAAAGCCAGATCCAGTTCGCGGTGAAATCATTAAAGCCTTTATAGCACTACGACCTGGAGTTGAACCGACAGAAGAATTGAAAGAGGAAATTCGCCAGTTTGTTAAAACGGGTTTAGCTGCACATGCAGCACCGAGGGAAATTGAATTTAAAGATAAACTTCCGAAAACTCGAAGCGGTAAAATCATGCGCCGCGTATTAAAAGCTTGGGAGTTAAATCTTCCAACAGGTGACTTATCGACGATGGAAGATGATTAATTCAATGAATTGCTAGAACACATCATGTGATTTATTGAGCAAGATAATATTTATGCATCTACCGAAGGATAATTCATTTATAAATAAGTGAATATCCTTCGTTTTTTTGTTCTATAGAATTTTTCGAAAATATATAAAAATACATTTGACTTTATATTTATACAGGTTTATACTATACATTATCTTACAGAAGAGGTGAGAATGATGAAGGTGGCAATCATTGGAGCTACTGGATATGGTGGATTAGAACTGATTCGGTTTTTACATAATCATCCTGAAGTAGAAAGGATGGACTTGTTTACTTCTTCTGAAGAAGGAGTTATATTTTCGTCAAAATATGGTCATTTATTGAATATTCAAGATGTACCTTTACAAAAAATAGATTATGAGACTTTGAGGAAATATGATGTTGTCTTTGCAAGTACACCTAGTGGGGTGACGAGCAAACTTTTACCTCCGCTTGTAGGAAGAGGACCAAAATTAATCGATTTATCTGGAGATTATCGATTAAAAAATCTACAAGACTATGAAAAATGGTATAAGAAAGAACCTGCTCCATCGGAAATTATAGAAAAAAGCGTATATGGTTTAACAGAATGGAATGAAAAGAACATTAAGGAGGCTGCTTTTATAGCAAATCCAGGATGTTATCCGACTGCAGTACTCTTATCAATCCTTCCGCTAATTAAGAATGGTTTAATTGATCCTTCCTTCTTAGTGATAGACGCAAAAAGCGGAGTATCAGGTGCTGGAAATAAACCAACGAAAATGACGCATTTTAGTGAAACGAATGAAAACTTATCAATTTATAAGATTAATGAACATCAACATATTCCGGAAATAGAGCAAGCCATTGAAATGTTTACAAACGTTAAAACAACCATTACATTTAATACGCATTTAGTGCCCATGACGAGGGGAATTTTAGCGACTTCCTATGCACCGGTGGCAAATGGAGTAACTACAAAAGATTTAACGGAATGTTTACTAGAAACGTATAAAAAACATCCGTTTGTTCGTGTGATTACCGATGCCGATACAATTGGAACGAGTCGAGTAAAAGGTTCGAACTATTGCGATGTGTTTGCAAAAGTAGATGAACGGACAAATCGGGCTACCATCATTGGTGTAATTGACAATTTAGTTAAAGGGGCTGCAGGGCAGGCAATTCAAAATATGAATGTTCAAATGAATCTGCCGCAAACGACGGGCTTAAATGTCGTACCATTATTTATTTAATTTTGCGTTTGATAGAAATGGAGGAGAAAAAATGGAATCTATAGTAGAGATGAAGCTATCAAGTAAAAATATTGTATCACCGAAAGGATTTAAAGCTGCTGGAATCCATTGTGGACTTAAACATAAGAAAAAGGATTTAGCACTTTTATATAGTGAAGTACCAGCGAGTGTTGCAGGCGTATTTACAACAAACAAAGTGCAAGCTGCACCGATTAAAGTAACGAAAGAAGTTGTTTATGAAACGAAAAAAATGCAGGCGGTAATTGTCAACTCTGGTAATGCCAATGCTTGCACAGGAAAACAAGGGTTGCTTGATGCTTATGAAATGCAAAAATTAGCTGCAGAAAAATTAGGTATCGATCCTGAATTAGTGGGAGTTTCTTCTACTGGAGTTATCGGTGAGATGCTAAAGATGGATTACATCCGTGAAGGTGTGAAAAAAATTGAGATAGGAAATACATTGGAAAATGGCATCGATTTTGCACAAGCAATTTTAACGACAGATACGGTCATGAAAAACACAACTTATTCCACAACTATCGATGGAAAAGAAGTCGTAATTTCAGGTACAGCAAAAGGTTCTGGAATGATTGAACCAAATATGGCGACGATGCTTGGATTTATTACAACAGATGCGAATATCGAATCCGATGTATTACAAAAAGCGTTATCAGAAATTACAGACTTTACTTTTAACTGTATTACAGTTGATGGAGATACTTCAACTAACGATATGGTATTGGTGTTGGCGAATGGTTTAGCAGGGAATAACCCATTAACACCGGAACACCCAGACTGGAACAATTTTTATAAAACTTTACAAATGGTTGCAGAAGATTTGGCAAAAGCAATTGCACGAGATGGAGAAGGCGCAACAAAACTAATTGAGGTAGAAGTAGATGGGGCTGTTTCAGATGAAGAAGCACGAAAAATTGCAAAAACGGTTGTAGGCTCTCCATTAGTGAAGACGGCGGTATTTGGTTGTGACGCTAACTGGGGACGCATTATTGCGGCTGTTGGTTATAGTGGAGCAACAGTTGACCCAGACAAAATTATGATAAAAATTGGTGATAAAAAAATGGTGGAAAATGGTGAACCCGTTCCATTTAATGAAGAAGAACTAATAAAAATTTTAAAGGCAAATGAAATAAAAATTTATGTTTCATTAAGTCAAGGAGAAGGACACGGGTTTGCATGGGGGTGCGATTTATCTTATGACTATGTACAAATCAATGCAAGCTACCGTTCGTAAACGAATTGTCATTAAATTAGGTGGAAGTACATTAGAAGGCTTAAATGAGGCCTTCTTTTCCAATTTTAAAACATTACAAGAAGAAGGTTATGATATCATCATTACCCATGGCGGAGGTCCGGCCATAAACCGAGAATTGGAAAAAAGGAAAGTTTCATCGCATAAAATAAATGGTATTCGAGTAACAAATAGAGAGGCAATGGAAGTTGTTCAGTCGATTTTAATTGGCCAAGTGAATCCGAAACTCGTTTACGATTTAAATCGAGCAGGCATTCAAGCAATCGGTATAAACGGATTTGATATGAATCTTCTTCAGTGTGAATTACTAGACTATGAAACTTATGGATATGTGGGAGAAATAAAGCATATAAATACTGATATTATCGATATCCTTACCACAAAGAAAGTGGTGCCGGTCATTAGTTGCATCGGCGTTTCCGAAGAAGGACAAGGATTAAATATTAACGGTGATACAGTAGCTAGCGAAATTGCGTTGGCAGTAGGTGCTGAACGTTTACTGCTTGTTACAGATGTAGCTGGAATTCGCATTGGTGGAAAGTATCAAAAAGAAGTTACACCTGAACTCATTCATCGGTGGATTGAAGAAGGCGAAATTACAGGGGGGATGATACCAAAAGTAGAGGGAGCGATTCGAGTATTAAAAGCAGGCATCCCGAAAGTAGAAATCGTTGATGATACGTTAACAGGGACAACAATAATCAGTAAGGAGTTAGTAAAATGAGTGCACTTTTTAATACTTACGCAAGAAGACCCATTGCTCTTGTTGAAGGGAAAGGGACCATCGTCAAAGATCAAAATGGCAAAGAATATTTAGATTTTACAAGCGGAATTGCTGTATTATCATTGGGTCATGCTCATCCGGAACTTGTCAAAACAATTCAGGAACAAAGCGAGAAAATTTGGCATACTAGCAATTTATATCAAATACCGGGTCAGGAAAAACTAGCGCAATCACTCGTAAAGGATACACACTTTTCATACGCATTTTTCTGTAATAGCGGAGCAGAAGCAAATGAAGCGGCTATTAAGCTCGCACGTAAACATACTGGAAAACACCATATTATTACCTTTCAACAATCATTCCATGGCCGTACATTTGGTTCAATGAGTGCAACAGGACAAGGTAAAATTCATAACGGTTTTGGTCCGTTAGTGGACAAATTTACGTATCTACCATTTAATGATGTGGATGCATTAATGAGTGTAATTGATGATACAGTTGCTGCCATCATGCTTGAAGTCATTCAAGGTGAAGGCGGGGTCAATGCGGTTACCGATGAGTTTGCTGAAGCTATTCAAGAGATTTGTTCAGAGAATGGAATTTTATTAATCATTGATGAAGTTCAAACAGGAATTGGTAGAACAGGTACCCGTTTCGCCTTCGAACAAACCCCTTTAAAACCGGATATTGTGTCAATAGCTAAAGGACTCGGAGGAGGATTTCCAATCGGTGGTATATTAGGAACAAAAGAATTGTTTGATACTTTTAGTCCAGGTACACATGGTACAACTTTTGGAGGAAATCCGTTAGCTGTTGCTGTTGCTCAAAAAGTTATTGACATTGTATTCCAACAAGAATTTTTAGATGAAGTAAAAAAGAAATCAGATTATTTTGGTGAAAAGTTAAAAGCAGCTTTCCATAATGGAGAATTTAAAGTTAAAGGTAGAGGGTTATTGATTGGTTTAGAAGGGGAAAATGAAGTGGCGCCAGCTATTAGTAAACTAGAAGAAGCTGGTTTATTAGTTTGTTCGGCTGGTACAAAAGTAATTCGATTATTGCCTCCTCTAACGGTAAGCTATGAAGAAATCGATCAAGCCATCGACATTTTAAAAAAGGTATTCGCATAAAAAGAAAGGGTGAACTGCTTCCTGTCAAGTAGACAGTGTAAAAAATAAAAATGTAACTAAGCGGCTTGAGCCCTGTATTCTAATGGACTTAAGCCGTTTAATTTTTTCTGATAACGGAAATTGTTATAAAAATAAATATATTCATCAATCGATTGTTTCAGTGCTTGATATGAATCATAGGTATTCAAATGATATTTTTCACATTTGAATTTACTCCAAAAGGATTCAATTGGAGCGTTATCGATGCATTGACCTACCCGAGACATACTTTGTGTTAATTGTGCCTCGTCTATAATTTCCTTATATTTTTTGGACGTATATTGGAATCCTCGATCGCTATGTACGAGTGGATGTTCATCAGGTTTCAGGGTTTGGATTGCTTTTCGTATGGTTTTAAAAACTAATTGATTATTATTGGAATGACCCAATTCATAACTCACAATAGAACCATCATACAAATCAATAATGGCACTTAAAAATGAATCAGTTTTAACATGAACTCTTTAGGATACTTGTAAAAGGTCATAATGAAAGCCCCCTATTAGGTTAGATGAATTTTTATTTTTTCATCTGTCTACCTAATAGGGAGCATATCACTTTCCAGACACCCTCACTTATTTTTTTATAACACTTGTTCCTGCGATAGTGTTACAATTGGCGTCTTGAAATCATTTCAGACGACGTGTTTATAAATGATGATGTGGGTTGCCATTGTTGTGGAATAACAGTTTTTATTGATGGTTCTGGTCATTTTCTTCTTTTTCAGTTTCATTTTGTTCGTTGTCGTTTGGTTGTTCGTTTTCGTTATGATCGTCCTTAGGATTTTCTTGTAACGGTTCTCCTGCTTGCACGTTGGAAATGGCGGATTCTAATCCCGTAATATCAACTGCGACGACTCCGTATTTTCCTTTTCCAACAGTAATGCTGCGAGTATCACTTTTAACGGAAGCGATTAATTTTTTACCGCCGTCGGAAAGGTCGTAAACACGATAACCGACAACGTCATTGGAAGCGGAAGGTGACCAGGATAAAACATTTCCTTTAATTGTTGCATTTACTGGTTGAGGTGCAACTTGGTCTGCGTCAAAGCTCTTTGCAGATGCAACTTGGATTGATTGTTTTCCTAAGAGTTTATCAGGATTTCCGCCGAGACGGCCTAGTAATTTATCAACAAATTCTTTATTTAATGAAATTCCGCTAGAAGTATAAGTAAATTCAGATGGTGTTGAATCCAAAGCAAGATAAGATTCACCGTTGATGTTAACCGTTCTCGTTTCAGAAGAGATGAAGCTATTATCTACTTTGGATGGAACAAATTTACGAATAAACAAGTCATTTTGTACTAAACCAGCATTACTACATGCGTTTGATGGCGCCATTCCTGAGATGCCACAGAAGGATGCATGTACGACATCTTTCGGTTGTTGGAATCGCTCTTTCGTACCAATGAATTCGGGTTTTACATTGTAAGCCGCATTCATTAAAGTTGCCCATAATAAATTTACACGAGTACTTGGTTGGAAATATATATTGTTAAATTGATATAAAGTTCTCGGTTGGTCATAACCTAACCAAACCCCTAAAGAAACATTTGGATTGTATCCAACGAACCATACGTCTTTGTATTCTTGAGTTGTACCTGTTTTTGCTGCAAAGTCAGATGAGAATTTTAATGTACTGCGTGCTCTAGTACCAGTACCATATTCCAATACATCTCTCATCATATCAGTAATGATGTATGATGCTTCAGGGGAAAACACTTGAACTGGCTCTGGAGTGTGATTGTAAATAATATTGCCGTCTACATCTTCTATCCGATCAATCATATAAGCGTCAATAAATTTCCCACCATTTGCAAATGTGGCAAAAGCGTTTGTGTTTTCTTCCACTGTTGTTCCGTATTCTAATGCTCCGATAGAAGTAGCTAGATTAACAAAATCCCCTTCAGTTAATTTTGAGAATCCCATTTTCTTTAATAGCTCAGCAGGTCTTCTGTCGATAATTTGGTCGTATAAACGGATTGCTGTTAAGTTTTGCGAGTGAGCTAATGCTACCCTAGCCGGTATGATTCCCCGCTCTTCGTTTTGGATATAGTTAGTTGGAGCCCAGCCTTTATACTTGAATTTGACGTCAACAACAGGACTTCCTGCGCCAATCACACCATATTCGATCGCTGGACCATAAACAAGTAGCGGTTTCATCGTTGAACCATTCGGACGATATGCTTGAGTTGCATGGTTTAACTCGGTAATTTCAAAGTCTCTTCCTCCAACAAAGCTCAATATTTTTCCTGTCTTATTTTCGATTAGTATACTGCCTACTTGCACAGGAAGAGGGACTTCAACTTCTTGTTTTGTTTCTGGATCAATTTCTGTTTTCGTAAAAGTATGACCATAATATTGGAATTCCTTTGCTGCATTGTTCATTGCATCATATAAGTCTTTATCGATTGTCGTATATATGCGGTAGCCGCCTGAACGTATATCTCTGTCCGCAAGTATTATATATTTTTCGTAAAGATTTTCCTCTTCATCAAGACGTTTAGGATCGATGCCGTCTTTTTCAGCTAATACTCTTGCCATAATTTCTTTTGCTCGGCGTTCGATTTCAAAAGTTAGATATGGGTAATTTAACGTTTGTGATTCTGGTTCTTTGAAATCTTTTGTAATGTCATAGTTGAGAGCTTCTTGATATTCCTCTTCTGAAATATAGCCAACTTCTTTCATTCGATATAAGACGGTTTTCATTCGTTCGATTCCAGGTTGTAAACCTTCTGGACTTTTTAGTTGTCCTTTTTGCGTATAAGGAGTATGAGCAAAAGGTGCTTGTGGAATTCCGGCAATGTATGCAGCTTGCGGTAAATTTAAATCCTTTGCACTTACACCAAAAATTCCTTTCGCCGCTGTTTCCACTCCTGCAATATTCCGGCCAGAAGCATTTCTGCCATATGGAATAATGTTTAAATACGCCTCTAAAATTTCATCTTTTGTCATAAAATGTTCAAGACGGAATGCAAGCAACAATTCTCTCGCTTTTCGTTCGTATGACACTTCATTCGTTAATATTTGGTTCTTAATAAGTTGCTGCGTTAAAGTAGAACCACCAGTTTGGGTTGAAGCATTTGTAAAGTCTTGAATTAATCCTCGAAGTACCGCTTTTGGCACGATTCCATTGTGCTCATAAAAGTATTCGTCTTCCGTTGCAAGGACTGCCTGCACTAAAAGGGGTGAAACTTGATCAAGCGTTGTTTCTTGTCGATCTAAATCTGTGCGAACTTTGCCTATGTAAATATTTCCGGCAAAATACATTTCACTAGTTTCTTCATAGTTATAAATTTGTTTTCGCATTTCTTCCTTCGTGTGCAGAGGCTCGTCTTTTACTAATGATGCAAAATAGCCTACTCCAATGGAAAATACAAATACAAAGCCGGTTAAAAAAAGTATCAAAAAGACGAGTCCTAGATTCCAAAGCACACTTAATGTAATGCGCAACTTGCTTGTATCTTTAGATGTAGCTATCGTTTCAATTTTTTCGTTTATTTGTATTAGTTTATTGATAAATTGTTGAAGCCACTCTCTCACTCAATCCCCTCCTAAAATCTTGTATATTATAGCACAATTCTATATAATCGGAGTATAGTTGTTGACAATGAAAATTTTACGAGTACAATATGACTTATAGTTTTTATGATTTACATATATTTTCAAGCGTTGAAGAGATTGAAGTAGTGTTTTCATTCACTGTATTAGAGAGCTAGCGGTTGGTGCAAGCTAGTCATAATGAAGACATGAATTACGTTCTTGGAGCTTGAACGTTTTCCGCGATAAGGATGAATGAGTGGGAGATAGTTTCTCCAAGCTGGGTGGTACCACGTGAATAGCGTCCCTGCATGCATGATTGCATGCAGTTTTTTTATGTGCGCCCGGCATGTACATGAACTATAGGGTGTAAGTCCCGAACCCCGAAGACAGAAGTAGAGGTTAGCCAAGAGCAAGGGTGTCCGTGGTGACGCGGAATCTGAAGGAAGCTGGAGGCAAAACACCGGTCCGAGGAACACGAACCTCATATAAGGCTAGGTATGATTGAGTGAGTTTGCGTAACAAAACAAAGCTCTTTCTGTCGAAGGTCATATCGAGTAAATGAGGCGGATAGATGGTGTGAAAGTGCATGTACTTACCCGGGGAGGTCTGGCGGATAGGTGAAGTTCGCTTCATAACCTACTTAGTGATAAGTAGCTGAACCGTCAGAAGTCAGCAGAGGTCATAGTATTAGTTGGTTTAGAACTACTAAGAAGGACCGAACAATTAAGAGAGAATAGCCCTTGGCATTCAGTGAGTCATGATGAACACAGAAAACGTAGTACCTCACTTGAGGAAGGAAGCGGTGAATCCCGTGGGAGACCTCTTGGAGGGTGGAGTGACCACTGGCATAAGAAGACAAGCTATTCACGGAAGTTATGAAAACTTGCGTCAATTATCTTAATTGAACCGCCGTATACGGAACCGTACGTACGGTGGTGTGAGAGGACGGGAGCTAATCACTCCCTCCTACTCGATTGCAAAATTTCTTTGACCTAGCTTTGGTGAAATATGTATTGAACACACTATCCCTTTTCATTAATAAATAAAAATTAGGAGGAATCAAGTATGACAAATGCGTTATTAGAAGATTTAAAATGGCGTGGTTTAATATATCAGCAAACTGATGAAGAAGGATTAGAAAAACTATTAAGTGGAGAAAAAATATCATTATATGTAGGGGTGGACCCAACAGCTGATTCCATGCACATTGGCCATATTGTGCCACTACTGACACTGCGTCGTTTCCAACAAGCAGGTCACAAACCTGTATTACTTGTTGGTGGGGCAACAGGAATGATTGGTGATCCATCTGGAAGATCTACAGAACGCCAACTTCTTACAAAAGAACAAATAGAAAAAAATGTTAATGGACTAAAAAAACAAATGGAGCGCATTTTTGAATTCGGTGATAGTGAAAATAGTGCTATTTTAGTGAATAACTATGAATGGATTAGCCAAATGAATGTCATCGATTTCTTGCGTGATTACGGAAAGCTTATTAATGTTAATTACATGCTTGCAAAAGATACCATTGCCTCTCGTCTTGAATCAGGTATTTCATTTACTGAATTCTCTTACACTTTATTGCAAGGTATTGATTTTAATTATTTATATGATCATTACAATGTGCGATTACAAGTTGGGGGTTCAGACCAATGGGGCAACATTACAACAGGTCTTGAAATCATCCGCAAAACCCATAATGAAGAGGCTAAGGCTTACGGTATTACAATGCCGCTTGTTACAAAAGCGGATGGCACAAAATTTGGTAAAACGGCAAGCGGTGCAGTTTGGTTAGATCCTGAGAAAACTAGTCCATATGAATTTTATCAATTCTGGATTAATACAGCTGATGCGGATGTTGTTAAATATTTAAAAATCTTTACGTTCTTAAGCAAAGAGGAAATTGAAGCTCTTGCTGTATCTGTGGAAGAAGAACCACATTTACGCAAAGCGCAAAAGGTATTAGCAGAAGAAATGACAAAACTAATTCACGGCGAAGAAGCGCTCGAAACAGCAAAACGCATTACAGATGCACTATTCTCAGGGGATTTAAAATCACTATCTGCCAGCGAAATGAGAGATGCATTTAAAGATGTACCTACTGCAGAAATCGCGAAAGTAGACAAAAATATTGTAGATTTACTAGTAGAAGCAAATATTTCGCCATCAAAACGTCAAGCGAGAGAAGACGTAGCGAATGGAGCCATTTCTATTAATGGAGACAAAGTAACTGATGTAAATTACATTGTTGGTAGCAAAGAGCGTTTAGACGATGAATTTACAATTATCCGACGTGGTAAAAAGAAATATCATATGGTTAAATACGTTTAATATTTGATAGAAATAAACGGTTCTTTGTCAAATGGTGTTGGTGAATAAATTCTAGTGACATTATTTGGTAATATGTAATCGGATGGCTTAGGGGAAATTCGAGTTCCCCTAAGCTGTTTTTATTTTCGCTAAGTTTTGGGTAATGAATATTCGGTTTCTAAAGTGATAGAAGGATCGATAACCGAAAGAAATGCGTTTAATCACTTTGATTTTGTTATGAATCCCCTCTAAAATGCCGTTATTATAATCGTACTTTAGCGTATTCTCGACGTAATTGATGTAGTTGTTGATTGTCTTGATGGCGGTTTTCATATAGCTGGAAACGCTGTTCTGTTTATTCGCCAAGGTTTTCTTCAAGAGCTCAAAGTCTTTGGTTTTGATGCAATGTTGCACGTATTGGTATAACTCATAGGACGCTTTTAATTCAGAATCTAAATCAATGAGATAGTGGAGAATCTCCACCTCACACATATGCTTTTTAAAGCAACGATGATATGTATAGTTCTTATAATCAAGTTTTGTTTGATCTTTCAGAAGGAGCTTCCAGTATTTTTTTAATTTATTGTAATTCTTTTTATCCCGATTCATGACGTTGATGCGCGTTTTGTTTAAAGCTCTGCTAAATAGTTGGAGGATATGGAATTTGTCGAGTACGATTTCCGCTTTAGGGAAAACTTCTTGGATTAAGGAAATATAAGGGCTGTACATATCGATGACAATCGTTTTTACCGCATCTCTCGCCTTCTTGGAATACCGTAAGAAATACTCTTTGAGGACATGTAATCTCCGGTCCTCCACGATATCCACAATCTCCCCCGTTTCAGAGTCGCAGAAAATAAAGGACATCGCTCCAGCTGCGGATTTCACTGATTTAAACTCATCAAAACACAAATGCTTTGGAAGGTAGTGAACATTTGGTTGATAGTAGCTATAAAAGCTGTCAATGACTCTACTGACAGTGGCATGAGAAACATTATGTTTCATCGCAATATCTTTTTCGGATATTTTATCTTTGGCGTTTAAAGCAATCGATACTTTGGTATTGTTGGAAATACAACAGTTTTTAGCCACGACGCTCGTTTTTAAAGTAAACGTGGAATGACAATGTTTACAGAAATAACGCTGTTTACGCAATTTTAAGTAGGTATGAAAACCTGAAACACTAGGCATTTTAATGAGAGACGTTTTAAAACCGTGTTTAATGATTTGATCATCAAAGACATGTCCACAAGCATAGCACGCTTTTGGTTGGTAAGTTAATTGGCCATAAAAGACTTTTGATTGGACCCCTTTAATGAGTTCTTCTGCACAAAAATTTTCATCAAATGTGATATTTTTGTCTTTAATATTTAATAAATTACGTATAGAATAATGATGAGACATGTGACATCACTCCTTGTAAATGTGGTTTTGGTCGATTACATTTTACCAGAGTTTTGTCACTGTCTCATTTTTTTGTTCAAAAAAATTGGTGCTGGTTTATACTCACCAACACCAAATATTATAGAGCCAAATAAACGAGTAGGCTTGATTGACAAATGATGTCAATCAAGCCTTAATTTTTGTCCTTTTGAAAAAAATTCCACCCAATTAGATAGTAGATATAATGGGGTTTTGAAATTTTCTTTCATTAAGACTTACTTATTAATACCAAAATAGTAATAATGCACTTAATTCTACATAATATTTTATTGACATGTTACGAAACAATTAAACCAAAAAGATTAAAAAATGTAAATAAATATAATTTTGTTATTTGAATCAATTTCATAAATCATAGTTTTTCTGAAGTATAGAGTACCCCTATACTAAAAACTTTGTTTTTTTTAAATTATGCAACTTGGTTTTGTTGCTGTAATAAAGCATTGATTCGATCAACTGCTAGTTTGCAGGTATTATAAATTAACGTCACCAGATTGAAATGCATTTTTGCTTTCTTTCCTGTACGATGACGGACATTGTTTAATTGAAAGTATTCCTTTAAATAAGCGTTAACGCGTTCGACTGCTGTACGTTCTTGATAAAGCTGTTTCCATCGTTCTGTCCCACGTGCTGGATAGGTAAATTTACGGATATCTATATCACATTTGATTTTGAAAACTTTTTGGCAAAGGGTGTCTTCTCGTAATGGGCAAGTTGCACATTCCTTTGGACGTGTGAATTTTAATGTATTGTACTTAGCGTCAAAGCTGTCATATTGGTAACGATGTTCACGCACACAGGTTGGACGAAAATGTTCATCGAATCCTATATATTCTCCTTCTCGACGAACGTTGTAAGGAATCACGACTCGCATGGACTGTGATACGGCTTGACGGTAAATAGGTTCAACATCATAACCAGCATCAAATATAGCTATTGTAAAATGACCGTTTCCTAAGTGATGAAGTTTTTTCAATAATGGAATCGCAGCTTTACAATCACTTAAATTACCTGAGGACATCAAACGAGTGATGATATATTGACTTTTCGTCGAAACAGCTAAATGTGCTTTATAACCAAACCAGAATGTATTTTTTCCTTTACTATTCTTTTTCACACCCCATTTTGGCTCAATCGGTACATCCTTCCAAAGGGTTTCTAATGGGATATCCAGCTGTTCTTTCAGTTCTTTTTCATAGGTTGATTGATTTCCTTTTTTCTCTACTTGTTCGGCTAACCAAACAGCTCGTTCAGCTTTAGTTTTACGACCACGTTTTTTAGGAGTTTTAGGTGCTTTCTTTTCTGATGGTGTGAAAGCATCACGAGCTTCAAAGTGACTCGCATCGATGGCGACATGTTCATCATTTAGAAAGCCTTCCAACATCGCTGTTTTGATGAGTGTATCGTTCATTTTATCTAGCACATCTGATTCACTAATGACTTGAATCATGCGTGAATAAGAGCTTTCAGATGGTACGACATCAGACACAAGGAATCCACAGTCGAAACGAAATAAAGGATCATGAACCAAACGTTTGACTAAATCCTTGATAGTTGGAATACGTTCGACAATACGTATAATCAGCGATTGAATCATTGCACCATAATTCAATTCACGTGGTGCACCTTTCAATGTCTTTTTAGAAAACAATTGAAATATAGGCTGAATGTCGATAGCACTAAAAATGGCTTCATAACGATGGGAACTTTCCATTTCTAATAATTGATGGATGTCAAAAAGAGAAATTTGTTTTACAATAGTCATAGGGTACTCACCTCTTTCGTATGGTTTGTTTGGTTACCTACCATTATAACGAAATTTGGGGAGGTACCCATTTTTTATTGTCTTGAATCCCTTGAAAATCAAGGGGTGAGAATTATGAAATTAACTCATTTAACAATATTCACTTTAATAATGATGGTAATTGGAATCATTCGAATTATTGAATGTTCCATTTATGATTAATTTATTTTTAATTTATACATGTTATGGAATCTTATTGTCTCTTACAGCATTTTTCCAGCGAGTATATACTCAAGGATTAAAACTGCATGGGTCAGATGTGATGATTGCATTACTAATGGTCATGATTGAAATTGCTATATTCCGTTATTTTTTATCGCTGATTAGAGTTTCGGCGTTTATAGGATATAGAAAAAAACGTTGCCAATGGGGGAAAATTACCCGCAAGAAACATAATAGCAAAACGATTGAATATACTTAATGCCTTGATATTAACAGATTTGTTTGTTTCACTATTAATTGAAATAAAGTTTTCCATATGCTTAAAAAAAGCCCTGGAAACTTGATAACAAAGTTTCCAGGGCTTTTTGTCATAAAGCAATAAATCAGCGAGAATAGAACTCAACGATTAGAGATTCGTTAATTTCAGATGGTAATTCAGAACGTTCAGGATAACGAACGTAAGTACCTTCTTTTTTCTCTGCATCGAAAGTTAAGTATTCTGGAACAAAGTTGTTTGCTTCAATTGCTTCGTTTACAACTTGTAAGTTTTTAGATTTTTCACGTAAAGAAATTACTTGACCAGGTTTTACGCTGTATGAAGGAATATCAACACGTTGTCCATCAACAGTAACGTGGCCATGGTTTACTAATTGACGAGCTGCACGACGAGTGCGAGCAAGACCTAAACGATATACTAAGTTATCTAAGCGAGATTCAAGAAGGATCATGAAGTTTTCACCATGAACACCTTTCATTTTACCCGCTTTAACGAATAGGTTTTTGAATTGACGTTCGTTCATACCATACATATGACGAAGTTTTTGTTTTTCTTGAAGCTGTAAACCATATTCTGTTAATTTTTTACGTTGAGTAGGTCCGTGTTGACCTGGTGCGTAAGGACGTCTTTCTAATTCCTTACCAGTGCCGCTTAGTGAAATACCAAGGCGACGAGAGATTTTCCATGATGGTCCTGTATAACGAGACATCTTGTCTCCTCCTTTTGGTTTTTTTGTTGTAAAACAAAACCAGTTGTATCCGAACTTATGTGTATTTTATTTTCATGTATTTTCGCCCTAGCAGCCGTTAGGGTTACTCAATACACCTTCTAATAATCAGTGACTATTAGAGGAATAAAATACATTCACAAGTTTATACAACTGCTGCATTTATTTTACACGAAGGTAATTTTATAATTTTTTAGAACTTCAGTCAAGGGAAAATAATTGAATTGCTAATGTTTAGAGATATTTCAACTGTTTTTTTCATAACATTAATCAATGATACAGAAAAGAGCATTAGCATTGCATAAATATAGTTAGAATTTTCTGTTAATTAATTTTTGTGAATTTGTGCCAAAAAGACAAAACCTAAAGAAAGGTGGCACTGCCCATTTGGTAAATATATACAGTTAAACCAGAGCGACAACGACAAAAGGGAGATTATGGACTGGCTCGCCCATCAAATTTTCGCAACCAAACATAAGCTGGTTTCCACAGAGCTCTCTTTAACCAACGAGTAATTCGAAGTAGAGATTTCTTACTTTTCATCTCCAATTGAATGAGAACATGTAAGCAATACGTGATAAGGGCTAAGAAAATTTGATTTTGAATAGCTGTTTCACTCATTCCATAAAAGTGCTTAATTTCTACGTGTTGCTTGAGCCATTTGAAAAAGAGTTCAATAGCCCAGCGAGATCGGTAAATATCACTTATCTCTTCTGGTTTTAAATCAAATCGGTTGGTGATGAAACGAAGTAAGTTCCCTTTTGTGTCCATAACTTCTAGTAGACGAAAGACATTTTCAGTACGATTTTGTGTGGTACCAATGTAGACCATTTTATCGGATAGAACGTGACAATCATCAGGAAGTGAAAATGTATAGACTTCACGAATGACTGCGTTTTTCTTCAGTCTTGAAACGAAGAAATAGCCATCATCTGTCATCCGATCAAAACGTTCATAGTCCACATAACCGCGGTCAAACACATACATGGCTTCTTTATCATCCACTAGGACTTCGAGTTGATTTCGGTCATGTTCTTTTGCTGTCGTAATCACTGCTTTTTCAGGATAGACGGTGTCTTTATCCATGAAAACGAGCCGTAAGTGTAGCTTTACACCAGCTTTTGTTTTACGGAATTTTGCCCATTTATAATTGGTCAAATTCAACGGGAGTGTACTTGAATCAATGATTTTCAGTGGCATATTCTTTCCGGTTTTATAATGGTACCGTTGAATTTTCCAAACAAGATCCAAGAACAAATTTGCAAGAATTAGTGGGTTGATCTGATTGTTTTTTCGGGATAGCTGAGAGGCACTTATCGATTCAAATCCGAGTGCTTTTTGAAGATCTTCGTCTACAAGTGCATCACTCATTTCCTCTAAGCTCTTAAATTCGAGCAGCTGGGCTACCAATAAAAGTTTAATATAGGCTTCTGTTGTCAGCTTTTTTGTGTAATAGTCCTGTTTCAATTCTTTGACTTGTTCGCTAAGTTTTTGAATATTTATGGGTGAAACCCATTTACCAAATGATGAAATTAGTGTATTCTTGTCCATAACGTTTATCCTTTACGATTGGATTTGGACAGGAACCACCTGTACTTCCATTGTAAAGGATTTTTTTGTTTCGAAATCAATAAAAAATTGAACATTCTTAGTATTTTGAATCATCAGATTTAATTAGTGCAATGCTAGTGAGAAAAGAGAAAATTTTATTTTACAATATGTCTTTAAAGCTAAAATAAGTAGGAAATTAGTTTTGAAAAATGGTATAATTATATAGTATGTTGTTATCTTGTTAGTCAAGAAAAGGTGATTTCATGTCAGAAGATCGGCTGAAATTAATGGAATTTAAGTCGGAATTATTGAACCTTTCATTTAGCTCCATCGATGATGAGCGTGATTTGAAAGAATTTATCAATATGCTTAAAAAGTGTTTGGTGCAACATTTTAATATAAAGAAATGTGATATTCTCTTCGTTGAAAATGATACGTTAAAGCAGTATAAAAGCGCAATTTCCATATTAGAACAGAGAGAGATACCGCAAATGGTCGAAGCTAGGGCTTCCATACCACAATCTTTAAAGGAGCTTTTTGACTATCGTGATTTCACTGATATGGTGTTACTCAGAGAAGGAGAAAGAGTATTCGGATTATTATTATGTCAATCGAGTCCTACTTGGAAAAAGTTTTCTGAATCAGAAGTTTTTTGTGAATTCGTCGATAACATCTCAAAATTTCTTCGAGCATTCATTCATAATTTAGAAGTACGCACGAACGAAAAGAAATTTAAAAAATTATATAGTATGACGGATTTATTTCACTCTACGATGGATATCGACATCATATTAGAAAACGTGATTACCACAATCCAAGAAAACTATTCAGAATTTGAAGTAGAATTAATATTGTCGAATGATCAAGAACAGAAGACTTCCCTTAAAATTAAACAGTTTGACTATTTAAAAGAGCGCGCTGCAACAGTTGAAGCATTTGTATCGGGGAAAATTACGATTGAAAAATCAGAGGAATTAAACAGTTGTATTTTAAACGCACCGATAAAAGGGAGACAAGCAATTTACGGTATTTTTCAAGTGAAAGCACCAATCCAATATGTATTCTCCCAAAAGGAAAAGGAATACATTGCAATGCTTACACATACGGCGGGCAATGCATTAGAAAACGCAAAATTATATCATCAATCTCATCGTTTAATCGGTGATTTGCAACTAATTAATGAAACCAGTCATCGATTGAATTCAGAGCTAGATATAGTTGAAATGCTTACGTTTTTAAAGAAGCAGTTAATGAAATCTTTCCAACCTAACGAGTTATGTTTTGTGTTTGCGGAGAAGGAATGTTTTCAATTAGCAAATGCTTCTACCAGTTTATTTAAATCGGTTGAGGGCATTTTTTACATTGATTTTGTCGCAAAGCATTTTGAAAAATCGAAGGACTCTTTATTCATCGCAGATTTTAGCCGACTCATTTCAAGCGATGTGAAATTCAAGTCGATGATGGCCATACCGATGATTGCTGGACAAAAAATTATCGGCTTTAGCATTGTTTTACATGAAGACGCTTACTTTTTCTCTTTTGATAGCTTTAAATTAATGCAATCGCTGATCCATCACTCATCTTTAGCGATATCGAATAATATTCTGAGACATAAATTGCAAGAAATGGTCGATCATGATCATTTAACGAAGCTTTATGCTAGAAGTTATCTTGATAAATTTGTGAATCAATCATTAACAAACGATGAAAGCGGTATGTTTTTATTGCTTGATATTGATGACTTTAAACAAATTAATGACTCATTCGGTCATCAAGTTGGCGATCAAGTATTAATTCAAATTGGAGAAAAGTTAATCGAGGAAGTTGGAAAAAAAGGGATTTGTGCTCGATGGGGCGGTGAAGAATTAAGCGTTTATGTGCCAAATATATCTGAATCGGAAGCATATCATCTATCTAAAAAAATCGTGTCGCAAATTCCAAAAATAACTGTTCCTAAAGTGACCGTTTCAGCTGGATTAATTACTTGGCATAAACAAAATCGACCTGAATATCAGCAATTATTTTTGCAAGCGGATAAAGCTTTATATGCTGCAAAAAATAGCGGAAAAAATAAGGTTTGTATTTATGAGGATGTAAGGGCTTTGAGGCCATAAAAAATTACTACGTTCGTAAAAGTTACGAAAACGTAGTAATTTTTTTATAAATATTGGATTAATGTTTGGACAAATTTTTCTAATCCCAGCTTGTCATCGTCTGTAAAGCGATTTTTCAGTGGACTATCAATATCAAGGACGCCGATGATTTCATCGTTTTTTATTAGTGGAATGACAATCTCTGAATTACTTCGAGCATCGCATGCAATATGACCAGGGAATTGGTGAACGTCTTCTACGACGATCGTTTCTCTTTTCTGTACAGCGGTACCACATACGCCACGTCCTACTGGGATTCGTACACAAGCAGGCAATCCTTGAAATGGTCCGAGGACAAGTTCACCATTTTTCATTAAGTAAAATCCAACCCAGTTGATGTCTGTTAAAAATTGATTTAACAATGCACTAGCGTTGCTTAAATTCGCAATGATATCATCTTCTCCTTCGAGTAAAGCGGAGAGTTGCTTGGATAACATGTCATATTGCTCTTCGAGATTACCTTTATATTCAGTTTTCGTAAACATAGTACCTCCTATTTGCGGAAAATTTTTTCATAATGTTGATGCAAATCATTGATTGAGTGAGCGTCAGATCCAAACACAAGTGGCAGATGTATCGATTTAGCATACTCAATCATTGGGAATGGCGGGTAAGGCTCTAAACAATATTTTTTGCTTAACCCTGCGCTATTTACATCCAGTTCGTATCCAAATACCTTCATTTTATTTAAAACTTCTTTAATGCGCTGTTCATCATCTACATGAACTTTATGGGCATGTTGAAATTTATGGACTAGTGTAGGATGGCCGATGCGACGAGGTTTATATACACCAAGGTCCACATCAATTGATTGAATAACAGTATCATAATACAATTCATAAATCGCTTCAACACTTCCAACTTTTTCTATAAATTTCATAAATTCTTGTTCTGAATAATCGATGCAAACATATTCATCTTTCCATTTTAAAAAATGAACGGACAGGATGGCATCATCAAGAAAAGGACCAACACTATTTAATAAGTTTTTCGTTTCGTTTTCGTAACCAACAATATAATCCACTTCTAAACCTATATGAATGGTGATATCTTTTTCATATTGTTGTTTTAATTTGTGCAATGTATCTATATAAGTTGGCAATAAATCCGGTTTCATTCCGCTATCCTTTTCGGGTGTGGGATCAACAAAATTTGCTGGTAGAGGTGCATGTTCAGTAAACGTAATATCTGTAAATTGATGTTGAATTGCTTTTTCTATATATCCTTCCAGCGAATCAGCTGTTCCATGGGGACAAAAGGGAGTATGAATGTGCCCGTCTTTTTTCAATTTTTTTCAACTCCTTTTACTTTTAAATAGAATTATATTACTTTCATGAAATACTTCATTTTTTAAAACAAAAGTTTAAAAACATGGTATATTATATAACATATAGCCAATTTGCGTGAGTGTGGAATAGGAGGCTTACGATGAAGTATATCATCATTGTCATCATCGTACTATTAGCATTATTAACGTTCGGGCTAATCATCCGGAAAAAACATAATGCTGTAATAGAGCGACTGGAAAAAAAGAAATTACAAATTCAACATTATCCTATATTTGAAGAATTAACAAAGGTAAAAAATTTGAATATGAACGGTCAGACGGAAGAATTATTCGAACGTTGGCGAAATAAATGGACTGAAGTGGTAGATGTTGACATCATCAAAATTGATTCCATGTTGTTCGATGCTGAAGAATATATTGACCGGTTTAAATTTAAAAAAGCTTCGATGATTGAAAAAGATATAGAAGATTATATTGATAAATGTGATCAAATCAAAAATGAGATCTTATCTGAATTAGAAGAATTAATTGGCAGTGAAGAAAAGAATCGCATTGAAATAGAACAATTGAAGGAACTTTATCGTTCAGCTCGCAAAACTCTTCTAGCTCATCAATATTCCTTTGGTCCTGCGATTGAGAATTTGGAAAAAATGCTAGAAGAATTTCCGAAGAAATTTGAAGAATATGATAAGTTAACTGAAGAAGGAAATTATTTGAATGCCAGAGAGATTGTTCTTTTGCTCAATGAAAAATCGAAAGAAATAAATGGGTTAATTAATGAAATTCCTGCTTTATTAACAGACATTCAAACAAAAATACCGTCCTCAATTCATGAATTAAGAAATGGTCACCGGGAAATGGAAGAACAATCCTATTACTTGCAGCATCTTGAATTAACAGAGAACCTTGACCGTATTGAACAAGAATTAAAGAAATTAGAAGAGGAATTAGCGAATTTAAATATTTCTTATGTGTCGACAAGAATCCAAGAAATCAATGATGAAATCGACAATTTTTACGATTTACTTGAAAAAGAAGTTTATGCAAAAAACTATGTCGATAAAAATTGCGATAGTACATACAAAACTTTAAATGAAGTTTTGAAAGCTACAAAAGAAGTAAGTACAGAAGCAGAATATGTGCAAAATAGCTATCGTTTGCCGGAAGAAGAGGCTGAAATTCCAAAACTCGGATTAAAACAATTGGAAGTGATACAAAAAAGATTTGAAGTATTGTTATCCCGTGTAAGAGAAGAAAAATCCGCATACTCAAGTTTGCAAGAAGAATTAATCGAAATTCGTAATGAAATTGAGCAAATTCAAGAGGTACAAGATCAGTTTTCAAACCGGTTAAAGAATTTGCGAATTGATGAAAATAAAGCTCGAGCAAAACTTCAGTCTTTAAAGAAAATCCTGCAAGAAACAGACCGGATGTTACATAGAGCAAACATTCCGGGTATACCAGAAGAAATGGATGCTCGCTTAGAAGAAGCAGAAGAGCAATTATTTATTGTCATGCAAAGCCTCCAAGAAGTTCCGTTGAACATGAATTTGGTAAATAGCAATTTAGATCAAGCGGAAAAATGTATTCAGGATGTGCAAAAACATGCTAAAGAGATGATCGAAAATGTGATGTTAATAGAGCGTATCATTCAATATGGAAACCGATATCGTTCAAATCCAAGGGTCCATGAATTGTTACTTCAAGCGGAAGAATCGTTCCACAATTTCCGCTATGTAAAAGCTTTGGAAGAAGCAGCAGAAGCTGTGGAACTGGCGGAACAAGGAGCAATTCAACGCATTCAAGAACTCGTTCAAGAAGAAATGTTCGAAAAAACGAAACATTAGTTTATGCACGGTAAGATTATTCACGATATAATATTAATAACAAATTGCATTATCGGAAATTGATATTGCAATTTGCTGTTATCCATTCATTTGAAAGATTTTGGATGATCTTTTGATGCTAATAGTCACAATGAGAAGGTTGGTTGTCCGGAAAGTGTTCACTTTCTGAACAACCCTTTTCTTTTGAAATTGTCATAAAAATTATAAATAGAAGGTTGGTATTCATGATCTATTTTGACAATAGTGCTACAACGAAACCACATGATGAAGTATTACATACATTTCTTGAAGTAAATAATAACTATTTTGCGAATCCTGCTTCAATTCATGCCTTTGGTGTGGAAGTAAATGAATTATTAGAAGCAGCAAGAAATCAAATTGCTCACATAATCAAAACAAAACCGGAACACGTTTTGTTTACTTCAGGAGGAACAGAATCAAATAACTTTGCAATTTTTGGCGTTGCAAAAAAAAATAAGCATATTGGGAAACATATAATTACAACTGAAATTGAACACGCATCAGTGTTGGAAGCATATAAAACTTTAGAAAAAGATGGATACGAAGTCGAGTATTTATCAGTGGATAATAAGGGTGTAATATCCATAGATGAATTGTGCAGCAAACTTCGTAAAGATACGATTCTTGTTAGCATGATGCACGTCAATAATGAGATGGGAGCAATTCAACCGATTGAGGAAGCAGCCAAAATCATTCACCAACATTCTCGTGCCATTTTTCATGTGGATGCAGTACAAAGTTTTGGAAAATTGGAAGTTCAATTTAACGGTGATGCCGGACCGGATATATTAACAATTTCGGGTCATAAAATCCATGGAATAAAAGGAACAGGAATCATCGCATTTCAAAGAAAATTAAACATTGCACCACTAATTGTAGGTGGCGGTCAAGAATTTGGATTAAGAAGCGGAACTGTCCCTGTTCCACAAGCTGTTGCATTAGCAAAAGCTTGTCGAATTGCAACTGAACATCTACAAGAAAATTATGCAAAATTTACAAAGTGGCGAGATCATCTGATGGATTTTTTCAATACTTTCGGTGATCATATTTATTTACTCTCAACTAAAGAAGGGGCGCCACATATTTTGTCTTTTAGCGTGCGAGATTTAAAAGGCGAAGTGATAATTAATGCATTGCAAAAAAGAGGTGTCATTGTATCTACATCTAGCGCATGTTCTTCAAAACAAAAGAAAACAAGCCATGTTGTCGAAGCTTTAAATGTAGATTCTCACTTTAAAGAAGGTGTTATTCGAATAAGTTTTGGCGCAAAAAATACAGAGAAAGAAATAGAACAATTTAAAGAAATTTTTAAAGAAGTTATGAAAGAATTAAAAGGAGTATAAAAATGATGCTTTGGAATGAAATATTAATACGATATGGTGAACTCACTACGAAAGGTCGAAATCGTAAAGATTTTATTCACCGATTAAAAAATAATATCAAATATACTTTTTCTGATATTGCCCCTCTGACAGTTCAAGCAGAGCGGGATCGAATGTATATTAAGCTTGATAATGAAAAACAATTTGAAGTATTGATGGAAAAATTGCCTAGTGTGTTTGGTATTCAATCGTTTAGTCCTGTTGCTATATGCGATAGGGAAATTGAAAACATCCAACAGTTAGCCCAAAAAATAATGGATCGTTATAAAGATCAGCAAATCACGTTTAAAGTGGAAGTGCATCGATCAGATAAAACATACCCACTCAAAACATATGATATACAATTAGCAGTTGGAGGATTTTTATTAAAACATAATCCAAATTTATCAGTAAATGTTAAAAATCCTGATGTGGAACTTCGAATTGAAATTCGAAAAGAAGCAGCTTATTTAATGTCTGAAATCATTTATGGTGCAGGTGGTATGCCTGTAGGTTCGAACGGAAAATCGCTATTATTGCTTTCTGGAGGAATTGATAGCCCAGTAGCAGGATATTTAATGATGAAAAGGGGAGTAAGAATTGATGCCATTCATTTTTATAGCCCACCTTATACGAGTGAACAATCATTGCAAAAAGTAAAAGATTTAGCAAATGAATTAACAAAATTCGGTTCTTCTATTCATTTACATGTTATACCATTCACTGAATTACAAGTTTTAATTAAAGATTCAGTACCAAAAGAAATGTTAATGACAACAACACGCAGAGTGATGATGAAAGTTGCAGATCGTGTTCGTGAAGAAATTGGCGCTTTGGGGCTTGTTACAGGTGAAAGTTTAGGACAAGTAGCAAGCCAAACATTAGAAAGTTTAACGGCAATCAATGAAGTAACGAATACACCGATTCTTCGACCTTTGATTTCATTCGATAAGCTGGACATTATTGATATTGCTCAAAAGATTGGCACGTACGAAATCTCCATTAAACCGTACGAAGATTGCTGTACAATATTTACACCAGCAAATCCGAAAACAAGACCAAAAATAGATCGAGTAACTTATTTCGAATCTCAAGTAGATTTTGAAGAGTATATTGAACGAGCAGTGAAAAATCGCGAAATTTATACGTTGCCTGAAAAACGTATGAAAGTAGAGAAATTTAAGCATTTATTATAATATATAATAATTTTGTACCATCGAATCGGTAATATATGAACAATTTACCTCTCACCTTTTATGTATTAATTAATAATTACAGCACATTCTAAATGCACAAGGAGGTGAGAGAGATGGCTACAAACAACAACAGCAGCAGAAATAAACTTTTAGTTCCTGGTGCAAATGCAGCATTAGATCAAATGAAATATGAAATTGCACAAGAGTTTGGTGTTCAACTCGGACCTGAAGCTTCTGCTCGTGCAAACGGGTCAGTCGGAGGAGAAATCACTAAACGTCTAGTGCAAATGGCTGAGTCACAATTACGTGGAACTCAACAATAAGTAATACAAGGCTAGTAGCGTATGCTACTAGCTTTTTTTCTATAATTTATTTCATTCATTCTCAAAAAAATTACTTTTTAAACAAAAATATATATACTATTTAGAATATTTTGATGATATTATTGAATATATTATAATTAGAATAATATTTTTATTTTTGAAAATTGAGGGGGAATTTGCTTGAAAAGAGAGGATTTACTAGCTCCAGAGAAATATAATATTGCAGATGAATTCGAAAAATGGGCAAAAGATGAAAACAAAGTGGCGTTACTGGTACACCATGAAGACGGTACGACAGAAAAAATCACGTTTGTAGAGTTATTAAAAAGAGCAAATAAAGTAGCAAATTTATTTAAAAAACATGGACTGACAAAAGGCGACGTTCTCCTTGTCATGGTTCCACGTTCTGCTGAAGCTTATGCTACATACATTGGTGCATTAAAAGCAGGGATTACAATTATTCCAAGCTCTGAAATGTTAAGAGCAAAAGATATTGACTACCGCATCGAACACTCAGGTGCAAAAGGAATTGTTGCTTTCTCAAATGAAATTTCTCAATTTGATGATGTAAAATCGTTAAATGGATTAAAACTTTTCGTTTACGGTGAAGCGAATGAACCGTGGATTCAAATAGAAAAAGAGCTTGAAAATTTATCCGATGAATTTAATGAAGTGCAAACGAAAAGTTCAGATGTTGCTTTCTTATCTTATACAAGTGGAACGACAGGAAATCCAAAAGGGGTTATTCATACTCATAGTTGGGGATATGCACATTTACGGACAGCAGCTGAGCACTGGCTCGGTGTAAAAGAAAATGATTTAGCTTGGGCGACAGCAGCACCAGGTTGGCAGAAATGGATTTGGAGCCCATTCTTAGCTATTTTAGGAAGCGGGGCAACAGCATTTGTTCATACAGGACGATTCGATCCAAAAAACTACTTGCAAATGTTGCAAGATTACAAGATTAATGTATTATGCTGTACACCAACAGAATATCGCTTGATGGCGAAAGTGGATGATTTAGAATCTTATGATTTATCCAATTTAAGAAGCGCTGTTTCTGCTGGGGAACCGTTAAACAGTGAAGTAATCAATAAATTCTTAAATGTATTTAACTTACAAGTTCGTGATGGTTATGGACAAACTGAAAATACATTGCTTGTTGGAACACTCCTCGGCATGAAACCAAAACCAGGATCTATGGGTAAACCAACTCCAGGAAATATTGTGGATATTATTAATGAAGATGGAGGACCAACAAAACCAGGCGAAGTTGGAGATATTGCAGTTCATTCTTCTACACCTGCATTGTTTAAAGGTTATTTAAATGATCCTGAGCGTACGCAAAGACAATTCCGTGGAGAATGGTATTTAACTGGTGACCGTGCATATAAGGATGAAGAAGGATACTTCTGGTTTGAGGGTCGTGGAGATGATATTATCATTTCTTCCGGTTATACGATTGGGCCTTTCGAAGTGGAAGATGCCCTTGTTAAACATCCAGCGGTAAAAGAATGTGCGGTTGTTGCAAGTCCTGATGAGATTCGAGGAAGCATCGTAAAAGCATTCGTTGTTTTAAAAGATCCATCTTTAAAGGATAGCCCTACCCTTGTTCAAGAATTACAAGAGCATGTAAAAAGTATTACTGCACCATATAAATATCCAAGAGCAATCGAATTTATCGACGAGCTACCAAAAACGGCTTCCGGTAAAATTCGACGCGTAGAATTGCGTCAAAGAGAAATGCAAAAGCAAGTTCTAAAATAATTAACTCAACTTTCGCAGAGTAATATCTTATTGCAACTCTTGATATGACTGTTTTATATCGTCTTTCATTATTTCTCTTGTTTTTTATTGATTTTATTTTTTTAAAAGAAAAAGACACCTATCTTTTGGTAAAATTATGGTGAACAAACCAAATACCAAAGAAGGTGTCACCATTATGATAACGAAAAAAGATACTTTTGCACAACTACCAAAAGAACTTGAACGAAGATTTTCTGAATTAAATATAGGCAAACATTTGAGAAAAGCGAGAATTACTAAGGGATTTGGTTATTCATGCTTATCTATTTTCCGTCTTATTTTTTTGCTTGTTTTCCAATATAAAAATTGGTTTCAAGCACTTCAAAGTAAGAAAGCCGTGGACTTACCTAAAAAAGATACGATCTACCGTTTTCTAAATTCATCTACTTATGCTTGGCGAACTTTTTTACTTTCCTTATGTCAAGATCTTACTGGACGTATAAAAAAGCTTACATCAAACAACAGAGTGAAGGTGTTTATTGTTGATGATTCACTCTTTTCACGCAACCGAAGCAAGTCTGTTGAACTTCTTTCACGAGTATTTGATCATACAGAGAAACGATTCTATAAGGGGTTTCAGTTGCTTACTCTTGGTTGGTCTGATGGATATTCTTTTCTACCTGTAGACTTTGCTTTATTGAGTTCAGCGAAAAAGGAAAATCAACTTAACGGGGTCGATGAATCCATTGATAAACGCACTTCCGGCTACAAGCGTCGTCTTGAAGCACAACAAGATAAGCCAAGCGTTGTCTCTGCTTTATTGGATCATGCCTTAAATGCAGGAATTACAGCTGATTATGTGTTAATGGATACTTGGTTTACGCATGAGCCTTTGATTGAAAAAATCACGGATAAAGGTTTATTTGTCATTGGTATGGTCAAGCAGCTAAAACAACGTTATTTCATAGATGGTGAAGCCCATACTCTGGATGAACTCTTTAAAAAAGCAAAGCGTACCATGGAAAAGAAAGACCTACTCGGTTCGATCCATGTTCATCTTGCAAAAGGACGACAAGTCAAGATTGTATTCGTGCGTAACCGCAATAAAAAGAGTGAATGGTTAGCCATTTTGAGTACAGATACCACACTTTCAGATGAAGAAATTGTGCGTATTTACGGGATGCGCTGGGACATCGAAACATTTTTCAAGTGTACCAAATCATTGCTTAACCTAGCAAAAGAATTTCAAGGTCGTTCGTATGATCTGTTGATTAGTCATACAACGATTGTGTTTACTCGCTTTATACTCTTAGAGTGGGAGCGTAGACAAAACAACGATCCTAAAACGATTGGAAATCTCTTTTTTCTATTATGTGAAGATGTAAAAGATATGAATCTAGAGAGTGCATTGAATCAATTATTAGCGATCTTCCAAACATTAGCAGAAGCTAATGTTTGTTTGAACATGGAATTATTTAAAAGTAAAGTACAAGAATGGATTGCGTCTTTACCCAATTACATCAAGAGATGTCTGACAATATCTGTGTGCGAAAGTTGAGTAATTAATTAAATACTTATCTATTGCATGAAGTGATATCAAAGTCAAGGCGTTCAGAAACAATTACTTTCTGAATGCCTTTTTTTCATGTAATCTTATACTAGCATAGAAAAATTTATCATTTTTTTGAAACAATTGTTGTTGAAAAACGTATGTAAATTGAAGGAGGTAAATTAGATGAATTTAAAAAGATGGATAGCGTTAGGAGCAGCAGTTTTTTTGCTGATTGCATCAATCGCAATCAATACGTTAATGTCATTTCTCAAGAGTGACTTTTTAAGTGGATTTGAGACGCTTACGGATGTAGAACTTGCAGAGACGGTCCTCGAACCAGGGTCTTTTAATGAACGAATTGCTTTACTATCTATAGATGGAGTAATTCAAGATGTTGGTTCAAGTTCACCTTGGGTACCGCTTGAATATGATCACCAAATGTTTCTTGCTTCATTAGACCAAATTTTGGAAGATGATACAGTACAAGGTGTTGTATTATCTGTCAATTCACCAGGTGGTGGAGTTATTGAATCTGCTGAAATTCATGAAAGATTGCTAAAAATTAAAGAAAAAGGTATTCCAATATACGTTTCAATGGGATCCATGGCTGCATCAGGTGGTTATTATATTTCCGCTCCAGCAGACAAAATCTTTGCCCATCGTGAAACAATTACGGGTTCCATTGGTGTTATCATGCAAAGTTATAATTATGCAGAGCTAGCGAAAAAATTGGGTGTTGAATTTGAAACAATCAAATCCGGTCCACATAAAGATATGTTCGGTGGTACTCGACCTACGACAGAAGAAGAAAAAGCGATGATTCAAGAGATGATTAATGAATCTTACGAAGTATTTGTAGATATAGTAGAACAAGGAAGAGGAATGACTGAAGCGGAAGTGAAAAAAGTTGCGGACGGACGAATCTTAGGTGGTAGTCAAGCGTTAAGAGCTGGTTTGGTCGATGAGCTTGGAAGTTTAGAGGATGCAATTCAGTCACTAAGAGAAGATTATGGATTGGAAGACGCTGAATTGTTCGAATATGAGTCAAATTTAGGTAGTTTTGCTTCTTTATTTACAATGAAACTGGGAACACTCTTTGGCCCTTCACCAGAAGAGCGGATGCTAATGAAATTGATGAATTCTTATGATGCACCACGATTAATGTATTTATATGGCCAATATTAAGGAGGGCTGGAATATGACGAGTTATAATCAAGATAATAACCGGAAAACTTCTGCCCATGAGTCGAATAATGACATTTTACAAAACAAACAAATGGAACAAAACTCAGCAAACGATCGAGACCAAGAGGAGCTTAAAATTGAAAATCCACACACTTCGGAAATTGCTCAAAAGTTCGTTGCAAATGAAGAAGAAATCAAAGTGGAGACAGATAAAGAAATTAAGCCTGATCAGCAAGCTGGTGTAGAGAAAGAACTAGAGCAAAAGGAAAAATTTCCAAAAACATTTTCAGAAACGGAAATCATTACAGAATATGAAGAAAAAACAGCTGGTTTTTGGATTCGTTTTTGGGCATTTATTACAGATGGTCTTATTGTTACAGCAATCGTCAGTATTTTAGTTAAACCAATTTTCTATATGATGGGTTGGAATTTATCTAGTTCCGTTTGGTATGCGCCTATTACGATTATTTCAGGATTTTTCTATTATGTATATTTTGTACTTATGACAAAGTTTTGGCAGCAAACTGTTGGCAAAATGATTTTCGGTTTAAAAGTAAAGTCACTGAAAGAACAAAAACTATCTTGGAGTACAGTATTGTTTAGAGAGTTAGTCTCTCGTTTTATTAACAATACAATTTGGCTTCCTTATATTGCTGTTGCATTTACTCCAAAAAATCAAGGACTACAAGATTATATATCAGATACCATTGTGGTGCATGAAAAAGTGTATGTGAAAAATGAAAAAAAGTTATAAAAGAAAAAATGATAGAATCAAATCATCAAACAGTATAGAGTTACTAAAACCATTCAGTGTCATGAAAATTTTAGACGCTGAATGGTTTTTAATTTTCAAGTTAAGTTATTTGCTTATACGTGAAGGTGTTTAGTAAGATGAAATAAGTAGAAAAGAAGGAGGAATATTCAAATGGCTGAAGTGACATTTAAAAATAATCCAGTAACATTGTTAGGAAATGAAGTGAAAGTTGGTGACATTGCACCAGACTTTACGGTGCTTGCCAATGATTTAACACCTGTAACATTAAAAGATTCTGAAGGTAAAATTCGCTTATTCGCTACTGTACCGTCTCTTGATACAGGTGTTTGTGATGCAGAAACTCGCCGTTTTAATGAAGAAGCAGCAAAATTAGGAGAAGATGTGGTTGTTTATACTGTTTCTGTTGACTTACCTTTTGCTCAAAAACGCTGGTGTGGAGCAGCTGGTATTGATCGAGTAGTGACAGTATCAGACCATAAAGACCTTTCATTTGGAAAAGCTTATGGAGTTGCAATTGAAGAGTTACGCTTATTAGCTCGTGCGGTGTTTGTTGTCGATCGTGAAGGTATTGTTCGATATGTAGAATATGTTCCTGAAACAACAAACCATCCAAATTATGAAGCGGCAATTAACGCTGTTAAAGAATTGATTTAACAATACGATGATGCAAGAAGTTCTTTTATCGTATATGATAGTTTTATGATAACAACTTTTTATGTAGACAAAGTCAAAGACGGCTTTGTCTACACTTATTTTCGACTATGTTCCTGTCGTTCTAATCGTAACTCCATAAAAAAATGGAAATTAATGAAAGGAAGAATTTGATGGAAAAGATAGAGCAAATATTTACCTTTATCAATAAAAAAACAGAGGAACTTGAAAAAACAGAGTCCTCTACATATTTAGAGAGTGTCTTAACAACTCTCAAGGGGATACTTGATGGAAAATATGAATTACCCTTTGAAGCAGCAACGAAGGAAGAAATGCGTAAAGCAATTCAGCTTTCTATATTAAAAGGAATGCGCGAATCTTCTCAACCAAATCACCAAATGACGCCAGATTCTTTAGGCTTATTAATAACGTATTTCGTTGAACAATTTTTTGAGGAAACATTAAAAGATGGAACAATTTCAATTTTAGACCCGGCTTTAGGAACAGGTAATTTAATGTTTACGATTATGAACAAATTGGATGGAAAAGTGTTCGCAACGGGTGTGGAAGTGGATGAATTGTTAATTCAATTAGCTGGGGAAATTGCAGAGCTTATTGAACAACCAATTCAGTTATACCACCAAGATGCGTTAAGACCATTACTAGTTGACCCTGTAGATGTGGTAGTTTGTGATTTACCAGTAGGATTTTATCCAAATGATGATATTGCAAAAAACTATGAATTAAGTTCTAAAGAAGGGATGAGTTACGCTCATCACTTATATATTGAACAAGCATTAAATTATACGAAAGATGGCGGTTATTTGATTTTTTTAATCCCTGCAACTTTATTTGAATCGGAACAAGCTGAAATGTTGCATAAATTTTTGAAGAAGTATGCGTGGATTCAAGCTGTGATGCAGCTTCCAGAAAACATCTTTAAATCCAAATTGCATGAAAAAAGCATTTTAATATTGCAAAAGAAAAGTGATACATTGAGGCCACCAATAGAAGTATTATTAGCGAAGGTGCCGAATTTATCCAATAAGCAAGCATTATTATACTTCTTTGAAAAAGTGAAAATTTGGAAAGAACAAAATACGAGAAAATAGGAAATTTATAAAAAAAGAGGAGGTGTCTAATTTTTATAGACACACCCCGTTAAACACCTATTAAAATTTTTTGTACAATAACGTATCAACGAATTGGACGACCGGTTTTCTTGACAAACAATATACAATTAATAAGCTGAATACAAACAATATCCAATATTGGCTTGATTCTATGATATACGACTTTATTGAAGACTCACGGAAAACTCGAACAATAGCCATATGAAGCAAATAAATCACCATCGTAGATTGGCCGATGGATGTAAGATAGCATTGTTTTTTAGGAACGAGGGAAAAAAAGGTATACAACGCTAACAGCTGAATACCGTATGTACTTAATCTTATGAGTGCTGAATATTCTAAGAGATTCGTTATTTCTTCATATGGTCTTTTTCCAAATAACCAAAATCTGAAGTCGATTGGTACATAGAGAACTATGATGATAAAACCTACGATGGCAAGTACTGTGCCAATAAATACGTTGATTTTGGATTTTATTTTGACAAAATGCTGTTCTTTTAAATGAAATCCAGCTAAGAAAAACGGAAAGAAGAAAAAGGTGCGGGACAAACTTAAAAATTCATCCACTTCAGTATCATAGCCAATTAATAGAGAAATAAGAATTGCGATTGGAAGTCCATATTTTAATTTTCCAAAGAAATATAAGAGAATATTCCAAAATAAAAAACTCATCAAAAACCAAAGTCCCCATCTTGGGATAAATAAACTATAACCTATCGAGTCTCCAAATATTAAATCATAGTAAAAAGTGTACAACACTTGAAAAATAATATAAGGGATGAGGAGTTTTTTGATGAGTTTTTTAAAATAGCCTTGTTCATAAACTTTTTTTGCAAAATAACCAGAAATTAAAATGAATGCTGGCATATGAAATGTATAGATGAAAAGATAAATATTTGCTAGAATCCTTTCATTTTCTATATACTCACTAATCATATGACCAAACACAACGAGGAAAATCAATATTGCTCTTGCATTATCAAAATATGAATTTCGTTTCAATAGAATCATTCTTTCTATATTTATTGTGAACTCAAAGGAGTAGAAGCCAACTAAAAAAGCAAAATGAGCGTTTTAGCGGCGGTTAATTGAGAACAGATATAGTTGTATCATAATTCGACAAAAACTTCTATTGCAAAAAGATAACAAAAACTTTAATATTTTATGTTAATCAAAAAAGAGGCTGGGACATAAACAAAAAATTAAAGGGGCAGTTGAAATAGTTTTGATAAAAAATTGATATAACTAAAAATTGATTGAAGTGACGGGCGAGTGCTCCTGTCGCGCACGCTTAGTCGCAAAGCAAAGCTTTCCTGCGACGAGCCCTATCGAGATACCGTAGGAGCGAAGGATTGAATCAGAGGAGGCTCGAGACGGGCCCGCGGAAAGCGTCCCCGGAACGGAAATTAATTTTAATAACATATCAAAAAAACATCATTTTCTCCTTGGAGAAAATGATGTTTTTTTAGATTTGTCCCAACCTCTTAAAATCTATACTAGATTAATTTTCAGGCGTGCGAACTACAAGAACATCACATTTTGCAGAGCGAACAATTGCTTCTGATACTGAACCGATTAAGAAACGTTCAACGGCATTTAGACCAGTAGCACCGCAGACAATTAAATCAGCATCTACTAATTTGGATAATTCTTTTGTAATGATTGTTTTTGGAGATCCGTATTCAATGATTACGTTCACATTTTTTACGCCAGCTTCTTCAGCTTTCTTTTTATATCCTTCAAGTAATTCTTCAGAGAAGGCCTGTGCTTTTTCAGCGATTGAGCGATCATATGCTTCAATTGCTGCAAAAGAGCGAGTATCAATTACATTCACTAAGTTTAATTTTGCATCCTCATTTTGTTTAGCGATTTCAGTTGCTTTTTTAAAAGCGTATTCTGCTTCTTTAGAACCATCCACAGCTACCACAATACTCTTATACTTTGTCATATTGTTTACCTCCTTTAACTATGTTTCTATTATATCAAATTTTCAGACAATGAGAATGCTATTTTAGTTAAAAATGAAAAACATTCACAAAATCTTCTAATTATTGTAAATGATTTTCTACAATACTGTAATTTTTTATATTTACAATTATGAATAATGTGAAGAAATTTGGAAGAAAAATTTTTCAAAAAATAATTTAATTTTTTTTTAACAATTGATAGAATAGTGGTGATTGATTTTTTATTACGAATATTCAAGCAAAGGGTGGGAGTTTTCGTGAAAATTGGAATACCTAAAGAAATAAAAAATAATGAAAATCGTGTAGCAATGACACCTGCAGGAGTTGTAACTTTAACGAATGCTGGTCATGAAGTATATATTCAAAAAGGTGCTGGACTAGGCTCTTCATTCACTGATGAAGACTATATTGCTGCGGGAGCAAAAATTGTTGATACTGCTGAAGAAGCTTGGTCACAGGAATTAGTTTTAAAAGTAAAAGAACCAATTGAAAGCGAATACAAATATTTTTATGAAGGACAAATCCTCTTCACTTACTTGCATTTAGCACCTGAATACGAATTAACACAAGCGTTATTAGATAAAAAAGTAATTGGAATTGCATACGAAACAGTGCAATTACCAAATCGAGCATTACCGTTATTAACGCCAATGAGTGAAGTTGCTGGAAAAATGAGTGTCCAAATTGGGGCGCATCATTTAGAAAAATTAAATGGTGGTAATGGAATTTTATTAGGCGGTGTACCTGGTGTACCCCGAGGAAAAGTTACAATTATCGGTGGGGGAGTAGCTGGAACAAATGCTGCTCGCGTTGCTATCGGCATGGGTGCAGATGTAACAATTATTGAACTGAATCCGGATCGTTTACGTCAATTAGAAGATATCTTTGGATCTTCTGTTAAAACATTAATTTCTAATCCGTATAATATCGCAGAGTCTGTGAAACAATCAGATCTTGTAATCAGTTCTGTTCTAATTCCTGGTGCAAGAGCTCCTAAATTAGTAACGGAAGAAATGGTAAAACAAATGAAGCCTGGTTCTGTTATCGTTGATATTGCAATCGACCAGGGTGGAAGTACGGAAATTACAGCGAACAACCCTACTTCTCACGATAAGCCAACATTTGAAAAATACGGTGTTTTACATTATGCAGTTCCGAACATTCCAGGAGCAGTTCCAAGAACATCAACAATTGCATTGACAAATGTAACGGTTCCTTATGCGTTACAAATTGCCAATAAAGGATATAAACAAGCGTGTTTAGAAAATGAAGCACTGAAAAAAGGTCTAAACACGTTAAATGGATATGTTGTGTATAAAGCGGTTGCAGATGAGCAGCAACGCGAATATGTATCTGCTGATACACTGTTGCAAGAATAATTATAACTATTTCAAGTACTTGGGAATACTTATGTATTTCCAAGTATTTTTTTATTTTATTAGAAATTTTTATAAATAGAGTTTGTAATATTTTTAAAATTCAATTAATAGAATAATAAATAGAGATTTACATTACTCCAATAGTGTAAATTAATAGAATTGAATTTATAGGGGGATTCAAAATGCAAAAGTTTCTAATTATTTTAGCAACATTCATGTTAATTCTATTAACAGCTTGTGGTAGTTCATCAACATCAACAAACAGCGGAGGACAAAGTAAAACAAGTATTGAAGACGAAACATCTGGAGAGGTAATTCAAGCAAAAATCGGGGTAATTTCATACCTATCTGGTGCAGGGGCTGCCTATGGAGAGGCGATTACACAAGGGTTGAAATTAGCTCAAAAGGAAATTAATGAAAAAGGTGAAGTGAATATTGAATTAGTAATTGAAGATTCTGCTGGTGAAGCGGAACAAGCGGTAAATGCCGGTCAAAAATTAATGGCCGATGATTCTATTCTTGCAATTATTGGACCAACGCTTAGTACGGAATTTTTCGCGGTTGCACCTGAAGCTGATTTAAACGGTATTACAATTATGGGTACATCTACAACAGCGGACGGAATTCCTGAAATTGGAGATTATGTATTCCGAAATTCAATTCCGGAAGCGTTAGCAATTCCTGCTGCAATGGAAAAAACAGTAAAAAGAACAGGAGCAAAAAAGGTTGCCATTATTTATGGGAATGATGATGCTTTTACAAAAGCGGGATTTGAAGTAATGAAAAGAACTGCGGAAGAAATGGGCTTAGAAATTACAACAATTGAAACATATCAAAAAGGTCAAAGCGACTATAAAGCACAGCTAACGAAAATCAAAAATACGAATCCAGATTTAGTTTTAGCTTCTGCTTTATATAACGAAGGAGCCGTTATTATCGATCAAGCGCGGAAGATGGGCATTACCGTTCCGTTCGTTGGAGGAAATGGATTTAACTCCCCTCAAGTTTTAGAAATTGCAGGCGATGCTGCGAACGGTTTAATTGTAGGAACACCGTATTTCGGGGATTCTACAGATCCAAAAATTGTTGAATTTAATAAAAAATACGAAGAGGAATATGGGAAAAAGCCTGACCAATTTGCTGCGCAAGCATATGATGCTCTTTATATTTATGCAGATGCATTAAAGAGAGCGGGAACAGGTGATGATCGAGATGCATTCCGAGATGCACTAGCTGAGACGAAAGATTTTGAAGGGATATTAGGACTATTTTCATTCAATGAAGTTGGTGATGTCGTGATGGATGTTACAGTTGTAGAAATAAAAGATGGGAAGTTTGTAGAATTCGAGGAATAACCTCGAATTCTACTTTTCCTTATATGAAAAGGGTGATGGTTATTGCTAATTGAACAGTTGATTAATGGGATTACATTAGGAAGTATTTATGCGATTGTCGCCCTTGGGTTTACTCTAGTTTTTGGCGTATTAGGCATCATCAACATGGCCCATGGCGAAATTTTTATGGTAGGAGCTTTTATTGGTGTATTGACGACGAGTGTATTAGGTTGGCCGTTGTGGCTTGCTTTTCTTGCGTCGATAGTCGTTACTTCCTTATTAGGTTATCTGTTAGAAATCTTCAGTTTACGCCCTCTTAGAGGGAAAAAGGGAGTATCCCATTTGGCTCCACTAATTAGTACGATTGGTGTATCAATCTTTCTTGAAAATTTATCTCATCATATGTTCGGAGCTGGAAATAAGCCATTTCGAACTGCTTTTGCAGAAATTCGTTTTGAAATTGGTTCAATAACAATTTATTTAGTACAAATTACGATTTTTGTTATTTCCGTCATATTAATGGTCGGATTATCCGTTTGGCTTTCAAAAACAAAAGCTGGTAAAGCCCTTAGAGCTACGGCAGAAAATTTAGAAACAGCAAGTATTCTTGGAGTGGATACGAAAAAAATCATCACATTAACGATGATTATCGCTTCCGGCATGGGAGGCATAGCAGGTATTTTAGTAGGTATGGCCTTTAACTCGGTAAGTCCACAAATGGGTTTATCTATGGGATTAAAGGGTCTTGCCATCATTATTTTAGGTGGTATGGGCAATGTGAAAGGAGCGATGGTTGGGGGGCTAATCCTCGGTTTATCTGAAACGTTGCTTGTTGCTTATGGCGATTCGGGATATCGAGACGCTATCGCATTTATCATGATAATTCTTATTTTATTAATTCGACCACACGGTATATTTGGATCCAAGACGGCAGAGGGCAGGTGATAAGAATGTTAGGAGAACTATTAAATCCATATTATTTACAAGTTTTATGTTTCATATTAATTAACATAATGTTAGCCCTTAGTATATATGTTCCGTTATCAAGTGGGCAGTTATCTTTAGGAAGTGCAGGATTTATGGGAATTGGTGCATACACATCCGCCCTTCTAACGATTCATTATGAACTTCCACTTTATGTAACAATCTTAGTGGGTGCCCTCTTAGCAGGTGTAATTGGTATTATCGTTGGAATCCCATCATTAAGATTAACGGGTGTATATTTGGCAATTGCAACATTAGGATTTGGAGAGGTTATTCGTGTTCTCTTTGTCAATTGGGAAAGCTTGACGAAAGGCTCAGTTGGTTTAACTGGTATTCCTCAGTTGGGGAGGGAATTGCTAAAGTTTGCAAAAAGTATCGGAATAGAACCTAGTGCTCTAGGTTTGAAAAATAATCAATTTGTTTATTTATCCCTTGTCATCGTTTTATTCATAATCGTTTTATTCATTTTATGGTTTGTCATTCGTCAACAAAATTCAAGAATTGGACGAGCTTATTCTTCCATACAAATGGACGAAAAAGCGGCGGAGTCAATGGGAATCAATATCACGTACTATAAAGTATTAGCATTTGCACAAGGAGCTTTTATCGCAGGACTTGCTGGTGCACTATTTGCACATACAATTGGCTATATTTCTCCATCTGATTTTTCATATCATCGCGCAGTAGAAATTTTGATATTTACAGTCTTTGGCGGCAGCGAAGTAATAATTGGTTCCGTTTTTGGAGCAACCATTTTAACATTATTGCCTGAAGTACTACGTTTTGTAAGTGACTATCGATATATATTTTATGGGATTATGCTCGTGATTTTAATGGCTGTTCGCCCTCAAGGAATATTAGATCTTCATTTGTTTTATCGATTAAAAGGAAAACGTATTAAAAGGGGGACTAGCTAATGGTCCTTGAAGTGAAAAACATTACAAAACGTTTTGGCGGGATTACCGCATTAAAAAATATCTCTTTTACAATTGAACAAGGGGAAATTTATGGATTAATTGGTCCAAATGGTGCTGGTAAAACGACGATGTTTAATTGCATTACAAATATTGTTGAACCGACAGAAGGTGAAATTTTTTTTAATGGAGAAAAAATTACAAAACTAAAGCCATATAAAATAACCGAAAAAGGCATTTGTAGAACTTATCAAAATATTCGACTGTTTCCGCAAATGACAGCGTTACAAAATGTAATGGTCGGTGGGCATTCAAGAATTTCAGCGGGAGTCTTCAGAAGCGTAATTCGAACGAAATCTCAAAAGCAAGAAGAGAAATTATTAAAAGAAAAAAGTGAAGAATTATTAGAATTAGTTGGACTTGGTCAATTGAAAGACCAATTTGCAGAGAATTTAGCATATGGTCAACAAAGAAGATTGGAGATTGCTAGAGCATTAGCAAGCAATCCGACTTTATTGCTGCTCGATGAACCGGCAGCAGGCATGAACGAAACGGAAACGGATAATTTATTTGATTTAATTAAAAAAATACAATCTATGGGAATTACAGTACTCATTATTGAGCATGATATGTCGCTTGTCATGAGGTTGTGTGATCGAATTACCGTTCTGAATTTTGGTGAGAAATTGGCAGAAGGGACACCGGATGAAATTCAAAATAATGAAGCGGTGATTGAAGCCTACCTCGGTAAAGAGGAGGAAGAGACAATTGCTTAAGTTAACAAATATTGAAACGTATTATGGACAAATTCAAGCATTAAAAGGAATACATTTAGAAGTTGAAGAAGGAAAAATTGTAACACTTCTTGGAGCTAATGGCGCTGGTAAATCAACGACGATGCGAACAATTGCTGGCCTTATAAAACCAAAAAGGGGAACGGTAGAATTTTTAGGACAAAATGTAACGGGAATGCGTCCACACCAACTTTTGAGGAAAGGTATCTCCCTCGTTCCAGAAGGTCGTGCAATTCTATCTACCATGACCGTTTTAGAAAATCTTGAAATGGGCGCTTATCATCGTAAAGATCATGATGTGAAAAAAGATATACAAAATGTAATGAAACGATTCCCGATTTTGGAGGAGCGCCAATCACAGCTGGCTGGTACGTTATCTGGCGGCCAACAACAAATGCTTGCAATTGCACGTGCATTACTTGCAAAACCGAAGCTATTATTATTAGACGAGCCTTCTATGGGGTTAGCTCCTCTAATTGTTGCGGAAATATTTAATATAATTAAAGAAATCAAAGAAGATGGAACGACGGTGCTGCTTGTGGAACAAAACGCAAAACAAGCATTGAAAATCGCTGATTATGGATATGTAATGGAGACAGGAAAAATAATTATTGAAGGACCTGCGGATGATTTACTTAAGGATGAGCGAATTGTCGAAGCATATTTAGGAAAGAAAAAAACGACCGTCTAAAATAAAAGAGCTTCCCAATGTCTAATAGACGTTGGGAAGCTCTTTCAATTATTGGATAATGATTAATTCTTTTGGATATTTTGTTAGGACTTCAACATCATTTTCCGTTACGACAACATCATCTTCTATACGAACTCCAGCCACATCGGATTTGTAAATGCCAGGTTCAATTGTAAATACCATGCCTGGTTTTAATTTCATTTCATTTGTTCCAGTAATTGATGGGAATTCGTGTACTGAAATACCAAGACCATGGCCTAATCGGTGAGTATAATATTCACCATATCCTGCATCAGAAATTATATCCCGGGAAATTTTATCTAAATCCATGCAGCGAATTCCAGGTTTCACTGATTTTATGGATTCTTCGTTTGATTTTTTTACTGTTTCATAAATCTTTCTTTGTTCTTCGTTAATTCCCCCGAATGCAACGGTGCGAGTGATATCGGAACAGTATCCTTCGTAAATTACCCCTAAATCAAACAACACAAAGTCGCCTTTTTGAATGGTGCGATTTCCTGGAGTACCGTGTGGAGATGCAGCTTTTGGACCAGATAATACAGTCGTTTCGAAGGACATGGAATAACCTTTTTCCTTAATAGCACTTTCAATAATGTGAACAATTTCTAGTTCAGTAATACCTTCTTTGATGGCCTTTACACCGACATCAATTGCATAATCGGCTAATTCAGCGGCTTTTCTTAATTTATCCAGTTCTTCTTTATCTTTAATTACCCGAAGCTCGTTTATTTGATTATCAATTGGAACAAAACGAGCATTAGGGAAGAAGGCTTGTAGAGCTTCAAATCGTTCAACTGTTAAATGCCCTTTTTCAATAGCAATTGTTGAAATATTGTTCGTACGAGAATGTATTTCGTTCGCTAATATATTCCATGGTTGATCGGTATCACTATGACCAACAATATCAAATGACCAACCCGAAGATTTCACATCAGAGATTTCCATTTTCGGACATATGATGAACGGGTCTGCATTTTGAAAAATCGAAATACCTAGTAATCTTTCGTGGGGATTACTTTTAAACCCTGAAAAATAAAATACATTATCTGGATTTGTAACGAAGGCTATATCAATTTCCTGCTCCTTTAAGTAAGATTGGATATTTATCATTTTGCTCATTAGACGTTCCTCCAAGTTTGGTTTATATATTACATAAAAGGAAATATAACAGTATTAGTATAGCAAAAAGAAGGAAAAAAGAAGGTTTTGTAGAAATATAAATGATGAAATTTTATTTATTTAAAGGGGGAAACATAATGGAAATTTCTTACCATGGTCATTCCGTCGTAAAAATTAAAACAAATGGCACAACGATTTTAATAGACCCGTTTATTACAGGAAACCCTTTAACTGATTTAAAAGTTGAGGAAGAAAAGCCGGATGTGATTTTATTGACACACGGTCATAATGACCATGTTGGAGATACGATAGCGCTAGCGAAAGCGCACAATTCGCAAGTAGTGGCGCTAAATGAGTTGGCAGTATATTTACAAAAACAAGGTGTCAATGCCCATCCAATGGGAGTTGGAGGAGCTTATGAATTTCCATTTGGTAAAGTAAAATATACGCTTGCTTTCCACGGTTCTACTTATGAAACTGAAACAGAAGTTGTCAATGCAGGAAACCCTGGTGGAATCTTGTTCTACGCGGAAGGTTTAACAATTTATCATGCAGGCGATACAGCGTTATTTGGTGATATGAAATTAATTGGTGACCGAAATGAAATTGATGTTGCCTTTTTACCGATTGGTGATAACTTTACAATGGGCCCTGAAGATGCGGCATATGCTGTGGAATTATTAAGACCTAAAACTGTTGTACCAATTCATTACAATACGTTCCCAGTCATTAAACAAGATCCGAATGACTTTGCGAAATTGGTGAAAAATAGTAAAGTTCAAATTTTAGAAGCAGGGCAAGAAGTAGAATTGCCTTAAACATATAAAACATAAAATCAAAAAGTTTTTTAAATGAATAGCAATAGAGAAAGTGAGTTATGGAGATTTTGTCGATTATTGTAAAATATCCATGACTACTTTCTCGATTTTTTTCTATACATAATTGAAAATATGTTACACTATGGGAGGAGAAAGTACGATGAAAATAGGTGATATCGATGTCCACAAAACATGAAAAAATATTGCAATATATCGAGTCACTTCCTATTGGCGAAAAAATATCAGTCCGACAAATTGCAAAAGAAATGCAAGTAAGCGAAGGTACGGCATATCGAGCAATTAAAGAGGCAGAAAATCGAAGTTTGGTGAGTTCTATTGAACGCGTAGGAACGATTCGAATTGAAAAGAAAAAGAAGGAGAATATTGAACGTCTAACTTTCGCGGAAATCGTCAATATCGTAGATGGACAAGTGCTCGGTGGAAAAACAGGGTTGCATAAAACGTTGAATAAATTTGTCATCGGTGCAATGCAATTAGAAGATATGATGCGCTATACCGACCCTGGGAGTCTTTTAATTGTTGGTAACCGTTTTAAAGCTCATCACAACGCTTTGAAAACTGGTGCAGCAGTATTAATTACAGGTGGATTTGACACGACAGAAGAAAATAAAAGACTCGCGGATGAACTGGAGTTGCCAATCATCTCATCTAGTTATGATACATTTACAGTAGCAACGATGATTAACCGTGCCATTTATGACCAACTCATTAAAAAAGACATTTTGCTAATAGAAGATATTTATGTACGTTTGGAAGATACAGCAAAATTAAATGTCGGACAATCGGTTGCTGATTTTCATGCATTAAATGCCCACACAACGCACGGAGCATTCCCGGTTGTTTCAAAAAATAATAAATTAGTGGGGATTGTCACTGCTAAAGACGTGATTGGGAAAGATGAAAATGAATTAATTGATAAGGTGATGACAAAACAACCGATTTCCGTGTCAATGAAAACAAGCGTCGCTTCTGCAGGCCACCGAATGGTTTGGGAAGGGATTGATTTACTTCCTGTCGTGGATGATGATGGATATTTACAAGGTGTAATCAGCCGTCAAGATGTATTAAAGGCATTGCAAACGTCCCAACATCAACCGCAACATGGTGAAACGATTGATGATATCGTAAAAAGTGAAATGAAAGTGCTTGGTGAGGAAGAAGTAGTAGTTGAATTTATTGTAACGCCTCAAATGACAAACCAGTATGGTGCGATTTCTTATGGTGCCTTTACAACATTGTTGACGGAAGTTGGATTAATTGCACTAAAAAGACGAAAACGTGGAGATGCGGTAGTAGAAAACATTGCAACTTATTATATTAAACCAATTCAAATGGATAATGTGTTGAAAGTCGTTCCACATATATTAGATATGAGTAGAAAATTCGTAAAAATGGATTTTGATGTTTATCACGAAGAAGCGCTTGTTGGAAAAGCGATGGCTACTTTCCAGCTACTAGATCGTTAGTAAATGAAAAAGGTTGTCCAAAAGAAATTGGACAACTTTTTCATAAATCGATTATTGCTTATTTAATTCATATTCTTGTTGAACAAATTTCCCTTCATGTTTTGCACGTTTATAACTGTGATAAGATTCCATTAGTCCGACAACAACGAAAACAACACCAACTATATTACCTAATAATGTATCTTGAACAATAAAGGTATTTAAACCAAAAAATACAACGAAAAGACCTAAAGCAACACCGGCTTTCGCTTTATACCATTTTTTTTGTATCGGCAATGAAGTGCGAAATTGTTTCGTTTTATAGTAAAAATAGGCGGCAAATGAAATGATGATGAAAGTTACAAATAACGCATTTAACATTTTCAGAACCTCCTAAACAAACTAAAATTATTGTAACGATTTTTTTATAAAAATGCTAATATATTAAAAAAATTTTCAATAACTTTGGAGGGTACCAATTTGAAGCGACGAATCATTGATACTATTGAACAATATGATACAGTTATTATTCATCGACATATCCGTCCGGATCCTGATGCATACGGTTCACAATTCGGTTTAAAAACATTAATTAAAGATAATTATCCCAATAAAAAAGTGTATGCAGTTGGTACACATGATGAATTATTATCCTACTTGGCTCATCCTGATGAAGTTTCCGATGAAGAATATAAAGGGGCTCTTGTCATCGTAACGGATACTGCAAATACTGAGAGAATAGATGATGACCGATATTCTAATGGAAATTTTCTCGTAAAAATCGATCACCATCCTAACAATGATGCATACGGAGATTTAGTATGGGTTGATACGGAATCCAGTTCCTGTAGCGAATTAATCTACGAATTGTATGAAGAAGGTCGAGAATACAAAGGATGGAAAATGTCTGAAGAATGTGCGAAATTTCTTTTTGCAGGCATTGTGGGAGATACAGGGAGATTTTTATATCCTAGCACAACTACTAAAACCTTTGAAGTTGCAGGGCAATTAGTTAATTATCAGTTCAATCGCAACGAAATCTATAATGGCATGTATGAAATGGATCCAAACCTATTGAAATTGCAAGGATATGTATATCAAAACTTTACAATGGACGAAAATGGCGCTGCATATATTAAACTACCAAAAGAACTGCTTGAGGAATACAATGTCACTACTTCCGAAACTTCTTCTTTAGTAGGGTCACTAAGTAATATTAAAGGTGTTCGGGCATGGGCGTTCTTTGTCGAAGAACCTCATGAGATTCGAGTGCGACTGCGTTCAAAAGGTCCAATTGTCAATGAGCTCGCCAAAAAATACCATGGAGGTGGACATCCTCTAGCTTCTGGCGCAACTGCTTATTCATGGGAAGAAGTAGACCAAGTAATTGCAGATTTAAAACAACTTTGTAAAGAATATTAATAAATACAGGAGGGATGCAGATTGTCCATTTATCCACAAGTACGAACAAGTGCAGATTTATTAAAGAGTACGATTCGTTTGGAAGAACTCATCCCTTTTTTAATTGAACAAAAGGCAGAAGCTTGTGCAATTGTCAATACAAAATTGTACGGGCTTTTGCCTTTTTACCATGAATTAAAAAATGCAGGTATTCATCCGGTTATAGGTCTTACTGCTCGAGTGCAGTTTGATCACATCGTTCTCCCCCTTCTAATATACGCACAAAACAACGATGGATATAAAAACCTGCTGAAGATATCTAGCAGCATTGCCATTAGAGATGATGAGTTATTGCCTATTCAGTGGCTAAAAGGATACTCTGACGGAATTGCCGTCGTAATTCCAACTATAAGTGATGATGCCAAATGGGTAGAGCATCCCTCTTCCATCGAACTGTTGCAAAAGTTATTCAAAGGGCGAATATGGTTAGGTATTTCAAGGCTTGAAGGAGAAAAGTCTCCTTTTGAAAATGAAGTCATTCACCTGAGTGAAAAATTGCAAATTCCTATCATGGCGATTCATGAATGTCTATATTTAAATCGAGAAGATGCCTTTAGTTATAGAGTTGCAAGAAGTATTGAAACGGGCGTTAAATTAAGCGAACAAGTACAAATCAATGAAAATTACAAACGATATTATACTCCTACTAAACATGATTGGCTTCACTGGTTTAATGATCGTGAAGAGTGGCTGCAAGAGAGCAGAAATATGCTTTTGAGTTGCCAAGTAGACATCGCTCAAAAAGGCCATATACTGCCAAAATTTCCTTTACAACAAGGACAAAGTGCGGAACAAGTATTGAGAATGTTAGCGTTGAAGGGATTAAAAGAGCGGTTAAAAACGAATGCACCAAATGAAATCTATATCCATCGATTAAATCATGAGTTAGAAATTATTTGTTCCATGGGTTTTGCTGATTATTTCTTAATTGTTGCAGATTTTATGAATTTTGCTCGCGGGCAGCAAATTTTAACTGGACCAGGGAGAGGCTCCTCAGCTGGTTCACTTGTGGCTTATTGCTTATACATTACTCAAGTCGACCCGATTCGTTACGGATTATTATTTGAGCGATTTTTAAATCCTGAGCGAGTAACGATGCCTGATATCGATATTGACTTTGTCGATACGAGAAGACAGGAAGTAATTCAGTATGTGGCAAAAAAATATGGGGAGAAGCATGTAGCGCAAATTATCACCTTTGGCAGTCTATCGGCAAAGGCTGTCGCTAGGGATGTAGCGAGAATGTTCAACTTTGAATCTGACACCCTTGAAATGATTTCTCGTCTCATTCCAAATAAATTAGGGATTACATTAAAAGAAGCATACCATACAAGTGAACCTTTAAGAAGATGGATTGAAGAGGAGTCTATTCGAAAACGTTGGTTTGAAACGGCGTTAAAATTAGAGGGATTACCTAGAAATGCTTCCACTCACGCAGCCGGTGTCGTGTTAAGTCCAGTTCCTTTAGTTGAGGTCGTTCCGATTGAAAAGGGACATGATGGGATTTTTATTACACAATGGCCTATGCAAGAAGTGGAGCAAGTAGGTCTATTAAAAATGGACTTTTTAGGTTTACGAAACTTAACAATGATTGAGCAAATTCAAAAAATGATTTACTATGCTCGAAATGAGAAAATTGATTTAAATGAAATCCCATTGGATGATCATAAAACCTTTGAATTGTTGCAAAAAGGAGATACAGCAGGCATATTCCAGCTGGAGTCGGAGGGAATGAAGAGTGCTTTGAGGGAAATTGTACCTACACAATTTTCCGATATTGTTGCAGTAAATGCTCTGTATAGACCTGGACCAATGCAGTTTATTCCGATTTATGCAGCCAGGAAAAAAGGGGTACAGTCCGTTGAGATGCCACACCCTGATTTAGAGCCAATTTTAAAAGAAACGTATGGCATCATAGTATATCAAGAACAGATTATGCAAATTGCCAACATTCTAGCAGGATTCTCACTAGGACAGGCTGATTTATTGAGAAGAGCGGTAAGCAAGAAAAAACGTGAGGTATTGGAAGAGCAAAGGATAGCCTTTGTCAACGGCGCAATCCATAAAGGATATAGCAAAGAGGTGGCAGAATCGGTATATCAACAAATTGTGCGATTTGCAGATTACGGTTTCGCGAAAAGCCACGCGGTTGCATATAGCATGATTTCTTATCAGATGGCCTATTTGAAAGCAAATTATCCAGCGGAATTTTATGCTGTCATGATGACCTTTGCCACAGGAAATCAAGAAAAATTATTCTCGTTAATAATGGAAGCGAGAAGCAAAGGTATATCGATACTACGGCCTTCCCTTCATCAAAGCAATCGGGTATTTTCAGTTGAAAATGGAAATATTCGCTACAGCTTATCAGCAATCAAGGGCGTTTCTCAAACGTTTTTACAAAAATTAATTTCTGCTCGAAAAGAACAAGGTAATTTTCATGATATATTCGATTTGGCTGTTTCCTTAAGCGGTAACTATTTCGCCCGTAAATGGATAGAGCCATTGATTAAAGCAGGTGCGTTAGACGATTTTGGAAAGGATCGAGCGACGCTTCTTGCAACGATTGAAGCAGCAGAAAAACATGCAAAAATAGTTCGGCCGACAGAGGAAGAAGATTTATTTACTTCACAAACCTCGCTATTTGGAAAACCGAAATATATGGAAGCAGCGCCGATTCCAAATAAAATGAAACTGGAATTCGAGAAGGAAGTCATAGGATTTTATTTATCGGAACATCCGGTTACAAACATCCGCCACAAACTACATGTGAATACAAATAGTTTTCTGTTGAATGGTCTTCCGCAAAACGCCTTAGTAAAACTTGTAGGAATAGTAGAGTCCATTCATCAAATACGCACAAAAAAAGGTGAACTGATGGCGTTTGTTCAAATTCAAGATGAATATGGATCGGTTTCAGCAACTCTGTTTCCGAAACAATATAATGAATGCCTAGGATGGATAAAAGAAGAGGTGCTAATCTATTTAGAAGGTAATGTAGAATATCGCTACAACCAACCTCAAATAAAAGTGAAAATGATAAGAAATGTTCAATAGCGAGATATTTTTGTTTGAATTTACAAAAACTGTGCGATTTTGCACAGTTTTTTCTTTACAAAGCAGAAAACATTTTGTAAACTGTACAAAAGTGGTCTGACCACTTTATGTGAGGATTTAAATGATAATGTTGGGGATTACTGTATTTTAGTAAACGATCGGTATAAGGGGTTGTTAAAACGTTTTGAGGTGAACATGGACACGAAACAAGAAAATAAAAAAGTCTTTTTAGAAATTGTTAGTAAATTAAAAGACATTATTATCACTGAAAAACTTCAACCTGGTGATAAGCTCCCTTCGGAAAGAGTTTTATCTGAAAAGTTAGGCGTTGGTAGATCTTCGGTAAGAGAAGCGTTACGAAGTTTAGAATTGCTAGGAATTATTGAGACCCGCCATGGCGGTGGTACTTTTTTAGCTTCCTCTCAACAATATCGATTAGTTGAATTACTAGCTACTTTTATATTGCAAGAAAATCAATCAATACGCGATGTTCATAAAACACGGGAAATTCATGAAAGAGAAGCGATACGAATTATTTGCTCCGATAAACGATTAAGACAACTTCCTGTTTGGGAAAGTTTATTTTTAAAAATTGAATTGGAAACAGAAGTAATTCGAGATCATATTTTACGTGAACTTCTCATTGCATCAGAAAATCGTTTAGCTCTTAGAATATGGATTCAACTTGTGGCTTATAGTGCCAATGCGTTAAAAAAAATGACGACGGAAGAAGAAAAGCCAATATTACAAAGGCTATTAACATCTTTGCAGCTTGGTTATGAAAAAGAAGCTCTTGAGGCATATACTGAATGGTTAGTTTTTTTAAAATCGCATGAAGAATAAATATAGTAGGGGGAAAAATCGTGGCAATAAAAAGTTTGCTAAATTTAAATCGGAAAAAAACAAAAGGGGTTATTGTAAATTCTAAAAATGAAAGCTCATTTCCAGCAGATTTAATGACGAAATGCCCATCATGTCGAAAAATCTTTTTAACAAAAGAAATTGAAACGAATTTAAAAGTTTGTCCAAATTGCGACCATCATTTTAAAATGACTGCTTGGGAACGGATCGACTCCTTTTTAGATGTTGAATCATTTACGCCGTTTGATGAACACTTACGCACGACAAACCCTCTTAACTTCCCATCATATATAGAAAAAGTAGAAGCGGATATGAAGAAAACAGGATTATCCGAAGCGGTTTTAACAGGAAGCGGGACGTTAAAAGGGGAAGAGGTCGTTGTTGCTGTGATGGACTCTCATTTCCGCATGGGATCAATGGGATCTGTTGTTGGCGAAAAAATTACCCGTGCAATTGAAAAAGCTACGGAAATGCAAGTGCCATTCATTATCTTTACTGCGAGCGGCGGTGCACGAATGCAAGAGGGAGTTATTTCCTTAATGCAAATGGCCAAAACGAGCGTTGCTTTAAAACGTCACAGTGACGAAGGTTTGCTTTTCTTATCCATCATGACTGATCCAACTACTGGTGGAGTATCGGCAAGCTTCGCCTCACTAGGAGATCTCAATATTGCTGAGCCAAAAGCGCTTATTGGGTTTGCTGGGAGAAGGGTAATCGAGCAAACGGTGCGTGAGAAGTTGCCTGATGACTTCCAAACAGCAGAGTTCTTACTTGCACATGGTCAATTAGATGCTATTTTCCATCGAAAAGAGATGCGCGATAAAGTGGCAACAATCGTGAAATTGCACCGCAAAGGAGGAGTAACTCATGTCTAAACCGATGTCATTTGAAGAACCTATTATTAAACTGAAAGAAAAAATTGATGAGTTAAGGGAACTGGCAAAAAATGCGGATGTAGATATGTCCGATGAAATTAAAACATTGGAAGAACGATTGCGCCAATTGGAAATTAAAATTTATTCGAACATGGAACCGTGGAATCGTGTACAAGTAGCGCGAAACCCAGAACGTCCAACAACCCTCGATTATATAAAAGAAATTTTTACAGATTTTATTGAACTCCATGGTGATCGCTATTATGCTGATGATGAAGCGATTGTTGGGGGAATTGCCTTTTTTGATGGCCAGCCGATTACTGTAATCGGTCATCAACGTGGTAAAGCAACAAAGGAAAATATTCGACGAAATTTCGGGATGCCCCATCCGGAAGGTTATCGAAAAGCGTTGCGTTTAATGAAGCAGGCGGAGAAATTCAGACGCCCAATTATTTGTTTTATTGATACAAAGGGCGCTTATCCAGGAAAAGCTGCAGAAGAGCGTGGACAAAGTGAGGCAATCGCCAAAAATCTGTTTGAAATGGCTGGTTTAAAAGTGCCTGTTATTAGTGTAGTAATTGGAGAAGGTGGTAGCGGCGGTGCATTGGCATTAGGAGTAACGAACCGCATCTATATGTTGGAAAATTCCACATACTCCGTTATTTCTCCAGAAGGTGCTGCTTCAATTTTATGGAAGGATGCTAGTCTTGCAAAACAAGCAGCAGAGGCAATGAAAATTACAGCTCAAGATTTAAAAGAAATGGGAATTATTGATGATATCATTCCTGAAGTTCCAGGAGGAGCACATCGTGACCCAGTATCACAAGCGAAAATCTTAAAGGAATATTTGAAAAAAGGGCTTGATCAATTAACTGCATTGTCGGAAGAGGAAATTATTCAAGACCGCTACGATAAATTCCGTAAAATGGGAGATTTTATTGAAGAAATTGTTCAATAAAATTACTAGACTTTCCACCCTTCTAATGACAAAATCCAATAGTGAGGATTTTGTCATTTTCCATTTTACATGAACAGTTTTATTATCGATGATAAATAATGGAATACATGAAAGTTTCTAGTTTCAATAGAAATTTTTTATGTTATTGTTTACATTATGAGCATTTGAATGGAGGGAGTAGGGTGAAAAGAATAGGTGTTTTAACGAGCGGCGGTGACTCACCTGGCATGAATGCAGCAATTCGTGCAGTTGTTCGAAAAGCCAATTATCATGGGGTTGAAGTCTTTGGAATATACCATGGATACGAAGGCTTTATAAAAGGTAAAATAGAGTTATTAGATTTAGGATCTGTAGGTGGGATTATTCAACGAGGAGGAACGAAGCTGTTTTCATCCCGTTGCCCAGAATTTAAAGAAAAGAAATATCAACTACAAGGTATTGAAAAAATGAAAGAAGCTGGAATTGAAGGCTTAGTAGTAATTGGAGGCGACGGTTCTTTCCGTGGAGCTTATGAGCTAACGAAATTAGGATTAGCATGTATTGGTGTTCCTGCAACGATTGATAATGATATTGCTGGTACAGAATTTACGATTGGTTTTGATACGGCACTCAATACAGTTGTCAGTGCAATTGATAAAATTCGTGATACTGCAACAAGTCATGAAAATACCTTTATTATAGAAGTGATGGGTAGAGATGCAGGTGACATTGCTTTATGGTCGGGACTTGCAGCCGGTGCAGAATCTGTTATTATACCAGAGGAGCCGTATGATTTAGATGATATTATTACGCGCATGAAGCGTGGAGAAGCGCGAAATAAAAAACATAGCATCATTATCGTTGCAGAAGGAGTTATGCCAGCCTCAAAACTTGCAAACATGCTAAAAGAAAAAGCCGGAATCGAAACGAGGATTACCGTGTTAGGGCATATTCAACGGGGAGGATCACCGTCAGCATTTGACCGGGTATTGGCTAGTCGTCTAGGTGCTCGAGCAGTCGAATTATTGTTGGAAGGGAAAACTAGTCGTGCAGTTGGTATAAAAAATCATCAAGTTTACGATTATGATTTACGGGAGATTTTTACAGCAAAACATAAAGCAGATACTAGTCTATATACTTTATCAAAAGAACTTTCAATTTAATCTAGAAAATGGAGAGAATGTATATGAGAAAAACAAAAATTGTATGTACTATAGGACCCGCAAGCGAATCTCCAGAAGTTCTCGAAGAACTTATTAAAGCCGGAATGAATGTTGCGAGACTTAACTTTTCGCATGGTACACATGAAGAACATGCTATGCGTATCGCAACAATCCGAGATGTAGCTAATCGATTAAATAAAATTGTCGGAATTTTGCTTGATACAAAAGGTCCAGAAATTCGAACACATTCAATGAAAAACGGGGAAGTTCACTTAAAAACAGGACAAGTCATCGATATTTCAATGACAGAAGTTCTTGGAGACGAAACATGTTTTTCCGTTACGTATGACAAATTAATTTATGATGTTAATCAAAACGATACAATATTGTTAGATGACGGATTAATTGCATTGCGCGTATTAGCGAAAGATTACGATAAAGGATTAATTCATACGATTGTTGAAAATGCCGGAGTGCTGAAAGATAAAAAAGGTGTGAACGTCCCTGGAGTTTCAATAAAACTACCTGGAATTACAGAGAAAGATGCGAAAGATATATTATTTGGAATTGAACAAGGAGTCGATTTTATCGCTGCTTCCTTCGTGCGAACAGCAAAAGATGTGCTGGAAATACGAGAATTGCTCGAACAAAATGGTGGCGGACACATTCAAATCATTCCTAAAATTGAAAACCGAGAAGGCGTAGATAACATTGATGAAATTATTGAAGTTTCTGATGGATTAATGGTTGCTCGCGGAGATTTAGGAGTGGAAATTCCTGCTGAAGAAGTGCCGCTCGTTCAAAAAGCATTAATTAAAAAGTGCAATCAAGTAGGAAAACCTGTCATCACGGCTACACAAATGTTAGACTCTATGCAGCGAAATCCGCGACCAACTCGTGCGGAAGCAAGCGACGTGGCAAATGCAATCATTGATGGAACAGATGCCATTATGCTTTCAGGAGAAACAGCCGCTGGTCAGTATCCAGTTGAATCTGTGAAAACGATGAACAGAATTGCAGTATTTACAGAAAACTCGCTGGATTATCGTTCGATAGTACAAACAAGAAGTCGTGAAAAAGAGACAACGATGACCGAAGCCATTTCCCAAGCAGTTTCATACACTTCAATTAACTTAGGTGTTAAAGCGGTGCTTGCACCAACTGCGAGCGGAGTTACAGCAAAATTGATTGCTAAATACCGTCCAGGTGTGCCGATTATCGCCATTACAGATTCTCCTTCAACTGCTCAAAAATTGACGCTTGTGTGGGGCGTTAATCCGATTGTCACACATAAAGTAACGACAACGGATGAAATTTTAGAATTAGCTGTGGATGAAGCGTTGAAATATGGTTATGTAAATCACGGTGATATTGTTGTGATTACTGCGGGAGTGCCGGTAGGAGAATCAGGAACAACGAACTTAATGAAAGTCCATGTGATAGGTGATTTATTAGCTCGTGGACAAGGAATTGGTAAACAATCTGTCGTTGGAAAAGCGATCGTTGTGAAAAATGCTGAAGAAGCACAAGCTTATGATACGGAAGGTTGTATCCTTGTAACGGTTGGAACCGATCGGGAAATGATGTCGGTAATTGAAAAATGTGCGGGCATTATTACTGAAGAAGGTGGCTTAACAAGCCATGCCGCTGTCGTTGGTCTAAGCTTAGGCATCCCTGTCATTGTTGGTGTGAAAGAAGCAACATCAATCATTCGACATGGACAAGAGATTACAATGGATGCTGAAACTGGTGTTATCTATAAAGGTCACGCAAGCGTATTGTAAGCATTAGCATAATTGGGCTGTCTAAAAAGTAGAAAACTTTTTAACAGCCCAATTTATTATTACGATATTATTGTAATTGAAACATTTGGCCTAGCAATTTCGTATATATGATAGTCAAAAAATTACTCTAATGGAGGGTATTATTTGAAAAAGTTATTTTCCATATGTATTGCGTTTGTTCTTATAGAGATTGCAATTTTCATTGTCGTCGGTAATTGGTTAGGCATCTTAAGTACATTGTTATTAATTGTATTAGCAAGTTTATTTGGAGCGATGTTAACAAAAAAGCAAGGATTGGAATCCGTACAAAATATTCAGAATAGCATTCGACGGGGAGAACCCCCAGGACAAGCGGTGATCGATGCATTTCTCGTATTTTTAGGAGGAGTATTATTTTTATTACCAGGATTTCTCACGGATATAATTGCTTTTACTTTGGTTCTTCCATGGACAAGACGTCTCTATAAACCGATGATCTTAGAATGGATTCGTAAAAAAATGAAAAACAGTGAGATGATTATTATCCAGCGATAGATTTTTGTTTGACTTTCACAGCTATCAATAATATAAATGGACTCAGCAATATACCATAAACCCCAAACAACAATATAGAGGCAGCGCTGATTAAAAATGTGTGGACTGTTCGCAATTGGAAAGTGGATGCCCATAATAATGATTCAGTTAGCTGCCTTGTTATTTGTATAAATACATAAAGCAAAACCAATGCTAAACTTACGAACTTATCTCCAATTGCAAAAAAGTATATGGCGATAGGAATGAGAAATAACCCAATTCCGAAAAATGGCAATACATCTGCAAAAGAGATTAGAAAGGCTTTGTTTATTGGATTTTCAAATTTTAGTAATGCCAGTCCAATACTAAGAAGGAAAAAGGTAATAATGAACAACTGAAATTCTACATATAAGAAATAGCTAAATAAGTTCATCGCCTTGGAGAAATATTGTTTCCATTCTTTACGATATGGTTTAGGCACATAGATAAAAAACCAGTATCGATTTCTTCTTGATTCAAACAAGGCAAAGAAGAAAGCCACTAGAAAAATAAAGAGCTCAAAAATGTATTGAAAAAAGTCTTGCAAATAACTAGCCAAACTCATAATAGCAGTATCGATATACGATAAAGACTCATTAAATATGTTTTCTAATACCACTAAATATTCGGAATCAAATAATTGAAGATTATCTACTTGTATTTTTATTTCTGGATAAATGGCAATAATACTTTGAATGGTGATATAAAAGAAGGAATAAATTGATAGGAAGATTAATAAAGATATAATGATGGCACTTATGATATATGGTAGTTTCAGTCGCTGATGGCAAAAGTGAATAATTGGATATAACATATATGCAAAAAATATTGCTAATGAAATGGGTAATACGAGCCAAAGGAAAATAAAATATAAAATCAGCACGAGCAACTGAATTACATTTTTATTCGAATAGGTTGAAAATTTATTCAATTGCAAATTTATCACCCCTAGTCCAAGTAATTATAATCTCGTGAACGTGGAATTATTCTCGTTTAAGTGGTGATTTTATTAAAAATACGATTTTTTCTTTATTTTTGAAAAATTATTCACAAAGCCGTCAAAATTTATTATAATTAACCATGTAAGCGATTTAATAATGGGTTCATTATGAGCGAAACGATCGTAAGTGTCATAGAAGAAAAAGAAAGCACTTACAATAAGTACTTACATTTTTTTAAAATTTAAAGAGAGGGAGCGATTTTATATGACAGCAACACGCGGTTTAGAGGGTATTATTGCAGCTGAATCAAAAATCAGTTCAATAATCGACGATACACTTACATATGTAGGTTATAGTATCGATGATTTGGCTGAAAATGCTACTTTCGAAGAAGTAATCTATCTATTATGGCACCAACGTCTTCCAAATAAAGAAGAATTAGCAGAACTTAAAAAACAATTAGCTGAAAATGCTGAAATTCCTCAACAAATTATCGATGTATTTAAATCAATGCCTCTAGATAAAGTTCATCCAATGGCTGCATTACGTACAGCGGTTTCTTTATTAAGTGCGTATGATGAAGAAGCTGACGTAATGAGTGATGAAGCGAACTATCGCAAAGCAATTCGTCTTCAAGCAAAAATTTCGACAATTGTAACAGCATTTGCTCGTGTACGTAAAGGTTTAGAACCTGTTTCTCCTAAACCTGAATTAGGATATGCAGCAAACTTCTTATATATGTTACATGGTAAAGATCCTGAGCCAATTGAAGTAGAAGCATTTGATAAAGCATTAATTCTGCATGCGGACCACGAATTAAATGCTTCAACATTTACTGCACGCGTATGTGTCGCTACACTTTCTGACGTTTACTCTGGTATTACAGCTGCAATCGGAGCATTAAAAGGGCCGCTTCACGGTGGAGCTAACGAACAAGTAATGAAAATGTTAACTGAAATTGGTTCAATTGAAAACGTAGAACCTTACATTATGAACAAATTAAATAACAAAGAAAAAATCATGGGATTTGGTCACCGCGTATATCGCAAAGGAGACCCACGTGCTAAACATTTACGTGTAATGAGTGAAAAATTAACAGCATTAAGAGGAAAACCAGAATTATACGAAATGTCTGTGAAAATTCATGACATCGTAGTTGGACAAAAAGGTCTTCCAGCAAATGTTGACTTCTTCTCTGCATCAGTGTATGACTCACTAGACATTGAGCATGACCTATTCACACCAATCTTTGCAGTATCTCGTACATCTGGATGGCTTGCTCACATTCTTGAACAATATGCAAATAACCGCTTAATTCGTCCTCGTGCTGAATATGTTGGACCACAACGTCAACAATACGTTCCAATCGATGAAAGATAATTTTTTATTCTAATCTAATAAGAAAATTTTTAGAAAATATGCTAAAATACACTAGGACTGTGTTAAACGACACAGTCCTAGACTCATGAATATAGGAGGCAACATACATGACTAACGGTAAAATTACAGTAGAAAACGGTAAATTAGTAGTACCTAACAACCCTGTTATTCCTTTCATTGAAGGAGATGGTACTGGACCAGATATTTGGGCAGCAGCTCAACGTGTATTTGATGCAGCTGTTGAAAAAGCATACAATGGCGAAAGAAAAATCCAATGGTTGGAAGTTCTTGCTGGTGAGAAAGCATTCAATCAAACTGGTGAGTGGTTACCACAAGAAACTTTAGATAAAATTAGCGAATACTTAATTGCAATCAAAGGTCCTCTTACAACTCCTGTAGGCGGAGGAATTCGTTCATTAAACGTAGCATTACGTCAACAACTTGACTTATATGTGTGCTTACGTCCTGTTCGTTACTTCGAAGGTGTTCCATCTCCTGTAAAACATCCTGAACATGTTGATATGGTAATCTTCCGTGAAAACACAGAAGATATTTATGCTGGTATTGAATACGAAGCTCAATCAGAGAATGCAAAAAAATTAATTAGCATCTTACAAGAAGAATTTGGCGTAAATAAAATCCGCTTCCCTGAAAGTTCTGCAATTGGTATTAAGCCAATCTCTATCGAAGGTACTGAGCGCCTAGTTCGTGCTGCTATTGAATACGCTATTCGCGAAGGACGCAAATCAGTAACTTTAGTTCATAAAGGTAACATCATGAAATTCACTGAAGGCGGCTTCAAAAAATGGGGTTATGAATTAGCTGAACGTGAATTCGGTGATAAAGTATTCACTTGGGATCAATACGATCGCATTAAAGCTGAAAAAGGCGTTGAAGCTGCAAACGAAGCTCAAGCTGAAGCAGAAGCAGCTGGTAAAATTATTGTAAAAGATACAATTGCTGACATCTTCTTACAACAAGTATTAACTCGTCCGAAAGAGTTTGATGTAGTAGCTACAATGAACTTAAATGGTGACTACATTTCTGACGCATTAGCTGCACAAGTTGGTGGTATCGGTATCGCTCCAGGTGCAAACATCAACTATGTAACTGGTCACGCAATCTTTGAAGCTACTCACGGAACTGCTCCAAAATACGCTGGATTAGACAAAGTGAACCCTTCATCTGTAATTCTTTCTGGTGTGTTAATGTTTGAACACCTTGGTTGGAAAGAAGCAGCAGATTTAATTATCAAATCAATTGAAAAAACAATTGCTTCAAAAGTTGTTACTTATGACTTTGCACGTCTAATGGATGGTGCGACAGAAGTTAAATGCTCTGAATTCGCAGATGAATTAATTAAAAACCTTTAATTTGATAAGTTTCTAGAAGGAATAATATATCTTTTGTAGAATTGTATATTTAGGCTTACCGAGTAATCGGATTGAATTGGGCCGTCTCAACTAACAGATTGAGACGACCCTTTTTATTTATTATTTTTGTGAAAGAGGTGTAATCCATGACTTTAAAAAGAAAAAAGATTTCTGTGATTGGAGCAGGATTTACTGGTGCTACGACAGCTTTTTTATTGGCACAAAAAGAATTGGGAGATGTTGTATTAGTCGATATTCCCGAAGCAGAAAATCCAACAAAAGGAAAAGCGTTGGATATGTGGGAAGCAGCACCGATTCAAGGTTTTGACTCTTATGTTATCGGGACATCAAATTACGAGAAAACAGCTAATTCAGATTTAGTCATCATCACTGCAGGCGTAGCACGAAAACCTGGAATGAGCCGTGATGATTTAGTACAAATCAATCAAAAAGTCGTAAAATCGGTAACAAAAGAAATCATGAAGTATTCTTCAGATCCAACAATTATTGTATTAACGAACCCAGTTGACGCGATGACGTATGTAGCATATAAAGAATCCGGTCTTCCGAAAAATAAAGTTATGGGACAATCTGGCATATTAGATACAGCACGATTCCGTGCTTTTGTGGCAGAGGAATTAAATGTATCTGTAAAAGATGTCACTGGTTTTGTTTTAGGAGGACATGGAGATACAATGGTGCCGCTCACTCGTTATTCTTACGTAGGTGGAATCCCTATTGAAACGTTGATTTCAAAACAACGACTTGAAGAAATTGTTCAACGAACTCGAGTGGGTGGAGGAGAAATTGTCAACTTATTAGGAAATGGTTCGGCATATTATGCCCCTTCAGCTGCATTAGTGGAAATGGCAGAAGCGATTATAAAAGATCAGCGTCGTATATTGCCAACAATTGCTTATTTAGAAGGGGAATATGGTTTTGAAGATATTTATTTAGGCGTACCAACTTTGATTGGAGCTAATGGTGTGGAGAAAATTTTCGAGTTAGAATTAACGGAAGAAGAGAAAGAAGCATTACAAAAATCCGCTGAATCTGTAAGAAATGTTATGAAAGCCTTATCTTAATTTGTGTCCTTTTATTGTGGCTATTTTCTGAAAAAACTGATACTATGTTACTAAAGTAACCAATTAGGGGGAATTTTTCGATTTGCTAAACGGGGCAAGAACCAAGATTGGCAAGAAAATTGATGAAATTGCTGTTGGTGAAAGGATTCACTTAGTTGAAACAATTGAAGATAAAGACTTGCTTATATATTTAGGGTTAACAAATGATAATAATCCATTATATATTCAGCATGAATATGCAAAAGATACATTTTTTAAAAAGCCAATTGTCCCAACGATTATGTTGAATGGAATCGTGACAAGTGCCATTTCTAAGCATTTACCCGGTCCAGGTTCGCATATTCGCGAGCAAAATATTATATACTTAGAACCGGTATATCATTATGAAACAATCGAATTTCTGCTAGAAGTCCAGCACATTGACTACGAAAATAATATTGTAAGTATTCAAGTAGATGCAATGAATAAAAGTCACCAACAAGTCTTACATGGCATATTAAAAGTTTTACCTCCAATATAAACAAATTACAGATTTGAAATGGGGGTTTCAAATCACAGGCAATATGGAGGATTAATCATGTCAACAAATCAAACAATTTTAGTTGTAGAAGATGAAGTATCGATTGCTACATTGCTAAAGTATAATTTAGAACGCGTCGGGTATGAAGTGTTGCTCGCTCACGATGGCAAAGAAGGGCTTGATATGGCCCTTGAGCACTTGCCGGATTTAATTCTATTAGATTTAATGTTGCCGACGATGGACGGGATGGAAGTTTGTAAAGAATTAAGGAGTCAAAAGAAAAATATCCCCATCATCATGTTAACGGCTCGTGATGATGAATTTGATAAAGTATTGGGACTTGAATTAGGTGCTGACGACTATATGACAAAACCTTTTAGTCCTAGAGAAGTAATTGCTAGGGTCAAAGCTGTGTTGCGCCGTTTCAATTCAAGTTTTCAAGAAGAAAAGAAAGAAAAAAAATATTATCATTTTGGAAAATTAGAAGTTTATCCAGAACGTTATGAAGCTTTTCTAGACAATCAACCACTTGAATTTACACCTAAAGAATTTGAGTTGCTTGTATACTTAGTGGAAAATAAAAATCGTGTATTGACTAGAGATCAATTGTTGAGTGCCGTTTGGAACTATGATTTCGCGGGTGATACACGTATTGTCGATGTTCATATAAGTCATTTGCGGGATAAAATAGAAGAAAACAGCCGGAAACCGAAGTTTATCAAAACGGTGCGAGGTATCGGTTATAAATTTGAGGAGCCTAAACAATGAAATCTCAAAGCAATCGATTGTTTTTCATCTTTATTATGCTAACGGGTTCAATTATAGCTGTCCTTGGTATTGTACTAGGTCAGCTATTTCCTTTCTATATGGAAAGTTATTTTATGAAAAACGATATTCCCTTTACAGAGGAACAAATTGAACAGATTAAGTATCAGCTAGCTTTTATTTTAGCGATTTTATTAATGTTTGCATTTTTATTAATCGCCTACATCGCAAATCGATTAATTAAAGAATTGCTCATTCCCATAGAAAATGTGACTGAAACAGCACGAGAATTGATTAAAGGGAATTATCGCGCAAGAACTTATGCCAGTGGACCAGCGACAATCATTGAATTGCGAAATTCCATTAATATTTTAGCGCGAAATCTTCAAGAAATTGAAAAAATGAGAGAAATAGAAGATGAGCGCTTGAAGACGTTAATTGAAAACATGGGTAGCGCCCTTATCATGATTGATAGGGAAGGGACAGTATCCATTGTTAATGGTCAGTTTTTGGAAGAATTTAATTTATCATTAAATGAAGTAAAGGGAAAAAACTTTTTAACTCTAGGTCTTCCTAGGGAATTGGAGAAATTTATAGACCACGTATTTTTAACAGAGCTTCCTTTTCGACAACAAATCGAAATAGAAATGAATAACGAAAAAATTTATGAACAAGTTTATGGGGCACCTGTTGTAGGAGATCACGGTCGCTGGTTAGGGATTGTCATCGTTATGCATGATATTACTGAGCTGATTCGTTTAGAACAGATTCGAAAAGACTTTGTGGCGAATGTTTCTCATGAACTTAGAACGCCGATTACATCGATTAAAGGTTTTTCTGAAACTTTGTTGGATGGTGCTTTTAAAGATGAAAAAATGCTGCTATCCTTTTTAGAAATTATTTATCAAGAAAGTAATCGACTTCAAATGCTAATACAAGACTTATTAGATCTATCGAAAATTGAACAACATGGCTATACAGTAAAATTAGTCCCAACAAGTTTAAAAGATGTGTTAATACGTGCCGTCGAAGTAACAAGCCCGAAAATGGATCATAAAAATATGGAGTTTGATGTTGATATTAAACGAGATGTGATGGTGCTGGGGGACAAAAACCGCTTAATTCAAATCTTTACAAACCTCATTGTAAACAGTATTACCTATTCCCCAAATCATACGGTCATAACATTGCGCATGAAAGAAAATGAACATTATGGAATTGTGGAAGTGGAAGATCAAGGAATTGGAATTGAGAAAAGTGAAATTCCACGCATTTTTGAGCGTTTTTATCGCGTTGATAAAGCACGAAGCAGAAATTCAGGGGGCACTGGGTTAGGGCTTGCAATTGTAAAACATTTAGTAGAAGCCCATCGAGGGAAAATAGAAGTAGAAAGCACTGTTGGCAAAGGAACTTGTATGCGGGTTATGATTCCCATTTATCGAGAAATTTAACATTCTCTTTACAATTTTGTGATGAAAGCTTCATACTCTACGTTTATTGTTCTAAATGAAACCCCCTTTTTAAATTTAGTAATTTGCCTAAATAAAAGAGCCGTCCGTTGTAGGCGGCTTTTTATTTTAGTGCGCCTGGCATGGGTGTAATCTATAGGGTGTAAGTCCCGAACTGTGAAGGCAGAAGTAACAGTTAGCTTAACGCAAGCGTGTCCGTGGTGACGCGGAATCTGAAGGAAGCGAGCGGCAAACTTCCGGTCTGAGGAACACGAACTTCATATAAGGCTAGGTATCATTGGATGAGTTTGCTAAACAAAACAAAGTCCTTTCTGCCAAAGGTGGTACAGAGTAAATGAAGCAGATAGATGGAAGGAAAGATTACATTCTTACCCGGGGAGGTCTGGCGGATATGTGAAGTACGCTTCATAACCTACTTAGTGATAAGTAGCTGAACCGTCAGAAGTCAGCAGAGGTCATAGTATTAGTTGGTTTAGAACTACTAAGAAGGACCGAACAATTAAGAGAGAATAGCCCTTGGCATTCAGTGAGTCATGATGAACACAGAAAACGTAGTACCTCACTTGAGGAAGGAAGCGGTGAATCCCGTGGGGGTCCTCTTGGAGGGTGGAGTGACCACTGGCATAAAGAGAACATCTATTCACGGAAGTTATGAAAACTTGCGTCAATTATCTTAATTGAACCGCCGTATACGGAACCGTACGTACGGTGGTGTGAGAGGACGGGAGTTAATCGCTCCCTCCTACTCGATTAACTTATATTAATAAAAAGACTATAATTTTATTAATTTTTTTCATTTCTGTGAAACTTTATTTGTAAATGTTACGTAAATTAGCTAATGTAATTTTAGAAAAGAAAGAGAGGGAGAGGTTATGAGTGTAAAAAGAGCGTTGCTTACAACAGGGCTAGCAATTATTTCAATTATAGGTATTATTGCGATATTTACTACTTGGTATACGGTCGATGAATCGGAGCAAGCCGTTGTTATCACGTTTGGACAAGCAACAGAAACCATTACAGATTCCGGTTTGCATTTTAAATTGCCATGGCCAGTACAAAAAGTAGAAATTCTTTCGAAAGAAACATATAGTTTACAGTTCGGTTATAAGACGACAAAAGATGGAGAAATAGTAACGAAAGATAGCGAAACGAAAATGATTACTGGGGATGAAAATATTGTACTCACCGATTTAGTTGTACAATATAAGATTTCTGATCCAGTGAAGTATTTATTCCAATCCGAAGACCCTAAACAGCTTCTGCATCATGCTACTTCAAGTGCGATTCGTTCCATTATTGGAAGTTCAACAATTGATGAAGCATTGACGGATGGACGAGCAGATATCGAGCAAAAAACAAGGGACTTACTAGTATCTGTCATGGAAGATTACGATATCGGCGTGACAATCTTGGCAGTGAAACTACAAGACGTCGAATTGCCAAATGCGGAGGTTCGTGCTGCCTTCACAGCTGTAACGGATGCCCGCGAAACGAAAAATACTAAAATTAACGAAGCAAAAAAATATGAAAACCAAAAAATTAGCGAAGCTCAAGGGGAAAAAGATGCAATCATTTCCCGTGCCGAAGGGGAAAAAATAGCACGTATTCAACAGGCGGAAGGGGACGTAGCCCTTTTCAATAAACTTTATAATGCATATGTTGGAAACCGAGAAATTACACGCCAACGACTTGTGTTAGAAACATTAGAGGAAGTATTACCGGGTGCGCAAATTTACATTATGAACGATAACGGAGAAACATTAAAATATTTGCCGCTACAACCTCAAACTGTACAACAAAATACAGAAAAAGAGCGTAAAGAAGGAGGCGGTAGTCAATGAGCAACAATTACTATGACGGGGATTTAGAAAAGTTCATCCGCAACCTTTTTGGAAAGAAAAATAAGGAAAAGAAAAATAAAGAAGCGAACCATATTCCAAATGTTGAAATCATTAATAAAAAGCCATCATTTAATCCGAAAAAATATGGAAAGCTAGCAATCATACTTACTATAATAGTAGCAGTCATTGCAATTTTATTAGCAAATTTATATATTGTGAAAGAGAATGAATATAAAGTCGTTCGCCAATTTGGTGAAGTCATTAAATATCAAGATCAGCCGGGACTTTATATGAAAATTCCATTTATCCAAAGTGTCACTACATTACCGAAAAACTTAATGATCCATAACATGTCTGAAGAAGAAATCAATACGTTGGATAAAAAACGAATCATTATTGACAACTATGCGGTTTGGCGTGTGACAGATCCAAAATCTTTAATTACGAATGCGAGATCCTTAGTCAATGCAGAAGCGCGTATGGAAGAGTTCATTTATTCGGTGTTGCGCACGGAACTTGGACAAATCAATTACGATGATATTATTAATGATGAAAATTCTGATCGGGGCAGCCTCTCAGAAAAAATTACAACGAAAGTAAATGAATTATTGCAAACGGACAATTATGGAATAGAAGTTGTAGACGTTCGCATTCGCCGTACTGACTTACCAGAGGAAAACGAAGAATCTGTTTATAAACGAATGATTTCTGATCGAGAATCAATCGCTCAAAAGTATTTATCTGAAGGGGATGCAGAAAAAAATCGTATAGTGGCAAATACCGATCGACAAGTGCAAGAAATGATTTCGACAGCCAAAAAAGAAGCTGCTTTGATTATCGCTGAAGGGGAAGCAGAAGCTGCAAGAATCTATAACGAAGCTTTCTCAAAAGATCCGGAATTTTATCAATTGTATCGGACATTAGAAACTTATAAGAAAACGATTGGTGATGATACGGTTATTATTATTCCTTCAAATTCACCTTACGCCAAAATATTATCGGGCTACATTGAAAACAATGAGTTAGTAGAAGGATTAGATGAATAATGGAGTAGGAATATTTTATTCCTTTGTGGTATTAGCAATAATTACAACTTTATCATCCTATTAACCTCAGTATATAATACTATATAGTAATAATAGAATTGAGGCGAAAGGATGTACCGTTTAAATAAATGGATTCAAAACACATTGCTTGCTGTAATAATGGCATGCAGTATGACAGCATTATATTTTTCAACACCTTACGCTTTTTTAAAAATTAAATTATTTCATATCCCCGTTTTATTTATCATTATCTTCATCTTCTCTATCATTATTGCCGAAGATGTTCGAAATAGTTTTAAGAAAGTGTTCCGTTTTAACAATCGTGATAATAAACGCTCCATCTGGCAAGTGGGAGTTGGTATGATCTTTTACTTTACTCAAGTAGGGATTGTGGAAGTATTTTTCCGTTCTTGGATGGAGCCTGAATTAGGTGGCATGCCCCTTTATCTTGTGATTGCCTTCTTGAATGCCTTTATCATGACAGTTATTTATGAAGAAATATTTTATTTCGAAGAAATGAATCAAACGAATTAGAATGATCGCAAACTAAATAAAAAGTTAAGAAAAAAAACACGTATTTGTCGTATTTCGGCAAATACGTGTTTTATAATGGGATTAACTGTGTAAAAGTAATGGAAGATGATTTATACGTTGAAGGAGTGCAAATGAGTGGGGAAAGAGAAATTATTATTACTAGATGGAAATAGTTTAGCCTACCGAGCATTTTTTGCATTACCCCTATTATCGAATGATAATGGGATTCATACAAATGCGGTTTATGGCTTTACAACGATGCTTCAAAAAATTTTAGAAGAAGAAAAACCGACGAAGATGCTCGTTGCATTTGATGCTGGAAAAACGACGTTCCGCCATCAAACTTTTGAAGAATATAAAGGCGGGCGTCAAAAAACGCCGCCGGAATTATCTGAACAATTTCCGTATTTACAAAAGTTAATTGACGCTTATCGCATCAAAAGATACGAACTAGAAATGTATGAAGCCGATGACATCATTGGTACGCTAGCTCGACAAGCGGAAAAGGAAAACATCGATGTTGTCATTGTTTCGGGTGATAAGGACTTAACACAACTCGCTACAGAGAAAGTAAAAGTTTATGTTACTCGAAAAGGAATGACAGATATTGAACAATATACACCAGAACATATTCAGGAAAAATATGGACTATCTCCAATACAAATTATCGATATGAAAGGTCTTATGGGAGATGCATCTGATAATATTCCGGGAGTTCCTGGCATTGGAGAAAAGACGGCTATTAAATTGTTAAAGGAATATGGAACAATCGAAAATTTATATGAACAAATCGATGAAATGAAACAATCAAAAATGAAAGAAAAGCTTATCGCAAATGAAGAGCAAGCGAAAATGAGCAAACAATTGGCGACAATTAATACAAATGCACCAATTGAAATTTCTCTTAATGATTTAAATTATCCAGGTCCAGATCAGGAAGCGGTTCTTGAAGTATGGAAAGAGTTACAATTTAAATCGTTAATCGAAAAATCAGATTTTGAAATTGAAGAAAAAGAAACAGCTACCCTTTCATTTAAAATCGTTCGTGAAATTGCGGAAGATCTTTTTACTGATACGATGGCTGTTCATGTTGAGCTGGAAAATGAGCATTATCATACATGTAATATATTAGGTTTTGGCTTTACAGATGGTTCAAATACCTTTTTCGTTCCAACAGAAGTTTTGCAAAAGAGCGAAAGATTAAAATCTTACTTTGAAGATGAAACGAAGAAAAAATACATGTCGGATTTAAAAGCTGCGCAATGTATATTAAAACGTCATGGCATCAATTTGCGAGGCGTGGAATTCGACTTGCTACTTGCATCTTATATTGTCAATCCTGCCATTTCAGGTGATGATGTAGCCACATTGGCAAAGGAATTTGGCTATACAGATGTGCGTTCCAACGAAGCTGTTTACGGAAAAGGGGCAAAATGGGCATTACCAAGTGAAGAAGTTCTTGCTGAACATGTTTGCCGAAAAGCATTTGCGATTTGGAGCTGTAAGGAACGGGTATCAAATAAGTTAAAAGAAAATGAACAGTTTGATTTGTACCATGATTTAGAATTGCCTTTGGCTGTTATTTTAGGAAAGATGGAAAGCGAAGGGATTAAAGTTAATATTTCTACCCTTGAAACTATGGGACAAGAATTAGAAGATAAAATCGCGAAGCTTGAAAAAGAAATTTATGAGTTGGCTGGCGAAACATTTAATATTAATTCACCAAAGCAGTTGGGAGTAATTTTATTCGAAAAATTAGGATTGCCGGTCATAAAGAAAACGAAAACAGGTTACTCCACGGCAGCGGATGTACTTGAAAAACTAAAGTCGGAACATCAAATTGTTCAGTTGATTTTAGAATATAGAACTCTTGCGAAATTACAATCCACTTATATTGAAGGATTAATCAAAGAAGTTCATCCAAAAGACGGCAAAGTTCACACTCGTTTTATGCAAGCCTTGACATCAACAGGACGGCTTTCTTCTACAGATCCGAACTTGCAAAACATACCGATTCGTTTAGAAGAGGGAAGAAAAATACGGAAAGCTTTCGTACCTTCCCATGAAGGCTGGCTGTTATTTAGCGCCGATTACTCACAAATTGAATTGCGCGTGCTTGCACATATGTCGAAGGATAAAAATTTAGTGGAAGCTTTCAATCAAGGGATGGATATTCACACACGAACAGCAATGGAAGTATTTCATGTATCCCAAGACGACGTTACTTCTAATATGCGAAGAGCGGCAAAAGCGGTTAATTTCGGAATTATTTATGGAATCAGCGATTATGGACTATCCCAAAACCTCGATATATCAAGAAAAGAAGCTGGAGAATTTATCGAAAAGTATTTTGAAAGTTTTCCAGGGGTAAAAGAATATATGGATAACATCGTGCAAGAAGCAAAATTGAAAGGTTATGTAACAACGATCTTAAACCGCCGACGTTATTTACCTGATATTACGAGCAAAAACTTTAATTTAAGAAGTTTTGCAGAGCGCACAGCAATGAATACGCCAATTCAAGGAAGTGCGGCAGATATCATTAAAAAGGCGATGCTAGATATTGACGCAAGATTGAAATCAGAAGGGTTACAAGCGAAACTGCTTTTGCAAGTACATGACGAATTGATTTTTGAAGCGCCGAAAGAAGAAATTGAAAAGTTAGAAAAAATTGTACCAGAAGTGATGGAAAGTGCCATTTTACTTGATGTGCCATTAAAAGTGGACATTTCTTATGGAAATACTTGGTATGATGCGAAATAAGGAAGTGAAATTATGCCTGAATTACCAGAAGTGGAAGGGGTTGTTCGGGCGCTATCCCCGAAAATAGAAGGTAAGACAATTTTAGAAGTTGCCCTATCTAAAACGGTTTGTGATGCTCATCAACAAGGAAAACAATGCATAGTGAAAAATATGGAACCAAGGGAATTTGAAGAACAGATGCGCGGCATGACAATCAAAAAGGTGCTTCGCCGCGCCAAATATATCTTTATTGATTTAGAAAAAAATAATACACCATATCTTTTCGTTAATCATTTAGGAATGACTGGCGCTTGGTTTATTGTTCAGAACGAAAATGAAATTTTAGAAGAAAAGTTTCGAAATCATATTCATGCCACATTTCAATTATCTACTGATGAGTTGCTCATATTTTCAGATATTCGTAGATTTGGCGAATTGAGATTGCTAAATACAATTGATGAGCACCCACCTCTTTTACAAATGGCTCCTGAACCTTTTGATGAAATTGCATTAAACTACTTTTTAGAAAAATGTGAGCTTACTAAATATAAAAACAAACCGATAAAGGAAGTCATTATGGATGGGCAAGTGATTTCCGGCTGCGGCAATATTTATGCAACGGAAGCGCTTTTTCGAGTAGGCATACATCCTGCGAGAAAGGCTGGGCGAATCAGTATAATGCGGAAAATCGCATTATTTGAAGAGATTCAGAAAATTTTACTTGAAAGTATTGAAAGGGGAGGCTCAACAATCTCTGATTATCGCAATATCAATGGCGAAGCAGGCGGGATGCAGCATCGATTGAAAATGTATGGTAAAAAGGTTTGTCCAGCATGTAATGCAAGTACGAAATCGATGATTATCGGAGGAAGAACAAGCGTTTATTGTCCAAAATGTCAACGTTAAAAGGGTGTTATATATGATTATTGGTTTAACTGGAAGTATCGCAAGTGGAAAAAGTACAGTAAGCAACATGTTAAAAGAATATGGATTGCCAATAGTTGATGCAGATGTGGTGGCTCGTCTCGTAGTGGAGCCTGGCAGCGAAACGTTAAAGAGAATTGTTGAAGCTTTTGGAGAAGAGGTACTAACAGAGAGGGGAGAATTAAATAGGCAAAAGCTAGGATCCATTATCTTCAATGATGAAGAAAAACGTCAAACGTTAAATGGCATTATTCATCCAGCTATTCGGAAAGAAATGTTGCGACAGCGGGATGAATATATCGCTAATGGTGAAAAAACCGTCATTATGGACATTCCATTATTATTTGAAAGTAAACTTCAACATTTTGTTGATAAAATTTTAGTCGTGACGGTATCGGAAGATGTACAATTGGAAAGATTAATGAAAAGAAATCAATTAACTGCGGAAGATGCAAAAGCCCGCATTCGTTCTCAGCTGCCATTAGCAGTAAAGGAACAAGGAGCCGATGCGGTTATAAATAATAATGGAACAATTGAAGAGACGCGAAAACAATTAGAGCATATTTTGAAAGAATGGGGAGTTCTTTCATAAGCTTTACATCGATTGATGATCAAATTATTGATTTCTAAACATTGTGTGAAGTGAATTTTTTCCATTTCATTCACGCTGAAAACAGCAATCGATGGAAAAGTTAGACTTTAAGCGGTAATTTTAAACAATTTTCTCATAGTAATACCTTTTTCCCTTTAATCATTTATTTTTCTGAAAATAATAACTTTTTTATTATTAGAATTATTGGTACACCTTTTATAATAATGTGCTATACTAATTGAGAAATAGTAAACATAATTGAAGTAAAACGGGAGGCTTATATTAATGACAGTTTCTATTGCAATTAACGGCTTTGGACGAATTGGCCGCATGGTGTTCCGACAAGCGATTGTTCAAGAAGATTTAAATATAGTGGCAGTTAATGCTAGCTATCCTGCAAAAACATTAGCACATATGGTTAAGTATGACACAATTCATGGACATTTTGATGGAACTGTAGAGTATGAGGAAGATGCTTTAATCGTCAACGGTAAACGTGTTCAATTAATTGCTGAACGCGATCCTGCAAAATTACCGTGGAAAGAACTTGGAGTAGACTTAGTTATCGAAGCAACAGGTAAATTCAATGATCGCGAAAAAGCAGCTCTTCATTTAGAAGCAGGTGCAAAAAAAGTAATTTTAACAGCGCCAGGTAAAAACGAAGACGTAACAATTGTAATGGGTGTTAATGATGATGTATTAGACGTGTCAAAACACCACATCATTTCAAATGCATCTTGTACAACAAACTGCTTAGCTCCGGTTGTAAAAGTGTTGCATGAACAATTTGGTATTGAAAACGGTTTAATGACAACAGTTCACGCATATACAAATGACCAAAAAAATCTAGACAACATGCATAAAGATTTACGCCGTGCTCGTGCATGTGGTCAAAGCATTATTCCAACTACGACTGGTGCAGCAAAAGCATTAAGTAAAGTAATTCCTGAAATGGAAGGAAAAATCCATGGTTTAGCTCTTCGTGTACCAACTCCAAATGTTTCATTAGTAGACTTAGTAGTCGACTTAAAACAAGATGTAACAGCTGAACAAGTGAACGAAGCTTTCAGAAAAGCAAGTGAAGGTTCATTAAAAGGTATCCTAAACTATAGCGAAGAACCACTTGTATCTGTTGATTACAATACAACAACATATTCATCTACTATTGATGCACAATTAACAATGGTAATGGGTACAAGAAAAGTTAAAGTAATGGCTTGGTACGATAATGAATGGGGTTACTCTGCACGCGTAGTTGATTTAACGAAAAAAGTTGTAAAAGCACTTGAAGCGGTAACTGCATAATAAATAGTTGATAAAGTGTAGACATCGTCTGACAACGACTTTGTCTACACTTTTTTATATAATCTGTAGTTATGTAATATCACTTGATAAAATAATCTTTCATTACTATTTATATACAAAACTTCCGAAAAATATGCATTGAAAGTGCTACCAATCATTCTAATGAAATTCAATATAAATAACCTCGATTTTTGGTTGGAAGTATATTAAAATGAAAACCTATCATCTTCCATTAGAGATTATGTACTAGGAAAAGTGTTACTTCCTATGTTATTTGATATAATAATGTTAAATATACTAGACAGGGAGAAATTTTTATGAGATGTCCAAGTTGTTATTACAATGGAACGCGTGTCATAGATTCCAGACCCGTTGATGATAATAAAGAGATACGTAGACGTCGTGAATGCGAATCTTGCGGTTTCCGATTCACTACTTTTGAAAAAATAGAAGAAACGCCATTAATTGTAGTGAAAAAAGATGGGTCCAGGGAAGAATTTAGCCGAGAAAAAGTGTTAAGAGGGCTAATTCGCGCTTGCGAAAAACGTCCAGTATCATTAGAACAACTTGAACAAATCGTCTTTTCTATTGAAAAAGAATTAAGAAGACTAGGAAATTCGGAAGTAAGTTCTGTAGATGTTGGAGAAATGGTAATGGATGAGCTTGCAAAGGTGGATGAAGTGGCTTATGTTCGTTTTGCATCTGTTTACAGACAATTCAAAGATATTAATGTGTTTATGCAAGAGTTAACAGAATTATTGAATCGACAGCCAAAAAAGTAGTTATAGGGGGAAAGCAAAATTGGTTCATTTGTATAAAGAGCTTCAACCGAAGGATCATTTTGACATTATTCTCCCTCATTCTCTATCTTCCCATGAACGACAACTATTAACGCTTTTCTATCAGCCACTTACTGGTCCGGAACCTATCAGCCTATATTTAACTTTATGGGCAGAAGGTGAAGATGCTCATAGGGAAACTTTAAATCATTATTATTTAATGAATGTGTTAGATATGCCGATTGGTAAAGTGTTTCAAGCCCGTATTTCATTAGAAGCAATCGGTTTATTAAGAACATATCGAAAAGAAGAAGGAGAAAATCGTTTCTTTTTATATGAATTAGTGCGTCCTCTTGATGCAGAGACATTTTTTCAAGATCCGTTATTATCGATGTTTCTTTTCAGTAAAATTGGAGAACAAGCATACCGTAAACTTCGGAAACGATTCATCAAGCGAATGAACATGGATTCTTTTAAAGAAGTATCAAGAACATTTATGGATGTGTACAAACCCATTCATACGAATGTTCCCCAAGAATTCATCGAACCCAACCTAGAAACAAAAAATCGCAATTATCCATTCTATTATGAACAATTTGATTTTGCTTTATTGCAAGCTGGGTTATCGGAACAATTGATTCCTACCAGTGTATTTACAATTGAAGTAAAAGAATGGATTGCAAAGATAGCCTTCCTCTATCAATTCTCTCCACTTGATATGCAGAAGGTTGTTATTTTAGCGATTGATGATGAAATGCGAATTTCGTTAGATAGATTGAAAAAAGCTGCATCAGATTATTATAAATTAACGATTTCTAAAGAAGTGCCGAAACTTGAAAAAACTTTTGAAATGAAACCGCAAGAAATACAAAATCAGCCTTTAACGAAAGAACAAGAGTTAATTGATTACCTTGAAACAACCCCACCCGTTCAAGTGTTAAGAGACATTAATAACGGAAAAGAGCCAGTGCCATCTTCTGTCGAAATAGCAGAAGATTTAATATTGAAACATGGCATGCCCGTCGGAGTTGTCAATGTATTGCTTGAATATGTTATGCTAACTACAGACATGAAATTGCCACGCAAATATGTTGAACGAATTGCGGACCATTGGATGAGGAAAAATGTTCGAACGGCGAAGGAAGCAATGGAACTTGCTCGCACAGAACGGGATCAATATAATAAGTGGAAACAAGAAAACGAAGAGAAAAAGTCTTCTGCTTTAAACTATAGAAAACAGCCATACAAAAATATAAGGGAAGAAAAGATACCAGAATGGTTCTATAAACGAAACGAACCTCGGAAAGAGGAAGAACAGTCCACAAAACAAAAAATTAACTTTGAAGAAGAACGTAAAAAAATATTGCAAAAACTTGGAGTTGTAGACGGGTAGGTGACCAACCATCGAATCGATCAAAAAATCTTTAAATAAAGTGCAAATTCCATCCTTTCAAGAAAGATACAATGCCATCCGAAATCAAATTTTAGAACATCCGAACGTTCAAAAATTTTTAAAAGAACATGATGATGTGGTTAATAAAGAGATGGTTGAACGCAGTTTAGCAAAGCTATATGAATATATTAGTCAAACGAGCGAATGTTGCAACTGCGGTTCGACAGAAAAATGCACTAATTATTTAAAAGGGTTTGTTCCAAAACTGTATATCGCTCAAAATTCCATAGATGTTGAATATGAACGATGCAAACAAAAAATCATTGAGGATGAACGCAGAGAAATTGAATCGATGATTTCAAGCATGTACATGCCAAAAGATGTATTATCTGCAACATTGAAAGATTTAGAGATTGATGATGAATCGCGGGTTGAAATACTTAATTATGCAGCTGATTTTGTTGCTCATATCAAAAATTCAGGGGAATTACCGAAAAAAGGGTTTTACTTGTATGGAGAGTTTGGTGTTGGGAAATCCTTTGTACTAGGTGCGATTGCCAACGAACTCGCAAGTTTAAAAGTCCCGTCAGTTCTTGTATTTGTACCTGAATTTTTAAGGGAATTAAAAAATTCCATCCACGATCAAACACTTCAGGAGAAAGTGGATTATGTGAAACAAGCTCCAGTATTGATGCTCGATGATATTGGTGCGGAATCATTAACAAGCTGGGCGAGGGATGAAATCTTAGGATCCATTTTACATTATCGAATGAGTGAGCAACTACCAACCTTTATTACATCGAATTTAGATTATAAACAATTGGAAATTCATCTAGCAGAAACTTCTCGTGGTGAGATGGATGTAGTGAAAGCGGCAAGAATTATGGAGCGAATTAAAGCCGTGACGTTTCCTATTCGAATGACGGGAAGAAATAGGAGACTTTAAAAAGCTTTGTCTATTTCGATAGTTGCATTTCAAAAAAACTCAGCGTATACTTTCATTATGATGATGAAAAATATTTTGCGGTGAAGAGGACACGAAGTTTGTGAAACGGCTTATAGAGAGGGAAACCTAGGCTGGAAGTTTCCTAGTACGACGCAACACTTTACTACCTCGGAGCATTAGCGGGGAACAATCCGCTAACGTTTTCGGTACGTTACACCGACCTAGAGCTTCGTCTGAAATTTTATTTCGGAAGGAAGAAGGGTGGAACCACGAGCGATCGCGTCGTCCCTTTATTGGGATGGCGTTTTTTTATTTTAGGTTTCAACTGTTTAGCTTCATTAATTTTTGATTTCTATGAATACAGAATAGCTAAAAATTTTGCATCAAAAAATATAGTAAAGGAGAATTTGAGTATGTCTGAAGTGATTCAATTAACATTTCCAGACGGTGCAGTAAAGGAGTTTCCTAAAGGAACTTCTACTGATGATGTGGCAGCTTCCATCAGCCCAGGATTACGTAAAAAAGCGTTAGCAGGTAAAATCAATGGTAAGTTACTAGATTTAAAAACACCAATTGAGGAAGATGGTGCAATTGAAATCATTACACCAGAACATGAAGATGCATTAGAAATATTGCGCCACTCTACTGCTCATTTAACAGCTCAAGCAGTAAAACGTTTATTCCCTGGTGTGAAACTTGGGATTGGTCCTGTAATTGAAGGTGGGTTTTACTACGATATCGACTCACCAACACCAATATCTGCAGATGATCTTCCAAAAATAGAAAAAGAAATGAAAAAAATCATTTCTGAAAACCTTGAGATCGTGCGTAAAAACGTTACTCGCGAAGAAGCGCGCAAAATTTATGAAGAAATCGGCGATGAATATAAATTGGAATTACTTGATGCGATTCCAGAAGGGGAACAAGTCTCTATATACTATCAAGGGGAATTTTTCGATCTTTGCCGTGGAGTGCACGTTCCATCTACAGGCAAATTAAAAGAGTTTAAATTGCTTTCTTTAGCTGGAGCATATTGGCGTGGTGATTCTAACAACAAAATGCTTCAACGTATTTACGGCACAGCATTCTTCAATAAAGAAGATTTAAAACAACACTTACAAATGCTTGAAGAGGCAAGAGAACGAGATCACCGTAAAATTGGTAAGGAACTTGAGCTATTTACTTTATCTCAAACTGTAGGGCAAGGGTTACCAATTTGGTTGCCAAATGGTGCAACAATTCGTCGCATCATCGAACGCTATATTGTTGATAAAGAAATCAGTCTTGGTTATCAACATGTATATACTCCAGTGCTAGGTTCTAAAAGTTTATATGAAACATCTGGACATTGGCATCACTATTCTGAAGATATGTTCCCTCCAATGGAAATGGATAACGAAACACTTGTGCTTCGTCCAATGAACTGTCCACACCATATGATGGTGTACAAGAACAGCATGCACTCTTACCGTGAGTTGCCGATTCGAATTGCCGAACTTGGTATGATGCACCGTTATGAAGCATCTGGTGGTTTATCTGGATTACAACGTGTGCGCGGAATGACGTTAAATGATGCCCATATCTTCGTTCGTCCAGACCAAATTAAAGATGAGTTTAAACGAGTAGTTAACTTAATTTTAGATGTTTATAAAGATTTCGATATTAAAGATTATCGTTTCCGCTTATCTTACCGTGATCCAGAAGATACAGAAAAGTATTATGACGACGATGAAATGTGGGAACGTGCTCAAAGCATGTTAAAAGAAGCAATGGATGACCTAGGCCTTGAATATTTTGAAGCGGAAGGCGAAGCGGCATTCTATGGTCCTAAATTGGATGTACAAGTAAAAACTGCTATTGGTAAAGAAGAAACATTATCAACTGTGCAACTTGACTTCTTGCAACCAGAGCGCTTTGATTTAACATATATCGGAGAAGATGGAGAAAAACATCGTCCAGTTGTAATTCATCGTGGTATTGTATCGACAATGGAACGCTTTGTTGCATTCCTAATTGAAGAGTATAAAGGTGCGTTCCCAACTTGGTTGGCACCAGTTCAAGCAGTAGTGATACCTGTATCAAACGAAGTGCATTTTGATTATGCAAAACAAGTGGAAGAAACACTTCGTAAAGCAGGTATTCGCGTAGAATTGGATGTTCGTGAAGAAAAGTTAGGATATAAAATCCGTGAAGCACAAATGAAGAAAATCCCTTACATGTTGGTATTAGGAGATAAAGAAGTGGAAGCGAATGCGGTAAATATTCGCAGATATGGATCTAAAGATTCCGAAACAGTTCCATTCGAACAATTCCTTGAAGATATCAAAAAGGACGCAAGAGTGTAAACGAGATACAAAGATGATTTGTATTTTTGATTAGTGTGGAAGATGCCCGGAGCTTAGCAAAGGGCATCTTGATTTTTTAAAATGCTTTAGTTTATAATTCTAATCATTGCACGATTAAAGTTTTCTATTTTTTCTTTCAAAGGAATGTATTGATAAAAAACTTGACATTCTAAAATATGAATGTTACGATAACAAAGGTTAAGAATACAAGTTTGTGGTTGAAAGTAGAGGCTGCCCGCTTCTCACCTGTTTCGACGCTTCAAGCAGTTGGCAGGTTTGGAATACATGAAAAATGAATACGCTCTTTTTGCGTATTTTACGGCGGGCGGACATCTTCTGAAATGTCCGTCTTTTTTTATGGACATAACAGAATCAACAGCGACGTTCAACCAGGGATGTTTCCAAACCGTGTATTCGCGACACAACCTTGGAGGTGGATTTTTATTAGCAAAGACATGTACGTCAACGAAGGGATACGTGCACGTGAACTTCGTGTAATTGATCAAAACGGTGAACAATTAGGAATTAAATCCCGTAATGAAGCGTTAGAAATGGCTGCTCGTGTAAACTTGGATCTTGTCCTAGTAGCACCACAAGCGAAGCCACCTGTCGCTCGTATTATGGACTATGGCAAGTTTAAATTTGAGCAGCAAAAGAAAGAGCGCGAGATTCGCAAAAATCAAAAAGTCATCCACATGAAAGAGGTACGTTTAAGCCCAACAATTGATGAGCATGACTTCCAAACAAAACTTCGAAACGCAATCAAGTTCCTTCAAAAAGGAGATAAAGTAAAATGTACGTTGCGTTTCAAAGGTCGCGCAATTACGCATACAGATATTGGTCAGCGGGTATTAGATCGTTTTGCTGAAGAATGTGCAGAATATGCAACAGTAGAACAAAAGCCAAAATTAGAAGGCCGAAGCATGTTTTTAGTACTTGCACCAAAAAATGAAAAATAATGATTACGAAATAAGGTTTAGGAGGAAATACTATGCCAAAAATGAAAACTCATCGTGGCGCTGCTAAGCGTTTCAAAAGAACGGGTACAGGTAAATTTAAATTTGACCGTGCTTACGGTAGCCACTTAGCTGCAAACAAAACGACAAAACAAAAACGTCAACTGCGTAAAGCTAAAGTGATGACTGCAGGTGACTACCAACGCATTAAAACTTTACTTGCGTACAAAAAATAATTGAACGTTATATAAAAATTTAATTTTCGAGAGAATAGCAGGAGGTAATTAATATGCCACGCGTAAAAGGTGGAACAGTAACGCGCAAACGTCGTAAAAAAGTATTAAAATTAGCTAAAGGTTATTTCGGTTCAAAACACACTTTATATAGAACAGCAAATCAAGCGGTAATGAAATCTGGTTTATACGCATACCGTGACCGCCGTCAGAAAAAACGCGATTTCCGCAAATTATGGATTACTCGTATCAACGCAGCTGCTCGTCAAAACGGCCTTTCTTACAGCCGTTTAATGTACGGTTTAAAACAAGCTGGTATCGAAGTAAACCGCAAAATGTTAGCTGACTTAGCAGTAAACGATGCACAAGCGTTTGCTCAACTTGCTGAAGAAGCGAAAAAAGCAATTGCGAAATAAGAAATTGACTCATTTTTTCACGAATTTAAACAACAACTTTAAAGGCTGGTAGGACATCCTATCAGTCTTTTTCTTTTAGGAGAAGCGCATATGAATGAAATTCTTATTGTTTACATGATGATTCTATCAGCGATTTGTTTTACATTGATGGGGATTGATAAATCAAAAGCGAGAAAAAAGAAGTGGCGTATTTCAGAAAGAACATTATTGTTCGTTGCAATCATCGGAGGCGCCTGTGGTGGGCTAATCGGGATGTATCTATTCCACCATAAAACGAAACACTCAGTATTTGCATTTGGATTGCCATTTTTGTCTGCAATACAGATTATATTAATCATGTATATAAATCGTTCATTCTAATTTGATGGAGTATGTTGTGATGATTCACTTCGCTCTTTAAAGAATTAAACGGCTTAAGCCTATAAAGATTTAGGGCTCAAGCCGCTTATTTTAAAATGATTTACTCAACAGAGAGTTTACTAATATTGTTTGGACAAGCTCCTTGTCCATCAACGAACAATTAAAACATTATTTAGAGGATGATTATTCTTCTTCTTTCATCAATTTTTCAATAGGATTTTTCCAATTGATTTTCGCTTTAGGATAATTCATTAAAATTTCCTTCTCTAAAAATTTGAAATCATCTTTCGTCATACCGTGAAGTTTCATTGGATCATGCACCCAGACGAAAATCGAAACAACTTCAAAGGCATCTTCGGTTGTCCCTAAATATTTTTCACCTTCAAATAATGCCCCTTTATAAGAAATGAAGAAGTTTTTTCGTACATTTTTTACATCGTCATAAAAATAATAATGCCCCTTTTCATAGGCTTCATCTAATTTCCTTTTTGGATCTGTTAAGTAGCGAACAGCTTTATAAAATAAATAGATAATGAGGACAATAACTATAATGCGCAAAAGAAAACCCATAAAAGTTCCCCCTTGTATAAAAGGTATCATATCCTATACGATTAGGGTAGATATATAGTTTCATTTTTTATAGAAAATGAGGGATAAAATTAATGGAATTTAAAGAACTGTTTAATATGCAAGCACAACTGGATTCATTTATTCAAAAAAATCAGCAAATCAACCGTGATGTGTTTTTAGAAAAAGGATTGGCGCTAACAATTGAACTAGCAGAGTTAGCAAATGAAACTCGCTGTTTTAAATTTTGGAGCACGAAAGGACCTTCTGAACGAGAAGTGATATTAGAGGAATTTGTAGATTCTATTCATTTTCTGCTCTCATTAGGAAATGAGAAAGGCTATCGATTAGATGCTTGGCCGGAAATTAAGAAAAAGGAAAACTTAACGACGTGGTTTTTACAAACACAAGATGTAATATTATCATTTATTCATAATCCGACAGAGGATAATTACTTGCAAGTGTGGAAATATTATGGAGTGCTTGCCTATAATTTAGGTTTCACATTGGATGATATTATCCAAGCATACATTGCTAAAAACGAGAAAAATTACGAGCGGCAACGCAATGGGTATTAAGGAGGATATTCATAATGAATTTGGATCAAACTCTGCAAATGTTGAAAGATTTGACTGATGCAAACGGCATCCCAGGAAATGAAAAAGCGCCGAGAGCAGTAATGAAAAAATATATCGAACCGTTTGCTGATAAGATTGAGTATGACAATTTAGGAAGCTTAATTGCTGAAAAATGTGGCGATGAAAAAGGCCCAAAAATTATGATTGCCGGTCACCTAGATGAAGTCGGCTTCATGGTGTCACAAATTGATGAAAAGGGGTTTATTAAATTTCAAACGGTAGGCGGCTGGTGGGCTCATGTTATGCTTTCTCAGCGGGTAACGATTACAACTCGTTCAGGAGAAGAAATCATTGGCGTAATCGGTTCAAAACCGCCACATATCCTGCCTCAAGAACAAAGAAAGAAAACTGTAGATATAAAGGACATGTTTATCGATGTTGGTGCATCTTCAAAAGAGGAAGCGGAAAGCTGGGGAATACGACCTGGTGACATGATTACTCCTTATTTTGAATTCAATGTGATGAAAAACGAAAAATTGTTACTCGCAAAAGCTTGGGATAACCGAATTGGTTGTGCCATTGCCATCGAAGTGTTGAAACGATTACAAAATGAAAAACATCCAAATATCGTGTATGGTGTCGGCAATGTACAAGAAGAAGTAGGTTTAAGAGGTGCGAAAACGTCCACGTTTAAAATCCAACCGGATATTGGCTTTGCAGTAGATGTTGGAATTGCTGGTGATACGCCGGGAATTACTGCAAAAGAATCGACATCGAAGCTAGGAGCAGGGCCGCAAATCGTTATTTACGATGCTTCGATGGTATCGCATAAAGGATTACGGGATTTTGTAATAGATGTTGCAGAAGAGAACAAGATTCCATATCAATTTGAAACGATGCCTGGTGGTGGAACGGATGGCGGTTCTATTCATTTAACTGGAAGTGGCGTACCAACCCTTTCCATTGGCGTTGCTACTCGTTATATTCATTCCCATGCATCCATTTTGCATCGTGATGATTTTGAAAATGCAGTAAAATTAATGGTCGAAATTGTAAAGCGGCTTGATTGGGATGCGGTGAATAAAATTAAATTTGATTGAGGCTGGGACATAAACAAAAAATTAAAGGGGCAGTTGAAAGAGTTTTGATAAAAAATTGATATAACTAAAAATTGATTGTAGTGACGGGGCGACTCCTGCGGCAACAGCCCGTGTCTCGAGACACCGCAGGAGCGAAGGAATGAGCTCCGAGGAGGCTCGAGCCGGGCCCGCGGAAAGCGTCCCCGGAACGGAAATCAATTTTAATAACATATCAAAAAAACATCATTTTCTCCTTGGAGAAAATGATGTTTTTTTAGATTTGTCCCAACCTCTTTTTTATTGGCATTTAGAACACTTGAAGTTATCTTTATGCATAACATGTACTATTATGAATAGAATGGAATGGATATCGTTTTAATTTGTGCGCATAAATATTAATTAAAATCAAAAATAAACCAGTTTCGTTGAATTTTTATTCGTTTTGATTGAATATCACTTCTATTGACAAAAAGATTAAAATATAATAAAAATACACTTGATTTAATAAATATGCAATTGTATAATGAATACAACCAAACGTTAAAGGAGCGGTAAGAATCAATGAAACTGTTGGAAGAAGTGCAGCTAAAGCCCGTTTCTAGTTTAAAGGGCAAAGATTTATTGACGCTGCTTGATTATACAAGTGAAGAAGTGCAAGAACTAATTAGTCTTGCAATAAAAATGAAAAAGGTAACGAAAAACGGAAGATGTCCAAAACTATTAGATGGAAAAATAATCGGAATGATTTTTGAGAAGAATTCAACTCGTACTCGTATTTCCTTTGAAGTAGGAATGCATCAATTGGGTGGAAAAGCGATTTTCTTAAATGCAAGAGATATGCAACTTGGTCGTGGTGAACCAATTTCTGATACTGGCCTTGTGCTTTCAGGGTATTTAGATGGCATTATGATACGTGCAAATTCCCACAAGATGGTAGAGGAGTTAGCTGAATACTCTACAATTCCTGTGATTAATGGATTAACGGATCTTTATCATCCATGTCAAGCATTGGCCGATATTGAAACAATCGTTGAAAATAAAGGAAAATTAAAAGGTTTAAAAACAGCTTATGTTGGCGATGGAAATAATGTTGCCCATTCGCTGGTAGTTGCAGCTGCCCATGTTGGAATGGATATTGTGGTTGCAACTCCAAAAGGGTATGAGCCAGATGAAATCATCATGAAGAAGGCTCAAGCGATTGCAGAGAAAAATGGCAGCACGGTTGTCGTAACAAATGATCCAATTGAAGCTGTGAAAGATGCAGATGTAATCTATACAGATGTATGGACTAGTATGGGGCAGGAAGAGGAAGCGGTTCAGAGATTAATAGACTTTAAAGGTTATCAAATCAATGAGGAACTTGTTGCTCATGCAAAACCTGACTTTATGTTCTTACATTGTTTGCCAGCTCATCGCGAAGAAGAAGTGGCAACATCAGTAATCGATGGACCAAATTCATACGTCTTCGAGCAAGCAGAAAACCGATTACACGCACAAAAAGCAGTATTGTTATCTCTTTTAGCATAATGAAAATAGAAGAGGATATGCATAGCTCTGCCCCGAAAGCGCAAGCGTCAGGGGCAAGCAGAAAACCGACTCCATGCTCAAAAAGCAGTGCTATTATCTCTATTAGCATAATGAAAATAGAAGAGAATATGCATAGCTCTGCCCCGAAAGCGCAAGCGGCAGGGGCAAGCAGAAAACCGACTCCATGCTCAAAAAGCAGTGCTATTATCTCTATTAGCATAATGAAAATAGAAGAGAATATGCATAGCTCTGCCCCGAAAGCGCAAGCGGCAGGGGAAACTTTTATCTCTACTACTATGCAGATTAACATGTTTTCACTCGATGTGGATTTCTAGGTGGAATGAAGCATCGGTATAAATAAAAGATACAAGGCAATCCAGGAGGCGCTGGATTGCCTTTTTACGTGCGCCCGGCATGTACATGAACTATAGGGTGTAAGTCCCGAACCCCGAAGACAGAAGTAGAGGTTAGCCAAGAGCAAGGGTGTCCGTGGTGACGCGGAATCTGAAGGAAGCTGGAGGCAAAACACCGGTCCGAGGAACACGAACCTCATATAAGGCTAGGTATGATTGAGTGAGTTTGCGTAACAAAACAAAGCTCTTTCTGTCGAAGGTCATATCGAGTAAATGAGGCGGATAGATGGTGTGAAAGTGCATGTACTTACCCGGGGAGGTCTGGCGGATAGGTGAAGTTCGCTTCATAACCTACTTAGTGATAAGTAGCTGAACCGTCAGAAGTCAGCAGAGGTCATAGTATTAGTTGGTCTAGAACAACTGAGAAGGACCGAACAATTAAGAGAGAATAGCCCTTGGCATTCAGTGAGTCATGATGAACACAGAAAACGTAGTACCTCACTTGAGGAAGGAAGCGGTGAATCCCGTGGGAGACCTCTTGGAGGGTGGAGTGACCACTGGCATAAGAAGACAAGCTATTCACGGAAGTTATGAAAACTTGCGTCAATTATCTTAATTGAACCGCCGTATACGGAACCGTACGTACGGTGGTGTGAGAGGACGGGAGCTAATCACTCCCTCCTACTCGATATGAAGGAATATTTTATTTAGAAGACCGTTTCTTTAAATCAATTAATTGATAAACAATCGCATTTGTTTGCAAGTCTTTCGTACAAATGTGGCCTAATTCTTTCGAATAATAATATTGGTAACCATCGGAACTAACAATTTCCATTACAGGATGAAAGGTTCCAGCAGGTGTTGTGATTTTTTTCGACATGCTGGTTACGACATACGTTACTGGTTGATACTCATCCTTATATGAATAAGACCAACTCGTTCCACGTTTTACTGGGTACGGAATATGAAAATCTGTGATAATTTCTTTATTTTCTAAGTAACCAGTAAAAGTGAAGCCTTTTTTATCGATGCGATTTACATAATGGATGTATTGATTGTTTTCGTCGGAAACTTGCCACCAATCCCCTAGTTCGTCAGATGAAAGGTACGAAAAATATTCTCGAGCGGTATAGCCCTCATTTAATTCATATATGTACTGGTACTGTTTATTGTACCCAAATCCACTTGAAACAGGAATAAAATCAGGTTCAATAATCCGAGACATAAAAGTGGAAAAGTGAGCGCGAGTAAGAGGTTGAGAAGGCTTAAAAGTGCCATCTTCGAATCCCGTTGTAATGTTATTTGCAGCTAATACTTTTATTGCTTGATAGAATGTATGGTTTTTGGAAACATCTTTAAACTCTTGGTTTGTTGTACCTTTTAAATGAAATGCATTAACTAATACTTGAGCCATTTCACCGCGCGTAATGGGTTCAAAGGGCCTAAAAGTATCTCCTTTTGGAAAAATCCCTTCATCCACAACTGCTGCGATGGCCTTATAAGTAACTTCATCGATTTTTCCTAAATCTTGAAATCCTGGAGCTGGTCGATTCTCTACATTAAGATTTAATGCTCTTGTAATCATTAATGCGACTTGGGAATTTGTAACATTGTTAGAAGGTTTAAAGGTTTGATCTTGATAACCTTTAATAATTCCTGAATCCGCAAGAAATTCAATCTCGAATATTGACGGATGACTTTCAGGAACATCTTTAAAAGTAGCAGCATCTCCATGATTTACTTTTACGCAAAAAATTAACATACAAATGATAAAACTACTCCATAGCCATTGTTTCCAATTGTAATGTACTCCCACTTCTTTCCCTCCTTCAATACTAGTTTGGATAAACTTATGAAATAATGATATTTTTACTAATTCTCATACTAGTATAAACGCTCTCTTTTTTTTGGTAAATGACGAATTAGACCTATTCAGGTATGATAGTAGTATTAACAGTTGAATAATAAATTCATTATTGATATAGTTGCTAGTCTACAAAGGGGTGAGATGATTGAATGATCATAAGGGAGAATTGTTGTTTGATTTAATTAAAGGGAAATGGATGTTATTGAAAAAAATAAAGAAAGGAAAATGGCAAGATATTAGTGATATTTACATAACAAATTCAGAATTTGCTATTTTATCAATAGTTTATAAGGATAAGCCATTAATTTCTCATGTAGCGAAACAAGTTCATTTTACAAGGCAAGCAACCCATAAATTTATCAAACAATTAGAGCAAAAAGGTTTGGTGGAAACGAATAAAGCGAACTTGAGAGATAAATATATTGAACTGACACCTTCGGGAGAAGCTTGCTATGAAAAATATATCGCTTTAAAAAAAGAATTGGAGAATATCATTGCAGAACATATAGGGGAAGAACAACTAAAAAGCTTGAAGGAAATTTTAAAAATGGAATGGGGGTTATATTAAATAAGGGCATGGAGAATCCATTCTCCAGCCCTTTAATTTTGAAATGCTTTTGATAATGTTTCGGTAAACTTTGCATGCTCTTCTTCAGTAGAAGTTTGCCACCACTTTTCTAAAAAGACACCAAGTCCTGGAAGTAGGTGCTCATCTCCTCGAGCGATTGCATCTTGAATTGTTTCCTGAAAATCTTGTGGGTTGTCTCCTTTAACATTTGCTGTAATGGCTTCTCTTATTTGAAAGTTCATACCATTCGCCTCCTCGAGTAGTAGTTTGTTACCACTCGATGAAATTATGCGTCATTTTCAATAACTCCTTGGAGAAACTTTTTTGGAGTAAAGTTCTTCTTAGCGCAACTTGCGTAATGTGTATGTGATTTTATGCTAATTGAAGCATACGGTTTAATGACAACAATGCTTCTTCCGTTGTTTCTCGGTCCACTTTAATGACATTTCCTTGTTCACCATTTTCAATCATTTCAAGCGCCCAAAGGAAATGTGGCAAATCGATACGGTTCATTGTTAGGCAAGGGCACATATTTTCATTGAGTGAGATGATGTGCTTGTCGGGATGCTCAGCAATAATTCGTTTCACTAAGTTCATTTCTGTTCCGATTGCCCAACTCGATCCAGCAGGAGCATTTTTGATGGTTTCTACGATATATTTAGTAGAACCTGAAAGGTCTGCTGCTTGTACTACTTCAAAAGAACATTCTGGATGAACAATGACTGTCATTTCAGGATAGTTTTCTCGAACTTCTTGAACATTCTCCACTGTAAATCCTTGATGAACAGAACAATAACCATCCCATAAAATCACTTTTATGTCTTGGACATTGCCTTCATACTTGAATTCTCCAGAAATCGGATTCCATACAGCCATTTGTTCTAAAGGGATTCCTAATTCGTAGGCTGTATTTCTTCCTAAATGTTGGTCTGGTAAGAAAAAGATTCGCTCTTTTTGCGTAAGTGCCCACTCCACCATTTTTTTGGCGTTGGATGAAGTGACACAAGCACCGCCATTCCGCCCGGTGAATGCTTTTATCGCAGCAGTTGAGTTGACATATGTTAATGGGATAATTGTATCGCCGAAAAGGGCTGTTAACTTCTCCCATGCTTCTTCCGTTTGATAAATATTTGCCATATCTGCCATGGAACAACCTGCACGCATATCAGGCAAGTAAACAATTTGCTCATCGGTTGTTAACATATCAGCTGTTTCAGCCATGAAGTGCACACCGCAAAATACAATATGTTTAGCTTGTTTATTTTTAGCAGCTACTTGCGCCAATTGCAAAGAGTCGCCTATTGCATCAGCAAATTGGATTACTTCATCTTTTTGATAATGATGTGCAGGGATAAATAATTGATCACCTAATTTTTCCTTTATTTCACGAACTCTCTTTTCCATTTCATCACGAGACAAGCGACGATATTTTTCAGGCAACATACCTTGAGTTGGAAGTGTGCAAATTGTTGACATTATTCAACATCCTTTCTTTTTACTAATGCACTAATATCTAAAGCGTTAACCGAATGGGTAAGGGAGCCGAGGGAAATCCATTCTACGCCAGATTCTGCGTACTTTCGCAAATTGTCTAACGTAATGCCCCCAGAAGCTTCCGTTGTTATATGTTTTGGAACAAGCGGCAACCATTGTTTAATTTCTTCAGGAGTTCGATTATCAAACATGATAATATCCGCACCAGCTTCAATTGCTTCTAACAATTGTTCTTTCGTTTCAATTTCCACTTCGATTTTTACCGTATGACCAATTTTTGATTTAGCTAATTGTACGGCCTTTGAAATGCTTCCAGCGAAAGCAATGTGATTGTCTTTTAACATAATGCAATCGTATAAGCCGCTTCGGTGGTTATAGGCACCGCCTGTCCGCACAGCGTATTTATCGAGCATTCTTAGACCTGGCATCGTTTTTCTGGTATCACATATTTTTGCATTTGTTCCTTTAGTTAATTCAACAGCTTTTCTTGCGTTCGTTGCGATGCCGCTCATCCGTTGAATTAAATTTAAAATGACCCGTTCTCCGCTAAGCAAACTTTGTAAAGAACCCTCTATGATAGCGATTTGATCCCCCTTATGAACTTCATCCCCATCTTCTTTCAGCAAGGTGATGTTAAGGAAAGGGTCGAGCAACTTAAATCCGGTTTCGATTATCGTAGCTCCACAAAAGATTCCGTCCTCCTTTGCATAAAAAGTAAAAGATCCTTGATCTATACGGGAAAAGATGGTTTCGCTTGATAAGTCACCGTCTCCGATATCTTCATTAAAAAACTGTTTCAATATTTCTTGTAATTTGATTTTGTTCATAAAGTCCGTCCCTCACATGTAATTTTCCTTGTTTGAAGATAATCCACTTATTTTGCCAATCCTCATTAATTGATGGAAAGTCATTACGAATATGGGAGCCACGAGATTCTTCTCTAGTAAATGCTCCTTGAACAATTAAAGAGGCGGTAATATGCATAAATAACTGTTCAATCGTTCGTCTGTCTAATGCATCAAAATTGACATTTGCAAATTCCTCATAGGCAGGCAACTGTTCAATTAAATCCGTTAACGCTTTTTTTTCTCTTACGATGCCAGCCTTTAGGAACATTTCTTTTTGTAAGACACTAGGTTGCATTAATTTTGGGATGTTGGACGATTTATTGTCAATTTTTCGAATCGTATAGTTGTTTTGACGGCTGCCGTTATTTAGCAAATGTTCTGCCATCAATTTTCCAAAGGTAATACATTCTAACAATGAATTGCTGGCTAGTCGATTTGCTCCATGGACACCCGTACAAGCGGCTTCACCAATGGCAAGAAGTCTTGGGATATTAGTCCGGCCGTAAACGTCGCTGACGATGCCTCCCATAAGAAAGTGGCTTCCCGGTGCAATGGGTATGCGCTGATTCGATAAATCAATCCCTATCACTTTGCAAATATTAGTAATCGTAGGAAACTTTTCTTCAAAGTGCTCGATGTTCGAAATGTCGATATAAACTTCATGGCCATTTGTACGATGTTTATACATTTCGTAAGCGGTAATATGTCTTGGAGCTAAATCCGCAAGTGGATGAACTCTTTCCATAATTCGATTTCCATTTTCATCAACAAAATAACCGCCTGCTCCTCGAACTGCTTCAGAAACAAGTCCATGCGTTTTTCCATCCAAATAAATTAAGCTTGGATGGAATTGAATAAATTCCATATCAGCGATTTCGGCTCCTGCAAGGTAAGAAAGGGCAATCCCATCACCAAAGCTATCGGAACAATTTGAAGTATATTCATACAATGCTCCTACACCGCCAGTTGCAACAATCACGTATGAGGCTAAGTACGTAATATGATCTTCAAAAGATTTCGTTTTTACACCGATACATTCTCCATCATCATTAATGAGTAGTTCATAAGCCAACTCATATTCGTGAATTATGACGTTTTCAGGCAAAGAATCTACCAAAAAGTTTACTAGAGCTTTGCCCGTTGCATCGCCGCCAGAATGGATGATTCTTGGTTTGCTATGTGCTCCTTCAAGTCCAAGCAAAATCGAGCCATCAGGTGCACAATCAATAGGAAAATGATCGTTAATTAGTTGTTGAACAGTTTGTTTTCCTTCTTTTACAAGTTTTATTACATTTTCCACATCATGATGATGAAGGCCAGCAACAAATGTATCTTCTATGTGAAATCGGATGTTGTCTTCACTGCTTGTGACTGCAGCAATTCCTCCTTGTGCTTTGTATGAACTACCGTTTTTTATGTGATTTTTTGTGACAATGTGTACATCATACTTTTTTGCAAGGAGTTTTGCTGTTTGAAGAGCACTAATACCACTTCCTATAATGACAATGTCTGTGTTGATGATCATAGCATTACCTTCTTTACAGTTGTCTTGACACATATATTTACATAAAATAAATGATAAAACAAGCATTTTCATTCATAATTTCCGTTATGTAAAGTATGCTAAGAGTCCATAATTTTTGTAGAAATGGGGAATATCAATGATTTATCTAGATTATGCTGCGACAACCCCGATGATGGATGTAAGTATTGAGGCTTACAGTCTTGCTGCAAAAAGCGTATATGGTAATACATCCAGTTTGCATGATGCAGGTGGACAAGCAGCCTTTTTGTTAGAAAACGCAAGAGAGGTTGTGGCAAAAAAATTAGGCGTTAATCGGGACGGCATCATATTTACTGGAAGTGGTACAGAAGGGAATATCCTTGCAATAATATCTTTAGCCCGTGCAGGAAAAGGGAAACATATCATCACGTCAAGCGCAGAACACACGAGTGTACATGCAGCTATAAATACTCTAGAAAAAGAAGGTTATGAAATTACAAAACTACCGTTAACAAAACAAGGTATAGTTGATGTAAGCTTGTTAGAACAATCGATTCGCCCAGATACAGTTCTCATTACAATCCAACATGTCAACTCAGAAATTGGTTCTATTCAACCGGTGAAAGAAATTGCCGAAGTTGCACAAAAATACAATATTTCATATCATGTAGATTGTGTTCAGTCCTTCTGCAAATTAGATGTAACGGAATTTTCAAAATTTGTTGATGGCATCACAGTATCCGCCCATAAAATTGGTGGACCAAAAGGCTGTGGTGCGGTATATTTAAATCCGCGCAGAAGAATATTGCCACTTTTTCCAGGTGTGACTCATGAAAGGGGCTTAAGAGGCGGTACGGTCGATACCCCAGCGGTTTTTGCTTTTGCCAAAAGCGTAGAGCATTACCAGTATGACCTCAATAAATTTTGGAGTTTGCGAAACCAATTAAAAGAATCAATAAAAGATACAAACTGCTATTTTATTGAAGCAGACGAAGCTCATCAACTCCCAAGCATATGTGGCTTATGTATGAAGGGGGCGGAAGGGCAATACGTGATGTTGCGATTAAATGAAGAAGGAATTTGCATTTCAACCGGAAGTGCTTGCGATATTAACAGTGCATCAGGAACAAAGGCGATACTTGCGATGGGGCATAGCTTATCGGAAGCACGTACATTTTTCCGAATCTCTTTTGGAATGGATACAACAGAAGAACATATTTATCGACTTAGTAAAGCATTAGTAAATTTAGATCAAGATGTAAAAAAATAAATAAAGGCGGTTTATCAATAATGAAACGCATAGAATCGGCTCAAAACGCTTATGTGAAACATTGGAAAAAGCTAGTTACCAATAGGAAAGAGCGAGAAAAAACAGGAGAATTTATTGTCGAAGGATTTCATTTAGTAGAGGAAGCGCTAAAAAATAAGGAGCAAGTCATTCAAGTCATTGTACGCGAAGGGGTTGAAATTCCCCGTGAATGGTCATTGAATGATGTAAAGATAGTGGAAGTAACGAATTCCATTGCGAAGGACATTGCAGAAACAGAAACTTCACAAGGTATATTTGCACATTGCAAACAAGCAATGATTTCGGAAACTGAACAGGCATCATGGAAAAAATTATTGCTTATTGATGCAGTGCAAGACCCAGGAAATATCGGAACGATGATTCGTACAGCGGATGCTGCTGGAATCGATGCGGTTGTTTTAGGAAAAGGCTGTGCAGATATATATAATCCAAAGACATTGCGTTCGGCGCAAGGATCTCACTTCCATATTCCGGTAATTCGCGGAAATTTAATGGCTTGGGTTGAAAAATTAAAAGAAAGAAACATTCCTTTGTATGGAACTGCTCTTGAAAATGCAGTTGATTATAGAGAATTACATAAGTCAGGAAGTTTCGCCTTAATTGTAGGAAATGAAGGTAGCGGTGTTCAAAAGGAATTGCTCGAGCAAACGACTCAAAACGTGATGATTCCGATTTTAGGACAAGCAGAATCGTTGAATGTGGCGGTTGCTACAGGGATTTTATTATATCATTTCATCGATTAACAAACTCTTACTTTTGCTTCTCGATTGAAGTAAAAGTAAGAGTTTTTCATTAAACGGATTGGATAATTATACAAGGTAGATACTTGAAACATAATCCAATTTATCGTAGAATAGTCTAAGATTTTTCCAATCATATGTGAATAAAGTGGAAATGCGTTGGAGCGGGAAGAGTAAATATTCAATGACTGCATTTCAGGGAGCATAAGCCATGACTGGAAGCTTATGTATGCAGTGAATATTGAAGTTCACCCCGCGAGCAGCATCCAGGACCAGAGTAAAGTTCTGTAAAGGATTGCCGGCGAATGCCGTTATGTCAATGAAGTGATTGCATTTTGCAATAACTAGGGTGGTACCGCGAATGTTCCTCGTCCCTTGATTTGGGGCGAGGTTTTTTATTTGATTTGTAACATGTGAGTGTGTAACAAAAATTGTTAATTTTATAACAAAAACTGGTAATTATTCAAACGAAAAATATTTTTCATTTAAGGAGGTTACATGATGGAACAGCAACTAAAACAAATTGAGCAAGAAGCCATTGAGAAAATTGCTGCATGCACGAACTTAAAAGAACTGAATGATGTTCGTGTTCAATATTTAGGGAAAAAAGGGTCCATTACGGAAGTATTAAAAGGAATGGGGAAACTTTCTCCTGAAGAGCGTCCTAAAATGGGGGCTCTAGCTAATACAGTTCGTGAAAAAGTAACTGAAGCGTTGGAGCAACGTGTCAAAGTATTAGAAGAACAACAAATTCAAGAACAACTAGAAAAGGAATCCGTCGATGTAACACTTCCTGGACGTAAAGTGCGCCTTGGCAACAGACATCCTTTAACGCGTGTTGTTGAAGAATTGGAAGATTTATTCATCTCCATGGGATATGAAATTGCAGAAGGTCCAGAAGTGGAAATGGATTACTATAACTTTGAAGCATTGAATTTGCCAAAAGGGCATCCTGCTCGGGACATGCAAGATACTTTCTACATTACGGAAGAAACGTTATTACGTACGCATACATCGCCGGTGCAAGCTAGAACAATGCTTGCGAAAAAAGGCAAACCGTTCCGTATTATTTGCCCGGGAAAAGTGTATCGTCGTGACACAGACGATGCTACTCACTCACACCAATTTATGCAAATTGAAGGGCTTGTGGTAGGAGAAAACATTCGTATGAGCGACCTAAAAGGTACGTTAGATAAACTCGCGAAAAAAATGTTTGGTGAAGATCGAGAAATTCGTCTGCGCCCAAGTTTCTTCCCGTTCACAGAACCATCTGTTGAAATGGATATTTCTTGTTTCCGTTGTGGAGGAAATGGCTGTAACGTATGTAAACATACAGGATGGATTGAAATACTAGGTGCCGGCATGGTGCATCCTAACGTACTGAAAATGGGTGGATATGATCCGAAGAAATTCTCTGGTTTTGCCTTTGGTATCGGTGTAGAACGTATTGCGATGTTGAAATATGGTGTGGAAGATATTCGAAACTTCTATATCGATGACATTCGATTCTTATCACAATTCCGACGTACAGAAGGGTAAGGAGGTATTAATATGTTAGTTTCATTAAATTGGTTGCAAGAATATGTAGATACACAAGGGCTGTCACCTGAAGATTTAGCAGAAAAAATTACTCGTGCTGGAATTGAAGTCGATTCCGTCATCGATCGATCTCAAGGAATGACGAATATCGTTGTTGGTCATGTCGTATCAAAGGAGAAGCATCCAGATGCAGATAAATTAAGCATTTGCCAAGTAGATGTAGGTACGGATGTAAGACAAATTATTTGTGGTGCACCGAATGTGGAAGCCGGCCAAAAAGTAATCGTTGCATTACCTGGTGCAAAACTTCCGGGTGGAATCAAAATTAAAAAAGCGAAAATGCGCGGCCAAGAATCGAATGGAATGATTTGTTCTTTGCAAGAACTTGGAATTGAAGGGCGCGTTGTACCAAAAGCATATTCGGAAGGAATATACGTATTACCGGAAGATGCAGTTCCTGGCAGCGATGCTTTAGAATTAATCGGTTTACGAGATTCTGTATTGGAGCTTGATTTAACTCCTAACCGTTCCGATGCACTTTCAATGTTAGGTGTAGCCTATGAAGTGGGAGCAATTTTATCGCAAGATGTCAAATTACCAGAAATTCAATATGAAACTTCAAACGAAAAAGCGGAAGATTACATTAAAGTTAAAGTAGAAGCTACTAAAGAAAATCCATTATACGCTGCAAAAGTCATTAAAAATGTAAAAGTGGCAGAATCGCCATTATGGTTACAGCATTATTTAATGGCGGCGGGCATTCGTCCACACAATAACGTAGTCGATATTACGAACTATGTATTGTTAGAATATGGTCAACCGCTTCATGCCTTTGATTACGATTCACTAGGCACAGGTGAAATCGTTGTTCGATTAGCGAATGAAGGCGAAAAAATTGTTACTTTAGACGATCAAGAGCGCACGTTACAGAGTCATCATTTAGTCATTACAAATGGAAAAGTACCTGTTGCTGTCGCAGGGGTAATGGGTGGTGCCAATTCGGAAGTAACAGAAAACACAACAACGGTTGTACTTGAATCAGCTTATTTTGTTGGTCATTCAGTTCGTCAAACTTCAAAAGATTTAGGATTGCGTTCCGATTCATCAGTTCGTTTTGAAAAAGGTGTCGATCCAAATCGAGTTTTAGAAGCTCAAGAACGAGCTGCACAACTTCTTAGTGAATTAGCTGGTGGAGAAGTATTAGAAGGTACCGTATTAGTTGATGAGCTTGATAAAACACCAGCGCGAATTGTAATTTCACCAGATGAAATTAATGCAAAATTAGGAATGAAAATCTCCCTTGAAGATATGATTTCCATCTTACAACGCTTAAAATTTGAGGTGGAAGCAGCACGAGGTTTATTAATCATTAATGTGCCAACTCGTCGACAAGACATTAAAATAGAGGAAGACATCATTGAAGAAATCGCAAGACTTTATGGTTACGATGAAATTCCAATGACATTGCCAGAAGGTAAAATGCATATTGGTGGCTTAACTCCGTATCAAGAAAAGCGCCGCATTGTGCGCAATTTCTTAGAAGGAGCTGGATTGTATCAAGCAATCACCTACTCATTAACTTCTGCTGAATTGTCTCAAAAATTTGCACTGAAAAAAGAAGAAACAACGAAATTGTTAATGCCGATGAGCGAAGACCGTTCAACTTTACGTCAAAGTTTAATCCCTCACTTATTGCAAGCTGCAAGTTATAACTTGGCGCGTCAAGCGGATTCTGCTAGTTTGTATGAGATTGGGTCTGTATTCCTCGGGAAGACGGAGGAAGGTTTACCATTTGAAGAAGAGCATGTTGCCTTTGTCATTACTGGCAAATGGGTAGACGATGCTTGGTTAGGGGATAAACGCAATGTAGATTTCTTCGCAGCAAAAGGCATTGTAGAGGGATTGCTTGAAAAACTAGGATTAACTGAACGAGTTACTTTTGAGAAAGCAGCAATGGACGGATTACATCCTGGCCAAACAGCAAATATATTACTTGATGGAGAACGTATTGGAGTAATTGGTGGTCTTCATCCATCAGAACGAAAAGAGTGGGATTTAAAAGATACGTATATAGCTGAATTAAATTTACATGCTCTGTTGCGCACTGATGCAAAAGGAGTAGAATACGAACCGGTTCCACGCTTCCCACTTGTTACACGAGATATTGCCATTGAAGTAGATCGCTCTGTACCTGCTGGAGAACTTGAATCTATCATTCGTACATCAGGTACGAAATTATTAAAAGCTGTAAAAGTATTTGATGTATATGAAGGAGAAAATATCGATGCCAATAAAAAATCAGTAGCCTTCACATTAACATACTTTGATCCTGAAAGAACATTAACAGATGAAGAAGTAACAAATGCACATGAAAAAGTATTGAAAGCATTAAAAGAAGCTGGTGCTATAATTCGTTAAAGGTTTTAAAATTTATATATTTAAAGTAAGGCTGGATTTAGATTCCAGCCTATTTTTATCTCATCATTGCTCTTTGTGTTTAGTATGAGTGGAATGGGAAAATATTGTATAATTTTCTTGATGTAAACCAATGGATGAGGAGTGAAATTGCTTGAAAAAAATTAGAAAAGCCATCATCCCAGCTGCAGGTTTAGGAACACGATTTTTACCTGTAACGAAAGCCATGCCGAAAGAAATGTTACCGATTGTAGATAAACCAACCATTCAATATATTGTTGAAGAAGCGATTGCTTCGGGAATTGAAGATATTATCATCGTTACCGGAAAAGGAAAACGGGCGATTGAAGACCATTTTGATCACGCCTTTGAACTGGAGGCAAATTTAATTGAAAAAAAGAAGTACGATTTGTTAGAAAAAGTACGTGTATCATCGGATATTGATATTCATTATATCCGCCAAAAACAACCTCTAGGCCTTGGACATGCCATTTGGTGTGCCCGTAAGTTTATTGGTAATGAACCTTTTGCTGTGTTGCTCGGAGATGACATCGTTCAAAGTGATGTTCCTTGTTTAAAACAATTAATCAATCAATATGAAAAAACTTTTTCTAGCGTAATTGGCGTTATGGAAGTACCTGATAGCGAAATCCATCGTTATGGTGTGATTGATCCAATTTCCACCGATTCACCGTTAATGCAAGTGAAAATGTTTGTAGAAAAACCAACAAAAGAAGAAGCACCTTCCAACTTTGCGATTATAGGACGTTACATTTTAACGCCCGAAATTTTCCGCTACTTAGAACAAAAGAAAATGGGGAAAGGCGGAGAAATTCAATTAACGGATGCTATTGAGGAATTGAATACGATTCAACGTGTGTTTGCATATCGCTTTGAAGGAAAACGATATGATGTCGGCAATCAAATGGGATTCATTGAAACGACAATTGATTTTGCGTTGCAGCGTGAAGATTTGCGAGAAGAAGTAAAACGTTTCATTATCGATAAAGCGCAACAATTATCAATACAAACACGTTCCCATTAATGAAATGCTAAATGAAATAATAAATTATAAGTAGTGATTATGTTTAATTGATAATAGAGTTTTGTAAATCACGATGAAAAAATTTCAAGATTCTATAAGAATATTTAAAGTAAAAAAATAAGAAATGAGGCAATTCCATTGACAACTCATTCTGTTCAAACAACATTATTGAATTGTTTATTCGATTATCAAGATATGGAAGCATATAAAGATCGAGTTAAACAAATTCACTTTGAATTAGAAAATTCAAAGGATATGACTGGTTGGATTAATTATCCATTAATGGACCATAAGGCGTTATTTAATGAAATTGAGGATTTGAAAAGTGAAATATGCATAAATGCGGATGTGTTTGTTGTAATTGGTATTGGTGGTTCATTTTTAGGAGCCCGTGCCGTTCAAGAAGCATTATCTCCTTATTTTGGTGTTCTCAAAGAGGGCATTGAGGTTATATACGTTGGTCATCATATGAGCGGGGCTTATTTAGAGCAATTAATTCATTATTTAGATGATAAAGAAATTTATATCAACGTCATTTCAAAATCTGGAAGCACGATGGAGACAGCTTTAGCATTCCGCGTGCTAAGACAGTATATGGAAAAACGCTATGGTGAAAATGCAGTTAATCGGATTATAGTAACAACAGACCCTGAAAGAGGAATTTTGAAAAATATAGCAGAAAAGGAAGGGTATAAACAGTTCGCTATCCCTTCGAATATAGGGGGCAGGTATTCAGTATTAACGCCAGTGGGGCTATTGCCACTCGCTGTATCTGGAATAGATATTCGATCTTTCATGGATGGTGCAAAAAATGCAGCTTTGGAATTAAAAGCGGTAGATTTAATGCGTAATCATGCATACCAATACGCAGTTATAAGAAATATCTTATATAACGAAGGGTACAGTGTGGAAATGCTAGCATCCTTTGAACCTTCATTAAAGAAGTTTCACGAATGGTGGATGCAGTTATTTGGTGAAAGTGAAGGCAAAGAAAGAAAAGGTCTATTTCCTACATGTGTTACGTTCTCCACTGATTTGCATGCAATCGGACAATTTATTCAAGAAGGAAGCCCCATTTTGTTTGAAACGCTTCTCCATTTCCATGAAATCGACGGGGATTATGACGTACCATATGATAGTCGAAATGAAGATGGATTAAATTATTTAGCAGGCCGCTCCTTTAACGAAATCAATGCAACTTCAAAACAAGGCACAGCCCTCGCCCATGCAGAAGGTGGAGTGCCAGTTATTCAACTAGAAATGCAAAAGCTTGATGCCTATCATCTAGGCTATTTAATCTACTTCTTTATGAAAGCATGTGCCATGAGTGCGAAGTTACTGGAAGTAAATCCTTTCGACCAACCTGGAGTGGAAGCGTATAAAAAGAAAATGCTTAAACTGTTAAAAAATGAACCATTAAAATGAAAAATATTATTCTACATTGGATTCTTCTATATTTTCAATTGGTTTTGGTTTCATAACACCATAAAAAGCTCCAAGTATACCACTAATTGTATGGATTAATCCGAATGTATAGATATTAAAAAAGACTAGATTTTTCGAATTGTTAAATTCAGAGAAGTCTCCTTCTATTGATTGCACAGATGAAAAATACACAAATAATCCAAGAAGCAATATTCCACCGGCAATGCCTATAAATTTTTCTATTCTTTTTGCAGAGCTTGTTACAGTTAAGAAATAGCGAAAAGTGGTAATTAAACTCAATATAATAAAAGGGAATAAGAAAATGATGCCAATGAATCCTAAATTACCAGTTGCTCCTTTCGGTTGCACCTCATACAATTGACTAACGAGTACAAAACCGAAAAAGGAAATGGCGATACTTATAAGCCAGCTTAAACGAATCACATACATCATCCATTTCTTTTGCATTATTTTAAGGCTACTAGTATTATAACCTATCTTAAAAACATGTTCTTATTGAAAGAAAATTTATATACAAGGAAATACCAATATTTTGTAGAATTAAATAAAAGGAAGATTGAAGGGGGATGAGGAGTTTGTTGACGAAACAAGATACTGTACTTGTATTGATTGATATTCAAGGAAAACTTGCACGCATCGTGGACAACAGTGAATTTGTGATTCAAAATATCGCCAATATGGTACAAGGTGCTAAAGTGTTAGGTTTGCCTATTTTATGGCTTGAGCAGTATCCGAAAGGTTTAGGGCCAACTGTAGAAGAAATTTCACAGCATTTAGCAGATGAGAAACCAATTGAAAAGATTACGTTCAGCGCATATGATACACCGGAATTTGTCGCTGCACTTGAAGCAACAGGTCGTAAAAAAGTGTTAATTGCCGGTATTGAGACGCATATTTGTGTGTACCAAACGACAGCTCACTTGCTCCAAAATGGTTATGAAGTCGAAGTGTTAGCGGATTGCGTTTCTTCTCGTACAGCTTTAAATACACAAATAGGTTTAGAAAAAATGAAACAATGTGGAGCAAAAATAACGAGTGTTGAAATGGCATTGTTCGAAATGCAACAAATTGCTCGTGGAGATGAATTTAAAGCTATTAGTAAGATTATTAAATGATGATTGAGTGGTTGAAAATAAAAAATTATCATCCGATTTGGATGATAATTTTTTATTTTGAGGTATACCGTATTGTCTTTATTTATAGTCATATTATTGAATGCAGGAGGTTGTTTGTTTCATTTGTTATTCGTTATCCAAAAATTGATCATGTCGTTCACGGATTGATGGATTTTCTTTCTTTTTTGGAATATGAAATTCTTCTTCCATTCCAAATTCTTCGAGACTTGCTCCATTACTTCCCACAGATTGTTTGCCGCGTACAAAATCAAAATGGCGTCTATTGTTTTCTAAATCCATTCGATGATCCATTGTAGAACTCTCCTTTCGTTTTTAATATGAGCATTTTCAACGATGTTATGCATCTCAAAGTTTGTCATAAATTCCTCACAAGCGGAGTTTTAGGTGCACGTGTGTGAATGCTAAATGTACAAGATTGTGTATTAACCACACCAGTTTCACGAGTTAAGCTGGCAATCTCACAAACTGTATTAACTTAACTAATATATATCCATAATTATTTTTAATAAAATAATTTCATATTATTAATGAATAACTTATAGTGAGTAACAATATATTTTAAAGTGTGGATAGATTAATATGTGAAGTTTAGGAGGAAGGAACATTGTCAATTAATAAAGGGCAATTGATTGAGTTAATAGAAAATTTACCAAAGTCAGCACATATTACAACGTACTACTATTTAAAAGATTTAACGAAAAGTAGATTTGTACAATATGAAATAGAAGTTGAAGATTACTCATTCATCAATGAGCAAAATAAACAAATAGAAACGTACTGGATCGATGCTTTTATGGAGTATCATTTAGACTCGAAATAAAATAGCCTCCTATTTATAATCAAATAATTACCAATTCATAAAGAGATTGGTTGTTTCTAATATAAAAATATCTAGTAATTTATTCCTATTTCAAAAATATTTCAATAATTTTACGAGATAAAAAAGAAGAAACTTATTCTATCAAAGGGTTGGTAGATTAATATTTCAACGTAACAAAACTGTAAAAATCCTTCCAAAAATTTTGTGATGAATTCATCAATCATTCCTTTTATGATGAATTTACATCAAGAAGGAAGGATTGAAGGAAATGTACAAAAAATTAAAAAGAGGTGCAGGAGCACTTGTACTATCAATTGGATTATTAGTACCGGCAACGGCTTTAGCTGCAGGAACGTATACGGTTGTTTCAGGAGATTCGCTTTGGAAAATTGCTGTAAAAACACAAACAGGTGTACAAGAATTAATTAATGCGAATCCACAGTTAAAAAACCCTAATTTAATATACCCTGGTCAAAAAATTAATATCCCTGAAAAAGAAGGGTTGGCTTACGAAGAAGAAGTAGTACGACTTGTGAATGTTGAGCGTGCAAAAGCAGGTCTACCAGCATTAAAATCTGATTGGGAACTTGCTAGAGTTGCAAAACATAAATCTCAAGATATGCACGATAAAAAATATTTTGATCATACAAGTCCAACGTATGGTTCACCTTTTACCATGATGAAAAACTACGGAATCCAATATAAATCTGCGGGTGAAAATATTGCGATGGGTCAAAGCACACCAGAACAAGTGGTGAAAGCTTGGATGAACTCATCTGGCCATCGTGCAAACATCTTAAACAAAAACTTCACTCACATCGGTGTTGGTTACGTGAAGGATGGCCATTACTGGACACAAATGTTTATTCAAAAATAATGATAAAAGAGGCGCCTAAAAAGTCATTTTTAGGCGCTTTTCTTTACGTTTGCCGCTCACACTTCATCGCAGATAGAGGTGCGTTTCATATGACCGTCGCAGAGAAATATAATACTAGAGCCTTACTAGAATGTGCAAACTTATTAGTCGGGCTTTTTATCATCAATACCATATTTTGCTTTCAAAGTAGTAATTTTATATAATTCACTTTAAAGTAGCTTTTTCATAAAGGGGATATTATGGTGAAGCCGATCAATTTATTTTCTTTGCTGAATGCAAAAGAAGATTTATATGAAACGAATTTTATACAATATCTGGAGCAGTTCGGAATCAACCCAAGAATCCGAACGAGTGAATTTTATGATTTACATGCTTTCGTTGAAGAGTTGAGAAAGAAATCTAAAGTTATACATATTTACAATGGTTATTACGTCGGCTATATGATTAAGCAAATCGGAAAGGAATTTGATTTATTAAGAATTGGGAAAGACTGTGTCATCAATATTGAATTGAAGCGGGAAGGAAATGTAGAAAAGATAACGAAACAGCTTGTACAAAACCGTCATTATTTAAAATTTCTAGATGTGGATGTATACAATTTTACCTATGTTTCATCAATCAATAGATTATATAAGTTAAACGAAAACAATCAAATTGAAGAAGTTGATTTTCACTTTTTAATTGATAAATTAATACAACAACAAATACAAGTCATAGAAAATTTAGATGATTTGTTTGATCCGTCGAATTACTTAGTATCCCCATTCAATTCAACAGAAGCATTTATGGAAGATAAATATTTTTTAAGTGCCCAACAAAGTACATATAAACGAGAAATCATTCATGCCAAGCCGACGAATCAATCAAAAATATTTGCGATTGAAGGTGGCCCTGGTACAGGAAAATCCTTACTCACTTATGACATTGCGAAAGAGTATATTCGACAATCGAAAAATGTCATCATTTTTAACTGCGGACGATTAAATGGAGGACATTTGAAGCTAATTGAAGAATACAAATGGCCAATTGTGCCAATTAGTAAGTTTCAAAAGGTCATACATAAAGAAACGGATTTATCAAAATATGACTTAATTATTTTCGATGAAGTACAGCGTTTATATATTCATAAATTACAGAGCTTCATTCATCTCTTAGAAAAATCAAAAACGAAATGTATATTCTCGTACGACCCTAATCAAGTATTAACGACTGTTGAAATGAGAAATAAAGTACCAAAAATCATCGAGACGACATTGAAACCTGTGAAGTATGAGTTAACAGAAGTTGTTCGATATAATAAAGAAATCCATTCATTTATTAAGAAGTTGTTTGATCTATCGACGGAAGTGCCTGTACAACAATATTCTAATGTGAGCATTCAATATTTCTCATCCATTCAAGCGACAAAGAGTTACCTGTATTTTTTACAGCAAGCTGGTTGGAAAGTGATTGATTTCACGCCTTCAAGGTTTATTGATCGCTCCAACAATCAAAGCAATCCATTAGCAGTGACAACCGCTGACGTAATCGGGCAAGAATTCGATTATGTTGTAGCAGTAATTGATGATTCCTTTTACTATAAACCGAATCATAAATTAGCAGCCAAAATGAATTTCAAGAAGCCGTATTATCAACCGACGAAAATGCTTTATCAAAACATTAGCAGAGCGAGGAAAAAACTGCATGTAGTTGTTGTCAATAACTTAATTGTAATGGATAAAATTTTAAAGATTTTAAATGGTTAATATCACCCTATTTCTTACCAATTTGTACTTAGATGATTGGAATGAATAGCAATATAAAATGGTCGATTCCACAATCGACCATTTTGAATGTTAGTCATCTACTTGCGAAGTTTTCATAAATCCTTTTGGCTTTTTTAGTGTTCGCAAAATGCCATTTTGCGATAGAACGGAGAACATTTTCACCTTGCTGCAACAAAATTTTTGCTGCCATTTCATCGACCAAATGACTAGCGCCTTTTTGAAGGGGAAACCCAACAATGTCAGATAGGCGATCCATTTCGATTAAAAAAGCATAACGCGCTATGATGGAGGCGGCTGCAACAGCGATATGTTGCTGTTCAGCTTTTGTCGAAAAAAGAACGTTTTCGCGAATGATTTCTTTTTCATTTTGAATATATTGATAGTACGTGTCTCTTTCTGCAAATTGATCAATTAATATATAATCCGGTTTTTCCGGTGAAATTTTATGGAGCACATGTTTTAAAGCTTGATTGTGCAGCATGGCTTTCATTTTTCCTTGAGTTAAGCCGCGGCTTTGCAAATCGTTATACTTGTCATTGCGTAATGTTAAAAGGCTATGAACACAAGTTGCAATTAAATGAGGTGCAATTTCTCGGATTGCTTGATCGTTTAGTTGTTTAGAATCTTTTACTCCCAGTTCTGTTACTAGTTCAATTTTGTCATTTGGTACGTAGACAGCAGCGACTGTAATTGGACCGAAATAGTCTCCAGTTCCTGTTTCATCAGATCCAATAACAGACAATTTTGAAAAGTTTTCCGGAAGTGTATCTCCTATTGAGTTTATGTTTTGTTGATTGTTTTCATCAGTTAGAGCGAATTCGTTAAATCGGCTAGCTTCCCGTTGAGCTCCTAAACCCTGAAACATTACTTTTCCAGAACTGTATACGGTGATGGCTACATCGGGGAGTTTTGCTGCAAATACGACACCAGGTGCATTACGTTCTACCTTATGTTTTAAGTAATACGTTTCTATTTCATTGAGTTGTTGTGGTAATAATTTTAAGACGATATTGTTCATGATACGCCCCTTTCTCCCAAGAAAGATTTAAATTGATTTTACCAAAAGGAGATTGAGAATGAAATTCTACAATATCCCTTTTAACTCTAGGTTGTATGACAACGAATAAAGATGATATGATAAACTTATTGATTCTAATAAAACATAAATATATGTAATTAACAGCTCCTATGAAAAAATATCGAGCTTCTAGGAGGTGCCCACTTGGCTGAGCAAGAGAAAAATAAAATAGAAGTCGAAATATATGGCCATACTTATAAATTAGTAGGTAATGAATCCATTGGTCATTTACGATTAGTCGCTTCTATCGTAGATGATAAAATGAGGGAAATTAAATTACATAATCAATCTCTCGATACGACTCAACTAGCTGTGTTAACCGCAGTGAACAGTGTTCATGAGTTTTTAAAGCTCAAAGAAGAAGTTGAGAGATTAGAAGAAGAATTGAAAAAACTGAAGGGTTGAACTGCATGTTAGATATCATATTGCTTTTTGTTTTTGCTGCTAGTTTATTAATAGGAATGAAGCGCGGTTTTATCATGCAAGCAATTAATCTTGTTGGTTTTCTTGTTGCGTTAATCGTGGCTTACATTTACTATAAACCGCTAGCAGAAAAATTTGTGTTATGGATTCCATATCCGGGGTTGCAGCCGGACTCTTCTCTTACATTAGTGTTGGATGCATTGGATGTAGATAAAACATTTTATCGTATTATTGCTTTTGCGGTAATCTTCTTTGTTGTTAAACTTGCCATGCAAATTGTTGCTTCGGTATTTGATTTTTTAACATTTTTACCAGTATTAAAATCTTTTAATCGCATTTTAGGGGCATTACTATGCTTCGTGGAATTTTATTTTATACTTTTTATTTTATTATATGTTTTCGCATTATTACCAATTGATGCTATTCAAAAACTCATGGGAAGTTCGTTTATTGCCAATTTCATGCTTGAACATACCCCAATCGTAACTCAATTATTCCAAAAACTATGGTATATTTATTTGGAAAATTAATAAACAACGAAATGATTGTCAAAAGTATCTTCCATCAACACAGCGGAGATACTTTTTTGCGGTTTAAAATAGAAAAAGGGTGGGACAGTTGAATAAAAAAATTGTCATTCGTACATTGGAAAAAATTGCGTTGTATTTGGAGCTTAAAGGAGAAAATCCGTTTAAAGTATCCGCCTTTCGAAAAGCGGCGAATGCATTAGAGTTGGATGAACGAAGTCTTGAAGAAATTGATGATTTTACGAAAATTAAAGGGATTGGAAAAGGCACGGGAGCAGTCATTGAAGAGCTGATTCAAACGGGAGAGTCCCAACAATTAATCGAATTAGAAAAACAAATACCGAAAGGCTTAATCCCTCTATTAAAAATACCTGGCCTTGGCGGTAAAAAACTTGCAAAGCTATACCAGGAACTTGGAGTGAGTAGTCGTGAAGCGTTGAAGGAAGCTTGTGAATCCAAAAAGGTACGATCGTTGCCTGGGTTTGGACCGAAAACGGAAGAGAAAATTTTGAAGGAACTTGAACAATTTGGAGAACGAACAGGAAGACTTCCTATTTGGTATCTTGAATCGGTTGTGAGAGAAATAAATCAACTACTTGCATCCATTGAAGAAATTGAACGATATTCTGTTGCCGGGAGTTTCCGTCGGGTGAATGAAACGAGCAAAGATTTGGATTTTGTCATTGCCACAAAAAGTCCTGAAAAAGTTAGGGAACAGCTTTTATTTGAATTAACAATAAAAGAAATCGTTAGCAGTGGAGACACAAAAGTGTCTGTCGTATTGGATTTGGACGAGCTTGTCAACGTTGATTTTCGATTAGTGGCAAATGAAGAATTTATCACAACACTTCATCACTTTACCGGTTCAAAAGATCATAATGTTCGCATGCGTCAATTAGCAAAAGAACAAGGGAAGAAAATTAGCGAATATGGTGTGGAACAACCAGATGGACAAATCCTTACATTCCATTCGGAAAAAGAGTTTTTCGCTCATTTTGGACTTCCTTACATTCCGCCCACTGTTCGCGAAACGGGACAAGAATTGGATCGTTTAAATGAAATTAAAGAATTGGTTACAATAGAAGATATTAAGGCTGATTTACACATGCACACCACTTATTCTGACGGTGCTCATTCCGTAGCAGAAATGGGAGAAGCGCTTATTTCAAAAGGCTATCATTTTGGAGTGATAACAGACCATTCTCAATATTTGAAAGTAGCAAATGGTTTAACACCGGAAAGGTTAAAAAAACAGCGTGAAGAAATTGAAGCTTTTAATGAAGCTCACCCTGATTTTACTTTATTTTCGGGAACAGAAATGGATATTTTGCCTGATGGTTCCCTCGATTATGATGATGACGTATTAAAAAATTTGGATTTTGTGATCGCCTCCATTCATTCAAGTTTTTCTCAACCTCAAGAAAAAATTATGGAACGATTATTTGCGGCGATTCAACATCCCTACGTTCATATGATTGCACATCCAACTGGTCGAATTATTGGTGAACGTGAAGGATATAATCCTAACGTTGAACAATTAATTCATTGGGCGAAAGAGTATGGGAAAATTTTGGAATTGAATGCTAGCCCATACCGATTAGATCTATGTATAGAACATTTGAAACTAGCGATGGAACTTGGTGTTCCTATTGCAATCAATACAGATGCCCATGCGATTGAACAACTTGATTATATGGAAATCGGTACAAAATATGCGCAAAAAGCGTGGTTGAAAAAAGAACTAGTTGTCAATACATGGAGCGTTGAACAGTTCAAAAATTTTATTCGGAAAAATAAGTAAACATATGTACAGACAGGAGTGTTCAGAGTGATTGCTGAACGAGCATTAAAAACCCTTGAATTCGATAAAGTGCGTGAGCAAGTGTCAGACTTTTGTACATCTTCCTTAGGGAAGCAACAAATAGAGCAGCTTGTGCCAGAGCCAAACTTTGAAAAGGTTGTTGAACTTTTAGAAGAAATGGATGAGGGACTAGCCATCCTACGGGTAAAAGGACATGTGCCAATGGGAGGTATTTTTGATATTCGTCCACATACAAAGCGGGCACAAATAGGCGGTATGCTAAGTGCAATGGAATTGATGGAAATTTCAAGTACTATTAGAGCAAGTCGAATTTTAAGAAATTTTATTGAAGATATCGAAAATGATGAAGAAATTCAAATACCACATTTTATTGAAAGAAAAAATAATATGCCGATTTTAACAGCGGTACAGCATGAAATTGATCATTGCATTGATGAAAATGGAACGGTGTTGGATTCCGCTAGCGTGGAATTACGGTCAATAAGACAACAACTGCGCTCAGAAGAAGCGAAAGTGAGACAAAAACTTGATAGTTTAACGAGAGGCCCTAACGCAGCAAAAATGCTTTCGGATACTATCGTAACAATTCGAAATGACCGTTATGTTATCCCGGTAAAACAGGAATATCGAAGCTACTACGGCGGGATTGTTCATGATCAATCTTCTTCAGGGCAAACTTTATTTATTGAGCCGGAATCAGTTGTGCAAATCAATAATGAAATTCAACGTTTAAAGGTTCGTGAAAAGGCTGAAATAGAGAAGATTTTACTTGCCCTTACGGAAAAAGTCCAAGAAGTAGCGAACGATTTATTTGAACTAGTTAAAATACTAGCGGATATCGATGTCATATTAGCGAAGGCGAAATACGGTGTGGCACAAAAATGCTCAAAGCCAAGCGTGAACAATGAAGGATATATTCGTCTAATACAAGCAAGACATCCCCTAATCCCAATGGATGTAGCGGTGCCGAATACAATTGAATTTGGTCGAGAATATACAGCAATTGTGATTACTGGGCCAAACACAGGGGGGAAAACCGTCACATTAAAAACGGTTGGATTGTGCACCTTAATGGCACAAGCGGGAATACCAATACCTGCATTAGATGGCTCAGAGCTTTCCGTTTTCAGTCAAGTATTTGCGGATATTGGTGATGAGCAATCCATCGAACAATCGCTATCCACTTTCTCATCCCATATGGTGAACATTGTCGATATATTAAAACACTTTGATGAAAACTCGTTAATTTTGTTTGATGAACTTGGGGCAGGTACCGATCCGCAAGAGGGGGCGGCACTTGCGATATCAATTTTAGATGAAGTTGTGGATAAAGGGGCGCGCGTTATGGCTACAACCCATTATCCTGAATTAAAAGCATATGCGTATAACCGAAAAGGAGTTATCAATGCAAGTGTTGAATTTGATATTGAAACCCTTAGTCCTACTTATCGATTATTAATAGGCGTTCCGGGACGATCCAATGCATTTGAAATTTCGAAGCGTCTCGGCTTAAAAGATTCCATCATTAATCAAGCGAAATCTTATACAGGTACTGACCGTCGAGAAGTAGAGTCGATGATTGCTTCATTAGAAGAAAGCAGACGCCGCGCTGAACAGGAAGTAGAGGAAGCGCATGAAATTTTAGAAGAAGCACAACAATTGCATGCGCAGTTAGAAGAAAAATTGAGTGCATTTAACGAAAAGAAAGAAAGCCTTGAACAAAAAGCGAAGGAAGAAGCGCGGAAAATTATTGAGGATGCGAAAAAAGAAGCAGAACATATCATTAAAGAATTACGTGAAATGCAGCAAAATGCTAATCAAGTTATTAAAGACCATGAAATCATCGAAGCGAAAAAGCGTTTAGAAGACGCATTACCAGCAGAAAATCCAATTTTGAAAAAACAAGCGAAAATTCGTGAACGAGCACAAAACTTACAACCTGGTGATGAAGTAAAAGTATTAAGCTACGGTCAAAAAGGAACGCTAATTGAAAAAGTTTCCGATAATGAGTGGGTTGTGCAAATCGGTATATTAAAAATGAAAATGGATGAGTCAGACTTAGAATATGTGAAGCCAGAAAAAGAAAAACAAAGAATTACATTGACAACGGTGAAAAATCGCAATAGTCATGTTAAATTAGAATTAGACTTGCGAGGAGAACGGTTAGAAGATGCCATCATGAAAACAGAAAAATATCTTGATGATGCCCTACTTGCCAACTATAGCCGTGTAACAATTATTCATGGAAAAGGTACAGGGGCTTTACGCCAAGGAATTCAAGAATATTTGAAAAAACATAAACGAGTTCGTTCTTTCCGATATGGTGAAGCTGGTGAAGGTGGCTTAGGAGTAACTGTCGTTGAATTAAAATAAAGGGGATGGTGAATGTGGGTACAACTTTTTGGCAACATCCTTTAATAGAAACAGCAGGCTATTTTAGTGTTGTTGTATTATGTTTAATAGTTTCAATGGTCTTATTTGAAATGGTGACAAAATATAAAAATTGGGAAGAAATTAAAAAAGGAAATGTTGCCGTCGCCCTTGCTACTGGAGGAAAAATACTAGGTGTTTGCAATATATTCCGCTATTCCATTGAAAGGCATAATACTTTTTTTGAAATGATTGGTTGGGGGTTGTACGGGTTTATTTTGCTTATCATCGCATATTTTTTATATGAATTTTTAACCCCCCATTTCAATGTCGATCAGGAGATTGCAGCGGATAATCGTTCAGTTGGATTGATTTCATTCACCATTTCACTTGGACTTTCCTTCGTCATCGGTGCCAGCATCATTTAGGAGGTTCCAATGGACAAATTAGCAAAAGTGCTTATCGTTGTAGCTGTCTTATTTTTTATTATAGGATTTTATTATTTACTTTCACTATAATGGTTATTATTAAAATTTTAATACTAGTAGAAACGTTAACATGCGTTTCTACTAGTTTTTTTAGTGCGCCTGGCATGGGTGTAATCTATAGGGTGTAAGTCCCGAACTGTGAAGGCAGAAGTAACAGTTAGCTTAACGCAAGGGTGTCCGTGGTGACGCGGAATCTGAAGGAAGCGAGCGGCAAACTTCCGGTCTGAGGAACACGAACTTCATATAAGGCTAGGTATCATTGGATGAGTTTGCTAAACAAAACAAAGTCCTTTCTGCCAAAGGTGGTACAGAGTAAATGAAGCAGATAGATGGAAGGAAAGATTACATTCTTACCCGGGGAGGTCTGGCGGATATGTGAAGTACGCTTCATAACCTACTTAGTGATAAGTAGCTGAACCGTCAGAAGTCAGCAGAGGTCATAGTATTAGTTGGTTTAGAACTACTAAGAAGGACCGAACAATTAAGAGAGAATAGCCCTTGGCATTCAGTGAGTCATGATGAACACAGAAAACGTAGTACCTCACTTGAGGAAGGAAGCGGTGAATCCCGTGGGAGACCTCTTGGAGGGTGGAGTGACCACTGGCATAAAGAGAACAGCTATTCACGGAAGTTATAAAGACTTGCGTCAATCATCTTAATTGAACCGCCGTATACGGAACCGTACGTACGGTGGTGTGAGAGGACGGGAGTTAATCGCTCCCTCCTACTCGATTTGTTACAAAGTTATTAATAGTTATATCAAAATAGTAAATAACCCTATTATTCGACATTTTTCGTCATAGAAAATAGTATTAAAATTATTGAATGAATAAGAAAAATTAAGAATTAAAGTAGAAAAAAATTATAATTCTAAAAAAATAGTTTGAAAGACCATTTCTTTTCAATTATAATAAATGTAACAATTGCAAGAAAATTTGAACATTTGCGCAAGGGGGATGTGTTGATGTCTAGTAAAATTTGGCTTAAACATTATCCTGCTGAGATACCGCATACGCTGGAGTATGAAGAAATTCCCGTCCAAACATTTTTGACAAGAGCATACGAAAAAAATCCAAAAAAATGTGCAATACATTTTATGGGAAGGGAATTGGATTATCAAGAGCTGTATGAATCAGCATTAAAATTTGCCAACTATCTTCGTTTTTTAGGGGTTGAAAAAGGAGATCGGGTAGCAATCATGTTACCAAACTGTCCACAGGCAGTTATAGCTTATTACGGTATTTTATATGCAGGAGGAATTGTCGTTCAAACAAATCCGCTTTACACAGAGAGGGAATTAGAGTATCAAATGCAGGACTCTGAAGCAAAAGTAATTTTGGCATTGGATATTTTATACCCAAGAATCATGAAAGTCATTCATCGAACACAAATTGAAAACGTTATCATCACGGGTATTAAAGATTATCTTCCATTTCCGAAAAATCTCGTATATCCTTTTATTCAGAAGAAACAATATGGCTTTAGTGTCAAAGTAGAACATCGTGGTTCCACACATTTATTCACGGAAATCATGAAGGTTGAAAAACCGAAACCAATTGATGTGCCTTTTAATTTTGAAGAAGATTTAGCCCTTCTTCAATATACTGGTGGTACGACTGGCGTTCCTAAAGGGGTAATGTTGACTCACAAAAATTTAATTGCCAATACAATGATGTGTGATGCATGGTTATATAAATGTGAGGAAGGAAAAGAAATTATATTAGGATTGCTTCCTTTCTTCCATGTATACGGCATGACTACAGTGCTGATTTTATCCGTCATGAAATCAAACAAAATGGTATTGCTTCCTAAATTTGAAGTGGAACAAGTGTTAAAAACCATTGATAAACAAAAACCTACTTTATTCCCTGGTGCACCAACAATGTATATTGGTCTATTAAACCATCCGGATTTATCTAAATATGATTTGTCTTCCATCAATGCATGTATAAGTGGTTCTGCTCCACTACCTGTGGAAGTACAAGAAAAATTTGAAGAAATCACTGGTGGGAAACTTGTAGAAGGCTACGGCTTAACGGAAACTTCACCAGTAACCCATGCAAACTTTATTTGGGGAAAACGAGTAGTTGGCTCGATTGGAGTTCCTTGGCCTGATACAGAAGCGGTGATTATGAAACCAGGAGAAAATGAAATTTTACCACCTGGAGAAGTAGGAGAAATCGCGATTCGTGGACCTCAAGTGATGAAGGGATATTGGAAACGCCCTGAGGAAACTGCAAAAGTGTTTGCAGATGGATGGTTCTTAACTGGAGATTTAGGATATATGGATGAAGAAGGATATTTCTATGTTGTAGATCGTAAAAAAGATGTCATTATCGCTGGCGGATTTAATATTTATCCGCGAGAAGTAGAGGAAGTATTGTACGAACATGAAGCGGTTCAAGAATGTGTTGTAGTTGGAGTTCCAGATCCATATCGGGGAGAAACGGTGAAAGCTTTCATTGTATTAAAAGAGGGTAAAACAGTGACGGAAGATGAATTAAATAAATATTGCCGCAATAATTTAGCTGCTTACAAAGTACCTCGCATTTATGAATTTAGAGATTCACTACCGAAAACAGCAGTAGGAAAAATTTTAAGAAGAACATTAATTGATGAGGAAAAACAGAAAGCTAAGGAGCTTCAAGCGAAATAGCATTAGTTATTGACAGAAAGTTCATGAAATTATAATATGAAAATATGAATGAATAATCATTCATATTTTCTTATTTTTTTGGTGGTGAACATCATGAATCGAGATAAACCGAAATACATGCAAATAATTGAAGCAGCAGTTATTGCGATTGCCGAAAATGGCTATCATCAAACACAAATTTCAAAAATTGCTAAACAAGCAGGTGTTGCAGACGGGACCATTTACCTGTATTTTAAAAATAAAGAGGATATTTTAATTTCCTTGTTTAAAGAAAAAATGAGAGTTTTTATTGAAAATTTAGAAGAAATCATTCAAACTGGTGCTAACGCCTCTGACAAACTATCAAAAATGATAGACAACCATTTTAGTGTGTTGGCCAATAATAAACACCTTGCGACAGTCACCCAATTAGAATTGCGCCAATCAAATAAGGAGCTTAGGTTAAAGATTAATGCAATTTTAAAAGAATATTTGAATCTTCTTGATAATATATTGGTAGAAGGCATGATGAATGGCGAATTTAATCCAACAATGGATGTGAGAGTTGCAAGACAAATGGTATTTGGAACAATCGATGAGACAATTACGTCTTGGGTGATGAATGATTTCAGATACAGCCTCTTAGATAATGCACCTAAAGTAAAGCATCTACTATTGAATGGTCTAAAAAATAATTAAAAGGAGTGTCTTCATGGAATTTCTAAAATGGAGAGCAGAAGACGGTGTTGCGATTGTAACAATCAATCGTCCGCCAGCAAATGCACTAGCACAACAGCTAATCCGTGAATTAGACGAATTGATGACTGAAGTTGAACATAATAATGATGTTCGAGTTGTTTTACTTCACGGTGAAGGACGTTTCTTTTCAGCAGGAGCTGATATTAAAGAGTTCACAGATGTTTCTTCTGAACAACAGGCAGTAAATCTCGCAGAAAATGGACAAGCTGCTTTTGATCGCTTGGAATCTTTCCCAAAACCTGTCATCGCAGCAATTCATGGTGCCGCACTTGGCGGTGGATTGGAACTTGCGATGAGTTGCCATATTCGATATGTCGCTGAAGACGCGAAGTTGGGTCTTCCTGAATTAAATCTTGGAATTATTCCTGGATTTGGTGGAACACAAAGATTACCGCGATATGTCGGATTAGCAAAGGCTGCTGAAATGATTTTTACAGGAGAGCCGATTTCAGGGGCAGAGGCCGTACAATGGGGGCTAGCAAATAAGGCTGTACCACAAGAAGAACTTTTACCGCAAGCATTAGAATTGGCGAAAAAAATTGCCAAAAAGAGCCCGGTTTCATTAAAAGCTGCTATTCATGCATTACAATACAGTAAGAAATCATTCGAAGAAGGAATCAAAGCGGAAGCAGAGCAATTCGGCCTTGTATTTAATTCGGAAGATGCAAAAGAAGGAATTCAAGCATTTATTGAAAAACGCCAACCTACTTTTAGTGGCAAATAATTTTTAGGAGGTAATTTACATGAACATTTTCGTATTAATGAAACGCACTTTTGATACAGAAGAAAAAATCGTCATTCAAGATGGAAAAATTCAAGAAGACGGCGCTGAATTCATTATCAATCCATATGATGAATATGCCATTGAAGAAGCAATTCAAGTAAGAGATCAACATGGTGGAAAAGTAACGGTAATCTCCATCGGCAATGAAGAAGCGGAAAAACAACTGCGCACGGCTCTTGCAATGGGTGCTGATGAAGCGGTTTTAATCAATACAGAAGATGATTTGGACGAGCTAGACCACAGTGGTGCAGCTTATATTCTCGCTGAATATTTAAAAGACAAAGAGCCAGATTTAATCTTGGCAGGAAATGTTGCAATTGATGGTGGTTCTGGTCAAACTGGACCAAGAGTTGCTGATTTATTAGGCATTAATTATGTAACAACGATTACAAAATTAGAAATTGATGGAAATAACGTGAAAGTTGTTCGTGACGTTGAAGGAGATTCTGAAATTATAGAAACGAGCTTGCCTTTATTAGTTACAGCTCAACAAGGATTGAATGAACCGAGATATCCTTCTTTACCAGGTATTATGAAAGCGAAGAAAAAACCGCTTGAAGAGTTAGAATTAGATGATTTAGACATCGATGAAGATGATGTTGAAACAAAAATTGAAACAGTGGAAGTATTTTTACCACCACAAAAATCTGCTGGTCGCATCTTAGAAGGAGAACTAAAAGACCAAGTGAAAGAATTAGTAAATTTACTTCATACGGAAGCAAAAGTGATTTAAATTTTCTGAACAATTAGAATGGATTGAAGAGTATTAGATTTCATTAGATTCGTACGGTAATGGAGGGAAAACAATGGCAAAAAAAATATTGGTATTAGGAGAAGTACGTGACGGTGCTTTACGTAATGTTTCATTTGAAGCAATTGCTGCAGCAAAGCAAATCGCAGATGGTGGAGAAGTTGTAGGCGCGTTATTTGGCGATCAAGTAGCAGATCTTGCAAAGGAATTAATTGCATATGGAGCTGACCGAGCGCTCGTTGTGGAACATCCACATTTAAAAACATATACTTCAGATGGCTTCAGCCAAGCTTTATTAGCTCTTGTGGAACAAGAAAAACCTGAAGGAATCGTTATTGGGCATACATCTTTAGGTAAAGATTTATCACCTAAAGTGGCATCTCGCCTGCAAGCTGGATTGATTTCAGATGTAACAGAGATTGAAGGAACAGGTGATGATGCACTATTTATTCGTCCAATTTACTCAGGTAAAGCTTTTGAAAAAGTAAAAATTAAAGAAGGATTCGTGTTCGTGACAGTTCGTCCTAACAATATTGCGCCACTTGATCGAGATGAAAGCCGCACAGGAGACGTTCAATCTGTATCTGTAGATATTAAAAACTTGCGTACGATTGTAAAAGAAGTTGTTCGCAATGCAACAACAGGTGTTGATTTATCTGAAGCGAAAGTAATCGTGTCTGGCGGTCGCGGTGTAAAATCAGCAGAAGGATTTGAACCATTAAGAGAGCTTGCTAACTTACTGGGCGGTGCAGTAGGTGCTTCCCGTGGTGCTTGTGATGCGGGTTATTGCGATTATGCAATGCAAATTGGTCAAACAGGTAAAGTGGTAACACCAGATTTATATATCGCGTGTGGTATTTCTGGCGCAATTCAGCACTTAGCAGGTATGTCTAACTCAAAAGTAATTGTTGCAATTAACAAAGACCCTGAAGCAAACATTTTCAAAGTTGCTGATTATGGAATTGTCGGCGACTTATTTGAAGTCGTTCCGTTATTAATTGAAGAAATTAAAGCATTAAAAGTAAATTCTTAAAATCTAAAACTGGCAATCTCCTCACCACATCTCAAATCTCAGAGATGTGGTTATTTTTTGTGAAAAAGTAAATCATTAAAAGAATTTGTATGTTAGATGAACGGATTTTAATTTCTTAAAACACTTTACTACCCTTTGAATTTTTAACGTGCTATACTACTAAAAGATGTTACATTAAGGAGGCATTTTATAAATGGCAATTGTACATGCTACTGATCAAAACTTTTCACAAGAAATCTCTTCTGGTTTAGTATTAGTAGATTTCTGGGCAGCTTGGTGTGGACCTTGTAAAATGATTGCACCTGTATTAGAAGAACTCGATGCCGAAATGGGTTCAGAAGTGAAAATTGTAAAAGTTGATGTTGATAACAATCCAGCAACAGCTGCTGAATATCAAATTATGTCGATTCCATCTTTGCTTTTATTTAAAGATGGCCAATTAATTGCAAAAACTGTTGGCTTCCAACCAAAAGAAGCATTAGTTGAATTCATCAACAACAATAAATAATATTCAACCGAGCACAAAGAATTTGTTTGTGCTCGATTTTTTATTTTGGATATGATTATTGATTTAAAAGAAAACTTATCGATTTTTGCTTTAAGATATTCGTATAATAGAGTTAAAGTAGGTTGATTAAATGTAAGGTGATACTCCATGAATGAAACAATTCAAAATAAATTGGCGCTGTTACCAGATTTGCCTGGATGCTACTTAATGAAAGACCGACAAGGAACGGTTATTTACGTCGGAAAGGCAAAAGTCTTAAAAAATAGAGTTCGATCCTATTTTACTGGTTCCCATGATGGTAAAACTCAACTGCTAGTTAGTGAAATAGAAGATTTTGAATATATTGTTACTTCAAGTGATTTAGAGGCTTTAATTTTGGAGCTCAATTTAATCAAACAATATGATCCAAAATATAACGTAATGTTAAAGGATGACAAGAGTTATCCTTATATTAAAATTACCAATGAAATTTATCCAAGAATTATTACGACAAGAAAAGTGAAAAAAGACAAAGCTAAATATTTTGGACCTTATCCGAATGTATCTGCCGCGAATGAAACAAAGAAGCTCCTCAACCGCATCTATCCATTAAGAAAATGCAACCGACTGCCAGATCGAGTTTGTTTGTATTATCATTTGGGGCAATGTTTAGCTCCATGTGTTAAAGATATAGATCCGAAAATTTTTGAAGAAATGACAAATGACATCATAAAATTCTTAAATGGCGGCCATGAACAAGTAAAAAAAGAATTAGAGAAAAAAATGATGGAGGCTGCGGAAAAGCTTGAATTTGAAAGAGCAAAGGAATATCGAGATCAAATTCAATATATCGAAACGGTTATGGAAAAGCAAAAAATCGTTTCAGGAGACCAAACGAACCGGGACGTATTTGGATATGCAGTTGAAAAAGGGTGGATGTGTGTTCAAGTCTTTTTCGTTCGACAAGGAAAATTAATTGAAAGAGATGTTTCTGTATTTCCTATTTACCGTGATCCGGAAGAGGAATTTTTAACTTTTGTAGGGCGTTTCTATGATACAGAACATTTAAAGCCAAAAGAAATATTGATTCCAGAAACAATTGATAAAAGCATTTTAGAAAAATTATTAAATATAAGAGTATTGGTGCCAAAACGTGGCACAAAAAAAGAACTGGTGGATTTAGCAAAGAAAAATGCAATGCTTGCAATCGAAGAAAAATTCCAATTAATTGAACGCCAGGAAGAGAGGACAATTGGCGCTTGTCAACAATTAGGTGAGGCTCTAAATATTGAAACGCCTTATAGAATTGAAGCCTTTGATAACAGCCACATGCATGGAGCAGATCCTGTTAGCGCAATGGTCGTATTTATTAATGGAAAGCCGGCAAAAAAAGAATATCGCAAATATAAATTAAAAAATACGGCGAAACATGACGACTATGGAGCGATGCAAGAGGTGATTCGCAGGCGCTATACCCGTGTATTAAAAGAACAATTGCCGCTTCCTGATCTAATTATTGTTGACGGTGGTAAAGGGCAAATTGAAGTTGCACGAGAAGTGTTGGAAGATGAGCTTGGATTATCAATTCCCATTGCAGGACTAGCAAAAGATGAGAAGCATCGAACATCTGAACTATTATACGGGGAACCACCTATGTCGATTCCGCTGAAAAAAACAAGTGATGCTTTTTACTTGCTTCAGCGAATTCAAGATGAAGTCCATCGCTTCGCTATTACATTTTTGCGGCAACAACATCAAACGAACGCTTTACGCTCTGTCCTTGATGAAATTGAAGGAATCGGTCCAAAACGTAAGAAACAATTACTGAGTCATTTTGGTTCAGTGAAAAAAATCAAACAGGCTTCTGTGGAAGAATTAATGGAAGCGAAAATGCCAAAAGTGGTTGCAGAAACAATCTATCAGTATTTCCATAATGACACATTGCCAAAGGAATAACTGTATGATAATGTAATTTTAAAAGTAAATAAGTTTAGATATAGATAGAGGTGCGAGATTCATGAGTACCTAACTGGAGGAGAGGAACAAGTCTGAAGAAGGTTAGGGAAAGGGGAGATTGCCGAAGCGGTAAATTTGCTTGTTCCAGTTTACTGGCTGGTTTTGCATTGAAGAAATGCAAGATTGTCAGAATCTAAATGGTTCTGGAGAGCTATCTCATAAAGTGTTTTCTGAAAATTGAGGCAGCTTTTCACCATCCTTTGTGAAGAGTTGCTTTTTTCTTTAATTATATAAGATTCGGAAACTTCATTTCATGGCTTATGAAAATAAGGGGAGTGTAGCGATGATTAATATTGTAGTGAAGTTGGATGAATGGAATCTATCATCATCTGAAAACATTGGAGAAATAGCAAAAAGACTCATCGAAGAGAAGAAGTTTGGACGCAATGTAGTAGCAGTCGTTCCATCCTCTCCACCTGTAAATGAGGGTTTGGAAAAAATTATTTACTCTTTATCGGATGCACCATCCGAAAGAGAGTTAGACGCAATCCATTCTACCAATAATCAAATTGCAAGCAGTTTGCTTTCCATTGCTATTCAAAAAAGAGGCTTTAGAGCTGTTTCCCTTACAGGCTGGCAACTTGGCATGAAAACAACAAGAAAATCAGTAGGAAATGCTCGCATACATCAAATCGATGGTAATGTCATTATTGAGCATTTTAAAAAAGGCGAAATAGTCATAGTCGCAGGCGGACAAGGTGTTGATGATGAGGGCAACATCACCCTTCTCGGTGCTGGAGGGACTGATACAACAGCGGTAGCGATTGCAAAAAGCATTGATGCAGAACGCGTGGAAATCTATACGGATCTTGACGGGGTATATACAGGAGATCCTAATGTAGTTCAACAGGCTCGTAAATTGAAAGATATTACATATGATGAGATGTTAGAATTATCTTATTTAGGTTCGAAAATTGTTCATCCGAGAGCGGTCGAATTAGCAAAAAAATTTGATATACCAATTGTTGTTCGTTCGAGTACGAAAAATCTTCGAGGTACATTGATTAAGGGAGAGATTGAAATGGAGAGAAATTTAATTGTTCGTGGTGTCGCCTATGAAACAGATATTATTCGCTTTACTGTTGGATATGAAATACTAGAAAAATCTTCCCTTGCCAACTTGTTTAATACCCTAGCAAAGCATCATGTCAACGTAGATATTATTGTACAATCTGTTATGAGTGAAGTAAAACCGACAATATCGTTTTCAATAGTAAAAGAGGATTTAGCTAATGCGGTAAAAGTGCTTGAAGAACATAAAGAGGAGTTAGGTTTTCAATTTGCTGATTTTGAAGTTGGTTTAGCGAAAGTGTCAATCGTGGGTTCGGGCATGGTTTCCAATCCAGGGGTAGCAGGCCGCATGTTCGCACGCTTATGTCAAGAAAATATCCCTGTTAAAATGGTTTCTACATCTGAAATTAAAGTATCTGTCGTTGTGCCACAAGATGATATGATTCGTGCAGCAAATGCACTGCATGATGAATTTAATCTTGCTGAGGAATGGGTATAAAAAGGGGCGAATAAAGCCCCTTAGCGTTCAATTTTTTCTTGTAAATCCATCTTTACTGTAAAAATTACTTCTAGTTGTTTTTCTTTTTTCTCTTCATAGCATTCCGTCAAAACACCTTTAAAGTTTTGGATTTGTTCGGCAATGAAGCCAGCTTCTAAGCGAAAATTTCTTTCATTAATCTTTAGCAACTCCGGTTCATTCGTCAAACTAAACACAAATCCGTCTTTCATTTCTTTTTCAAGGGTAAGATCACCCCATCCGGCATCTTTAAAAAAGGAAATGATTAAAGGAATATCGGTGCATGGAAATTTGCGAGCTAAATCTTTTCCTGCCCAATATAGAATATCTTTTTCATGCTTTCCTAAAATGGATGGCACTAAATAATCTCTTAGCAGTTCGTATCCAAATAAAGGAAACGAATCTTTCGACAATGACATATAATAGGAACCTCTTTCTAGAATATTTCTTTTTTAACAACAGAGAATTCGAAAAAAGTTAAAATAGAGAAAAATAACATAATAGAGAAAAAATAGAAGGTTTTATAGCGAATATTAGACAAATTTCGGAAAATAAATATGCACAACTAACCTTGACGGTAATAGTTCGTGGGGGTACAATGAACTTGTCATAATATTGTACCATTATGAATAAAACAGTCAATGCATAAAGCGTTTACAATTTGTGACGACTTATTGACTACTTATTTCTATCATTTAAGGGGGTATCAGTCTTGGCAAAAAATGAGTTTTACTGGCGCCGACTACATTCTTTACTTGGTGTTATTCCTGTAGGGCTATTTTTAGTGTTCCACTTGTCTCTAAACTTTACTGCAACAGGGGGAGAAGAGACATATAACAGTGCAACAGGAGTAATGGATTATATTCCAGGTCCACTATTATTACTTATTGAGTGGATTGTTATCTACATTCCTATTCTGTTCCACGGTTTATATGGAATTTATATTGCCTTTACAGCAACACCAAACAATAAGCGCTTCAGTACATTCCGTAACTGGATGTTCTTATTGCAACGACTTACTGGTGTGTTCCTAGTAATCTTCATTGCTTGGCACATGTTCCAAACTCGCATCCAAAAAGCATTTGGTGCGGAAGTAAGTTTTGAAATGATGGAAAAAATCGTTGCAAATCCATGGATGTTAGGATTCTACATTGTGGGTATCCTTTCCGCTACATTGCATTTATCTAACGGTTTATGGTCATTCTTCGTAAGCTGGGGTATCACACAATCAACACATTCTCAAAAAGTAGTTACGTGGATTACAATGGCATTTTTCGTCATCTTAAGCATTATCGGTGTATCTGCAATTCTAGCATTCGTATGATACAAGCATAGATAGAACGTCCAATTAGAAAAGAGGAGTGAGAAATAATCATGGCCAAAAAGAAATTAATCGTTGTTGGTGGCGGCTTAGCTGGTCTAATGGCAACGATGAAAGCAGCCGAAATGGGTACTGAAGTAGAACTATTCTCATTAGTTCCTGTTAAACGTTCACACTCAGTTTGTGCACAAGGTGGAATTAATGGTGCAGTAAATACAAAAGGTGAAGGGGATTCTCCGTGGATCCACTTTGACGATACAATTTATGGTGGAGACTTCTTAGCGAACCAACCACCAGTAAAAGCCATGTGTGAAGCAGCACCTGGTATCATTCACATGTTCGACCGTATGGGAGTTATGTTCAACCGTACTCCAGAAGGTCTACTTGACTTCCGTCGTTTCGGTGGTACATTGCATCACCGTACTGCATTTGCAGGTGCGACAACAGGTCAACAATTATTATATGCGCTTGACGAACAAGTTCGTCGTTACGAAGTAGAAGGTTTAGTTACAAAATACGAACACTGGGAATTCCTTGGAATCGTTCTTGATGACGAAGGAGTTTGCCGTGGTATCGTAGCACAAGATTTAAGCACATCAGAAATTAAAGCATTCCGCTCTGATGCTGTAGTTATGGCAACAGGTGGTCCTGGTATCATCTTCGGTAAATCAACAAACTCAGTAATCAATACTGGTTCTGCAGCATCAATTGTTTATCAACAAGGTGCTTCATATGCAAATGGTGAGTTCATCCAAATTCACCCAACAGCAATTCCTGGCGATGACAAAAACCGTTTAATGAGTGAATCTGCTCGCGGTGAGGGTGGACGTATTTGGACATATAAAGATGGTAAACCATGGTACTTCTTAGAAGAAAAATATCCTGCATACGGTAACTTAGTACCACGTGACATTGCGACACGTGAAATCTTCGACGTATGCGTAAACCAAAAATTAGGTATCAATGGTGAAAACATCGTATATCTAGACTTATCTCATAAAGATCCACATGAATTAGACATTAAACTTGGTGGTATCATCGAAATCTACGAAAAATTCGTTGGTGACGATCCACGTAAAGTACCAATGAAGATTTTCCCAGCTGTTCACTACTCAATGGGTGGATTATGGGTTGACTATGATCAAATGACTGAAATTCCTGGTCTGTTTGCTGCTGGTGAATGTGACTATTCACAACACGGTGCAAACCGCTTAGGTGCTAACTCATTACTTTCTGCGATTTATGGCGGTATGGTTGCAGGACCTAACGCAGTTAAATATATGCAAGGCTTAACAAAACATGCGGAAGATTTACCACAATCTCTATATGATTCTTATGTAAAACAAGAACAACAAAAATGGGATAACATCCTAAAAATGGACAAAGGTAATGAAAACGCATATTTACTTCACAAAGAACTAGGCGAAATGATGACTGACAACGTAACAGTTGTACGTTACAACGATCGCCTACAAAAAACATATGACACACTTGGTGACATGTTAGAGCGTTGGGAAAACATTAACATCCACGATACTCAAAAATGGAGCAACCAAGGTGCACACTTTACTCGTCAATTGAAAAACATGCTATATCTTGCACGAGTAATTACTAAAGGTGCGTTATTACGTAACGAGTCACGTGGTGCACACTATAAACCAGAATTCCCAGAACGTGACGACGAAAACTTCTTAAAAACAACTATGGCGAAATTTGATTCATCTACAGGTGAGCCAATTATTACTTACCAAGAAGTAGACGTTTCATTAATTCCGCCTCGTAAACGTGACTACTCTTCGAAAGGAGGTAATTAATCGTGACTACACAACAAGTGGAAACTGGAAAAACAGTAAGATTTAGAATTTTACGTCAAGATAATCCAAATGGTGCAAGCCGTTGGGAAGAATTCGAAGTACCTTACCGTCCAGGTATGAACGTAATCTCTGCATTGATGTACATTCGTCAACATCCAGTGACTGCTGATGGAAAACCAACAACACCAGTTACTTGGGACATGAACTGTCTAGAGGAAGTTTGTGGTGCTTGTTCGATGGTAATTAATGGCCGTCCACGCCAATCATGTTCTGCGTTAGTTGATCAACTTGAACAACCAATTCGCTTAGAACCAATGAAAACTTTCCCAGTTGTTCGTGACCTACAAGTTGACCGAAGCCGTATGTTCAACGCATTGAAAAAAGTAAAAGCGTGGATTCCGATTGACGGAAGTTACGATTTAGGAGAAGGTCCACGCATGCCTGAACGCAAACGTCAATGGGCATACGAATTGTCAAAATGTATGACTTGTGGTGTTTGTTTCGAAGCTTGTCCAAACGTTTCTGAGAAATCTAGCTTCATCGGTCCAGCACCACTTTCTCAAGTACGTTTATTCAATACACATCCAACAGGTGCAATGAACAAAGACGAACGTTTAGATGCAATTATGGGTGAAGGCGGACTTGCAAACTGCGGTAACTCTCAAAACTGTGTAGCTGCTTGTCCAAAAGGAATTCCTTTAACAACTTCTATTGCATCATTAAACAGAGCAACGACTGTACACATGTTCCGCAAATTCTTCGGTTCTGACCATATGGTAGACTAATATGTTTTAGAAGCAGTCAAAATCGTTTATCGATTTTGGCTGTTTTTAATTTTTTTATAGAACAATTATCCAATTTTCATGATGCTGCATAGTATAGTAAGCAGTTTATTTCTGTACAGTTGCATTGCGAATCCTCTTTCAATAAAAAAATCCATCGTCATCCCCTTCCAATATTCGACATTTTCATTCATTTCCTCGTTGAATCTACTATTGTATAATATTTATTATATAAATAAAACTTTGGTTAAAGGGGATGGGAAAATGAAAGAAATGTATATTGAAGATTTTGAACAATGGGAGAAGGAATTTACATTTTACACGGAAGAGATTGTTCGTTTTTCAGATGTTGATATGTATGGCCATTTAAATAATGTAGTACCATTTTCATATTTTGAACATGCACGCATTGAATATTTTAAATGGTTGAATGTGAAGAACAATTGGGGTTCACAAGATGAGCAATGTATTCCAGTTGCGGCAGATTTGCAATGCGACTATTTAAAACAAGTTTATTACGGAGAAAAACTGCGAATTTATGTAAAAACAGCACGGGTTGGAAACTCCTCTCTAGATCTTCACTACATGGTAAAAAATGAAAAAGATGAAATCGTTTTAACTGGCAGAGGGGCTTTAGTGCAAATCAATAAAGAAACTGGTAAACCTCATCGCTGGACTGAAGAACAAAAAGTAATATTATATGGGAAATAGTTAAAATGCCCTCACAGCCTCCACCCTCATGACATACTTTACATAGAGAGGAGATAGGAGGGTGTTGCCTTATGAGTAGCCCGCAGCATCGTTCGCTTTTAACGAAAAGAGAGCGGGAAATATTTCAATTATTAATTTTAGATTATTCCACAAAAGAAATTTCACAAAAGTTGGGCATAAGCGAAAAAACGGTGCGTAACCATATTTCAAACACAATTCAAAAACTGGGCGTTTCTAGTAGGTCACAGGCACTGATTGAATTGCTAAGACTTGACGAGCTTTCATTGCATTAATCGATTAAAGATAGTGGCTTTAAATCCTAAAATGAATTTTAAAAGGCTACAATCGTATTATTGATGAAAAATACTTATTCAAAAAATGTCAATGATTATCTGATTTACAATTACAACAATCGGACAGTTGCATGGATCAATGGCGCGATGTTTAACATGAGGGGATTCAAATAAAAAACTGTCTTTTCCTGTTCAATTGTATGGAATAAAAGAATCATTGAACTTAGTAAAGAATTAGGTCAAAATAGAATAGATAATAATATATCATACAAATGAAATAGGATAGAGGCGGTATAAGTGAATGCCCCAATAGGCGTTATCGATTCAGGAGTAGGCGGCTTAACTGTTGCAAAACAAATCATCAAAGTTTTGCCAAAGGAAACGATTTATTACATTGGCGATACTGCAAGGTGCCCCTATGGCCCACGAAAAAGTGGAGAGGTTCTCGCCTTTACTATACAGTTAGCAAAAGCGTTGGAAAAACAGAATATAAAACTGCTTGTTATCGCATGTAATACGGCAACAGCAGTAGCATTAGATGTTTTAAGAGAACAGCTCTCAATTCCAGTAGTGGGCGTCATTAATGCGGGAGCCCGAGCAGCTGTAAAAAAAACGAAGCACAATCGAATTGTGGTTCTTGCAACAGAAGGAACAATTAAAAGTGGCGCATATGAACGTGCACTGCTTGCTTTAAATACGGAGGCGAAAATTATTCCTCTTGCGTGTCCGACATTTGTACCGCTAGTTGAAAGTGGAGAATATGAAGGACAATTTGCATTCGACCTTGTAGCGAATGGATTAAAGCCGCTTGAAAATAAAAGTTTTGACACAGTCATTTTAGGTTGTACTCACTATCCGATGATTCAACATCATATCGAAAAGGTAGTTGGACCTAATGTAACTGTTTTATCATCAGCAGAAGAAACTGCAAAAGAAGTAAAAGAGCTATTAACAAAACATCACTTACTCCGAAATGAAAATCATAAACCACATCATATTTTCTATGTGACCGGCTCGGTGCCCATTTTCCGTACAATTGCTGAAAATTGGTTAGAAATGAAACACTTAGATGTAAGAAAAATTCAATTTTAACAACTCAAAAAATCCATGATGCTCAAATCATTTTGAGTCTCATGCGATTCGGTACATCAAGCAGCAAAATCATTCGGTTATACCGAATTGCATGAGACATGAAGAAAGCTCGAAAGGCACTTTTCGAGCTTTTTTACTTGTAGTACAGTGCTACAAGCTATAAAGATTGTATGCCAAAAAAGTTTCAAAAATGTGCAATGACTTTTTTCTGGAGAAAATGTATGTTAATATATTGTGCGATTATTTGTAGGAGGAAAGTACATGCGAGTAGATGGAAGAGAAGTAAATCAATTAAGACCTGTAACAATCGAAACAGATTATTTAATTCATCCAGAAGGATCTGTTTTAATTCAAGTAGGTAATACAAAAGTAATTTGTACAGCTACGATAGAAGAGAAAGTTCCTAGCTTTCTGCGTGGGCAAGGAAAAGGTTGGATTACTGCAGAATATTCCATGTTGCCAAGAGCAACGCAAGAACGTACTATCCGTGAATCTTCACGAGGTAAAATCGGTGGACGTACGATGGAGATTCAACGTTTAATTGGACGAGCATTGCGGGCAGTTGTTGATTTAGAAGCGTTTGGAGAGCGGACTATCTGGATTGATTGCGACGTTATACAAGCAGATGGAGGAACAAGAACAGCTTCTATTACTGGGGCGTTCGTTGCATTAACACAAGCTCTTGCAAAGCGCTATAAAGAATCTCCATTTGAAAAGTTTCCAGTTACTGATTTTTTAGCAGCAACAAGTGTCGGATTTGTAGAACCGATTGGAGCGGTTTTAGATTTAAATTATTCAGAGGATTTTCAAGCAAAGGTAGATATGAATCTAGTAATGACTGGAAGCGGCAGATTCGTTGAAATACAAGGTACTGGGGAGGAAGCGACATTCTCTCGAGAAGAATTAAATACGTTGCTTGCTCTCGGTGAAAAAGGAATTCGAGAATTAATTGAAATACAAAAGTCCGTACTTGGTGAAGATGCAAAATTCATTCTAGAAGTTGGGGAGTCAAAAGAATGATGAAACAAGTTGTAATTGCAACGAAAAATAGAGGAAAAGCAAAAGATTTTGAAGCGATTTTCAAGCCGCTTCATTATGAGGTTGTAACAATGCTAGATATAGCGAGTGATATGGAAATTGAAGAAACAGGTACAACCTTTGAAGAAAACGCAATATTAAAAGCAGAAGCCCTCTCACAAGCCCTTGGTAAACTCGTTATTGCGGATGATAGCGGTTTGGCAATCGATGCTTTAGGCGGTGAACCAGGGGTATTTTCCGCCCGTTATGCGGGAGATCATGATGATGAAGCAAATATTCAAAAAGTGCTTGAAAAAATGCAAGGGATTCCGGATGAAGAGCGCACAGCACGCTTCGTTTGTGCCATCGCTATTAGCGGTCCAAACATCGAAACGAGAACATTCTTAGGCGCATGTGAAGGCAGAATTTTACACGAAAAAAGAGGTACTAATGGTTTTGGTTACGATCCAATCTTTTACGTACCAGAATTAGGTCGTACTATGGCAGAACTTACACCAGAAGAGAAAGGTGCAATTTCCCACCGAGGAAATGCGATTCGGAAGTTAACAGAAGAGTTGCCGAATGTATTAAAATAAAGTGGACAGTTTGAAAATTTCCATAAACATTTGAAATCTCGTTAAGACTTCATTATAGTAGTAGGTAATGATGTAAATATGGAGGAAAAAGAAATGATACCAAACTGTCCAAAATGTAATTCAGAATATACGTATGAAGATGGAAACGTATTTATTTGTCCAGAATGCGCTCATGAATGGACTGAAAACGATCTTACTGAAGAGGAAGGCTTGGTAGTAAAAGATGCTTACGGCAATCTTTTACAAGATGGCGATACAGTGACAATCATTAAAGATTTAAAAGTAAAAGGAAGTTCTTCCACATTAAAAATTGGCACTAAAGTAAAAAACATTAAGTTGGTAGAGGGAGATCACAACATCGATTGTAAAATTGATGGTTTTGGTGCAATGAAGTTAAAATCTGAATTTGTGAAAAAAGCTTAAAGTAAAGGGGCTCAAGCAGCCTCTTTTTTATTTAGGATAAAGTTGCGAGTATTTTAGTCACAAGTATTTAAGCAAATGTTGCAATTATTTAATGATATGCGAAACAAAGATTTACTTGTGTACATTAAGTAAAACAGCAAGTCGTATTTTGTCAGCAATTAACCTTTTACATTTCAAGCAGATTTTATTAAAATTTTTATTAGGCATATTTTTCATTACTTGGATGCAAAGTAAAAAATAAGGGTGGAGACAATGAAATTATTAGTGATGAGTGATACCCATGGGGATGCAGAAATCATACAAGTAGTTAAGGAGCGACATCCAGGAGTGGATGTGGTCATTCACTGTGGGGATAGCGAACTAGATTATCAACACCCATATCTAGAAGGAGTAAAGCGAGTTCGCGGCAATTGTGACCGGGATAGCCGGTTTCCTGAAGAATTGCAGTTTGAAATTGAGAATAAAAAAGTGTATGTAACGCATGGACATTTATTAAATGTAAAGTCGACAACCATGAATCTGTTTTATCGTGCAAAGGAAGTAGAAGCAGATGCAGTGTTGTTTGGACATTCCCATTTACTTGGTGCAGAATTGATAGACAATATTCTGTTTGTAAATCCCGGGAGCTTGTTAAAGCCTCGGGGCATTGATGAAAAGAGTTACGCAGTGTTAGAGTATAATGATTCAATTTGGAAAGTTACTGCGTATACGGATCAAGGGGAAGAAATATTTCAAAAAGAGTATCCATTGGAAGAATTGTAAAATGGTTCGTAGTGTGAAAATTAGTTGAAAAAATTTTTAAAAACCCGTTGACATTTTCACACTACGCTAATATAATAAATATTGTCCTTTGGGAAAACAAAATGTCTCAGTAGCTCAGCTGGATAGAGCAACGGCCTTCTAAGCCGTCGGTCGGGGGTTCGAATCCCTCCTGGGACGCTACTTAAACAATTTTAGATAAGTTTAATCAACTTATCAGAAGCCCAAAAACCTTGATATATAAAGTTTTTGGGAATTTTTATTTTTCTCTGAAATCGATTGAATACGAACGGATTTTTTTAAACATTACACAAATATTACACATTAACCGCATATAAATTGACCGCAACTTTTTCATCCCTTTCTTCTAATTCTTTAATGATGTGAGTGTAATAATCGTATGTTGTTTCGATGCTTGCGTGTCCCAAACGTTTTGATACAGATTGGATACTTACACCTTTATAAAGAAGTACGCTCGCATGAGTGTGGCGTAGTCCATGCATAGATATTTTCGTTTCAATATTTAATTCATCCAACATTTTTTTAAGTGCTTTGTTTGCTGCTTCGCTTGTTAATGTTTTCGATTTTGTTGGCCTAAAAAACACAATCCCGTTATAAGTTGGTTGATTATTTTCAAAATGCTCTTTAAATATTTTCATCACCATTGGATCAATGCCAATTCTTCTTTCGGATGATGTGTTTTTTAAATCGATAAATCCTTCACCGTCTTTATAATCCCACGCTCGATAAATATAAATTGTATTATTTTCGAAATCAAAACAATCCCTTGTCAATCCAACTAATTCGCCGTATCGCATTCCGGACACAAGCGCTAATAAAAGCAAATGCGGAGTGTTAGTATTGGCTGTTTTGACTTTCTTCATCAAATAACGGTAAAGTCGCAAACTATCCATGAAATTCAAGTGTTTTTCACTACTTTTCTTTGGTTGTTTTGATGCGTTAAATTCTGCTTTGCGAGTAAAATCAATCGTAATTAAACCATCATCAATAGCATCTTTTACACAACTGCGGATGTGAGTATTCAATTTCCGAACAGTTTCTTTAGATCTTCCTTCTCCATACCAATTCAAAAATTCTTGATACGTTTGTCGAGTAATTTTTTGTATTGGTATATCTTTAAAATATTGTTTAACTGTTTCCACTGAATTTAGATATCTTTTGAATGTGTTTTTATGTTTTCCATTTTTATACAAATGTGCCCAATTCTCAAAATACTCCGCAAAACCAACATCTTTGACTTGCATAACCATTCCTTTTTTTAACATATATTCAACTTCGGCAGCTGCTTCCATAGCTTCTTTTTTTGTGCGAAATCCTCCCTTACGTATCGGCTTCAATTTACCGTCTACATAACGACTTATCGTATATTGCCATGTCTTACCTCGTTTTTGGAAACTTGCCATGAATTTACCTCCTTTTTTGAATAAAAAAGACTAAGTGGATAACTTAGTCTTTATAATTTTTTTTCATAAGATATCGCTTTCCCAATAATTCGAGCTGGGTAATCTTTAGTAACTTGTTTGAATTCATATTTTGGATTATCCGGTACCAACCAAATAGAATTCCCGGATTTTTTAACTCTTTTTAATGTAGCTTCCTCATCTCCATTTACTAATACAGCTGCAATTTCGCCAGATTCAACGTCAGGCTGAACTCTAATTAATACAATGGCTCCGTTCGGAATTGTAGGTTCCATCGAATCTCCTTTTGCTATTAGTGCAAATAGATCCCCACTTGGTAGATTATCAGGAGCTTTATAAATATAATCTTCAACGTTTTCTTGAGCTAAGATTGGTTCACCGCATGCTATTTTACCAATCACAGGAATTTTAACTTTTTCTTCAATCGGATAAATGTTTTTTATTTTTGTTAATTCCTCTTTTCCGATTAGAAGTTCAACGGGATCCACTCCTAAAGCTTCAGCAAATTTAGCTATCTCATCCATTGGAATTTTTCTCGAACCTTTGAAATATCGATTAATAGTACTTCTATCAGTTCCAACTCTTCTAGCTAATTCAGCCCCACTAATTTCTTTATTTTTAGCTATTTGTTCAATTCTCTTTGCAACTTCAAATGAGTTCATTTTTTTAACATCCTCCTCAACTACATTATATATAGTTTCCTTATAGGAAACAATAGTAAATCTTTATTACCAATTTTCGACTTAATTAGTGCAAAACGTTGACGTATAGGAAACAAGATGTTATTCTTTTATCAATAAATGACGAAGGGAGGAAAATAAATGAAGTTTAATTACAATCGTCTGAAAGGCGAACGAATTGCAAGAGGATTGACTGTTGAAGAAATGGCAAAAGAACTAGGTATATCAAAGGGTGCCTATTCTAAAAAAGAAAATGGAAAAATACCGATTACTGTAGAAGATTTTTCAAAAATTACAAAAAAATTAGGTATTGGTCCCGAAAAAATATATATTTTTTTTACGAATGATGTTTCCAAAATGTCAACAAAAGAAATTTTTGTATGAAAGATGGTGGTTTATGTTGACACAGCAAATTAAAGCTGAAGTTATCATTAACATTCCATCTGACTATGTTCTGATTAAAAAATCAGAGTTAGAGGTATTAGAGCAAGAGCGACTTAGCGGTGTTTTTTGGTCAATGGAAGATTTGGAAAAACGTATTAAAAAAAAGCATGAGTGGATAAAAGAAAACATTCTTTATCCTTCAAAATTCCGCAAAATCCTAGACGTTGAAAACGGTGGGTTTGTTTATTACCCAAAAGTTCGCGGTGAAAAATGGAGTTTTCACGCTACCAAAATGGCAAAGTTTTTGGATGATAATTTTCATTTGATTTTCGGGAGGTGACCGCAAATGCTCAGCGAGCATATCAAACGCACAACGCGTGAAATTGACGCGTTTCTTGAAAACTATACGCTCGGCACACTTATTGTAGACGGTGACACTGTTTCGCTTGAGACGAAACACGGTGAAATCGTACTTGATGAGTCATATGTCATCGAAGTGTTTGCAGGCAATCAATATCACACAATCACATATGACCAAGCGCGAAATACCATGTCTAGCGACGGATGGCCGTTGTACGCAGGGTTTGAAGCACGTGTGAAGAAAAAGGAGGTGAAACAAGATGTCATTACCAAGTGCGTATGACTTCAAAACGCTTGACGAAGCAGTTGTGTTCTATACGCGTATGGTTGCAGCAGTTGTAAAAACCCGTGACCGAAGCATGCATGACGAACTAATTCGCTTCAAAAAAGAACTTCACGAGCGCATTGATCGGGAATATGATCCAGCTGCCCTTTAGGGCTTCTTTTGGTTTTAAGGAGGTGAAACCAAATGACTCAATCGCTACTACAGTACATCAGCGACGGCGATCTAAGTACAAAACTTGAATCTGTTGAGTACTCAACGAATTTAAGAAGTATCGTCACTGTTGAATATATGATGGAGCGTTATGAACGCGGTGAATCTGATGAAGAATAAAGTTTGGCCACGTTTTCTTATATCTATCATTCTATCAATGGCTCTAAGTAGTTTAATTATTTGGTTGTTGTATCAACTAAAGGGGGTGATGAACTATTAAACGCGCTGCCAATTGGTCATCAACTGTTTTGCTAAAATGTCCAGTTCCTGGTTGTACTCATGCTGGAAACATTATCACAAAAGCACATTGCAAAATGGTACATGGGATGACTAGGGAGGATGTGAGAAAAGAATATGGTATGCCATACAAAATTAAATAGGGGGTAATTTTAATGAAATCTACAGGTATCGTCCGTAAAGTTGATGAGTTGGGGAGAATAGTGATTCCGATGGAATTACGTCGCACTCTTCAAATTAATGAAAAGGATCCAGTTGAAATTTTTGTTGATGGTAAACAAATCGTTCTTAAAAAATATACAGCTGCAAAATCTTGTTTTGTTACTGGGGAAGTAAATGACGACAATATTAGTTTGCTTGACGGTCGCTTAGTGTTAAGTCCTGAAAGTGCGAAGTATTTACTAAACGAACTGAAAAAGAGTGTGAAGTCATGAATGATATGATGTTTACCCAAGTCGATGATTATCCTACAGAAGATGTTTTCGGAACTGAAATTCTTCCTGGTGATGTGTTTTTTAAATTTGGTGAAGATATTGTGTTATCGCAAAACATTGATGACTACTTATTAGAGCATCTAAATGTAAAAGTATTAAAAGCAAAATAAAAGCCCATTATCAGCGGCAACTGATAAAAGGCCATAAAGAAAGTTGATCAAATTAAGTATAGCACAGGAGGTTGATCCATTGGAAAAAGAAACTGTAACCATACCTAAACAACGTCTTGTGGACATGCTCGATGCGCTGAAAGAAATTCATAAAATCACAAAAGGTTTAACTACATTTAACCCAACTTACAACACGATCCATCAACTTACACGTAAAGGGTTAAACATTCAGGAGGATGATGCTGATGAGTAAACAAATTGATTTACCACTTTCTGAATTGTCTAATGGTGCTATTCAAGAAAAGTTAGATTATGAGCTTAAGAAAGTATTCGACAACATCCATGATAAAAACACCAACGCAACAGCTAAACGTACAATCACAATTAAACTCACATTTACACCAGACGAAAATCGTCAAACAGTAACTGTGACTAGTGATTTTACTACAAAATTAGCTGATGTTACATCGGTTTCTACAACGGTGCTTACTGGACGAGATATAACAAGCGGAATTGTGGAAGCAAAAGAACTGAAATCTAAAGTACCAGGACAAACATACTTTGATGACAACATGGTCCAAAGAACCGATGTTGGTGAACCAGTCGATGTAATCGAACAAGAATTAAATCGTAAAAAAGTCATTAATCTTCAAACTGAAAGGAGTTAACTGAAATGGCAATTAAGATTAATAAACTCGAAATTGAAAATGTCAAACGTGTCAAAGCTGTCAAAATAGAGCCATCTCCAACTGGATTAACAATTGTTGGCGGTAATAACGGACAAGGAAAGACAAGTGTACTAGATGCAATCGCGTGGGCGTTGGGCGGTAATTCTTATCGTCCTTCCCAACCAAATCGTGAAGGTAGTATGTCTAATCCGTACTTAAAAGTTCAATTATCAAACGGCTTAATTGTTGAACGAAAAGGAAAAAATTCAGATTTAAAAGTCATTGATCCAAACGGTCAAAAAGCTGGCCAACAATTACTAAATAGCTTTGTAGAAGAATTGGCTATTAATTTACCAAAGTTTATGAATTCCACAAGTAAAGAAAAAGCGAATATTTTACTTCAAATAATCGGAGTTGGTGATAAATTATATGAACTTGAAAAAAAAGAAAAAGAAATTTATAACCAACGTCATGCGATTGGTCAAATTGCAGACCAAAAAATGAAATTCGCGAAAGAAATGCCTGAATATCCAAATGTCCCAAAAGAGCCAATATCAATTTCAGATTTAATTCAGCAACAACAAGCGATTTTAGCACGTAATGGTGAAAATCAACGGAAACGTGAACAACTATCATATTTAGAACGACAATATCAATTGCAAGCACAAGAAGTTGAACGTTTAAAACAATTATTAACAGAAGCAGAGATGAAACTTGGACAACTAGCAAACGATGTAGAAATAGCTAAAAAATCCGCAATTGATTTACATGATGAATCAACAGAAGAACTTGAACGCAATATTCAAGAAATTGAAGAAATCAATCGGAAAGTACGTGCTAACTTAGACAAAGAAAAAGCAGAAGAAGATGCGCGAAATTATCAAGCTCAATATGATGAGCTTACGAAACAAATTGAAGAAGTACGTAAGCAGAAAACAGACTTACTGCAAAATGCAAACTTACCACTTTCTGGACTATCTGTGCAAGATGGTGAGCTTGTCTACAACGGTCAAAAATGGGATAACATGTCGGGCGCTGAACAATTAAAAGTAGCAACAGCGATTGTACGTAAATTGAAACCAGATTGTGGTTTTGTTTTAATCGACAAATTAGAGCAAATGGATCTAGCAACACTAAAAGAATTTGGCGAATGGTTAGAACGTGAAAACTTACAAGCTATTGCCACTCGAGTGAGTACTGGTGATGAATGTAGCATCATCATTGAAGATGGCTACGTCGTTGGTCAATCGTTAATACAAGAAGCACCACAACAAGAAGTAGCTCCGCAAAAACAATGGAAGCCAGGTGAATTCTAATGTTTGAAGTGATTACTGGGAAAATGAATAAAGCGAAAAAAGCAGTATTTTATGGTCCAGAGGGAATAGGAAAATCTTCTTTAGCTGCTCAACTTCCTAATCCAATTTTTATTGATACGGAAGGATCTACGACAGAATTAGATGTTAATCGTTTAAAACGTCCTTCGAGTTGGATGGAATTGTATCAACAAATTGATTGGGTAAAAACACAAAATTATAAAACGCTTGTCATTGATACAGTTGACTGGGCAGAACGATTAGCAATTGAATTTATCACAAATCGAGCAAATAAAAAAAGTATTACTAATTTTGGTTATGGTGAAGGTTTTATTCAATTAGAAGAGGAATTTGGGAAATTCCTAAACAAGTTATCGGATTTAATCGAAATTGGTATACATGTTGTTTTAACAGCTCATGCAAAAATCGTGAAATTTGAGCAACCAGACGAAATGGGTGCTTATGATAGATGGGAACTGAAGTTAGGAAATAAGACAACTGCAAAAACAGCTGCATTAGTAAAAGAATGGGCCGACATGGTGTTATTCCTAAACTATAAAACTTTTAGTATTGCAGCAGATGAAAAAGGTAAAAAATTCAAAGGTCAAGGTGGAGCAAGGGTAATTTACACGACGCATAATCCAGCATGGGACGCAAAAAACCGACAAGGTTTACCTGATGAGATTCCTTTAGATTACTCATATATAGCTCATATATTTGCAGGTACAACACAAATACAACAACCAATACAACAACAAAACTATGGACAACCTATGCCACAAGTACCTCAACAATCAATGCAAGATCCAACACAAGTAAATACTAGGTCAACGATGCCACCTGAACAAGCACAGCAACCAATACAAGAACCAGTACAACCACCAATTCAACAAGAACCGGTACAACCTATTCAAAACGAACCAGTTGCACAAAATACAACAATTCAATTAGATCCATCCATTCCACCAGCATTAAGAGATTTAATGCTACAAAACGGTGTAACTGAAGAAGATATTCAAATGGTGGTTAGTGCTAAAGGTTATTACCCAGTTGGTACACCAATTTCGAATTATGACCCAGGATTCATCGATGGTGTATTAGTAGCTGCATGGCCACAAGTATTAAGTCAAATCCAAGAAATGAAGAACAGTTTACCATTTTAATAATATTATCCAGGAGTGATGAAAGTGAATCAAAACATCGAAAGAGAATTAGGTTGGGATGACACAATTGAAAAAGATGATGGTGGTTTTATCCTGCTACCAGAAGGAGATTACGATTTTACGGTAACTAAATTTGAACGTGCTAGATTTCAAGGTTCGGCGAAAATGCCGCCTTGTAATCAAGCTAAGCTAGAACTAACAGTTCATTCACAAGAGTACGGCGATGTAAAGGTGTTTCATAATCTATTTTTACACACAAAAACAGAATGGCAATTGTCTCAATTCTTTATGGCTATTGGTCAAAAGAAAAAAGGTGAACCATTACGTATGAACTGGGGAACAGTACCAGGTTCAAAAGGAAGATTAAAATTAAAAATTGATGAATACGAAAAAGACGGCAAAAAATATCAAAATAACAAAGTCGAAAAATTTTATCCTTACGAAGAAGTGTTTGGTGCTGCACCACAACAACAAACTTATCAAGCACCGCCACAACAAACTTATCAACAACCAGTACAGCAACCTCAACAGCCATTCCCTACAACACCATTTCCAACTAACTCAGGTGGATTCACACCAGGGCAATTCTAGGGGTGATTGAATGAAATTAAGACCATATCAACAAGAAGCAAGAGAAGCAATTCAAAGAGAGTGGAAAAACGGGAATAAACGAACATTATTAGTCCTTCCTACTGGTTGTGGTAAAACGGTAGTTTTCTCGAAAGTAACTGAAGATCGTGTAAGAATGGGCGAGCGAGTACTAATACTCGCTCACCGTTCAGAATTATTGGAACAAGCTTCCGATAAGTTAGAAAAAGCGACTGGGCTAAAAACAGCAATGGAAAAAGCTGAACACACTTCGCTGGGTAGTTGGTATCGAGTAGTCGTTGGAAGTGTCCAGACATTAATGCGAGAAAAACGATTGAAACAATTTGATAAAAATTTCTTTGACACCATTATCGTTGATGAAGCACATCATACAATCGCTGATAGTTATCTAAGAATTTTAAATCATTTTGAAAATGCTAACGTGTTAGGAGTTACAGCTACTCCTGACCGTGGCGATATGAAAAATCTTGGTCAATTTTATCAATCACTAGCTTATGAATATACGTTACCAAGAGCTATCAAAGAAGGTTATTTATCACCAATCAAAGCATTAACCATTCCACTGGAATTGGATATTTCAAAAGTTTCTCAACAAGCAGGAGATTTTAAAGCGAGTGAAATTAGTACCGCATTAGATCCGTACCTGGAACAAATTGCGGATGAAATGTGGAAAGTAGCTAAAGAAAGAAAAATCGTAGTATTTTTACCACTTGTGAAAACAAGCCAGAAATTCACAGAAATCTTAAATCGAAAAGGATTTCATGCTGCAGAGGTCAATGGAGAATCAAAAGACCGTGAACAAATTTTAAAAGATTTTGAGAATGACAAATACAACGTGCTTTGCAACTCAATGCTCTTAACGGAAGGTTGGGACTGCCCGTCAGTCGATTGCGTCGTTGTCTTAAGACCGACAAAAGTACGAGCGTTATATTCACAGATGGTTGGGCGTGGTACTCGGCTACATCCTGGGAAAACGGAATTACTGTTATTAGATTTTCTTTGGCATACAGAGCGACATGAATTATGTCGCCCAGCACATTTAATCGCACAAAGTGACGAAGTAGCTAAAGCTATGACAAAACAAATTGAAGAAGCTGCAGTTCCACTTGATTTAGAAGAAGTTGAACAGAAAGCCCAGGAAGATGTTATCGCAGAACGTGAAGAAGCATTAGCCAAACAATTAGCCGAAATGCGTAAACGGAAACGGAAATTAGTAGATCCGTTGCAATTTGAAATGAGTATCCAAGCCGAAGATTTGGCAAATTATGTGCCGGCATTTGGTTGGGAAATGGGTCCACCAAGCGAAAAACAGATTAAAACTCTTGAAAAACTAGGTATATTTCCAGATGAAATTGAGAATGCAGGAAAGGCTGCAAAACTACTAGACAGATTAGAAAAACGACGCGAACAAGGATTAACAACACCGAAACAAATTCGATTTTTAGAAAGTCGAGGATTCCAGCACGTTGGTACATGGTCATTTGAAGCAGCTAAAAAAATGATTGATCGAATTGCTGCTAATGGATGGCGAATTCCACAAGGAATAGTACCAGCTGAATATATACCAGAAAATTAAAACAAAGGGGAGTTGTTAAAATGAAAATCAATGTGGATATACAAAATGGTCAATTAATTGCTGAGAACGTTCAAGCAGAACAAGTGAATAAAGTGATTGATGGATTCTTCAATGTATTAGGGTTCGATACAAAAAGAGAGCCAGTAGCAAAAAAAATAACTCCTGTAGTAACGAAAAATGAAGAAAAAAATACGGAATCAGAACCAAAAACTACACCGAAAGCGCAAACAGTACAAAATCCACCGAAGATTCTTCCTAAAGTGAATGGGGATTGGACATTAAATGTACCAATTAGCGAGATTCTCGAATCAAAACAGCAAATACCTGAACATTGGAAAACGGGCGTTATAAATCGAGACGACAAATTACATTATCGAACTAAATATTGGTGTGATTGCGGTAATGAAGGGAAACGATATATTCCGAAAGATACTAAATTCGTTTATTGCCATGAATGTAACCAGAAACTATTAGTTGAACCAGCAACACTAGAATTTAATGATAACGGGCTTCCTGAACGTGATCAATGGGGCAATTTCTACATTGCACGCGAGGCATATGAAGAGGGAGAGTAATCTCCCTTGAGTCTTATTAGAAACAAAATGCGACGCAAGGAGGAAGATTATGGCCAAGATTTTAGATGCTTGTTGTGGAAGTAAAATGTTTTGGTTTGATAAGGAAAATGAAGATGTGCTGTACATGGATAATCGCCAGTTAAGTACAACCTTATGTGATGGTCGTGCTTTGAATATAAATCCTGATATTATTGCGGATTTTCGCAACATGCCTTTCGAAGATAACAGCTTCTATTTGGTTGTTTTTGATCCGCCTCATTTAATAAAGGTTGGAGAAAATTCATGGTTGGCCAAAAAGTATGGGAAGTTAGACGAAAATTGGCGTGATGATTTAGCAAAAGGGTTTAAAGAATGTATGAGAGTTTTAAAACCGAACGGAACATTAATATTTAAGTGGAATGAGGAACAAATACCGCTTAAAGAAGTATTAAAATGCTTTGATAAAAAGCCATTATTCGGCAATAAGAGAAGCAAAACTCATTGGTTAGTATTCATGAAGTAATGAACACTTCGTAGAAATTATGACGTATTTGAAACATATTGCGAAATGAAGTACTGGACGAAAGAACGGAGGAATCTGAATGAATTATCCAAAATTGTTCGAAGCTCAACGAAAATTAGATGACCACATCATTACTGAAAAGAATTTACAAGGACAAGATTTATTCCACAACAAAATTGAAGCATTACTATGCGAAATTCAAGAATGCGCGAATGAAACACGTTGCTTTAAACACTGGAGTAATAAAGAAGCGAATATGGAAAATGCACTTGAAGAAGCTGCAGATAGTTTTCACTTTATATTATCGATTGGGAACGATTTAAATATAAAACCAGAAGATGTTGAAAAACAAAAAGCCCGAATTTATGAAGATTTAACATTACAGTTCATTATTTTAACTTATACAGTCACTTGCATGGCAATATTCAATGATAAGATACGTTATTACTTTGAAGCTATCAGCATATTTAAAGGTTTGATGTGTTCGCTTAAATTCACGGAAAACCAATTGGAAGAAGCTTATTATAAGAAAAATAAAGTGAATTACGAACGACAAGCATCAAATTATTAACGTCGAAGTGGGTTGGAAAGTAGGTGTGTGACCTTGGAAAATAAATTAGACTTACGTGAATTACTACAATACATTGATCCAGCAGTATTAACTTATCAGGAATGGCTAAACGTCGGTATGGCTTTGAAATACGAAGGCTATACAGCAAGCGATTGGGATTCTTGGAGTGCTAGCGATACAGCACGATATAAGCCTGGCGAATGCTTTAAAAAGTGGACAACATTCGAAGGAACTGGAATTACAGGAGCTACAATTACTCAAATGGCCAAGGATTATGGCGGGTGGCAGCCAAAATCACAAATCGAAAGCCGTGAATTGGATTGGAATGATGAGATTAATGCAGATGATGATTATAAAATAATCGATAAAAACTGGATTGAAGGAAAAGAAATTCATGAACCTATCAATTGGAATCCAGTAAGAGAGATTACAAGATATTTAGAAACGCTTTTCCAATCAACGGAGTATGTTGGATATGTTACATCAACTTATGAAATCACAGATGAAAAAACAGGAGAAAAAATCTATAAACCGACAGCTGGGAACTATGACAGAACTGCTGGACAATTAATTGAAGCTTTAAATAAATGTAATGGCGACATTGGAAGTGTTTTAGGTGATTATAACGAGCTAGCAGGAGCATGGATCCGTTTCAATCCATTAGATGGGAAAGGCGTTAAAAATGATAACGTAACCGATTATCGATATGCATTAGTCGAATCAGATAACACAGATATTGAAAAGCAAAATGCCATTATACGCGAACTAGAATTACCAATAGCCGTGTTAGTCCATAGCGGTAAGAAAAGTCTTCATGCTATCGTGAAAATCGACGCACCGAATTATGACGAATATCGAAAACGTGTTGATTATCTGTATAACGTTTGTAAAAAGAACGGATTAAAAGTTGATAACCAGAATCGAAATCCATCACGATTAAGTCGCCTTCCTGGTGTCACACGAAATGGTAAAAAGCAATTCATTGTTGATACAAACATTGGAAAGGCAGATTGGAATGAATGGTACGAATGGATTGAGGATTTAAACGACGATTTACCAGATATGGAGAACCTGGAAGATTTTTTTTATAATCCACCGGATCTTGCTCCACCATTAATTGAAGGGGTACTAAGACAAGGGCATAAAATGCTAATTGCCGGTCCATCAAAGGCTGGTAAATCATTTGCATTAATTGAATTATCAATTGCTATAGCAGAAGGCATTAAATGGTTAGGTTGGCAATGTGCACAAGGACATGTATTATACGTCAACCTAGAACTAGATAGACCTAGTGCGTTACATCGATTTAAAGATGTATACAAGGCATTAGGGCTGCAACCAAAGAACATTCGAAATATCGATATTTGGAACTTACGTGGTAAGTCGGTTCCAATGGACAAATTAGCACCAAAATTAATCCGTAGGGCGCAGAAAAAAGGCTATATAGCCGTTATTATTGACCCGATTTATAAAGTTTTAACAGGTGACGAGAATAGCGCAGACCAAATGGCACACTTCACGAATCAATTTGATAAAGTAGCGACGGAATTAGGTTGTAGCGTGATTTATTGTCATCACCATTCAAAAGGAACGCAAGGTAATAAAAAATCAATGGACCGTGCTAGTGGTTCTGGTGTATTTGCACGTGACCCAGATGCTTTGCTCGATTTAATCGAATTAGAGTTAACAGATGATTTAATTAAGCAACAAGAAAATGCAGCGATTTGTAAGATTTACGATGATATTATCAAACGTGTGAACTTTGATTATTATGACCAACATGTCGGATTAGATGATCAATTGAGTGCTTACCAGATGGAAGAGCATGCTAAACGAGTGTTAAATCAAGAACAGTTGCAGCAAGCCAAAAACGAAATATCCAAAGCTGTGAATGTTATTCACTTACGCACGGCATGGCGAATTGAAGGAACGTTACGCGAGTTCCCGAAATTCAAACCGTTTAATATATGGTTCCAGTATCCTGTACACACAGTCGATGAAAGCGGAATTTTAAATGATGTTGAACCAGAAGGAAATTCACCTACTTGGAAAAAGAATTTTACTAAAAAGAAAAGTGCTAAAGAGCGTAAAGAAGAACAGAAACAATCGTTAGAAATAGCTTATGAAGCATGCAGTATTGATGAAAAAGTAACTGTAAAAGCGCTAGCAGAATACATGGGGATTTCAGAAAAAACTGTAAGAAGACGTATTAATGAACATGGCGGATTTGCAGTCATTGAAGGTGAAGTTACTCGAAAGTGACATCAAATGGACAAAGGACAAACTCGAATTTTGTCCTTTGTCCATAACGAAGGATAACAAGGACATTTTCGAGATTTGTCCTTGTCCCTTTAAGGGACAATATCAAAGTTGTCCCTGTCCCTTAAACGGACAAACTCGAATTTTGTCCCTGTCCCTACCAGAGGGACAAATTCGGGAAATTTTCGACTTTGTCCTTAGGACAGACAAACCTATATTACTACGTAATATAGGGTGTTGTCCCTGACCTTAAGGTCAAGGGGGAAAAGAAGGTGTGGGCGTTAAGACTGCGCCCACAACCTTCCTTCCCCTTACCTTGACTAAAAGATTTTGTCCCTAAAAATAATGAAAGTAAGAAAATGGAAGTGGTAAAATGACAGTTGAATTTTTTATCCCGATTGTTCCACCAACAACAACTCACCAACAGAAAAAAACTACTTTTCGAAATGGTAAGCCTATATTTTATGAACCTGCAGAATTAAAATCTGCTCGAGCAAAATTAATGGCACATCTTGGTCAACATGTACCAGAGAAAAAATATACCGGTCCAATTCGTTTGATGACAAAATGGTGCTTTCCCGTAACAGGAAAACATAAAAACGGTGAATATAAATACACAAAACCAGATACCGATAATCTTCAAAAATTATTAAAAGATTGCATGACTGATTGTGGCTATTGGAAAGACGATGCGTTAGTAGCTTCAGAGATTGTTGAAAAGTTTTGGGCAGATGTTCCAGGGATCTATATTCGAATCGAGGCGATTTGATGGATTATAAAAAATTTTATGCTGAAATTGCAGATTGGATTTTGCATGTAAATTATATGGCAATGCAACACGGCATGGAAAGTTATTTGTTCTGGAACTGGGTATCGCATTCAATTGGTGAACTTGCAAACAAATATCAAAATAATCAATTAGTCATTCGACAATTAGCCATGTTGTACATGTGGCTAGAAGATGTGTACTTAGAACAACAAAGTAAAGAAGGTGCATAATGATTATGGCTAAACTGAACAAAGAACAACTAGAAATCATTTCAAGAACAGCAGCGGCTGTTGCGATTGAAAAATATATAGCAGAACAAGAAACAAGAGAGCGAAAACTTTATGATCGTCGATTACATAATGTGAAATTACTTCTCAGAAATTATCGTTCTCTAGCAAATCATGTTGCAGAAATTAAGCTTGATATAGTTGAACTGGATGAAAAACTAGAATTATCGTATTTAGAATCCGATGAATTTGCTATCAATGCAATTAAACGTTCTAAAAACAGAACATTAGCAATGATTAAGTTTATCAATAAGACATTAGAAATATATAAAATCATTTGTGAGCAATCTAACGAGATTCGCAAGTATGAAACAATATACTACTTGTATATTGCAAAAGAGAAAATGACTATCAAAGAGTTAAGTGAAGTTCAATTTCTGTCAGAACGGATGATTTATAAAAATCGAAATAAAGCTTTCGAAGACTTGACAGTACTGTTTTTTGGTATTGACGGGTTACGTTTTTAAAGAGTGCAAAAAGAGTTCATTTTCAGCACAATATGAAAATTGTAAAATGATAGTGTGGTAAAATAGCAAACTACTAGATATCGGTATTGTTTAAGTGTTACTTCAAAACAAAAGGCTTCGCGGTAAAGTCACAATCGTTATTGATTGTGGCTTTTTATTTTATGAAAGAAGGTGAGGCGTATGAGAATTGAAGAAAGAATACCGGCAGAAATTAAAAAGCGATTAGGCTATAACAATGATTCTCGATTGAAGAAGAAACATAAGAAGCGTGAATGGCTAACAAGGCAAGATATCGAAGAATTAATGGGCGTGAATCGGCCGACGTACAAGCGTGTGCGTGGGGCGATTAGGAGGAAATAGTGTCGAGATTTGACGAACGAATTTTGTAGGAAAATCGTCTCCTTTTGTCGAATTGAGTAGGCGAAAGGGGAGATTAAATTTGGCAAGAAAATATGTGAGATTTAATTATTTCGAGGTACAGTTGGTACCTGCACCAGTTGTACTGAGGGATGAGTTTAATGAAGAGTATCAAGATTACGAACATCTAAACGATGGCGATTTTGCAGATGCTTGGGATATGTCAGCTTTTCTTGATTTCTTAATGACTCATCCTGAATTTGACACCACAGTTGCTGTAGGAGATGAGTTTGCGGAGATGGAAAAGGATTCATATTCTTATGATCAGCGCAGGAATGTTTATGGATTTCAATTGTCGAAATTGAGAGACAAAAATATCCCATCTAAAAAAAGGTTTGGGGAGATAAAAGAAGAAATTTTACTTGAGCAGGATGAATTTATAGGTGAATTTGTCTCAGTTTTATATGACAATACATACCAAGTAGTTGCTGTTCAATCAAATTTATACGGTCTATCTACTAAGCAAATAGAAAATGTGCTTACACAAATTAGGTTTAGATACCTTGATGCAAATGGTTTAACTGAAGAAGTTCCACTTGTTGTAAGATTAGCACCTATTATTGATAGAGCTAAAATAACCAGAGTAATGCAATCTGACTATTACAAAAAAATTAGGTTAAAAGGTTCTAATGTTATGTTAGATGCAAATTTAGATGATACCAGCTTAATGGGAGATGCAAGAAGATTACTTAACGAAGTTGCAGGAGTCAACATTGATATAACAATATCATTAGGAAGGGCTGAAAAAACCGCGTCATTAGATGATCAGAAAATAAGAGAGGTGATTGAGTCTTATCTTGGAATGCCTGAAGATCAAAGACCTCAATTAGAAATAACTGCTTTAGACAATGAAGAAGCTGAAATCGAGACCATAAATCTTTTTGAACCAAGGATGACTGATAGAATTAGTATAGTGGTTGAACCTAGAACGACAGTTGCACATGAATATTTATTTAACACATTTTTAGAAACCTATGACATAAGGAGACCTGATATAAGAAGGGTTCTTATGCCCATAAGTTTGGAGTGATGTTATTGACAGAAAAAATTTATGATTTTTTTGAAGTTATCTGGGAAAAATATTCAATACCTTTATCAATTGTCGCAAGTATATTAATCGGTTTTCTTTATTACAAAGGCTTAATTGTTAATATACGAGCTGTTACATCTAATATTGTTACATTCGCATCAATTGTAATTGGTGTGAATGGAGTTTTCTTAACACTAATAATTACTCTCCAGGAATCACCTGCATTTATTAGGTTAAGAGAGTTGTTTCCGTCATTCCAAACAAAATTGTACCTTAGTTTAAGAAATCAAATTATATATGGACTTGTTGTAGTAATCATATCCATACTGATTAACCTGTTGCCTCCGTCTCCAAATATTTATTTTTCTGTTTTGGGAGTCACAGTATGGTTTGTATTTTTCTTTTTAATGAGTATAGGATCATTTATATCTGTTAAACTCGTTACAGATATTATTGTGAAGAATTTTAATATTACAACAAGAAAAAAACGCCAATAATAAGCATCCTTCGGGGTGCTTTTTTATTTGGAGGAGTGGTGATAAATGAAAATTCAAATTGATTTAAACGAGCTAAAACAAATGCTTGATAATTGTGTTAAAGATACAGAAGCATTAGCTAAAATGATTGAAGAATATAACGAAAAGTATCCATTTGTAAAGCTGACTGCAAATATAGATATTGATTATGAGAAGGCTATGAAATGTATTAAGTTTGAATTGATTAAGTAAGCATCCGAATAATCGGGCGCTTTTTTATTTGGGGGTTGATAGCATGAACTTCTATAAAACACAAACCTGGAAACGTAAACGAGCAAAGATTTTACGACGAGATGGATATGAATGTTTGAACTGTAAGCGGTACGGTAAGAATCGAACTGCAACAACAGTACATCATTGCCATCCGTTAAAAGAAAGACCAGACTTGCGGTTGGTATCATGGAATCTTATTTCTTTATGTGCCGAATGCCACGGGAAGATGCATGACCGAGAAACAGATAAGCTAACCGAGCTTGGTGAGTTTTGGCGAGAGAAAGTAACCCCCCACTCTTCTTCTGCTGTGAATTGACCAACGGGGACCGGCGGGGGGAACTTTTTCCAATAGAGCGACTTTCAGAAAAATTTTTTTTGGGAGGTGAAGACGGTGTCAAAAATTCCAACGAAGGAAACAATTAAACGGCGAACAATAGCAGACATGAAAGAGTTGGGAGTTTATAAAAAGCAGTACGGACGCATGATTGACATATATGCAGGGCTAGTTCATCAATTTATGGTGCTGAACAAAAAATTTGAAGAAGGTGAATATGAGGTTCAAGTTCACTCGGCTAAAGGAGGACCAAAAAAAGCGCCGATTGTTGCGACCCTGGAAAGTTTAAGAAAAGATATTTTGGCATACTCCGACCGTCTTTGCTTAAACCCGAAAGCGCGGGAAACGGTGACGGTTGAATCAAATCAAAAATCAGCACTTGCAAGTGTGTTGAGTAGTCTTGAAAAAGGCTAAGAAGTTTAAAAATTATGACATAGTAATGGAGTATGCTAAAAACATTGTGGAAGGCAGGAAAGTCGCTTGTAAAGAAACCGTACAAATGTGCGAGCGATTCTTAAAAGATTTAGAGAATCCAGCTTATGATTTCAATCCAACAGATGCCGAATTTGTTATTCAAATTATTGAAAAGACATTTGTTCATCAGAAAGGCGAAGATATGGAAGGGCGGCCGTTAAGAGGTACGCCTTTTTTATTACAGCGGTGGCAAAAGTTTGTAGTTTACAACTTGCTAGGGTTCTTTCATAAAGGAACGAAACTAAGAAGGTTTAAAGAAGCTTTTATTATGCTTGCCAGAAAAAACGGGAAAACACCTTTTATGAGTGCTTTGGCGTGGGGGATTGGATTGTTGGAAAGAAAATCGGGCGCGGAAATCGTAATCGTTGGCGAGAAACTTAAGCAAGCGTTGCAATCTTTTAATTTTTTACTTTTTAATCTTCGACATATGGGCGAAGAGAAAAATTTCCGCATACTCGACAACAACCAGGAACATTCCATCAGCGGAGAACTAGGAGATGGATACATTCGGATTGAAACAATCGCTGGAAACAGTGACCGGATGGACTCTTTGAACACGCTTATCCAAATTCTCGATGAACTGCATTTGTATAAATCTGCCAGTCACTATAACACAATCAAAGAATCTGGTAAGGCTTATCGAAACAGCATGTGCATTGGAATCACAACTGCTGGGGATAATCCCAACAGCTTCTGCTACAACCGCATGAAGTACTGTCAAAAAATCCTGGACGGCACGGTTAAAGATGAACAGTATTTTGTGTTTATCGCCAAAGCAGATGAGGACCCAGAAACCGGAGAAGTGGATTATACGAATCCAATCGAACATGAAAAAGCGAATCCAAATTACAATATTTCTGTATCTGCACATGAATTAATGAATGATGCTTTGCAGGCCCAAAACGATCCACAACAAAGAAAATCATTTTTAGCAAAATCTTTGAACGTCTATACTTCTGCTTTAAAAGCATATTTCAATATCGATGAATTCCGTTCAAGCGACAGAAAATACAACTGGACAATCGAGGAATTAGTTAAACTTCCAATCAAGTGGTATGGAGGGGCCGATTTATCAAGGATGCATGATTTAACTGCGGCCGCATTGTATGGAACATATCAAGATATTGATATTGCCATAACACATGCATTCTTCCCAATAGTTGCAGCACATGCTAAAGCGGAAGAAGATAACATACCACTTTTTGGTTGGAAAGATGACGGTTGGTTAACAATGACGAATACACCAACAACGAACCATACTGACATAATTAATTGGTTCATTACAATGCGGAAAATGGGATTCAAAATTAAAATTGTTGGATTTGACCGTAAATTTGGCCGTGAATTCTTTCTTGGTATGAAAAAAGCTGGATTTAAGATTGTTGACCAACCACAATACTATTACAAAAAATCAGAAGGTTTTAGACGGATTGAGAAAAAAGCAAAAGATGGGAAATTTTATTATTTACATTCAGAAGCATACGAATATTGCGTTCAAAATGTACACGCCGTTGAAAAAACAGATGACATGGTTATGTATGAGAAAATAGATGGCGATGGCGGGGTAATGCGTATTGACTTATTTGATGCATCTGTTTTTGCTTCGGTTCAAATGTTAGAAGATATGACGCGGAAACAAGGTGCATCAGAATGGTTAAACAATTAAGAAAGGTGGTGGAAACTTGGCTTTTTGGAATAGAAGAAAACAACAACGATCTTCAATAGCAATTCCTATTGCATTAGGTAGCACCGATGCAGTCGGTTATGTAAAATTGTCTGAACATCCAGATGTATTAACGGCAGTGGATAAGATTGCTGATTTAGTTTCGAATATGACTATTCATTTGGTTGAAAAAACCGAAAAAGGCGACAAGCGAATAGTAAACGAACTATCCCGAAAAGTTGATATAGAGCCGTGTCGTAACATGACAAGAAAGACCTGGCTTTATAAAATCGTTCGGGATTTATTATTGGACGGCGATGGGAATTCTATTGTTCATATTTCAGTGGATAAGAAAACTGGATTGATTGAAAATCTAGTTCCATTCCAAATGTCAATGGTTAGTTATAATGACGGGAACAGTTTAATTGATTATACAATTGATTACAGTGGAATTACTTATTTGCCAGATGAAGTAATTCATTTTGTATTAAACCCACATCCACTTTATCCATATCGCGGTATCGGTTATCGAGTGGCTTTGAAAAATTTAGTAAAGAATCTTTCACAAGCGAATAAAACAAAAAATAATTTTATGTCCGGTAAATATATGCCTTCAATTATCATTGCAGTCGATGCATTAACTGAAGAATTATCGAGTAAAGAGGGCCGAGAAGAAATACTTAACAAATATATTGATGAAACTGAAGGTGGAAAACCGTGGGTAATTCCAGCTGATTTAGTAAAAGTGGAGCAAGTTAAACCTCTTTCTTTAAAAGATATTGCAATTGTGGAAGGCATGGAAATCGATAAAAAATCATTAGCAGGTCTTTTAGGAGTACCTGCTTTTTTCTTGGGTGTTGGTGAATTTGATAAAGATGAATATAACAACTTTGTAAACACTCGCATCATGTCAATTGGTCAGCGTATCGCACAGACGTTAACACGGGATATATTAATCAACCCGAATTGGTATTTCAGATTAAATCCTCGTAGCTTGTATTCTTACAATTTAACGGAACTTGTGAATGCCGGAAAAGAATTGGTGGACCGGACAGCCATGCGCCGGAATGAATGGCGAGATTGGGTTGGATTGGATCCGGACGAAGAAATGGAAGAACTTATTATCTTGGAGAACTACATCCCGGCTGACAAAATCGGTAATCAAAGCAAATTGTTATCGGATGAAGAAAGGATGGCGTTAGCACTGAAAATATTGAAAGGTGGTGGAACAGTTGTATCATGACACATTCGATTTAGAAAGAGTTAAAAGTGTTTTAGAAAAAGATCCAAATATTGATGTGGTTATTATTTCAAATAGCATAACTTTATCAGAACTATATTGGAGAAGAATTCAGGACCATTTAGGGATTAAGAAAGAAGCTTATGTCGTAACGGACAGTGAACATGCATTAGATGGAATTCCTATAAAAAATTCGCTTATTTTGAAAATCGGTAGATGGTGGGAAAACCGGAATGCGAGAGAGTTTATGCTTCAAACATCATTTGCAAAATTGACGCTACCCATAACTTTCATTACACCATTTTGGAAAGGTGGTGAGGTTAGTGAATAAAAGGCACATTCAATTCACTTCTGCGCTTCAAACGCGCTCAACTGACAATGAAAATGAGGGAATTATTGAAGGGTATTTTGCAGTTTATAATTCGGAAACCGAATTATGGCCAGGTGCTTTTGAAGAAATTGCTCCTGGAGCTTTTGAAAATAGTTTAAGAACAAAAGACATATTTTGCTTGGACAACCATGACAGCCGGGTAGTACTTGCTTCGACAGGTAGTAAAACACTCGAACTGAAATCGGATGAAAAAGGTTTATGGGGCCGAGTGGTTCTTGATTTAGAAGATCCATTTGCAAAATCTGCATTCCGTAAAGTACAGACCGGAAAAGTGCGCGGCTGTTCATTTGGTTTCTATCCGGTCCGGGAAGAAACCATTAACAAAGAAGATGGCTCCATCAAATGGCGCATTTTAGAAGCAGAATTGTTGGAAGTGTCAATTACTGCTTTTCCTGCTTATCCGCAAACTGATATTTCTGCACGGCAAAAAGATGCAGAAAGAATCAAAAAAGAAAAATTGGAACAAAGAAAAAAACAAATTTTAGAAAGGATGAAAAAAAATGCCTAAACCAATTTTAATTGGTGCGAAATTAAATCTAAAACGCAGCGCATTAAAAACTGTGGAAGGAGAACTTCAAACTTTATTAAATAAACGCAATGAGTTGGAAGCAGCGGTTAACGAAGCACAAACAGAAGATGAATTAGCTGCTTTAGAAAATGAAGTCAATGAAAACGAAAGTGCTATCGAAGCAAAAGAAAATGAAAAATCGCAACTTGAAGAAGAAATTCAACAATTAGAAAGCGAATTGGAACGGTCAAATAATAAAGTTCCGACTAATCGATCTAAAACAAACGATAACGGAGGTAAAAGAAGCATGGATAAAGAGCAATTAAAAGAATTACGTTCAGCTATTAACGCTTATATCCGCACAAAAGGCGCGGAAGTACGTGCAGTAGAAGGTTTTAAATTAGTGGACGGCGGCGCTTTGGTGCCGGAAGAATTATTGACACCAGAAAAGGCTCCCGAAGATGTAGTTGACTTATTACAATACGTAAAACGTGTGCCTGTTAACAGCGCAAGCGGTAAGTATCCGGTTATTGCAAAATCTGGTTCTAAAATGAACACAGTCGAAGAACTTGAAGCGAATCCAGAACTTGCAAAACCAAAAATTACAGATGTAAATTACAGTGTAAAAACTTATCGTGGATATATTCCAGTATCACAAGAAGTTATCGATGATGCGGATTATGATATTGTTGGTTTAATTGATGAAGAAATTCGCGATCAAGAATTAAACACTCGTAATGCTGCTATTGCTACCGTATTAAAAACAGCGAAACCAAAAACAGTATCTTCGCTTGATGAGTTAATTACATTGCTAAATACAGGATTTAAAACAGCTTACCAAGTAAAACTTTATGTATCACAATCTTTATTTAACGTGCTTGATTTGATGAAAGACAATAACGGTCGCTATTTACTTCAAGACGATATTACGGTTGCAAGCGGCAAACGTCTAAAAGGAAAAGAAATTGTTGTATTGGATGATGAAATTATTGGTGATGCAGCAGGTGATTTAAAAGCGTTTATCGGTGATGCGAAAGCATTCTGCAAATTCTTTGATCGCAAACAAGTATCTGTAAAATGGGTAGACAATAACATTTACGGTCAATTACTAGCTGGATTTGTTCGTTTTGATGTTCGAAAAGCAGATGAAAATGCAGGGTACTATGTCATTTACGAAGATGCTCCTGGAGCGTAAGGAGTGATTGCAAATGACCAAATACAAAGTGATTCGCAAATTTAAAGATTTGCAGGACGGCAACCACATTTACAACATTGGCGACACATACCCACGAAAAGGAAAGCGGCCAAAAAAAGAACGCATTGAAGAATTACTTTCTAGTAATAACAAAGTAGGTAAGCCATTGATTGTGGAAGTTGAAGAAGGTGATGAGTAATGTCTGAACAATTTTTACAGACATGCTTATCACTTTTTAAATTGGATTTGGGTATCACTCACAATTTACGCGATGTCCTTTTTTTAAATCTATTAAAATCTTCTTCTATTGAATTAACTAAAATGGGTGTTGATCTTTCAAAAGAAACTGCAGAGGACATACAACTTATCGTTGATTATTCATTGTGGCAATATCGTAAAAGACAGGATGATGTTGGGCTTCCACGGAATTTACAATTTAAAATTCATAATCGTGTAATCCAGAAAGTTGGTGAAACAAATGCCAAGCCTGAAACCGAGAGTGAATAAAAAAGATAGCATATCCAAAGACGATGTTTGCTATCTCATTTCAAAAACGATTATGAAAGATGAATTGGAACAAGAAATCGAGGTAGAAGAAGAGCGACAAGTGTTTTGTGCGCCGATTAGCATTGGGCAGCGTGAATTTAGCGCGGCATTTGTAAATGGGTTGAAACCGGAAATGGTTCTTGTTATTGTTCACGATGAGTACGATGGCGAAGAAAAAGTTGTGTATCACGATAAGCAATACACAATTTATCGCACTTTCACTCGTGATGACGGAGATATTGAATTGTATTGTACTTTAAAGGTTGGTGGTTAAATGGCCATCGATATTAATGATTTAGCAAAAGAAATCACGAAAACAGTTAGTCAATACACAGATGAAGTGGTAGAAAAAGTGGAAATGTCTGCTGACGAATTGTCACAAAAAGGTGTAAAACTGCTGAAAGAGAGAAGTCCGAAAAAAACCGGAGAATATGCAAGAGGTTGGAGCCGAGTTAAAACAAAAGGCGGTTATATCATCAAAAATAAAAAATATCAGTTAACCCATCTGCTTGAAAAAGGTCATGCCAAAGTCGGTGGTGGGCGTGTCCCAGCTAAAGTCCATATAACACCTGTGGAAGAACAACTGATTAAAGAATTTGTTGAAGCGGTTGAAAAGGCGGTGAAAGGATGATTCATTCACTCGCAGAATTAGCACAAGGTTTGAAGTCACTAGGTTATCCAGTCGCTTACTCGCATTTTAAATCAGCACAAACACCGCCGTTTATTTGTTATCGTGTCATCGATTCTGACACATTGACTGGTGATAATACCGTTGTGGATGAAGCGATAAATGTGGACATCGAATTGTATACTGAAACAAAAAATTTAACTGCTGAAAACAAAATAAAACAATTTCTCAAAGACAACGAACTTCCTTGGGATTATGTAGAGAGCTACATAGAAACCGAGGGAGTTTTTCAATGTGTTTTTTCAATTCAGTTAATTTAAGGAGGTATACAAATGGCAAAAGTCGGTTTGAAAAACATTTATGTAGCAAAAATTTTATCTGATGATGAGAACGGAACAACGTATGATACTCCACGTAAATTGAAGCCTGCAATGACTGTCAAAATCTCACCAAATTATGAGACCGCTGAATTATATGGTGACGATCAGCTTCAAGAGGTGGAAGAAGCACTTTCTGGTGTTGATGTTGAATTTGGCGTAAATGAATTAGATAACGAAGATTATGCTTATATTTTCGGTAAAACATTAGATGCTAACGGTGGTATTGTTGATAAAGCGAGTGATTCGGCACCATATCTTGCGTTTGGATATGAGCTTCCATTTTCGGGAGGTCGCGGCAGTAAATTTGTTTGGCTATACAAGGGAAAATTTACACTGCCATCAGAAGAAAATCAAACAAAACAAGGCTCAACTAACTTCCAAACGCCAACGATTAGCGGTAAATTCATGCCACGTGCTTCTGATGGCGTATGGCGTTATTTTGTTGAATCAAAATCAACAAATAGTGAAGTAACATCCACATGGTTTGATGAAGTGAAAGAACCACCAACTACAAATTAAAGGAGCGGCGTAATGCCGTTCTTTTTCATTTTTAACTGTGGAGGGAAAATAAATGGAAAAGGTTGTTATTATTGAAGGTCGTGAAATTCGTTTAAAAGTACACGGAAATATCCCGAACATGTACCATGCGCAATTTAACGAAGATTTATTTATGCAAATTGAAAAAATGCACAAAACAAAAAACATTAATCTTACTTTATTCAATAATTTTTTATGGACATGTGCCAAAGCGGCAGACAAAGATATTCTGCCGCCAGATGAATGGTTTGCATCCTTTGAATCTATGCCTATTTTACACTGCTTAGAAGAAGTAAAAGAATTGTTTGAAAAATTATTCCCGCAGGGAAAGCTGAAGACGAAGGCGCAAAAAGCGACAAAACGCTAACAACAGCGCGTTATTATGCAATGTGCAAAATATGCGAATTAACTAAAGAAGATTTAGAAAATATGACTGTCGATATGGTTTTTAAATACATCGATGAATATGCGGAGTATAAAAATCCAGAAGCAGCTAAACAAAATAAAGTTATTCAATACGCTGATGAAGCGCCAAGTTATGTATAGCCTTCCACAGTTGATTGTGGAGGGCTTTTATTTTGGTTAAAAGGCAGGTGAAAGTATGGCGAACGGGAAAATTAAAGGGATTACAATAGAACTTTCCGGGGACGCTGCTCCACTTGAGAAGGCACTTAAAGAAGTAGACAAAGCATCTCGGAATACCAGTAAAGAACTAAATCAAATTAATCGCGCTTTGAAGTTTGACCCGGAAAATACAACACTGCTCAAACAAAAATTTGATGTACTCCAGGATGCAATCAAGAATACAGAAACAAAATTAAATGCACTCAAACAAGCACAAGCGGAAGTAGATCGTCAGTTTCAATCCGGAGAAATCGATGCACAAACATATCGTCAATTCCAGCGCGAAATCGAAATAACGGAAGGTAAATTAAAGGCTTTTCGGCAACAAGCAGAAGATATAAAAGTCAAAATCGATTCCCAAGCTGATACAAGTGCATTAGATAAAGTTAAACAAAAACTTGATGAAGTCGCTATAAAATCAAAAGAAGTCGGCGACAAAATGTCGTCGATTGGAACGGAAATGTCAACAAAAATCTCTGCTCCGTTGGCTGCAGCAGGAGCAGGGGCAGCGATGGCGGCAACTCAATTTGATAATGCTGCAGGACAAATACAAGCGGCTTTAGGATTAACTGCAGAAGAAGCTGCAAAACTCGAAGAAAAAGCTAAAAACGTGTGGGAGGCTGGATTCGGTGAATCACTCGATGAAGTTACAAATGCGCTTGTTCGAGTGAAGCAGAATATGCACAATTTGGACGATGGCGAAGTCGAAAAAGTAACACAAAATGCATTGTTATTGGCTAAAACGTTTGATTCAGACGTAAATGAAGTGACTCGCGCCGCAAACAATCTGATGGAAGGTTTCGGACTTTCTGCAGATGAAGCGTTTGACTTGATGACTGCCGGCGCACAGCGTGGATTAAACTTTTCGAACGAATTGTTTGATAACTTATCAGAATATGTTCCACTTTGGAGCCAAATGGGATTTAGCGCGGAAGAAATGTTTGGTGTTTTGGAACGTGGTGTTAAGTCCGGTGTTTATAATCTCGATTACATGAATGACGTTATGAAAGAATTCCAAATTCGAGTGAAAGACGGCTCCAAAACGACTAGCGATGCATTTGCAGAATTGAGTTCCCAAACACAAAAAGTATGGAAAGATTTTCTTGATGGAAAAGCGACAGTGGCCGATGTTGCTTATGCAGTAGTCGGAGAACTCAAAAGCATGGATGACCAAGTTTTAGCCAACCAAATAGGCGTTGGTTTGTTTGGTACAAAGTGGGAAGATCTCGAATCCAAAGCCATGTACGCCATGCTTGGTAGCAAAGAAGCAATGGAAGGCTTTGAGGGAGCAACACAAAAAGCCAGTGACGCGGTCGAACAAACATTTGGACAACGTTGGGAATCATTCACTCGAACTGCTGCTTCTTCATTAGAACCGCTCGGTAACACTTTGCTTGATTTAGCTGAACAATGGCTGCCAAAAATAGCAGGTGCGCTTGAATCAGTTTCTAATTGGTTTGCGGAATTAAGTCCATTTGTCCAACAAATGATACTTATTTTTGGCGCACTAGTTGTTGCAATAGGTCCGGCACTTGTTATTTTCGGACAAATCGTATCGGCGCTCGGAGCACTGATACCACTGTTTACAAGTGGTGGCGCCGCGGCCCCGGTATTTGGAGCAGTTATATCAGCATTGAGCGGGCCGATTGGAATTGTAGTGGCCGCCATTGCTGGACTTATTGCAATCGGCGTAGCTCTGTATAAAAATTGGGACGAAGTATCGGCGTTTTTAAAAGGTATATGGGAAGGTATTAAGGAAGCTGCCACAATCGTTTTTAGCGCTATATCAGATTACCTAATAACTAAATGGGAAGAAGTTAAAACAATAACAGAAGTTGTATGGAACGGAATCAGTACATTCTTCTCCACAGTTTGGGAAGGTATCAAAAATATTTTTAATACAGTCGTAGAAATCATTAAACAAACTATGGAAATATATTGGAATTCGATGGGTGAAGGCATCAGGCTAGTTTGGGAAGGTATTAAACAATACTTTGAAGGCGTTTGGGAATTAATTAAAAATGTGTTCTTGGGTGCTTTATTAATTATCATAGATTTATTAACTGGGAATTGGGAAGATGCTAAAAAACATACCGAACAGATCTGGGAAAACATCAAGAATGCTCTTTTAAGTATTTGGGAAGCAATTCAAAATATTTTTTCAGGAGTTTTGGAAGCTATTTCAGGATATATCACGACTACTTGGGATAATATCAAAAATACAACTTCAACAGTATTTACTACAGTAAAAAATTCGATTAGTACGATTTGGAATAACATAAAAACTTTTGTAAGAGATACTGTAGCGAATATTGTCACTACGGTTACAAATAAATTCGCTGAACTTAAAAATGCAGTAACCGAAAAGATGCAATTAGTAAAAACTACTATTGAGGATTTATGGAATGAAGCACAAAGGTTTTTTGAAAACATCGATTTATTCCAGATTGGTAAGGACATTATACAAGGACTAATTGATGGTATTGGATCGATGGCTGAGGCGGTTTGGAGAAAAGTGAAAGAAATTGCGGAAGGCATAAAAGAAACAATTATGAAGGCATTGGATATTCACAGTCCATCTCGTGTCACAATGAGTTACGGTGTGAATATTGGTGAAGGTCTCGTTATCGGTATGGAAAAAATGATTGAAAAAGTATATTCTATGTCTGCAAAGCTTGCAGATTCAGTTATTAACGCTCAAGAAATGTTAAATTATAACGCTAATCGCTTAGCGCAAGGGAATGTATCGTATGTTAATAATTCTGTGAATAACAGTCGTACATTTGCTCCAGTTATCAACAATTATGGAGTATCGAATAATGATATTGCTATCGAAAGAACTTTAAGACGTTTAGCGCTTAAATACAACTAAGGAGGTGGCGACTTGATAACTGATAAAAACAAAGTAAAAATTACAAATGCAAACGGCGAGTTTATCGAGTTTGGTCGCTACTTTAAGCTGTTAAGTGGCATTAATTTATCTGGGTTAAAAGCAAATGTAAGTTATAGTGGCAGTAATAATGACGGTTCGACATATCAACGCACAATCTTAAATAATCGTGATGTTGATATGTCTTTTTATATAGATAAAAAAGGTCGAGATGATAATTGGACAGAACAAAAGCGAAAAGAAATTATTCGAGTACTTAATCCAAAGTATAATCCTATGAAAATGGAATTCAGTACAAAAGGCGGTTCGTCATACTACATCAATCTGAACTTAGAAGCCGTTCCTGACATGCCGGAAGGTTTCGAAAATTGTAACAAAAGTTGGCAAAAAGTTATTGCACTATTTAGTTGTAATGATCCGAACATTTATGAAGCGAATGGACAGAGTGTTGATATTGCTTTATGGATTGGTGCATTCGAATTTCCACTTGAAATTGTAGAAGGCGGTATTGAAATGGGTTATCGTTCACCTTCATTGATTGCTAATGTCTATAACAGTGGCGATAGTGACACAGGTATGATTGTTCGTTTTAAAGCGATTGCTAGTGTAAGTAAACCAAAGTTAATAAATATTAACACTTACGACGAAATGCAAATTAATTTTGAAATGCAAGGTGGAGATGTAATTGAAGTCAATACAAATCGTGGTAAAAAGTCGGTAACACTTATTCGGAACAATATACGAACAAATATTTTCAATGCGTTCGATTTATATTCCACATGGTTGCAGTTAGAGCCAGGAGATAATTTATTCCGTTATGATGCAGAGAGCGGATTGGACAACTTAGAAGTATCAATGAATTTCACTAACAAATTTGTGGGGGTATAACGTATGCAAAAGGAAATTGAATTATATGTGTACGACCTTCACTTCAATAAGCTTGGTGTTATTGATATTTATGAACAAATTCAATGCATAACTCAATACTATGACCATAGTCCACTAATCATTGATGTGGAAGGTAACGAAAAAATTGCTGGTTTATTATTAGCTGATGAAGATCGAATCATTGTAAAATCAAACGATATCCATCGTGGTTATTATGTAGAATTAGCTGAATATACAGATGAAACAAAAACATCAATTCACGTTGAAGCTCGTTCCTTATCGGTGATGACAAATTGGCGTATTGTGGACGGTCAAATGCGGTTCAAAGGAAATATTGAATATGTAATGCAGCAATTTGTTAAATATAATTGCATTACTCCTTCAAATCCAAATAGGATTATCCCAAATTTAGTGTTGGGTGTAGATACCGGCATTAACATAAATGCAGATGAAACATTTGTTAATTATCCTTTAGATCAAGCTTTATGGGAAATATGCAAAAAATATGAAGTTTCATTTGAAATACTATTAAATCATGAATTAAAGAAATATGTATTTAGCGTTTTTCAGGGTGAAGATAGAAGTGCCGAACAGACAATTCTTCCACAAGTGATTTTTGCGAAGTCATTTGACAACGTAGACAAACAGTCATATACAGATGAAAAAGCGGACTTTAAAAATACAGCAATTATCGAAGGTGCTGAAAAAACACTAACAGTAAACAATTCGAACAGCGGTTTTAATCGTCGAGAATTGTTTGTGGATGGTACAAGTTTAAGTAAGACTTATACAGATGAAAATGGAAATGAAATAACATTGACGGATGAAGAATACACTAACGTTTTGACATATACAGCTTTTACAAATTTATCTGAATATCCAAGGGTAAGAAGTTTTGAAAGTAAAATCAATGTCGACTCACAAAATGTGTACGGTGTTGATTTTTTTATTGGCGATAAAATCACGAATCGAAATGATGAGTTAGGAATTGTTACACATTCGAGAGTGGTTAAAGCAACAGAAATATGGAATAAAAGCGGCTATTCATTGGAATTAGAGTTTGGTACTGCTATTCCAAACTTTTTACAAAAAATAAAGAGAGGAGCGAAACGATGACCATAAGAAGCGGTTTTTTCAACTCGGTCAATGGAGATAGGAGATACAACGCTGCATTTTTCGCAGAATACTTTGCTAGTTTCATTGCAAACGGCGTATTTCCTAATCCAGCCACGGGATTACAAGTTATTGAAGGTATCAATATGACAACCATAGTAAAACCAGGAAAAGGCTGGATTAACGGTTACTACATTAATAATGACAGTGATTATGTGTTGCAACACGACATAGCAGATGGTGTATTAAAGCGAATTGACCGTGTGGTAATGCGATTAAACCATCAATCTCGACAAATTGAGATAGCCATAAAAAAAGGCACATTTTCAAGCAATCCGGCTCCACCAGCACTACAACGTGATGCAGATGCATACGAATTAGCATTGGCAGACGTATTCATTAATAACGGTGCCACTCAAATAACTCAAGCGAACATAACTGATTTAAGACTAAACAATGAGCTATGTGGTATCGTACACGGTACTGTTGACCAAGTAGATACGACAACATTATTTAACCAATACCAATCATGGATATCTCAACAAAAAGAACATTATGAAAATGATTTTGAAACATGGTCGGATGCCAAGCGAGCAGAATTTGACCAATGGATGAATTTAGAACAAAGTGATTTTGAAGCATGGCTCGAATCTATTAAAGATTTGCTAGATACGAATATTGCGGCAAATCTACAAAATCAAATCGATAGACACACAGCTGACTATGTAGCACACCCTGGTTATGCAGAGTCTACAAATGTCGGTAATGTTTATTCGGTTACCTTAAGTCCAGCACCAAACGAATACAAAGAAGGTATGGGTTTAGTCGTTAAAATCAACGCAGACAGCCTACCGGAGCCGACTTATATTAACGTGAATGGTTTAGGTGCTATCCCAATCAAAAAAGCTAATGGTGGAGATGTAAAAATATTAAACGCTAACGGTATCTATTCATTAAGGTACAGCGCTGGAAATTTTATCTTACAGGGTGAGGGAGGGGGTGGAACAGCGACCGAGGCGGACTTGCTCGAAGGTAAAACAGCAGTGTCGGATGCGGGCGATTTAATTGGTACCATGAAGAATAATGGTGCGGTGACGATTACTCCTGGACAATCAGATATCATAATCCCACAAGGTTACCATAACGGGCAAGGTGTTGTAAAAAAAGTTGAATTTGATGCATCAAAAGTTTTAACGGGTACGATGATTGCTGGTAAAGCCGGTACCATGCCGAACCGAGGGTCAATCGGAACTGTTAGACCTGGTACAAGTAATAAAACCTACGCAGCTGGTTATTATGATTCGTTCGCTGTTGAAGGAGATTCTGATTTAATTCCAGCAAATATAATACAAGGAAAGAATATCTTTGGTGTAATAGGTACAGCTACTCCAGAAAGTATGGGTGGAGTAAAGTATGCTAGTGGTACAATAACTTCGTCATCTAAAATTTATAAACTTTTTTATGGTCCGTATGCAATCGATTACTATAACCAAAATGTAATAGAGGTAAATAGTTTGAATTTTAAACCAAGATTAATATTTTTACAATCGACTTCATCCCGTTTTACAGTTTATTCATACTTAACTCCTGAATATGTTAATATAGGTCGTTGGGGTGGGCATAATAATACAGCTACTTATGTTAAACAAATTTACATGAATGATAGCAGAAACGAAATAAGTCTATTCGTGAATAATACAGGTTTTAGATTACCAACCGATGGTGGGACATACCAATGGCTAGCATTTGGATAAACCCTTTAAAAGGAGTGAAATATATGAAAACATTAATTATCTATGACAACGAAGGTTCTATTATTCAACAAATCACCGGTTCTTATAGAGTTCCTGTTGGAATACCGTATTTAGAACTTGAGATTCCAGAAGGAAAACATGTTGTAGCTGTAAATGTAGAAACAAAAGAACCAATTTTTGAAGATATACCAAAAAGCGAAATTGAAATTTTAAGAAATAAAATTGCAGAACAAGAACAAGCAATTTTAGAATTAACAACAACACTAGCAATGCTTCAAGGAGGGTATAATTAATGCTTTATAGTAAAGAATCAGCACTTGCGAGAATATGGGCTAGAAACGTAAGAGAAGGCAAATATACTCGTAATCAAGTTCCGAATTTGTTTAATTTAAGAGAAGTAGTGAATCAAATATTAGATGAAGAAAACGCGCAGTAATGTGGCCTTATTTTTTATGTCAAGATTAGAAGGAAAATACTTCCTTTTGTCGAATCGAGTAGGCGAAAGGAGGGGTAATAATGGAAGTTGCAGTTAAGTATCTTTTTAATAGAACAAGAAATTCGAGGATTGAAAGTGATATAGAAATTATGTATTTCGAAGAATATGATTACGAAGATTTTGAAACTGATTTAGAAAAAGAAAGAGAATTTGTAAATGAAGTAACTAATTTAATTAAACAAAAATATGGTTATTTCAGTGTAAAAGTAACTTCTTTTTCTGAAATATAAGCACTCTCACCCGAGGGTGCTTTTCTTATTGGGCAAAATAGGAGGGCACAATTAACATGAACATTGAACAAAAAGTTGCATTAATAAGTGGAATTATTGGATCTATTGTATCTTATATGTTTGGCTTAGTCGGGGTGGCGGTGTCCATCCTTATTTTGTTTATGTTAGCAGATTACATCACAGGATTAATCGCTGCAGGTATCAATAAAGAGTTGAACAGTCGTATTGGGTGGGTAGGTTTTATTAAAAAACTCTATATTTTAATTTTGATTAGCTTAATTTATGCACTTGAATATCTAGCAGGATATTACACAGAGTTCGATATTTTTGGCGGTTATATCGGTGATGGAGCGGCATTTGCTTATATTGCTATCGAGTTTATTTCCATTACCGAAAATGGCGTGAAAATGGGTGCGCCGATACCTACGTTTGTGCAAAGTTTATTAAAAATCGTTAAAGATAAAACAGGTGATGGGGGTGGTGAATTATGATTACAATCAGTCCTGGACACTGGTTGCCTGGTACAGGTGCACGTGATTTAATCGATGAAGTGACCGAAGCACGAAAAGTGGTTAATCGAGTGGTCGAAATCTTAAGAAGTAATGGAATCACAGTAAACCATGTGGAAGATAATACTTCTAAAAATCAACAACAAAATCTCAATTATTTAGTGACACAGCATAATAAAACCAACCGAAAACTTGATGTATCCGTACACTTCAACTCGGCAACCCGAACAGACAAAGGGCTAGGTGTTGAAGTGCTTTATTACGACCAAAAAGACCTTGCAGCAAAAGTTAGTAAAGCAATATCAGACATATCAGGTCTAATCAATCGAGGGGCGAAAGAGCGTAAAGAATTAGCTTTTTTACGCAATACAAACAAACCTGCCATTCTCATCGAGGTATGCTTTGTCAATAGCACTGTGGACGTAGCGATCTATCGTAGGGATTTCGAAAAAATATGTCGTGCGATTGCTAAGTGTTTAGCAGAATATGTTGGTAAATCATTAAATTCAACTTCAACAATTAGTGAACAAAAGAATGAGGAAAAATTCATGCTAACAGACACAGCTCGTAATGAAGCAAGGGAGCTTATCCGAAAAGCGTGCAAGCAAGGAGTATTCAATGCTGCATATCACACGGAAGAACGTATTAAAAGCTACACAGATTCACAGTTAATTAGCTATGCAATTATTTACTTGAATAGAACTGCTTGATGAATATAATAAGTATTAGATGAATTATTTATTGAATATCATAAAACCGCCTTCCACAATAGGAGGGCGGATTCTGTTATTTGAATAACTTAATTAATCATTTCAAATTCGTAATCATCTGGAAAAATTGCTGCAATTTCTTTTACGCGTATTCCTTTCTCTTCAAAAATATCTAGCATGTAATCAAACATCATTTGGTTATCCATTTGAATATGCATAGGTACTATTCCCAAATTCACTACAATTATGGCCCCACTCTTCAAAAGCACCCGCACTTTCAAATTCCCACCCCCTTTTTATTGTAATTATAGAAATAATCTTCCAATTTGTATTGCACTTTTCTATCGAGTTTATTAGCCAAAAACAAAATTTGAGGGGTTAATGGTCAAATAATTATTAAGTAATAAAAAGGACCAATTATATAGAAATGGAGTAAAAATTGATTCAGAAAATCGTTTGGATGAATCATTCACCGAGTATATTGTTCTGGAACGAGGAATAAAGTTCGAGTTAAAGTACTCAAATATTGCTCTGCGGAATTGGGTAAATGAAGAAGCTAAAAGACTACTTAATTTGCCATATCGTACATTGTAGAATAGATAAATCAAACCTATTTTGTTATAATTATCCAAAATATAATTGTGGTATTTTGGAGGTAGTTTATGAAAAAATTATTTATTTCTACACTAGCATTAGCTATAGCTACACCTGCATTAGTAGCGCCTATTCCTACAGATGCTCAGAAACAATTTACTGACATTCCAGCAAGCTATCAGTACTATCAAATTATCACAGAAATGCAAGATAAAAATATCATTAATGGTTATTCTGACGGTACGTTTAAGCCGAATCAAACAATTAGTCGGCAACATGCTGCTGTTTTAATTGTTCGTGCTATGAAAGCTAATGGAATTGAACTTGAAAAAGTAAGAGAGTTTGTTCAGCCAAAAGACTTAACGACAAAAAATCCATACTATCAAGAAATTAAATTGTTAATGGAAGCTGGATTGTTGGATACGGATAAAAACGGAAACATCAATCCATCAAAACCTTTAACCCGTGGCGAGATGGCTAAAATTTTATCAGTAGCATTTAACCTTGAACCTAATACAGATTTTGTATTTAATGATGTTAAAAATACAAAGTACGAAGAATTTGTCAAAGCGTTATATGCCAATGGAGTAACAACAGGATATGAAGACGGTACATTTAAACCGAACAATTCATTAACTCGTGCGCACTATGCAGTGTTTATGTATCGTGCAATGAATGCGGTTCAAAATAATACAACTTATGACAAAGCGGAAATTGCAAAAAAATTAGGACTTGAAGCTGCTACAGTATCACGAGTTGTGGATGGGGATACATTTGAGTTGGTTAATGGTAGTAAAGTTCGTTTAATCGGCGTTAATACGCCTGAATCAACAACGAGAACTGAAGTATTTGGAAAGGAAGCTAGCAATTATACAACATCTAAATTGGAAGGTAAAACTGTATATTTGCAAAAAGACGTATCTGAAACGGATCGTTATGGCCGTTTATTGCGATTAGTATGGATGGAAGTTCCAACTGATGTAATGGATGAAAATGAAATTCGTACAAAAATGTTTAATGCAGATTTAGTGTTGAACGGATATGCACAACCCGCAACATATGCTCCTGATGTAACGTACAGCGAATTTTTTGTCAAATTCGCAAGAGAAGCACGTGAAAATAATCGTGGATTGTGGCGATACGGTACAGATGGAACGACTACTGGCGATGATTTAGATGATAAATCTACAAATAATAATAATTCAAACAGTAACAATTCCACTAACGAAAATATAAAAACAGATTTTAAAAATTGCACTGAATTAAGAGAAGTTTATCCAAATGGTGTAGCGTCAGACCATCCAGCTTATCAGAAAAAGTTTGATCGTGACGGCGATGGTTGGGCGTGTGAAAAGTAATATAAAAAAGCCGAGTAGATTAATTTTCTACTTGGCTTTTTATTTTTCTTCATTATTGTCATCTTCAAACTGGATAATCAAATTGATATCTTTTATATCCAAAGCTTCTGCAATTTTCTCTAATGCATTTTTATTAATTCGTATAGTTTTATTATTTACCAATTCACTGATTGTACGAGGATTTAGACCCGTTTCTTCCACAAGCCTTTTTTGGTCCCATCCTCTTTGTTTTAATAAATTTCCTAAATTTGAAACTAATTTAACCATACGTCACCTACTTTCTAAAAAACACTGTGGAAAAAGTAAATAATGAATAAATTTCTAATTAAATAATAATACATATTTTACTTAAAAGAAATATTTGTTGACAATTTACTTAAAAGAAATTATGATTTACTTAAAAGAAAATTTACTTAAAAGAAATTTTTTTTGAAAGCTCATTTCGATTAAGTAAATTTTGAAGGTGGTTGATTAATAATGCTTAAAACAATCGAAAAAACTTCTTGGATTAGCGATAACGGTAAATGGAAAATTTACTATCACATTTTTGAACAAGACGGTTTAATTCAAGCAGACATCACAGTTTTTAAATTAAATAGTCGTGGAAAATATGACTATTTTACAAGTAATTTGTACGATGAAAAACTTCCGAAGTATGTGAAAGGTGAATTCGAGGCTATTCGGCATTACGTTGATGTTTTTAGATATCCAAAGAAAGTTAAAGAGCAAACTGATGAAGTAAAAGAAATTGTAGAAGATTTAATGAATTAATCAATGAGTGAAGTGGGAAAGCGAGGTGAGAACGATGGCATTTGAATACTTAGCACAATACACAACATTTACATCAGTAGAAGAAATGGATCAGCACGTTGAAAAACATATTCAAGCACATTACTATGTTCTAACTAAATCAGAACGTGCCATCGTTTTCAAACTTGCTTCACATTCGTTACAGTACCCTGGTGCTTCTCATTTAAAAGCGGAAACGATTGCAGATAGTCTTGGAATTAGCACGAAAACTGTTTATCGTGCAATCAAAAAATTAGAATCATTGGGCATTATTAAAAAAGTAAATTATACTCGCGGAAAAGGTGGCCAAGGAGCAAACATCTATATTATTTTACCGCATAATGTCCCAGCGAAAATGTCCGAGCAATCAAATGCTGAAAACACTAATAAAGACAACATTTCTGAACAAAATTTTGAAAAACAACCATTAAACTCTTTTAATCTATTAAATAATTCTAAAGATACGTATGCTGCGCAGCCGTCTGAATCTGTGGACAAATTGTTGACAACTAAAGAGCAAACACCATACCAAAGATTAAAACAGTTTGTAAGCTATTTTGTTAAAGACAATAAGCTAGCTTCTAAATTCTATGGCATTTTTTTGGCACAAGTATCCAAACAAATTAATAAGCCAGACATCGACATAGCCATTGAAGCCCTAAAATACACGTTTAGAGCGGTTAAAAATGGTCGTGTAAAATCTATCACTGGATACTTTAACAACACATTGCGTAATTTACTGGACAAATACTATGAAGATTTGGCCGCAGATTTAATTGGCCAAGATGTGGAGTTTGTTAACGGTAATAATCTACGTGGCCCAGAGTGGCTGTATTGGTAAAATAAAATTGCCACTCGTTTTGAGTGGCGTTAGTTAAAATTATATATTACACAAATATTACACAATACGATTTAAAATGACTGTAATATCAAGGTTTCGACGGTTTTATTATATGTCCTCCTGGGACGCTATTATGAAACCTTACTTCCTCAATGGTTGTAAGGTTTTTTTATTTTTATTCACAATTTTGCATGAAATAAAAATGCTCCAAAATGTTCCATTTTCAAACATTCTCTTTAAAAATTTATCAAATTGAGATGCAGCTCTTGAACCGCTCTAGATATTAAGTTACTATAAGTGTTCATTGTGTTCATCATAGAAGCATATACTTAACGATGTTGAATCGTCAGAAATTGGCTTAGTGGAAACAGGCCATTTGATGTAGCAATAAAATTAATAGAAAGCATAAAAAGATAAGCAATCAACGAATAAAGTTGGTTGCTCTTTTTTTGCGTTCAAAACCCCCAAGCCGGCCTGCTCAAACGGGCTCATCTGACAGTCAGAACTTGCTAGCAACTTTTTTATATTTAGGGGTAAAAATTTGCAAATATTTTTCAAGCCTTAGGACAATATTATTGAATTGTTTTCAAGTTTATACAAATTATGGTATATTAAAATTTAATAACAATACCAAAGGGGTGTTATGTAATGGGGTTATTCGACGGTTTAATGGGAAATGCTAGCGAAGTCAGTGTTGAAAAAATAAATGAAGAATTGAAAGAAATCTTAATACCTTCGGAAAGTGTAGAGCACGCTTATAAAGTCATTAGAGATATGTTTGTTTTTACTAATAAACGATTGATACTGATAGATAAGCAGGGGATGACGGGGAAGAAAGTTGAATATCATTCTATTCCGTACAGAAGCATATTGCATTTTTCAGTGGAAAACGCTGGCACATTCGATTTAGATGCGGAGTTAAAAATTTGGGTGTCCGGTAGTGAGTTACCGATTCAAAAGACGTTCAATAGATCGACGAATATATACAATGTGCAGCGTGTGCTTGCGGAGTATGTATTGAAATAAGAGTATTTATAAATGCGATCAATTCGATTAATTTCGGAATTGTTTGAGAAGCTATCTTGGAATCGTTTCTAGCGGGTATGGCTTTCTTTTTCTCACAATGTTTTTTCTAGGTATAAATCCCTTCTAGGACGCTACTTGTACAATAACGAATAAGTTTAATCAACTAATCATATGCTCGAAATCCTTGATATTTAAAGAGGTTTCGGGCTTTTTTCTTTTTCATGGAAATAGATTAGAAAAAATCATTTTTTGGGTTTTACTTAACATGTGTTTTAGCACTTGAACCACTCGTTGAAAAAGTACCTTTTGATGTTGATTTAATGATTACAAAACATCTAAAAGTTTTAATTAGGCGGTTACTTTTTAAAGATTTGTTGAACTCTTGTATGTTCTGATAACATCACCATATTTAGTAGTATAGAATCCAGCGTTTAAGCTCATGAAATCTTGTTCACTACAAAATTCCATGAGCTGTTAGAATAGCGGTTTATCCGATGAAACTTATTAGTCAATAACGAGAAGTACCTATATAAGTATCATGCATATAATAATTTCCTGTTGCGGTAAATCGCAATTCAATATGACCTGCAACGTTTCCTACGAGTTTAATATATTTATAATTAGCGTCTGCTATTGCATCCGCTGCTGTAGAATCAATCTTTTGAACTGTTTTATTCGTAATTTCACCTGTCCAACCTAGCCATACTTCAGCACTAGCACTAGGGGGATCTTGATAATTTACAATTTTTTACGTCATAACTAAAATTAACATTACAAGTAATTCTAAATTGATCAACTCCAAGGCTTCTTACTGTAAATGAACCTTTATAGAAATATGAATAAAATGTTGTATCTACTTATAGGAATAATTATTTTAACACTTGTATCAATCAATTTTAGCTTTAACAATTTCACTTTATTGTTAGCCTTTATTGGATACATTATTTCCTTAATTTTTCGCTTTCGGTTAATCAAAGTAGTCAATATAGATTAACCGAGTAAGTGGACTATCTGTTTCTCCCTTTATTACATACTCTCCAGGAAAATGGGAACAATTATTGATAATGGAAACATTAAGCAAGATGTAGATTTTCCTTACAGGCACCGCTAATGTTGTTGGCGGTGCTTTTTTCTGTTTTTTTACGTGCGCCCGGCATGTACATGAACTATAGGGTGTAAGTCCCGAACCCCGAAGACAGAAGTAGAGGTTAGCCAAGAGCAAGGGTGTCCGTGGTGACGCGGAATCTGAAGGAAGCGAGCGGCAAACTTTCGGTCTGAGGAACACGAACTTCATATAAGGCTAGGTATCATTGGATGAGTTTGCTAAACAAAACAAAGTCCTTTCTGCCAAAGGTGGTACAGAGTAAATGAAGCAGATAGATGGAAGGAAAGATTACATTCTTACCCGGGGAGGTCTGGCGGATATGTGAAGTACGCTTCATAACCTACTTAGTGATAAGTAGCTGAACCGTCAGAAGTCAGCAGAGGTCATAGTATTAGTTGGTTTAGAACTACTAAGAAGGACCGAACAATTAAGAGAGAATAGCCCTTGGCATTCAGTGAGTCATGATGAACACAGAAAACGTAGTACCTCACTTGAGGAAGGAAGCGGTGAATCCCGTGGGAGACCTCTTGGAGGGTGGAGTGACCACTGGCATAAGAAGACAAGCTATTCACGGAAGTTATGAAAACTTGCGTCAATCATCTTAATTGAACCGCCGTATACGGAACCGTACGTACGGTGGTGTGAGAGGACGGGAGCTAATCACTCCCTCCTACTCGATTTGCAATATGACACATGTCATTAAAACAGTCCTGATTCCTGTGAATACCGCTACTTTCCTTTCGCATCTATAATAAAAGCAACTTATGACGAAAGGGGACTGAACGGACATATGTCAGAAAAAAGAATTCGCTTACTAGATATACTGAGAGGTTTTGCAGTGCTTGGTACACTTGGAACAAATATTTGGATTTTTGCTCACTTAGGGGATTTGTCCTATATATTTACATTTGATCACTATTGGTGGACTTCCTTTCAAGATTTTATTAGAATTTTAGTATTATTTTTCGTGAATGGAAAAATGCTCGGTTTATTAACGATAATGTTTGGTGTAGGACTTGAATTAAAATACCGGCAATCATTAAAAAATAACACAGCTTGGCCAGGGTTGTATATTTGGACTTCTATAATTTTAATAACAGAAGGCTTCATCCATTTTATATTGGTGATGGAATACGATATTTTAATGAGTTATGGTATTGCTGCGATTATTGTTGCATGGATTGTAAAACGAGGAGACCGGGTAATTTCGAAAGCGATGAAAATGATTGGCGGTTTTCATGCAACAATCATGCTATCTCTTTTAATCATCGGGGTTTATTTTGGTTCATCTGCGAATATATCATTAGGTGAAATGAGTGGTATCGTGTCACTTTATAAAGATGGAAGCTGGTTCGAGCAGATACAATATCGGTTCATGAATTTTATTTTGCTTAGAATTGAGGTTTTATTTGTGATTCCTATGAATATTTTTCTTTTCTTATTAGGCGTACGGCTAATGAGAGCAGGTTTCTTTGCGCCAGATGACCAAGGGAAGAAAAAACGGGAGAAATTATTTAAACTCGGTTTTTATATAGGATTGCCATTGAATTTACTTTATTTTGTTCCAGGTGGTGTGTTTGATTTTCCAATTCGTTATTTATTTGCTCCTATCTTGTCTTTAGGATATTTAGCACTCATTTCAAAAGTCTTTGAAAGAACAGCACAGTTTTGGTTATGGAATAAACTCGAAAAGGTCGGAAGAATGTCATTAAGCTGTTATGTGATGCAAAATTTAATTTGTTCGATTCTATTTTACGGATGGGGATTTGGATTAGGAAATAAAGTTGACTCAGTAACGATTGTTTTAATATGGTTCCTTATTACGTCTTTCCAAATTGGATTTGCTTCCTTGTGGTTGCAAAAATTTAAACTAGGGCCCATGGAAACAACAAGAAAAATTATAGTAAGTTTTATTCGGCAGTAATTATAGCAGAGATAGAGGAAACCCTACATTTAGTAAGGGATGGGAAAACTACACAGGTTTACAGACAATCAAAAACCCCCGAAAGACAAAAAAGGATTAGCATCCAAATAGATTTTATCAGATATCTACAATAACTTCATTTGGTGAACCACAAAAATTGTATATGATGGTTATCTTTTATAAAAATGGACTTTTTCAGTGCGAACGAGAAGAGGTGTTTTGCATGACTTTTAAAAAGCTATACCCTATTGATCAAGTAGAAAAATATCTACTTATTGATATAGTTGCAATTGTTTTCTTAATCTATAAAGTTATAAAAACAGAAAGCAGCCTTGGTCTTTCGGGAAAGCTTTTGCTCATCTCCATTGTGTTATTATCTCACTATGTTTGTTTATGGTATCGAGATTGGCGTTTGCTTGTAGGTTGTTTTTCCGGGTTCGGTAGTCTTGTCATTTTAGAAGTTTTCCTACAAAAGTGGCTGCTTTTATATGGATTTATTTATGCCGATCTGTTAGGAAGGGCAAAACGCAAAATCTATATTGGTATAGGGATGGTTGGAATTGTCATGGTGTATTGCTTATTTAATTGGCTGACTGATGGACATCCCTTCCTTTTTGCCAACTCGATGTTACTTCCTTTTATGATTGTCCAACTATTTATTCCATTTGTCGTTTATACAAAGGAAAAGGCAAAGGCTCTTCAAGGAAAGCTCGATACAGCAAATGCTCAGCTGGAACGTTATATACAAGAAGAGGAAAGGCATCGGATTGCCAGAGACCTTCATGATACACTTGGTCAAACATTAACAATGATTAAGCTTAAAAGCGAACTGACGATAAAATTAGTAGAAACAGATGCAAAACAAGCGAAGGAAGAGATGAAAGATATTCTGAACTCTTCTCGATTTGCGCTAAAACAAATAAGAGAACTGGTGACAGATATGAATTTTGTTTCACTGGAGAAGGAGATTGAAGAATCAAAAAAGATTTTACAAACAGTCGGGATCGAATTAACGATTGTGGAGAAAGAAAAACTTCCTTTATTATCAAGTGTCACGGAAACGATGCTGGCACTTTCTCTACGGGAATCAATTACAAATATAATAAAACATAGTCAAGCAAAGCATTGTATGATTACAAAATATTATCAAGATAAAATGTATCATATTCAAATATTGGATGATGGAAACGGTGATTTAAAAAAGGGATATGGGAATGGCATCCGGTCGATACAAGAACGAATGGAAAAGCTGAACGGTACGGCTGAAGTGAATGGTTCTTTGAATAAAGGTGTTTCCATCACTTTAAAAGTTCCGGTTCATACAAATGAAGGAGGAAATGCCATATGATACGAGTGATCATTGCAGAAGATCAGAAAATGCTTCGTGGTGCACTCACTTCTTTATTAAAATTGGAAAATGACATTGAAGTCCTAGCAGAAGTATCCGATGGGAAAGCAGCTTGGGAGGCAATTCAGAGATATGAACCAGACGTCTGTTTACTTGATATTGAAATTCCATCAATAACGGGTCTTGAATTAGCTGAAAAACTTAGACATGCGGGAAGCACATGCAAAATTATTATTGTAACAACTTTTGCGCGCCCAGGCTATTTACAAAAGGCGATGGATGCAAAAGTGGAAGGCTATTTGTTAAAAGATGAACCGATTGATTATTTAATCGAAGCTATTCGGAAAGTAATGAATGGCGAACGTGTAATCAGTACAGACTTAGCTGCGACCCTTTTTATAAAACAAGAAAACCCTTTAACCGATCGTGAAATTGAAGTATTAAGAATGGCTAAGGAAGGAAAGACGACGCATGACATTGGTAAAACGCTATTTCTAACAAATGGAACCGTTAGAAACTATTTTTCTTCCGCCATTCAAAAGCTTGAAGTCGAATCAAGACAGCAAGCAATTGAAAAAGCACGTGAAAATGGGTGGATATAATTTTTAGCACTAAAAAGCCGATTTTTTATAATCCGAGCGCTCAAAGTATAATATTTTGTACCGTAGTAATGCGATATCTATCAGGGTCCTAATAATCTTTTTTTAATGAAGTGAAGTTTCAAGGTCCTGTCCTTCGATGCCAAAACCGGAAAACCCGTGAATGTAAAACATTAACATTCTCGGGTTTTTCGTTTGGTGAACTTTTTTATCTGCTGTGTCTAATCAACCTGCTTTAATGGCTTGTACACAATTTTTTTACTGGCAACAACAAAGGTGATTAGTGACAGTACGACCGGCATGACAACTGTATGCATACCGAATGCGTTCGGGTAATACGTATGAAATAAAATATAAGAACTAACGCCGACAATCATGGACCAAATGGCACCGTAGCGATTGCCTTTTTTCCAATATAGCCCTAAAATCACCGGCCAAATAAACGCTGCCTCCAATCCCCCAAAGGAAAATAAGTTCAGCCAAATAAGAAAGTCCGGTGGTGATAATGCCATAAAGAAAACGATAACTCCCAGTACAGCCGTTACGGTATAACTGATTTTCCGAATTTTCTGTTCTTTCGTATCTCGATTGATGTAGCTCAAATATATATCTTTAACAACTGCAGAGCTGACCATAATTAGGAGCGCATTCACCGTTGAAATAATGGCTGCCATCGGTGCGGCAAGAACGATACCGGCTAATACGGGCGGTAAAACTTCCATCGCAATTGTAGGCATCACCGTATCACCTACAGCAATATTCGGATTAATGGCACGTGCAAACACTCCAATTAAATGCATTCCGAGCATAATCATGCCGACAAAAACCGTACTGATGATGATGGCTTGATGCATCGCTTTTGCATTTTTATACGACATTGCTCGGACAACAATTTGTGGCAAGCCAACGACCCCGACACCAACCAATATCCAATAGGAAGACACATATAACGGACTTAACTCTCCATTCGCACCAAACGGACTAATCAGGTCCGGATCAATGGCAACAAGTTTTTGCATAATATTCGTTACTCCACCACCTGCAATAATCGTCGCCACTAATAAAATCAACGTTCCAAAAAACATCACCGCACCTAAAACCGTGTCTGTTAAGGCAACCGCACGGAATCCCCCAACAACAACATAAATCATGACGGAAAGGGCAAAAATCAATAATGCTAACCAGTACGGTATATCGAGCAATGATTCTATCAATCTTGCACCACCGACCCATTGTGCTGCCATGGATGAAAACAGGAAAATAATAATGCTAAGTGCAGCCAATAGTCCGACAAGTTCACTTTGATAACGACTTTTTAAAAAATCAATTAAAGTTACTGAATGATATTGCCTGGCAACGATGGCAAATTTTTTTCCAAGAATCATCAGGACAAAATAGCCTGCAGGAAGTTGGGCCATCGATAAAAGAACCCAACCGAGGCCGGTGGAATATGCTACGCCCGGACCGCCGATAAAGCTGCTGGCACTTCCGTAAGTTGCCATCATCGTCATGGCTAGGATAAATCCCCCATATTACGGCTACCAAGAAAATATTCGTGGAGAAACGAATCAGATTGGCTGACATATTTATTCGTCCACATTCCAACAAAGAATATGATAAAAAGAAAAAATAATAACGGTAGCAAAATCCCCAAACTCATCATAATCCCCCTTTATTTGCTTTTTCATCTGATTGAACCTCTTCATCAAAGGGGACTTCTTTAAAAAAACTTTTACGACAAATGTAATAAGAATGGACATTATGATTAAGCCGCCAATGCAACTGTAGAAAAACCAAGCCGGGAATCCAAGTATGTATGTATATTCGGTTGGTGAACCTTTCGAAAGACCATAAGCGAAACCAAACCACCAAAGAAAATTAATAACTACGAGTCCCACACCTATCCATGCTTCTCTTTTCGCTACTTTAAAACGTGGATCTTTTGAAAACATTTTATCTTCCATGCAATGCACCTTCCAAATTAATTCAATTTGCCGTTCACGCTATAGTTTACCTCTATCATAAGCATCGGGGCTGGGACAAAACTAGCTTCTAGATAGGAAAAAGGAGAATTTGAGTTGGCTCAAATTCTCCTTTTTCCATTTATACCCATTATTTTTTGTTAGTTGATCTTTGTTGGCCGTGTATTTTCGTAAATTCACGGCCATTAAGGCAATGCCCATTTCATTTTCCACTTTCGATTTTCCTCGAACGGAAAATCGAGTGAAACGCAAATTAGCCTTCAAGAATCCAAAAACTGGTTCTACGTCTATTTTACGTTGACGGAAAATAGAACCAGCTTTTTCTTCTGAAAGCTTCGCTCTTACATATTCTTTTTGTTGTTCCCATTTTTCATTCACCATGACCTTTCGGTGATTGCCTTCCTTTGCTTTTGTGCATGATGAACGAAATGGACATCCTGAACAGTTTTCACATTCATAGATTTTCAATTCTCGTTTGAAACCAGTCTTATCTGTACGTACAGAACGATAACGGAAGGTTACTCGCTGCTGATTTGGACAAATGTAGGTATCACTTTCTTCGTCGTACATCCAATTGTCTGGATGAAATGGATTTTGTTTATATTTCTTCTTTTGTTCTTTCTCATACATGGTATATGGAATGAGTGCCTCACATTTTCGATTCGAAAGGATGTCTTCATAGTTTTGTTCACTACCATAACCAGCATCTGCGACAATATACTTTGGTAACGGAAAATAATCCTTTTCTATCTTATTCAAGAACGGAATTAATGTACGTGTATCAGTAGGATTTGGAAAGATGCTATAAGCTAGTGCGTATTGACCTTCTGTTGCGATTTGTACATTGTATCCAGCTTTCAATTGACCGTTTTTCATATAGTCGTCTTTCATTCGCATGAACGTCGCATCTTGATCTGTTTTGGAATAACTGTTCCGTTCCCCCAAGATGTCCAAGTCTTTTTGGTATTTTTGTTTTCGTAGAATGAAGTCTATTAATTGTTTGTACGCTTGTTTTGGATATTTTCGTTCGCTTCTTAATGCTTTTCGTTCTGTGGCATCGGGCGATGTTTCTATCTTTTGGTCATATTCCTTAATGACTTCATCGACTTGTTGCACCATTTGAGCGAGTTCTTCTACGGACAGTTCTCCCTCATTTTCCCGCTCCATTTCAGGGATGATTTCTTTTTCTAATAGTTCGTTGTATAACTGATTGGACTTTTCAATTAAGTTTTGGTTGTATTTTTCAATGGATTTCTTCCATACGAAAGTAAATTTATTGGCATTCGCTTCAATCTTCGTACCATCGATAAAAATGGCTTCTTGATCGATTAACTTTTCTTCCACCAGTTGGCAACGGAATTGGACAAAACATTGACGAATTAATTCTTTTACTTCCGGATGCACACGAAAACGATTGATCGTCCGATAACTTGGTTCATATCCTTGTGCCAACCACATCATTCGTATACTGTCCTTTAATAGCGCTTCAATTTTTCGACCTGAAAAGACAGACTGCGAATAGGCACACAAAATAATTTTTAGCATCATGCGTGGATGATAAGCAGGACAACCTGTATTTCGAAGAAACGGCTGGAAGGCTTCATCTGGAATACTTTCAACTAAATGGTGAATATGGAAGGCAATATCATTTTCTTGTAATTTTATTTCTAAATCTAGAGGTAAAACTAATTGATTCATGTTATAATATTTAAACATAAGGACCCTTCTTTCTGTTAGTTTTGGTGGTAACTTAATTTTAACAGAAGAGGTCCTTATTTTTTATTGAAAAAATGAAGAACAGCTCATGAAATTTCATTCCAAAATTTCATGAGCTGTTTCCATTTTAGAGGGGGTTTTGTCCCAGCCTCTTCATTTCATCAAATTTTGAAAACCATTACCTCAGATAATGGTTCTGAATTTGCGGAGCTAAGCCTATCCGTCCAAGATGAGAAGACAACCGTTTATTTCACACATCCCTATTGCTCTAGTGAAAGAGGGACAAACGAGAGACATAACGGTCTCATTCGACGTTTTATTCCAAAAGGAAAAGCCATTTCTTCTGTATCCGATGTGACCATTACCTATGCAGAAAACTGGTGTAACAGCCTACCTCGGAGGATTCTGGGTTATAAGACTCCAGAAGAATGTTTCCAGGAAGAACTTTCCCGTTTGGCTTCTTTATAATCTGAATAACGGCTTTAGCAACTTGACATGGAGCCTCCAGCAGGCATGATTCCCAGCCAGGAAGCCAGCTGATAGGGAGCTGACTGTGCCTACAAGGCTATCATGCCTGCCCCTCCATGTAAAGTTGCGTATTGTCAAAAATTACTTAATAAAAACTTACGTTTTTGTTGATATAACTAGTTTTATATAAAAAAAACTTGCCACCCCCTTAAAATTAGGGTATTTATGAGGTAACCACACACTCAAAAATCCCTAATAAAGGAAGTGACAAGTTGTTACCTCAATTATTAACCTATTTGCTTGAATATATCAAGTACCAAGATCAAATGATTCGAACATTACTTACCCTTCTGATTGGAAAAAACATGTTTGATAAGCCAACTGAAAAGCCTGTCAATAAGCCTTATCAAAAACTCCAGGTGGATGAGCTGCCAATCATTGAAACTCTACAAAAGCTCGATTATCAAATTCTTCTCAAAGAATATTTGGAGAAGAACGGGAAACCTCTCAAACCTGTTCAGAGGCGTTCCAATTCAAAAGGTAAAGTACCTTCATCCATGAAATGTCCAAGGTGTGGTGCTCCGTCAGATTATCTTTATGCCAATAACGGAGGTAAAGGACAGTATCAATGCAAGGTGTGTGCGTGTCTGTTTAATAAAAAGAATCAATATGCCAAGGAGGCTATACTAAAATGTCCACACTGTTCGAAAACACTCGAGAAGATCAAGGAAAGAAAAGATTTTCTCGTATTTAAGTGCAAAAACAATGACTGTCCGTATTACAAAAAGAAACTGCAAGGAATGTCTAAAAAAGAGAAAAAGCAGTTCGAAAAGGATCCTCCGTCTTTTAAAGTTCGATACATATTCCGTCAGTTTCAAATTGATTATCAGCCGTTAGCCAAACATTCACCTAAGAAGCCAAAAGTGGATTTGTCCAGGCTTCATGTGTCACCGCACACATTGGGGCTCATTTTAACCTACCATGTAAACTATGGCTTATCGGCTCGGAAAACAGCTGCACTGATGAAGGATGTTCATGGCGTACCCATCTCTCACCAGAGTATATTGAATTACGAAAACAGCGTAGCACTTCTTCTCAAACCTTATGTGGATCATTATCCTTACGAGCTTTCTGATCAATTCTGCGGAGACGAAACATACATTAAGGTGAATGGTCGTTGGCATTATCTTTTTTTCTTTTTTGATGCGGTAAAGAAAATTATTCTGTCCTACCCTGTTTCTCCAAATCGTGATACGGTATCAGCCATTCGTGCGATTGATGAGGCCTTATGGAAGATGAAAGAGATCCCGGAAGACCTCACCTTTGTCGTAGATGGCAATCCGATTTACCTTTTAGCACAACACTTTTTTGCCCAGCACGGTATTACGTTTGATGTGAAGCAGGTCATTGGACTAACCAACGAAGACCAGGTTTCAACGGAATACAGACCGCTAAAACAAATTATTGAAAGACTGAATCGAACATTTAAGGGCAATTACAGATCGACACACGGATTTGGATCCGATCACGGATCCGTTTCTTATGTGACTTTGTTTGTGGCTTATTTTAATTTCTTGCGGCCACATTCAGCCCTGGAAGGCAAAGTGCCTGTAGTTATTCCAGAGCTAAAAGGACTGCCGAATATGCCTGCACGTTGGACAAAACTGATTGGTTTAGCTCAACAATGGCTAGTAGAGCAAACTGCCTAACTTTTTGTTTAGCAGAGCCCTTACCAGCATCGGCGAAGCGAACTCTTGACAAACCGAACCAGTCAATGGTTTAAAATGGGAATTGGCAAGGGCTTCTTTGGTGTGCCTTCTTTTTGTTCCCTTCGCCCTTGTTGGTTCGAAATCAAACCATTGACGTGTTTGTCAAGAGCGATTGCGGCGGCATTTCCTCTAGTTTCGCTAGATCACATCCCTCCAAAACTAAGTTTTCATAGATTTTTTGACATTACCTAAAGTTGCCCATTTAATAGTCCCAGTAACACTAAACAAAGCTTAGATCCTTAATCTAACACGGTTTAACAAGTATTTCAAAAAGCGTTGCATTTAATATTGCAATTTAAGACTATTTAATTTTATTAAAAAAGTTTATTTCCTAGAAAATAGCAAAAGTCGCAATAGTGAATTCAAGGAAGGCCTTCACAATTTAACAACAGAATTACAAAACTGTATGTTTATCACAGAATTGTTCAACATATAAATACGAAATATGCCATTAAGGAGAGTATAGAAATGATTAAAAAACTAATTATTACAGGATTCACGCTATCTATATATTATTGAGTATAAAAATCAAACACAAGACATCGATATTAAAATCGATGGGACAACAGGTGAAATGATACAAATGAAGATGGATGATTAACTTACAACATAATATGATTTGAATGGATGCAATTGTTTTACGTAAATGCACAATGAGTATCTTGCTCGTTGTGCATTTTTTTCGTGCGCCCGGCATGTACATGAACTATAGGGTGTAAGTCCCGAACCCCGAAGACAGAAGTAGAGGTTAGCCAAGAGCAAGGGTGTCCGTGGTGACGCGGAATCTGAAGGAAGCTGGAGGCAAAACACCGGTCCGAGGAACACGAACCTCATATAAGGCTAGGTATGATTGAGTGAGTTTGCGAAACAAAACAAAGCTCTTTCTGTCGAAGGTCATATCGAGTAAATGAGGCGGATAGATGGTGTGAAAGTGCATGTACTTACCCGGGGAGGTCTGGCGGATAGGTGAAGTACGCTTCATAACCTACTTAGTGATAAGTAGCTGAACCGTCAGAAGTCAGCAGAGGTCATAGTATTAGTTGGTCTAGAACAACTGAGAAGGACCGAACAATTAAGAGAGAATAGCCCTTGGCATTCAGTGAGTCATGATGAACACAGAAAACGTAGTACCTCACTTGAGGAAGGAAGCGGTGAATCCCGTGGAAGACCTCTTGGAGGGTGGAGTGACCACTGGCATAAAGAGAACAGCTATTCACGGAAGTTATATAAAGACTTGCGTCAATCATCTTAATTGAACCGCCGTATACGGAACCGTACGTACGGTGGTGTGAGAGGACGGGAGTTAATCGCTCCCTCCTACTCGATTGATGGTATCCGCAAAAGTCTCCGAGCCTGTTCATCTGAATTCATTAAAGTGCTTATAAAATCAAAGAAATTCTACTATTGATTTAAGGACAATTTTAGGTCATGTTCGAGGACTAAGATTTTCAATAAAATTAAATTAAAGAAAATTCTGAATAAAAGGGGGATGGAAGAAATGGTGATGAAGGACAAAGAGGTAAATGCTTCAATCTCTGGGAATCATCAAAATGGAGGAAATGGGTTTTTGAAATTTTTGAAAATTTTAGGTCCTGGTCTTATTACTTCGGCACTTGTATTAGGGCCAGGTTCCATCACATTAAACTCAAAAATTGGCGCAATTTATGGAACCGAATTAGTGTGGTCTATCATTGTCGCTGTCATCTTAATGGCCTGTTATACAGAAATGGCAGCAAGAATTGGGATTGCCGGAAAAGATACGTTTATTAATCTAGTGAAAGAAAAATGGGGGAAATGGGCAGGGGGCATTATTGGAATTGGTTCGTTTTTAGTTTGTTCTTCATTCCAAGCAGGAAATGCAATTGGAACGGGGATTGCGGTTGAAGCGATTACTGGCATCAGCTCAAAAATTTGGATTATTGTAGGTACTTTACTTGGCGTAGCTTTATTATTTTTATCTCAATTTTATAAAGTGCTGGAAAAATTGATGTTGGCTTTAGTCACTTTGATGTTACTCGCCTTCTTAATTACGTTAATCATCGTAAAACCTTCTATTGTGGACATTTTTAGCGGATTTGTACCTAGATTCCCTGAAGGTAGTATGGCGCTAGTGATTGGTTTAATTGCAACTTCATTCTCAGTCGTAGGGGCTCTCTATCAATCGTATTTAGTTCGTGAAAAAGGAGTTGCTCGAAAAGAGGTTCAAGAGAGCAAATTTGAAGCAATTTTCGGGATTTTCTTATTAGGATTTATTTCGTTCTTAATTATGATTACTGCTGCAACTGTATTAAAGCCTGAAGGAATTTTGGTGAACAATGCTATTGAAATGGCGGGTATTTTAAAACCATCATTTGGTAGTTTTGCAGTGTTTATTTTTGTACTCGGTTTATTCGGTGCTTCCTATTCATCATTAATAGGAAATGCCACAATTGGAGGCGGGCTACTGGCTGATGGTCTGGGGTTAGGGCATCAATTATCATCGATGAAAGTGAAAATCGCCATCATTATTGTAATGCTGTTTGGTTCGTTTATTGCATTAATTTTTGACGGAAACCCTGTGAACTTAATTACCTTTGCTCAAGGTGTGACGATTTTTGTAGTTCCGTTTATCGCAATTGCCATTTTAGTAATCGCCAACTCCAAAGAAATTATGGGGGACTTGAAAAATAAATTGTTAAGTAATGTACTCGGTATTATTGGGTTATTGCTACTCATTTATTTAGCATTTAATAACTTCAAAAATATATTCTTATCTTAGGAGGAAAAGCAATGATTGCAACAGTTGAACAACTTGAAGAATTTATGTCTACTCCAACAAAAGCATTAATTGAGGATGTGAAAAAGTTAAAGGGTGATTTTATCATCCTTGGGGTTGGAGGGAAAATGGGGCCTACTCTAGCCTATCTATTAAAAAATGCGATTAACGAAGCGGGGACAAATCAGCGAGTAATCGGTGTTTCAAGATTTTCTAATCAAGATTTAGAAACAAAACTAAATTCGAAAGGCATTGAAACAATTGCTTGTGATTTATTAAATGATTCAGAGCTTCAGCAACTACCTAAGGTCGAAAATGTCATTTTTATGGCGGGAAATAAATTTGGAACCGTTGGAAACGAACATTTTACTTGGGCGATGAACAGTTACTTGCCAGGTCGTGTTGCCGAGCATTATAAAGATTCAAGAATCGTCGTATTTTCTACAGGGAATGTCTATCCGCTAACAGAAGTAAAAACGGGTGGCTGTGATGAGTCGGTTACACCTAATCCGGTGGGAGAGTATGGTCAATCGACTTTAGGAAGAGAAAGAGTATTTACGTATTTTTCTCATAAAAATCAAACGAAGATGTCCATTTTTCGGCTAAATTACGCAATTGATCTTCGTTATGGCGTGTTAGTGGAAATTGCAAAAGCGGTTTATCATAATCAACCGATAGATGTAACGATGGGGCATGTAAATGTCATTTGGCAAGGTGATGCCAATGAGTTTGCGATTCGGTCATTAATACATGCTTCTACACCTCCGACAATTTTTAATGTGACGGGACCTGAATTGTTATCGGTACGTTGGTTAGCAAATGAATTTGCCAAAATCTTTGGGAAAGAAGCTAACATCGTTGGTGAAGAAGCGGATACAGCATTATTAAGCAATGCGTCGAAAGCACATCAAACTTTTGGTTATCCATCCGTTTCTGTAAAAGAAATGATTCAATTAATTGCCGATTGGATTCAACATAATGGTGAGCTTCTCAATAAACCGAGCCATTTCCAAGAGCGAAAGGGGCAGTTTTAATGTTAAGAGATGTGGTAAAAGAAAAATTAATGGATGGCGCATTTATACCTGCTCACCCATTAGCATTATTTGATGATAAATCTTTTGATGAAGAATCGCAACGTCTATTGACACGATATTATATCGAGTCGGGGGTAGATGGTGTAGCGGTTGGAGTTCATACGACACAGTTTGAGATTCACCAAGTTTTCGAGTTTTATCAACAAGTATTAAAAACAGCTATAGAGGAAATTTCTGCTCATGCAAAATCGGATTTTATTAAAATTGCAGGGGTCAGTGGGGAAATAGAGCAAGCGATAAAAGAAGCACAATTTGCAAAAGAAATTGGATATGATCTTGTATTATTAAGCAATAATGGGCTATTTCATTATACTGAAGAAGAATTGTTGCAACGAGCAAGGGAAATTGCATCTATTATTCCAATTATAGGATTTTATTTACAGCCAGCAGTTGGTGGCCGTATATTTACGACTGATTTTTGGAAACAGTTTTGTGAAATTCCGAATGCCTATGCAATTAAAGTCGCTCCTTTCGACAGGTATTTAACAATAGATGTGGCACGGGCGGTCTTACACTCAAGCCGTTGGAATGAGATTGCCCTTTATACAGGCAATGACGATTCAATAATTCATGATTTATTCGCAGTATTTGAAGAGGAGGTCGATGGTGAAATCAGGAAGAAACGAATCGCTGGCGGATTGTTAGGTCATTGGGCAGTCTGGACTTCAAAAGCTGTGGAACTATTCCGTAGCATTAAAGAAGAACGGGAAAAAGATGTTATTCATTCCAAATGGATGAAGATTGCACAAGAAATAACCCATGCAAATGCAGCATTTTTCGATTCGCATAATCATTTTAAAGGAAGTATTGCAGGTATCAATGAAGTATTGCGTCGACAAGGATTAATTCGCTCGAATAAATGTTTAAGCGAACGGGAAGTGCTGAGCAAAGGACAGTTGGAATTAATTGATGAAGTTTATAAATTGTACCCTCATCTTCACGATGATGAATTTGTAAAAAATTTTCTAAATAAGCAGTCAGTATAAGAAAATAGTAATCGAATGGTTTATGATTAAATCATTCGATTATTCTTTATTTGGAGGTTGAATGGGATGATCAAAATAGGCTTTATTGGGCCAACATGGATTGAAAAACTAATCAAAAAAAGTTTTTCAATGTTTCCGAATATTGAAGTAGTCTATCGATTTTCCGATGAAATTTACGATGCGATTACTTTTACAAAAGAGCTAATGAATAAAGTCGATTGCATATTGTATTCCAGCAGGACAACCTACCTATTAGTAAAAGATCATATAAATGATTCCATTGAATCCTATTACATCCCTTTAAAAGGTTCTGGTTTTTTTGAAGCTCTTTTTTACTTAATTAAAGATCATCCAATTCAATTTATTAGCATCGATGGATTAGCTAAAGAATATATACAAAGCGTGATCTGTGAAATTGAAGGAATTGATTATACAATTGTTGAACATTTAGGAATTGTAGAGGGATATGAAAAAATAGTACAACGTCATCTTGAAGCAATTGAAGGGAAATCCAATGTAGGAATTATTACTTCAATTAAGAAAGTGCAAGATGCCCTTAAACAATATAATCTTCCAGTCGTTTGGCTGAAACCGACGCAACAGGATATTATCGTTTGCATTGAACGAATTTTACTTTCTTCGACTCAAAGAAGAAAAAGAGAGAATCAAGTGATATACGGAAAATTTCTAATAGAATTTAAAGAGCAAAATGTACAATCGCTAAATAAAAAAGCACGAGTGAAAAATAAGTTAGAAAAAGCCCTTTATCGATTTGTTGATGATATGTATGGCTATATTATTCCCGTGAGTGAAACTGAATATCATTTCATTGCTTATCGAGGCGATTTTGAACGAATAACGGAAGGCTATAAAGTTCTAAATATCTTTAAAGAAATCAATCAATATAAAGAGTTAAAGGTGATGTTAGGGGTAGGATTTGGTATGTCCATCCCTGTTTCAGTTTTCCATGCAGATGTGGCATTAAAGCAATGTCAACAACATTCAACGAATATTGCGTTTATCGTCAATGAAGAACGTAATGTCATCGGACCAATTATTATTAATATACCGACCGTTTATCAATTAACAGATCATGAGAAAGAATTTCAAACGAGGCAAATTGAAACAATTAAGAAATATTTATTGAAAAACAATTTAAATTATTTTACATCAGATGAGGTAGCCATTAATTTAAACGTTACAAAACGGACTGCCAATCGCATTATTTCAAATTGGCTAGATTCCAATTTAATTGAGTTTTTCGGTTTAGAAAAAGTAAATGGCAGAGGTAGACCTAGACAATGTTATGTCTTTAAGGAGGCAAGTTATGAAAATCGGATTAATCGGTAATGATACATCCCATGTTGAAATATTTTCGAGTATGTTACATGATGAAAATCATCCTTTTTATATAAACGATGCGGAGTTTAGTGGTTTTATTGAAAGCTATTCTGAAGATTTGCCGATTAGTCGGGACCGAGCCAAAAAATATAAAGATGTATTACTATCCTATCATATACCAGAATTTGATGATGTTCAGACATTGAATGAAGAAGTAGATGCTTGGTGGATTATAACGGTTGACGGAAGAAATCATTTGCAATGGTTTGAAAAAATCGTCTCCTTTCAGAAACCCATATTCATTGATAAACCCATTACCATTGGGTTAGAGAATTTTGATCGGATGGTTGAGCTGGCTACACGATATGAAACGCCTATATTTTCATCTTCAAGTCTCAGATTTAGCGAACTATTAAAAGGCATTCATAAGGATGACGTTGAATTTGTCTATGGGTTTGGTCCTTTACCACTACAAGAGAAGATGCCAGGATATTATTGGTACGGCATTCATAGTCTAGAATGGATGGATGCTTTATTTGATTGTGATGTTCGACAACTTGAAAGAAAACGATATGAACGTTATGAAATTGTTGAATTTTTATTTCAGGACGGCAGACGTGCAATTTTTCGTGGGGATTATGAATGGCATGATCAGTTTGGCGGAGTTGTCCATTGCAAAGGATTGCCTCCAAAAATGCTTGAGTTTTGGAAAATGAAGAAATCTTATTATGTTTCTTTATTAGAAGAAGTATTGGAATTTTTTAAAAGTAAAAACCCTCCATTCAATATCCAACGTACGCGGAGAATCATTACTTGGATTGAAGAATTACAAAAGTTTTAGGTCAGTTCGGAATTTTATTACAAAGCCTCCTTCAAGTTAAAACATTTTCTATATAATGAAACATATCTCTCATGAAAGAGGATATGTTTTTTTGTTTTTACGAGAGTGTTTTCAGCTTTTTTCGTTGGTATAAGTGAAAGGAGTGAAGCAAGTGAAAGATGTGATTTCGAAATTGAAGCTAAGACATGAAAAAGCACTTGCTTATGTTATTGATACATATATGCCTTATGTAAAGGCCATCGCTAAACAAATTTTAGAACAACCATGTGGAAACTGGGCGGTTGATGAATGTATAAATGATGTTTTTTTAGCTGTTTGGCAAAATAGTGACAAGTTTAGGGGAAGTGAAGAAGAATTAAAAAAATGGATTGGCACAATTGCAAAATATAAAGCGATCGACATATATCGAAAACAGAAAAAGATGGAAGTGGTTTCATTGGAACATTCCAATGAACAAATAAATTTTGAAACGGGGGAATTGCTTTATTTGAACAAAGAACAAAAAGAAAGGATTTTATTAAAAATGCAATTATTGCCTGAGTCAGAACGTGAACTATTTTTAATGAAATATTACTTAGATCTTACAAATGGAGAAATAGCAGATGCATTAGGAATTACAAAATCTGCCGTAGAAAATCGATTATATCGAGGGAAGAAAAAGTTAGGAAAAATCCTTTCTGATGGGAGTGAAAAGAATGGATGAATTAAAGAAAATGCTTCAATTAAATGTGGATGAAATTGAGCCTGAAAAAGTCAGCCGTTTTGAGAAAAAACAAGTATTACAATTTGTTTTGCAGAAAAAAAAGAACCATTCAATGAAATATATCGTTGCATCTTGTTTACTTGCTGGAGGAATTGGTTCAACTTTAGTCTTTTACTCGCCAACAATCGCTTCCCATATCCCATTAGTGAACCAAATTGTCGAATATTTTAAAGGCGAGACATCGCAATTTCAGTATTTTGAAGACTATGCAACGGGAATTGGTGCCATTCAAGAAAGCAATGGAATTACAATTGAAATTGTTGATGCAATTTACGACGGAACGACAGTAACGCTTACCTTTGCAATGGAAGCGGAAAAAGATTTAGGTGAACATCCAAGTTTTGATAAGCCTATTAAAATCAATGGAGAAATCGAAGGCTCTTCCGTTACTTGGACGAAAAAACGGTCAGATACATCTTATGTTGGGGTTATTACGCTGACACCTGAATTAAATGGACGATCGCCACGCACTGTAAAACTAACTTGGAATCCTAGAAGTGTTTGGAATCATGATACAAATGAAAACTTTGAAGGTGATTGGGCTTATGAATTTCACTTAAAAAAGATTGATGTGAAAGGAATAAAAGCCAATTATCGAGATTCGAAAAATGGTTTTACAATCTTTGTTCCTTCAGTTGATATAACTGGCTATACAATCAATCTTCATTACAAGATTCAGATGCCGTCCAATTACGCGCTATACAATTTGCCGTATGTGACTGGTTTTGATGTGAAAGACGAGTTCGGTAATACTTACGAAATGATTACGAATTTGACAGGCAGTACGACGAAACACGCGGCGAAAGGGTCTTTTACGTTTGCAAACATTCAAAGCGGAACAAAAGAACTAATCATTACACCGAAACTTTACAATGATAATGAAGAAATCATCTTTGATTCTTTTGAAGTAACAATTTCAAAATAATGATGTTGCTAAATTGTGGCATACGCAATTTCACCTAAAGTTGTACAAAATAAGACAACGGAGGTGAAAAGGATGAAAAAGAAAAATAAAATGAATCTTAATTCAGGCAGTCAAAAATATAACAGAAGAAAAAGAGCAGAAGAGCTTGCGAGAGAATTTGACCACAATGTTGCCAATAAACGAAACCGCAAGACGAATGATAAATCGTAATAAACAGTAACCAAAACCGTTTAGTCATTCTCCCAATTAGGTAAGTAATGAATGAACTAATTCCTAATTGGGAGATTTTTGATTATAAATCACCATTTCATTTTGCATGGTTGAATCACTAGCATTGCACTAATTAAATCTGATGATTCAAAATACTAAGAATGTTCAATTTTTTATTGATTTCGAAACAAAAAAATCCTTTACAATGGAAGTACAGGTGGTTCCTGTCCAAATCCAATCGTAAAGGATAAACGTTATGGACAAGAATACACTAATTTCATCATTTGGTAAATGGGTTTCACCCATAAATATTCAAAAACTTAGCGAACAAGTCAAAGAATTGAAACAGGACTATTACACAAAAAAGCTGACAACAGAAGCCTATATTAAACTTTTATTGGTAGCCCAGCTGCTCGAATTTAAGAGCTTAGAGGAAATGAGTGATGCACTTGTAGACGAAGATCTTCAAAAAGCACTCGGATTTGAATCGATAAGTGCCTCTCAGCTATCCCGAAAAAACAATCAGATCAACCCACTAATTCTTGCAAATTTGTTCTTGGATCTTGTTTGGAAAATTCAACGGTACCATTATAAAACCGGAAAGAATATGCCACTGAAAATCATTGATTCAAGTACACTCCCGTTGAATTTGACCAATTATAAATGGGCAAAATTCCGTAAAACAAAAGCTGGTGTAAAGCTACACTTACGGCTCGTTTTCATGGATAAAGACACCGTCTATCCTGAAAAAGCAGTGATTACGACAGCAAAAGAACATGACCGAAATCAACTCGAAGTCCTAGTGGATGATAAAGAAGCCATGTATGTGTTTGACCGCGGTTATGTGGACTATGAACGTTTTGATCGGATGACAGATGATGGCTATTTCTTCGTTTCAAGACTGAAGAAAAACGCAGTCATTCGTGAAGTCTATACATTTTCACTTCCTGATGATTGTCACGTTCTATCCGATAAAATGGTCTACATTGGTACCACACAAAATCGTACTGAAAATGTCTTTCGTCTACTAGAAGTTATGGACACAAAAGGGAACTTACTTCGTTTCATCACCAACCGATTTGATTTAAAACCAGAAGAGATAAGTGATATTTACCGATCTCGCTGGGCTATTGAACTCTTTTTCAAATGGCTCAAGCAACACGTAGAAATTAAGCACTTTTATGGAATGAGTGAAACAGCTATTCAAAATCAAATTTTCTTAGCCCTTATCACGTATTGCTTACATGTTCTCATTCAATTGGAGATGAAAAGTAAGAAATCTCTACTTCGAATTACTCGTTGGTTAAAGAGAGCTCTGTGGAAACCAGCTTATGTTTGGTTGCGAAAATTTGATGGGCGAGCCAGTCCATAATCTCCCTTTTGTCGTTGTCGCTCTGGTTTAACTGTATATATTTACCAAATGGGCAGTGCCACCTTTCTTTAGGTTTTGTCTTTTTGGCACAAATTCACAAAAATTAATTAACAGAAAATTCTAACTATATTTATGCAATGCTAATGTGGTTGAATATTAAATAAATGGGTATATTTGAAAAAATATAAAATAAATCAATTAAATTTAGTAAATTAGTACGAAATCCAATCGATTGGAACCCTATGCCTAGTAATGAGATATAAATCATGTTAACTTTACACTATCGGTCGGTTGGGCAAAAATAAGTTGATGAGAAGTTTTACCAGGCATTACAACGTATATCACAAAGTTTTATATCTGAATATTCGTTAAATTGAAGTTTGGTGTGCTTATTCAGTTGCAATGCATTATAAAACTTTTCGTATAGGATAGAATTTGAACAACCTACCGAAATGATATTCATTTTGGAGGGGTAGATAAGATGAAATATGTGAAAACGATTGGTGCAACATTTGGAGTCGCCGCATCTTTAGTATTAGCAGGTTGTGGCGACAACACATCTCAGGGAACTAAAAGCAATGAAGAGCAAGTAAGTATCAGTCAAGCCCTCGATTATACAATAACGGGTATAGAACCGGGTGCTGGAATGATGCAATTAACAGAAATGGCGTTAAATGAATATGAAAATCTAAAAGGATGGAAAGTTTCAGAAAGTTCAACTGCTGGCATGTTGACGATGTTAGATAAAGCCATTCAAAGTGAGGAGCCCATTATTGTGACAGGTTGGAATCCTCATTGGAAATTTGCAACTTATGATTTGAAATATTTAGAAGATCCAAAAGGCACATTCGGTGAAGTGGAAAATATTAATACGATTGTTAGAAAAGACTTAAAAGAAGAACACCCAACTGCTTATGAAATGTTGGATCGCTTTTACTGGGAACCAGAAGATATGGAGCAAGTGATGCTAGATGCCCAAACAGTTACATTTGAAGAAGCTGCAAAAAAATGGGCAGAACAAAACCAAGAGAAAGTAAACGAGTGGATGGAAGGTTTACAATCCGTTAACGGTGAGAAATTTGAATTGGTGTCGACTCCATGGGAAACGGAAGAAGCATCAAGTCATGTTGTAAAATTTGTATTAGAGCAACTTGGCTATGATGTAACGATCACACCAGTAGATCCAATTATCATGTTCCAAGCAATTGCTAACGGGGAAGGGGATGCTTCAGTTGCTCCTTGGTTGCCTGAAACGCACAGATCGTTTTATGAACAATACAAAGACGATATAATCGATTTAGGCGAAAATTTGGTTGGAGCAAAAGTTGGATTAGTGGTACCAAGCTATATGGATATAGATTCTATTGAAGATTTAGAGCCAAAAGAATAAAAAGAGATATAGGCTGTCTAAAATGAACTGCTCCGTGTCAAGTAGACAGTGTAAAAAATAAAAATGTTACTAAGCGGCTTGAGCCCTGTATTCTAATGGACTTAAGCCGTTTAATTTTTTCTGATAACGGAAATTGTTATAGAAATAAATATATTCATCAATCGATTGTTTCAGTGCTTGATATGAATCATAGGTATTCAAATGATATTGTTCACATTTGAATTTACTCCAAAAGGATTCAATTGGAGCGTTATCGATGCATTGACCCACACGAGACATACTTTGTGTTCATTGTGCCTCGTCTATGATCTCCTTATATTTTTGGACGTATATTGGAATGCTCGATCGCTATGTACGAGTGGATGTTCATCAGGTTTCAGGGTTTGGATTGCTTTTGAAATCACCTGTTCAACACGTAGCTGAAAATCGATTAAATCGCGAGTTTACTGCAGAAAAGCCAATATGAAATGGTGTACAGATGTAACGGAGCTGAAATATGGGAACGGAAAAAAGCCTATTTAAGTGCCATTATTGATTTGCATGATGGTTCTATTGTGAGTTATGAATTGGGTCATTCCAATAATAAACATGTTATTCTTTTTATGTATCGTACTGTTAAATACTTAGAGGAACAAGGTTATTCAATACCTTTTAACTCAGAAATAGATGATAGTAAAATTAAATTAGGTATGACTTATGAAGATGTATATGATGTTGATGGTAATTAATTTTTGTAGTGTTTGGCAATTAAGGTTATGCATAAATTTTTGCATATTTGACGCTTTACATGGAGTGGCCGGCATGATAGGCTACTTTGCCTTGCAAAGTTCAAATATAATTATGGCTTGCCCCCTTTGCAAGAAATCATGCCCGCAGAGGATCCGTGTCAAGGGATTATAGATACGAATAATTATTCAATATATCGAATAAATTTAATTGCCATTTCATGCATTTTTTTAATTGCCAAAAACAGATAGTTAAGAAAAAATTATTTTCAATGGATAATTCCAAAATTTATACAAATGTAAGTCGCAATAATACTAAAGTTACTACGGATTATATATTTGAAAGTAAATATTCAGCTCTCTTTACGTGATGAGGAATTCTTAAATTCCCTCAAAAAAATTTTTGCTCTAAAATAGTAAACTTAATCCAAAAATAGGTTGACATAAATGTAGATTACGAGGTAAATTTATGTCAACCTATTTTATATTTTGGTTTACTAAAGGGGATGTAAGAATGAAAATTAAAGAGATTACTTATGTTGCATTGTTTGCGGGAATCATGGGAATTTTGGGATTGGTTCCACCTATTACATTGGGGTTCACTCCTGTACCAATTACTTTACAAACGTTAGGTGTGATCTTGGCAGGAGGTATACTCGGTGCTCGGCTTGGTTCGTTGAGCATCATTGTCTTTTTATTGATCGTAGCTGCAGGAATGCCGCTTTTACCCGGTGGACGCGGTGGAATTGGGGTCTTTTTCGGTCCGAGTGGCGGCTATTTAATAGGATATGTAATTGCTGCTTTTAACATCGGCCTTATTTTTTCTAAAATTCAAACGTTGAAATTTAAACATATTATCGCAACAAATTTAACGGTTGGCATTTTTTCTGTCTATTTAACAGGTATTCCTGTGCAGGCTTTTGTAATGAACCTTCCAATACTTGAAACGATTAAATTGAGTCTTGTTTATATTCCGGGAGATTTCATAAAAGCAATGATTGCTTCAATCCTTGTTTACAAATTACAGAAATACCCGATTATTGCCCAAAACTTTGTTAAACCGTCTACAGCACAAGTAAGGGAGGGATAAGGTGTGATTACTTCACCCTATTCAAAGCATGCAAAGCTTTTTCCCAATAAAGCTGCACTAATAACGAAAGATGGAGTTTTAACATACCGTGAATGGGATAAAGCGGTGCGGAAAACGGCCACATGGTTTCAGGCAATGGATTCCCATCATAAAACAGTTGGCATCCATTTGCCGAATGGAATTCCGTTTTTGCAGGTTTTTGCAGGGGCAGCTGCTGCCGGATGGAAGGCAGTTCCCCTTGATTTAAAATGGAAGAAAGAAGAACTGCAAAAACGTATTGAACTTGCCCAACCTGATGTCATCATTACTACAACAAATCTTTTTTCAAAAGAAATAGGGTTTAATCAGAATGTATTGATTTGGGAAGAATGCAAAGAAAAAATTGCGGAAATGCCGCCAAAGAAAAACTTTCCGGATTTAGACGATTCGCTTCCGTTTTATCTTGGATTTACATCAGGCTCAACCGGTTCGCCAAAGGCTTTTATCCGTTCGCACTTGTCTTGGATAGAAAGTTTTGTGTGCACTCGCCGTGAATTTGGCATCAAGGAAAACGACCACGTGCTGATTCCCGGTCCGCTTTTTCATTCCCATTCGTTATTTGGAGCGATGAGTACTTTGTTTATCGGTGGAACCGTGTATGTATTGGACAAATTTTCCCCTGAAAAAATGTTTTCAGTTATCAGGGATCATCCGGTTTCAGTAGTGTATATTGTTCCGACGATGGCTGAGGCGCTTCTTAAAAAAAACACATCGGTGAAGCAACCGTTGAAATTAATTTCTTCTGGGGCGAAATTAGAGGTACATACGAGAAATAGAATCCGCTCAATGTTTCCAAACCTGATATTGTTTGAGTTTTATGGTGCGGGTGAGCTTAGTTTTGTTTCATTTTCTAATAATGAAAGAAAGCCGGATTCTGTTGGCAGGCCGTTTCATAATGTGAAGGTTCAGATTCGCCGCCATAATGGAGAAATTGCCGGTGTCGGAGAAATCGGGAAAATCTATGTACGCAGCCCTATGACATTTATTGGTTATATCACAGAACCGGGTGGATACGCGAAATCAATTGCAGATGAACAAGGTTGGGTGACGGTCAATGATATGGGATGGATCGACGAGGAAGGTTATCTCTATGTCGCGGGCCGGGAGAATAATATGATTTTGTATGGTGGTATAAATCTTTTCCCTGAGGAAATCGAAGCTGTTTTGACGAAGCATCCGGAAGTGGAAAAAGCGGCTGTGGTTGGATTAAGCGATCCCTATTGGGGGCAAATTGCGGTAGGTATTATACAGGGAGATGTATATGAACTGGAATTAAAGCGGTATTGCAAAACGCATTTGGCTTCATATAAAGTGCCGCGCAAATGGTATTTTACAGAAGAAATGCCTATGACTACCAGCGGGAAAATCGCCCGTGAAGAGCTTCTGAGGTTGCTGGAGAAAAGACTGGTGAATGCCACTTCGATTAATGATTGTAAACACCCCATGATAGAAAGGGATGAGCTGCCGCGGTAAAGGGATGTAGGTGCGAAAGGAGAATGATAACATGAGAGATGCGGTAATTGTTGCAGCGAAAAGAACTCCGATTGCCCGCGAAAACGGGGCTTTATGTCATCTGCAGGCACATCAATTAGCGGCGCCGCTTCTTTCTTTTTTAGCCAAGGGAATCAAGGGGAAGATTAATGACGTCATACTTGGCAATGTTGTTGGTCCTGGAGGCAATATCGCACGTTTATCAGCTTTAGAGGCAGGTCTTCCCTTCTCCGTGCCCGGAATCACTATTGACCGTCAGTGTTCTGCAGGACTTGAGGCCATTCGCATGGCTTGTCTTTTTGTTCGTGCAGGTGCCGGATCGTGCTATATGGCAGGAGGAGTTGAAAGCGTCAGCACCTCTCCCTTCCCGAAGCGTGCCCGGTTTTCACCAGAGAGAATCGGGGATCCGGATATGGGAGTGGCTGCGGAATATGTAGCTGAGAAGTTTGGCATTACAAGAAAAATGCAGGATGAGTATGTTTTGTTAAGCTGGACGCGAAGCCGGAATGCTTACAGCAATGGAATCTATGATGAGGAAATCTTTCCTGTAGACGGCTTGGAATGCGATGAAATATGGCAGCGTAAACGTAATATGGAGAAGATAGTGAAACGGGCGAATCCCGTTTTTGTGAAAAATGGAACGGTAACAGCGGCAAATAGCTGCGGAATTCATGATGGTGCAAGTGCAGTTCTTGTCATGGAAGCTGGTCTGGCAGAAAAACTTGGATATAAACCTCTGCTTCGTTATGTCGACAGCCAGGTGTCGGGTGTGCATCCTTTTTACCCTGGATTTGCTCCGGTGCCTGCGATCAAAGAATTGCTTGAACGAAATGCTTTGACGATTGATGATATTGATCTTATTGAAATAAATGAAGCGTTTGCGTCCAAAATTGTTGCTTGTACTCAGGAGCTGTCGATTCCATTGGAAAAAATAAATGTTCATGGTGGTGCACTTGTGATTGGCCACCCATACGGTGCATCGGGTGCGGTTTTAGTAACAAGATTATTTTATGAAGTTCAACGGCATCCAAGGACTAGATATGTCCTTGCTGCTATCGGCAGTGGCGGAGGCGTAGGGGTGGCAATGTTGTTTGAAGCAATTGGAGAACAGGAATGAACTATGTCCACCGAGCGGCCAAATGGTTGGCATAGAAGAACAGGGACATATTATATCAAAGTACCTCTTAAATAAATGAGGTGATGAATTGAAATCGGAGAGTTATGCAGTTTGTTTTACAAAAGAAGAAGTTCTTCGTTATACCGAATTAGCCGGAGTGAAAAATCCGATTTTTCGCAATATGGAAGCGGCATTGGAGCAGGGGTATAAAGGGATACCTGTGCCACCGGCGATGGCGATGATTGCCTACCGCCACATTAAATTACCTTGGAAGCTTTCCGAACCGGTCATTCTCAGGAAACAGGAATGCCGGCTGTACAGAATCATGTATGCGGATGAAATTTATACCGGTACCGTTAAAATATCAAAGCATTCATTCCGTCATAATAAACTATTTATTCTTCAGGAATTGGAAATATTTGATCAGCAGAATCATCTCTGTTTTAACGGAATCTCTCATTTAATAGCAGGTGGTGTAATTGAAAAAAATACAGTTTGAAGTGACAGAAAAGGATATCGAAGGTTATGCAGAGTTGTCAGAAGATTATAATCGGATTCATCTTGACAATGAATATGCCAAGGCTCACGGCTTTTCGGGAAAAATGGCCCATGGGATGCTATCTTTGGCGAAAGTATGGGGCATTTTAGCCAATGAATTAGAAATTATGCAATTTCCAGCTGAATTCCATTTGCAATTCCAATCGCCTGTCTATGTTGGGGAACAGGTAGAATTGAACATTATGGAAAAAGACAATGTTGTCACAATCACCGGCAAGGTTATGAAAGGCAGGGCGTCGTGGTGACGTCTTAATTTACACCTTCAATTGATCGTTTGTACACATATGATTTGATCAAGCACCTCTTGAGACGTTTTTAAAACCTTACAGTCAATATTGGCTGTAGGGATTTTTTTCGTGAATTAAAAATTGGATGTTTAATAAAAAATTTCTTACTTGAATCGTATAGATTATTATTGAAAATAAATATATTTCCTAAAAACGTAACATCAATTAATTTGTTTTCAATAGTTACCGACACTATATTTCCTTCCATATCATTTCATTAAATTGGCCAGAAGATTTACATGTGCAATACTCCAAAATATCCAATAATTCCAATTTTAACCAGTCATTGCGATCACGATTTAGAACAAAAGATGGCCAATACATTTGTTTGCGAAGATCGGGTCATTCAATTTTATAACGAGAATGTTGAGCTGGAAAAAATTGTTGTATTTAGCCGGGATACTACTGTACAAAAAGCTCTCGAAGAAAAACTGGAAGAGCTTAGTTATTATGATAGCCTAACAGGACTTTTTAATCGAAATTATTATGAGAAACAAGAGGCAAAACTAAATTCATTTGATAACAGATCATTGGCATCATTATATGTGATTTGGATAATTTGAAACATATCAATGATTCCATTGGTCATACATATGGTGACAAATTATTAATACAGATGGGGAATTTATTGAAAAATCAACTGTATTCAGAGACCATAGCAAGATATGGCGGGGATAAATTTGTCGTTCTAATAGAAAATACAACTGAAAAGGATGTCAAAACCATTTTTTCAAAAATACGGCGCGCAATTGATAAGTATAACCAAAGCAATCCTATTTTGCCGATTGAATTATCAATTAGGATGGGCATTTTCACCCCATTCGATTGGACTTATGTAAAAAATCTTCAAAAACACAGATAAAATGATGTATGCTGAAAAAATAAGAAAAGAGCATATAAAGAGTTAGGATTTAATTTTTCTTTTCTAAATCGTATCGATAAAAAGATTATTAAAATTCCATATGTAATTTGGCACTTCATCCTTCTATTAATTTCACCCTTTTCTAGATTGTGGCATAAGCATTTTCCCTAAAGTTGTACAAAATAAGACAACGGAGGTGAGTAGAATGAAAAAGAAGCGAAAAATGAATTTAAACACAGGAAACCAAAAGGATAATAGAAGAAAAAGGGCAGAAGAGATTGCAAGAGAATTTGACCACAACGTAGCAAATAAAAGGAACCGTAAGACAAACGATAAATCGTAAAGAGAAGGGAGATATAGCAATTGATATGCTCCCAATTAGGTACAATATTCCTAATTGGGATTTTCTTATGTCTTGGTTAAAGTTCGTTTGAGAAACAAAAATAGTCATTATTTTTCCTGATTGGATATAGTGTATGGAATATTGATGATGAATATTAAAGGGAATTTCAATAAAATTCTATATATAAATGTAGTATATCATTTTGGCATTTATGACATAAAAATCATCAATTATGATATCAGTATTTCAATTATTACAAATTTAATGGATAATTAGGTTAATAGTGTAAAGAATATTTTTCAGCAAATGTTACAAATTGGATATGGATTCAATCATTTGATGACCAATAAAGAATGATGACAATGTTTTCTAATATAAAAATATTGCAATTATTGGAAAGTTTATTAATCCAAATATTTAAATTATTCTAGAATTTGCTTTCTCTATTCGTATTCGCCAATTATTTTTAGATAGATATGGATTCTGGACATCGAATTGACTGCCAAATTGTAATTAGAAATGATTCTCCCCCAATAGAATAAATTTGCTGAAATAAATATTCTTTACCTGTTCCTTTCTAATTTTTAGCTTGATTCAGCTTCGTTGAACGTTACAGAAATAACGAAAGTTGCTCTTCTCCTTGATCTTTATGATCTTCATCATCCAATTCTTCCAATTCAAATTGGATAGAGAAATCGTTTGGTTTAAAAATACAATCCTCTACTCCCAATTTTTCCACTAGTATTAAATTTCCTTTTTCAGCTTGGCTAAGGAGATATTGAAGAATCGAGGGCAGAATTCTTGGCCTTTTATGGATTCCGGCAGATAATGTACCATCTTGGTTGAAATAATCAATTAATATGTGGCAAACTTCTACGGTACTGGAAATGCCATTTAATATAAGTTGATATGCAATCATTTCTTTTGCGGGTTTTGGAGGGAGATTTTGACGAACTCTTTCAACAATTGATTCCAATTTTCTTTTTTCCCGCTCCATTTGTTCGATTATTCGTTTATTTTCTTCTTCCAGCATTTTCGTCAAGGCTTCTGCTTCTTTTTTCTTTGTTTCTCTTTGCAATTCGCGCAATTTTCGTGACAAACGATCAATTTGCCGGTCCAATAAGGGAACATTTGCGTTGATATGTGCTTGTATATCTTCCGGCAATTCCATTCCGTGAAAATCCCTTTCCAATAAATCGTAGCCATATTGTTTTTCTTTGATTTTTATAAGCAATTCATCAAGTTCAAAATTAATAATGGAAAAGTCTTTTATGATATCATATAAAATCTTTTTGTCGATTCCGAGAAATTGCATAAAATGGTCTTCGCCATAGTCGATCCTTTTGCCAGTCACTTCATGTTTTACAGTAAACACACGTCTTAATTTTCTATTGCAGGCACATCGCCCCAAGTAGTTGCCTTTTCCGTAGTCAATATAATTTTCAAGAACCCAGTACTTAGCATCGATTTCAATATCTTCCAAAGTGATATCTTGTGAACGGACGAGCGTCACTTTTTTCTCTGCCATCTTATTGAAGAATTTTGATCGAAACCTTTGTTTGATATTATTCATGATGAAATCGAGTTGTTCTTTTGTAGCGTATGGAAAAAGGGACTCCCTCTCTCCATTTGTTAATGGTGGTCTCATCTTAAGCACGTCACCTTTCCTAATACTCTATGATGATAATAAAGAGTCCTGATGAAAGTGTCAAATTGGCATGAATCGTTATCGATGGGAAAGAAAAATTTAAGAGTTTATTCATCAATCCTATCGTCATGAAATGCATAAAATAACTATTTTGATACGAAACAATATATGATGCAGCTTAACCAATAGAATTTTTCTCCAATTAACAGGAAAATATAATTTGATCAATAATTATTTATTCATACCCGTGGTGCTAGATAAAATGAGATGAGCATAAAAATAGTTAGAAGAGATAGTAGAGAATGCGTTACCGGATGAGGCAAGGCAAAAACTACCGTATTTTAAGACATTAGAATTTATAGAAAAAGGGCAAAATGTCATCTTAACAGGATCTCCTGGTACTGGAAAGACACACATTTCGATTGGGCTAGGAATTGAAGCTTGTTTAGCTGGGTACAAGGTGTTTTTTGCGACGGTTCCGTCATTTATTAATCAGCTTAAGGAGTATCGATCGGAAAGAACACTTCGCTCATTCGAATTAAAATTCGAAAAATATGACCTAGTCATTATTGATGAACTTGGGTATATATCCTTTGATAAAGAAGGAGGAGAACTATTATTTACGCATCTGTCATTAAGGGCTGGAAGGGAATCGACCATCATAACAAGTAATCTTTCCTTTTTAAAATGGCAGGAAATCTTTCATGATCTCGTTTTAACAGCTGCATTAACGGATCGTCTTGCACATAAATCACATGTAATAATTATGATTGGCCCTTCTTTTAGGATGAAAGAAACTCAAGAATGGATTCAAATGAGCACAAATCAAGTGGCTCAAAATTAATTTGCGAAATGGCTCAATTTTTAGTTGCGAAATACAAAAGACCTAATTTCATCTTTTTGAGAGATTGTAAATTCAGTCTGTTTTATTACGAAAAGCCATTTATACAATAACGTATGAATGGCTTTTATTATTACACTCCTAAAATTGCAACAATGATTATTGCCAATGCGACACTTAATAATAATGAAATAATCCAATGTTTCTTTTCTGTCATTTTAAAAAGAATATTTATAATAGAACTAATTAGCAGCACAATTATAAAAACAAAAGTAATCATTATAATTTCCATTTAAACAACCTCCTAGGTTTACACATTGAATAATGGACTTATATCTTACTTCCTTAATATACCATATTATATATATTTCATGTATACCAATTCAAATTACCACTATCCTCGATAGATGAAATAAGAGAAAAAGGGTGTTACAAGTTGAAAAGAAAAGTAATTGCACTACTCGCTACATCGATTTTATTTATCATTCTTTTTACAGCCGGTTACTTGTATTCTTTAAATAGACCGTATATGCAAATACGGACCGAAATCACGGCCATCGATGATGAAACTTATCAAACCCTAGGAGCATTGGAATATGTGGAACATCCGGACCAAAAATATTTTCGAAAGTTGAATTTTTCATTTAAATTTAAGTATTCGGATCAAATAGAAGATATCGAAACGGAAATGTCCGAATCTCTTAAGAATTTGTTGACATCAGATGTATATTGGACAGGAAGCGGTTTTGAATATGATAATACAGCTAAAAAGGAGTATATTGTACAAGAAGAAATCGTTCTTTATATGGGCGAAATTTCGGAAGAAGAAATCATCGAGCGGTTAAACGAAGGGGTGTTGACCGTCAAGTGGATGGAAGATGGAGAAGAAAAGCAAAAAGAATATAATATTGGCGAAAGCGTTAAGTTTGTTCAATGATTATACGAGGATGTCTCAAAAAAACTTTTTGGACATCCTCAGGTTCAGAGTACAAACTATAATTACATGTTGCCAAACTAATTTGCTGCAATGATTTTTGGCGAAATCGATAGCCCAGAAACCCCAATCCAATAGTTTTATTTTTTGTATTCTATCAATCGTCTCATTGCCTGAATTTGTCCAACATGCATAGCCTCATGGAAGGCAGCAAAAGCAGCTAATTCCCCCTTTGTTTCATTTCCAATCAATCTTTTTGGCAACTGTTCATTAAAGGTATTTACATCAATTGCTTGAATGCGTTCTAATTGTTCATCCAGCTGGCGTAGCAAAGTTTCAATATAAGGTACATCCGTTGGCCAATCAGCCGGTTTCGTACCAGGACCGAAGAGTTTTTGATAACTTTCCGGAATCGACTCTTTCCCTTTGAATAAGAAAAATTCTGCAGTTGTTAAAATATGTCCCGCTTGCCACAAAATATTGTTATTAAACCCCCAAGGAACTGTTAAACAAATCTCGGGCTTAATGTTTTCCAAAGTTTGTTTTAATACGATTCTTGTTCGTACAAATTGTTTTATTACATATTCTCCCATTTACAATCCCCCTTAGACCATCTTTACTACAATATACCAATATTGCTTGTAAACATAAAGGCAAAATTTCAGAATAAGCGTGGGTTCTGTGATGAATTTTCACATAGTTTTACCTTTTACAGCCTACAACACAGCATTGAAGTAGTATAAACTAAAATTGGTATTGCCGATTTGGAAATTCATTTTAAAGGATGAGGGCTTTGAAAAAAATTTTACTTTGTGCACTTATATTCGTTATTTTAATCGGTGGAATATTTATTTATATAAAAGCGACCCCACCATTAGCAACAAGGACAGTTTTCAATAGTGAAGATAATAAAACGGTTGTGGTTGCTTTAGGGAATAAAGGTTTCGGAGAATTGAAAGTAACAGGGGTAAAAGTCAATAATAATGCAGATCCAAATGTTGCAAAAATGCAAGTTAGCAATGCTTTAGAGGGCTTTAAAGGAACGATTGATGAAAAGTCAGAAGCTAGGGAAAATATTGAGTTTAAAAATATACAGGATGTTTCAATTCCAAAAGGAACAGTTCCGGAGAATGTATTGCAAAAACAAGGGGAAAGAAAAGCAACAGTAGACGATACAATTTATGGGCTCACTGTGAATCATCATGAAGAAATCCATAATATCCATATAAAATATCGTTATTTTGGTATTTTATTCAACGAAACAATCAACTTAGATTAAAAAGGGCCTGACCAAAAAGTGCTAAAATTTTGGTCAGGCTAAGTATTTTTATAATTTTTGCTCCGCGGAGGCATATCAAAATGTCACCATCCCCGTCGCAGAAGGTCGCCTCAAAATGAATTTCAGGCTCTATTTATTTCCAATTTTTATGTAAAAATGCTTTCGTACGTTCATGTTGAGGATGTTGGAAGAATTGTTCCGGCTCATTCGATTCAATTATTTCGCCGCCATCCATAAAGATCACACGATTTGCCACTTCTCTTGCAAAGCCCATTTCATGCGTTACGACAATCATCGTCATATGTTCTTCTGCTAAATCCTTCATGACTTTCAACACTTCTCCCGTTAATTCCGGGTCAAGGGCAGAAGTAGGTTCATCAAACAGCAGGATTTGTGGATTTAACATAAGGGCTCGTGCAATAGCAACACGCTGTTTTTGACCGCCTGACAGATTGCTAGGATAAGCATTCGCTTTATCGGATAATCCCACTTTTCGCAATAAATCCATACAGCGTTTTTCTATTTCTTCCATCGATTCGGATTTTCTAAGTTTCGGGGCTAAAATCAGATTTTCTTTAACAGTTAAGTGAGGGAATAAGTTAAAGTGTTGAAACACCATTCCCATTTTTCCTGTAATTTTTCGTATATCTGCTTGGTTAGCATATTGCCCATCTTTTACTAAAAAATCGCCGTCGATACAAATACTACCGTTATCAATTTCTTCTAAATGAATTAAACTGCGTAACAATGTACTTTTTCCTGAACCTGAAGGGCCGATCATTGCAATAACTTCTTTTTTATCTACCGAAAATGAAATGGATTTTAATACTTCCTGGTTCCCAAATGATTTCTTCAAATTTGCCACTTCTATTAGCGCCAATTTTTTCACCTCTATTCGTATTTATATCGACGCTCTAACCATTTAAAGAATACCGTCAATATGAGTGTCATCGCTAAGTAAATTACTCCCGCAATAAAGTAAGGGACAATTGTAAACTCTCTATTTACAGCTGTTTGTGCAAAGTGTAATAATTCTGGCACTGCAACTGCATAAAGTAGCGCGGTATCTTTGATGAGCGTAATGGATTCATTGGCAACAGCAGGCAAGGCTACTCGAAACATTTGGGGTAATATGATGCGTGTTGTCGTTTGCCATTTTGTTAAGCCAAGTACTTTTGCTGCTTCATATTGCCCTTTGTCGATGGAAATGAGCCCGCCTCTAAAGATTTCAGCAAAATAGGCTGCATAGTTTAATACGAATCCAAAACAAGCCGCAACGAAACGATCAAATACTAAATATTCTCCTACCACAGGCAGCATCGGCAATCCAAAGCAGATTAACAAGAGCTGCAATAATAGGGGGGTGCCTCGCATGACGGTAATATAAATTTGTGAAAGCCATGCAAGGGGCTTAAAACGGCTTTGTACGGCAAGTGTTAGAATAAATCCTAATGGAATTGATACAAGAATGGCAATGAAAAAGAGCAAAATGGTCATTTGAGCTCCTTCAAGCATCGGCCAAACAATCCGATTCCAGTAATCAACCATGATGTTTCCTCCCAAAAAATAAGAGTTCCATTGTCACATGGAAACTCTTATCGAAAATAATGACATTCTATTTTAGCATATATTATTTTAATACTCGATCTTCACCGAACCATTTCTCAGATATTTCAGCTGCAGTACCGTCTTCATTCATTTCATCTAATGCTGCCTGCAGTTTTTCAAGTAATTCTTCATTTCCTTTTTTCACACCAACTCCATATTGTTCTGGAGCAAGTTCTTCTTCAAGAATTGTAAATGTATCTGGTTCTTGTGTCATGTAATATTCAACGACAACTTTGTCGATTACAACTGCATCAAGGCGACCATTTTTTAAGTCTGTTAATGCAAGTACATTATCTTTGTATTCATTTAAATTTACTTCATTGCTAATAGGATGTTCATTTAACGCATCCAATGCAGAAGACAATGCTTGAACTCCCACTTGTTTTCCAGCAAGTTCATTGATTTTTGTAATAGGAGAATCTACTAATGTTACAACAACTTGTGCGTTTTCTAAGTAAGGTTTTGTAAATAATACTTTCTGTTTACGTTCATCTGTTATAGTGTAACCGTTCCAAATTAAATCGATACGGCCACTGGATAATTCAGATTCTTTTGTAGTCCAATCGATTGGTTGGAACTCCACTTCAACACCCATTTTTTCTGCAGCAGCACGAGCCATGTCGATATCAAAACCAACGATTTCGTTTTGATCGTCACGGAATCCCATTGGTGCAAACTTATCATCGATACCAATTATTAAAGTTTCTTTATCTTTTGTACCATTTGATTCTTCTTTAGATGATGAACCACACGCAGCTAATACTAAGATGATCAACGTCATGAAGAAAAATAAAGCTATTTTACGTTTCATGTAGTATACGCTCCTTATATTAGTAATCTAATTATTTAGTTGTTTAGTAAACTAAAGTGTATTAGCAAAAAATGTAACACGAAATCATGATTCGTGTTTTTAAAAACAAAATCTAATACATTTAGATTTACAGAATTCCTTCGTATACTATAGTAACCGCCATTGAGGGTGATGTCTAGTTAAAAATTTAACAATCTTATAACATATTAATGTTTATTTTGATGAACTCTAATAAATATCACTCCATCTGTTTATTAGCAAGTACTATTTGGTATAGTGGATTTTTTTATATAGCAATTGAAAATCCATGTATTTTTATATTATATTAATGGTAAATTAATATACAGATTTTATTGAAAATGGGAAGGGGATAACATGAAGATTGAAGTAATTCGTGTGTCGACAGAGGAACAATTAGAAAAAGCTTTTTCAATTCGAAAAGAAGTATTTGTTGAGGAACAGGGTGTTCCAATGGAAAGCGAAATCGATGAGTATGATAACCTTCTTTCTCCTTGCGAACATCTATTGATTGTTGTCGATGACAAGCCTGTTGGGGCTGGAAGAATACGCTTCGTAGATGGTTTTGGTAAATTGGAAAGAATTTGTGTATTGCAACCATATCGTAAATTTGGCATTGGAAAATTAATCGTGCAAGAATTAGAGAAGATTGCAAAAGAAAAAGACTGCCAAAAAGTAAAGTTACATGCACAATCTCATGCGAAAGTTTTTTACGAAAAGCTAGGTTATATCATTAATTCGGATGAATTTTTGGAGGAAGGTATCCCTCATTATTTAATGGTAAAATATTTTGAATAACATATTGTCTCCTAATAATAATTAAATCTATAAAAAGAATTAAAAATATTCTGAATAACTAATTTCCTAAATTTATAAAAATTAACGCGGGCTATGTAGCTCTTATTCTATAAAATAAAGGACTTGGGAGGTCTAACATGGATTACAGTCCTAAGGAAATAGCCCAAATCGCCGTTCAAAAAGGAGAAGAAAAGGCGAATATGTCCCTTTTTCAAATGCTGATTTTAGGATTTTTAGGAGGGGCATTTATCTCATTAGGGTATCTGGCATTTATTCGGATAACGGGAACAATGCCTGATGAATGGGGGAGTTTTGTAACCTTCATGGGAGCAACTGTGTTCCCAATTGGATTAATATTAATTTTGTTAGCTGGTGGCGAATTAGTTACTGGAAATATGATGGCAGTTGCAATGTCCTATTTTGCCAAAAGGATTACTTTTACAAAGCTTTTAAGAAATTGGTTTTGGGTTACCGTTTTTAATTTGATTGGTGCATTATTTGTAGCTTATTTTTTTGGACATGTCGTTGGACTAACGGAAGGAGATTTTTTAAACAAAACGGTAAGTACAGCATTGGCGAAAGTAAATGCAAGTTTTATTGAAGCTTTCGTTTCTGCAATCGGTTGTAATTGGCTTGTAGCGCTAGCTGTTTGGTTGTGTTACGGCACGACATCATTTTCTGGGAAAATTTTATCCATTTGGTTTCCTATCATGATCTTCGTATTAATCGGTTTTCAACATGTTGTAGCAAATATGTTTATTATTCCTGCAGCTATTTTTGCAGGTGAAATGACTTGGGGGCAGTATATAACAAATTTTGTTCCTGTCTTTTTGGGAAATGCAGTTGGAGGAGCTATTTTTGTAAGTTTGTTTTACTATTTGGCTTATTTAAAAAATGTATGAGAATGCTGTTTGTTTTAATAGATTTTAATTTGCTTACATTGTGTACATCTAATGTAGCTTATGGATAAGATATTAAGCATTCTTTCCCTTGAAGGAATGCTTTTTTCGTGCGCCCGGCATGTACATGAACTATAGGGTGTAAGTCCCGAACCCCGAAGACAGAAGTAGAGGTTAGCCAAGAGCAAGGGTGTCCGTGGTGACGCGGAATCTGAAGGAAGCTGGAGGCAAAACACCGGTCCGAGGAACACGAACCTCATATAAGGCTAGGTATGATTGAGTGAGTTTGCGAAACAAAACAAAGCTCTTTCTGTCGAAGGTCATATCGAGTAAATGAGGCGGATAGATGGTGTGAAAGTGCATGTACTTACCCGGGGAGGTCTGGCGGATAGGTGAAGTACGCTTCATAACCTACTTAGTGATAAGTAGCTGAACCGTCAGAAGTCAGCAGAGGTCATAGTATTAGTTGGTCTAGAACAACTGAGAAGGACCGAACAATTAAGAGAGAATAGCCCTTGGCATTCAGTGAGTCATGATGAACACAGAAAACGTAGTACCTCACTTGAGGAAGGAAGCGGTGAATCCCGTGGAAGACCTCTTGGAGGGTGGAGTGACCACTGGCATAAAGAGAACAGCTATTCACGGAAGTTATATAAAGACTTGCGTCAATCATCTTAATTGAACCGCCGTATACGGAACCGTACGTACGGTGGTGTGAGAGGACGGGAGTTAATCGCTCCCTCCTACTCGATTTTACATGTGAATAATGATGATTGAGGTGAATGAAGGATGGCACAATGCCCACTTTGCAATTCTTTGCAGGAATTAGAAGTATTTTGTCCAAATTGCAAGAATAGGTTGGAGGATTCAGGGAAGGTTTCCGATTATTTCGATCCTTATGGACATTATAATGACGAAGAGACGGTGAAAATGGGAGACGGTTATCCGAATACGGCACGGGACCAAGTTTGTCCACATTTAATGGTATGTCAAGAGTGTGGTTATGACGAAGTGCAATTCATTCAAGAAATCTGATGTTTACATAATACGCTACTGAAGTAATATACAACGTTCGATAAATGTGCAAATTGGGGTGGTTTAGTTGCTGCTAAAACAAAGTTTTTTCGAAAGCATACAAGGGGATGTTAAACTTTTTGAAGGGAAGAATGCATTTTCACAAGTCAAGTTAAACGTTTATTCATTTTACCAAGATGGTGTAGTCATTGACTGCGGAGCACATGTCATGAGAAAACATTTTATAGGATTTTATAAACCGCTCTCCATTGACCGCGTTGTGATTACCCATGCCCACGAAGATCATGAAGGTTGTGCGAAATATTTGAGTGATAAAGGTATACCAATATATTTGCATCCTATGTCAATTGAAAAAAGTAAGAAAAAAGCAAATTATATGTTATATCGAAAGTTTTTTTGGGGGATTCGGCCTCCATATCGTGCAAATCCCCATGAGGAAAGTTTCGAATCACGAAAATATAGATGGCGTGTCATTGAAACACCAGGTCATGCAGCAGATCATGTGTCATTTTTAAACGAATCAACTGGCCAACTATTTGCTGGTGATTTATTTGTCACTCCACGTACAAAGCTTATATTACGTGAAGAAAGTATACCGCAAATCATTCGATCAATCGAAAAAGTATTACAACTTGATTTCGGAGAAATGTTTTGTTGTCATGCAGGGTATATAAAAGATGGTAAAAAAGCATTTCGGCAAAAGCTCGATTATTTATATATGTTAACGGATCAGGTGAAAAGCTTATCAAAGAAAGGGTATTCTATTGATGAAATTCATCAACAATTGTTCCCTCGAAAATATCAACTTTCTACAATCTCTAGAGGCGAGTGGGATTCAAAACATATGATTACTTCGATTTTATCGGAGTAGAATCGTAAATTGGTCATTTAATTGGAAAGAGCAAGAACCCAAGAAATGCGGTGTTTTCAACATTTCTTGGGTTAATTTCATGATGGTATCATTTTTTTATTACATTCATATACTATATGGTGTGCTGTTTCCGTAATAATTTTTTCATTAAAGCTGTTCGATTCCATATTCCTCACTAATAACCTCTTAACTTAATTTCAGCAATTCTTTTAGCAATGGAAAATTTCCTGAATATAAAAACTCCGCGTTCTTTAAATGAATAATATCTAAATGGAAACTTTTCCCGTCTCTTGTATAAAACTCATAGGATTTTTATGTAGAAGTTTTTATTTAATTATTGATGTGCTGATATTTGTTAATCACACTGTTAGATAGACGTATTAATCCACATAGTTATAAAATATGCCAATTTGAAATCATATCGGTACATTGCTTTCCTCGTTAATTGTATTGCTTCTTCTTATAAGCAGTTATATTAAACTCCTTTTTTACTTTTACTCGCCATTCAATCAATATCTTTCATGTAGAGATAGAGTGTAATAGGTTTAAATAGTCGGCTGAATGATGATTACAAACCTTAACGAAGTTGATAGGTATACATTTGCAGGGAGGATTTTTCATGTACCAAGTAGGTGAATATTTATTATATGGCGGTCACGGTGTTTGTGTAATTGATGATGTTGCAGAGAAACTTTTTTCTGGTAAAGAAAAATTATATTATGTCCTGCATCCTATTAGTTATCCAGATTTAAAATTATATTATCCTGTAGATGGTGACCAATCGAAATTAAAAAAAATGTTGGCACCAGAAGAAGCAAAAAATTTAATGAATATTTTTAAACAACCTGCAAAAGAATGGATTGAAAAAAATACAGATCTCAATCAGTTTTTCAATTCCGTCATTAGCAGTGAAAATCGAAAAGAGATAGCAGAATTATTGAATACGTTGTTAAGAAGAAAATTACAATTCGAAAATGAAGGAAAAAAGTTACCAATACAAGAAACAAAATTATTGGAAGAGGCAAGCAATCTTTTGTATAACGAACTAGCTATTACACTTTCAACGACAAAGGATGCCATATCAAAACAAATTAATGAAATGGTAGCTGCTAGTCAAAAAATGATGAAATAGATAAAGATACTGGGACATAAACAAAAAATTAAAGGGTAATTGAAAGAGTTTTGATAAAAAATTGATATAACGAATAATTGATTGAAGTGACGGGGCGAGTGCTCCTGTCGCGCACGCTTAGTCGCAAAGCGGAGCAAGTTCAAGGAAGTAAATTCAAAGCTTTCCTGCGACGAGCCCTCTCGAGACACCGCAGGAGCAAAGCAATGAGCTCCGAGGAGGCTCGAGCCGGGCCCGCGGAAAGCGTCCCTGGAACGGAAATCAATTTTAATAACATATCAAAAAAAACATCATTTTCTCCTTGGAGAAAATGATGTTTTTTTTAGATTTGTCCCAACCTCTTTCCTTTTTCTATTAAGCTTTCAAATTGTTGAAACTATAAGGAAATTGAAATCGTATAGAATAGAAAAGAATGGAAAGGAAAGTAGGGATAATTTTGCAAAAAAATGGGTGTATTAAATGTGGAAGTCGCAACGCAGCAACAAAGGAAGTAGCCATGTCGGGTACTGGTTTATCAAAAATGTTTGATATTCAACATAATCATTTCATTGTTGTTTACTGTAAAAGCTGTGGATATTCAGAATTTTATAATAAACAATCATCAACAGCATCGAACATACTTGATCTATTCTTTGGAGGATGATTTTAAAAGGAGAATAGTTTCAAAAAATTAGTTGATATAAATTTAAAATAAAAAATCATCCGACAATCAAGAGCGGATGATTTTTCATTTACATTAATGAGCAAGCCAATTAAATCATAAATCTAGTATTTCTTAATCATATTTTGCCAATATAAGAAAGATAATCATCATAAATAAACATTTTCATTAAGGATGAATCCCAAATGTAAAGAATTTATTCACACAATAAAATAAATCGAACAAAAGTTGATTTTTTTGCAACTGAGCGATCTATTATAGTAAATCCAGCTTTTTGCACTAAATCATCAATCGGTTTGATGGAGACAAATAAAACCCGGTCAGCAATGCGCCGTGCGTGTTGAATGATATCGTATTCTTGTTCTGGTGAAAGATGAGAATAAATATTATATGGTAAATCCACAATTGCTACATCGTAATAATCTTTTACATCTGCAATGGAGCCTTTTGTCACAGTCGTTTCGTATCCAAAATAGGCGATATTTTCCCTTGCTCCAACACAAACGAGCGGACTAATATCTCTTCCGACAATATCAATATTCATAGATAACGCTTCGATTAATACTGTTCCAATACCGCAACAAGGGTCAATAGCTCGAATGCCTTCTGGTTCGGGAATTGCGATGTTAACAATCGCTCGAGCCACTCTCGTGCTAAGAGCCGTTGAATAACTGTTCGGCTTATGTAAATGTTTACGCCAAATTGATTCAGCTTTTGTCGCTTTTCCAAAATACCAACATTCATTTATGTAAAGCAAACCAAAAATAACATCAGGTTGGTTTAAATCTGGTTCTCCATCAATAGCCTGTCCAATTTGCCTTTCAATTTTTCGTCTTTCAGGATGATGGATTTTCTTTGTATTTCCGATATCCATTTTGTTAAGACATACCACTTTGTAAGTAGAATCCGTAAATTTTATACCATTAATGATCTGTTTTAGTTCCTCAAAACTATGTGCCTCAACATACACTTCTAAGCAATCTTCTATAAAAGGGCTGCGGCTAGGATTGATTTTACGATCGGTGATAATAAAATTTTGTTCAGTATCAATTCCAAATAAAGAGCGCCTTTCCATTCGACAAAGCTCAAATTCGTCAGGATGGTAAACAAAAGTATAAATATATTTCGGTTGCTTAATCAATTTCATCTTCCTTTTGAAAATATGATAATAAAAAGAGACAGTCCATTTCGACCGTCTTGTTTAACATTCATTAAATATATCATATATTTTTTTAAAACGTAAAAGTAAGTTGTTTGCATTTGCGCCAATCATAAAAGTGCGCAACGGTTTTGCGCACTTTTACAATAATGAAAGAGGGATATCAATTTTCTAATAATTGTTCAACGGGTACTTCTTTTTCATTTTCCGGGTCATCTAAAGGATAAATACGGGCTGTTCCTTTCGTTTCATCAACATGCTGAATGTAGATGCGCTGTCCGTTATATAAAACATTTGCGATTGCACCTGATTCGGCGATTTCTTTTGCGCGTTGTAAATTCATGAAATAGCCTCCCGATTTCTCTATTCTAATATCATTATTGACAAGTTGAAAAATTTCATACTTTTCGATTACTAGTCATAATTTCAATAAAAATTGTAAATATTATAGAAAAATCTATCGATGATTGAGGATGGATATGGGAGAAATTTATAATGCGAATAAAGATGTATTGCCAAAAAAAATCCCTTGGTTGATGAAACAAACTTGGACTGATATTTTATTTCTTCACTACCCAGTAAAAAAAGATGTATTAGAAGCACACCTTCCTCCAAATCTTATGCTTGATACATTTGAAGGACAAGGTTGGGTTACGATTGTATCATACTTGACGAAGGCGATTGGCATTCGTGGCATACCATCTGTTCCAATGGGTAGAGGAATTCCAGGGTTGAATGTGCGAACGTATGTAAAAGCTGGAAATAAACCAGGTATCTATTTTTTTCAGTTGGCGATTCGTCATAGGGTAACTGCCAAATTGGCAAAGGTGTTGTTTCATTTACCGTATATATACTTGGAAATGTCGCTATTAAAATCAGAAAAGCAATTCCATTCTGAAAGCAGTAGAATCTATTCTTTACCATTCAAATGTCAATATAATGTTCATTCTCAAGCATCCCGTATGAAGCATGGAACGTTAGGCGAATGGTTATTGGAAAGATATTGCTTTTATACAACAAATCCACAAGGAAAATTACTTCGTTGTGATATTTATCATGAACCGTGGATCGTTCATGAAGTAGAGTTAATGGAAGTAGAACATAATAATTTATCAACAGTATTGAATAATAGTTCTAAAGCTATTAATCCAATTCCTCATTATTCAAAACAATTGAGTGTTCATGTATGGCCTCTTATTTCAATTTAAAAGCCCCAACAAAAATTTCGTTGGGACTTATTAACTTTCATCGTAGTGTCGATTTGGGACAGGTGGTGGTATAATCGGACCAATTAATAGAATCCTTTGAATCCTGCTCCAACAATAATTAGTAAAACAAATAACACTACGAGTAAAGCGAAGCCATTGCAATATCCACCGCCATAGCCGTAGTTATCGTATTTGTAACCCATTCAACTCACCTCCTTCTAAATCTAATGTATGAACGGCTTTGAAAGAGGGTAAGTACATTTGTGTAGATAAAGAGAGATTTTTATCTTATTATTTTTAATTATTTTCTAGTGCTCAATGTATAAGTAAACAAGTATCAAAAGGAGAATTAATGGAAAATGTAAATAGTTTCATAAAATTTACAAATTTATTAATCGGCGGAGCTTGAATAACTTTTTTGTAAAAATAAAATGAAAATTAAGTCAAAAAATGCAAAATCTGAGGGATGAAATTGAAATTACAAGATAAAGTAGCCATTGTGACAGGTGCAGCTTCAGGAATGGGAAAAGCGATTGCAGAGTTATATGCAAAAGAAGGAGCGAAAGTCATTACAATTTAAAAGGCGCAAAAGCGGTTGAGGAAAGTATTGCAGAAAATGGTGGCACTTGTATCGCTGTAAAAGCAGATGTATCTCAATTAGAAGATGTTGAAAACATGGTCCAAAAAAACCAGAAGAAATTGCTCAAGTTGCCCTTTTCTTAGCATCTAAAGATTCAAGTTTTATGAATGGAACAGTAGTAGTTGTGTATGGCGGTTGGACTTCCGCATTCTAAAGAAGGTTGAATCATTTTCCTATTCCACACTAGTCGTAAAAAATTTTTTCAGCTCTAATAAGCGAGTTTCTCCACATTTATAACCCACACCATTAATTGAAAATGGTGTGTTTTTTTGTTTCTTCATTTTGAATTTGGTATTGTTGTCCATATAAGAATGAATTGACTATCGGCAAAATTTAAATAAAAAGAAGCATATTAGAAAAGGGGATAGAAATGTGAGATACATTATTTTCGATTTTGATGGGACTCTTGCCCAATGTCATCAACTTAACGTTACATTTAATGGAAAATAATATTTAATTTAACTTTTATAAAATTAGGTAATAAGCCTCTTGTAATTTTAAAAAGGCCACCAAAATCGTTTTAGAATCCAATTTTTAGTTAATAAAACGAGGATGGTGGTTTTTTTGAAAACAAAAAGTACTTTTTTAGGGGCAATTGAGATTACTCGAAAGTTGCTGAATGATGTGATGTTTATGCTTGAATCTCGGACAAAAGAAACGTATTTTACACGAAAAGAAAAGAAGTTAAATTTTAAAAATACTATTCTATTTAGCTTAAACTTTGTTAAAAAGAGCCTCCAAATTGAACTTGACGACTTTTTCGACAAATTTAATTTATCAGAAATTAGTATTTCCAAACAAGGCTATTCAGCCGCACGAAAAAAGATTTCTCCTCTCGCTTTTGTAAAACTTACAAAAGCGATTGTGAATTGGTATTATGAAGAAAATTCCTTTAAAACTTATCGTGGATTTAGACTTTGCGCAATCGATGGAAGTGTGCTCCAAATCCCTGATACTGAGGAGCTTCGAAATTATTTTGGGTATGGAAAAAATCATAAGACAAGTTATGCAAGAGCTAGTGCCTCTTGTATTTACGATCTTGAGAATGGAATCATTATTACTTCTAGAATCAATCCATATAAGGTAGCTGAGCGAGATAGTGCAAAGGATATGATTGAAGAACTCGTACAAATTGGATTAAAAAATGATCTTTTTTTATTTGATCGAGGGTATCCATCGAGAGATTTTATTGCCTATTTAGATGCCCTTGGTATCAAATATGTGATGCGATGTCAAAAAAATACGATAAAGGAAATTGTCGAAGCGAAAGATGCTGATCAAAACATTCATATAATACATAGGAAACAAGTGATTACTGCTCGTGTAGTTAGATTCCCACTGGATTCTGGCACGGAAGAAATACTTGTCACAAATTTAACCGAGGAAGAGTTTGATATCTCTGAGTTTAAATCTCTTTATTTTAAACGCTGGGGAATTGAAACAGAATATAATGATGTGAAAAATAAAATCGAAATAGAAAATTTCACGGGTAGTTCGAAAATCGCAATTGAACAAGATTTCTATGCATCAATATATTTATCGAATATGGTCAGTTTATTGAGAAATGATGCCAATGAAACAATTAATGAGGAGAGTAAGAAAAAAAGACGAAAACATGATTATCAAGTAAACACAAATATCTTAATAGGAAAATTAAAAGATAGGATGGTTCACTTATTATTAGAAGATTGTCCAATCAAAAGAGAGAGAATGTTTACAAAAATCATGAAAGTGATTATAAGAAATAAGACACCTATTCGGTTTGGGAGAAGCTACCCACGAAGGAATGGTCTGTCCTCAACAAAGTATCCCCTAAACCAAAAAAGGTGTCTATAAACAATACATAGGATAAATATATCCTATTTGTTTATTAAATGTAAATAAATTAGGGGCTTAAAAAAATAAAAATTTAAGCCCCGGGCATCCTATTGCCTTTTTTAGCCGATTTTAGAAAATTATCAACACTTTGTAGGTTGAATAGTATTTTTAAAAGTAGACAACCAGATGGTTGCCTACTAACTGTAAATTATTGGTTGTATAAGTTTCTGACATTGGACTCTTGCCAACTCTGCGGAAGTGTATGTGGATGCTTGGAATGCTTATGCAGAGAAATACAACTATTTGCCGTTAAAATTGGAGGATTTACAACAAATTCGACATCTTGACCATGCCAATAAAGCAAAAAAATATCAATTTCCAATGCATAAACTAACATTCATCTTACCAAAAATTTATCAATATTTTCATGAGCATATTCATGAAGTGAAGTTGTTTGATGGGGTAAAAGAAATGCTTGAGTCCATATCTTCTATGGGATATACAATTGCTATTTTATCTTCAAATAAAAAGGAAAATATTGAAGCTATTTTAAAACGAGAACAAATTTCAACCGTTTCTGAAGTGATTTCTTCAAAAAAGCTGTTCGGTAAAGATCGAGCGATGAAAAAGTTTATGAAGCATCATCAAATTACACCTCAAAATATACTTTATGTTGGAGATGAATTGCGAGATATTGAAGCGTGCAACAAAGTGGGAGTGCCTTTTATGTGGGTTAGTTGGGGATTGGATAGTTTTGAGCTTATCATGAAGGAGAATCCAACTTATGTAGTCCATACGCCTAAAGAAATTGTGGAGCAATTAAGTAAGTTAACAATTACTACATAAATAGAAAGAGGCTGGGACATAAACAAAAAATTAAAGGGGCAGTTGAAAGAGTTTTGATAAAAAATTGATATAACGAAAAATTGATTGTAGTGACGGGGCGAGTGCTCCTGTCGCGCACGCTTAGTCGCAAAGCGGAGCAAGCTCAAGGAAGTAAATTCAAAGCTTTCCTGCGACGAGCCCTCTCGAGATACCGCAGGAGCGAAGGAATGAATCAGAGGAGGCTCGAGCCGGGCCCGCGGAAAGCGTCCCCGGAACGGAAATCAATTTTAATAACATATCAAAAAAACATCATTTTCTCCTTGGAGAAAATGATGTTTTTTTAGATTTGTCCCAACCTCTATTCGCTTATTTCAATTTGCTGAACTAAATTTTGAATAAAGTCGCATGTCAAGATTAGGGCTTGTTCAATGGTCATATCTTCTTGAAACCCTTCAATAAAATTCAGCGGTAAGTTGATTTCCCATAATCCTTCATCACCAGCAAAAAGAGCGCTATAGTTTTTTATCGAATTGGTATGTAAGTGTTGTTCTAAAAAATTTTTTATTGTTTTCGTATGTTTCTTTTGAACTTTTAATCCAAATAAGGCCATATAAGTGCCAAATACATCATCCACTTCCATGGAAATAGCATCTACTTTTATTTCATCAAATACAGGGGACTGAATATAAAGAAATTCATTTAAATGATTTTTGAAATAAGAAATCGATGTATTTAAAAAAGATGCCGATTCTTTTTCAAGGATTTCTTCCGTTTCTTTATTACAACGTTCAATATATACTCGGCTTAAATCAATAGTCATTTTCTGTTACCTCCTTTATTCTTTTTCTAGTATAACCTACTTATAGGTGAAAATTCTTCTAAAGTATTATCGAGAAAGATTTATGAAGAACATATAACGTTACTTATAAATTTATATTTTTTTCATAAATATAATTTAGTAGGGTTATAGTAAAGGGGAATTCAATATGATTAAATTGGTTGTTGCATTGCTTGCAACTATAGGTGGAACGGCAGTTGCAGTGCAAAGTAAAGTTAATGGAGGGTTAGGTAAGCAAGTAGGATTAATTGAAGGTTCTTTTATTTCTTTTTTGATTGGTACGCTTGTTTTATTTTTCTTTACTATCTTTTTCGGAAAAGGAAATATATTTGCTATTACAGAAGTACCGAAATGGCAATTAATCGGCGGAATTTTAGGCGCAATTTACGTATCGATTCTTATTTTTTCAGTCAATAAAATTGGTGTTACCTCCACATTAATGGCTGTTGTGTTAGGACAAATTATTATTGGTGCCATGATCGATCATTTTGGATTTTTTGGAGGAGAGACATATCCAATCACTGGTAATAAAATTATAGCAATCTTGTTATTAATTTTTTCGCTTTATTTATTTAATAAATAATTGAGTTAATTTCATAATTCTCACCCCTTGATTTTCAAGGGATTCAAGACAATAAAAAATGGGTACCTCCCCAAATTTCGTTATAATGGTAGGTAACCAAACAAACCATACGAAAGAGGTGAGTACCCTATGACTATTGTAAAACAAATTTCTCTTTTTGACATCCATCAATTATTAGAAATGGAAAGTTCCCATCGTTATGAAGCCATTTTTAGTGCTATCGACATTCAGCCTATATTTCAATTGTTTTCTAAAAAGACATTGAAAGGTGCACCACGTGAATTGAATTATGGTGCAATGATTCAATCGCTGATTATACGTATTGTCGAACGTATTCCAACTATCAAGGATTTAGTCAAACGTTTGGTTCATGATCCTTTATTTCGTTTCGACTGTGGATTCCTTGTGTCTGATGTCGTACCATCTGAAAGCTCTTATTCACGCATGATTCAAGTCATTAGTGAATCAGATGTGCTAGATAAAATGAACGATACACTCATCAAAACAGCGATGTTGGAAGGCTTTCTAAATGATGAACATGTCGCCATCGATGCGAGTCACTTTGAAGCTCGTGATGCTTTCACACCATCAGAAAAGAAAGCACCTAAAACTCCTAAAAAACGTGGTCGTAAAACTAAAGCTGAACGAGCTGTTTGGTTAGCCGAACAAGTAGAGAAAAAAGGAAATCAATCAACCTATGAAAAAGAACTGAAAGAACAGCTGGATATCCCATTAGAAACCCTTTGGAAGGATGTACCGATTGAGCCAAAATGGGGTGTGAAAAAGAATAGTAAAGGAAAAAATACATTCTGGTTTGGTTATAAAGCACATTTAGCTGTTTCGACGAAAAGTCAATATATCATCACTCGTTTGATGTCCTCAGGTAATTTAAGTGATTGTAAAGCTGCGATTCCATTATTGAAAAAACTTCATCACTTAGGAAACGGTCATTTTACAATAGCTATATTTGATGCTGGTTATGATGTTGAACCTATTTACCGTCAAGCCGTATCACAGTCCATGCGAGTCGTGATTCCTTACAACGTTCGTCGAGAAGGAGAATATATAGGATTCGATGAACATTTTCGTCCAACCTGTGTGCGTGAACATCGTTACCAATATGACAGCTTTGACGCTAAGTACAATACATTAAAATTCACACGTCCAAAGGAATGTGCAACTTGCCCATTACGAGAAGACACCCTTTGCCAAAAAGTTTTCAAAATCAAATGTGATATAGATATCCGTAAATTTACCTATCCAGCACGTGGGACAGAACGATGGAAACAGCTTTATCAAGAACGTACAGCAGTCGAACGCGTTAACGCTTATTTAAAGGAATACTTTCAATTAAACAATGTCCGTCATCGTACAGGAAAGAAAGCAAAAATGCATTTCAATCTGGTGACGTTAATTTATAATACCTGCAAACTAGCAGTTGATCGAATCAATGCTTTATTACAGCAACAAAACCAAGTTGCATAATTTAAAAAAAACAAAGTTTTTAGTATAGGGGTACTCTATACTTCAGAAAAACTATGATTTATGAAATTGATTCATTCATAAAAAAATTTTTGGTTATCTTTCTAATATAAAGGAATCGAGCATATTGTTATAGAATCTAACATATGATGAAAATTATTAATAAATTTAAAATAGAATTGAAGAAAGGAGAAATAGAAATGCCGCAATTTAAAGCATTAGTTGTTGATAAGCAAGGTGAAGATGTAACTTTAAATATTCAACAATTGTCCATTGATGATTTGCCAAAAGGAGAAGTATTAATTCGAGTTCATTATTCAGGTGTAAATTATAAAGATAGCCTTGCGAGCATCCCGAATGGAAATATAGTGAAAAATTATCCTTTCGTACCTGGAATTGATTTATCAGGAGTTGTTGTCGCTTCAGAGGATTCTCGTTTTAAAGAAGGGGATGAAGTAATCGCAACAAGTTATGAAATTGGCGTTTCCCATTATGGAGGATATAGTGAGTATGCCCGTATTCCTGCTGATTGGGTTGTACCGCTTCCGAAAGGTCTTTCTTTAAAAGAAGCGATGATTATTGGAACTGCAGGTTTTACTGCTGCCTTGTCCATTTATCGACTTGAGAAAAACGGGCTAACGCCTAATCAAGGAAAAGTGCTTGTGACTGGTGCGACAGGTGGCGTTGGTAGTTTTGCTGTAGCGATTTTATCAAAACTAGGATATGAAGTCGAAGCAAGTACTGGTAAGAAAACAGAACATGAATTTTTAAAAAGCCTAGGAGCCGCATCTGTACTCTCTAGAGAAGAAGTAGTAAGCAACGGAAGACCAAAATCTTTAGCAAAACAAAGATGGATTGCAGCAATCGATCCAGTTGGCGGGGAGTCACTTGCATCAATTTTGAGCCAAATTAAACTCGGTGGTCAAGTGGCGGTAAGCGGATTAACAGGTGGAGCTAGTTTACCAACGACTGTATTTCCATTTATATTAAGAGGTGTCGATCTTCTTGGCATTGATTCTGCCTATTGCGACTATAGTACGAGAAAAGAAGTTTGGAATCGTTTAGCGACAGATTATAAACCAAAAAATTTACAAGATTTTCTATATAAAGAAGTGACGTTAGAAGAGTTACCTGATGCTTTCCCAATTTTACTAAAAGGACAAGCAAAAGGAAGAATTTTAGTAAATATAAATTCATAAACACTAAAATATAGGCTGTCTTAAATTTGAATTTTTAAGGCAGCCTATATTTGTTGAAATTTGCCTAAACTTGTGGTCATATTTTAATAGAAATGTCTTTTTTTAATAAATTGCTTTCATGATTAACAAGCTTATAAATTATTAAAGTATAATAGCTACGTAGAGAGAAAGAGAGGTGGCGTAGTTGAATCGAATTCAAATTGTAAAACAGAAGATTCAATATTTGGATGAGGCTGAAGCAAAAAGTATTTTATTATTGATTTATGCAAAATTAGATAGTGCTATTCATTATGGAGATGAAGAACTGATAAAAGAAACGGCAACCGAGATCTTTGATATGTATGAAAATCTGCCTCATAAAATGTTGAATTAATGAAATTCCATTTTGAACCACTCGTTGTTCAAAATGGAATTTTTCTATACAAAAAAACGACCTAAAGATATGGCTTTAGGTCGTAAAAAAGAAAGATGTTAGTAAGGGGAATTTATGGCGGACAGTGAAAGTAAAGAGGATTTACTGAACTTATTATTAATATCCATGATTATAGCAAGATCCTACAATGATAAGAAGGATGAATAATACTACAAGTAAAACGAAATCACACTTGTTTCCGAAGAATCCTCCTACTGAGCCGTAGTTTGAAGACATATATTTTCACCCCCTTTATTCGTACTTAATGTATGGCAAAATTTCATTGCCGTGTAGTACAAATGCGGAATTATTGTAAGTGATAAAAATTTGAACGGCTTATTGCCATCATATCAGTGACACATTTTTTTATTTCAATTGTATATTGCTTGAAGAATGAAGGGTTGATTGTTCGAAAAAACTATATACAAATGTGGTTTTGTAACGGAAGGAAGATGATGATGAATCGACGGGCGAAAGATGATAAAAAAAGAATAATTGAGTTTGAAAGAAATAATGAAAATAGTGACTTTTTTCATTATTCGGTTATCCTCATTGGAATTTTTATTGTTATTAGCATGATTAAATTGATTATTTTTCAATAACAGTTCAATTGTGAGCATGATTATCATAAAATAAAATTAAAAAATGTTCATTTATTTCTATTTTTGTGTAAACGCTTACTTTTCAGTGTGTTGAAAAGGATTATAGGCAGGTGAACTCATTGCAAGAGGGTAAGGTTGTAAATTTTTTACAATATAAATACGATAAATTAATTGGCGAACTACGTGAATATCCAGATTGTTTTGAATACATCATCATCAAAAATTATGAAAATGCATTCAATTTTCAGCGTACTGAGTGCATCCAAATGGATCGATGTTTTGTCCAAGTTATAAAATCTGGACCATCTTATGAAATGATTTCGTTTATTTTTTTTAAAGATGATTGGACAGTGTCTGAAATTCTATATTTTCTTTCTGAACATCACATCGAAATGTTTCGCCCGATAACGGAACCTTTTGACATACAACATGCAAGTGAAATACTTGACGCAAAATTGTTTAATCAGCATCCTCTCGTTTTATATAAAAAGGGGAAACGAAGCATTTGGTTGGATCCCAATATGTTAGACGAAGTGACAGAATTATATGAACAATACAATAAAATCAATTATACTGGACTAGCAACAGAAATCGACAAAGAAAAATTTCATATAGACTACTCTGAATAATTCTTATAACGCAATAGGAAAGAGAGATTATACTTAAACCACGGTGCACCTTGCTTATATATTAGGGAGATAGTGTATTAATTTCATTAGTTATTTTTCTACTTTTTATTATAGTATTTTTTGATTATCCAACTACTTTAGGAAATAGTCATGAAATATTCATATAGTTTTTTACAACTATTTGCTATATTTACATAAAGGAGTGAAAAGAATGGCGGCAATTTATCAAAAAATAGCTGTTGCAGTAGATTTTTCAGAAGGTTCAAAAAGAGCGTTAAAACAAGCAATTGAAATGGCAAAAAGTTTTCAATCTACTTTACTAATTATAAATGTAGTAGATACTAAATCCTTTGGCTCTGTTGCATCCTATGATTTAAAATACGCCGAAGAATTGAAAGAAAAGGCTAGGGAAGAATTAAACAAAATGAAATTAAATGCTGAACAAGATGGTGTAGCCAACGTGGAAATATTGGTAGAAGAAGGGGCTGCAAAAACGATTTTAACTAATGTTGAAGTCGATTTAATGGTTTGCGGTGCTACAGGATTAAATAAAATTGAAAAATGGTTGCTTGGTTCTGTGGCAGAACGCATTGTTCGTTATTCAAAATGTGATGTATTAATAGTCCGTTAATTCATGTTAAAACGATTTGTTGAATGTTCATGTTTTAAATTGTTCATGCATAAATTTTAATATTATACGATTATCTTCTTCATAAAGGAGAGAAATAATGTTAAACAAGCCATTCGAACAGTTTGAAATAGGCGAAACATGGACATCTAACGGGCGGACCATTACGGAAAGCGACCTTGTCAATTTTGCAGGAGTAAGCGGAGATTTTTTTCCGCTGCATATGGACTCAGAATATGCAAAGAATACGAGATTCAAACAAAGGATTGCCCATGGTATGCTTGTATTATCCATAGGGACAGGCTTATTAGATATGAGTCCTAAGACAGTAGTTGCTTTTTACGGAATTGAAAAACTGAGATTTTTACAACCGACTTTCATTGGGGATACAATCCATTTAGAATTAAGAGTAACTGATTTAGTTGATAAAGGTAATGGTACTGGCGTGGTCACGTATCAACAAGAAATAAAAAAACAGACAGGGGCAACGGTGATTGCTGCTGAATACAAATTTCTTATCAATACTGAAGGGGCGTCTGAAAAGTCGTTTTAGACGGCCCGTTTTATTTTCTGCAAACTTTCTGTTATGTAAAAATGTTTCTATAAATTATAGGTGTTCTTTAATTTTTGCGAAAAATTGTAACAATGTGAATATACGTAATTTAATCGCAGAAAGAGATGGACTCGATGGAATTTTGGTCGGAAGTGCTGGAACGTATTCGTTAAAAATTCCTAAAGCAAGCTATGATATGTGGTTTGCAAGAACGGAAGCAGAATGGAATGGGGACGTGTTATACATCCTTACAGAAAACCAAGTTTGTAAAGATTGGTTAAACAATCGCTATAAAAAATTTATAGCGCTTACAGTGGAAGAAATGACAGGGGAGAAAGTTCAAATACAAATTGTGAACAAAGATGTTAATGAACGAAAAATAAATTACAATCCAAAAGCTCCTTATGAAGAAATTAAAAACTTTATACTCCAACAAAATATCATGATTAATAGATTACAAAAAAGGGTCAGAGAGTTGGAAAAGAAAGTCGTCTATTTAGAAGCGGGAGATCGAATTGTGCGATAATTTCCTTTGAAAGTCGAATTGGTGAAGGAGGCGTCTGAAAAGTCATTTCAAGACGCCCCCTTTGCGGCTGTCGCTAAAGCTTTCGCCGCAGATAAATTGCGGCTGTCGCTAAAGCTTTCGCCGCAGATAAATTGCGGCTGTCGCTAAAGCTTTCGCCGCAGATAAATTGCGGCTGTCGCTAAAGCTTTCGCCGCAGATAAATTGCGGCTGTCGCACATTGCTTTCGCTCTCCTGTATGATTGTACAATGTTTGATAATAAGCAATCATACCATTATTCCCCAAACAATTGTCCAAATAGCAACTATTTCGCCATAGTGTAATGGTTCATCTTTTGGATTTTTCCCTAAAATTCCACTATAATGCAACTTCAATTGATTTTCCGTATTTGTATGAATAAATGGGAAAAAATCTATACAAAGCAGATTGTGCAATTAGATTCTAAAAATACTGCTATAATAATCACAATTGAGTTGGTAATGAATAATATTTATAGGGAATTTCCAAAAAAAAAACGTATTAATAGTGATGGCCGTTATAATTTTTTACTATAATAAGAATTGAATTGTTATAACTTACAATAATGGGAATGATGTTAGTAAAAAGTAAGTAAGTAGTAAGTTGCGAATTATTTTGTATTGCATCATGGAGTGAAAAAAGTGAAAAATAAAAAAACTTCATATACGGCTTATGAAAATGTTGTCGTATTTCCAGGAACAGTAGAACGTCTCATTTTAGAAGCACAAAAATATATTAAAAAAAATCAATTTGAAACTGCGAATCAATATTTTGAAGAAGCTTTGAAATATACTGATGGCGATGAGTATGTATTGAGTTTATATGCTTATTCTTTATATGAAGCAAAATCTTATCTAAAAGCTAAAGAAGTATGTGAGAAGTTACTCAATATCGGACCAACGATGTATTTTGAAGTAATGGAATTATATTTAACCGTTTGTATGCAATTAAAGGAATATAAAAAAGTTGAAAAAATTATTACTTCACTATTGGAAGAAGAAGCGATTCCAACTGATAAAATCGACCAATTTAATAGGTTGAAAGAATTAAATGCGAATATTATTGAAAAAATGAATAAGCAAGATGATTTCACGATGATTGTCAAACAGCTAGAACCTGAACTCTATGAATTAGATGCTTTTTTATCTTTTTCTCATGCTGAGCAGGTGAATAAGTTGCATGAATTATCCCTTGCAAACATTAGACCAATCATCGTTCACTTAAAAAATATTGTTGAAAGTCACCGTACACATCCTTTTGTTAAAAGTCTTATTCTTATATTAATGAATGAGCAAAATATTGATATTGAATTAAAGATACGTAAATTTGACCGGATGATTGTGGTAAACCCATCAAAAATTGGGTTGCCAACAGAGTTATCACAATATAAAATGATTTCAAATATAGTTAGTGAAAAACTGCAACAAGAACCATCCGTTTTAGAAATGGTTGAATATTTAATTGCAAAACATGCAATTGTAACGTATCCTTTTGAGTGGTTGGATTTTCAATCAAATGAAGTAGCAGAATGTTATATCGATTTTGTATATCAGTTGTTTGGACAAGATAGTGAATTCAATCAAGAAATCTATCAGTTCATTCAAGAATTGGAAAAGCTATCAGAACTACAATAAGCATGAAAAATGTTGAAACTAGAGCTACTTATGATATACTAAAATGGTTGTCAAAATCGTATAAACAAATGCTTAAAATTTGTAATTTATTTTTGGAGGTATTTATATATGTCAGCAAAATGGGAAAAAAAAGATGGGAATACTGGAGTATTAACAATTGAAGTTCCTGCTGAGGAAGTAAATAAAGCATTGGATCAAGCATTCAAAAAAGTTGTAAACCAAATTACAGTGCCAGGGTTCCGTAAAGGAAAAGTACCACGTCAAATTTTTGAAAAACGTTTTGGTGTAGAAGCATTATATCAAGATGCTTTAGAAATAATTATACCAGAAGCATATTCAAAAGCCGTTGATGAAACAGGTATCTTCCCAGTAGATTATCCTGAAATTGGCGATTTTGAAAGTTTTAAAAAAGATAAAGATTTTACATTTACTGCAACTGTAACTGTTAAACCTGAACCAAAACTAGGTGAATATAAAGGTTTAGAAGTGAAAAAATTAAGCACTGAAGTTACAGATGAAGAAGTGGAAGAACAAATCCAAAACTTATTAAACCGTAAAGCAGAATATGAAATTAAAGAAGATGAACCAATCGTTGAAGGCGATATTGCTGTAATCGACTTCGAAGGTTTCCTTGGCGATGAAGCATTTGAAGGCGGAGAAGGGGAAGACTATCCTTTAGAAATCGGTTCTGGCCAATTCATCCCTGGCTTTGAAGAACAATTAGTTGGCTTAAAAGCTGGCGAATCTAAAGACATCCAAGTAACATTCCCTGAAGAATATCATGCGGAAGAACTTGCTGGCAAAGATGCAACTTTCAAAGTAACTGTAAAAGAAGTAAAAACAAAAGTATTGCCAGAATTAAACGATGAATTTGCAAAAGAAGCAGACCCAGAAGTTGAATCAGTTGAAGAATTGCGCAACAAAATAAAAGAACAATTAGCTGAACAAAAGAAAAATGAAGCAGAAAGCACACTTCGCGATGAATTAGTGGAAAAAGCAGCTGAGAATGCTGAAATGGAAATTCCAGAAGCAATGATCCACAACGAAATTCACCGTATGATTGATGAATTTGCTCAACGCCTACAAATGCAAGGAATATCTTTAGACCTTTATTATCAATTCTCTGGTCAAACAGAGGAAGACTTGCATGAACAATTCAGAGAAGATGCTGAAACTCGCGTGCGCATTTCATTAACACTAGAAGCAATCGCTAAAGCAGAAAACATCGAAGTGACACAAGAAGATATCGACAAAGAGCTTGAAAAAATGGCTGACCAATTCAAAATGGATAAAGAAAAAATTATTACTGCTTTAGGCGGAACTACTGAAATGTTAGAAAATGATATTCGCAATCAAAAAACTGTAGAATTCTTAGTTGAGAATGCGAAAATTACTGAATAATTTATTCTTTCCTCATAAGGATTGTAATTAATTGAATAGTTCCAATAACAAGGTACGGCATATACTACCGTGCCTTGTTTTATACCAATGACTAAATAATTTTTGCATACATAAGCTATACAAAATATTCCATTAGCTTTGGAAACTTCTTATTTGCTAATGTGTTCAATATCCTGTAAGATTGTTGCTTGAATAGGGGTGAAGCAAATTGTTTAAATTTAATGATGAAAAAGGCAATTTAAAGTGTTCTTTCTGTGGTAAGCCACAAGAACAAGTGCGAAAATTAGTAGCTGGACCTGGTGTTTATATTTGTGATGAATGTATCGAGCTATGTTCCGAAATCGTTGTTGAGGAATTAGGTACAGAAGAGGAAATCGATTTTCAAGATGTTCCAAAGCCAAAGGAAATTTTAAGCATCTTAGATGAATACGTTATTGGACAAGAGCGAGCTAAAAAAGCTCTTGCTGTTGCAGTATATAACCACTACAAGCGAATCAATTCAAATAGTAAATTAGATGATGTGGAACTATCAAAATCCAATATTATTTTAATTGGACCAACTGGTAGTGGGAAAACTTTACTTGCTCAAACTTTAGCAAGAATTTTAAATGTGCCATTTGCGATTGCCGATGCCACTTCATTAACCGAGGCTGGTTATGTTGGTGAAGACGTAGAAAACATCCTGTTAAAACTAATCCAAGCTGCTGACTATGACATTGAGCGAGCAGAAAAAGGGATTATTTATATAGATGAAATCGATAAAATTGCTCGAAAATCGGAGAACCCTTCCATCACACGAGACGTATCTGGAGAAGGGGTGCAGCAGGCATTATTAAAAATTTTAGAAGGTACAGTAGCTAGCGTTCCTCCTCAAGGTGGTCGTAAACATCCACATCAAGAGTTTTTACAGATTGATACAACAAATATTTTATTTATCGTTGGTGGAGCCTTCGATGGTATCGAAAGCATTATTAAACGTCGATTAGGTCAAAAAGTGATTGGCTTTGGTTCCGACATGAAAAATAAAAATGTGGAAAGCGAATCTTTACTTTCCCAATTAATTCCAGAAGACTTATTGAAATTTGGTTTAATTCCGGAATTTATTGGTCGCTTACCAGTCATTGCTTCACTTGAACAGTTAAATGAAGAAGCGCTCGTAAGAATTTTGACAGAGCCAAAAAATGCATTAGTGAAACAATATCAAAAAATGCTCGAATTTGATAATGTGGAATTAGAATTTGAAGAGGAAGCACTTCGAGCGATTGCAAAGGAAGCGATTGAAAGAAAAACAGGTGCCCGTGGACTTCGTTCCATCATTGAAAATACGATGCTTGATATGATGTATGAATTGCCATCACGCGATGATATCGTGAAATGTATTATTACAAAAGAAACGATTACGGACAAAGCGCAACCAAAATTAATTTTAAAAGACGGTACAGAATTAAAAGATTTGAAGGACAATAAAAAAACTTCCGCATAAAGTAGTTACAAGTAACAGTAATAATGACCATTAAAATAAAGAGCTGACTGCGAATTTGCTTATGCATATCTCGTTAGTCAGCTCTTTGTAACAAATATTAGAATTACATATTTTTACAAATACTTACAAATCATTTTATTGAGCGTCAAATTGTTCAAAATAACATTTTACCGGGAATAATAATTGATGTAACAGAGAATAGTAAATGCTGTTATGAAAGATTAAATTTATCGAAATTGCTATGTAAAACCAAGTGAAATGTTTTTAATTTTTCACATACTAAATTTACCTAGAAGCGGGTGCATTCTTTAGTATCAAATGGAGGTGAATAACCCGCATGACTGAATTAAAAAAAAATGTACCACTACTTCCTTTGCGTGGACTGCTCGTATTTCCTTCAATGGTATTACATATCGATGTTGGTAGGAAACGTTCGGTCGCTGCATTAGAACATGCCATGATGAATGATAATAAAATCTTCCTAACGACGCAAAAGGATTTGCGGGTAGAAAAACCTGAAAAAGAAGATTTGTATATGATTGGGACTTATGTCTCTGTAAAACAAATGTTGAAATTACCGAACGGCACGTTGCGCATTTTAGTGGAAGGCATTTGTCGAGGGAAAATTGTTCATTACCAAGAAAACGATGATTTTACAACTGTAGATATTGAATTGCATGAAGATTCGAAAGAAAAAGACGTGGAAATGGAAGCGTTAATGCGCACAGTAGTTAATTATTTTGAAAAGTATGCGAAATCTTCAAATAAAATTACTGCTGAAACAATTGAATCTGTTTTAGACATCGAGGAACCAGGAAGACTAGCAGATATTATCGCTTCCCACTTACCATTTAAAATTTCTGAGAAACAAGAAGTATTAAGCATTTTCAATATTAAGAAAAGATTAGACCACTTAATGATTCGCTTGCATGATGAACAAGAAGTATTAAATTTAGAGAAGAAAATCAATACAAAAGTAAAGCAAGCGATGGAACGTACTCAAAAAGAATATTATTTACGCGAACAAATGAAAGCGATTCAAGCCGAGCTTGGAGATCGAGAAGGAAAAACAGGAGAAGTTGCTGATCTTCGTAAACGTGTTGAAGAATCCGGAATGCCTGAATCCACACAAAAAGTGGCACTAAAAGAGCTTGAACGCTATGAAAAATTACCGGCTGCCAGCGCAGAAAGCGGCGTCATTCGAAACTATATCGAATGGTTAGTCACAATTCCGTGGAAAGAAAAAACAGAAGATCGACTTGATGTTAATTTGGCAGAAGAAATTCTAAATCGCGATCATGATGGACTGGAGAAAGTAAAAGAGCGCATTTTAGAGTATTTATCTGTACGCCAATTAAAAAATTCCATTCGTGGACCAATTTTATGTTTAGTGGGACCACCTGGGGTAGGGAAAACCTCTCTAGCAAAATCGATAGCGGAGAGTTTAAATCGTAAATTTGTTCGCATTTCTCTTGGTGGTGTACGTGATGAGTCTGAGATTCGCGGACATAGACGCACTTACGTTGGAGCGATGCCTGGTCGTATCATACAAGGAATGAAAAAAGCTGGTACAATTAACCCTGTGTTCTTATTGGATGAAATTGATAAAATGTCCAATGATTTCAAAGGTGATCCTTCAGCAGCTATGCTTGAAGTATTGGATCCTGAGCAAAATCATACTTTTAGCGATCATTACATCGAAGAACCTTATGATTTATCGCAAGTAATGTTTATTGCTACAGCGAATGATTTAAGCACAATTCCAGGACCACTATTAGATCGTATGGAAGTAATATCGATTGCTGGATACACAGAGATTGAAAAAATCAAAATCGCTAAGAATCATCTTATTCCAAAACAACTTGATGAAAACGGTTTGAAAAAATCACAACTTATCTTTAAAGATGAAGCGATTGTTGATTTAATTCGATACTATACGAGAGAAGCTGGCGTTCGTGGTCTTCAACGTCAGATTGCTGCAGTTTGCCGAAAAGTGGCAAAAGTCATTGTTTCTGGCGAAAGAAAACGGGTTACTGTCAATTCGAAAACATTGATTGAAATGCTTGGTAAACATCGATTCCATTACGGTCAAGCGGAAACGGAAAACCAAGTTGGTGTAGCGACAGGATTGGCTTACACATCCGTTGGTGGTGATACACTTCAAATTGAAGTATCTTTAACACCTGGTAAAGGAAAACTGATTTTAACAGGTAAGCTTGGAGATGTGATGAAGGAATCTGCTCAAACTGCTCTTTCTTACGTTCGTTCTTTATCCAAACGCCTCAATTTGGATGCGGATTATTTTGAACAACATGATATTCATATACACGTACCTGAAGGAGCAGTACCAAAAGACGGTCCGTCAGCGGGAATTACTATTGCAACAGCACTTGTATCAGCCATTTCCAATAAACCTATCAAAAAAGAAGTCGGAATGACTGGAGAAATTACATTGCGAGGGCGAGTGCTTCCAATCGGAGGACTGAAAGAAAAATCGTTAGGAGCTCATCGTGCAGGATTAAAAATTATCATCATTCCTCAAGACAACGAGCGAGATATTGACGATATTCCTGAAGCAGTTCGAGAAGAATTAGTATTTAAACCGGTTAGATCGGCAGAAGAAGTGTTGAATATCGCCCTTGTTGGAGGTTTTTAAATGAAAGTTAGTCATGCGGAAATGGTAATTAGTGCTGTCAGACCGGAACAATATCCAGACGACGGTCTACCTGAATTTGCTTTGGCGGGCCGTTCAAATGTTGGAAAATCTTCATTCATCAATAAGATGATTAATCGAAAATCCCTTGCTCGTACGTCATCAAAGCCTGGTAAAACACAAACGTTAAATTTTTATAAAATCGAAAATCAATTGTTTTTTGTGGACGTTCCAGGCTATGGTTACGCCAAAGTGTCTAAGAAAGAGCGGGAAGCTTGGGGGAAAATGATTGAAAAATACCTTACTGGTCGAAGCGTATTACAGGCTGTTATTTTAATTGTTGATTTGCGCCATCCTCCTACTGCAGACGATCAAATGATGTATGATTTTTTAAAACATTACAATATTCCTGCGATTGTAGTTGCAACGAAAGCAGATAAAATTCCAAGAGGCAAGTGGGATAAACATAAAAAAGTGGTAAGAGAAACATTAGAAATGGAAAAAAGAGATCCAATCATCCTGTTTTCTGCGGAAACGGGAGTAGGAGTGGAAGAAACATGGACTGAAATACAAAAGTTCATGTGATTCCATACATAATTGAAAATGTTTACGAAGCTTATGAAACAGTAAGAACTTCCAATTTTATAAAGGTTGACCTAGCATCCTATAGGTCAACCTTTTATATATGTTCAAGAAGAGTGAATTGTCGGAATTTGTTGAATACTATGTATAAAGGTTATTATATTGAAACAGGAATCAAATTTTGTTATTCTTATATTAGAATTATTATAAAGTAAAAAATCTTATTTCATAACTTTTTCATAATTAGCGTTTAGATAGCGCTTTCTTTATGTTAGAATAGAGGTTATGAAATAGTTCGTGAGAGGTGTTAAGTTCATGCACACACTAGTTGTAGGCTTGAATTATAGAACTGCGCCAGTCGAAATTCGTGAAAAGTTGTCGTTCATTGAAAGTGAATTACCACAAGCGATGGCTGCGTTAAAAAAAGAAAAAAGCATATTAGAAGATGTAATCGTGTCTACTTGCAATAGAACGGAAATCTATGCGGTAGTTGATCAGCTGCATACAGGACGTTATTATATAAAACGTTTTTTATCCAACTGGTTTAACATTCCGATTGAGGAATTTGAGAGCTATTTATTTATTCGTGAAAATGATCAATCGTTAGTACACTTATTCCGAGTAACTGCAGGAATCGATTCGATGGTATTGGGAGAAACTCAAATTCTTGGACAAGTCAAGAAAAGCTTTTTAGAGGCACAAGAAATTGGTTCGACGGGTACGATTTTTAACCGCTTGTTTAAACAAGCAATTACTTTTGCGAAAAAAGCTCATAAAGAAACGACGATTAACGAAAATGCCGTTTCAGTATCTTATGCTGCGGTTGAACTGGCAAAGAAAATATTTGGTTCTCTAAAAAATAAACATGTATCGATTTTAGGCGCTGGTAAAATGGGCGAGCTTGCTATGGAAAATCTGTATGGAAGCGGCGTTGGAAAAGTAACGGTATTAAATCGTACTTTTGAAAAAGCGGTGACTTTAGCTGAAAAATTTGAAGGACATGCTAAATCGATTAAGGAATTGCAATGTACTTTGCTTGATACAGATATTTTAATTACATCAACAGGTTCAACAACGTATGTAATTGATTATGAACTAATGCAGTTTGTAGAGCGTTTACGCAAAGGAAAACCTTTGTTTTTAGTTGATATCGCAGTTCCACGAGATATCGATCCTAAAGTAGGCGAATTACCTAATATATTCTTATATGATATTGATGACTTACAGGGAATTGTAGAAGCGAATTTAGCAGAACGAAAACAGGCCGCTCAACAAATTGAAAAAATGATTGAACAAGAAATTGTTGAATTTAAAGATTGGGTTGCAACGCTTGGAGTAGTACCGGTTATTGCGGCATTGCGCAAAAAAGCAAATATGATTCAACAAGAAACGATGAAAAGTATTGAAAATAAAATGCCAAATCTAACTGAACGGGAACGTAAAATTTTAAATAAACATACGAAATCCATCATCAATCAATTGTTAAAAGAACCAATTCTTCAAGCGAAGGAAATTGCTAACTCTCCAAAAGCCAATCAAAAACTTCAATTGTATCAACAAATTTTTGGAATTGAAGAATTAGTTCAAGAAGAAATTCAAAGTCAACAATTGAAGTTAGAAACTGAAGAAGAACGAATTCAAGACGGAATTGAAAATCAACCAAAATTATCATTTTAAGTAAGAATTTTGAGGCGTTTTCGTATCGATGTGGTAAACTAATGATACGGAAGCGCTTTTGTTTTAAATTTTAATCATAATGACGTATAAGATGGAGAAGGGTTTCGTATGACTGAAGTGATGAGTAACCTTTACCAAATAATGGTTATACTATATGCGATAAGTATAATGTTTTATTTTGTCGATTATTTTTATAAAAAAGAAATCATTCGTAGAACTGCATTTTGGTTAGTATCCATTGTTTGGATATTGCAAACAGCTTTTATCGTATTAAGCGTGTTGGAGACTAAACGATTCCCTATATTATCGCTTTCTGAAGGGATTTATTTTTATGCTTGGTTACTTGTAACGTTGTCAATCTTCTTGCATTGCATAGCAAGAACAGATTTACCGGTGTTTTTTATTAATATACTCGGATTTATTTTTATGACAATTCGACTGTTTGCACCAAATAATTTGAATCCCGTATTAAAAACCATGGAATCTGAAATGCTGTTTATACATATTGGTTTTGCCATTTTATCGTATGCAGCATTTTCCCTTTCATTTGTCTTTTCAGTGCTATATTTAATTTTATACCACCTATTAAAAAAGAAAAAATATACAAAACTTTGGTCTCGTTTACCCTCCTTATCTCAAATGGCGACTTGGATGAATTATTCAATCATTATTGGCCTTCCAATCATGGGGATTAGTTTGCTATTAGGACTAGAATCGGCATTTATGAAAGTGGAGGGAGCTATTTCGTTTTTTGATGCAAAAATCATCGGTTCTTTCATAGTGCTTGTCATATATGTAGCTATCATCATGTTAAAGCAGCGAGGAATAATTACGGGACTGTCATTTGCTTGGACTCAAGTTTATGCTTATTTCGTTGTACTCATTAATTTCTTTTTGGGAAGTAAGCTATCCCAATTTCATTTATGGTATTAGCAGAAAGGTAGGTTCATCATGAGAAAAATTATTGTAGGTTCTCGAAAAAGTAAATTAGCATTAACCCAAACAAATTGGTTTATAAACGAATGTAAAAAAGCTGGTTTTCCTTTTGAATTCGAAATTAAAGAAATTGTCACAATAGGTGATAAAATATTAGACGTTCAATTATCAAAGGTAGGAGGAAAAGGATTATTCGTAAAAGAGATTGAAAAAGCATTGTTAGATAAAGAAATTGATTTTGCGGTGCATTCGATGAAAGATATGCCAGCAGTATTACCGGATGGTTTAACAGTCGGCTGTATTCCGTTCCGCGAAGACCCTCGTGATGCCCTTATTTCAAAAAATCATATTAAGTTCAATGATTTACCAGAAGGGGCAGTTGTAGGGACAAGTTCTTTACGACGCAGTGCTCAACTATTACAAGTGAGACCAGACCTTGAAATCAAATGGATTCGAGGAAATATCGATACTCGATTGAAAAAACTTGAGACGGAAGGTTATGATGCGATTATTCTTGCTGCAGCAGGGTTAAAACGTATGGGATGGTCAAGCGAAGTTGTAACAGAATATTTGGATGTTGACATTTGCTTACCGGCTGTTGCTCAAGGAGCATTAGGAATTGAATGTCGTGAAGATGATGAAGAACTTTTAACAGAACTAGCGAAATTAACAGATAATAACACTAAGAAAGCGGTAACTGCTGAGCGCACGTTTTTAGCTGCGATGGATGGAGGCTGTCAAGTACCGATTGCAGGATATGCAACGGTTGATGGAGATGTCATCACGATAACGGGACTTGTGGCATCACCTGATGGAGCGATTTGTTACAAAGAAACAATTCAAGGAAATGACCCTGTAGAAATTGGAAATAAACTTGCTCAACTTTTAACTGATCAAGGTGCTTATGATTTAATCGCTAAGGTGAAGGCGGAGAACAATGCATAAACCTTTGGAAGGAAAAACGATAATCCTAACTGGTTCAAAAAAAACGTTGTCTATTATAGACGAAATCGATCAGCTTGGGGGAGAAGCGGTAGTTTGTCCGCTCATACAAACTGAAGAAGTAATTAGTATAGAGGACAAAGAGCGATTATTTTCTTGCCTAAACTATGACTGGCTTATTTTTACGAGTCAAAATGGTGTTGAGTTTTTTTATAAAAAAATAGAACGTCATCATTTTAACTTGGCACATTTTTCTAGTAAAATTGCTGCTGTAGGAGAAAAGACGGCCAAACTGTTAGAACAATATGGCTTTACGGTTCATTTCATGCCTACTATTTTCAGCGCTGATACATTTGTAAAAGAATTCCCTTTTGTATGTGGTACGTCACCAAAATGTTTATTTATTAGAGGGGAATTAGCAAAGGACACCATAAAGAAAGGGCTGCCATTTCATATTGACGAATGGACGGTATATAAAACGATTGAAAATAGAAAATCCATTGAAACGCTAGTAAAGACGATTCAAACGAATAATGATCCAATTGTTATTTTTGCCAGTCCGTCAGCGGTAGATTGTTTCAATAAATTTGCAGTTTCACAAGTAGGATGGAACCAAATGAAAATCGCTTGCATTGGTCACATAACGAAAGGTGCCGTTGAAAAATATGGTGCCGTTGTTACATATTTTCCGAAGAAATATACGATGCAATCAGTTATTGAAGCGATTATAAAAGGAGAGGAATCATAATGTCACAATTTGAATTCAGAAGACATCGTAGATTACGTGCAAATGCTACAATTCGTTCTATGGTAAGAGAAAACCATTTACACAAAGAAGATTTAATTTACCCTATTTTCGTGATTGAGGGCGAAAACATTAAAAATCCAGTAAAATCTATGCCAGGTGTCTACCAACTTTCTTTGGATAATTTAGATGATGAGATTGATGAAGTGGTATCACTTGGAATCCCATCAGTGATTTTATTCGGAATTCCTGCTGTTAAAGATGCACAAGGAACAGGTGCTTTTCATGACCATGGAATTGTGCAAAAAGCGACTCAACAAATTAAAGAGAGATATCCTCAATTGATGGTCATTGCAGATACATGTTTATGTGAATTTACTGATCATGGTCACTGTGGTTTAGTGGAAGGGGACAAAATTTTAAATGACCCATCCCTTGATATATTAGCTCGCACAGCTGTTTCTCAAGCGAAAGCAGGAGCTGATATCATTGCACCTTCCAATATGATGGATGGATTTGTAGTGGCCATTCGCCATGCTTTAGATGAAGCTGGATTCCAAGATGTTCCAATCATGTCCTATGCTGTAAAATATGCTTCAAGCTATTACGGACCATTCCGTGAAGCAGCGGAAGGAGCACCGAAATTTGGCGACCGCAAATCATATCAAATGGATCCAGCCAATCGTTTAGAAGCGTTCCGTGAAGCTGAATCCGACATTGAAGAAGGAGCTGATTTCTTAATCGTTAAACCAGCTCTAGCTTACATGGATATTATTCGAGATGTGAAAAACAATTTCCCAGTTCCAGTAGTTGCATACAACGTATCTGGAGAATATGCGATGGTGAAAGCAGCAGCACAAAACGGCTGGATTGATGAAAAGTCTGTTGTGTTAGAAACTTTACTTGGAATGAAGCGTGCGGGTGCTGACTTAATCATTACTTATCATGCTAAAGATGTAGCTCGTTGGTTGGAGGAGAAGTAAAATGCGTACCTATGAAAATTCAGTGAAAGCATTTAAAGAAGCAGTAAATTTAATGCCTGGAGGGGTGAACAGCCCTGTTCGTGCATTCAAATCTGTTAATGCAGAACCGATATTTATTGAATCTGGGGAAGGTGCCATTATTCGTGACATTGACGGCAACGAATATATCGATTATGTGCTTAGCTGGGGGCCGTTAATTTTAGGGCACTCTCATCCTGAAGTTGTGAAAGCAATTCAAGAACAAGCAGCAAAAGGAACTTCTTTTGGTGCACCGACAGTATTAGAAAACAAATTAGCACAAATCGTTATTGAAAGAGTACCTTCAGTTGAAATGGTTCGTTTTGTTTCATCTGGAACAGAAGCGACGATGGCTGCTCTTCGACTAGCTCGAGGCTACACAGGCCGTAACATTATAATGAAATTTGAAGGATCTTACCATGGCCATGGAGATTCATTATTAATTAAAGCGGGATCAGGTGTTGCAACACTTGGTTTACCTGACAGCCCTGGCGTACCTGCAGACGTTGCAAAAAATACAACAACGGTTCCTTATAATGATTTAGAAGCAGTAAAAGCAACATTTGAAAAATTAGGTGACAATATTGCCGCGGTTATTGTAGAACCTGTTGCAGGGAACATGGGGGTTGTTCCACCGAAACCAGGATTTTTAGAAGGTTTACGTGAAATTACGAAACAATATGGCGCTTTGCTTATTTTTGATGAAGTCATGACAGGATTCCGCGTCGATTATCACTGCGCTCAAGGTTACTATGGCATTCATCCAGATTTAACATGCCTTGGAAAAGTTGTGGGAGGCGGACTTCCTGTAGGTGCTTATGCTGGTAAGCGGGAAATCATGGAAAAGGTTGCGCCAAGTGGACCAGTGTATCAAGCAGGAACATTATCAGGTAACCCTCTCGCGATGACTGCTGGAATTGAAACATTATCCCGTTTAACACCTGAATCTTATGACTACTTTAAAAAATTAGGTGACCAATTGGAAGCTGGAATTCGTGAAGCCGCAACAAAATATAACATTCCGCATACAATAAATCGCGCGGGAAGTATGATTGGATTATTCTTAACAAATGAAGATGTAGTTGATTTTAAATCTGCCCAAACTTCCGATTTAACATTATTTGCTGAATTCTATCGACTCATGCTAGAAGAAGGAATATACTTACCACCTTCCCAATTTGAAGGATTGTTTATTTCAACTGCACATACGGAAGAACATATCGCAAAAACGGTAGATGCATTCCACAAAGTATTTGCAAAATTAGCTCGATAATAATTAGAGTGTCTTTTCCGTTGATAAGGAAGAGACACTCTTTTTTATTTTATAAAGTAATGAGGGATTTTTAATTCTTTAATCATACTTCCGATTCTCGGGCATAGAGTATTACGGGAGGGAAACATATGGCAAAAATCAATTGGGAAATGATGACGCAATTTATTTTTCCAGAAGCTTATGGGATTGTAGAAGAAGTTGTTTCGGTCCAAGTCATCCCGCGTTGGCAACAAACAGAATTAGAAGAATCTCTTCGTTTAACAGGCATTTATCATATTAAAGCAACAGTGAAGTTTAATCCAAAAATAAAGCCAGATTATAGCGAAGGTACGTTAATTGAACATTTAGATTTAAAAGGTGATGAAGGTTACTTTGAATACGCATTGCCTTTAGAAGTTGATTTACCTCGTGAGAAAGTTGCAAAAGATTGTCGACCAGAATTGCTTGTTGATGATATATCCTTTTTTGTATATGATGGCTCAGGCTGTACGTTTAAATGGGAAGTAAAATGCACATTTGATGAACCGGTAGTAGGTGCATTATTCCAAGTAGAATCTGAAGAGAAAGTAGCTGAACGGGTAGCCGTTTTGGCGGATAATACAGGAAAAGTATTAGAAAGAGCCAAAACTGACCAGCCGCCATCTACATTAGAACATCCACTAGTAAATGAACCATTGCAACAAACAACGATTGAAACTACTGACTATTCGTCGAAAATGAATGAAAATCAACAATTTTCGAATTCTGATGAATTTACTCTACATGAAAATCCGTCCATTTCCGTAGAGCCACCTGAAGAATATAACTTTGTGGAAGAAGCAAAAAAAATTCGAAAAGAAACGGAAGAAGTAAAATTAGTTAATGAATCATCTAGCAAACTATTCATTGATGAAAAGTTTAAGCTTCCTTCTGATTCAGATGACTTCTATAATGAGCTTTCTGAAAATTATAGCGTATTGAAATTTAGATCATATCCGTCCATAACAACCATGAAATGAGGGCAAGTAGAAATAGCAGTAATACATCACCTGTCGTAGGAATAAAAACGACGCGAATAGCTTGAAAAATTGTAATTGGGATACAAATGCTTTTTGCAAAAAAACGTATTTTTCGAAGCCAAGGTGGTAATAACCAAGGATTATAACTTTTTCGTCTTTTGTGGAATAATGACATGGAAATCACTCCTTTCATTTCCTTCAAACTTGAAAACTGCTGCTAAATTTTATAAAATGATTTAAGCAGTTGAATACACATTGATGCGATGAATTGGAAGAGTAAAATGATGTTGCATGCTAAAGAGAGGAAACGGTAGCTGAAAAGTTTCCGCATGCACGCATTTGAAGGTAGCCATGGAGCAACTTTTATGAAATTGAAGTAGTAAAAGTCGGTTGAACACCGTTATCGAGATGAGCGCTATTTAGACATTTATTGTCTAAATGGAAAAAAGGTGGTACCGCGAAACTCCTTCGTCCTTTTTGGGATAAGGAGTTTTTTATTTTGCCAAAATTCAATCAACTAAAGGAGGAACATTCATGTCAGAAAACGTGACAATGCCAACTAAGTACGATCCAAATTCAGTTGAACAAGGTCGTTATAAATGGTGGCTAGAAGGGAAATTTTTCGAAGCAGATCCAAATAGTGACAAAAAACCATATTCCATTGTTATTCCACCACCAAACGTAACAGGAAAACTGCATCTTGGTCACGCTTGGGATACAACATTGCAAGATATTATTATTCGCATGAAACGGATGCAAGGATATGATGCATTATGGCTTCCAGGTATGGACCATGCTGGAATTGCAACACAAGCAAAAGTAGAAGCGAAGTTGCGTGAAGAAGGAAAAAGTCGCTACGATTTGGGTCGTGAAAAATTCCTTGAAAAAACGTGGGAATGGAAGGAAGAATATGCTAGCCATATTCGTGAACAATGGGCAAAATTAGGATTGTCATTGGACTATACAAAAGAGCGTTTCACATTGGATGAAGGTTTATCTGATGCTGTAAAAGAAGTGTTCGTACGTCTTTATGAAAAAGGATACATTTATCGCGGCGAACGCATCATCAACTGGGACCCGGAAGCAAAAACTGCTTTATCAGATATCGAAGTAATTTATAAAGAAATCCCTGGTGCCTTCTATCATATGAAATATCCGCTTGCGGACGGCTCAGGTTATTTGGAAGTTGCTACTACACGACCTGAAACAATGCTTGGGGATACTGCTGTAGCTGTTCATCCTGAAGATGAACGTTATAAACAGTACATCGGCAAAACAGTAATCTTACCGCTTGTCAATCGTGAAATTCCAATCGTAGCAGATGAATATGTGGATATGGAATTTGGTACAGGTGTTGTGAAAATTACACCAGCCCATGATCCAAATGACTTTGAAGTAGGAAACCGTCACAATTTAGAACGAATTTTAGTAATGAATGAAGACGGTACAATGAACGAAAATGCTGGCAAATATCAAGGTTTAGACCGATTTGAATGCCGCAAGCAAATTGTGGAAGACTTAAAACAACAAGGCTACTTAATAAAAATTGAGGAACATACGCATTCCGTTGGACACTCTGAGCGTTCTGGGGCAATAGTCGAGCCTTATTTATCTAAACAATGGTTCGTAAAAATGAAGCCTCTTGCAGAAGCGGCATTGAAACTTCAACAAGATGAAGAAAATAAAGTGTATTTTGTTCCACCACGCTTTGAAAATACGTATATTCATTGGATGGAAAATATTAAAGACTGGTGTATTTCTCGTCAGCTTTGGTGGGGCCATCAAATTCCTGCTTGGTATCATAATGAAACGGGTGAAATTTATGTTGGAAAAGAACCACCTAAAGATGCGGAAAATTGGACGCAAGATCCGGACGTATTAGATACGTGGTTCTCTAGTGCATTATGGCCGTTCTCAACAATGGGTTGGCCGGATACAAATCATGAATTATATCAACGCTATTATCCAACAAATACGCTTGTTACAGGTTATGACATCATCTTCTTCTGGGTATCCCGCATGATTTTCCAAGGGCTCGAATTTACAGGAAACCGCCCATTTAAAGACGTGCTCATTCATGGCTTAGTTCGTGACGGGGAAGGACGTAAAATGAGTAAGTCCCTTGGAAACGGTGTAGACCCAATGGATGTGATTGACCAGTACGGTGCAGACTCTCTACGCTACTTCTTAGCAACCGGCTCTACACCAGGTCAAGACTTACGTTATACGAATGAAAAAGTCGAAGCGATTTGGAATTTTGCAAATAAAATTTGGAATGCATCTCGCTTTGCACTCATGAATATGAACGGTTTAAAATACGAAGAAATTGATTTATCCGGTGAATTGAGTGTTAGCGATAAATGGATTTTGACACGATTAAATGAAACGATTGAAAAAGTAACAGACTTAGCTGAACGTTATGAGTTCGGTGAAGTTGGGCGTGAATTGTACAACTTCATTTGGGATGACTTCTGTTCATGGTATATTGAAATGGCGAAGCTTCCACTATATGGAGACGATGAAGCGGCAAAACTTACAACTCGCTCAGTACTTGCGTATGTGCTTGACAATACAATGCGCCTACTTCATCCAATGATGCCATTCATTACAGAAGAAATTTGGCAACACCTTCCACATGAAGGGGAATCCATCACTGTTGCTGAGTGGCCAAAAGTAAGACCAGAATTTAATTTCAAAGAAGAATCTAATCATATGAAACTTCTTATGGACATTATACGTTCAGTTCGAAATATCCGTGCAGAAGTGAATACGCCAATCAGCAAAAAAGTTCCTTTATTTATTAAAGCGAAAGATGCGGAAACAGTAAAAATTCTAGAGGACAATAAAGCTTATATTGAGAAGTTCTGCAATCCAGAACAATTAGTGATTGGGGAACAGGTTGCAACACCTGAAAAATCGATGACAGCAGTTGTGACAGGTGCAGAGCTATTCTTGCCGTTAGCAGGGCTCATTAACTTAGAAGAAGAAATTGCACGTCTTGAAAAAGAGTTAGATAAATGGGCGAAGGAAGTAAAATTAGTATCTGGCAAGCTTTCCAACGAGAACTTCGTGAAAAAAGCTCCGGAAGCACTAGTTGCTAAAGAACGTGAAAAACTTGCTGACTATCAAGAAAAATATGATACAGTGAAAAAACGTTTGGATGAATTGAAGCAAATGTAATCATTTTTTGATTTTGAAATTCGCTCAAGCTGAAGTATTTTTTCGGCTTGGCGAATTTTTTCATGTGCGGTGGAGAGTATGGAATCCAACTGCACAAGCTAGTGTGTTATCTGCACAAGTGGAGGATTCAACCGCACGAGCAGGGGTGTTATCTACACGAGTATGGAATCCAACTGCACAAGCTAGTGTGTTATCTGCGCAAGCGGAAAATCCACTCGCACGAGCAAGGATGTTATATCTGCACAAGTAGATTGATATTTACAGGACTAGGGATTCTATCTGCGCAAACTAAAGATGTATCCTCACAAGCTAGTGAGTTATCTACATAGGCAGTTTATTTATTATCAAAAATCATTTCTTTGATGATACGCCATTCCTTTTGGAGTAAAATTATGATGGTTAGGAGGCGGGGTTATTTGTTTACATCAATGGAAGAATGTACGAATTTTATGTTTGGTTTAAAGGCTGAAAAGCATAAAGGGGAACCTTTTCAGGTAATGAACAAAATTTTGCCACTTATTAACAATCCCCATGAAAAAGTCAAGTTTATACATATTGCTGGTTCGAATGGGAAAGGTTCTACTTTAAATTATTTAAAGGAAATTTTACAACATGCTCAATATAAAGTAGGAGCCTTTACATCACCGCATTTAGAACGGGTGAATGAACGAATCACCATTAATGGTATAGATATTCCAGATGAACGATTTTTATCCCTTGCGAATCAGCTATTTAAAATTATTGATGAACTGGGAGAGTATTATCCTAGCTTTTTTGAACTAATGACACTTATCGCGTTTATGTATTTTGCAGAAGAAGAAGTTGATATTGCACTTATTGAAGCTGGAATAGGTGGCCGTTTCGATTGTACAAATATCATCACACCATTATGTTCTATTATTACAACAGTATCTCTAGATCATACTGAAATACTTGGGGATACTTTAACTGAAATTGCCTATCAAAAAGCGGGGATTATTAAAAAAAATATACCTGTGGTTACCGCCGTTCAGGATCAAGAAGCAATAAATATTATTCGTCACGAAGCAGAACAAAAACTAGCTCCTATATTTGTTTATGGGGAAGACTTTTTCGTGTCGAATATTACGTTGAATACATCAAATCAGCATTTTACGTACCATTTAGGCAATGTGAAGTTAGATATATCATTAAAGATGATGGGTGCCCATCAAATCGTAAATGCCAGTTGTGCATTAACTGCAATAACTATACTTAGAAGCATCGGTTTTTCTAATATTACAGATCATCACATTCAATCAGCATTAGAAAAAGCGTTTTGGCCTGGGCGCTTCGAACGGCTTGGTAAACAAGTTATATTAGATGGCTCTCATAATCCGGAAGGAACTAGGGCGCTCATTGGTACTCTTATAAATCAATATCCAGACTATAAGTATAAGTTTATTTATTCTGTAATGAACGATAAAGATTATAAAGAGAGCATTTCCATGTTAGACAAAGTTGCAGAAGCGATTTATTTCACAGAGATACCTATACCGCGCGCTGCGAAAGCAAAGAATTTAGCAAGTTGTTCAGGGCATCCTTTTAAGGTTGTAAATGAAAACTGGAAGATGCTTATAGAACAGCAGTTGAAGAATCTGGAGAAAGATGAATTACTCATCATAACAGGTTCTATTTTATTCATTGCGGAAGTTCGGAAATATTTAAAGATGAAGGAAGAAGCGTATGATTCTCAATTTTGAACAATATAAAGAAAGATGGAATGTTCATAGTGACAGTATGATAAAACCGGGATTAGAGTCGATAAAAAGAGCGTTGACATTGCTTCATAATCCACAAGAAAAGCTTAAAGTAGTACATGTTGCAGGTACGAATGGAAAAGGTTCAACCATCGCCTTTTTAGAACAAATGGCGCTAAATCATGGACTATCCGTTGGAAAATTTATGTCACCATGTGTGGTGGATGTACACGATCAAATTCAAATAAACGGTAAACCGATTACACAAAAGCAAATGGACGTTGTTTTTCAACAAATGAAACACGCAGGAATCAGCGGATTATTAACGGATTTTGAGCTCCTTACATGTGCAGCGTTTCTTCATTTTGCTAATGAGCAAGTAGATTTAGTGCTTCTTGAAACGGGCTTAGGCGGATTAGAAGACAGCACAAATGTAGTCAATCCATTAGTTTCAATTATCACTAGCATCGCCCTAGAGCATACTCAAATTCTAGGTCATACGATTAAGCAAATTGCACAGCATAAAGCAGGAATTGTGAAATATGGGAAACCTGTGGTGATCGGAAAATTACCAGAAGAAGCTTTAACTGTTGTGAAACAAAAAGCCCATATTCAACAATCACCTTTGTATGCTTATGACGAGACGTTTACTGTTGAGGCAGATGAACAAGGGGAAAAGTATATAAATTTCAAGGAAAAAATAATAATTGAAAAACTCAAGAGAAAGTTGCTAGGTGCCCACCAAGGAGAAAATATGGCACTTGCAATTACTGCTTTTATAGAGGTGGCGAAAATCTTACAAATTGAAGTTCAGATCGATTTGGTTCGACAAGCAGTGAGTTGCACAAGTTTACCTTCTCGTTTTGAACAAGTGTTTCCGAATGTCTATTTTGATGGAGCCCATAATCCAGCTAGCATTGAGAAACTTATCGAAACGATTAAACAACAGTTACCAAATAAAAGGATTCGCTTCGTTCTAGGAATGGTTGCAGATAAAGATATTGAAAAAGTGTTGCGCTCCTTAGAAACTATTAGCGATGAATTTTATTTTGTCGATTTTCAAAATAATCGAGCAGCGAAAGCAAAAGATTTACTGCATCTTTCAAAGGCGAAGAAAAAAGTAATATTAAAAGACTATATCCCATTTATTCAATCAAGTGTAAATTTTGAAGGGATTACATTCGTGACCGGTTCCCTTTATTTATTAGCAGAAATACGCAATCAATTAAGAATATGATTTAATGTCTCAAGACCTTAGAAATCTATTATATTGATAAACCCTTTTCTAATGGTTTCTTACAAATAATTATCTTTTAGATTTGTTCCATTATCATTTTCAATTAAAAATAAACATATGAAATAATATAGACATTGTTCGACTACAGATTTGAAATGGTGATTGTTGAATTGAAAAGGGTGATTCGATGAAATTTCCACATATCATTGGGCGACGAGAAATCGTAAGGGCTGCTCTATTAGGTTCTATTACAGGGATTGTAGGTGTTCTATTATTCATTCTTATACTAAATTCCATGAATTCAACTTATACCGAGCAGAAACATCAAAATGAATTAATTCCCGTTAGCTCGCAACAAACAGAAGAGAATGAAGAAGATGTGAAGGATGGCTACAGTGAGCAATTTTATGCCAATCAGCATGGAGTTTTTTCAAGCTTTGAAGCTGCAACAGATTTTGTATATGGCTATGCTAGTTTAAACACAAGCGCTGTCGTTGAAATTGATGGGAATTATTATGTTTGGTCCAGTGTTTCGACTACGAAAGAAGGGGGCGTGAAATCTGATGATCCTCCTTCCTTTGCCAAGCCTTTTACATTATCCGCTGCAGGTTGTTCTGAACCAGCTTTAAAAAATCTTCCTTCTTTACTGAAAAGTAATGACCCTGCAAAATTTAATTTTGAAGGTGTCAAAAATAAAGAAGATTTTCCTCCCGATTGGCAGACAATATCCTTCGCATTGTCAAGTATATCAAGTGATTTATCAATTGTTCGAATGCATCTATTAGCCCACTATTTTACAGAAAATGACTGTTTGAAAATTAAATTTTAAAGGTACAAAGGGCAGTCAAATTTGTTATTTCCTAAAGTACGATGAATTTTTCAAAATCCCATTCCTAGGCTATATTATGTATAGGAGGAATGGAAATGAAATTTAGAACAAGTCATCAACTCGTTTTAGCGTCAGCCTCACCAAGAAGAAAAGAATTATTTGCAAAGCTAGGAGTCCCTTTTGAAATAATGGCGAGCAGTGTGGAAGAGACTTCAGTGCAAGCGAGGGACTTCAAAGATTATGTTCAAAAAGTAGCACTATTAAAAACGCAAGATGTGGCAAGTCATTGCCCTGGAAAAACAATCATTGGTGCAGATACTATCGTTGTGTTCAATGATGAGCTTCTTCACAAGCCAAAAACAAAGGAAGAAGCGATTCGCCATTTAGAAAAACTCTCATCGAATCGCCATCAAGTGATGACTGCTGTGGCTATCATAACAAAAGATCGGCAAGCGGAATCCTTTGTAGAAGTAACCGACGTATATTTTAAAAACCTACCGAAACCGATGATTGAAATGTATGTTCAAACAAAAGACCCTTTTGATAAAGCTGGTGGTTATGGGATTCAAACAGCTGGTGCATTATTTATCGACCGAATAGAAGGTGATTATAATACGGTAGTTGGACTTCCGATTGCATCCCTATTTGAAAAAATGGTGAAATTAAAAATTATCGAACTATAGGGGGTATGTAATGATATGTCCATCGGCACTTTTCCTGATTTGATGATACGCGATTTACATATCGATGATCGTCCGAGGGAAAGGCTAATAAAACAGGGGCCGCAGAGCTTATCAAACCAAGAACTAATTGCTATTTTATTAAGAACGGGAACGAAGCAAGAATCGGTTTTATCATTAGCAAATCGTGTGCTCAATTATTTTGAAAAATTACATGAATTAAAACATGCTACGTTGGAAGAAATTGTATCAATTAAAGGAATCGGTCAAGCGAAAGCAGTGCAATTATTGGCAGCAATTGAGCTAGGTAGAAGACTATCTCAAAAGCAAATGGATTCACGCTTTACGATTCGCTCTCCAAAAGATGCTGCATCTTTTTTGATGCCTGAAATAGGCTCTTTACAACAAGAGCATTTTGTAGCATTGTATTTAAATGTGAAAAATCAGGTGATTCATAAGCAAACGATTTTCATTGGAAGCTTGAATTCGTCCATCGTCCATCCCCGTGAAATATTTAAAGAAGCTGTGAAACGTTCAGCTGCTTCAATTATTTGTGCCCACAACCATCCGAGTGGAAATGCAACACCAAGTCCTGAAGATATTGAAGTGACAAAGAGGCTTCAAGAAGCGGGATTTATTATTGGAATAGAACTAATTGATCATATCATTATTGGTGATCATCAATACGTTAGTTTAAAAGAGCAAGGTTATATTTAATTCATAAGTCAAATATGACAGGTTGATTCCAAAAAAGTCGAAAGTCCCCATTTTTTGGATTTTCGGCTTTTTTTCGTGACGATTTTATTTCAACGAACCTGTTTTCGTAAAGTTCGTCTAATAAAAGGTGGATTTGTAATGAGATTGTAATTTCAAATAATGTTTTTTTCATTGTTTCAATCGCTATTTCACAATACAATGATAAATGCGAAAATTATATGTGTTGCATGCAAAGCGGGTAAAAACTATTTGTAACACTATAATTTTTCGACATTATCCGCTATAATAAAACTTATGATTTTGGACAGTCTTAGTGAAAGAAAGGCGTAAATAGAAAGGAAGTACAAAACTTGTTTGGATTAGGACAAAAAGATGTAGGTATAGACCTTGGTACAGCGAATACTTTAGTTTTTGTTAAAGGAAAAGGAATTGTGTTACGTGAACCATCTGTTGTGGCGAAAAATACAAAAACAGGTGATATTGTTGCAGTCGGAAATGATGCGAAAAATATGATTGGTCGTACACCTGGCTCCATAGTAGCTATTCGACCAATGAAAGATGGTGTTATTGCAGATTTCGATATTACGACTGCGATGATTCAATATTATTTAAAGCAGGCGTTGAAAAATTCTAGTTCAAATTGGAAAAAACCAAATGTGATGATTTGTGTACCATATGGTATTACTTCTGTTGAACAGCGAGCAGTTATTGATGCAGCTCGCCAAGCAGGAGCAAAAGAAGCCTTTACAATTGAAGAGCCTTTTGCAGCTGCCATCGGTGCAGAACTTCCAGTTTGGGATCCAACTGGTTCTATGGTAGTTGATATAGGAGGAGGAACGACGGAGGTTGCCGTTATTTCCTTAGGTGGCATCGTGACAAGCGAATCTGTTCGAATTGCTGGGGATGCAATGGATCAAGCAATCATAAGCTATATCCGTAAAACATATAACTTAACGATTGGAGAAAGAACAGCAGAACAGATTAAGATGGAAATTGGTACAGCACGTGTTGATGAAATGGATGAAAAGATGGAAATTCGTGGCCGAGATTTATTGACAGGGTTACCGAAAACAATTGAAATTTCAGCTAGTGAAATTTCTGAATCATTAAAAGAAGCCATTGCAGCTATAATTGATGGTGTGAAGAAAACATTAGAAAAAACCCCACCAGAACTTTCTGCAGACGTCATGGAACGAGGAATCGTTCTTACAGGTGGTGGAGCGCTCTTAAAAAATCTTGATAAAGTAATAAGTGACGAGACAAAAATGCCTGTATTTATTGCTGAAAATCCGTTAGATTGTGTTGCGTTAGGTACAGGAAAAGCGTTAGAACATATTGATTTAATTCGATCTCAGCAGTTGAAAAAATAAGGGGGGATAGCAATGCCACATTTTTCGAACAAAAAACTCATTATACTTTTAGTTGGTATGATTTTACTTGTGGCATTGATCAGCTTTTCATTACGCGATCGTCAAAATGCGACTCTCCCCGAACAATTCATTAAAGATTCAGTTGGCTTAGCACAAAGTGTTGTTGCTAAGCCAGCTAATTACATAACAGGTATCTTTTATAATATTCAATCATTATTAAATACTTATGAAGAAAACCAGCGCTTGAAAATGAGGTTGGAAGATTTTGCAGTTTTACAGGCAGAAGTAAATACTTTAAAGTCGGAAAACGAACAATTGCGGGAACTATTGGAAAAAAAAGAGAGCTTACGAGATTACGATCCGCTTCGTGCAACAGTCATTGCAAGAAATCCTGATCAGTGGGAAGAAAAAATTATTATCAATAAAGGCTCTTCCCATGGTGTAAAGCAAAACATGGCGGTTATGACGACTAAAGGATTAATTGGTAAAATAAGTTTAGTTACTCCTTTTACTTCTGAAGTGGAATTATTGTATACAAACAATCCAAATTTCCGAGTTTCAGCAATGGTTCAAGGTGAAAAAGTGGTCGCTTTTGGATTAATTGAAGGATATGACGAAGAGCGTAATGAATTAATATTAAAAAGAATTGATTCCAGTATAGAAATTAATGTAGGTGAAAAAGTCGTTACTTCAGGTTTAGGAGGTATTTTCCCAAAAGGAATACTCATTGGAGAAATTACAGAAGTGACAACGGAAGACTTTGGTTTAACGAAAATGGCCTATATACGTCCATCTGCTAATTTTTCAATGTTAGAAGAAGTCATTATTGCAAAGCGTAGTGCAACGGTCATCGACGGTTCTGATGGTGATGGAACAAATGCAGACTTAACAAATAATACAGGAATACCGGGTGAGGGTGAAGAATAATGTGGATCCGCTTAACGATTCCCTTTATCGCAATTGTATTATTTTTATTAGAACCTGAATTCGCATTGTTCTCACCGATTGAATGGAACGGGGAGATAATTTATTTAGTTCCTCGTTTTCTTATACTTTATTTAATTTTTATTTCTATTTATTACAGTCGCAAACGTGCTGTAACGTACGGATTGTTTTTTGGACTCTTGTACGATGTGTTTTACATTGATATCATTGGCTTATACACTGTGTTGTACCCACTGGTATGTTATACAGCTGGTTGGTCTGTAAAATATATCCACCAACATTTAAGTATTACGACAATTTTGTCAGTAGTTTTAGTTGCATTGATGGAACTTATTTTATACTATTTCTTCCATTTTATTCAATTTACCACTTTGCCTTTTAAAGAGTTTTTATTGATTCGATTAATCCCTTCAATTCTAGCTAATTTACTCTACTTAATTATGCTTGGTTGGGCATTTAAATATTTAATAGATGCGCGAGTATTGCAAAAAGCTCGCGAACTATCTTAATTTTAATCAAGCGAGAGGTGTCACTCTTATGAAAAAACAGTTTGTCCATATGAAAGGGACAAAAGACGGTTTAGTGCTTCGGCTTGATGATCAGTGCGCCTACGCAGAACTGGTTGAAGAACTTGAGAAAAAAGTATCAGAAGGTGGAATTGATGGTAGAGTGAATGTCTCTCTCGATTTAGGCTATCGATACCTTCTTGAACATCAAAAACAAGAAATAATTAAAATTATTGAGCAACCTGGTAAAATGGTCGTATCGAAAGTGTTTAGCAATGTCATTACAGTGGATGAAAACAATGCAAAAATTCAAGAAAATCAATGTGATACATATGTAGGCATTGTTCGTTCAGGACAAGTCATTCAAGCGCCAGGTGATATTATTATTGTTGGCGATGTCAATCCAAATGGAAAAATTGAAGCTGGTGGAAATATATTCGTATTGGGAAAATTAAAAGGCATCGCTCATGCTGGGATTGACGGGAATCGTGAGGCCATTGTAGCTGCTTCATGGTTCGAACCAACTCATGTTTACATAGCAGATGTGATTGAAGTGATGTCGAATGAAAAACCAATTATAAAAGAACATGCAGAGCAATTATTTGCATATATAAATAAAAATGGAAATATTTCATATGATCGATTACAAGAAGTGCGAAATATACGACCATTACTAAACACAAAAGGAGGTAGCTAATGTGGGGGAAGCTATTGTAATAACTTCAGGTAAAGGCGGAGTTGGCAAAACGACAACAACAGCTAACCTAGGTACTGCTCTAGCACTTCAAGGGAAAAAAGTATGCTTAGTGGATACGGATATTGGCCTCAGAAATTTAGACCTTGTTCTTGGTTTAGACAATCGCATCATCTACGATTTAGTAGATGTGGTTGAAGGGCGCTGCAAAATTCATCAAGCTTTAGTAAAAGACAAACGTGTAGACGATAAATTATTTTTACTGCCAGCTGCCCAAACAACTGATAAGAATGCCGTGACACCTGAGCAAATGAAAAGTTTAATTGAAGAATTAAAACGAGAATTTGAATATGTTTTAATTGATTGTCCTGCAGGGATAGAGCAAGGTTATCGCAATGCTGTAGCTGGTGCAGATAGTGCTATCGTTGTTACAACTCCAGAAATTTCTGCAGTGCGTGATGCAGATCGAATTATCGGTTTACTCGAACAAGAGCAAATTGATCCTCCGAAGCTTATCATTAACCGAGTTCGAAAAGATTTAATGAACCAAGGTGATGCAATGGACATCAATGAAATTACAACGCATTTATCCATTGATTTATTAGGAATTATAATCGATTGTGAGGACGTTATTGCTTCTTCAAATAAGGGTGAGCCAATCGTGATGGATCCAAATAATAAAGCTTCATTGGGATATCGTAACATCGCTAGAAGAATTTTAGGAGAATCGGTTCCATTGATGACGCTTGAAGAACAGCATAAAGGAGTATTTAGAAAATTAATTTCAATCTTTTCAAAATAATACAGAGGAGAAAAAAGACTGTACAAAAAGGGTTCTGAAGCTTTGTGGATAGCAATTTAAATTGATTTCCGCAAAGTCGAGAAAGAATCAACAACTTATGTTAACTTTTTGAGCAGTCTTATTATTCATCCCTTTATTCTCATTTTTCAACATATAGAATCGTATTTTCATATTTTTCATATACTAAGGAAAAATGAGAATGGATGAGGGTATGAACAAAAAATGGAAATGGATCGCTTCATTTTTGCTTTGTACCGGTGTGCTGATTGGTAACTTCTTACATGAAACGGGAAGAATCTCCATTGATGTGAAAAAAATTGTATATAGTTCTGAAGATTTAACGTTCATGAGAAATGTTTTAAGGGAGATATTTGATAAGAAAGCACATGACACGATTGCTGTTTCCTCAGAGCCTATTAATCAAGAATTATTAACATTTGTACAAGTTAAGCCATACTTCAAAGGGTATTTATTTACCTACGAAGAATCGGTACCCTTAATTGCGATTGATCATGGTCTAGTCGTATATACGGGATATTCAAAAGATACAGGGAAAACGATTTCAGTATATTATGAGGATGATACGACTGTGACTTATGGAAATGTGGATTCTTTTTCATTGTTGCCTTACACATCTATTGAAAGAGGAGGCACAATCGGGAAAAAAGAGCCAGGGGATTTGTACATTCAAGTAGAGAAGGATGGGAACATTCTTAATTTAGAAGAAACATTACTATGGATGAAAGAGCATATGCGACCATGATGCGTATGACGATTCATCCATTATTTTTACCCCTTTTATTTGGCATGATACTTTATGGAAATGTTTCCTATTATGCACTTATTCTAACTTCATTATTAATTCACGAATTTGGACATATTCTAATAGCTTGGCTGTTAGGGGTAAAAGTCAAGCGATGTGTACTCATGCCGTATGGTGGGGAAATTGAACTTGAAGGTGGCTACTCGTTGTCGCCTCACAAGCAACTCCTTATTAGCTTAGGAGGACCTGTCGCTACATTTTGTTGTATGTTGATGGCTCCTTTTCTAGATCCTTTATTGGCCAAGCCTTTTATAAAAATTCAAATCGTTTTATTGTGCATCAATTTAATACCTGTATGGCCTCTCGATGGAGGAAGAATTGTTTTCGCGCTTATTTTACTTTTTTGTAAAAAAGCGAAAGTATATGAATTGTTTTTAGCAATCTCTTTCATACTAATTACGTTGACGGTAATCATTACATTTATTCTGTTGCCAAAAACACTATTTTTATTTGTTCTTAGTATTTTCTTATGGTTTCATATCATACAAGAATGGCGTTATCGAAAATACCGAATTGCCTTTGAAAAATATGTATTGAATCGATTGACTTAACACATTCAGTATGATAACATTTCATATGTTATTGTTTGTAGCACCTGTGCTACAACCGCTCTGGAAAGGTTATAAAGTATCATGATGATCACCTTTCTTACAGGCGAGTCTTAGACTAGAGGAGGTGCAAGTAATGTACGCTATTATCGAAACTGGTGGAAAACAGTATAAAGTTGAAGCTGGACAAGAAATTTACGTAGAAAAATTAGGTGTTGAGCCAAACGAAGTAGTAACTTTCGATAAAGTTCTTTTCGTTGGTGGCGAAACAGTGAAAGTTGGTACTCCAACTGTTGAAGGGGCAACTGTAACAGCGAAAGTTGTGAAAGAAGGCCGTGGTAAAAAAATCACTGTTTTCAAATACAAACCTAAGAAAAACTATCGTCGTAAACAAGGTCACCGTCAACCTTATACTAAATTAGTAATTGAATCAATCAACGCATAAGAGGTGACCGGATGATTACGGTAACCCTACATCACGACGAAAATCGCCGTGTATCTGCCTTTGAATTTTCTGGACATGCTGAATACGATGAATCAGGGAAAGATTTAGTATGTGCAGGGGCATCGACCATTGCGATTGGTACGGTCAATGCCATTTATGCACTATTAAATATTGAACCGAAAATCGAGCAGGCAAATGAAGGTGGAGGCTACTTAAAAGTAGACTTGCCAACGGATATAGATTCAGAAGTAGATGAAAAATTACAATTGATTGTGCAAGTAATGACTGCGCAAGTTTATTCAATGGTACAAAATTACGGTCAATATATCCAAATCAACTACAGGCAAGTAGGAGGTGGAACACAATGAAATTATTGTTATCATTAGACCTTCAATTTTTCGCTTCTAAAAAAGGGGTAGGTTCTACTAAGAACGGTCGTGACTCTGAAGCAAAACGCCTTGGTGCAAAACGTGCGGATGGTCAATTTGTAACTGGTGGTTCAATTCTTTACCGTCAACGCGGTACAAGAATTTACCCAGGTGCTAACGTAGGCCGCGGTGGAGACGACACACTTTACGCTAAAATTGACGGAATTGTACGCTTCGAACGTATGGGGCGCGATAAGAAAAAAGTAAGTGTATACCCTGTTGCACAAGAAGCATAATTTGATTGATTATGAAAGGACTGCAAATGCAGTCCTTTTTTCTATCTAAAAAAACTGGCTCTATAATATTTGGTGTTGGTGAGTATAAACCAGCACCAATTTTTTTGAACAAAAAAAATGAGACAGTGACAAAACTCTGGTAAAATGTAATCGCCAAAACACATTTTCCAAAGGAGTTGTGTCACATGTCTCACCATCATTCTATACGAAACCTACTCAATATAAAAGACAAAAATATCACATTTGATGAAAATTTTTGTTCTACCGAAACAATCAAAAAAGTAAAAGCGAAAGTCTTTCATGGGACGTTAACGTATCAACCAAAAGCTTGTTATGCTTGTGGACATGTCTTCGATGATCAAATCATTAAACACGGTTTTAAAACGTCTCTCATTAAAATGCCTAGCATTTCAGGTTTTCATACCTACTTAAAATTGCGTAAACAGCGTTATTTCTGTAAACATTGTCATTCCACGTTTACTTTAAAAACGAGCGTCGTGGCTAAAAACTGTTGTATTTCCAACAATACCAAAGTATCGATTGCTTTAAACGCCAAAGATAAAATATCCGAAAAAGATATTGCGATGAAACATCATGTTTCTCATGCCACTGTCAGTCGTGTCATTGACAGCTTTTATAGCTACTATCAACCAAATGTTCACTACCTTCCAAAGCATTTGTGTTTTGATGAGTTTAAATCAGTGAAATCCGCAGCTGGAGCGATGTCCTTTATTTTCTGCGACTCTGAAACGGGGGAGATTGTGGATATCGTGGAGGACCGGAGATTATCTGTCCTCAAAGAGTATTTCTTACGGTATTCCAAGAAGGCGAGAGATGCGGTAAAAACGATTGTCATCGATATGTATAGCCCTTATATTTCCTTAATCCAAGAAGTTTTCCCTAAAGCGGAAATCGTACTCGACAAATTCCATATCCTCCAACTATTTAGCAGAGCTTTAAACAAAACGCGCATCAACGTCATGAATCGGGATAAAAAGAATTACAATAAATTGAAAAAATACTGGAAGCTCCTTCTGAAAGATCAAACAAAACTTGATTATAAGAACTATACATATCATCGTTGCTTTAAAAAGCATATGTGTGAGGTGGAGATTCTCCACTATCTCATTGATTTAGATTCTGAATTAAAAGCGTCCTATGAGTTATACCAATACGTTCGACATTACATCAAAACCAAAGACTTTGAGCTCCTAAAGAAAACATTAGAGAATAAACAAAATATCGTTTCCAGCTATATGAAAACCGCCATCAAGACAATCAACAAATACATCAATTATGTCGAGAATACGCTAAAGTACGATTATAATAACGGCATTTTAGAGGGGATTCATAACAAAATCAAAGTGATTAAACGCATTTCTTTCGGTTATCGATCCTTCTATCACTTTAGAAACCGAATATTCATTACCCAAAACTTAGCGAAAATAAAAACAGCTTAGGGGAACCTCGAATTTCCCCTAAGCCATCCGATTACATATTACCAAATAATGTCACTAAAATTTATTCACCAACACCATTTGACAAAGAACCAAAAAACTCCTTCCAATAGAAGAAATATAAAGAAAAAATTGCTATACTTAAATAGGTATTGCCGAGCATTATTGGATGGGAGTGGGGAAATTGACTAAGCTAACTGTCAATGAAATATTAAGAGCAGCTAATCATGATTTTATTAATCAGTTGCAATTAATTAAAATGAACTTAGATTTAAATCGAATTGATGACGCAAAAAAGATTATAGAAAATTACTGTAATCATTATAAATCATTTTCAATTTTAAATAGATTAAATTGTCCTAAAACCGTTGAATGGATTCAAACTTTTCATTATCGATTTCCCTCTATTGAATTAAAGTTAAAAATAGATGTAACGACTGCTCCAAAGGTGAAAAAAGATGAAGAAACTGTAGAATACTTAGAAAAGACGATTCAACATGTTTATCCTTATTTAGATCCATACAGTGAACAAGAGTTGTTGCTTACGATTGAATCCAAAGAGGAAATCTTACGAATCACCTTTGATTTACATGGAAAATGGAATATTAAACCTTTTAGCTCGGAGAAATATAGTAACAATTTGGACATTACCACTGAAAAAGAATCCATAAATGATTGGAAATATGTTTTAACCTTTAAGGAGTGAAATTATGTTTGTAGATCACGTAAAAATATATGTTAAGGGCGGAGATGGCGGAGATGGAATGGTTGCCTTTCGCCGTGAAAAATATGTACCGTATGGTGGTCCAGCTGGTGGAGACGGCGGAAATGGTGGCAATGTCGTCTTTGAAGTGGATGAAGGATTACGTACATTAATGGATTTCCGCTATAACCGCCATTTTAAAGCACCCCGAGGCGAAAATGGTATGAGCAAAGGGATGCATGGAAAAAATGCAAAAGATTTAATTGTAAAAGTTCCACCTGGAACGGTAGTGATCAATGAAGAAACTGGAAACGTCATTGCGGATTTAGTTGAACATGGACAACGCGCTATTATTGCAAAAGGGGGCAGAGGTGGCCGAGGAAATATGCGCTTTGCCACACCAGCAAATCCTGCACCTGAACTTTCAGAAAAGGGAGAACCTGGGCAAGAATTAAATGTTATATTGGAATTGAAAGTATTAGCAGATGTTGGACTTGTAGGATTCCCTAGCGTTGGGAAATCGACACTGCTTTCCGTTGTTTCCGCAGCAAAGCCAAAAATCGGTGCCTATCATTTTACAACGATTGTTCCAAATCTAGGAGTAGTTGAAACAGATGATGGTCGCAGCTTTGTCATGGCAGATTTACCGGGCTTAATTGAAGGAGCCCATCAAGGTGTGGGGTTAGGGATGCAATTCTTGCGCCATATTGAGCGAACTAGAGTAATTGTGCATGTTATCGATATGTCTGGAATGGAAGGACGCGATCCATTCGAGGATTATGTGACGATAAATGAGGAGTTAAAACAATACAATTTACGCCTTACAGAACGACCTCAAATTGTCGTAGCGAACAAAATGGACATGCCTGGTGCAGAAGAAAATTTAGTTGAATTTAAGAAGAAAATTGGCGACGTCATAAAAGTGTTTCCAATTTCAGCGATTTCGCGAAAAGGGCTTAAACCATTATTACATGAAATTGCAGACCTATTAGAAGTAACTCCTCACTTTGAACTGCATGATATAGTTGAAGAAAGTGATGCAACTGTTTTATATAAACACGAGGCGAAAGAGCAAGAATTTGAAATTACTCGAGATGATGATGGAGCATATGTGCTTAGTGGATATACAATTGAAAGATTATTTAAAATGACTGACTTCAGCCGCGATGAATCAATTCGTCGATTTGCAAGGCAGCTTCGCCATTTAGGTGTGGATGATGCATTAAGAGAACGAGGTGCAAAGGACGGAGATACAGTACGCATTTTAGATTATGAATTTGAATTTGTGGAATAGTAGGGGGGATGGAGATGAAAAATGTTGCTGAACAACGCTATTATTTAGTGCGGGAAGACGTGCTCACCGATGCCATGCAAAAAACATTAGAGGCAAAGCGATTGTTGGAGACGGGAAAGGTCAATTCCATATGGGATGCGGTAAGGCAAGTGGATCTTTCTAGAAGTGCCTTCTATAAATATCGGGATGCTGTCTTTCCCTTTCACTCCATCGTAAAAGAAAGAATTTTAACGATGATTATTCAGTTGCAAGACCAAAAAGGAACATTAGCAAAAGTATTGGAAATTATTACTGAAGCTCATTGCAATATATTAACCATTCATCAAACCATTCCGATTCAAGGTCGTGCCAATGTTACCCTATCACTAGACGTTACAAGTATGATGATGGACTTAAATGAATTAATCAAAAAAATGAATGAGTTAGAATTTGTCGAGGCTGCTGAAGTGATAAGCTCGGGGGCATTATAACTCATTCTTTATAATAAGCCATTTATTGATTGATGGGAGGCTAAATGGTGACAAACAATGAATGGAAGTACCGGATTGCCTATTTAGGACCGGAAGCTTCATTTACGTACTTAGCAACAAATTCACTTTTCCCGAATGAATGGAACATTGCTTATCGAACGATTCCAGAATGCATTGACGCAGTAACAAATGATTTAGTGGATTATGCGGTTGTACCCTTGGAAAATGCTTTAGAAGGCAGTGTACCACTAACAATTGATTATTTATTTCATGAAGCAAATTTATATATCATCGGGGAAATTAAATTAAAAATTCAACAGCATTTAATGGTCAATAAAGCGCAAAAAGATAATTGGGAAAAACTAGAGGGTATTTATTCCCATTCACATGCTTTAGCTCAGTGCCATAAATATTTATTTTATCGTTTTAGCCATGTTCCGTTGCATCAAACTACCTCCACTGCGCAGGCGGCAAAAATGGTCGCTGAGAATCCAGATAAATGTATTGCAGCAATCGGCAATGCGTCTTCTGCTGAAAAGTATGGATTGGAAATTGTGGAACACAATATTCATGACTTCCATTTTAACCATACTCGATTTGTTGTATTATCAAAGCATAATACTCGTTTACCAATCGAAAAATCAGATGGTCAACCGAAAACGACGCTAATGTTGACGTTGCCTCAAGATGTTGTTTCGGGAGCGTTGCATCAAGTGCTTTCGGTTTTTGCCTGGAGAAAATTGAACTTGAGCAAAATTGAATCACGACCACTAAAAACGGGATTAGGAAACTATTTCTTTATTATTGATGTGCTTGCAGATGAAAGTGAACCGATGATGAGAGGAGCCTTTGAGGAGTTACATGCTCTTGGCTGTAAAGTGAAATCACTCGGAACTTATTATACATATAATGCATCGGAGTGATCATGTTGAAGTCAATTATCTTATTTGACGGTGAGTGTAACTTTTGCAGTCGAAGTGTCCATTTTATCATGAAACGAGATTCTCAAAAAAAATTTCAGTTTGCATCTCTACAAAGTGAAGTAGGAAAATTGTTATGTAATCAGTATCAAGTTCCAAAAGATTTAAATAGCATGATTTTAATTGATAATCAACGTTATTATGCGAAATCATCGGCCGTATTGCGCATTTCTCTAGGGCTAGAAGGGTTTTGGAAAGTTTTTTCTATATTGATGATATTTCCACCTATTCTTCGGGATACAGTTTACGATTTTATTGCAAAACATCGTTATATTTTTGGAAAAAAGCAATCTTGTAAAATACCAAATAAAGAAGATATGGAAAGATTCTTATAAACATAGACAGGCTGGTAGAAAGTAATATTGTTTTCTAACCAGCCTTAATTCTTAATAATTGTTCTATTCTTCTATCAAATACCCCTTTTCACGTAGCCTTTTTTCGGCTTCTTCAATTTGTTCTTTTGTCGGCGCTGAAATGACATGTAAATGGGTTCCTTGCGTTAAGACAGAAAGGTAAGTTGCATTTGTTTCCTTCACTTTTTGAAGAAACTTTTCTACGTCAATGCGGGATGATAACATCATCGAAGCCGTAATTTCTCCATACACCGGATGTTCAACAATTACATTTTTTACTGTTACCCCACAATCTACAATCGTCAACAATTCATCTTCTGTTTCTTCAGCATTATGTATACAAACAATTTTCTTTTCAAATAAAGCCGTTGTATCGTCTTGATTTATATATAAATATCCTTGGCTTGTTGCAATAATCGGTTCATTTCGCGCTTTTAATAAATTCATGTCGTTAACAATCACTTGTCGACTAACATTTGCATATTTTGCTAATTGTGTACCTGTAATGGGCTCTTTTGAATTCTTTAGGATATTTAGCAATTCATTTCTCCGTTCTTCACCAAGCATTTTTTTCATACAATCACACCTTCTAATAAAATAATGTGTATACGGATAAGCCTGTTAAACATAGTTTAACACGAGGAGTAGTAAAGGGAATTATTTTTGTGTCTTTTTTGATTCATTGTCATATTATAAAACGAGAAAAGGAGGATGTTTGTGCGAACTCACATTGTTCAAAAAGGAGATACTCTTTGGAAAATTGCCAAGCAATATGGTATCGATTTTGAGGAGTTAAAAAGATTAAATTCACATTTAGCAAATCCAGATTATATTGTGCCTGGTATGGAAATTATTTTACCAGATGATCATTCAACTCAGAAACACTCGTATGGACATAAAGAAATGCCAGATAAAGCAAAAACGATTGAAACACCGCCAAAAGATAAAAAAGTAGAGATTCCACCGAAAGCCAAACCAATCGAAACACCACCGAAAAAACAACCAGTAGAAAAAGAAATGAAATTGCCGGAAATTCCTCCAACACCACCAGTACCACAAATTGTTCCGATGACGATTCAACAAATGCATCCACACGAAAAGACAGAATTCCACTTTGATTTTGCACCACATCTGAATATTCAACGACACATGCAACATCCACAAATAATGCCAATCCCACAACCAGTTATGCCACAGCCGATTTTCATCAAAATTCCACAACCAGAAGGAATGAAAGAAGAAAAGGAAAAAGAGAAGGAAAAAGTAGTAGAGAAAGAATATGTACCGGTTCCTCAAACTCACATTGAATATGTTCCGGTGCCACAACCTATTTTTATTCCATGCATGCCGCAACATCCTTGCAACTGTAAACCGCACAAAGTAGAGCGTTGCGGTTGTAGAGAAGCGCAAGACCATATGCAACATCATGCTCAACCATATTTCACAAACCAACATATGTTGCCGCCATGCCCTGAATATCCAATGCATTATGGAATGGATTATCAACAAATGATGCCATATGGAATGGATTATTCACAAGGTATGCCATACTCCGGTCAACCAGCTCCGGATATGCAATACAGCTTCCCGTACGAAGCAGGAATGTATGACGGAAGTGAAGCAGAAAATCCTATGATGACACAAATGGCAACAGAATATCATACAACTCATAATGATGATACAGATTGGCTCTTTGAATCTACTTCACAAGATGAGCAAAAAGAAGGGGAAAAAACATTGAGTCAGGATTATAGTAGTCAAATGCAAGAAGGACATCAGGACTACAATGTTTCTGAACAAGCAACAATGCCATCATACGACTATTATCAAATGCCACAAGGATATCATCCTATGAATCAAGGGATGTATCCACCGATGTTTCAATCTATGCCACAATCAATGTATCCACAAATGGATCAAGGATTCGACCCAAGTATGCAGCAATATTATCCACCGAGAATAAATCCTTGTGCACCACATTTTAAACCGTGGTCATACTAAATGCAAATTAAAAATAATATTTGGAAGCAACATGCAGGTAACGAAACACTATTCATAAAAAAATATGATCAATTTCATGTATTTGAAAAAGTAGCTCTAATTCATGAAGCATTAGAAAAAATTCAGTTTCCTTATATCATTCCATTAAAAAAATCAGAAGAGCCTTATTTGCTTGTTCAAAGTTGGCAAAAGAATAGTTATAGCGCGGATTTTTCCAAGACAAAACATAGAAAGAAAGCAGTGAAGATACTAAAGGCATTACATGAAACAAATGAACAGATTGAATGGAGCCATTATTCTGTCATTCCAAAACAGAAACTCATTCAAAAATGGAATGCTAGACTTGAACGGTTTTTATTGCAAGAAAATGAGCTGGTAAAATATTTGCGTCATCAATATTACGATATTGTTCTCTATGCGAATAAAGCGTTAAAAAAGATACGTCAAAACCCAGGTTCTTTTCCAACAAAGATGACATTGCTACATGGCGATGTTGTGCACCACAATTTTTTAATGACAAGAGATGGAATGAAATTAATTGATTTTGATTTAGCGGTTGTTGGCGATGCGGCGGAAGAGATGATTTTATGGATGCACCGGGCACTACCAAATGTAGATTATGATATTGAAACATTATTAAATGAAAATAAATATTTAAGGGAAATTTGTCTTTCAAAATTACATTACTTGCAATACCCTAATGAACTGTTAAGAGAATGGCAATATGTCTTGCATCTAGGTGATTATGAGAAAGATGCTTTCTTAGAATATATAATGCCATTTACAGAAAAGGCGTTAAGGCATTGGCCTGAACTGATGGCAACAACTGATAAAATTCAAGAAATGTTTGAAGTAGGATAAAATACGAGATTATGTTAATATAAAATAGAATAGTAAATAGTTGACCGTCATAAAAGACGGTCTTTCTTTTGTTTCAATATTGTGTTTATACCAACACTCCGAATGTGAGGAATGAAAATGTACGATTATATCATTGGACAAGTGACGCGCATTACACCTGAATATGTCGTCTTAGAACAGAGCGGGATTGGATACGCAATCATCACTCCGAATCCGTTTGCTTTTCGTGTGAATGAGGAAAAACAAAGAGTTTTTGTACATATGCATGTAAGAGAAGATGCTCAGCAATTGTATGGTTTTAAAACGTTAGAAGAACGAGAATTATTCAAAAAACTTATACAAGTTTCCGGTATCGGTCCAAAGAGTGCGTTATCAATTCTAGCAAGTGGCAATCCTTCGCATGTTATTACAGCCATTGAAATGGAAGATGAAAAGTATTTAGTAAAATTTCCTGGTGTCGGGAAGAAGACTGCTAGACAAATGATTCTAGATTTAAAAGGGAAACTTGGTTCGCTCCTTGAGCAAGTGGAACTTCCAATTGCTGAAGATGAACTGCCGCTATTTGGTGTGAATCCATATCAACATGAATTAGAAGAAGCAATGTTGGCTCTTCATGCACTCGGATATTCCGGAAAAGAATTAGAGAAAATTAAGCCTTTATTAAGTGAAAAGGAAGATTTACAAACGACGGAAAATTATATGAAATATGCATTAAAACTTTTGTTAACGACAAAGTAACAAGGAGGGCGGCAAGTGAATCGAATCGTTTCAAGTGAAGCAAATGAATTGGATAACCAAATTGAATTATCTTTGAGACCTCAAAGGCTTTCTCAATATATCGGGCAGCATCAAGTGAAAGATAACTTAAAGATCTTTATTGAAGCGGCAAAATTCCGACAAGAATCGTTAGACCATGTGTTGCTATACGGCCCGCCTGGATTGGGAAAAACGACTCTAGCTAATGTGATCGCAAATGAACTGGATGTAAACATTCGGCTTACAAGTGGGCCTGCAATTGAACGACCAGGAGATTTAGCGGCTATTGTTAGTTCACTAGAGCCTGGGGATGTCCTCTTTATAGATGAGATTCATCGCCTTTCCCGAGCAATTGAAGAAGTGCTGTATCCAGCGATGGAAGATTTTTGCCTAGATATCGTCGTTGGGAAAGGGCATGACGCCCGCTCTATCCGATTGGACTTGCCGCCTTTTACATTAGTAGGAGCTACAACAAGGGTAGGTTCTTTATCAGCTCCTTTACGAGATCGTTTTGGTGTATTATTAAGACTTGATTATTATGATGAACATTCATTAATTGAAATTGTAAAAAGAAGTAGTAAACTGTTTGAAGTTGAGATTGATGACAGAGCTGCAGAGGAAATTGCAAGGCGTTCCCGCGGAACTCCTCGTATTGCTAATCGCTTGTTGAAGCGGGTAAGAGACTATGCACAAGTGATAGGGGATGGAACGATAACCCTTGATCTTGCGAAACAAGCTCTTGAATTACTTCAAGTGGATCGATACGGTTTAGATCAAATCGACCATAAATTGCTAAGAAGTATGATTGTACAATTTAATGGTGGACCCGTTGGATTAGATACATTAGCGGCTTCCATCGGAGAAGAACGCATCACGATAGAAGATGTGTACGAGCCATATTTAATGCAAATTGGATTTATTCAACGTACGCCACGAGGACGTGTGGCGACAAAATTAGCTTTTGAACATCTTGGTTATACTTATTACGATGAAACAAAGTAAAAGGAAGTTATGTATGAAAATTGAAGAATTTGATTTCAACTTACCAGAAGAATTGATTGCTCAAACACCACTAAAAGATCGTGCAGCAAGTAGATTGCTGATCGTAAATCCTTTTTCAAAAGAAATTGAACATCATCAATTTCCTCATATTGTAGATGAGCTTAATGCGGGTGATTGTCTTGTATTGAATGATACCCGTGTAATGCCGGCTCGACTTTTTGGCATAAAAGAAGAAACGGGAGCTCATATCGAAGTTTTATTGTTAAAACAATTGGAAAAGAATAGATGGGAGACATTAGTCAAACCTGCAAAGAGGGTAAAAATAGGCACGACAATTTCTTTTGGCGATGGATTGTTGCGTGCGACTTGTACGGACGTTCTTGATCATGGTGGACGAATATTTGAGTTTAGTTACGAGGGCATTTTTTATGAAGTGTTAGAAAAATTAGGTGAAATGCCATTACCACCATATATTCATGAAAAATTGGAAGATCGAGAGCGTTATCAAACAGTTTATGCAAAAGAAATTGGCTCTGCAGCAGCTCCAACAGCAGGACTTCATTTCACTGAAGAAATTCTTGAAAAAATTCGCAATAAAGGGGTTGAAATTGTCTTTATTACCCTTCATGTTGGTCTTGGAACATTCAGACCTGTAAGCAGTGAAACAGTCGAAGAACATGAAATGCATTCAGAATTTTATAGCATAAGTGAAAGTGCTGCTGAAACGATTAATCGAGTGAAAGAACAAGGTGGCAATGTCATAGCAGTCGGTACTACATCTACAAGAACCCTTGAGACTGTCGCTTCCAAATATGATGGCAAAATCAAAGCGGAACAAGGATGGACAGATATATTTATTTATCCAGGCTATGAATTTAAATGTATTGATGGTTTAATTACGAATTTCCATTTACCTAAATCAACTTTAGTAATGCTTGTGAGTGCATTGGCTGGAAAAGAGACGATTTTCCATGCCTATAGTGAAGCGATTAAAGAACGATATCGATTCTTCAGTTTTGGTGATGCGATGTTTATTCGGCCAAAAGCATAACACTCAACAATCGAAGTACTGTTTATACTTTAGATGAAGAGAGGAATTTACAAATGACACAACCTGCAATTCGATATGAACATATAAAAACATGTAAACAATCAGGAGCAAGGCTAGGAATTGTCCATACGCCACACGGTTCCTTTGAAACACCAGCATTCATGCCCGTTGGAACCCAAGCTACGGTGAAAACGATGTCACCTGAAGAGTTAAAAGAGATGGGCGCGGGCATTATTTTATCCAACACGTATCATTTATGGCTCAGACCTGGTAACGAAATCGTAAAAGAAGCAGGCGGCTTGCACCAATTCATGAATTGGGATCGTCCTATATTAACCGATTCAGGTGGATTCCAAGTATTTTCGTTGAGCGACCTTCGAAAAATTGAAGAAGAAGGGGTTTATTTCAGGAACCATTTAAACGGAGATAAGTTATTTTTAAGCCCTGAAAAATCCATTCAAATTCAAAACGATTTAGGGGCGGACATCATCATGGCGTTCGATGAATGTCCACCATATCCAGCAACTTATGAATATATGTTACAGAGCGTGGATCGAACAACACGTTGGGCGAAACGATGCAAAGAAGCGCACCAACGTCCAAAAGAACAAGGGTTATTTGGCATTGTACAAGGTGGAGAATTTGAAGACTTAAGGAAACGATCTGCGGAAGCTCTTGTAGAATTGGATTTCCCTGGATATGCTGTAGGTGGATTATCCGTAGGTGAACCAAAAGATGTGATGTACCGAGTGTTAGAATTTACAACACCGCTACTTCCTGAAAATAAACCACGCTATTTAATGGGGGTAGGTTCTCCGGATGCTTTAATTGAAGGAGCAATACGAGGCATTGATATGTTTGATTGCGTATTGCCAACGAGAATTGCTCGAAATGGAACGCTAATGACTTCCCAAGGCCGTCTAGTTATTAAAAACGCTCAATATGCAAAAGATTTCGGACCACTTGATCCAAACTGTGACTGTTATACATGTAAAAATTACTCAAGAGCTTATATTCGTCATTTAATTCGAACTGGAGAAATTTTTGGATTGAGGCTGACAACGTACCACAATCTTTATTTCTTGTTGAGATTGATGGAACAAGTAAGACAAGCAATTAGAGAAGATCGATTGCTTGATTTCCGCAATGAATTTTTTGAGCAATATGGATTTAATAAACCAAATGCGAAAAACTTTTAAGCAAAGAAGCAAACTTTGAATAATTTAAGAAATTTTTCTTATAAAATAGAAAATAAAATCGATTTTTACCTTCGTTTTATACTATACTTATGAGGTGAGAGAAAGAAAGGGGGATATACTGGATGCAAACATTATATAATTTATTACCAATCATTATCATGTTTGTTGCAATGTGGTTTATTTTAGTTCGTCCGGCTCAAAAACGACAAAAAGCGACACAAGAAATGCAAAATAATTTAAAGCGTGGAGATAAAGTCGTAACAATCGGTGGACTTCACGGTGAAGTAGATGCTTTAGAAGATTCTGCTGTATATCTTCTAGTTGATGGCAAAACTCGCTTAAAATTTGAGCGTCAAGCAATTGGACGAGTTATCAACGATTAATCCATAGACAACGAATAAAAGGGGGCGTCTGAAAAGTCATTTCAAGACGCCCCCTTTGCGACGAGGTTGGTGACATTTTGATGTGACCACCGCAGGAGCAAAGTTTTTAAGAGAGTATTACTAGTAAGGAGTAGGGCTGTTCAGAAAGTGATTGACTTTCTGAACAGCCTTTTTTTTGTATAGTTGACGAACGCTTGGCCAACAATAGGAAAGAAAGGATGTGGGATGGATGGAACTGTATTTACAAATTCTTTTCAGAACGGTCTTTTTATATTTGCTCGTGCTTGTCGTTTTTCGCCTCATGGGTAAAAGGGAAGTAGGCGAACTAAGCATTATGGATTTAGTGGTATTTGTGCTCATTGCTGAATGTGTTGCTTTTGCTTTAGATGATTTAGATAAACCGTTATTTGAAAATGTTTTTCCAATTCTTATTTTGCTCGCCATCCAGTATTTAAATTCGTTGATTGCATTAAAAAGTAAGAAAATCCGTGATTTAATTGATGGAGATCCATCGATAATTGTGGAAGATGGTGTTATTAACCAAGAAGAAATGAGAAAGCAACGATATAATTTAGACGATTTATTTCAACAAATGCGTGAAGAACGCATTCCTTCCGTACAGCAAATTAAATATGCATTTCTTGAACCGTCTGGTAGACTATCGATTTTCTTAAAAGATGATGACCCGCTCATCTTTCCACTGATTGTTGATGGATATATAATAGATCGGCACCTAAAATTCCTTGAAAAAGATAGAGAATGGCTGTTGGAAAACTTAAAAAAGAAGGGCTATGAAAAGCCGGAAGACATTTTTTATTGTTGTTATGAAAATTATGATCTGCATGTTCAATTAAAGTCGACGAATAAGAATGGAACGTAAGAATCGAAAATCGCTCCATTTTAATTGATTTGTTACTAGTAGAAAGATTGTTAAAACAATGATGGTTAATGCACTATTTGTCCAAAAATTAAAGGAAATTTTACTGAAAATATAACTTTGAGTAAAACAAGTAAGAATAAAAATCACATAAGGAATTGCAAAGAATCGGAAACCGGAACTAATCATTTTATGCGCCCGTAGTGTTGCCATATGTAAAAAAGATGTTACTAATACACCAAATCCAATTGCGATAATTGCACCATATTCTTGAATAAATGGTTGAGATGCTAGTACAAACATGACGAATAATTTCCCGATTCCGCCATAAATGGAGTTCATCATGGCAGGTTTTGCTTCATCCATTGCTTGCAAAATGGAGTGTAGAGGGCTTTGGATATAATAAAAATAGAAAATTGGAGCTAAAATTTTCATAAATCCACGGTTCTCCTCTAAGTGAAAGAGCCGCATAGCAAGTTCATCACCGTGCAAAAAGAAATATGTCGCAGCGTAGGCACCAATGATGGATGAAAGGCGTAAACTTATTCCGATGCGATTATTCAGTAACCTTGTATTACTCCTTGCTACAGCATCGCTCACTGCTGGAATTAAAACGATCGCTAAAGCATTAGGAATAAAAGAAGGGAATAATAATAACGGTACATGTACACCAGAAATAATTCCGTACAAAGTCGTTGCTCCTGCAGCTGTCAGTCCTGCAATGGTTAAAGCCTTCAAAAAGACGATTGGTTCCAAAAACCATGTGAATGTGCCAAACAATCTGCTTCCTGCACTTGGAACGGCAATACGCAGTAAAGGCATTGCCGGATATGGTTTTTGTGAGGAGGATTTTTTTAGTTTTTTCTTTTTCATGAAATAATGAATGTATAAATAAATAAACGAAATAAATTCACCAACTGCAGTAATTGCCATTGCATATGCAGCCGTTAATTCAGGGTTGTCCGGCACAACGAAAAATGGCAATGCTAAAGAGATTAAAACGATGCGTACCAGCTGTTCGATTATTTGGGACCAGGCTGTTGCTGAAATGATGGCAATGCCTTGTAAGTATCCTCGAATTAAACCGGAAAATACAATAATTGGTACAGCCCCTAACGCAATATATAGCGTAATTTTTGTTCCTTTATTATGTAATAGCGTTTCTGCCAAATATGGAATAAATAATATAAGAATCGGTGTAAATAAGATAATGGATAAAATTGACCATCTAAATGCTGTTTTCATGACGGAATGAAGTTGTCCAATTTGGCGTTTTGCATATAGTTCTGCAATTACTTTCGCTACAGCAATAGGGATGCCTAGCTGTAATACTGAAACGAAGAAAATATACGCTGGATAGGCAGTCATATAAACTCCAACAGCTTCTTCGCCAGCTACCCTCATAAATTGCATTCTATAAATAAATCCGAATAGTTTTGACAAAAAAATGACAACTGTGAGAAAAATAGTTCCTCTAACAAATGATGCCATCCATACAATCCCTTCTCAATTATTCTATTATTCGTTACAATATTTGTATGCTTTCCTAAAAACAGTTAATACAGAACGATGGAGTGATTTGCCTATGGTCGAACATGAGCGCTTATTTTCAAAAGTTTTACCTGTGCTTAAGAGCAAATTAGAAGAAATGAACTTAAACGGGTATGAAGGTATTACGATTGAAGAAATTTGGAATTATTGTCTTCAAAAAAAGTGGCGAAAGAAAAATTTGGATGAAATTCGAATTCATGAAGCCGTATCAACAATTTTTTCATTAAAAGCTTCAGAAATCGTGAATTATTTGCAAATCCAACAATTCCAAAGCACAAATTGGTTTTCTGAAGTAAATCAAGAAGAATTGAGAGAATTATTAAATCCTACAAATAATAACAAAGAAAATGTATAGATTCGGTTTGACAGGTTGACTTTCGTGTTTCATAATTAGTTTGTTACATAAGAAAAGGAAAGGTATATTTTTGCAATAATTTCGATTGAGCTTATCCACTCCAAGTTTATTCTTCATTTGGTGGAAATATCACGAAAAAATTTTCGGAGTACTAATTCAAGAGATTATTGTAAAGATATGCTTGCACGTGTTTATGTATGTACAAGCTATTGTACATTACATCAAGGAGGATTTATCAATGAATTCAAAAAGCCGGATCGTTTCCTTTGTACTGGCTGTAATCGTACTTTTTGGTGCGATGGGCTTCACAGTAAAAGGAGTATTAAAAGATGTAAAACTTGGACTTGATTTACAAGGCGGATTTGAAGTTTTGTATGAAGTTGAACCCTTAAAAGAAGGGCAAAAAATTACTCAAAGTATCGTAGCAGATACGACGACCGCTTTATCAAAGCGTATCGATGCTTTCGGTGTCAGCGAGCCGAGTATTCAGGTTGAAGGTGAGAATCGGATTCGTGTTCAGCTTGCTGGAATAGACGATCAATCATCTGCTCGGGAAATGTTATCAAGTACGGCGAATTTAACATTTCGTGATGTAAACGATAATTTACTGTTAGACGGTTCTGATTTGAAAGAAGGCGGTGCTGCGGCTTCCTTCGACCAACAAAATCGACCAATCGTTACATTGACGTTAAAAGATGCACAAAAATTTGCAGACATTACTTCGAAAATTTCTCAAATGCCACCAGGTCAGAACTTACTTGTTATTTGGATGGATTTTGTTGAAGGAGAAGACTCATATAAAGAAGAAGCAACAAAGCCTGATCCGAAATTTATTTCAGCAGCGTCTGTAAAAGAAACTTTAAATACAACAGACGTTATGATTTCAGGGAATTTTACTGTTGAGGAAACGAAAAATTTAGCAAGTATGTTAAATGCGGGGGCACTTCCTGTAAAATTAACAGAAATTTATGCAACATCCGTGGGCGCTCAGTTTGGGGAACAAGCTTTAAATAGCACTGTATTCGCTAGTATTGTTGGTGTTCTATTAATTTTCATCTTTATGTTGCTTTACTATCGATTACCTGGTTTTATTTCGATTATCACGTTAACGGTATTTGCCTATTTAGTACTGCTTATTCAAAATTTAATTGGTGCAGTATTAACGTTGCCAGGTATTGCAGCTCTTGTACTTGGAATTGGTATGGCTGTGGACGCGAATATTTTAACAGCAGAGCGTATTCGAGAAGAAATACGTGTTGGTAAATCACCAAAAGAAGCATTCCAAATGGGATCTAAACTATCACTAAGCGCGATTATAGATGCACAATTAACAACATTACTAGCTGCGGTTGTACTTTTCTACTTTGGTACAAGCTCAGTTAAAGGTTTTGCGACAACGTTAATTATTTCCATTTTATTAAGTTTCTTAACATCAGTATGGTTATCACGTGTATTACTTGGATTACTCATTAAGAGTGGCAAATTCGATAATCCATTCTTCTATGGCGTTCGAAAATCAAAAATTCATGACGCTTCAGAAGGTGTAGAAACATTAGATTTAACAACAAACTTCGATCGCATTGATTTCGTTCATAACCGCAAAAAGTTTTATGCTATTTCAATGATTATTTTGTTGATCGGGGTTGTAATGCTTGGTATCTTTAAATTAAACTTAGGCATTGACTTCTCAAGTGGTACGCGAGTTGAAATACTTTCAAATGAGCCGACTACCCAAGAAGAAATGGCCGATTATTTAGAGAAAATCGGATTCCCAGCAGATGAATTAGTCATAAGTGGTGAAAATAAAGATACTGCTGTTGCCACTTATAAAAAAGATTTCACGCAACAAGAAACGTTAGATTTAAAATCAGCAGTGATGGAAGACTACGGTCATGAACCAAATGTAAGTACAGTTTCTCCAACAGTTGGTCGTGAACTCGTTAAAAATGCGATTTACGCTCTAAGTTTTGCCGCTCTTGGTATTGTCATTTATGTGGCATTCCGTTTCGAATGGAGAATGGGTGTAGGTGCAATTGTTTCACTATTACACGATGTATTCTTCATGGTGGCAATTTTCAGCGTATTGCGCTTAGAAGTGGACATAACTTTCATTGCAGCAATTTTAACCATTGTCGGTTATTCCATAAACGATACGATTGTTACCTTCGACCGTATTCGTGAAAATATCGACCATAAAGGCGAAATCAAATCGAAAGAAGAACTTGCCGAAATCATCAATAAATCCCTCCGTCAAACGATGGGACGTTCTGTAAATACAGTATTGACGGTAATCATAGTTGTTGTTGCACTCTTAATTTTTGGTGCGCCAGCAATTCGAAATTTCTCAATCGCTTTACTCATTGGATTAGTAACGGGAATGTATTCCTCCATTTGTATTGCAGCACAACTATGGTATACACTAAAAGTGCGCGAAATGAGCAAAAAAGGTACGACAGTGAAGAAAAAAGAGAAGAAGCAATGGGGTTCAGACGAGCCAGTAGTTTAATAATCTATTTCAGATACTCTCTAGTTTAGGGAGTATCTTTTATTTATTATTGGAAGATAAACTTTACTAGATTAATATAAGTTTTTTATCCAATACTTATGAAATTTAGGTATAATGGACTTCGTGAGGATGTGAGGTAATGATACAATCATCAAAAAAATGGAAGATCCAAATTCCCGATGAAATGTTTGTTCAACAATTACAAAACAATTTACATATTTCTAGTTTGACTGCAAAAATATTAGCATCAAGAGTGAAGACACTAGATGAAGCTAGAAATATTATACATATGAAAGATGACCAACTACATAATCCTTATTTGTTAACGGGGATGAAAGAAGCGGTAGAACGAATTGAATTAGCATTACATCGAGGGGAAAAGATATTAATCTATGGAGATTATGATGCAGATGGTATTACGAGTACGTCCGTCATATTGCATACATTGCTTGATTTAGGAGCAGATGTAGATTTTGAGATTCCGAATCGCTTCACACATGGATATGGGCCAAACGAAGAATTGTTCAGATTGGCACATGAGAAAGGAATCCAACTGATTATTACTGTCGATAATGGAATTAGCGGCATCGAACCGATACGCATAGCAAAAGAGCTTGGTATGGATGTGATTGTTACAGATCACCATGAACCGGGAGAAGAGCTGCCGCCTGCAGACGTCATTATTCATCCGAGGGTACCAGAAGGGAAATATCCTTTTGGTGAATTGGCAGGGGTAGGCGTAGCTTTTAAGCTTGCCCACGCATTATATGGAGAGGTGCCTGAGCATTTGTTTGAACACGTTGCACTTGGCACAATCGCAGATCTTGTCCCCTTAACTGGAGAGAATCGATACATTGTTCGTAAAGGGTTAGAGAAATTGCGAAAGTCAAATCACCCATGGGTTCAAGCTTTATGTGAAGCATCAGGAGTAAAGCAGCATGAAATCGATGAAGAAATTATCGGTTTTTATTTTGGTCCTCGATTAAATGCTATAGGACGCCTAGGTGATGCAAAACCCGGTGTAGAGTTTTTAATGAGTGAAGATTTAGCAAGTGCCACAATGGGAGCTAAATTGCTAAATGAAAAAAATAATGAGAGAAAAGAGTATGTCAATTCGATTACTGAAGAAGCAATAGAAATGATTGAAAATAATTCGGATATTAGCAATTCTTTAGTGCTTGTCGTGGCAAAAGAAGGATGGAATCCGGGGGTAATTGGAATTGTTGCTTCCCGTTTAGTAGAGAAATATTATAAACCGACAATCGTGTTATCGATCGATTCAGAATTGGGATTAGCAAAAGGTTCAGGACGCAGCATCGAAGGATTTCATTTATACAATGAACTAGCAAAAAATCGGGATATTCTTCCGCATTTTGGCGGACATCCAATGGCTGCAGGTATGACGCTTTCAGCTGAACATATCGATGAATTGAGAGTACGACTTCATCAACAAGCATCAACATGTTTATCCGATGAAATGTTAACGCCGACATTATACATTGATGTTCCTATCGATTTAAGTGAAGTAACGGTTGAAGCAATTGAAGAATTACAGAAGTTGAAACCATTTGGTGTTGGATTTGAAAAGCCGATTTTTGCTATACAACAAGTTTCGATTCGTTCAATGCGCAAAATCGGTGCAAATGAGAACCATATAAAAATGGAATTGGAAGATGCATATGGAATTCTTGATGCAGTTGGTTTTAACAAAGGTTATTTATTCAATGAAATTTCCTATGGCGTGAAATTATCCATTGTTGGTGATTTGCAAATCAATGAATGGCAAGGTAGAAAAAAACCGCAATTTTTACTTTCGGATGTTCAGATACTTGAGTGGCAGTTATTTGATTATCGGGGAAAAGTAAATGCCAATCATTGGGTGGGAAGCATTCCTATTGAAGAATCATCCTTTATTGCTTTTCGTGAGGAAACAATTCAATATTTTCAAGCAGTCATACCATCCATTCAATTAGTTGAAGATGAAATTGACAATTCTCTTTCATCGTATATTGTATTATTGGATTTACCAAAACGTATTCATACAATGGAAAAGCTAATTGAAATTGCAAAACCGCAACGTATTTATGCGGTATTTTACACACCGAATTCCCAATATTTTAATGGCATGCCAACACGAAAGCATTTTGCTCAATACTATACATTTCTAAAAAATCGCCCATTCTTTAACTTAAACGAACATATTCATCAACTATCCAAACATTTTGGTTTAAATGTGGATACAATAAAGTTTATGACAAAGGTGTTTTTTGAGCTCGGTTTTGTTACAATAGAAAATGGTTTGCTTTCCGTCAATGAATTTGCAAGTAAACGTTCTTTAACTGAAGCTACCACATATCAATTGCGACAACAGCAAATCGAATTGGAACAAAAATTTTTATACTCAACTTATTCAGAGTTAAAACAATGGTTTGATAATCGAATGAAGGAATTATCTTATTCCTAAGGAGGAAAATGGAATGGATTTAAGGGAACATATTGCAATTGTACAAAACTTTCCAAAAGAAGGAATTAGTTTTAAAGATATTACGCCGTTAATGGATAACGGTGAAGCATTTAAATATGCGGTTGATCAAATTGTTGAATTTGCAAAAGAAGTGGGAGCAGATATTATCGTTGGGCCAGAAGCACGTGGATTTATTATCGGATGTCCTGTTGCGTATGCATTAGGTATTGGATTCGCTCCGGTGCGTAAACCAGGAAAATTGCCGAGAGAAGTAGTTAGTGTTGAATATGCATTAGAATATGGTACGAATGTACTTGCTATGCATAAAGATGCAATTTCCCCAGGACAAAAAGTGTTAATTATTGACGACTTACTAGCAACAGGTGGTACGGTGGATGCTACAATTCAATTAGTTGAAAAACTTGGTGGTACCGTTGTTGGTTGTGCATTCATTATTGAACTAACAGAATTAAATGGCCGCGAAAAAATTGGAAATTACCCGATCAAAACATTGCTTCAATATTGATTTCCCAAAAAGAATTCGCACTTTGAATAACTGTGCGGATTCTTTTACTTTAATAAGCAAAAATTTTTTTTTAAAAATATTTTTCATCTGACAATGGTATATTATTTTGTTAGATAAACGCAATATGATAAGACTTGGCTTTACATTTTATTTATACTTTTTTACAATTAGTTTTATATATAAAACAGAAAAATTTTTGAAGGTGGACAAATCATGGCGAAGGAGCAAATTTTGACGCCCGAAGATGTATTTTCGAAAGTAAAAACTTATATGAATGATGAGCACGTCGAATTTGTGAAAAAAGCTTATGAAGTGGCAAAAGAAGCACATAAAGAACAAACCCGAAAGTCAGGGGAACCATATATTATTCACCCAATTCAAGTTGCTGGAATTTTAGCGGACCTTCAAATGGATCCACAAACAGTAGCTGCAGGATTTCTTCACGATGTAGTGGAAGATACCTCTGTTACTCGGGAAGATTTAGTAGCCGAGTTTGGTGAAGAAGTAGCTTTGCTTGTAGACGGTGTTACAAAACTAGGAAAAATTAAGTATTTATCGAAGGAAGAGCAACAAGCGGAAAATCATCGAAAAATGTTTGTTGCGATGGCACAGGACATTCGTGTGATTTTAATTAAACTTGCCGACCGCCTTCACAATATGCGTACGTTAAAACACTTATCTACAGAAAAGCAACGTCGAATTGCGAAAGAAACGTTAGAAATTTTCGCTCCCCTTGCCCATCGCCTAGGAATTTCTAAGGTGAAATGGGAATTGGAAGATACGGCTCTTCGCTACTTAAATCCTCAACAATACTATCGAATTGTAAGTTTAATGAAAAGAAAGCGTACGGAACGGGAAGCGTATTTAGAAAATGTAATGGGCGAAATTCGCTCTCAATTAAATCAAGTTGAAATTGATGCAGAAATCTATGGTCGTCCAAAGCATATATATAGTATTTATCGGAAAATGGTTTTACAAAATAAACAGTTTAATGAGATTTATGATTTATTGGCTGTACGCATCATTGTAGATAGCATCAAAGATTGTTATGCGGTACTAGGAATCGTACATACACTTTGGAAACCAATGCCTGGTCGCTTTAAAGATTATATCGCTATGCCGAAACAAAACTTGTATCAATCCCTTCATACAACAGTCATCGGCCCTTATGGCGACCCATTGGAAGTGCAAATTCGTACGAAGGAAATGCACAAAATTGCAGAATACGGGATTGCTGCACACTGGGCATATAAAGAAGGCAAATCACTGAATCCAAGTAAGGAAAGCATCGATCAAAAATTAACTTGGTTCCGCGAAATTTTAGAATTCCAAAACGAATCTTCCAACGCAGAAGAGTTTATGGAATCGCTGAAGCTAGATTTATTCTCCGATATGGTTTATGTGTTTACACCAAACGGAGACGTTATTGAATTACCTGCAGGAAGTGTTCCAATTGATTTTGCTTATCGAGTGCACACTGAGGTCGGAAATCGAACAATTGGTGCCAAAGTGAATGGGAAAATGGTACCGCTTGATACACCACTAAAAACAGGGGATATTGTTGAAATTTTAACTTCTAAACAATCTTTTGGGCCAAGTAGAGACTGGTTAAAAATTGCTCAAAGTTCTCAAGCGAGAAATAAAATTAAACAATTCTTCAAAAAGCACTTGCGTGAAGAAAATGTTCTCAAAGGAAAAGATTTAATTGAAAAAGAAATTAAAGCACAAGAATTTGATGTAAAAGAAGTGCTTTCAGAAGAAAATATTCAACGGGTTTTGAACAAATTAAATTTCACAAATGAAGAAGATTTATATGCAGCAGTAGGTGTAGGAGGAATTACACCTCAACAAGTGGTGAACCGCCTCGCTGAGAAAAAGCGGAGAGAGAGAGAGCAAGAAGAAGCTCTTGAAAAAATTCAAAAAGAAATGCAAAACCCGAAACAAAAGAAACAGAATGGTGAATTAGGTGTTATTGTAAAAGGCATCGATAATTTGTTAATTCGACTTTCTCGTTGCTGTACGCCAGTTCCTGGAGATGAGATTGTTGGATTTATTACAAAGGGTAGAGGTGTATCTGTTCATCGTATAGACTGTCCTAATGTTCAAACAGGTGGAGAAGATCGCCTAATTGAAGTGGAATGGGAGCATAGTGAAGCACAAGGGAAGAAAGAATATCCTGTTGATATCGAAATATCTGCATTTGATCGCCCAGGAATATTAAACGATGTTATGCATGCGGTTACAGAGACGAAAGTGAATATTTTAGCTGTTTCTGGTCGTGCTGCTCATGATAAAATTGCAACGCTTCATTTAACAATAGCTATTACAAATATTTCTGTATTACACAAAGTTGTAGAGAAAATTAAACAAATGCCAGATATTTATTCCGTACAGCGGGTTATTAATTAGTTGGTTTGAGGTGTGTTTGTCGATGAGAGTGGTCTTGCAACGTAGTAAAGAAGCAAAAGTAACAGTTAATGGAAAAGTAACGGGAAAAATTGACAAAGGATATGTTTTATTAGTTGGTATAACGCATACAGACACGATAGAAGATGTGAGATATTTAGCAAAAAAAGTAGCAGAGATTCGCCTCTTTGAAGATGAAGAGGGAAAAATGAATCACTCAATTAAAGAGCATGGCGGAGATATTTTATCTGTTTCTCAATTTACGTTATATGCAGATACGAAGAAAGGGAGAAGACCAAGCTTTGTAGAAGCAGCTCGACCTGAGCAAGCAGAGCCTTTATGGAATGCCTTTAATGATGCCTTACGTGAACAAGGTTTAAAAGTTGAAACAGGCATTTTTGGAGCCATGATGGATGTATCCCTTGTGAATGATGGTCCAGTTACAATTATTTTGGAATCGAAATAAAATAAATTGGCTTTCTAGAAAGATTGAACTTTCTAGAAAGCCAATTTTTTATTTTAGCTGTGCATCAAAATATTGGAGTACCCCTTCATAAATGCCCATTGTTGCTTGTTCACGGAAAAGGTCAGTATTAATCAGTTTTTCCTCACTTGGATTACTTAAATAACCTAATTCTACTAATATCGCATTTTGTTTATTTTCTCGTAATACTAAATAGTTCCCTTGTTGCACGCCACGATCCCGCAATTTGATCTGATCTGATAATCCATCATGAACAAATTGTGCAAGAGACTCTTGATAAGAGTGGAAATAATATGTTGTAAAACCTGAGATTGTCCGATCTTCAGTTGCGTCATAGTGGATGCTTATAAACGCATCCGCGGCAAGTTGGTGGGCGAGTGATACACGCTTATGTAGACCCACATACACATCAGATTCCCTTGTTAAGTAAACTTCTGCTCCTGCTTGCTGCAATTTAGTTTTTAACAGTTCTGCCGTTTTTAATGTAATTTCTTTTTCAATTGTGTTCCTTAGACCAGCAGTTCCCTGGTCATTTCCTCCATGACCGGGGTCAAGCACAATGGTTACGCCATTAAGAGTGCCTTTCTTTCGATTATCTTTCTTATCTTGTTTTACGGATTGTTCGTTTGTCGAAACTACCCAACTTGCTACATAACCTGTTGCATCTTCAGAAAGTTGAATTTTATACCAATCATGTTCCTTATTAATGATATTAAATTGTTCTCCAGCTTGAACGTTCATGATTACGTCCGATGAAGTTGTGGGTTCTTTTCGAATATTTGTCCCATTGTAGATAATTGTAATGGTTTGTTCTTCTTTTTCTTCCTCTATCGAAGAATTGTCGAATGTGCCGTAAAAGCTATAAATCCAACCTTTCTTTCCATTAAAATCGATTTGAATCCAATGGTGGTCTCGAGCTAGAATTGCGAATTGTTCTCCTTTTTTCGCAATGCCCAATTTTTTCGATTTTAAGTTTGGTTTTTGTCTTACGATTACAGCATCGACAATGATTGTAAAATGATTTGATTCCTTTATTTCAGCCGATTCGGTTTTTTCACTCACCGTGTTATTTAATTCATCGATAGTACCTTCATTCATCGTGATAAATTCGGATGAAACCCATCCCGTCAATTGTTGATGCTGGATTTGAACCCACTCATTCCTTTCATTTAATACCACCACTTGCTCTCCAGTATGTAACTGACCTAGTACAGGAGCAGAAAGTGACGGCTCCAAACGAATATTTAATTGATTAACTTGGGCGATAGCATATTTTTCGACGTTATTTATTTGTTCTGATTGAGTTAGCCAGGATGCGACCCATCCTTTTTTCTCATTAACCTCTACATATAGCCAATCCCCTTGACGATCCAATACCTTCAATCTTTTGTTTTTTTCAAGGGTATCGATAATATCGAACGACAAACCAGGACCTTCTCTCAAATGCAATTTTTCCGCAAAAACAATGCGAGATTCTTCATTGTTGGCTAATACGAAGCCTGAAAAATATGTAGTTATACAAGAAATGAGTATTACTATACAAAGAATAAGTATATTGCGCTTCATAAACATCCAACTTTCAAATAACAAATAATGTGAAAATCTCTTTATTTATTGTAAAATGTTATCCATGTATAAATCTATACTTTTTTGAAAATAGTTGACAACTTTTCGTTGCACAATTATGATTAAAATTAATGTGAAAATGTGTCGATAGCCTTTGAACAAGAGAGTAGCATTTACTGTATGTTCAGAGAGGGAAAGACTTGGCTGCAATCTTTCCTACAGAAGGTATTTGCGAAGAACACTTGGGAGGCTTTTTCCTGAAATTTAAGTAGGGAAAAACGGAAACGGCCGTTATCCGTTATGAGGTGGGTGTGTTCATACACATCAACTAGGGTGGAACCGCGGAAGTGATATGCTTTCGTCCCTTGTTATAAGGGATGAGAGCATTTTTTTGTTCCAAAATTTGTTTATAGAAAGGAGATAGGAAATGGCTTTTAAAGTACCTAGAGGCACACAAGATATTTTGCCTGAAAACACACCTAAATGGCAAAAAATTGAATCCATTTTACGAGAATTAGCTCGCGTTTATCGATATAAAGAAATTCGCACACCTATTTTTGAACATACGGAGTTATTTCAACGAAGTGTAGGGGACACAACGGATATTGTTCAGAAGGAAATGTACACATTTGAAGACCGTGGTGGCCGTTCATTAACGTTGCGTCCAGAAGGAACTGCTTCTACGGTTCGTGCCTATGTCGAACATAAGATGTATGGAGCACCTGATCAACCAATTAAACTTTCCTACATGGGTCCAATGTTCCGCTATGAGCGTCAACAAGCTGGAAGATACCGTCAATTCGTTCAGTTTGGTGTTGAAGCGATTGGTAGTGCTGACCCTGCTATCGATGCAGAAGTCATTGCTTTTGCAATGGACATTTACCAAACAGTAGGTTTAAAAGATTTAAAATTAGTGATTAATTCTTTAGGGGATAAAGAAACGAGAGATACTCATAGATCAGCACTAATCAATCATTTCAAACCGCACATTCATGAGTTTTGTGATGATTGTAAAAATCGTTTGGAAAAAAATCCACTACGCATTTTAGACTGTAAAGTAGACCGCGAACACTCGCTTATGCAAACAGCTCCTAAATTAACGGATTACTTAACACCGACATCAAGAGAATATTTTGAACAAGTGAAGAAATATTTAGAAGTTCTAGGAATCGAATATGAAGTAGATCCAAATCTTGTTCGTGGTTTAGATTATTATACTCACACAGCCTTTGAAATAATGAGCACTGCAGAAGGCTTTGGAGCAATAACAACTCTTTGCGGTGGTGGAAGATATAATGGGCTAGTAGAAGAAATTGGCGGCCCAGATGTTCCAGGTATTGGATTTGCCTTATCGATTGAAAGATTGCTCCTTGCTTTAGAAGCAGAAGGGGTTGAATTAGAGTTAGATGACGCGCTTGATGTTTATGTCATTGCCCTTGGTGATGAGGCTAAATTAAAAGCTGTGGAATTAATTAGCTCTTTCCGTTTAAAAGGCATTTCTGCAGATATGGATTATTTGATGCGTAAAATGAAGGCTCAGATGAAATCTGCTGACCGTCTTCAAGCGAAATTTGTCGTGATTATCGGTGAAACGGAGCTTGAAGAGGGAGTTGTAGTTGTGAAACAAATGGAAACAGGAAACCAAGAAAAAGTAGAAATCAATGAAATCGTAAATTATCTGAAACAACATCTTTCTATAGATTAAAAAATTGGAGGAATAGAAAATGGCTCAAAGAACACATCATTGTGGAGTATTAAGAGAAGAACATCATGGACAACAAGTCGTTTTAAAAGGTTGGGTACAACGTCGTAGAGATTTAGGAAGTTTAATTTTCGTAGATGTTCGTGACCGCACTGGTATTGTACAAGTTGTATTTGGTGATGAAGCGCCACAAGCCCGCGAAATTGCAGATAAAATTCGAAGCGAATTTGTAGTCGAAGTAGAAGGAAAAGTTGTACTTCGTGATCCAAGCCAAGTAAATCCAAACATCGAAACTGGTAAAATAGAAGTTGTCGCAACGGATATTAAAATTATTAATACATCTAAAACACCTCCTTTTGCCATTGAGGATTATGTCGACATCAATGAAGATGTACGTTTAAAATACCGTTACTTAGATTTAAGACGTCCTGTTATGTATAACACATTTAAATTACGCTCTGATGTAACGCGTACAATCCGTAACTTCTTGCAAAATGACGGTTTCTTGGAAGTGGAAACGCCAATTTTAACAAAATCTACTCCAGAAGGTGCACGAGACTATTTAGTCCCATCTCGCGTGCATGAAGGAGAATTCTATGCATTGCCGCAATCACCACAATTATTCAAACAATTATTGATGGTGGCAGGATTCGAAAAATACTTCCAAATCGCTCGCTGCTTCCGTGACGAAGATTTGCGTGCTGACCGTCAACCAGAATTTACTCAGGTGGATATTGAAACATCTTTCATGTCCATGGATGAAATTATCGATATGACAGAACGCATGTTAGCTGCTGTCATGAAAGAAGTAAAAGGAATTGAAGTGCAAACTCCATTCCCACGCATCTCTTACCAAGAAGCGATGGATCGTTTTGGTTCCGATAAACCAGATGTGCGCTTTGGCTTAGAATTAATCAACCTTACGGACATTGTAAAAGATAGCAACTTCAAAGTATTTACGAGCGCGGTTGAAAAAGGCGGCGTTGTAAAAGCAATCAATGTTAAAGGGGCAAACGACAAGTTTACTCGTAAAGATATTGATGCATTGACAGAATTTGTGGCGATTTACGGTGCGAAAGGATTAGCTTGGATTAAAGTGACGGAAGAAGGTTTCACTGGTCCGATCGCGAAATTCTTTGAAGGTCAAATTGTAGAAGATATCAAAAATGCGACTGGTGCTGAACCTGGAGACTTATTATTGTTCGGAGCAGATGATGCTTCTATTGTTGCCGCTTCTCTTGGTGCATTGCGCAATAAACTAGGAAAAGAGTTAGGCATAATCGATGAATCACAATTTGCTTTCCTTTGGGTTACAGATTGGCCATTACTTGAGTGGGACGAAGATGAAAAACGCTATACTGCTGCTCACCATCCGTTCACTCGTCCATTTGATGAGGATATTGAATTAATGGATACAAATCCAGATCAAGTTCGAGCACAAGCTTATGATATCGTGTTAAACGGTTATGAATTAGGCGGCGGTTCATTACGTATTTATGAGAGAGATTTACAAGAAAAAATGTTCAAACTTCTTGGATTTACAGAGGAACAAGCAAAAGAACAATTCGGTTTCTTACTTGAAGCGTTCGAATACGGTGTGCCGCCTCATGGTGGAATTGCGATGGGATTAGACCGTTTAGTGATGATTTTAGCAGGTCGCAACAACTTGAGAGATACGATTGCATTCCCTAAAACTGCTACTGCAAGTTGCTTGCTGACTGATGCGCCAAGCGAAGTTTCACCAAAACAACTAGAAGAATTACATTTAAAAGTGAATGTATTTAATAAATAAGCATAGAAAAGGGGCCGTCTGAAAAGTCATTTTTAGACGGCTACTTTGTTACTGTCTTCCACGCTAAGTTACAGATAAATTATGATGAGAATAGTGAAACTTGTTTTGACTATCTCAGGAACAAAGATTTATAAAAAACCATGATTATGAAGAGTGAGGGGTTCTGGAAAGATTTCGACTTTCTAGGCCCTTTCATATTAAAAATATAAATGGATTTGATTTTTCTTTTGTTTTTTGCACGCAAAAAATCAAATTCTAATTAAAATAAACAAAAAATTAACACAATTTAATCTATATTCATTGAAATTTACTTCAACTAATGTTATGATAATACCAACACGAATCCTGAAGTGTTTGTGAATGCCATATTAACAGTTTTGACCGAACAACAATAAAAAGGGAGCTCAATATTTTGACTTGGCAAACATGCCCCATCAGAACGCCAAAAGTATAGGGGACGTTTAAAAAGTCAGTGAGGGCACCCACCTGCGAGATAGCGGGTTCAAAACGGTGTTAATGACGCACTACGGCATCTTCGGGATTCGTCACGCTTCAAACTCCTCCATTTTTGATGGAGGAGTTTTTGTTTTTTATTAATACTTTGGAAATATAAACGTATACACTTCTAACCAACACTTATGATATAATTCCGATGTGAAAAATTCGAATGAAAGGCAGAAAGGTATGTTACATCAATTTTCTAGAAACGAACTTGCGATAGGAAAAGAAGGATTAGATAGATTAAAAAATACAACGGTTGCAATTTTAGGGATTGGAGGAGTTGGCTCTTTTGCTGCGGAAGCATGTGCACGAAGCGGTATAGGGCGAATTATTTTAGTAGACAAAGATGTGGTAGATATCACAAATGTTAATCGCCAATTGGTTGCGTATTTATCAACGATTGGAAGACCAAAAGCAGAAGTTATGAAAGAACGAATTGCAGATATTAATCCAGAATGTGAAGTTATTCATTTACACATGTTTTATAACGAAGAAACGTATGAAAAACTATTTGAATATGATATTGATTATGTCATTGATGCCTCAGATACAATCATGTATAAAATTCATTTAATGAAAGAATGTTTAAAGCGAAATATCCAGATTATTTCCAGTATGGGTGCTGCAAATAAAATGGATCCAACAAGATTCCGCATTGCAGATATTTCAAAAACTCATACAGATCCAATGGCAAAAGTTATTCGTACGAAATTAAGAAAAGAAGGTATAAAAAAAGGCATAACGGTAGTCTTTTCCGATGAATCACCAATTGTCGTAAGACCGGATGTTGTTGAAGAAGTAGGGAATCCCGATGCGTCCATCCGAAAAGCTAAAATGCCCCCATCATCAAACGCTTTTTGTCCATCCGTTTGTGGGCTTATTTGTGCAAGCTGGGTAATCAACTCTGTATTAAAAGACATACCAATTAAGCGTGTAAAACAATAATTATCTAATTAGAATGAATAATGAAATAATTTTTCTAATAAAATAATGAGTGTGTGTAATCATAATGAAGAGACAATAGAAAATGGTAGCTTTTAAAATCTATCGAATCGTACTTTTTTATAAATACCCCCATATTCGGAAATTGCTATTAATGAAGCTAAAAAAACAGATTTAATACATTTTTTTCACGTTTTATTATTTCATTCAAAATAATAAGGATTTTATTGATATAGTAAAACTTAATACGAGCATACAAGGGGGTATTTTATGCCAAAAATTCAAATAAGAAATGACATATTGAATTTAGTCCAGCTTCAAGAAGAATTGGATGGGATTCTCTTCGATTATATTGATACTTCGAAAAAATGGGATTTGGCTTTTGAAGAGTTAAAACAGTTATTGGATGAATTGGTTACTTACTTCAAAAAATATGTGCAAAGAAAACATGGAAGATTGCCGGAAAGCGATATGTATTGGTCTTTATTTATTGATATCGTAAGCAAAATTATATACTTCAATACAATTGCATATATGAACCTTGTAAAGGAAATGACTGAAGAACAAAAAGAGCAAATAAAAAAATCTTTTCATGATGCAGCAAATTGTTTACCGGATGTTCAAGGACGCAATTTAGAATTTTTACAAGAGATGAGCGAAACATTTAATCAATTATTTCATGAAGAAGATGAATTTGAACGCTATTACCTTGATAAAAATAATGGTTTAAAAGACTGCATTCGTTTTTTCAATGAATTTTGCAATCAATATGGAAACAATATCCTAAATTAATAAACATGGCTACCACTTGATGATTTTTTTGGAAAGTTGGGGAAACGGTAAAAATCGAACAACTTTACGTTGAAAACCAGGAAATATGAATCGAGTAGGAGGGAGCGATTAACTCCCGTCCTCTCACACCACCGTACGTACGGTTCCGTATACGGCGGTTCAATTAAGATGATTGACGCAAGTCTTTATATAACTTCCGTGAATAGCTGTTCTCTTTATGCCAGTGGTCACTCCACCCTCCAAGAGGTCTTCCACGGGATTCACCGCTTCCTTCCTCAAGTGAGGTACTACGTTTTCTGTGTTCATCATGACTCACTGAATGCCAAGGGCTATTCTCTCTTAATTGTTCGGTCCTTCTCAGTTGTTCTAGACCAACTAATACTATGACCTCTGCTGACTTCTGACGGTTCAGCTACTTATCACTAAGTAGGTTATGAAGCGTACTTCACCTATCCGCCAGACCTCCCCGGGTAAGTACATGCACTTTCACACCATCTATCCGCCTCATTTACTCGATATGACCTTCGACAGAAAGAGCTTTGTTTTGTTTCGCAAACTCACTCAATCATACCTAGCCTTATATGAGGTTCGTGTTCCTCGGACCGGTGTTTTGCCTCCAGCTTCCTTCAGATTCCGCGTCACCACGGACACCCTTGCTCTTGGCTAACCTCTACTTCTGTCTTCGGGGTTCGGGACTTACACCCTATAGTTCATGTACATGCCGGGCGCACAAAAAGAGCGAATGAAAAATTATATTCATTCGCTCTTTTTACGATAAAATCTGAAAACAAATTCGGTTTATCTCAATTAAGGATTTACTGACTATTATGATTTTTTAAGGATTTTAACTTTTCATAGATCGTTGCCATCCTTTTTTCTTCCCCTGCAATGACAGGGCGATAAAATTCCATATCTTGAAGTGTATCTGGTAAATATTGTTGATTTACCCAACCACCAAAAGTGCCTATTGGATAGTCGTGAGGGTACTGGTAACCAACGTGGCCTAATGTTTTGGCTCCCGCATAATGAGCATCCCTCAAATGCATAGGAATATCCCCAGTTTTTCCTTCATGAATGGCTTTAATTGCAGCGTCTAATGCCTGATATGCGGAATTGGATTTTTCAGATAAGCACATTTCAATGACTGCATTGGCAAGGGGAATTCTCGCTTCAGGTAAGCCGAGTACTTTTGCTGCTTCTGTTGCTGCATATACATGGGCACCTACATGGGGATTCGCAAGGCCAATATCCTCATAAGCCATCACCAAAAGTCTTCTACAAACTGCAATTAAATCTCCATTTTCAAGCAAATGGGCTAAATAATATAAACTTGCGTTGACATCGCTTCCTCTCACAGATTTTTGCAAAGCGGACAATAAATTATAAAAATGCGTGCCACCTTTATCTCCATATACGCCGATGCGTTTCGCCAAGTGTTCGATAGTAGAATCTTCCACACGCACAATGTCATCTATTTCTTCTGAAGCATGAAAGACTGATTCTAACAAAGTTAAAGCTTTCCTAGCATCACCATTGGAAGCAATCGCAATTTTTTTTATTTGTTCATCATGAATATCAATTGAATATTTACCTAATCCTCGTTCTTCATCATGCAATGCGTTTTTTAACAGTTGGACAAGTTCCTCAAGAGTCAAACGTTTTAGTTGAAAAATCTCCCCGCATCGGGAACGAATTGCTGGATTGACATCGTGAAATGGATTTTCTGTCGTAGCACCGATTAAAATAATTGACCCATCTTCCACATGGGGTAATAATGTATCTTGTTGAAGTTTATTAAATCTATGAATCTCATCTAAAAACAGTATGACTTTTCCTGTGAGCCTTGCTTCTGATACAATTTGTTCAACATCTTTTTTTCCAGCAATCGTTGCGTTTAGAGGAAAGAAAGGTAAATTTGTGCTTCCTGCAATCGCATAGGCAATAGAGGTTTTCCCAATTCCTGGTTCGCCGTATAATAACATTGACGGAACATGTCCGTTTTGAATCATTTTATATAAAGCGGTATCTTTACCAATAATATGTTGTTGTCCAACTACTTCATCTATATTTCTTGGGCGCATTCGAAATGCCAATGGTTCATTTTGCATAGTACTTCCTCCGATGAATTTAAAAACTTTTCATTTATAAATTATAATAGACCTTTTCCAAGTGGAATAAAAGGTGTTATGTTATACTAGACGAAGAAAATGGGAATAGAAATTTGAGGTGTAGTAAGATGAAAATTTCAACAAAAGGTAGATACGGTTTAACAATTATGATTGAATTAGCAAAACATTATGGGGATGGTCCACTCCCATTACGTAAAATTGCGGAAGAAAAAAATCTATCGGAGGCATACTTAGAACAATTAGTATCTCCATTACGTATTGCTGGTTTAGTAAAAAGTGTGCGCGGTGCATACGGCGGTTATTTGCTTGCCATTCCACCAAGTAAAATTTCAGCAGCCGATGTGATTCGTGTATTAGAAGGTCCAATCCAACCAGTGGAGGGAATTGAAGAAGAAGAACCACCACAACAACAGCTTTGGATTCGCATTCGCGATGCAGTAAAACAGGTACTTGATACGACAACGATTGAAGATTTAGCAAATTATACTGACGAGACAGAATATGACGGTTATATGTTCTATATTTAATTGCACATAAGAATAAAGGAGTTTATCGGCACATTATGCAAACGTTTTACTTAGATCATGCAGCAACTTCACCAGTTCATCCAGAAGTCATCAATTCTATGGCGGAAGTAATGGCTCGTGTGTATGGAAATCCTTCCAGCATCCATACAGCAGGACGATCTGCAAGAAAGGTATTGGACGAAGCGAGAAGTATTTTAGCTCAATCCATTGGCGCGAAAGATACAGAAATCATTTTAACCAGTGGTGGAACAGAAGCTGATAATACAGCAATATTTGGAGTAGCTCAAGCTTTAAAATCGAAAGGTAAACATATTATCACAACATCAGTAGAGCATCATGCTGTTCTACATGCATGTGAACAGCTAGAAAAAGCTGGTTTTGAAGTAACATATTTACCAGTAAATGAAAACGGTCGCATTTCTGTTGAATCTGTAAAAAATGCATTGCGAGCTGACACAATTTTAGTAACGATTATGTATGGAAATAACGAAGTCGGTACGATTCAACCTATTAAAGAAATTGGCGAACTTTTAAAAGACCATCAGGCGATTTTTCATACCGATGCTGTTCAAGCTTATGGATTAGAAAAAATCGATATTAATGAATTACATGTTGATCTTTTAAGTGTCTCCAGCCATAAAATTAACGGACCAAAAGGAATAGGCTTTTTGTATCAACGAGAAAAAACGCCTCTCGTCGCTACTTTTTATGGTGGTTCACAGGAAAGAAAACGTAGAGCAGGGACGGAAAATGTACATGCTGCTGTAGGTTTTGCAAAAGCTGTTGAAATCTCACAGCGGGAAATGGAAAAAAGACAGGAAACATATCTTCAATTTAGAACGATCTTTTTAAACGTATTAAATCGGGAACAAATTACTTACAAGGTAAATGGCGATCATGAATATTTCCTTAAACATATATTAAACATTAGTTTTCCAGGAATGGACGTTGAATCGTTCCTCGTGAATTTGGATATGGACGGTGTTTATGCATCAAGCGGTTCAGCGTGTACAGCAGGTTCCATTGACCCGTCTCATGTGCTTGTTGCAATGTTTGGAAAAGGTGCATCAGAGCTTCGTAATTCCATTCGTTTTAGTTTTGGTTTAGGATTAACAAAGGAAGATGTTGAAATTGCAGCTGAACGTACAGCTAAAATCGTGAAAAGAATGACGAATTCATAGAATTAGAAAAGGTGAAATACATGGTAGAAACTCGTGACCCATCACAAATTCGTGTAGTCGTTGGAATGAGCGGTGGGGTTGACTCATCTGTTGCTGCTTATTTGTTGAAGCAACAAGGATACGACGTGATTGGTATCTTTATGAAAAACTGGGACGATACAGACGAAAACGGTGTTTGTACAGCAACGGAAGATTATGAAGATGTGATTAAAGTTTGTAACCAAATTGGAATTCCGTATTATGCTGTTAACTTTGAAAAAGAATATTGGGATAAGGTATTTACGTACTTTTTAGAGGAATATAAGGCTGGTCGCACGCCAAATCCAGACGTGATGTGCAATAAAGAAATTAAATTTAAAGCTTTCCTTGAACATGCATTAAAGCTGGGCGCTGATTATTTAGCAACAGGACATTATGCTCGAGTGGAAGAGCGAGATGGGGAAGTCGTGTTATTGCGCGGCGTCGATCGGAATAAAGACCAAACATATTTTTTAAATCAATTGAATCAGCAACAGCTGCAAAAGGTCATGTTCCCAATCGGGCATATTGAAAAGCCGAAAGTAAGACAAATTGCTGAAGAGGCTGGTCTTGCAACGGCGAAGAAAAAAGATTCAACAGGCATCTGTTTTATTGGTGAGCGCAATTTTAAAGAATTTTTAAGTAACTACTTGCCAGCGCAACCTGGTAAAATGGAAACCCTTGATGGCAAAGTTTTGGGGAAACATGATGGGCTAATGTATTATACAATTGGACAAAGACACGGCCTTGGCATTGGCGGTGAAGGTGAACCTTGGTTTGTTGTGGGGAAAGATTTAAAACGCAATGTGTTATATGTGGGACAAGGATTCCATAATGAAGCATTGTATTCTACATCATTAATCGCAACAAATATGAGCTTCACATCCAATCAACCGAAACCAAAGAAATTTACTTGTACAGCTAAATTCCGCTACCGACAAGAAGATACTCCAGTAGAAGTGGAGCTTTTAGATGATCAAAAGGCACATATTACATTCCAAGTGCCACAGCGAGCGATTACGCCTGGACAAGCTGTTGTTTTATATGATGGGGAAGTATGTTTAGGCGGAGGAACAATTGATGAAGTATTAAAAAATGGTGAAAAATTAACTTATGTAGGATAATTGGCGGCTAAGTTGGTCGCCAATTTTTGATGAGAGGTGAAAACATGAACTATAATGAAGAAGGCATCAAAGCATTGCAGGAAGAGCGTTATGAAGATGCAGTGAAAGCTTTCACGGAAGCAATTGAACAAAATCCGGATGATCCAGTAGGCTATATTAATTTTGGGAATGTCCTTGCCGCAATGAACGAGATAGAGCGTGCAGAGAGATTTTTTCAAAAAGCGATTACTCTTGATGAAAAAGCAGCAACGGCCTATTATGGTTTAGCAAACTTATATTATAATTCGGAGCGATTTGTAGAGGCGGCAAAACTTTATCAAAAGTCGATTGAATATGGAATTGAAGGTGCCGATGCTTATTACATGTTAGGGAAAGCATTAGAAAAGGAAAATAAAGTAAAACTGGCACTTCCCTATATGCAACGAGCTGCTGAACTTGCGCCGGATGATATGCAAATTCGTTTAAGTTACGGCATTTTATTATGTAAGTTAGAGATGTTTGATTTAGCGAAAAAGGAATTGGAGTATGTCTTACATAATGATGAACAAAATGCCGATGCTCATTATAATTTAGGTGTGCTCTACGCCCTCTCGACAGAGGATGCAAAAGAGGCGTTATATCACTTAGAACAAGCCTTTACAATTCTACCAGAACATGAACATGCAAAATATATTTATGATATGGTAATGGAGCGCTTGAAGAATAAAAATTAGAATGTAGAAAGGCTATCTAGAAGTTAAGATTTCTAGATAGCCTTTTGAATTGGAAATTTTCTATACTAGCCGGTAGATACCCAACATTGATGTTAACCTCAAGCTTCATATTATTATTTGTTTCAGAAACGAAATTTATCTTATCACGATAATAGATGTAAAGTCGTTGTGACAGAAATTCTATCGGATAATTCACTATAGCTCATCAAAACTATGACTTACAATAATTCACCACATCTCGATATGGCAAATCGCCTCCAAAAATATCTAATGCACTGCCGATCGTTACGTGCAATTTTCCTCCTGATAATTTTTTAAACCTTTCAAGATCTTGTAATGATCGAACTCCACCTGCATAAGTTGTTGGAATCTTTGTCCATTTCGCTAAATCCTGAACTAATTCTTCCTGCATTCCGCTTTTTTTCCCTTCCACATCCACGGCATGAATTAAAAACTCATCACAATATTGTTCTAGGAAGGAAATATTTTCCTGATTGATTTCAAAATCGCTGAATTTCGTCCATTTATCTGTTACCACATACCATTTCCCGTCTCGTTTTCGGCAGCTTAAATCAAGGACAATGTGTTCTTTTCCAATCTCTTGGACTAGACGTTCTAATCTTTCCATATCTAATTGTCCATCGTGAAATATGTATGATGTAACAATGACATGGCTGGCACCCGTATCAATCCATTTTTTTGCATTGTCCGCAGTGATTCCTCCACCGATTTGAAGTCCTCTCGGATATGCAGTTAAAGCAAATTGGGCTTGTTCTTCATTTCCAGGGCCTAACATGATAACATGCCCACCTGTTAAACCATCCTTTTTAAATAGTTCGGCATAATAGGAAGCATCTTTTTCAGAAATAAAATTTTCTACAACAGTTTCTTGTCCTAAAGTACTGCCAACAATTTGTTTGACTTTTCCATCATGCAAATCAATACAAGGTCTAAATTCCATAATGCACTCGAATCCCTTCAATAAGTATTTTTTATATCATATCATTGGTCTATTATTTAATCGAGAAGTGGAAGTTCCTATTTTGTTACACTCCGTAATAATGGTATCATATTAAAGAGATTTTTTCGGAGAGGAGCGTATGAAAGTGGAGGAAAACTTCACCATACTCAAAACGACAAAAACCTTTGTTTTAGGCCGGCCAATTGTTTCCATTTTTCATAACGCATCCAACATGTATTCTATTGTAAAAGTAAAAATTAAGGAAACCAATTTGCAATATACAGAAAAAGAAATCACAGTTGTAGGATATTTTCCAACCCTTGATGAAGAACATGACTATCGTTTTTTTGGAAGTTTGAAGCATCATCCGAAATACGGAATTCAATTCCAAGTAGAAATGTTTGAAAGGGAAGTTCCTGCAACTGAACAAGGTGTCATTCACTATTTATCGAGTGACTTATTTCCGGGTATTGGTCCAAAAACTGCTGAGTTGATTGTCAAAACGCTAGGGACTGATGCGCTGAAAAAAATGATGGAAAATCCACAAATTCTCGATGAAGTTCCAAGGCTATCTGAAGAGAAAAAAATGACTATTCGCAGCACTTTAGAACAAAATTTAGGTTTGGATAAAATTATGATTCAATTGAACGAATGGGGATTCGGACCGCAATTAGGAATGAAAATATATCAAACGTATCGAGAAGAAACAATTCATTTGTTAACCGAAAATCCTTATCGTTTAATTGAAGAAGTAGAAGGGGTTGGATTTACAAAAGCCGATGAATTGGGCAGTAAAATCGGCATAACAGGAAACCATCCCGACCGAATTAAAGCAGCAGTCTTACATGTGTTGAATCAAGCTGCTTTATCTGAAGGGCATGTATATTTAGAAGCGGAACATGTATTGCCTGAGGTTAAAGGTATGCTGGAACAGAGCCAACCTGTAGAAATTCCTTTTGAGTCTATTTCAAAAGCGGTTATTGAATTGGAAGAGGAAGGGAAAATTTGCGGCGAAGAGACGAGAATTTACTTGCCATCCTTATATTTTAGTGAAGTTGGCATCGCCACTAAAATTTTGCAACTTTTAAAGCAAAATGAACAAAGTCAAATTTTTTCAAAAGACGAGATACGAAAAGCAATCGGAGAAGTCGAAGAACGTTTGGAAGTGACTTATGCAGAAACGCAAGCAAGAGCCATTGAACAAGCTCTAAACTCGTCCGTTATGATCTTAACAGGTGGGCCAGGAACAGGGAAAACGACCGTTATTCGAGGATTAGTTGAAGTGTATGCAGAACTTCACGGAATTTCCTTAGATCCTAAAGAATATGCGAAGAGGGAAGAGCCGTTTCCAATTATTCTCGCAGCACCAACTGGTAGAGCTGCAAAAAGACTTTCGGAATCTACGGGTTTACCAGCGATGACAATTCACCGATTATTAGGTTTTAATGGTCAAGAAAAAGAGGAAGAATCAGATCGTGAAATCGAAGGCCGTCTTGTAATAATCGATGAAATGTCCATGGTAGATACGTGGTTAAGTCACCAATTGTTAAAAAGTATTCCTCTCAGTGCTCAAGTGGTTCTTGTAGGAGATCAAGATCAATTGCCTCCGGTTGGACCTGGACAAGTATTAAAGGACTTATTAGCTTCTAAAGTCGTGCCAACCATAGAACTAACAGAAGTATATCGCCAAGCAGATGGTTCTACGATTATCGAACTGGCCCATCAAATTAAAAAAGGGCAAATTCCAACTAACTTTACTGAAAAAACGACCGATCGTTCTTTTATTAAAGCTTCAAAAGATCAAATTGCCAGCGTCGTCACACAAGTTGTAAAAAGTGCATTGGCAAAAGGTCAATCTATACGTGATATACAAGTGTTGGCACCTATGTACAAGGGTCCAGCTGGTATTGATTATTTAAATAAAGAAATTCAAGAGCTTGTGAATTCAAACGAGGATGGAACGAGAAAAGAAGTAAAGTATGGCGATACGATTTTCCGCATTGGTGATAAAGTTTTACAGCTGGTCAACCAGCCGGAAAGTAATGTTTTTAACGGTGATATTGGAGAAATTGTAGCAATCTTAAAAGCGAAAGAAACGGTTGAAAAACAAGATATCGTTGTCGTTTCTTATGATGGCAATGAAGTGACGTATGAACGATCTGACTTAAATCAAATTACCTTGGCTTATTGTTGCTCCATTCATAAAGCGCAAGGCAGTGAATTCCAAACGGTGATTATGCCTATTGTTCGAAGCTATTCAAAAATGCTTCGTAGAAATTTGATTTATACAGGAATTACTCGTGCGAAAAATTATTTAATATTATGCGGAGAGCCAGAAGAATTCATGAAGGGAATTCAACGCACGGACGATTTGGAACGGTTTACGACCTTATGTTCAAGATTAAATCCAGTGGGAATGGATGAGGGTGATACTCATCAGGAAGTTATAAATGACAATGAACAAGAGAAAAATCCTTCTCTAATTAACTATGTTGAACAGCAAGAAACATTGGAAGTAACTCCACTCCCACCAGTTTTGAATGCGGAAACGGCACCTAAAATCCACCCAATGATTGGCATGGATGGCATTACTCCTTTTGATTTTTTAGATGAATAAACATGTAAGAGCGAATGAGGGAAATTCGCTCTTTTTCTTTGTGCGCCCGGCATGTACATGAACTATAGGGTGTAAGTCCCGAACCCCGAAGACAGAAGTAGAGGTTAGCCAAGAGCAAGGGTGTCCGTGGTGACGCGGAATCTGAAGGAAGCTGGAGGCAAAACACCGGTCCGAGGAACACGAACCTCATATAAGGCTAGGTATGATTGAGTGAGTTTGCGAAACAAAACAAAGCTCTTTCTGTCGAAGGTCATATCGAGTAAATGAGGCGGATAGATGGTGTGAAAGTGCATGTACTTACCCGGGGAGGTCTGGCGGATAGGTGAAGTTCGCTTCATAACCTACTTAGTGATAAGTAGCTGAACCGTCAGAAGTCAGCAGAGGTCATAGTATTAGTTGGTTTAGAACTACTAAGAAGGACCGAACAATTAAGAGAGAATAGCCCTTGGCATTCAGTGAGTCATGATGAACACAGAAAACATAGTACCTCACTTGAGGAAGGAAGCGGTGAATCCCGTGGGAGTCCTCTTGGAGGGTGGAGTGACCACTGGCATAAAGAGAACAGCTATTCACGGAAGTTATGAAAACTTGCGTCAATTATCTTAATTGAACCGCCGTATACGGAACCGTACGTACGGTGGTGTGAGAGGACGGGAGCTAATCACTCCCTCCTACTCGATTTGATATAACTCGTGCGGATAGAGATCCTACTTGTGTATATAAAAAGGCCACTCGTGCAGATAGAGATCCTACTTGTGTATATAAAAAGGCCACTCGTGCAGATAGAGATCCCACTAGTGTACATAAAAAGTCGCTTGTGCAGATAGAGATTTCACTTGTGTACATAAAAAGGTCACTCGTGCGGATAGAGATTTCACTTATGTATATTAAAAGGTCACTCGTGCGGATAGGGTTTATACTTTTGTATATAATTGATTACTCTTGTGGATACAATTATTCATAAATTGTTCAGATATTGATATAAAAAATAACTATCTTATATCAATTTAATTATTTATAGTCAATATATTTATACGTAGATTAGATGAATTTCATTCGAAATTGAAATTGTTCTTATAGTCAAAAGGACATAAAATGGATGATAAGTAAAAAAATTATACTACGAAAGAGTAATGGATGATGTGTGGAATTACGGGCTGGATTGATTGGGAAAACAATTTGAAACATCAAGAAGTCACTATAAAAAAGATGACACAAACGTTAAACAAAAGAGGGCCAGATGCCTCTAACATTTTTTGTGACACGCATGTTGCTCTTGGTCATACAAGACTGATCGTAGTAGATCCTGTTGGCGGTTCTCAGCCAATGTCGAAAACAAAAGGTTCTAATAAGTATACGATAGTTTACAATGGTGAGCTATATAATACTGAAGAACTGCGTAATGAATTGGTCAATCGGGGTTATTCATTTCAATCCCATTCTGATACGGAAGTATTGTTAACAGCTTATATCGAGTGGAAAGAAGAATGTGTTAAACATTTAAACGGTATATATGCTTTTGCTATTTGGGATGAGGAATGTGAAAAAATTTACATGGCGAGGGATCGGCTCGGTGTAAAGCCTTTGTTTTATAAATTTAGCGGAAAAAGCTTAATATTTGGTTCAGAATTGAAGGCCATTTTAGCCCATCCAAAAGTAAAATCCGAAGTTGATCGAGAGGGATTACAAGAATTATTTGGTCTAGGTCCTTCCCGAACGCCAGGGCACGGAATATTTCGAGGGATTAATGAATTAAGGCCAGCCCATTATCTCATTTTTGATCAACATGGCTTGAATATTCAACGTTATTGGAATGTAAGAAGTGCTAAACATGTTCATTCATTAGAAGAAACAATCGAAACCGTTCGTTTACTCATAAAAGATGCAGTTGAACGACAATTAGTTGCGGATGTCCCAGTTTGCACCTTTTTATCGGGTGGTTTAGATTCAAGTGTAATTACCTCCATTGCTTCAAATTTTTTCAATAACCTAGATAGAGGACCTCTTCATACCTATTCTATTGATTATGAAGAAAACAGTACTTATTTTCAAAAGAGTTTGTTTCAACCGGATGAAGACCGTCCATGGATTGAAAAAGTAGTTCAACATCTTGGTGTTGCTCATCATACGACCATTATTTCCCACGAACAACTTGCTGAAAAATTAAAGGAAGCTGTGATTGCTAAAGATTTACCTGGTATGGCAGATATTGATTCTTCTTTACTTTTATTTTCCGAAGAAATAAAAAAACATTTTACTGTGGCACTATCTGGTGAATGTGCTGATGAAATTTTTGGAGGCTATCCTTGGTTTTATAAAACAGAATTATTGAAAAACGATGGTTTTCCTTGGATGCAATCCGAATCAGAGAGACAAAATCTACTATTACCATACTGGCAAAATACATTGAAATTGAAAGATTATATAAAATTACGATATGAAGAAACGATTCAAGAAGTGCCGAAATTAGAAGGGGAAGAACCGAATGAAGCCCGACGCAGAGAAATGTTTTATTTGAATATGGTGTGGTTTATGTCGACATTGCTAGATCGAAAAGATCGAATGAGTATGGCTGCTAGTCTAGAAGTGCGGGTACCATTTGCAGACCATCGAATTGTTGAATATGCATGGAACATACCATGGTCAATGAAAATGCTAGGTGGAAGAGAAAAAGGATTATTGCGAAAAGCTCTAGAAGGCATTCTTCCAATGGATATTTTGTACCGAAAAAAGAGCCCCTATCCTAAGACGCATCATCCTAAATATACAAAGTTAGTTACTGACATGTTGCGACAGATTATTCAGAAGAAAAACTCACCGATATTGCAGCTCATTTCTAAAGAAAAATTAGAAGAACTACTAGATTCCAATAAATCATTTAATATTCCCTGGTTCGGCCAACTAATGACGGGTCCCCAACGAATTGCCCATTTGGTTCAAATGAATATATGGCTTGAAAAATATAATGTAAATTTAGTTGATTTGTAAACGCTTTTTGAAATAATATTAAACTTTAATATATACGGATTTTTCATTCATTTTGTTTGATTTTTTCCATCTATATATTGTCTAATAAATGCAATTAGAGAATAATCCGATTGGGTTTGCCAATGTCGTATAGGGATTCAGTGGATACTCTTACACGCTGATGATAAACAGCGTAGAAAGGAAGGGGTATTATTATGTTAAATGTAAATCCTGATCAATTTGTTATCAAACCATCATTAGCAACAATTAATTGTGAACCAAATTGGCAGTGGAAGCGAAAAGCACCTATTCCAAATTATGATTTACTTTACGTTTGGAGCGGAAAAGGAACTTTAACTTTAAACGGAAAGGATTTTAAATTACAAAGAGGTAGTTGTTTTCTATTTAAACCAGGTGATTGGACGACGGCAACCCAAGATCCAATGCATCCGCTTGTAATTACGTACATTCATTTCGACCTTGAAATCGAGCCGAATATGATACCAAAATCTTATCGAATTTTACAAGATCGGATTCATTTTGAGTCGCTTCTTTCTCAATATGTAAGATTATTTTTAGTGAAAACTTTTGCTGCAGATATCGAAGGAAAGTTGATATTAAAACAATTAATGATTCAACTGTTAAGGGAAGATCAACAGTCAGAAACAAAACAATTAGAAGAAAGCAAGGAAATGCAAAGTCAGTTGTTCTTTACAATCAGGGAAGTGGCAAATTATGTTCAACAACATCCCGGAAAAAATCACACGGTAGAAAGTTTAGCTGCTCGCGCTAATTTTTCGCCACGTTATTTTTCAAAAAAATTCAAAGAAATTATGGGTCAAACAATTCAATCCTATGTTGTTGAAACTCGAATAAAAAGAGCGGAGCATTTGTTGCATTATACAGGGATGACCGTAACAGAAGTTGCTGATGCTCTTGGTTATAATAATATTCATTTCTTTAGCCGACAATTTAAAGCATATACAGGGAAAAGTCCATCGGAAATTCGGACATTACCGAGAATAAGAAAATCAACGATAGAAGAAATCTCGCTAAAAAGAAATGCTTAAATATATTGTTTAAAAAAACCGACATTTCCAATACGGAATATGTCGGTTTATTACGTATATTATATTTTAAATCGTTTCACTAATAGTTGAAGTTGCTCAGCCATCGATGCCAATGTTGTAGCCGATGTAGTAACTTCTTCCATTGTAGCCAGTTGTTCTTCTGAAGCGGAGGAAATTTCTGTTGAATGTTTCGCATTCGTTTCGGCCATTTTTGCGATTTCTTCAATGGAAGAATTAATTTGTTCAATATTTGTTGTAATTTCTTCTGTTATAGTATTCAATTCTTGAGTTTGGGCCGTGACATTCTCAATAGATTTTACTATTTGTTCAAATGATTTTCCGGATTCTTCGGTTATTTCTAATCCATTTTTGGCAACTGAATTAACATTGCTTGTCATATCAACAGCTGTTTCAATGTCTTTTTGGATGATATGGATAATTTCAACAATTTGATCAGCTGATGATTTTGATTGTTCAGCTAATTTACGTACTTCGTCAGCGACAACTGCAAATCCTTTCCCGTGTTCTCCTGCACGAGCTGCTTCAATTGCAGCATTTAATGCCAACAAATTGATTTGTGCTGCAATCTCGGTAATGACATCAATAATTTTTCCAATATAAATTGAATTTTGTTCCAAGTTTTTCATTACCTCTAGTGTATCGGATGATGCAACATGAATATTTTTTACTTGGCCTACTACTTTTTGAATATGGTTATTACCTAAGTTGGCTTGAGCCATCATGACATTAGCGTTTTCGGCAACGGAACTGATAGAATCTGCAATATAATGCATCCCTCTTGTAATATCATGTATGGCTTCAGCACTCTCAGTTGTATTCTTACCTTGAATTTCTATCGTTTTTGTTACCTCTTGGATAGAGTGTACCACTTGATCGGTCACAGAAGCGGTTTGTTCAGAGCTAGATAATAATTCTTCTGAAGATGCAGCGACTTGTTCGGAAGCCTTTCTTACTTGACTAAGCATGGCTCGTAAAGAACCTAACATTTTATTAAAGGACAATGCCATTTCACCAATTTCATCTTTAGATTGAATTTGAATTTCTTTCGTTAAATCTCCTTCGCCCTCTGCAATTTCTTTCAGTTGATTATTTACGAGATTAATTGGTCGAACAATTGAACGGATTAAGAATAACATCACAATCATTGTAATGATCCCAATAACTGCAATCGTCATTACAATTTCGATTAAAATAGTGTAAACATTTTTTTGTATTGATTCAATAGGTGTACCTGTAAGCCACATTCCGATAATATTGTCTTTTCCATCTTTGATTGGTTGATACATTGTTAAATACAACTCGCCTGAAATATCGGCTTTTCCAATATAAACCTCACCATTTTGAAGTACTGCTTCTGCAATGGCAGGATCGGCAGTAGCACCAATTTTTCTTTCTCCGTTTACCACAATATTTGTTGCTACAGTAGAATCATTTAAAAATATATTGGTAATACCACCAGTAGTCTCACCGATTTTATCCAAGATTTTATTATTATCATTAATTTTAATAACGCCTTTATATAAGTTTCCTTCACGAACGTTCCAACTACCTGGATACCTTTCATCAATTATGTTTAAACTTTGTTTCGCTTCAACTGCAACTTTTTCCTCATAAATTGATAATAACTGTTTTTCAATTTGAATTTTCGCTACGAATCCAATTGAAACCATTAAGAATAAAATAACGAAGATGATTAAAATATTAAATTTCGTTTGGAGTTTCAAATTCTTAACAACGTTCATGATGCTCTCTCTCCTGAAAATATTGTAATTTTTATAGTAAAAATCTTACATCATTATAATATATTTATAAAATATTGTAAAAATATTTAGTATTTCGAAATAACTAGTAAATGATTAATTGTGTTACATATGAACTGTTAATTGATAAATAGAATACCTAGTAATTTAGAGGGAGTTTCATTTTTGGATTTTGCTTTGAATTAACGTATCCTCTCCTCCAGCAAAACACTTGGCATATGTTCGGCAAGTGTTTTTTTTTTTTTTTTTTCAAACATAAACCTGAAGAAAAGAAGAAGTGTAAAAAAGTGCAAAGATTCAACTTAATAGTCTAAATATTTTTGGTTTTAGACTTGTTAGGATGTATGTATAAGAAAACAGGAAGAATTAAGGGGTGCAGAAAAATGGATCAAGGATTAACACAAGGTTTATACAATCCACAATTTGAACATGACTCGTGCGGAATCGCCTTATTAGCGAATATCAAAGGTGAAAAATCACATTCACTTGTATCCCAAGCGTTAATTGCCCTAGAACGGTTAACTCATCGCGGAGGTCGAGATGATAAGGAAACGTTAGGTGATGGATCAGGCATTTTAACTGACATACCTCATGAATTATTTGAAAAAGAATGGGGAAAGCAGGGAAAACAACTGCCATCTTTAGGGGAATATGGTGTTATGATGATTTTTCTTCCAAAAGAGGAAACGAAACAAGAAGAATACAAGCAAAGAATTGAAGAAATTGTTGAAATGAACAGTTTGACAATTTTCGGATGGAGAACTGTACCAACAAACGATCAAGTATTACAAAATGAATTCATACAAACAGCCCCTTCAATTCATCAGTTATTTGTTATACCTACATCAGTTAATAGTCAAAATGATGATTTCGAAAGACGTTTATATATTGCCCGAAAAAAAATTGAAAACACCTTTAAACAATTCGAGCGTAATATTGATGCTTGTTATATTTCTAGTTTTTCATCGAAAACCATTGTTTATAAAGGGCTACTGTTACCGAATCAATTAAAAAATTTTTATGTCGATTTAACGAATGAAAATTACCAGTCTAAAATGGCAATGGTTCATAACCGCTTTAGTACAAATACTTTCCCGAGTTGGAGCAGAGCTCAACCAAACAGGATGCTCATGCATAACGGGGAAATTAATACTATTACCGGTAATGTAAACTGGATGTTTGCTCGAGAAGCAACAATGAAAACGGAAGTGTTTGGTGATGATTTGGAGGCACTTCATCCAATTGTCAATCTCGACGGCAGCGACTCTGCAATGTTTGACAATGTTTTAGAGCATTTAGTGATGTCCGGATGGTCTTTACCCCAAGCGATGATGATGATGATTCCGGAACCTTGGCAAAATAATAAATTACTTTCAGAAAAACAGAGAGCGTTTTATCAATATCATAGCTTATTAATGGAACCGTGGGATGGGCCAGCTGCAATGGGGTTCACAAACGGACACCAAGCAGGTGCTTGCCTTGATCGAAATGGTTTACGACCTGCTAGATTCATTTTGACGGAAGATGACTTTTTCTATTTATCTTCAGAAGTGGGAGTTGTCGACATACCAGAAGAAAAAATCGTCCAAAAAGGCCGCTTAAAACCAGGTCAAATGTTAGTAGTAGATTTCGAAAAGAAAGCCTTATTGTTCGATGAGGAGCTAAAACTGCAATTTATCAATGAACATCCATATGAACAATGGACAGCTGAAATGATTTTACCTATCGATAACATTCCTGCATTAAATGTAGAAACATCAAAAAATATGGATCGTACTCAAATAATTCGTCTCCAACGAGCATTTGGCTATACCTTTGAAGAATGGGAAAAATATATTAAACCTTTAGCAGTCCGTGGAGACGATCCAGTTGGTTCAATGGGGTATGATGGGCCACTCGCTGTATTATCCAAAAAACCACAACTATTATTCAACTACTTTAAACAACGATTTGCCCAAGTAACAAATCCACCAATCGATGCTATTCGAGAAGCGTACGTTACTTCAATGGAAGTGTATTTGGGCAGTGAAGGTAACTTATTAAAACCTAAAAAAGAAGACTATCAAAAAATAAAATTAAAAACACCTATTTTGACTAAAAATGAATGGCTAAAAATTATTAGTTTAAATTTAAACGGTTGGAAAGTGTCTAAACTGTCAACTTTATTCCCTAGTGAACATCCAGAATCGATGAAAAAGTATTTGAAAAAACTTCTGAAAAATGCTGAAAAAGCTGCAAATGATGGATATCAATTACTTATTATTAGCGATCGGGGTGTAAATAAAGAAAATGCAGCCATTCCATCATTATTAGCTGTTTCCAGTGTCCATCACTACCTAATACAAAAAGGCCTTCGCAATAAAGTAAGCATTATTGTCGAATCAGGAGAACCGAGAGAAGTGCATCACTTTGCAGCACTACTTGGCTATGGAGCTAACGCTATTTATCCTTATTTAGTTTACGCATCCCTTTCACAATTGGAAGAAGCAGTAGATAACGATTTAATTGATAAGTATGTGAAAGGTATCACAAAAGGGATATTAAAAATCATGTCTAAAATGGGCATTTCAACGGTGCAAAGTTATATCGGTGCACAAATTTTCGAAGCAATTGGATTGAGTCGAGAAGTAATTGAAAATTATTTCCCTCGTACGATTTCTCAAATCGGTGGACTTGAATTAAATGATATTGCATTAGAGACAGTTATTCGCCATAAAGCTGCATGGGAAGATGATGAACTTTTATTGGAAGAAGGATCTGATTTCCAATGGCGAAAAAATGGTGAAGATCACCTTTATCGTCCTGAAACAATCCATACTTTACAGCTCGCTTGCCGTACAGGAAAATATGAACTTTACAAAAAGTATAGCGAAATGCTGTCGAAAGAAACGAATACAACGTTAAGAGGATTATTTGAATTAAAAAGTGATCGAAAACCAATTCCGATTGAAGAAGTAGAACCAATCGAATCGATTTTTAAACGATTTAAAACAGGTGCCATGTCTTTCGGTTCAATTAGTATAGAAGCTCATGAAGCAATTGCCATTGCAATGAATCGAATTGGCGGAAAAAGCAATTCAGGAGAAGGAGGAGAAGATCCAAACCGCTTTATTCCTTTGCCAAATGGTGATTCAAAATTAAGCCGCATTAAACAAGTGGCTTCCGGTCGATTTGGTGTAACAAGTCATTATTTAGTGAATTGTGATGAGATTCAAATCAAAATGGCTCAAGGTGCAAAGCCAGGAGAAGGGGGACAGCTTGCCGGCCATAAAGTGACAGAAGAAGTTGCAAAGACAAGAGGTTCTACGCCGGGCATTGAACTAATCTCACCACCGCCTCATCATGATATTTATTCGATTGAGGACCTTGAGCAATTAATTTACGACTTGAAAAACGCCAATCCCGAAGCGCGAATCAACGTAAAGCTAGTTTCCGAAAGTGGTGTTGGAACAATTGCTGCTGGTGTTGCAAAAGCTAAAGCCGATGTAATTCTCATCAGTGGTTATGATGGAGGAACAGGAGCAGCAGCAAAAACGAGCATTAAGCATGCTGGCCTCCCTTGGGAATTAGGGTTAGCAGAAGCACATCAAACATTAATGCTAAATGGCTTAAGAAACAAAGTAGTGCTCGAAACAGACGGAAAACTAATGAACGGTAGAGATGTAGTAATCGCCGCATTATTAGGAGCAGAGGAATACGGATTTTCAACATTGCCACTTGTATCGTTAGGGTGCGTCATGATGAGGGTTTGTCATCTAGATACATGCCCAGTGGGAATCGCAACTCAAAATCCAGTTCTTAGAAGAAAAATGATCGGAACTGCTGAACACGTTGTCCACCTAATGCACTTTATTGCGCAAGAAATTCGTGAATATATGGCGGAATTAGGCTTTAGAACAATAGAGGAAATGGTGGGAAGAACGGATATTATTCAGATTAAGAATGATGTGAATTGGAAGGAAAAGAAACTGGATTTATCTTCGTTACTCGTTAGCTATGATGGTGAACGTACAGCTACAAAAAGCCAAAATCACCAACTAGAAAAAACATTGGATTATGAAAAATTAATTCCATTAAGCAAGGAAGCTTTAAATCATAAGAAGCCAGTTCATATTGCTCTTCCTATTAAAAATACGAACCGCTCTGTCGGTACAATGCTTGGAAGTGTTGTTTCGAAAATACATGGAAGTGAAGGTTTAAATGAAGATACAATTCAAATTCACTTTACAGGATCCGCAGGCCAAAGTTTTGGAGCATTCATTCCAAATGGCATTACGTTGAAGTTGGAAGGAGAAGCAAATGACTATGTCGGAAAGGGATTATCTGGTGGAAAAATCATTGTAGCTCCTTCTTCAAATACAAAGATTGTTGCAGAGGAAAATGTCATCATCGGCAACGCGGCATTCTATGGTGCAACAAGCGGTAAAGCTTTTATTCGCGGTAAAGCAGGAGAAAGATTTTGTGTTCGAAATAGTGGAGCACTTGTTGTAGTCGAAGGTACAGGAGATCACGGCTGTGAATATATGACAGGTGGTAGAGTCGTAATTTTAGGGGAAGTTGGGAAAAACTTTGCAGCAGGTATGTCTGGCGGAATTGCTTATGTATATTCTCCAGCAAACAAATATTTTTACGAAAATTATAACGATGAGCTTGTATTACTTGAAACGATTGAAAGTGAAAAAGAAATCCAGTTTGTGCTTTCTTTAATCAAAGAACATGTTCAAGAAACGAATAGTCTTGTAGCGAAACGAATCATTCAAAATTGGAAAAAAGAAGTTTCGAATTTTATTCGTGTGATTCCTCACAAATATAAGCAGATTTTAGATGAACAAGAATTGTATTTATTAGAAAGTTACTAATTAAGAAAGTGTGGTGAACAAAATGGGAAAACCGACTGGATTTTTGGAGTATAAAAGACAAAATGCCCAGTATCGAAATCCACTAGAAAGACTTCAAGACTGGAAGGAAATATCAACATTACCTTCTGAAGACTTGTTAAAAACTCAAGCAGCTCGATGTATGGATTGCGGTGTTCCATTTTGTCAAAATGGCTCTACTGTAGGAGGAATGTCGACAGGTTGCCCGGTATTTAATTTAATTCCTGAATGGAATGAGCTTGTATACCAAGGTAAATGGAAAGAGGCTTATGAACGATTAAGCAAAACAAATCCATTTCCAGAGTTTACTGGAAGAGCATGTCCGGCTCCTTGTGAAGCTGGATGTGTCGCTTCCCTTTATGAAAGCTCCGTAACCATTAAAAGTATAGAGTGGGCAATCATCGAAAAAGCTTTTGAAGAAGGTTGGGTAACACCTGACATTCCAGAAAAACGAACAGGAGTAAAGATTGCGGTAATTGGATCTGGACCAGCTGGTTTAGCTAGTGCACATGAGTTAAATAAATATGGGCATTCAATAACAGTATTTGAAAGAGCAGATCGAATCGGAGGATTGCTCACTTATGGCATTCCAAAAATGAAAATTGAGCAACACGTAGTTGATCGTCGAATCCATCTGATGGAACAAGCGGGAATTACCTTCTTAACAAACGTTGAAGTTGGGAAAGATTATTCGATTGACCAATTACAATCAGAGTTTGATGCGGTCATTCTTTGCACAGGTGCAACGAAACCTCGTGATCTACAAATTAACGGAAGAAATTTAAAAGGGATCCACTTTGCGATGGATTATTTACACGCCAATACGAAAAGTATGCTGGATTCAGATTTTAAAAATGGTCAATATATTTCTGCTGAGGGAAAAGATGTGGTAGTAATAGGCGGCGGTGATACAGCAGTCGATTGTATCGCTACTGCTCTAAGACAAAATTGTAAAAGTGTCGTCCAATTCGATATTTATCCGAAACGTCCATCAGAACGTACGCCTGATAATCCATGGCCACAATATCCAATGACATATAAGTTGGATTACGGTCAAGAAGAAGCGCTAGCGAAATTTGGAGATGATCCAAGGCTATTTACAACTACTGCATTAGAATTTATTGGTGATGATAACGGTCAACTTGTTGCTGTGAAAAGTGTTGGTATGAAAACGACATTGAATGAAAAAGGAAAAAAAATTCGAGAACCGATACCAAATACAGAGAAAATGATACCTGCTCAACTAGTGTTACTGGCAATCGGATTTGAAGGACCAGAACAACAATTATTTGAACAATTAAATATTGATATTAAAAACTTGAAAAATAGTAGTGCTTACAAAACAAATATAGACAACGTGTTTGTTGCTGGCGATGCAAGACGTGGTCAAAGTTTAATTGTATGGGCAATTCAAGAGGGAAAAGAAGCCGCAAAATCTTGTCATCAGTTAATAACAAACAAAGTAAACCTATAATTTTAGGAGGGTTAAAGTGCAGACTGAAGATTATATACAACAATTATTTGCCGATCGAATTGGGGGTCCTTCATTCGGTTTAAAGGAAGAAATATTCAAATTTGAAAAAATTAAAAGAGCTAAAAGAATAGCCATTAAAGAAAAACCGGATATGGCTTTAATTGATTTGGGAGTCGGTGAACCTGATGCAATGGCAGACAAAAGAGTAGTTGAAAAACTATTCGAAGAAGCCTTAAAACCTGAAAACCGATTTTATTCAGATAATGGCATACATGAATTTAAAGTGGCTGCTTCCCGCTATATGTCAGAGGTATTTGGAGTAAATGGTTTAGATCCTGAAACAGAAATTAACCATGTTATTGGATCTAAATCAGGACTCAGTTTACTGCCAGCTGCTTTCATTAACCCAGGGGACATTACATTAATGCCATCACCATGTTATCCGGTGCTAGGAACTTATACAAAATACTACGGTGGCGAAGTTGTTTATCTTCCATTATTAAAAGAAAATAACTTTTTGCCTCGCCTTGATCAAATTGATCAAGAAGTATTAAAGAAAGCAAAACTGCTCTATTTAAATTATCCCAATAACCCAACTGGTGCAGTAGCGACGAAACAGTTTTTTGAAGAAGTTATTGAGTTTGCAAAAAGCAATCAATTAATCGTCGTCCATGATGCAGCATATGCCGCATTAATGTTCGACGGTGAGAAGCCACTCAGCTTTTTATCGGTACCTGGTGCAAAAGAGATAGGAGTTGAAATCCATTCCTTATCCAAGTCTTTCAATATGACTGGATGGAGAATCGGGTTTATTGCTGGAAATGCAAAATTAATAAAAGCTTTTCAAACGGTAAAGGATAACAGCGATTCTGGTCAATTTATTCCAATCCAAAAAGCTGCAAGTTACGCTTTATCCCACCCTGAAATAACCGAACAAACAGCAAATAAATATTCCCGTCGCCATGAATTACTAGTGAATATTCTTCGTGGGTGTGGTTTTCAAGTGGAAAAACCGAAAGGCTCTTTTTACTTATATGCTGAAGCTCCAATCGGGGTCAAAGATGGGCCTTCCTTTCAAACAGCGGAAGATTTTTCCCAATACCTTATTCGAGAACATTTGATTTCAACAGTTCCGTGGGATGATGCAGGGAGTTTCGTAAGATTTTCCGTTACCTTTGAAGCTAATTCAGAAGAAGAAGAACAGCAAGTGATGAAGGAAATTGAAAGACGATTGAAAGGAGTTCAGTTTATTTTCAAAGGAAGGTGATGAAATGTATTTTACAAAAATGCATGGTTTAGGAAACAATTATATTTTTATTAATTTACTAGAAAATACTTTGCAAGAACAAATACTTCCAACTCTAGCAAAAAATCTTTCTGATGTGAGATTTGGAATTGGTTCTGACGGGATGATTCTTATTTGCGATTCAAAAGTAGCCGACTTTCGAATGCGTATCTTTAACGCAGATGGTTCAGAGGGGAAAAATTGCGGAAATGGATTAAGATGTGTAGCGAAATATCTATATGATCATCAATTTATAGATTCAACGTGTTTTACTATAGAAACACTTGGCGGTATCGTTGAGGTTCACATTTCTCAAGAAAATACAAAAGAAGTGGAATTCGTCACAGTTGATATGGGTGAACCGAAATTGTTAAAAGGAATGATTCCAATGAAAGGTGACCCAACAACAAAGACTATCAATGAACCATTGACGATAGGAGGAAATGTTTACTACTTAACTTGTGTTTCAATGGGTAACCCTCACGCCATTATGTTTGTTGATGATGTTCATAATGTACCGTTAGAAACAATCGGCCCAATGATTGAATTCTCCGATTTATTCCCTGAAAGAGTAAATGTTGGTGTTGTAGAGGTAAAAAATGACAATGAAATCGACTATCGAGTTTGGGAAAGAGGCTCTGGTTTAACAATGGCTTGCGGTACAGGTGCTTGTGCGGCGGTTGTCGCAGCCACGCTCAATGGAAAACTGAAGCAAAACCAAGTAATAACAGTCCATCTTCCAGGAGGTGATTTAGAAATTCATTGGGATGAACATAACCACGTTTGGAAAAAAGGCAGAGCAGAATACATTTGCCACGGTGAAATAAAATTAGATTATTTCACAAAAGAAACAATGCTGTAACAAGCAATCAAATAAATGAAATTTCGATAGATAATAGGAGGAATTTAATATGAAAAAAAATTATACAAAAGAAGACATTTTAAAAATTGCTGAACAGGAAAATGTGCGCTACATTCGGTTACAATTTACAGATCTATTTGGAATTATTAAAAATGTTGAAATACCGCTTAGTCAATTACCAAAAGCTTTAGATAACAAGATTATGTTTGATGGTTCTTCTATTGAAGGATTTGTAAGAATCGAAGAATCAGATATGTATTTATATCCCGATTTAAATACTTGGCTTATCTTCCCTTGGGAAGCAGAACAAGGTAGAAAAATTGCACGTTTAATTTGTGATGTATATTTACCAGATGGTACTCCTTTCCCTGGTGATCCCCGTGGCGTATTAAAACGGGTACTAAAGGAAGCGAATGAACTTGGATTTACAGCAATGAACGTAGGTCCAGAACCGGAATTCTTTTTGTTTAAAGCAGATGAACATGGCAATCCAACAATGGAGTTGAACGACAATGGAGGTTACTTCGATTTAGCTCCAACAGATTTAGGGGAAAACTGCCGTCGTGATATTGTTCTTACCTTAGAAGAAATGGGCTTTGAAATTGAAGCATCCCACCATGAAGTTGCCCCTGGACAACATGAAATTGATTTCAAATATTCCGATGCAGTCGATGCAGCCGATCAAATTCAAACATTTAAATTAGTAGTAAAAAATATTGCTAGAAAACATGGTCTACATGCCACATTTATGCCAAAACCTCTCTATGGCGTAAACGGTTCAGGAATGCACTGTCACCAATCTCTATTCCGCGGTAAAGAAAATGCCTTCTTTGATGAGAAAGATGAATTAGGATTAAGTGAAACTGCTAAACAATATTTAGCCGGAATTTTAAAACATGCTTATAGTTTTGCAGCCATTACAAATCCGACAGTCAATTCTTATAAGCGATTAGTTCCTGGTTATGAAGCACCTTGTTATATTGCATGGTCAGGAAAAAATCGTAGTCCACTCGTTCGTATCCCAGCAAGCCGTGGTTTAAGTACCCGCATTGAATTAAGAAACCCAGATCCATCCGCAAACCCATATCTTGCCCTAGCTGTAATGCTGGCAGCTGGTTTAGATGGCATTAAAAATAAATTAACACTTTGTGACCCAGTAAACTCTAACATTTATAAAATGGATGAGGAACAATTAGATCAATTAAACATTCGCAGTCTACCAGCTAGTTTAAAAGAAGCGATTGACGCACTCGAACAAAATGAAGTCATTAAAGCTGCACTTGGCGAACATATTACAACGCACTTTATTGAAGCAAAACGTATTGAATGGGATGAATTTAGAATCAACGTGCATCCATGGGAACGTGAACGTTATATCACTTTATATTAACTACTTAAAGGAGGACGTTATATGAAAAAAGTTGAGGTAATTACGCGTCCAGAAGTGTTTAAAGAATTGCGAGATAATTTATTCTCAATTGGAGTCGGTGGCATGACCGTTACGGAAGCTGCCGGTACAGGCAAACAAAAAGGTGTGGAGGGGATGTTTCGAGGTACAACTTTTGAAATTAAAGTATTGCCAAAGTTGAAAATTGAATTGGTTGTAGAAGATGGGAAAGTAGATCAAGTGATAGAAGTGATTCAAAGAACATGCAAAACTGGATCGGTAGGTGATGGAAAAATTTTTATTATCCCTGTTGAAGAAGCAATTCGCATCCGAACAGGGGAACATGGTAAAGAAGCGATTATATAAGTTGAGAGGAGTCGAGTGAAGTTGAAGAAAAAAATGCTATCTATTTTTCCATTATTATTGTTCGCTGCAATGCCAGCTTATGCACAAGCACCAACTGTTGAGTCGATAGAATTGTCTGTGAATCTAGTTTGGGTCATGTTAGGTGCTATATTAGTATTCTTCATGCATGCTGGATTTACTTTGGTGGAAACAGGATTTACGAGAGCAAAAAACTCGTTAAACATCATCATGAAAAACTTCTTAACAATTAGTATTGTTTCCATTTTGTATTATCTTGTTGGCTTCGGTTTGATGTTTGGTGATTCAGCTGGAGGTATGTTTGGAACAAATGGATTTTTCTTATCGGGAAGAGAAGATATCGACTTTTTCGTATTCCAAGCAATGTTTGCTGCAACTTCCATTACCATTATTTCAGGTGCTGTAGCAGAACGGATAAGAATCATGAGCTATATAATGATTGCTGTTGCAATGAGCATCATTGTTTATCCAATCATAGGCCATTGGGTTTGGTCAGGTGACGGATGGCTTGCACAGCTCGGATTTACAGATTTTGCAGGTTCCACAGTGGTGCACTTAACTGGTGCGATTGCCGCATTAACCGTTGTCATCTTCCTCGGGCCTCGTATCGGAAAATATACAGGTAAAAAGGTCAATGTGATTCCAGGCCATAACATACCTCTAGGTGCTTTAGGTGTATTCGTACTTTGGTTAGGCTGGTTTGGTTTCAACGGTGCAAGCACCCTTGCAGCAGATACAAGTTTAGTACCACATGTCATTGCAACGACACTACTTTCTACATCGGCAGCTTTTGTGACGTCTGCCGTTTATACAAAAATCCGCTTTGGAAAAATTGATCCGTCCATTTCACTAAATGGTGTACTCGGTGGATTAGTAGGGATTACAGCAGGTGCAGCAGATATTTCCATTCTAGGTTCAATTATAGTTGGATTCGTATCAGGTATTTTATTAGTAGAAGGTGTTCGTTTCTTAGATGCAAAAGTACGTGTCGATGATCCGGTTGGTGCGATTGCTGTTCATGGTATTTGCGGTATTTGGGGCACTCTTGCAATCGGATTGTTCTCGACAGCTAGCGGTTTATTCTATGGCCATGGAGCTTCTCAACTAGGCGTGCAAGCAATTGGAGTTTTAGCCGTTATCAGTTATACATTCTTAATTGTAAGTGTTGCAACAGTTCTGATTAACTTTATTCATCCAATTCGTGTATCAAGCGAAGATGAAATTGCAGGTCTCGATTATTCTGAACATGGCTCTTATGCATATGAATGGAGTCAAACCTTACTTGAAAGAGTAATCAATGGCAATGACGAAAAACCTGAACACGGTTTAGGTTTAGCCGATCGTTTAAATAATCTAGGACACGGGGCAGTAAAAAGTAAAACTTCTTAAGTTGTTTTGAATTCATACAGTGGGTTAACATCGTTCCGTGATTTTATTGAAGATCTGAAGACAATACTTTCAGCCTGAGGAAGACTTCCTCAGGCTTTTTGATGTGCGCCCAGCATGTACATGAACTATAGGGTGTAAGTCCCGAACCCCGAAGACAGAAGTAGAGGTTAGCTCAACGCAAGGGTGTCCGTGGTGACGCGGAATCTGAAGGAAGCTGGAGGCAAAACACCGGTCCGAGGAACACGAACCTCATATAAGGCTAGGTATGATTGAGTGAGTTTGCAAAACAAAACAAAGCTCTTTCTGTCGAAGGTCATATCGAGTAAATGAGGCGGATAGATGGTGTGAAAGTGCATGTACTTACCCGGGGAGGTCTGGCGGATATGTGAAGTACGCTTCATAACCTACTTAGTGATAAGTAGCTGAACCGTCAGAAGTCAGCAGAGGTCATAGTATTAGTTGGTTTAGAACTACTAAGAAGGACCGAACAATGAAGAGAGAATAGCCCTTGGCATTCAGTGAGTCATGATGAACACAGAAAACGTAGTACCTCACTTGAGGAAGGAAGCGGTGAATCCCGTGGGGGACCTCTTGGAGGGTGGAGTGACCACTGGCATAAAGAGAACAGCTATTCACGAAAGTTTTAAAGACTTGCGTCAATTATCTTAATTGAACCGCCGTATACGGAACCGTACGTACGGTGGTGTGAGAGGACGGGAGTTAATCGCTCCCTCCTACTCGATTTGATATAACTCGTGCGGATAGAGATCTCACTTGTGTATATAAAAAATTCACTCGTGCGGATAGAGATTTCACTTGTGTATATAAAAAATTCACTCGTGCGGATAGAGATCTCACTTGTGTATATAAAAAGGTCACTCGTGCGGATAGAGATCTCACTTGTGTATATAAAAATTCACTCGTGCGGATAGAGATTTCACTTGTGTATATAAAAAGGTCACTAGTGCGGATAGAGATCTCACTTGTGTATATAAAAAGGTCACTCGTGCGGATAGAGATCTCACTTGTGTATATAAAAAATTCACTCGTGCGGATAGAGATCTCACTCGTGTACATAAAAAGGTCACTAGTGCGGATAGAGATCTCACTTGTGTATATAAAAAGGTCACTTGTGCAGATAAAGATTCCACTCGTGTACATAAAAAGGTCACTCGTGCGGATAGAGATCTCACTTGTGTGTATAAAAAGATCGCTTGTGCGGTAATCAGGGAAGTGGCAAATTATGTTCAACAACATCCCGAAAAAAATCATACAGTAGAAAGTTTAGCTGCTCGCGCTAATTTTTCGCCACGTTATTTTTCAAAAAAATTCAAAGAAATCATGGGGCAAACAATTCAATCCTATGTTGTTGAAACTCGAATAAAAAGAGCGGAGCATTTGTTGCATTATACAGGCATGACAGTTACAGAAGTAGCTGATGCTCTTATATAGGTTTGATGGTTCCCTAAAACCAGTAGGCGACATTCATAAGTATGAATCGCTGCTTTTTTTATAAATTGTAAAAGTCTGATAATGTGACTTTAAAACTATTTAATTTTGTTTTATAAAATATAAAATCATATTTTGGTAAGATGGAAAATTAGACTGATTACACTAAATAAAAAATAAATCGATAATTCTAAAGTTTTACAAAATAAAGATTTTAAAAGAATATATCAAAAAGTTAGAAATTTATGTCGATATAATAATGGGTTTTTTTCAGCAAGTGTTGATTTAGAAACAACAAATAGAAAACAAAAATACAAAATCTTTTTGGCAAAGGAGATGCCACTTTTCAACTAGGGGAGGACTATCAGTGAAAAAAGTTTCAAAAAAAATCAGCAAGTTTAGCTTTCGTAATTTTCATATAAAATTATTTGTTTCCATTACAATTATTGTAATCCTTTCTTCTTTGCTAATTGGCACATTATCATATCAAACATCCAAGGAAGAATTAAGAAATCAAATATTGGATAATATTTCGGCTAATGTATCTAGAATCGATGATGTTATCAAGGATCTAATTCAACCGAAAATGACGGATATTCAAATATTGTCAAATCGTATAAGAGGATCCCAATTTCAAGAATCCAATCATTCTGAAATACGTAAATGGCTGAAATTTTATCAAGAATCCCATCCCGAAATTGCTGGCGTCTATGTAGGAAATGAAGACGGAATATTTGTGAAGGAACCAGCCCATTTAGCGGTTAAAGCTGGATACGATCCTAGAGAAAGAGATTGGTATATTCAAGCCATGGAGAATAAAGGCGAAACCTTTATTTCAGAACCTTATGTTGCTGCAAGTACAGGGAAAATGGTGATTACCATCTCCAAAGCTCTCGATGATGGCACTGGAGTTGCAGGAATTGATATTAATCTTGATAAGTTGGAAGAATTAGTGAGAAACATTCAAATTGGCAAGGCGGGATATGGACTCGTTGTAGACAAAAACAATAAATATATTGCTCATCCATCTGCTGAATTGGGAAGTGAAGCCGTAGATTCGATTTACGACAAATTGTATGAGAAAGATAAAGGACAGGTTAGTGGAGTATTAAATGGAGAATCCGTAATTTTACATTTCATTACGGATGAATTGACTGGGTGGAAAATCGGCGGACTGGTTTATGAGAAAGAAATTGGTGAAGCAAATGAAGCAATCTTACATTTATCATGGATTGTAGGAACTATTGCGATTATCTTTGGTATCTTTGCTGCTGTTTTCATCATTAAATCTTTAAGCAGACCGATTAAACAATTGGGTGATTTAGCCGTAAAAGTCAGTGGAGGGGACTTGACCCAATACGCAAAAATATCGACAAATGACGTGATTGGAAAGTTAGGAATGGCTTTTAATGAAATGATTGATGGGTTGCGTACTTTGACTCTTCAAATAGACGAAACAGCCGAAAAAGTCGCGGCTACATCGGAACAATTGTCTGCCAGCTCCGAAGAAACGACTGCAGCAACTGAACAAGTGTCCAATTCAATTCAAGAAGTATCGAAAAATGCAGAAGCGCAAACAAGTATGGTTGAGAATGTATCCCATATCTTTAAAAAAGTTTCGCAAGGAGTGGAGGACATCGCCGAACGTTCATCTAACGTGACGGAACTTTCACGCCAAGCTATTCAGGTGGCAGACATAGGCGGCCAAGCTGTTTCCAAAACGGTTGAACAAATGAAATCCATTCATACATCTGTTAGCCAATCACAGTCTATTATTCATTCTTTATATGATAGTTCAAAACAAATCAATGAAATTTTAAATGTAATTACTGGAATTGCCGATCAAACGAATTTGCTTGCTTTAAATGCGGCTATTGAAGCTGCCCGTGCAGGTGAACATGGCAAAGGATTTGCTGTAGTCGCTGATGAAGTAAGAAGCCTTGCCGAACAAACCCAATCATCAGCTAAAGAAATTCAGGCGATTATTAAGAAAATTCAAGATGATACGGAAAATACAGTAAAGATGATGAAACAGATTTCTGTAAATGTAGATGATGGGGTAGAGATTACAAGCGAAGCCATTAAACAATTCAACCACATTCACCAAACAACGAAAGAAATTTCGCCGCAAATGGAAGAAGTTTCTGAAGCAGTGAAAGAAATGTCCAAAGCTCTTCAACATGTCAATGAAGAATTGGATGGTCTTGTGGAAGTGGCTCAAGGTAATAATGCGGCATCTGAAGAAGTTGTCGCAACAGTGGAAGAACAGTTGGCTGCGATGCAGGAAATTTCCGCTTCGGCCCAGTCCCTTGCATCAATGGCAGAAGAATTGAAATCTGTCACATCTAATATGAAATATCATTGATGAAGCAACTTCAATATTACATCTTGATGGCGTAATGAGAAAAGGGTTCTTTTCGATTCATCCATCAGTACAAACTGATCTGAGTGACTAAATATTTTGGATGACGATGTAAATTAGGCAGGAGAGTTTTATCTTCTGCCTATTTTTCTTTTTAAAAAGTTTAGTCTAATTACAAATGTTATCCATTTGCAAAAAATTTTTGTATAATTCAAGATATGACTATCAAAAGAGAGGAAAAGAAGATGTTAAAGCATTTTTTTTCTTATTATAAACCACATAAACGATTATTTATCATCGACTTTTCATGTGCTGTCTTTGTGGCTATTTTAGATTTGTTTTTCCCAATTGCGGTGCAATGGTTTATTGATGTCTTATTACCTGAAGGCGATTGGGGAAAAATTGTACAAGTTAGCATTTTATTATTACTTGTTTACATTTTAAGCACCATCATGAACTTCGTTGTCAACTACCTGGGTCATAAACTAGGAATTAATATTGAAACCGACATGCGTCGCGATTTATTTAATCACATCCAAAAACAAAGCTTTAAATTTTTTGATAATACAAAAACGGGCCATATTATGAGCCGCATTACAAATGATCTTTTTGATATTGGTGAATTTGCGCACCATGGTCCAGAAGATTTCTTTATTGCAATGATGACATTTATTGGTGCGTTCATTATTATGTTCCAAGTAAATCCGACATTGACGTTTATTGCACTTGTTTTCACACCGTTTTTAATTTGGTTAGTGACTTACTGCAACAATAAAATGAACAATGCTTGGAAAGAAATGTATAGTAAAATTGCGGATGTTAATGGAAGAGTAGAAGATAGTGTTTCAGGAATCCGGGTTGTTAAATCATTTACAAACGAAGAATTTGAAATGAAGCGCTTTAAACAACAAAACGGATATTTCCGCGCTGCCAAACTATTTGCTTATAAAGTGATGGCAGGGACACACTCAAGTATCTATTTTATGACACGACTATTGACTTTAGTCATTTTAGTGGTAGGTGCTTGGTTGAGTTATAATGGCAAATTGACATATGGTGAATTAGTAAGTTTCGTATTATATACAAATGTATTAATTAAACCTATTGATAAAATTAGTGCATTACTTGAACTGTATCCAAAAGGAATGGCAGGATTTAAACGTTTCCGGGAATTACTGATGCAAGATCCGGAAATTCAGGATCGTCCCAATGCTGTAGCAGTTCCTCATTTACAAGGAAATATCTCTTTCAACAATGTATCGTTCCAGTACGATGAATCAAAGCCGGTATTACGGAATATTTCATTTAATATCCAAGCTGGCCAAACAATCGCATTTGTTGGTCCATCTGGAGCTGGGAAGACAACGATCTGTTCATTAATTCCCCGCTTCTATGATGTAAACGCAGGGGCGATTACTATTGATGGAATCGACGTACGAGATATCACACAAAAATCATTGCGTGAACAGATTGGCATTGTACAGCAAGATGTATTCTTATTTACTGGTACAATTCGTGAAAATATAGAATACGGAAGACTAGGTGCAAGCTTTGAGGAAATACAAGCGGCTGCTGAGAAGGCTCATTTGAAAGAATTTATCGAATCTCTTCCAGATGGTTATGAAACGCAGATTGGGGAGCGCGGCTTAAAATTATCAGGAGGTCAAAAACAGCGTATAGCCATTGCACGTATGTTCCTAAAAAATCCGCCAATTTTAATATTAGATGAAGCCACTTCTGCACTGGATACGGAGACAGAAATGATGATTCAAAAATCTTTAAACGAGTTGTCCAAAAATCGTACAACATTAGTCATTGCGCATCGACTTGCAACGATTCGCAACGCCGATCGTATAATTGTTGTAACGAAAAATGGAATTGAAGAACAAGGCACTTATGAGGAACTAATTGCTTTAAATGGCGTATTTGCAAAATTGCATCATATCCAGTTTCAAAAAAATGAGGAGGAATTGATCTCTATCTAAAAGATTATTGGAGTTAATGGAGAAACTGGTACAGAATTAAAATGGGTCTTCTTAAAATCGAATTATCATTAGCATTTCGATATTTAATTAAACCGAATGATATTGAAGCTCAGAATAGAGTTTCAATAATCGTTCGGTTTTTCTATTGGCTGAAAACCTTTTGTCTCAACTCTTTTCTTAATTAGCAATTATCTATTTTTTAGTCAAATTATCAAAAATCCCAGTAGCCATTCATTTCTAATATGTATTATTCCATATCTTCAATTTAATGAAAGAATAAGAAAAAAGGGAATCGTCTAAAAATTGATATGCTCCCTATTAGGTAGACAGATGAAAAAATAAAAATTCATCTAACCTAATAGGGGGCTTTCATTATGACCTTTTACAAGTATCCTAAAGAGTTCATGTTAAAACTGATTCATTTATATTTAACGGGTGATTATTCATTTGAAAAGCTTGCTCGTCAATATAAAATTCACCAAAGTACTTTAAAAGAATGGGTTCGAAAGTATGAAGCCTTTGGTGAAGCGGTCTTTCACTCTAACTTTTCTCCACGATGTTATACAAGAGAACAGAAGATTCAAGCGGTGGAGGATTATTTATCTGGTGAATATTCTTTACTCGAATTAATGAAAAAACATCAAATTTCAGGTAGAACTATTTTAATGAAGTGGGTGAAAAAGTATACTAGTCATTGTGATATAAAAGATTCGGGTAAAGGATTGAGTAAAACAATGACAAAAGGTAGAAAAACAACCCTACTAGAACGAATGGAGATAGTCGATTTTTGCTTAAAGCACCATAAAAATTATCAATTAGCAGCCCAAACTTATCAAGTTTCTTATCAACAGGTATACCAATGGGTGAAAAAATTTGAGTTACATGGAGAAGAAGGGCTACAAGATCGCCGTGGACGCACAAAATCAGAGGCTGAATTAACGACGGAAGAAAAATTTAAATTAGAAATCAAACGAATTGAACGCGAGAATGAACGTTTACGTGCAGAAAATCTATTTTTAAAAAAGTTAGAGGAAATCGAAAGGAAGTGTCGTTAACCCAAGTACGATTACAAACTCGATATGAGGCCATTCAAGAATTACATGAAACCGAACACTTATCTATCATTTTACTTTGTCACATCGCAGGCGTTTCACGAGCAGCTTATTATAAATGGCTGAAACGCACTCCATCAGCGCGTGAACAATTGAATGAATCACTGTTAGAGGGCATTAAAACACTTCACGAACAAGTCAATGGAATCTATGGTTATCGTCGCATGACCATCACCATTAATCGATACAGAAAAATGGCGAATGAGCCCCTTGTCAATGAAAAACGCATTTATCGTTTGATGAAAATTGCGAAGATTCAAGCGGTGATTCGAAGAAAACGAAAACGATATAAGAAATCACCTGTTCAACACGTAGCTGAAAATCGATTAAATCGCGAGTTTACTGCAGAAAAGCCCAATATGAAATGGTGTACAGATGTAACGGAGCTGAAATATGGGAACGGAAAAAAAGCCTATTTAAGTGCCATTATTGATTTGTATGATGGTTCTATTGTGAGTTATGAATTGGGTCATTCCAATAATAATCAATTAGTTTTTAAAACCATACGAAAAGTAATCCAAACCCTGAAACCTGATGAACATCCACTCGTACATAGCGATCGAGGATTCCAATATACGTCCAAAAAATATAAGGAAATTATAGACGAGGCACAATTAACACAAAGTATGTCTCGGGTAGGTCAATGCATCGATAACGCTCCAATTGAATCCTTTTGGAGTAAATTCAAATGTGAAAAATATCATTTGAATACCTATGATTCATATCAAGCACTGAAACAATCGATTGATGAATATATTTATTTCTATAACAATTTCCGTTATCAGAAAAAATTAAACGGCTTAAGTCCCTTAGAATACAGGGCTCAAGCCGCTTAGTAACATTTTTATTTTTTACACTGTCTACTTGACAGGGAGCAGTTCAAATTTAAAACGATCCCCTTTTTATGCGTGCGCCCGGCATGTACATGAACTATAGGGTGTAAGTCCCGAACCCCGAAGACAGAAGTAGAGGTTAGCCAAGAGCAAGGGTGTCCGTGGTGACGCGGAATCTGAAGGAAGCTGGAGGCAAAACACCGGTCCGAGGAACACGAACCTCATATAAGGCTAGGTATGATTGAGTGAGTTTGCGTAACAAAACAAAGCTCTTTCTGTCGAAGGTCATATCGAGTAAATGAGGCGGATAGATGGTGTGAAAGTGCATGTACTTACCCGGGGAGGTCTGGCGGATAGGTGAAGTTCGCTTCATAACCTACTTAGTGATAAGTAGCTGAACCGTCAGAAGTCAGCAGAGGTCATAGTATTAGTTGGTTTAGAACTACTAAGAAGGACCGAACAATTAAGAGAGAATAGCCCTTGGCATTCAGTGAGTCATGATGAACACAGAAAACGTAGTACCTCACTTGAGGAAGGAAGCGGTGAATCCCGTGGGAGACCTCTTGGAGGGTGGAGTGACCACTGGCATAAGAAGACAAGCTATTCACGGAAGTTATGAAAACTTGCGTCAATTATCTTAATTGAACCGCCGTATACGGAACCGTACGTACGGTGGTGTGAGAGGACGGGAGCTAATCACTCCCTCCTACTCGATTACACTTCCAAACAGAATTTTCTATCAACTTAGAAAACACTAATTCTTTTCTTAAAATAATACCATTAATTAAAAGGATTTTCTTTCTTTAAGCTTTCAGGAAGTTCTGGTTCATGAAAAACTAATGTACATCCCATAGTAGTTGCTGTATTAGCTAATAAAATAACCAAACCTGAAATTTTGCTGACAAGTAATTTTCTAAACATTCTCTTTACCTCCTACAAATTTTTGTGTTAATACAGAAATAAGTTGTAATGTTATTCCGTAAAAAATGAAAATTCTGCTGGAAGGTATAAATATGAAACAAAGCCATAAAACAAACAATCTAAAAGCTATTTTCTTTTTTAAATACTGTCTATGTTTATAATTAAAAACAGGACGTTTACTCGTACCAATTGGTGAAAAAATAAATAATAATAAAGACATTGTACCAGTGAATAAAATCAACCATTCTATACTTAGATGAAAATCTTTTATGATGATTACACCAATTGGAAATGCAAGTATACTCATCAGTAAACAAACAATATTATTTTGAAAATGAAACCCCAAGCAAACTTGTCTCAAAATAAAAAATACAATGTGAGTGAAAAAAGTGATAAAAAAACAATCTAATAATATGGCGATCAGATAGATAATGATAATTTTCCAAATATCATTCAATATTAATCTCACGCCAAATTTTATTTTTTCTCTCTCTAAATTATTGTAATGTTCTAGAGTAAGCATTTTGACTATTCGATTTTCAATATTCGATAGAAAATTCATAAACACCACCACATCATTATCTTAATGTAAATTTTGATTAAATGGAGTTTTATGTCATAAGTGTTTAAATTTTACTCCTAGATGTAACAAAAACTATTAAACTTAACGAGTATATTGCGAGTTTTACAGTATTATAGGATTATGGTGTATAATGTGAAATGTGTGCTATTTTTTCGTATAAATATTTCCATAATCCTATTTCATTTATCTTAATTAGTGAATGTAAGTTACGATAAATAAATGTTTTGGATATGCCATCCCAAAATTACTAACATATAAAAATCACTATTTTTCAATCATGAAAAATAGTGATTTTCCAACTTATCCTTGATTAAATATACTCAAATCAATCAAACGAATTATTTTTTGATAACCTTATCATATATTCAAGGCTTAAAGGGGAGAGTTACAATTTCAGATTTACTTATTGTTAGTTTTATTGAATTTACTGTAATCTGCCTATCGATTTTTTATTTGCAAAAAATAAAATTAAATCTATTGTCCGTTTCCATTAGTCTATCAATAGCTGTCATATCATTCGTTTCATTTTATTTTCTGGAATCATGGATTGCCATCATTATACTATTTGGCAGTATCGTATTAGCACTGCTATTTCATTCTAGTTTATTTAAAATATGTATTGATTTATGTTTAATTATTTTCATCGGAATGATTTCAGACCACATTGCCCAACTGGTTTTAAATAAAAACAATAATGTCTTTTTCCACTCTCTAATCTTTGCACTTTGTTATGCAATATTATTTATAATCATTAATTTACTCATAAATTTATATAAACGAGATTATTTGCCCATTAATTTTATTACCAAGTTTCTCATCAGTATTTTATGTTGTGTAACTGTCATCGTCCTATATTTGAACATTTTTATTCCAACATCATACGAAGAATTACAGCTAACAAGAATTAATCTTATCATTCAAATATGTTACTTAATTGTTATGTCATTTTTGTTCATCTTACTTATTTATAGTATCAACGAAACGAATAAATTAAAGCATGAGAAGATACAAAAAGCCTTGTTTTCAGAATATATGAGTTCATTAAATGAAATTAATATAGAAATGCAAAAATTTCGTCATGATTATAAAAATATTTTAATTACAATGGAGAGATACATAGATAATAAAGATTTAGATGGTTTAAAAAAATATTTTAAAGAAAAAATCATAAATACTGAAAAAAATACACTATTAAAAAATTCCTTAATTCATGATTTAGGGAATTTAGAACTGATGGAACTAAAAGGATTATTACTAACAAAACTATTAACAGCTGTAGAGAAGAAAATTGATATACAAATCGAAATTCCAGAAAAAATCGATTCTATTAATATGGATATTATTGATTTATCAAGAATGATAGGGATTTTAATTGACAACGCTATAGAAGCAAGTATTGAATGTGAAAATCCCTTTATCAATCTTGCTATTATGAAAACAAATGATAATTCAGTATTAATGATTATTGAAAATAATTTCACCAATACATTAGATATTCATCAACTGTATAAAAATCATTATTCAACAAAAAAAGGAAAACGTGGCTACGGCCTAAACAATGTTAAGGATATTTTAAATAACTACCCAAATGTACTAATGAATACGAGCATTGAGGAAAATATCTTTATCCAAGAAATTGAAATAAGATAAAGGTGATGTTTCTTGAAGGTCATAATTTGCGAAGATGATTTAGAACAAAGACAATTTCTGCAGAATGTCATAAGAAGATATTCAAGTTTTCATTTGCCAAGTATTGAGATTGCATTATGTGCTTCAACACCAGAAGAAGTCATATCTTATATTGAAAATCATTCAGCTGAATGTTACATATTAGATATTGAATTGAATAGCAGTATCAACGGTTTAGAATTAGCTAGAATTATACGAAAACAAGATCCATTGGCAACTATTATTTTTGTAACGACCTTTGCCAATAAACTAAAATTAACCTTTAAATATAAAGTAGCAGCTCTCGATTTCATTATTAAAACGTCGAACCAACAATACCTTGCTAATAATATCATCGAAGCATTGACAACTGCATATCAACATTATTTGACACTTGGCCATAATAGTTCTACAAAAGTACTTCAAATAAAAGTGGGAGAGAATATAAAAAATATTCGTTATGAAGATATTTATTATTTTGAAACCTCTTCCATACCTCATAAAATAAGAGTGCATTCAAAAAATGGCATCTATGAGTTTTATGGAAAATTAAAAGATTTAGAGAAGTTGGATCCAAGATTTTGTAGATCTCATAACAGCTATCTAATTAATATTGATTATTTGCACGAATATGATGTAAAAAATAAAATATTAATAATGGAAAATGGGCATGAATGCCTGGTTTCATACAGATATGCTAAAAATATTGTGAAACACTTAGTGTAATGGATGCGTAAAATGTGGGTTTCTAGAAAGTCGAAAACTTTGAACTGCTAACTGTCAAGTAGACAGTAATTCAAAATTGTTTAACGAATTCTAATCAATTATGATTATATGAAAAGGATAGATGAAGCAGGAAACCTGTTCATCTATCCTTTTTAAATGAAATGTTCAATGTGAATCCATTAAATAATTTAATAGATTTTCCTTCATACTATTTACTCATCCATTACTGCAGTCATTTCAACATCTTTTGATTTTTTTGTTGAAAGTGCAAAATATCCAATCGTAATGAGGATAAAGGCAAACATATAGCTTAATAGAATCAAGTTGTTACGCCATAAGAATGAAATATCCCCACTTGAGATGGCCGCTTTAAAGGATTGGATTGAATAAGTCATTGGCAATAGTGCATTGATTGGTTGAAGTGTGTTTGGTAATAACTCCATTGGGAATGTACCTGCACTTGTTGTTAATTGTAAAATTAATATAATAATCGCTATAAATCGTCCAGTGTCTCCTAATAATGTGACAAGCATTTGAATGAGTGTCATAAACACAATGCTTACAATTATGGAAGTTAGGATGAACAACGGAAGATTTACAACTTCTAGTTTTAATGCCAATAATAAAATGCAATCTACTAATAGTGCTTGAATGATACCGACAATGGCAATCACACCAAATTTACTTCCAAACCAAGTGAAAGCATTTTTCGGTCGGATGACTGGTCGTTTTAATTCAAATACAATGGATAGCATTAGTGCCCCTACGAATAAGCCTAGTGACATAAAATATGGTGAGAAGCCTGTTCCGTAATTTGGCACTTCATTTACTGCCTCTTTTTGAATAACAACCGGTTCACCCATCATGTCATAAGTATCTTCATTTGCCTTAACTGAACCAGCTTCTTCAGCTCCATCAGCAAGTTTGTCAGCTAATTCCGTTGTACCATCTAACAATTTATCTGTGCCGGATTTTAATTGATTTGAACCATCTGCTAGTTGATTTGCACCGTCTTGAAGTTGACTTGCACCAGAAGTTAACTGTTTCATGCCTGAGCTTAATTCCCCAGCGCCATTTGTTAAATCAACTGAACCAGTATAAAGCTTATTTACACCATTTTGCAATGTTTGTTGTCCAGCATTAATTTGGTCAAGACCTGCAATTAATTGATCAAAGGCAGGGGCAGTTTGAGTTTTTAATTGTTCTTCAATACCATCAGCTGAAGCAAGCAATTGATTTGTTAGTGAAGTTTCAAATTGTGTTAACCCTTCTTTGAGTCCTTTGCTGATACCCGTAGAAATTTGAGGTTCTAATTGGGCTTGTAATTGGGTTTTATATTGCTCTTCAATTTGTTCCTTCGTAGGAACGTTGCTTGCTAGCTGCGCGATAAAGGCAGCAGCTTGTTCTTCACTCATAATGTTGTTGGCAACGAGAGCAGACTGAATTTGTTCTAAGTTTTGAGTTTGGGTTGATATGGATTGTACTGCAAGTTGGCTTGATAGTTGATTGACAATTCCAGCTGTCAGTTGTGTTGAAAGTTCTGCAGATAATTGAGTTTCTAATTGATCGATTCCATTACGAATATTCTCAACACTATTTTTAAGATTTTCAGAAATTCCTGTAGCAACTTGAGCTGGAAGTTGATCTTTCATTTGTTTAAGGCCATTTTCTACTTGAGATGTTCCTTCGACAAGGGATGGAAGATTTTCGTTCACTTGACGAAGACCATCTTTCAATTGACTAGAGCCAGCAGCAATCGAGCTTGAACCATCACTTGCACGGTTTACGCCTTCTTTGAATTCAATCATTTTTGAAGCCAATGTTATAAGATTGTCACTCAATGTTTTTGAACCATCATTTAAATCAGCTACACCATCTCTTAACTGGCTTGCTCCATCGCTTGCTTGGCTAATTCCATCTGCTAACTTTGAAATGGAATCAAACATTGTTTCGGAATAGGTTGAGATGATATTTTTGGAGATTTCCGCTTTGATTTCTCTCATGGCAGTTTCTCCAATTTGAGCTGAAAGGAAGTTTGTACTTTCATTCGGAACATATTTTAGTTCCAATTTTTTCGGTTCATCATCTAGAATCGTTGTTGCATTTTTTGAAAAATTTTCTGGTATTTCCACTAACAAATAAAAATCTCGATTCTCTAAACCTTTATAACCTTCTTCCTTTGAAACTACTTTGAAATTAAACTGTTCACTGTCATTGAGTTTTTCAGCAAGTTCTTTCCCAATTTCCAACCTTTTTCCTTCAAATTCAGCACCGGAATCTTCATTGACAATGGCAACTGGCAAGTCTTCTAAGTGCGCATATGGGTCCCAGAATGCCCAAATAAACATTCCTGTATACAGTACAGGAACAAGAGCAACTGCTATAACCGATATGAGAATTTTTCGGTTAGAAAGAAGAAATTTTAGTTCCGCCATAAATGACGATTTTTTCATTTTGTTACCTCCTGGAAGTAATGACTATTTTGTTCATTTGGTCAATTTTGCGTAATATAATAGGGTACTCTAATATATTGAGACCCTTAACCTTAAAGTTACTTAGCCAATCCATCAATGAAATATAATTTAAATAAATTAGATATTTCTTCTTTATCAATAGCTGGATGCTGCTTTTCCCAATCAAATATTAAAGCAACATACATTTTTAACATAACAAATGCTGTGATTTCAGGATTGCACTCTTTAATTTCACCACGGTCAATTGCTTCTTGTATAATTCCCTTCATGTAGTGAATGATTGCTTGTTCAACACGTTGTATTACTTCTGCTACAGCTTGTGTTCCCAGTTCTCTTTCTTCTTGAAAAAGTTTGATTGTGAGCTGATGAGACTGTCGAAATTCTAGAAGTCTTAATAATACACGATTAATGTTTTCATCGAAGCTACTATTAGGATTAATGGCTTTTTCTGCTTCAGTTTTCATATCTTTAATAAGAGATGTAATAATTTCATCAAATAGTTCTTCCTTATTTTTAAAGAATGTATAAATTGTACCTTTTCCCACATTGGCAAGTTTCGCGATTTGATCCATCGTGGTTGCTTTGTATCCAAATAAAGAAAAGGATTTTTTTGCAGCTTCGAGTATTAATTGTTTTCTATCAACACTCAATACATTCACCTCGCATTAATAAAATATGACCAAATGAGAAAATTAGTCATCCGTTTCACGTAGAGTAATTTATCACATATTATTTCACTTTGCAAGTAAATTTACATGTTATGTAGTTTTCTTATTATCATTAAATTCGCTGAATCGTAAGAAGTGGAATTGATTATATGTTGTAAATCTAAGTTAGAGAATATTTAAACCATATTTATCATGGAACATACGATGTTAAAACTGCAGGTGGAGGAAAAGTAAATAATATTTATACAAATCATGACTAGATTTTGGAGGACAACTTATGAAAATAAAAAAATTTCTTCTAAATGATTCTCCTCACTGAAACTTTATTGAAAATAGACTCGTAATATTGGAGAGATTTCTGTAAAATAAAGGAGAGTGGACTATGTCATTTTTTAACAAAATGCTAGCATCTTTTGGTATTGGTTCAGCAAAAGTGGATACTCAGTTGGAGAAGTCTTCCTACAGTGCTGGTGAAACGGTGCGCGGTGAAGTAGAAGTATATGGAGGAAATGTTGCTCAACAAATCAATACGATTTATTTCACTTTATATACGACTTATATAAAAGAAGTCGATGATCGAAAAGTTTCGGTTCCATTTGCATTCCATAAATTCAAAATTAGTGATCCTTTTATGATTCAAGCAAATGAAACAAAAATCATCCCGTTTTCTTTCGTGCTGCCAGTAGACACACCTGTAACGATAGGAAATTCTAGAGTATGGGTGAAAACGGAATTAGACATTCAAAGCGGTGTGGATTCAACAGATAAAGACTTTATAGAAGTTCGTCCATCAAGATTGGCTTCTCATGTGTTAAATGCTGTACAACATTTAGGTTTTCGTTTACGAAAAGCGGAAAATGAACAAGTATCATTCCGATACCGAAAAAACTATCCTTTTATTCAAGAATTTGAATTTGTTCCAGTAACAGGGCCGTTTCGAGGTCGATTAGATGAACTAGAGATTGCTTTTCTTTCCCAAGAGGAAGGCTACGTGGAATTATTATTGGAAGTGGACAGAAGAGCAAGGGGACTTGGTGGATTGTTTGCTGAAATGTTGGATGTGGATGAAAGCCACGTGCGCGTTACATTTACAGAAGCGGATATGTACCATATTGAATCTAAGCTTCAACAAATAATTACGAGATATTCATAATGTAAAAATCTATTATCTTTTATATAAAACAGAGATTGCCAACAGAATGAGCGGACTAGTGAAGTTAGGATCCTAGTTCGCTCGTATAACAGGCTATTTTTTCCTACATTTTCAGTGAGTTAGTAATTTTAAGTGTTTCAAATCTAAAACAAATTCACCGGATTTTAATATATCAAGTCCAATCAAACCTTGAATATTAAATCCTTGCAATGTTCCAAAATCAATATGAACATTAGGAAACGTCTTTTCGCCAATTTTTACATAATCCAATTTTTTCATAAAACTATATTCTACTCCACCGATTCCATAATGACGAACTAGCGAATCTCCGTTTTCAAAATAGATACCTATCTCTTGTACTGAATCAATATTGATAAAGGAATGGGAGGCACCGGAATCGATTGCAACTCGGCTTAACAATTTACTTTTCCCTTTATAGCAAATTTCAATTGTTGATAGCAATAAACCATCTTCAAAGAGAAGCTGCATATTTTACCTCCCAAAAGCTTTTATTTCCATTCTATTTCAATTTGTTAATCAATATTCAATTTGTACTTATATGTGTTTTATTTCTATTACGCAGAATAAAACCAATTGCAATAACGATGAATATTAATAATAATTGGAACAAGATTATAGGTAACGGATTTGTTAAATAAGGCTGAACATAAGCATCTTGAATAATCATTTTTGATGCAGTCCATGCAAGGACACCAGCACCTAAATAGATGAAAATAGGAAATTTTTCGATGATGCGAATGACAATTGTACTTCCCCAAACAATTATGGGAATAGAGATAAGGAGACCAAAGATGACTAGTAGCATATTTCCATAAGCTGCTCCTGCAACCGCAATAATATTATCAATGCCCATTAAAAAATCTGCTAACATGATTGTCCAAGCTGCACCCCAAAAGGATTTCTTTGATACGCGTATATCGGTATTTTCTTCAGTCACTAGCAGTTTTATCGCTATATATACTAACAATACGCCGCCAATAAATAGTAATCCATCAATTTCTAACAATTTCACTGCAAGCAGTGTAAAGATAATGCGCATAAAAATGGCAGCTAGCGTTCCAATGATAATAACCTTTTTTTGCTGTTTCGAAGGCAGATTTTTTGCGACCATTCCAATCAATAATGCATTATCACCAGCAAGAACAAGATCGATTAAAATAATGGACATCAGTGCAGTGTAAAATTCCATCGAAATCGTTTCCATATCTGCTCTCCCATCTATACTTTTTTGGAAAGTATATGTCCTACCATCCATGTTAAGAAGTAAATAACAAAGAAGTTGATTGACATGATATGACCGTTTTCATATAATTTAGAGAGAATTTCCATTCGTCATACTTATTTGTAAACACCTATATTTTCAACACGATGATGGAGAGAGTACGTTTTTGTCCAGTGGAAAGAGAGAGATTCCGTAGGCTGAAAGAATCTTCACTAGGGACAATTGCGGAAAGCTACTCCAGAGTGCAGTTAAAACCTGCCGTTCACTTACGTTACAGTGGCTAGAGTGACAGTTTCAAAATGAAACGGTTAAACGTGTATTTAGGTGATGAAATGAAACTGTAACGAGGGTGGTACCGCGAAATTTAATGTCTTCGTCCCTTATTGGGATGAAGGCTTTTTTTAATTTCAAAAATATTAGTAGGAGGTAATATTGAATGAAAGCAGCAGACATTCGTCGCAAATTTTTAGATTTTTTTGTTGAAAAAGGCCATGCAGTTGAACCATCAGCTTCATTAATTCCAGTGAATGACCCATCTTTACTTTGGATTAACTCTGGGGTAGCGACTTTAAAAAGATATTTTGATGGCCGTGAAATTCCTGAAAATCCACGTATTACAAATGCTCAGAAATCCATTCGTACAAACGATATAGAAAACGTAGGGAAAACGGCTCGCCACCATACATTTTTCGAAATGTTAGGTAACTTCTCTATTGGTGACTACTTTAAGCGAGAAGCAATTCATTATGCTTGGGAGTTTTTAACAGATCCAAAATGGATGGGATTTGACCCAGAACTCCTTTCAGTAACGATCCATCCAGAAGATGAAGAAGCTTATAACATTTGGAAAAATGAAATTGGCTTACCAGAAGAACGTATCGTTCGCATTGAAGGAAACTTCTGGGATATTGGGGAAGGTCCATCCGGTCCAAACTCAGAAATTTTCTATGATCGCGGCCCAGAATATGGAAATGATCCAAACGATCCAGAATTATTCCCAGGTGGCGAAAATGAACGTTACTTAGAAGTTTGGAACTTAGTGTTCTCTCAATTTAACCACAATCCAGATGGCACATATACGCCGTTACCAAAACAAAACATCGATACAGGTATGGGTCTTGAGCGGATGGCTTCCGTTGTGCAAAATGTACCAACAAACTTTGATACAGATTTATTTATGCCAATCATTGAAAAAATTGAAGAGTTTGCAAACCGTCGTTACAAACGACCTGGTGAAATTGATTTGAAAGAAATTTTCAACAATAAAGAAGATATCAACACACCGTTTAAAGTAATTGCTGACCATATTCGAACAGTGGCATTTGCTATCGGTGATGGAGCGCTTCCATCAAATGAAGGACGCGGTTACGTAATTCGCCGTTTATTACGTCGTGCTGTAAGATATGCAAAACAAATCGGTATTGAAAAACCATTTATGTTTGAACTCGTTCCAACAGTTGGAGAAATTATGAAAGACTTCTATCCAGAAGTAAGTGAGAAAAGTGAATTTATTCAACGAGTTGTGAAAAATGAAGAGATTCGTTTCCTAGAAACATTAGATGGTGGCCTTGAAATTTTAAATGAAGTAATTGAACGTGAAAAGAAATTAGGGCGTAATGAAATACCAGGTGAAGACGCGTTCCGCTTATATGATACGTATGGATTCCCAATTGAATTAACAGAGGAATATGCTGAAGAACAAGGAATGACAATTGATTACGAAGGTTTTGAAACGGAGATGGAAAAACAGCGTGAACGAGCAAGAAGTGCACGTGTTGATGTTGATTCTATGCAAGTGCAAAATGAAGTATTAACGAACTTAAAACAACCTTCCGTATTCGTTGGATATGAAGTGGCAGAATGTGACACAACCATTGTTGCTATGGTAGGAAACGGTCAGGAAGTAAATGTAGCTTCTGAAGGAGAAGAGGTATTAGTCATTTTAGCGGAAACACCATTCTATGCTGAAATGGGTGGTCAAATCGCTGATAAAGGTACTCTTGAGAGCGATACATTCAAAGCTGTTGTAAAAGATGTTCAACTTGCACCGAACGGACAGCATCTTCATACAGTAATTGTTGAATCAGGTGAAATGCATCTTAACGATCATGTAAAGGCGCAAGTGAATGCAGAAGAAAGAAAACTGATTGTGAAAAACCATACGGCAACGCACTTATTGCACCGTGCATTGAAAGACGTATTAGGTGAACATGTAAATCAAGCTGGTTCATATGTAGGTCCAGATCGTTTACGCTTTGACTTTACACACTTCGGACAAGCAACAAAAGAAGAGTTAGAAAAAATTGAACAAATCATCAATAAAAAAATTTGGGACGACATCGAAGTAGTTATTGAAGAAATGCCGATTGACGAAGCAAAAGCTCTTGGTGCTACGGCCCTCTTCGGCGAAAAATATGGAGATATCGTTCGCGTTGTACAAGTAAGCGATTATTCAATTGAGCTTTGCGGTGGTTTACACGTAAACCGTACATCTGAAATTGGATTGTTCAAAATCGTTTCAGAAGGTGGAATTGGTGCCGGGGTAAGACGTATTGAAGCTGTTACTGGTAAGGGGGCATATCTTGCAGTAAAAGAAGAAGAAAAAATCTTGCAAGAAGCAGCTGCACAATTTAAAGCAAATCCAAAAGACTTAGTAATGAGAATTCAAGGCTTGCAAAATGAATATAAAGAATTACAACGAGAAAATGAATCATTATCACAAAAATTGGCAAACCTTGAAGCGGCAAACGTTCTTGATTCAGCACAAAAAATTGGCGATATAACTGTTTTATCTACACGAGTAGAGGCAAAAGATAATAATCAACTTCGTCAAATGATGGATGATTTAAAAATGAAGCTTGAAAAAGCAGTTATTGTTCTTGGAGCTGTTGAAGGAGATAAAGTCATGCTTTGTGCAGGTGTAACAAAAGATATTGCTGGTAATGAATATCATGCAGGTAACATCGTCAAAACAGTAGCTGAGAAATGCGGAGGAAAAGGTGGCGGTCGTCCTGACATGGCAATGGCTGGTGCGAAAGAAGTTTCAAAACTTGATGAAGCCCTTCAATCTGTGTATGATTACGTTAAATCTATATAATAATTAAAAAGAAATCTATTTCACTGACTAATTGAATCAGTTATAATATAGAAAATGGAGCTAGAATTTCCAACTCCTTATTTCCGAAAGCGAGGTGCTGGTCTTGAGTTCGTTTGATCAAACAATGAAATTTAGCTTTCCAGAAGAATCAATGGAAGATGAAGTCAAGCAAGTAATGCTAAAAGTGTACTCTGCACTTGAGGAGAAAGGGTATAACCCGACAAATCAAATCGTAGGGTACTTGTTATCTGGTGATCCGGCATATATTCCTCGCCATCAAGATGCACGAAATTTAATTCGTAAACTTGAACGTGATGAAATTTTAGAAGAGCTTGTGAAATTCTATATTAGAAATAACAAATGAGGAACAATCAATGAGAGTAATGGGATTAGATGTCGGTACGAAGACAGTTGGTATTGCAATCAGCGATCCATTGGGTTTAACAGCTCAAGGAATTGAGACGATTCATATAGACGAAGAAACTGGCGAATTTGGGATTGAGCGAATTAAAGAGCTTGTAAAAGAGTATGGGGTTACCGAATTTGTTGTTGGATATCCTAAAAATATGAACAACACTGTTGGTCCACGAGGAGAAGCTTCCGAGAATTATAAGAAGCTTTTAGAAAATGCGTTTAATTTGCCAGTAACACTTTGGGATGAACGTTTAACAACAATGGCTGCTGAACGAATGCTCATTGAAGCCGATGTCAGTCGAAAAAAGAGAAAAAAAGTAATCGATAAAATGGCAGCGGTCATGATTTTACAAGGATATTTGGATAGTAAATCATTTAAATAAGATCCCATGTTGGGTGAATAAAGTGATTTCATCATGTTTTATACTTTCCTAAAGACAGTTATGTCGAGGGATAATTATATATTTTATTTATATTCTTAAAAAAAGAGGTGACCAACATGGTACATGAACATGATTATGAAGAAAGACATATTACTGTAATTGATGAAGATGGAAATGAGCAATTATGCGAAGTAATACACACTTTTGATTCTGAGAAATTCGGAAAGTCCTATGTATTATATACAATCGTCGGTGCGGAAGAAGATGAAGACGGTCAGATAGAAATTTTCGCTTCTTCTTTTACTCCTGCTGAAAATGGAGAAGATGGAGAACTGCAGCCGATTGAAACGGAAGAAGAATGGGATATGATTGAAGAAGTATTAAATTCTTTGGAAGAAGAATTTGAACTAGAAGACGATGAAGAATAATCATATAAAGTAGGCAAAATTTTGCCTACTTTTTTCATGCTTATGATCGATCTACTTGTGAATAATATCGATTTGATTATTTTTCATGGAACGTTCCACACTAAAGTTGAAAAGGTTATAAACTCAACTTTCGCAGAGTAATATCTTATTGCAACTCTTGATATGACTGTTTTATATCGTCTTTCATTATTTCTCTTGTTTTTTATTGATTTTATTTTTTTAAAAGAAAAAGACACCTATCTTTTGGTAAAATTATGGTGAACAAACCAAATACCAAAGAAGGTGTCACCATTATGATAACGAAAAAAGATACTTTTGCACAACTACCAAAAGAACTTGAACGAAGATTTTCTGAATTAAATATAGGCAAACATTTGAGAAAAGCGAGAATTACTAAGGGATTTGGTTATTCATGCTTATCTATTTTCCGTCTTATTTTTTTGCTTGTTTTCCAATATAAAAATTGGTTTCAAGCACTTCAAAGTAAGAAAGCCGTGGACTTACCTAAAAAAGATACGATCTACCGTTTTCTAAATTCATCTACTTATGCTTGGCGAACTTTTTTACTTTCCTTATGTCAAGATCTTACTGGACGTATAAAAAAGCTTACATCAAACAACAGAGTGAAGGTGTTTATTGTTGATGATTCACTCTTTTCACGCAACCGAAGCAAGTCTGTTGAACTTCTTTCACGAGTATTTGATCATACAGAGAAACGATTCTATAAGGGGTTTCAGTTGCTTACTCTTGGTTGGTCTGATGGATATTCTTTTCTACCTGTAGACTTTGCTTTATTGAGTTCAGCGAAAAAGGAAAATCAACTTAACGGGGTCGATGAATCCATTGATAAACGCACTTCCGGCTACAAGCGTCGTCTTGAAGCACAACAAGATAAGCCAAGCGTTGTCTCTGCTTTATTGGATCATGCCTTAAATGCAGGAATTACAGCTGATTATGTGTTAATGGATACTTGGTTTACGCATGAGCCTTTGATTGAAAAAATCACGGATAAAGGTTTATTTGTCATTGGTATGGTCAAGCAGCTAAAACAACGTTATTTCATAGATGGTGAAGCCCATACTCTGGATGAACTCTTTAAAAAAGCAAAGCGTACCATGGAAAAGAAAGACCTACTCGGTTCGATCCATGTTCATCTTGCAAAAGGACGACAAGTCAAGATTGTATTCGTGCGTAACCGCAATAAAAAGAGTGAATGGTTAGCCATTTTGAGTACAGATACCACACTTTCAGATGAAGAAATTGTGCGTATTTACGGGATGCGCTGGGACATCGAAACATTTTTCAAGTGTACCAAATCATTGCTTAACCTAGCAAAAGAATTTCAAGGTCGTTCGTATGATCTGTTGATTAGTCATACAACGATTGTGTTTACTCGCTTTATACTCTTAGAGTGGGAGCGTAGACAAAACAACGATCCTAAAACGATTGGAAATCTCTTTTTTCTATTATGTGAAGATGTAAAAGATATGAATCTAGAGAGTGCATTGAATCAATTATTAGCGATCTTCCAAACATTAGCAGAAGCTAATGTTTGTTTGAACATGGAATTATTTAAAAGTAAAGTACAAGAATGGATTGCGTCTTTACCCAATTACATCAAGGGATGTCTGACAATATCTGTGTGCGAAAGTTGAGTTATAAATATTAGGAGGAAAACATGGATCAACAATATTTTTATTTAACAACAGAAGATGGTGTAGAGATGAAATGCAAAGTATTATTTACCTTTGATACAGACGACTATTCTTATTGCATTTATACGATAATCGATGAAGATGGTAATGAAAGCGAAGAAATTTCAGCAGTACGATATGAACTTGATGAAAATTTAGAAATGACGAATTTTCAGGAATTGGAAACAGAAGAAGAGTGGGACATGGTTGAAGAAGTATACAATACACTAGTTGATACATTTTCTGAAGAAGAAAGAGACGCATTTATTGCAACGGATGAAGAAGGAAATGAAATAGAATGCAAAGTTATTTATCGATTTAAATTAGACGAATTCGGAAAAAAATATGTCGTGTATACAACCGATGAAACGGAACCAGTTGAAAACCTTTATGTTGCAAGCTACGTCGACTCTGAAGATGGTGAAATACAAGAAATTTTCCCAGTCGAGTCAGATGAGGAATGGGAAAAAATTGAAGAATCAGTTGAGTTTTTGAATCAATAAATCAAATCATTCTTTTTGGCTGAAGAGTTCCTGCGGTTTGATTTTTTCATGCCGCAGGGAAACATGATAAAAGCATTTATTGAATGATCATGGTTATAAATTGTTGTTTGAAAATTCATATTTATTAAAAAGTTATAGATTGATAGAACTTTTTCTTATGAAATAACGTACAAATACATATACAAAGCGAAACCGAAAGCGCATTTCAATATTGTTAATTCTTTTATAATTTTATATCATATGTTAAGAGTCGCAAGGGGGGAAACCAGTGGAGCAAGAACAAAAGAAAAATGAAATAATGGATAAAGTAAAATTGCGTAAACAAGAAGGAAAAGTAGTTCGTCGAATTGTAACAACCGTAACGCTAATTATTTTGACGTTAATTGTAATTGTTGGGTTATCTGGCACGTTATTTGTAAAAAGTGCATTACAGCCTGTTGATCCACAATCGGAAGAACAAATTCAAGTAGAAATTCCTATGGGCTCTGGGTTATCTACCATTTCAAAAATATTAGAAGAACATGGCATTATAAAAAATGCGACTATCTTTAAATATTACGCAAAATTTAATAATCAATCGAATTTTCAAGCAGGCAATTATACGATGTCGCCAAGCATGACTTTAGATGAAATTTTAGAAAGCTTGAAAACAGGAAAAGTATATAGAGAACCTGTATTAGCGATAACGATTCCAGAAGGATTAACATTAGAGCAGATTGCTAACATTATTGAAAAAAAGACGAAATACTCAAAAGAACAGTTTATGGAGAAGGTAAACAGCGAGGAATTCATTCATAGCATGATGGCTTCTTATCCTGAACTTATTACGGAAGAGGTATTGGATTCCAACATCCGTTATCCGTTAGAAGGATATTTATTTCCAGCTACTTACGCATTCTATGAAGAAGATGTTACTTTAGATGATATCATTATTCCGATGATTAAAAAAACAAACGATGTCATCAATGAGTATCAAGCTTTAATTACAGAAAAAGAGATGACAGTTCATGAGCTATTAACATTTGCTTCATTATTGGAAGAGGAAGCAACTGAAAAGACGGATCGTGAGACGATTGCAAGCGTATTTTATAATCGATTAGAAATCGGCATGCCGCTTCAAACGGACCCAACTGTATTATATGCATTAGGCGGACATAAAGAAAGAGTATTATATGAAGATTTAGAAGTTCAAAGTCCATACAATACTTATGTGAACCCAGGATTACCACCAGGTCCAATTGCCAATGCAGGTGTCGTTTCAATTGAAGCAACTTTAAATCCTACAGATACGGATTATCTCTATTTCTTAGCGGATAAAGAAGGGAACAATCACTTCGCGAAATCATACGATGAACATCTACAAAACAAAAGTCTTTATTTAAATAATAAATAAGATAGGATAAATAGCAGAATTAACCATGTTGGTTAACTGCTATTTTTTATTCATTCAATTCCGATATTGTTTATCATTCGGTCAATAGTCTGAATTGTAAACTTTTTAATATGAAAATCGTAAAGAATGTTCGCTTTCCATTGATTTTCATGTTATGATTAGATGTGATTTTCCCATAGTGTAGTTGATTAAAGCCAACTCGTTTGGTTTTTTTCTTTTTATATATAATCTGAAGGAGAGAAAACATGGAGTTTTCAGATCAGTTCATAGAGTCCTTCATTCATCCTCCGAATGAATTGCTGCAAAAAATGGAACAATATGCACAAAATCACCATGTTCCGATTATGAAAGCTTCGGCAATCGAAGTATTAACTCAAATATTGCGTATTCAACGACCGAAGACAGTTTTAGAAATTGGTACAGCAATTGGCTATTCGGCTATTCGCATTGCTGAAGCGGTGCCTTATTGCCGTATCGTTACAATCGAAAGAGATGAACAACGCGTCCAACTTGCTAAGCAGTTTATTGAGGAAAGTCACGTTGGAAACCGAATTACGGTGATTGAAGGAGATGCGTTAGAAGTAGATGTAACGAAGTTTCAATCTACTTTTGATGCTGTTTTTATTGATGCAGCGAAAGGGCAAAATATGCGCTTTTTTGAAAAATATTCTCCCCTAGTTCCGTCAGGTGGAGTCATTTATATTGACAATATTTACATGCACGGATTATCGGACATTCCATTGGAAGAAGTACCAAAACGAAAACGCTCGATGATTCGCAATTTAAAAGAGTTTACCGAGTGGATTAAAAACCATTCAGATTATTCTACGACCTTTGTCCCCGTTGGCGATGGTTTACTAATTTGTTTAAAGAGGTGAAGACATTTGAAAAAACCAGAATTACTCGTGACGCCTAAATCAATACCCCATATTAAAGAATTAATCGAGGCTGGTGCCGATGCATTTGTTATCGGTGAACAAAAATTTGGATTGAGACTTGCCGGAGAATTTTCCATTGACGAAGTAAAAGAAGCCACGCAAATCATCCACGAAGCAGGTAAGAAAGTTTATGTTTCTTGCAATGCTTTATTCCATAATGATCGCATTGATGCGTTGGATGAATATTTAAAACAATTACAACAAATTGGACCTGATGCGATTTTATTCGGTGACCCTGCAGTTCTCATGTCAGTTCGAGAATTTGGTATTACAATTCCCCTACATTGGAATCCAGAAACAACAGCAACAAACTGGTTCCAAGTAAATTATTGGGGAGAACGAGGAGCGAAGCGTGCAGTATTAGCCCGTGAGTTATCCCTTGATGAGATTTTAGAAATAAAAGAAAACTCCAAATATGAAATTGAAGTACAAGTACATGGGATGACTTGCATGTTCCAATCAAAACGGAAATTATTAGGAAACTATTTCCTTTACCGAGGAGAAGTAATGGAAATTGAAAATCGAAAAGAAAATAAAAACATGTTCTTACACGATAAAGAACGTAACAACAAATATCCGATATATGAAGACTTGAATGGAACGCATATTTTCTCGCCAAATGATATTTGTTTAATTGATGAATTAACAGAGTTTTTCGAAGCGGGAATCGATTCGTTGAAGATTGATGGAATTTTGCAAACTGAAGAATATATTACGACAGTAACAAGCCTTTATCGACAAGCAATTGATGCTTATTTCGATGAAGGGGAAGATGCTTATGATGAAATAAAAGATGAATTATTCGAAAAAATTAAAGCAATTCAACCACCATTACGTCCATTAGATACTGGATTTATTTATAAGGAAACAGTTTATTAAGAAAGGGGGATCTCCATTGTTACAATTAATTGAAAATGAAAGCATTCGTGAAACAATAAATGGCAAACGCATTATTACGAAAAAGCCGGAATTACTTGCTCCTGCGGGTAGTTTAGAAAAATTAAAAGTAGCTGTGCATTACGGTGCTGATGCAGTATTTATCGGTGGTCAAGAATTTGGATTGCGTTCCAATGCAGATAATTTCACCATTGAAGAAATGCGTGAAGGTGTTGAGTTTGCCAAAAAATATGGTGCAGTAATTTATGTAACAACAAATATTTTTGCCCACAATGAAAATATGGCAGGCCTAGAAGAATATTTGCGTGCAATTGCTGACGTAGGTGTAAAAGGAATCATTGTAGCAGATCCATTAATTATTGAAACATGTAAAAGAGTAGCGCCAGAGTTGGAAATCCATCTTTCAACTCAGCAATCTTTATCGAACTGGAAAGCGGTAAAATACTGGAAATCTGAAGGTTTGGATCGGGTTGTTTTAGCCCGTGAAGTAGGTGCGGAAGAGATTCGTCTAATCAAAGAAAAAGTGGATATTGAGATTGAAACATTCGTTCACGGTGCTATGTGTATTGCGTATTCTGGGCGTTGTGTGTTATCAAATCACATGACAGCTCGTGACTCAAACCGTGGTGGTTGTTGTCAAAGCTGCCGTTGGGATTATGATCTATATGAAAATGTAAATGGGGAAGAAAAGCCTTTATTTAATGAAGGAGACGCACCTTTTGCAATGAGCCCGAAAGATTTAAAATTAATTGAATCCATTCCTCATATGATAGAATTAGGAATTGATTCATTAAAAGTAGAAGGGCGCATGAAATCCATCCACTATGTGGCGACAGTAATTTCCGTTTACCGTAAAGTGATTGACAGCTATTGTGCCGATCCGGATAACTTCAAAATTAAACGGGAATGGCTGGAAGAGTTGGATCGTTGTGCTAACCGCGCCACAGCTTCAGCCTTCTTTGAAGGGGAACCAAGCTATAAACAACAAATGTTTGGTTTCCATGCGAAGAAGCCGGAATGGGATTTTGCTGGATTTGTATTTGATTATGATGAAGAAACACAAATGGTTACATTGCAGCAGCGCAATTACTTCAAAACAGGAGATACGGTAGAATTCTTCGGTCCAGAAATCGATACATTTACTATGACAGTCGGTCAAATGTGGAATGAAGAGAATGAACCGATTGAGGTGGCGAACCACCCACTTCAAATCGTGAAATTTAAAGTCGAAAAACCACTTCACCGATACAATATGATGAGAAGAAAAAATAAATAAGAACTGCTCTTGAAACAAAACTCATAGTATAATATGATGAGTATGGTATTGATTCTTTTGCATGATTTTTACATTATTCACTATTAAATGACAATTTGATATATTGTTGAAATAAAATTCGGTTATTAGAAAGCGTCCGTTGGATTCTTCTAAATTGTCCAAAGGCAACATATGCTTTTCTAATAACCGGGTTTTATCATATATAAGAAATTTTTCTTCAGAAAAAGAAAACGATTGCATTACAAAATATGGTAATGTGATTGGATGAAAAAAGTGATGTTTCTTAAGGAGTGAGTGTCTTGTCAAACGAAAAACAATACCCAATGACTTTAGCGGGTAAAGAAAAATTAGAAAAAGAACTTGAATATTTGAAAACAGAAAAAAGAAAAGAAGTTGTAGAACGCATTAAAGTTGCTCGTGGTTTTGGAGATTTATCTGAAAACTCCGAGTATGATTCTGCAAAAGAAGAACAAGCATTTGTAGAAGGGCGTATTTCTGCAATTGAAAATATGTTGCGTAACGCAGTGATTATTGAAGAAAGCGAAGAAGATGCAGATATCGTTACCCTTGGTAAAGCGGTAACATTTATTGAATTGCCGGATGGCGAAGAAGAAGAGTATGTAATCGTTGGTTCTGCAGAAGCAGATCCTTTTGAAGGAAAAATTTCGAACGATTCTCCAATCGCGAAAGCATTATTAGGTCATAAAGTTGGAGATGTGGTGAAATTAACAACTCCTGGCGGCGAAATGGAAGTTAAAATCGTAGCAATTCGTTCTTCAAACGACTAATGTATAAAAAAGGGGCGTCTGAAAAGTCATTGTGAGACGCCCCCTTTGCGGCTGTCGCAAGAGCTTAGCCGCAGATAAATTGCGGCTGTCGCTAGAGCTTTCGCCGCAGATAAATTGCGGCGAGGAGGCGCGTTTTGTGACCACGGCAGGAGCAAAGTTTTTAAGAGAATATTACTATAAGAAGTAAGGCTGTTCAGAAAGTGTTCGACTTTCTAGACAGTCTTTTTTCATTTGTAATATTTATATGACAACAATATTAAAAATTTAGTGGAAGTATTTGTTTATCTCAATTTCTTGGTAATATGGAAAAAGAAATATAAGGAGGAATCATATGGCGAAGGAAAAACAAGAATTAAATAGCCGTAGAATGAAACGTTATTCAGATAATAAACGAAAAATGAATCGTATACTCAATGTAATGATAGCCATTGTATTTACGTTAATTGTGATCAATATTTATTTCATCGTAAAAGATGATGAAGAAGATGAAGTGGCTAGAGAGGATTCGAAAGTGGAAGAATTAAAAGAACATGAAGATAGTGAAGAATTGGAGGAGCAGGATGGTAAAAAGGATAAAGAAGAAGAGCCAAATAATCTGCAAGAAGACAATTCGTCCATTCATGATGAAAACAATGATGAAATTATCGTGTCTACTTCCTCAGATGCCAATGTGGAAAAAGTCATTGTTAATAATAACTGGCAAGTGACGCCTACGAGACAAACTGGTGAGCATGTTTCTGCTTTTGAAGAAGGCCATGTGGATTATGAAGAAAAATTATTGACGATTCGAAACGCTGTGGAATTACAAGAAGATAATATTATTTATTGGTCTGTAAGAAATGATGGCACAGGAAAAGGGGCAGTTGCCGTTGTATCATCAAAAGATCAATCAGAAAAATATCGAGTTCACATAAAATGGATTGAAAATGCAGGATGGATTCCAATTAAAGTTGAAATACTAAAAAAAATTGATGGCACGTATAAGTAATGAATTGACTGCAATGGATATTTCCATTAAGTTGGAATAGATGTGGATTTCAAGGAGGAATTAAAATATGAAAATTGCAGTTATCGGTGCAATGGAAGAAGAAGTTGAATTATTGCGAGAAGCATTAGAAAATAAAACCGTTACGACCATTGCAAATTGTGAATATACTACTGGTACATATAATGGAAAAGATGTCGTTTTACTGAAAAGCGGAATTGGAAAAGTAAATGCTGCCATGTCAACGACGATTTTACTTCATCATTTTCAACCAGATGTTGTTATCAATACAGGTTCTGCTGGCGGCTATGACCCTAATTTAGAAGTAGGTTCCGTTGTAATATCAGATGAAGTTAGACACCATGATGTGGATTGCACTGTTTTTAAATATGAAATGGGGCAAGTACCGCAAATGCCACCTGCTTACAAAGCAGATGAAAAATTAATGAAACTGGCTGTTGAGTCGGTAAAAGAAGTAGGGGAACATCAATATGGAGTAGGGCTCATTTGTTCCGGTGATTCTTTTATGTATGATCCTGAACGAGTAGAAGCGGTTCGAAAACATTTTCCGCAAATGAAAGCATGTGAAATGGAAGCTGCTGCGGTTGCCCAAGTATGTTATCAATTTCAAACGCCATTTGTAGTCATTCGCGCCTTATCGGATATTGCAGGGAAAGAATCCGACATTTCATTTGATGAGTTTTTACCATTGGCGGCGAAACATTCAACTGCAATTGTTCTGAAAACGATAGAGAAATTATAAGGATTCTAGAAGGTCTTGACTGCATCATTTGGTAAAAAGTAATATATATGTAAGCTCGTTATGCATTTTTGGAGGAGGTAAAGGTATGATGTTAACATTAATGTTAGTTTCTGTAACAATTACTGCACTTGTTGGATTGATTGCTTGGTACGGTGCAAATGACGGTTCTGTAAAATCAAAATAATAAACAATTAGCTCGTTTAAATTAATATTTAAATGAGCTTTTTCTATTTATATAAAAATTAAGGGGGCGTCTGAAAAGTTATTGTGAGACGCCCCCTTTACGGCTGTCGCACAAGCTTTCGCCGCAGATAAATTGGGGCTGTCGCACAAACTTAGCCGCAGATAAAATGCGGCGAGGAGGCGCGTTTTGTGACACCGCGGGAGCAAAGTTTTTAAGAGAAAATTACTATAAGAAGTAAGGCTGTTCAGAAAGTGTTCGACTTTCTGGACAGCCCCTCATTGTTTTACTTTTTTTCCCGTTCTCTTTCATTTTGATTATGTTTAAATTGTTGGTACAATTTCACAAGAGCTCTTTTTTCAATTCGAGATACATAACTTCGGGATATGTTTAATTTTTTTGCAATTTCTTTTTGAGTCAAAGGTTCTTCATTATTTAATCCGTAACGGTAAATTATAATTTCCAACTCTCTCGTATCCAATGTATTGAGATACGTATACAATTGTTCGAAATTTTCTTTTTGTTCGATTTTTTCGATTGCAGGTTTTTCATCTAGTTGTAAGATGTCTCGTATTTGCAAAGATTGTCCCTCTTTATCCACCCCAATAGGTTCAAACAAAGATACATCTTTTTGCACTTTTTTTTGTGCTCGAAGGTGCATGAGTATTTCATTTTCAATGCAACGGGCTGCATATGTTGCGAGACGAGTTTTTTTATCTGGTGTAAAACTGCTCACAGCTTTCATTAACCCGATTGTTCCAATTGAAATATAATCGTCTAATTGTTCGTGTGGGGGATGGAACTTTTTGACCACATGGGCAACAAGCCGCATATTTCGTTCAATTAAATCAAGTCGCGCTTGCTCATCGCCCGCTAAAAATCGTTCAATCGCTTTTGCTTCTTCTTCTGATGTGAATGGTTTATGAAATGCCTGACCTTTAAGGTATCCTAGAAATGCGGGAATATCTAACCAAAGCTGAATCAGTGATGCCAATATTCCGCTCAAGGAGGTCATCCTTTCCGCTTTTTTCGACATTATATGAATTGAAGTATGAAAAAATGCGTAACGACGCTTATTCTGTAGAAAAAAGTAAAATTCATAAGAAAAGGCTTGAAAGAACTGTTTAACATTTGATAGTTTAGTAAATGTTTCAATTGTTGTAGTATTATGTGAGTAGCATTGAGTTCCATCGTTATGTTCGTGCTACATAGGTTTCAAATTGAAGGATATGCTATAATGGGAAATAAATTTTTGTAAGAGGGGAAAAGATTTTGTACAAGTTATTTTTACCAAATGAATTTGTTGCATCAGTGTTTGAAATTACTCCAGAAAAATTAAAATCACTTGGAATTCGAGGTATAATCACCGATTTGGATAATACATTAATCGAATGGAATCGAAAGGACGCGACGAAAGAAATTGCAGAATGGATGAGATTGATGCAAGAAGCAGGTATCCAAATCATCATTGCTTCCAATAACAACGAAGAAAGAGTAAAACGGTTTGCAGAACCATTGAAAATACCGTATATTTATCGTGCAAAAAAACCGCTTGGACAAGCTTATAAAGCTGCTCTTCATAAATTGCAATTAAATAGAAATGAAGTGGCAATGGTAGGCGATCAGTTGCTTACCGATATTTTAGGTGCAAAACGATTGCAACTTTATACTTTTTTAGTTCGACCTGTAGCGGAGTCGGATGGCTTTGTTACGCGCTTTAACCGTTTTGTTGAAAGACGCTTATTCAAAGTATTAAAAAGAAAAGGAATTACGATGTGGGAGGAACAATAATGACAGAAATGCCAACTTGTATTGGCTGCGGTGTAAAAATTCAAACGGAAAATCCAGAAGAAACAGGCTATGCGCCGCCAAAAACGTTAGAAAAAGAAACAGTAATTTGCCAAAGATGTTTTCGATTAAAAAACTATAACGAGATTCAACCGGTACGATTAACTGATGATGATTTTTTAAGAATATTAAATGGCTTAGGAAATCATGATGGACTGATTGTAAAAATTGTAGATATCTTTGATTTTAATGGAAGCTTCATTCCAGGTATTCATCGATTTGTTGGAAATAATCCAGTATTACTAGTAGCAAATAAATCGGATTTGTTACCGAAATCTGTGAAACGAGAAAAAGTGGTACGTTGGCTAAAGAGAGCTTCACGAGAATTTGGATTACATCCTGTCGAGGTAAAACTAGTAAGTGCCCATAAAGGACACGGAATGGATGAAGTCATTGAAACAATCGATCAATATCGTGAAGGAAAAGATGTATTCGTAGTCGGTTGTACCAATGTAGGAAAGTCTACATTTATTAATCGCATTATCAAACGCGCTACTGGAGAAGGGAATTTAATTACAACATCTCATTTCCCTGGAACAACTCTAGATATGATTGAAATTCCAATGGAAGATGGAAAAGCAATTTACGATACGCCCGGTATTATCAATCATCACCAAATGGCTCATCATATTCATGAAAGTGAATTAAAGTATATTACACCGAAGAAGGAAATTAAGCCAAAAGTGTATCAATTAAATGCTGAACAGACATTATTTATCGGTGGACTAGCTCGATTTGATTTTATTAAAGGTAATCGCAACTCGTTTACTGTGTATGTATCAAACGAACTTCCAATCCATCGTACGAAATTGGAAAAAGCCGATGCATTATATGATGAACACCGAGGCAAGTTATTATCTCCGCCTTCGGAAGAGTATATCAACCAATTACCTCCAATGGTTCGTCACGAGTTTTCGATAAAAGAAGGTAAAACAGATATCGTCATTTCCGGGCTAGGGTGGATTACAGTGCAACAACCAAATGTTGTCGTTGCTTGTCATGCGCCTAAAGGTGTAGAAGTATTTATACGTTCTTCTTTAATTTAAGTATTGGAAGAGGGTTAGGTAATGAAGAAATGGTTTGCTGTTATTGGTGATCCGATCGCTCATTCAAAATCGCCGTTCATGCATAATACGTGGTTCCATGAAATGGGAATTGATGCGACTTACATTCCAATCCACGTGAAAAGCGAACAATTGGAGGAAGCCGTTGCTGCTTTAAAATTGCTAGGTGCTAGTGGATGGAACGTGACAATTCCCCATAAGGAATCCATTATACCTTTATTAGATGACATCGATCCGATTGCTCAAAAGATGGGGGCAGTCAACACAGTTGTTAGACAAAATGATGGCTCATTAAAAGGTTATAATACCGATGGTGCTGGTTTTGTACATGCTTTAGAAGAGGCGGTCGGAAAGAACAAAGAGAAGAAAGTGCTTATGATTGGAGCTGGAGGAGCAAGCAGGGGAATTGCTTTTGCGTTGCAGCAATATGGTTATGAACAAATCCATATTGCCAATCGCACTGTTTCAAAAGCAGAAGCAATCATCCAAGAACTCGGTGAAGGGATTGCTCTTTCTCTTGAACAAGCAGAAAAACAATTAGATCAATATGGTATTATTATTCAAGCAACTTCTCTAGGGCTTTCAACTGGAGAAAACAAGCTCCCAATTTCATTGGATCGATTACAAGAGGGAACAATTGTTGCCGATATTGTGTATAATCCGTTAATGACGCCTTTCCTGTTAGAAGCTGAAAAACGACAAGCAAAGATTGTAACTGGGCTAGGAATGTTTATTCATCAGGGAGCAATCGCATTTAACCATTGGCTAGGTCAATATCCAAACACCGAAAAAATGATGGAGAAATTAATAGAGCAATTAAAATAGATTACTAGGAGGAACCTATGCTTACAGGTAAACAAAAAAGATTTTTGCGGGCAGAAGCCCACCATTTAAATCCGATCTTTCAAGTAGGGAAGGGCGGAGTGAATGAACAAATGCTTCGCCAAATAGAAGATGCTCTTGAAGCTAGAGAGCTTATTAAAGTTCGCATTCTAGATAATTGTGAAGAAGATAAACACGATGTAGCAGAAACATTGGCTTCGGGAACAAGTTCTGAACTTGTACAATTAATTGGTCTTACAGTTGTGTTATATAAACCTTCAAAGAAAAATAAAAGAATTCAATTACCTAAATAAATTTTAAAGTCAGGTGTTCTTTAATGAAAAAAGTCGGCATATTAGGAGGAACTTTTAATCCTCCACATATCGGACATTTAATCATGGCAAATGAAGTGTATCATGCCTTACAACTTGATGAAGTCCGCTTTATGCCAAACGCAATTGCTCCACATAAAAAAAAGGAAGACGAATCAACTAATGAAAATCGCCTGCAAATGGTGCAATTACTAATAAAACCTTATAAAGAATTTACGGTGGAAACGATTGAACTGGAACGTGGTGGAGTTTCTTATACTTATGACACGATGGTGGCATTAAGAGAAAGAGAGCCGGATGTCGAGTTTTATTTTATTATTGGTGGAGATATGATTGATACCCTCCACACTTGGCATCATATCGATGAACTCGTAAAAATTGTTCAGTTTGTTGGTATTAAGCGCCCTGGTGCCAAGTCGGAGTCACCTTATAACATTATTATGGTAGAAGCTCCAGATATAGCTTTATCTTCCACATTAATACGTGAACGGTTTGCCACAGGTGGAACATTAAGATTTCTATTACCACCGGAAGTGGAAGCTTATATTCGAAAGGAAGGACTTTATGGAGCGAAGTGAATTATTGAATCGAATTAAATCTCGAATGCCAGAAAAGCGCTATATTCATACAATAGGAGTAATGGAAACGGCAATTCAATTAGCTGAACTATATGGAGCAGATGTGAAAGCAGCAGAAACAGCTGCCATTTTGCATGATGTTGCGAAATATGCGGATGAAGATTGGATGAAAAATATCGTAAAGGAACACGGTCTGGATACAAGATTGTTGGATTGGGGGCCAGAAATTTTACATGGTCCTGTAGGTGCTTGGATTGCCGAACATGAATTTCATATATCCAATGAAGATATTTTAAATGCCATTCGTTTCCATACGACAGGTAGAGCAGGCATGTCGAAATTGGAGAAAATTATTTATATTGCCGATATGATTGAACCGAATCGATCATTTGATGGAGTAGAAAAGTTAAGAAATAAAGCACAACAAGATTTAAATCAAGCGATGTGTGCATGTATTCGTCATTCCATTGCCTTTTTAGTTCATACAAAGCAGCCGATTTTCCCTGATTCCATCGAATGTTATAATCATTATTATAAATAATTTGTTTAGCTTTTTTGACAATTCGAAAAAATAGATAGTAAATACAAAAAGGAGAGGAATTGTGACTCAATGGTAGATTTGTTGCAAGTAGTTTATAAAGCATTAGACGATAAGCGTGCAGAAGATATCGTCATTTTAAATATGAAAAACATTTCATTACTGGCAGATTATTTTATTATTTGTCATGGAAATTCAGACCGTCAAATTCAAGCGATTGCTAGAGAAGTGAAGGAAAAAGCTGAAGAAAATGGCTTTGATGTTAGAAGAATGGAAGGATACGATTCTGCTCGTTGGATTTTAATCGATTTAGGTGATATGGTCGTTCATGTATTCAATAAGGAAGAACGACAATTCTATAATTTAGAACGATTATGGGGAGATGCACCACAAATCGAAGTGCCGAGTGTCAGTGAATAGTTACGAACGTTTTGCCGAAGTGTACGATGTTCTCATGGAAGACATCCCATATGATCAGTATGTTAAGTGGGTTACTGCCTTTGCACCAAGTTCCAATTATCCCACATTATTAGATGTCGGATGCGGGACTGGTACATTATCGATACTGTTTAGTAAAGCGGGTTATCAAGTTAGTGGCATTGATTTATCTGAATCAATGCTTACAATTGCTCAAGAACGGTCCCAAAAAGAGGATTTGACGATACCGTTTTACCAAATGTCAATGGATGATTTAGAGGGCTTTTCAAATATAGATGTTGTTGTCATTCCCATTGATTCAATCAATTACTTACAAAGTGAAAAACAAGTGAAAGAAACGTTCAAAAGAGTATATTCAACTTTACGTGTGGGAGGTCAACTATTTTTTGATGTCCATTCCATTTATAAAATGGATGAAATCTTTTTACAAAGCCCTTTTACGTATGATGACGGCGATATTTTCTATATCTGGTATACAGAAAAAGGGGAAGAAGAGCATTCTGTTGTTCATGACATCACATTTTTTGTAATGGAAGATTTAACGAATCTTTATGAGCGTTTTGATGAACAACATTATCAGAGAACCTTTTCAATTGAAACTTATGAAAATTGGTTAAAGGAAGTTGGTTTTTCACAAATATTTATAACTGCTGATTGGGAAGACCAATCACCTACCAACACGAGTGAACGTATTTTTATTCGTGCAGTGAAATGACATCTTTTCTTTAGAAGGTAAATCGAGTATGATAAAGGTGACTCCATATGATTTACCTTCTAGAAGGGGTGCTCTATGATTTTCCACGATTTCTTAAAGAAGTATGGAAAAATGCTTGTAGCACCTGGAATCCTTTGCCTATTCATTGCTATCTATTTACTTCAGCAAGACAGTTCGGATGACGCTGAACTCGTTTCAACCATTCCTCAACCACAAATTTTCGATGATATGGAAACCCTTCAATCGGAAGAATCCACTTCTACAAAAGTCATTGTTGATGTAAAAGGGGCTGTAAAATTTCCCGGCGTATATGAATTAACAACAGAAGATCGAATTATCGATGCCATTCAATTAGCGGGCGGTTATGCAGAAGAAGCTGATTCAAACTATATTAATCATGCACAAAAATTGCAAGATGAGATGGTTATTTATATACCAAAAAAAGGTGAACTTCTTCGGGATGAAGAATACCAACCGTTAGGACAAGCTCTTCAACAAAGCCATTCATCAAGCAAGAAAGAGTCGTTAGTAAACATTAACACCGCCGATGAGTCCAAATTAATAACTTTGCCAGGAATCGGTCCTTCAAAAGCTCAGGCAATCATCCAGTATCGTGAAGAACATGGACCGTTTAAAAAAATCGAGGATTTAAAAAGTGTTTCTGGCATCGGTGAAAAAACCTTTGAAAAATTGAAGGATTTTATCACGATATAACTAATATTTAATTATTTTCTTCTATACTAGTAAATAGAAATCATTTGGAGGTAATCATATGGAGCGCATTACTTGGGATCAGTATTTTATGGCTCAAAGTCATTTATTGGCTTTACGAAGCACATGTCCACGTTTGAGCGTTGGTGCTACGATTGTGCGGGATAAACGAATCATTGCGGGAGGTTACAACGGCTCCATATCAGGTGATGAACATTGTATTGATGAAGGTTGTTATATAAGAGATAACCATTGTGTGCGCACAATCCATGCAGAAATTAACGCTCTATTACAATGTGCAAAATACGGTATTTCAACAAATGGAGCAGATATATATATCACTCATTTTCCTTGTTTGCAATGCACTAAAGCAATCATCCAATCTGGCATTAAAAATGTTTACTATGCTAGTGATTATAAAAATGATCCCTATGCTATCGAAATATTAAATAAAGCCGGAGTAAATGTTGTTCATGTGCCGTTTAATAAATCAAAAATTGACTTTTTAAAAGACGAGAAATATCAAATAGTTTTAGATTTGTTGGAGAAGTTACGACAAAGTGGCGCCGATAAAGAAGAATTATCCTTATATGAAGAGAAGGTGAAGGAGTTATTTGATATTTCAACATAAGTGGATTTACTATGCCTTGTCGGTGCTCATTGCCTCCCTCAGTGCGCATGAGACCACATGGCTTTTATTGTTACTTATACCGCTAGTTTTGCATGCTTATTTGATAAAGTTTCATCCAGTGCAAATTACTATACTTTTATTTTGTAGTATTAGTATTTTTCTCTATTTCTCTACCCAATTAAAAGAAATAGAAAAGCCTATCATCTTGACGGGTATCTATACGTGGACGCATGAATATAAAGTAAATGGCGATAAGATAAAAGGGTTGATGAAAGATGAAAATGGTAGGAAAGTCTATGTGACATATAAACTCAGCTCTGAAGAAGAAAAACATATTTTCGAATCGATGCCTTTAGAAGGAAAGGGATTCTTAGTTGAAGGGGAAATGGTGGAACCTAATAGACCCCAACATCCCTATAGTTTTAATATGAAAAAGTATTTAAAAAGTAAAGGTGCGACAGGTATCTTCGAAATTCATAGGCTTCAATATATTGACACGAAATCATCTTTCCATCAAAAAATTCGTGTTATGCGTTTTCATTTGAAAAAACATATTGAAAAGACGTTTCCAACATCTCTTGCTCCTGAAGCAAAAGCTTTACTAATCGGTTTACAAGATGATGTGGATGATGAAACAACGAGGGCTTATCAAAAATTAGGTATTACTCATTTGTTCGCCATTTCGGGATTGCACATTGCAATTTTTGCTTTCATTATTTATGAAGGGCTGATTCGTTTGCGTATAAGGCAAGAGATTGCGACCATTCTTCTAATAATTCTATTGCCAATTTATGCGATTGTAGCAGGTGGAGCTCCTTCCGTTTGGCGGGCAGTAACTGTTCTGGAGTTGATCATCATTTCACGATACAAACGTCGCCTTGCAATAGATGATGCTCTTTCCATCAGTTTTATCGGTTTTGTGTTGATTGAGCCATGGGTCATCTATCAAGTTGGCTTTCAACTATCTTATTTAGCTACAGCTAGTTTAATTTATTCTAGTAGATTTTTGCATTCGATTAATTCTTGGTGGTTAAAATCGTTTTTCATTACTTTTGTTTGCCAGTTAATCGTTTATCCCCTATTGCTATATCATTTTTATGAACTAAGTATCTCCTCGTTTATCGTCAATCTATTTTATGTGCCTCTGTTTTCCTTTCTTATTTTGCCAATCAATATTGTTTTATTAATCCTTTCATTTATTCCAATTCCTTTATCCAATCTATTTTTTACAGTGTATGAACCATTTCGGCTTCTCATAACAAAATTTACTTTCGTACTACAATCTGTGCCTTACCAAATGTGGGTGCCAGGCAAACCTTCCTTATTTTTGATGATACTGGCTTATGTCAGTGTGTTGATGGCATTATACTTCATCGATTGTCGAGCAAAAATCCGATATATCGTGTTGGTATTACTAATTCCTGTATTTCTACTACATTTTAAAGGAAAAATAAACCCTCATTTAATTATTTCCTTTGTGGATGTTGGACAAGGCGATTGTATCGTCATCGAACTTCCTTTTCGAAAAAAAGTGTACATGATTGATACAGGAGGGGTTTTACGATTTCAACAGGAGGAGTGGAAAGAAGGTACTCGATATGAAGTGGGAAGACAAGTAGTCGTTCCGTATTTGAAAGGAAAGGGAATTTCAAGCATTGATACGCTTATATTAACACATGCTGATAGTGATCATGTGGAAGGAGCTGAAGAAATATTAAAAGAGATTCGCGTTCGAGAAATACATGTAACGCCTTCTTCTTTGAAAAAGCCAGTTATGAATGATTTAATGGTTGAGGCAAAGATTCAAAAAGTTCCTATTAAGGAACAAATGGCTGGAAATGCATGGCGTGATGGAGAAGTGATTTTTCAATATCTTTGGCCTTTTGATACGGATTATGAAGGGAATAATGGTTCGCTCGTTTTATATGTTCAACAAGGTCATTTTCATGCATTGTTTACTGGGGATTTAGAAAAGGAGGGAGAACAAAAGCTGCTTTCAATATATCCTACTTTATCATCCATCGATTTATTGAAGGCAGGCCATCATGGTAGTAAGACCTCCAGCAGTGAAGAATTTATTCGACAATTACAGCCTGCAATCACGATTTTTTGTGCAGGAGAAAATAATCGATTTGGACATCCTCATAAAGAAGTTGTAGAACGATTTCAACGAATGGGATTAAAAACATTTACGACAGGGGAAGTTGGGACGATTGAAATTATCGCAAAAGCGCATGAAATGAAAATAAGAACCGTGACAACAACTATTGACTGAAAAGAAAAATAGAGTGTAGACAAAGGGAGAAACCTTGTCTACACTCTATTAAATATTAAGCGACAGCATCAATAACTACGGCAATAATGAACATTAATGTGAAAAATAAGAATGATACCGTGAAACCAACCGCACCATCAATAGCTTCATTACGTTTGCAAGAAGCATTATCACCTTCGAATGGGTTATGTGTAACGAAATTTTCATTATGATTTGCCATATGATAACCTCCTACTCAAAGTCCATTATAAGTCAATAGATAGTAAAAAGCTATAAGAGATTATTGAATTTCTTTTTGATTTCTATTTTATTTTGACACATTTTATACAAAAAATACAGTTCTTCTCATAATTCGTGTATACTAATGGATACGAATTGTTTGGAGGTTTACGAAATGTTTACGAAAGCATGGAAAGAAATAGCAAATGGAAAAATCGCTCCAGTATATTGTATTTATGGCGAAGAAACTTACTTTATAGATGAAACAATTGAACGCATAAAAAAAGCCTTGAGTGTTCACGAGGAAGTGGAGATGACGATTTTTGACTTGGAAGAGTCACCGGTCGACTTTGTCATAGATGAAGCGGATACATATCCATTTTTATCAGATCGTAAATTAATCATTGCGAAAAATGCAACCTTTTTAAAAGCTGCCGAAAAAGGTTCGGAAAAAGTTGAGCATGACGTCAAGCGACTAGAAAACTGGTTAAATCATCCTTCCGATTTTGCAGTAACAATCTTTACAGCGCCATATGAAAAATTGGATGAACGAAAAAAAATCACAAAGTTGATGAAGGAATTATCCGTCATGCTTCATGCAGAAGCGCTAGGGGAAAAAGATTTAGCTGTTTGGATTCAAAGTGAGGTTGCGAGCTTTGAGAAAAAAATTGAAGACGAAGCTATAGACAAGCTGGTTGAAATGGTTGGAGAAAATATGAATCAGCTTCAAAGGGAGATTGAAAAGCTTGTTCTCTATTTAGGCGAAGATAAAATGATTACAAGTGATTTAGTGGAAAATCTCGTAGCAAAAACCCTTGAACACGATGCGTTTAAAATGTTAAATGCTTACCTTGCTCATAACGTTTCAGAAGCGCTTCGAATTTATCATGACTTGTTGCGTCAAAAGGAAGAACCCATAAAATTAGTTGGTTTATTAGCAAACAATATACGGACGATGAATAACGTTTACTATTTACATAAGAAAGGTTATCCTCCGACACAAATTTCGAAACAATTGAAGATTCATCCTTACAGAGTAAAATTAATGCTAGAAAAAAGGGATCGTCCAAGTGAAGAGCGGTTATTGAAGGCGCTAAATGAACTTGCTGAAATTGATATCCTATTAAAAACAACTGGAGGAAACCGGGAAAGATATTTGGAAATGTTTTTATTAAAAAGTTTATAAATTTGCATTCATAATAAGAATCCAAAAAAGGCTGTGTAAAAAGTGCTATGCTTTTTATACAGCCTAAGTGTTTTCATAAATTAAGTTTGGACGAAAAAAGATCAATTGTTATTAAAACAATTGATCTTTTTAGTTTAGTTAGCTTGAGCTAATTTTTTAGCAAGGCGTGATTTTTTACGGCTTGCAGCATTTTTATGAATGATTCCTTTGCTTACTCCTTTATCAAGAGCTCTTGTAGCTTGAATCACTAATTCTTGAGCGTTTTCAGCACCGCTTGCGATTGCTTGTTCAGCTTTTTTAACAGCAGTACGCATTGCTGATTTAGCTTGAGCGTTTGCAACGTTTGCTTTTTTCGTAGTTTTTACACGTTTAATTGCTGATTTAATATTTGGCATTTTTTCACCTCCTAGTTGAAATACGAGATGACAATTTTTCAAAAATATCATTTGTCAATACAACAAAAAACATTATACAAAAGGTAATCTATATTTGCAATACATAAATGCAAAGAATATTTACTTGACAGATTGAACATGATAGAGAAGAGGTGATAAAAATGCAAGAAATTATCTGGAATAGAACCGATTTAATTGATGAAACAGAAGAGGTTGTTCAACATCAAACGAAACAACAAAAAGAGAAACTAGATGAGACAGAAGGCGTCAAATTTGAAGAATTTTACGAAAATCGAGTAAAAGTGACAAAGGTGACCGTCAATCAAGAAGGAGCTAAAGAGATTGGAAAAAAAGAAGGGCAATATTTTACCTTAACTGTTCCAACATTGAATATTGACGATCACGATGGTATGAAGCAGTTGGAAAAAGCATTTGTTAAATATATCGATGAAATTCATCAAAATATTAAGTTAACAAAGAAGAGTAAAATATTAGTAATTGGACTCGGCAATAAGACAATCACACCTGATGCGATAGGCCCGTTTACTATTGATGCAATGCAATCAAGACAGTTAGAAGAACATAATGAACAATTTATTTTATATGCTCCGGGTGTAACTGGGCAGACGGGGTTTGAAACGAGTGATTTTGTACTTGCATTAGCAGAAAAAATTCAACCCGATTTAGTTATTGCCATCGATGCTTTAGCAACGAGAGGAACAGCTAGATTATGTAAAACAATCCAAATAACTAATACCGGAATTCATCCAGGGTCAGGTGTCGGAAATCAGCGGGCAGAAATATCAAAAGAAGTGTTAGGTATTCCTGTAACCGCAATCGGTGTTCCAACGGTCGTTGATGCTACGGTTATTATTGCCGATGCGGTAGATAAGGTATTTCGTTCCATTGCGACAAAAATTCAAGAGAAAGACAAGCCTTCTGGCAAACTTTCTGTCACATCTTGGACATCGGATTCAAATTCAGATGTCGATTTAAATGTTGTTCGACCGATTTTTGGAGAATGGTCGACTTGGTCAAAGGCTGAACGAAGGCAACTATTTGAGGAAGTATTGTTATCTGGTTCGCAAAGACTTATTGTTACGCCGAAAGAAGTCGACATTTGGATGACGAAGTATTCGGTATTGATTAGCAATGGTTTATTTAATTGGGTAGAAGATAGATTGAACTAGTTCTAAAAATTCTCTTTCTTCCATATCGTAGTGGAAGGAGAGGATGCTATGATTAAAAAAATTCAAGGATTTGTACTGTTATTGCTTTTCTTTTTCTTGTTACCAATCATTACAGGACTATTACCTTTTCCAAACAACGAGAAATTTGTTCCTGCCACACCAGAAGAAAAGATAGTCTATGCATCGAATGATTTAGTAGTATCTGATGTTGTGCCTCCAAAAGATCCTTTTAAAGTGTTGCTCGTGTTTACCCATTCCCATGAAACGTATAAGCCTTTCGTGGAGAATGAAAAGGGAATGGTCGCTGTATACGATGATCATTCAAATTTATTTTCCATGCAAAGTTTGTTTGAAGATTATTTTCGGTTAAATGGAATTTCTGCGACAACTCTTGATGTAGATGTAATGAATGTCATGAAGCAGAATGGCAAAGCTTTTCATGAGGCTTATAAAACAGCTAGGCCATATATTGCCGAAGAATTAAAATCAAATCATTATGATTTGATTTTGGATATTCATCGAGATTCTACTTCTCGAAATAAAACAACGATTGTTCATAAAAATGTTTCCTATGCGAAAGTAGCTTTTGTTATTGGTGCAGAAAATCCAAATTATAAATCTAATAAAACGCTTGCTCAAGCCTTAAGTGATTCAATGAATCAAATTATACCAAATATTTCAAGAGGTATTATTGAGAAAAAAGGCAGCGGTGTGGATGGGGTATATAATCAAGATTTGGCAAAAGAAATGATATTAGTGGAGATTGGTGGCATTGATAATACAGAAGATGAAGTTTATCGTACTGTTGCCGTAATGGCGCAAGCGGTGGCGAATAGTATTGCAAAACAATAAATTTATATTTTCAAGTAGCGTTTAAGAGAATGACTTTTAAACGCTATTTTTTATTTTCACAAGGCAATTATGATTATTTTATAGAATAAGAATAAAGATTCCCTTTATTTGCTTATCTTGTTTATTATTGTGCTTACGCCATACTTCATAGTATAATTCAACTTAGTTTATTGTAACTTTGTAAAATCATGTTGAAAAACAACACAAAATAGCAGTATATAGTGAAAGGTGAAAAGCCTCCTGCGAAAACCAAATGACTTTGGTTAGATTCAAATCGCATGGAGGCATTTGTTAGGAGTGGAAATATGAATCGTGAAGAACGCTTAAAACGACAAGAACGCATTAGAAACTTTTCAATAATAGCTCATATTGACCATGGAAAATCTACATTAGCGGATCGCATTTTGGAGAAAACGAAAGCTTTAACAGAGCGAGAAATGAAAGAACAGCTACTAGATTCGATGGACATAGAACGAGAACGTGGAATTACAATTAAATTAAACGCTGTTCAGCTAAAGTATCAAGCAAAAGATGGGGAAATTTATATCTTCCATTTAATCGACACTCCAGGACACGTCGATTTTACTTATGAAGTGTCAAGAAGTTTAGCTGCATGTGAAGGAGCTATTTTAGTTGTGGATGCTGCGCAAGGAATTGAAGCGCAAACACTAGCAAACGTTTATTTAGCGTTGGATAATGATTTAGAAATATTGCCGGTAATAAATAAAATCGATTTACCTGCAGCTGATCCAGAAAGAGTTCGCAATGAAATTGAAGATGTGATTGGTCTCGATGCGGAAGATGCGGTGTTAGCGAGTGCAAAAGCAGGCATCGGTATTGATGAGCTTTTGGAGCAAATTGTTGAAAAAGTACCTGCTCCATCAGGAGATCCAGATGCACCTCTGCAAGCATTAATCTTCGACTCATTATATGATGCTTATAAAGGTGTTATTGTTTCTGTAAGAATCGTAAACGGAACAGTAAAACCTGGAGATAAAATTCGATTTATGGCAACAAATGCGGAATATGAAGTGGTAGAAGTAGGTGTACATACGCCGAGAGTGACTCCTGTTGAAGAGTTGACGGTTGGTGATGTAGGTTACATTACTGCTTCAATTAAGAATATTCATGACACGAATGTGGGGGATACAATCACCCATGCGGATCGTCCGGCGAAAGAACCTTTGCCAGGTTATCGAAAGCTAAATCCAATGGTATTTTGCGGCCTTTATCCAATCGATACAGCAAAATACAACGATTTACGAGACGCATTAGAAAAGCTTGCACTAAATGATTCTGCATTACAATTTGAACCTGAGACATCTCAAGCATTAGGTTTTGGGTTCCGCTGTGGTTTCTTAGGTTTATTGCATATGGAAATTGTGCAAGAACGCTTAGAAAGAGAGTTCCAGCTTGACCTTATTACGACAGCTCCATCTGTTATTTATGAAGTGGAATTAACGGATGGTTCAAAAGTTAGTGTGGATAACCCTTCCATGATGCCAGCACCACAAAAAATAAACCAAGTGTTAGAACCATATGTCAAAGCAACCATTATGGTGCCAAACGATTATGTTGGTGCGGTAATGGAATTATGCCAAAAAAAGCGTGGCACATTTATCAACATGGATTACATTGATTCAACACGAGTGAGCATCTTTTATGAAATGCCACTTTCAGAAATCGTTTATGATTTCTTCGATCACTTAAAATCGAATACAAAAGGTTATGCTTCATTCGATTATGAGTTAATTGGTTATAAACCTTCGAAACTTGTGAAAATGGATATTTTAATCAATGGTGATCAAGTCGACGCATTAAGCTTCATTGTACATCGTGATTTTGCGTACGAAAGAGGAAAAGTCATTGTTGAAAAATTAAAAGATATTATTCCGCGTCAACAATTCGAAGTACCTGTACAGGCGGCTATTGGAACAAAAATTATTGCCCGCTCTACAATTAAAGCAATACGTAAAAATGTGTTAGCGAAATGTTATGGAGGAGACATTTCCAGAAAACGTAAACTCCTTGAGAAGCAAAAAGAAGGTAAGAAGCGCATGAAGCAAGTAGGATCTGTTGAGATTCCGCAAGAAGCATTCATGGCAGTATTAAAAATGGATGACGAAAAGAACTAAGTTAAACAAAAATTTGGAAAAGCCATTCGATAATCGGGTGGCTTTTTATTTGTTACATTGAATTTTATGATTGAAACGGTACAATAGTAAGATAAATAGTGTTAAAGAAAGAAGGGATAGAATGGTTCGAGGAGTTTACATCCATATTCCTTTCTGTCATCAAATATGCAATTACTGTGATTTTAATAAAGTGTTTTTTCACAATCAGCCAGTAGATGAATATATTGAAGCAGTTGGGAAAGAGATTGCAATGGCTGTAAATAATATGCCGGAGCAATTTGAAAATATAGAAACAATCTACTTAGGTGGAGGTACACCAACAGCATTATCTCCCAATCAAATCAGCCGTTTGCTAGAATTAATTGCAAAACATTTAAACATCGATGTAATAGAATTCACTGCTGAAGCTAATCCAGATGAATTAACAATAGAAAAATTAAGAGCATTGAAAAATGGTGGGGTCAACCGTTTAAGTTTAGGGGTTCAATCATTTGACCAACAACTTCTTCAAAAACTGGGGAGAACACATACCAATGATGATGTTTATAAAGCAATTGACAATGCGATTGCTGTTGGTTTTCAGAACATTAACATTGATTTAATGTACGGGCTACCTGGACAGTCAATTGAACTGTGGGAAGATACTTTAGAAAAAGCTCTTCTACTAAACTTGCCCCATTATTCTGCATATTCATTAATTGTGGAACCAAAGACTATTTTTTACATTCAGTTTTCAAAAGGAATGTTGCATTTGCCACCTGAAGAACAGGAAGCGAAAATGTATGATTTGTTGATGGAGCGTATGGAGGATAGCGGCCTTTCTCAATACGAAATTAGTAATTTTGCAAAAGAAGGTTTTCAATCGCTTCACAATAAAATTTATTGGGATAACGATGAATATGCAGGCTTCGGTGCTGGTGCCCATGGGTATATGAATGGCATTCGCTACTCCAATTATGGACCTATCAAAAAATATTTACAATCCATCCATATGGGACAGCTGCCAACTCTTCATCGCCATCAAGTTTCGATTAACGAAAAATGTGAAGAAGAAATGTTTCTCGGATTACGAAAAAATGAAGGAGTTTCGTACCACCAGTTTGAAAAGAAAATAGGATTTTCATTAAATGAAAAATATGGTGAGATTATAAGCAAACTGATGGATGAAGGGTTAGTGATGGAAGAGGAAGGTCGAGTAAAACTAACAAGAAAAGGTCGCTTTTTAGGAAATGAAGTGTTTCAACAATTTTTATTGTACGAGTAGGTTATTTCGTTGACACTAATTCATAGTTTTGTTAATTTAATTATAGTATTAGCACTCTCTTTTTATGAGTGCTAACAGAGGTGGTTTCAATGTTAACTGATCGTCAATTACAAATATTGCAAGTAATCGTTGATGATTTTGTGATATCAGCTCAGCCTGTTGGATCACGTCAAATTTCCAAGAAAAAAGGAATTAATTACTCACCTGCCACAATTCGAAATGAAATGGCAGATTTAGAGGAGCTTGGGTATTTAGAAAAGACACATGTTTCTTCTGGACGTATTCCTTCAGAAAAAGGATATCGTTATTACGTAGATCACCTACTGCAACCGAAACGTATGTCTGTTCATGAAATAAATTTAATACAATCCATTTTTGAAAAACAAAAGGTTGAAATTGAACAAATCATACGTGAATCAGCAAGCATTTTATCCGAATTAACATCTTATACAGCGATTCTACTTGGTCCAAATGTAACGGATCATCGGGTTAAACGCTTTCAAATTATACCTCTTTCAAAACAAACAGCTGTTGCGATTATCGTAACAGATATGGGTCATGTAGAAAACCAAGTTATAGCATTACCTGAAGGTTTTGATGCTTCCGATATTGAAAAAACAGTTAACATTCTTAATGAAAGGTTAATTGGTGTGCCGTTAATTCATTTGCAAAGTAAATTAGAAAAAGAAACATATGAAGTATTAAAACAACATGTTCATATGGCTGATTCCCTCATTCTTTCGTTAATAAAAGTTGCATCTGTGGAAAATGATAGTAAAATTTACTTTGGCGGAAAAACAAATATGCTGAATCAGCCGGAATTTCATGATTTAAATAAAGTCCGCCAGTTGATGGAATTAATGGATAAGAAAAACCAAGTAATTTCACTGTTTCAGCCAGTGAAACAGGGCATTACGATTCGAATCGGTTCTGAAAACAATCATATTGCAGTCGAAAACTGCAGTGTAATTACCGCTTCCTATACTGCTGGTGAAGAGCAGAGCGGAGCCATTGCCATTATCGGGCCAACGCGAATGGACTATAAGCGGGTCGTGACGTTACTTGACATTGTAAGAAGAGGATTATCAAGAACTTTTTCGGAAAAATTGAATGATGGACAGTAAGGAGGATTATCAGTGTCCGAAACAACAGAAAACAAACACCAACTAGAAGAAGCAGTTGAAAACGGTGAAACAAAACAAACATTCAAAGAAGAAGCAACTTTCTCGAATTCAGAAGAAACAATAGGCGAGGAAGTCGTGAATGTAGAGGAAGATACATCGGCTGATGAAAGTTCACAAGCAGAACTTTCAGTAGAAGAATATAAAACAAAAGTAGCCGAGTTAGAAGCAAAATTAGCAGAAGAAGAAAATCGTTATTTAAGATTAAGAGCAGATTTTGAAAATTTGCGTCGCCGTAGTCAGCTCGACCTGCAAGCGGCAGAAAAATATCGTGCTCAAAGCTTATTAACAGATTTATTACCGATAATTGATAACTTTGAAAGGGCGCTTCAAGTAAAAGTTACTTCAGAAGATGCTCAATCACTATATAAAGGAATTGAAATGGTTTATAATGCCCTCATAGATGCGACGAAAAAAGAAGGGCTAGAAGTGATTCCGGCTGTTGGTGAACCATTTGATCCAAATGTTCATCAGGCTGTAATGCAAGAATCAGATTCAGAAAAAGAATCTGGCATTGTCTTGAAGGAATTACAAAAAGGCTATAAATTGAAAGATCGCGTATTAAGACCTTCCATGGTTTCAGTAAATGAATAATTGAAATTTGAATGAAATTTGTGTGAAATAGGAGGCAAAATTCAATATGAGTAAAATTATTGGTATCGACTTAGGAACAACTAACTCTTGTGTGGCTGTATTAGAAGGTGGAGAACCTAAAATCATCCCGAACCCAGAAGGAAACCGTACAACACCTTCTGCTGTTGCTTTTAAAAATGGAGAACGTCTAGTTGGGGAAGTGGCAAAACGCCAAGCAATAACAAACCCAAATACAATTCTCTCTATTAAGTCTCACATGGGGACTGATTATAAAGTAAAGATTGAGGATAAAGAATACACTCCTCAAGAAATCTCTGCAATGATTTTACAATATTTGAAAAGCTATGCCGAAGACTATTTAGGAGAAAAAGTAACAAAAGCTGTCATTACAGTACCAGCTTATTTCAACGACGCACAACGTCAGGCGACAAAAGATGCTGGACGAATTGCGGGTCTTGAAGTAGAGCGTATCATTAACGAACCTACTGCTGCAGCACTTGCATATGGTTTAGATAAATTAGATGAAGACCAAAAAATCTTAGTATTCGACCTTGGTGGAGGTACATTCGACGTATCCATTCTTGAACTTGGTGATGGTGTATTCGAAGTGCTTGCTACTGCAGGTGATAATAAACTTGGTGGAGACGATTTTGACAAAAAAATTATTGACTATTTAGTTGAAGAATTTAAAAAGGAACATGGCATAGACTTATCTAAAGACAAAATGGCAATGCAACGTTTAAAAGATGCTGCTGAAAAAGCGAAAAAAGATTTATCTGGCGTTACTTCTACACAAATTTCATTACCGTTCATCACAGCTGGCCCAGAAGGTCCTCTACACCTTGAAATGTCATTGACACGTGCGAAATTTGAAGAGTTAACAAAAGACTTAGTAGAACGCACAATGGGCCCTGTACGTCAAGCACTTTCTGATGCTGGACTTTCTGCATCTGATATCGATAAAGTAATCCTTGTTGGTGGTTCTACTCGTATTCCTGCTGTACAAGAAGCAGTGAAACGTGAAACAGGTCATGAACCACATAAAGGGGTAAACCCAGACGAAGTGGTAGCGATGGGAGCTGCTATCCAAGGTGGCGTAATCTCTGGTGACGTGAAAGATATCGTATTGTTGGACGTAACTCCGCTTTCATTAGGTATTGAAACAATGGGTGGAGTATTTACGAAATTAATTGAACGCAACACAACAATTCCAACATCAAAATCACAAATTTTCACTACTGCTGCAGATAACCAACCAGCTGTGGACATTCACGTTTTACAAGGAGAACGTCCAATGGCAGCAGATAACAAAACATTAGGTCGATTCCAATTAACAGATATTCCACCAGCTCCACGTGGTGTACCACAAATTGAAGTAACATTTGATATCGACAAAAACGGTATTGTGTCTGTTAAAGCAAAAGATCTTGGCACTGGCAAAGAGCAAAAAATTGTTATTCAATCGAACTCTGGTTTATCAGAAGAAGAAATTCAACGCATGATTAAAGAAGCAGAAGAGAACGCTGAAGCGGATGCAAAGCGTAAAGAAGAAGCAGACCTTCGAAATGAAGCAGACCAATTAGTGTTCCAAGTTGATAAAACAATTACGGATTTAGGCGATCAAATTACAGAAGATGAAAAGAAATCTGTGACAGATGCAAAAGAAGAGTTAACGAAAGCATTAAAAGAAGGTTCAATTGATGATATCAAGTCTGCAAAAGAAAAACTTGAAGGTGTTTTACAACCGTTAGTGATGAAAGTATATCAACAAGCTGCACAACAAGCACAAGCAAACAATGCTCAAGGAGAAGACAAAAAAGATGACGGTGTAGTAGATGCAGACTTTGAGGAAGTAAAAGACGATAAATAATAAATTGCCAATGATATAAGCGAAAGGCGGTTCTAATAAATAAACCCTCCTTCGTTGACCGCCTTTCGATTTGTATTGTCAATATTGGTTGATTGAATAATTGGAAAGCAAGAAAGTCAAAGCCGTTTTTGGTCTTTGACTTTTTCCATGATATAGACTGAATGATAGCATTATAAGGTAAAGTATCTTTCGCACACGCTTACATTAAAATAATGCAATTTTTAATGTAGCGTTTGTGGCAGATACATCATAGAAATAGAAAACTGTGTTAAATTTTTTCATCTTTTATTAGCATGGTTTAAATAAACTTCATTTCAATCTTTAGCATATATGATAAAATAGACCTTATGTAAAAGAGAGCGAGTGTGAGGTATGAAACGCGACTATTATGAAGTCCTTGGCGTAAGCAAAAACGCAACGAAGGATGAAATAAAAAAGGCATATCGAAAATTATCGAAAAAATATCATCCCGATCTTAATAAAGAACCTGGTGCAGATGAAAAATTTAAAGAAATTAGTGAAGCATATGAAGTATTAAGTGATGATCAAAAAAGAGCACAATATGACCAATTTGGCCATGCAGGTGTCAATGGACAAGGCGGTTTTGGCGGCGGAGGATTTAGTGACTTCGGTGGCTTTGGCGGTTTCGAAGATATTTTTGATACTTTCTTTGGTGGTTCAAGACGCAGAAGAGATCCGAATGCCCCTCGAAAAGGTGACGATTTACAATATCGTATGAACATTTCTTTTGAAGATGCAGTATTTGGTAAACAAACAGAAATCGAAATCCCGAGGGAAGAACAATGTGATACGTGCAACGGTTCTGGTGCAAAACCTGGTACAACACCAAAAACATGTGATAAGTGTAACGGTACTGGGGAAATGAGCCAAGCTATTGATACTCCATTAGGCCGCATTGTCAACCGTCGTACTTGTAGCTATTGCCAGGGCACTGGTAAAATAATCGTGGAAAAATGTTCGACTTGTGCTGGAAAAGGAACTGTACAAAGAAGGAAAAAAATTAAAATTACTATCCCAGAAGGAATCGATGACGGTCAACAATTACGCGTATCTGGTCAAGGAGAACCAGGCATTAATGGTGGACCACCTGGGGATTTATATATTGTCTTTCGTGTTGGAAAACATCCTTATTTTGAACGAGATGGAGACGATATTTACTACGAATTAAAAATTACGTTCCCTCAAGCAGCTTTAGGGGATGAAATTGAAGTTCCAACAATTCATGGAAAAGTGAAATTAAAAATTCCAGCAGGTACTCAATCGGGCGCTCAATTCCGAATTAAAGATAAAGGTGTAAAAAATATTCATGGATATGGAAGAGGTCACCAATACGTGAATGTAAAAGTTGTGACTCCGACGAAATTAACAGAACGGCAAAAACAACTATTGCGGGAATTTGCTGAAATTAGCGGTGATATTTCTGAAGAACAAGGAAGTTCATTATTTGATAAATTGAAAAAAACTTTTAAAGGTGAAACAAAATAAGGAATAATGATAGAAAAGTGGAGTGTGATTGCAAGTGAAATGGACTGAATTATCAGTACTAACAACAACTGAAGCGGTGGAAGCGGTATCGAATATTTTTCATGAGGCTGGAGCAAGCGGAGTTGTCATTGAAGAATCTTCAGAACTTAGTAAAAATCGTGAAAATCAATATGGAGAAATTTATGAATTAAATCCCGATGATTATCCAGCACAAGGGGTGGTCGTTAAAGCCTATCTTCCTGCATCCAGCTTCTTAGCGGAAACTATCGAGGAGATAAAACTTGCAATCGCAAATTTAAAGAATTTTGATATTAATGTCGGTGAAAATATATTAACAACTTGTGAAGTTCACGAAGAAGACTGGGCGACTGCTTGGAAACAATACTATCATCCAATTAAGGTGTCAGAGCGATTTACGATTGTACCTACTTGGGAAGATTATCATCCAAAAAATTCAGACGAAATCATAATTGAGTTAGATCCTGGCATGGCTTTTGGTACAGGAACTCACCCGACGACGGTCATGTGTTTACAGGCTCTTGAAAAAACGGTGAAAGCGGGCGACGTAGTCATTGATGTTGGTACCGGTTCAGGAGTTTTATCCATTGCTTCAGCTCTACTAGGTGCAAATAAAGTGCATGCTTTCGATTTAGATCCTGTAGCTGTGAAGTCAGCACAAGAAAATGTTCAGCTAAATCATGTCGAGAAAATTGTGGAAGTGGAGCAAGGAAATCTATTAGAAAAGGTACAAACGGAAGCGGATGTTGTCGTAGCGAACATTTTAGCTGAAGTCATCATGACATTTACAGATGATGCATATTCGATTATCAAGCCGGGTGGATTCTTTATTACATCTGGAATCATCGGTGCGAAAAAAGAAGTTGTGAAAAGTGCTCTTGAAAAATCAGGTTTTATTATTGAAGAAGTATTAATGCTGGAGGATTGGGTATCCATCATTGCGAAAAAATAATTTTAGGAGTTGTCTTTAGGGCAACTCCTTACTTTTAGGAGGAAATAATGCAAAGGTATTTTGTTGATGAACCATTTAATGAACAAAAACAATTGACAATTACAGGCGAAAGTGCTCGGCATATTTCGAAAGTAATGCGCATGCAAAAAGGAGACAAAATTATTGTCGTGCAAAAGGAAATTGCTTATCTTTGCACGATTCTTTCTGTTGGACAAGATGTGTTAGTAGAGCAAACGGGTGAAACAATTCCTTCTCCAGAAATGCCCATTCAAGTAGACATTGCTTGCGGTTTGCCTAAAGGAGATAAACTTGAATTTATAGCACAAAAAGGGACAGAGCTTGGCATGCATGCATTAATTCCTTTTGTAGCAGAACGATCCATCGTCAAATGGGATGAAAAAAAGAGCGATAAGAAAATCCAACGGCTATCCAAAATCGCTCAGGAAGCTGCTGAACAATCCCATCGAACATTTGTACCGATTATTTCCCCTCCTCTTTCATTTAAACAACTATTGGAAACATTTCCTTCATATGATGCAGTATTTGTTGCTGATGAAGAAGAGGCTAAGGGTAAGCACACAAGATTTGCGGACAAGCTAAAAAAAGTGTATGATAAAGAATCGAAGTCCATTTTATTTATTTTTGGGCCGGAAGGTGGACTTTCAAGGAAAGAAGTGGAAGCCTTTAAAGAACAAGGCGCAGTCACTGTTGCTTTGGGTCCCAGAATATTACGAGCGGAAACGGCACCTTTATATGTGCTTTCTGCCATATCATATGAATTTGAATGAAAGAGGTGTGTTGCCTTGCAAACTGTGGCCTTTCACACATTAGGCTGTAAAGTGAATCACTACGAGACCGAGGCCATTTGGCAATTATTTAAAGAACATGGCTACGAACGAGTTGATTTTGAAGAACAGGCAGACGTTTATGTGATAAATACGTGTACGGTGACAAATACAGGGGACAAAAAATCCCGCCAAGTCATCCGCAGGGCGATCCGTAAAAATCCGGACGCGGTGATTTGCGTGACAGGCTGCTATGCCCAAACATCCCCGGCGGAAATTATGGATATCCCCGGCGTAGATATTGTAGTCGGTACGCAAGATCGCGCGAAAATGCTTGATTATATCGAGCAGTACCGCAAAGAGAGACAGCCGATCAACGCAGTCCGCAATATCATGAAAAACCGTGTGTTTGAAGAAATGGACGTTCCATATTTTACGGACCGCACCCGCGCTTCATTGAAAATCCAGGAAGGCTGCAACAACTTCTGCACCTTCTGCATTATTCCATGGGCGCGCGGATTAATGCGTTCACGTGATCCACAAGCAGTAATCAAACAAGCTCAAGCCCTTGTCGATGCAGGCTATTTGGAAATCGTCTTGACCGGCATCCACACAGGCGGTTACGGACAAGACTTCAAAGATTATAATTTGGCGCAGCTTCTTCGTGACATCGAAGCGAATGTGAAAGGTATCAAGCGTTTGAGAATTTCATCCATTGAAGCTTCCCAATTGACGGATGAAGTCATTGACGTACTCCGCGAATCGAAAATTGTGGTCAACCATTTGCACATTCCTCTTCAATCCGGTTCGGATACGGTATTAAAACGCATGCGCCGCAAATATACGATGGCGTTCTTTGCGGAACGGTTGAATAAATTGAAAGAAGCATTGCCGGATTTGGCGATCACTTCCGACATCATCGTCGGTTTCCCGGGTGAAACGGAAGAGGAATTTATGGAAACGTACAACTTTGTAAAAGAACATAAATTTGCGGAACTTCACGTGTTCCCATATTCCAAACGGACAGGAACTCCGGCGGCCCGGATGGAAAACCAGATCGATGAGGAAGTGAAAAATGAGCGGGTACACCGGTTAATCACATTAAATGATCAATTGGCGAAAGAGTACGCTTCCCGATTTGAAGGGGAAGTGTTGGAAGTCATTCCGGAAGAACATGTGAAAGAATTTGGCCCAAACATGTTAGCCGGTTATACAGATAATTATTTGCGAGTTGTATTTGAAGGAACGCCAGATCTCATTGGAAAACTAGTTAAAGTGAAGATTACAAAAGCGGGATATCCATATAATGAGGGGCAATTTGTTCGTGTATTAGAAGAACAAGTTCAATAATAATCATTGCGCATTCTTGTACAGATACAGGAATGCGCATTTTTTATTCATTGAACAATTTTCACCTTAATATGAATGATTTTCGTATGTTATCATAATGGCAATTGGACAAGAATAAATAATACATTAAAGGAGCTATTACTATGACAACAAACTATGCTTCATATATTGACCATACGTTGCTCTCACCAGATGCAACGGAAGAACAAATTGGAAAATTGTGCGAAGAAGCAAGAAAATATGGCTTTGCATCTGTTTGTGTGAATCCATATTGGGTAAAGTATTGTAAAAGTTTATTGCAGGACACTTGCGTTAAAGTTTGCACAGTCATTGGTTTTCCTCTCGGAGCTTCAACGACGGAAACAAAAATATTTGAAACAAAACAAGCAATTGAACAAGGTGCAGATGAAATTGATATGGTCATTAATATCGGATTGCTTAAGACGCGTGATTATGAACGAGTGAAAGAAGATATTCAACACGTTATTGATGCTGCGGGTGGAAAAATTGTAAAAGTAATTATTGAAACATGTTTGTTAACCGATGAAGAAAAGGTGAGAGCGTGTCAATTGGCAGTTGATGCTGGTGCAGCATTTGTCAAAACTTCAACAGGATTCTCAAAAAAAGGTGCCACTGTAGAAGATGTCGCATTAATGCGAAAAACTGTTGGCCAACATGTTGGCGTGAAAGCTTCAGGTGGAATTAGAAGTTTTTCTGATATGAAAAAAATGTTGGAGGCTGGAGCAAATCGTATTGGTACTAGCAGCGGAGTCAGAATTATTGAAGAAACTTTATAGGATTTCTATTGACTCAATTTTTACAATACGCTATAATTTTCGAGTACACAATTAACGCATGTTTTCTGTGTATTGACGTGTGTTCGGAGGGAGGGAAAAGAGATGACAAAAACTGTCGTAAGAAAAAACGAAACACTTGAAGATGCTCTTCGTCGCTTCAAACGAACTGTATCTAAAAGTGGTACAATTCAAGAAATTAGAAAACGCGAATATTATGAAAAACCAAGCGTAAGACGTAAGAAAAAATCTGAAGCTGCACGTAAACGCAAGTGGTAATCTAATTATACCCTTCGTTCGTAACACGCGTAAGATACACTTTAGCTTAGTAAATCATACCCTAGTATTTGTTTAGCAAATACTAGGGTTTTTTTGCATTAATGATTTAATCATTAACATACTTAACAGAGGAACAACAATTGATTTTCATGTACAATATAATTAAGTATTAAATGAAAAATTTGAAACTTTTCATTCAATTGAGACGTAAACTATATTGAGGAAGGAGGGAACAAATGAATAAGCCGCACATTTTCCGATGGATTGTACTTTTAGCAGCTACATTGTTTTTCTTATTTCCGAATAATACTTTTGCGAAAGAAAAAGTGTATCACATTCCTTTAGAAAATGAAGTCGAAAGAGGTTTATATGAATTTTTAAAACGTTCCTTTAAAGAGGCGATTGAAAATAAAGCAGATGCTATCGTACTTGAAATACATACCCCTGGTGGCTATGTTGACGTCGCTTACGATATCGGAAAATTAATGGATGAGACGCCTGCCAAAATTATAGCATTCATTAATTCAAAAGCTCTTTCAGCAGGTGCTTATATCGCTCTTCATGCAGATGAAATCTATATGACACCAAATGCGACGATGGGAGCGGCACAAATTATCGATATGAATGGAAATGCTGCAAGTGAAAAAGCGAATAGCGCATGGATTAAAAATATGCAAGCTGCAGCAGAATCAACCAATCGAAATCCAGATTATGCTCGAGCGATGGCGGATGCTAGTCTTGATTTGCCAGAATTGAATAGTCCGAAAGGGAAACTGTTAACACTAACAGCTGAAGAAGCCTATCGAATAGAATACTCTAATGGAACGGTTGAAAATTTAAATGAATTGTTAGCGAAAACAGGTTTTGAGAATAGCGAAGTTTTTTCCATTCATGAAACATTTGCTGAAAAACTGGCTAGATTTTTAACGAACCCGATTGTGGTAACCTTATTGTTAACAATCGCCTCTCTAGGTTTAGTGCTAGAACTATTTTCTCCTGGTTTTGGGGCACCGGGTATCATTGGTATAATTTCATTCATTTTATTTTTCTTCGGCCACACAGTAGCAGGTTTTGCTGGTTTTGAAACGATTATACTATTTATAATTGGTTTTGTTTTACTAATTGCTGAGCTATTTGTACCTGGAGGAATTTTAGGCCTCATTGGTGGTGCTATTATGATCATCAGTCTATTATTTGCTGGTGAAAGCATCGTTCATATGGCTTATTCAATTATCATAGCATTGGCAATTGCCATAATAGGAATGGTGGTATTAGTGAAGTTTTTCGGAAAAAATTTACATGTCTTTAGCAAACTCGTCTTGAAGGAGGCAACCTCCACAGAAGAAGGTTATGTATCCAACGTCAATCGAATTGATTTAATTGGGAAAGAAGGAATAACGGTTACACCATTGCGTCCTTCAGGAACGGTTTTAGTGGACGATGAAAGAATCGATGTTGTTTCAGAAGGTAGTTACATCGATTCCAACAAAAAAGTTAAAGTGATTGAAGTAGAGGGGTCACGCATTGTTGTTAGAGAAATAAAAGAGAAAGAGGGAGATTAAACATGATGTTTATTGATGGTTTATTCGTCACTTCCATTGTTGGAATTGTCTTTGCAATCATTGTATTAGGAATTTTCTTTACATTCGTACCAGTAGGTCTGTGGATTAGCGCTTTAGCTGCTGGCGTGCGAGTAAGCATTTTAACTTTGATTGGAATGAGATTACGTCGAGTAATTCCTGGTCGTATTGTAAATCCATTAATTAAGGCTCATAAAGCAGGTTTAGATGTGACAATCAATCAATTAGAGTCCCATTATTTAGCTGGTGGTAACGTTGACCGCGTTGTAAATGCATTAATTGCTGCGCAAAGAGCAAATATCGAATTATCTTTTGAACGTGCCGCTGCAATCGACTTAGCTGGTCGAGACGTATTAGAAGCGGTTCAAATGTCAGTAAATCCTAAAGTTATTGAAACACCGTTTATTGCTGGTGTTGCCCTTAACGGGATTGAAGTAAAGGCTAAGGCAAGAATTACTGTACGTGCAAATTTAGACCGTTTAGTCGGTGGTGCGGGCGAAGATACGGTGATTGCCCGCGTTGGTGAAGGGATTGTTTCAACGATTGGTTCGAGTGAATCCCATTCAAAAGTTTTAGAAAATCCAGATTTGATTTCTCAAACTGTGTTGAAAAAAGGGTTAGATGCCGGAACAGCTTTTGAGATTTTATCCATCGATATTGCAGATGTGGATGTTGGTAAAAATATTGGGGCAGAATTGCAAATTGAGCAAGCTCAGGCTGATAAAAATATCGCTCAAGCGAAGGCGGAAGAACGACGTGCAATGGCAGTAGCGAAAGAGCAAGAAATGGTTGCTAAAACCCAAGAAATGAAAGCAAAAGTAGTAGAAGCTGAAGCACAAATACCGTTGGCAATGGCGGAAGCTTTACGCTCTGGTAATTTAGGAATTATGGATTATATGAATTACAAAAATATTCAAGCGGACACTGCAATGCGTGATTCTATTGCAAATGTGACAAAGAATCAACAAGAGGATTAAGAGATACTCCTCCAGAAAGGAGTGTTATAGTTGGAGAGTTTAATTCTATTTATCACCATAGCCCTAGTTAGTTCATTTTTTAGCTCGTCGAAAAAGCGGCATGATCAATCTACCCCTCCTATTCAAAAAAAGCATCGTCAAAGACCAAAAATTGAAATCAAAACATTAGATGAATTTGCAAAAGAAGTAATGAAACAATTAACGGAAGAAAAGGAAGAAAACCAGAAAAAAGAGCCGGTAATGGTAGATATGAAACCGCAAGAACCATCACCAATACAACAACAAGTACAACCTGTACCCAATAAAATCGAATTAAAAAAACGTTCAAATCAAACACCTGTCAAAATGAAAGAAACGACATCTCATCCAAGGGTAAATCACAAACTTCCTTTCTTATCTTCAAAAGAAGCGTTAAGGAATGCTATCATTACACAAGAAATTTTAGGACCACCAAAATCGAAAAAACGGTAAAAAATCATGTCCTCCCATTCCTAAGCATATACTTGGTGAAAGGGAGGGCAGTTTTTTTGAAAAAATTATTCCAGATTGACCCTATAATTGAAATGATGAATTGTCGCCAATTACGAATGATTGGTAACTATAAATTTTTAGAAGCATCGGAGCATCATTGCAAGTTTTATTATGAAGGCTTTCTCGTGATGATTGAGGCTGACAAAGTACATATTAATGTACTAAAAGAAGAAGAAATTTTAGTACATGTTGATCAGTTAAAAAATTTTGAAATGAAGCGACAGGTGAATGAAAATGAAATTATACGATAGCCGCCCTGTAGAAATTCGTGTTTCCCGTAGTGGAAACGTTCATGAATTGATTCGACGCTTGCAACAAAATCGGGTGAAATTACGAGAATTAGAGTTTTTAGAGGATGAAGTCAAATTTGAAATTTCTAGAAAAGATGTGACTATTGTACGTTCATTGCGGAAAAAATTAAATTTGAAAGTAAAAATTCGTTACTTGCAACAATCAAGGATATTTCAAAAAACTAGTTGGACAATTATTGGCATTATACTGTTGATTTTCATCCCCATCATCTGTTCACAATTTATTTGGAAAGTTGAAGTGGAAGCAAGTACGCCAGAATTGAAGGCGAAAGTTGAAATGATAATAGATGAAAAATTACAATTAGACAAACCTGCGTTAAAACGAAAACTTGTATCCGATTTTGAAATACGACAAACCATTATGGAAGAAGTACGTGATCTTTCTTGGGTGCATATTATCAAAAAGGGGAGCAGTATGACGATTGTTCCTCAACTAGCACCAATAACAGAAAATAAAGAAAAGAAAAGCGACGGACTATATCATTTAGTTGCTTCGAAAAGTGGCGTGATAACTCATTTTAATATTACAAGCGGTGAACGTCGAGTCATGCCAAATATGACTGTGTATAAAGGAGATGTTCTTGTATCAGGAGTCATTACTGTGGGTGAAGATGAATATATGGCTGTGGGCGCGCAGGGAGAAGTATATGCTGATTACTGGCTAGAAACGAGTTTTGAGATACCGAGGAAAGTCAAATACATTTCAGCCGCTGACAGCAAGTGGACATTTGGATTGAAAAATAGCGATGAAAAGGAGAAAGAGCCATCGTTTCAAAAAATCAAATTGCCAAATTGGATTTCAAATTACATCGAAATCAAAAAGACGCAAAATTATATAACAACTGTACAAGAACTGTCAGAAGATCAAATCGACTCATTTATTTTGCCGCTATTGCACGAAAAAATTTTAAAATCACTACCTCCAAAAACGATTATCAAGAAAGAAAATATTTTGCACGTTACCTTCGATGATGATAAAGTTAAAGGGAAAGTCCTTTTTTTGGTAAACGAAAATATTGCGAAAGAATATCCAATTAGTCAAGGAGATTAGATATGGCTGAAGAATTAACAGAGTTACATGTTGAAAACCCAAATGAAGCAATTATGCTTCTAGGAATGGGCGATGCTAATATAAAGTTAATTGAAGAATCATTTAATTGTCGTATCATTACTCGCGGTGAAATCATTCAAATTACAGGTGAAGTAGAACAAAAGAAGCAAGTAACATTGTTGCTAAAAGAATTATTAAAAGTTATTCGTAAAGGCATTAATATTGATTTAAGAGACGTTTCAAGTGCCATTGAAATGTTAAATAAAGGAACACTTGAATATTTTTCAGAGTTATATGACGTTGAAATAGGTAGAACTCATAATGGCAAGCCTATCCGTGCCAAAACGATGGGTCAACGTGAATATATAAAGGCTATTCGTTCTCATGATTTAGTTTTTGCCATCGGGCCTGCAGGTACGGGAAAAACATATTTAGCAGTAGTCATGGCAACACAAGCATTAAAAAATGGACATGTTAAACGAATCATTCTAACACGTCCAGCTGTAGAGGCAGGAGAGTCGCTCGGATTTTTACCTGGGGATTTAAAAGAAAAAGTTGACCCATATTTACGGCCATTATACGATGCCTTACACGATATTTATGGAACAGAACATACTCAACGATTAATTGAGCGGGGAACAATTGAAATTGCTCCACTTGCTTATATGCGTGGTCGTACGTTAGATGATGCTTTTGTTATATTGGATGAAGCTCAAAATACAACCCATATGCAAATGAAAATGTTTTTAACTCGTTTAGGATTTGGTTCCAAAATGGTTATTACAGGAGATAAATCTCAAATCGACTTACCAAAAAATGTAGAATCTGGATTGATGATTGCTGAACGAGTATTGAAAAATGTGAAAGATATTCATTTTACCTATTTGGAAGCAGGAGATGTAGTACGGCATCCTCTTGTGGCAAAAATTATTCAAGCCTATTTTGATCAAGAACTATAACAATGTGTACGCCTGTTCGTACACATTTTTTATTTACTAAAGAATCCAATTATACCAATGAAAAACGAACGAGAAATTGATAAACTATTAATATACAATATTGGGGGTGCGTTATGGACAAGCACTTAATAAAATTACTGGACATGTTCGGTTTTCGTCTATTACTGATTTCTATATTATTTATTACTGGCCTATTACAGTTTTTTATCATGTTTGGCAATGTTCGAGGAGATACATATGATGTCCAACCATTTCAATTAGCTCCAGAAACAATACGAGCTGTGAAAACCGTAGAAGATACTGAGAAAACAGAGAAGGAAAGACAAGCAGCAGAAGATGCTGTGGAACCCGTATATGTCTTTGATGAAGAAATTGTCGATCATCGGGTGGCACTTATTGAAACAATATATGAAATTATTTTGGACGTCCGAAAAGAAATTTCCGGAAACGGTACTAGAATACTATTGAAAGAAGAGCAAATTCAACTGCTTCAAGATAAATTAAAGGAAATCGCTGAAAGTCAAACTTCCCTGCGATTCACAGATGAACATTTATGGTCTTTTATCACTGTGGACGAAAAGGAATTAAGTAAAGCTCATACCACATTGATTCAACTAGTGAAAGATACTCTATCGGTCCCAATACGCAAGGAAAATGTCACATCCGTGCGCAATGAATTAGAATCAAAAATTCGTGTACATGAGAGTATTAGTAATTCCCTTATACCACCATTAGTTATTTTAGGAAGGGTAGCAGTTGTCGAAACGGAAACGTTGGATGAAGAAAAAACTGAAGAATTAAAACAACGAGCAAGGGAAGCAGTTGAACCAACTCGCATTTTACAAGGTCAAATTATCGTACAAGAAGGAGAATTGATTGACAGAGAAAAATATCGACAGCTGGAATTATTAGGGATGACAAATAATAAGGCATCTATTAAACCAATATTGGGATTAGCCATTTTAGTTATATTGCAAATGACTTTTCTTTTTTTACTATTTGACAAACTTAATATCGATGTGCAAAAAAAGCGAAAACAGTAAGCCCGAAATAAAAATAGCGCACCTTTCGGTACGCACGACGAATGGCCAGCTAACTGAAAATTTTTTCGGTTAGCTGGCTATTTTGCACATGTGGCTTGGATATTTTCAGACCAAGGCAGATAGTCATGTAAAATTTCAGGTTGCTGATGAATTGGTAAATTAGGAAGATCTGTCATCAGCTTTACTAAATATCGATAGAAGTCAATCCCATTTGCTTTGGCTGTTTCAGCTAAACTTAAACAAATCGCATTTGCTTTTGCACCTGCTTCGCTAAAAGAAAAAAGCCAGTTTTTTCGACCAATCACATTGGGACGAATGGCATTTTCAGCTGGATTGTTATCAATGGCAACGTTTCCGTTATCGAGAAACACCTTTAACTCTTCTTTTCGGCTCAATGTATATTCCGCAGCTTTCGCAATGGCATTTTTACCGAAGAAAGGTGAGCGATCAATCCAATCAAAAAATTCGTCGATGATGGGTTTAGCTTCTTTTTGCCGAATTTGCACACGTTTTTCTGGTGACAGATGTTTTATTTTACGCTCGATATGAAATAACCGATCACAATATTCCACACCTATTCGACCATTCTTACTGTCTACTTTTAACCAATATCGACGTACATGGGCCCAACAGTTGGCGAATTTCACATTAGGCAATTGATTGTAAGCTGAATAACCATCGCAAATGACAGTTCCTTTAAAGTCCTTGATTAAATCTTCTAAGATAGCTCGTCCACGAGATAGAGCACTCTTAAATAAAACAATAATCGGACCTTCACTTTGGACGCTACGACACACCCAATTATAGGCGTTTGATTGAGGAGCCTTTCCATCGGAACGTTTGATGATTTTCGAATAAGTTTCATCAATGTGTAACACTGATTTTTTCATTAGCTGCTGCTTCATCAAGTCATATAAGGGCTGTAGCCAATCTTCAGATACACGAATGACCCAATTCGATAAATTTTTATCATTCGTTAGTAAACCATAACGTTCCCATTCCTTTACCTGACGATAGAGAGGTAAGTACTGAATAAACTTATCATAAATAAGTTTCGCTAGAACAGTAGGCCCGGCAATACTTCTTTGAATGGCACCTTGTGGTGCTTTCCCACGTTTAATTTGAGCTTTTTGTAAGTTGTCTTTTTTACATGTTTTACATTCGTATACATGTTCAAAATGTTGTACCCGTTTCATTGTTGCTGGAATAAATTTCGCCTCTTCACGCACAAGGACTGAACTAAATTCCACCATTTCTCCATGGCAACAGTCACAAATTATGTTTTCTGGATGATGATGAATTTCTTCTATTTCAATATCTCCACGAAAGGAATCATTTCGCTTTTTATTTGTCTTTTTACGAGTAACGGTATAACAAATTGTTTCCGTGCTTTGTTCTTCTGTGTGCTCAGATTCGTTAAAAAAAGGGTCATCTTCATCTTCAAATAAAGAAATTTGCCCATCAGGCGCTCGATACTTAGACTTTTCAGATTTAGAACCATATAAAGCTTTTGTTAATTGGCGAACTTGTTCAGTTAACACCTCAATTTGTTTCAACGATTGCTCCAATTTCTTTGCTAATTCGTTATTCTGCTTATTTGAATGTGCTAATTGTTGTTCCAGTAATTGAATCAATCGTTCTTTTTGTTGCATAGAAGTGTTGCCCAAATCATTCACCACATTTCGTTCAATATATACTATGGATAATTATACCATTGAAAGTGTTTTGATTAAAAGACACCTTTTTTAGATTTTACAATAGCCTTCGGTTGTTGAAGGGATAATCCTTCTAACAACCAACGTAGTTCTTGTTGAGAGAGTTTTCTTACTTCATTTTCATTTTTTGGCCATTGTAATTTTCCATTATCCAAGCGTTTATAAAGCATCGCAAATCCATCACCATCGAAATACAAACATTTATAGCGATCCTTACTCCAACCTGAAAATAGAAAAATTGAATCACCATATGGATCTAATTGAAACGAATCTTGAATGAGCGTAGCCAGACCATCGATACCTTTTCGCATGTCGGTCTTCCCGCAAATAATATAAATATTTTTTACGCTCGTAAAATCATGTTTCATAGATTTTTCAACTCCCTCATAATGGTTTGAATAATGTGCTCATCTACGCCATTAAAGAAGGAAATCTCAGCGAGAGCAGTTTTAATGACGCAACCTGGTTTAGCTGCATCATGTGGAGAATGAAACGAAGTAGCTTCAGTTGGAAGAGGATTAAGTTTAACAGGGACAATTGTTAATTTATTTTTGGACATAGATATGGCACCTCCTTTAATTGATACGTCTATCGTACCGAAGGTGCCAAATATATTATATGCGTTATTTGATTACGGGCTTACCGAAAACAAGTTGTTGCAACGGTAATTGTTTATCTATTTTCAATCGGATTTATGGAACTTATTAATTTATTAGATGATTTTGAAGTCCAAATAGCCTTTTTATTTCCCTCTGCTTTAACGACTATGCTTGTATGTTTATTAGCATCTCATAAAGTTGCAAGTCTAGTTACATTACTCACGGCCGCATCGGCAGGTGTTATATTCCAAGAAGGGTATTCGGCAGTATTGCAAATGGAAATTGCATTGTATATATTGCTTGGTGGCTATGCATGCATTTACTTTATGAAATCGATTGAAAATCGTTCTGATATATTAAAGGGTTGTGGAATTGTAGTTATTATTAATATATTATTTATTGCATTCTATTTATTAATGTCCCAATCCCATTATGAACCGTTAGAATTATTATTTTACGGAGTGGCAGCAGTAGTTTCAGGTTTGTTGTCTGGCGCTTTAACGATGGGATTGTTGCCATTCTTTGAATCAGCCTTTGGAATTTTGTCGACAATGAAATTAATCGAATTATCGAATCCAAATCATCCGCTATTGAAAAAAATATTAACTGAAACACCTGGAACGTATCATCATAGCATCATGGTTGCAAATTTAGCGGAAGCAGCTTGTGAAGCCATTGGAGCAGATGGATTGCTCGCTCGAGTAGGAAGTTATTATCATGATATTGGGAAGACGAGACGTCCTGCATTCTTCGTCGAGAACCAAATGTCAGGTATCAACCCACATGACTCGCTGCCACCAGAAAGAAGTGCGGAAATTATTATAGCCCATACAAATGATGGAGCAGAAATTTTACAAAAACATAAAATGCCACAAGAAATTATTGATATTGCACTTCAACATCATGGCACAAGTTCGTTAAAATATTTTTTGCATAAAGCAAAAGAACAAGGCGTAGTAAAAGATGAGTCCATCTTCCACTATCCGGGGCCAAAACCTCAAACGAAAGAAATTGCGGTCATTAGCATCGCTGATAGTGTAGAAGCGGCCGCTCGCTCCATGAAGCAACCTAATGCTGACAAAATTCGCAATTTAGTGCAATCGATTATTAAAAATAAATTAGAGGAACAACAATTTGATGAATGCGATATTTCCATTAAGGAGTTAAAAATAATTGAAGAAGTGCTTTGTGAAACACTAAATGGTACATTCCACTCTAGAATTGAGTATCCAAAAGAGGATAAAAATTAGGAGGAACTATGACTTTAACAATTGATTTTTTAGATGAGACAAATAAATTAAGCGATGAACATATCGAACTTGTTGAAAAATTGCTTCAACATGCTGCGAAACTAGAAAATATCAACAATGCAGAAGTTTCTGTTACCTTTGTAACTAATGAAAAGATACATGAAATAAATCGTGAATACCGTGACAAAGACCAGCCGACAGATGTTATTTCCTTCGCCCTAGAAGAAATGGGCGAAGGAGAAATCGAAATTATTGGAGTTGGAGAATTACCTCGTGTTCTAGGTGATATTATTATTTCTGTCGATCGAACGAGGGAACAGGCAGAAGAGTACGGGCATACATTTGAAAGAGAACTTGGTTTTCTTGCCGTACATGGATTTTTGCATTTATTAGGATATGATCATATGACGGAAGAAGACGAAAAAGTAATGTTTTCAAGACAAGAGGAAATTCTCACATCATACGGCTTAGGTCGTGATTTGCATGCGTAAATTTTTTCGTTCTTTCCACTATGCAATTGAAGGAATACGATTTGCAATGAAAGAACGAAATATGCGCATCCATGTTACTTGTGCTGTATTGGTTACGATTGCAGGTTTATATTCGCAATTAAGTTCAGCGGAATGGCTGGTGTTAATCTTAACGATGGCCCTTGTGATTGCGTTAGAAATGGTGAATACTGCAATAGAAACAGTCGTCAATCTTGTTTCACCAGAATATCATGCTCTTGCAAAAGCAGCCAAGGATGTAGCGGCTGGTGCAGTCCTCATCTCCGCAATCGCAAGCATTTTCATTGGATTGATTATTTTTCTGCCCAAATGGTTTCTCATGTAATAGGAGGCGTATCCGTACATATGGAAGTACAAAAGTTAATGAATGAAGCGAAACACGCCCGTGAAAAAGCCTATGCTCCTTACTCTAAATTTTCTGTTGGAGCCGCATTATTGACGAAGAGCGGGAGAATTTTTCACGGTTGTAATATTGAAAATGCTAGCTTTAGTATGACAAATTGTGCAGAACGAACTGCAATTTTTAAAGCCGTTTCTGAAGGGGAAACAGAATTTGAGGCAATTGCTATCATTGCCGATACAAAAAATCCCGTTTCTCCATGCGGTGCATGTAGACAGGTAATGGCTGAATTTTGTTCACCAGAGATGCCTGTTTATTTAGCAAATTTACAAGGAAAAATACAAAAAACAACTGTAAAACAATTATTACCAAGTGCTTTTAATTCGGAGGATATGAAAGATGCATGACAATCATCGTTTTAAATCAGGATTCATTTCAATTATTGGTAGACCAAACGTAGGAAAATCGACATTTTTAAATCGTGTAATTGGCCAAAAAATTGCTATTATGTCGGATAAACCTCAAACAACTCGAAATAAAATACAAGGTGTATTGACGAGAGAAAAAAGCCAAATGGTATTTATTGATACACCAGGAATTCATAAACCGAAGCATAAACTAGGCGAATTTATGGTGAAGGTCTCTAAAAATACACTGCGTGAAGTAGATTTAATTATGTTTATGGTTAATGCAGAAGAAAAGATTGGCAAAGGCGACGAGTTCATTATGGAATTGTTAAGTGAAACGAATACTCCGGTGTTTTTAGTGATTAATAAAATAGATAAAATTCATCCAGATGAATTATTAGAAATTATTGATGTTTATAGAGAAAAAATGAATTTTGCAGAAATCATTCCAATCTCTGCCTTGGAAGGGAATAATGTAGAACGATTGCTTGAAACAATTGAAAACTACTTACCGGAGGGGCCTCAATATTATCCAAGCGATCAAGTTACAGATCATCCAGAGCGCTTTATCATATCAGAACTGATTCGTGAAAAAGTCTTACATTTAACGAGAGAAGAAATACCTCATTCTGTAGCGGTTGTCATTGATAAAATTCGCAGGGATGAAAAAAATGAAAACCTCATTCACGTGAATGCCACGATTATGGTTGAACGGGATTCGCAGAAAGGGATTATCATTGGTAAAGGCGGCTCTTTGCTAAAAGAAGTCGGAATTCAAGCAAGAAAAGATATTGAAATGCTCCTAGGTTCAAAAGTTTATTTAGAACTTTGGGTAAAGGTTCAAAAGGATTGGCGAAATAAAATCACATACCTAAGAGACTTTGGATATCGAGAAGATGAATATTAAAATGTTTAAGAGTGCGTCTAATTACTTACGACGCACTCTTTATGAATATTTATTCATCGTCCTTTTATCGAAATCATTATTAAATAAAATTCTAGAATGCCTCAGTGAAAAGGGATGTGCAACAGATGCTAAGTAAATTAGAGGGCATTGTTTTAAAAACAAGAGATTATGGGGAATCAAATAAAATTGTTACACTGTTGACAAAAGAAGCTGGAAAAGTTGCAGTGATGGCTAGAGGTGCTAAGAAACCGCGGAGCAGGTTAGCGTCAATATCTCAAACTTTTATGCATGGTATTTTCATTGTACAACGATCTTCGGGTATAGGCACGTTACAGCAAGGTGAGCTTATCAATTCGATGCGACATATTCAAACCGATATATTACGAGCAGCTTATGCTAGTTACATTGTGGAAATGGTAGATCGATTAATAGAAGAGGGGAATCCGCAACCATTTCCTTACGAAGTGTTGAAACAAGCTTTATATGCGATTGAAGATGAGCATGATCCAGAAGCAATCGCATTGTTCGTTGATTGGAAGTTTCTTCCTTATGCAGGGGTAAGGCCTATTTTGCATCAATGTGCATCCTGTGGTGCTGTAGAAGGGGAATTTGCCTTTTCCTTTTCACAAGGAGGATTTCTTTGCCACCGTTGTTTTCATGTTGACCCCTATATTATTCGGCTAAGTCCAACACAATTAAAATTAATTCGCGTGTTTTCTACTATTCCAATTGAGAAAATTGGAAAGTTGGAGTTAAAGCGTGAAACGAAACACTTTATCAAGAAAATTGTAACGACGATTTATGAAGAACAAACAGGTATGCGTTTAAAGTCTCGTTCATTTATTGAACAGCTTGAAAAATCAGAAGCTTTGTACTCGTTACAAAAAGACAATAAAGACAAAACAGGCGACAAACTTTAGGCGCCTGTTTTTATGTGCGCCCGGCATGTACATGAACTATAGGGTGTAAGTCCCGAACCCCGAAGACAGAAGTAGAGGTTAGCCAAGAGCAAGGGTGTCCGTGGTGACGCGGAATCTGAAGGAAGCTGGAGGCAAAACACCGGTCCGAGGAACACGAACCTCATATAAGGCTAGGTATGATTGAGTGAGTTTGCGTAACAAAACAAAGCTCTTTCTGTCGAAGGTCATATCGAGTAAATGAGGCGGATAGATGGTGTGAAAGTGCATGTACTTACCCGGGGAGGTCTGGCGGATAGGTGAAGTTCGCTTCATAACCTACTTAGTGATAAGTAGCTGAACCGTCAGAAGTCAGCAGAGGTCATAGTATTAGTTGGTTTAGAACTACTAAGAAGGACCGAACAATTAAGAGAGAATAGCCCTTGGCATTCAGTGAGTCATGATGAACACAGAAAACGTAGTACCTCACTTGAGGAAGGAAGCGGTGAATCCCGTGAGAGGGTAGTGTCAAAAAATCTATGAAAACTTAGTTTTGGAGGGATGTGATCTAGCGAAACTAGAGGAAATGCCGCCGCAATCGCTCTTGACAAACACGTCAATGGTTTGATTTCGAACCAACAAGGGCGAAGGGAACAAAAAGAAGGCACACCAAAGAAGCCCTTGCCAATTCCCATTTTAAACCATTGACTGGTTCGGTTTGTCAAGAGTTCGCTTCGCCGATGCTGGTAAGGGCTCTGCTAAACAAAAAGTTAGGCAGTTTGCTCTACTAGCCATTGTTGAGCTAAACCAATCAGTTTTGTCCAACGTGCAGGCATATTCGGCAGTCCTTTTAGCTCTGGAATAACTACAGGCACTTTGCCTTCCAGGGCTGAATGTGGCCGCAAGAAATTAAAATAAGCCACAAACAAAGTCACATAAGAAACGGATCCGTGATCGGATCCAAATCCGTGTGTCGATCTGTAATTGCCCTTAAATGTTCGATTCAGTCTTTCAATAATTTGTTTTAGCGGTCTGTATTCCGTTGAAACCTGGTCTTCGTTGGTTAGTCCAATGACCTGCTTCACATCAAACGTAATACCGTGCTGGGCAAAAAAGTGTTGTGCTAAAAGGTAAATCGGATTGCCATCTACGACAAAGGTGAGGTCTTCCGGGATCTCTTTCATCTTCCATAAGGCCTCATCAATCGCACGAATGGCTGATACCGTATCACGATTTGGAGAAACAGGGTAGGACAGAATAATTTTCTTTACCGCATCAAAAAAGAAAAAAAGATAATGCCAACGACCATTCACCTTAATGTATGTTTCGTCTCCGCAGAATTGATCAGAAAGCTCGTAAGGATAATGATCCACATAAGGTTTGAGAAGAAGTGCTACGCTGTTTTCGTAATTCAATATACTCTGGTGAGAGATGGGTACGCCATGAACATCCTTCATCAGTGCAGCTGTTTTCCGAGCCGATAAGCCATAGTTTACATGGTAGGTTAAAATGAGCCCCAATGTGTGCGGTGACACATGAAGCCTGGACAAATCCACTTTTGGCTTCTTAGGTGAATGTTTGGCTAACGGCTGATAATCAATTTGAAACTGACGGAATATGTATCGAACTTTAAAAGACGGAGAATCCTTTTCGAACTGCTTTTTCTCTTTTTTAGACATTCCTTGCAGTTTCTTTTTGTAATACGGACAGTCATTGTTTTTGCACTTAAATACGAGAAAATCTTTTCTTTCCTTGATCTTCTCGAGTGTTTTCGAACAGTGTGGACATTTTAGTATAGCCTCCTTGGCATATTGATTCTTTTTATTAAACAGACACGCACACACCTTGCATTGATACTGTCCTTTACCTCCGTTATTGGCATAAAGATAATCTGACGGAGCACCACACCTTGGACATTTCATGGATGAAGGTACTTTACCTTTTGAATTGGAACGCCTCTGAACAGGTTTGAGAGGTTTCCCGTTCTTCTCCAAATATTCTTTGAGAAGAATTTGATAATCGAGCTTTTGTAGAGTTTCAATGATTGGCAGCTCATCCACCTGGAGTTTTTGATAAGGCTTATTGACAGGCTTTTCAGTTGGCTTATCAAACATGTTTTTTCCAATCAGAAGGGTAAGTAATGTTCGAATCATTTGATCTTGGTACTTGATATATTCAAGCAAATAGGTTAATAATTGAGGTAACAACTTGTCACTTCCTTTATTAGGGATTTTTGAGTGTGTGGTTACCTCATAAATACCCTAATTTTAAGGGGGTGGCAAGTTTTTTGCTTATAAAGCCCTCTAATATAGGATTCTATAACCTATTTCTATATAAAGTTTTGACAATACGCGTGGGAGACCTCTTGGAGGGTGGAGTGACCACTGGCATAAGAAGACAAGCTATTCACGGAAGTTATGAAAACTTGCGTCAATTATCTTAATTGAACCGCCGTATACGGAACCGTACGTACGGTGGTGTGAGAGGACGGGAGCTAATCACTCCCTCCTACTCGATTGAAATATATATTGTATTAATATTTCTATCATTATCTTAATTCAGCTAAAATAGGCATTAAATCTTCTTTAAAAGCTTGCCAAAATTTTTCCTCTAGCTCAGGAATTAGGATGTGTTTAACATTTTTCAATTCCAAATACAGCTTTTCAATTTTGTCATCGACAAGTCTCATTCGATGTTTGATTTTCTCTCGTTCTTCTTCAATATTTAGAATAATAAAACTATCCATCAAAAGTTTAAGTTGATTATATTTTTTTATTGTACTTTCGTAAGCTTCTTTATGAAACACACCAAGCGATGTAGTAAGATCGATCTGTTTTCGGTGATATTGTGCCGCATGAAAATATTGTTGAATTTTCAAATTTGTATTGAATATTAATTGACTGTTGGAACTATTGGAAGGTACTTCTCGCTTTAATATCGCTGTCACAATATTCTTTAATTGGCTGAAAACGTCGCTAACTTGAAGTTCTTGTTGTTTCTTAAAACTTGTAAATGAACTAAACAGCATATAGCTCCCCCCTAATCCAAAATCCCTTAACTCAATTATACTAGAGGGGGAAAGAATATGTATATTTAATTCAGATAATTTCGATTTTAAAATAATGAACAACATATCATTAGACAAAAGAAAAAAAGCTGTACAATCATGTACAGCTTTCATCATGTAAGCAATATTAGAATTGTAAGTGCTTTTCAATATAAGCTTTTACATCCGCAATTGGCATGCGCACTTGCTCCATTGAATCTCGATGACGCACAGTCACTTGACCGTCTTCTTTTGAATCGAAATCATAAGTAATGCAGAATGGTGTTCCAATTTCGTCTTGGCGGCGATAACGTTTACCGATGGATTGAGATTCATCATAATCTACTGGGAAATATTTGCGCAATTCGTTCCAAACTTCAGTTGCTTCCTCTGACAGTTTTTTCGATAGTGGAAGAACTGCCGCTTTAAATGGAGCGATAACCGGATGGAATCTAAGCACTGTGCGTTTGTCTCCATCTTCTAGTTGTTCTTCGTCATATGCATCACATAGGAATGCCAATGTTACACGGTCTGCTCCGACAGATGGTTCGATGCAGTAAGGAACGTAACGCTCATTTGTGACTGGGTCAATGTAAGTGAAATCTTCATTAGAATATTGCATATGTTGCTTCAAGTCATAATCTGTGCGGTCTGCAATACCCCAAAGTTCTCCCCAACCGAATGGGAATTTATATTCGATATCTGTTGTTGCTTTCGAATAGTGGGATAATTCTTCTTCGGAATGATCACGAAGGCGAATGTTTTCTTCGCTCATGCCCAAACTTAACAACCAGTTTTTACAAAATTCTTTCCAGTAATTTTGCCATTCTAAATCTTCACCAGGTTTACAGAAGAACTCCAACTCCATTTGTTCGAATTCACGCGTACGGAATGTAAAGTTACCAGGCGTAATTTCGTTTCGGAAAGATTTGCCAATTTGTGCAATACCAAATGGAAGTTTTTTGCGCATAGAACGTTGAACGTTTTTGAAGTTAACAAAAATACCTTGAGCCGTTTCTGGTCTTAAATAAATTTCGTTAGAAGAACTTTCTGTAACACCTTGGAATGTTTTAAACATTAAGTTAAATTGGCGAATTTCAGTGAAATCTTGTGCACCACAATCAGGGCAGGAAACATCATATTGCTTCATGATTTCTGCCATTTTTTCAAATGATAAGCCGTCAACGATAATTTCATCTCCTTTTTGTAGAGCTGCTTCTTCAATTAACTTATCAGCTCGATGTCTTGCTTTACATTGTTTACAATCAATCATTGGGTCATTGAAGTTTCCAACATGTCCTGATGCTTCCCAAGTGCGTGGATTCATTAAAATTGCTGCATCAAGTCCAACGTTGTAAGGAGACTCTTGAACAAATTTTTGCCACCATGCTTTTTTAATATTATTTTTCAGTTCCACACCAAGAGGACCATAATCCCATGTATTAGCAAGTCCCCCATATATTTCAGAACCTGGAAATACAAATCCACGTTGTTTTGATAAATTCACAATAGTTTCCATTGATTGAACAGCCATTTTTGTTCCTCCTATTTATTTTTATTTTTCATAATAATAATAGAAAAGCACTCGTCTCCGGGCATAAGCCCGGGGACGAGTGCTGGAATACATAATTACACCCGCGGTTCCACCCCGATTGATTGCATTTCATTCATAGAATTGCAATCCTCTTTTTTTCATCATGGCTCGAGGATGCCGTTTCTCTTTTCGTGTAGGCTTTCACCATCCCTACTCGCTGTTTGTTGAAAAGATACTTATAGTCCTGTCATTGCCCAAAATATTTGAATATAGTAATTTTTTAATTAGTTGTGACATTATTTTATCATGTAGGACTTTTCTTAGCAATTATAAAGAAAATAGTATATAATATTTAAGAAAAGTATAACACTAATTGAGGCGGTGAGTCCAATAGAACTCAATCAACGTCAAGATAAAATTCTGCAAATTGTTAAAGAGAAGGGTCCAATAACAGGGGAGAAAATTGCTGAACAATTAAACTTGACTCGAGCAACCCTTCGACCAGATTTAGCAATTTTAACAATGGCAGGGTTTCTAGATGCCAGACCTAGAGTCGGGTATTTTTATTCTGGCAAAAAAACGATGGCTTCTGTAACAGAGTCAATGATGAATTTAAAAGTTAAAGATTTCCAATCTATGCCAGTTGTTGTATCTGAGAATATGACAGCTTATGATGCTATTTGTCAAATGTTCTTGGAAGATGTTGGAACCTTGTTTGTGGTAGATGATCGATCCCGTTTGCAAGGTGTGCTTTCAAGAAAAGATTTACTTCGCACAAGTATTGGAACTCAAGCTATAACTAAGATTCCCGTTCATATTATTATGACGAGAATGCCGAATATTGTGTATTGTCATAAGAATGATTCACTCATTCATGCTGCTAAAAAATTGATCGAGCGACAAGTTGACTCATTGCCAGTTGTAGAAGAGAAAGAAGATGGGTTAGAAATTGTGGGTCGTATAACCAAAACCAATATTACAAAAGCTTTTATTTCATTAGCTGAGACGAATGATTTGTAAGAGGTGCTAATTTGAAAAACTTAAAAATCTTTGTCGTATCTGATTCTGTTGGAGAAACTGGAGAGCAAGTGGTTAAAGCAGCTGCTACACAATTTAGACCAAATTTTGATGGCATCATTATCCGAAGATTCCCACATATCTCAAATGATAACCATATAAAAAACATTGTAGAAATTGCGGCGATGCAAGGTGCAATTATAGTGTATACATTAGTAGAAAAACAAAAACGTCAGTTAATGTATAATTTATGTCAACAAAATAACATTGATTGCATTGATTTATTAGGTCCTATTATTCATTTATTTAGTCATAGACTTGAAGAATCTCCGTTAGAAGAACCTGGAATAGTTCATAAGTTAGACGATGACTATTTTCAAAAAGTAGAAGCGATCGAGTTTGCCGTAAAATATGATGATGGACGAGATCCGAGAGGAATATTATTGAGTGATGTGGTGTTAATTGGCGTATCAAGAACTTCAAAAACTCCACTATCACAATATTTGGCCCATAAAAGATATAAGGTAGCCAATGTTCCAATCGTTCCAGAAGTCGAACCGCCTGAAGAATTATTTCAAGTAGATCCAAGAAAATGTTTTGGTTTAGTGATTTCTCCTGAAAAACTAAACGTCATCCGTAAACAAAGGTTAATTGCATTGGGTCTAAGTGATGATGCGATTTATGCAAAAAGAGATCGCATTGAACGGGAAATTGCACATTTTTATAAAGTGATAGAAAAATTAGGTTGTCAAGTCATCGATGTTACAAATAAAGCTGTTGAAGAAACAGCGAATGACATCATTGAGCGACTAGAGCGTTTAAAAAATAAGTAATTATTTACACCTCCAGATTATCGAGGAGGTTTTTTCATTTTTTTATAAAAAAGTATAGAAAAATCATAAAGAATGTTTTATAATAATAAAATTGTGGTAAAAATATTTATAATAAATAAATATTATAAAAAATGAAGTTTTTTGTCGCATTTAAAGGAATTTTTAAATTTTTATCGAATTGTGTTATTTAGCAACAAAGTTGGTGATGGAATGATAGGCAAAATTCCTGAAGAATTAATTGAAAAAATCCGAACAGAATCGGATATCGTTGATGTGATCAGCGAATATATTCAGTTAACAAAAAGAGGGCGAAATTGGTTTGGATTATGTCCTTTCCACGGTGAAAATACACCTTCTTTTTCTGTTTCTGAAGACAAACAAATATTCCATTGCTTTGGTTGTGGTGCAGGGGGCAATGTTATAACCTTTGTCATGGATATCGAAAATGTATCCTTTCCTGAAGCGGTTTCTAAATTAGGGGAGCGCATCGGCATACATATTGATATCCAAAATCAAAGTATGGACAAAAATTTTCGCCGATATTCACCAAAAGAAGAAAATATGATGAATGCCCATCAATTTGTTGCTGAATTTTATCATCATTTATTGATGAACACAGAAGAAGGCGAAAAAGCATTAAATTATTTATTAAAAAGAGGATTTACAAGGGAAGATATCGAATCCAATGGTATAGGATACTCATTGCCAGTATGGGATTCAGTGACTGTATTACTAGAGCGAAAAGGTTTTTCGTTAGATGAAATGGTTGAATGTGGACTCATTATCCAAAAGGAAAATGACCATACTTACTTTGATCGCTTTCGAGGACGTATCATGTTTCCAATTCGCAACGAATTTGGAAAGGTGATTGGTTTTTCTGGTCGAATTCTTGAGGCAAATGAATCAGAAGCGAAATATTTAAATAGTCCAGAATCCCCGATTTTTCGAAAAAGTGAAGTTCTTTTTAATTTGGACAAGGCTAGAGCTTCAATTCGTAAAAAACGTCAAGTTATATTAATGGAAGGATTTATGGATGTGCTTGCTGCGCAAAAAGCAGGTATAGACAACGCTGTGGCAACGATGGGCACTTCCTTAACAAAAGAGCATATCACAAGGCTAAAACGCTTAGTTCGAAACGTAGTGGTTTGTTATGACGGTGATTATGCAGGTTGGGAAGCAGCGAAACGAGCCGCAGAAATGATTTACAACGAACAAATGGATGTTGAAGTTGTCGTACTACCCGATCAATTAGATCCTGACGAATACATTCGGAAGTATGGTTCAGAGTCCTTTGCACAGATGATTGAAAAACCACATGCATACATGGCTTTTATGATGATGTATGCACGGCGCAATAAAAATTTTCAATTTGAAAATGATATTTTGCAATATATTCAAGAAGTGCTTGAGCATCTTGTTGGTAAATCATCGCCTATCGAACGAGAACTTTATATTAAAGAACTATCGAAAGAAACAAAAATATCGGAAGAAGCTATTTATGCACAATTCAGAAAATTAGATGCTGACTTTACTAAAAATTATAAACGAGCTGAACAAAAAAATACAATATTTAGTGGCCAAATTCATTCCAAAAATTTAAATGCGACTGAACGTGCTGAAAGATTGCTCCTTTCACATATGTTGTTTGATATGGAACTAGTGAAAAATATTTTACACAGTGATGATTCGCAACCATTTATTCATGATGAGTATATGGCAGTGTTTGTTCGGTTAATCGGCTTTTACGAAGAGCATGGCACGGCGGATTATCAAAGGTTTTTAGAAATTTTGGATGATGCAGAACTTCGAAAAATTGTTATGGAAGCTGCGTTAATAGAGCGCGTTCCAGAATTTAAAGAGGCTGAGATTGAAGATTGTTTAAAACAACTAAAAAAACATCGCATAAAGCTTGAAATAGAAAAACTCATGCACGATTCCCAAGAAGCTGAAAGAATGCATGAATATAAAAAAGCTTTAGAACTCGTCCAACGAATGATTGAACTGAAAAAAACATTATCTGCGATTTGAGTGATATTGGTTGTTATAAGGAGGAAGGTTTATGGCAGACAATATGTCAGAACGTTCAAGAGAAATTTTGGAAAAAAACTTGGAAGAAGCGAAAAATTTTCTTCGACAAAAAGCAAAAAATGATGGTATATCCATGGATGATATTTCAAAAAAATTAGATCCATTTGAATTGGAACCTGAGGAAATTTTTCATTTTGCTGAAGAATTAGAAAGCCAATATGATATTCGTGTGGAAGGAAAAGAAGAGTTTGAAGAAGAAGCACTTGCGAAACAGGAAGCAAGTGAAGAAGAATTTGATTTGAATGATTTAAGCGTTCCTCCTGGTGTAAAAATCAATGACCCTGTCAGAATGTATTTGAAAGAAATCGGGCGTGTAGATTTATTAACTGCTGAAGAAGAAATTGAACTTGCAGAACGTATTGAGCAAGGTGATGAGGAAGCTCGTAAACGACTTGCGGAAGCAAACTTAAGATTAGTTGTTTCGATTGCTAAACGCTATGTAGGTCGTGGAATGCTTTTCTTAGATTTAATTCAAGAAGGAAATATGGGATTAATTAAAGCAGTAGAAAAATTCGACCATCGAAAAGGATTTAAATTTTCTACGTATGCCACTTGGTGGATTCGTCAAGCTATTACGCGAGCAATTGCGGACCAAGCAAGAACGATTCGTATACCAGTTCACATGGTGGAGACGATTAATAAATTAGTCCGCGTCCAACGTCAATTATTGCAGGATTTAGGGCGTGAACCAACGCCAGAAGAAATCGCAGAGGAAATGGACTTAACGCCTGAAAAAGTTCGTGAAATATTAAAAATTGCCCAAGAACCGGTTTCATTAGAAACACCAATTGGTGAGGAAGACGATTCGCATTTAGGCGATTTCATCGAAGACCATGAAGCGCAATCTCCTGCTGACCATGCAGCATACGAACTGTTAAAAGAACAGCTTGAAGACGTTTTAGATACATTAACAGATCGAGAAGAAAATGTGCTTCGTCTTCGTTTCGGTTTAGATGACGGTCGTACACGCACTCTTGAAGAAGTAGGGAAAGTATTCGGGGTGACTCGTGAACGTATTCGCCAAATTGAGGCAAAAGCACTAAGAAAATTACGTCATCCATCTCGTAGTAAGCGATTAAAAGATTTTCTTGAGTAACATCATTCTGAGGAATGTAAAGGTACCTAATTTTAGGTACCTTTTTATTAGTGCGCCTGGCATGGGTGTAATCTATAGGGTGTAAGTCCCGAACTGTGAAGGCAGAAGTAACAGTTAGCTTAACGCAAGGGTGTCCGTGGTGACGCGGAATCTGAAGGAAGCGAGCGGCAAACTTCCGGTCTGAGGAACACGAACTTCATATAAGGCTAGGTATCATTGGATGAGTTTGCTAAACAAAACAAAGTCCTTTCTGCCAAAGGTGGTACAGAGTAAATGAAGCAGATAGATGGAAGGAAAGATTACATTCTTACCCGGGGAGGTCTGGCGGATATGTGAAGTACGCTTCATAACCTACTTAGTGATAAGTAGCTGAACCGTCAGAAGTCAGCAGAGGTCATAGTATTAGTTGGTTTAGAACTACTAAGAAGGACCGAACAATTAAGAGAGAATAGCCCTTGGCATTCAGTGAGTCATGATGAACACAGAAAACGTAGTACCTCACTTGAGGAAGGAAGCGGTGAATCCCGTGGGAGACCTCTTGGAGGGTGGAGTGACCACTGGCATAAAGAGAACAGCTATTCACGGAAGTTATAAAGACTTGCGTCAATCATCTTAATTGAACCGCCGTATACGGAACCGTACGTACGGTGGTGTGAGAGGACGGGAGTTAATCGCTCCCTCCTACTCGATTGAAAGTATAAAAAATTTTCTTTGATAATACTTTGTACGGATGTCGAAATATAGAAAATACTATACAATAATACATAAATAAACAAATTTGGTGAATGTTTATGGATAATCCGAAAAAACAAATCATAATCAATGAAATCTTATTTTGGAAGCAAAATAAGTTATTACCAGAACATTACTGCGACTTTTTAATGACACTTTATACTGAAGGTGAAGACATTCAACTTCAAAATCATATTAGTATTAAAAAATCAATTAAAATGAAAGAAAAACGTAAAAAAACAACTATTTCTTTATTAATAATGGCGATAACAGCAGCACTCTTAATACTCCTTTTCCTTATGACAGCATATTTTTATATCGCTGCTTTCATAGTCGGAATAATAGCAATACTTTTTCTTGTATATTCATACAAATTTGCAAAGAAGCATGATTTGATTGCTCCCATTTTACAAGTAGCTGCGGCGCTATTAATTTTTGGAATTTCAGTAAAAGTTAGTTTAGTATATTTCGAAAATAATAATGTTGTACTTTATTCTTTATTAGTAGCTAATTGTTTTATGTGGACGATTACAGGTATTAAATTAAAACTATTATATTTCACAATTTCTGGTGTATTAGGATTCATTATCATTATTGCATATCAATTGTTTTTCCTATAATTCCATCGAAAAGTAGTTTTTCATTTCATTTTTTAAATATAATTTTTTGTTGAAAGCAAATAATAAAGACAATTGATAGAAAAAATGATGAATATATAATTATTCAATCGGAAATTTATTCTTTGGCTAAATTGTGAAAAAATGTCGAAATTGTTACATTCCTTGTAAAAGTTATGGTTTAGGTCTTTTCGTTTTAAGAAATATGAAGTACAATAATTGTTGTTGACTATATTCTATATTTATAGCATTGATGATTCTACAAGGGAGGTAAAGACATGAAAAATAATCCGATCGTTCCTTATATCCTCATTATGGCATTCGGTATCGCACTTATCTTCTTTATGTCATTAGATGGAGTTGGAAAACAAGCTGAATTAGCTGAAGGTGAACATGGAACAACTGAAGAAGGTGCAGGAGGAGATGAAGCACTAGTTCAAGCTTGTATTGGTTGCCACGGCGGCGACTTAAAAGGTGGTACGGGACCTTCATTAGTTGGACTTGATGCAGATCATATCGTTGACGTTTTAGAAAACGGTATTGAAGGAACTCCAATGACTCCAGGTCTTAAAACTGGTGACGAAGCTCGCGCGATTGCTGAGTACATCAGTTCATTAGAATAAAAAAATAAATCCTTAGTTGCAAAAGGCGACTAAGGGTTTATTTTTTTATATAATGAGAGTTAGAATTTTACAATAAAGGCGGGTACTACATGAATGCACAAAATCTTTCCAAACGACTAGAAAAAGTTGCTTCTTTTGTGCCAAAAGGGGCAATTGTTGCAGATATTGGTTCAGATCATGCCTATCTACCATGTTACTTAGTCCATAAAGGAATCATACAAAAAGCTGTTGCAGGAGAAGTAGTGAAAGGACCCTATCAGTCAGCTTTAAAGAAAGTAAAAGAAGAAGGGTTAGAAAATCAAATTACTGTTCGACTTGCTGACGGATTAGAAGCAATTGAGAGCAGCGATCATGTTGATACAATCACGATTGCAGGAATGGGTGGTTCCTTAATCGTCTCTATTTTAGAAAAAAATCCTGAAAAACTCGAAAACGTTAATCGCCTCATCTTACAACCAAATATTCATGCACGCGTCATTCGACAATGGGCATTAGAAAACAAGTGGAAGATTATTGAAGAAGCTATAGTCGAGGAAGATCAAAAAATTTATGAAATCATCGTATTAGAACGAGGGAACATGGAATTGACTGAAGCAGAAATTTTGATGGGGAACATATTAATTCAAGAAAAATCAGAGGTATTTCTAAAAAAATGGTCGAATGAAGTAAACCATTGGAAAAAAGTACTTAAATCATTAGAATATGCGGAGCCGACTCCTGAAATCGTTGGAAAACGTCAAGAATTGCTTCATCAAATAGCACTAGTTGAGGAGGTAATCCATTGATGAAACAAGCTAATGGAAACGAAATCATTCAACTTTTTGAGAGCTGGTCACCGAAAAAACTTGCTTGTATGGAAAATGATCCGATTGGACTCGCAATAGGCACTTTAAATAAAGTAGTTACGAAAGTGCTTGTTACTCTTGATGTCAATCAAGAAGTTGCAGATGAAGCAATAGAGAAAGGGTGCCAATTAATTATTGCACACCATCCACCTATTTTCCGGAAATTGTCGAATTTAAGAACAGATACACCGAGCGGAAGACTATATGAAAAGCTATTGAAAAATGATATTGCTGTTTATGCAGCTCATACGAATCTAGATGTTGCTGAAGGCGGCGTCAACGATTTGCTGGCTGATGCTTTACAATTACAAAATCGTGAAATTTTAGAAAAAACGTATTCAGAACATTTAATGAAGTTAGCAGTGTTTGTGCCTGATGAGCATGCGGATGAACTTCGATATGTCCTAGCAAAAGCAGGTGCCGGGAAGATAGGGAATTATGATTCTTGCAGTTATTCAACGGATGGAAAAGGGCGTTTTCGTCCATTAGAAGGTGCTAATCCATATATCGGTGATGTTGGAGAGATCGAAGTAACCGATGAAGAAAAAATAGAAGTAGTATTTCCAACATCAATGAAAAACCGAATATTAAAAGCAATGTTAAATGCACATCCATATGAAGAACCAGCATATGATCTTTATACTCTAGCTCAAGAAACGAATGAATACGGTATTGGACGCTTCGGAATGTTGAAGGAACCTATGAGTTTGCGACAATTTGCTGAATATGTAAAAGAGCGGCTACAAGTTCCAATGGTTCGTATAGTAGGGAATGAAAACAGTACAGTTTCAAAAGTTGCTGTACTTGGAGGAGATGGAAATAAATATATCCATATTGCAAAAAGAGCTGGTGCGGATGTATTTGTAACAGGAGACATGTATTTCCATGTTGCTCAAGAAGCACAAGCGATAGGACTAAATATTGTGGACCCCGGCCATCATGTTGAAAAAGTGATGATAAAAGGCGTTAAAGAAAAAATGACAAGCCTGTGTCAAGAGAATAAGCTTGATGTAGAATTTATTGAATCAGAAGTAAATACAGAACCATTTATTTTTATATAGGAAATTAAAAGTTACGTGAGCGAATGAGAAAACAATTTGTTTTTCATTCGCTCAATTTTTTATTTGAGTACAGAAAACAGGCGAGAAAAATTCGTATACGAAAGGTCCGATAATAGTCAAATATGTGACAATAATTGCCAATCTCCAATGGATAATAGTCACACTTGTGAACATAATAGCCAAATGGATAAAAAGAACTTTTGAAAAATAAGATAATAGTCAAATTCGTTACAATAATAGCCAATCATGAAAAATAATAGTCATTCCTGTCATTTTAATAGCCAATCTAAAAAAAATAACCTCTGAAAAGTAAGATAATAGCCAAAACTTAACAGTTATTAGTCAAACTACTAAATATAATAGTCAAATTTTGAAAATTAATTTCCAAATTCTAAGACATGAATTTTACCAACTTTTCAGCATAGCCTACTACCTGTTGCTGTACCTTTCAAAATGCATTTGCATATGATAGCTTTTAGAAAGCTTACGTCATTTGGAATAAACAGAAAGGAGATTTCTATGCGTCCACATCACTTTCCAAACCAAATGCCTCCAGGAAGACCTAATTTTTATGCACCAAGACCTCCTCAATACGGCTTTAGACCCGGACCATATCCGCCACCAATGCCACCTGGTTTTCAACCACCAAAAGGAACAGCGAGATTGGACTCCATTTTAGAAACAGCTAATCGATTTTTAGCGACAGCACAAAGTTTCCAACCTTATATCCAACAAGCAGCGCCGATGCTTCGGAATTTGCCTGCACTATGGAAATTATATAAAGGGTTTCAAGGGCTTCCAACTCAAACTCAAGGGAAACAATCAAATGAGGAAGGAAAAAGACAAATATCACCGTCAAATCATTCAAGACAAGAAAGAAGAAATGAAAGAAATCTAAGACAAGAAGAAATTAGTAGACCGTCAATTCCAAAAATCTATCAACCGCCGTTCGATCATTTTGAATAGAAACTTTGTAATAACACCATAGCTCCGTTATAATAAAGTTATGTACCAACAAAAGGAGTTGTCATGATGGAAGTCATTAAAATAAATCCTCGAGGCTATTGCTATGGTGTAGTTGATGCAATGGTTATTGCAAGAAATGCTTCATTAGATAAATCATTGCCAAGACCAATCTACATTTTAGGAATGATTGTTCATAATAAACATGTAACGGATGCTTTTGAAAAAGAGGGGATTATCACTCTTGACGGAAGCAATCGAAAAGAAATCATTGAAAAAGTGGATAAAGGGACTGTTATTTTCACTGCTCATGGAGTATCACCTGAAATAAGAGAAATTGCGAAAAGAAAAGGACTTGTAGCAATTGACGCTACATGCCCAGACGTAACAGTCACTCATGAATTAATCCGTGAAAAGTCTCAGCAAGGATATGACATTATTTATATAGGGAAAAAGAATCACCCAGAGCCTGAAGGAGCAATTGGAGTTGCACCGAACCACGTTCATTTAGTTGAAAATAAACTAGATATTGACAATCTAAATTTACAAAATGATAAATTGCTAGTGACAAATCAAACAACTATGAGCCAATGGGATGTTAAGGATTTAATGGATTACATTAAAGAAAAATATCCCCATGTGGAAGAGCATAAAGAGATTTGCATGGCTACTCAAGTACGACAAGAAGCGGTAGCAAATCAAGCAGGAGAAGCGGATTTACTTATTGTAGTAGGAGATCCTCGTTCCAACAACTCAAATCGTTTAACTCAAGTTTCTGAAGAAATTGCAGGTACCCCAGCCTACCGCATTGCTGATATATCAGAGTTAAAAATCGAGTGGTTGATGGATATTGAAAAAGTTGCTGTTACAGCAGGTGCTTCGACACCAACTCCTATTGTGAAGGAAGTCATATCATTTTTAGAGAAGTTTGATAAAAATGATCCATCTACTCATGAAATAAAGCGTACTGTGACACTGGATAAAATACTTCCAAAAATTAAAGAACCAAAACCTGTTAACGTTATTCTTCCTAACGAGTAAAAGTGTTGCCAGTAGATGCTGGCATCACTTTTTCATTTTATCGCTAGTTTTATAAGCCGAAAGGGAAAAATGAATAATCTATCATATAATAATTATCGTTTAAATAGAATGTTAAGAATTATGTAAGATTTAAGTGAAATGAGTGCGAATAATTGAAAGTTTACTTAACTTTTTATACAGGATTGACAATTTGTATGTGTGAAAGATTGCAGTATATAGTATTTGACTTTCCATCTTTCATTTCAATTAATCGTCCCTCTACATGATTGATTTTTCCAATATGAGAAAAATCTTTGCCTAAATTTAAAATAACCAGTTGACCTTTTAATTCGGCAATTTGTTCAGCAAATTGCTTTTTAAATGTTGGAAGCTTATTTTTCGATAAGGATAAGAATTCGGTTTCACTGATGCCGTAAGGAAGGTCATTTTTAATATGAGGTATTATCCATTTTAAATGTTTATTTGGAATGTACATAGTGTTATAAATGGGTGACTGAAATACAAAATAGTCATCCATCACAGACGTAATGACGCCATGTAGCGCTTCATTTCTTGTCACCATTAATTCTACGTGCAGTCCTTTTGCCATGGAAAGAATATTGAATAACGTCAAATCTTGATTGACTTTTGTAATAAATTGCGGTATTTCTGAAGGGGATTGAATATTATTTTCATTATCAATATCCCTTTCCAAAGTATATATATGGTCAGTTGGCAAATATACAAATTGATTATTTACGTGGATCACGAAAATTTCATCACTTGAATCAATTAAGGAGCCGTTAAATATTTTCCCGCCCATGATTTCAATGAAAACAACTTCATTATTTAAATGATGCATATGGTGCCCCTCCTATCTATTTACAATCAAGAACAAAAGTATTACTTTATGATATTTTTTTATTTTTATTAATATTCCATTTCATTAGCATTGCATAAATATAGTTAGAATTTTCTGTTAATTAATTTTTGTGAATTTGTGCCAAAAAGACAAAACCTAAAGAAAGGTGGCACTGCCCATTTGGTAAATATATACAGTTAAACCAGAGCGACAACGACAAAAGGGAGATTATGGACTGGCTCGCCCATCAAATTTTCGCAACCAAACATAAGCTGGTTTCCACAGAGCTCTCTTTAACCAACGAGTAATTCGAAGTAGAGATTTCTTACTTTTCATCTCCAATTGAATGAGAACATGTAAGCAATACGTGATAAGGGCTAAGAAAATTTGATTTTGAATAGCTGTTTCACTCATTCCATAAAAGTGCTTAATTTCTACGTGTTGCTTGAGCCATTTGAAAAAGAGTTCAATAGCCCAGCGAGATCGGTAAATATCACTTATCTCTTCTGGTTTTAAATCAAATCGGTTGGTGATGAAACGAAGTAAGTTCCCTTTTGTGTCCATAACTTCTAGTAGACGAAAGACATTTTCAGTACGATTTTGTGTGGTACCAATGTAGACCATTTTATCGGATAGAACGTGACAATCATCAGGAAGTGAAAATGTATAGACTTCACGAATGACTGCGTTTTTCTTCAGTCTTGAAACGAAGAAATAGCCATCATCTGTCATCCGATCAAAACGTTCATAGTCCACATAACCGCGGTCAAACACATACATGGCTTCTTTATCATCCACTAGGACTTCGAGTTGATTTCGGTCATGTTCTTTTGCTGTCGTAATCACTGCTTTTTCAGGATAGACGGTGTCTTTATCCATGAAAACGAGCCGTAAGTGTAGCTTTACACCAGCTTTTGTTTTACGGAATTTTGCCCATTTATAATTGGTCAAATTCAACGGGAGTGTACTTGAATCAATGATTTTCAGTGGCATATTCTTTCCGGTTTTATAATGGTACCGTTGAATTTTCCAAACAAGATCCAAGAACAAATTTGCAAGAATTAGTGGGTTGATCTGATTGTTTTTTCGGGATAGCTGAGAGGCACTTATCGATTCAAATCCGAGTGCTTTTTGAAGATCTTCGTCTACAAGTGCATCACTCATTTCCTCTAAGCTCTTAAATTCGAGCAGCTGGGCTACCAATAAAAGTTTAATATAGGCTTCTGTTGTCAGCTTTTTTGTGTAATAGTCCTGTTTCAATTCTTTGACTTGTTCGCTAAGTTTTTGAATATTTATGGGTGAAACCCATTTACCAAATGATGAAATTAGTGTATTCTTGTCCATAACGTTTATCCTTTACGATTGGATTTGGACAGGAACCACCTGTACTTCCATTGTAAAGGATTTTTTTGTTTCGAAATCAATAAAAAAATGAACATTCTTAGTATTTTGAATCATCAGATTTAATTAGTGCAATGCTAGTGATTCCATTTTAATTAAACAATCGGTACATATTTCAACAAAGAAAAAAATTATGTATCATTATCATTTGTTTCCATTTGTTAGACACAAAGTTTAATTGTTCCTATTTAATAATCGCTGTTGAAAGCATAATGAACGAAAGTTGTTTATTGTTCTTTAGAAAGCGTATTTGGTACAATAATATTCATGTTAGGAGGTACGAAAAATGTCGAACTTTACAGATTTTCAATTCAAACCATTTATTATGGATGCAATTCAAAAGCTCGGCTTTAAAGAACCAACTCCCATCCAAAAAGAGATGATTCCGTTAATATTGCAAGGGAAGAGTGCGATTGGACAAGCCCATACAGGGACAGGCAAAACCCATGCGTTTTTATTACCGATCGTTCAAAGAATAGATGTAGAGAATACAGAAGTCCAAGCAGTAATTACTTCACCAACAAGGGAATTAGCAACTCAAATTTTTGAACATCTAAAGCAATTGATAGAAGGCACTGAAATTTCCGCAAAATTATTAATTGGGGGTACGGACAAGCAGCGAACAATTGAAAAATTAAAAAATCAACCGCAAATTGTTGTAGGAACACCAGGGCGAATTCATGATTTAGTAAAGGAAAATGTTTTACTAGTTCACAAAGCATCTATTTTAGTAGTAGATGAAGCGGATTTAGCCTTCGATATGGGATTCATTGAAGAAATAGATGGATTTGCAGCTCGAATGCCTGAAGATTTAGAAATGTATGTGTTCTCTGCTACAATCCCTGTTAAATTGCAACCATTCCTCAAAAAATATATGGAATCCCCAGTACACATTCAAATGAACGATCGAAAACCGGTGGCGGAAGGAATCGAATTTTTCCTTGTACCGATTCGCTCTAAATCTCGTACGACTCGACTACTAGAAGTTTGTGAGGCGATTAATCCATTTTTATGTGTTATTTTCTGCAATACGCGAAAAACTGCTGAGGAAGTTGCAGACTTTTTAGCGGAAAATGGCATACGTACAGGACAAATACATGGTGATTTAACGCCTAGAGAGCGTAAAAAGATGATGAAGCAAATTCGAGATTTAGAGTATCAATATATCGTAGCGACAGATTTAGCTGCTCGAGGTATTGATATACAGGGTGTTTCTCATGTTATTAATTATGAAATACCTGAGGATTTAGAATTTTTCATCCATCGTGTAGGTAGAACAGCGCGTGCTGGACTTCAAGGAACAGCGATTACCTTATATGGACCGGACGATGAAAATGATTTAGCCCGAATTGAAAAAATGGGTATTCCATTCCAACAGAAAGATGTTAAAAACGGCGAATGGATTGAGTTAAAAGAAAGGCACGCTCGAAAAAAACGAGTGAAACAGGAAAACGAGTTAGACCAACTCGCTAAAGCATTAGTGCGCAAACCGAAAAAAGTAAAGCCGGGCTATAAAAAGGCAATGAAAATGAAAATGGAACAGATTAAGAAGAGAGAAAGAAGAAAAAGAAATCGCTAGAAATGAGGGGAAGAGAATGTTAATTGGATCGCACGTATCCATGAGCGGCAAGAAGATGTTACTTGCTGCTAGTGAGGAAGCTGTATCATATGGATCAACGACCTTTATGATTTATACGGGGGCACCCCAAAACACAAGAAGAAAAGCTATTGAAGATTTAAATATTGAAGCAGGATTAAAGCATATGAAAGAACACGGTATCTCAAATATTGTTGTCCACGCACCGTACATCATTAACATTGCAAATACTGTAAAACCTGAAGTGTTTGCTTTAGGGGTGGAATTTTTGCAAAAAGAAATTGAGCGCACAGAAGCGATCGGTGCAACACAAATTGTTTTACATCCGGGTTCCCATGTAGGAGCAGGGGAAGAAAAGGGGATTAAAAAAATTATTGAAGGATTAAATGAAGTGTTGTCAGTCGATTCTCCTGTTCAAATTGTATTAGAAACAATGGCTGGAAAAGGATCAGAATGTGGCAAAAGCTTTGAAGAAATTGCGATGATTATCGACGGGGTTACGAATAATGAGCGACTCTCTGTATGTTTTGATACATGCCATACTCATGATGCAGGCTATAATATTGTAGAAGATTTTGATGGTGTTCTAGAACAATTCGATAAAATCATTGGTCTAGACCGCATTAAAGTGGTTCATATAAATGATAGCAAAAATGAGAGAGGGGCAAGAAAAGACCGCCACGAAAATATTGGATTTGGCCATATCGGCTTTGATGTATTAAATTACATAGTACATCACGAAGCATTTAAAGAAATCCCAAAAATACTTGAAACACCTTGGGTAGGTACAGATTCAAAAAATAAAAAGCCACCATATAAAGAAGAAATTGAAATGTTTAAAACAAGTACATTTCAACCGGAATGGATTGAAGCATTACGCAACTAGGGACTGAAATAAGTCCCTTTTTTTAATGAAGGAAATTTTAAGTGAAAGTGACGATAAAAGAAGGCGTATACGAGCATAATAGAATGTAAAAGAATGGTTCAAGGTGGCTGCCATGAAAAAACAGTGTGTATTATGTATTGTTATCGTGTTTTTCTTTTTCCAATATCTTCATCCAAGCCAAGCGATGTCACTCCATGAAAAAATAACACACCATTTAGGTACAAAGGATATCAGCGTGTCCATTCGCGATCTAGAAACTGGAGAGCTATTATATACGAAAAATGGGGATATTGGAATGAAACCCGCGTCCACATTCAAATTGCTTACTTCAGCTAGTGCATTACATATATTGGGACAACAGCATCAGTTTGCAACAGAAGTTTATATTGATGGGAAAGTAAACAACGGGGAACTTCAAGGTAATCTTTATGTAAAAGGAAAAGGTGATCCTACTTTTCAAAAGAAACATTTTTTACAAATTGCAGATATATTAAAGTTGTTAGGAATTTATTCGGTAAGAGGCAATTTATATGGCGATGATTTTTATTTTAATGGTGAAGCACTCTCTCCTGGCGTTTCTAAAGAAGATGAAAGTTTTTATTACGCATCAAGAATAAGCGCATTAACGATGTCACCGGATGGAGATTACGATGCAGGAACGCTCATTGTTCATGTAATCCCTACTTCCATTGGAAATAAACCAATCATACAAACGGAACCGAATGATAGTGGGATGATTTTATTGAACTACGCAATGACGGTTCCTTCGAATAACAAAAATACTATCGAAATCATTCGTAAATATCATTCAAATGAGGTAGTAATTTCAGGAAATATTCCGTTAGGGGCATCTCATAAAGATTGGGTGACATTATATGACCCAACGCTCAACACGCTCGAGGCTCTCAAAATCACGTTGGAGGAAGAAGGGATTGCATTTTATGAAACATCTGTTGTTCGAAAATCTGTACCTAAAAATGCAACGTTGATTTATAGAAAACAATCCCCCCCTCTGAAATATATCAACCATACATTCTTGAAATTAAGCAATAATAGCATTGCGGATATTTTAGTAAAGACAATGGGACAAAAAGTATATGGAAATGGAAATTTTGAAAATGGATTAAAGGTCATTCAACAATATGGCAAAGATTTAGGATTAAAAATGGAACAGTGGAAGTTTGAAGATGGTTCAGGAATTTCACATTATAACCGTACAACTGCTAATGAGTTAACGAACTTATTAGTAAAAGTTCAAGAAGAACCTTTTTTCCCGATCTTTTTTAGCAGTTTGCCTGTGGGAGGAGACACGAATCGACAAATCGGGGGATCGTTAAGAGAAAGATATTTAGGTGAACATTTGAAAAATCGAGTATTTGCCAAAACTGGCCACATTACTGGTGTATATACGTTAGCAGGATATGTAAAGGCTAATAGTGGGAAAATGTATGCATTTGCAATCATGACGCAATATCAAACAACTAACAAAATAAAAGACATTGACAAAGTTGTGGAATCGATTATTGAACAATACTAAACAAACATTTAAGAAAAAATAGGCTGTCTAGGAAGGAAAAACTTTCTAAACAGCCTACATTCGTTCACGATTGCCATTAGTATCTTTTTTGAACTAACTCATCGTTTTTTAAGTGCTTCTTGAGGGAAATTTAATTTCTTAAATCATCAAGCATTTTTTTATATTTTTTATACTTCTTAGAACCTAAAATCTGCTCGGCTTGTTTTAACACATTCTCAGGAATGCCTGTAATAAGCCAGGTGATGTTTGCTTGTTGGGCTAGTGGACGAAGCTGTTGGATTTCCTCAATCGTTAAATCCACACCATATTGTTTCGCCAATTTCCGAATTTCTTTATCGGATTTCGAAATTAGGGATTCCCAAAATTCAATCGCATTCATAACATCATCCTTTCCGTTCATCAAGCAAGAAACCTTTACAAAGAAAATTAAATCCCTTATACTAACAAAATGTAAATCGTAATGATTATGAATTAGAAAGAAGAGAAATGATGAAAAAAACTTTTGTGGAATTACAGAATGTTTCATTTAAATATAATTCGAGACTTGTATTAGATGATATTTCTTTTAATGTGAATGAAGGGGATTTTTTAGCGATTGTCGGACCGAATGGTTCTGGTAAATCTACTTTACTGAAAATCATTTTAGGATTATTGAAACCTAAAGGTGAAATAAAACTTTTTGGTGAACCATTCACTTCATTCCAACACCGTGAATGGATTGGATATGTTTCGCAAAAATCAAATGCCTTCAATTCTGCCTTTCCTGCAACGGTGAAAGAAGTTGTGCAAAGCGGATTAACGAAAAAAGTTGGTTTATTTAAAAAACTCCCAAAAGATACGATTAAAAGAGTAAATGATGCGTTAAGCGCTGTAGGAATGGATAAATTTATCAATCGTAATATCGGAGAATTATCCGGTGGCCAACAACAAAGAGTATTCATTGCTAGAGCATTAATTTCTGAACCAAAATTACTCGTATTAGATGAACCAACTGTTGGAATTGATATGAAAAACGTACAATCATTTTATGATATGTTAGGTGAATTAAATAAGAAACATAATTTAACCATTATTTTAGTGACGCACGACATTGAAACACCATCCAATCAAATCAGCCATGTTGCTTTTTTAAATGGGAGAATTCTATTTTACGGAGACATCGAACAATACAATCAAATTTCAAAAGAACAAATTTATAAGTGGTACGGTCATTCCGTACGGGCGATGTAAGGAGAGAGGGCTATGATCGAAGCATTACTCAACTATGAATTTTTACAAAATGCCTTCATCTCTGGAATTATAATTGGTTTCATAGCTCCATTACTTGGAGTATTTATAGTTGTTCGTAGAATGTCTTTAATTGCCGACGCACTGTCCCACGTAACATTAGCCGGAATCACAGGAGGGTTATTTTTAAGTCAAAATATCGCTGCTTTCTTTTTTATTCATCCTATTTATTTTGGAATTGCGGCTAGTGTACTTGGTTCCATTTTGATTGAACGGTTAAGGGCTATATATAAACATTATGAGGAATTAGCCATTCCAATCATTATGTCTTGTGGAATTGGATTAAGTGCTATATTTATTTCTTTAGCAAAAGGTTTTAGTACCGATGTGATGGGGTATCTTTTTGGTACTGTTTCTGCTGTTTCAAGGCAAGATTTATTTGTTGTGATTACGATTGCGATTATTGTAATCCTATTTTTAGCTTTATTTTTTAAAGAGTTATTTGTCTTATCCTTTGATGAAGAATATGCGAATGCATCAGGGCTTCCATCAAAAATGATTCACCTATTATTTATGCTCGTTGTTGCATTGACGATTGCTGCTAGTATGAGGATTGTAGGAATATTGCTCGTTTCATCATTAATTACGTTGCCAGTTGCCAGCGCCATGCGATTGTCGAAAGGCTTTAAGGCGACGATAATATATTCTGTTTTATTTGGCGAATTAGCGGTTATTATTGGTTTAATATTGGCGTTTTACTTAAATCTTGCACCAGGTGGAACAATTGTCATAACATCGATCATCATTTTAGTGGTAGTAATCTTATTCAAGAAATGGTTTAAATTTGATTAGAAGGGAGTCACAGCTGTGAATCGGACACGAGCGTGGGAAATATTAAAAGCCCATGGATATAAAAAAACAGATAAACGTGAGCTAATATTATCAATGTTTGAGGAAACAGATAAGTATTTAACAGCTCGCGATTTATTGGAAGTATTAAAAAAAGACTATCCTGGAATGAGTTATGATACCATTTATCGTAATCTAGCAACATTTGTTGAATTAGGTATATTAGAAGAAACGGAATTCAATGGAGAGAGAAATTTCCGAATGCATTGCGAAATCGATCATCATCACCATCATTTTATATGCATGGAATGCGGAAATGTGAAGGAAGTTTCGTTATGTCCAATTGAAAAGTTGGAAGCAATACTTCCCGGATATACAATCGAATCCCATAAATTTGAAATCTATGGGAAATGTCCACAATGTAACGGATAAGGTTCATACTTGAAAGGCAATACTGTCACTCCAGAAAAAAATATTTTTCAACGAAATGATTTGAGAAGGAAGTTTTAGTTGAAAAAGTATAAAGAGAAAAGCAAATGGAAACGAGGGAAAAGAATTGAAGCGTATTTAGTTCTTAACTGTATTATTAATCGTGATACTAGCAGGCTGTGAACAATAAAGAAAATGGAACTTCACAGGAAACAGATCTACATAAATCCGATTATTTATGTACAGTTGTTGATGGTGGGGGAGTAGAAATTACTTTCGAACAAGTACCTGAAAGGGTTGTGTCATTACAGCCGAGCAATACGGAAATTTTATATGAATTAGGTATTGGTAATAAAGTTATCGGTGTTACAGAGTATGATAAGTGGCCAGAAGAAGTACAACATGTTGAAAAAGTTTCCGATATTACGACTGTCAATGTAGAGAGAGTGATTGAGTTAAATCCGGATTTGCTTATATCACTGGTGGAGAGGAACAATTGGAACAATTAGAAAGCACAGGCTTGAAAGTATTTGTAATCAAGCCAGCAAACTCCATTGAGATGTATATGGAGACATTCAGCAAATTGCTCAAGTCATGGGTGTTGAAGAAAAAGGAAATGAATTAGTAGAAAAAATAAAGGCACAATTTGCAGGTATTAAAGAAAAAACAGATTCAATTGAACAGAAAAAGAAAGTATATTTTGAAATTGCACCAGCTCCTGATATTTGGTCTATCGGATCAGGTACGTTTCAACAGGAGTTAATAGAAGCAGCTGGTATTGAAAATATATATGCGGATCAACAAGGATGGTTTTCAGTTTCTGAGGAAGATATTATTAATCGAAATCCAGAAGCTATTATTACAACGGTCAATTTTTCTGATGATCCATCAGGAGAAATTAAATCTCGAAAAGGCTGGGAATCTGTACTTGCTGTTTTAAATAATGAAGTATATGTATTAAACCCAGATATTTTGGATAGACCAGGTCCACGAATTGCAGAAGCAACAGAAATAATTGCTCGGGCTATTTACCCAGAATTATTTGAAGATTAAAAGGCAGGGCTTTATCCCAATTTGTGCAAAAACGAGCGAATGGAGAAATTGTTTCCAATTCGCTCGTTTACGTGCGCCCGGCATGTACATGAACTATAGGGTGTAAGTCCCGAACCCCGAAGACAGAAGTAGAGGTTAGCCAAGAGCAAGGGTGTCCGTGGTGACGCGGAATCTGAAGGAAGCTGGAGGCAAAACACCGGTCCGAGGAACACGAACCTCATATAAGGCTAGGTATGATTGAGTGAGTTTGCGTAACAAAACAAAGCTCTTTCTGTCGAAGGTCATATCGAGTAAATGAGGCGGATAGATGGTGTGAAAGTGCATGTACTTACCCGGGGAGGTCTGGCGGATAGGTGAAGTTCGCTTCATAACCTACTTAGTGATAAGTAGCTGAACCGTCAGAAGTCAGCAGAGGTCATAGTATTAGTTGGTTTAGAACTACTAAGAAGGACCGAACAATTAAGAGAGAATAGCCCTTGGCATTCAGTGAGTCATGATGAACACAGAAAACGTAGTACCTCACTTGAGGAAGGAAGCGGTGAATCCCGTGGGAGACCTCTTGGAGGGTGGAGTGACCACTGGCATAAGAAGACAAGCTATTCACGGAAGTTATGAAAACTTGCGTCAATTATCTTAATTGAACCGCCGTATACGGAACCGTACGTACGGTGGTGTGAGAGGACGGGAGCTAATCACTCCCTCCTACTCGATTTTTTTAGGGCATAGCCTTTATAATTTAATTCACACTTTCCATCGGAGTTTTTTTCTTTTTTGATAAGAAGAAAGATAGAAGAAGTCCGACAAAAGCAAAAATGAGTGCCACTAGAAATGCGAGTTTAATTCCTTGAAAGATTTCATCGCTATTTGCTATCTGTTGCGATTTACCCAAACTCATCACCGAAACCAAGAGTGCAGTGAAAATTGAAGCACCAACTGTTCGAATGGTATTATGCATGGCTGTTCCATGGGCAATTAATGATTGTGGCAATGCATTAATTCCAGCAGTCATTAATGGCATCATTAGTAATGACATGCCAAGCATTTGAATGGAAAATATGACAGTAATGACGATAACGGATGTATCTTGGTTGATGAAGGTATATAAAATGGCCGAAAGAACCGTAAATCCAAAACCGACGATGGATAATCCTTTTGCCCCGAATCTGTCAAATAATTTCCCTGAAATTGGCGACATTGCTCCAGTGATGATCGCCCCCGGAAGAAGCATTGCCCCCGAAGTAAGTGCAGAACCTTGTTGAACATTTTGCACATAAATCGGCAAGATTGTTTCAATGCCGATTAACAACCCAAATACAACAATTGATAGGATTGTTGTGAGTGTAAATTCTTTTGACTGAAACACGCTAAAATTCAACATAGGTTGCTTTAACTTATACTGTCTTCGAATGAAGAATACTAAAGCAAATGCTCCAATTATAAGAGATGAGATGACATTTAAACTACCCCATCCATACGTACCTACTAAACTCGATGCGTAAAGTATACCTCCCCATCCAATGGAAGATAATATGACGGACAATATGTCGAGCTTTCTTTCCTTTTGTTCCGTCACATTTTTCATTAAAAAGATTGCTAATACCAGGACCACTAGTGTAAATGGCAAGACTGTATAAAATAATGATCTCCATGAAAAGTGATCAATGATCCACCCTGCAAGAGTTGGTCCAATGGCTGGAGCAAAACCAATCACTAAACCGCTCATCCCCATTGCAGTACCTCGTCTTTCCACTGGGAAAATTGAAAAAATGACTGTTTGCATTAATGGCATTAACATCCCCGCACCAATCGCTTGTACGATGCGAGCAACAATCAATAGCCAAAAGTGTGGAGTAATAGCACCGAGAAGTGTACCTACTCCAAAAATACTAATAGCAGTAATAAGTAAAGATTTACTACTAAATTTTTCGATTAAGAATGCAGTAATAGGAATCATAATTCCGTTTGCTAACATAAATCCCGTTGTCACCCATTGAGCTTCGGTTGGGCTGATTGAGAATTCATTCATAATAGACGGTAAAGCAACAATTAACAATGTTTGATTAAGTAAAGAAACAAAGGATGCTGCAAGTAAAATGCTGACAATTAAACTACGATTATATGAAACATGATTCATAGTATCCAAAGCGGTAATACTCCTTTTAATGAAAGGGATTTTGTAATAAGAAAAGCTTAAAATATGTTGGTAAAGAAATCAAGCAAAGAAAGAATTGAACAATAACTAAGTGGATGAAGAAGATGTATGTTATTTCTATTTTGAGCCATAATAACAGCAAATGATGTAAGAATAGGAAGGTGATTCAGATTGTCACCGTACTTTAAGAAAAGCAATCATTATGTAGACAGAACCCCAATATTTCCAGAAAGTCATATTGAGAATAAATACAAAGACAAACAAATCACAAATCGTCTTGAAGAAAATGTACAAATTTTTAAAGAAATATTTCAAAAAGATATGGATTTCTCTGTTCGGACATTTAAATTATTTCACGAAACCCAATCTACAATTATTTATCTTAATTCATTAGCCAATAAAGACATCATTAATAACGATGTTATTAAACCCCTTCAAGATCATGAGATGGATGAAGAAAAAAATATAATTTTACCCCAATATATTATTGAGAATATACTCTTTTTTAATGATGTGAAAGCGATTAAAGACATACCGAAAATTATCAGCGCCATTGTTCAAGGAAAAGCGATTGTCTTTTTTGATGGTATTCAAGAAGCACTGGAAATCGATGCAATTGAAAAAGAAAAAAGAAGTATAGAGGAGCCGGATACGGAGCGGGTTGTACGAGGACCGAGAGATGGGTTTATTGAACAATTGCCTATCAATGTTGCATTGCTTCGATATCGCCTTCCCATTCCAGAATTCCGCGTAGAAGAAACGGAAGTTGGTACTCGTACAAAAACAAAACTCGCTGTCTGTTATATTGAGGATGTTGTAAATCCCACATTAGTGACAGAAGTTAAGAAAAGAATTGATGCAATTAAAATTGATGGGGTTTTAGATTCAGGTTATGTTGAACAGTTTATAGAGGATAATCCGGTATCTCCTTTCCCTCAGCTCATCAATACTGAAAGACCGAATAAAGTAGTTGGAAATCTTCTGGAAGGTCGCATTGCTATATTAATGGATGGCAGTCCATCTGCATTAATTGCGCCTGCTACTTTTAATCAGTTTTATCACACAATGGATGATTATAATGAGCATTGGATTATCTCTTCATTTGTACGATTTTTCCGAATCCTAGCACTTGTTTTTTCATTGACCTTTTCTTCTTTATACGTAACCGTCATTTCTTTTCATCCGGAATTGATACCGGCAAAATATGTTGTTGCAGCTTCCAGTGGAAGGCAAAGCATTCCATTACCGGTCGTGGTTGAAGTATTGTTGTTGGAATTGGCGATGGAAGTGTTGAGGGAAGCCAGTGTTCGAATGCCGCAGCAAGTTGGTGGTGCCTTATCGATTGTAGGTGTACTTGTGGTTGGTCAGGCTGCTGTTCAAGCGGGATTTGTCAGCCCAATCTCCGTTGTAATTATTGGAATGTCCACAATTGGCTCCTTTGCTGTTCCATTTTATAATGCAGCCAATACTTTCCGCATGTTGCGTTTTTTGCTGATCATTTTAGCCGGTTCACTTGGTTTATTGGGACTTGCCGTAGGACTCATGATCGTTGTCAATCATATGCTTTCTTTGCGCTCCTTTGGTGTTCCATATATGGATCCATATGCACCATTAAATATAAAAGCTTTAAAAGATAGCATTATTCGAGCTCCATTCAATAAATTAAAAAGACGTCCATCCAACATTCATCCGAAGAATACAGTTCGTGTGGGAGAAACAGTGAAGGATTATACGAATTACAATTTCCTTGATGAAGAAGAAAGGGAAAAAATATGAAACATACAGATTCCATCAGTTCGATTCAACTAGCTGTCATAATTGCAAGTACAATCATCGGTGTATCTTTATTGGTATTACCTCGATTCATTGCTGCTGAAGTAGGAGAAGCAGCCATTCTTGCAAGTATCGTTGGAATACTCATCTCGTTAATTAGTGTGATTGCTATTACCCTATTAGCAAGGAAGTTTCGAGAACATACAATCATTGGATGTAATCGACTATTGTTAGGAAAATATTTTGGAAATTTATTTAATTACATGATTGTCATTGTGTTTATTGTCATTATGGGTCTTGAAGTAAGACAGTTTGCGGAAGTATTAGCAACTGGGCTTTTGCCCAATACACCCATTGAAATTTCCATTCTTATCATGATTATAATTTGTGCTTTAGTCGGTTATAGCAATGTTTCTACCTTCACCTATATTCACTTTTTTTATTTACCATTTTTAATAATTCCAATGTTTTTCTTTTTGTTTGCCCTAGAAGATATTGAAACATATCATTTACTGCCGATTTTAGGCCATAATTTATCGGTGAAACAGTTTTTGTCTGGGGCCATCATCATGACGCAGGTCATAACGAATTATTTTGTTATTGCCATGTTAATACCGTATATAAAGGATTACGAAAATTGTGTTAAAAATGGAATTTGGGGATTCTTTTTAGGAGCATTAGCCATTCTTTATTGCATTGTGGTTTCTCTAGGGGTATTTGGTGCTAAGGAATTACAAGAAATGTATTGGCCTATTTTATCCCTTAGTCGAATTATCCAAATACCCGGAGAAGTTTTATCACGAATCGACGCCATTATTTTAATTACTTGGATTTTTGCTGTATTTACGACATTGCTTTCATATTACTTCGTGATTGTACGTGGCACTGCAGAGTTATTTCGTACAGATAAATATAGTTTCATTACAGTGCTCATGATTCCGGTAATTTTTGTTTTTGCGTTAATTCCAAATAATGTTTATGAAATATATGAATATGCTTCAAAAATTACTTATGTTGGTCTATTTCTATTTATTATACTCCCAGTTTGTTTATTAATCATTGGCCATTTTCGAAAAAGGACGGGAGTGCAATGAAAAGGTTTCAATTAAAATTCGCTTTTGTTCTGATTGCTGTCTTTTTGTTAAGTGGTTGTTGGGATCGTTATGAACTTGAAGAAAGGGCAAATATTTTAGCTTTATCGATTGATATTGCTGAAGAAGGTGAAGATATTGAAATGCCTGAAGTCACCCATTCGAAAGGAGAGTTTCCAGCAGAGGAAAAAATCATTTATAAAGTGGCAGCCCAATTAGCAGTACCAGGAAAAATTATGCTTGGACCCGAAGGAGGAAATACAAATTCCGCAGAGACTGATTGGCTGTTAGTAACATATGGATATTCAATGAAGGATGTATTATCCAATTTACAACAAGAACTTGCAGAAAAAATATATTTAGGACATATTCAATTGATTGTTGTCAGTGACAAAATTGCAAAAAAAGGTCTTGAAGATATTATGGATTTTTTAAAAAGAGATTTTGAAGTAAGAAGAACTGCGTGGATTATGGTTACGGAAGGGGAAGCACTAGAAATATTAAATGCTACACCACCCATTCAAACAGTCCCTTCTTTATATTTAGCTAATACGTTAAGAGATGCTGTAAAGTTCGGAAAGTTACCGAAAGAGTATTTAGGGAAAGTGTGGATTGATTTTTCTGATGAAGGTGTGGATGCAATCATTCCTCTTGTAAAGCCGATGGGAGATCATATTTTGGTTGACGGACTCGTTTATTTTAAAGATTATCAAATGGTTGGTACGTTAACGCCAACGGAAACAGGAGCTATTTTAGCGATGCAGGGAATAAATCCTGCTGGTTATTCTAATGTAATTGTACCTGGTGATAAAAAAGGGGTTTATCTTGTAAAGCCATTCAAAAGAATTTCAAAAATCTCAGTAGAAATTCAAGACGGAAAACCGAAAGTATTGATCGATGTCAAAGTAGAAGGTTTTGTTGAAGAACAACTTTATACGAATGATTTAAGTAAAGAAAAATTGCAAGAACTTGAAAAATCAGCATCTGAGTTGGGAGGAAAAGCCTTAAATAGTCTAGTGAAAAAATTGCAGCAAGATGAATCGGATATACTTGCAATTGGTGCAAGGGTGCGTGCATATCATCCGAAATATTGGGAAGAAAATGTAAAAACAGAAGATGCTTGGCGTGAAATTTATAAAGAGATGGATATTCAAGTCAAAATGGATTATAAGATTTTGCGTGTCGGAATGGAATGGAAATGATAAATAAAATATATTTTTCGCAGGCTGTCCATAAAATGATATACTCATTTTGGACAGCTCTAATTTTTGGGGGAAAATAGATTAGAGGAGGGAAGAGAATGGGAAAAATCATTTTTATTACAGGCGGGGTTCGAAGTGGTAAAAGTTCCTTTGCAGAAAGTGTGGCTGTCAAGTTTTTCGACCAAAACCAAAAAGGCCTTTATTATTTAGCTTCCGGTGTCCCCTTCGATGAAGAAATGAAAAGAAGAATTGTTCGCCATCAAAAGGATCGAGAACGCTCGAAAAAGCCATGGTATACAATAGACGTAATTGATGACTTGCCTGTACAAAGGTTTCAAGAGAATGACATTGTATTATGGGATTGTATAACAACTTGGCTGAACAATATTTTATACAAGACCGAACATTTAAAAGAAGACCGATTACATACAATCTATCATTGGATGCATCAGTTTCAACAGGCAATAACGCAATGGAAAGAAAATGGTGTTATCATCTTAATTGTTTCAAATGAAGTGCTTGATGAAGTACCATCTTCATTCCAAGAAGTCCAACTATATCGAAAACTCCTCGGAACTCTTCATCAATGGATTGTCTCAATTTGTGATGAAGCATATGAGTTGGATTATGGTATTCGCGTACGCAGAAAATAGGCGGTGTTTTTGTGAAAAATATTATTGTAGGGTTATTATTATCTCTTCAATTTTTTACTTCTTTCCCCATTCGGAAGACACTTCCAATGAATAATAAAACTGTTACAGCGATGTTTGGCACAATGCCTTTCATTAGCTTCTTTATGGGGGTAATCGTTGTACTTGTCATTCTACTGAATGATGTTTATTTCAATTTTACTCCACTTTTCTTAGCAATTATCATTGTCATTATCAATATTATGATGACGGGTGGGTTGCATCTCGATGGTTGGATCGATTTAAGCGATGCTTATTTTTCTTATAGAGATAAAGAAAAACGACTAGAAATATTAAGCGATTCCCGTATTGGAGCTTTTGGTGCTATTAATCTAGTGCTCATTGTTCTACTAAAAATCGGCATATTTTATGAGTATTTACATCAGCGCCCAACAAACTTTTATTTATTTTTTATCATCATACCTGTCTTATGTCGATTAGCAATATTGATTTATTTCAATCTGTCAGTAAATGTGAAGGAATCTGGATTGGCAGCCTACTTTAAAAAACATGTGAAGGCAAAATCGTTATGGATTTATATTGCGTGTTATATATTCATTATCCTCATAACAGGTTTTGTGTTAAATGAATATAAACTATTTGTTTTAACATTTAGCATGTTTGTGATGACTTGGATTTATCGGCATTGGACATATCGCCATTTTGGCGGAATGACGGGAGACTTGCTAGGTGCTTTATATGAAGGGATGGAATTGGCATTATGGGGAATGCTGTTACTGTTCATTTAATTCGGCATGAAAAAACGAAAGCGAATTTAGAGCGAAAATATATTGGATGGACGAATGAATCGATATACATACAAACAGCAAATTGTCAAGTACCGATTCATACTAAGGATGTATTTGGCAGTGACTTAAAGCGCTGCATAGAAACAGCGCAACTTTATTTCCCCGAGGCAAAATACCATCCTTTTTTTCAATTAAGGGAATTACATTTTGGAGATTTTGAAATGAAAACTTATGATGAATTAAAAGATAATCCAGCGTATCGGCAGTGGATTGATTCACCAGAGAAAGCTGCGCCACCAAATGGTGAATCTTTTGTTTCGTTTAAAGAACGGATTTTAAATTGTTTTCATCAAATCGTGAGCTGTGGTGGAGAATATGTGTTTGTCGTCCACGGTGGTGTCATTCGTGTTATCCTATCGAAATTTCAAAAAGAGAAAAGTTTTCAAGATGTTAATGCACAGCATCGGATGATTTATACCCTATGTTGGGACGATATTGAATCTTTGAAAGGGGGAAGAGAATGCAATCAGTTATTGGAGGCGCCTATAATGGTAAACGAAAATTTGTAAGTAACATGTTAAAAGAAATAGGTGCGAATCGCTGTTATTTTTATGAAGGCGAAATACCGGAAGGCCCTTTTACAAAAGATGAATACGTTATTATAGGTAGTTTTGAAAAAATGATTTTGCTCGTCCCGGATTTATCGGAAGATGAAATCGTATCACAAATAATGGGGAAATTAATGAATTTAGATTATAAGACAAACCTAATTTGTATTTGTACGGATATCGGACGTGGAATAGTGCCGCTTTCAAAAGAGGATCGTCATTTGAGAGATACTTGTGGTAGATTGTATCAACAACTTTTTGAGAAAAGTGAGAAAGTCATTCGCGTTTGGTATGGTATTCCTGAGATATTAAAAGAGGAAAATTAACCAACCGTTCTTAAGTTCTACGTATCGAGTGAATGATTTTAGTAGATACTGTATCATTTACCAAATAAGCTTGTAATTAACAATACTACATGTTACAATGAAACACGAAAACACAATATATAGCATTTCGTTTATTAGGTTCTACTATATATAGTAGATTAAAAGGGAAGTCAGTGAAAATCTGACGCTGTCCCCGCAACTGTAATTGCTGACGAAAAGTTCAAATCCACTGTACAAATTTGTATGGGAAGGGAACTTGGAGGATGAAGCATAAGCCAGGAGACCTGCCTAATAAACGTGAATTGCTCATTTCTTCGGGGGCTAGGAAATGGAAGCAAGACGGTCCATTTCCTAGTACCTGACTGTTTCCATTTCAAAGCCATACCGAAAAAGGTATGGCTTTTTTATTTTCATAAAAGAATGGTAGAAAGGGAGAAGGAAATGAAATTATATTCAAAAAAAGTTTGCCCAAAATGTTTGTTGATGAAATACGAATTAAATCAACTTGGTTATGAAGGGAAATATGAAGAAATTTTGATTGATCACAATGAAGAAGCGAAAGAAAAATTATTGAATGCTGGATTCCTTTCTGTCCCTGTAATCGAAATCGATGGAGAGCTAATGGATAACATAGAAAATATAAAAAAATTCATTAGCAGGATCACAGTATGATTGCTTATGCTTCTCGAACGGGCAACGTGCGTTTTATCGTTCATCAATTAGAATTACCCCACATTGAAATTCGCGATGATCTTATTTTGAATGAACCCTTCTTATTGTTCACCTATACCGATGGATTAGGCGAAGTACCACGAAACGTGGAAACGTTTTTACAACATAATGTTCGTTTCTGTAAGGGTGTTATTGCAAGTGGGAACTCGAATTTCGGCCATGCTTATTTTTGCCGTTCTGCTCATTTGATTAACGAAAGGTACGGAATTCCCATTGTTCAAAAGATAGAATTACGCGGATTTCAGAAAAATTATGATGCCATAATTGATTATTATAACAGAGTAATTCAAAAGGAGATTTAGTGATGAAAAGCTATTTAACTTTGAATAATGAAATTTTGAATCACTACCACCAAACAGGAAAAATTGATTTAGAGAAAGATCGAGAGGCTACTCGTCAATATTTTATCGAACATGTTAATCAGAAAATGCGGAAGTTTTCTAGTTTGGAAGAAAAGATTCGCTTTTTCATTGAAGAAGGATATTATGAGAAAGAATTTTTACAAAAATATTCTTTCGAATTTATAAATAAAATTTTTGACATTGCGTATTCTTATCGTTTTCGATTTCAAACATTTATGAGCGCGAGCAAATTTTTTGAAAGTTACGCAATGAAAAGTCGAGATGGAAAAGAAATTTTAGAAACTTATGAGGATCGGATGAGCATTATCGCCTTATATTTAGCGAATGGTGATGAATTGTTGGCAGAAAAAGCAATTCGTGCGATGATGGAGGCTTTTCAACCAGCAACACCAACCACACTGAATAGCGGTAAAAAAGCGCGTGGGGAATTGGTAAGTTGTTTTAAATTATCCATGGATGATTCGATGAATAGCATTGCAGAAAACCTCGGTTATTGTTTAGAACTCTCAAGGCTTGGCGGAGGGGTAGGGGTAAATTTAACGGATTTAAGACCTTTGGGTGATCCGATAAAAGGTATCGCCAATCGGGCAAGCGGTGTTATGCCCGTTGCAAAATTATTAGAAAATGCCTTTTCTTATTCCAATCAATTAGGACAACGGAATGGTTCAGGTGTTGCTTATTTAAATATTTTCCACGCGGATATTGAAGAATTTATTTCTTCTAAGAAGCCGAATGCCGACGAAAAAATTCGGTTACAAACTTTATCGACTGGTGTCATTATTCCAGATATATTTTTTGAACTGATGAAAAAAGATGAAGATATCGTTCTTTTTAGTCCTTATGATATTTATCGAGAATACGGAAAAAGAATGTCTGAAATAAGCATAACGGAAATGTACGGGGAGTTGTTGAACAACCCAAATATACGAAAGTTAAAGCAAATCAATGCTAGAAAACTATATACGGAAATCAAAAAGAGCCAATTCGAATCCGGATATCCTTTTGAAATATTTGATGATAATGTAAATAAACAACATCCACTAAAAAAACTTGGAAGAGTCAAAATGTCCAACCTCTGTACTGAAATTTTACAAGTTCAACAAACGAGCATCATTAATGATCAAGATACACCAAATGAATATGGATTAGACGTATCTTGCAATCTTGGATCATTAGATATTCACCATGCGACAAAGTTTCATGATTTTGAAGAGTTAGTAGATACAGCCATGCGTTTGTTAACACAAGTGTCTTTAATGACCAATATAAAAAACGTTCCATCTGTAAAAAAAGCAAACCAGATGATGCATTCTGTCGGATTAGGTGTTATGAATTTGCACGGACATCTTGTAACTCAAAATATATTATATGGTTCAAAAGAATCAATTGAATTTATCGATTACTTTATGGAAGCATTGAACTTCTTTTCATTAAAAGCATCGATGCTACTTGCGAAAGAAAAAGGTGAAACTTTTTACGGATTTGAAATAAGCGAATATGCAAATGGTCATTATTTTGAAAAGTACGTGAATAAATTGGAAAAGGAACCTAGTGAATTGGTGAAAAAAGCTTTAGGTAATGTTCCAATCATTACAAAAGAAATGTGGAGAAAATTGAAAGAAGATATAATGAAATACGGATTATTTAATGCTTATCGGTTAGCAATCGCACCAACCGGCTCGATTTCTTACGTTCGTTCTTGCACGGCATCCATTGCACCCATTACTGAGCGAGTAGAGATACGAGATTATGCAGATAGCCGCACGATTTATCCAATGCCATTTTTAAATAATGACAATCAACATTTATACGTAGAAGCATATGACATGAATGTCTATAAAATCATTGATTTATATGTCGCTGCACAAAAGCATGTTGATCAAGGTATCTCAATGACTTTATATGTAACAGACAAGTGGACGACGGAACAATTAGCGAAAGCCTATATTTATGCTTGGATGCGAGGAATCAAAACGGTCTATTATGTACGCCAACGATTACAATCACTGGAGGAATGTGTAGCATGTACAATTTAACATACGAAGCAGTCAATTGGAATCAGTCAGCAAGCAGTCTTGCTAAAATTTTTTGGGATCAACAATGGAAACAAATGTGGTTTCCAGAAGAAATTGCAGTTTCAAAGGATATTCAACAATGGAGAAATTTTGAGCATCAAGAAACATACAAAAAAGTGTTTGGTGGACTGACGCTGCTCGATACAATTCAAACAAATATCGGGATGAATGAAATAGCAAAATACAATCCCAATTTACAAGAAAAAGCTGTATTAACGGTATTTGGTGCCTTTGAAGCCATTCATGCGAAATCCTATTCGTATATTTTTACAACCCTTTGTCATAACGACGAAATCGAAGAAATTTTTCAATGGGTAAAAAAGAATCAACAATTACAATATAAGGCTTCAAAAATTGCAAATATATATATGTCTATTAAGGATAATGATTTAGTTAGCCTATGGAAAGCAATGTTTGCTTCCGTCATGCTCGAATCCTTTTTATTTTATTCTGGTTTTTTCTATCCGCTTTATTTAGGGGGACAAGGCATTTTAAGGAACAGCGCGGAGGTGATTTCGCTAATATTGAGGGACGAATCCATTCATGGGGTGGCTGTTGGAATATTCGCACAAAACATTTTTAATCAATTTTCTAAAGAACAACAAGATGAATTAAAAAATTGGGGCTATGAATTATTGCTAGATTTATATGATAATGAATTGCGTTATACAGATGAAATTTATCGAGGAACAGGTTTGGAAGATGAGGTGAAGGCATATATCCGCTATAATGGGAATAAAGCATTAATGAATTTAGGGTTCGATACAATGTTTCCAGAAGAAGAAATTCATCCAATTGTGATGAATGGAATACGAAATGAAGGTTCCACATATGATTTCTTTTCTCAAAAGGGTTCCACATATGCCTTAGCAAAAGTAGAGCCTATCACGGATGAAACGTTCCATTTTGATATTTTACTAGATGATTGAGGGCTATAAATTGCAGTTCGAATAAAATCATGTTCTAATAATTACAATGATTTCAAAAATATAAAAGGAGTTTTGTATATATGTATACAGTTACTAATCGAATAAAAGTGAAAAAAGGCTTGGCAAAAAAGATGGCACCACTCTTCACGCAACCTGGTCCATTATTAACGTTTAAAGGATTTCGTAAAGTAGAAGTACTCGTAAGTACACAATTTGAAGACTACGATGAAATGAACGTCGTTATGTATTGGGATTCACTGGAAGAATTTGAGGCGTGGAGAGCTAGTGATGCATTTAAAGAAGCTCATAAACGTCCAAGCGGTAATAGCGAAGAAGCCCCTACAATCGAAAATGTAATCGTAATTTCTGAAGTTGTCTCAACATTAGAAAACAATTAATGATTAAATAGGAAAGAGGGTGTCTAGAAAGCCGAAAACTTTCTGGACACCCTCGCTTCTAATTTATAGACCTTTGCTCCTGAAGTAAATCGAAACAAGATTGTACTATCCTCGTTTCAATTTTTCTTTTGCTAACCGTTCACGATGTTTATTATATACTTTGTATGCTTCATCAATTGCATTTCTTATCATTCGATCAAATGAATTAGTAGAATGCAGTTGTTTCACAGCTGCCTTTACAAACTTCGATTGATCTTCTAAAAAGGATTGAATTTCATCTTCTGATCCTAAATGAGCATCAAAATAGATACGTTTTTTATTTCTTTCAATCATATATTTTAAATCATGTTTAATCATCACGCGTAAAATCCATTCGTTTAATCCTGTAGCTAGTTGGAGTGACATGATATAATATAATAGTTCTGGATGATTTTCACGGAACTTTAATTGGTTAAAATGTACATTGTCTTGAAGAGCATTTAGTATAACGAAATTCGAGGAGTAGTATAAGGTTTTCTCAGCTGAGTGAATGATATTGTATTTATTGGGCAGCAATAAAAGCCAAATATTGAAGGCGATAATCCAAGCATCGATGATATTTAATGCGCCTTCTTTAACTAGATAATTGAATTGGCTATTTTGTTTCGCTAAATCAATAAATTTGTCTACATGATATTGCTCAATATATAGTATGCTTCGTTCTACTGTAATTTCCCTATACATTCCAAACACCCCTTTGCTAAGAATGTTGTTTTGTTTTCACCCAGTCAAAACAGACATTTTTAACCAACTCTACTAATAGTTTATCGTTTAAAAACTATTTTTCCAAATCATATTTCAAAAATCAGACAAATTTTTTAAAAATAATAAGAAAGATTTATGTTATCGACAAAATTTTTGATTAATTTCAGTTATTTTTAGTAAATGAAACATACTATTTTTAAATAGAAATTAAGAATAAAATAATATTTTGGAAAAAAAGATTTGGGAATGAATCGTTGTAGGTAAGGGAAACTTGAGGAGGAAATAGAATGCAATCATTATATACATTCAAACATATTGAACCGAAGAATAATATTGAACAAAGTCCAGCTATTTTTTTATTTCATGGATTAGGAAGCGATGAAGAAGATTTATTACAAATTATAGGTGAAATAAAAGAAGTTTGCCATGTCTTTAGTTTAAGGGGACCAATCAGTCATGATCCAGGTTATGCCTTCTATACTTTTGTAGAGGAAGGAAAGCCTGTTCAACCTGTTTTTGATAAAGTGATTGCTGTTACAAGAGATTTTATTTTACAAGCAATTAAAGAATATCAATTAGATCCGACGAAGATATGTATTGCAGGATTTAATCAAGGAGCAGTCATCGCACAAACATTATGCATCGTGATGGGAAATCAAATTAAAGCATGTGCATCAATGTCAGGGTTTTTACCAGATTTTGTGAAAGAACAATATCACAAAAATAAAATGGATGAAACGAAAGTATTCATTTCTCACGGGGAGTATGATTACGATTTTCCAATTATGTGGAGTGAAAAAAGTAAAGAATTTTTTGAGCAACATGGAGCGAAAGTTGTTTATAAAACCTATCCTGTAGGACACGGCGTTTCGCCAGAAAATATGAGAGATTTTGTTCATTTTATAATGGAAGAAATTAAATAAAAAAGCTGACGCTAGTCAGCTTTTTTATTTTGAATTGATTAATTTTTCAGCTTCTACAATCGGCATTGGTTTATGGAAATAATAACCTTGACCTGTATGGCAACCAATTTGTACAAGGGTTTTATATTGTTCCAACGTTTCGATCCCTTCCGCTACCGCATGCATGTTTAAACTTTTTGCAAGTTGAACAATTGATTTTACGATTGCATACATACCTGAATCATGGATTTCGTTAATAAACGATTTATCAATTTTAATTTCTGAAAAAGGCAGCCGTTGTAGATAACTTAATGACGAGAATCCGACTCCAAAATCATCAATCGAACTCTCATAGCCATGTTCCTTTAATTTTAATAAGATGTTCTTTGCTTTTTCAAAATCAAATAATTCAAAGTTCTCAGTAACCTCGATTTTAATAAATTTTGGGTCAATTTGATATTGGCGGACAAGGGTTAATAAATCATCTGCAAAAGAATCATGATAAAAGTGTACAGGTGATACATTGATGGATACAGGATACAATTGATGGCCTTGCTTCTTTCTTTCCCATTGCCATCGTAATACTTTTTCAAAAATAGCATGATCGATATCCCTAATTTTTCCGCTATGTTCGGCTATCGAGATGAATTCTGCCGGCGAAACGTTTCCAAGTACAGGAGAATACCATCTCGCAAGAGCCTCGAATCCAATAATTTCCTTTGTTAACAAATGGACTTTTGGTTGCAAATAAACGGAAAGTTCATCATTTTTTAATCCAGTTGTTAATTCGTTTAATACGTTCAGTTCTCTTTGTATTTGTTGATCGGTTTCTTTTTCAAAATAGGAAATGACAGTTCCTATTTTTTTTCTTGATTTTGTAATGGCGATATCTGCTTGCCGTATACTTTCATCAATCGACAGTTGTTGATGAAAATAACTAACGCCAATTTTTAATGATATAAACATTTCCCTTCCATTTACATCAAAAGGTTGGGAAGTGCATTCAATAATCTTATGAATGAAATCATCCACTTTATTTACAGGAATTACACTCCCTAAAATAAATGTAGAATTTGAAAAACGACTAAAAATCGTTCGGTTTTTTTGAGTAATCATTTCAATGCGATGAACGATTTGTTTAATTAAACGGTCGCCAACTTTGCGCCCATACATATCGACTATGGAAGTATATTCTCCTGGCTGTATTAATAAAATGACTCCTTCAACACCGTTTTGAATCCACTCGTTTAATTTTTTATAAAAATAATGGTAATTTGGAATTCCTATATTTATATCATAATAAGCTAATTGTTTTAATAGGTTTTTTTGTTTAAAATGTTTGACTGTCAAGGCGATAATAGGGGACAGTTTATTTAAAAAATCAATATCCGATTGTTTCAAATATAAATTTTTTTGAATATAGATCGTAAATGTGCCAATCATCTTTTTTTCGTTGTCGACAATTGGCTTTGACCAGCAATACTGAATGTTATAGGTTGAAATAATTTTCCGTAATTTTTCATAATCCTCTTGTAAGCTAATGGATTGTATATAAGATAAATCTTTCATATAAATTGCATTTTCACTATTACCAGTTGTTGGACTAACTTCCATTCCGACGAGGTTTTCTATCCAACTGAAGGGTATCGTGGGACTGGCAATAGCCTTTAATGTACCATCTTTTTGAAGAACATGAATAGCACAATAAACTTGTCTAATATAATTTTTTTCTACCTGTGCGGTTATTCGTTGAAGAATATCTTCTAGTTTACTATCCTTTCCTAATTCGACATATACTTCATGCTCAATTTTGTGAAGCATTTTTTCCAACATTTCGGATGTAATATCTTTGCATTGAATAAGCACAAAGGTTGCTTCTTTCTTGGAGTTTTGAATTGGTTGAATACTAAGCTGGTTCCAAAAAGCGGTACCATCTTTTTTGTAATGAATCATTGTTGTTTCATAGGTGAGCTTATTTAATATATGAAACTCCAGATCTTGTTCAGTTTCGGGAAGGGTATTTGGACCGCATAAACATGAAATATGCTTGTTTAATAATTCAGCCATATCATAACCAGTTAATTGGGCAAATGATTGATTGTAATACTTAATGGAAAGTGGTTGCCGTTTTAAATCAATGATTACAATTGGTTGCTGAAGTTGTTCACCTATCGTGTATAAATATGAATATAAATCATCATTTGTTAGGTCGATTTGTTCTTGTTTAAACATATACTTCCCACCAAATTTTGATAATACTGTAAAGTAATTATAACAAAAGTATTTATTGACATGCATTAATAATTTTTTGAAATAATGATAGTGTTTTATGTTTAATTTGTCGTATTTTTGGCAGAAGAGGATGGTTTTTGAAAAGTTTAAATGGTTTTTCTATAAATTGTAATTTTTTAATAAAATTGTGGGTTTATGCATTTTATTTTGAATAAGTCATTAAAAAAATGTAGTACAAACCTTGCGATGGTTAGTACTACTAGAGTAAATTTTCATTACATTTTCTGTTGTAAATAAATATCGTATAAGTAATAAAGTATTTCTGCTCCTTTTTCATCCACTAACAATTCTTCATTTAATTTCATGCTGACCGTTGTTTCATTTGAATTTAGCAGTTCATCTATAAATACTAATTCAATAAAAATTTTACCGCTCTTTGAGAGTTTTTCTTTTACATCATCCGTAAGCTGTAATTGTTCAAATAATGGTTCCTTCCAAGTACCTTTTACTAGCAAAATATGCTTATTATGATTTTTTTCATATTCCCATTGGACATCACGTAGAATAGTTTTAAATAATTCGTCAACTGTAAATAATTCGTCTTTATATTCAATCTCATACTCACGCAAAGTATATGCATCGATCGTTAGACCGCTTTTTGCTTTTTCTGCTTGTGTATGGATACCAGAAACTGCCTCCTTTAAGTCGCTGACGGAACTTTTGCAACCTATTAATAGAAACATAGCAAGTAGTAATACAACATAAATATGTATGTTTCTCATTATAAAACCTCCTAGTGTTCAAACTATTGGCTATTTTCATCATAGCGAAAAAATTCATCGTTGTATTAGGAGATTTTAGAAAATTCCTTTACATTTCTTGTTTTTCAACTTTAATAGAAGGGAAGTTTTCATGAAAATCAATGATGAACTGCTGGAAAAATTAGGAGTGTATTTTGTATATCATGATATTTATAATCGATATGGAATTACTTTTGAAACATTTGTTGAACGTTGGGTGAGGGGAACATTAGAGATTTAAAACGAATAGCGTTCACAAAAAATCGCTAGACGATGTCACAATTAGGTTGGACAAGTCTAGCGATTGAAATGTGGCTAAAAATGACGCTCAATCCATTCGTTTGCTTCTTTCCAATTATGGACTCGAATCACGTTGGAAGGTATAACTTTACGATTGTATGGCGTGTCAAATAACAGTACGGGAATTTGGAGTTCTTCTGCAAGTATCACCGCATTATCATGTTTATCTTCAAAAAAAACATCTACGCGATACTTTTTTGCAGCTTCCAATTTATCATGACTACCTATTAATTCAATATGATCATAAGGTACTTGATGCTGTTCAAACCATTTTTTCGTCACATCATATAAATGCAAGTCTCGAGCGGAAATATAATACAATTCATATTGTTTATGCCAATTGTTTAAGATTTGTTGAGCATCGTTTGCAATTTTGCTTACTGAATATAAATAAGGTTCATTTTCTTTAAACCAACGAGCAAACTCGTTTCGATCAACCGGATGGGGGAATGCGCTTAAAAAATCATATTCGATGACATCATCAAGTACGATGTTTGTATTGTATTGTTTATTTATATGTGGAATCAGCGTATCAGGAGTCGTTACTGTTCCATCAATATCAATACCGAAACGAGGCTTATTTTGCTTCATATGGACCCCCTAAGATTCAATTTGTTTTTTGTTCTCGTTCTGCTAACATTTCTGCAGCTAATTTATCGATTTCTTTTTTCAATTCTTCTACCATTGTTTCTTCTGGTACTTTTCGTACGGTTTTACCCTTCATAAAGAGTAATCCTTCTCCTCGAGCACCTGCGATTCCGATGTCTGCTTCTCTCGCTTCTCCCGGCCCGTTTACCGCACAGCCTAATACCGCTACTTTCAATGGCACATTCAGTTTTGAAATATACTCTTCTATTTCGTTAGCAATGGAAATTAAATCGATTTCGATTCGACCACATGTTGGACATGAAACTAAAGTAGCCATGTTTGATGCAAGACCAAATGCTTTCAATAATTCTCGAGCTACTTTTACTTCTTCTACTGGATCAGCAGATAGAGAAATACGTAATGTATTGCCGATTCCTTTGGATAAAAGAGCACCTAAACCAGCAGCGGATTTAATTGTACCGGAAAAGAGCGTTCCAGATTCTGTAATACCTAAGTGCAATGGATAATCAAATGCACGTGCAGCTTTTTCGTAAGCTTCGATAGCAAGATTTACATCAGAAGCTTTCATCGACACGATAATATCATGGAAATCTAAATCTTCCAGTATTTTAATATGATGTAAAGCAGATTCAACCATTCCATCTGCAGTAGGATAGCCATATTTTTCTAATATATGGCGTTCTAAGGAACCTGCATTAACACCAATTCGAATTGGAACACCTCTTTCTTTTGCCGCATTCACTACGGCTTCAACCTTCTCGCGACGACCAATATTTCCGGGATTAATGCGTACTTTATCGATACCGTTTTCTATAGCCATCAAGGCAAGTTTATAGTTAAAATGAATATCCGCTACTAAAGGGATATGGATGCGTTTCTTTATTTCAGGAATCGCCGCTGCAGCTCGTTCGTCTGGAACAGCAACACGTACTAGCTGACACCCTGCTTCTTCTAATCGTAAAATTTCAGCAACAGTAGCTTCCACATCGTGAGTTTTCGTTGTACACATACTTTGGATGATTAGTTCGTTACTACCGCCGATTGTTAAATTGCCGACACGTACTGGACGTGTTTTCGAACGATGAATAATTTCACTCATCAATAACTCTCTCCTTCTTGAGGTACTTTTTCCGTACCTTCACTTCCATTATTTTAGCAGTGTAAAATAGTGTCGACAAGGAAGAAACACGTTTTTTTATTTTTTACATTCATGGTTATTTGAGTAAATCGGTATTTTGATTAATTCACCTGGTGCTATGACTTGATTTTTTAAATGTGGATTAAATTTGTAAAAATCCGCCATTCGTTCTGGTACTGAAATTCTTTCATCTGTTGGATATTGGGCGAGTAACCCTTGTACAGTATCCCCTTCTTTTGTAATAACAGGTACTGTTTTTACAGCTAGTTGTTCATTGCATTGGTCAACGCTTTCAGAAAACGCGATTAATGGTACTGTTCCTTCAGTTAAATCTATTTTAATGACCGTAACGATTATGATGATGATAGATGTTAATAGAAAAAATCTCATATAAAAACCCTCCTTGCTCCACTATATGAAGCAAAGAAGGATTCAGAACTTCTTTTTTTCTATTTTTGGATATTTTAGTGATGCAATTGTTAATAGAATGATGGTAATGATGGCATTAACAACTGTTCCAAACCAACTAGATATATTAATAAATGAAAATAGGATAGATAGTAGTGTTGACCATGTAATCGCTAATGCGGTCGTTCTCCACATATGTCGATATTCCCCGCGACGATTGAATATTTTTAATAATAATGTTCCGATGGCTGCGTAAATGGTAATTCTCACAAATAATAAAACGGTAGAAGTTAAGAGTAATAAAAGAAGCGCAAAAGGATAGAGCAGCCATTGAATATCAGAGACATATTGTTGCAACCCTTCAAATTGAATAGTAGTTTTCGATACCCCTGTTAAAAATTGTATAAACGAGAAAATCGTAACAATCGCAATTAGAATAAATACATATTGAATTACTTTACCGATTGTTAATAGTCGATAAGCAGCTAGCTTGTTTGGTTGAAACAGACTGTGTATGAATATTTGTAAATGAGTAACCATTTTCTTCTCCTCCATTGAGAGTTTAACATGAAATGATGAAAAGAAAAAACGTACAAAAACATTTTATTGAAACTTTTTGCAAACCTGTCCGTAAACTGTATCATGGAGGGAAGAACTTGGAAATCATTGCTTGGTTACTCATTATTATTTGTTTTATCGTGGCTTTTGTAGGATTAGTTTATCCAATCATTCCATCGGTATTATTTATACTATTAGGATTTATCGTTTATGGTTTGTTTTTCTCCTTTGCAGAACTTTCATGGTGGTTTTGGATCATCGAGATTCTGTTTGTTATTTTATTGTTTGTGGCGGATACTTTAGCGAATCTGATTGGCGTGAAAAAGTTTGGCGGAACGAAGGCTGGACTTTGGGGCAGCACCATTGGATTAATAGCAGGACCATTTATCATACCATTTCTGGGCATAATTATTGGGCCATTCATAGGTGCGGTAATTGGAGAAATGATAGTTGCAAAAAAAGATTTTAGCCAAGCGGTTCGAGCTGGTATTGGATCACTTGTTGGCTTCTTAACATCTGTTGTAACAAAAACGATGATCCAATTAGTGATGATTATTGTTTTTGTAATCGCAATCGCATAATAAGTTTTTTTGTATAAAAAATCATCTAAAAGGAAATAGTGAGTTTGGTTGAAAAATAAGTGCGTCACTGGTAAAAGACAAACAATGGATTGATTTCAGCCAAAAGTATGAAAATCACCAAGTAAGAGCTAAATCGTTGAATGACTACCTCTATTTTGATAATCTTATAGAGGTAGGAAATTACTGATTTATACAAAGGAGGAAATTCTAATGGCATTCGAATTACCAAAATTACCTTATGCTTACGATGCTTTAGAACCACACATTGATGCACAAACAATGGAGATCCATCATACAAGACACCACAATACGTATGTAACAAATTTAAATGCTGCTGTAGAAGGTACTGAATACGCTGATAAAGATTTAATCGAACTTATTTCAAATATCAATGCCCTTCCAGCTGATAAACAAACTGCAGTTCGCAATAATGGTGGCGGACATGCAAATCACTCATTATTCTGGGAAATTTTAACACCTGGAGGTTCAAAAACTCCAACTGGTGAGTTAGCTTCTGCAATTGATGCGAAATTCGGTAGCTTCGATGCATTTAAAGAAGAGTTTGCAAAAGCTGCTGCAGGCCGCTTCGGTTCTGGATGGGCTTGGTTAGTAGTAGATAACGGTGAATTAAAAATCACTTCTACGCCAAACCAAGATTCTCCATACATGGAAGGCCAAACACCAATCCTTGGATTAGACGTTTGGGAACACGCTTATTACTTAAAATATCAAAACCGTCGTCCTGACTACATTGCTGCATTCTGGAATGTAGTAAACTGGGACGTTGTAGCAGAAAAATATGCTGCAGCAAAATAATTGACTTTAAAAAAATGAGGAAAGCCTAAACATAGGTTTTCCTTTTTTTATTTTTGAAAAGATTATCGGTAAGTTTGACTGAGCCTAGATATTAAATTTCATTCACTAAATTTCATCGTTGTTTGAACCTTGGAAAAAATGAAATGGGTGACGTTAGTTGCGTATGGACTTACATCATTGATAAACTCTTCTACCTTGGAAAAGCTTTCAAATTGCAGTTTAAGCATAAAGCATGCTTTTCCTGATATACGGTAACAAAACTCCACATTTGGCAGACCTTCTATAAAATTTTTAAAGGATTTATAATCTCCGTTTTTAACGGTTGCTTCTACTATACATCAGATAGAAGAGATCTGGATAAGAAGAGAATTTAAAGTAAGAGGCGAATCATTTGGGTTCGTCTTTTTTTACTATTTCAATGATGTAATTATTAGTGATTCCTATTCCAGTATAAAATAATGGGTTTGTGACAAATTAAGTCCAATGGAGGTGACTACATTGTCAAAGAAGAAAAGAAATCAATTAGATCGGGAAGAGTATGGATATGGATATGATTTAAGTCCCGATGATTTAGATGTGATAGGTCAAAATGAAAAAGCAAAAAAAGAAAATCAAAATGAAAATAAACGTAAACCCTCTAGTAAGCAAAATCCTTCTATCTTAAATGAGTAATCAATATTACCAAAAATTCGCAAGCTTTCCGAATAAACAGTCTACACTGTTATGGAACTTGCGAATTTTTTCTTATTGATTCGATTATTTTCGATAAATCGTTCTAAAATCCCTTATTTTTTCTTAAAGTATACCAATGAAAAATAAGGGAGAGAGAAAATGGAAATTGATGGTGTTTTTTCAGGTGGTGGAATAAAAGCTTTTGCGTTTGTTGGTGCCTATCAAGTTTTGAGTGAGAAGGGTTTTATCTTTAAAAGAGTCGCAGGAACGAGTGCTGGTTCAATCGTAGCTGCATTTATCGCGGCAGGGTTTACCGTAAAAGAGATTGAAAAGGCATTAGAAGAATTAGATACAAAATCGCTTCTTGATCCACCCAAATTTTCAAAAACTCTTCCTTTTATAAAATGGCTGAATTTATATTTTCGATTAGGATTGTACAAAGGAAAAGCGCTAGAAAGATGGTTGTACAAAAAATTAGCAGAAAAAGATGTGTATACATTTGGGGATTTACCAAAGGATTCATTGAAAGTTGTCACCTCCGATTTAACGAATGGTCGCATAATTGTCATACCTGATGACTTGCATTTATATGGAAAGGATTGGAGAGATTTTTCTGTCGCAAAAGCGTTGAGAATGAGCTGTGGTATTCCTTTTTTCTTTGAGCCGGTCATGTTAAGTAATGGAAAAGGAGATTCCGTATTCGTTGACGGTGGGGTATTAAGCAATTTTCCATTATGGATTTATGATAACGGTAAAAGGAAAAGGCCATTATTAGGATTAAAACTCAGCAGACCAGAAGGAGAAATTCCACCACAGATAATTGATAATGGGTTAAATTTATTTGAAGCATTATTTAAGGCGATGATGAATGCCCACGATAATCGATATATCTCAAGAAGACACGAAAAAAATATTATCTTCATTCCTGTTGAACAATATAGTGCTACACAATTTGATTTAGATGATGATGCAAAAGAGCAATTAATTCAATTGGGAAGGGCAAGAACTGAAGAATTTCTAAAAAATTGGCGCCCCGTAATTTAACAATCACATATTTTTAGGAATTTATGAAATACTAAAAATAAAAAGGTCAAATGGAGTGGTTGCAATGCCAAAAACAGATAAAGAAATTGCTGAAAAAATATTAAATAATCAGTTAATTGGAACAATGGCTACCATTGAAGGAGATAAACCTCACACTCGCTATATGACGTTTTATAACGATAATTTCACTTTGTATACGGTTACGAGCAAAAATACCCATAAAGTTGAAGAACTTTCGAAAAATCCATACACACATATTTTAATTGGTTATGATGGGAAAGGATTTGGCGATGCCTATTTAGAAATAGAAGGAAAAGCGGAAGTTTCATCCGATGAAGGAATGAAAGAAAAAGTGTGGAACAAAGTATTAAGATTTTGGTTCGATGGTCCAGATGATCCGAATATGGTAGTTTTAAAAATCGTTCCTTCTCAAATTCGTATCATGAATTCGAAAGGAAAAGATCCGAAAATTATTCAATTTTAATTGATAGAACGATTGCTGATAGTCTTATCAATTTGAAAAAATAATATTTACTAAGTTAACAACATAAACGGCTTAGGCTTCACAATGTAGGAAGCTTGAGTCGTTTTCAATTTTATAGAAAAAGTTGATCAATGTTTATTTATTGATGTTTTTTAATTTTTTATTAAACTAATCATCGAAGAATGTTTAATTTGAAAAATCCAAGTAATATCTTTATGTTAAAAAAGGAAACCTAAAAATAAAAAGAACCGTTACAAATCAAGAAGGGAATCTCCTTTTTTCTCAAACTTTAAAATGATATACTAAAGAGCATGTATGGGTTTTTTTGAAAGGGGGGGACATATGCGAAATGTAAAGAAAACAAACAATAAAGGAAACTCTCGTACCAGTCTTTCATTTCGAATGAACGTCCTGTTTATTTCGATTTTTGTTTTGTTCTCCATGCTCATTTTTCGCTTAGGTTATTTACAAATCGTAAAAGGAGAAGAATATGTTCGGGCAATAGAAAGAACGGAAGAAGTAGCGGTCAATACGAGTGTTCCCCGTGGAAGAATTTATGATCGATATGGAAGAATTCTCGTAGATAACGATCCGCAAAACGCCATTACATATACAAAGTTTCAATCAACGTCTCAAGAAGAAATGTTAGAAGTCGCTGAAAAATTGGCTATGCTAATTGAACAACCAACGAAACGAGTAACGCTTCGTGATAAGCAAGACTTTTGGATTTTAAAAAATACAGAAAAAGCCTATGCGAAAGTTTCGAAAGCAGAAGAGAAAAAAATAAAGGAAAAACATGAAGATGAGAAAAAGGCTCAAGCAGAAATCGACCAATTAGTGAGAGATCGAATTACCGAAGAAGAATTGGCGGAGCTAACGCCTTTTGATTTGGAAGTGTTAGCAATTTATCGTGAAATGTCTTCTGGATATTATTTGTCTCCACAAATTATTAAAAGTGAAAATGTATCCGATGAAGAGTTTGCACGTGTTTCTGAACGATTATATGAATTGCCAGGTGTCAATACGACGACCGATTGGAAAAGGGTGAAGTTAAGTTCGTTATCGGTATTAGGTAGAACAACAGTCCCTAGTAAGGGGATTCCAAAGTCTGAATTAAATTATTATTTAGCCCGTGGTTATTCTCGAAATGATCGGGTTGGAGAAAGTTATTTTGAATCGCAATATGAAGAATTACTTCAAGGCCATAAATCTGTTGTGAAAAATATTACGAACAAAAAAGGCGAAGTCATAGATATGATTACGACCTTTGAAGGGAAACCTGGGAATGATTTGGTAACGACGATCGATATTGAATTGCAAGCAGCTGCTGAAAAAATTGTTGAAGAGAAATTGCTGCAATTAAAATCGATAGGTGGATCTTCCTTATTGGATCGTGCCTTTTTCGTGATGATGAATCCGAATACTGGTGAAATACTGGCGATGGTTGGAAAGAAAATAGAAAAGGATCCAGAAACGGGAAAACCATATGTGATTGATTATTCTTACGGAACATTTACGACAGCTTATGAAGCCGGTTCAACGGTGAAAGCGGCTACTATATTAATGGGATATAAAGAGGGCGTTATAAAACCTGGTACAGTTTTAATTGACCAACCAATTAAGCTTGCAGGTACAAAATCGAAAAGTTCCATCTTCAACAGAGGTGGCCGCATTGCAATGAATGATTTAACAGCGTTAGAGCGTTCTTCAAACTCCTATATGTTCCAAATTGCTATGAAAATTGGTGGAGTAAACTATCGCTATAATATGGGGCTACAATTAAAAGAAGATGTTTTGAAAAAAATGAGAAATGGTTATGCTGAATTTGGTTTAGGTGTCAATACAGGAATTGATTTACCGAATGAATTTGCAGGATTCCAAGGAAAAATGGATACTCCTGGTAAAATTCTAGACTTAGCAATCGGACAATTCGATACGTATACACCGATGCAATTGGTGCAATATATTTCAACGGTAGCAAACGGTGGATATCGAGTGCAGCCAAGACTATTAAAAGAAATTCGTGAACCATCTAAAGATGGAAAAACTTTAGGACCTTTAATTGAAGAAGTCCAACCGAAAATTTTGAATAGAATCTCAAATACTGAAGAAGAAATTAATCATGTAAAACAAGGGCTTCGCAGAGTATATATTGGCAGCCAAGGTACTGCCCGCGCTCAATTTGCAAATGCACCGTTTACAGCAGCAGGGAAAACAGGTACTGCGGAAGTAGTTTACTATGGCCCGATTCGAGAAAAATTTGGCACATTAACTGAAACAGTATCTCATGTTGGCTTCGCTCCGTTTGAAAACCCTGAGGTTGCTTATGCTGTGGTGATTCCTTGGGTGACAACAAACTTTAGCCATTCACATAACAATCAAATTGCCCGAGAAGTATTGGATGTATACTTCGAATTGAAAAAGAAATATGCAAGTAGTAAAATCACTGACGAAACTGTGAAGAAAGAAATTTTACCTCCAACTACGAATGAAAAAATTGATGAGGATACAGAAGAACAAGTTGTAAATGAATAATAAATTTCAAACAACAATTCAAAAAGCAACATTTTCTCCCAAAAGAAGATGTTGCTTTAAATTATGTTAATTACTATTTCAATCTAAGTAAATGTTGAACATTCGCTTATTGAGCGGTATAACCTCCATCTAACACAACTGCTTGCCCTGTAATTCCTTTAGCGGCATCGCTAGCTAAGAAAAGCGCTAAGGAAGCAACCTCATCTACCGAAATTAGCCGCTTTTGAGGAACTAAAGGGTAAAGGACTTCTTCTAACACATTTTCAACTGCTATATTGCGAGTTTTCGCCAAATCTTCAAATTGTCCTCGAACTAAAGCTGTATCTACATAGCCTGGACATATCGCGTTCACAGTTATTTGATGCGGTGCTGTTTCTAATGCGGCTACTTTTGTTAGACCAATTACACCGTGTTTTGCAGAATTGTATGCTGACTTTCCAGCAAATCCAATTAAACCATTGATCGAAGCGATATTGATGATTCTACCGAATTGATTCTTTTTCATATGTGGAATCGCATATTTCATCGTAATAAATGGGGCAGTCAACATAATTTTAATCATTAATTCAAATTTTTCGGTAGGGAAATCTTCAATGAACGCTACATGTTGTATGCCTGCATTGTTTATTAAAATGTCAATCGAACCGTATTTTTCAACAGTGAAATCAATTGCCTGTTTAATTTGTTCTTCGCTTGTTACATCACAGACAACACTTGAAACATTATCAGGTAATTCCTTTAATGCTTGGTCTAATTTTTCTTGATGAATATCCGAAATGACGACATTTGCACCCGCTTCAGCAAAGTTTTTTGCGATTTCAAATCCAATTCCCTGTGCACTTCCTGTAACAAAAAGTGTTTTTCCTTTCATGTTTGGACCTCCAACATTATTTTTATAAACCTAAAGAGAATAGAATGATTGCTAGAATAGTTCCGAGTAACGGAATAATGACTGTTAAAGCACCCATTGCTGGATAAGCATCTTTATGCGATTCTTGTGCAATGGCAGTGATGGTTGTAACAACGTAACCACTATGTGGCAATGTGTCTAACGATCCAGAAGCAATGGCAACAACACGGTGCAATTGTTCCGGATTGACCCCCATATCTAAGTAATGTGGTGCAATTAACGGTAAAGCAATAGATTGACCGCCAGAAGATGAACCAGTCAGACCTGCTAATACAGCAACAGCAATAGCACCACCGATAAGTGGACTGCCAGGGATGTTCGTCATATAATCAACCGTCGTTAAAAAGGCTTCTGTTTGTTTTACAACGCCGCCGTAACCAACCACAGCTGCTGTATTCGCAATGGCAATCACGGCTCCCAGTGCACCTTCTGCAATTGCTTTATCACGATTTTGCATATACTTGAAGCTAATAAGATAAGTTGTAATAATTCCACCTAGTAGAGCGATGATTAATGCCGATGTTCCTAACTTTTCATGGAAAATAAACGAAAACCCGAGCACAACGATTAATGGCAAAAGACTAAGTAAAGGACTAGGAAGTGCACGATTTTCCCCTTTATCTAGGTTATCTGCTTCTTTTGCAACAAATTTTTCACCTTTCGCAACAGCACGATTGACCATCCATTTTAGCCAAAAATACCCTGCGACAGCCATAAAGATGGCCACAATTAAGCTAACTTGCCACCCAGCATAAGGCGTCGTCCCCAAATATTGAATAGGAATCCAGTTTTGAATCTCTGGTGAACCAGCAGAAGTCATCGTAAACGTTACTGATCCCAATGCCAAAGCAGCAGGAATGAACCTTCTTGGTAGATTAGCTTCTTTAAATAGGGCTAATGCCATTGGGAATACCGAGAAGGCAACAATGAATAAACTAACTCCCCCATAAGTAAGTACTGCACATGCGACAACAACTGCTAAAATGGCATGTTTAGCACCGATTTTTTCGATAATCCATTTTGAAACGCTATCTGCAGCACCGCTATCTTCCATCACTTTTCCGAATATTGCTCCCGCTAAGAACATGAGCCACCAAGAACTAATGAATCCCGTAAATCCGCCCATATAACTTGTGATAAAATCTGGATCTCCTTCAGCAGCTAATTGTGGGAAAATTGTAATACCACTTAATATTGCTGCTATAAATGCTGCGAAAGGGGCTGCAATCAGCAAGTTTACGCCTCTCATCGTCAAATAAATCATTAATGCTAAACTACCTAGAAGCCCAATAAATCCTAATACCATAAAAAACCTCCTTTTTGTAAAATTCTAGAATTCTCAAGAAATTTCTTACATATTTTCAGAAATTCCTCATTAATACGTATGTAAAAGGGTAGAAATTATTCTCTAAAAATAGATGCATTATATTAAATAAGTCAAAAGTAACAGAAAATAATTTTCATAGATTTACATATATAAAATTAATCATATGATTGCGAAGCAGAGCTCAAATTTAATGAATGATTGCACAGCATAATATGCTTGATAAAGATTCTATTTTAAAAATTAAATTGCTATTGAAGAAGAATTTGGTAGAAGTTATACATGTATCAACCTATATAGCAACAATTATAAATGCCCACTAAGAAAATGAGTTTTACATGAAATCCGTTGTCTCCATCAGAAAAACTAGGGAAACATATTTTGAGAAAATTGTATTAGATGCTCAGAAATACTGGAAATTTATATTCTGGATGGCTAAGGCGCAGAATAATGGGAGAAGAGGGAAGGATTAGAACTGAAATGAACCTTCATAAAATCGAAATTAATATGTATTTTGGTATTTCAATCACAATAAAAACCGAACGATATTGAAACTAAATATAGAGTTTCAAAAAATCGTTCGGTTTTTCTATTCCGTTTGTCTGGGGATTGCTGAGTATTAAGTATAAACTTTAATCCATTGTAATGGATTCTAAAGTGGAAGTGACAATATATTTTTCGCCTTGATCTGTATTCATTATATATTCAGTTTTAATCTCTCCAAATCCTTCCGCGAAATATTTACGGTTTACATAGTTATCACCGTTTTCTTCAATTACAATTACATCTTCAAATATTTTATATGGGGTTTCAACACTTATACCTGTGTCGACAATTTTCCAATTGCCGAACGTTGTACCGACTTGAATTGGTTTTGCAAAATAAGTCTCAATTGGCTGCATTGATTTGATTTCTTCTAATCCAGGGAAAGTTGCATCGTGATCAACCGGTTCTTTGTAAATCATTTCAATTTTATCATCGCCGATTTTGTAAATATTCATCATGGTTACGCCGCCGTTATCGACAATCGTGCCTACATATTTTTTGTCCAACCAAGTTGTTTTTTCAGTATACGTTGCAAATTCATTCCCGTCTCCTATGAACTTCGCAATGGATTTATCAGGTTTAAAAAATCGACTTAAGTCTTCATGATTATTTTCTGAAGCATTTTGATTGGTTGGGGAAACATCGTTTTGATTAGTTGTGTTTTCTTGGGGTTGGCAGCCAATCATTAGGAACAAAAAGCAGAGAGAAAGATAAAAAGCCTTCAGTGTTATCGACTCCTTTCATTGGTTAGTATTTATCATTATATAGTTTTATATAAATTCAAACACTATATTAATGATAATAATATTATGTAAACAAAAATGGGTTTATTTATTGAATGGCTATTATTTATAGAAATTTGACTATTATTTCTTGAAGAATGACTATTAAATCGATTATTTTGACTAATAAAACAAATTTTTGAAACGGAAAATTAGTGGTTGGCTATTATCGATGCAAGTTTGACTAATATTTGTTAAAGAATGACTATTATATTCATCATTTTGACTATTAAATCGTTTTGTTTATCGTTGGAGCAAGCAACTTGCTAAGAATGTTGGTTATAATCCTATAAAGTGTTGTTGTTCACCTAATCTTAATGTATACACAAAAAAAGGCTGTCGGAATAATATCCGAACAGCCTTGCACTAAATTACAATAATCCTTGCGCTTCTTTCCATTCAAGGAATTCGTCATATGTGCATTGTTTATCAAGAATAGTCCCGTCGTCTTGAATTTCAATGACGCGGTTTGCTATTGTTTGAATAAATTGATGGTCATGGGATGTGAAAATCATCGCACCTTTAAAGGCAATTAAACCGTTGTTCAGAGCTTGAATGGATTCTAAGTCTAAGTGGTTTGTTGGTTCATCTAGTAGTAACACATTTGCACCAGAAAGCATCATTTTTGCTAGCATACAGCGAACTTTTTCGCCTCCGGATAACACGGAAGGTGATTTTTTCACTTCTTCTCCTGAGAAGAGCATACGGCCAAGGAAACCACGTAAAAATGTTTCTGTTTGATCTTCTGGAGAGAATTGGCGCAACCAATCCACTAATGTTTTCTCATTGCCTTCAAAGTATTTTGAGTTATCCATAGGGAAGTAAGCTCTTGAAGTAGTAACACCCCATTTAAAAGTACCACTATCAGCTTGTCGTTCTTCCATTAATATATCAAGCAATGCGGATTTTGCTAAAGGATTTCCTAGCAACACAATTTTATCGTCACGATTCATTATGAAACGAATATCTTTAAATAGCACTTGGCCATCTTGCGTTGCAGTTAAGCCATCTACAGAAAGACAGTCATTACCAATTTCTCGATTCATTTGGAAATTGATATAAGGATATTTACGACTGGATGGTTTAATATCCTCCAATTGTATTTTTTCGAGCATTTTTTTACGGCTAGTCGCTTGTTTTGATTTAGAAGCGTTTGCTGAAAAACGGGCAATAAATTCCTGAAGTTCTTTAATTTTTTCTTCTTTTTTCTTATTTTGTTCTTGTGCCATTTTTAAAGCTAGTTGGGAAGATTCATACCAGAAATCATAGTTCCCCACATAAATTTGAATTCGTCCAAAGTCTAAATCAGCAATGTGTGTACATACTTTGTTTAAGAAGTGACGATCGTGCGAAACAACGATTACAGTATTTTCAAAGTTGATTAAAAACTCTTCCAACCAACGAATAGCTTTTAAATCTAAGTGGTTTGTTGGCTCGTCTAATAGCAGCACATCTGGTTTTCCAAACAGTGCTTGAGCAAGCAATACTTTAACTTTTTCTGAACCTTCTAAATCAGCCATTTTCATATAATGTTTATCTTCGCTGATACCTAAGCCATGTAATAGAGTGGCCGCCTCTGATTCAGCTTCCCAACCATTTAATTCTGCAAATTCTGCTTCTAGTTCGGCAGCACGCATGCCATCTTCATCTGAAAAATCTTCTTTCATATAAATGGCGTCTTTTTCTTTCATTACGTCATACAGGCGCTTATGTCCCATAATCACTGTTTCTAATACCGTATATTCGTCATATTCGAAATGGTTTTGTTTTAATACTGCTAAACGTTGGTCTTTCCCTATGATTACTTGACCTTCTTGTGGTTCGATTTCTCCTGATAATATTTTAAGGAACGTAGATTTTCCCGCTCCATTTGCTCCGATGAGACCATAACAGTTCCCAGGCGTAAATTTAATATTTACATCTTCAAAAAGTTTGCGATCACCATAACGAAGACCTACATTACTTACTTGAATCATGTAAGTTCCTCCTTTAATACTACTTCGATGTGCAAAAAAGTTAAATTTTAACTTCTTTTTCTCTTTTACACATAATGGCACCATTATATCAAGAAGTGAAGTGAAAAGCTATAGAAGGTTTGGCATTCAAGGATGAATTAGTTTGAAAGAATAGAATTAAAACAACGTAATGAATGGGGACTGGTTAACAAAATATAAGCAGAATTGGAATCATGAGTAATCCAATTCTGCATTTTTATGTAGGAAGGGGAATGCAAAAGGGGATTATAATGTATAGGCAATGACATTTAAGAAAAGAAGGGAATTTGTCATATTAAATTAATCGAGTTTCTTTCTTCTAAACCAAAGCGTTGCAATCCATTTTTCACCTATATTAACTGGAGCGCCGCCATGTAATGTTAATTCATTTAATGTTTGATTGTTGTAAAAGTATTCAAAATATACAGCCATTCCTTTTCTAGGATACACTTTTAATCCAAGTTTTGGGAAATAGGTTTCTCCGCCATCTTCCACATCACTTAAATATAAAACAACTGTACAAATTCGATTATTGCTTGCTGCTTTACTTGTTGCTGCGAAATAATCAAAATGCTCTTTATACTCTTGTCCAGGTTTGTAATTTAAAATATGCAAACCTTCCGCATGTTCAACAGGGATACCTACAATAGAAGAAATTCTTTTTTCAACTGTTGATACAAGGTCATCTTGAACATCCGACAAAAATGCTCCACTACTAGTTCGGATATCGCTAACAATTTTTTCTACACCAATTTTGGAACGTTGAAGACGATTTCTTGATAATTCAATTAATCTGTCACATTCTTCATCATCTAATACAGAACCCAGTACAACGACTAAAGGTTCCTCAAATTTTACCAATACATCAATTTCTCTGTCTTCTGTTTTGATTTTGTTTCCAGTGAAGTTAAAAATTGTTGGTTCATTTGAACGAGTATTTGTAACATATGTAGTCAATGCTCATTCCCTCCGCACGATGGAATAAAATGTAATAAAAAGGTATAAAAAGGAATATTGAAATGAATAATTAAATTTTACAATAATTTTCTCATTTTTTCACTACTGTTTTATAAAAAATGGATGTGATCTAATCATTTTCACCTATAGCAATTTTGTTCTACGAAATGATATATGTTACGAAAGTCTTTAGGTAATGAGTAGATCTAAATCCAATCCCAGTTACATTGAATGTTTCTATCGATTATTGAATCATACTTTTTACCATTTAAGATGAATATATAAATATTATGTAAACTAATTACCGATAAATAAAAAGGAAGTTTTTTAGTTAGGAAAGCAGGGAAGTAACTTTCAAATCATAATGAGCGTTTTTAAAAGAAATGAAAAGAGCGGCAAAAGTAACATACTTTTAACCGCTCAACATTTATTTATTCCAGTATTTTTGTATGAATTCATCTCTTCCGGATTTTTTTCGGTCTTCAAGGTAATGTTCGGGATTTTTCTTGTAATAATCTTGATGATATTCTTCTGCTTCATAGAAGAGTGTGGCAGGTCGAATTTCCGTTACGATTGGCTTTTTGAATTTGCCGCTTGCTTCTAGTTGTTTCTTCGATTTTTCCGCTAAGATTCGTTGCTCTTCTGTATGATAAAAAATGGCTGTTTTATAAGATTCCCCGCGATCATGAAACTGACCTCCATCATCCGTTGGGTCAATTTGCATCCAATAAATTTCAAGAAGCTTTTCATATGGAAATACATCTGGATTAAATTCGATTTGTACGACTTCTAAATGTCCAGTTTTCCCAGATTTTACTTCTTCATATGTAGGATTTTCAACATGACCTCCCATATAACCTGATGTTACCTTTTCAATTCCATCCCATTCAACAAATGGTTTTACCATACACCAAAAACATCCACCAGCAAATGTTGCTTTTTCCATTTTTTTCACTTCCTATTGCTTAAAATTCTTAACAATGTTACAAGATAACTTTATAGTATCAAATTTACAACTTTCATATGCAAAAAAAGCTTTTTGTAAAATAGCATAGTATAATAATTGATATCGAACTTATCGTTTTGATTATCGTTATATTTTTATAAAGTGATATGTCTGAGGGGAATGAATATGGAAGAAAATCAAGTTCGTAGTAGAAGTGAAAAACGTTATAAGAAAAAACGTTTACGTAAAGGTAGAGTAATACTATTTTCAATTTTCATTGTGCTGATTGCAATCATTGCATATTCTATTCATCAATATCGTACGGGGTTAGAACTAGCTGGCGAAGAGAATAAAGAAGAAATAGAATTTACACCCGATGAACCTAAAGAAAAAATCGAGAATTATTTAATAATTGGTGTGGATAGTAGGGGAGAGGAAAAATCCCGATCCGATACGATGATGGTTCTTTCTTGGAATAAAGAAACCAACGATTTAAAGTTAGTTTCTTTCATGCGAGATATTTATGCAGATATACCAGGATATGATCGTTGGAAATTAAATACCGCTTATTATTTAGGTGGGGTACAACTGTTGAAGGATACATTGAATCATATGTTTGAAATCCCGATTCATCATTATATGGTGATTGATTTCAAAAGCTTTGAAGCGATGATTGATATTTTAGCACCAAATGGTATTGAAATAGAAGTTGAAAAAGACATGTCCGCTTATATTGGCATATCCTTAACAAAAGGTTTGCAACGTTTAAACGGTAAAGAATTATTAGGATATGCGAGATTTCGACACGATGCTGAAGGCGATTTTGGAAGAGTAGAGCGTCAACAAAAAGTCATTGAAGCATTAAAAGACGAATTGTTAAAACCGCAAAATATAAAAAATTTACCAAAACTTATCGGTGCAGCACAAGGCTATATCATCACGGATATGTCTTCTGTAGAGGAACTAAAAACTGCTTTATCAGTTGCAAAAGGTGGATCACCTTCCATCGAAAAGATGACAATTCCTGTAGAAGGGACATATCGATTTAACTCCTATCAACATGCAGGATCGGTCATTGAAATTGACTTGGAGGCCAATAAGAAAAAATTGCATGAATTTTTAAAAATAGGGGAGTAGAGAAGTTTTTTTCAGAAATTATTCATGATAAAATAATTTTGTCGAAATTTGATGAGGTGATTTTTTGGAAAAAGACAAAGAATTAGAGCAAGAAGTAAAACAAAATAAATATTCCATGTTTCAGACAACAAAATACATTCGATTTCTTGGAGGTAAAAATTTACTTTTCTCACTATTCGTTCTTTTATTATTAGGCTGCGTAATTTTCGTTTTTAATAAAGTTTCGTTTATCTTTTACCCGATTCAAGTATTGTTTGAAGTAGTAATACTCCCAGGAGTTCTTGCTGTCATTTTATATTATTTATTTAGACCGTTATTGTATTTGTTGGAACGGTGGATCCCGAGAATTTGGTCAATTTTTTTAATATTCATTATTGCGATTAGCGCCATTACATTATTGGTATTACTTGTCTTTCCATTTTTGCGGGATCAATTTACGAATTTAGTACATGAGTTTCCTGTTTATTTCATGGCAGTTGTAGAAGGGACTGTTACGTTTTTAAATAATTCTGGTGTGAATGAACTATTCTCGAAATACAATATTGATTATGACCGAGTATTACTGGATGTAACGAACAATTTAATTACGACGGTAAGGGAAACTTTTGCGAATTTAGCAACTACTGTAGCGAGCGGTATTACAGGATTTGTTTCAACGGTAACGGGAATCGTTTTATCTTTAGTAACAGTACCGTTTATTTTATTCTATCTATTGTATGAAGGAGAAAAATTCCCAAAATTCATTTTAAGTATTTTTCCTCCTCGCATGCGAAATGATGCATCCAAAGTGATGAAAGCAATGGATCATCAAATCAGTCATTACATACAGGGTCAAATTTTAGTTTCTTTCTGCATCGGCGTCATGATGACAATCGGATTTTTAATCATTGGGTTAGATTATGCGTTTTTACTTGGATTTTTAGCGATGATTACAAGTGTTGTGCCTTATTTAGGGCCAGCCATCGCCATCACACCTGCCATCATCATTGCAATCGTAAATTCACCATTGATGGTGTTGAAATTAATTATAGTATGGACGATAGTACAATTAATTGAAGGAAAGCTTATTACACCGAATATCATGGGTTCTTCATTAAAGATTCATCCAATTACGATTATTTTCGTATTATTAACAGCGGGTTCATTATTTGGTGTGGCTGGTGTCGTATTAGGAATTCCAGGATATGCCTTGCTGAAAGTGTTAGTGACATACATGTTCCAATTATTTAAAAGGCGCTATAATCGATTTGAAGAAGATGAAACGAATAAATATCATGTAGAATAAATCGGCTATTTATTAGCCGGTTTTTTATTTTTTTGAAGAAATAACTTGCAAGACTAAAGTAATAAACGCAGTTTTAAATAAAGAAAAAACTATCATTCAACTATTCAAGTGAATGATAGCTTATCAATTCGAATAATATTAAATTTTTAATTCGCGTAACCGTTCAATCGCTTCCTCTAATAATTCTTTTTCTTGAACGAGGGCAATGCGTACATATCCTTCTCCTTCAGATCCGAATGTAATTCCTGGGACCATGATTACTCCTGCTTGTTCTATAGTTTTAAATGCGAAAGACACACTATCAATGGAATAAGGATATTTCGCCCAAACAAACATCCCTCCGTTTGATGGGGCGTATTCCCAACCGATTTTTTCTAGCCCTTTTGTAATGACATGATGTCTTTCAGCAAATGTCTTACGTAAATGATCAGTGATAACTTCCGAATTGTCTAAAGCAAGTGCGGCAGTGGATTGAATCGGTTCAAAAATACCGTAATCTAAATTTGATTTCAATTGTTTCATAATATTTATCATTTCTCTATTGCCAACGATGTAAGCTACTCTGGCGCCAGCTAAGCTGAAACTTTTTGATAGAGAATTGATTTCTATTCCAACATCCTTTGCACCTGGAGCATTTAAGAAGCTGATTGGTCCCTCTCCAGTAAAGTAAAATTCTGAGTAGGCCGCATCATGTAGGACGATAATGTTATATTTTTTTGCAAATTCTACAACTTCCGTAAAATATTCGATAGTAGGCATTGCCGGAACAGGATTTCCTGGTAAATTCAAAATAAGCAATTTCGCTTGCTGGGCAATTTCTTCAGGAATCGCTGTTAATTCTGGAAGAAATCCTCTTTCCTTATTTAATGGTATGTAATAGGGGCGGGCACCTGCCAAATGAATGCCGGCAATATAAGCGACATAAGCAGGATTTGTAGTGAGAACGATATCGCCAGGATCACAAAAGGCGATTGGTAAATGAACTAGTCCTTCTTGAGAACCCATTGTGAGTAAAACTTCTGACTCGGCATTAACATCTACTTTATTGACTCTCTTATAATAGCGTGCAACTGCCTCATTAAATTCCATTGTTCCTGTTAATGTGTACCCATAGGCAGCAGGATTTTTGCTTTTTTCCGCCATGTGATTGCGAAGCATTTCATGAGGTGGTAGATCTGGACTTCCAAGGCTCAAATCAATCATTTTCATTCCTTTTTCTTGATAAGCTCTTGCATGATCCTTTAATTGACCGAATATTGCTGGTTGGAATAATGACATCTTCTTAGAAGGTACAATATTCAATAGTAACACTCCTTAATTTTGACGAATTTGAATATAAAAAATATTTTAACATATTTTTCAATACTTTTAATCTTTCTTCAATACAGTAAAAATTAAGTTTTTTGATTTAATTAACAATTTTGTTTATGATACAAGAAAAATAGTAAAAGTTTTGGAGATGAAAATATGAGAGTGTATTCCCTAAGTGGTCCAAGTGGTTCTGGAAAAAGCACGAGCGCTTTACAGTTTGCCCATGATCATCGAATTGAAGCAATCATTGATGATGGATTATTAATTAAGAACGGTCAAAAAATTGCAGGTACTTCAGCAAAATTTGAAAAAAATACAATAAAAGCTATTCGAAGAGCGATCTTTCAAGATGAATTACATAGAAAAGAAGTAATGGATGCAATAAAAAAACATCATATTCAATCGATTTTAATTATTGGAACGAGCGATAAAATGACAAAAAAAATTGCTGAACAATTGAACATTGGTCCAATTCAACAGTTTTATTATATTGATAACATACGCTCGAAAAATGAGATTAAATTAGCTCAATTTATTCGCTCGACTCAAGGTAAACATTTAATGCCCATTCCTTATCGTCAAGTGGAGCAAAATTTTTTTAAACGTTTTATTCAAAAAGGGTTTGATATTTTTTCAAAGAATCGGGTGAAATTAGGAGAAACGACGATTGTTCAACCTGATTTTCATCGTCAAACAATTGAAATATCACCGAATGTTTTTATTGATTTAATTCACTATGTTGTTTCGAATTATCCGGTTATCGCGAAAGTAGATTCTATACAATTCACAATGAAGAAATTGACGCCAAAAATTTATATATCCCTTCAGATTAAAGCACCAGTACATTACGATGTGGTCAATGCTATCGAAGAATTGCAAAAGCAGATTTCCATTGAATTTCAACGCCATTTTGAATTTGAACCAATGCAAATGCAAATTTTTATTAAAGGAATAATGTAAAGGACTGTCCAAAAACTACAATACTTTTTCGGACAGTCTTACTATTGCATTTTGTGTGAATTATATGAAAACATCTACTTGCAGTTATTGATTTTAGGCGAAAGGGAATTGATAGCCGTGATTTGGATTTACTAATGACTTTTCTGAAGCCTACAAAGCTTTAGTTTTTCCGTCTAAACTGAGGCATTCGTTTCTCAACGAAAGCACGAACTCCTTCAGGAAAATCCTCAGGATCGACAAAAGATGTAGTGCCTTGCCATAGGGCTGGAGTTGAGTTAACGCACTCTTTTACCGAATTTTTGACCGCCAGTAATGAAGCAGGGGACATGCTCGCCACTAGTTTTCCCAAACGAATAGAGAAACGAGTTAAATCTTTTTCTGGCACTAAGTAGTTTAACATACCGGCTCTATATGCTTCCTCTGCTTTAAATGTACGGCCAGTGAAAACAAAATCTTTTGTCGTTGCTGGGCCAACTAAATCAACGAGTCGTTTTGCAAACTTATTATTCAATGTAATGCCGAGCTTCCCAACTGGAATTCCCATGCGAGCTTTCTCAGAACCAATTCGTATATCACAAGCTAATGCAAGCTCAAGACCTGCTCCCATCGCTGGACCGTTAATGACACCAATGGTAGGGAGTGGTAAGTTTTCGATGGTGGAGATTGTATTTTCCATTCGAACAAAGGCCTCTTCAGCTTCTTCTAATGACATGCGATTGAATTCTTTTATATCTGAACCAGCAGTAAAATTCTCACCGGATCCTCGAAGAATTAATACTTTATTTTTTGGATTTTTTATAGATTGCGTAGCGATTTTTGCTAGTTGATCCCACATTTTTGCTGTCAAAGCGTTTTTTAATTGCGGTCGATGAATGGTGATAATGGCTAAACCAGCTGTTTCTTGATAGACAATTTTTGCTTCTTCTTCTTCGAGTCTCGTCGTACGAACTTGCATTCTCAATACCTCCTTTACATTAGTTTCATATTACTTGAATTAAGTAAATTATCCTACAGCTATTTCAATATTCACAATAAATTAAACAATTTTCAGAAATAATCGACAAATTTATTTAGTGAAGGGTAGGGAGGAGGAACAAAAAGAAATGAAACATTGTGATGACCATCTGCTCCAATCGTCGTAGTGATACTGCAAGCTCAATCGAGCACATATTTATATTAAATGTAGTGTTAGCCATTACAATGAATGTCTATTAATTAATATGGTTGAATATTTTTATTATAATGAAATACATAAAACATCAATAAAGGAGCATAATTATGTTGAAAAAAACAGTTTTTGAACAATTAAAACAAGCGATGAAAGAAAAAGATGTTGTGGCGAAAGGAGTTCTAACATTATTAAAATCTGCATTAGATCAAGCAGAAAAAGAAAAAGGCTCTGAACTTTCATTTGAAGAAGAAGTAGCGGTTATTAATCGTGAATTGAAACAGACTCAACAAGCGTTAGAGGGTGCAAAACAAGCGAGCCGTGAAGACTTAATTGAAAAAGAAAATCGTAAGCTGGAAATATTACAAAGCTTCTTACCAAAACAATTATCAGAAGAAGAAATTGTCAAAATTTTAGTGGACGCAGGTATTACAAAAGGAATGAATATGGGCGAGGCGATGAAAATTGCAAAACCGCTCCTTGCTGGCAAGGCTGATGGAGCAACAATCGCAAAAATGGTGAAAAGCCTCATATAAGGTTAACGAAGACTTGTTTAAATTTTTAGACAAGTCTTTCATTTTACCGTTGACAGAAAATTAAATCTGTACTATATTAGAATCAAAATAAAACAACTGTTATAGTACAATATAAAAGGGGGATATGTATGACAATTTATCAAGAAGGCTATGAGTATTATGTTTCAAAATGTGAGCAGTTTGGTCTTGAACCAATCAATTTTACAAACTTTATCGAACATTTATCTCAAGAACAGTTAGACAGATTTAATGAGCATGCACGAATAATGAAAGAACAAGTTAAATAATCAGATAAAATCGCTAGATTATAGGAAAGAGGTTAATAATTTGGATATATTTAAAATTGAAGTCGATTAAAAGCCTCACTTGTTTTGTAACAACAAGTGAGGTATTTATTTGCAAAAAATTGCAGTATGTAAAAAAATAACACCATTTTCATTAAAAATGGCGTTCAATTAAAAAGATAATGAAGCTATTCATCCAATAAATCGAGTATACGATTGTATTCGGGAGCACCAATACAATCATAGTATTGGAAAAGTAAGTCGGAATTTACTTTGATTTTATCTTTATGATTTAAATACATTTGCTCTGTTAAAAAGCGAATAATTAATGGTACCGGTTTATCGTGATTGAATTGGTTCATATGTTTTTCAATGAATTCTTCCGATAAAACACACCTTAAATTGTTTCCTAAGCATTCAAAGTCTACGTATTCTATATGCTCATTTAAAAATTCATCCGTTAAATGTTTATTATATAAACATACGATTTTCCAATCAATTTTATCTTTATATCGATTTAACCAATGGGGCTCTAAAATCGCACTAATTAATGAAATTTGTTTTGCATTGTATTTGTTAAATTGTTCATCCATTTCTTCATTTGTTGGTTTTTTATAACCCATGTCATCATATAACTGGCAAGCGAGGGAAGGAATCCCTTTTACCATGTGTTCGCTGCCAGGCCATTTAAATGGACCGCGATCAAACTCAAAAAATTGGAAATCTATTTTTTCCTCTTCTTCCTCATATTCATCTTCATCTAATAAATGAATGGTTGCATATTCACTAAAATAAGTGTCATCTTCAATAAATTCATCAATTTCATCTGCAAAATGAGGATTGATTTCTTCTTTTTTACGTATTAATTCGTCAACAATATATTTTTTAAATGAAGGAGTTAGTCTTGCGAGTACTGGATAATTATATTGCAGCGCGGCAACATCTACTAAATCTAAATGATCGATTAAATATTTTTCAGTGATTTGATCACATGCATAACATACATAAGCAAAATCTACATATTTTAAATATGGCTCAAATTCCGTTGGATGCAACTTTATTAAACTATATCTCCAGTAACAATAATCCATTATAAATTTCTTTGATAAATGCGGATTGTCTCTTTGGATTTCTTCTGCACTTGTTTCATCAATAATAGGACCGTAATGAACAGGTATGGACGTGACATCAAAATCATCAGGTATGTTTAATTGTTCAAGGGTTTTTTTCGGATTAAATCGCTTTCGACGGCTTGGATGAGTTTTGATGGTATATGTCCCGATGGAACCTCTTTCGTCTAATAAAATATAAGATAATTCTTGTTTTTGATCTCTCGTTAACTTCGTATCTTTTGGAAATTTTACAGCAGCAAAATAAGTAATATCATCAAGATTGTAATAAAATTTATATTCTCCTTCACGAGTAAATTCAGACCGCGAATTATTTTTCTTCCAATATATTAACGCGCCTAGAATGGGCGGATAATTTGAAAAATAGATGTTAGCAATAGAAAAAATATTATGAGATAAAGATTCATCATATACTGCTTTAATAAATTCGATTTTTTTAATTTTAAGCATGCTCGACCTCCATATTGTTATTATACCCTTTTAGGAATAATAACGTAGAATAAATTGTTTGAATAAATTGATGGAAAAAACAACAGTATTTCCATGTATATGTACTAATAGACTATCTTGTAAAGTTTATGAAAGTTATATCATAATCATGAATAATTTGCATTTAATTTTATTAATTTTAACAAATTCTTCATTTTCTTTGATTGAACATGAACAATAATTAAGTAAAAAATGATCATTTATAAAAAAAATCATCCACGAAAGTTTGGATGATTTTTTTATTCAAAATAGAACTTCTATAAAAATGTTTTTTAATGGAACAGCAAATATGATTAGAAAAACCAGGTTGCTAGTTTTGTAACAGAATAATTTTCCTCGAAATTTGTAAGAGAGGCAATATAACTCAAGTGGGCAGATCAAAAAATTAAGGTAGAGGAAATTCATCCTAAATAATATTGATAGTCTTTTCATTGCTGAAGAAAATATTTTCGAGTTGGTAAAAGGGAAGTGGGGAAGGGGAAGGACTAGCACGTGAAAATGATATGGTTACTCCAATTAAATTTGAAGGATTATATAAAAATTTTAGATAATACAGGAAGTTAGTGATTGTCTAATTACTGTTATTTTGCCTGTTGTTATTATTTTTATTTAATAGGAATAGGCATTTGTAGAAGGAGATTTACGTTAGATGATTTTCTATAAAAATGTGAAATTTTTTCCTTCATTTCTAGTACATATGACTCAAATCAATTATTAAAACTTGCATTTATTATAGTAACTTCAAGAATGGAGGTGAATGAAGTGATGGAAAAACACTTTAACAATTTAGGATTAGAATTCGGTGACACTATTTTGGTAGGAGGCAATGGTTTTTCAAACCAACAAGGAATCTTCATTGCATTCCAAGATAATTTCTTAGTTTGGGTAACTTTCATTAGCGGAGCAACAAGATTATTAAGTACAGATACTACTAACTTAACAATTGCTAGAGCATAATCTAGTTAAAATATAAAGGGCGTCTCAATGCAATATGTAGGCGACCTCAATTTGTCGAGCGCTAGTTACACAGTTTCTGTAACTAGCGTATTTTGATTTGAACTATAGAGCGTCAAAAGCAGTGTATATGACATAAAAAAAGATGTTGTTGTGATTTATTTACAAGTACTCTATTTTAGTCTACCATTAAAATGGTATTATTCCATAGAAAAGGTGAGTTCATTGATATATGTGTTCGATTTAGATGGGACGATTGTGTTTAATGGGCAACCGATATCAAAAACAATTCTTCAATCGTTAAAAAAGTTGAGGGAAGAAGGGCATGAAATCATTTTTGCTTCAGCGCGCCCCATTCGTGATATGCTGCCTGTAATAGATAAAGAATTTCATGATCTGACAATGATAGGCGGAAATGGTTCATTAATATGGAAAGAGGGAAAAGTGATAAAAAGTCACACATTTCCAAAGAAGGTAGTGGAAGAATTAAAAGAACTGATTAATCTGTATCAAGCTACTTATTTGATTGATGGGGAATGGAATTATGCTTATACTGGACCGAAAACACACCCAATTTTTCATAATATTGATCCAGGAAAATTAGCTAAACAAGTAAATATAGATTCTCTTGATAAAATTGTAAAAGTATTATTATTAACAGCTAATGATATGGATAAATTATCTGAACAGGTCTTAAAACTTGAAGTTTTTGTACATAGACATCACAATGAAGATGTAATAGATATTAGTCCAAAGGGGATTCATAAAGGAAGTGCTTTAAAGTCATTGGGAATTGAGGAAAATACATATATTGCATTCGGGAATGATGCAAATGATATATCGATGTTTGAACATGCATTCCATAACGTGATGATTGGTTCAAACGAACAACTAGCACCTTTTGCGAAGGAAAGTTTATCGATGCGCGGCGATGTTGAACAAGCAATCTCAGATAAAATCCTCTCATTATTATGATAACTGAACAATTGAAGTGCGTTTGAAAAGCAATTTTTAGTAGCCATTTGATGCTTATAAAGCAATAAATTTCGACCTGGAGAGAAATTTTAAAATCATATCATAAGTGGTTTGGCCTGACAAAAAGTTCGTCAGGCCATATTACTTTTATCAATAAACTCGTTTATTATATTCTTATAGAGGATGGTTCTAAAAAATCCTTTATTTATTGAAAACACTCGCTCCGAACAATTTATTAAAATCTAGTAAAAACACGTACAGCTATTATGGAGGGATAAAATGGGGAAAAGTACATTTGTCATTAAACAAAGAGCTTACTTAAAACTTTATATGCTTCATGCAGCAGAGAAGGGAAGACTTTATGGACTTCAAATATTAGAAGAATTACAAAATCATTTTAAAGATCTCGGTTATAAACCAACAAAATCTGAAATTTATAAGTCCTTGCATGAGTTGTTAAAAGAGGGCTATGTTGTTAGGGAGCCAATAACAAAAGAAGGAACAGAAATGCAGACGATTTATATTTATAGGCTGGGAGACAAAGAGAAGGTAAAAGCCTATAAAGATACGATTAAAGCTGATATCGACCGTTCAATTGCACTACTAAATAGGGCTCTAAAAGATAATTATTCCCAGAAGAGAGGTTAAATAGAAAAATCTGTATCTTACATTATGTATTATTTGATAACCCATCCTCTATTACTTATTTTAGTCCAAGCAAATCTCCGATGAATGAAATGTCTGATTTTAGAATTATTTATGACATACGGAACAACGGTATATAATAGTGTTTGCTGAAAAAAGCGAGAGCAATTTATAACGAAATATAATATGGAGATGGAGTATATTTTTGCTGCCACTGGAACGATCAAAACCTCAGTAGCATTTCTCTCGAGATAATAAATTTTCTACTTATAATATATAGGTGGCCAAACATATCAATTTTAGTTTTGATAAGTAAAGATTGATGTTGGGAAATCACTTATATTTACGGTTAATTGGATTAAAATATCAAAAGTAAAGTGTTATTGAGGGTGATTCGTGTGTAAATCAATTAAGTAGAAAAATACTGGCAAAAATACATGTGGAAAGTCAAATTAAATAAAACTTTTGATAAACAATTAATCATCCGTCTTAATCTTTTGAAACCAACAAATTGATACTCAACCATTTATTGATTATTCAATGGGTGGGAAAGAATTCATATTTTATGGAATGAAAATAAACTAATTTTTTATTTCTGTTTTTTAGTTTACATAATATATATTATCGGAAGTTAAATCTCAAAATATAAGAATACTTGTAATAGTGAGACAGAATTGAAATAACTGTATTTATTTTACCGATTTATTAGTTTAAATTAATAAAAATTTAATAATATGAACTGTTAAATTAATAAAATGTTTCAGTTATACATAACTATTTATAGGATCATCATTATTTCACATATGTTGATCTTGTACTTTCCTATAATTGTTATTCCTTCAATAATTATTAACTTCTATTCACACCAATTTCTTCGGTCATTGTTCCTAACTTTTTTTCCCTTTTTTCTATTTTTTGTTTTTTTCATTATCCTTCATTGTTATAATATCCCGAAAATATGTAAATTAATTGTCAAATAAATAGTTCTAACATACTGCGTATTTCTTAACTTTTGAAAAAAATTTCTCTTTTAATCTTGTTTTTTACTAAAAAAAATTGGAATATTTATAGAAAAAAGTTGTTGCAATTTTTTGAACTGTTAAATAAAATTAAAATTGTAAAATTCTTAAAAAAGAATTTTGCGCACACAAAGCAGCAAAAAAAATCAAAAATAAGGGGGTATGTTTATGGCGAAAGATAGCGGAAAGCAAATTGATTACGAAAGAATCGCCAAAATGGAATCGTTCAGACAGTTATCTAGAAAGAAAAACTCATTTCTCTGGACGATGGCAGTAATTTTCTTTGTCTTATACATGCTTCTTCCAGTTTTAACATCGTACACAGAAATTTTGCATCAAAAAGCAATTGGAGAAATTACGTGGGTATGGTTCTATTCATTTGGTCTCTTTATAATGGTTTGGGGACTGGCACACTTCTATGTGGGAAGAGCGAACAAATTTGACAAAGAAGCAAGAGAAATTATTGATGAATACGAAAGAGGTGCTGGTCAATGAGTCTTACTTCTATAGTCATGTTCTTAGCTATCGTTGCTGTTACTTTGTATATTACTTATTGGGCTTCTAAAAGAACCAGCACTGCAAGTGAATTCTATACTGCTGGCGGCGGCCTTAAAGGTTGGCAAAACGGACTAGCTATCTCGGGGGATTATTTATCTGCTGCATCATTCTTAGGGATTGCAGGTTCCGTTGCTTTATATGGATATGATGGTTTCTACTTCTCCATCGGTTATTTAGTAGCTTATTTAGTTGTATTATATATTGTTGCTGAGCCTTTACGAAATCTAGGTAAATTCACTTTAGCAGACATGATTACTGCTCGTTTCGATATGGCAAAAGTTCGTGGAGCAGCTGCATTAAGTACAATTGTTATCGTATTGTTCTACATGATTGCACAGCTTGTTGGTGCAGGTGCACTTATTCAATTATTATTCGGTATTCCTTATTGGGTTTCTGTATTAATCGTTGGCGTCATGATGACAATCTATGTATTGTTCGGAGGAATGACTGCTACATCTTGGGTACAAATTATTAAAGCTGTTCTATTAATGTTTGGTACTGCAATTATTTCACTTTTAGTTTTATGGAAATTTGATTTCAGCATTATTAGAATGTTCTCTGAAATGGCTACTGCTACCGAAGCAGGTGAAGCTTATTTAAATCCTGGTATGCTTTATAAGAGCGGTATTAATACAATTTCTACATTATTAGCATTAGTATTAGGTACTGCTGGTCTTCCACACATTTTAATGCGATTCTTCACAGTTAAAGATGCTCAAACTGCACGTTCTTCAGTAATTTGGGCTACTTGGATCGTTGGTATTTTCTATGTATTAACTATCTTCTTAGGATTTGGAGCAGCTGCATTCGTTGGTAAAGAAACTATTGTTGCTGCAAACCCTGCTGGTAACATGGCTGCACCATTACTTGCTGAAGCATTAGGTGGAGATATTTTATTCTCATTCGTTTCAGCTGTTGCCTTTGCAACAATTTTAGCGGTAGTTGCAGGTCTAGTACTTTCAGGTGCTTCTGCCCTATCTCATGACATTTATGGTCAGATTGTTAAAAAAGGCAAAATTACTGAAAAAGAGCAAGTTATTGCTGCTCGTATTGGTTCATTAGTCATTTCCGTTATTTCTATTTTACTTGCATTAGGAGCTCAAACGCTTAACGTTGCGTTCTTGGTATCATTAGCATTCTGTATTGCTGCATCTGCTAATTTACCAGTAATCATTTACACAATTTACTGGAAACGATTCAATTCTAATGGTGCTGTATGGGCTATCATTGGTGGATTAATTACTGCTTTAGTTCTTGTGGCAGTTTCACCAAACGTATGGAATCCAGAACCAGGTAAAGCGATTTTCGTAGGTACGCCATTAGTATCTTTAACAAACCCAGCAATTATTTCTGTTCCAGTTGGTTTCATTTGCGGTTGGATTGGAACTATTTTATCTAAAGAAACTGATTATGCAAAATATAGCGAAGTTGAAGTTCGCGCACAAACTGGTATTTCCGTTAATAAAGTCTCTCACTAATACTAACCCTTTGATCCTTGAGTTTCATAACTCAAGGATTTTTTAATTGCATATCTTTTCCCCATTACTCCCCTACTCTTTTCTCCAATTGTTATTTTCTATTTAATTCTTATTATAGTAGAAATATTTTTATTTTTTTATTGCTAGATGGTATATATCACAAATCTGTCACATAAAGCTTTAATAACTTTAATTGGTATGCAGTGGAACATGACGGGTTTGGAGGATGTAATGTTGAAGAAAACTACCATATAAATTTGATGAAGCAACTTATCCAGCCACATATGTTGGTGAAATAAGCCAATAAAAAGGCTTTTAACAACAAAATCATTAGAAAAATAAACAATGCATTTTACTCAAAACAAAAAGAGGAAGGCAGATGAGCTTTCCTCTTTTTATCATTTTATTCAATTCGATGGTTCCCTTCCCTACTCTCTCGATAAAATAACTATTGTTAGTAAAATGCATAACGATCCAATCCAATCAATCCATCCAAAAGCAACCCCTAAGAATGCTACTGATGTTAATGTTGCGGATAATGGTTCGAAACAAGCTAGTAAACTTGTTTCCGAGGCGCTTAAATATTTTAAGCTATCTAAATAAAAATAAAATGAAAGAACGGTTCCACAAACAACGACAAATAAGAAAGCAAAGTTTGCCTCAATATGCCATTGCCCTTCAAATTGCCAAGGAGCTCTTATAATGCTAAAAACGATTCCCCCTATTAACATTCCCCAGCCAATGGTAATAAAGGATCCCCATTTTTTTAATAATTTAATTGGATAAATCGTGTAAAATGCTAAACCAAGGGCGGACAGAATCCCCCATAAAAAAGCTTCTTTTGAAATCGTTAATGTTTGAAAGTTTCCGTGTGTGACAAGCAAAAAAGTTCCAAAAAGTGCTGAAAAAACTGCAATCAGTTCTTTTAATGTTGGTAGACGTTTGGCAATAATAAGATAATACATTGTCACTAATCCTGGACCTAAGTATTGTAAAACCGTTGCTGTTGCCGCGTTTCCGTGTTTGATAGCAGCTAAATATGTATATTGAACACCGATCATACCAAATATTCCGAAAATGACTAATGGAATGGCGTCATTTTTTTGTTTCCATATGTCAAAAATATGTTTTCCTTCTTTATTATAAGCAATGATTAATAATAACAATCCAGCAAGTAGTAACCGAACAGTTGTAAACCATTCTGTGTTGATATGTAAATGTTGAAACATATATTGGGAAACAGTACCGGATATTCCCCAAAACAATGCAGCAAGAATTACTAACGCCATTCCTTTCGAACGATGTTCAATGGATAACACTAATTTCCCCATAATGATTCCCCCAAAATAAACGATGATAACAATAGTAAACCGTTTTCGAATTTTTTTCAATTTAAAAGTGGACAACTCCATAATAGAGTCATCCACAATATTATGTTCTTATTAATTATAAATCCTTTATGATTTCTTGAATAGGTTTGAGAATTTTTACAAATAATAATTCACCGTCGTTGTTTATATCGAATTTCAATGAACCATTTGAATAACGATCTGCTTTAGTGAGTTCAGAAATTGCAAATTTCTCTTGTACTTGTTTTTTCGTTGCTACAAGTACCGAATCTTCTTCATTAACAACCAAAACGTTAAAGATACGGTGAGGATTTGTTTTTAATTCTTTCAATATGACAAGACCACGTTTAGCTCGGCCTGTTCGTTCGATTTCGGAAATACTCATCCGTTTGATTGCACCTCGATGGGTAACGACAAGTACATCTTGTTTAGCATCTTTTTCAATTACATTAACTGCGGCTAATAGATCATCATCTTTTAAATTGATGCCTTTAACCCCACCTGTTTTGACACCCGTAATCGGTATTTCTTCCATGTTAAATCGTACTGTATAGCTTAAATATGATGTTAGGATAACATCCTTATCGGAAGATACAAGGTTTGCATAAATCATTTCATCGTCATTTTTTAGGTTCATTGACTTAATTGGTTTGGAGTATCGAGATACTTGATATTCAGCTAGACTCGAACGCTTCACTTGTCCTTGTTTTGATGCCGTTAATACATGTAAGTTTTCATCATCAAAGTTTTCAACGCCAATAGCACCTATTACTTTTTCGCCTTCTTCAATCGGAACAATACTTGAAATATGTTGACCTAAGTCTTTCCAACGAATATCCGGCAATTCATGAACTGGTTGATAAATGTAGTTACCTTTATTCGTGAAAATTAATAGGTAATGTTGAGTATTCAATGTCTCTTCAAATAGTAAATAATCCGATTCTTTCATTGCAATATCTTCCGGGCTTGACGCTGCATAAGATCGTAGACTTGTCCGTTTTACATAACCATCTTTTGTAACAGTCACGACAACATCTTCGCTTGGCACTAAAACGTCTAGAGACAATTTGATTTCTTTAATTTCAGCTTGGATAGTGGAACGTCGAGGCTCGTCAAACTTTTTACGCAATTCTTGGATTTCTTTTTTAATGACCTTAATTAATTCTTTTTCACTACTTAATATTTTCGATAGTTTTTCTGTTGTTTTTTGTAATTCTTCATGCTCTTTTTGGAGCTGCGTTATATCTGTATTTGTTAAACGATATAATTGCAAGTTAACAATTGCTTCTGCTTGTGCTTCAGTAAATTGGAATTTCGATTGCAAATTGTTTTTTGCATCTCGTTTATCTTTAGAAGAACGAATTGTTTGAATGACGTCATCTAAAATGGATAAAGCTTTTATCAAACCTTCAACGATATGTAATCGATCTTTTGCTTTTTGAAGGTCAAATTTCGTCCTTCTTGTTACAACATCCTTTTGATGATCGATATATGCATCTAGCATTAATGGAAGTGTCATCATTGTTGGACGCCGATTATGAATAGCAATCATATTAAAGTTATATGTGATTTGTAAGTCTGTGTTTTTATATAGATAGTTTAAAATGGCTTCTCCATCAATATCTTTCTTTAATTCAATGACAATTCGGAGTCCTGCTGTTCGGTCGGATTCATCTCGAATGTCAGCAATCCCCTCTAAACGCTTATCAAAACGCATTTCATCAATTTTCTTTACAAGTTGTGCTTTATTCACATCATAAGGGATTTCAGTGATGACAATTTGCTCTTTTCCACCTTTTATGGGTTCTATTGTTGCTTTGGAGCGAATAATAATTTTTCCTTTGCCTGTTTCATAGGCTTTTTTAATGCCATCAATCCCTTCTATGATTGCACCAGTAGGAAAATCAGGCCCCTTTATAACTGTCATTAAATCATCTACAGTACAATTTGGATGGTCTAGACGCATCAATATTCCATCTAATACTTCTGACAAGTTGTGAGGTGGTATATCTGTTGCGTAACCTGCAGAAATACCAGTAGCACCGTTTACAAGTAAGTTAGGAAGTTTAGCAGGAAGCACAGTCGGTTCAGTGTCTTGGTCATCAAAGTTTGGAACGAAATCGACTGTTTGTTTATCAATATCTTTTAGCATTTCTGCAGCTACAACGGAAAGGCGCGCTTCCGTATAACGCATTGCTGCTGGGGGGTCACCATCAACCGAACCGTTATTTCCATGCATTTCAATTAACGGATAGCGAGCTTTCCAATCTTGGCTAAGTCGTACCATTGCTTCATATACGGATGAATCCCCATGAGGATGGTAGTTACCAATAACATTACCGACTGTTTTCGCAGATTTTCGGAATGGTTTTTCATGGGTGTTCCCTTCCCTATACATCGCATAAAGAATTCTACGTTGCACAGGTTTTAATCCATCTCGAGCGTCGGGAATCGCTCGGTCTTGAATAATGTATTTACTGTAGCGACTAAAACGATCGCCAATCACGTCTTCTAAAGTTAATTCATGAAATCGTTCGGTTGACGCCATTATTCTTCCTCCTTATGTTGGATGAAATCGGTTACTAAAGTATTTGTATCTTCTTCCATACCAAAATCAACATTTGATTCTATCCATTTACGGCGAGGTTCGACTTTATCACCCATTAAAGTTGTAACGCGACGTTCTGCACGGGCGCCATCTTCAATCGTTACACGAATCAGTGTTCTCGTTTCAGGATTCATCGTCGTATCCCATAATTGGTCCGCATTCATTTCGCCAAGACCTTTATAGCGTTGGATAACATAGCCCTTCCCTACTTTTTTAATTTTTTCTTGTAATTCATTTTCAGTCCAAGCATATTCAACAACTTCGTTTTTACCACTGCCTTTTGACACTTTGTAAAGCGGTGGTAAAGCTAAATAGACTTTTCCAGCTTCAATTAATGGGCGCATGTAACGATAGAAAAATGTTAGTAGAAGAACTTGGATATGGGCACCGTCAGTATCTGCATCGGTCATTATAATAATTTTATCGTAAGCCGCATCCTCTAAATTAAAGTCAGGACCTACTCCGGCTCCGATTGTATGAATAATGGTAGCAATCTCCTCATTTTTCATAATGTCCGTAAGTTTTGCTTTTTCTGTATTAATAACTTTACCGCGGAGTGGCAATATCGCTTGGAACCTGCGATCGCGACCTTGTTTTGCAGATCCCCCTGCAGAATCACCTTCCACGAGGTATAATTCATTTTTTTCGGGATTGCGAGATTGGGCAGGTGTTAACTTCCCAGAAAGAATTGTTTTAGCTTTTTTGCCCTTTTTACCGTTTCGTGCTTCTTCCCTAGCTTTTCTCGCTGCTTCCCTCGCCTGTCCAGCTCGAATTGCTTTCCGAACAAGAGATGCGGATAATTCTGCATTTTCTTCTAAAATATATAACAATTTTTCTGATAAAACAGATTCTACAGCAGTGCGGGCTTCGGGAGTTCCAAGTTTACTTTTTGTTTGGCCCTCAAATTGTAATAACCTTTCTGGAATTCGAACGGAAATGATGGCGGAAAGTCCCTCTCTTATATCGGTACCTTCAAGGTTTTTATCTTTTTCTTTTAATAAACCGACTTTTCGTGCGTACTCATTAAAGATACGAGTTAATGCAGACTTGGCACCAGTTTCATGAGTACCGCCATCTCGAGTACGAACATTATTGACGAAGGAAAGAATAGTTTCGGAATACCCATCATTAAATTGGAAGGCAAATTCTACTTCTATATCATCATGAGTGCCTTCCACATATTTTACTGGATGGATGACATCTTTTTCTTCATTTAAATATTCAACAAATGCTTGAATTCCGTTTTCATAGCAAAATACTTCCCGCTTTCCTTCTTCCCTTTCATCAATCAGTTCAATTGTCAAACCTTTTAAGAGAAAAGCTGATTCTCGTAATCGTTCAGCTAATGTATCATAATTAAATTTTATTGTGGAAAATATCGTATCATCCGGTAAAAAGTGAACGAGTGTTCCAGTTTCTTTTGTCGTCCCAATTAATTCAAGGGTTGTTACCGGTTTTCCACCATTTTCAAAGCGTTGGCGATGAATTTGACCATCACGATAAATCGTTACTTCAAGAAACCTAGATAGAGCATTTACAACGGATGATCCCACACCGTGTAGACCACCGCTTGTTTTATATCCACCCTGACCAAATTTTCCACCAGCATGAAGCACAGTGAATATTATTTCAGGTGTTGGTTTACCTAATTTATGCATTCCTGTTGGCATTCCACGACCGTAGTCTCGAACGCTAATGGAATGATCTTTATGGATTTTGACGATGATATGTGAACCAAATCCAGCAAGGGCTTCATCCACTGCATTATCTACAATTTCATAAACTAAGTGATGAAGACCTCGGCTGTCAGTGGATCCAATATACATCCCTGGACGTTTCCGTACAGCATCCAAACCTTCTAATACTTGAATGGCATCGGCATCATATGTGATCCCTGTTTGATTTATTGCCAAATTAAATCCCTCCAAATACAAACATCCGTTCTATATCACAAATCGTACAGAGAATCGTTCCATCTGTCAATCACTAGTACATTCGAGCATCCTTTTCATTTTAACAAATTTTTGAAAAGAAAAAAGAAAATTTTTCATAAAGTGTACTTTGTACTGTTTTCATCTTAAAAATAAAAGATTGCCTAATAAATATACTTGCCAACACAATCGCTTTATTTATTTTACAAAGGATAACATATATAATAAATGAAGACATTTCTTTGATTCACGATTACACATATGATTTCCTTCCACTGTACTATATTTTTTCGCGAATAATAGAAAAAAGCGAAAATGACCTTTCTCTTATAAGAGAAAAAGTGTAAAATGATTATCGCTAATAGTAAAACGTTTATTTTGAAAGGAATCTTGGTATGATTAATGTAATAGCAGTCATTTGTGCGTATTTAATCGGTTCGATTCCGTCTGGATTATGGATTGGAAAAATCTTTTATAAAACGGATATTCGAGAATATGGAAGCGGTAACTTAGGTGCTACAAATACATTCCGCGTATTAGGAAAAAAAGCTGGAATGGTTGTTACCATCATGGATATTTTAAAAGGTACAGTAGCAACGATACTACCAATGTTTCCGTTTTTCAGTGATACGATGGTACATCCTCTTATTTTAGGAGCAATAGCCGCGGTTGGACATATGTTCCCAATCTTTGCAGGTTTTCGTGGCGGAAAAGCTGTGGCAACATCAGGCGGTGTATTGTTAGGTTATTCATGGCCGTTTTTTATAATTTTAATCATCGGCTTCTTCATCAGTTTAAAACTGACGAAAATTGTTAGTTTATCGTCAATGGTTGTATCTGTCATAGCCGTGATTTATAGCATTATTTACTGGTTACTTACTGGTGATTTCGCATTATTTATCTTAGTATTGATTTTAGCAACTTTTATATTTTATCGACATAAATCCAATATCAAACGCATCAAAGAAGGTACGGAACCGAAAGTTAAGTGGTTATAAAGTTTTTCGAAAGGATTTGGCGTAAATGAAAATTATTATTTCGGATGAAGCGTTGGCTTGGTTCAAAGAAGAGATGGAAGTAGAATCAGGTGAATACATAAGGTTTTACGCTCGTTACGGTGGTTCTTCCCCTTTCCATGAAGCTTTTTCTTTAGGAATGAACCGTGAAAAGCCTCATAATATCGGGGTTGAAACGGTTGTAGATGGCATCCATTTTTATGTTGAAAAAGATGATGAATGGTTTTTCAATAATCATGACTTATATGTTTCTATTGATTCAAAAACGGATGAATTAATTTACGACTATAAAAAATAAAAAAAGGAAGTGGATCAAAAAATCCACTTCTTTTTTACGTGCGCCCGGCATGTACATGAACTATAGGGTGTAAGTCCCGAACCCCGAAGACAGAAGTAGAGGTTAGCTCAACGCAAGGGTGTCCGTGGTGACGCGGAATCTGAAGGAAGCTGGAGGCAAAACACCGGTCCGAGGAACACGAACCTCATATAAGGCTAGGTATGATTGAGTGAGTTTGCGTAACAAAACAAAGCTCTTTCTGTCGAAGGTCATATCGAGTAAATGAGGCGGATAGATGGTGTGAAAGTGCATGTACTTACCCGGGGAGGTCTGGCGGATAGGTGAAGTTCGCTTCATAACCTACTTAGTGATAAGTAGCTGAACCGTCAGAAGTCAGCAGAGGTCATAGTATTAGTTGGTTTAGAACTACTAAGAAGGACCGAACAATTAAGAGAGAATAGCCCTTGGCATTCAGTGAGTCATGATGAACACAGAAAACGTAGTACCTCACTTGAGGAAGGAAGCGGTGAATCCCGTGGGAGACCTCTTGGAGGGTGGAGTGACCACTGGCATAAGAAGACAAGCTATTCACGGAAGTTATGAAAACTTGCGTCAATTATCTTAATTGAACCGCCGTATACGGAACCGTACGTACGGTGGTGTGAGAGGACGGGAGCTAATCACTCCCTCCTACTCGATTTTAAAATTTTTTTATATCGATAACTTCTTTTTCGTATCCAAGTGCTATTACCATTTCGTTATATGCATTTAACACTTCATTATATAAAAGGTTTACCTGCTCTTCATTTACTTCTCCATCCATCTCATAGCGTGCAGCATCAAATTGGCTACTAAATTCATTTAATTTCACTTTAAGAGTTTCTACTTGTTGCGATTGTCTCGCTTCCTCACTTGCATATGTATAAACATTAAATGAATGCTGGTTAGCAGTAAATTTTTCAATTAATTCGGTACGTTTTTTTCCTTTGACTGAAGCAATTTTTTTTAATTGTTTCATTAGATCCATTACATTACGGCTTTGATTTACGAGCGTTTCAACCATATTCATATGCAATGACCCTCCCCAACATACTTAACTATTATCCACTTCATTATTTTATCAAAATTAAATGTAAATAGGATAAAATCTAGTTTAAAAAAAGCAATCATATTCAAATAAAAAAGAAACTGACATAAGGCCAGTTTCTCACTATTTTATACTTCTCCTCTTTTACGAGCAGCAGCTTCATCTTTAATTTCTTCACGGAAACCTTCAATTGCTTTACGGCGACGCTCATTCTTTTCTCTAATTTTTTCTCTTTCTTCAGGACCTGCAAATTCCATACTTGCTTCTGCTTCATGAATATTTTTAATTGTATTTTTCACCATTGTTTGTAATCGTTCTACGTTGTTTGAACGATTGTCTGGATTCGGTTTTCGATTTGCCATTGAATGCTCCTCCTCTTTCAAAAAATTCAGTATTAGTGTGAATCGAATAATATGAAATATGCATCTGGGATTGCTTAAGAATTTGGTTCCGATTCCATTAATTCATTTTTCAATAATTCCTCATATTCTTTTGAAGTTCTGATTTCAACGGTAATCGCCCCAGGTCTGTAATAACCTTGAATGAGAAAAGGGATTCCGGTTGTATTTTGGAATTGGAAGTCTAAGCCTCCAAATGAAACCGTAGCATCTCTTCCTTTTGGAACGTATCCAACATCCATGGAATGATGATGTCTTTCGATGATTTTAATTGGAAGCTGATCAACAGCATTAAATAATGTGGAAGAAGTTTGACATATGCCTCCACCAATCCCCATTACCAATTTTCCATTCACGATTTCAGGTGCTATTTGATAACCGTAAGCAATTTCTCTAGGTCCAACGACTGCATTAAAGGAAAATGTATCTTCGCTGCCAACAATGATGTTATGAATAGCTGCAGCTGAAATCTCGATGTTTTTACTTCTCCCTGCTTTATTTGGATTAAAGAATGTAGTAAAGGAAGCGAGTACAACTTCTTTTAAATGAGGAACATCAGTAAGTCGATAGTTGCTATCAGTAATCTTTAATGGGATTTCAATCTTTCCACCAGTAAATGAGCGGCTTAATATTTCTTCTAACAACTGTGTAGTATTGACTTCAATTCTTGGGGAACCTTTAATAATTTCACCATCTTCATCAATTCGATCAAGGGACATTTCTTTGTAGTAATATGGTTCAATTTCATGAATCCATCGTTCCACTTCACTTTTGAAGATATTTAAGTCTAATTCGATGTCATAATCATACGGATGAAAGGAATGGACTATCTCCTTTGATTCGGGATCAATTATCTCGATGTTGATGGATTGATTATTAGAAAAAAGAAAATCAATCGTGGAAGCATTCACAAAAGGCTGGTTCAGAAACATTAATAAACTGAAAAATACAAATATCTTCTTCATCAACTATCAACACAACCTAATCAATATTTTTATAATTATGTTTCCCTATTTGTACACGAAAAATGAGCAGTCTGAAAAATCATTTTGGATGGTTGATTGTCATGTACGGATTAATTTTGCAGCGAAGGAAACTTGCATTGATTGTCGGAGGAGGGGAGATTTATATAAGTTAATTGTTATGCAGAAGTAAGGGTGTCAAAAATTTCTCTAGACACCCTAAGTAAATAAACTAGAAAAATTATTTAAAATTTAAATTTTTGCGCTGTTTCGTTTAATGTTTCTGCCATTTTTGCTAATTCATTTGCTGCCGAAACAATTTCTTGCATTGTACCATGTTGCTGTTCTGATGCAGAAGCAATTTCTTGAATGCTGCTTGATGTTTGCATTGAGCTATTTAATACTTCATTAATGTGATGTAGTATGCTGAATCGTTTTCGCTTCATTTAATACAATTTTTTCCGGCGTTTCTAAAATTAATCCAAAGCCAACTGATTCAATAGGAGCATGTGCAAATATGTATTGTTCACCATTTATACGAAGAGAAGAAATGCCCGAACTATTCAAGCTCTCTTTTAGTAATATTGACTGTTTCTTGTTTCCGCTATATATATTGAAATGTCGCAACAATTGTTCATAGAAATGAAAATGAGGGCCGCATTTGACCCTCACTGAATCATATCTTTGTAAAGATAATGCCCATCAATGCCGTGATTATCCCAACGATTTGATACAATTTTAGTTTTTCATGAAATACGACAAAACTTCCACAAACTACGACTAAGCAGCTTAATGATACGATGGAAAATACTATACTTGCAATTCCCGTTTGTAAAGCAAAGAAATAACAACTATATCCAATTACACTAATTATTCCTACCACAAAACCAATTTTTGCTTCCGGTGTCTGCCATTTCTCTTTTTGAATGAAGCTGTTAATCATTAAATAGACGGTACCTCCGCCGTACATGCAAATTAACATGTTGAGTGGCTGAATGTGCAAATATGTAGATGCTTTCATCAATATACCGAGAACACCAAGTGAGAGAATGGCAAAGCTAATTCTCATCATCCAAGGTAAATATTCTATATGCATATGATTGGAAGGAGAATATTGAATCAAAACAGCTGAACAAATCATGATGATAATGCCAATCCATTGCAGGAGCGTAATGTGTTCATGAAAAATTAATGCTGCGCTTAAAATAGGAATGATTGCATTCATACTAATTAATGAACTGGTGATGCTTGCTGGTCCTTTTTCAAAGGCTTTAGACATTTGAATGTTGCCGTTTGTATTTAATACTCCGATTATCGCTCCGAGTACAACCGAAGCAAAGTTCAAATTATGTAATCCGACAATTAATCCATAAATCAATGTTAAAATAAAAGCAATCAAATAAAAATAAAGTTGAATATGTATTTTTGAGTACCCTTTAGTAGTACTCCATTTAAAAATCATATTATTTGCACCAAAACAAAACATGGTAGACAATGCTGCCCCGACCCACATAAATAAGCACCTCTTGCAAAATGTAATTCATTTTATTTTAGGTTCTATACATTGAAAATTTCAATGATTTTTCAATCAATAATTTTCTTTATTTTCACCATATTTTCTACCTTTATGTTATTTGCTATATAATGATAATTCAAATAGAATGAACCCACCTCAAACCAGTGGAGAAGGGTCCAGTACAAAAACAATATTAATAATTTTTTTCTAATCGCTCTTGTAAATTGATTAAAACTTCCTTGGCTTTTCCTTCTAATATACAATCAAAGTAGGTTGAATGATGTGCAATTTCTTTATTGATGTACACTTTTTTTCCTTTGGTCATCTTAGGAAGTTGGTTTACTGGATATACTTCCAAACTTGTTCCAATAACAATGACTAAATCTGCACTTTGAATATTTAATAATGCATTGTGCCATGCTTTTTCAGGAAGCATTTCACCAAATAACACAACATTTGGTCTTAAGTTTCCTTGGCAATGAGCACAACGTTCCTTGGCTAAAAAAGCTTCTTTTGAAGCGCTTCTTCCACACGAATGGCAACGAAATGTATAGATGGATCCGTGCAACTCTTCTACTTGGGTGTTGCCTGCTTTTGAATGAAATCCGTCGACATTTTGAGTAGCAATGTGTTGAAGGATTCCTCTTTTCTCCCAATCCGCAAGAATATAATGTCCTTCATGGGGAGAACATTTGTCCAGTAAATTAATTCTCATAGAATAAAATTCATGAAACAACGGATAATTAGATTCTAAAGCATCAACTGTTGCAACTTGCTGCGGGTCAGTTTTTGTCCACCAACCAGATACAGAACGAAAATCGGGCACCCCACTTTCTGTTGACATACCCGCACCAGTCAATACAATTGTTTTTTTCGATGAACGAATCCATTCAACAACTGTTTGTATTTGGCTCACATCCCCCACTCCTCTCTCCTATCCTTATCAATATTTATCTCATAAATTTTCCAAGAAGAAAATAAAAAAGTGTGATGGAAGTAGTGAATCCATTAAAATGCTTTATCGTACAGTTTATATATCTGCTCGTGCGGATAGATAAAACACTTGTTCGTATGAATATGTCGCATGTGCAGATAAATATATCCCTTGTGCGGATGAAGATGTTACTCGTGCAGATAACTAAATCGCTCGTGCGAAAAAGTAGAACACTTGTGCGGATAAATGAATAATCGTGCGGATGAATATATCACTTGTGCAGATAACTAAATCGCTCATATGGATGAATACATCACTTGCAGATGAACCACAAACTTGTGCAGAAGCATGACAACCACGTGCTGGTCTACTCTTGTTCAGTTAATAATTAAAAGTCTGTGCCAACATTACTTAACAGGCACAGACTTTTGTTCATCATCGTAGTAAAAATTCCGCAGTTATTTCATATCCCCGCATGTAATCTGGTGAACCCGGAAAACTTTGCATAAAACCATGAACGTTTCCATCAAAGCGAACAAGTTTTACATCAACACCAGTATTTTTTAATGTCTCTGCAAAATATTCTCCTTCATCACATAAAGGATCGTATTCCGCAACAAAAATTAAAGTGGGTGGCATTTGAGCTAAATACTTATTATTTGTGTGAAGGGGGGCATAATAGGAAATAGATGTATCTTCAAGATTGGAGATATTCAACGAATGCAATGTTAAATCAATTCCGTACTTTCCATTAAAAAGCATTCTTGAAATATGGGGACTGTTCTTTATATGTTGGTCTAATTGAATAATTGGATAATGTAACACTTGCTTTTTAAATTGGAAATTTTGCTGAATCGTGAAATCAAGAACAATACTGATGGCAAAATGTGCGCCCAAACTTGGACCGCCTATTGCAATATGATCCGAATGGCCTCCTAATTCTTCAGCGTGTTCTATAATCCATTTTGTTACGTTATAACAACGTTGAAGCATTGATGCTTCATCCGAATTCGTATCATAATCGACTGCAATCACTTTGTAGCCAGTTAAAGAACAAATCATTCGGCAACTGACATCATAGCTTTCAACACCACCCGGAATAAATTCTCCTCCGGGGAAAAAAATGAAAATAGGATGTTTTTTCGCTTCATTTGGTGTATAAATGCGAATGGGAATCTCAGAATTCCCTACTTGAACAAACCGATCTTCCACTTGAAATACTTTTGGACGTTTTTCTAAAGGTGGATTTTTTACTTTAATCCCCGTTTTCCTTGCTTCCGGATGTTGTTGAAAGTACTGTTCGATATATAAATGAATCGGCATCACTTCACTCCTTTCATTGACATAATTGTGATGGACTCCATACTAATCGATACACTGTACAATTAGAATGTCCAAATGAATAAAAGGATATGACAAATGAAAAAAACTAAGTATAGCCACTAAATCAAGTTTCTATACTTAGCATGAAAAAATTGTGCTGCTTAACAAACTCACTATTTCAATTTATCTCTATAGTTAAGGCAATCATCCTCTTCGATCAAAATTTTCGCAATAAATTCACTTCAAATCGTTGATACTACTGGATTTTCACCCATTTTTTCATTAAAACCATGCACTCTCAGACGCATCGAAATCTAATTGAATGAATAACTCCCTTCAAAATGAGCTGTAAATCGTTTATACAGCACGTATTTAATAATGAAAATTATTCCTTTATTTTACTTTTAACTGCATATAATGTATATTATATGCAGTTATGTTTTTAATTTTTGAATTTCCTTTGTTTAACGAACAATCCCCTATCTTATGGACTCAATAGATTATTTGATGAAAAAGCTGATTCAGAAACTACAAGGCCTGAAAAGAGGTTTAGATGATGGAATCACAACAAGTCTTAGACCATTATGAAAATGAAATCGATATTTTTAAAACCTATCTGGAGGATTTGGGCTATTCGCCTTATACAATTAAATGTTATCTATCTGATGTGCAGTCTTTTCTAACTTTCCTGTTTGAAAAGGAAGAAAAGTTGATTCCACTCGACACAGTGGGATCGAAAAATATCCAAGAATATTTGAGGAAAACGCAAAAAGGCAAGGCAAAAACAACGCGCAACCGGAGATTGATGTCTTTGCGAACGTTTTTTAAATCCCTTGTGAAAGCGGAGGAGCTGAACTTTAACCCGGCTCTTGAAATCGATATAGCAAAAACTGAAAAAAATCCATTGCCCACCTATTTAAACGATGAAGAGCTTCGTTTGCTATTTCAATGCATTAAACATGACCAATACCATATCCGTAATAAATGCATATTGATGCTTATGAGTCTGGCTGGATTACGTGTCATTGAAATCTATCATTTAAACACATCAGATCTCATTCGGGATGAAAACGAACCCGGCATTAATGTCATGGGAAAAGGGAGCAAAGCTCGCTATATTCCATTGCCTGCCCCCTTGTTTCATTTACTAATGGAGTACGAACACATGTATCGGCCAACGCCAAAGCAGGAACATCGCAATGCCTTTTTTGTTTCAAAACGGGGAGAAAGACTTTCAAGAAGAAGAATTCAAATGATTTCAGAAGAGGCATTCAATAGGCTGAAAAGTTTACCCGACTTCCATTATTTACAAAGCAAAAAGTTATCTTCCCATAAATTGAGACATACGTTCGGCACAAGACTTGTGCGGGAAGGGGTCGATCTTGTGACGGTACAAGAGTTGATGGGCCATACCAATTTAAGTACCACGCAAATTTATACCCATGTAAACAACAAACAAAAACAAGAAGCCATGCGGAATCAAAATGTGGCGAAGTTTTTTGAATAACGTACTGCCATTGATAAGAGGGAATGTAAATTTTCCCCTCTTTCGTTTTTTCGATATTCCCTAAACTTACGAAGCCTACTTCCAAATGACTTCATTGTCTCTGTAAAATTAAAACCTATTATAACAGCACGCGGTGTAAAGCATCCGAATGCGTGAACTGTTATAATAGGCCAAAATGGAAGAAACAGATACCTGTAATGGTTCTGCCCGAAACATAATAAGCTTTTTTGGATGAAATCGTTTATTCTACCCATGTTTGAATCGGGAATATATACGGTTCTTCAGGTTCCTCAATGATTTTCCAATTTGTGACGCTGATTTTGGGGATTTCCATTCCATGATAATTTGCAACAGCCAATCCTCCTTCGATTTCCAACCATGAATCCTGTTGTAATTGATCGGCCCCGTCCAATTCCGCCAAAAATCCGATCACGCTCGCATCAGCAACACAATGGGTAATAAAAAATCTCGATAGGACAAACTGATTTTCCGTAAAATCCCCTTCTTTAAATACAAATCCTTTCATTTTGATCGTTCTGCCTTCAAAGGATGATGGATTATCGTTAATGCTGCTGTAATAGGAAATAAAAATATCCTCATCCATTTCAATAATTTCCGCATTTTGGAGTTTTTCATGTTTTGATTTTATTTCCTCTTCCGTTAAATAATTTTCGTTTACTAATGGCTCATAATCACTGGAGTAAATATCAATCGATTCTTTTTCCGTTAATGACTCCGAATTTTGATTGAGCAATTCTTCCAATGACGCTTCTTCTTTTTGATAACTGATTTGTGAAAGGATTGACCCATTATTGGCAGCAAGCGAAGAATTTAATGTTGCAGGAGCAAATGTCAAACCAGTCATGATTGGAAAAATAACGATGGCAAAACTTATGATTTTCCCGACATTCCATTTTTCATGATGATGATGGCAGCAATGATTCGTACAATCGTGATGGGCATGCCCCTTTTGAAAAATTCTTGGCACTTGAATCAACAAGAAAATCAAAAAAATACCGATTGCAATCTTACTCATAAAATCGTATTTCGGATTAATGTATTTCCCAATATCCCCTGTCAAATGAAGCTTGAGAAAAAATAATGCGAACAACCCCAGGATTATTGCTTTCAATGATTGCTGCGTGTTGATACCCATTCAATCCCCTTCCTAAAGAAAATTCGTTAAAGTAACAAACGTAAAAACAATGGAAGTTATGAGAATAAATAGTCCAACTACAAATTTGAATTTAAACACACTGAGTAACATAAAAGTATTTTTCAAATCAATCATCGGGCCATAAACGAGAAAGGCTAAGATGGATGTTGAAGGAACCATCGTTTTAAATGATGCCGCAATAAATGCATCCGCTTCCGAACATAATGATAAAACATAAGCAAGCACCATCATGACAACTGTCGAATGAAGCAATCCATCTCCAAATGGAAATAAGCTTTGTATTGACACGAACGTTCGAAATAATGCCGCTACCATCGCACCAATAATTAAATACTTGCTCATGTCGAAAAATTCATCGATTGAATGTTTGAACATATCCATGATTCTTGTCCCAATCGGCCGCCTTTTCTTCAAAATGATCGTCTTCTTTTTATTCACCCGTTTAAGTTGATTCGATGGATAGAGTATACTGACGATGAATGCAATGAGTAAAGCGGCCACAAATCCGACTCCCATCCGGAGCAATGCCATTTCCAAATCATTTCCAAAGGCCATATAAGTCGATAATATCACAATGGGATTAATTAAAGGTCCCGTCAATAAAAAAGCCACTCCCGCATAAAGGGGCACCCCTTTTTCAATTAAACGCCGGACAATCGGCACAATCCCGCATTCGCATGCCGGAAACAGGGATCCAATAATACAGCCCATCCAAATTGCCAATATTTTATTCTTTGGAATGAACGTTCGAATATGATCCTCCGTAATAAACATTTGGATAAATCCCGCTATTAACACTCCAATCAACACAAATGGAATTGCTTCTATTAAAATACTAAGAAAAATGGTATTAAATTGATAAAAGGATTTTGGTAAAGCAAATCCTTCGTAATCAATAAAAATAGGAACCAAAAACAAAAGGAAAAACCCTATAAGCAAAAGGGATAAAAACTGGTTAACATTTTTCAATTTCGTTTGCATCCGAACTCCCACTTTCATTTACTAAAATCCGCAGAAAAAATTATTTTCTCCATAATGTATTCGTTGATAATCGTAATTATTACTATTTACATCAAGAAAGAGTGCCATTTTTTTTAAAAAAAATAGCACCCGAATAGGGTGCTTATTTAACTCTTTGTCCCGGCCTTTATTAAGTAATGTTTTCCCAAAGCTGTTTGTAATAAGAATGATTTTTTAATAATTCATGGTGAGTGCCCTTTCCTGAAAGATGGCCATCTTCAAAAACAAGAATTTGATCAGCATTTGTAATAGTGGATAGTCGATGAGCGATAACTATCGTTGTTCTCCCCTTCATTAAGTTCGATAAGGCGAGTTGTACTTCCCGCTCGGATTCATTGTCAAGGTTGGAAGTTGCCTCGTCCAGTAAAAGGAGCTGAGGGTTTCGTAAGATCGCACGGGCTATGGCGATTCGTTGCTTTTGCCCTCCCGATAACTTAATACCGTTTTCTCCAACGGATGTATCCAGCTTTTCTGGCAATTTATCGACAAAATCCCAAGCAAAAGCTGCTTTTAACGCTTCTTTCATTTTTTCTTCTGTTGCATTTGGATTACCATACTTTAAATTATCCCGAATGGTTCCATTCAAAAGTGGGGCTTCTTGAGATACGTAGCCAATCAAATTTCGCCATTTATACAAATCAAATTGCGTAATGTCCGTGCGACCATATCGAATGGTCCCTTACGATGCCTCGTAAAATCGTTCAATCAATGAAAATATCGTTGTTTTTCCACCGCCGCTTTGGCTGACAAAGGCGGTTGTCTTTCCAGCAGGTATTGTAAAGCTCATATTTTTTAATACATCTTTATCAGTATAGCGGAACGTCACGTTTTCAAACACTAAGTCTTGAAGCGTTTCTGGTAAGTCTATACCTTCTTTTATTTCAATAGGTTCCTTTAAAATTTGCTGAATGCGTTCAGTGGCACCAAGCGCCTTTTGAAGTGCTGTGAAAAACGTAGCCATTTGTGTAAACGGGATGATGATTTGCACTAAATAAATCATGATCGCAACCAGCTCTCCAGCTGAAATATTGCCTGATGCAATTTGTGCTCCACCATACCCGAAAATTAAAATAAGCACCACCATCATAATAAGCGTCATAATTGGCGATAAAATGGCCATTATTCTAGCCTCTTTAACGCCATAGCCATATAGGCCTTCAATATTTTGCGCGCCTTCCTTTGTTTCTTTCTCTTCAGCTTGTGTTGATTTGATTAATCGAATATTGGATAAAATTCTGCCAAGTTGTCCACTAAATTTCGCTAGTTGATCTTGGTTTTCTTTTGCGATTTTGTGCATTTTTGAACCTAGGGGCAGCATGACCACAATTGCAAGAGGTACAGAAATAAGCATTAGAAGGGTCATTTTCCAATCAAGCCAAAGCAAAATTCCGATCGCACCAATGATTGTAAAAATTCCTGTCACAAAACTCACTAGTTGGTCTGTTACAAGTTCTTTCACTATGCTTGTATCTTGTGTAATTCGACTAAGAATGCTGCCCGTTTCGTTTCGATCAAAAAAGGATACTTTTAGTCTTAGCACATGACTCCATAAAAATTTTCGCATGTTCGCAACAACTCGTTCGCCAAGTTTTCGCATAAAAAAGAACGTTAACCCACTGAATATTGCTTGTAAAATCAGAGCAAACACAACAAGCATTAAAGTCGACCAATCGAAATCTTCAACAGAAAAACCATTGATTAAATTTACCGTTAATAACGGAACCGTAAGTCCAAGAGCTGTGTCGAAAAGCCCGAGTACTAATACGAATGCGACTAATTTTTTTGGAAATTGGCTTTTCTTCATCAATTGCCATAATTCATCCATTTTCAGCTTCAAAAAAATCATCCCCTAACACTTGATGCTTAGCCATTTGCTCCAAAAGCCATTGTTCTTCATCTTGCGTGAATGGTGATGGGAAGAGCCAAGTATCTACTTCTAAATTTTCTACATCCTTAAATGCCTCGGCAATTTTGATTAGCAAATCCTGCGGCATAATATTTAACAATTTCCAAATCAACTCTTTTACTTCTTCATCTGGTGCATTTTCACTATAGGCAATTTTCAGTTGGTAGCATGCTTCGATATAACGACGGTTAATTTCGACAAAATTCATCTTCATCATTGAATACATTTCTTCTACTATTTCTTCATCGACAAATTTAAGCAAAAACGACTTTTGCTCATCTTCCGTTAGCAATGAATGCATCACAAGAAGAAGCAGTGTAGGTTCAGACACTTGTACTTTTTCATAAATCGAAATAGCCGTATCCAAAGTGTTAATAATGGATTCAATATGTTTTTTCTTTTCTTCAAGCATCGACTTTTGCTCTTTAAGTGAATCGAGCAGCGGAACTTCCTCTTTTAGGAGTGCTTTCATTTCTTCAATCGAAAAATCCAAGTACTTATATGTCGCAATTTTTTGAGCTTCGACAATATTCTCATCATTATACAGTCTTTGTCCGCCATCTGTTAGAGCTGCAGGTTTTAAAATACCTTTCTCGTCATAAAAGCGGAGAGCTCGAATCGTCATCCCTGTTTTTTTAGCAAATTGACCAATTGTATACATATATTTCACATCCTTTTCTTCATTATAAAAGTGTTTATGGCAAACTAAAAATGGCTCTTACGCAATTTTGGTGAAGGCCTATAATTTTACTTTTATAGTATAATAAAAGAAAAGGTGTGATGAATGATGAATCGTCAAATCCATTGGTCTTCACCAGATCCTTTCCTAGAAGTTCTCGATATTCAAGAAGAACCATCCTCCATTACCTTTATTGTTCGAAGCACTCATGAATCCTGCCCTTGTCCTCATTGCCAAGTGCCTTCCACACGTCCACACAGCCGATATACACGCATGATTCAAGATTTGCCGATTGCCGGAAAAGCTGTTTCCATCCTGCTTATCACAAGAAAATGGTTTTGCGACCAACCCAATTGCACCCAAAAAATTTTTACTGAACGGTATGATTGGATTTCCAAAAATGGACGCCGAACTTTACGGTCCGAAGAAGTATTACGTAAAATCGCGTTTTCCACCAGCTGCCTCAATGGCGAAAAAGTAGCGAAAGCCCTGTCCCTCCCTGTCAGCCATGACGTATTGCTCTCCCTTATTCGGAAAACGGAGATTCATCAAGAGGTGTCCCCCTTTTATCGGAATCGATGACTTTGCTTTTCGGAAAGGACACAGCTATGGCACGATCATTTGTGATCTGAGCACGCACAAGCCTGTTGCATTACTTCCGGAACGTTATCCGGAAACCATATCAGAATGGCTAAAAAATCATCAAAACATCCAAGTTGTCAGTCGTGATGGCTATCAGGCTTTTCGGAAAGGGATTCAGAACGCTTCGCAAAGTATTTTGCAAGTATATGACCGATGGCATTTTGTCCGGGCGGTAAAGAAGCAGATCGATGCTTGCCTCACCTCGATTCTTCCTTCCGTCATCACGTTGGAAAAAGAAGAAACGGACCAACAAACCTTTCCGCATGAAACCAAACTGCAAAGGAGACAAAAAGAAAGAGCCGAAAAGAAATGGATGATGATCAAAAGCATTCAACAGGAATACAAAAAAGGAAAGAAAAAAGCGGAGTTGGCCAGAGAATTTCATATGGATCCCCGAACCATTTCAAAATATCTCAACATAACCGAGATGCCGGTTCAAGTAAAAAGAAAGCGAAAACGGCAAACCGATGGTTTTGAGCAATACATTCAGCAACTCGAACAAGAGGGCAAGACCATCCGTGAAATTGATGCGCAACTTCGTAAATATGGATATACGGGGACACTTTCAGGTGTCCGCGTTGCAGTCGAAAGCATACGAAAAGAAAGAAAACGGCAGGGGATTAAGGAATCTTCCGTTCGAATTTCCAGACGGCAAATGATTTCATATGTTTGGAAACGAAAATCTAGACTTTTAGAAAAGGAACTGCAACTTCTTGAACAATCCTTTAAGATGTACCCATCCCTTCATTCTTTCCACCAAATGGTTCAAACATTTAGAGAAGCATTTGATGAACGGAACTATCCGGCATTTTTCAAATGGTTGGAAAAACAATTGTCTTCTCCAAACAATCATTTATATGATTGTGCACTTCGACTCCGTAGGGATTTACAGTCGATTAAGCTGGCATTTAGTACTTCCTACAGTAACGGAGTTGTGGAAGGCCATGTTCACCGATTGAAGCTGATGAAACGAATCATGTATGGCCGGGCAAAGCTGGATTTACTTGAAAAACGAGTGTTATATCATTTATAAAATGTTTTTTTAAAAAATTAATAAAGAGATGAAGGACTGTACATATATGGTTTCACCAAAAGAACGTAAGAGCCCTAAAAATGTAACGTTTGGCAATTAATTTATGCAGGTCCTATAAAACAAAAAACCACTTGCCAACATTCCCCAAATACACTACCCTCCTAGTTGGACAAAACAGTTCAACGGGAGGTATTCAAGGAGATGTTAGCAGTGGCTGAAATTCATTATATCAGATATGAAGCAAACCAAAAAGGATGTTCCTATTCCGATATTGCCAAAAGAATGAATCGTGATCCAAGAACAGTGAAGAAGTATGCGGAAATGGAAGACTTCAATCCCTCAAAAGTTAAACAAATGAGAAAAGCGAAAGTGATGGATCCAGTGAAACCGATATTGGATCAATGGATTAAAGAGGACTTGACAAAGAAGAAAAAATATCGAAGAACTGCGAAACGAATGTATGAAATCTTAAAAGAAGAATATGGATTTACAGGTTCAGATCGTTCTGTTCGGCTCTATGTATCAAAAAGAAAACAAGAACTGCTCGAACAAAGTGAACCAGCTGCGTTACCTTTAGAATCGAAACCTGCAACGGCTCAAGTTGATTTTGGAGAAGCTCCTTTTCTCTATCAGGGGAAATACGTCGATTTTCCTTACCTGGTCGTTTCATTCCCTTACAGTAATGCGGCCTATGTGCAAGTCATGCCAGCTCAAAATCAAGAATGTTTCTTGGAAGGATTAAAACGAATCTTTCACTATATGGGAAGGGTTCCAAGGGTCATTCGTTTTGATAATCTCTCCCCTGCCGTAAAAACGATCTTGCCAAACGGAGAAAGAGAATTGACAGAGACATTTCAACGATTCGTTTTACATTATGGCTTTGAATGCGAGTTCTGCAACCCAGCCAGCGGAAATGAAAAAGGGAATGTCGAATCAAAGGTGAAATATATTCGAAACAATTTCTTTTTACCTGAACAAACAATCTATCAACTAGAAAGTTTTAATGAATCTTTATGGGAGAAATGTGAGAAGGACTGGAATCGTCCGCATTATGAGAAGGAGCGACTCATCGCTGAATTATTTGAAGAAGAACAAGCGTTATTTCTTCAATTGCCAGCCAAAGAATTTGAATGTGTCCGATATGAGCAGGTCACGGCTGATAAGTACGGTTTCATCCATTTAGAAAACAAGGTATTTTATCAATTAATCAATGGAAGAGGTATACGAGAGCCAATTCAACCGAAAAAACACGTTCCAGATATGCCGGAAGCCCATCCGAGGAGTAAGGCATTATGACCGCCTATTCGAATCCCAAGGAGATGTGGCATCATGGAACAAATGATTAAGGAATATGCCAAAAGACTAAAATTAAGCTGGATTCCAGCCAATTACCATACCATCCATGCGGAAACAAATGAGGAATTTTTACTGAAGCTGTTTGAACGAGAAGTGCAGCATCGAGATGAGAGAAGGATAAATTTACTACTAAAACAGGCGACATTGCCGAAAATTCCAAATAAACCTTATGATTGGCGGGAGATTCAACTAGCCCCAGGCATCACAAAAGATTATATTTTAGAAGGTGAGTTTACGAAAAATCAGGAAAACCTTATCTTCTATGGCGGAGTGGGAACCGGTAAAACATTCCTTTCCACTCTCATCGCCCTCAATTTGATGAAAAAACAAGGAAAAAGAGTGAAGTTCTATACGGCCGCCTCCATTGTCAATGCTTTATTGGAGGCCAATGAAAAAGGTGACCTTGGTAAATTTCTCAATCAAATCGAAAAGTTGGATCTCTTGATTCTTGATGAATTGGGCTATATTCCATTGCATAAACAGGGGGCAGAGTTATTATTTCAAGTTATTTCCATGTGTTATGAAACCAAAAGCATCATTGTGACAACCAATTTACCTTTTAGCCAATGGAATAATGTCTTTGGCGATCCCATTTTAACAGAGGCCGTCATTGATCGGCTGATTCATCATTCTCATTTAATCATCTTCAATGGTGAAAGTCACCGATACAAAGACTCAATCTCTCAACGTTAACCATGGAATTTGGCAAGTGTATGTATGCATTTTTAATTGCCATTTCATACAATTTCTACTTGCCAAAAACAATAAAAGCTCACGTAACGGTAGATTCAACAAAATTTTCACGAAAAATCTATTCCTTGGTACCATTACTTTTATATTGGAGGAATTTCGATGACAGAATTTCGAAATGTTGAAGGAAATAAAGAAGAAATCGAGCAAGAGATTACAGTCGTGCGGGATTAGCGGCTCTTGGCGTTTGAAACTAAACGAACCTTTTTTATACATAAAAAGTGAATCTATTCAATAAAAAAGTGTCAAAACAATATTTCACGTTTTGACACTCATTGACAACGGAATATTTAGTTAATATGAAAAATGATAAAGTACCATTAATTTTCAATTGTAAACGCTAAAATAGAATGGCTCTTACCCACTGTTGGGAAAAGTGACGATAATTTGGCATCGTGTTTATTATAAATTTTTTTAATTTAGTCCCACCGATAAAGAAAACGATTCCTCAATAGATGGAAGCTGGCTCTTCCATACATTAACCTTTTTAATGTTTTCAGCCGATTGATTTGTCCCTCCACCGGCCCGTTGGACCAAGGAAGCACAATGCTATGCCAAACCGCTCTTTGATCTTCTTTTATTCCGTTGAGAAACGAATCGATATATTGAAACTTGGAATCTTTGTATGCAACAAGCCATTTCCTTAAACCGTCACTGGCTTTGGCATGGAGTAATGTCCGGAAACTGCCAACGAGCTGATCCAGTTCTAACAGTGCCGGAAATTCTTCGAACAATTGAGGGTGGATGGCATTCATTTCTTCTTCATGATTCACTTTTTCAAAGTCCCATATGATATGGATGATTTTCTTTCGGAGTGAAAGTGTCACGGTATTTGCGGAATACTCTTTTCTTTCTTCGGCAATCAATCTGTTTAAGGTGCTGACAGAACACTTATAGCCTTGGGAACGGCAGAGCATTACATACTTTGGTATTTTGCTAAAAATCCATCAATTTTTTCAATCACATCTACGCTTAGATTATGTTGAATTGCTTTTACTTCATCTTCCACTATTTCTTCTTCTACCCCAATAAATTTGAAAAAACGTATTAGTACAAGTCGATTTTTTAGCAACTGTTCACATAAATCTTTTCCTTTGTCTGTTAATGTGATGATTCCATACCGTTGAAATTTAATATATTCTTCGTCATTTAATTTTTTTACCATTTTTGAAACGGAAGGAACGGATACTTGCAATGATTTCGCTAATTGCGAAACTCGTGTATATCCTTCTTCATTTAAATTCACAAAAATCTCTATCAGATATTTCTCTTTACTAGGAGAAACCATCGCTTTTCCTCCTATTGTTATTTTCAAAGTCTTTTCATGTTTTCAACCTAGAAGGCCGTATCCAATTTGAAAGCAATCCATGTCTAGGGGAAAAGATAAAGCTTATGAAAAAAACGACTCCTGTTGCAAGTGCCATAGACCCTGAAATGGATGTATCAATCCATACAGCAAAATAATAACCTACTATTGCTGATAGTATACCGAATATAGCACTTAGAATGATCATTTTTAAAAGAGAATCTGTCCATAGATAACTAGCAGCAGCAGGTGTAATGAGCATGGCAACGACCATAATGGCACCAACAGCATCAAAGCTAGCTACAGTTGTAATGGATACAAGTGTCATAAATAAATAGTGTAATCCAACTACTGGAATTCCAAGACTAGCTGCAAGTGCAGGATCAAACGTTGTAACTTTCCATTCTTTATAAAATAATCCAATGATTAATATAATCAGTACTAATACTATAAATAGCGTTAAGGTAGCTACAGGTATATTTCCAAGTAGAGGAATTTGGACCGTATCCCATGGGATAAAGGAAATTTCTCCCATTAAAGCATGCTGTACATCAAGATGGGCATTCCCTACTTTTGTTGCAATTAGAATTATTCCTAAAGCAAAAAGTATTGTAAATACAACGCCAATTGATGATTCGTGTTGTACCCCTTTTGAATGGAGCATTTGAACGAGGTAAGTTGTCAATATCCCACTAATTACAGCACCTATGAACATGTGTATTCCACTTAAACTATGGGACAATAAATATGCAATAACAATCCCGAGAATGACCGAATGACTTATCGCATCTGCCATCATCGCCATTTTTCTCAAAATCAAAAATACTCCTACAATGCCACAAGAAATTCCTACAAGTGAAGCAGTTAAAAGAATCCACATTGTATAAGTCATGTATTCCCCTCCTTCATTGAAAGCGAAGGGTATTGTTTTTGAATTTCTTTCTTATTATTTCGCTTAATAAGATACTCAATAATCAATCCTTTCTTTGTTCCAAATAATAGAGAGATAAAAAAGATTGAACCAGATGTAAGTACAATAAATGGTCCAGTTGGAAAGTTAACCCCTAATGCACTAATCGTTGTGCCTAATGCTCCAGAAATTCCGCCAAATACACCAGACAAGTACAACATTGTTCTAAAGGAATGGGTCCAATATCTAGCACTAACAGGCGGTATAATGAGTAAAGCTGACATCAATATGACACCAACTGCTTGAATTCCAATAACAATTGTTAAAACCAATATAAGTAAATACATTGTATTCATACTTTTGATTGAAAGTCCTAGCCCTTTCGCAAAGTTTGGATCAAATAAATACAATTTCCATTCCTTAAAGCCAATCATAATAATTAAAATCACTACGGTTGCTAAAATAGAAGTTATGAATACATCTTGGCCTATCATAGATGCTGCCTGGCCGTAAATGAAAGAATCTAAACCAGCTTGGTTTCCACTACTAGTGCGATTAACAATCGGTAGTAACACAATTCCTCCACCAAAGAATACTGCTAAAATTAACCCCATCGCAGTATCTGAGGAAATTCGGGTTGTTGATTTTATTAACATGATTAAATAGGCACCAAGAAGTGCACTTAGACTTGCGCCAATGATTAATATAAAAAAATCTTTTACTTGAAATAATAGAAAAGCAGTAACAACACCTGGCAAAGCTGCATGCGAAAGGGCATCACTTATTAAACTTTGTTTTTTCCAATAAACTAAGCTACCAATTAAACCTGAAGCAATTCCAAGAAGCAGCGTGCTTACCAATACCCACTGATAATTACTGGATAGAAGGATTGACAATACCAACACCTTCTTTCAACCAGCGAACGCTTCCTCCATAGGTTTTTTCAATATTTTTCACTGAAAATGTAGAGGTAATATCACCGTAAGCGACAACTGTTTTGTTTAAAAATAATACTTGATCAAAATAGTCTTCTACTGTTTGAAGATCATGATGTACAACTAAAACAGTTTTCCCTTTATTTTTTAATTCTTTTAAAATCGTCATAATCGCTCGTTCTGTTGCTGCATCAACTCCGGCTAACGGTTCATCCATGAAGTATAAATCCGCATCTTGAATAAGCGCTCTTGCTAAAAATACTCGTTGTTGTTGACCACCTGACAATTCACTAATTTGCCGATTGGCGTAACTTGCCATACCGACTTTATCCAATGCTTTAAGCGCTTTTTCCTTATGTCGTTTAGTTGGCCATTTTATCCACCCAATCTGTCCATACAATCCCATCAATACAACATCCAATGCATTCGTTGGAAAATCCCAGTCAACAGAACCACGTTGAGGAACATAACCAATTCTTTTTTTTACATCTCTTAATGTTGAACCAAAAAATGAAACATTACCTGTTAATTTTGGATGTAACCCAAGTAATACTTTTATTAAAGTTGATTTACCTGCACCATTAGGTCCTACAATACCCGTTAGCGATCCTTGAGGAATAGCAAAGGAAATGCCATTTAACACAAGGTTTTTTCGATAGGCAGCGCTTAGATTTTCTACATTTAGCACATTCATGATTTGCTCTCCCCTTTCAATGCCTCATAAATCATGTTCACATTGTGGCGATACATTCCGAGATAAGTTCCTTCTTCAGTTCCCGCTTCACCCATCGCATCTGAGAAAAGCTCTCCCCCAAGTTCTACTTTTAGTCCTGCTTTACTAGCTCCTTCAATAACCGCTTGTATGGATTTTGGATTAATGCTACTTTCCACAAACACAGCTGGTACTTGTTTTTCAATTAATAGTTCGACCGTTGATTGTATATCAGATAAACCAACTTCATCTTCTGTACTTAGGCCTTGTAAACCGACTACTTCAATGTCATACATACGGCCGAAATATCCAAATGCATCGTGCGCAGTTACAAGGATTCGTTGTTTTTTAGGGATGCTAGATAATTTTTCTGTTGCTTCGGCTTTCAAGTCATCCATTTGTTTGAAATAATTTTGTTTATTTTGTTCAAAGTATTCAGCATGTTTAGGTAAATACTCTTTTAAAATTTCTGTTGCACTATTTAAAGCGTCTTTCCATAAATCTAAATCAAACCAAATATGCGGATCGATGGCACCTTGTTCATCTTTAAGTAAACGATTTTCATTAATTGTTTCACCAATTGCTAATATTTTTTTGGATTTCTTTAGTTTTTCGAAAATTTCACCCATATTACCCTCTAGGTGTAGTCCGTTGTAAAACACAATATCTGCTTTTTGTAATGTTTCAATATCTCCTTGAGTTGCTTTGTATAAATGTGGGTCAACACCTGGACCCATTAGACTTTTTACTTCCACATATGACCCACCAATTTTTTCAATAGGTTCAGCAATCTGTGCAATAGTTGTTACGATTTTAATTTTTCCACTGTCCACTTCATCAGTTTTTTCTGATTGTTCATTTGTTACTTGACATCCCTCTAATAATAGAACAATACTTCCAAACACAAAGATTAGACAAAGAACGAATAATTTTAATTTATTCATCTTATTTCCTCCTTTTTCTCAGGGAATAAATGTTGCACAAAGGAAACTTTTTGGGTAAAAAAATTTAGGATGTATTTTATACATATTTTCTTTCAAGATAAAATGTTTCTTTATATGCGTGAGGGAAGATTTGATAACAAGAAATTTTACAAAACTTAATATTTTTTCTTTTACTTAGATTATTCCTTTAATTTCTTTTTTGTATAAAGGCATAATTGTTGTATTAAGGAAACTTTTGATTCAAAAAATTTTCAAGATAAATCGGACAAACTTTTCTCTTATGACAAAAAAGTTTCTTTTAGGAAAAATTATATGCAAGAAGGAAAAATTGTCAACAATAATTTTTGAAAAAATTAAAACTTTTATACAACTTTAATTAATTTAACGACAACAAAAATTGATCTAATTATAAAAAAGTCCTTTATTAAATTATGGGTTTTCAGGTACCCAATATTCCGTTCAATTATACATTTACTATTAAATGACTTCATGAATCGTTTAATGTCTAATAAAGCAATAAACACCTCAAGCACACACCCATTGGTCATTTGCCTCATATGCTAGACAAAAAAAGAATCGAGGAAGTGACTTATGGGTATTGAGTTGACGGCACTGCATTGGATTTACGTCGTGTTCATCGCACTCATCATCGGATTTATGGTGAAACGGCGGGATACAACTCTTGTTTGTGTGGTTGGAATTTTTTTACTTTCCCTTGTTTCGACTGGTGATTTAGTCGCTTCGATCAGCAAAGTGTTTTCAAGTTTCATTTACGCCATCACCGAACTGTTATCGACCATCATCATCATTTGTGTCATCGTAGCCATGAGCCGTGTTTTGTTAAAAACAGGCATTAATGAAGTGATGGTTTCCCCTTTTACCAAAATCATAAAAAATCCGGCACTCGCCTATTGGACCATCGGGATTTTAATGATGATCATTTCTTGGTTCTTCTGGCCTTCCCCTGCTGTTGCCCTCTTGGGTGCGGTGCTCTTGCCTGTTGCGATACGAGCTGGACTTCCTGCCCTTGGGGTTGCGATGGCCATGAACTTATTCGGCCATGGAATTGCCTTATCCGGCGACTTTGTCATCCAAGGCGCACCGAAATTGACGGCTGATGCGGCAGGCCTTCCTGTCAGTGAAGTGATTTCTGCGAGCGTCCCACTTGTCATCGTCATGGGGGTTGTAACGACATTTGTTGCATACTTCTTGCTTAGACGCGATATGAAACGAGGCACTCTCGAAATGGTTGGAAATTTTGATGGTGGCGAAGAGAAACAAGAAGAAGTGGAAGAAAATCTCCTATCAATTCAACAAAAGCGATTTTTCGCCATTTTGATTCCTTTTGCCTTTTTACTAAATGTCGTGGCCATGTCCATTTTTGATTTAACCGGCGGAGACGCGACTGCGTTGATCGGTGGAACGACACTGCTGATTCTGTTGCTTCTTTCCATGTTCGCCCATAAAAATGCCGGGTTGGAAAAAACGACAAGCTATTTGATACAGGGTTTCCAATTTGGTTTTAAAGTGTTTGGCCCGGTAATTCCGATTGCAGCTTTCTTCTATTTGGGAGATTCCGGCTTTTCCCAAATCATTGGGGATTATCTTCCTGAACATTCGCAAGGGATCATCAATGATTTAGGGGTGGCTCTGGCATCAGTTGTACCTTTGACAACGGAAATTGCAGCCGTAACCGTTGCGGGCGTCGGTGCCATTACGGGATTGGACGGCTCCGGATTTTCCGGCATTTCATTGGTGGGGTCCATTGCCAATCTTTTTGGAGCTGTGATTGGTGAAGGAACGGCCACCCTGACTGCATTGGGCCAAATTGCAGCGATTTATGTCGGAGGAGGAACATTGGTGCCTTGGGCATTAATTCCGGCTGCTGCCATCTGCAACGTGAGTCCGTTTGAGTTGGCAAGAAGAAACCTGGTTCCGGTTGTGATCGGGCTTGTGGTAACAACAATCGTTGCCATGTTTATTATTTAAAATGAAAGAGGCTGGGACATAACTAATAAAGTGAACGAGCTGCAAAAAGATTTTTTGTAAAAAATTGATTGGAGTGACGGGGCGAGTGCTCCTGTCGCGCACGCTTAGTCGCAAAGCAAAAGCTTTCCTGCGACGAGCCCTCTCGAGACCCCGCAGGAGCGAAGGATTGAGCTCCGAGGAGGCTCGAGCCCAATGTCATCAACTTAACGTTACATTTAATGGAAAATAATATTTAATTTAACTTTTATAAAATTAGGTAATAAGCCTCTTGTAATTTTAAAAAGGCCACCAAAATCGTTTTAGAATCCAATTTTTGGTTAATAAAACGAGGATGGTGGTTTTTTTGAAAACAAAAAGTACTTTTTTAGGGGCAATTGAGATTACTCGAAAGTTGCTGAATGATGTGATGTTTATGCTTGAATCTCGGACAAAAGAAACGTATTTTACACGAAAAGAAAAGAAGTTAAATTTTAAAAATACTATTCTATTTAGCTTAAACTTTGTTAAAAAGAGCCTCCAAATTGAACTTGACGACTTTTTCGACAAATTTAATTTATCAGAAATTAGTATTTCCAAACAAGGCTATTCAGCCGCACGAAAAAAGATTTCTCCTCTCGCTTTTGTAAAACTTACAAAAGCGATTGTGAATTGGTATTATGAAGAAAATTCCTTTAAAACTTATCGTGGATTTAGACTTTGCGCAATCGATGGAAGTGTGCTCCAAATCCCTGATACTGAGGAGCTTCGAAATTATTTTGGGTATGGAAAAAATCATAAGACAAGTTATGCAAGAGCTAGTGCCTCTTGTATTTACGATCTTGAGAATGGAATCATTATTACTTCTAGAATCAATCCATATAAGGTAGCTGAGCGAGATAGTGCAAAGGATATGATTGAAGAACTCGTACAAATTGGATTAAAAAATGATCTTTTTTTATTTGATCGAGGGTATCCATCGAGAGATTTTATTGCCTATTTAGATGCCCTTGGTATCAAATATGTGATGCGATGTCAAAAAAATACGATAAAGGAAATTGTCGAAGCGAAAGATGCTGATCAAAACATTCATATAATACATAGGAAACAAGTGATTACTGCTCGTGTAGTTAGATTCCCACTGGATTCTGGCACGGAAGAAATACTTGTCACAAATTTAACCGAGGAAGAGTTTGATATCTCTGAGTTTAAATCTCTTTATTTTAAACGCTGGGGAATTGAAACAGAATATAATGATGTGAAAAATAAAATCGAAATAGAAAATTTCACGGGTAGTTCGAAAATCGCAATTGAACAAGATTTCTATGCATCAATATATTTATCGAATATGGTCAGTTTATTGAGAAATGATGCCAATGAAACAATTAATGAGGAGAGTAAGAAAAAAAGACGAAAACATGATTATCAAGTAAACACAAATATCTTAATAGGAAAATTAAAAGATAGGATGGTTCACTTATTATTAGAAGATTGTCCAATCAAAAGAGAGAGAATGTTTACAAAAATCATGAAAGTGATTATAAGAAATAAGACACCTATTCGGTTTGGGAGAAGCTACCCACGAAGGAATGGTCTGTCCTCAACAAAGTATCCCCTAAACCAAAAAAGGTGTCTATAAACAATACATAGGATAAATATAACCTATTTGTTTATTAAATGTAAATAAATTAGGGGCTTAAAAAAATAAAAATTTAAGCCCCGGGCATCCTATTGCCTTTTTTAGCCGATTTTAGAAAATTATCAACACTTTGTAGGTTGAATAGTATTTTTAAAAGTAGACAACCAGATGGTTGCCTACTAACTGTAAATTATTGGTTGTATAAGTTTCTGACATTGGGCTCGAGCCGGGCCTGCGGAAAGCGTCCCCGGAAAGGAAATCAATTTTCTTCAATTAATCGAGTAGGAGGGAGCGATTAACTCCCGTCCTCTCACACCACCGTACGTACGGTTCCGTATACGGCGGTTCAATTAAGATAATTGACGCAAGTTTTCATAACGAGCTTCAAGACTTTTCAGCCCTTGGTTTCTCCAATAGGAGTTACCAAGGGTTCTGTGTAATATTGGACTTTTTGAAATACGCCAATAACTCTTCCGAGTATTTCCCCATTCATACGCTTGCCATTGTGGTACGCCAAGTTGAATAAGGTTGCGTATCTTTGTTTTCGGTTTCTTCCAGTTCTTCCATAGACACATTCGAAGTCTTCTACGAATCCATTTATCTAATTCAGGGAATATAGATTTGGTGTCTGCTAACGCAAAATATCCACACCATCCCATTAGATATTGATTCAGTTTCTGAATGCGGTATTCCATCGGGTAGGGCATCTTGCGTGATGTGATTTCACGAACTTTATTCTTCATTCGTTTAAGGCTTTCTTTTGCGATACGAACCTTTGGCTCTTTATGATAGGTAAAGCTAAATCCTAGAAACTTACGTTTCCATGGACGGTCGACCGCTGATTTCTTTTCATTTACTTTCAGTCGTAGTTTTCCTTCAATAAATCGCTGGATACTTGCCATTGTGCGAAGTCCTGCTCGTTTACTTTTCACGTAAATGTTACAGTCATCCGCATATCGAACGAATTTGTGTCCTCTTCTTTCCAATTCTTTATCTAGTTCATCTAGTACAATGTTAGATAGTAGCGGACTTAATGGTCCTCCTTGTGGAGTTCCTTCTAATGTGCTTGACACCACACCATTAATCATGACGCCCGATTGTAAATACTTACGAATCAATTTCAGTAATGGTTTATCTTGGATTCTCTTCGCGAGTGTACCCATTAATCTGTCATGGTTGACCTTATCAAAGAATTTCTCCAAGTCCATATCTACAACCCATCGATATCCATCTCTTATATATTCTTTCGCTTTTCTCATCGCATCATGAGCACTTCGGTTTGGTCGAAATCCGTAGCTGTTTTCAGAGAATGTAGGGTCATACACTTTTGAAAGTACTTGGGCGATTGCTTGTTGAATCAAACGGTCTGTTACGGTAGGGATTCCTAGTAAACGAACACCGCCATCAGGTTTCGGGATTTCGACTCTGCGGACTGGCATCGGTTCATAAGTTCCCTTGAGAATTGCTTCTTTAATCGATAGCCAGTTTTCAACTATGTGCTGTCGTAGATTTTGTACGGGCATCATATCTACTCCGTGGCTTCCTTTATTCTGTTCTACACGTTTTAGTGCTTGAAGCATATTCTCCCGTGACAGGATTTGATTCAAAAGCATCGTTATTCTCCTTCCGTGAATAGCTTATCTTCTTATGCCAGTGGTCACTCCACCCTCCAAGAGGTCCCCCACGGGATTCACCGCTTCCTCCCTCAAGTGAGGTACTACGTTTTCTGTGTTCATCATGACTCACTGAATGCCAAGGGCTATTCTCTCTTAATTGTTCGGTCCTTCTCAGTTGTTCTAGACCAACTAATACTATGACCTCTGCTGACTTCTGACGGTTCAGCTACTTATCACTAAGTAGGTTATGAAGTGTACTTCACGTATCCATCAGACCTCCCTGGGTAAGAATGTAATCTTTCCTTCCATCTATCTGCTTCATTTACTCTGTATCACCTTCGGCAGAAAGGACTTTGTTTTGTTGAGCAAACTCATCCAATGATACCTAGCCTTGTATGAAGTTCGTGTTCCTCAGACCGGAAGTTTGCCGCTCGCTTCCTTCAGATTCCGCGTCACCACAGACACCCTTGCGTTAAGCTAACCGTTACTTCTGCCTTCACGGCTCGGGACTTGCACCCTATAGATTACATCCATGCCAGGCGCACTCAAAAAAACACCATTTTCTCCCGGTAGAAAATGGTGTTTTTTATCTTTTGTCCCAGCCTCTTTTTATAATTTTCAGAAAAATTCATACCCATTAAACTCATGAACTTCCTTCACCGGATACCACTCTACGTTTCGTTGTAAGCAAAATAACCATTCCGACGGCAATAAGGATCGCCAAGAAAAACATGCCGGAAGATAATGTAAACATTCCTAAAATCGTTGGCCCGACAAAGCCACCCAATGCCGCAAATGAATTGACCAATGCAATACCGACCGGCGCCGTTGATTCGGTAAAGAAGAAAGTCATGTATGCAAAAAAACATCCGGTAAATCCATATAATCCGATTGAAGTCAGCATCAACATCAATACCATTGCCGTCAATGAATCGGCAACGGCACAACCGATAAAACCGATCATTGCAACAATCAACGAAATGAATAGGTGCTCCTTATGTTTGCCAATACGATCTGCGCTCCAGCCTACAAAAAGCATGGAAGGAATGGCCACCACATAAGGCAGCATGGCAAGCCAACCAATCTCCAAATTTGTCGTAGCTTCGGACAATGATTTGATGATGCTCGGTATCCAAAAGGATAGTCCATAGACACCGGTATAAGCCACAAAATAGAAAGCCGATAATTTCCATACCGTTGCATCTTTTAACATCTCTTTTTTCGAAACTTTATTCACTTTGCTGCTGGCGATCCGTTCCTTTTCCAATTCACCTTCAATCCAGTTTTTCTCTTCTTCTGTAAGCCACTTTGCATCACGGGGACGATTAATTAAATAAAACAGTACCACAACCCCAAGTATAACTGCAGGAATGCCTTCCAAAATAAACATCCAGCGCCATCCGGCAAGCCCTGCCCATGCAATGTTATCCATTATCCAAGTGGAAATTGGTGCCCCTATTAAACCTCCGATCGGCAAAGCCATAATTAAGACTGCTGTTGCAATGGAACGTTCATTTTCTTTGAACCAATAGGTCAAATAGAGAATGATCCCTGGAAAAAATCCTGCTTCTGCAACACCCAATAAAAATCGAAGGATATATAAATGTGCGTCACTTTGTGCAAATCCTGTCAAAACCACAACAATTCCCCAAGTGATCATAATGCGGGCAATCCAAATTCTTGCCCCGACTTTGTGCAAAATCATATTGCTCGGGATTTCAAAGAAGAAGTATCCGATAAAGAAAATGCCGGATAATAAACCAAATACTTCAGCGGTCAAAGCCAAGTCTGCATTCATTTGAAGGGCGGCATATCCCATATTCACCCGATCAAGATAAGCGACAATATATAAAAGCAGGACAAACGGCAAAATGCGAACCATCCGTTTTCGTGTTGCAGATTGTATCACAGCAGGATCAGTCATTTTTTCCCCTCCATTTTAATGTGATGCCGATGCGCTTGCTCAACTCTTCCAGGGATAAATCTCCCATCAGCTCTGTGACACCCACTTCTCCATCTTCAAATGTAAAAATCGCATAATCGGTTACGAGCATATCAATTGTTCGGATTCCGCTGATGGGATAAGTCAGTTCTTTCACGATTTTTGGCGAGCCGTCTTTAGTGAATAATGTTGCCGCACCAATCACTTTTTTCGCACCCGTCACCAAATCCATGGCTCCGCCAACACCTAGAATCGGTTTGTTTGGAACTGCCCAATTCGCCACTTGTCCCAATGTATTCACTTGCAAAATCCCCAAAACCGCCACATCAATGTGGCCGCCTCGGATCATGGCAAAGGAGTCTGCACTGTTAAAGAAGGAGGCGCCTTTTGTAATCGTCACCGGTTCTTTTCCGGCATTGATCAATTCCGCATCCAGTTCTTCTTCTGTCGGCGGCGGACCGATTCCCAGCAATCCGTTTTCCGATTGAAAATATAAATCTTTCCCTTCCGCAAATGAAGCCACCAATGTGGGAATGCCGATGCCCAAATTGATTACTTGGCCATCTTCCAGTTCCTCGGCGATCCTTTTGGCGATTTTCAAACGTACATCAGCTTCTGACAAATCGATCACCTACTTTTTTATATTCCGTTCGGATAATGTAATCAACGTAAACATGCGGGGTGATGACATGTTCCGGATCAATTTCGCCCACTTCGACGATTTCATCGACTTCCGCAATCACGATATCCGCAGCTGTCGCCATTATCGGATTAAAATTTCTTGCCGTGGCATGATAGGTCAAATTCCCCAACCGATCCGCCGTTTTCGCACGAATGATTGCCACATCCCCTTTGATCGCCTTCTCAAATATATACCGTTCTCCATCAATGATCCGTTCTTCTTTCCCTTTTGCCAGTTCCGTTCCAACAGCCGTTTTTGTATAAAATCCGCCAATTCCTGCCCCGCCGCACCGAATGGCTTCTGCCAGAGTCCCCTGCGGCAGCAAATCAATCTCCAGTTCGCCTTTTGACCAGGCAATCACCGCTTCTTTGTTGATGGTAAAGAAAGATCCGGTCGCTTTATCAATCTTTCCCCGGATAAAAAGCTGATGCAATCCCATTCCATAATCTCCTAGATTGTTGCTGACCACATGCAAATGTTTCACATCCGTTTCGCATATGACGTCAATGATTGTCAACGGCGACCCTACGATTCCAAATCCGCCTACCAAAATGGTCTGACCGTCTTTGAAAATCGAAGAAAGTTCGGAAGGATGATCAACGACTTTTTGTTTCATCGGATTCCCCTTTCTTTTAAGTGGAATATAATGAGTGATTTACATTCCCCCTGCAACTTTGACATGCTCCATTGTGATGGCTGATGCTTCATCAGAGGCCAAAAAGAATACGGTATTGGCAATCTCCGTAGCTTCAATGAACCGGTTCATCGCCTGGCGCGGATACATAATTCGGACGAGCGCTTCCTGTTCTGTCAACCCTTCGCTTTCATATAAATCTTTCAATTGTTTTTCCAACAACGGCGTTTTTACTGGCCCAGGCAAAACCGAGTTCACGGTAATCCCATAAGGGGCGCCTTCCAACGCTGCTACACTGGTGATCCCTATTACACCATGTTTTGCGGCTACATAGGCCACTTTTTCCGGAGTAGCCATTTTTCCATGAACGGAAGAAATATTGATGATTCGGCCATATCTTTGTTTCTTCATTTGAGGAAAAACATGTTTTGTCATCAAGAAAACGCCGGTCAACATGACATCAATCAACTGCTGCCATTTTTCCAGTGGGAACTCTTCAATTTTCGCCCGATATTGCAGACCCGCATTGTTCACCAGCACATCGATTCTGTCATGTTCCCTGATAATTTTTGAAATCACCGCATGCACTTCTTTTTCATTACTCACATCCAAACGGTGGCCATAAGCGTTTTCCCCCAATTGTTGAACGGCCTGATCCACCTTTTCTTGATCCAAATCCAATAAGTAAACAATATCGCCGTTTTCAATAAACTTTTTCGTAATCGCCGTGCCGATTCCACCGATTGCTCCAGTGACTAAAACTACTCTTTTACTGGACATTGACATCACCTCAGTAACGTGTATGGATTAAATGTTTTAAAAGTTCGGAATCCCTTTGCAATACGTATTCATCAAATCCCTTTCCAGGATATTCAAAGAAACCTTTCCCGTTTTTTACACCTAAATGATTATTCTCAACCAAAGTACTTATGGATGAATATTCCCTTTCACTTGATTCGATTTCTTTCTGAAGATTTTTCAGCACAATCAACCAGACATCCAATCCGCCAAAGTCGATGATTTTCAGCAAACCGCTTGCTGAAAAGCGGAAACCGGGACCATCATATAAAGTTTTTTCGAGATCTTCTTTTGAAACGATACCATTTTCCAATAGCGCTAATGCTTCTCTCGCCAATGCCACTTGAATTCTATTGGCGACCAGCCCGGGAATTTCTTTGTGAACGATGATCGGGGATTTATCAATGGATTCAAAAAATGCTTTCACTTTTTCCAATACTTCAGGGGAAGTTTCTTCTAAAGCAAGCAATTCAACCAGTGGAATGATTTGCGCGGGATTAAAGAAATGGGTCAGCAGCAGTTGTTTTCGATGTTTTGTTACATGGAGGGCAATATCTGAGAGTTTTAAACTGGAAGTGTTTGAAGTTAATATGGCATCCGGTTTTGCAATTTCGTCCAATGTTTTAAAAATTTCCTGTTTTATTTCAAGGTTCTCTGTAGCACTTTCTATGATTAAATCCGCATCCTTTAAGTCTTCAAGGCTTGTTGAATAGTTGATAAATGCCTTTGATTCCTTTTCAGAAAATTTCAAAGGATATCCGCTTTCCTTAAAAAGTTGAAAATAAGTATTGAATTTATCCTTGGCTGTCGCAATTGCCTCTTCGGATACATCGACAACATGAGTTTGGATCCCTTTGATGGCAAAGTAAAAGGAAATACCAAACCCCATTGTTCCAGCGCCGATTACTCCAATCTTTTTCATCGTAAACCTCCTTTTAGATTAATAGAACAAAATTGCAACAATTAATCCAGGTACCGCGGCAACCAATGGTGCTATGACTGAAGTTGCAAAAATATGTTTGTAAGCATCCTTATGTGTCAATCCTGCAACGACCAACGTGGTAATGACTGCACCATTATGAGGAAGAGCATCCAAACCGCCGGATGCAATAGCTGCGATGCGGTGGAATGCCTCAGGGCTGACACCAAGGCTTAAATAGAGATCTGTCAGCGTTTCCATCGCAATAGCCAGTCCACCCGAACTGGATCCTGTAATACCTGCCAACAAGTTGGTTGCGACAAAGAGTGAAATCAAAGGGTTGCCAGGAATATTCGTGACGATATCCTGAAAGACTGCAAATCCGGAAGTGGCCGCAATGACTGAACCGTATCCGACATCTGCAGAAGTATTGATGATCGGCAAAACAGCATTTGTCGCGCCAATATTGATTGTTTCTTTTTTCAGGGATATATATTTATGGAAAAGGACCGCACTAACAATCACTGTAATCATTAAGGTATATATAATTTCTAATTTTACGAGGTTTAATAAAACCAGCAATAGAACGGGAGGAATCAGACTAAGGATAATATTCGGGAGTTTTTTATGGGCATATTTATCCTCAACTTCGTCTTCCTTGCTTTCTAAATTTTTCATATTAAAGTATGTTTCGCCCCGTTTTTCAGAACGTTTCAACGCGAAATGGATATACCAAATATTGATGATGATAACAAAGATAGCGCTTACAATTCCGATCCAGGCACCTGCAGTAACGGTTGTCCCCAAATAGGCGGTCGGGATGATATTTTGAATGGCGGGAGTTCCCGGAAGCATCGTCATTGTAAAAGTCGCCATCCCCGGCATAAACGCCGCAATAAATAAGTGCCATGGGATATTCATTTCTTTGAAAATCGGTTTGGCGATTGGCAGAATGGCAAAAATCACAACAAATAAACTTACGCCGCCATATGTCAACAGCGCACAAACAAACATGATTGTGACCAAAACTCTTAATTTGCTCTTTTTACCCGATATTTTCAACAGATATTGAGCTATCGTTCGGGCAGCTCCGGATTCTTCCATAAATTTGCCAAACATCGCTGCAAATAGGAAAATTAAGAAATAATTCTTCACATAATTTGTAAATCCGTTCATATAGTCATTTTGGAAGGTATCGATGATCGGCATATTGTTCAATATCATGACAAATAAGCTGACGACCGGAGCTATGATGATGATGGTGAACCCTCGCATTGCCAGAATCATGAGTAATATTAAAGATAGAATGATGGTGATCAAACTCCACATCGAAACTTCTCTCTCCTTTTTAGGAATTTATAGTCCGATTACATTTTTCTAACATTCCGCCTCCTTGCTTCTCATTTTAATTTACATTAAATGGGATTTTTTATTGATAGTTGGTTTTGCCCTGATAGGTATGTGTATAACATCTTATTAACAATTTGTGAAACTTATTCGAAATTTTAAGAAACAGTATCATATCGTTTTCCAATGATCGGATCAATAATAATCGAGTAGGAGGGAGCGATTAACTCCCGTCCTCTCACACCACCGTACGTACGGTTCCGTATACGGCGGTTCAATTAAGATAATTGACGCAAGTCTTTATATAACTTCCGTGAATAGCTGTTCTCTTTATGCCAGTGGTCACTCCACCCTCCAAGAGGACCCCCACGGGATTCACCGCTTCCTCCCTCAAGTGAGGTACTACGTTTTCTGTGTTCATCATGACTCACTGAATGCCAAGGGCTATTCTCTCTTAATTGTTCGGTCCTTCTTAGTTGTTCTAGACCAACTAATACTATGACCTCTGCTGACTTCTGACGGTTCAGCTACTTATCACTAAGTAGGTTATGAAGCGTACTTCACCTATCCGCCAGACCTCCCCGGGTAAGTACATGCACTTTCACACCATCTATCCGCCTCATTTACTCGATATGACCTTCGACAGAAAGAGCTTTGTTTTGTTTTGCAAACTCACTCAATCATACCTAGCCTTATATGAGGTTCGTGTTCCTCGGACCGGTGTTTTGCCTCCAGCTTCCTTCAGATTCCGCGTCACCACGGACACCCTTGCTCTTGGCTAACCTCTACTTCTGTCTTCGGGGTTCGGGACTTACACCCTATAGTTCATGTACATGCCGGGCGCACAAAAACTGCAGGAATCCTTTTATTTCGAATTCCTGCAGTTATTTTAAATATGATACTCGATTGAATCGTCCACATAATGCCAATCGTAAGGCGTTTCTTGGTAAACGTAGTAGTTCAGCCAGTTGTAGAACAATAAGTGGGCATGGGCGCGCCAAGTATTTTTTGGCTGCTTTGTTGGATCATTATTAGGGAAATAATTTGCCGGTATGTCTATAGGTAAACCTTTCTTTACGTCACGCTCGTATTCTTCCGCAAGCGTTGTTGCGTCATATTCCAAGTGGCCAGTGATCATAATGTGTTTGTTGTCTTTGGATTGGATGATAAAAGGTCCGACCTCTTCCGAATAGCTCAACAATTGCAAATCAGGATGCTGTTCTATTTCTTCGATGGAAACGGAAGTGTAACGGGAATGCGGTGCCACAAATTCATCGTTGAACCCTCGAACCAAATCATTCGTCAAATCCGTAATGGTATGCGCAAATATACCGGAACATTTTTTCGGCAACTCGAATTTTCCGATTCCGAAGTGGTAATATAGAGCGGCTTGTGCAGCCCAACAGATATAAATGATTGAAGTCACATTCTCTTTCGCCCAGTCCAAAATTTCAGTCAACTCTTTCCAATAATGGACTTCTTCAAATTCCATCCGTTCAACCGGCGCCCCGGTGATGACCATTCCGTCAAAGCGGCGGTGCTTGATTTTATCAAAAGTTTTATAGAATGTTTCCAAATGGCTTTTGGATACATTTTTAGGTTCATACGTGGCTGTATTTAAAAACGTTACATTGGTTTGCAGCGGCGTGTTCCCGAGCAATCGCAGCAACTGTAATTCCGCTTTTTCTTTTTCAGGCATCAAATTCAACACCAAAATGTTCAATGGACGTATGTCCTGTGATAATGCGCGGTCCTCTTCCATGACGAAAATCTTTTCGTTTCTCAATATTTCTCCAGCAGGTAAATTTTTCGGAATATTAATAGGCATTCCTCTTGTCCCCCATTCTAAAATATCTTAATAAAAAAACCCTGCTCATTCCAGAAAAGAGAATGAGAGGGTACAAAATTTCCTTGCACGCACTCTCTTATCTCCCAAGGCTGAGCCTTGCTGGAATTAGCACCTTTCTAACATCCGTTAGAGGTTGCTGAAGTTTCATTGGGCCAAGTCCCTCCACTTCTCTTGATAAGAAAGTTTTGAATCCTTATAAAATTAAGATAATCCTAACACATTTAATAGGGATTTGCAATATTAGGTTATTTTATTTTACTCTGCATTTTTGTTAGCCATTCCGAGCTCTCTTTCTCATTCAATTCTTGTTCTAATTGTTGATCCCAACTATTAAATAATGTATTCCATACGCGGATAAATAATTCCTTGTTTTCAGCGTTCCAAATAATGAATTCGATACAAGGGACATCATTTACTTGAGTATTTTCCATTGATAGTATGGATTTGATTTCTTGATGATCTTCTTCCAGTTCCGTCGCTTGCATGTTTTGTATTGCTTTCATCATAAAAGGTGCACTTACTGGCCCCTCTTCATTACGTATATAACGATAGATTTGTTCCGGAAAATCATCAAAGTCTAATACTTCCTCAATATCGCCTTCTACGATTTGATGATGTACAGGGCTATATAGTAGCTCTATTACTACGGGTTCTAATTCCTCTTCAAATACTCCTAGAGAAAATTGTTTCATTCCTTTTTCGGTAAGTTGATAATAGTTATTTTCCCGTATCAACAACCCATTTTTTTGCATTTTCCGTAATAAATCTTCTATAAATAGTGGCTCTACCAGTAAAATTTCACTGAGCTGTTCAGCCCTTTCGAAAGTTGATTTTTGGCAAGAGAAAAGTAAGATTTTCATTAATATATCCATCGTCCTCTTTCGAACTGGCTGATAAGTGATTTCATACGTATGCATCGGAATACACCAAATATCGGTATGAATGATTAAACCAGATTTTTCTTTTTCAAGCTTTTTTATTAATTGTTGCTGTATTTGATGGAGTTCCATGTTTATGTTAAGAACGTCTCCTTTGTTATTTTTCGAATACCTTGTTGTTTTTCCACTACTTCATATAGATATTGATACATTTCTTTAGTGTTCTTTGCTTTTGGTCGATTCATGAACATTTCTGAGCTGCCAATAATCATCAGTAATTCTCTTGCTCTCGATAATGCAACGTTTAACCGGCGGTAATCTTTTGCAAAACCGATTTCTCCATGTGGATTGTTTCGAACCATACTTAGTAGTATAACGTCCATTTCCATACCCTGGAATTTATCGACAGAGCCTGTCCGAATATGTAAATGGGACAAATTCAACTCTTCTATTAACAAATTAACTCGATTTACTTGCTCTCGATAGAAACTAATCACACCAACGGATTTTAAAGCATCATTTTCAAGTAAGCCTTGTTCTTTTGATTTTGCAGTTGCTTCGTTTAAATCGATTAATAGTTTCCGTATTGTTTCTAGTTCGGAAGAGTTAAATAAACTAGCGCCTTCCTTCATTCTTTCTTCAAAGTAATGTGGCTCGTTTGGTAGATCGAACCATAATAAATGTTCATGGCGTTTTACATAATTTCCATTTAATTTATGATCTCTTGCTTCATCAGAATTATCTAAACCACAATGTAAGGACTCGTTGCCGGTCCTATAAAATGGAGTGATGGTTTGCATAATCTTTTCATGCATTCTGTATTGAATTCCTAGCATTTTCTTATTTGTGCTAGGTAAATTTTTATATAGGCGTTCAAATAATGATTCTTCCAAAAGCTTCTCGAGTTCCCTTTTTTCTTCAAAAGTGTCGCTTTCTTTCATAACTACTTCCAATGTTTCTTCAAATGTATCGTCACCGATTAATGGTGGCAACTGATGGTGGTCGCCGACAAGAATAATTTTTTTCCCTTTTAACATTGGAAGTAATAATTCAGGCGGTGTTGCTTTTGATACTTCATCAATAATGACGACATCAAAAATAGGATAATTGTCCATAAAATCTTTATTTGCGGAAGCAACACAAGTTGTACCAATCACATTTGCATGTTTCACATATAGTTTTCGGATTTCATCTAAATCGTGTTCAGTAGAATTATTTAGTAATGAAAACCATTCTTTTTGAATTTCCTTTGTGATTGGCAACAGTTCAATTTGTTGATGTAATTTTTCAATTTTTAATTGGAAATCCTTAATTTTTTCTTTCGTTTGTTCCAGTTCGAACTCAGGATTTTGTTTTATGAGTTGTTGCAACTGTTCAGCTTTTTTCTCTAAAACAATGCCTTGTCGATGTAATTCTTTTAATTCTTTATGTATGGTCGATAATAATTCTCCACCATTGGAAAGTTCTTTTTCAATTGTGGCAATCTCTTGATTGATTTGAGCTTTTTCATGTTCATATGTTTGATAATTGGCTTGTTGTTCAGTTAGTGAAGAAATCTTTTCATTTAATGCGTCGATGATAACTTGTAACTCGTCAATAGATGGTATGAAATCTGTGTTTTCTATTTGGAAATTCTTTAGTTCTTGATGATATTGTTGAATCAATTGTTGCAGTTGCATCTCTTTTTGGCTTAACGATTGAATATGTTGTTCGCTAAGCCCTAATTGTAGTGAATATTGTTCCGCAACTTCCATTTTTAATTTTTCAAAAACGGTTTTCGATTCTTCTGCTAATCCTTTGAATTGCAATAATAGCTCATTGACATAAAGCCTTCTGATATATAGGCCGCGTATAGAAGGAATTCCATTTTGGCGATTGATTTTTTGTTGTTTAAAAGCAAGCGCTAATTTATCTAGAAACTCATTCACTTCATGTAAAGAATATTGATGATTTGGCGGCAGCTGAACGGGCTCTATTTGAATTTTTAATGTTTTTTCATTGTATTCAATGGCTTTTTCAATCCGTTCAGAAATTTGCTTCGCGGGTTTTAATTTCAATATTTGTTGATAAATTTTGTCCATATCAAGCAGCAACTGATTAATGACAAACCCTCTTTTGATTCCATGAGTTTCAATAAATCCTTCTACTTCTTCTAATTTTTTATAAGATTGCAATTGGTTAAACGTATCGCTGAATTCCTCTTGTTTTCTTTTCAATATTGTGATTTCATCTACTACTCGTTGCCATTCAGCTTGTGCTTCATTCAATTTTTGTTCCACATGAACATAGTTGATTAAGTTTTCACTTTCTCGAATGTGTTTTTGTGCGTCTTTAATTTCTTGCTGAATTTGATTAAGACCTTTGCTTGCTATCGTTTCTTCGATTTCTCTGAGCTTTTCTGTCCGTTCGTTTAAAGAGTTTTGCAATGTTTCGATTGATTTTTCGGTTTTATCTTTTTCTTTATGCTTAGAGATAATTTGTTTCTTTAGCTCAGCAATCGACTCAAATATACCTTTTAATTCTTTCTCGGCTTCCTTTTTTCGCAAAATATCACGTTCAAGTTGAGCTACTTTTTCTGTTAGCTGTTCAATTTGCGTTTTGTAATCCTCTATTTCTTTTTGTAATAATTCTTCTTTATGCTCATGTTGGTTAATTTCCTTCGAAATGGCATCAAAGGTTTGTGTTTTCCAATATTCTGCAACATTTTCCTCAATAAATTTTTTGCCTTCTTCTTCAATGCTTTCTGTACGACCGTACCGTAAAATACGAATATCTTTATTTGCTAGTAGTCTTCCAAGGGCATTATCAACAGCTAAATTTGATTGGGAGGCAATAAGCGTTCTTAGCCCCATTTTGACGTTTTGATAACAAATTTCAGAAATAACGGTCGTCTTACCGGTGCCGGGCGGGCCTTGAATGACAAATAAATCTTCGGCTTCTAGTGCACCCCTTACCGCTTCTCTTTGATATTTGTTTAAATTGTTATGGAATTCAATTTCAAGATGGTTATTGCGTTTTGCTACGTTTGGAACATCTTCAAATAAAAAGTTTTCTAGATTAGGATTTGCGGCAAGTCCTTCTTTTAGTCGATCAAAGCCTTTTAAAAGACGATTTAACTGAGATTTTGTCGAGGCATTGCTAAAGGTGATGGAATCCGTATGAAAATCAAAAACATTTTCTTTTGCTAATTTACTTATTTGAGGAGCTAATTCAATATCGATGGTTTGATGTTGAATATTCGTTTTGACAATTTCCCCAATTTCATTTTTTATGCCATGAACATAAGCGTTCATCCCTTTTAACGATTTCCATTCTTTATCACGAATACCACGTACCTTTAATGAAACCGTTGAAAAGTCTGAACTGTAAGAAATGGATTGGATATTTGCCTCGATGTCATCGATGTTGGCATTTTTATATAAAACTTTTAAATAACCTTCCCAGCTTGAAATCCGTTTATTTACATAGTCGTATTTTTCTTGTGCTACAGGTAATTGAGCGATGGTTTTTATAAAGTGCTCTGAGTAAGAATGGCCATTGATTCTAGAAGGGACGAAATGGATTCGCATGCCCTTTCGTCTGTTTGTATCAACGGGTGTATGTTTACCCTTTGTTCGGAAACTTTTCGCTATAAGGCCATTTTTTATATCAAATACACAGTCTAAAATCACGACGCGTTCGTTCATTTTTTTCGATAATTTTTCATTTCGACGATTGTCAAAATAAATCGTAAGGGATAGGGATGTTTCTTCTATCGATTGTTTTTCTAAAAAAACAAAAAATGATGATTGTAAACTAAAAAAGGCATGTTCATCGGTAAAATGTTTCTTAATCGCTTCTCGAGCTGTGTTTGTTAAGACGATAAAACATTTTGTTAATTCTAAAGTTTGCACCATGAACATCCCTCCTTTTTACTCACAATCGTCATTATATCAAAAATGATTCATCCAATATAGAATTATCGTTAAAAAGGAAAATGACTAGCCATAAAACTAGTCATTCATTTTATTAAGAAGTTTTTTCTTTTTTTGTTCGAGCTATTTCGTTATATTTTGAATCCCATTCAGGATCAACTTTTCGAAGTGGAACAGGTTTGAAATTGTCTTTTTTTACTAAGATATTTACAGTCGTGCCACTTGCGGCAACAGAACCATCTTCGTGTAAAATTTCATAACCATATGTAGTCCTCAATTTGTCATGTTGTTCTACCCATGTACGTACTTTAGCAATTTGTCCATATCTCATTGATTTTTTATATTGGATGGATAAATCGATGACAGGCGAAACATAACCCATTTCTTCTAATTTTACATAGTTAAACCCTAAATCATGAATGAGTTGGGTTCTGCCCATTTCCATCCAAATAAGGTAGTTTGCGTGGTAGACAACCCCCATTTGATCGGTGTCCGCATAGCGGATTTCTACTTCTTTTTCGCTGACAAACATTTGTATCACCTCTAAAACAGTATACCTCAATGAAATAATCGTGCAAATGAGAGATGCAAGATATATCATTTTTTTCCATCTATATTTGAGGAGTTTATTGGGAATAATACTTATACTTATACGAATTGCCTACTCTACAAAAATTGGATAGTGAGATACGATGAATATAAAGATTCTAATGCGATATATTGGCAGCCTCTGGATAATTAAATATTATATTAAAATGAAAAAACTGATGTGAATGGACTATATCATTCCATCAGTTTTTGTGTTAAAAACCAATTAATGTACTGATCGTTTTGAGATCATTGAGAATATTTTCTTTATTGTTTTTGACATTTGTATACCAAGATTCAATGATTTCCATCGCTTTATCTTCAATTTGTTGATTTTTCTTAATTAAAGAAACAATCGTATCAATGAATTTAGTTCGCTCTTCATAAAACTTCGTACGCATTTCGAAATCTCTATTCACTTCCACCTGAAATACTTTACCAAGGCGGATGATTCCTAAATTTACATGTTGTTCAGCATAAAGGCTTGACCCAACATAAGCCAACTTTTCTTGAAATGAGACAGGTTCATCTTTAAAATAACTTGCCATTAAACTCTCTACTTCATTAGTTACAGATTTTAACTTATTAACTTGGGTTGGAGCGAGTTCTTTTGCTTGTTCAAAAATAGGTAACATTGCAAGGGTATTATCAAATAATTCCTTCACCTTTTGAATTCGTTCTGAATCATGAGGAAGGTTTAATTGATGGTGAATATTTTCAAATACATATAATCGTTGAAGATATCCTGTTAGTAAAACAATTCCGTTATACACTTTTCTAGCATCCATTGTCATATGAATCCCACTTTCATTTCAAATCTCTTTTTGAACATAACATAAAACAAATGAAAACAAAATAGTTGATTTTTATGAAAATTAATAAAATACGGATTTTTAGTTGTCGCCATGAAATTGAAAGGGCCTGTCCAATTGTACTTTTGGACAGGCTTACTGCTTATAAGTCAATTTGCATTCCAATATATTTGGAGTAAAGGAAAAAGCGACTTATGAAAAGAAGGCGTCTTGAAAAATCTCTCGAGACGCCTTCTTCTTTACCAATCAATATTTGCAATAATTCCTTCTTCATCGTGAAGATCTAAAACAATTCGGGCTGCCATTGCATCTCGATGCAATTGTTCCTCAATGTAAAGTCGAATTGCTGTAATGAAATTAACAGTGTTATAAGGTTCCATTTCGCCGTTTACATACGCTTCAGCTGTAAAACCACTAGCATCATCATACATCAACTCTACTTCCACATCTTCTGGATTGACATGTTTAAATTTAGCGTGGAATAGACAAACGGCATCAATGATCTCTTGTTCAGATAACGTTATCTTCTCCAATTTTCCGTAACCTCTTTTTCACTTTTTCGTTTAATCATGAAATAAATTTTAATGATTAAATATGCAATCAATAAAATGGCACCGAGATTAATAACTAAGCCTAAGAGATTTCCTAGTAATCCCATGTCAGCAAATAGGCTTCCAAACAATAATCCAGCAAGTCCACCGATCATAAGACCTTTCATTAATCCACCGGAAGAAAAACCACCCTTTTTCGTGGAAGAAGCTGTATTATTGTCGTTTTTATTTGTTGTTGCTTTGTTAACGCTACCATTTGTACTAGCATCATCATTTGTCATGCGGTTTTTTGTTGCACCATTATTGCCGCTAAAACCTTTTTTGCCTGATTTGTAAGATTTGGCTTCAACAGTGATGTCCCCACCATCGTGAAATACAACTGTACCAACATTAGAGAAAACTAATGCAAATGCAAGTACAATGGCTGAAAGTTTTTTCATTTTAAATCCTCCTATTTACATCTATTGATGTCATACACTACCAGTATATCAAAATCATGATTGTGAACAAACTAAATACATATTTTAATTTTATAATTACATTTTAGTATACATAATAATATTATATAAACCTAATGATTATTTCTTAATAGTTTTATTACAATAATGATAAGATTATTATTCATGCAAAGAATTGTATAAAAATTTATTGTACAATGATGTTCAAAGAGGTAATATAAAAAATATATTTTTTGTTGTTTTAGGAGGTAGGAGAAGTTATGAGTAAAATTAGAATTGGGATTGTTGGTTACGGAAATTTAGGTCGGGGAGTAGAAGCGGCGATTCAACAAAATCCAGATATGGAATTAGTGGCGGTGTTTACGCGCCGAGATCCAAAAACAGTGGCTGTTAAATCAAATGTGAAAGTTCTTCATGTGGACGATGCACAATCTTATAAAGATGAAATCGATGTGATGATATTATGTGGTGGTTCTGCAACAGATTTGCCAGAACAGGGACCATATTTTGCTCAATATTTTAATACAATTGATAGTTTTGACACACACGCACGTATTCCTGATTATTTTGATGCTGTCAATGCTGCAGCTGAACAATCCGGAAAAGTTGCAATTATTTCAGTTGGTTGGGACCCAGGATTATTCTCTTTAAATCGCCTTCTCGGTGAAGTTGTATTACCTGTAGGAAATACATATACGTTCTGGGGAAAAGGTGTAAGCCAAGGGCATTCTGATGCAATCCGCCGAATTCAAGGTGTAAAAAATGCTGTACAATATACAATTCCTATTGATGAAGCGGTAAATCGTGTGCGCAGTGGTGAAAATCCTGAACTTTCAACACGTGAAAAACATGCTCGAGAATGTTTTGTCGTATTAGAAGAAGGAGCAGATCCTGCAAAAGTAGAGCATGAAATCAAAACAATGCCAAATTATTTTGATGAATATGATACAACTGTACACTTTATTTCTGAAGAAGAATTAAAGCAGAATCATAGCGGAATGCCTCATGGTGGATTTGTTATTCGAAGCGGTAAAAGCGACGAAGGTCATAAACAAATTATTGAATTTAGTTTGAATCTTGAAAGCAATCCGATGTTTACTTCTAGCGCTCTGGTAGCTTATGCACGTGCTGCATATCGATTAAGTCAAAATGGAGATAAAGGTGCTAAAACAGTGTTTGATATTCCATTTGGCTTACTATCTCCTAAATCTCCAGAAGATTTAAGAAAAGAACTATTATAATTCTACGATAACCAAATTTTTAATCTCTAATCATCCAACTACGATGAAGTAGTTGGATGATTTTTTGTGTGCGCCTGGCATGGATGTAATCTATAGGGTGCAAGTCCCGAGCCGTGAAGGCAGAAGTAACGGTTAGCTTAACGCAAGGGTGTCTGTGGTGACGCGGAATCTGAAGGAAGCGAGCGGCAAACTTCCGGTCTGAGGAACACGAACTTCATACAAGGCTAGGTATCATTGGATGAGTTTGCTCAACAAAACAAAGTCCTTTCTGCCGAAGGTGATACAGAGTAAATGAAGCAGATAGATGGAAGGAAAGATTACATTCTTACCCAGGGAGGTCTGATGGATACGTGAAGTACACTTCATAACCTACTTAGTGATAAGTAGCTGAACCGTCAGAAGTCAGCAGAGGTCATAGTATTAGTTGGTCTAGAACAACTGAGAAGGACCGAACAATTAAGAGAGAATAGCCCTTGGCATTCAGTGAGTCATGATGAACACAGAAAACGTAGTACCTCACTTGAGGGAGGAAGCGGTGAATCCCGTGGGGGACCTCTTGGAGGGTGGAGTGACCACTGGCATAAGAAGATAAGCTATTCACGGAAGGAGAATAACGATGCTTTTGAATCAAATCCTGTCACGGGAGAATATGCTTCAAGCACTAAAACGTGTAGAACAGAATAAAGGAAGCCACGGAGTAGATATGATGCCCGTACAAAATCTACGACAGCACATAGTTGAAAACTGGCTATCGATTAAAGAAGCAATTCTCAAGGGAACTTATGAACCGATGCCAGTCCGCAGAGTCGAAATCCCGAAACCTGATGGCGGTGTTCGTTTACTAGGAATCCCTACCGTAACAGACCGTTTGATTCAACAAGCAATCGCCCAAGTACTTTCAAAAGTGTATGACCCTACATTCTCTGAAAACAGCTACGGATTTCGACCAAACCGAAGTGCTCATGATGCGATGAGAAAAGCGAAAGAATATATAAGAGATGGATATCGATGGGTTGTAGATATGGACTTGGAGAAATTCTTTGATAAGGTCAACCATGACAGATTAATGGGTACACTCGCGAAGAGAATCCAAGATAAACCATTACTGAAATTGATTCGTAAGTATTTACAATCGGGCGTCATGATTAATGGTGTGGTGTCAAGCACATTAGAAGGAACTCCACAAGGAGGACCATTAAGTCCGCTACTATCTAACATTGTACTAGATGAACTAGATAAAGAATTGGAAAGAAGAGGACACAAATTCGTTCGATATGCGGATGACTGTAACATTTACGTGAAAAGTAAACGAGCAGGACTTCGCACAATGGCAAGTATCCAGCGATTTATTGAAGGAAAACTACGACTGAAAGTAAATGAAAAGAAATCAGCGGTCGACCGTCCATGGAAACGTAAGTTTCTAGGATTTAGCTTTACCTATCATAAAGAGCCAAAGGTTCGTATCGCAAAAGAAAGCCTTAAACGAATGAAGAATAAAGTTCGTGAAATCACATCACGCAAGATGCCCTACCCGATGGAATACCGCATTCAGAAACTGAATCAATATCTAATGGGATGGTGTGGATATTTTGCGTTAGCAGACACCAAATCTATATTCCCTGAATTAGATAAATGGATTCGTAGAAGACTTCGAATGTGTCTATGGAAGAACTGGAAGAAACCGAAAACAAAGATACGCAACCTTATTCAACTTGGCGTACCACAATGGCAAGCGTATGAATGGGGAAATACTCGGAAGAGTTATTGGCGTATTTCAAAAAGTCCAATATTACACAGAACCCTTGGTAACTCCTATTGGAGAAACCAAGGGCTGAAAAGTCTTGAAGCTCGTTATGAAAACTTGCGTCAATTATCTTAATTGAACCGCCGTATACGGAACCGTACGTACGGTGGTGTGAGAGGACGGGAGTTAATCGCTCCCTCCTACTCGATTGAAAAACCCCTCCCCTTCTCTTTTTAGACGTGATTTTCCTACTTATCTACTTCTATTTCTGAGTTAAGATATTAGTCAACCTTTGCTCCATAATAGTCACTCTACGAAAGATAATAGTCAAAACTGTGAACATAATTGCCAACTGTAAAAAAACAGTTTCAGAAATATTGGATAATAGTCAAAATCAATCTCATAATAGTCAAACTGCTATAAATAATAGTCAACATGATGAACTTAATAGCCAATTAATTGAAATTAAATGCTGAAAGTTAAGATATTAGTCAAAGTGAAGTAATTAATAGTCAAACGTTTCGCGATAATAGTCGAATTTAACAACATATTTGCCAAAGCATCTTTCTCCAACAGTCAATTAAAAAAGCAGGTTGAACAAGTCAACCTGCTTACTAAGCTAGAAATTATTTACCAGCCAATTTATTTCTTAATACCATCTGTAGGATACCGCCATGACGGTAGTAGTCTACTTCTACTTCTGAGTCGAAACGAGCTAAAGCTTGGAATTCTTTCACTGTTCCGTCTTCAGATTTAGCAGTTACTGTTAAAATTTGACGAGGTTTTACATCGTCAGTGATATTTACAGAGATCTCTTCTCTACCTGTTAAGCCAAGAGTATCTGCGTTTTCGCCAGGCATGAATTGAAGTGGTAATACACCCATCATTACTAGGTTAGAACGGTGGATACGTTCATAGCTTTGTGCGATAACTGTTTTAATACCTAATAAGTAAGTACCTTTTGCAGCCCAGTCACGGCTAGATCCCATACCGTAATCGTTGCCAGCAAGAACTACTAAGCCAGTACCTTGTTCTTGATATTTCATTGCTGCATCATAAATGTATTCAACTTCGCCTGTTGGCCAGTAAGTTGTGAATCCACCTTCTGTACCAGGTGCTACTTGGTTGCGGATACGAATGTTTGCAAATGTACCACGCATCATGACTTCATGGTTACCACGGCGTGAACCGTAAGAGTTGAAGTCACGAATTGCTACACCTTTTTCTTGTAAGTATTTACCTGCAGGTGTATCTTTACCAATTGCACCAGCTGGTGAAATGTGGTCAGTTGTAATAGAGTCACCAAACTTCGCAATTACGCGTAAGCCTTTAAGCTCTTGAATTGGAGCTGGTTCTTTAGATAAACCTTGGAAGAATGGTGGGTTTTGGATATAAGTTGAATTTTCATCAAATGTGTATAGAGACTCAGTTGATGTTTCAATTGCATTCCATTTTTCGTTTGCAGTGAATACTGTTTCGTATTCTTTCTTGAATAATTCAGGTGTAACGACTTTATTTAAGATGCCGTATACTTCTTCAGATGATGGCCAGATGTCGTTGAAGTAAACATCTTTACCATCTTTGTCTTTCGCAATTGGATCTTTTTGTAGGTCGATATCTACAGTACCAGCTAAAGCATAAGCAACAACAAGTGGTGGTGATGCTAAGTAGTTAGCTTTTACTAATGGATGAACACGACCTTCGAAGTTACGGTTACCAGAAAGAACAGATGTTACAAATAAGTCTTTTGATTTAATTGCTTCTTCGATTTCTGGAAGTAATGGACCAGAGTTACCGATACATGTTGTACATCCGTAACCTACAGTGTTGAATCCGATTTGGTCAAGGTAATCTTGTAAACCAGAATCTTTTAAGTAACCTGTTACAACTTTAGAACCAGGTGCTAAAGATGTTTTTACCCATCTTGGTGGTTTAATACCAAGTTCAACCGCTTTTTTCGCAACAAGACCTGCAGCGATTAATACGTAAGGGTTTGATGTATTTGTACAAGATGTGATGGCAGCAATTGCTACAGCACCTGTAGGCATTTCTAATTCTTCGCCATCTTCAAATTTAATTGTTGAAGTTTTAGCAAATTCATCTTCTGTTAAGCCGAAACCTTGTACGCCCATTGGAGCTACAACCGCTTCACGATAACGTTTTTTCATTTCAGAAAGCGGGATTAAGTCTTGTGGACGTTTTGGACCAGAAAGGTTTGGTTCGATTTCGTCTAATTTGATTTCTAATACGTCTGTGTAAACTGGATCGAAGTTTGGATCAAAGAACATATCATTTTCTTTTAAGTATTTTTCAACAACTTGAACGTGTTCTTCATCGCGTCCAGTTAAACGCATGTAGTTTAGTGATTCATTGTCAATTGCGAAGAAACCGCAAGTTGCACCATATTCTGGAGCCATGTTAGAAATTGTTGCACGGTCTGCAAGTGGCAATGTAGCTACACCTGGACCGAAGAACTCAACGAATTTACCAACTACACCGCGTTTACGTAATACTTGAGTTACTTTTAATGCTAAGTCCGTTGCAGTAGCACCGTTTGGAAGTTTACCAGTCAATTTAACACCGATAACTTCTGGGATTGTGAAGTAAGATGGTTGTCCAAGCATACCAGCTTCAGCTTCGATACCACCAACACCCCAACCAAGAACGCCAAGACCGTTGATCATTGTAGTGTGGGAGTCAGTACCAACTACTGAATCTGGGAATGCTTCGAATGTGCCGTCTTCATTTTCTTTAACGTGAATAACTGGTGCTAAATACTCTAAGTTTACTTGGTGTACGATACCAGTTGCAGGTGGTACAGCACGGAAGTTATCGAATGCAGTTTGAGCCCATTTTAAGAATTTGTAACGTTCAGCGTTGCGTTCAAATTCTAAATCCATGTTTGCTTGTAAAGCAGTTGGAGAACCGTATTTGTCAACTTGTACAGAGTGGTCAATTACAAGGTCAACAGGAATTTCTGGATTGATTTTTGATGGGTCTCCACCTAATTCTTTCATAGCAGAACGTAAAGAAGCTAAGTCTACTACTACTGGTACTCCAGTGAAGTCTTGTAGAACTACGCGAGAAGGTTTGAATGGTACTTCTCCTTCTGGATCTGCACCTTCTGCCCATTTTGCAAGATTATTTACGTGTTCTTCTTTGATTACATAGTCATCATATTGACGTAGAACAGATTCTAATAATACTTTGATTGAATAAGGTAGGCGTGAAACTTTTGCAATGCCTGCTTCTTCTAAAGCAGCTAAACGGTAATAATAATACGTTTTACCATTTAACTCAAAAGAAGCACGACTGTTGTGTAAGTTGCTCTTTGTCATATGTAATCCCCCTATATAAATTTTGAAAAGGCTTGCTAGTTCTTTTCTCCATGACCAATCATAACTCACTTATCTTCATAAGTAAATTACATTAAAATTATGTTTTGTCATTAGAGATTTTTATGACCCATTTGGGCAATTAAATTTTATTCCAAAAGATTCAAGAATTCAACGATGTGTATAAAAATGCTACATTCATGAATTCTATGAATATTTTGGATAATGCTAATTATAGTTTATACTTAACAATAAAAAAATTAAAGAGAGATTTTCTATTAATTATTCCCTATTTCTAGTCAGTTATTATATTGATAATTCACTTAAGATTTCATCTTTATCATTTTTGACTACTATATGAAAATGTTCGGAATCTTGGAGTTTTTCCAAATCAACATACCAAATGAAATAATCATTTACCTTATATAAATCAATTGTTTCTTTTGGTAATGTTGAAAGATTGAGCAATGTTGCTTTTTCACCATTTACGATCACTTCTACTTGTCCTTCTTTATTTATTAATCCATATAGAATTTTTCCATCAGAATGAGCGGAAGTGATTTCATTTTCATTTAAACGCTTTGGCAGCTTTGCGTATACACCGTTACCGCTTGACCATCCTTTCAAATTTTTCTTTACTACACCCGTACCAAAATAGTTTCCATTGGACAAAAAGAAATATCGATGTTCTTTTTCTGTTTTCGGCCCTTCAATCCACTCATACTCTGCATCTTTTGGCAATGCTTCTTGCGGCGTGTCAAACCCTTCACCTGAAAATTGAATTGTAATCTGTTGGAACAAAAAGGCCAGCATGATGATTAATGCTGCAAATAATACCGCCCTTGTAAACCTGCTTCTCATGTATTTTCTTCCCTTCTTTAATTTTCATTGCGTCCTTATTTGAGAAAACCTTTAATATAAAAATTTAACATTTCATAAAATGAAGCGTACTCACCATTATGACTTAAATTTCAATACTTCTCACCACAACCCCAAATGGCTTTTATACACTTATTCAAGGAAATGACCACTTTACTCCTCTGTCCTTACTGAAGAAGGAATTAAATCCTTATACCATTTTAACGAAGACCCCTTATAACGACATCATTTTTTTACTTAGTTTCATTAAAAAAGGATTAGAATTCCAATTTTTTAGTGAGAATAGTTATATGTAAGTTTTTAGGAGGGGTTAAATGGTAATTCGTTTGTTTTACAATTTGATGTTTTCAAAATATAAAACACTAAAAGGTGCATTAGCTAAAGCGAGTAACGGTGAAGCAGTACAGCTGTTACCTAAAAAATATAAAGAATCAATTCAATTTGAAAAAGATATGACACTCATTGGTGATGGGAATGGTCAAACCGTTATTGAAGGAATGTTTATCATTCCCAAGAACGTTCGTATTACGTTTAAAAAAATGAAAGTTTCACCGACTGCCCAATTATATGTTGAGGGTGAAGCGATTTTTGAACACTGCATCATCGAAGGAAATGTGGATGTACTCATTACAGTAAACGGAGGATATTTAAAAGGTGTTAATAGCAATTTTAGAAAAGCAAAAGAAGTAGGAATCGCACTCCTAAATAATAGTAATGGTGTATTTATCAACTGCAAGTTTCATCATAATGGAAAAATGCAGCTTTTTGCAAAAAACTCAAAAGCTTTTTTAGAATCATGTGAATGTTCAAATGCTTTGAAAGGATTTTGGATCACAGATCAATCTTTTATGCAAACAAAGAAATGCCATTTGCACCATCACGCAGAAAGACAAATTTCAGTGGAAAGATCAACATACATGGATTTTAATAGTTCAATTGAACGTGGTGAAGGATTTGGAATTGTAGTCGAAGAAGCTTCAGATGTTTTTTTACATTCAACCATTCTTTACTCCCATAATGCTACTCAACTCTTTGTTGACAATAGTGTATTGAATGGAAAGCAATGCACAATTCAACATGGAAATGAATGCGGTGTCATCTTGCAAAATAGTGATGGAACACTATCCCATTGTGAGATTTCAAATCATCATAATATCAATGTTCAAGCAAGAAAAAAATCTAAAATGCAAATTGAGCGTTGTGAAATTCATTCAGGACATGAAAATGGATTATTAATAAGTAAAGAATCTATAGTCAATTGTAATGAAACGGTTATTAAAGATCATTTATCCGCTCAAGTGGCAATCACCGAAAAGTCGTTTTGTTCTATGAAAGATTGTTTAATTGTAAATGGCCGACACGTTGGAATATATGTAGAAAAAAAATCGGAGTGTATGCTCCTCCAATGTCAAATTACGCAAAACAACAATTCCGCTATTAATGTTGATCGCGGAATCATGAGAGTATACCGCTGTGAAATTTCAGAAAATAACGGAAACGGAATATTGGCAGTGACAAATTCATTGGTGGAAGTAGACGGGTGCAACTTTTATTACAACCAAATGCCCCATATTGCATGTAAATCAAAGGTAAAAATTTATTTAAGCAATTCGGATTTTCAACGTGGTAAAAGTATATTTCTGTTACATCGTTGTGAGATTTACGCAATTCACACGAAGTTTCATAATAGTATGAATGTACAAATTGAAATAAATGATCATTCCACTGCAAAATTCGAACATTGCCAAATATATAATGGAAAATCCTATGGAGTAAAGGTTTTGAAAGATTCAAACTTCTTTTTCTATCATAGTCAAATCTTCCAACATGATTTAGCTCAAATTGTTGTCAATGATAGTTCCGTTATATTGAATAATTCTGAGATTTATCAAGGGAAACGAAATGCTTTATTTATTCAAAACCACAGTGAAGTGTATATTCAAGAAAGTTTTATTTCGAAACATTTACAAGCTCAAATTTGGATTGATTACGAATCCATATTAGAGCTCATGAGTGTGCAATTAACAGATGGAGCGCATTCAGATTTACATGCGCAAAATCAATCAAAAATCTATGTAGAAAATAGCATTATTCGCAATGACAAATATCGCTATAATGTGCAAGCATTAAACAATTCAAAAATTGAAATCGTCAAAACCATCGTTGAAAATAAATACGGTGATGTGTACTATAGCGAAAATAATAGTTCCATCAATAATTCCGATTATTGATGGAATTTTTTGTTGTAGTTTAGCTAAATGTTTACTGATATATTATGAAAAATGTTCTATTTGCTGCAATTTTAGTTTTCGAAACTAGCAAACTATGAGAAAATAGTTAGTTGGAAAGGAAGAGATTCGAAAGATATGACTACTTTAGAAAAAATTACTCCAAATTATGATCCGTGGGAAAGTTATTTAGATGTTATGCAATACGGAAAACTTGTATTGTCGAATATTGAGTTTACAACAACTTATTTATGCAATATGCGCTGTGCTCATTGTGCGGTTGGATACACTTTACAAACAAAAGATCCAGATGCACTACCTCTTGAATTACTGTTAAAACGATTGGACGAAATTCCAACATTAAGGTCTTTGAGTATAACTGGCGGAGAGCCAATGCTTAGCAAAAAATCAATTCAACATTATGTGAAACCAATTTTACAATATGCCCATGAACGAGGAATTCGTACGCAAATTAATTCGAATTTAACCCTTGATTTAGAAAGATATTTGGAAATTGCGCCTTATATTGATGTGCTCCATATTTCTCACAATTGGAGTACGATTGATGAATTCGTTGAAACGGGCTTTGCGATGATGGATAGAAAACCAACTTATGAACAGAGAGCGAAAATGTTTGAACGTATGATTGAAAATGCTCGCGCTTTAAGTGAACAAGGTGTCATGGTTTCGGCGGAAACGATGTTGAACAAAAAAACGGTTCCATACATTGAACAGATTCATCATCAAGTAGTTCATGAAATGAAGTGTAAAAGGCACGAAATACACCCAATGTACCCATCCGATTTCGCTTCGTCATTAACAAGTCTTTCATTGGATGAAACACGCGATGCCATTCACCATTTACTCGACATTCGAGATGAAAATACGTGGATGCTATTTGGTACACTTCCGTTTTATCATTGCAGTAAGAAAGAAGAAGATTTAGCATTGTTAAAACGATTAAAAGAAGCAAAAAATGTGACGTTGCGCAATGATCCGGATGGCCGTTCTCGTTTAAACGTCAATATCTTTACAGGAGACGTTATTGTCACTGATTTTGGTGACACTCCTCCTCTTGGAAATATTCAATCAGATTCATTAGTAGAAATCTTTGATAAGTGGTTGGATACACCTTTAGCAAAATCATTAAATTGCCATTGTCCAGCTGTGAAATGTTTAGGCCCTAATGTGCTTGTGAAAAACATGTATTATCCTAATGTAACATTTGAAAGTGGTTCAGCTAAGAAATAAAAATGGTGTCTAGAAAGTCGAAAGCTTTCTAGACACCATTTTACTTATGAACATAAATCTTTGCTTCTGCGGTAGTCGAAACAAGTTTCTAATACATCGCAAATAAATTCGACTAAAGTTGCGCCACAGTTACAAAGGGACCGTCTTTTTCAGCCGACAATTTTGTGATTAATGATCGAAATTCAAAATCTGTTGAAAATCGATTGCCATCGGAATTGGAGGAATTTCGGATACTATATCTGATTCTGTTAAGTTTAAAGGATAAAATGAATATTTTTCTTCAAAATCTACAGATATAGTGAGATTCTGTTCTATTGAGTCAATCGTAATATTAGATAATAATGCTTCGGTTGAAAAATCTACATTTGAAATATGATCGATTGTTGATAAAACATGATGAAGTTCTTCTTGTGAATATGGCAAAGATTCATTTTCTAATAATGGTTTCATTTCTTGCTGAAGAAATTCTTGTATTTCACGTATACATTGAAACTCATTTAATTTATTTACATATTTTTCTATATTCCTCTGCTGTTTTTTTCTGTTGCTATTTAATAAATAAGCTTTATTCATTATTTTTTCAAGTTGTTGTTGAGTTAAATCATTAATATGATCTTGGGTATTATATAAATCGTTAAGTAAATCAAGTTCAAGTCTTTTAATAGAATTATATGCATCTTTACACTTACACTGTAATTGATTCAGATGTTCTGCCTTCTTTAATAATAAATTGATTTCATTAGAATTGTCTTGAATTAATGGTTTTACAAACTTTTTACGTAAAAGCTTCTTTTCTTGTTTTTCAAAATATTGATATTCCAGCATATATTCACTATGAAGTTTTCGATATTCTCGCACTTTTTCATGATACTTTATTGCAAGTGTAACAAATAGATCAACTCTGTCGTCTTTTAAATATTTTTCAAATTCAAGAACTTGTAGTAACTGGTATAGCGTTTGAATATTTTTAAATATTTGGCTAATATGAGCATATTCTTTTTCATATTCAGATAAGATTTTTAAATCTCTTTCATAGCTTGAACGTTCTATCGTATTATTGAATGCTGCTAGATTTTTCATATAATTTGCAGCGGACAAATAAGGTTCGCGTTCCGGTATTAACTTTACTTCCCTTTCGAATAATTCAATCCACTGTTTAAATCGAAAGGCAATGTTTTTAGCCCTTTTTATGTTTTGCTTCGATAAATGGTTTATTTTAGTATGCAAGACGTTAATATGGCTATCAATATAAAGCTGCATATTATGGGATTTTTTTGCCTCCATCGCTTGTTGGATGGAAACACCAATAAATTCTTCGACGAAATCACCGTAGCGTTTTTTTTCAGATGCGATAAAATCTTCTATAATTTTGTCTTCATATTTGCTAGTGTTCAAAATAAAAAATGGCTTTTTCCCCATTTGATGAATCTTCTTTAATTGATCTAATTCTTCTTGTAATAACACTGTGTCATAATTCAATACCCAAAACACATCGTCTGCTCGCTGTATAAGCGTTTCAGATATATATAAATCCCCTTTTTGCCCTGCTTCCAACGGTGCCGAATCAATAAATATGACGTTCTTTAGTATTTCACAGTCAATATAAATCTCTATATAACTCAAATATTTTCGGAGAATATCCCCAACAAGTGTATTTGTATCAATGAATAGATGTAAATGTTTCATATCGAAATGAACAATTGTTCCATCTACAAATATTGCCTTTATTCTTTCTTTTTTTCCGTACCGAATCAAAGTATTTACATGCGTTCTGTTTCCTTCAGGCAGTATATTTCTACCAATGAGTGCATTGATTAGTGAAGTTTTTCCTGCTTTTTCCTTACCAATAAATAATACGATATATGGAGATTCAGCATCTTCAATCAGTTGTTTTAATTTATTGGAAGTATATTTTATATACGCATTTTTTTCTACTTTTGAAGAAAGTGTTTTTAATTTCTCAGTGAATCCGTTATTGGATTTTGTTAAAAAACTATTTTTTCCAATCATCGAATCAATCCTTTATCCTTTTATATAGTATAATTATATATGGTTTCTTTTATTGGAAATTGTATCTAAAGTGAAAATAAGAAAAGATGCTCACGGTTTTTTTACAAATTAGTCATTTGAACTTATTCGTTTTTTGGAAAAACAGAAATGTTAGTATTTTTTTTTTGATAAATGTAAAAATAATATAAAGTTTTGTAGGAAAATACGCTTAGGAATTAATAGTAAAAAAGCGATAACGTTTTTTGAGAATTACATTAGAGGTGGCATCATGAAGATAAGAAATCAATCAGCAATTTTATTCGGTATGTCCATCGCATTACTAACTGGTTGTGGAAGTATGATTGAGAGTGAAGAATTAAAGTTATCGAGCAATCAACAATATAGCCCAATGCAGCTTTCTATGGAATCACAAGAAGTGTTGACGGTTCAAACGGTGGAATTTTCTAGCAAAGAAAGCGTGGCCAAATTAGGGGTTGCATTATTTGATTTTGAAACAAAGCAAGAGATTGAGCGAGGAATTGTTGACCAAAACGGAATGGTTCATTTTGAGCAAGTATTTCCCGAAGTACTTTATGATATTGTTATTTATCGCATTACGGATCATGGAGAATGGATGGAGCAATCTCGAGAAAGTATTGTATTTAATCCTTCAAAACCAATTATACAAATTGAAACGTTCAATGTTTCACCTAAAGACAGTTTAAAGGTGCCAGTGGTACTGCAAAATCCTGAATTACCAAACGGTTGTGAAATTACATCATTGACTGCCATTTTAAATTACTATGGCATCAAAATGGATAAGCTTCAAATGAATGAATATTTACCTAAATCAAAAGTATATACAAAAAATGGCGTCACATATGGGCCAGATCCAAATAAAGCTTATGCTGGGGATCCGAAAGAAAAAGATGGCGGTTATTATGTATATGCTCCACCATTGGTAGATGTTGCAAATAAAGTATTAGCAGAAAACAATTTGGAATTCCGAGCATTAGATATAACGAATGCCACGAAACAAGAACTAATTGACTATGTTAAATCTGGTGTTCCTGTATTAACATGGGTAACAATCGATTGGAAAGAACCACGCAAATTTAGTCATTGGGTAATTGAAGGAACAAATCAAAAGCATGGGGTTTATAAGAATTTACATGCAGTAGTGTTGACTGGTTATCAAAATGGAAAAGTGACGATTATGAATCCATTAACAGGTATCGAGAAAATTGATGAAAAAACATTTTTCCGTACTTATAAACAGTTAGGTTCCCATGCATTGGTAATATTGTAGCGATTGTAGCACTTTCATGAATTTTCTCATTTGAGACAAAAATTCACAAGATGAAGTTTTATGCGGTCTCTTTTTTGGAGCCGCATCATTTTTTTAAATTACACCAATAGTGAAGTTTTTTGGATGCCAACAAAACTTTCCACTTCCTTATTAATCAATATAATTAATTAGAAAAATTTTCGAGATAAAACTCCTGCATTAAAGACTGATGACAATATATAAACGGTTTAAACGAGAATATATAGTGTATTTATTAGAGCTTTTTAAGAACAATTCTCAACCGTATTTTATTACATTAAAAAGAGCGTCCGAAATGACGCCCTTTTTTAATAAATTTATTTAAATACAATTCGTTTTTCTTCATATTCTTTAATTTTATCTTCATATTTAAATGTTAAAGCAATTTCATCCCAACCATTTAACAACATTTCTTTGTAGTATGGGTCGATGTTAAAGTGGTAAACGGATCCATCTTCCCCTGTGACAGTTTGTTCAGATAGATTTACTTCCACTATATAAGGTTTTTGGAGTCCTTTCGCCAATATTTCGTCCACTTCTTCTTCTTTTAATTTAACAGGCAAAATTCCATTTTTGAAGCAGTTGTTATGGAAAATATCTGCAAAGCTTGGAGCGATAATCACTCTAAATCCGTAATCCAATATCGCCCATGGTGCGTGTTCCCGGGACGAGCCACAACCAAAGTTATCTTGTGCTACTAGAATTTTTGCTTCTTTATATTCGGGTTTATTTAATACGAAGTCTGAAATTTCATTTCCATTTTCATCGTAACGCCAATGGTAAAACAAATATTTACCAAATCCAGTACGTTCAATACGTTTTAAAAATTCCTTTGAAATGATTTGATCTGTATCGACATTTTTTCGATCCAATGGTGCTATGACACTTTTGATGATATTAATTGGCTCCATTTTTAACCCGCCTTTCAATTATGCTTCTTGTTTTTGTTTCAAATATTCTCGGACATCGACGAAACGACCTTCGATTGCAGCAGCTGCTGCCATTGCTGGACTGACTAAGTGCGTACGTGCACCAGCTCCTTGACGCCCTTCAAAGTTTCGGTTGGAAGTGGAAGCACAACGTTCTCCTGATGGAATGATGTCTTCGTTCATGCCAAGACAAGCGGAACATCCGGAATTGCGCCATTCAAAACCAGCTTCAATAAAGATTTTATCTAAGCCTTCTTCTTCAGCAGCTTTTTTCACTGAGTGAGAACCTGGAACAACGATTGCTCGAACGCCCGGTGCCACTTTCTTCCCTTTTACAATGCTTGCTGCTGTGCGCAAATCTGATAAACGGGAATTTGTACAAGAACCGATAAAGACGTGCTGAATTTCAATGGATGTAATTGGTTGCCCTTCTTCTAATCCCATATATTCTAGCGCTTTTCTTAAAGCTTGCTTATCTGTTTCGGATTCGTAATCATCTGCAGTCGGTACATTTTTTGTTACACCTGTCCCCATCGATGGATTTGTACCCCAAGTTACAACCGGTTCGATTTCACTTGCATCAATTTCAAGAACTTTGTCATAGGTGCATCCTGGGTCAGATGCTAAACTTAGCCAGTATTCAGCTGCTTTTTCAAATTCTTCTTTCGGTGCAAAACGACGACCACGTAAATATTCAATTGTTTTTTCGTCAGGTGAGATTAATCCTGCTTTTGCTCCAGCTTCGATGGACATATTACAGATTGTCATGCGCTCTTCCATCGAAAGATTACGGATGGCTTCCCCTGTAAATTCAATAATATGACCTGTGCCTAAGCCAACTCCCCATTTTGCAATAATGGCTAATATGATATCTTTTGCAGTGACACCAAAACCTAGTTTCCCATTTACGCGAATTTCCAATGTTTTAGGTTTATTTTGCCATAATGTTTGAGTTGAAAGAACGTGTTCTACTTCTGAAGTACCGATACCAAATGCTAATGCGCCAAACGCACCATGTGTGGAAGTATGGGAGTCGCCGCAAACGATTGTTTTCCCTGGTTGTGTCAAACCTAGTTCAGGTCCGATTACATGAACAATTCCTTGATCTGGATGGCCGATATCAGCGAGTTGAATTCCAAATTCTTCACAGTTTTTTGCTAATGTGTTAATTTGTTTTTTCGCAATTGGGTCATTGATTGTATAAATATCTTTCGTAGGGACATTGTGATCCATCGTTGCAAAACATAAATCTGGACGACGAACTTTTCGACCAGCAAGTCTTAATCCTTCAAAGGCTTGTGGAGAAGTTACTTCATGTATTAAGTGAAGATCGATATATAATAAATCTGGTTTCCCTTCTTCTCGATGTACAACATGTGATTCCCAAACTTTTTCAATAATATTTTTCGCCATCTTAACCACCAACCTTTAAATATATGATTCCATGATGCTATCAGCTACAAAACTTGTATCGATTTCAGCGATGACTTTGTCAGTCCATTCATCAGTTGTTAAAGCATGTTCTTTATCCTTCGCTAAATCCATTGTGAAGTAACCATCTTCGAATACAGCATTTACTGCACGTTCAATCTCTGCAGCTTCTTCTTTTAAACCAAAGGAATATTGAAGCATCATTGCCACTGAAAGAATCGCTGCTGCTGGATTTGCAATACCTAAACCTGCGATTTCAGGAGCGGATCCGTGAACCGGCTCGTATAGACCAAAAGAATCTCCCCGGATGGATGCAGATGGTAGCACCCCTAATGATCCGGTAATAACAGATGCCTCATCGCTTAAAATATCTCCAAACATATTATCCGTAACAACGACATCATAATGGCTTGGATTTGTGATAAGCTTCATGGCAACGGAGTCTACTAAGTTATGTTCCACTTCAACTTCTGGATATTGATGCTTTTTCTCCTCAACCACTTCACGCCATAAACGTGATGTTTCAAGAACATTTGCTTTATCTACCGAGCAAAGTTTACCTCGTCTTAATTTTGCAAGTTCAAATGCATTATCTACAATTCGTTCAATTTCTTTACGAGTATATATACTTAAGTCACTTGCTTCTGATTCTGTACGTTTCTTTTCTCCGAAGTATATTCCCCCAGTTAATTCACGGACAATCAATAAATCAACATTATCTGCAACTTCTCTTTTCAAAGGAGATGAATCAAGTAAACTTGGAAAAGCTTTTACAGGTCGCAAATTTGCAAATAAGTCAAAGGTTTTGCGAATTTGCAATAATCCTTTTTCTGGTCTTAATTCAGGAGGATTGTTATCCCATTTCGGACCACCTACAGCACCAAGTAAAATAGCATCGCTTTGTTTACAAAGTTCAATCGTATCTTCTGGAAGTGGAGTGTTAAATTGATCAATCGCAGATCCTCCGATTGATGCATAAGCTAATTGAAAGTCATGTTTATATCTTTTCCCGATAGCTTGAAGTACCCGAACAGCTGCTGCAACGACTTCAGGACCAATACCATCACCAGGAAGAACCGTAATTTTCTTTTCCATGTTATAAAACACCTTTCTATAAAGAGATTTAAAGAGTAAAGGAAAACCCAATGTTTAACAAACGCCATCAAATTTTTGGTTATTTGATGGCGTACGAAATGTATGTTAATACATTACTAGATTTAATAATTTTATATTTGAGCTACATGTTTCTTTACGAAGTTTTCGTGAATGATATGTCTGTTAATTGCGTCAATAAATGCATTAGCAGTTGCTTCAAGAACGTCTTGAGCTGAGTCGCGACCTGTTGTAGTGACGTCATTATAACGAATTTTAACAACGGCATCTGCTAAAGCATCTCGTCCTTTGCTAACAGATTTTACTTGGAAATCCAATACATTTACTTTTGTATCAACTAATTGTTCAAGCGTATTAAATATCGCTTCAACTGATCCGGCTCCTGTTGCTGCAAGTGTCTTAGTTTCCCCTTCAGGAGTAGTGACAGAAGCAGTTGCCGTTGGAATATTATCTGTACCATAAGATACTTGAACGCTATTTAATTCAAATTTTGCGATATTTTCAATTGAAACGGATTGTTCAGTTAGCAATGTAATTAAATCTTCTTCCGTAATCTCTTTTTTGCGATCTGCAAGCTTTTTGAATTCTTCAAAAGCTTTATTTAATTTTTCATCCGATAATTCGAAGCCCATTTTTTCAGCTCGATCACGGAATGCAGCGCGACCAGAGTGTTTACCGAGAACAAGTGGAACTTCTCCTTCTCCAACTAATTCAGGAGATATAATTTCATACGTTTCTTTATGTTTTAACACGCCATCTTGATGAATTCCAGATTCATGGGCAAAGGCATTTTTACCAACAACCGCTTTATTTGGAGGCACTAAGAATCCTGTTAAACGACTAACTAATTGAGATGTTCTTTTTATTTCTTTTAAATTGATGCCCGTTTCAGCTTGATAATAATCATTTCGAATATGAAGGGCTACCGCAATTTCTTCTAAAGAAGCATTTCCTGCACGTTCACCAATTCCGTTAATAGTACATTCGATTTGATCTGCACCATTTTGCATTGCTGCTAATGAATTGGCAACAGCCATTCCTAAGTCATCATGACAATGGGCTGAGAATTTTACTCTCTCTGAACCTCGTACATTTTCTTTTAAATATCTGAATAATTCACCATATTCTTGAGGTGTAGCATAGCCAACTGTATCGGGAATGTTAATTGTTGTGGCGCCAGCTTCAATAACTTTTTCGATAATGCGAACTAAAAATTCACGATCAGAGCGAAAACCATCTTCTGCTGACCATTCTACAAGTGGGAAGAATTTTTTCGCATATTTTACTGCCTCTACCGCCTGTTCCACGACTTGATCAGGTGTTTTTTTCAATTTGTATTCCATATGGATTGGACTTGTTGCTAAGAATACGTGTACATGTGGCTGTTCAGCAACTTTCAATGCTTCCCAAGCACGATCGATATCATGTTGTACACAGCGAGCTAAACCTGTGACGATTGAGTTTTTTACAGTGCTTGCGATTTTGTTCACTGCATCAAAGTCACCGGGGCTAGAAGCAGGAAAACCTGCTTCTATAATCGTTACCCCAAGGCGTTCTAATTGTTTTGCAATTTCAATTTTTTCTGCGGTATTTAAGTTAATGCCAGGTGATTGTTCACCATCGCGTAAAGTTGTATCAAAAATATCAATCTTTCTCACTATTTAATCACTACCTTTCGATTTCCAGCGTTAATGAAAGGCATCATTTGACGCAACTCAGCGCCCACTTTTTCAATTTGATGCTCTTTCTCTTTTTGTTTGTATTCGTTGTATTGTGGACGACCATTTGCATTTTCTTCTAACCATTCTTTTGCAAATTTACCACTTTGAATATCTTCAAGTATTTTTTTCATGTTAGCTTTTACATCTTCGGTAATTACCCGTGGACCTGATACATAGTCACCCCATTCAGCTGTATCTGAAATTGAGTAACGCATGTTAGAGAATCCACCTTCGTAAATCAAGTCAACGATTAGTTTCATTTCATGTAAACATTCGAAATATGCACTTTCTGGTTGGTATCCAGCTTCAACTAATGTCTCAAAACCAGCTTTAATTAAGTGAGTTACCCCACCGCAAAGTACTGCTTGCTCACCGAATAAGTCAGTTTCCGTTTCTTCTTTGAACGTTGTTTCAAGAACGCCTGCACGAGCAGAACCAATTCCTTTTGCCCAAGCAAGAGCAAGGTTTTTCGCATTGCCAGTAGCATCTTGATATACACCAATTAATGCTGGTACACCCGCACCTTCAGTGTAAGTACGGCGAACTAAGTGACCAGGTCCTTTTGGTGCCACTAAGAATACGTCCACATCAGCTGGAGGTACGATTTGTTGGTAGTGAATATTAAATCCATGAGCAAATACTAGTGCATTTCCTGGCTCTAAGTTTGGAGCAATTTCTGCTTCATACACTGCTTTTTGAACTTCATCTGGAAGCAAAATCATGATGACATCCGCTTCTTTTGAAGCCTCAGCAACAGTTTTTACTGCTAAGCCATCTTCTTTTGCTTGTTCTGCAGATTTACCTGGGCGAATACCTACGCGTACATCAAAACCAGATTCTTTTAAGTTTTGAGCGTGTGCATGCCCTTGAGAACCGTATCCGATTACTGCGATTTTTTTCTCTCTTAATACTGTTTCATCGATTTCGTTATGATAGTACATTTTTGTCATTTTAATTTCCCCCTAATAATTGTTAATTTTCAAATGATTTATATTATTTCAATGTCAAAGATAGTTCTGAAAACTAACTTTGCATTGTGACGTTAAGACCACTTTATTCGCTTTATTTTAAAAGTGAAAGGGTTGGTTGATCATAGAAGTTTTGTTGTACTTCTCGTACTGTAGCAGTAACACCTGTTCGAGTTAATTCTTTGATGCCATATGGTCGAACAAGTTCGATAAAAGCATCGATTTTATCCGGATGTCCAATCACTTGATATGTGACTACATTTTTAGAGGTATCCACAATTTGAGGTCGAAATGGCTCAACAATTGCATTCATTTCCAGCCTTAAATTCGGCGGTGAAACAACTTTTACAAGTGCCAGTTCGCGTAGAACAATCGCTTTGTCAGTAATGTCATTCACCTTTAAAACATCGATTTGTTTAGATAATTGTTTAATGAGCTGTTCCAGTTTGACATCATCTTCAATATTAACTACTAGCGTCATTTTTGAGATATTTGGCTGTTCTGTATGACCAACTGTAATGGATTCAATATTGAATTGTCTTTTCATTAACAATCCTGTTACGCGGTTCAGTACGCCGCTTTGATTGATAACATTTACAGTAATTACTCGTTTCAAATTCTTTTCACCCCTACCATTTCATGAAGCGCCTTACCCGATGGCACCATTGGATATACATTTTCTAATTGTTTTACTCGGCAATCAACAACCACCGGTTCATCGGAATTAATCGCTTCAGTTAAGATTTTTTCTGCTTCATCCATATTTCTAATGCAATATCCTTTTAGTCCATAGGCTTCAGCTAGTTTAACAAAGTCTGGTTGAACTGGCATTAAACTTTGTGAGTAGCGGCTTTCATAGAATAATTCTTGCCATTGACGTACCATGCCGAGCGCTGCATTGTTTATGATAATTACCTTTACTGGTAGGTTGAATTCTTTTAATAATGCAAGTTCTTGGGCTGTCATTTGGAAACCGGCATCTCCGACGATGGAGATTACTTTTTTATCCGGCTTGGCAAATTGAGCTCCAATAGCAGCTGGGAAACCGAATCCCATCGTTCCTAAGCCGCCAGATGTCACCCATTGATGGCTATGATTTTGAAGATAGTATTGAGCAGTCCACATTTGGTGTTGCCCTACATCTGTCGTAACAATAGCATCACCATTTGTAATGGTATGAATCATCTCGATTACTTGCTGTGGTAACATTTCTTTTTCATCTTCCACATACCAATATGGATACTCTGTTCTCATATTGTTTAAATAGTCAATCCAACCTGCCGTATCTGGCGCTTTAAAATCATTTTTCAATAAAGATTTCAATGCTTCTTTTGCATCAGCAACAATTGGAATGTCTGTACGAATGTTTTTGCCAATTTCAGCTGGATCGATATCGATATGAATGATTTTTGCTTTCGGAGCAAATCGTGATGTATCACCTGTTAATCGATCATCAAATCGAGAACCGATATTAATAATTAAATCTGACTCCGTGATAGCATTGTTAGCTACGACTGCACCGTGCATTCCACCCATGCCATAATTTAGCTCATGATTGCCCGGAATACTTCCTAATCCAAGTAGCGTAGTAACAACTGGAAGTTTGTATTTTTCGACAAATTCTACGAGTTCTTCACTAGCGTTCGCAAATAGTACCCCTGCTCCAACAAGAACAACTGGTTTTTTTGCTTCACTGATTGCTTGAATAGCTTTCTGAATTTGCAAATAATTCGGTTTATAAGTTGGCTGATAACCTGGCAAATAAACTTCATCTGGCACATTCGCTTTTGATTCATCAAAAATTGCGTTTGAAATATTTTTTGGCAAGTCGATGAGCACTGGTCCTTTTCTACCTGTGTTTGCAATATGAAAAGCTTCTTTTACAATTCGTGGAATGTCGTTAACATCTTGGACTTGATAATTATGTTTTGTAATTGGTGTTGTAACTCCGATAATATCCGCTTCTTGGAATGCATCAGAACCAATTACATTTGTTGCCACTTGCCCTGTAAAAATGACTAATGGAATGGAATCAATCATCGCATCGGTGATTCCTGTTACTAAATTCGTTGCACCTGGACCGCTTGTTGCGATGACAACCCCTGGTTTATTTAAAACACGCGCATATCCTTCTGCTGCGTGGATTGCTCCTTGTTCATGACGAGTTAAAATATGTCGTATCGGATTTTTATACATTGCATCATATAAATGTAAAACTGCACCACCTGGATAGCCAAAGACGATATCAACACCTTGCTCTTGCAATGCTTGAATTAAAATTTCTGCACCATTTTTAGGTTTGTTTTCAATTTTTTGCATTTCTGCTGGTGTGGCATCAATTTTTGCGTTTGTTGACGCATTCGCAGTCATTGTTTATACATCCTCCTTCTAAATCTCTAAAATAAAAAAGCCTTTTTCTCCAACGCAAAAGAAGACCTTTTGCGAAGGGATGAAAAAGACTTTTCATGGTACCACCCTTTTTCGTAGCGAAATCGCTACCTCTGCGAATAGCTGTAACATCCCATCTCATTGAAGAAATAAATCTTCAACGGCAACTTAGATGGGAAAGCTATTCATTGGTAACGGTGCACGAAATAGTGCCCGGAGCTATCTAATAGCATTACGCGTTTAATAGCTCACTCCGAGGGGATGTCGGATATAGTTGTATCATCGGCTCCCACCAATACCGACTCTCTGGTAGATACAATGCTCTATATCCTTTAACCTCATCATTGAATTAAACAGTTATTTGTATATTTTTTAATGTTCATATTTATCGCAATTTTAAGAAAATTATATTTTCATAATGCCGCCTTTAGAAGCGTTTGTCACAAGTTTTGAATATCTTGCTAACCATCCGGATTTAATTTTTGGTTCAAATGGTTTTAGTTGATTACGCCGATTTTCTAATTCTTCTTCTGAAACTTTTAAGTTGATTGTTCGGTTCGGTAAATCGATTTCGATTATATCACCATTTTTAACTAAAGCAATTGGTCCACCTTCAGCTGCTTCAGGTGAAATATGCCCAATGGAAATACCACGTGATGCACCACTAAATCGTCCATCTGTAATGAGAGCAACCTTCGTTCCAAGTCCTCTGCCGACTATAGCAGAAGTTGGAGCAAGCATCTCAGGCATACCAGGACCACCTTTTGGTCCTTCATAGCGAATAACTACAACATGCCCTTCCCTTACCTTGCCTTCATCAATAGCAGCTAAAGCTTCTTCTTGAGAATCAAAAACAATCGCTTCGCCAGTAAACACTTTTATTGATGGATCAACAGCTCCTACTTTAATGACAGAGCCTTCAGGTGCTAGATTTCCATATAGAATTGATAAACCGCCAACCGGACTATATGGGTTATCTTTCGTTCGAATTACATTTGTATTTGTTATTTCATAGCCTTGAACTAGTTCACCTATTGTTTTGCCTGCAACTGTAGGACGATTTGGATGAATGCAGCCAGGGATTTTTGTTAATTCGTTTATGATGGCACTTACTCCACCAGCTTTATTGATGTCATCCATCGAAATATCGGATGCTGGCATGATTTTTGCAATATATGGAACACGTTCAGCAATTTTATTAATGTCTTCTAAGTTATAATCAATTCCCGCTTCATTAGCAATGGCTAACGTATGTAATACCGTATTTGTAGAACCGCCCATAGCCATGTCTAAAGCAAAAGCATCGTCAATTGCTTCTTTTGTAATGATGTCGCGAGGACGAATATCTTCTTCAATCATGCGAATTAAATGTCTTGCTGCTTCACGAATAAGTTCTTTTCTTTGTTCACTCGTAGCAACGATTGTACCGTTGCCGGGAAGAGTAACTCCGAGCATTTCCATTAAACAGTTCATAGAATTTGCCGTAAACATTCCTGAACAAGATCCGCAAGTTGGGCAAGCATTCATTTCAATATCTTTAAATTCTTCTTCAGTCATTTGACCTGACTTATACGCACCTACTCCTTCAAATACTGAAGATAATGAAAGTTGTTTTCCTGTAGAACTTCTTCCCGCTTCCATTGGTCCACCGGAAACAAATATTGAAGGAACGTTTGTGCGAACTGCAGCCATTAACATTCCAGGCGTGATTTTGTCACAGTTTGGAATGAAATAGACGCCATCAAACCAGTGAGCATTAATCACTGTTTCAGCAGAATCAGCAATGAGTTCACGGCTAGGTAAAGAGTAGCGCATTCCGATATGACCCATCGCAATTCCATCATCAACACCAATTGTATTGAATTCAAATGGAATTCCTCCTGCTTCAATGATTGCCTCTTTAACTTCTTCAGCAAATTCACGTAAGTGTACGTGACCAGGAATAATATCGATGTAAGAGTTACAAACACCGATAAATGGTTTACCTAAGTCTTTAGGTTTTACTTTCCCCGTAGCATATAGCAAGCTACGGTGAGGAGCACGATCAACTCCTACTTTAATCATATCACTTCTCATACTCTCAAACGCCCCTCACAAATACTAATATTTCCAATGTAGCGATAACGGGTAATAATCATTTCTCCGACTGATGGTTATAATATTTTTTCAAGTTCTTTTGAAAAAGTGTCGGTGAAATTGTTGTCATAATAGTACATAAATGACCCTTTCGTCAACCGTATTTTTTAAATTTTTTATAAAATTTTAAAAATTCAATTTTATTGCAAACGTTTTCTTTCTACGTTTTGTTGGAATTATTCTTATACTTTCATTTTTTTTCTGAATTTAATAAAATTAAAATTTTTTAGATCCAACAATTATTATTGGGAATAATAATCGGATTTCATTTTGAGTAATTCGCGAAAAGTGGTGTAAAAAGAACTTCTTCAATGAAAAACAAAAAAAGACCCGACCAATAAGTTAACTTATTGGTCAGGTTTAAATAATCAAATCAATATTTTAATGTTTTTTTGCTCTTGTGGTCGTCACATCCAACTATCCCTCATCATGAAAGCGTTAGCACCAGACGAAGGGGAAGTGCCTCAAAAGACTTTTCAGACTCCTCCCTTTTCTATTAACCTATTGGAACAATCGCAAAATCGATTGCTAAATTGAAAAATACGATTGTGTGAATGATAGCAAATATAATCCCCTGTCGATCTAAATTTCTTGTCATATTCATATAGATCCACCCCATCCCCCGTTAATTTTGTCTTCTTTGTGAACATTATATGACATTTTTCATCATTTTGCAAAATATTCAAAAAATATTTTTTCGTTATTTCATTTAGACTAGTTTGTTTGCATATCTCAAAAGCATTTGAGCACACTAACATAATGAAGATGCATCATAAAAGGAGTGGAATTATTCATGAATTTTATTTGGTATTTAGTTATTGGTGGAGTAATTGGATGGCTGGCTGGGGTTATTGTCGGCAAAGATATCCCTGGTGGTATTATCGGAAATATTGTAGCCGGCATTGTTGGATCATGGATCGGTAGTGCATTTTTAGGAAACTGGGGCTGGGAAGTTTCAAACTTTTATGTATTTCCAGCTTTGATTGGATCCGTTGTATTAGTATTTATTGTAAGTCTAATCATGAAAGGGTTTAGAAAAGCGACGGATTAAAATACTGATTCACTTGTAAAATGATCATCCAATACAGGGATGATCATTTTACTATGGACCACTTTTTTAGCTTGAATTACTATTTGTGGCTGTTATCACTTCTTTTTCTAAAAGAGGACTAACACGCTCATATTGCTCATAATAATATAAAATTTTCTTCACATAATCATTGCTATGGTTATAATGATAAATCGCTTTTTCCATTTTCCCTTCCCTTACCCCGGCTTGAGATAAAAAATTGGCAGCACTAAATATTGCATCTTCAATATCAAATGGATCTGCCACCCCATCCCCGTTTGCATCAACTCCATAGCCGCCATATTTTTCTATGACTTTCGGATCGGTTTTTTCTGATTCCGGAATATTTCCCTTCCCAAGTCCATCACAAGTTGGATGACTCCATCCTACAAATGTACATGGCATAAATTGCATATGGCCTTCTGCTCCTACGGGTGAAATTAATGTGTTCATTGTTGAAAATCTCGTTTCAACTCGATGATGTGCAGCAAGTAATGTCCAAGGAACATTATATTGTTCACCAGCTTTCATATAAATTGGTATATATTCTGCTGGAATTTTTAAATCAAAGTCCTCTTGTATTTTTTCAATTTCAGTTGTTTCATTAGAATTAAATAAAGATAGTGATTTTAAATCTTCCCAAGCTAAATATGCAATGGAATATATGATTATAGATGCAGGAATGAGTAATATAATGAGGAATAGCTTCATTCCGGGGCTTATTAATGTTCTTTTCTTTTTCTTCTTTTTCGACATAATTTCCCCCTAAATCATAATGTTGTTTTTTCTCCCCTAAATAATGATTATATCCTAAAAATATAATAAAAATTAATTTTAAAAAACCATTAAAGTTTGATGAAAGATAGAATACAAAATTTATAAATATTTAATTAATTCTATTAAATAACTAAGAAAAATCATGTTAATTTCTGAAACTATTGTTTTTAAATTTAGACCATGTTAAATTGTTAGATAACTAAAATTATTTAGTATTTTCAAGGAAAGAGTGACAGATATGACGAAAAATTCAATCGAAACAAAATTAGTTCAATTAGGAAATCAAAGTGACCCTAGAACTGGAGCTGTAAATCCCCCAATCTATCTATCTACAGCATACAAACACACCGGGATTGGAGAATCAACAGGTTATGATTATATTCGCACAAAAAATCCAACTCGGGAAATTTTGGAAAATGGAATTGCAGAATTGGAAGGTGGAGATGCAGGATTTGCCTGTAGTTCCGGAATGGCCGCTATCCAATTAATTCTTTCAATATTTAAACCTGGTGATGAAATTATTTTGCCGGAAGATGTGTATGGAGGCACTTATCGTTTATTGAATTCATATAACGAGTTGTATAATATTCGACCTGTTTATTTTTCTAATGCGGAACAAGTAGAAGAGTTGATTAATGAAAAAACAAAAGCCATTTTCCTTGAAACTCCTACAAATCCGCTAATGATTGAATTTGATTTAGATTACTTCAATCAAATTTGTAAAAAACATAATTTAATGTTTATTGTTGATAATACGTTCTACTCGCCTTATTTTCAACGCCCTATAGAACATGGTGCCGATATAGTAATGCATAGTGGTACAAAATATATTGCTGGACATAATGATACATTAGCTGGTCTTGTTGTTTCAAAAGGAAAAGAGTTAAGCGAAAAATTAGCATATAATCAAAATAGTATAGGTCTTGTACTTTCTCCTTTTGATAGTTGGTTAGTAATACGTGGATTAAAAACACTGCATCTACGAATGAAACAACATGATGAAAACGCAAAAAGAGTCGTTAAATTTTTGAAAGAAGAACCTTTAGTAACGGATGTGTTATATACAGGTAAAGGCGGAATGCTTTCATTTAAATTACAAAATGCGGATTTAGTAAATCCTTTTTTAAAAAAAATGAAGCTGATTACTTTTGCTGAGAGTTTAGGCGGTCCAGAAAGCTTTATTACTTACCCTGCTACCCAAACACATGCTGACATTCCTTATGAAGAGCGTGTTGCTCGAGGAGTTGATGATTGTTTGCTACGTTTTTCAGTAGGTTTAGAAAATGCAGAAGATATTATTGCAGATTTAAAACAAGTATTTAATCAATTAAGAGAAGAACAATAAATTTTTACTCAACAAAAAACCGAACTATTCAATTCTTGAAAAAATGATGCGGAATAGTTCGGTTTTCTTTATCTGTTTTGTGCGTAAGATAATTTTTCAAGAGTTTTTAATGGTTAATTTTAATTACTTCTTTTTCATGTTGTTAATTAGTGTCTCCATGTCGATTGCTATTTCATCATATGGGACAGCTTGACCGGAATTTTCCTCTTCTGAATAACCCGTATATAATTTTACAGCTACACCATTTTCGTCAACCAAATAAAAAGAGGAACCATGGATTACTTGATCGCCGTCTTCAGGCATTTTTACTAGAGTTTTAAACGATTTTAATGCAAATTGCTCGATGAATTTTTGATCATAACCAGTTAGTAAATGCCATTTTGATTCATCGGGTACAGTAAAGAATTTTAAATACTTCGAAAGCACTTCAGGAGTGTCTCTTGCTGGGTCTACTGAAAACCCAACGATTTTATAGTCCTCTAATCCTTTTTCTTTTAATTTTTCTTGTACGATTGACATATTTAACGTCATTGGCTGACAAATCGTGTTACAATTTGTAAAAATAAACATAGCAATCCAAGGTTGTCCCTTTAAGCTGTCTAATGTAACAGTTTCTCCTCGATGGTCAATCATCTTAAAATCTTCAATTTGGTACTCGATTGTCGGTTTAAAATTATAATTGCTACAAGCACTTAACACTATACTAACAAACAACATGATAGAAATAATAATAAAATTCCTTTTTTTTATAATCTTCATAAAGCCTCAACTCCCTTGGAATACTATGTTTATCATATAGGAAAGTAGTATAATAGTAAAAGCTTTTCCGCTTGAAAGGTTTTTAACAAATTTGTGAAATATTTTTCACTTTCTATCGTTCAAATACTTTTTCCCCATTGATGTTTTTCAATGATACGAGAACAGAATAAATGGCTTCAAGCTTAGCTTCGATTCGATGTAACAAATAAAAAGAAATGATAATAGGAAAACCAAGTTCTTGAATTAATGTGATCCATTGTTCCATCTATATAATCCCCTTTTTTAATATATTGATTAGAAAAATCGACAAAATCCAGTAAGGACTTTGCCGATTTTCATGAAAATTAAAGAATATCTGTTATCGTTTTATCAATCAGCCGTGCTTGTTTAACGCCCGCAAGTGGTGCTCCATCCAAATGAAAAACATCTTGATTAATTATCATTTGCATAGCATTGGATACATCTGTTGAAGTTAAATTTGGTTTTGGGTCGTTCAATGAGAGGGTTAAAATCTTTCCATTAGCTGCCTCAAATTTCATTTCAAGCACTGATGTCATGACATGTTACCTCCTTCATTATAAATCGATTTTTTCTGTTGTAGACAAAGTTGCATGAACGACTGGATAATTGGATAGTTGAATGAATGCTTGTACAACAGCTGCTAATTGTTCTGCTGTTACATTCGAGCGCACATTTTTGTAAGATCTAGAAGAGTAGACAACATCACCATATTCATCAATCCCCGTCTCATAAACGATTTTTAATGTTGCATTTTCAAACGTTAAGTTTGCCATTACTTATCCCCCCTTTCACTTATCCATATATCGAATTCATAAAAAAATAGAGACAACCTTAATGAAAAAATTTTTTACCTTGTTATAATGTTTTAGAGAGGAAAAAGAGGTGAACAAATTGGAAGGTTGGTTAATGTGGTTTCTCGTTTTTTGGAGTTTTGTAATGGTTGTATTAATGGCCATTGGCGGGTTTTTTATGTTCCGAAAGTTTTTAAAATCATTGCCAAAAAAGGATGGAAAATCAGATTTAGATTGGCAAGATTACTATATCAAGAAGACTCTGCATTTATGGAATGACGAATCAAAGCAATTGTTAAATGAACTTGTTAGTCCAGTTCCCGAATTATTTAGACAGCAAGCTAAGGAGTCGATTGCTGGAAAAATTGGCGAACTTGCATTAAAAGAGCATGCCAAAACCATTACGCAAGAATTAATTATTCGAGGCTATATTATTGCAACTCCGAAAAGAGATCACAAGTTTTTGCGTAAAAAATTAGCTGAAATGAATATTGATGTAACGCCTTATGAAAAATATTTTGCGGAAAGCAAAAAATGATGGATATTTAATACCCTTATCATAGTACAAGCCATCATTAAACTTTGAACAAATAATGAAGTATAAAAATGAGCTGGAACCAAACTAAAAAACATCATTTTCTCAAAAGAGAAAATGATGTTTTTATTGATTTCCGTTCCGAAACGCTTTCTAAGGATCGGAAACGAGCCTTCTCGTTCTACAGGGTCCCTTTCCTATTACTTAGTTTACTAAGTTTGATTTTTCGATTTTCTTATACTGAATGAACATGGCAATGCGCCATGGCCAGAGCATGGCAAAGGCAAGTATCCAAAACATGCCCGCTAATTCTCCAGGATCAAAAGAATCGGTTAATACAATTTTTCCAGCAATTCGTATCAATAACAAGCTTACCAAAATAATAAAAAATGCTTTGGAGCGTTTCATATAAATTTCATTGTTACGAATTTCAAATTTGGAAGTTGTAATTAAAACAATAGAAAAAATAATTCCTACTATAACAGCTTCCAATATTTGAAGAGGAGGTACACGGAACTCCTCGAATATAAACATTAATGCACCCGTAGACATAGCAATGGGCGGTATAAGGATTTTTTTTGCATTAACCGGTTTCTTTTGCGAACGCAATCTCATCATCATGATGAAAGTCCCCATAAATATTGCCATTAACGTACTCGCAATAATAATATAGCGAGAAGGTATTGCTTCTAACATATAATCCCTCCTCGAAGAAATTACAACTTCAACACATTTGCCTAAAAAAACTGCCTGTTAACAGGCAGTACCTTCATAATAATACCACATTATTATAATTCATATGTATCTAAGACTTTATTAACAATCATTTTTAATTGTGCTGCATCGAATGGTTTGGTAATAAAATCTTTTACCCCTATTTCAAGGGCTTCAACAATCAAGCGTTGTTGTCCTAATGCGGTAACCATAATAATGTTAGCGTTTGGAAAGTTACTTAGAATTTCTCTAGATGCTTCAATACCAGACATGATGGGCATCGTCACATCCATTGTCACTAAGTCCGGTTGATGGAGGTGAAATAGTTTTACGGCTTCTTCACCGTTAGTGGCCTCTCCTACTACATCAAAACCCCATTCAACAAATAGTTTTCTTACTGTTGTTCTCATAAATAATGCGTCATCCACAATTAATACAGAAGGCATTGACAAATCTCCTTTATTTCATCAGCATTCTAGAAACCAGTGAAACCGTCAAATATAGGCGATAAAATTCTAATAATTATATTCATGCCATCGAAGAATAATAATATTCCAACAGCGATCATTACGTAGCCACCGATTTTTACAATTTTATTGCTATATTTTCGTAGCCAACCAATTCTTGAAATGAAGAATGATAGAATAAAAAACGGAATTGAAAAACCTAAAACATAAGCAATCATGTACCCCATTGCCGAATTTGGATTTGTCATAGCAAGAGCAAAAATTGCTGCCAAAATCGGTCCTGTACATGGTGTCCATCCTGCAGCAAAGGCAAGGCCAATCAATGATGAACCTAAGTAGCCTGAAGGTCTATTTTTAAATTGTATTTTTCGATCTTTCATTAAAAAGTCGATATTTAGCCATCCAACGATCATTAGTCCGAAAAGAACAATTAATATAGCACCAATTTGGCGTATTAAATCTTGATAATTAATAAAAAAGTTTTCAATTGATAATAATCTTGCACCAAAACCTAGAACGACGAAAATAATTGAAAATCCTAGTAAGAAAAAGAGCGTATGAAGAATTGCTCTTTTTTGCAACATGCCTTTATCATTTTTAATTTCATCATAACTCATACCTGTTATGTACGATAAAAATGCGGGATATAACGGCAATGTGCATGGAGATATGAAGCTTAAAAATCCTGCACCAAAGGCAAATAATATATTAATATTTGTTGCCATCTTTGTCTCTCCTTAGCAATTGATGTTTCTATCATATCAAATGTTGCTTAAAAAGTACTAATTTAAAAATTGAAAAATTATTAACAAATAATAACACATGATGTTGATGCATCGTTAATGATTATTATAAATAATATATGCTGAAAAAATTTTGTTTATTTATTATTATAAGAATAATTAACATCGCTTCCAAATCTTAAGTTCCATTGGGGTTCAAAACGATCGATGATCCAATTTTTCAATCGCTTCATTTCATTTAAATCAGTTAACGAACATATTTGAAAATAAATAGTAGAATCTCTTATATGTTCAGCAATATTGGCATTAATATGACAATGAGTTGCGGTGCCATCTCGAAAGCACGATTTAGGAGAGATATTTCCAATATGTTGATTAAATCTTAATTTAAATGTATTGTTACAAATCCCTGCAAAAACTAGTTCATCATTCTTAATCACTAAATAAACACCTTTTTTACTTAGCAAAGAATCGTTGCCTTTAACAATAAATTGACAATAAGTTAAATCTCCATATTTATTTAAAAATTCTTTGTAAAAGGGGTCATGATTTTTTTTCATCTGATAAATAGCGATTCCAGCCGGAACATCTAAAAGTTCAGTATATTCCTTGATAACCTTTTCTTTTAAATGTTCGTATCGTCTATGTTGAAGTAGTTCACGAATTGTTTTTTTGTCAAACAAACGAAATTGTTCCTGAATGCCGGTTTCAATCAGTTCAATTCGAATGCGATGAAAAGGATATTCTCGATCCCCAACTTTTATGAACATGAACCAATCCCCTCCAAATAGCTAAAAAACAAAAAAATCGAAATATTCCCAATCTACGCTTCATTATGGTAATTCGATAAAAAATAAATAAATCCTTTTAGGCTAATTTACGTTTTTTTCGATTTTCCATAACCGTAGATAAACTAAAGAGTAATATAGCTAGCCATATAAAACTAAAAGAAATCAACTCTATGTTTGTAAAGGGTTCTTTATAAACAATGGTTCCCAAAATTAAAATAATAGTTGGAGAAAAGTACTGGATGAAGCCTAATATAGATTGTGGTAAAGCTTGAGCCCCTTTTGCAAATAAAATCAACGGGTAAGCGGTTACCAATCCCCCTAACATAAGAAACACATCTGTTTTCCAATCGAATTGCAAAAATGACGTATTGTTAGTAAACATAAGAAAACCGTAATAAACTAGTGCGAAAGGCAAAATAAACAATGTTTCAATTGCTAATCCCCTTGTTGCATCGAGCTGAATTTTTTTCTTTAATGCACCGTAAACGGCAAATGAACAAGCAATCCCCAATGCAACCCAAGGGATTTTCCCGTAACGAATTGTCATCAATGCCACTCCGATAAATGCTATAAAAACAGCTGTGATTTGAGCTTTAGACAATTGTTCTTTAAAAAGGAATAGGCCAAACAATACGGTGATTAATGGATTTATATAATATCCTAAGCTTGTTTCGACTACATGCTCATTTGTTACTGCCCAAATATATAGGAACCAGTTACATGAAATGACAAAGGATGCTAGTAAAAGTAAGAAAAATGTCTTTTTTTCTTGCCATAGCCATTTCAAATCTTCAATAAGTTTACTTTTTTGACCAATAATGAATATAAAAATAGTTGTAAAAATAAACGACCAAATAATGCGATTTAATAATATTTCAATGCTATTGACGTGTTCTAATAACTTCCAATAAACAGGAAAGAATCCCCAAATGATATACGCTGCCATGGCACTGATCATGCCTTTTCTTTCTTCAGACATATTGATAATCAACCTTTCAATGATATGAATTAACTTACATACAAATTATAGCGATGTAAAATAATGAAGTAAATGTAATATCAAACGAATACAATTCGTTATCTAGAGGGAATAGTTTATTCATAACGTTTCTGTATAGTTGATAAATTTAAAAAGTAAAAAATGACTAACTTGATTCAGTTAGTCATCGTGAAGTGTTTATTCATTTGGTGAAGTAAGTGATGAAATGAAAAGCTTTTATTTGCCTTTGGAAATATTCATTTTTTGTGAAATAACTATGCACAAGTCCCCGAGCGATTCTTAGTTTGACTTTTTCCCCTGAATCCTCCAATTTCTTTGCATAGGCAATCCCTTCATCCCTCAATACATCATTTCAGCAACGATAATAAAAGCGGAGGGCAAGTTCGTCAAGTCTTTAGCTAGTAATGGAGAGACATATTGGTGATATGTTTCATCTTCATTGTTTAAATAATGTTGTTTAAACCACGCCATATCTTCTTTTAAAAGATCATATCCAACTGCAAATTCTTCATAGGATGCAGTGCTGAACGTCAAATCTGTTACAGGATATAATACTATTTGAGCATGAATTGTAGAACCTTGTAAATCTCTGTTTAATAAAGTGACGACAGTTGCTAAATTTCCTCCGGCACTATCTCCTGCTACTAAAATTTGATTGGTTCCATTCAAAAATTTTTTATTTTCAACTGTCCAAAGAAAAGCATCATAAGCATCAAAAACGGGCGTTGGAAATTTAAATTCAGGAGCTAAACGATAATTGACTGAAACCACAATTGATTTCGTTATTTCTGCTAACAATTCACAGGTTTCATTGCACGTTTCAATGCTATTTAACACCCATCCTCCTCCATGATAGTAAACAATAATTGGAAATGGCCCTTTCCCTTTCGGTGTGTAGATTCGTAACGTGATTGAATGACCATCTCTAACCGTAATTGAAACATCTTTTTTCGTTACATTGCTTAAACCCTCAGTACATTTTGTTCTTAAAAATTTTTCCCTTCTAGATCTTTCTTCAATTGGATTCATTGTGTATAACGGAACTTGGCGATTCGTTTCATTTAAATAACGGATAGTGTTTGGTAATAAGGTGGACATAGAGGATCAACCCTTTTCCTTATATTTCTTATTGGATTACTATGATTTGATTGTACAATGAAATTCTAATTCAATCAACATAAATAGTTGGAGTATGCTGCACTATGTCACAATAATGACTACTATCCATCAAAATTAGCAAAGAAGAAAATTTTAAAACTCTTTCAATCTAGCTATCTGATAATAAATATAATTTTCATTTCAAAATTTTATTTGTTCATCATAGGTATTAATCTAGTTTATTTTTTAAATCTTCCATATGTTATGGATGAATAAATAACTATTAAGGAGGTGAAAATAAATGTTTAATCGAAGACATCAACATCATCATATGAGACCGCAACCTATTTGTTGTCCACCAAATGTAATGCCAACACAAATTGCACCTGCTCAAGTTTCGCCAACTCAAGAAGTTGTGAAAACGAATGTATTTAATACAATAGTTCCTCATTTCCATCCAGTGCACACAACAACAGTAAATCGACATATCTATCATCATCAACACTATTATCCAAGAACGTGTTCAGAAGTGAATGAATATTATCAAACATCTCAGCAATGTGGTAGACCTGAAAATCCTAACCCAAGGTGCTTCCCTCTACAAAGAAGATTTGGATATTAAATCATAATAAATGACTGCACCCCTATTAAGGCAGCATAATGCTTGCAAAGAGGTGCAGTTTTTTTATTTCATTACATCTTCTTTAACTTTTCATATTCAAGTTGAAGCTGTTCAATTCGTTTTCTCCCTTCTTCGCGGCTTTGAATTGTTTCCGCTTGAATTTGTTTCGTTTCTTCAATTCCGGCTAAAATTGTTTTCCATGTATTTTCAATCGTTTCAATTTTAATACTTGGTTGGCTTGCAGTTCTAGCAATTTCCACACTGTTACGACGAATGTTTTCCGCATTTCTCAACAACATTTCATTTGTTCGTTTATCTAGCTCTTGCATAGAGTCAGAAACTAATTTTTGACGTTGAATGGTTACTGCATGGATTAAACCTTGTTTAAAAATTGGGATTGTTGTTACAAATGCGGAATTAATTTTTGCAATCAAATGATTATTGCCTTGTTGCATTAATCGGATTTGCGGAGCTGCTTGGAAAGAAACTTGTTGTGCCATCTCTAAATCATAGCGCCGCTGTTCTAACAATTCGATAGCTCGCTGTAAGGATTCGAGATCCATAATTGCTTCTTGATCCCCTTCATTTGCTCGCATTTCTAATTTTGAAAGTTCCGGTTTTAAATCTTCCAGTTTTACTTCAATCGCTGCGATATGTTCGCTTAAACTTTTAAAATATTCAAGGTTTTGTTCGTACATTTGTTCAAGTTCGAGCGTATTTTTTTTTATTTCCTGTTCGTATTTCGTAATTTCTTGATAAATGACATCAATTTCTTTATTCATTGTATCGTATTTCGATAATATTTTTTGAAGTTGCTCTTTTCCCTTTCCAAACAGACGAGATAGAAAACCTTTCTTCTCTTCTTTGAAATCTTCCGGATCAAAACGAGACATGATTTTATTTAAATGATTGATGAGCTCACTAGATTTTTCTAATTTACTTTGTTTGATGGAAGCAAGCATCCGATCGGAAAACTTAGAAATGGCATTGGCGGTTTCCTTCCCGAATTCTAAAACCGCTATTTGATTTTTCCAGTCTATTTTTTCAGCAAGAGTACGAACGGCTGGATCTTTTTTTAACTCAATCTGTCTTTTACGCAATTGTGACTTTTCTTCTTCTGTTACAAGCTGAGGAGGAGCTTCAACAATTTCGTGGTTTTCTTGTTTCAATTTTGCATCTAAATCTTCAAATAAAGGGTTTTTCATTTCTGACATGGCTTTCCTCCGTTCTTCAATGTATGTATGTTACTCTTTCATTTACAGTTTACACTAACTTCTACAGTAATCATACGATTAAAGAATTACGAAAGTTTCATTTCGTTAACCAAAGCAATATAATTGTTAATTGGACAAGATGCGCTCAAAAAACCACGTTCTTGATTGAACGTGGTTTACGAATGATTAGCGATTGTTTTGATTATGTTTGGGATTTGGAATTGCGCCAATTGTACTTACCCAACGATTGGTGTAATTAAAGAAACCTACCACAAAAGCCGCTTCTAAAATCTCATGGTCGTTAAACCCTACTTCTCTCAACAAATCTACTTCTTTTGTTGTGATTTCGTCTGGATATTTCGTTGCACGGAAAGCGTAGTCACATAATGCTCTTTGTTTTTCTGTTAATTTTGCACTGCGGTAATTATACGTTAACGTGTCTACCCAAACTGGATCGTTTGTTAGTCTTCGTAACGTATCGCTATGAGTTGTCAAGCAATAGTTGCAACAGTTCACCGATGATACAACAAGACCTATCATTTCTTTATCAATTAAATCTAAATACGTATTTTTCGTATTAAACAACGAATATTTAAAATCTAAAAAGGCTTTAAATTGAATCGCATTTAACGGCAAAACTTTAAATAAGTTGTTTACTACTCCTAATTTTTCTTCTTGCTTTTTGATGTTCTCTTCAAAATATTCTTGTAATTCTGGTGGTATTTCTTCTAATTTTGGCTTTTCTAAATAAGATAATTGTTCATCATACATTCCCATATTTCTCCCCACTTTTCTACTAGTGATTGCCTCTAGAACAAGGTTTATAATGTTCCTCCTGAACCACCGTCAATATTTATGGAAGTGCCCGTTACATAAGAAGCTGCATCAGAAACAAGAAATGTAATAACTTTTGCTGCTTCATCTGTTTCGCCAATTCTACCAAGAGGAATCGATTTTCCAATTTCTTTAGAATATTCCTCCCATGAAGAATTTGGCATTTCTCTTTTCCATTTTTCTTCAATTTGCCTACTTCGAATAAGCCCGATACATACTGTGTTAACTCGAATATTATATTTTCCTAAATCTTTACTCATTGCTTTTGTCAATGCAAACCCTGCTGAACGACTAACAGTAGTTGGAAGGCTATTTTCACTTGGAGTTTTTGCGATTGACGCAGTAACGTTTACGATTGAGCCACCATATTCCTTTAAATATGGAAGTGCATATTTTGAACAATGAATTGCACCAAACAATTTTAAATTTAAGTCAGCAACCCAAAGTTCAGTGTCTACTTCTTCAAAAGAATAGGCAGCAGAAGTACCAGCATTATTCACCAAAATATTTAATTTGCCAAATTGCTTAACAGTTTCTTCAATTAAGCGTTTACAATCCTCTTCTTTCGTAACGTCCGCAACAATGGCAAGCACTTCTTTTCCCGTTTCCTTTTTTATCATTGTTTTTGCTTCTTCCAATGAAGATTTGTTTCGAGCGCATATGGCAACATTCGCTCCTTCTTTAACTAATTGAAGTGCAGTATGTAGACCAATTCCTTTACTTGCTCCTGTGACGACGGCAACTTTACCTTGTAAATTAAGTTCCATTGTTCACTCTCCTTTACTTCTATTTTGCAAAATAAGAACAAGGTATGTAAATAGATACTTTATTGAAATTTCAAAATAATCAAATGAATATTTTCTATTTATTCTTAACCTTAATTGATTAAAAGTTCCTTAGAAATAAAAAAACTGATTCTAAAGTGAAAATTCTTTAGAATCAGTCTTTCTTACAAAATTAACACCAACGTTTGAAATGTGTACCAACAATAATAAGTAGGATAAATAATACTACTAATAAAGCAAAGTTATTTCCATAATGGCCACCATAGCATCCTCCGTAATAGCCCATGGATATCCCTCCCTCATCATTCGATACTCCAGTTTATGTGGAAACGATGAATGGGATAGGTACAAGTGCATAGATTAATATTTAAATTTTTTCTATTTTAATATGAAAATTTTTTTCGAAAAGAAAATTACCTTTATCAAATGTTCGTTCCACAAAAGTTATATTCCAATCCTCATCTATTAATAAGACGGTTGAACAACGAGTGCCATAATGGGGTAATTTAATAAATGCAGAGGATAAATTTCTTTCCATCTCTAACCCAACACCTGTATTTGGTAACTGCTCATCTGGAGCGATTTCACGGTCCATGACAATTTCAAATAATTCATCGATATTTAATTTTCCAGTATTATTTTGTATATATTCTGCTAAGCGTGCCCTTCCTTTAACAACTTTTGGCCACGGAGTATTTAATGTATGATTACTGATGCTATGCGTCCCAGGTTGTATTTCATTTATTTCATTAAAGATATTATTATAGTGCAATAAATGATCCTCATGCCAAACAATGACATTATATCCACCGTAATAATCTTTAGTTGTTACTAATTCATCTACAAAATCTTTTGGATGTCTCGCATCCTTCAAAAAATTTCGTACAATTTCTCCGCGTGAACGAGGCTTTGCAGGTAAACTCGGATCACGATAATTCGTAATAGCTGCAAAACGACCATTTCTAGATACTCCGAGCCATGTACCCATTTGAAGTAGATCTCTACCCGCCAAAATATCTGGTTCGTCTTCCCAAAAATGTGCAGGTTTTGCCGGGCGATCATAAAACTCATCCCGATTTGCTACAACAATTAATTTGTAAATAGGATGTTCTTGATAATGAAAATGTATTAAACACATGCTCCCAACCCTTTAACATTTTATTTATAAAAATAGTTTATCATTCATGAGCTATAATTTTACTATAAATTAAAATTGATTAGTTCTTCTTTTTTATTTCTTCTAAAATTGCTTCTAATATTTTATTTTTATGCCTTAATGCAGAAACCACACTCACCATAAACCAAATGATTAATAATGCAGGAATAACATAAAAGAGTATAGATACAATAATAGTCACAGCAATCCCCCCTACTTTCCTTTGATTTCTTTCATAGGTCATGAAATAAAACAATAGAATTTTTATCATTATTTATAAGATAAATTTCACATGCTACATTTCTAATACAAAAATTTTAAATTTTTTATGAACTTGCAATAATCTACAAAAAGAGACTCTACATTAGAAAAATGTGTAGAGTCTCATATCATTTTCTTATCACGTTATATGGCACGCTAAACATATTATCTCCATTATCTTCTATTTAGTGATTAAATTGTATATTGTGATGCCTTTCACTACTTTATTAATCGTTATAACTTTCGTAAATATGCAGTAAATGTGCATATGCACTTCCTGCTTTTAAAGCCGCTGTAACTAATATTGCTTCAGCAATTTGTTCCTCTGACACCCCTAGTTTCATTGCATTATTTGTGTGGGAATTGATGCTATGTGTACAGTGGATTGCATGAGCAACTGCGATAGCAAGCAGTTCTTTAAATCCATCAGTTAAAAAACCTTTTCCCATGACAACTTGAGAAAAATTAAAGTATGGTTGAAGTTTCGCTTTGAATGACTCTGTTTTATCAATCAAAGCATGTTCATGTTGATTTAAGGTTGTCTCTGCTTCAACTGCCATTACAACAAATATTGCCTCTATAAGTTCTTCTTGACATGCTCCTGCAATCTTTGCTTTTTTTGTATGAACATCTATACAATAGGGACATTTTGTGACATGGGCAATGGCGACTGCAATGATTTCCTTTTCTTTTTTCGATAATGCCCCTGGTTTAAAAACCGTTCCATCAAATCTAGAAAAGGCTTTAAACTGTTCGGGCGCAAATTCTTTTAATTTCTTCATGTAATGATTTTTATTTTTTTCATAATAACTAGTCATGTAAATTGCTCCTTTATATATTCGTAAAAGAAAAATAACATAGCAGAAAATGAATTTCGAAATTGCAGAATTTTTATCAATTTAACATAAATTTTATGATTATCGGAATATTTCACTATTTCTTATAAAAATATTGTTCGATTTTATGGAAAAGAGTATATAATCAAACTATATTGCAATTTCAAGGAGTGTTTATCGTGAGTACAAACAAACGTGCATACAATTTTAATGCAGGACCTTCAGCATTACCCCTAGAAGTATTAGAAAAAGCACAACAAGAACTAGTAAACTTTAACGGGTCTGGCATGTCCATTATGGAAATGAGCCATCGAAGTAAAGATTACGATGAAGTTCATAACAATGCAATCAACCGTTTGAAAAAGCTTCTTTCCATACCTGATAATTACGAAATTCTCTTTTTACAAGGTGGAGCAAGTCTTCAATTCTCGATGATTCCAATGAACTTCTTAACAAAAGACAAAACAGCTAGCTATATTTTAACAGGATCTTGGTCAGAAAAAGCTTTGAAAGAGGCAACACTATTCGGAAATGCAGTGGTAGCGTCTAGTACGAAAGACAATGAATATCGAAATATTCCAAGTATTGAAGATATTCAATTTAATGCAAGCGATGCATATGTTCACCTTACATCCAACAATACAATTTATGGAACACAATGGAAAGAATTCCCGAATACAGGAGATGTTCCATTAATTGCAGATATGTCAAGCGACATTTTATCTCGCCCGATCGATGTGAATCAGTTTGGCATTATTTATGCAGGTGCTCAAAAGAATTTAGGACCTTCTGGTGTGACGGTAGTCATCATTCGCAAAGATTTAATTGAACAAGCAAATTCAGAAATACCGACTATGTTAAAATATAAAACACATGTGGATAAAAATTCTTTATATAATACTCCTCCAACATTTGGTATTTACATGTTAGGAGAAGTTTTAAACTGGGTTGAAAATCAAGGCGGACTTGAGACAATTCAGAAACGCAACGAAGAAAAAGCAAAATATATCTATGATGTTATTGATGAAAGCAATGGATTTTATAAAGGACATGCGGAACCAAATAGCCGTTCTCTCATGAATATTACGTTCCGATTAGCTGATGAGGAATTAGAAAAGCAATTTTTAGCTGAAGCAAAAGCTGCTGGTTTTGTCGGGTTAAACGGCCACCGCTCTGTAGGTGGTTGTCGAGCATCTACATATAATGCGGTACCAATAGAAGCTTGCATAGCTTTACGCGATTTCATGTACGAATTCCAAAAGAAACATCAATAAATAATTAATTATAAAAAGCGAATTGGAAAACACATCGGTTTCTCAATTCGCTTTTTTATATACTTATTTTACTTCTCCTATTCTAAATTTTTAAAAAAATAAGTCAGGTAAATATGATCAACCTTTTGTAGGAAGTACGTGTTTTAATTTGAGTTGGTGTGTTATTTGGTGCGAGGATTAGTTATATTATCAATGGATTATTTAGAACCAGGTTTAAATAGAAAATAACCGGCGTTTTTGCCTCCGGATTCCTTCAGATTCCGCGTCACCACGGACACCCTTGCGTTAAGCTAACTGTTACTTCTGCCTTCACAGTTCGGGACTTACACCCTATAGATTACACCCATGCCAGGCGCACTAAAAAACGAGGCTGTAAATTTTCAACAGCCTCGTTTTACTTACGTAAGCAATTAATATGCTCTTCCGAACCATACTGTATGTTTTGCTTCTTTTCCACAATGAATGCAAGTGTGTTTCGTTGTTGGTGGGTTGAATGGAATATTGCGTGAAGTAAATTTTGTTTTTTCTTTTACTTTAGCTTCACATGCATCATCACCACACCAACCTGCAAGTACCCATCCTGGAATTGTTCCGTTTTTCTCGCTATTTTCAATATGTTCTTTTAATTGATCTAACGTATCAATATGCAAATGAGAATTTGCATCTCGGAAAGCTTTTGCTTTATCGTATAGACGTTTTTGCATTGTTTGTAATTCTTTCTCTACTACTTCTACAACAGAATCGAGAGAAATTGTGATTTTTTCGTCTTCATCTCTAGCTTTTAAGATTGCTTGGTTGTTTTCTAAATCACGTGGTCCTAGCTCGATGCGAACAGGTACTCCTTTTAACTCCCACTCATTGAATTTAAATCCTGGTGATTGATCAGTATCATCTAATCGTACTCGAATCCCTTTATCTTTTAGAGCCTTAAAGATTTCATCTAATTTTTCAATGATTGCAGGATTTTTCTTCCATGGTCCAACAGGAATTAAAATTACTTGTGTTGGTGCAATTTTTGGCGGTAAAACTAATCCTTTTTCATCACCATGAACCATGATAACAGAACCGATTAAACGAGTAGATGTTCCCCATGATGTTGTATGGACGTGTACGTGTTTATTTTCTCGGTTTAAGTATTTAATGTTGAACGCTTCAGCAAATTTTGTTCCCAAATAGTGACTAGTACCTGCTTGTACGGCTTTACCATCTTTCATCATTGCTTCGATGGAGTACGTATCAACAGCACCTGCAAAACGTTCAGACGGTGTTTTCTGTCCATCATACACAGGGATGGCCAATACATTTTCTACAACATCTTTATAAATATTAAGCATTTGCATTGTTTCTTTGCGAGCATCTTCTTCATCTTCATGAGCTGTATGACCTTCCTGCCATAAAAACTCAGAAGTACGAATAAATGGAAGGGTCTTCTTTTCCCAACGGAAAACGTTAGCCCATTGGTTAATCAATACTGGCAAATCACGATAGGATTTAATCCAATTGGAATATAAATGACCAATCATCGTTTCTGAAGTTGGTCTAAGTGCTAAACGTTCTTCTAGCTTTTCACCGGCAGCTTCTGTCACCCATGGTAGTTCTGGAGAGAAACCTTCAATATGATCTTTTTCTTTTTGGAAGAAAGATTCAGGTATTAACATTGGAAAATATGCATTACGATGACCCGTTTCTTTAAAACGTTTATCCATTTCAGACTGGATATGTTCCCAAAGTTCATAGCCATCCGGTTTAAATGCGATACACCCACGAACCGGCGTATAATCCATTAAATCTGCTTTTTGTATTGTGTCGATATACCATTTTGTAAAATCGTTTGTTTGTTGCGACATAGTCATCCTCCTTACAACAAAATAGCGTAAAGATGCCCGATTGAGGACGCCTTTACGCTGAATAGTAGTTCCCACCAACATTCGACATATTTTGTCGTTTCAGATATTCAATGAAACCAATAAACGTCTTCTCCTTTTAAAGACATTAGGTGGTGATATAGCTCTCAGCGAATGCTATATTAACGGATTTTATTTGAAAAACGAATATTTATTTCTAATATAATGTACCAAATTAAAGCAATAAATACAATTACTATATAAAAATTTTGCGGAGGTAATGTTAAAAAGTTATACATTTGAAAACTTTTTTCATCATTTAATAGTTAAAAATTCTTGGACAATTCTGATAGTATTATCCTAAAAATTCTCAAAATTCAACCCTTTCAATTCTATGTAAAGATTTTGAAATGTTTGCAACAAAAAGATAGTTTTATCAATTATATGATGGGAAATTTCAAAATATCCAAAATTTATTAAAAAATATATGAATAAAGTAGTATATTATTTTTTATTAATTTATGGTTTCATATAATCGGTAAATACTACTTTATTCGACAATCTTTCATCCAAAGATTGTCATAATATGTAAATTGGAGGTTGAAAAATGAAAATTTCCATTCGATGGAAAATTATTGGGATAGTACTTCTCGTCATTGTAATTGGTCTAGGTTCCCTATCAACAGCAAGTTCCATCTTAATATCATCTAAAACCGAAAATGCAGTCATCGATCAAAGTGATGTATTAGTTAAAGAATTAACGCATTCCATTTCAACTTTTATTGATGGTTATGAAAAAAGCATTTTAAAAATGACTTCAGACCAAGGTGTATTAGATTATTATAATCACTCAACAACGTTTAATGATGAAGCTGATCAAGCTTTTCGGGAACAATTAAAAAAATATTTAAACATTTACAACTCTGCTTCGTCCATTTACTTTACAGATGCAAATAAAATTATCACTGAACCACATTTCGATGAAATTTTTGATTTAGATGTAAATACCCGTTCATGGTATACTGAAGCAATTGCAAACCCAAATGAAGTGTTATGGTCCCCTCCGTATGTAGATGCTTCAACCGGGGAATACGCAATTGCAGGTTCAAAAGCAGTAGTGGAAGGAAATAAAGTTCTAGGTGTATTAGGAGTAGATATTTTACTATCAAGTTTGACAGAGGAAATCTCGAAAATCGATTTAGGCTTTGAAGGATATCCAATTATTTTCGATTCTTCGGGAGTTGCTATTGTTCACCCGACACTAACGGGGGAGAATTTAAGCAATCTAGAATTTGTTGAAAAGATTTTAAATGACGAAAATCAAAAAAATATTTTAAGAACGACAATTGATAATCGAGAAAATGTGATTGTTTATGAAAAAATTCCGACTTTAGGATGGACAGTTGGTGCTGTTTACAATGTAAAACAATTACATAGTACAGCAAATAGCATTCAAAATATGATTATTTTATTTACATTCATCATCTTAATCGCAATCTTTTTCGTACTGTATTTCAGCATTTCAAAAATTATCAAACCAATTTATTCCTTATGTACTTCTATGGAAAAAGTTGCACATGGCGATTTAACTGTACATATCGATACAAAGAGACATGATGAAATTGGTGAATTAGCAAAACATTTCAATAACATGCTTGAAGAAATGAAAAAAATCATTGGAGTTGTTCAATCATCTTCAAGACAAGTGGAAGATCGTTCTCATCACTTAAGCGCCCTTGCTGAAGAAACGAATGCTTCCAGTGTAGAAGTAACAAATGCTGTGCGAGAAATAGCTATAGGCGCCACACAATCAAGTGAAAACGCAGATCAAGTAACTGTTTCATCAGGGAAATTAGGAGACAAAATCAATCAAATGACAGAGCAATCGAAAGCGCTCAAAGGAATTACAAATGAAGCGAATGAATTGAATAATGAAGGACAAGAGAAAATGGACAATTTATTAAATTCCTTTGAAAATTCGAAATCAGAATTACACAATATGTCTATCTCTGTGTCTTCACTGGAAGAAAAAATTCATGCGATTGAATCTGTGATGGATACAATCTCTGAAATTTCGCAACAAACGAATTTACTCGCTTTAAACGCAAGTATTGAAGCAGCTCGTGCAGGCGAACATGGTAAAGGATTTGCTGTTGTAGCAGAAGAAGTACGTAAACTTGCCGAACAATCGGCTAAAGCAACGGAACATGTCAAATCAACAATCCATGAATTGCAGCAAGAAGCAATTTCCGTCGTTAAACAAATGAATGAAATGCAAGATACATTCAAAGAACAAGGAACAGTTGTTGAAAATACAAGTATACTATTCCAAAATCTATCATCGTTAATTTTAAATATGGAACATACTTTTAAAACTGTTACGGAAGAAATCGATAGTATCATAAAATATAAAGATCGAGTTGTGGAAACCATTGAGGAAATGTCCATGACAGCACAATCAACTGCAGCAGCTTGTGAGGAAGTAAGTGCTGCTAGCGATGAGCAATTAAGAGCAATACATTCTGTTGCTGAAGCTTCAGAAGAACTAAACGAATTAAGCAAAGAATTATCAAAAACTGTAAGCAGATTTAAAATATAATAATAAAAACATACTAACATTAGTAGTACAGACCTAGGCCAAGGTTTGTGCTACTATTTTTGGCTATTCGTAAAATATACTAGAATCTTAGATTAATATAACTTTAACAAATTTATTATAAAATCGTAAAATATAGTGGAAATTGGTATAATTAATAGTGTAAATATAACCAATATGGGAGAGATAAGAATGACTATCTACGATTCAGTCGAGATCACTAGCGTCGCATTAAAATAATTTAACACCTTCAAATAAACCGAATTTTCTGAAATATAATCTAAACACAAAAAATCCTTTATAATGGTTGGGTGGTAGTAAACCATCCAAATCCAATACAAAGGACAAAAGCATGGATAAGTTTACACGAAAAACATCATTTGAACAATGGTTTTCACCGATTAATCGTCCATTATTTGACGACCTAGTGAAAACACATCAATTAAATCACTATACCAAGAAGCTTTATATGGCTTCATTTATGAAACTGCTTTTGTATGCCCAACTCCATGAAACCGAGAGTTTACGGGCGTTGAGTGACGCTGTCTTTTTAGAAGAATTACAACGAGCAACGGGATTGGAATCGATTAGTTTTTCACAGTTAGGGAGACGAATCAACGCCATTCCAACGGTTTTCTTTCAATCGATTTTTCTCGATTTAGTGGCACAAATTCATCGGAAAACCAATTTCCAAACAAGAAGAAAAGTGACAACGCCTTTGAAAATCATTGATTCGAGTACATTACCGCTTAATTTGACCAATCATAAGTGGGCAGAGTTTCGAAAAACAAAATCAGGAGTAAAGCTTCACTTACGACTTGTTTTTATGGAAAAAGGACTCTCCTATCCAGATAAAGCCGTACTCACGAATGCCAACGAACATGATCGTGGTCAACTAGAAGTATTCGTGGATGACAAAGAATGCATGTACGTGTTTGATCGTGGTTACTTGGATTATGGGCGCTTTGATCAAATGACGGAAGATGGCTATTTCTTTGTGACCCGTTTGCGTAAAAACGCTGTTGTCCGAGTGTTAGAATCCTTTTCGTTACCAGAAGATTCACCCGTATTCTCTGATGAAATGGTTGTCATTGGAACACCACAAAATCGTTCTGAAAACGTGTTTCGCTTACTCAAATTGCATGATACAAAAGGAAATGAGCTTCATTTACTGACAAATCGGTTTGACATTGACGCAGATGAAATTGCAGAAATCTACCAATCACGTTGGGCAATCGAACTTTTTTTCAAATGGATGAAACAACATCTGAACATTAAAAAGTTTTTTGGTCACAGTGAACAAGCTGTGCATCATCAAGTGTACGTAGCCATGATAGTGTACTGTTTGAATGTTTTAGCTCAGTTGAACACGAATAGCGAACGCAGTTACTTACAAATTAGTCGCTATTTGAAGGCTTCTTTGTGGAAATCCGCTCACATTTGGTTACGAAAAATCGAAGGAAACGGCGTCCCATAAAGGTTTGCCAGTCGTTGTTGCACAAGTCATAGGTTATAGTAAAAAAATGGATGTTTACTACCCTCGCTTAGGTGTTTTCGTTTTTTCTCTAAAGTCCAGAAAAAAATAAAACTGAAAATTCAGACATCATTTATGCGACGGTAGTGTAATAATATATTAGAGGAAATGATTTATAGCGTTAAGGAGTCAACTTGAATGAAAAAGTTTGCATTTGGCATAGTCGCTGTTGGTATTGTCATTGCATTTGCATATTGGGTATTTGCAAACAGTGATTCGCCAGACTATAAAGCAATTAACTATTATCTGCCCGAAAGCTTCAAAGGATGCGCAGTTATTGTATATGATCAAGTCGATGCGCCAGCATTAACCATTTCTGATGACAAAGAAGTGGACGTTGTATTTGATGAAAATGGCGTTATGAAAACATCTTCACCAAGTAATTTTGGATGGCAAAGCGAGGGCAACTCTGGCTTCCATAAATCCCATTATTTCTCTGGTGGAGAGCTTTTAGCGGAAGATGATATATACAGTCACAATATAGGTAGCATTGAAAGCGATAAGACATCTGAAATTCAGTATGAAGCAATATCTGTGAAGGTTAAGGATGCTTGTCAGGCAGAGGTTGTAGCGCAAATAATTGAAAAAAATGTACAACAATAGGTTGTATTTCTCGTCAAAAAATCTCCTTTATCTAATGTAAAAAAACTGATAAAGGAGGTTTTTCATTATGGTGAAAGTTGATTTACGCATTAAAACGTGGATTCCCCAAAAAGAAGTTCATTTTAATTCTGACCAATACTATTCGTATCGATTCGAAGGCGATAATCGAAGTGAAAGCTTTAGCTCCACTAAATACCGCACGTATCAACGATTCTATTTATAAAGACAAGATTAATAAAAGAGGAAATAACAAACTTAGAAAGATTCTATTTTACATGATCCAGACCATGATCCAACTACGGAAAAATACACAAAATCATATTGTAGATTATTATGATAAATTAAAAACGCAACCCCAGAGGAAACCTCATAAAGTTGCGTCCATAGCATGTGTGAATAAGTTCTTGAAATCGGCTTATCACCTTATCACACATAATCTGAAATACGATTACGAAAAGGCAACAATGCATCAGTAATCGTAAGTAAGATTATATCACAAAGACCTGGCGAAAACAATGGAAATCGTGAGGTCTATTTGTCATGCGAAAATTTATTTTGGAAGGAAGGGGTACCCCTTCCTTCCAAAATAAAATCTATGTTAACCAAATTATTTAATAAAAAACACTTGACTAGAGGTAAGAAAGGGGCTGTCCAGAAAGTCGAACACTTTCTGAACAGCCTTACTTCTTATAGTAATATTCTCTTAAAAACTTTGCTCCTGCGGTGGTCACATCAAACGCGCCTCCTCGTCGCAATTTATCTGCGGCGAAAGCGATAGCGACAGCCGCAAAGGAGACGTCTCAAAATGACTTTGATATGCCCCCTTTTTATTTTAATTATTTATTATGCTTGTTGCGCTTCTTCCCGTTTACCGAAGATTAGCTTTAATAATGGTGGAGTTACTAAAGTCGTAATAATGATGACTACAATCATTGCGCCATAAAACTCTTGAGATAATATGCCGCCAGTTAGTCCAATGGAAGCTAAGATTAATGCAACTTCTCCTCGGGAAATCATGCCTGCCCCAATGCCTGCCGAGGATCTCCAACCAAAGCCACAAACTTTTGCTCCAAGACCGCAACCGATAAATTTTGAAAGCACGGCAATAATAGAAAATACAATAATAAATACAATTTGATCTCCAATTCCATCAAAGCTCATTGGTAAACCAATGTTAATAAAGAAGAACGGTACAAAGATGCCATATGCAATTGGTGAAACACCGTGTTCAACTTCTTTTGCATATTTTGTTCTACTAATAGCAACCCCCATGAAATATGTACCGATAATGCCTGATACCCCAAGGAAATCAGCAAAATAAGCGAAGGCAAACAATAATATTAAGCCCGCAGTAACAATCGGTTCAGTAATTTTAAATCCTTCAAAGAGATGCATAAACTTCGGCACAAGATATTTTCCAACAAAGTAAATGACAATAAAGAAGATAATTTGTTGAGCAATTACCCATGCAATATTTGTATCCGAGCCCACAAAAAATCCAATTGCAACAGCAATGAGAATTACTACAATTACATCATCGAGAACCGCTGCTCCAAGTAATGTAGCTCCTTCTCTACTATTTAACCATCCAATTTCCCGCAATGTTTGAACGGAAATACTTACGCTCGTTGCTGCGAGTAATAATCCTAAGAAGACCCCTTCAGAAGTTGGAATTCCAAATATTGGTGCAGCTCCCCATCCCATTAAAATCGGCATAATGACCCCTAAAACTGCCACTAGAGTTGCTGCTTTGGCATTTTTATTTAAGCTTTCTAAGTCTGTTTCAAGTCCAGCAAGGAACATTAATAATAATACTCCGATTTCACTGAACACATGAATTAATTCCGTTTGTTCTATCCATCCAAGAACAGCCGGCCCAAGAACGATACCCGCAATGATTTTGCCTAATACGGATGGTTGTCCTAGGCGAATGCTGATTTGACCAGCTATTTTCGCAACGAGCAACACGAGTACAATTTGTAAAATAAATTCAAATACATCCACAATAGTTACCCCCTTGTTGTAATAATAGATGGATGCAAAAAAAGACATGGTGGTAGCCTTGTTGACAGACTCCACCATGTTTTGCTCCATATTCAAATACGTTTACTATTATAAACGAATTATATTATTATGTAAATTCCTTTTTTTCAGTTTATTTTTAAATTTTGTTATTCTATTTTGAGAAAAGTTACGATAGAATTACTTATTGTTATGATGTTACTTTCCCTTAAATTGCTGGACTGTCTGACTGCGATTATTGCTATTGCATATAGCGGAAATGACTGCTACTCCGTCAGCTCCTGCTTCTAATACCATATGTGCATTGAATGGAGTAATCCCTCCAATTCCGACAATTGGGAAATTCGGATACATTTTCCTTGCGTCCTTTAAAAAATCAACCCCAGCTGGCTTTTTGGCATCAGGCTTCGATTTCGTCTCGAAAATTGGACCAATCCCTACATAATCTGCCCCTCCTTCGACAGCTTTCACCATTTCTTCTTTATTATGAACGGAAACACCAATTATTTTGTGTTGAAACTTTTCGCGAATTTCTTCTATCGGTGTATCATCTTGACCAACGTGAATGCCATCTGCGTCGATTTTTAATGCAAGATCCACATCATCATTCACAATAAAAGGAACTCCATATTGCTTACAAAGGGATCGACATGCTCTTGCAAATTGTTCTAATTCTTTCCCCATTAACGGTTCTTTACCTTTTTCCCTCAGTTGAAAAATCGTAATACCTGCTTTTAAGGCATCTTCTAGCACTGATAGCGGGGACTCATTATTACAATTCTCGTTACCCATTATGAAGTAAACAGCTAAATCCGTTCTATTCAACAATTTCCACCTCTACTTTAGCACCAAAACGGTGAGCAAAGTGATTTGTTGGGCCATGTCCACGTCCGATATTTAGTGGATTTTCAATTGCCATTTGAACAAATTTTTTCGCTTCGATAACGGACTCTTTTAACGAAAGCCCCTTACCTAAATTTGCTGTAATAGCTGCAGAAAAAGTACACCCTGTTCCATGGGTATGTTTCGTATCAATTCGTTTTGATTTTAATTGAAAGAAAGAGCCGTCTTGAAAAAAGACCGTATCAACAGCAGATGGACCTTCCAAATGTCCGCCTTTCATTACTACACAATTAACACCAAGTTGCAAAATCTTTGCTGCTGCTTGTTGAATGTCATCTGCTGTTTCAATTTTCATACCTGTGATTTTCTCAGCTTCTGGAATATTAGGCGTTAATACGGTTGCTATTGGCAATAATTCATTTTTCATCGCTTGTACGGCCTCTTCTTGCAATAACGCTTGCCCACCTTTTGCAATCATCACTGGATCAACGACTATTTGAATATTTTTATCTATTAAATTTTTTGCAATCGTTTTAATAATATCTGCAGAAAATAACATACCTGTTTTTAATGCTTTCACTTCAAAATCTTGTAAAACTGTATTCAATTGTTGTTCCACAAATTCAGACGTTGCAGGATAAATACCTTCTACGCCTAATGTATTTTGAGCAGTCAATGCGGTAATGACAGATGTACCAAAAACATTTAGCTCCTGAAATGTTTTTAAATCCGCTTGAATGCCAGCTCCCCCGCCGCTATCTGAACCAGCAATTGTCAAGACAATATTCACAGTTATTCACCTCTTGAAATTTGATGTAATCCATTTAATATTTCAACTTGGAAGGAACCAAGGTATTTTTCTTTCGAAGCATTTTCAGCGACTTTTTTATAGTCAGCTAATACATTTCGAATATTTTCAAGTTTTCCTCCATCCAACGTTAATGCTGCAGCACAAATAGCACTTAATAAACAACCTGTTCCTGTAACTTGAGTCATTAACTCATGGCCACCACTAACTGGATAGTGTTCTATACCGTCAGTCACGAAATCTTCTTTTCCAGATACAGCGACAATTGCACCATACTTTTGAGCAGTTTCCTTAGCAACAAGGGTAATATCCATTTCTCCTTCTCCACTATCAACTCCTTTTGCTTGCCAATTAATTCCCGCAATTGCTGCTAATTCTCCAGCATTACATCGGATTAAATCAAATTTAATCTCTTTTAATAAATTTTTTGTAATTTCTTTACGATATGTTGTAGCCCCCGCCCCGACAGGATCAAGCACGACAGGAATGTTTAGTTCATTTGCTTTTTTGCCAGCTAATATCATTGCTTCTACTGAATTTTTATTTAATGTACCAATATTAATTAATAATCCGTTTGCAATAGCGACCATGTCTTCTACATCCAATGGCTCATCTGACATAACTGGTGAAGCTCCAATTGCAAGCAAACCATTTGCAGTAAAATTCGTTACAACGGTATTTGTAATACAATGAATTAATGGATTTTTTTTTCTTATTTTGATTAAGCTCATATATATCCTCCTATAATTGTAAAAATTTATGTAAAGAAAAAAGCTCCTTTGCACGGCGCAAAAGAGCTTTGAAAATAGAACACAATCTTTCATTGCTCCCTACGGCAGTGCTAACTGCATCAGGTTCTAAGGGTTAGGTGATATCACCTTCTCAGGCACTTGGCCACCCCTGCAATTATCATATGAAATAAAAAAACTCTCCAAGTTTGGAGAGCAACAATACACATAATCATAATTCATACGATAAGGTATTTTGCTCCCTACGGCAGTACTAGCTGCATCAGGTTCTAAGGGTTAGGTGATATCACCTTCTCAGGCACTTAGGCCACCCCTGCAAAATTTAATAATTTTTTAGTTGTTATGAAAATTATAACACATTTTCATTTTATTTTTTCAAATAATTTAATAGAATTTAAAAAGATTGCTAGATAAAACAGCTAAATCACTTAAATTCTAGATTGAATGTCACAAGTTTTTCTCGATTAATCTAACTCTATTTTTCCTTCAATTATGGTATTATTCAATGCTTGAGTTGCTAATCGATCGGCTTCTTCATTCCCTTTTCGCGAAACTAATTCAAATTCAGGTTTAATTGCTAGTTGATTTAATTTTTCATCAATTTTATTCGCCCAATTTGTTAATTCTTTTTCATAAATAGGCCATTCTCCACTCATTTGATTAATAACAACCTGTGAATCACCAATGAATCGAACAGTTTGATGATGAACGCCTATCACTTCTAACTCTAGAATACTTCCGTATAATGCCGCATATTCCGCTTCATTATTAGATCTTAAGCCAAGTTGCATTAAATTTTTTCTAGTTCGATAAGATTTTCCGTTTTGTTCAAAATATATGGCAAATCCTAAACCGGCTTTTTGACTTTCTAAATCATAACCACCATCAAAATACACTGTCACATTGGATGGCTCAGTTTCGATTTCCTTTAAATATTTTTTTATTTCTTTAACAGACCATGTACTGTCATATTGATCAATAAAGGTCATATGTTTTACTTTTCCGGTTTTCTTTAATTCTTCTGCAATCAATAGGGCTTGAACTGGCGGCATTTCATCTGATCGAAAAGTTGTTTCCAATCCTTTATGATGATACGTCCATTCAATGGTTATTTTCATGAATATAACCTCCCTGTTCCTGTTTACTTCAACAATTCGATATGTGCACTAATGTAGGCTTTGGTTTTTAATTTTTTTTATGAAATGTAATCGAACATAACGAAACTTCAATCGCTTAATTCGATTATACATGATACGAAAAGATGAGCGGATGTTTGAATAATCTTCAATGAAATCGAGAATGACATGTTCAATCATAATGAAGAACCATAATGTAAGGAAAAGAACAAGGATTACACCATCAAATAATTTTGTGACTATCAAGTAATATGAATAGAAGAAGTATTTAATCGTTATAAAGATGAAGCTAACTGTGATGATAACTATTGGAATATATCGAAACAACAAAGTTTTTTTTGTGAAAACCATAAGGAGAAAACTTACAATACAACAAATCAAGACAAATATTACAGTTAACATATTAATAATCATTCAATTCACCTCACTATGCAACTGGATGAAGGAAATTACCACTTTTTTGTTATTTTTTTCCTTTAATAACAAAAATATTCAATAACGTGAGGCATTTTTAAAACAGTAATCATAAAACGATTTATGAGCTTAATTAACACAAAAAGGAGCGATACCGCCCCTTATTCTTTAACCATTTAAAAAATTCAAAATAATCAACCTGTAGAATCACTCCCTCACTTTATTACTACAGCTGATTAAAACCATGAATGCTCAGAAAGTAGATGAGAAACAAATTGCTGTATTGAACCATAAAATATTCAACATATTTATAAAGTGCATTTCAATGTCAATCATTCATATGATATGAGGGATTATATTTAGAATATTTAATTGATGGTTATTTTAAAAATTTTCCTGTCATTCTTTGGTTGTATAGGTCGATTCGTATGACCGAAAACATCTCTAAACATAGTAATTTGTTCAATTGAAAATTCGATTGGCTCTTCTAATACAATCCAGTCAACCCCTTCTGTACAAGGAGGTGTCGTCAAAGAACCGGAATAGTAATACCCTTCCCTTACTTCAGGAATTAATTGTAATAAATTGAATGAATCCATTTCTTTTTCATTCATATTTTCATCTTGTATAAACTTCCATATTTCTTTAATTGCTTCGTTTTCTTCTCCAGATTTTATAAATACCGCTATTACAGCATGGTCGCCTTTTTCATTTTCGTGTACGAGATGTAATTCCATATCATAGTTTTGATTTTCGATTTGATGTTCACTTGGTAAATGGAAATGGAAGGAATGAAATTTGTATTGTTCATTATCAACCGAAATAAAACTTGTATTCGATTTCGAATATACTTTAAACTGATTTCTTTGTTTTATTAGTACAACAGGTTCCTTTTCATAATGTATGTTGATTTTTGGGGCATCTTCAAGAAGAACATTCTTGTATTCAATTTGTATAGGTGATTGCATTGTTCCTTTTTCACAAGCATGAACTTCCAATTCTTTTGAAATCTTTTTTTCTTCATCAGTATAAGAAACTTCTTTGAATGTATAGTCATTTTCTCCTGGTGATTGTTCAATAGTTGATTTTTGATAAGATAGATAACCAACTACACCAAGGCACAATGATAGCAAAAAAATCACAATATAATAGTTTAACTTCATCAATATTCCCCACCCATTTTTCCATTTTTTATTTAATTTAACCAAATAGATGATTGATTTATACTTCGGTCATGCTATATAGCACCATTCCCTTGTTTATAAACTTAATAGAGCTTGATTAAAAATACATACTTGCATGAGTGGGGAGCGGAGAGTCCAAGCCGCAAAAAAATAGTAGTACTTACCATAGATTTGGTTAGTACTACGAAAATTAGAATGATTTCATTTATTTTAAGTAAAACAGTCCCCCGCTAACGATTTCAATTTTAATTCGAGGTTGAAATCGCTCTTCTAACGCTTTTTTCTCTATTTCATAAATTTCTGGTTTGTTTTCTACATCTTCATAAAAATGATCTAATATTTCTTGTTCCCTTTTCCATCGTTTTTTTGCCTCATCCGCCCAAGATAAATCATCATTTGCGATATAATTTTCAATTGCAGTTTCCAAACGTTCAATCGCCCTCATTGGAGAAACAATATAAGGTAGGCAATATGCGTTTTTTGGCAATTCATCCGTTAACTGCAACGCACATAATATATCTTGGAAGTCACTTTTGACGCTGCCATGAATTAAGTTAATTCCTAAAGAAAAGAGCAATTCCTTTGTTTGGTCTGTATGATAAGAAACTTTAAAATTAGCACCAATCCATGGAAATAAACTTGCTCCTTCAATATCTTCATACATTTGAACAAAACAGCCTAAGTCTTTCGTGGCTTGAAAAATTTGATGCATTCGCATCGACCCATAATGAATATATTCACCACGAATGTTTAAATTCTCTTTTTGTTTCGTAATAAAGGTTACTTTTAATGGGTTTGGCTCTGCTTTTGTACTTTCAATAAATTGCCAATAAAAAGGACGATTCATTATACGTTTATCGATATCAGCTGTTAATTGAACAGTTAAATAATCGGATGTTTCATCTTCAATTTTACAATTTGTCTCTATAAAAAATGTTCGTAAATAATGATGGATTTGTTCAGCTATCATTCTTTTGCTCCTCCCAATTCGAGAAGTTTGCATTGGAAAATTTATGTGAAGCCTAACTGATCTTCTAAACCGAAATCTTCAAAATGGAAATTTGGCACAAAACTTGGAGAATTGTATATTGGCTCTTCCACTTTGTTTGATAAGATATCATCTATTTCTCCCACAACTTTTTCAAAGACATCGATTTTATTTGTTAATAAGTCGATGATGCGATCTTCAATTGTATTTTGAATAGCTAAATTGTAAATATATACATCTGATTGTTGACCAAAACGGTGTACCCGGCCAATTCGTTGTTCAATTTTCATGGGATTCCAAGGTAAATCAAAATTTACAACATGATGGCAAAATTGAAGGTTAATCCCCTCGCCACCTGATTCTGTTGCTATTAATACGTCAGCGTAATCTTTGAATAATTGCCTCATCCAATCTCGCTTATTTTTACTAAACTTTCCGTTAAACAACACACTTTTAATTCCTTTTTGATATAAATACCATTGTAAATAGTGTTGTGTTGCTCTATATTCGGTAAAAATAATGACTTTATCTTTTGCCTTTTGAATAATTTCATAAGTTTTTTCTGCTTTTGAATTGATTTCTAAATTGGACATTTTCTCTATAATTTCTTCTATATAATCTATTTCATCTCTACTTTGCATCTTCTCTTTCATTTTCACTAATGTTAAATATGCTGCTTCTTTACTCGAGCACATTTCTTTTAATAGTGTTGTCATAGCAAAAGAATTGGCAAATACACTTGTGCGTTCCTTTAATTGTTGAATCATTTCGTAAACTTCTTTTTCTTCATCAGTAAATTGAATTGGAATTGTTTCAACATGTCTGCCAACCCACTCAATGCCCGTATCTTGCCTACGATTTCGAATCATCACTTGATTCACTAATTCTTTTAAGTATTCATCTTCCTGTAAGCCATTTTTCCCTTTTTTGAAATATGATTGGAAACTTTCTACATTTCCTAAGTGACCAGGTTTTAATAAGGAAACGAGATAAAAAATTTCAAAAATGTTATTTTGAATTGGTGTAGCAGTTAGCAATAAACAAAATTTCTTCTTTAATCCTTGTACAAATTGATATGATTGCGTTTTATTGTTTTTTAATTTGTGAGCTTCATCAATAATAATCATGTCATAGTTCTGTTCGTAAATCTTTTCCCGATATGGACTCCGTTTAGCCATATCCATACTCATGACAACAAAATCATATTGTTCGAAGGGAACATTCTTTTTTCGACAACCAATGGCAGGAATAAAAAATTTTGCGTTCAGTTCATCAACCCACTGAGTAAGTAATGATGCCGGCACTAAGATTAATGCTTTTTTTACCAGTCCTCTTAGAATATATTCCTTCAAAATTAAACCAGCTTCTATCGTTTTTCCAAGTCCAACTTCGTCCGCTAATATTGCCTTTCCATTCATTTTTTCAATAACCGTTCTTGCTGCATCTATTTGATGTTCGAGAAATTGTATGTTTGTTAAAAATTTTGGAGCTTGTAAACCTGAAAAATCTGTAATTAATTGATCTTTTACGACCTCATAAGCCATTTTGTATAGCATCCAATTATCCCAAGGTCCTCCCTTTTCAAGGCGACGTGCAAACTCCTCTTTCCATTCTGAGGATTTTTGAATCATCATGTCAGTTCACCTCTCTTATTGTTCATTAGGTTGTCCAAATTTTATAAACCTATGATGATTCTATTGCCAATAAACCAACATTTTAGGATAAAAATTTTTCCCTTTCGCAAAATAAAATTAGAAGCGAGGAGAAAGAAATGAAAAAATGGTTGTTCATCATCTTAATTGGTATATTTCTTTTGATTATTTTTTTCCTGGATATTTTACGGATTATTCTCAATCAAAAGAATTTGAAGCATTGTATGAAACATTAGACGATAAATTTTTTCCTTTAGTAGATCGCATTAGTGATCACCTTAGTAAATCAGAAGAGAAAATGAATCAATTGCAATTTACAACGTTTTATGTATTAGAAGGAGGTATGGAAGAAAATTTAGAAATGCAACAAAAAATAGTTGAGTTGAAGAGTGAATTAATGAATTTTAATGTTCAATATCCAGATACCATTGCATTAAAAGAAAATGTTATTCAGCAATTGAACGTGTTAAAAAAATTGCTTGAAAAAATGTATAACGCACCACCCAATCTAGATGTAATGAACTTTCAGATGTTTCAAAATGAATATGAGAGAGATATTGAAATTCAATCACAATTGTTAGAAAAAATGGATTATATTTTAGAAAAAAATTACGAGTAAGTTCCAATTATAAAATAACCCAATAAGAGCAAATTAGGGCTAGGAGGTGAAGAATATGAGCAAAAATAATAAGAGCACAATAAACAAAAGAACTCACAATCCATTTGAAATTTATAAACACTTGCATAAAAACACAACTAGTCATGCTGAAAATCCAGAAGATCCAACAGAGGAAATTTCAGAAGAATTCGATTCAAAAGTAAAAAATAAAAACAATAAAACAAATCACGATAAAACTCAAAAAGCAAATAAAAATATTTAACCCTTTCTTTTTAATTCTCCTGTCCATTTGGAGGTTATCAAATGAATAAAAATCAAATTATTTTCATGAACCAGTCCCACCGCAACTTTAATATGTACATTGGTCATAAGGAAAAATTCGATTTTTTTAAAGATGTTATGTCAAAACAGCCTCCTACAGAAGATGAAAAAATTATTTCCCTTGATAATTATTTACTCAACTTTCGCACACAGATATTGTCAGACATCCCTTGATGTAATTGGGTAAAGACACAATCCATTCTTGTACTTTGCTTTTAAATAATTCCATGTTCAAACAAACATTAGCTTCTGCTAATGTTTGGAAGATCGCTAATAATTGATTCAATGCACTCTCTAGATTCATATCTTTTACATCTTCACATAATAGAAAAAAGAGATTTCCAATCGTTTTAGGATCGTTGTTTTGTCTACGCTCCCACTCTAAGAGTATAAAGCGAGTAAACACAATCGTTGTATGACTAATCAACAGATCATACGAACGACCTTGAAATTCTTTTGCTAGGTTAAGCAATGATTTGGTACACTTGAAAAATGTTTCGATGTCCCAGCGCATCCCGTAAATACGCACAATTTCTTCATCTGAAAGTGTGGTATCTGTACTCAAAATGGCTAACCATTCACTCTTTTTATTGCGGTTACGCACGAATACAATCTTGACTTGTCGTCCTTTTGCAAGATGAACATGGATCGAACCGAGTAGGTCTTTCTTTTCCATGGTACGCTTTGCTTTTTTAAAGAGTTCATCCAGAGTATGGGCTTCACCATCTATGAAATAACGTTGTTTTAGCTGCTTGACCATACCAATGACAAATAAACCTTTATCCGTGATTTTTTCAATCAAAGGCTCATGCGTAAACCAAGTATCCATTAACACATAATCAGCTGTAATTCCTGCATTTAAGGCATGATCCAATAAAGCAGAGACAACGCTTGGCTTATCTTGTTGTGCTTCAAGACGACGCTTGTAGCCGGAAGTGCGTTTATCAATGGATTCATCGACCCCGTTAAGTTGATTTTCCTTTTTCGCTGAACTCAATAAAGCAAAGTCTACAGGTAGAAAAGAATATCCATCAGACCAACCAAGAGTAAGCAACTGAAACCCCTTATAGAATCGTTTCTCTGTATGATCAAATACTCGTGAAAGAAGTTCAACAGACTTGCTTCGGTTGCGTGAAAAGAGTGAATCATCAACAATAAACACCTTCACTCTGTTGTTTGATGTAAGCTTTTTTATACGTCCAGTAAGATCTTGACATAAGGAAAGTAAAAAAGTTCGCCAAGCATAAGTAGATGAATTTAGAAAACGGTAGATCGTATCTTTTTTAGGTAAGTCCACGGCTTTCTTACTTTGAAGTGCTTGAAACCAATTTTTATATTGGAAAACAAGCAAAAAAATAAGACGGAAAATAGATAAGCATGAATAACCAAATCCCTTAGTAATTCTCGCTTTTCTCAAATGTTTGCCTATATTTAATTCAGAAAATCTTCGTTCAAGTTCTTTTGGTAGTTGTGCAAAAGTATCTTTTTTCGTTATCATAATGGTGACACCTTCTTTGGTATTTGGTTTGTTCACCATAATTTTACCAAAAGATAGGTGTCTTTTTCTTTTAAAAAAATAAAATCAATAAAAAACAAGAGAAATAATGAAAGACGATATAAAACAGTCATATCAAGAGTTGCAATAAGATATTACTCTGCGAAAGTTGAGTTATTTAAAAAAATAATTGTTAACTTTGTGAAAAATATTTTATGAATAAAATGTGAAATACTTCACTAATCGTTTCTTTATGTGATTGAAAAGGAGTACAATGAAATCAAAGTTGATATATAAATACAATGGAGGCGTTAATGATGTGGGTCGTCACACTATTTGAGGAAGAAAATTTCCGCATTTATGAATTCGAAACGAAAGAAGAAGCAGTTAAAGCTATGGAAGAGTTACAATTGCCAGCAATCCTTTCCTTCACAAACTTGACTTTTGTAGCTTAAGTCATTTCATAAATATTAGCAGTCATTATTTGGAGCAAATAATGCTCCTTTTTTTATGCTTTTTCTTGCTGAATATACCAATAAACGTCACTTTTTTATTTGCGAATTTTGGGAACGATAAAAGTGTAAGGTTAAAAATATTGAAAGCTAAAATCTTTGTGAGGTGATCAACATGAAAAAAAGATTTTATCTATTCACTTTCCTTTTAACCTTTGGACTTTTATTGTTCCCTTTAGGAGCAGAAGCCCATTATCATTCAAAATTTTTACAGGAATATGAACAATTAGATAATGAAAAAAAGCAACAAGTGGATAAAATCTTAAATGATTTGCATTCTGAATTAGAGAATTTAGGTGTGAAAATTCCGCATTTAAATGCACATCTAACCTATTCTCAATTAGATGAAGAAACGAAAGAACAAGTAAAACAAATTATTAAGGAATTAGAAGAAGGTAAAATTACTTCTGAACAGGTGGATGAAAAACTGTATAATTTAGGCGTCATCTCCCCTAAAGATGAGAAATGTAAAATTTACGATGGACTAGATGAGGGAACAAAGCAAAAGGTAAAGGAAATTATGAAACAAATGAAAAGTGGATCCATTACGAAAGAGCAAGCAGAAGAAAAATTAGAGGAATTGGGCGTTGAAATGCCAAAAGAACCACAATTAGATGAAGAAACAAGAGAAAAAGTGAAACAAATTGTCGAAGAAGCGGAAAAAGAATTCGAAAATTTAGGTATTGAATTTCCAAAAGAATTTTATAAACGTATTCTTGAATAAATTGAACAAGGGCTGTCCAGAAAGTCGAATACTTTCTGAACAGCCTTACTTCTTATAGTAATATTCTCTTAAAAACTTTGCTCCTGCGGTGGTCACAAAACGCGCCTCCTCGTCGCAATTTATCTGCGGCTAAGCATGTGCGACAGCCGCAATTTATCGTGCGCCCGGCATGTACATGAACTATAGGGTGTAAGTCCCGAACCCCGAAGACAGAAGTAGAGGTTAGCCAAGAGCAAGGGTGTCCGTGGTGACGCGGAATCTGAAGGAAGCTGGAGGCAAAACACCGGTCCGAGGAACACGAACCTCATATAAGGCTAGGTATGATTGAGTGAGTTTGCGAAACAAAACAAAGCTCTTTCTGTCGAAGGTCATATCGAGTAAATGAGGCGGATAGATGGTGTGAAAGTGCATGTACTTACCTGGGGAGGTCTGGCGGATAGGTGAAGTTCGCTTCATAACCTACTTAGTGATAAGTAGCTGAACCGTCAGAAGTCAGCAGAGGTCATAGTATTAGTTGGTTTAGAACTACTAAGAAGGACCGAACAATTAAGAGAGAATAGCCCTTGGCATTCAGTGAGTCATGATGAACACAGAAAACATAGTACCTCACTTGAGGAAGGAAGCGGTGAATCCCGTGGGAGTCCTCTTGGAGGGTGGAGTGACCACTGGCATAAAGAGAACAGCTATTCACGGAAGTTATGAAAACTTGCGTCAATCATCTTAATTGAACCGCCGTATACGGAACCGTACGTACGGTGGTGTGAGAGGACGGGAGCTAATCACTCCCTCCTACTCGATTGCGGCGAAAGCAATAGCGACAGCCGCAATTTATCGTGCGCCCGGCATGTACATGAACTATAGGGTGTAAGTCCCGAACCCCGAAGACAGAAGTAGAGGTTAGCCAAGAGCAAGGGTGTCCGTGGTGACGCGGAATCTGAAGGAAGCTGGAGGCAAAACACCGGTCCGAGGAACACGAACCTCATATAAGGCTAGGTATGATTGAGTGAGTTTGCGAAACAAAACAAAGCTCTTTCTGTCGAAGGTCATATCGAGTAAATGAGGCGGATAGATGGTGTGAAAGTGCATGTACTTACCCGGGGAGGTCTGGCGGATAGGTGAAGTTCGCTTCATAACCTACTTAGTGATAAGTAGCTGAACCGTCAGAAGTCAGCAGAGGTCATAGTATTAGTTGGTTTAGAACTACTAAGAAGGACCGAACAATTAAGAGAGAATAGCCCTTGGCATTCAGTGAGTCATGATGAACACAGAAAACGTAGTACCTCACTTGAGGAAGGAAGCGGTGAATCCCGTGGGAGACCTCTTGGAGGGTGGAGTGACCACTGGCATAAGAAGACAAGCTATTCACGGAAGTTATGAAAACTTGCGTCAATTATCTTAATTGAACCGCCGTATACGGAACCGTACGTACGGTGGTGTGAGAGGACGGGAGCTAATCACTCCCTCCTACTCGATTGCGGCTAAGCAATGTGCGACAGCCGCAATTTATCTGCGGCTAAGCATGTGCGACAGCCGCAATTTATCTGCAGCTAAGCATGTGCGGCAGTCGCAATTTATCTGCAGCTAAGCATGTGCGGCAGCCGCAATTTATCTGCGGCTAAGCAATGTGCGACAGCCGCAATTTATCTGCGGCTAAGCATGTGCGACAGCCGCAAAGGGGGCGTCTTGAAATGACTTTTCAGAAGCCCCCTTTTAAACTAATAGTAAATTTTATTAATAAAATGTATATTCATAAATTTTTGTAAATTTATGATGAAAACGTCATCATATTGAACAATTTGTGAAATAATTCACTTTCTATTTTCTTTCTCATATATTAGGTGTACAATGAATTTGACATTGATATATAACAATTTAACTGTTAATAAGAAATCAGTAAATTGTTATATAACAAAATTATTTTATGAAGGAGTTTGATCCCAAGATGTGGGTGCTTACTGTATTTGAAAAAAATTCTTATCGTATTTTTGAATTTATTGAAAAAAATGAGGCAACATTAGCACTTCAAAAATTCAGTCATTCAGCGTACTTGTCCTATACAAAATAATGAGTAGTTATAGTCATTGACAATAGATTATAAATAAATTATTTCTTGGTAAATTAAGGAGGCATTTTTTATGTGGGTTGTAACAGTTTTTGATGCAGACTCTTTCCGTTGTTTCGAATATGACTCTAAAGAAGAAGCAATTCGTACACTTGAAGTATATAAAAATAAAGCAATCTTATCATTCACAAATTAATGAGTATTCTTACATTTAGTCATTTAATAAAAGAGAGCCTGGCCAAAAAGAGCAAAACTTTTTGGTCAGGCTCAATTACTTATAAATATAATTCTTTCCCCTTTTAATGGTCACATCAAACGTCATCATCGTCGCTATTTTTCTAAGTTTGTATGCTTTGCTATCAGTCGTAAAGAGAGGCGATTCAAATCAACTTTTCAAGAGCCCAATCCTATTTAGAAATCCCCTTCTCTAATCTAAATTCATCACTTATAATCAATATCTCATCCCCTTCAACTTTGGATTTGGATGAGATTTCATTGAATTATATTATTACCTACAACAAAGATATATACCCCATTTTCTATTAGTTAATCCTATTAAATTGTGACAAATTTGTGAAAATCTATTTTTCCTCCACAATCCGACATTTTTTTTAATCTAAATAGTATACAATGAAGGAGCTTCAACACCATATATGAAAAATATCAAATTATGAACAATATTTACTGGAGGAATAAAAATGTTTAACACGCTGTATAAAAAAGTGTTAAAAGTTGTAATAGAAATAAAAAGAAAAGATATGTATCGAAAAGCACAAGAACTAGGATTCACCCATCCAAAAGTAGTAAATTGCAGCCAACAGTTAGACTATTTACTAAATAAGTATACAAAACAAGCGGCATAATTTATTAACTTAAGAATCATCCATTAAGTTAATTCGTTAATTATATAGGTTTATTATATATTTTAAAAATACCCTTCAAAACCTTTTCTATAAGGTTTGATGGGTATTATTTTTCTTTATTTTAAAGGATTCTCTTTTGCACCTGAATAGTCTCTTTTAGCCTGAACAAATACAAATTCTTGTTCAGGATACCGATAAGCCGTTAACTTCCCTCCAAAAACAACTCCTTGATCAATATTAATTGTATTATTCATAATTAGCGGCTCTGGTTTTGGCTCGTGACCCCAAATAACAAGCAATGAACCTTTATATTGCTTATACCACTCACGACGTATTGGTTTCCCTTGTTCGTCCATGCCAGCCACATCGCCATAGCGGCAAAAATTTTTGATTCTATTGGATTCTTTACCGATAAATTCTTCTCGTATGCCTGCATGCACACAAACGACTTTTGGCTGCCCTTGATCTGTTAAGATATAATGTGAAGGTACGTTCATTAGTAAGTCTTTGAATTGATTTTTTAACTTTTTTGTTTTTTCTATACCATGTATTTTTTCATATTGATTAAATTCTTCTTCTACCTTTTCATCACCATGTTTTAACTGCACTTTTCTTCCATCTAGCCAACGGGCAATTTTCCATCCATGATTACTATCAATCATATACGTGTTTACATTGCAATGATTTAAAAAAAATTTCATCGTATCAATCGATTTTGGTCCCCTACTCATGATATCTCCAAGAGAAATAATTTTTCTCCCTTTTGGATGAGCGTATAATCCTTGTTCATTTTTTTCGTAACCTAATTGATGCAACATTTGAATCCATTCATCAAAACATGCATGGATATCTCCTATGATGTCTACTCCATTTCCTACTTCAATATTCATTGATAGTTTGCCCCTTTATATTTTATAAATTTTTATAAATTATTGTATATTTATTATTTAATGAATAAAACACTTTATTCGTTAGAAACTTTTTAATTGTTGACACTTTTTAAAATTTCATGCATATTAATTAATAAATATACTACTAAATGTTTATATAGCAATCAGCTTAACGAAGATTAGTAAGCTGCACACTGTTGGAAAGAGAGCGATGTCCATAGGCTGAAAGACATCGTACAAATAAGAGCTGCTGAACCTGCTTCGCTAGCTTCTAGCTAAAACTAGACGCATGCTCAAAGCGTTATTTGAGGTAAAGTGGGATTATGTTGGCATAATCCAATTTAGGTGGTACCGCGGAAACTCCTTTTTCGCCCTAAAAATAAGGGCGAAAAAGGTTTTTTTATTTTAGTAGAAAGTTTTTAAGGATGGTTGTTGATGGAGAAGAAAAGAATTGTCGTTAAAATAGGTTCAAGTTCGCTTACAAATTCAAAGGGTGAAATTGACTATGTTAAAATGAAAGATCACGTTGACTCAATCTATCAAGTTGTCAAAGAAGGCCATGAAGTTCTTCTTGTTTCTTCTGGTGCTGTGGCGGCAGGATTTCGAAAACTAGGTTACCCTACTCGACCAGTCACTTTAAAAGGAAAACAAGCAGCTGCAGCTGTTGGTCAAAGTTTACTTATTCAACTTTATGCAGATCAATTTGCAAAATACGGAATCACAACAGCCCAAGTGCTTCTAACACGTACCGATTTTTCAAATAAAGAGCGTTATAAAAATGCTTTTGCAACTTTTAGTGAGTTGTTAGAACGTTCTATTTTGCCTATCGTAAATGAAAATGACACTGTTTCAGTGACAGAACTTACTTTTGGCGACAATGATATGCTTTCTGCCCTAGTAAGCGGGTTAGTACATGCAGATCAACTCATTATTTTGACGGATATTAACGGTTTCTATGACGATAATCCTTTAAAAAATCCAAAAGCTAAACGGATTCGTCATCTAACTGAAATTACGGATGACATGCTTCAACTAGCAAAAGGTGCTGGCTCCAAAGTGGGAACGGGAGGCATGCAATCCAAATTGCTAGCTGCTCGCACCGCTTTAAAAGCTGGTGTAAAAGTATTTATTGGAAAAGGAAGTGGACCAAATAAATTGCTCGATATTTTAAATGGTCATGGTGATGGAACGTATATTGATCGTGATCATCTAGCTATACTACCTAACCAAAAACAATGGATTTCTTTTACAGAAACAAAAGGAAAATTATTCATCGATAAAGGTGCTGAAGAAGCATTGTTATTAAGAGGAAAAAGTTTATTGCCTGCAGGGATTTTTCGAGTTGAAGGTGAATTTGACCGCGGTGATGTTGTGGAAGTCTATGGAGAATCAGGTCTGTTAGGTCGAGGAGAAGTGCTTTATTCCAGCAAAGAATTGGCTTTTGCTTGTGGTAAAAAAACCGAAGAACTTCACTCAGGATATATTGAAGTCATTCATCGAGATAAATGGGTAAAATTATAATATTTTTCTAGAATGAAGGAGGTATTTTCATGACACAATTTATGGTAGGTAGCGAAGTTAAAACAAAAGGTAAATTAGCGAAATTTGCAAGTTATTTAATGAATGTAAAAACAACAGAAGAAAAAAATGACGCATTAGCAAAAATTGCGGAACAGCTGCTTATTGAGAAAGATGCCATTCTTGAAGCAAATAAAAAAGATTTAGTAAGCGGAAAAGAAAATGGTTTAACTGATGCAGTACTAGATCGAATCATGTTAAATGAACAACGCATTCAAGCAATGTGTGAAGCTATATATCAATTAATTTCCTTACCAGATCCAATCGGTGAAGTGTTAGAAAGTTTTACAAAAGAAAATGGATTAAAAATTGAAAAAAGACGAGTGCCGCTTGGAGTTGTATGCATGATTTACGAAGCCCGTCCAAATGTTACAGTTGATGCAGCTACATTATGTTTAAAAACTGGAAACGCTGTTATGTTGCGTGGAAGCTCATCCGCTAAACATTCCAATATAGCTCTTGTTTCATGTATACACCGTGCGTTAGAAAAATCCGCATTGCCGATTGATGCGGTTCAGTTGATTGAAGATACACGACATGAAACAGCTTCTGAATTATTCCATTTAAAAGAATATATTGATGTATTAATTCCTCGCGGCGGTAAAAAATTAATTGATTTAGTTGTAAAAGAAGCCTCTGTCCCAGTGCTTGAGACAGGAGCTGGAAATTGTCACATCTATGTCGATCAATCAGCAGACTATGAAATTGCTGAAAAAGTCATTATCAATGCGAAAACACAAAGACCTTCTGTTTGCAATGCAGCAGAAAGCTTATTAATTCACGAAGATTGGTTTAAACTGCACGGAAAAAAATTATTAACAAACTTAGAAAATGCTGGGGTTGAAATTATTGGGGACGAAAAAGTATGCGATGTGTTACCACATGCTACACTAGCATCAGACGAAGATTATGCAACGGAATATTTAAGTTTAACGATTAGTGTGAAGATTGTGAATAATGTTGATGAAGCAATAGATCATATCAATTATTATGGTACGAAACATTCGGAAGCAATTATCACAAATGATGAGAAAAGTGCTGAAATATTCTTAAACCGCGTTGATGCAACAAGCGTCTATGTAAATGCTTCCACACGCTTTACAGATGGATTTGAATTTGGGTACGGTGCAGAAATCGGAATTAGTACACAAAAACTTCACGCAAGAGGTCCAATGGGATTACCAGCTTTAACATCAACGAAATATTATATACGTGGAAATGGTCAAATTAGAGGATAAATAGTCCATCATAAAAATAACCTATCAATACAATGAAGTGTTGATAGGTTATTTTATCAATTTTGACATATATAAGTTCTTTTCAACAGATTCAACAACATAACAAGGAGACTTATCCAATTCAATAAAAGAATTTTGCACCAATTCTTAACGATTAGTTTCCCTATAGAGAATATCGATGACCTCTTCCGTTTGATTATCGAAAATAATATCAACATAGACGCCAAATTCACGATTGCCTTCTCTTAACCAAAGTTTAAATTTTTCCGTAGTCGTCTTATCTCCAATTTCTCTTCCGATATGGAGATAATCAATAATATTTGCTTGTGCATATTTCTCTTTTACCTTCTCCATAACGATTCTTCCCCATTTTGCATAAGCAGGTGCAGTTTGTTGGGCATTGCTATCGGGAGAATCAGACATTATGTTGGCAACAAAGATTGTTGAAGCAATTAATACAAGAGAAATGACGATTCTCAATGTGGTAACCTCCTTTTCCTTATTGTTTTCTATTTTGAGGAAGCTATTCATTAACTGAAATGTCATAAAAAAGAGCCCACTGAAAAATCGTATTGAGACTCCCATTTACGGTGCTGATAGTGGAAAGTTGTTTCGATTATCCCAGGAGCAAATTTATAAGAAATTGTGATCATAAAAAGTGAGAGTGTATAGAAAATTTACGACCTTTCTATACACTCCCAAACAAATTAATTTAAACATGCTTTTGCTTTTTCGATTTGCACTCGAACTTGTTCAAAACCTGTCCCACCTTGAGAGAGACGACGAGAAACAGCCGCTTCAGGTTTAAGTACTTCATAAACATCTTCTTCAATCAGTTCACTTTCCGCCTTCATCTCATCTAAGGACAAGTCTTGTAAGAAAATACCTTTTTGAATACAAGTAAAAACTAACTTTCCAGTCACTTCATGTGCTTTACGGAACGGCATTCCTTTTGTAGCGAGATAGTCTGCAAGCTCTGTGGCATTGGAAAAATCGCTATGTACCGCTTTGTGCAATCGTTCCGTATTAACAGTCATTGTTCGAACCATTCCTTCAAAGATCTTTAATGATCCTAAAATTGTTTGAAGAGTATCGAACATTCCTTCTTTATCTTCTTGCATATCTTTGTTATATGTTAATGGTGTTCCCTTTAACACCGTAAGTAAACCGATTAAATTTCCATATACACGACCCGTTTTTCCACGGATTAATTCTGCCATATCTGGATTTTTCTTCTGTGGCATGATGGATGATCCAGTGGAAAAGGAATCATCTAATTCGATAAATTTAAATTCATCAGTAGACCATATAATGATTTCTTCTGCAAAACGGGAAAGATGAGTCATCAGTATAGATGAATTCGATAAAAATTCTACAATGAAGTCCCGATCACTTACCGCATCCATTGAATTTTCATAAATTCTACTAAAACCTAACAAATCTGCAGTCAATTGACGATTAATTGGAAATGTTGTGCCAGCCATTGCACCTGCCCCTAAAGGTGAAATATCGATACGCTTCATTGATTCTTTAAATCGTTCTTTATCACGCTCTAACATCCAAAAATACACCATTAAATGATGGGCGAAACTAATTGGTTGTGCTCTTTGCATATGCGTATAACCAGGAGCAATTGTATCGATATGCTGCTCTGCTTTTTGTAAAATTGTTTTTTGGAAAGTTTCAATTAATTCGATTACTTCTTTTACTCGTTTCTTTAAAAATAAATGAACGTCTGTCGCAACCTGGTCGTTGCGGCTTCGGCCAGTATGCAATTTCCCTCCAACAGGACCAATTAAATCAATCAACATTTTTTCAATGTTTAAATGGATATCTTCATTTTCAATTTTATATTCAAGCTCGCCATTTTCAGCACGCTTTTTTAATTCATTTAGTCCCCATTTAATTTTTTCCACATCTTCTTCCGGTAAAATACCTTGTACACCGAGCATTGTTACATGAGCAAGACTTCCTTCAATATCTTCCATCACTAATTGCTGATCGAAACCAATGGACGCTCCAAATTCATCAACCCAGCTTTCTGCTGATTTTTGGAAACGGCCTCCCCAAAGTTTTGTCATTTGTTCCACCTATCCTTACTAAAAATAATGTTACAATTCATGTGAAAAAGAATAGCGAAGTAGTCTTGGTATGCTTGAGAAACCACCATTCTCAAGCACTTATTTTAAGAACAAGCCTCATCTTCTCTAATCCTGTCTTAAAATAATCATACCTAGACCTCTTCGCACTCAACATAATTATTTACTGTTTACTTCTTTATTGTTCACTTGTGAAGCGACAACAGTTGGAAGACCCCAAAGTTCGATGAATCCAACTGCTGATGCATGATTAAATGCATCGTCTTTAGAGTAAGTAGCTAATTTTTCACTGTATAAAGAATTTGGAGATTTGCGTCCCTCAACAATTGCATGACCTTTAAATAATTTAACGCGAACTGTACCATTTACATATTTTTGCGTTTCTTTAATAAAGGCACAAAGTGCTTCACGAATTGGGTTAAACCATAAACCATCATAAATCACTTCAGAAAGTTTTTGTTCAATGATTGGTTTAAAGTGTGCCAATTCTTTTACTAATGTGATATCTTCTAATTCTTTATGAGCTGTTAAAAGAACTTTTGCACCTGGAATCTCATACACTTCACGAGATTTAATACCAACTAAACGGTTTTCAACATGATCAATGCGTCCAACACCATGTCGGCCAGCAATTTTATTTAACTCTAGAATTAAATCTGCCAATTTCATTTCTTGGCCATTTAATGCTACCGGTTTACCTTCAACAAATTCAATTTCTACATATTCTGGTGTATCTGGCGCATTTTCAATCGATACCGTTAAGCCATATGCTTCCTCTGGAGGAGCTACCCAAGGATCTTCCATAACTCCTGCTTCATTAGCACGTCCCCAAAGGTTTTGGTCAATGGAGAATGGCGAATCAATCGTTGCTGGTACTGGTACGTTATGTTTTATTGCATATTCGATTTCTTCATCACGGCTCCAAGCCCATTCACGCACCGGCGCCAACACTTCCAAATTCGGATTTAGTGCTTTAATCGATACTTCAAAACGAACTTGGTCGTTTCCTTTACCCGTACAGCCGTGAGCCACCGCATCTGCGTTTGTTTTGTTTGCAATCTCTACTAATTTTTTCGCAATTAATGGACGAGATAAAGCAGAGACTAATGGATATTTTTGCTCATACCAAGTATGTGCTTGTAGCGAAACAAGCGCATACTCCTCTGCAAATTCATCTTTTGCGTCAATAATATATGATTCAACAGCCCCAACTTGAAGAGCTTTCTTTTGTATAAATTCTAAATCTTTCCCTTCACCCACATCTAAACAAACAGCTACAACGTCGTAACCTTGTTCTTTTAACCAAGGAATCGCTACTGATGTATCAAGTCCACCTGAATAAGCTAAAACTACTTTTTTATTTGCCATATCAAATACTCCTTCGATAATGAATGTATTTTTATACAATTTTATAAAAGTTTATACATGAATGTTATCAAATTATAATTTTAAATACAAGTGTATTTTTATAAGTTTGTAGAACATTTTATTACTTATTATAATTGAATAGAATTTAAATTTTTGCAAGATTTAAAATTATTTTTTTGTAAAGAATTTCTTACCTAATGTTTCAACAATTGTAGGGGCGACTGCATATAGCTTACTTGTAATAATTAATATTCGAGGCAAATTGATTTCTCTTGATGGCCGATCAATTAATTTTACAACTTCTTTTGCTACTTTTTCAGGACGCAATAATACCCTTTTTAGAGAATTTCTATATGAAGTCGATGATGAAGAAGCTTTATCTAAAAATGGAGTATCAATTGGTCCAGGATAAACAGCCGATACTTGTACATTGAATGGAGCTAATTCCATTCTTACTCCATTTGCAAAGCCGGTGATAGCGTGTTTCGTTGCTGCATAAATACTCGCCTTTTTTGTTGCTACTTTCCCAGCTTGAGAGCCAATGAATATAAAGTGACCAGAACGTTTTTTTATCATATTTGGTGATAAAATTTTTACGAAATACATTGGAGCTCTTACATTAATGTCTATCATTGCATCAATTTCTTTTTCTGAAAGATCAAAGGCATAGTGGAAAAATCCAACTCCTGCATTGATAATGGCGACATCGATATCAGGAAGTTTGCTGCATATTCGATGAATATCTTCTTTATTGCTTAAATCCCCTTTTATCACTTTTGCACCAAGTTTTAAAAGATGATTAAGCGCTTCCTCATTTCTGCCTGTTGCATATACTTCGTGTCCCCTCTTCAAGCATAATTCTGCAATCATTTTCCCTAATCCACTTGTTGCACCAGTAATAAAAATTTTTTTATTCTTCATAATCGGTATATTCCTTTCTTATTTGTTCAATTTTTTTATGATGGTATTCTATTCATGATTAATAGCAAAACAAAAAGGGATATCCAATAATGGACAATCCCTATTAATCAAGCTTCATTTGAAGTAAATTTGATAATTCTTCTTTCGAATGTAGAAAATCTGCTAATGTGTATCGATCCAACACATTTAAAAAAGCTTGCAAGGCTTCATACAGAACATGTTTTAATTGGCAAGAAGGAGAGATGATACAAAGAGGATTCTCACGATTAAAACAATCAACTATATGAAAATCTTCTTCTGTATGTCTTACAAGTTTTCCGATATTAATATCTTTCGGAGCAACTTTTAAGCGAATTCCTCCACCCCGACCGCGAATTGTTTCGATTAAACCTAATTGGCCTAAATCATAAGTCACTTTCATTAAATGGTTTTTCGAAATATTATAACGATCCGCTATCTCTTGAATGGTGGATAGTTGGTCGTCCCCTTTTAGACCTAAATATATTAAAACCCTTAAGGAATAATCAGTATATAAAGTTAACCTCAAAATTATACACCACGCTTTTTCCATTTATAATTCGCATAACATTATACCATTTTTCAATAAATTAGGTTGTTTGAAACACAAAAAATTCGTTTTTAAAGATGTATTTAATATACATCAATTGTGACAAAAATGTTAAAGATGTATCTGAAATATTGCTTAATATTTTTATAATGTTTATAGTGTTTTTTGAAAGGACGTGAAAGTATGTTATCACAAAAAACTATCGACATCGTTAAAGCAACAGTACCAGTTCTTGAGAAGCATGGGGTGGATATCACGAAGCATTTCTATAAAAGAATGCTTACAAACCATCCTGAATTAAAAAATCTATTTAACCAAACAAATCAAAGAGAAGGAAGACAACCACAAGCCCTTGCAGCGTCTGTATATGCAGCAGCCGCTAACATTGATAATTTAGAATCCATTTTACCGGTAGTGCATTTAATTGCGCATAAACATCGAGCACTTGGTATCTTACCTGAACACTATCCAATCGTAGGAGAAAATTTACTAGCTGCCATTAAAGAAGTATTAGGTGATGCAGCAACGGATGAGATTATTGAAGCTTGGGCAGATGCTTACGGCGTAATTGCAAATGTCTTCATTCAAGTGGAAGAAGAGCTTTATCAACAAGCTGAAGCGAATGGAGGATGGCGTTTATTTAAACCATTTAAGGTAGTAAGAAAAGAACAAGAAAATGAACTTGTTACTTCCTTCTATTTAGAGCCGGAAGATGGGAAAGCGCTTCCACCTTATCAACCAGGTCAATATATTACAGTAAAAGTAAAAGCACCTGAAGAAGAGTATACGGCTCTACGCCATTACACTGTATCACAAGCACCGAATGGAAATGTTTATCGTATTTCAGTAAAACGAGAAGCGGAAAATAATCCAAAGGGTGTTGTATCAAATTACTTACATGATTATGTTGAAGAAGGAAGCACAATACAAATCAGTGCACCTGCAGGTTTATTTACTCTACAACAAAACGATAACCCTGTATTATTTATAGGTGGTGGAATTGGCGTCACTCCACTTTATGCAATGCTTGATTCAATGGAGTTCGGCCGTAACGTAACATTTGTACAATCTGTTCGTAATGAAAAATTAGCTGTATTCCAAGACCAAATTCAAAAGAAAATTAATGAATTAAATGGTTCATACTTTGTGAAATATTCTGATACAGAAGGATACATTACAAAAGAAGATTTATCAAAATACATTCAAGAAAACACAGAAGTTTATATATGTGGACCTGAAGCATTTATGGAAACTGTAATTTCATACGTAAGAGAACTTGGTGTTTCTGAAGATCGTATTCACTTTGAATTCTTCGGACCAGGGCTTTCATTCAAAGCTTAATATTAAATCATTTTCCACCAAATCAAACCGAATTCATCTCAAAGAATAAATTCGTGGGTGTCTAGAAAGTTGAAAACGTTCTGACACCCTCATTTGTTTTTATTAAAATATTTTTCAATCTTTGCTTCTGTGAGTACAAATATACTTGCCATAAAGAGACCGTTTGAAAATGACTTTTCAAACGGCCCCTTCCATATCACATCATATTTCTTGTTTACTAACCTTTTCAGTATTCATTCAAGAATCGACTAGTATGTAAAACCAATCATGTTAACTTCAACTACTTTATAGAATAATAAATATGATTTAACCCTAGTAATCTTATCATTATTCTAGGTCTGAATAACAATTTTTCATGCAACATCTTTTGTTATAGCCTTGAATACAACTCATATTCTCCTACTTGCTCACATCGAATACGCTCATTTTTAACTAAAAGATCTAAATAACCTTGCGTTTTTGATAAAGTTAGCCCAAGTTGATAATCGTTAGCATTCGGGTATAATTCTTTCGTTACTTCATAAACAGTTTTTGGTTCATGTAAAATTTCATAAACTTGATTTGTTCGAAGCAAGTCTTTTTGGATTCTCACATCGACTAATTCTTTAACATCAACAATGTCATTACCGTGACCGGAATATAATTTAGTTATATCTAAAGAAGTTAAAAATTTTAATGATTCATGATACTGAATAAGTGATTTTGGTCTATCAAAAGATAAATCCACCGGTGGTTCAATAAGTGGGTTGGATGCGATTTTCTCTAATAACAAATCCCCACCTATGACTTCTTTTGATTTTTGATTATAAAAAATAAAATGGCTTTGAGCATGGCCAGGAGTATAATAAGCAATTAAACCTGGATGTCCTGGTATTTCATCTCGATCTTTTATAAATTGAGTTAATGGCGTGTTCCCATATAAATCCATTCTTCTTCGGATTTGAATGATTTTTTGAATATATTCTTCTGGAACTGCTTGCTTTTTTAAATGCAATTCATAAAAGTCATCGCGATATGATAATAATTCCTCTTTATTCATCCAATAATCGATATATTCATGCCCTAGTATTCTCGCATTTGGAAATGCCTCAATCCATCCAGCATGATCAGGATGGTGGTGAGTCAAAATCACTTGTTCAATATCACTTAATTGATATCCTGCATTTTTTATTCCATGAACGAGCGCTTCGTACGCAGTTGGTGTTTTCGTACCAACATCAAAAATAGAAAGCGCCTCACCTTTTACTAAAAAAGCATTGACATCTCCAACATCATAGGGAGTAGGTATGATAATTTTTGTTATTTCCATGTCTGTTCCCCCTTGTTTCTCTATCTCTCTGAATGAATACTAATTCATTTTATTTTACTTCTTTTTTTTTAATTAGTCCACGTCACTTAGTTGACATATTTTATCGAAATGCATATAATTTCTGTAATAATTGAACAAAGTATTGCGATGATGAAGCCAAGTAAATGAATTGATGACTTCAGAGAGTGCTGCATTTGGTGAGAGTAGCATAGTCCTCTCAATTCATTGAACCTACTTCTGAGCAGTCATGAAAACATGACCGTTTCCCTTAGCGATAATAAGGGCTAGAGGTGTGCTATTTTTAGCAAACGAAGGTGGTACCGCGGAAACATGCGTTTTCGTCCTTTTTAATGAAGGATGAAAACGCATTTTTTATTGTTCATTATGGATAAAATATATCGGAGGGAAAAGGAATGCAAAAAATTGTATTTATGGGTGCAGGATCAATGGCAGAAGCATTAATTCATGGGTGGATCAAAAATGAAGTTGTTCCTGCTAACCAAATTTATGTAAAAAATCGTTCTAACGTTGAAAGATTACACGAATTAAGAAATATATATGGAGTTCACATTATTGAACAATTAGAAGAAATTAAAGATGCCGATTTAGTTATTTTAGCGATGAAGCCCAAAGATGCAAGAGTTGCTTTTGAATCGATTGCTCCTTATCTTTCCGAAAATACTGCAATCCTTTCTGTTCTTGCTGGAATTGCAATTGAAACAATTGAGAAAGCTCTAGGGGTTCGACCAATTGCAAGGGTCATGCCCAATACTTCAGCAGCAATCGGTATGGCAGCCAGTGGGATTGCATTTAATGAATATGTAACAGATTCACAAAAGTCTATTTATCTACAATTGTTAGAAGCAATTGGCATTGTCATTGAAGTGGAAGAAGATAAACTTCATGCTATCACGGCTCTTTCGGGAAGTGGCCCTGCTTATCTATATTATTTACTAGAAGCGTGGGAAAAAATTGGAGTAGAATTTGGCTTATCAAAAGAAACGGTTAGAAAATTAATGGTTCAAACGATTGCTGGTTCAGCAATGATGCTTCAAAAAGTTAAAGAAGAACCTGAAGTTCTTCGCAGAAAAGTGACAAGTCCTGGTGGAACAACTGAAGCTGGAATAAAAGCATTGGAAAACTTCCGATTTAACGAAGCCATTTATGCTTGTATTAAAAGTGCCGAAGCAAGATCTCGAGAACTCGCAAGGGGTGAGTAATTTTTGTACTATTCTTTCTTGGGAAAATATCAAAAATCCCTTGACGAGAAAAGAGATCTCCGTCATTTCCTATTTATATGAAATATATAATTAGTTGACTTTACAGTTAATATTGAAATTTTAAATGCTCCGATTACGGAGCATTTTATAATATTTAAAGAATATCAACCTTTTATCAATTATTTCCTAGGAAATGTATTTTTTTGCTATTCTATGTTGTCGAAATATATATTTTTGACTATTTACTTCGAAATATGTAAGGTTCCAAAAAGAATTTAGACATTTAAACTTGGGTTTTATCACCTACTAAAGTGCATTTTACCATGAAATTGCGAGTATGCTACTTAAGACTATTGACAAGGATTAGTACGAAATTTTGGAGTAGTAACAGAGCAGAATTCTACATTAAAAAAATTTGGCTACCAAGAAAGAATTTTTCTTTCTAGATAGCCAAGTTTCTTATAACGCACCGCTTTTAATACGTTTTATAATCGAATAAGATGTATACATTGTAATAGGTAAAAAAATCGCTAATAGAATAATCCAAAAAGATAAAGCCTCAGCTGCTTTTAATTCTTCAAAGTTTGTAATGACAAAAAATATGATTCCAATCATTAAGCACCAAGCTAATAAGTTAGGAAAGACAACAAATAAACGCAGTAACCCCGGATTTATTTTTGGTTGATTCATACTCTCCCCTCCCAACAACATCACGTATTGTCAAAACTTTATATAGAAATAGGTTATAGAATCCTATATTAGAGGGCTTTATAAGCAAAAAACTTGCCACCCCCTAAATTCTAGGGTATTAGTGAGGTAACCACACCAACACAAAATCCCTAGAAAGGAGAAGTGGCAAGTTGTTACCTCAAATTATAACCTATTTACTTACTTTTATAAACTTTCAAGAACAAATTATTCGAACTCTACTTACCCTACTAATTGGAAGAAGCATGTTCGATAAACCCAAAGAAGCTCCTGTTAATCAGCCTTATCGAAAGCTTCAAATTGATGATTTACCTATCATTGAAAAGGTAGAAAAGCTCGATTATCAGCTTTTATTAACGGAATATCTTCAATCCAAAGGAAAACCGTTAAAACCAGTACGCCGTCGAGCCAATTCTACGCCCGTACCGTCTACCTTATGTTGTCCGAAGTGTGGTGCTCCTTCTGCGTATTTGTACGCAAATAACGGAGGAAAAGGACAATATCAGTGTAAGGTGTGTGCGTGTGTTTTCAATAAAAAAAGTCGTTATCAGAAAGAGGCCATTCTTAAGTGTCCTCACTGCCTTAAAACGCTTGAAAAAATTAAAGAACGAAAAGATTTTCACGTGTTTAAGTGCAAAAATGATATGTGTACCTATTATCAAAAAAACTTGAGCGCCATGACTAAAAAAGAGAAAAAACAGTTTAAAGAAGATCCACAATCGCTGAAAGTTCGCTACATTTACCGGAAGTTCCACATCGACTATCAACCGTTATCCAAACAATCACCAAAGCAGCCAAAAGTCGATTTATCAAGATTGTATGTTTCACCGCATACACTTGGGCTCATCTTGACGTACCATGTCAATTACGGATTATCGGCCCGTAAAACGGCAGCGATCATGAAGGATATTCACGGCGTGTCTGTCTCCCATCAAAGTATCCTAAACTACGAAAACAGCGTCGCATTATGGCTCAAGCCTTATATTGACTACTTTCCGTATGAGCTGTCGGATCAATTCTGTGGGGATGAAACGTACATCCGGGTCAACGGTCGTTGGCATTATCTGTTTTTCTTTTTTGATGCGGTCAAGAAAGTCATTCTTTCGTATCCAGTGTCACCAAATCGCGACACCGCAACAGCAATACGAGCGATTGATGAAGTACTAGTGAAGCTGAAAGAAATACCCGAAAACCTACAATTTGTAGTAGATGGTAACCCTATTTACTTGTTGGCACAGCATTTCTTCGCAGAAAACCACATATCGTTTGACGTAAAACAGGTCATCGGGCTAACAAATGAAGATGATGTCTCCAGAGAGTATCGACCTCTCAAGCAAATCATCGAGAGACTAAATCGCACGTTTAAAGGAAATTATCGATCGACACACGGCTTTGGTTCTGAACAAGGTTCTGTTTCTTTTGTGACATTGTTTGTGGCTTACTTTAACTTCTTGCGCCCACATTCTTCACTTGAAGGTAAAGTGCCAGTAACAATTCCAGAATTAGAAAAGCTACCAACCATGCCAGCGAGATGGACAGCCCTTATTGGGTTAGCTCAAGACTGGATTCAACAACAGTCAGCCTAACTTTTGTTTAGCTGAGCCCTATTCAGCTATCGGCGAAGCGAACTCTTGACAAACCGAACTTACCAATGGTTTAAAATGGAAAAAGTCAAGGGTTTATTTAGCATGCCTTCTTTTGTTCCCTTCGCCCTTGATTGACCTCTGAATAAACCATTGGTGTGTTTGTCAAGAGCGATAGCGTGGCATTTCCACCCAATAAATGGTAGGTAGTATGAACCGTGCTAGTTTTTCATAGAACTTTTGACACTACCCAACATCATACAATAATTATCCTCAATCATTCTATTATTTTCTGAAATTTTAGGTGATTATTTATCTTCATTTCCTTCTGTTAACCTTCCATTTTTCCAATGAAAAAGAGAAAAATCATTTGCTACAAATACGTTAGGGAAAATATTTTTTGATTCTTTTATAATCTTATCTAAATCATGTGGTAAAAATCTTGCGCTGATATGGTTTAAAATTAGATACTTTGCAGCAGCCTCTTTTGCAATATTCGCAGCATCCACATTCGTCGAATGCCCATAATCTGCTGCAAGTTTTTTCGTAGAATAATCGAAAGTCGCTTCATGTATCACGATATCCGCATCTTTGCTTAATTCAATCGATTGATGACAATATTTCGTATCACCTAAGACTGTCACAACAAAGCCTTTTTTGGGTGGTGCAGTTACGTCTTTACTATAAACAATCGTTCCATCTTCTAATGTGACATCTTCCCCACTTTTCAATTTTCCAAGCATCGGACCTTTTGGAACGCCAAGTTTTAATGCCTTTTCAACTAATAGCTCACCAGGTAGCGGTTTTTGTTCAACACGAAAACCATAGCATGGTATGACATGCTCAAGTTGTTTTGCAGTCACAATAAATTGATCATCTTCAAATATTATCCCTTCATGAATTTCTACAAAATGTAAAGGATAGTTTAAATGCGTTTTTGTTAGTTGCAACGTGAATATAACCCAATCTTTTAATCCACAGGGTCCGTAAAGGGTCAACGGTGAAGTTTCCTCTCCTCCTAGAAAGGAACGGGAACTAAGAAAACCTGGTAAACCAAAAATATGATCTCCATGTAAATGGGTAATAAAAATTTTTTCAACTTTCCTTGGTTTAATAGTTGTATGTAAAATTTGATGTTGCGTTGCTTCTCCACAATCAAACAACCAAATCGTTCCTCTTTCTTCAAATAATTTTAATACAAGAGAACTTGTGTTTCGCTCTTTTGAAGGCATTCCCGCCCCTGTACCTAAAAACTGTAATTCCATGTTGAATCTCCATTCCTACTATTTATCGATCAAATCTTCAAAGAAATCTTTGCTAAAACTTGTTTTGGATGCATAACTTTTTTTCTTGACATCAATCCCTTTTCGTACAATTCCTTTTCCGAACTTCTTTTCCATTGAATGAATGATTTCATAAATAGGCTCTTCTTTTACAAATTGTTCAAAATTAAAAATGGACAGTTGTTCAGCAAAATGTTTTTTATCGATTACGTTAGACACAGTCACTCCAAGAAGGCGGATTGGTGTACCATCCCATGCTTTCGAGAATAATTCCATTGCTTCGCGGAAAATATCTTTTTCTAAATAAATTGGATTTTGTACAGTTTTACTTTTCGATTGATTTTTCCAATGGCAGTCCCGAATTTGAATCGTAATAGTGGAACCGCATAACTTTTTTGCTTCCAATCTTTCTGCAACTTTTTCAGATAGTTTAAGAAAAGTTGTTTCGATATCTTTCATTTCGATGATGTCATATGGTAGTGTAGTGGAATTTCCAACGCTTTTTGTATCATAAATTGCATTTGGATCCACTTCCCTTGTGTCAATCCCATTTGCTCTTCTTATTAGTCTAACTCCATTTTTACCCAATTTTTGTTTTAGTAACCTCTCATCGGCATTTGCTAAGTCTCCAATTGTATTAATATTGAGTGTTTGGAGTTTTTTAGCGGTACTCTCCCCTACCCCATGCATTTTTAATACGGGTAAAGGCCACAATTTTTCTCGTACTTCTCTTTTTCTTAATACCGTAATGCCCATGGGTTTTTTCATGTCTGAAGCTGTTTTTGCTAAGAATTTATTTGGCGCTATGCCGATGGAACATGGCAAATCTAACTCATTGAAAATTCGAAGTTGAATCTCTTTTGCGAGTTCTAATGGATGCCGTTCCTTCGAAACTTCTGTTACATCCATATATCCTTCATCAATTGAAACCGGTTCAACAAGATTTGTATAACTTTTTAAAATCGTAAATATTGCTTTGGAGGCTTCACGATATTTTGGAAAATCTGGAGGTAAGATGATTAGCTCTGGACAAGTTTTTAATGCTTCAGCTACATTCATCGTCGTATAAATCCCCTTTGCTCTCGCTTCATAGGAACTAGTTACAATAATGCCTCGCCGTTCTTTCGGATTGCCAGCGATGGCAATGGGTTTTCCTTTCAGTTCAGGATGATAGGCTTGTTCAACTGAAGCATAAAAGCTATTCATATCAACATGAAAAATCACTCTTGCCAAATTATCTCACCTCCAAAGATATTCCTTTCTGCAATATTTTATCATAAACTATTCCATTCCTCTTTTTCTTATATTTCACTTTAAATTATTATTTTCATAGATAAATTCGTATTGACTTTTGTAATAATGTTGGTTATTCTTTTTGTAAACCAATTATATAAACAGGTTAACAAAGGGGAGAAGACGGTGACTTCAACAAAAACTTATGGACTTGTATTAACAGCTTTTGGCGCAGCAATCATTGCTGTATTAGCTCAAATTACAATCCCACTTCCTTTAGTTCCAATTACTGGTCAAACTTTAGCAATCGGGCTTATTGTGACAATATTAGGATTAAAATATGGTACCCTTAGCGTACTTGTTTATTGTTTACTAGGCGCTATCGGTTTACCAGTATTTACAGGAATGTCTGGTGGGTTGTCAATACTCGTTGGACCTACAGGTGGCTATATTATTGGCTTTATTCCAACTGCTTTATTCATGGGATGGTATTTAAATAAATTCGGATATACTTATATCCATGGCTTGATTGCAAACGTTTCGGGAATGATGATCACACTTGCCTTTGGTACCATTTGGTTAAAGTTCGTTGCCGATATGTCATTACAGGCGGCATTCATGGCAGGAGCAGCGCCTTTTATACTGTTAGAAATGATGAAGGGTGTCATTGCTGCTTGGGTAGGAATTCTCGTTAGACATCGCTTATTGAACGCAAATTTATTAAAATTAGTTTAATTTGGTTTTGACCTTTTAAAGATACCCCTTCAAAATGTGAAAAACGAATGGCCATTATTGACCATTCGTTTTTTATTATTGTAATTCTTTTGATGATTTAAAAAGATCATTTCCTTTTTTAATTAAATCTTTTAACTCGTCTTCGTATTTTTGTAAGCTCTTTAGTCCAGAATCTCGATAATTTTTCAGCACTTTTTCCGCGTCTTCAATAGCATCGGATACATTTCCACGAGCTTTAGTAACGCCTTTTTTATCCTTAACTGCCCTTTCCAATTCTTTAATTGCATCCTCTAATTCATCAATTGCATCTTTTAATTCAGCTTTAAAATAATCTTCACGGTTATCTTCTTTTTTATCAATTTCCTTTTCAATGTCATTGGAAAGACTTCTTGCCGTTTTGATTAAATCCTTTAATTCATTTTCTAAAGTTTTTAAGTCCACTCCAGCATCTTTCATAGAATCGTAAGCATCTTCTGCTTTCATGATTGCTTCATTTAAATCTATCAGTTTGCTTTTCAACTCGTTTAACGAAACGTTAGATTTCAATACTTTTTTTCCTTTATCAATTACTTTTTCCAAATCTTTTTTTGTCTTTTTTCCCAATTCTTCGTAATAGTCTTTATCAAAAGTCTTTGCATATGCAGAGGCGTGGTCCCTTTTAGCTCTATTTATATCATATGCAAAAGAAATAATTGTTTGATCTAATTCTTTTTGATATTTTTCTTTAGCAGTCTGTAATATCTTTTCTGCATTATTCATTATCGAATCTAGATTTTTCAAAGCCTGTGATAATTTATTTTTTTGTATTTCATACTCTTCAATTAAATCTTCAAGTTCTTCTAATTCATCTTCAAGTTCATCAATTTTTCTCTCGATATCTCTAATTTTCTGTTTGTCTACTTCTTTTCGTTTTTCTTCTTTCTCTTTTTCTGATTTCTTTTTATCTATTTGCTTTTTTAAATATTGAATTTCTTCTTCAATTTCCTTAATATCTCCTATATCTTTTTTTACATCATTGAGTTTTTCCAGTTGTTTTTCTACTTCTTTTCTCGCATCTCTTAAATCGGTAATGTGAAACTCAATCTCTTTTTTCAATACTTCTAGTTGTATATAATCGTCTACTTGCTCATTACCACCTTGATCTCCATTTTCCTGATTGTTTCCATTGTCATTATTATTTTCTTTATTGTTTTCATTTGAGTCTTCGTTATCGTCCCAACCTTTTAATGTGTCCCAATAATCTTCTTTGTCATCAGAACGTTTTAAATCGATTGTACGAGCAATAAATGTGATTAGATGAGCACGACCTACTCCATCATTCGGTTTAAATAAACCTTCATTAACTGTAATTCCTAATGATCCGATTGTTCCAATGTAAGAATAGTTTTCATCATTTTCTGGAACATCAGAAAATCGTTTTAATGTTGGAGCTTCCAATTCATAAGCTTTTACTAAAATTTTTGCCATTTCAGCACGAGTGATTTCCTCACCAGGTTTAAAATATTTCCCTTTATCAAATACACCGAGCTCAGTCAATTTTGCTATTGCTCCATAGTGAGGATTAGGAACATCCCCATATTGCTTTGGTACGTCTTTAAATCCAGGGTCTTTTACATTTTCCAAATCAAGCCCCATCGTTCTCGCAACGAAAGAAGCTGCTTGTGCACGATTCACATTTTGATATGGTCTGAATGTGTTGTCATCAAAACCTTTAACATAATCAAACTTTAAAAATTTTTTCAGTGGCTCAATATAGAAATCATCTGCTTTAATATCCTTAAATGGAAGTTCATTAGCACTGGCGGACATAGCACCAGCAGCGATTAAACAGGCGGCAATGGATGCGGCAATTTTTTTCTTAAATTTCATTTATATTACCCCTTTTCATTTATGTATTGATACATTTTCATCGATATCTTCTATATTATTTAAACGTATAGTAGAAGAAAAAGTTACAAAAATGTGTATAATTGTGAGTTTTTACCTATACACTTCATAATATCGACAAAATATTTCTTAACTGTATATACCTATTATTAAAATACCATAAAAAAACATACAATGAAAATTTTCCATTGTATGTTTTTAGGAAATATTATTCTAGTTTAAAGTTTTTCCAATCATATACTCTAGGGAAAGGAACATGTCCATTATAAGATTGATGCTTTACATAAACTTTTGTATTGGAATCTGTTAATGTCTCCAGTACAGCGGGTTTATCATCAAAATAAACATCCAAATTAAGCTTCTGAATGATCTCCATCTTTTCGTGATCCTTCATTCCGCAATAAAAATGTTCATCAATGACCGGAAAACCTCGATTTTTCATCCATTGTCGAGTTTTTTCACAATATGTTTTCGGTCTCGATGTGATATAAAAAATGGAATGCCCTTCTTTTTCAAGTTTACGGATAAAATCAATTGCCCCTTCAAAAACTGGACAGTCTGTAAAGTAAATTTCTTCCATTAACGAATTCCACATTACATGACCTTCATCTTCGTCTAACCCGAAAAGTTCATGAATTTCCACTCTTTTTAATTGATGAAAAAGAGCAATATCAATCTGTTTTCCTAATTTTTTATTATAAAGATGAAAAGCATGTTCTCGTAAGTTAATCAATGTATCATCTATATCAAAACCGATTTTCACTTTTCCCCTACTTTCTTAACCAATGATAATAAACTGGGTAGAAAAGTTTTTTTCCTTTTCTATTTGCAATTTTTGTAATTTTTTTACTTCTTCTTTTCTTTGTTTCTCACATTGGGATAAACGTAATTCATTTATATTTCCGGGATCAATACATTCAGATAACCGATCTGCATCTTTTAAAGCACTGTTTAATCCAAAGGCTCCAGTTGGTGTCATCGCATGACATGCATCACCTATTAACAGTATATTGTCTTTTCTCCATATTTCTGTGTGATTACTATAGACATCTAATAAGACAAAATCATCCCAAGTAGTAATATGTTTTCGAACCGATTCTTCTAATTCAGGAAATGCTTGAATCAATTTATCTATAAACAGTTGTATAGATTGTTTGCGGATTTTCGAAAAGGATCCCTGTGCAATGTTCCAGCCAATTTGCACATAACCCTTAGCTTGGGTAAATAATGATAATTGGAAACCATCTACTTCAGCCATTTTTATGGATGGTTGCCAATTGTCTGGTGCCGGTATTTTTGCCCAAAGTAAGTCATAGCCATGTTTACGTGTTATTGTTTCAATACCTGCTTTTTTTCGGACAGTGGAATATCTTCCATCAGCCCCTATAATCATCGAACTATGTATAAGGATTTCTTCCTTACCTCTTTTCCCTTTAATCCCAATGAAATGACCATTTTCATCTTTAAGTAAATCAATCACTTTTGTATTTGTCATGAGAGAAAAATTTTCGTATTTTTTTGCTTCTTCGATAATTACTGATAATAGATGTGCTTGCGGAACATGGATTCCTAAATGGCCAACTTGTTTCTCAGGTTGAATTGTTTTAAAGAGTTTTCCATTTTTCCAATATTCAATAACTTTCATTTTTAACAATCCGAGTTTTTCAATTTTTGAATACAGATTATGTTTCTTTAAAATATTTTCTCCATCTTCATTCAAATGTTCACCTCGGAATTCCCTTGCAATTTCCTTATGTTGTTCAAGAAGGGTGACAGAAATCCCCTTCTTTGCTAATAGCAGTGCAAGTAGTGAGCCACTCGGTCCAGCACCCACAATCAATATATCAGTGAATATCATGTTGATCACCTAGTTTTGGATAAGCAATTATTCGTAAATCTTCTCCAACTTTATCGAATGAGTCAATTTCTACTTTTGCCGCTAAATTCATATTATCAACATCATCACCAGCTACCGGGGTAATGGAGTGGCGCCCTCCTAATATTTTTGGTGCAATGTAAATAATATATTTATTTACAAGTCCAGCTCTGATAAACGAGGCGTTTATTTCTCCTCCACCTTCAACTAACACATCTGTTATTCCATGTTTATATAATTGTTCCAACATTTCATCTAAGCAGATACCCTTTTGATTTTTAGAACAGTATATAAAATGTACATTTTTCTTTTTAAGTTCCGCTATTTTGATTGGATCCGCACCGGTAGTTGTCACAATAATTGTTTCAGCTTCGTCATTTAAAACATTTGCATCCATCGGAATTTGTAAATGACTATCTAAAATAACTCGAATTGGGTTTTTCCCTTTTTGATTGGGCAATCGTGTCGTCAATAGCGGATTATCTTTTAAAACGGTTCCTATTCCTACTAAAATCGCATCAACTTCATTGCGTAATTTGTGAACTTCAAGGCGGGCTGCTTCACCGGAAATCCATTTTGAATGTCCAGTATGCGTTGCGATTTTCCCATCTAATGTCATGGCAAATTTTGAAATAACGAAAGGACGATTTGTCAACATATTATGAATAAATCGTTCATTCAATTTTCTCGCTTCATTTTCTAATAAGCCTACTTCTACCTCAATTCCTGCTTTTCGAATGATGTCAACACCTTTACCCGCAACGAGAGGATTTGGATCAAGTGTCGCCACTACCACTCTGCTAACACCAGACTCTTTCACTAAATTTGCACAAGGAGGGGTTTTGCCATAATGAGAACATGGCTCTAGCGTGACATATAAAGTGGCACCTTTTGCATGCTCTCCTGCCATATGAAATGCATGAACTTCTGCATGGGCTTCTCCAGCTTTACGATGTATTCCTGTTCCTACGATAACCCCATCTTTTACTATGACCGCCCCAACAACAGGATTTGGATTTGTTTTGCCCTTTGCCGTTCGCGCTAAATTTAATGCTAATTCCATGTAATCACGATCCGTTAACACAATGACCCCTCCTAAAACAATTGTTTCTCTGGTATGTGACCTGCCTTTTTAATTTTCGTTTCTAAATAATAACGATTTGTTTCAGTTAAGCCGCCCCAAAGTGGAATATGTTTATCAGCTAATAGACCATGATGTTTTAACGCTTCCAGTTTTTTAGGGTTGTTTGTAATTAAAGTTACAGGTTTATTGCGAAGAGTCTCTAATACTTTAATTGCTTCTTCATAGGACCTTGTATCATCTTCAAAACCAAGTGCATGGTTGGCTTCTACTGTATCATAACCTTCTTCTTGCAATAAGTAAGCTAATGATTTTGAAAATAATCCAATCCCACGGCCCTCATGATTCGCTAAATAAAAGATTGCACCACATCCATGTTCAACAATCATTTTCATCGATTCATGTAATTGATAACCGCAATCACACCGTTGACTTCCGAAAATATCTCCAGTATGACAAATGCTGTGCATACGAATAAGCGCTTCCTCATCATTTTCAAAATCTCCGTAAACCAATACAGATGATTGTTGAGATTCTTGCAAGTTCGCACTTAAAATATAATTTAACACTTCTTCCTTTGTTGAAATGGGTTCATCTAGCTTCAACCAAGTATACCACTGGAATGTGGCTTCAAAATTATCTTGTTTTACAGGGAGTTTTACTGGGCCAACAAGACAAATTTGCTCATTTTCTTTATATGAAATTAACTGCATTTTTTTAAGCAAAATGTCATTCTTATTTAATAGTAGATTTTTCAATATTCATCACCTAATTCAACTAAATCTATTTAAAATTCCTATTTTATTAATAGGAATTAATCTTTGCCTTTTTTAATATAGCTGAAATAGGTTTAAAAAGCAAAAGAAGTGTTTTCCATGTTACTTTTTGTATAATAATAGAAATATTATTTAGATAAAACATTTTCGTACGAACTAATTGCTATTTTACATTTTTAATTTCGGCAGATTTTTCTTTATTATAAGTAGTGTTATTTTATCATTTTTATGCAATCATTGAACATGACTTTAAGGGGACAAAAGTCGACCAATTGTTATAATTTATTTGATTGTCAATATAATAAAAAATACACTTCATTTCTTAAATAATTGAAAGTGAAGTGTATTTTTTATGAGTTATTTTTTCATGATGATATGAAAGTTTAATCTAAAATTTTAATTTTTACCTTTTTTACTCCCCACTGCATTGCTTGATCATGGGAAGGGATGAATACATCAATTTTATTTCCTTTAATGGCTCCTCCAGTATCACCAGCAATTGCATAACCGTAGCCTTCCACCCATACTTTTGTACCGAGTGGGATAATGTTAGGATCAACAGCAATTACTTTCATATGTGGATTTTCTCGTAAATTTATCCCATAAGCAGTGGTACCAGAACATCCTTCACAGTATGCAGTATATGCTGTTGCTGTAACAGTCATTTCTTTTAATGACGGTTCATCTTCTTTTATCACTTGCTGAGTAGAGGTAGGTGATGCTTTCGTTTCTCTTTTCGGCAAGTAGCCACCCGTTGTGTCAGCTACAATAGAAATCGGTTTGTATTCTTTTTTGTATTTTTCGTCATTGTAAATAATCAATTTCTTACCAGGATGAATCAATGTATTGTCTAAATCGTTCCATTCCATTAATAAATCTAATGGTACTTCATGATTTAATGCAATACGGAACAAGTTGTCCCCTTCCTTCACAGTGTATACAGTAAATAGTGGGGCTTTCATAAAAGCAAGTTGGCGTGTAATTGCATCTTCCACCACTCCATTACCTAAAATGTTGGTGACAAAGTCGATTTCCCCTTCTTCCACTGATGTTTCTTTTGCATATGTCAATGATGTTGTAAACAATGTCAAACATAAAAGCATATATGCTGCAATTTTTTTCATACTTAGTCCTCCTTAACAAACAAACTTGCAATTCACTTTTTGTTAATACGAACTAAGTATTGTCCAAATATTTACATTTTTATTCATAATTTGATAAAAATTAAATAATACAGCTTTCAAACTAGTTGATAAAATGAGAGAAAGGGCTTGTATCAGAAAATTGCTTAGTTCAAAAAAAGGTTCTGAATCGTTGTTACAAAAAATAAAATCCTCTAGAAAATCTCTAGAGGATTGTTTAATTTAGATATTCATCCGAACAGCTTGGGAACATATATATTCCTTGTATCATATGAAAATCATAATGTCTTTGTATAAATTTTTCTTGATATAAGTATTCCATTAAGGAGATTTCATGCTCATTTGCACTGCATAATACCCCTGAGACACTTAATCCATTTTTAAACGAAACACCGATGGGCTGGCCGATTAAATATTTTATTTTTTCAAACACGATTTGCCCCCTTTCTTACCTCATTGTATGCTTCTATTCAGTTAATTGGCTGTGTGGGCTATTTAAGAAATCTTTAGAGAGCAACTCATGTAAAATAAATGTTTAATCAATCAGTTCTTTCTACTATTGGTTTAGAACAACCTGAAACTTGTTAGTTAGTTTACATAATATATTTATTTCTGAATTAAAATGATTGTCCTTTTACTTGCTGCAACATTTCCTTAAATATTTCATTTCTTTTTATTATATCTCCTTCAACCGTAAGATTGTAAAATTTGGAATCCAATAATTGGGTTAAAAGTTTTTTCCTTAATGAACGATCAGCAATTTGATTTAAAACGATATGACGAGCGTAATCTAAAAATTCTATATAATCCTCAAATTTTTCATCAAATTGTTGTTCGAGATCTTTTTTAATTTTTTTTGCTAAACTAGGACTAGCACCGCCAGTAGAAATGGAGATGTTAAGTTTCCCTCTCTTTATGGTTGCTGGTGTAATAAAGTCACTATCTTTCGGATTATCTGCAAGCAACAAAAGTTGATGTTCTTTTTTATGGATTCGTATTTCATGATTTGTAGCTGAATCATTTGTCGTAGCAATAATGATATTTGCCTGTTCAATATCTATAGGTTCAAAAGTTTTTTCAATCCATTTCGCGTTATTGTGTTGCATCCATTCCTTAATTTCTGGAATAATGGTTGGACTAATGATCGTTAAGTTTGCTTCTGTTCCCTCTAATCCTATTAGTTTTTGATAAGCAACACGTCCCCCACCGATTACGACAACATTTTTATTTTTTATATTCATCATGATTGGATAATACATGATTGACCCCCTCTGTTATATAATCATTCTTTTAAATTTTGTTTATTACTATAACCTAAAATTCATTATTAAATATAAAAATACACCATTTTTCTTTATTGAAAAATGATGTATTTTTGAACTAATAACTATCTTTATTTATGCAAGATATGCTTCTTTTACTTCTTCATTTTCAGCAAGTTCTTTTCCTGTTCCCGTTAAGACAATTTCACCATTTTGAATAACGTAACCTCGGTGTGCAATGCTTAATGCCTGATATGCATTTTGTTCGACTAACAAAATTGTAATGCCCATCTCATTCAATTGAAGTATGATTTCAAATATTTGTTCAACGACAATTGGAGCAAGTCCCATAGAAGGTTCATCAAGCATTAATAAATTAGGCTGCATCATCAATGCTCGACCGATTGCAAGCATTTGTTGCTCCCCGCCACTCATTGTTCCACCCTTCTGATTCATGCGTTCTTTTAATCTCGGAAAGTAAGTAAAGACATTTTCCATACGTTCTTCGATTACTGCTTTTCCCTTTACAGAAAATGCTCCCATAAGCAAATTTTCTTTCACTGTTAAATTGGCAAAAATTTCTCTACCTTCTGGTACGTGACTAATTCCCATCAATGTTTATTCATATGGATTAGAAAAATATTTCATGTTTTGTAGTGGATAAATTCTCAATTTAGATTCTCCAAAAACATCCTCTATTGGTATTAAACCATAATGCCGACTATCATAACTGTTCAAACGATTATCTCCTAATACAAATATATAGCCATCTGGCACTTTCTTTTCACCCGTCAAATCTTCCAATGTAAAATTTTCAGTCATGCGAATTTGATACTCAGCATTTTGTTTTACATATGGTTCTTCAAATTCTTTTCCATTGATAATTAATACATCATCTTTCATTTCAACCGTATCTCCAGGCAAACCTATGACCCGTTTAATATAATATTCATCTTCATAAGGTGCTTTAAAAACAATGTGATCAAATCGTTGGATTTTACTTATTTTGCTAACAATAATGACATCTTCATTTTCATATGTAGGTGACATTGACGCACCATTTACAACAACGGGAGAAAAAATATATTCCCTACAGATTAAAGCAATAGTAATTCCCGAAACGAAAACAAAAAACCAAGATAGCAATTCTTTCCGAATGTTATTTCCCTTCATTTATCCTGCTCCTCGTAAACGGCTTTGAATTGTCCAATTATTTAAATGCAATCCATGTACGATTCTGCTGTTCTTGTACGGATAGATCGCGACCAAAAAATTGAGATAAGTTTTGCTCGGTTAATAGATCATTTGCTAATCCTTTTGCATATACTTCCCCATCTTTTAGCAACAAAGTATGAGAAAAACAAGGCAATATTTCTTCTACATGATGAGTGACATAGATTAATGTTGGACAATATTCCTGTCGTGCAAGATTCCCTAAAAACGCTAGAAATTCCTCTCTTGCAATAACATCTAATCCATTACAAGGTTCGTCTAATATTAATATTTTCGGATTGGCCATTAATGCTCTAGCAATTAACACCCTTTGTTTTTCACCTTGAGACAGTAGGCCATATCGGGAACTTTCTAAATATTCAATTCCTAATTGTTTCATAAGCATATGTGCGATTTCCACATCTTTTTTTTCTACCGGTTCATATAGACCAATCGATGCGAATTTTCCGCTTAGCACAATGCTTAACACAGAATCAAATTCTCTTAATTGCTCTTTTAAAGAAGAACTGATAAAGCCGATTTCTTTACGCAATTCAGGAATATTTGTTTTTCCAAATTCTTGACCTAACACTTTTACTGTTCCTGAAGTAGGGTATAGATAGCCGGTGATGATATTGAGCAATGAAGTTTTACCCGCTCCGTTTAATCCAATGATGGACCAATGCTCCCCCTTATCTATATTCCAATTAATCTCTTTCAAAAGGATTTTGCCATTTCGTTTCACTGTTACATTTTCTAACTGTATCAATGTTCTTCCCCCATTTGTCCACCTTTATTAGTATTTTAATATTACAATAATTAAATATATAAAGAAAAGTAACAATATTTTTAACTATTAATTTACTCCTATAAAACATCGCTATTTTGATTTATCTTTTTATTATCATATTAATTTAAATATTTTATTTTTTTCAGATGAAGAATCGGAAGAAAAAGTATGTTACAGTTTACTTAATTTAGTATTTCATTTAGGAAAACGAGAAAGGGGTTATGTTATGAAACAAAAAAGCATTTACGCATCATGCATCAACCATTCATATATGGACTTATATATTGCCGCATCGGACAAAGGTTTAGTTTTTATAGGGGCTCAACATTCTTCTATGGAAGAATTAAAACAGTATTGCCAAAAACAATTTCCGCATTGTGAAGTAGTTGAAAATGATCTTTTCATTTCGCCCTATTCTTCCCAATTGATTGAATATTTGGATGGTAAACGCAAACAATTTACATTACCTTTTGATATTTCTGGAACTCCTTTCCAATTACAAGTGTGGAATGAATTATGTAAAATTCCATTTGGCAAAACTGCTACCTATTCTGAAGTGGCAACGAATATTGGAAATCCAAAAGCAGTCCGTGCAGTAGGAGGAGCAATTGGAAGCAATCCATTATCCATCATTATCCCTTGCCACCGCGTCATAGGTAAAAACGGAAGTCTTACTGGTTACAGCGGTGGACTGGATGTAAAAAAACGATTATTAGATTTAGAAGGGATTCCTTATTAACATGATGATCTTTTCATTTTTCGTATATTTTCCTTTACTTCTTTACTAATACGATGAGACTCAATTATTTTTTGCAACGCTTTATTATAAGTAAAATCATCTAATGAATTTTTTTGTAAAAATGTTGTTGTTTCTTCGGGAAACTTTAAATAGGCAGCGGATATCGCCCAAGCGACCGCCATTTTAACATAATAGCCGTCATGCTTGATGCCATCCCATATTTGAAATAATTCTTCAACACACTTTTCTTCAATAAAATAACTAAGGGACATCACGATAGCAAAACGTATTTCAAATTCATTTTTTGATTGGAAATAGGGGTTAAGAAATTTCCACACTTCATCCCGATGCTTTTTTGTAAATTTTAATCCGACACAAAAACTATCACATACAGACCAATTATCTATTTTAGGTACAAACCACTTAATCCACTTGAGCCTTTCCTCTAATGGAATGTTTACTTGCCCGATCACCATGCCTTTTAGCATAATTTCTTCAAAATATTCCTCTGTTCCATTCAATAAAAAATCTTCCCAGTCGCTTTTTGAAATTTCTTTTGCTAATGCTCTTAACTTCGGAATGCGAACCCCAAGAATATTTTCTTGATTCGGTATTAATGTTTTTTGAAACAATTGATACTTCTGTTCAGACAGTTCTAATAGTTCTTTCCGTATTTCCAATCAAATCAACTCCCATATTTCAACATTTCGTGTCATTCGGTATAGAAGTGTGGAAAATGATTATTTAATTTTGGATTGTTTATATATACCAATACCTATTGTAATAATGAGGGAAACGATAATCCCCGGAATAAACCAAATCCAAAGAAATTCGGTTTTACCTAATGCGATTTGTACAATTTGAAAATTAATCAATGCAAAAAGGATCATGCAAATATTTTTTATAATATTTAACATCTTTCGGCTATTTAAATAAAATTTTTCTGCATTTGATTCATTGATTCTTTCCGGATAATTATACATATGAGGAGCTTTTTCAAAAAGAGATGTTAATAATAAAACAAACATTCCAATGAATGGCAATATGATTAACTCATATTTTGAACCCCATCGATCTACTTCACCTTTACCATTAAAATGTACTGGTATTCGATCAGGAATTTGGCTCCACTGAAAAATAATAAACAAATTAGACAATATAAATAAACCAATGCCAACGATATCACAGATTTTCTCCATTTTTGTTTTTGGTATATGAAGAATTGGTCGATATGGCGTTTTCATCATATCATTCCACCTTATATAAAAATAAAGCTAGAAAAGGCTAATGCCTTACTCTAGCAATTCTATATTTTATGAATTCACCTCTTTTTCCTCTTTCAATAAATGATGTAAATAATCAATAATTTCCCGAATTCCTTCTAATGAATTTATCAAAACGTCTGGATTCACAATCGTAATCATTCGATTTTCTAAATTGGCCACTGCTGTAAAATATTTTGTTTGAGAATAATTTACGAGCCCCACTTGTTGAATGTCTTCATCACGAAAATCTAAAATTTCTTTCGCTTCACTCACAACTAATCCATAATTGACGACGTTCGTATTTAATACAATGATTCTCGCCAACGAATCCGTTGTTGGTTTGTTGTACAAAATAATATTAAAATCAAGGATAGGTATAAGCTCTCCACGAATTCGCGTAAAACCTACTAAATAAGTTGGCAAGTGTGGAATGGGGTTTATTTTTCCTATTTTTTCAATCGACACGACTTGATTAACAGGTATTGCGTATTCTTCATTTTCGCATCGAAAAACAATTGTTTTCATGAACATCACCTCAAATTGAACAATACTTGCAAGAACTTTTAACGATTTCTACTAATAAATCGGCTAATTTCTCCAATTCTTCAATAGGCATTCTTTCTTTTGTTGTATGAATATTTTCATAGCCTACCGATAAGTTCACTGTCGGTATTCCAAAACTTGAAATAATGTTTGCATCACTACCACCGCCTGAAACGCCAATTTGAGGTGTACGACCAATATTTCGGACAGCTTCGACTGCTATTTGCACCACTTTGTCTGATTCGTTTACTGAAAATCCAGGATACATGATTTGAACATCCACTTCTGCACGGCCGCCTAATTTTTCAGCAACTTTTTCGAAAGTCTCTTTCATATGTTTCGTTTGGTGATCTAATTTAGCCTTTTGGATGGAGCGGGCTTCTGCTAAAATTAAAACTTCATCGCAAACGATATTTGTTGCCTTTCCACCTTCAAAACGACCGATGTTTGCCGTTGTTTCATGATCGATGCGCCCCAATTTCATTTCAGCAATCGCTTTTGCAGCTAGGGTGATGGCAGAGATTCCTTTCTCTGGTTCAACTCCTGCGTGGGCAGTTTTTCCAAATATCTTCGCTTCAATTTTAGCTTGGTAAGGAGCTGCAACGACAATACCCCCAACTTTTCCATCACTATCTACCGCATATCCATACTTGGCGATAATCTTTTCCCGTTCCAATTCCTTAGCCCCACGAAGTCCGTTTTCTTCACCAGCAGTTATTATGAATTGAATTGTTCCATGCTCAATTGACTGTTCTTTAAGTCGACGGGCCATTTCAAATAGTGCAGCAATACCGGCTTTATCATCTGCACCTAGAATCGTTGTTCCGTCTGAATAAATATATCCATCATCCCGTATTTCAGGTTTAATTCCCTTTCCAGGAACGACTGTATCCATATGAACAGTAAAATAAATGGGTTCTATATCTTCTTTTCCATTCAATGTGGCAATAATATTCCCAGCACCATGACCATTTCGTGTATGGGCATCATCTTGATATACTGAAAAACCTAAATCCTCTAACTTCTTTATAAGTACGGGTGCGATTTTTTCTTCGTGTTTCGTTTCCGAGTCAATCTGTACTAATTCGATAAATTCATTTACTAAACGGCAGTTTCTCATCATCAAAACTCCTTTATCATACCTTTTTCATCATCATTCTACGCTTAGTTGCTTAAGATTACAAATTTCACCACTTATACTGAACAAATAAAAGAGACTATCCAGAAATTCGAACACTTTCTGAACAGCCTTACTTCTTATAGTAATATTCTCTTAAAAATTTTGCTCCTGCAGTGGTCACATCAAACGCGCCTTCTCGCCGTAATTTATCTGCGGCTAAGCTTGTGCGACAGCCGCAATTTATCTGCGGCGAAAGCGATAGCGACAGCCGCAATTTATCTGCGGCGAAAGCGATAGCGACAGCCGCAATTTATCTGCGGCGAAAGCGATAGCGACAGCCGCAATTTATCTGCGGCGAAAGCGATAGCGACAGCCGCAATTTATCTGCGGCGAAAGCGATAGCGACAGCCGCAATTTATCTGCGGCGAAAGCGATAGCGACAGCCGCAATTTATCTGCGGCGAAAGCGATAGCGACAGCCGCAATTTATCTGCGGCGAAAGCGATAGCGACAGCCGCAATTTATCTGCGGCGAAAGCGATAGCGACAGCCGCAATTTATCTGCGGCGAAAGCGATAGCGACAGCCGCAATTTATCTGCGGCGAAAGCGATAGCGACAGCCGCAATTTATCTGCGGCGAAAGCGATAGCGACAGCCGCAAAGGGGGCGTCTTGAAATGACTTTTCAGACGCCCCCTTTGACCTTCTTTTGATTTTCTAATAAAGAATAAATATATTCCATATTCAAATATTGCTGTACATGTTGTGCAAGTACGTCGTAAGCTTGTTCTCGTTGTTCTTTATCGGATATTACATCCATTGATAATTCTTTTAAACCTTTACTTTTTCTAATTTCATTAAAGTAAGCTCTTGTAAAGGAACGATTTTGGAAAATTCCATGTAAATAAGTACCAATCACTTTCCCGTGATGAAAAATAATCCCATCACAAGATCCATCATCTAATTGTAAAAATGGTTGTACATTAGAGTCTTGCGTTACTTTTGTTTGACCTAAATGAATCTCGTAACCTTTCACATCAATTTCTTTATTAAAAAGCATTGGATGAATTTTCCCTTTCGTTTGGGTCGTGCGTTTATTTTTTTCAAAAGTCGTTTGAATCGGTAATAAGCAAAGACCTGTCGTTTCTTTTATATCGCTCTCCACAAAGTCAGGGTCAAACAACTTCTCTCCTAATATTTGATAGCCACCACAAATCCCAAATACCCGCGAACCATTCATAGAGCATTGCTGAATAGCCTCAAATAATCCCGTTTCTTTCAACCACTCTAAATCTGCTGTCGTATTCTTCGTACCAGGAATTATAATACAGTCAGGATTGCCTAAATCACTTGCATGACTTACAAAACGAACGCCTACATCAGGTTCATCAAATAGCGGATCTAAATCGGTGAAATTAGAGATTCTCGGCAATTGTATACAAACAACATCAATGAGAGAATCGTTCTTTTTCGGTCTTTTTAATTTTAACGTATCAAGGGCTAATGAATCTTCGGCTTCGATTTTCAAGTCAAAATATGGGATGACGCCAATGACAGGAATACCTGTATATTCTTCAAGCCATTTTATTCCGTTTTCAAGTATTTCAATCATTCCTCTAAATTTGTTAATAATTATTCCTTTTACAAGTTTTCTTTCATCTTCATCTAGCAATGCTAGAGTGCCAACAATGGATGCAAAAACGCCTCCTCGATCTATATCCGCCACAAGGAACACATCCGCATTGAGCATTTTCGCAACACGCATGTTAGCAATATCTCGATCTTTTAAATTAATTTCAGCAGGACTTCCAGCACCTTCTGCTACAATAATATCGTAGGACTGTTCTAGTTCTCGAATGGCCTTTTCAACAATTGGCAATGCCTGCAGCACAAAGTTATCTCTATAATTTGTAGCACTCATATCCTTAAAATGTTTCCCATGAACAATGACTTCTGATACCATGTCTTGTTTCGGCTTCAGTAATATCGGATTCATCTTAGTTGTTGCGATTTCTCTTGCAGCTTCCGCTTGTACACCTTGAGCACGCCCAATTTCTCCCCCATCTTTGGTGACATAGGAATTCAGCGCCATATTTTGAGACTTAAAAGGTGCTACTTTGTATCCTGCATTTGAGAAAATGCGGCAAAGTGCGGTACAAAGCACACTCTTTCCCACATCAGAAGATGTTCCTTGAATCATAATTGAATTAGCACGCAAAAACGACCTCTCCTTTAAAATTCCAAGCCTTTTACTGCTGGAATCCCTTCATTGTAATAATGTTTCGTCGGTTCAATAGTTGAAACTAAATCTGCAATATCGATTAATTCTTGTTTTGCATTACGGCCTGTAATTACAACATGCATATGTTTTGGTCGGTTTTGAATGACGTTGATCACTTCATCTAATGGAATCACATCTTCAACTGGAAACTGTGTAATGCTTAGGGCATTGTTTAATTCATCTAATACTACAACGTCTACAGTTGAATCTTGAATGGCTTGTTTTGCTATTTCCCAACCTTTTTTCAAGGCTTCACGATGTTCCTCAGGTGTTTTTGTCCAAGTAAAACCGATTCCTAATTGTTCCATTGTCACCCCTAATTTTTTTAGAGCAAGGGCTTCACCATAAGTCCGTTCTTTCGATTTAATAAATTGTAAAAAACGAACGTTCATGCCGCGGCCAATTGCACGCAAAGTAAGACCTAAAGCTGAAGTCGTTTTCCCTTTACCATTTCCAGTATATATTAATATAAGTCCTTTTTGTTTCATCGATATTTCTCCTGTTTCTTTCATTCATTTACAGTGTTTTTCAAATCATCTATATATTCTTCAAACCATTGGGCTTGTTCTCTGATACGTACCACTTCACCTACAATAATCATGGCAGGATTCCTAATCTGTGCTTTTACTGCTTGTTCATAAATTGTTTCTAATGTCCCTGTAATCGTTCTTTGCCTTGTTGTCGTACCATTTTCAATTATTGCAACTGGGGTATCAGCTCTTTTTCCATGATGCATTAATTTATGACAAATATTTCTTAAATTACCTACGCCCATATAAAATGCTATTGTATCAATTCCGGAGAGGGAGTCCCAATTTAAATTATCAGAACCTTTATCTTTACTTCCGTGTCCTGTAACTAACGCAACAGTGGATGCATATTCACGATGGGTTAACGAAATTCCCGCATATTCGGCTGCTGCAACGCTTGCAGTAACGCCGGGCACAATTTCAAATGGTATTCCTTTCTTTTTTAATACTGCCGCTTCTTCTCCTACTCTTCCAAAAATACTTGGATCTCCACCTTTTAATCTGGTTACTACTTTTCCTTCTAATGCTTTTTGTACTAGAATTTCATGAATTTCCTCTTGGATTCGCATATGTTTTCCTGGAAGTTTTCCACAATATATAAGCTCTGCATTATCTGGAGCATAATCTAACAATGCTAAGTTAATAAGCCGATCATATACAATGCAGTCAGATTGTTGAATACATTCAAGACCCTTAACGGTAATTAATTTCTCATCCCCAGGTCCAGCACCTACTAAATACACTTTTCCTAACCTCATATTTTCCCTCCCGAAACATTGTTGCTTCATATTTTTGTTCATCTTTTTCATTCTAAGATTATTAGATTGCATTTCGTTTCTGTTCTTGAAATTGTAAACATGCATTTATCCAGTTATCTACAAGTTTTGAATTGGAGGCGAAATGGAAATGAACATATCCTGCAATTAAAGAATGGAGAATGCAGCCAACTCGTTTTGCTCCAAATCGACTTTTCAATTCATAAGCTGGTGGATATAATGAATTTGGCTGGAAAATTGAATAGTGGAATTCATGACCTTTCGCAACCTCTCCTTCTTTCATTAGGAAATTGTCATTCATGCCACAAATTTCTCGATATCCAAGGGCTGCAAGTGTGGACTGCATGGCTACTTTACCATCAATTACCCCAACCATTGGATAACTCATCCCTTCTGTCGTCTCAATGGATTTTGTTAAATACATAAATCCACCGCATTCAGCAACAGTTGGAACACCTTTTTCAATCATTGCTTTGATGGATTGTTTCGACACTTCATTACTCGCTAACTTTTCAGCAAATTCTTCCGGGAAGCCTCCACCAATATATAAACCATCAACATCTTCCGGTACTGGATCATTTGCTAACGGTGAGAAAAAAAGAAGTTCTGCCCCTCGAGCTCGGAGCAATTGTAAATTTTCTTCATAATAAAAATTAAAAGCAGCATCTTTTGCTACTGCAATTTTCACATTCCCCTTTAAATTTTCTTCAAAAATAGAATGATTCACTTTTTCTAAGCTGTTTGTTTCAGAAATCGTTAGTAGTTTATTAAGATCAATCGTTTTTTCAACTTCTGTTGCCAGCATTTCAAAATAAGAATCTAAATCTCCCCGTTCAATAGCAGGAATTAACCCGAGATGCCTGCTTGGCAAGTGGAGTTCATTGTTTTTCTTCATATAACCAATCACAGGAATATGACATTCTTGTTCAATGGCAGCTTTTACAATGTTAAAATGGCTCTCACTTCCTACACGATTGGCTATTACGCCAACAATACGTGATGGTACATGGATTGTTTGAAAGCCTTTTACAATCGCAGCAGCACTTCTTGCCATACTTGCACAATCCACTACGAGAAGAACTGGACTCTCAGTAATGTCCGCAATATCAGCAGCAGAACCAGTATTTTCTAATGGATTTTTTCCATCAAAATACCCCATTACACCTTCAATAATTGTTATATCTGCATCACGACTATTGCGTTCCACAATATCGCGAATGACATCGTGGCTAAACATCCAACTATCAATATTTCGAGAAACTCGTTTTGTAACGGCAGTGTGATAGGTTGGATCAATATAATCTGGACCACATTTAAATCCTTGAACGACAAGATTTCGTTTTTTCAATGCCGCCATGATTCCGATTGTTAAAGTGGTTTTTCCAACCCCGCTCGATGTACCTGCAATCATTAATCTTTTTGCCACGGAAAATCCTCCTTATGCTCGAGTACCCCAACAGAAATTGTTACATTCCCACTTTTCTTTTTGACTAGAACTAGTGAATTTGATTGTAAATAACGTTTTGCTGCTGCTTCACTTACGGAATATGCTCCAGTATATTTATAAACCGTTTCTGATGGTTCTTCGATATGCATTTCATTCAATTCTTTAGCTGTGTACGTACAAAATTCCACATTTCTTTCGTTTACAACTTGCAATAAACCCTCTTCATCTTTCTTTAGATCAATCGTACAAATGGCTTTTACACTTTTTGATGAAAATCCTAACTCAAGCAACGTCTCTTCAATGACGAAATGAATTTCCTCCGCACTTGTTCCACGATTACAACCGATTCCTATTACAATTACTTTAGGCCTAAATATAATGCCGTATTGTAAAATTGGTGTCTCTTCTGGGTTGAGTAACCGATGAGTAACAATTAGAGCACCGCTTGGTTTTGCATTGATTGCTTCCAAAATGGATTGATAAATTTTTATATTTTCTGGTAATGGGCGATCATATATCCACCATGAACGCTCTCCACTTTCCTGTACAACAGCAACATGTTCTTCGTTCACAACAGCTGCACTAACCTTCGTTAAATGTTCTTCTGAATCCCAAACCCAACCGAACCGAGAGCCAAATAAATCAACAGCGATAGTTTGCTGAACATCTGATGCCGTCGTAATCACAGGGTTTGCATGAAGCAATGCCGCGATTTCTCGCGTTAATTCATTCGCTCCACCTAGATGACCGGAAAGCACACTGATTACATTTTTACAACAATCATCTATAACAACAACGGCTGGATCATTTTTTTTATCTTTTATAAGAGGTGCTATCATGCGAACAACTGCACCGAGAGAAATAAATAAAATCAGACCTTTATATTTGTTAAAAATCGCTGATAACAGAATTCGAACATTGCCATCATATAGTTGGATGCTTAAGCTATCTTCATCAGCTTTACAAAACTTTTGCGGATAATAAAGGTCACAATTAGGAAAAAGTCCTTGTAATTTCCGAGCAATTTCTACACCATGTTTTGTTATAGCAACAACTGCATAATCATTTTTTTGATGAATGTTTGGAATTTCCTCTTCCACAAGTTGAATCACTTTGAAACTCCTTTCCGATAGCCATGAGTAAACTCGGCATCATAAAGCTTTGAGCGATACGTATCCTTTTCATAAAGGTTAGAGTCAAGTGCCCATCCTGCTAAAATCATGGCATGACTCCGAATGCCATTTTCTTTCATCGCTTGATCGAGATTCGCGAGTGTTGTACGAACGATTTTTTCATCTGGCCATGTAGCTTTTTGAATTACCGCAACGGGCGTGTCATCTTGCCACCCCGCTTCTTTTAATTCCTTCACTATTTTTTTCGTTAATGTTGCACTTAGGAAAAGAGCGATTGTACAATGATGGCTTGCTAAATCTTTTAATTTTTCTTTTTCCGGTACAGGTGTACGACCTTCAGCGCGGGTTAAAATAAGAGTTTGTGTTAATTCTGGAATCGTTAATTCTGCTTGTATTGCCGCTGCAGAAGCAAAAACAGAGCTTACACCAGGAATGATTTCTACCCCAATGCCTTCTTTTTTCAATAATGTTATTTGTTCAGCAATGGCACCGTACATCGATGGATCTCCAGTATGAATGCGGGCAACTAATTTATCACGTTTTACTCGATCGACTATGATTGAAACAATCTCTTCCAAATGCATTCCACTTGTTTTAATAATTTCTGCTTCTTTCTTTGCTTTGGCAATTAATTCTTCATTAACAAGGGAGTCTGTATAAAGAATACAATCTGCTTCTTGCAACATTTGTAATCCTTTTACAGTTATTAAATCGGGATCGCCTGGACCTGCTCCAATTATCCAAATTTTCTTCATTTGCGCACCACCATTAATGATAGATAATTTAAATCGGCACCTTCTAATTCGTTGATATTCCATAAGATTTCCTCGTCAGATGTAACTTTTGTAACTACATGTGCCTTGTTTTCTAATCCTAATTCTCGAAGCATTTCTAGCAACACATCAATAACCTTTGCAACTTTTAGAAATACTACAGCATCATGATTTTCAATTGCTTTTCTCATCTTTTCAACATCATCATTTGCGGGAATGATAGCCACTTGTTCATCACCATCCGCTAGTGGAATGGTTAATCGGGATACTGCACCGTTAACGGAGGAAATACCAGGTATGGAATGAATCTCTACATCAGGATATTTTTCCTTCATTACTTTCATTAGATGAATAAAAGTGCTATATAATAACGGGTCTCCTTCAGTAACAAATGCCACGTCTTTCCCTTGAGCAATTTTTTCATAAATTATATCAACGGCTTTATTCCATTCCCTCTCTAATACTTCCTCATTTTTCGTCATTGGAAATATAAGTCCTAACATTTCCTTTTCTTCAGGACGTATATAAACTTCTATAATCTTATACGCATAACTTTTTGAACCTCGCATTTTTTTCGGATAGGCTATTACAGGACATTCTTGAAGTTTCCGAAAAGCTTTAACGGTAAGTAATTCCGGATCTCCAGGTCCTACACCTATGCCATATAAAGCACCTTTACACATCCTCATCTTCCTTTCGTTTTGCACTTACAATAAACACAGGGTTTAATGGAGCGAATCGAGTCAACGATAATATTTGTTTACTTCTCGCAATTTGTACTTGGGTAACTTCTGTATGAAATCCTAACTTATAAAATATTTTGATAGATTCATATAAGTTTTCGATTGTTGCAGCATTTAAAACAATGCGGCCATTCTTGTTTAATCTTTCACAACATACGGTTAATAGTTCCTCCATGTTTCCACCCGTACCACCGATAAAAATAGCATCGGGATTCGGAAACTTTTCAAGGCCTTCTGGTGCTTTTCCGTGTACAACAGTGAAATCAACCCGAAATTTTTGTTGATTAAGAAGACAGTTTTTGATATCTTCTTCATTTTTTTCAATGGCAAAAATTTTACCTTCTTTTGCAATCTTCCCTGCTTCAATTGCAACGGAACCGGTGCATGTGCCGATATCCCAAACAATACTTTTTTCATGTAAATTCAATGCACTAATGGATAAAACACGAACTTCTTTTTTCGTGATTAAACCTTTCTCCGGTTTTCGTTGATAAAACTCTTCATCATCTATGCCAAGAGACCAATTTTTTGTTTGCTGAATTTTTACTAAAATTACAACATTTAAAGGGGAGAAGCTTGCTCGCTTCATTTCTTCAAGCGTCATTTTTCTGCAACGTTCTTTTTCTCCTTGCAAGTTTTCAGCAATATATGCTTCATATTCGGTCATTCCAAACTCTATTAAGTATGATGCTAGATTATTTGGCGAATTATTTTCATCCGTTAATATAATCACTTTGTCTTTTCCATCGATTTTTTGCGCTAGTCCTTTAATCGGCCTTCCATGAATACTGACAAAATAAGCATCATGCCAACTAATTCCGAACTTTGCGGCTGCAAGTTGAATTGAACTTACATAAGGATAAATTTCAACTGGAAGTTTTTTCGAAATGAGGCCTCCAATTCCATAGAACAATGGATCGCCAGAGGCTAAAATCACAATGTTTTGATTCCTATTTTCTAGCTTTTCTATAACGCTCATTACTTTAGTTTTCAATAATATTTTTTCTCCATTAAAGTTTGGAAAAAATGATAATACTCTTTCTCCACCAACGAGAACTTCTGCACTTTCAATCCATTCGATGAGTTGTGGATGCAAACCTTGTGCACCGTTATCACCAATTCCAATCAATTTAATGGGCATCAATTATTTCCGCCTTTCCTAATAATTCACCTTTCATTGAATAAATCGCAGTTGAAACAATCAATCCGCCACCAACATGTTTTAAGATTTCTTTACAGCAAAGTTCCGATAATTTGTCAAAAAATTCCATACATCCTTGTTCTTTCATGATTTCCCCTACTTCATTTGCTGTATTTGCTTGAAGAATTTGTCTAACACTTTCATTGGTAGCGCCACTTTCTCTAGCAATGGATGCAAGAAATTCAAAATTGACTTGAGAACCTTTTGAATGAAGCATCATGGAACCTTGGGCAAGTTTTGAAAATTTTCCCATCATCCCGACTAAAGATACTTTCGGAATGCCTAATTGTTTGCACTGTTTCATTGAAAAACCAACAAAATCTCCCATTTCAATAAAAGCAACTTCAGGAAGCTCACTATACATGCTCATGGCAAATTTTTCACTTCTTCCACCAGTTGTAAAGACAAGATGTTCACTACCCGCTGCTTTTGCTACAGATATTGCTTGTACAATACTTGCCATATAAGCGGCGTTGGAAAAAGGAACGACTGTTCCCCTTGTTCCCAAAATTGAAATACCTCCAATGATGCCAAGACGACTATTTAATGTTTTTTTAGCAATTTCTTCACCCTCGGGGACAGTGATGATAATATTTACTCCGGTTTCAATTCCATATTGCTGTAAGACTTTTTCAACTTCTGTTTGAATCATTTTACGTGGAACGGGATTAATGGCAGCTAGTCCCACTTCAATTGGTAATCCAGGTTTTGTTACTCGGCCTACTCCCTTGCCGCCATCAATAAAAATTTCCCTGTCTTTTCTCCAAGAAACAGTTGCTTCAATAATTGCTCCATGAGTTGCATCAGGATCATCTCCACCATCTTTTATTACGGAACATTTTACTTCAATATCTCTTATTTCACATTTTTCGATTGAAAATTCAACATCTTTTCCCACAGGCAGATGAATCATTACTTTTTTTTGTTCTAGCTTTGTGATTAATGCGATTAATGCTGCTTTAGCACATGCTGTTGCACAAGCACCCGTTGTATAACCTTCCCTAAGTTCAGAAGGATCTTTTCTTTTCTGTTTTTGCATATACCTCACACCTGATCAGCTAAAATAGAAATAGCATTTAATGCGGCAACGGTTACCGTGCTACCTCCTTTACGACCAACATTTGTGATATAAGGTACTCCTTTTAGTTTTAAAAGTTCCTCTTTCGACTCAGCTGCAGAAACAAATCCGACAGGCATCCCAATAATTAAGTCGGGTTTTGCGATGCCTTCATTGATAAGGCGAATTAACTCTAATAAGGCTGTAGGAGCATTACCAATCGCATAAATTCCTCCTACATGTTCACGGATAGCTTTCCTCATGGACATAATTGCCCGTGTAACTCCTTCTTTTTTTGCTTCTTGTGCCACATCTTCGTCACCGATATAGCAATGCAAATCTCCGCCATATTTTTGAAATCGTTTCCTTCCTGAGCCGCTGACAATCATTTGAACATCGGCAATCACATGTTTTCCTTCTCGAATTGCTTTGATGCCTGCTTCAACTGCACCAGGAGAAAATACAACACTCCTTCCTAATTCAAAATCTGCTGAAGCATGAATAATTCGACGCACGACTTGCCATTCCAATTCAGAAAAATGATGTTCACCCATCTCTTCTTCAATAATGGCAAAACTATAATCATAAATTTTATTCGGTTCTACCGTAATCGGTTTAAAATTCATAGCACACCCTCGTTTCTTTGTATTTTTAAGAATTCTACAACTTCCTCCATTTTGTGAAACTCATTGCCAAATTGTATATTTGGTCTTGTAATCACAATCGTCTCAATCCCTAATTCTTTTGCAGCTTCTACTTTTTCATCAACAGCACCAACTTTTCCACTTTCCTTGGTTATCATGAGTGTCACTCCGAAATGCTTAAATAAGGCAGTATTTAACTCTTTTGTAAAAGGTCCTTGCATTGCTACAATATTTTTTTGAGGGAAGCCAAGTTGTTCGCATTTTTGCATATTATCGATTCGGGGAAGCATTCTGCAAATTACGCGAACATCATTTAGTGGCAATAATTTTTTCGCAAAGATTTCTAATGTTTTACTGCCGGTTGTTAACATGACAACTCCTTTTTTCTTTGCTGCGAGTTCCGCTGCTTCTTCGTAAGTTGAAACATAAATAATAGAGTCTTGTTCTAGCTTTGATTGTTCTCTTTCGTATCGTATATATGGGATTTTTAATTGTTCCGCTACGGATTTCGCTGTTTTATGCGCCTCCTCTGCAAAGGGATGACTTGCATCAACAATTGCAGTCACCCCATTTTTCTTTGAAAATTCAAACATTTTTTCTTCATTTAAGCGACCAACTCTTACATTGATTCCTTCATCAGTAAGTCTATTTGCAGCAGATTCTGTTACTACAGTGGCTATTAGGGGGAAGCCTTTCTTTTTTAACAAAATTGCTAACTCTCGTGCATCGCTTGTACCTGCTAAAAACAGAATCATGGTTTCACTTCCGTTTTTTCATCATGATGATGATGATGTTCATGGTCATGATGATGGTGATGATGTTCATGGTCATGATGATGATGAGAAATGAGTCCCAATTGCTTTAACCTTTGAATATTCTCCAAGTCCTTAACACCTTTTGAGTGTCCATTTAGTGCTTGATCCATTCGCTCAATGATCACTGATTTTAAAAGTGGATGATTTCCAAAATAATGTGCAATCTCTATTTTTACGTTCGGGTATTGTTCATTGAAACGCTCACAATATTTTTTCATTCGTTCGATTAAAATGCCTGTGAATAGAAAATATGGAAGCATAATTATTTTTTTCGCACCGAGTTTGATACAACGTTCAATACCCTCATCAACTAATGGTTCTGTCACTCCCATAAAAGCACTTTCTACTATTGGAACATCTAGTTTTTCCCATAAAAGTCTTGTAATCTTATAAAAATCACCATTTGCGTATTCATCGCTTCCACCACGAGCAATTAATAAAATCGCTGTGTCTTCATGTTTTGCCTGTGTATCAAAACCGATTTCTTGCAAACGCTCTAGTAAAATTTGAAGTATTTCTTCGTGAATTCCAACAACTTCACCATACGTAAATTTCACATGGGGATATTTATTTTGTGCTTCTACAATTTCAGCAGGAATATGAATTTTTGAATGTCCTGCATGTAGTAAAATAATCGGAATTACATATATTTCTGTTGCACCTTTTTCAACACAATCATCAATTCCTTGAGAAATGGTAGGTTCAGCAAATTCTAAAAAACAAGTCTCAACTAATAAATTAGCATCTATTAAAGGGGTTAATTGCTCCACAAATTCCCTTACTTCATTATTTCCTGCTTCTAACTTACTTCCATGTCCTACAAACAAAATGGCTTTTGTCATTATTTTCTTCCTCCTAATCTACACAAGGGATCGGTTGTAAATTCAATTTTGGTTCATTATCTTGATATTCGTAGCCTGCTAGCACTTTTTTCCGTTTAAAATATTTAAATAGTCTTTCATTTGGATGAGCATGTTCTTTATATTCCTCAATAATTTTTTCGATTAAATCAACTAATTGATCCGCTTCTAATCCTTCTTCAATTAATTGTCCAGGATGGGCCGTACGCCCAACTGGTTTTGCCCCTAAAAACACATCAAACTTACCTTTTCGGTAAACGATTCCGATATCTTCCATAACTGCGTTGTAACAAGCCATTCCGCATCCATTAATACCGATCTTTAATTCTTTCGGCATGGCTTTTCCTCCAAATCGTCTTTGAAGTTCTTCCGCGTATGGAATGGAATCAGCTTTTTCACCATCACAAAAATCACAAGCTTTTACCGTAACGACATTTCCAACCGGCATCACTAGCAATCCAACGTTTGATATTTGCTCTACTATTTTATTAGGATTATTGGTTGGAATACTTATGAGTAACTGATGATCCCTTGAATAGTCCATCCTTCCTTCATTTCCCACAATTTCTGCTAACAGCTGAAATTGCTCCGGAGTAAATCGTTTGTTTGCCACTCCAGGGCTTACCGCAAATTCAAAAATAGACATATTGCTTGGCTGTTCTACAACGAAATGTTGCTTTTGATCTAGCATGGCAATTGCTTCACATGCAAGTTGAAATGGCGTTTTTTGTTTAAATAGTTCACTTTCTTTCGACTCTAGATTTTCTAAAGACCAAGGTTCAGCTTCCTTTTTTAATCGTTCATGAGGTTTCAATGGTTGAATCTCGCTATCAAGCGTATATTTTCGTTTGTATCCTCTCGGTGTAATCATTAAGTCATCATACACAAAAGTGGAAGAATTTCCGATAATCACCGTTGTGAGCATACCAATCTCGTAATCTAGCATTTTTTCTAGCGTAGTAATTACAATATTTTGTCTCTCACGATAAGCACTCTTTACGAGTCCAACAGGCGTATTCGGTGACCGGTATTTTAATAAAATTCTCCTAGCCTCTACAATTTGTTTTGTTCTCCTACCGCTTTTAGGATTATATAAAGCAATTACAAAATCTGCTGCTGCCGCTGCTTCCAGTCTTTTTTCAATAATAGACCATGGCGTTAAATGGTCGCTTAAACTAATTGTGCATGAATCATGCATTATTGGAGCTCCAAGAAGGGAACCGCAAGAATGAACTGCAGAAATGCCAGGAATAACTTCAATTTCAACCCCGGTTTCTTTATTCCACCCTTGTTCAACGAGCACTTCATAAATTAAACCAGCCATACCGTATACACCTGAATCACCACTTGAAATGACCGACACATGGTGCCCCGCTTCAGCAAGTTTTATTGCCGCTTGTGCTCGTGATACTTCCTCTGTCATCCCTGTACTAATAATTTGTTGTTTGGAATCTAATAAATCTTTAATTAGCTCGACGTAAGTTTTATAGCCAATGATTGTATCACTAGCTTTGATTGCTTCAACTGCACGATAGGTAATGTGATTAGCATCACCTGGACCAAATCCGACAATGTAAAGCTTTCCCTTCAAACTCATCACCCCTTTTAATTCTTTGCCTTCATGAAACAATCATGAAGAACATCTATTACTTTTTCTTTTGAACGTACATCATCTAGTTTTGAAATGAGTCCTTGCATTTTCATCATTTGCGCAATTTCGAATATTATGGATGTTTCTAAATTTGCTTTTTTCACAATGTCCTTGTTTTCTTCAAACAAACGATAAAAAGCACCGTGATATAACATTTCTCCATGATGCATCACAACGACTTCGTCAGCCCATTCATAAGCAAAGTCAATATCATGAGTAGAAAGAATGAGTGTTCTCCCGTCACAATGAAGTTCGTTTAACAATTTTCGTATTTTCCTTGTGTAATAAATATCTAAAGATGCAGTCGGCTCATCTAATATGATGACTTCAGGATCCATAGCAAGAACTCCAGCGATGGAAACTCGCTTTTTTTGCCCAACACTTAAAAAGTGAATCGGTTTATCTAATAATGATTCAACATCTGTTTGATTAATTGCTTTCTCTATCAACGACTTTCGTTCCTGTTCTGCTAAATGTAAATTAAATGGCCCATAGGCAATATCATCCCAAACAGTTCCATTAAACAACTGGGTTTCTGGATTTTGAAAAACAATTCCAACCTTGCGTCTAACATTTAACAATTCTTTTTTTGAATAGGATAATGGTTGTCCTTTAAAATAAATTGTTCCGGAGGTTGGTTTTAATAAACCATTTAAATGCAATATTAAAGTGGATTTCCCTGCTCCATTACTACCTAACAAAGCAATTTTTTTTCCTTGATCAATTTGTAAATTTATTTTTTGTAAAGCTTCTGTTCCATCTTCATAGGTATAAGAAACTTCTTTCAATTCAAACAAAGGAGTATTCATTTTAACCAACTCTCCCAACGGTGAAATAAAAGACGATAATGAACAAATTCACTAACAACGTAAATATCCAACTACTTGTTGAAAAATGAAGTTCTCTTGAAATGACTGCTGAATATCCATCTACACTTCTTGCATTTATCGCATTATTTAAGTCTTTCATTTCTTGAAATACCTTAATAAACAAAGCACTGATTATAAGTCCAATTGATTTGATAGAATTTAATAAAGAACTGTGACCTAACCTTGCTATTTGTGCAAGATAGATTGTCCTGCTGGAATCAAGAAATATATATATAAATCGATACATTAATGCAATTAAATCCAATAAAGTAGTTGGTACTTTACAACACCTTAATCCATATAGAAAATCTTGAATCGTCGTAGATAAAATTAAAAAATACAAACAACTAATACTCGATAAAGCAACAACAAATAGCATCAATGCCTTTTCAACACTCGTTATCGAAATTGAAATCGTGACGGGACCAATAATAGATTGAAAAATGGCACCTTCTATAGGGTTAGTTGAAAAATTGAGTAAAATGACTAGTATACTTGAAATTAGAAATACCACTGGAATAAGCAATAACTTCAAATATAGACGAATCGGAACTTTTCCGATTATTAAAGTAATAACTGTCATGATGCAAAATATGAATATGGATGTAAGAACATTTTGAAATACGATATTCAATATTAATGGAATAAGAGCAAATCCCATTTTTTCGATTGGGTGTTTATTTCTTAAAGGTGATTGATAAGCGAAATATTCTAACATTCTCATTTCTGTATCTCTGCATTTCCGCCCCTATTCCGGCCTCGCATATATCCTATAAAGTAACCAATGAACCCTGCACCGATTGCTCCTTGTAGTACGAATAATAAACTTTCTATTTCACCACTAGGAGGCTCCCAAATACTTGAAAACCATGGTTCATAGGATTGGTTCAGTGCTGTAATTAATTCTTCCGCTTCTCCGTCTGCACCACCATATTCTGCATCTCCGTTAAAAATCAGCGGGACAATCATTAAAAAAATGATCAAAATTAATAAAAGCATATTCTTTTTTAACATCTTACTTCACCTCCTGAGGTTTCTTTAGTACTTGAAGTAACTTTAATTCTCTTTCGTTGTATTTCAATAAGAAATTCATCACCATTACTGAAATCAATCCTTCAATAATTGCTAATGGTACCTGTGTAACAGCGAATACGCCAGCAAACTTTACAAATGAAGCGAAAATTCCACCAACTTCAGATGGAAAGGCTAGTGCAAGTTGAATAGATGTAATGACATATGTACCTAAATCTGCCAATGTTGCTGCTGAGAAAACTGCTAGAGTAAAGGGCAAACCGATCCTATTGAAGCCTTTAAATACTCCATAGGCGATAAAAGGTCCAGCAATCGCCATCGAAAACGCATTGGCGCCAAGCGTTGTTAAACCTCCATGGGCTAATTAATAATGATTGGAATAATAACACGATGGTACCTAAAACACTCATTACAAATGGTCCAAATAATACGGTTCCTAACCCAACACCCGTAGGATGAGAACAACTTCCAGTAACCGAAGGAATTTTTAATGCGGATAATACAAAAGTGAATGCACCCGATAAACCTAGTAATAACTTCGTCTCAGCATTTCTCTTTACTAAACTACTCATTTTCTTTAATCCAATGATTAAAAAAGGGAATGTAAGGAGCCACCAAAATATTGCCCACTTGATTGGTAAAAAACCTTCCATGATATGCATAGCAAAAGCTGTATTAGGAATGATTAATAATACTGCTAGAAAGTAAAGTATTTTGATTGAGACTTTCATAAAATTCCTCCTAAAATGAAAATTTGAAAATAAAAAAACACTGCCAAATTAGCAGTGTCCCACAATAAGACATAATAATCCAATCATGCCTATTCGTGTACCTATCCTCGTAGGACACTACCATCCACTCCATACGGCAGGTCTCCTGGCTTAGAGTCATCGCTACAAAATCGCCTTCCCGTTTGCACAGTGGCATTTGATTTTGAGCTCCTCTTCACAGTGGCGGGACCGCACTAGATTCTCACTAGTTTCCCTTTTAAGCTAATTTTCATTAGCACCGTATAGATTATTCAGTTGTTGAAATTTAGTTGAATTGTAGCATATTGTTTGAAAAATTTCTATATCTTTCTATAAATAAGACAAAATAATTACTAAATTCATATAATATTCATTACCTTTTGATATGAAATATTGTTAGAACCAATTTGAATTTTTGGAAAAATCGAAGTACAAACTGGGATTAGCTTGTGCTTCTAATGGTACGTAATTGGAAATTTTCACAATTATAGCGGAATATTTCCGTGTTTTTTCTTAGGTCTTGATTCTTCTTTATTTTCAAGCATTTCTAATCCTTGAATTAACTTAATGCGAGTTTCTCTTGGATCGATTACATCATCAACCATTCCAAGTGAAGCAGCAACATATGGATTAGCAAATTTTTCTTTATATTCCTCAATTTTTGCTTGGCGTGTAGCTTCCGGATCTTCTGAATTTGCAATTTCGTTCGCAAAGATGATGTTAGCAGCTCCAGCAGCACCCATTACGGCTATCTCTGCATTTGGCCAAGCGAATACTAAATCTGCACCAATGGCTTTTGAATTTAGCGCAACGTATGCTCCACCATATGCTTTTCGTAAAATGACTGTAATTTTTGGAACGGTTGCTTCAGAATAAGCATATAAGATTTTAGCACCGTGACGAATGATACCGCCATGTTCCTGTTTAACGCCAGGGAAGAATCCTGATACGTCTTCAAATGTAATGATTGGAATATTGAATGCATCACAAGTGCGAATGAAACGGGCAGCTTTATCGGATGAGTCAATATCAAGACCACCTGCTAAGGCCTTTGGTTGGTTACAAACTAATCCAACAGATTGTCCAGCAATACGAGCAAATCCTACAACAATGTTTTTCGCAAATTCAGAATGGACTTCCATGAAGGAACCTTCATCCACCACTTGTTCAATGACTTTACGAACATCGTAAGGACGTGTAGGTTCAATTGGAACAACGTCAATTAATTCAGGACGCCAATCGTCTCCTTCAGGGCGTGGTAATTTTGGTGCTTTTTCTTTATTACTTTGTGGTAAATAGCTTAATAATCTCTTAATTTGTTCAATCGCTTCTTCTTCAGAAGGGGCGCGGAAATGAGCGTTACCGCTGATTGTGTTATGCACTTTTGAACCGCCTAAATCTTCTGATGAAATTTTTTCTCCTGTAACCGCTTCAATTACTTTCGGACCAGTAATGAACATTTGGGATGTTTTATCCACCATTAAAATAAAGTCTGTAATTGCTGGAGAATATACAGCACCGCCAGCACATGGACCCATAATCACCGAAATTTGTGGAATAACCCCAGAATAAATCGAGTTGCGATAGAAGATGTGGCCATAACCGTCTAATGATAATACTCCTTCTTGAATACGGGCACCGCCAGAGTCATTGATGCCGATGAATGGCGCTCCATTTTTTGCAGCCAAATCCATCACTGCAGCAATTTTTTTCGCGTGCATTTCTCCTAATGCACCGCCGAATACTGTGAAATCTTGAGCAAATAAATAAACAGGACGGCCATTCACTTTACCGTATCCAGTCACAACACCGTCACCAGGGCCATTTTGTTCACCCATGCCGAAATCTGTTACTCTATGTTTAATAAATGGATTTATTTCAACGAAAGTGCCTTCATCTAGTAATAGATCAATACGTTCACGTGCTGTTAGCTTACCTTTTTCATGTTGCTTTTCAATGCGCTTGTCCCCACCGCCTAAATAAATCTCTCTTTTTCGGTCATACATTTCATCGATTTTATCTAACATATCCATGATTCCTTAACCCCTTTATCACTTTTTTTCATATAGTTCATATAAAACTCCAAAACTATCTTTTGGATGAATAAAGCATGCTTCAGCTCCCCCAGCTGCAGGTATAGGCTCTTCAGACAGAAGGCGAACTCCCTTTTCTTTTAATTCAGCCATTTTTTCTCGAATATTATCTACATTGAAACAAATGTGTTGAATTCCTTCTCCACGTTTTTGTATATGGTTATAAATCGCCCCTTCTTCACTTAAGGGTTGTAATAATTCAATATGTACATTCCCAGCATCGATAAATGCTACTCGTACATTTTGCGATGGAACCTCTTCAATTCTTTCTAATTTCAAACCTAAAACTTCAGTATAATATTTTACTGAATCGTCTAGGTTTTTTACTGCGATTCCAATATGATCGACTTTTTCCATCATGCCACCCCTTCTGTTATAGTACATAATCTATTGTAGCGAAATTACGAAATTTCCGCTACGTACTTGAGAAATTTTTCAGATTTGATAAACTAATCCTATGAAAAAAAGGAGAGAGCGAGAATATGAGCAACAAAAAATTTCAAAAAATAATAGTCTACGCGATGATTGCAATCATGTTACTTTCAACATTGGCATTCGGTTTATCATTCTTCTAACATTCTTTACAGCGGTTACAAGATATGTAATCGCTTTTTTATTTTGAAAAAATGTATATCAACCAACAACACTGTACCACAACAGCTACAATTAAAAAAATTTGATATAAAAATAAAATTAAATGATTTCTGAAAATATAGTAAGCAAATTTTCTATCTATTCATGAAATGAATAAGTTAGAATCCGCAATACTTGAATGATACGAGTATGCGGATTCTATTTTTGGTTTAATTATACTTCATCGCAATATTCTTCAAAATTGGCTTGTAAATTTGTAATAACTGACATTACATCATGTCCTTCTATTTCATGACGACCTATATCAGCGACAACTTTTCCGTCTTTCAGTAAAACAAAAGCTGGTGATGAAGGAATATGTTCGTCTCCAAAATGCGCACGTGCAGCAGCCGTTGCTTCTTTATCTTGTCCAGCAAAAACCGTTACTAGATAATCTGGACGTTTATCATAATGAATTGCACTTGCCGCTGCAGGTCGCGCAATACCTCCTGCACAGCCGCATACAGAATTAATCATGACAAGAGTAGTTCCAGGACGTGCAAAGGCCTTTTCTACATCTTCTGGGGTTCTTAATTGCTCATATCCAGCATTCTCCATTTCAGCTCGTGCAGTGGTAATAATTTCTTGCATAAATAAATCGTAATCCATACTCATACATTTCAATCTCCTTTCAAGTATTAATTTTAGCATAGAAGAAGGAAAAGTTAATTGCAAATACTTAAAAAGGATTCTCTGAAATGGGTTTTATACATGGATTACAACCTAAAGGCAGTTACTGATTGGGGAACAATTTGTGTATGCCTTGCGTTACGGTTAATTTTCCTTGCAATATTTCTTCTTCCAGCTTTTTCACTAATTCTTTGTTATCTTTATTACCAAAAAATGAATCAATTAGATGGTCGGTAATCATTGAATGGAACCAATCACTTGTTTGTTCTCGTCTTCTTGTGAACCAGTAGCTGGATTCTTTCATTTGTTTTTCAAACGATAAAATCATTTCCCAAACATCTTCCAATCCTGTTTTTTCATAGGATGAAACAGGAACAGTTTTTGATTCCCAACCTGGAGTTGACGGTTGTAAGAAATGCAGGATTTTCCTATATTCTTGAACGGTTTTTTTCGCTTTTTTTACATTGTCTCCATCAGCTTTATGGACAACAATACCATCTGCCAATTCCATAATGCCTTTTTTCAAGCCTTGTAATTCATCACCTGCGCCTGTTAAGACGAGAAGAAGGAAAAAGTCAACCATACCACGAACATACGTCTCACTTTGCCCTACTCCAACAGTCTCAATTAAAATAATATCGTATCCAGCTGCTTCACAAAGAAGCATCGTTTCCCGCGTTTTTTTATGAACACCGCCTAAGGTACCGGCACTTGGTGAAGGACGTACAAATGCGTTTTGATGACGGCTTAAATGTTCCATTCGTGTTTTATCCCCTAAAACGCTGCCGCCGGAAATGGTAGAACTAGGGTCTATTGCAAGAACGGCAACTTTTTTCCCCATCTCGCAAAGCATTGTACCAAACGCTTCAATAAAAGTGCTCTTACCTGCTCCGGGAACCCCCGTTATTCCAATCCGAATACTGTTTCCTGTAAAAGGTAATAATTCTTGCAATAAATTTTGAGCCAGCACCTTATGTTCATGATTGGAACTTTCAATTAAAGTAATTGCTTTTGAAAGCGAAGTGCGCTTTCCTCCGCGTACTTCACTCGCTAATTGCTTTATATCAACTTGTTGTTGCCGCTTTTTTCGAAATTTTTTTGGCGCAACATATGTCATTCCATCGTGTTTGCTTTCAATACCTTTCATGACATGTAGTGCAGTCTCTTCTGCGTTTTTTTCGTCCATCATTCAGACACTTCCTCATAACCTAATCGATGATAGATTTCTTCAATAATTTTAATCGCTGCAACTGGGATTACTGTACCTGGTCCAAAGATTGCAGATACACCCTTATCGTATAGGAATTGGTAATCTTGAGCAGGGATTACACCGCCAACGACAACGATAATATCTCCTCTACCTAATTTTTCTAATTCTTCAATTAATTCAGGTACTAACGTTTTATGGCCTGCTGCTAAAGAAGATACACCTACACAGTGCACGTCGTTTTCCACTGCCATTTGTGCCGCTTCTTGCGGTGTTAAGAATAGCGGTGAAATATCTACGTCAAACCCAAGATCAGCATAACCAGTAGCAACGACTTTTGCACCGCGGTCATGTCCGTCTTGTCCCATTTTCGCAATTAAAATACGCGGGCGACGACCTTCATTTTCTAGGAATTCATCTGTCATTTGTTTTACTTCTTCAATTAATTCATTATCGGAGAAGTTAGATGAATAAACACCTGAAATTGAACGGATAACTGCTTTATGGCGTCCGCAAACTTTTTCAATGGCATCGGAAATCTCACCAAGTGTCGCGCGAGCACGAGCAGCGTCAACTGCAACAGCAAGCATATTTTCTTCTCCTGTTTCTGCAGCTTTCGTTAAACGTTCAAGATGTCTTTGCACTTCTTCTTCATTTCTTTCTGCTTTCATTTTTTCAAGTCTTTCAATTTGTTTTTGACGAACTAGCGTATTATCAATATCTAAAATATCAATTGGTTCTTCAACGTCTAATTTGTATTTATTTACGCCAACAATCGTTTCCACTTTAGAGTCAATTTTTGCTTGGCGTCTTGCAGCTGATTCTTCTACTTTCATTTTTGGAAGACCTGTTTCAATCGCCTTAGCCATTCCACCCAGCTCTTCAATTTCTTTAATTAACTCCCAAGCTTTTTTCGTTAATTCATCTGTTAATTTTTCCACATAATAAGATCCGCCCCATGGATCGATGACTTTTGTCATAAGCGTTTCTTCTTGTAAGAATAATTGCGTATTACGTGCAATGCGAGCTGAGAAGTCTGTTGGAAGTGCAATCGCTTCATCCAAAGCATTCGTGTGTAAACTTTGCGTATGACCCATCGCAGCAGCATTTGCTTCAATTAACGTACGAGTTACGTTGTTGAATGGATCTTGTTCTGTTAACGACCATCCAGAAGTTTGGGAGTGTGTACGTAAAGCCAAACTTTTCGGATTTTTTGGATTGAATGTGCTCATCATTTGTGCCCAAATTCTTCTAGCTGCACGCATTTTTGCTACTTCCATAAAGTAGTTCATACCAATGCCCCAGAAGAAGGACAATCGTGGAGCGAAGGAGTCAATGTCGATGCCAGCTTTAAGTCCTGTTCGTACATATTCCAATCCATCTGCTAACGTATATGCTAATTCAATGTCCGCCGTTGCACCAGCTTCTTGAATGTGATAGCCGGAAATGGAAATAGAGTTGAACTTAGGCATGTATTTACTTGTATATTCAAAAATGTCAGCAATAATTTTCATAGACATTTCTGGAGGATATATGTACGTATTACGCACCATATACTCTTTCAAAATATCGTTTTGGATTGTACCAGCAAGTTTTTCCGGCGTTACTCCCTGCTCCTCAGCCGCTACAATGTAGAAGGCCATGATTGGAATAACGGCCCCGTTCATCGTCATAGAAACGGACATTTGGTCAAGAGGAATGCCATCAAACAAAATTTTCATATCTTCCACAGAGTCAATGGCAACGCCCGCTTTTCCCACGTCCCCTTTTACGCGAGGATGGTCGGAGTCATAACCTCGGTGTGTAGGCAAATCAAAGGCAACCGATAAACCTTTTTGACCCATTGCTAAATTTCTTCGATAGAATGCATTCGATTCTTCTGCCGTTGAAAAACCTGCATATTGGCGAACAGTCCATGGACGCGCTACATACATTGTTGGATATGGCCCACGGGTATTTGGTGCGATTCCTGGGAAGTCTTGTAAATGTTTTACGTCTTTTATATCTTCATTCTTATAAAATTCTTTTACTTCAATTCCTTCATTTGTTTTAAATGTATGAGATGGTTGAATTTGTTCACTTTTTATTACATCTTGTATATTTACAGAATGAAAGTTTGGTTTCATTGTTGTTGTACCCCCTTCAAGCTTTCAAGAAGCGCAGTGAGCTTTTCCACAATATTTTGACCTGCAAAAATAAATCCGTTTAAACCTTGAGATAACCAGTCTGTTTCTTCTTCTGGGAATTTCCCTGCAACATCTAAAATTAAGCCTTCTTTTTTACTTTCCAATAAAACTGGTACGATTTCTTTTGTTTGATCATTTGTAGCAGCAATCACTACATAATCAGCATCCGTTTGCTGTAACCAATTTTTTGCCTCTTCAATCGATTCAATTTCACCGGATTCTACAGGTACAACACCAGCTGTTGCGAAAAATCCTTCTACAAAGTCCGCTCGAGGTTTAAAGTCTTTTAATTTTCCGTAAGTGAGAATGCCGATTTTTGGATTCACTTGACTGTATTGCTCTCGAAGCATTTCAAATGGAATTGCTAAACGCTTAATATCTTTATATAACGGATTTGTTTCTGTTTGCAGCAGATCAGCTGGATTCGCATAAATGTTTGTACCAATTAACGAATGTTTTCTCGTTTCTACTTGACGAATACGCTCTTTATAGACTTCTTCAATAGCTGATTGTAATTTTCCGGATTTTTCGAATTCGTCAATGCCACCTGCTTCTTGAATTTGAAGGAATAATTCCCAAGCTTTTTCTACATATTCTGCCGTTAAAGTTTCTATGAAATATGAACCGCCTGCAGGGTCAAGAACATCATCAACAAATGATTCTTCTTTTAACACTAACACGACATTTCTTGCAATACGAACGGATTGTTCAGTCGGTTTTGTTAATACATCGTATGGGTGAACAGTAATGGCATCTGCTCCTCCGATTAACGCAGCAAAGGCTTCATTACCAGCACGGAGTAAATTTACGTAAATATCGTATTTAGAGAAACTGCGTAATGATGTTTCCACCAATACTGGAACTGGAACTGCTTCCGCATTGTATGCCGTAGCAAAGGCTTTCCATAAAACTTTAAAGGCACGCAATTTTGCAATTTCTTGGAAAAAATAAGTATCAATTGCAAAATTTACGAAAAATTTATTTACAAAGGATTCAAAGGATTCAGACTTCTCGGCATATTTTGCCGCTTGAGCTAGCGCAAGAGCAAGTTCTTGTACAATATGTGCACCATCGTTATGATAAGGAACTGTATTTGCCGCAAAAGTCCGAACCATCGGAAAATCATCAAGCGTAATTGCTTCTTTTGTAAGAACAAATCCTCTAACTTTTACACGATCAGATTCTTGAATTTTTGAAAATACATTTAAAATCTTGTTTTCGTGTACGATTAATTTAAATGGATACTCAATTAAGTAATTAGCTAATTGAGTTAAAGCTTCTTCGTCCCATTCAAGGATTCTACTATCGATTGTAATGTAACCATTACCGCGATTAACACTATCTTTTATTTTATCAAAATATTCTTTTGTATTTTCAGCATAAATTGTTTGGGCAGCTTGAACAGACTTTGTAGCATTTAGCGCACGAATCGTGTTTACTTGTTTTTCTAATTGGTCCCCTAATTTTTCCACCAACATTTGTTGTGTATATAACGGTTGTAATGTAACCCCTTCAATTGTTTTAGTAAAGAGTGATTCAAATGGCTTCCCCTTTAAAGATTTTATAGCTGTTTCTTTCCACTCTTCATAACTTGCGGATGGAAAATCGATCTCATGCATGTTGTTTGACATAGACTTCGCTAAACAGCTTCCCCCTTTTCATCAAATAATAAATTTTTATAATATTTATAATACATTAGAAACCGCTACCAATAAAGTATAAAAATGAAAGAAAGCCTTGATTTACAAGGCTTTCTAGCACTTTTAATAAATATTCTTTTCATAATAATTTGTATTTTCGAGAATATCTTTTACTCTATTTAGAAATTTCCCACAAATGTAGCCGTCTAAAATTCGATGGTCAATTGACAAGCATAAATTCACCATATCGCGAATTGCAATCATATTATTAATAACGACTGGTCTTTTTACAATGGATTCCACTTGTAAGATCGCCGCTTGAGGGTAATTGATAATACCCATTGATTGTACAGAACCGAATGAGCCCGTATTATTTACAGTAAATGTTCCACCTTGTATTTGATCACTCTTTAATTTTCCGCTTCGAACACTTTGAGACAATTCATTAATTTCTTTTGCAATCCCTTTAATGGATTTGTCATCTGCATTTTTGATTACCGGAACAAATAGGGCATCGTCTGTCGCAACAGCAATTGAAATGTTAATATCTTTCTTCTGAATAATTTTATCTCCAGCCCAAACAGAGTTAAGCATTGGATACTCTTTTAATGCTTGAGCAACAGCGTTGACAAAGAATGCAAAATATGTGATGTTGAATCCTTCTTTTTCTTTAAATTGTTTTTTAATGGAATCACGATATTGTACAAGATTTGTTACATCTACTTCCATCATCAACCAAGCATGTGGAATTTCATGCTTACTTCTCACCATATTGTTAGCGATTGTACGACGAAGGCCGGATACTGGAATTTCCACATCACCTGCTTGTTTCTCAATGTGAATTGGTTTTGGTTGTACTGGTGATGGCGACGGACTTGTTTCTTGAGTTTGAACAGGCTCTTGTACTTGTCGTTCAACGGACGGTACGTTTCCATCCTTCATTGACTCAATAAAGTTTAGAACGTCTTTACGCGTAATGCGACCATTTAATCCTGTACCAGTTACCTGTTCTAAGTCTATATTGTGTTCGCTCGCTAATCTCAATACAGCTGGAGAATATCGATTTTTTTGTTTTGGAATGTTTTCCCCATAATTTGGTTCATTCACTTTTACTTTCACAGGTTCTTTCGTCGCATTGCGAATGGCTTCACTTATATTTGATGATTCTTTTTCCTCAACTACTTCAATCGTACAAATCACCGTTCCTACCGGATACGTCTCGCCTTCTTTACCAATTAATTCCTTGATAATGCCCGTGTAGGATGAAGGTACTTCCGCATTTACTTTATCCGTTAAAACTTCCGCTATAGGATCGTATTTATTTACATGATCTCCAGGTTTAACAAGCCATTTTTCAATTGTTCCTTCTGTAACACTTTCTCCTAATTGAGGCATGATAATTTTTTCAACTGACATACGTATCCCCCTTAAAAAGCGGCTAATTCCCGCATAGCCCGTTCAATTTTTTCAGGATTGATCATGAAAAATCTTTCCATCGTTGGTGCATATGGCATAGCTGGAACATCCGGACCCGCTAATCTCATGATTGGTGCATCCAAGTCAAATAAGCAGTTTTCGGAAATGATGGCTGCAACTTCGCTCATGATGCTACCTTCTTTATTATCTTCCGTAACGAGAAGTACTTTTCCAGTACGGCTTGCGGCTTCAATGATTGCTTCTTTATCCAGTGGATATACCGTACGTAAATCTAAAATGTGCGCTTCTATTCCGTCGTCATGAAGGCGCTCAGCTGCTTGAAGGGCATAATTGACACAAAGTCCATAAGTAATAACAGTAATGTCGTCCCCTTCTCTTTTTACGTCTGCTTTACCGATTGGCAACACGTAATCATCAAGCGGCACTTCTCCCTTGATTAATCGATATGCCCGTTTATGTTCAAAGAATAAAACTGGATCTTCATCCCGAATACTTGCTTTTAGTAATCCTTTTGCATCATATGGAGTGGAAGGGATGACAATTTTTAACCCTGGTGTATTGGCAAATAGTGCTTCCACAGATTGGGAATGATATAACGCACCGTGGATACCACCACCATATGGAGCACGAACAACAAGCGGACAGCTCCAATCATTATTTGAACGATATCGGATCTTGGCTGCTTCAGAGACAATTTGGTTAACAGCCGGCAAAATGAAATCTGCGAATTGCATTTCAGCGATTGGACGCATTCCTACCATTGCAGCTCCAATGGCTACACCGGCAATTGCGCTTTCTGCTAGAGGCGTATCTAAAACGCGCCATTCACCAAATTGTTCATACAATCCTTGAGTAGCTTTAAATACTCCACCTTTTTTACCAACGTCTTCTCCTAAAATAAAAACGTTTTCATCTCTTTCCATTTCTTCTTTCATCGCCAAATTAATCGCTTCAATAAAAGACATTACCGCCATCTTATTCATCCCCTTCCCAATAAACATATTTCAACGCATGTTCTGGGGGAGCATAAGGTGCTTTTTCTGCATAATCTGTCGCATCATTCACAATTGCCATCACTTTGTCATTTATTTCTTCTAGAATTTCTTTCGTTGCGACATTTGTATCGATTAAGTAGTTACCAAATAACAGCAACGGATCGTTTGCTTTCCCTTCTGCTACTTCCTCCCTAGAACGATATTTGTCATCATCATCGGAAGAGTGGCTCGTTAATCGATAAGTTACTGCTTCGATTAAGCTCGGACCTTCACCTCTAAGTGCACGATCAACGGCTTCTTTCATCACTTTATAAACAGCTAAAGGATTTTTGCCATCAACGGAAGCACCGTGCATTCCATATCCAATAGCTCTGTCAGCCACGCGACCGCCCAATTGTTTTTCAACTGGTACAGAGATGGCATATTTATTGTTCTCTACCATGATGATAACTGGCAATTTATGAACGCCAGCAAAGTTTGCTCCTTCATGGAAGTCACCTTGGTTTGTGGAACCTTCTCCCAATGTTACAAAAGAAACTAATTCTTTGTTTTGTAATTTTCCTGCTAAAGCAACTCCTACAGCATGTGGTACTTGAGTTGCTACTGGAGATGATCCAGTTAAGATTCGATTCTTTTTATAACCAAAATGTCCAGGCATTTGTCTACCACCGGAGTTTGGATCTTCTGCTTTCGCAAACGCAGACAACATTAAATCCCTTGGTGTCATCCCAAAATGCAACACAACTCCCATATCACGGTAATATGGTGCAATATAATCCCTTGTTGGATTTAACGCAAAGGCAGCCCCTACTTGAGCAGCTTCATGGCCTTGACAAGAAATAACGAATGGAATTTTCCCAGCTCGGTTTAGTAACCACATACGTTCATCAAGTCTACGAGCTAAAAGCATTGTTTCATACATTTGTAACACATCGTTGTCTGATAAGCCTAATTGTGCATGATGTAAGTCGGACATTGATACACTCCCCTTTCACAAAACAGTTCTCATCATATATGAATCGCTTTTCCATCAACCGCTAAAGCAGCTTCATTTAAAATTTCGCTTAATGATGGATGCGGATGGATGGTTTCGCCGATTTCCCAAGGTGTTGCATCTAAAGTTAATCCTAATGCAGCTTCTGAAATTAAATTCGTTACATGCGGACCAATCATATGCACACCGAGTAAATCATCTGTTTCTCGATCTGCTATGACTTTAACAAAACCTTCTGTTTCACCATATACCACTGCTTTTCCAATTCCCTTAAATGGAAAGGTTCCTATTTTCACATCGTAATTTAACGATTTTGCCTCATCTTCAGTTAACCCAATGCTTGCAACCTCTGGGAATGAATATACGCATCTTGGAATGTTTCGGTAATTAATGGCTTTTTTCTTTCCGGATGCAATATGTTCCACCGCAATAATCCCTTCGTGAGAGGCCACATGGGCAAGCTGAACACCACCAATGCAATCTCCTATAGCGTATATATGTTTTTCTTTCGTTTGGTAAACATCATTTACTTTGATAAAGGAAGAATCCGTTTCAATCTCAGTATTTTCCAACCCTAAATTTTCAATATTTCCAATGCGGCCTATTGAAATTAACATTTTCTCCGCTTCAAATTTCTTTTCTTCACCGTTCACGTTTGCGTTAATTGTTACCGAATTATCACCTTTTACGATGGATGAAGGGGAGATTTCGGCTTTCGTCACGATGTTAATACCGCGTTTTATAAGCTGTTTTTCCATTTCTTTTGATATGGCTATATCTTCATTTGGCAATATGCGGTCTGCATATTCTAAAATTGTTACCTTCACGCCAAAATCGCTTAAACAAGAAGCCCATTCAATGCCAATTACACCGCCACCGATTATAATCATGGATACTGGAAGCTCTTCCATTTCCAATATTTGATCAGAATTTAAAATCATTGTCCCATCATATTCAATTCCGTTAAATGGACGTGGCTTGGCTCCAGTTGCGATGATAATATTTTTAGGTAACAGCATTTCATTTTCAGACCCATCATTCATCTCAACTGATACCGTTCCCCCTGCCATCGGAGAAAATATGGATGGTCCTAAAAGTCTTGCAGTTCCGTAATAGCAATCAATTTTTCCTTTTTTCATTAACCCTTTGATACCTTGATGTAACTGTTCAATTACACTTTTTTTTCGTTCTTGTAATTGTTGAAGATTAAATTGAATGTTTGAAATTTGGATTCCATATTCTTTTGCATTACTAGCATCACGATACATTTCCGCACTTCGTAAGAATGTTTTCGTTGGAATGCACCCTCTATGAAGGCAAGTACCACCTAATTTTTCTTTTTCAACGATGGCAGTCTTTAAACCTAATTGCGCTGCTTTTATTGCTGCAACGTATCCCCCAGTTCCTCCACCAATAATGACTAAATCATATTCTCGAGCCAAAGCCATCCCTCCAAATCAATTTCATCTATAGCGAAATTATTTTTGTCTTCTACTTAAGATGTTTTTTTCCTTTTGTAAAAATTGTTTTCTTGATTTTAGTACACTGTTAATTCTTTCTTCAGCCAAACGATTAGCAGCTAAATAAGTTGGGATGTTTTCATCTTTTGAAATTTTAAAAATTTTTGTTAAAGAATCATAAATTGTTTCTACTCGTTTCATTGCTCTTTCTCTGTTATATCCGTAAAGTTCATCTGCAACATTAATTACTCCACCAGCATTAATTACATAATCTGGTGCATAAATGATTCCTTTTTCATGAAGAATTTGCCCGTGGCGAGATTCTTTTAACTGGTTATTTGCACATCCAGCGATGACTTTTGCTTTTAATTGCGGTATCGTTTCATCGTTAATGATGGCACCAAGTGCACATGGTGAGAAAATATCAACATCTTGTTTGTAAATCTCATTCGGACTTACCGCAACTGCACCAAAGTCATTGACAGCTCGCTCTATTGCTTTTTCATTAATATCCGTGACAATCAATTTTGCGCCTTCTTCATGCAAGTATTTACACAAGTTATATGCAACATTACCTAATCCTTGAACAGCAATTGTTTTGCCTTGTAGGCTATCATCTCCAAATGCTTCTTTAGCACTTGCTTTCATTCCCAAATAAACTCCGTAAGCGGTTACAGGAGATGGGTTACCAGATGAACCAAATGAAGGTGATACACCTGTTACATAATCTGTTTCTTCATAAATCAAGTCCATATCTTCAACAGTTGTACCAACATCTTCTGCTGTAATATAACGACCATTTAAACTTTGAATAAATCGTCCTAACGCGCGGAACATTTCTTCGTTTTTGTCTTTAGCTGGATCACCAATAATTACTGTTTTACCACCGCCAAGATTTAAGCCACTTACTGCATTTTTGTACGTCATACCTCTAGCAAGTCTCAATGCATCCTCGATGGCTTCTTCTTCAGATTGATAAGGCCACATGCGAGCGCCACCTAATGCTGGTCCAAGCGTTGTATCATGGATGGCGATAATCGCTTTTAATCCAGAATTTTTGTCCTGACAAAATACCAATTGTTCATAATCATATTTTTCCATGTACTTAAAGATTTCCATTCAAAAAACCTCCCTAAAAATATAATGGAGTAAAACCTCTAAAATGAGCGACAAATTTTCTACAATTTGTACTATTTTACTTTACAATACTTTTTATTTTTTAATTTATCAACTAGAAATATTGAAAGATATACTTTTCCTAATTTTCTGATTCTTCGTATTATTAAAAATTATAATTCTAATATAATTTTTATGACAAAAATGTGCAAAAGATTAGCAATTTTTTGTCGAAACTTGACACTATTTCTTGGCGATGTAAAATTGAATTAATTGCGAAGGAGGTTATTTCATGGCCCGATTAATTGCCTTTATCATTTTATTGATTCCCGCATTAATTGCTGGTGCAGGTATCAAGTTTATGCGCGATACTCTATACGGCATATTAAATTCCCCTTTTCCTTGGTTATGGTTCCAATTTCTTATAGGACTTATCTTTAGCATCATCGGAATTGGATTTTTTGCGGGCTATTTATTGCATCGAGATCGAAAAAGGGGAAGAGTGGCTCCAAGGTTTCAAAAAAAGGATGAAACAAAAGAAATTAAACAATAGATTATTATATAAATAAAGCGTTCAACGAGAGACAAGTCCCTCCACTGAACGCTTTTTTATATATTTAATTCGCCAAATTCCAGTAAAAATTTCCCTTTTGTTGTCTTTCTTATTAAGGACGATTGTTTCCCTATTTGGATAAAAGTACCAGGATACGCTTCTTTTTTAACAATGATTTCCTCTTTGCCGATGGATTTTATCGCTGCAATCATCTCTTGAATTTCATTGTCCAATTCAATTACTTGCTGCTTCTTATCTTCCAATACTTCTTTCATTTCTTTATAAACCTTCGCTTGAGCAGGTGTTAGCCGATTTTTTAATGCTGCTAGTTTCTCTATCTTTTCAGATAATTTCTCCATTTCTTCTTGTGTCGACTTTAATAATGCTGCTTTTTCTTGAATAATCTTGTAACCTTCTTGCCGATTCACTGATTGGATAATTAATTCCGTCCGCCTTTCCATCCGGTTACCCGATATAGCGGTCACAATAGTGTTTCTCGCAATTGCCTTGCCACCAATAATTTTTCCTTTCCGCTCATCCACTAAAATCGAATCAGCTTGCAATGAGGAGTTTAAAGAATAAAACCCGATGACAATATTTTTTTTCGCATATAAATTTGCTTCATTGACATGTTTTACGTAAATGTTGCCACCAGCTTTTACAGTTGTTTGACCTAATCCAAATATACCACCTTTTATGTAAATATCTCCTTCTCTAGATTGGATTAATTTCGCACCTGTAACACCTTCTGTACCCTCAATGGAAATATCACCCGTTGCAATGACACTAAAACCTTTTTGAACAGTTCCACTAATGCTAATTGAACCATCAAATTCAAGATTTCCTGTCTCTAACCCAACATCTCCATCGATTGGCAAATGATTATTAATCATTAATAATCCTTGTCTTTCCTCTACAACGCCTTTATTTAATGCCCGAATGACAATTTTTCCATCCTCTTCTACTTCATATGCAGATTTACGATCATACTTTAATGGTATATCTTTACCTGGAGGAGCTGGAATTTCTTCTCCGTAAACATTTTTTCCATTTATACCAGGTTGGGCGGGGATTTTCTCTCCTAACCAGTCATTTTCATTGATTTCAAATATAAAATTCATATCAAAATAATCAGCTTTTCCATCTTCCCTTATGACAGGTTTTCTCTCCGGAATCTTTATGTATGTAACCTGTGCATCTTCACCTTTAATTGGTTCCGTTCCTTCAGCAATTACAATTGGTTTCCCGATAGTAATCGATTCTAGATTAAGCTCTTTTATTCCATGGACAATCTGTCTTTGAGTCAATATGTCATTTAGTTCTTTTTGAAATTGACTTGGATTTTCCAAAATGGTTGATTCATAAACAATAAGATGGGCTGTCATCTTATCTTTTGATACTTCAATTTCCATTGGAGGCAACCAGTAACCAATTTCGACAGGATTCGACACTTCTTCTTGTAGAGCTTTTTTTAAATTTGAAAAATTTGACAGTTTTATTCGAGTAAGAGAGCCTAATATTTCATCGAATTGTTTAATTGGAAAACCCTTTTTATAGTTTTGAATATAAACTTTACCGTTTTCTTCGATTAACTCAAAATAATCATTGGAAAATATACGCACATATGCTCACCTCTTGTACTATAATATAATTTTTTTATTTAAAGTGTAATACCTTTTATAAAATTAATACGATAAAGTAATAAAAAGTCACCTCAATAAAGAGGTGACAATTGGACGGAAAAGCTATTGTTAATAATAATATGACAATGACAGAAAATACGATTATGAAGCCACTAGTTCAATACGAATTTTATCAGCAATCATGGCAATAAACTCGCTGTTTGTAGGTTTTGATTTTAAATGATGGACTGTATATCCAAACATTTGAGAGATGGATTCATAATTTCCACGGTTCCATGCAACTTCAATGGCATGACGGATTGCTCTTTCAACACGAGAAGGAGTTGTACCAAATTTCTTTGCAATTTCCGGATATAAAATTTTTGTAACAGAACCTAACAATTCAATATCGTGATATACCATTTGAATAGCTTCTCGTAAATATGCATAGCCTTTGATATGCGCAGGTACGCCAATTTCCTTAATAATTGATGTAATCGTAGTATCCAATTGTCTCTGATTCACTTTTCCATTTGGTTCAGGCTGTAACACACTTTGTCTCTTGACAGTTTCACGCTTTTGGCCTGCGCAATGCAAAATTTTCTGAACGAGCTGATCAAACTCAAAAGGTTTTAACATAAAATAGGAAGCCCCGTATGTAACAGCCTGTTTCATTACATCTTCTTGTCCAAAAGCCGTCAACATAATGACTTGAGTATCGCGAAAACGATCATTTTTATACATTTCTTGAAGAACGCCTAAACCATCTAAATGGGGCATAATAATGTCCAACAACAAAATGTCTGGGTTATATTCTTCTAACATATTGAGACACAATTTACCGTTTGAAGCAGTTGCAACTATTTCAATGTCTGGATGATTTTCAAAGTATTGTTCCATTGTTCTCACTAAATCTCGGTTATCATCGGCAATTGCAACTCTAATTTTCGTCATGTAAAATCCCCCTTATAGCCTTCTCCCTAATATTGCATTTTTAATACTTATATGTCATAGTTTCCGTTTACTTGACACTATTCTTTTCGACATTTTATCGAAAAAACCTTTATCGAATTTAAAAATGAGAAGGTAGTCGTAATTTTTATGTATATTGTGACAGAAATCACCATTTATTTCTAATTGCATTTTTTTGTCATACAATGTTTTTAATTTGATTATCAAAAAAAGACTATACCAAAATGTTGGCATAGTCTTTTCAGCTTAATTTGGCTTCTTTTTTAACATCTCTGATAAGGTTATAGCTGCACCCCGAGCTGGTTGTTCGACAAACATATGTGTTACAGCACCAACAAATTTACCATCTTGCAAAATGGGACTTCCGCTCATCCCTTGTAATATGCCACCTGTTTTGGATAAAAGATTTTGATCGGTTATTTCAAATTGTAAATAATTATCTTCTATCTTCACAATTTCAATTGTAAAGGATTCAACTTTTGACCCTTCAATAGCTGTAAGAAGTTCTGCTTTTCCTAATTGAATTTCATCATCATGCATAATCTCAATAGGCTTACGCATTATTTCTTTTACATCTAATTCCCAATTACCAAAAATACCATATATATCATTGGATGAAATATTTCCTAAACGTATATCGTCATGATTAATGACAGAAATTTTATAACCAGGATTTCCAGGGCTCGATTTTTTTATTTGCTCAATAGACGCTAAAAAAATAGAACCATCTGTAAATTCAGGTGGTTTATTTAATACACCGTCGATGATTTGATGACCTAATGCACCGTATTCTTTCGATTCAGGATCAATAAAGGTTAATGTACCGATGCCATCCGTTTCATCTTTTAGAAAGGGAAGTATATTATTTGCTTGATCGTTCGTTAGCGTAATGGTTCTTGTATGATTGGTCGATTGTTTAATGGTAAGGCTTATTTCCGAATCAGTCATGGATTCCTTCAACATCTCGATGGATTGTATTGGCTTTCCGTTGACTTCTTTTATAATATCACCTTTTTTTAACCATTGTCCATTTGGTAATAATACATCATGAGCTACATATATATATGGTAATTCTAACTGTATCCCTATCGATTCACCCATCGGAATTAGCTTTTTTGCTTCGGCTGCTGCTGAAGGTGACAAAAGTGCAAGTGCGATGGTGAGCACAAGATAAGTCAACAGATTACGCAAATGGCATTTCATAGTCCACCTCCTCAAATTGTTTGTAACATTACTATGTGTAACTGTTCTTTTAATAATGTGAGGTAAATATTTGTCGCTTAGGTACTTTCAAAATTAGTAAAAGTAGATTTTGTAATATAAGGAGTCATCAAATGATGACTCCTCCTTATTGCATCGAGGTAGAACTTTTTAATTGTTCTTTGATTTCATTTTTCTTTATAAGTGCCAATTGCAATAATTCTCGCGCATGTTGCAACGTTAATTCTGTAATTTCAGTTCCACTCATCATGCGACTAATTTCTTCTACTCGTGTATCATTTTCAATTACTTGAACTGTCGTAAAAGTACGGTTTTGTTCAACTTGTTTTGATATTAAGTAATGCTGATCTGCCATTGCTGCAACTTGAGGCAAATGAGAAATGCATAATACTTGTGAATTGAATGAAATATTGGCGATTTTTTCAGCAATTGCCTGTGCAACGCGGCCGCTTACACCTGTATCCACTTCATCAAAAATGATGGATGTAATTTGAGATTTCGATGAAAAAATGGTTTTTAATGCAAGCATTATTCTCGATAATTCTCCGCCGGATGCAATTTTTGGCAAAGATTTAGGAGGTTCTCCTACATTGGTGGATATATAGAATGATATATAGTCTTTCCCATTTATGTCGAAATTATTTAAACGCTCAAACTGAACGATAAATTTCGCTTTTTCCATATGTAAATCACGAAGCTCATTCATTATGGCTTCACTCAATATACCTGCACATTTTTTTCGAACTTTCGTTAATTCATCACACAATTGGTCTAATTCAGATTCCATTTTTCTTAAATCTTGTTCTTTTTGTTGAATAGCTTCATCTCGATTTAATAGTGTGTTTAGTTCTTCTTTAATTTTTTCATAATATGTAATAATCTCTTTTACGGTACTTCCATATTTTCGTTTCATCATTTGATATTGTGCAAGCCGTGATTCTATTTCATTTAATCGTTCAGGGTCAAATTCAAGTTCATCAATGATATTTTTGATTTGATATGAAGCATCTTGCAACGCATAGAATGAAGATGATACAGCTTCAAAGGAATCATGAAATTGCTCATCTAATGAAACGATATCTTCCAAAGCGCTCATCGCTTCTCCAATACAATCTAGTCCTTTTAATTCTCCAGAAATTGCATCGTAGGCATGAATGGCTCGTTCATAAATCTTATGAAAATTTTGCAATCGTTTCCGTTCTTCAAGTAAAGCCTCTTCTTCTTTTTCTGATAATTTTGCATCTTCTAGCTCTTGAATTTGGAATTGATACAAATCAATACGTTGAGCTGTCTGTTGTTCATCGATATTGATGGCATCGACTTCTTTTTTTAATAGACGATATTCATGATAGAGGCGATGATATTTGTCTTTGATTGGCTGGATTTGTTTTTCCGCAAATTGATCAAGTAAATCGATATGGCACTTCTCATCCATTAATTCTTGGCTTTCATGTTGTCCATGAATATCCACTAGCGTGGAGCCGATATCACGTAAAACTGATAATGTAACAAGTTTTCCATTTACTCGACATACGCTTTTTCCATTTTCATTAATATCTCTCCGTAATATGATGGTACCTTCTTCATGGTCTATACCGGCATCAGATAATTTTTCAAAGACAGGATGATTGTCGGAAACAAAAAACAAACCCGTTAATTCCGCTTTTTTTGCACCGTGTCGCACAAATTCTTGACTTGCTCGTCCACCAGCTAACAAATGAACAGCATCGATAATGATGGACTTTCCGGCTCCTGTTTCACCTGTTAGAACGGTTAATCCATCATTAAAGTAAACGGTTAATTCGTCGATAATGGCGAAATTACGTATATTCAGCTCTTTCAACAAACTGACCACCTCAAATTATATTAAATCTAAAATGCGTTGTTGTATGATTTCCCTCTGTCCTTCATCCCGTACGATGATGAGAATCGTATCATCACCGGATAATGTACCTAATACTTCCGGCCATTCTAGATGGTCAATCAAAACCGCAACAGCATTTCCGTTTCCTGGAAGTGTTTTCAACATTAAAAAGTGAGCAACGCCATCAATGCTGACGAAAGAATCGGTTAAAGCCCTTTGCAATTTTTGCAATGGATTAAACCGTTGATCTGCCGGTAAACTGTATTTGTATCGTCCATCAGGAAGTGGTACTTTCACTAAATGTAATTCCTTAATATCTCTTGAAACCGTTGCTTGTGTAACATTAAAACCTGCTTCTTTTAAAGCAGAAACTAGTTCATCTTGCGTTTCAATTTCATTGTTAGCAATAATTTCACGAATTTTCATATGCCTTTGACCTTTACTCATAAATAGCACCTCTTAATGTATATAAATGTATATTTATACTATCATTATAAGTTCTTATTCAGCAAGTAAAAATAGGGAATGACGATTGCCATTCCCTAGCATACAACTTAATTTAATTCTTGGTGAGCTAATTCAACTACTTTTTTGAAATCAGTGAATGCCGAAACATGTTGTCCTTCTGATGGTTTTTGTAGATGGAATAAAAATTCAATATTCCCTTCCCCTCCCGTAATTGGAGAGTAGGTAGCATTTTTTACTACAAAACCAACATCTGTCGCCATTTTTGCAGTGTTTTCCAACACTTCTAAATGTGTTTTAGGATCACGAACAATGCCCTTTTTCCCCACTTTTTCTTTACCAGCTTCAAATTGTGGTTTGACAAGTGCCACTACATCACCGTTCGGAAGTAAAATATTGTGCAAAACTGGTAAAATAAGCGATAAGGAAATAAAGGAAACATCAATCGTCGCAAAATCTGGTAATCCCTTTGTAAAATCTTCCGGCTTTGAATAGCGAAAATTTGTTTTTTCCATTACCGTGACACGTTCATCTGTTCTTAATTTCCAAGCTAATTGGTTGGATCCTACATCTAAGGCATAACAATGTTTAGCACCGTTCTGAAGAGCACAATCAGTAAATCCCCCAGTAGATGAACCAATATCTAGCATTAATTTTCCTTCCACGGACAAATCGAATTCTTGTAATGCTTTTTCTAATTTTAAACCGCCTCGACTAACGTATTTTAATTGTTCACCTTTCACTTCCAACGGCGCATCAATCGAGATTTTTTCTCCCGGCTTATCAATTCGCAATTCTTTTGAAAAAACAATGCCCGCCATGATTGCTCGTTTTGCTTTTTCCCGGGTTTCACATAATCCCCTCTGTACGAGAAGAACATCTACCCGTTCTTTCGGAGATTTCGTCATACGGTATTTTTACCTAACGATTTTTTAATTAAGGATTCAATGCGAGCAATTGTTTCTTCTTTTGTAATGTGCAATTCTTCCAATAATAAATCGACACTGCCATGGTCCACAAAACGATCTGGAATCCCCATTCGTTCTATTTCAACTTGGTTGTATTTATTATCGCTGGCAAACTCTAATATGGCACTGCCAAATCCACCTTTTAATACGCCTTCTTCAATCGTTAATATCGGCATATTTTTCCCCATGATGTCATGAAGCATGTTGTCATCAAGTGGTTTGATAAATCGAGCATTCACTACTTTTACATGTATATTACGACTAGCTAGCTCATCTGCAGCTTCTAAAGCCATCGAAATAGTCGTACCGAATGTTAAAATGGCTGCATATTGACCTTCTCTCAGCACTTCCCAAGAACCAATTGGAATCGTTTTTAGCTCCTCATCAAGAGGAACGCCTACCCCATTGCCGCGGGGATAACGGAGAGCGATTGGTCCTTCATTATATTCAATAGCAGTTTTGACCATATGTTGCCCTTCGTTTTCATCTTTCGGCATCATGATTACGATATTTGGGATATGGCGTAAAAAGGCAATATCAAAAACACCTTGATGGGTATCGCCATCTGCACCGACAAGTCCCGCACGATCAATGCCAATGAAAACATTTAAATTTTGGCGAGCGATATCATGCAGTACTTGATCATATGCTCGCTGTAAAAATGTCGAGTAAATTGCTAAAAATGGCTTCATATTTTGTGTCGCTAATCCCGCAGCCATTGTCGTTGCATGCTGTTCTGCAATTCCAACATCGAAGAATCGATCTGGAAAATCTTTTTGAATACCTTCCATTTTCGAACCTACTGGCATTGCAGGTGTGATCGCTACAATACGTTTATCTTCTTTCATTAATTTTCGAACGGTTTCCGAAACTAAACTAGACCAAGAAGGGCCTTTCGCATTATTTTTGACGAAGGCTCCTGTTTCAATTTTATAAGGTCCTGTACCGTGCCAAGTACCAACTTTATCTTCCTCAGCCGGCTTATATCCTTTTCCTTTTTTTGTCACTACATGAACAAGAACTGGTCGATCTTCTACTTTTTTCGCATATTCTAACGTTTTTTCTAAAGCATCGAAATCGTGGCCGTCAATCGGACCTAAATATTTAAAGCCCATTTCCTCAAAAAACACTCCGGAAACAACAAGATACTTTAAACTATCCTTCACACGATCAGCCGCATGAGCAAGTTTTCCACCAAAAACAGGCACTCGCTTCATCAAAGATTCTAATTCTTCTTTCGCCTTAGAATATTCCTTAGCAGTTCTTAATCGGCCTAAAATATTGTGCAATGCACCGACATTTGGCGCGATGGACATTTCGTTGTCATTTAAAATGACAATCATTCTTCTTCGATCGTGCCCAATATGATTCAATGCTTCTAGTGCCATTCCACCAGTTAAAGCCCCATCGCCAATAATCGGAACAATATAATTGTTTTCCTTCTTTATATCTCTCGCAATGGCCATTCCCATTGCTGCTGATAATGATGTTGAACTGTGGCCCGTTTCCCATTCATCGTGCTTGCTTTCTGCTCGTTTTGGAAAACCACTTAACCCTTTATATTGACGTAATGTGTCAAATTCTCTTGCTCGTCCTGTCAAGATTTTGTGTACGTATGCTTGGTGACCTACATCCCATAAAAACTTGTCAAAAGGGCTATTAAAGGCTCTATGCAATGCAATAGTTAATTCAACTACCCCTAAATTTGGTCCGATATGTCCACCTGTAATTGAGCATTTTTCTATTAGAAAATCTCGAATGTCTTGAGCAAGTTTCTCTAATTGTTGCTTATTTAACTTTTTTAAAAAGGATGGACCAGTAATTGTCGTTAAATCCATCTCTCACACACCTTTTCATCAGTTTATTCACATCGAAGTTTTAACTATTATATCAAGCTAATATCAATGGCAAAAGCAATTTATTTTATCTATTAATTATTTCTGGAAATGATATAGTTCGCAAATTCTCTTAATAACGTCGTGTCTTCCGGTAAATTGTTCAAAGCGTTCAGAGCGTATTGATAATGTTCATTTAATTTTTGTTTTGCACCATCCAGTGTGAGTAGTGCAGGATAAGTACTTTTATTGCTCTCTTCGTCCTTACCAGCTGTCTTTCCTAACTGTTCTGATGTGCCTTCCACATCTAAAATATCATCTTGTATTTGAAATGCGAGGCCAATATGTCGTGCATATTCTATTAACGCTTTTCGAGCTTCCATTGTTGCATTGGATAATACTGCACCCGCTTCAATGCTAAAACGAAGAATTGCTCCTGTCTTATTTAAATGGACTTGTTCCAATTCCGATAAATTCAATTGACGGTTTTCACCATCTAAATCTAGAACTTGTCCTCCAACCATGCCTTCCGCACCGCTAGCAACACTTAATAAGTTGATTAATTCAACCTTTTTATCAGCGGAAATATTTTCCATTCGCGCTAAAACGCCAAAAGCCAATGTGTTTAAAGCATCTCCGGCAAGGGTAGCCATCGCCTCTCCGAATACAACATGATTCGTCGGTTTACCGCGTCTTAAATCATCGTTATCCATACTAGGTAGATCATCATGGATGAGGGAATATGTATGAATCATTTCAACCGCAGCACCAACAGTATAAACTTCTTTTTGTTTATAGTTAAACATTTCGGAAACGGCAACGACAAACAATGGACGAATTCTTTTTCCTCCTGCCCTTAACGAGTATAACATAGATTCTTTTAATGTATGCGGTGCAACTAATCGTTCCACTTGGTATTCAAGTTCACGGTTAATATAGTCAAGATGTTCATTGATAAATAGCTTTAAACGATTATTCATTGTATTATTCCTCTCCATTTGTTGGTTCGAAAGGCTTCTTCTCGCCATTTTCATTGACAATTGAAATCAATTGTTCTTCAGCATTTCTTAGCTTTTCGTGGCAGTATTTTGACAACTCCATACCCTTTTTATATAAGTCAATGGCTTCTTCTAGTGGAACATCTCCCTGTTCTAATTTACGAACAATCTCCTCTAATTCCGTCATTGCATCGGCAAATGTTTGTTTAGTCATCTTTTTCACCAACTCTTTCTTGAATTTCTATTACCTTTGCATGCACGATTCCATCCTGAAGATGGATCGAAAGGTCATCTTGTTTTTCTAACTGAGAGATCGATTTAACGACCTTTTCATCTTTATAAGTAACGCTAAATCCTCTTTCCATAATTGTCAAAGGATTTAATGCTTGAAGGGTGCGAATCGTGTAATGGAAATTCTCTTTTTTTCGATTTAACGCTTGAAAAGCAGTTCTTGTCAACAAGTACGAAATTTGTTCTAATTGTTTCTTATAGTAGACAATTGCATTTTGTGGTGAATGAATTTTTAACGTACCATCGAGTTGAGATAATTCATTTTTCTTTTTCATCAGGAACATTTGACTGGCTCGTTGTAAATTTATATCCGCTTGAATCAATCTTTCTGTAAAAGGCCGATACAACCGTTCAGGTTGAGATAAAGGATATGATTGTTGCAATTTATTAAGACGATTTCTTTCATAAATCAACTTGCTTCTTACGATTTGATGCATTTGGGATTGAAAAGCTAATATTCGTTGATATAGTTCCTGAATGTTCGGTACAGCAAGCTCTGCAGCGGCAGTCGGTGTTGGTGCACGGAGATCTGCAACGAAATCTGCAATCGTCGTATCTGTTTCATGACCCACTGCACTAATAATTGGTATGCGACTCTCAAAAATCGCTCTCGCAACAATTTCCTCGTTAAAGGCCCATAAATCTTCAATGGATCCTCCCCCACGACCTACAATCAGTACGTCAGCTAATCCATGTTCATTCGCCAATTGAATATTTTTCGCTATAGATTGTGCTGCACCATTTCCTTGGACAAGGGTAGGATAAATGATAATTTCTGCAAGTGGATATCTTCTATTAATGGTTGTGCAAATATCGCGAATTGCTGCACCTGTTGTTGCTGTACATACACCGATTACTTTTGGAAATTTTGGAATTGGTTGTTTAAAGTTTGGATTAAATAATCCTTCTTTATGTAATTTTTCTTTTAATTGATTAAAAGCGATAAAAAGACTTCCGATACCATCCGGTTCCATCGATAGAACATATAATTGATATGAACCTTGAGCTTCGTAAACATTAACATCTCCACGTATAAAAACTTGCATGCCATCTTCAGGTTTAAATTTTAATTGGCTTGCATGTGTCCGGAACATCAGTGCATTAATTCGAGCGGCATCATCTTTTAAAGTGAAGTAAATATGCCCAGATGTATGTATTTTTACGTTGGATAGTTCACCTTTCACATAAACGTCTCGTAAGTGTGGATCCGCATCAAATTTTCTTTTAATATATCTCGTTAAAGCTTTCACTGTTAAATAAGAAGATGGCATCGTGTAACTCCCCTTTTGCAAGCCTGTTATAGTACAAAAATTGCAACCATTAGAAAAGCTGTTTTCCTAGAAAAACAGCTTTCTCTTTCATTGTACAATTTTTATCGTTATTTGTCGCCTAATGTTTTTTCTGCCGATTTAACTGTATTATACAGCAACATCGTAATCGTCATTGGCCCCACTCCACCTGGTACAGGGGTAATATATGAAGAGATTGGTTCCACTTCTTCATAGTTTACATCACCAACTAACTTGTTGTTTTCAACTCGGTTGATACCTACGTCTATAACGATAGCACCTTCTTTAACATGTTCACGCGTAATGAAATTCGGTCGGCCTACAGCGGCAATTAAAATATCCGCTTGCTTCGTAATAGAAGGTAAGTCTTTCGTTTTTGAATGGGTATATGTAACTGTTGCATCGTTTTGCAGTAACAGTTGGCCCATTGGTTTACCAACGATATGGCTGCGACCCACTACAACTGCATGTTTTCCTGCGATTTCGATGCCAGAGTACTCTAATAATTTCATAACGCCAAATGGAGTACATGGTAAGAATGTATCTTGCCCCAACATCATTTTACCAACGCTAACTGGTGAAAAACCATCGACATCTTTATCTGGTGAAATTGCGGCGATCACCTTATCTTCATTAATGTGTTTTGGCAATGGCAATTGTACTAAAATACCATGAATCTCTTTTCGTTCATTTAACGTGTGAATTTGCTCTAATAACTCTTCTTCATTTGTATTTTCAGGTAATTTAATCACTTCTGAATAAATGCCAATCGCTTCACATGAACGATGCTTATTTCGTACATACGTTTGAGATGCTGGATCTTCACCTACTAAAATAACAGCTAAACCTGGTGTTACTCCCTTTTCCTTTAATTCTTTCACTCTTTCTGCAATTGACTCGCGGATTTGTTGCCCTATTGCTTTTCCATCAATAATTTGAGCCACGATTCTTCCTCCCAGTAGTTTCTCTAATTTCATGGAACTTTTAAAAATGAATGTTCTTACTGTTCAACAAACTTAGAAAGTACTCCATTGACAAATTTGCTAGATTTGTCATCTCCAAAAGTTTTTGCTAATTCGATTGCTTCATCCAACACGACTGCTGAAGGTGTCTCATCCATATAAAGTAATTCATATAAGGCTAATCGCAAAATAGTTCGTTCTATTTTAGGCAAACGATATAACGACCAATTCTCCAATTTTTCTTCAAGTTGACGATCAATTTCTTGTAGTTTTTCAGTTACACCATATACTAACGTTTTAAAAAAAGGATTCATTTCATTGTCTTCTATAATATGACTAATTGCCTCTTCTAGCGTTAAATCGGTATTTTCTAACTGAAATAAAACTTGTAACGCTTTTTCACGAATCTCGTGCCGTTTCATAATTTAACTCCTTCATTTCTAACATTCGTACCTATTATAACTATTGTTTGCAAAAAATACATTAGCAAATCACAATTTGATAAAAATACAACAATTTCTATTATAACATTACTTTTTCAAGTTAAAGAAATAAAAAACTTTTATGGCGTACATGAAATGTAAAAAGCTCCATCAGCAATTCGACTAATGGAGCTTTAAAATTCTTTACATATTCATTTTGTTGTTGATGTTTTTTTCTGTTTCTTTCGCCTGCTTAAAATCTTTCTTGTAATGAACTTCTTGCGCTTTTGTTAATTTGTTGTTTTTCTCGGATAATTTTTCGTGGATTGGCTTTTTCATTTTCTCTCTCCTTTCTCACTTATACTTCGTTAGTTTAAACGTTTGGAGGAGAGATATTCTTTTACCATCTTTTATTTGAAATATCTTGCCGCATTGACAGCCTTTTTCCAACCTTGATACAGTTTCTCTCTTTTTTCTGAACTCATATTTGGTTCAAATCTTCTTTCAAGATTCCAATATTGTGCAATCTCATCTTGATTTTTCCAAAAACCAACTGCCATTCCAGCAAGATAAGCAGCACCCAGCGCCGTTGTTTCATTCACAGAAGGACGCTCAACCTGCACATTTAATAAATCGGATTGAAACTGCATCAATAAATTGTTTTTCACAACGCCCCCATCTACCCGTAAAGACTTTAATGGAATTTCTGAATCCGATTCCATCGCACTGCACACGTCTTTCGTTTGATAGGCTAATGATTCCAAGGTTGCTCGAATGAAATGCTCCTTCGTCGTTCCTCGCGTTAAACCGAATATAGCGCCTCTTACATCGCTATCCCAATATGGTGTTCCAAGCCCAACAAAAGCAGGTACTACGTAAACCCCTTCTGTTGAATCAACTCTTTCTGCATAACGTTCGCTTTCACTGGAATGTTGAAACATGCGAAGTCCATCCCTTAACCACTGGATGGCAGAACCAGCTACAAAAATGCTACCTTCTAATGCATATTCCACTCTTCCATCGATTCCCCAAGCGATTGTTGTAAGTAGTCCATGTTTTGATTGTACAGCTTTTTCACCGGTATTCATCAACATAAAGCAGCCGGTACCGTATGTATTTTTCACCATACCTGGAGTGAAACATGCTTGACCGAATAAAGCTGCTTGTTGGTCACCAGCTATGCCACTAATCGGTACCTCAACTCCAAAAAAGTTCTTTTTTGAAACATATCCATAAACTTCTGAAGATGGACGAACTTTCGGCAGCATTGTACAAGGCACGTTTAATATTTCGAGCAACTCTTCATCCCATTTTAAATCGTAAATGTTATACATTAAAGTTCTAGAAGCATTGGAATAATCCGTCACATGTACAGATCCTTCTGTTAATTTCCAGATAATCCACGTATCAATTGTCCCGAACAGTAAGTCTCCTTTTTCAGCTTTTTCTCTTGTCCCTTCCACATGATCTAAAATCCATTTCACTTTCGTTCCTGAAAAGTAAGGGTCAATTAATAATCCTGTTTTATTTCGAAATAGTTCGTTATAGCCTTTTTCATTCAACTCGTCGCAAATTTCTGCAGTTTGTCTTGATTGCCATACAATGGCATTATAGACCGGATTCCCGCTGTTTTTATCCCAAACAACCGTCGTTTCCCGTTGATTTGTAATGCCAATTGACGCAATTTGCTCTGGTTGTATATTTTTTTCAGATAAAACTGACGCAATTACCGATAAAACCGAACTCCATATTTCATTCGCATCGTGTTCGACCCAGCCTGGTTTAGGAAAATATTGATTGAATTCTTTTTGAGCAATATGAACAACTTCTCCATGTTTATTGAACAAAATTGCTCGTGTACTAGTCGTTCCTTGATCTAGAGATAAAATATATTGTTCCACATCCTTCACTCCTTCCACATTCCACCCATTGAATAATTTATTCTTGATGGATAGTAAAACTCCTTTGATTTCCATGAATTTCGATAACACATTTCAGAAAAATTGTTAAATAAAAACATCAAAGGACAACTTTGATAGTCATCCATTTGATGTTAATAAATGCTTATATAATTCTAAAGGGAAATCTCCTCTTCGGCATTCGTTTCAAATTGAATTGCGGTAATGTGAATATTTACTTCGCTCGTCTCAATGGATGTCATGTTATAAATGGCTTGGCGAATGGCTGTTTGAATGTCTTTAGCTACTTTTGGAATTGAATTTCCGTATTTTATTGAACAATATACGTCAATCAGTATTTCCCCATCTTCGCTGATTGTTGCTTTAACCCCTTTTGAATGTACTTTTTTCCCAAATCGTTCAGCGACTCCAGATGCAAAATTACCGCGAGTAGATGCAACACCTTCTACTTCATTCGTTGCAATCCCCGCAATCACTTCAATGACTTCTGGGGCAACCTCAATTTTCCCAAGTTCTTCTTTGCCGGAAGGAGCAGGTTGTATAAATGCTTTTGCAGACTTTTCAGCCATCTTCTTCATCCTCTCTTTTCTTTCCAAAACTGTTTATCACAGTTCTCAAATTGCACCGATTAATGATTATTATACAAAATTTTCTTCATCCCCTGTACTAAAACAAAGAATTTCACGAAATATTCTAAGCCTGTTCTTTGAAACTTTGTGCAAGCAATTCAAAGGATTTTCTTCTTTTCTCTTGATCGTAAATCGGACCATTTACCATGATTTCATCAACAGCTCTTCTCTGAGCTATAAATTCCATGATTTGTTTATAAACAGTTTCTTTGGATCCCGCAAAAGTATACTTTAATGTGTGTAAAACTTGCTTTTTCTCTTCTTCGTTCCATAATTCATCCATGTTTGTAGGTGCGGGTGTTTTTCCACGCTTTCCTCGAATCATCCCTAAAAATTGCTGGTATAATGAGCTTGCTAAAAATTCTCCTTCGTCATCAGTATCAGCAACAAAAGCATTAATGCTGACCATCGTATAAGGAGCATCTAAAAATTGTGAAGGTCTAAAATTCCGGTGATATGTATCAATTGCATCGTCTAATAGATCCGGAGCAAAGTGACTTGCAAAAGCAAAAGGTAATCCTAAAACGCCTGCGAGTCTTGCGCTATATAAACTGGATCCTAAAAGCCATATCGGAATATTTAAGCCTTTTCCAGGCACTGCAATAACCGCACGGTGTTCATCATCAAAATAGCTCATCAATTCATCCACTAATTCATCAAATTGATATGCTCCTGCCTCATCTCTTCTTAACGCTCTCGCCGTTAACATATCCGTTCCAGGTGCTCGCCCTAGTCCTAAATCGATTCTTCCCGGAAACATGGACTCTAATGTTCCAAACTGTTCAGCAATGACGAGCGGTGCGTGGTTTGGAAGCATGATTCCTCCTGCCCCTACACGAATTTTATTCGTTGCTCCTGCTAAATAACAAATGAGAACAGCAGTTGCTGAACTTGCAATTCCTTCCATATTATGATGCTCAGCTACCCAATATCGATGATAGCCACATTTTTCTGCAAGTTGAATTAATGCGCGGCTATGAAGAAAAGCATCCGCTGGAGTTTCACCTTCTAATACAGGTGCTAAATCAAGGACTGATAATTTCGGTAACATTATTTCACTCCCTTTCTCGTTAAACTTAGTATAGCGCTTTGTTAAGGAAAAAGCATAAAACACGCTTCTCCGAAAGTGGTTATTAAATAAAAAGAGCCTTCAAATTGAAGGCTCCGTAAGTTCAGTTAGTTTTTCACAGTTTCTTTTTTTGTATTTAATACATCATTTTCTTCAAGGAATTTTGTATTGAATTTCCCTGATTTAAACACTTCGTTGTTCATTAAAGCATGGTGGAATGGTATCGTTGTGTGAATACCAGACCCTTCAACAACAAATTCGCTCAATGCACGATTCATACGAGCGATTGCTTCTTCGCGTGTATCCGCATGTACAATTAATTTTGCAACCATTGAATCGTAGTATGGCGGAATTGTGTATCCAGGATATACTGCGGAGTCGATTCGTACTCCAGGACCACCAGGTGTAATATATGTTTCAACTGTACCAGCAGCTGGCATGAAGTTTTTGTATGCATTTTCCGCATTGATGCGGCACTCAATAGCCCAGCCTTTTAATTGAATATCTTCTTGTGTCAATGTTAATTTTTCGCCGGAAGCGATTTTGAGCTGTTGCTGAACTAAATCGACGCCAGTAACCATTTCTGTTACAGGGTGTTCTACTTGAATACGAGTATTCATTTCCATGAAGTAGAACTTGTCCTCATTATAATCATAAATAAATTCGATTGTACCAGCACCTTCATAGCCACAAGCTTTTGCTGCCTTTACAGCAGCTTCCCCCATCTCTGCACGTCTTTCTGGAGATAATGCAGGAGAAGGTGCTTCCTCAACTAATTTTTGCATGCGTCGTTGTACTGTACAGTCACGTTCACCAAGATGAATCACATTTCCATATGCATCTGCTAATACTTGGATTTCACAGTGACGGAAGAATTCGATGTATTTTTCTAAATATACACCAGGATTTCCGAATGCTGCTTGAGCTTCTTTTTGAGTAATTTCAATACCTTTTACTAACTCTTCTTCTGTACGAGCAACTCGGATTCCTTTACCACCGCCACCAGCAGTCGCTTTAATAATGACTGGATAGCCAATTTCAGCTGCCCATTTTTTACCTGTTTCAATATCAGGAACAATGCCTGTACCAGGTACTAAAGGTACTCCTGCTTCTTCCATTGTCGCACGGGCAACGTCTTTCATCCCCATGATGCGAATGGATTTGGAAGAAGGACCAATGAATTTAATGCCAGCATTTTCACATGCTTCAGCAAAATCTGCATTTTCTGCTAGGAATCCATAACCTGGATGTATCCCATCGGCACCCGTTTTCTCTGCAACGCTTAATACGGCTGGAAAACTTAAATAGGAATCTTTTGATAGTTTTGGACCGATGCAATATGCTTCGTCAGCAAGTTTTACATGTAAGCTATCACGATCCGCTTCAGAATATACTGCAACCGTTTGAATTCCTAATTCTTTACAAGCACGAATAATACGAACCGCAATTTCTCCGCGGTTAGCAATTAATACTTTTTTTAACATTTTGGTCACCTCTTATTCAGTAGGTTTCACTAGGAATAGTGGTTGACCGAATTCTACTAGCTGTTCATTTTTCACCAGTACTTCAACAATTTCACCTTTAACTTCTGCTTCGATTTCGTTAAATAATTTCATTGCTTCAACGATACATACAATTGTATCAGGTTCCACTTTGTCCCCTACTTTAACGTAAGGAGGTGAATCAGGTGATGGTGCTGCATAGAATGTTCCTACCATCGGTGAAGTGATTTTATGTAATTTAGGATCATCTAAATTTACAGGTTTTGCTTCAAAAGTACTTGCTGCAGGTGCTGCACTTTCAGCTTGTGGTTTTACTTCTTCTTTTGGTTGTGCTTGTACTTGTGGTTGAGCTTGTTGTACAACAGTTTGTACTTTCGGTGCTACCACTTCTGTTACAACACCTTGATTTTTCTTTAATTTAATTTTTGCACCATCTACTTCATATATGAATTCGTCAAGAGATGATGAATCAACTAGTTTAATAATCTCACGAAGTTCTTGTACTTTAAACAATGTAGACACCCCTTCTTTTTATTCAATACAATAATCATTTTATATCCTTTCAACAGATTTTGAAACAATATTTTTTAATTTTCTATAAAATGAGCAAAAAACAGTGCTTTCGTTACGTAAACGAAGCACTGTTCACCTTCTGTTATACAACATCGTTTCTCCATTCAAAATTATATCTCAATAATAATTGGATTGAACGCTTACTGTCACATCTTGAATATCATTAATTTGTTGACGAACAACATAGATAATTTCACTCGCTTGAGCTTTCGAAATTTCATCGGATAATACTGTTACTTGTACTTTACCATCTTTTACATGTACTAATGCATCAGAATAGCCAAGATTTTCAATTAACATTTCAAGCATAGCCTCAGCAGATTCTCTCTTAATTAACTCATTCATTTGATTATATGCTTCATTTTTTTCCTCTGCAGAATATTCACTGGAAGCAATTTTTTGTTCTAATTGCTCTCTTAATTGGCTACGTTCATTGGCAATTTCCATTCTTAAATCTTCAAATAAATGGCTTTCAGATACTGTAGGCGTTGTTAATTTTTCATCTGCATTTGTTAAAGTTGTTTCTTCAAGGGTATCATCCGTAAAAATTGTCATTAAATCCACATTACGATTTGGTTCAAATACATAATACACTGAAATGACAGCAGCTAAACTCAATAATGTTAATAGCCAAACAGTTCTTCTTTTTACTTTCATTGTTCATCTCCTTTACTTTCCATCGGTACAATCATAATTCTGTGGGTAGGCATTTGCATAACTTTACTGATCGTTTCAAGAAGCTGCCTTTGGACTTTTGGATCTTTCGCACCTTCTGAAACAATGAGCAATCCTGATACAGTAGTGGTATTGTTACTTGAACGAAAATAGTTGCTTAAAGTTCCATCCGTATTTGAAGGGTTTTCATCGTAATGAAAATAAACCTTTACTTGTCCAACGCCTTCTATTTCACTTAAAGCTTGTTCAAGTCTACCTTCTGCTGAAACAGTATCATATCGCTCAACGGATGCATCACTCGTTGCTGAAATGTACGCAATGAACGCTAGAACTGCAATAGGTATAATTAATAGATTTAACTTTGTCCATTTCTTTTCCACCTCACGTTCTTAGTGCCCCCCTTCTCTCATGTTTCAAAACATTGTATGAATGAAGTACAAGCTCTATGCTTTATAGTTTGAGAATTTCTAATAAAGTTGTAATGACAATTAATAGAGTTGCTAGTTTGACATAGACCATAATCTCTTTTTCCTCAGCCAGTAATAGCAAGCACTTTCCTATTAATATGATGGCGATTAATTTGATCAAAAGCTTTTTCCCACCCCGAGCTGCAAAATTACCATGAAGATGAGCCAAATAAAAACGAAAGCGATTCCTAATAGCATTGCTGTAGCGCATAAGACGAGTAATGACTTTCCAATATCATCAAGGAGACCGCTAATGGTTCCACCAGAAAAGGGCTCGACGATTGCAGCTAAAATTTTAAAAGTCATTGCATGAATCAACAGCTTTCCAGCCGGATAAAACGCGGCTATCCAAAATGCAGTCATAGCACTAAATCCCGCTAAAGTAGTGGCAGCAGATTGGTACTTTTGGAAGATTGAAAAACCTTCAACGATTAGTGAACCAACAATTGGAATCGTTTGTTCAATTACTTTTTTCACAGGGCTCGCAATCGCTTTATCTACGGTAAAAAAGGCAACTCCTGAAAAAGATAAAAATGCGACCATCAACAATAACGTTGCTGTAATTAATGTCATAACGGTTCCTCGTATTAAATCGGAAGCTTTTGAAAAAGACATTTCGCCAATAAATCTTGTACAAAAATCCAGTAGCAGCGCGATGACGATTCCTGGAATAAGCACCTTTTGACATAACAATATTAAAAATTCAAATATCGCGATAACAATAGGACTCCAAGCTATGAAGGAAAATACTGCATTGAGCACAACGATAATGGACATGAGAATCGGTGTGATCGATAAAAAGAATTCGGCAGCGACATTCACAACTTCACCAATTAAACCGAATGACTCCATTACGGTTTGTCCAAGTGTCAACACGAGGACAATAATAAATAATGTATCTCCCCATTTTTTAAATTGCGGTACAAAAGCTTCTAATATCAGAAATAATATGGTGTATGTGACTACGAGTACAATGGATTTACCTGCAATTTTTAATGGATCGATAAAAATGTTCAATAGTTCATCCATTATGAAAGCCCCTTATTGAAGCTTATCTAGAATTGAAGAAAAACTAGAAAGAACTTTGGCAAACTCACCAACCCAATAAGATAGTAATGCGATCCGGACCGAAAACATGACGAATTCTCCCATCGTCTCATGCTCTTGTTCATCAAAAAGCATCTTAAAAAATATACCTAATTGATAAAAAAGAGCAGAATAGACAAGTTGAGGAACATATGGTACTGAATTTACATATGACAGGATTTGTCCAATTAATGGAAGTACAGATTTCGATAATAGAAAATGTAATATTATAAAAAAGAAGATGATGGCAATGAGCGAATGAAGTTTTGGGACCGTTTCTTTAATCAATATGATAATGAGTAGTAGAATTACGGCATAAATCAAAATCGTCATATGTCAATTCGTTAACCATTGGAAAAATAGCATAATTTCACCGAAAAAAAGCCGTAAAAATCGGATTAGTTCTGCAGCCATGTATAGGTATGCGATAAAGAATATATAGAATGTAAATTCCTTCTTCCCAACTTGGTCAAAGAAAACATGTAACAGTGCAATAATTAGCCCTACTCCTGCCACCCTTAATACATCCTGTAATTCCATTTGACTCCTCCTTGTGAAAGCAATATATGAGCTTGTTCAAATAAATAGACCAAAGAACAATAAAAAAAGCGGACGTGCTTTTGACGTCCACTTAATTTTTATTGAAATTATTAGTTAGCGCGGGAAACATACGATCCATCAGAAGTGTTGATTACTAAAATATCACCTTCATTAACAAAGAATGGTACTTGTACGATAAGACCCGTTTCTAAAGTAGCTGGTTTAGAACCTCCAGAAGCAGTATCACCTTTGATACCTGGTTCAGTTTCAACTACTTTTAATTCCACAGTATTTGGAAGTTCTACCCCAAGCATTTCTCCTTGATATGACATAATGTAAACTTCCATATTTTCTTTTAAGAATTTTAATTCATAATCGATTTGATTTGCATTTAATTCGATTTGTTCATATGATTCTAAATCCATGAAAACATGGGAATCACCTTGTGCATATAAATATTGCATTTTGCGGTTTTCTACCATCGCTTTTTCAACTTTTTCACCTGCGCGGAATGTTTTTTCAGCTACGTTACCATTTCGTAAGTTACGTAATTTGGAACGAACGAACGCTGCTCCCTTACCAGGTTTTACGTGTTGGAAATCAAGTACTCGGTATAATTCTCCATCTACAATAATTGTTAGACCAGTACGAAAATCGTTAACTGAAATCATGAATATTCCTCCATCATTATAGAATAATTAAATCTTTCGTCGAATGAGTCAATCTCTCATTGCCCGTTGCTGTGATAACAATATCGTCTTCTATGCGAACTCCACCGATACCCGGCAAATAGACACCAGGTTCGACTGTCACGACCATATTAGGCTCTAATTTTTGATTATTACGATAGGAAAGAGCTGGACCTTCATGAATTTCTAAACCAATTCCGTGGCCAGTTGAATGTCCAAAAGCCTCTCCATATCCTTTATCTGTTAAGTAATCTCTCGCAATTTTGTCCGCTTCGATACCAGTCATGCCTGGTTTAATTTTTTCTAAAGCTAATAATTGCGCTTCCAACACGACATTATACATTTCTACCAATTTTGTATTAGGATTACCTACCGCAATTGTACGCGTAATGTCGGAAACATACCCATTATAAACGGCACCGAAATCAAGTGTGACAAAGTCTCCTTGCTCAATGATTTTGTTTGTAGCAACACCATGAGGTAAAGCGCTTCTTAGACCACTTGCGACGATGGTATCAAAGGATGAAGACGTTGCACCTTGTTTGCGCATGAAAAATTCGAGCTCATTCGATACTTCTAGCTCTGTAACGCCAGGTTTAATAAAGTTTAAAATGTGCGAAAATGCAGCATCAGCAATTTCACATGCAACCTTTATAATCTTAATCTCTTCATCAGTCTTAATCAAGCGAATTTTTTCAATTAATCCGGATAATGGTACTAGCTCCACATTCAACAGATTTTGAAAAGATTCATATTCTCCATAAGTTACTGTATCTCTTTCAAAACCTAATGTTTTAATTTTACATTCATCAACAAGCTTCTCTACTTCTTTTAGTATGGAACCTTCCTGCTGAATAATGCGAAATTCTTTCACTTGATGATTTGCTTGCTCCGTATAGCGAAAATCAGTAATAAATACCGCATCGCTTTTTGTTACAAGGGCTGCACCGCTCGATCCTGTAAAGCCTGTCATATATCGGCGGTTGTATGGATTTGTAATAAGCAATGCGTCCACATGATGACTTTCCAATTCTTTTCGTAATTTGTCTAGTTTATTCATGGACTTTTCCTTCCTTATTTTTGTAAAAACTTTCTTAATGCCAATTCATATCCAAATGTTCCAAGACCACAAATTTGACCAACACATTCTGCCGCAAGTAGGGATTTATGACGAAATTCCTCCCTTTTATGTATGTTAGAGATATGAACTTCAATAACTGGTACGCTAATACTTGCAATGGCATCTCTAAGTGCGACGCTTGTATGCGTGTAAGCTCCCGGATTAAATACAATCCCGTTAACTCCTGTATCCTCCGCTTCATGTATCCAATCAATTAATTGTCCTTCATGATTGGATTGTTTAAATTCCAGTTCCGCATTAAATTCTTTCACCAAAGCAACGCATCTTTTTTTTACATCTTCCAAAGTTTCTAAACCGTAAACTTCTGGTTCCCTTTTACCCAGTCGATTTAAATTAGGTCCGTTTAACACTAACAACTTCATCGCCGATTCTCCTTTAAAATTAGAGGAAATTACCACTTTTATTTTATCACAGACTCCTTATACGGCAACCTATTTCGTTCCAAATGAGCTTGATAATGGAAAGAAGCTGTTTCAATAATAAATCTGGCCGTTATCACCACCATTACAATAAATGGAATGGACAGTTTTTTAAAAGAAGATAATTCTGCTGGTAAATCGTAAATAATCCATTCTGCAATAATGGCAAAAAGTCCACCTATGACAAGAGAAGTAATAAATGGAGGCACATTTTGTACATATTGCATGATCAAATAAATTATTAAATTTACGACAAAAATCAAAACCGCTAAAATAAGCCAGTTGATAAACGGATGACTACCTTCAAAAATTTCATATTTTTTGGAAAATCCAATGGGATTCCATTGAATGAATTTGAAAAATGATAACATTTTTAAACTAACTGTAAGAAAAATCGATGCAAATAAACTAGTAATGAACGCTAAATACAACATGCCAACCACTCCTTTTTTTATATATTTTTACCAATATTGATTTTTCGTATGCGTACGCTAGTACAATTGCTGAAAATTTAGTACAATAAAAAAAGTTGATAGAAAGAAATATTGTTAGAGAGTGGTGTCAGCTGTGGGCAATCAAACACCTATTTATGGAGGACAGGCGCTACTTGAAGGGGTCATGTTCGGAGGAAAAGAACATACCGTTTCCGCAATTCGCCGAAACGATCAATCCATTGAATATTACTATGCGAAAAAACCTAAAAAGCCTTGGATGCAAAAGCTTAAAAAAATTCCTTTCATCCGAGGAAATATAGCCATTATTGAATCCGCTGGAATCGGTTCTAAACATTTACAATTTGCTAGCGATCGTTACGATGTTACGCCCGGCGAAGAGGAAGATGGCCAGGAATTATCAAAGCTAGAAATGATATTTGGCGTTGCAATTGTCGGGATTCTTTCTTTTTTATTTGGTAAATTTGTCTTTACTTTAGTTCCCGTTTTTATTGCCGAATTATTTTCTCCATGGGTTTCCGGTAAATATCCACAAATCTTTTTGGAAACTGGCATTAAACTAATTTTGCTTCTGATTTATTTATATTTCATCTCGTTAACGCCTATCATTCGTCGAGTTTTTCAATACCATGGAGCCGAACATAAGGTCATTAATTGTTACGAAAACGGACTTGAATTAACAGTTGAAAATGTGCAAAAACAATCAAGATTACATTACCGTTGTGGTTCAAGCTTCATTTTATTTACGGTCATTGTCGGGATGTTCATTTACTTATTCTTCCCCGTTGATCCATTATGGTTCCGTGTGCTGATTCGTATCTTATTAATCCCTGTCGTATTAGGCGTTTCCTATGAGGTATTGCAATTTACTAATTCTTTAAGAGATATACCAGTATTATGCTATTTAGGATATCCAGGATTATGGTTGCAGTTATTAACAACAAAAGAACCGGATGATGACATGGTAGAAGTTTCAATTGCTTCCTTTAAGAAACTACATGAAATCGAAAACAATCCAGAAATCATCGCCCAATTGAATCACGACTAATCAATGAAATGACGTCACAGCATATGATTGCTGGAACGTCTTTTTTATACCAAAAAAACCAAAATATTTACTCTCCCCTACCAATTCGGTAACATTACTTTTATAAAAAAATATAGGGGATAGAGAAATGGAAATTGATGTCATAACCGTAATACTTCTTATATTTTTTGGTTTTTTAGGAGCTTTTTTAAATGCCATTGTAGGTGGCGGAGGTTTAATAACCGTACCAGCACTGATGTTTGTTGGACTCCCACCAGCTAGTGCCATCGCAACGAATAAATTAGCAGCAACGATGGGAAATTTAACAAGCACCTTAACATTCCTAAAAGCTGGTAAAGTAGATATGAAACTGTTAGGGCCAATTGTTCCTTTCGTTTTTATCTTTTCCATGCTTGGTGCCTGGACCGTTCATTTATTGGATCCAGCAATTTTAAAACCCCTTGTGATTATCATGCTGCTTCTAGTTTTCATTTACACAGTAATAAAAAAAGACTGGGGGCAAATTGAAAAGAAAAAAGAATTGACGTGGAAACGAAAAATCGTTTTCCTTTGTTCTTTACTCGCCATCGGATTTTATGATGGTTTTTTCGGACCAGGAACAGGTTCTTTTATCATTTTTGTATTTTTAATGATGGGATTTGATTTTTTACAGGCATCAGGAAATGCAAAATTATTAAACTTTACTAGTAATCTTGCAGCATTAGTGATGTTTTTCATACTCGGGGAAGTATTGTTCATCTACGGAATCATCATGGGGATTTCCATGATATGTGGTGCCTATGTAGGAACAAAGTTTGCATTGAAACAAGGAACTACTGTTGTTCGTATTTTATTTATCGTCACGACATTAATTTTACTAGCGAAAAATAGCTATGATTATTTTTTCTAATGATCGTTTGCTGATTTTCGCAAATTAGAAAATATAAAAACAGCTTAGGGGAACCTCGAATTTCCCCTAAGCCATCCGATTACATATTACCAAATAATGTCACTAAAATTTATTCACCAACACCATTTGGCAAAGAACCATTTTTTATTGGTCAGACACTTTTTACAGTATGACTTTGTCATCATTATAAACCGCATTTTAGTTGGGCACCACATACGGTACATGTGTTGCATCCACCGATTTCTTCCACTGTACCTTGGCGGCAAACTGGGCATGTATCTCCTACTTCGGAACCGATGTTCACGTTTGTTTGTTGAAGCGGAGCAATTGTTTCTAACAATACGACTGGCTTTTCAACAGGCTCATCCTGCAATTCTTCAAATGTTAACTGCTCTTCTTGCGTCATTTCCGCTTTTAATGTTAACACTTGCGAATCACGGCTACCGTCAACGTAAACCGTTCCACCTTTTGCTCCACCTCTATATAAACGTTCATAAACTTTTTCTACTTGTTCCACCGTGTATCCTTTCGGTGCATTTACCGTTTTAGAGATAGATGAATCTACCCAACGTTGAATGATACATTGAACATCTGCATGAGCTTCTGGCGTCAAATCCATCGCTGTTACAAACCAGTGAGGTAAGTGATGTTCATTTACTTCAGGATGCTTTTCTAAGTATTCTTGAACAATTTCTGCTTTTACTTCGATGAATTTTCCTAGGCGACCAGAACGATAATATGTGAAAGAGAAATAAGGTTCTAAACCAGTTGCAACTCCCACCATAGTACCTGTTGAACCAGTTGGAGCAACAGTTAACAGATGGGAATTTCGGATGCCATATTCAAGTACCCCTTGACGAATATGTTCTGGCATGCGTTTCATGTAACCAGTATTAATGAATGCTTCACGTAAGCGTTTTGTTTCCTCTTCTGTTTCACCTACTAAGAATGGGAAGCTGCCACGTTCTTTTGCTAGTTCAATGGACGTTTCGTAAGCAGTTGTCGCAATCGTTTCGAAAACTTGATCGACAAGTTTGTTTCCTTCTTGTGAACCATATTCTTTTTCGCAGTAAATTAGTAGATCAGCTAAGCCCATTACTCCAAGACCGATACGTCGCTCACCTAGAGCTTGTCTACGGTTTTCTTCAAGGAAATACGGAGTTGCATCAATGACATTATCTTGCATGCGAACGCCAACGCGAACTGTTTCTTTTAATGCCTCAAAGTCCACTGTTTTTTCATCTTTCAATGCAAATTGAGCTAAATTCACTGCTGCTAAGTTACATACTGAATACGGCGCAAGCGGTTGCTCACCACAAGGGTTTGTCGCAACAACTTTTTGGCCATAAGCGCGGGCATTTGTCATTTCATTCGCATTATCGATGAAGAAAATACCTGGTTCTGCCGCATAAGTTGCACATATATTAATTAATTTCCAAAGTTCTCGTGCTTTAATTTTGCGATATGTGCGCACTCCGTAACCGAGAGCTTCCCACTCGCGCACGTCACCAATTTTGTGCCATTTCTCATTGTAAATTGCCATTTCTTCCGGCGTATAGTTTTCTACATCTGGGAATCGAAGCGAGTATTCTTCGTCTTTTTCAACCGCTTCCATAAATTCATTTGTAATAGTAACAGAGATATTGGCACCTGTTAAAAAGTCTGGATTATGCACAGTGTACGTTCCGCCATCGCGAAGCTTTGTTTCCGCCTCTTTAATAATTGCTTCGCTAAATCCTCCTAAACCAGGGATGTTTTTATAGTTTAGGATTCCTTGATACATCGCTTCTTCAAGCGGCGTTAATGGTTTGAATTTTAATTTTTCTTTCGCATGGCGAACGATTGATTCATCTTCCATATTTTCAATTAAATAGCGCAAAATGCGAGGATTTTGCATTTTGGAAATGATAAATTCAACAATATCTGGATGCCAATCAGCGAGCATGATCATTTGTGCTCCCCGACGCGAACCACCTTGTTCGACAAGATGTGTAAGTTTCGCAATATCATCAAGCCATGATACAGAACCGCTTGATTTTCCATTGACCCCTCTTGCAAGCGTATTGCGAGGTCTTAGTGTTGAACCGTTTGTACCAACACCGCCTCCGCGGCTCATAATTTCCATTACCTTTTTGCGATGTTCACTAATACCTTCTCGGCTATCTGGAACGAAAGGCATTACATAGCAGTTGAAGTATGTGACTTGCGTTCCTGAACCTGCACCGTATAGAACTCGTCCAGCCGGCACGAACTTTAAAGAAGCTAATTGCTCGTAAAATTTTTGGAACCATTCATTGCGTTTTTCTTCTGTTTGTTCAACAGACGATAAGCCTGTTGCATTTCGTTTCGCAATTTGTTCATAAAAAATTTCTAGAGGCTTTTCAATAACATCTAGAGAACGAACGATGATGCCTGTTTCTTGTTCTTTTGGATCATCGAGTACATTTCTGTATTCTTCTTCAATTAATACTTCTGCTTTATTAGCATTCCAATCAATTGATTGGATATAACCTAATCCTCGAGCTGGAAACTTTGGATCTTCTTTAATTGTTAATACAACAAAATCTCCAGGTTTTAATGTTTTCTTTTCCGTATCCTTGAATGAGTATCGGTCAATCATGACTAATCTCGATACACCTTTATGCGTTATATGCATATCTGGAGTAATTGAATGAACTTGTGGAAATTGTTCAATATCTTTGTTTAGTTGATCAATGAGGATGGTCGTATAAGAATCTACCATTACCATCTGCCAGCCTCCCTTAGCACATATATAATTTATCTATCATTTCCCATATATAAACAATAAAACACAATATATTGTATGTCTAGCAAAATGAACATACAATATATTGTTTCGTTCTACTTAGAAAAGATTACCTCATAACTAGAATCGATTCAAGGGGTTGACAAATAATAATTTCTATGAATCTTAGAAATTTCTAAGTTTGGAGCTGATTATTAAATTTTAGTCACAATTTTTGAACTATAATTTTTAATTACTTTCTGAAATTCCATTCATCATTTGCATATTTTTCTTCTTCTAATTTTTTCACATATTCCTTTTGTTCTTCTGTTAATTCATGTGGAACAAGTTCAATTTGTAAAGCTTCTTCAAATCCTTTTTTGAATGCATGAATGCATTCCTCAATAGTGATGCGTCGTGTTGTTAAACGGTTAATTGCAACTGCTCTTTCCGGCAATTGTTTTCGCATCCGCTCTTTTGCCTCTTCGGAAGGGAATTTGAACAGAGACAACAGCTTGTCCTCATCGAGATCCAATAAAATCGCACCGTGCTGTAAAACGACACCCTTTTGTCTAGTTTGCGCACTTCCAGCAACTTTCTTTCCTTCTACAACGAGTTCATACCAGCTTGGAGCATCAAAACAAACTGCACTTTTTGGTTTTTTCAATGCTTCTTGTTTTTCCTCCGTATCAGGGATGCTGAAATATGCATCTAACCCTAAATTGTGGAACCCTTTTAACAAGCCTTCGCTTAAAAAACGATAAGCTTCTGTAACCGTTTCAGGCATATTTGGGTATTGTTCTGTAACGATGATGCTATATGTCAATTCGCTGTCATGAAGAACTGCTCTTCCACCAGTAGGTCTCCGAACAAAGCCAATATTTTGCGCTTTTAAAGCATCAAAATCAATGTCTCGATGTGCTCTTTGGAAATATCCAATAGAAAGGGTTGGCGGATTCCACTCGTAAAATCGAATGACTGGTGGAATTTCGCCTCTACTATGAAAATCGAGTAATGCCTCGTCTAATGCCATATTATAAGAAGGACTGCATGGTCCTGAATTAATGAAATACCATTTCGTTTTCAACTTGTTTTCCTCCTCACAACTTTTTTATTGTATCAAACTGAATGGACGAATGCCAATTTCTTATTTATAATGTTCTATGTAAATAGAAAGGAGAATTTTAGAAGTGGCGACAGTATTATATACGATTGCAACAATCCTAGGACTTATCATTATCTATGTTTTAGTAAGTTCATTCCGTTTGAAAAAATCTGTTACGAATTTGACGCAAGAAGAATTTATTAAAGGATATCGAAAAGCTCAATTAATCGATGTTCGAGAAACAAAAGAATTTGATTCTGGTCACATTTTAGGAGCACGTAATATTCCTTTTACTCAATTGCGTCAACGTTACAAAGAAATTCGTCCAGATCTTCCTGTATATTTATATTGTCAAAATATGACAAGAAGTTCTAGGGCAGCTCTTTTCTTAAAGAAAAAAGGTTACAATCAATTGTATCAACTTCAAGGCGGTTTCAAAACTTGGACTGGTAAAATTAAAACAAAAAATTAGTTTGCCTGTTGAAATTCCTATATTTAAAGAAATGACATGATTCGCCAACAACATTTATGATATTTTACTCATGTCATATATCATCTTTAAAATAGCTAGTTTTAAAAGTAATCGAGTAGGAGGGAGTGATTAGCTCCCGTCCTCTCACACCACCGTACGTACGGTTCCGTATACGGCGGTTCAATTAAGATAATTGACGCAAGTTTTCATAACTTCCGTGAATAGCTTGTCTTCTTATGCCAGTGGTCACTCCACCCTCCAAGAGGTCTCCCACGGGATTCACCGCTTCCTTCCTCAAGTGAGGTACTACGTTTTCTGTGTTCATCATGACTCACTGAATGCCAAGGGCTATTCTCTCTTAATTGTTCGGTCCTTCTTAGTAGTTCTAAACCAACTAATACTATGACCTCTGCTGACTTCTGACGGTTCAGCTACTTATCACTAAGTAGGTTATGAAGCGAACTTCACCTATCCGCCAGACCTCCCCGGGTAAGTACATGCACTTTCACACCATCTATCCGCCTCATTTACTCGATATGACCTTCGACAGAAAGAGCTTTGTTTTGTTACGCAAACTCACTCAATCATACCTAGCCTTATATGAGGTTCGTGTTCCTCGGACCGGTGTTTTGCCTCCAGCTTCCTTCAGATTCCGCGTCACCACGGACACCCTTGCTCTTGGCTAACCTCTACTTCTGTCTTCGGGGTTCGGGACTTACACCCTATAGTTCATGTACATGCCGGGCGCACGTAAAAATATCCATGAGATGCACTCATGGATATTTTTATTGTGAACGCTATTGTTTTTGATAACGCAAAATTGGATTTCTAGCAGCTTGAGTTTCATCTAATCGACTCACAACAGTTGTATGTGGTGCTTCTTGTACAATAGACGGATTCTCTTCCGCTTCTTTTGCGATTTGAATCAGTGCATCACAGAACGCATCTAAAGTTTCTTTCGATTCTGTTTCTGTAGGCTCAATCATCATTCCCTCTTCCACATTTAATGGGAAGTAAATTGTTGGTGGATGATAACCGAAATCAAGTAGTCGTTTCGCAATATCCAACGTACGAACACCCAGTTTCTTTTGACGTCGACCGGATAAAACAAATTCGTGTTTACAATGACGATCATAAGGAAGGTCAAAGTAAGGTTGTAGTTTGCGCATCATGTAGTTCGCATTTAATACTGCATATTCTGTTACTAATTTTAATCCTTCAGGACCCATTGAACGAATATACGTATAAGCACGCACATTGATGCCGAAGTTTCCGTAGAATGGTTTTACACGGCCAATGGATTGTGGACGATCATAATCAAAATGGAACGTGCCATCTTCTTTTTTCACTAATACTGGTTTCGGCAAGAATGGAATTAAATCTGCTTTTACCCCTACAGGGCCAGAACCAGGACCTCCACCGCCGTGTGGACCTGTGAATGTTTTGTGTAAATTCAAGTGTACACAGTCAAATCCCATATCTCCCGGACGAACTTTCGACATGATTGCATTTAGGTTGGCTCCATCATAATACACTTTGCCGCCCACACTGTGGACGATTTCGGCAATTTCAATGATATGTTCTTCAAATAGACCGAGTGTATTTGGATTTGTCAGCATAAGTGCCGCTGTATCTTCCCCAACTACTCGACGTAAATCTTCCAAGTCAACTAAACCATTTTCATCCGATTTTACTGTAATTGTTTCAAATCCAGCAACAGTAGCACTAGCTGGGTTTGTTCCGTGTGCAGAGTCTGGAACGATTACTTTATTACGATGACCTTCCCCATTTGCTTCATGGAAAGCACGAATCATCATTAATGCTGTCCATTCTCCATGCGCACCCGCAGCTGGTTGTAATGTAACTTCATCCATACCTGTAATTTCTTTTAAAGCTGTTTGAAGTTCGTACATTAATTCCATTGCACCTTGAACTGTTGACTCATCTTGTAACGGGTGAATATTCGCGAATCCAGAGAAGCGGGCAACTTCTTCATTAATTTTTGGATTGTATTTCATCGTACAAGAACCTAGTGGATAAAATCCGGAATCTACGCCATGATTGCGGCGAGATAATGCTGTATAGTGGCGCATAATATCCAATTCTGAAACTTCCGGTAATTCAGCAGGTTCTTCACGTAAATATTCTTGTGGAACTAATTCTGATAATTCTACCTCTGGCACATCTAATTCTGGCAAACTGTAACCGATGCGTCCTTCCTTCGATAATTCAAAAATGAGCGGTTGATTTTCGTTATGCATTGTAAGCCCCCATTTCTTGCACTAATTGATCAATTTCTTCTTTCGTACGCAATTCTGTTACGGCAATAAGCACATGGTTTTCAAGTTCAGGATAATCGCGGCCTAAATCATAACCACCGATAATGCCTTTTTCTAATAATCTTTTGTTTAATTCACTCACTGGTTTGTTTACTTTTACAACGATTTCGTTGAAGTGAGCACCTTGGAATGGAACTGTAAATCCAGCTTGCTCAAACGCTGTTTTTGCATAACGAGTTTTCACGATGTTTTGCTTTGCCATTTCTTGAATACCGCGTTTACCTAAAGCTGTCATAGTAACGGATGCAGCAAGAGCAAGCAATGCTTGGTTCGAACAAATGTTAGAAGTTGCTTTTTCACGGCGAATATGTTGTTCGCGAGCTTGTAATGTTAATACGAAACCGCGACGTCCGTCTTGGTCTACTGTTTGTCCTACTAAACGGCCAGGCACTTTACGCATTAATTTTGAAGTCGTAGCAAAATAACCGCAGTGTGGTCCTCCAAAGCTTTCAGGAATACCAAATGGTTGAGCATCCCCTACAGTAATGTCAGCTCCAAGTTTTCCAGGAGGCGTTAACACACCTAATGCTAATGGGTTTGCAGAAACAATGAATAATCCTTTCGCTTCATGTACAAGCTCACCCATTGTTTTCAAGTCTTCAATTTGACCGAAGAAGTTAGGATACTGAACCATAACAGCCGCAGTATCTTGATCAATCATACCTTTTAATGCTTCAATATCTGTAACTCCATCTTTCATTGGCACATTTACTACTTCGATTGATTGGCCATATGCATAAGTTTCTACAACAGTACGATATTCAGGATGGATTGCTTCAGATACTAACAATTTTTTACGTCTTGTTGAACCGGCAGCAAGCATCCCTGCTTCTGCAAGCGCTGTTCCGCCATCATACATGGAAGAGTTTGCTAAATCCATACCTGTTAATTCGGCAATCATTGTTTGGAATTCAAAAATAGCTTGTAATTCACCTTGTGAAATTTCCGGTTGATATGGTGTATAAGCAGTATAGAATTCAGACCGAGAAATAACGTGGTCCACAATAACAGGTTTGTAGTGATTGTATACACCTGCACCTAAGAATGAAACAGCTGTTTCAGTGTTGATATTTTTATCTGCTAAAGCTTTTAGTTCTTTTAATAGCGCAGATTCAGATGCTGCTTCTTTAATATTATAAAGCCCTTTAAAACGCACCTCTTCAGGAATATCCGCAAATAATTCATCAATGCTTTCTACTCCAATGGTAGAGAGCATTTCTTGTTTGTCTTGTTCCGTTATTGGAAGATAACGATGCTTCATTGTTTGACCTCCATTAATTTTTATTTTTCACGTTTATAAAATGGCTTCGGCACAACTTGTGCTTTTACCTTTTTATTGCGTATTTCTACTTCCACTTCTGTACCAATTTCAGTATATTGAATATCTAATAAAGCAAGTCCTAAATTACGTTTCGTACTAGGGATTTGTGTACCAGTTGTAACTTCTCCAATTTCAGTGTCGCCTTTAAATACTTTATAGCCATGGCGAGGAATCCCTTTATCAATCATTTCAATACCGACTAGTTTTCTTGAAAGTCCTTGTTCTTTTTGGTTTTTAAGAGCTTCTTTACCGATGAAATCCGCATCTTTTTGAAGTTTTACTGCAAAGCCGATGCCTGCTTCTAATGGAGAAATATTTTCTGATAATTCTTGTCCATAAAGCGGTAAGCATGCTTCAAAACGCAACGTATCACGTGCTCCAAGGCCGCATGGTATCAATCCATCTTCTTTTCCTGCTTCTAATAGTTTATTCCACAATGCTACAATTGAATTTGGCTCCCCGTATAATTCGAAGCCGTCTTCCCCTGTATATCCGCTGCGTGATAGCAATACAGAATAACCACTAACTTGAACAGATGCTTTAAATTGGAATGGTTTTAATTCAGATAAGTTCACATCTGTTAATGTTTGCAAGATTTTTTCTGATAGAGGTCCTTGAAGTGCAATTAAGGCATATTCATCTGATTGATTTATAATCGTTACATCGCCTTCCGCATGCTTTTTCATCCATTCAAAGTCTTTTTCAATATTTGCCGCATTGACAACAAGTAAGTATTGGTCATCGCCAAGATTATAGACGATTAAATCATCTACCACCCCACCATTTTCATAGCACATTACATTATATTGTGCGCCGCCAACTGGAATTTTTGAAATGTCATTGGACAATAATTTTTGAAGATAGCCGAGAACATCTTTCCCTTTTACAAGAATTTCTCCCATATGGGATACATCGAAAAGTCCAGCACGATTTCTTACAGCTTCATGTTCATCCTTTATTGATGAAAATTGAACAGGTAATTCCCATCCACCAAAATCAATCGTTTTTGCACCATATTTCGCATATTCGTCAAATAATGGTGTTCTCTTTAATTCTCCCATCGTGAAACCTCCCTCATTAATTAACAATTTACTACCCATATCTTTAAACTAGGCAAAAAGGACAGAAAATCCCCTTTTTAAAGGAATTCTCTGTCCTTGCACCTGAAAGTTACACCTATTATAAAATAGGCTTTCCCCTTGGGTGGCTGTTATTCAGCACTCTCCAGAGTTGCGTCCCGTACGAGTCTTTTTGCCTGAGAGATTCATAGTTCTACTACTTGCTCCTTCGGCGACGTAAAAACGTTCTCTCCCCGCACAATCATCCGCACCATATGAAATTTTTCAACAAACAGACATCTTTGCCTATATCCTAACATTGAACGTAATAGAAGGCAATCATTTTTTAAAACTCCTTAAAAAAACGAACATTTTTAAATAACAATACCTTATCATTCGCCTTTTAGTCGATTCACTTGAAAAGCAATATAATTTACCACTTGGCGAATTGTTCGATCTTTTGTAAGGACACGGATGTGAGCGGCTCTTTTATAAAATTTTCTCCTATAATAATATAGTCGTTCCAGTTCTTTTTTAGTCGAACGTTGTGCAATTGGTCGATTTTTGTCATTTTTTATTCTTTTATAAATGTCTTCAAATGTTGCATCAAGAAAAAAGATTAAACCTGTTCTTCTCATTATTTGTCGATTTTCTTGTCTCATTGGAACGCCGCCACCAGTCGCAATAATGCAAGCTTCGTCACGAAAGTTTTTTAAAAATTCAGTTTCTAAATTTCTAAAATATTCTTCTCCAAACTTTTCAAAAATTTCTGGAATCGGCATGCCTTGTTGTCTGACGATTTCTTTATCCATATCATAAAAGGGCAATCGTAGGGCATAGCTTAATTGGCGTCCGACTGCACTTTTTCCGCACCCCATAAACCCTACTAAGTAAATCTTTCGCATAATTAGACACCTTTCTACTAAAACTCTGCGGTTTCTCCAAGTAAATTTATCGTAGCACGAATGTTTATGTTTTCCAATGAATTTATAATAGAAAATTGAGTTAAGTAGGTTGAACTGTAAAAAATTACAACAGTGATAAGAAAAAACAAAAAGACAATGGCAACGGGAAATATCATGCCTTTTTCGTTATTTATGATATTGTACAAGTAACGCTCTCTCCTTTACAATACCATTCAAGAACTCTACTTTTATCGTTACAATATTGTTTGAAAGGGAAAACTCGGCATGCCGAATACCAATCAATAGTGGCACATAACCTTGATCATTGATTTGCAAACGAATCACATCTGTAATCTTGTTTATTTTTATCGTTTTTGTGGAAGAGTCTATGATATATAATGAATTATTCATTATATAAATATCCTCTGCATCAAGTAAATATTGTTGTAAATCATGAATAAAGATTTCCCATTTAATTTGTTCTTCTGCCACAATCGTGTCGTGCCATTGTTGAATTAATAGATAAAAAATAAAAATTACTTGAGCGAGTAACGAAAAAATCACCAATTGAAACAGCGCCTCGATAAATGTAAATCCCTTGCCGTTTCTTACAATTCGCCATCGCCATTGATGCATTTGTATCGTACCCCATCTAAATTGTTAAATCGTACACAAACCGCATCTGTTTGAAAATACCAAGCATATTCTACGTTGTCGATCCATTTTTCCCCTTCGAAAATACCGGTATTTTTAGCAATAATAACTGCTTCATAGGCCACTTGGGATGCATGTAATTCCAACGATTGATTGTATAGAGAATGCTGAAGTTGAAAAATGAACGGAATAAAACTGATGGCTACTATAATAATCATAAGCGTTAACAACGATTCTAACATGGAAGTCCCCTTCTCATTCCACATAACGAATTCGTCCTTTATTTATATTAATGACAATATGTTTTTGTCCAAAAGGAGTGTAAAAAGTAAATTTCCCAAAATTTTTTACATTTCCATCTGGATCAATTCGAAGAGTTAATAAATTACTATACTGATCAAACTCAATGATTTCCGGTAGTTTTCTCTCTAAAATCACTTCATCTAATTGATGGTATATTCTATAAGTATCTTGTTTTACAAAAGAAACAAAACAGCTCCTTTGCTTTTCCAAGGCTAACATTTGTGCCATTTGAATGTCCAATGTAAACTGGTGGAAAAACTGTTCCACAACCATTTTTTCTGTCATTTTAAAAGAAAAGGTTGTCCCTAACATACCAACCAATACGACAATCATTAAAACGAATAATATTTCTAATAGCGTATACCCCTGTTCTTTCAATCGCTCTATGCTCCTTTATTGATTGGTTAATGTCACAGTTCCATCCGTCTCAATGGTAAATCCCTTGCCATTCGGACATTTATCCATCCCCTCTCTTAAGTATCCCTTGTTTACTAACTGATCTAATGTAGGGATGGTTTTGTATTCAATTTTGTATGATTCTACCTGCCCTTGTACCATGCGGATATATGCTTCACAACCTTTATCATCAATCGTATTCCGATGTTTCGTTACGTTTGGAACAGTTACTAATATTAAAATAGATATAATAAAAAGCACAATTAGCATCTCAATTAACGTAAAACCCTTTTGATTTTTCATGATTTCACCTCTATTACATGATTTCGACTAAGTCATACATCGGCAGCAGTATACTTAAATACGCTGCAACAATGCATATCGCAATCAAAATAAAGAAAAGAGGTTGAATGCTCGCCAAGCAAAATTTGATGGTCGATTGGATCCTCTCATTTAGCAATTCGCTGAAGATGAGCATTTCCCGGCCTAAGTACCCATTTTTTTCACCGTGTTCAATCAATTCATCAAACTTCGGCATAAACAGTTGAAGTATCTTCACAGCCTCTGACAATGAATCACCGAACTTCACCCTTTGTGTCAATAGTGCTGTGATATATGATAAGTGGCGACTTATTTGTTGTTGTTCTAAAATAGACAATGCTTGTTGAAGTGATATACCTGATACTAATAAACTTCCAAGCAAATGAGAGAATTGTCTTGTTAAATTCACTTGATAAACATATTTCACTATAGGGATTTTCATAATGATGTTTAGTTGATGAGCGATTTCTTTTTTTCGAATGGAATGAATTGAAATAAATATCAAGAATAACGAAATAATGAATAGGAGTATGAGAAAATCTGGTATATGAAGCAATACAACAGCGAAGTTTATACTATTGACTTTTTCTGAATGATTTGAAATCACGAGTTGCTCTATGTTTGGTAAAAAATAACTTCGAAACAATATAAAAACCATTGTTAATAAAATCATCAAGAAAGCGGGATACATTAGCAACTTCACAATTTTCCGCTGCGTATCTTCTTGAAATTTTATTTGCTTACTTACGTGGTGCAATGATTCAGCCAAATCCCCTTTTTCTTCTGCAATAGCTATCAATAATAAAAAATGTTTTGGAATTGAAAGTTGTTGTAAAATATCCACTGCCGATGAACCGTTATTGAACTGTTGTTGTAATAAAGCATTCCACTTTTCCAATTCTTTAACGTGATAAGGAAGTAACATAAACAAGGCATCTGAAAATGTATATCCTTCTTTCAGTAATATGCTTGTCCTATTTAGGAGCGATGGAACATCCCGAACTTTCTCCTTATAATTTCTTTGAATGGGGAAAATCATTTTTTCGCTGATTTGCTGTAGCACGACAAATCCCCCAATTCTTCAATAGCAGCTTTTTGGAATTCCAATGTTTCCTCAACTGGCAAGTGATATTCAATTCCTTGCGCTGTATTTATAATTGCTTCTTGTAAAATATCTTTCGACAAAATTTCATAAATTGCTTTCCTGCTATCGCTATCATGTAACTGAATTAAACATTGGGCAATAATTGCAATCAAAGCTTGCCGAATTTCTTCTATGGAAACATTTAAATCCATTAAACGATATAGACAATTCACCGAATCTTTTGCATGTATAGTTGATAGCACCAAATGACCGGATAATGCAGCACGCATGGCGATTTCTGCAGTCTCTTCATCCCTGATTTCACCAATCATAATGACATCGGGCGAATGTCTTAAAATTGCTTTTAAACCAGCTGCATATGTAATACCTGCAAGCTCATTTACTTGAATTTGAAGCATATACGACTGGCTGCTTTCCACTGGATCTTCGAGAGAAATTACATGTCGCCCTAATGTGTCACTGCAATATTTTGCTAATGAATATAATGTCGTAGTTTTGCCCGATCCTGTGGCGCCACAAAATAATATCAATCCTTGTCGATTGGAAATCAATCTCAATAATTTTTCTGCTGAATGGCGATCGTAACATAATGAAGCAATCGGATATGAGGCATTTTGTAAAAACAAACGAATAACGAGGCTTTCTCTTTTATATACGGAAGGTAAAGTAGAGACTCGGAAGGCATATAAACGATTGGAAAACATTTCTTCAAATGAACCGCTTTGCGGCTTTCGCTTTTCACTAATATCTAAAGAAGATTTATATTTAAAAAAGGAAATCATTCGATCCCCTAATTCAATTGGGAAATGACCTGCAGGAAATAATTTTCCATATTTGCGAAACTGAATGGTGTAATGGTTTGGAGTTGGCTCAATTAAAATATCACTAGCTCCGAAATGTAAAGCTTTTAACAATAATTGAGTTGATTTTGTTTCAATAACGGACTCCAATTTCAAAGGCATCACCACTTCCCTAAATTCGTGACCGCTGAATTTAGCAATAGTATAAGACGAAGTTTATATTTGGAAAAGGCTTTTTCTTAAAATTTTTATTTGACCCCTTTTTTCTGTTGAAACTTTATTTTTGAAAAGTTTATGGCAGATTTTATTACAAATTTTGAATATTTTTCTAACACCCAATAATCACCACGTATTTTCACTATCATTTTATTAATCATAAAGCTAAAATTGAAGTAGCATAAATATTACTGAAGGTGGGATAACAACATGTTGCATCCATTAAAAATTACGAGTACTTTAGCGGATGAAACTCGTTTTCAAATATATGAATACATGTTGCAACAAAAAAAAGCATTTACTGTACAAGATATTGCAGATAAATTTAATATACATCCAAATGTGGCAAGACTGCATTTAACGAAATTATCGGAGATCCATCTCATCACTACTGATATTTTTAAATCAGGTAAAGGTGGAAGACCTGGTCGAATTTATCAAGTATCTGAACAAGGGGTTGAGTTGACTTTCCCAAAACGAGATGAAAAACATCTCGTTAAATGGGCACTTCAACTTGTATGTGAGTTGGGACAAGATGCATTGAAGACAGCGAAAAAAATTAGTTATCAAGATGGCTTAAAAGAAATTCAAAAAAGATTATCAAAGATAACTAAACCTCTTAGCTTTGAAGAAAAATTAGAAATCTTATCTGAAGCTGCTCTACTAGTTGGCTACATTCCAAAAATTGTAGATACTGCTGAAGGAAAGAAAATTACGCTAACGATTTTTAACTGTCCATATAAAAGTCAAATAAAAGAACATAGCGATATAGTATGTGAACTACATAAATCATACTTACAAGGTCAAATCGACATACTATTTGAAAAAAATGAATTTGTTCAATTTGAAAGTATGGTTCACGATTGCGATTTTTGTAAATATGAAATATTTGTGCCAAATGTTGCTCTGTAAAAGATACACTTGATTGTCACAAATCTATCGAAGTATCAGTTTACAATATTGTCAATTATCATTTATAATAAACATTGAGATTATTGTGTCGTACAAAAGGAGGGATTTGACATGGCTAATATGTATAAAGTTTTAGCATTCTGGACAGGTATTTTTGCCGTAATGTTCTATCTTGGTCATATGATTGAGGTTTCGCTATTATTCGTAGGTAATTCTGTATTATTCTTATTATTAGGCTTCTTAAACCTTTCAGAACGCATGTACATGTACATTTTCGGAGCTTATTTGACAATATTCTTTGCTGGATTTACTTATTACACAACGTTTATCCACGTACCGGGTGGACTTGGACACTAATAAATCAGAAATGGGGCTGTCTCAAAAGTCATTTTGAGGCGGCCCTTTTTGCGACGAGGATAGTGGAAGTTTGTTTCGACTATCACAGGAGGAAAAAGCAAGCAAGGGTGCCTGGAAAGCTCTCGACTTTCTAGACACCCTCTTATTAAGTTAAAAGCCATGTAAAAATGGATTCGTATCCATTTCATGAGCTGGTGTTGTATAGCCTCCATGTCCCGGATAAATAATAAAATCATCAGGCAGCACAAGCAGCTTCTCATGAATGGATTTTAATAACACTTCCAGTGAACCACCAATTAAATCTGTTCGACCGATGCTTCCTTGAAACAGCGTATCGCCTACAATTGCAAACCCATCGTCTTCGAAAATATATGAAATGCTTCCTGGAGAATGTCCTGGCGTAAATACCGCATGAAATTTCATGCCTCCTACAACAAAAGTCTGCTCTTTTTCGATAATATAATCTGCCGATTGCAGACGGTACGTTGGAAGATCCACATATTTTCCTGAACCATTTTTATTTGGGTCCATTAACCAATCCTCTTCTTCTTTATGAATATAAACAGGAATATGAAAAGCCTGTCTTAATTCATCGACAGCACCTATATGGTCAAAATGAGCATGAGTTAAAAAGATGGCTAGTGGTTTCAACTGTTGAGACTGAATAGTAGAAATGATTCTATTTCCTTCTTCGCCTGGGTCAAAAATGATGCATTCTTTTGATTGGTTGCTCACTATATAGCAATTTGCTTGCACTGGACCGACACTTAATGTTTTAACATCCAACAATCTCATCACCTCTAGCGTATTATACTATGGTTTGGAAAAAATGAACATTGCCAACCAATTCATTCTTAACTTTTAAACGAATCATTCGTTGTTCATATAAACGTCACTTTTAAAACTCGACATTTTATGACCGTTGCTATAAAATAGAGAAGGAATATTGTTTTACCGACATACTCTTTGGATGTCGAAAGGAGTGTAATATTTTTCATGAACTTATTAATGGTTATTTTCGGTTTAATTGCAATTCTTTCATTAGTTGCGGCATTCCGCGCAATCAAAGACAAAAACGTTTTAGCAATTATTTTTGGATTAGCATCTGGAGTAGTGTTTGGTTGGTTTGTCATCATGACTGTATTATACCAAGGCTATCCACCAGTACATCACTAATGAAAAGAAATCGAGTAGGAGGGAGTGATTAGCTCCCGTCCTCTCACACCACCGTACGTACGGTTCCGTATACGGCGGTTCAATTAAGATAATTGACGCAAGTTTTCATAACTTCCGTGAATAGCTTGTCTTCTTATGCCAGTGGTCACTCCACCCTCCAAGAGGTCTCCCACGGGATTCACCGCTTCCTTCCTCAAGTGAGGTACTACGTTTTCTGTGTTCATCATGACTCACTGAATGCCAAGGGCTATTCTCTCTTAATTGTTCGGTCCTTCTCAGTTGTTCTAGACCAACTAATACTATGACCTCTGCTGACTTCTGACGGTTCAGCTACTTATCACTAAGTAGGTTATGAAGCGAACTTCACCTATCCGCCAGACCTCCCCGGGTAAGTACATGCACTTTCACACCATCTATCCGCCTCATTTACTCGATATGACCTTCGACAGAAAGAGCTTTGTTTTGTTACGCAAACTCACTCAATCATACCTAGCCTTATATGAGGTTCGTGTTCCTCGGACCGGTGTTTTGCCTCCAGCTTCCTTCAGATTCCGCGTCACCACGGACACCCTTGCTCTTGGCTAACCTCTACTTCTGTCTTCGGGGTTCGGGACTTACACCCTATAGTTCATGTACATGCCGGGCGCACATAAAAAACGAGGTGCATTGCCGCATCTCGTTTTTTATTTCAATTAATTTTTTAAAAGGAAAAAAGGTTTCTAGAAAATCAGGTTCTTTGTCAAATGGTGTTGGTGAATAAATTTTAGTGACATTATTTGGTAATATGTAATCGGATGGCTTAGGGGAAATTCGAGGTTCCCCTAAGCTGTTTTTATTTTCGCTAAGTTTTGGGTAATGAATATTCGGTTTCTAAAGTGATAGAAGGATCGATAACCGAAAGAAATGCGTTTAATCACTTTGATTTTGTTATGAATCCCCTCTAAAATGCCGTTATTATAATCGTACTTTAGCGTATTCTCGACATAATTGATGTATTTGTTGATTGTCTTGATGGCGGTTTTCATATAGCTGGAAACGATATTTTGTTTATTCTCTAATGTTTTCTTTAGGAGCTCAAAGTCTTTGGTTTTGATGTAATGTCGAACGTATTGGTATAACTCATAGGACGCTTTTAATTCAGAATCTAAATCAATGAGATAGTGGAGAATCTCCACCTCACACATATGCTTTTTAAAGCAACGATGATATGTATAGTTCTTATAATCAAGTTTTGTTTGATCTTTCAGAAGGAGCTTCCAGTATTTTTTCAATTTATTGTAATTCTTTTTATCCCGATTCATGACGTTGATGCGCGTTTTGTTTAAAGCTCTGCTAAATAGTTGGAGGATATGGAATTTGTCGAGTACGATTTCCGCTTTAGGGAAAACTTCTTGGATTAAGGAAATATAAGGGCTATACATATCGATGACAATCGTTTTTACCGCATCTCTCGCCTTCTTGGAATACCGTAAGAAATACTCTTTGAGGACAGGTAATCTCCGGTCCTCCACGATATCCACAATCTCCCCCGTTTCAGAGTCGCAGAAAATAAAGGACATCGCTCCAGCTGCGGATTTCACTGATTTAAACTCATCAAAACACAAATGCTTTGGAAGGTAGTGAACATTTGGTTGATAGTAGCTATAAAAGCTGTCAATGACACGACTGACAGTGGCATGAGAAACATGATGTTTCATCGCAATATCTTTTTCGGATATTTTATCTTTGGCGTTTAAAGCAATCGATACTTTGGTATTGTTGGAAATACAACAGTTTTTAGCCACGACGCTCGTTTTTAAAGTAAACGTGGAATGACAATGTTTACAGAAATAACGCTGTTTACGCAATTTTAAGTAGGTATGAAAACCTGAAACACTAGGCATTTTAATGAGAGACGTTTTAAAACCGTGTTTAATGATTTGATCATCGAAGACATGTCCACAAGCATAACAAGCTTTTGGTTGATACGTTAACGTCCCATGAAAGACTTTCGCTTTTACTTTTTTGATTGTTTCGGTAGAACAAAAATTTTCATCAAATGTGATATTTTTGTCTTTTATATTGAGTAGGTTTCGTATAGAATGATGGTGAGACATGTGACACAACTCCTTTGGAAAATGTGTTTTGGCGATTACATTTTACCAGAGTTTTGTCACTGTCTCATTTTTTTTGTTCAAAAAAATTGGTGCTGGTTTATACTCACCAACACCAAATATTATAGAGCCGAAAATCAAAGCATTCTAGAAACCCCCACATTCTATAATCATAGCCCTTATAACTCTTTTCTACTACAGAAGCAGAAATAAGTCTCCGCTATCCTCTTTGCCATTACTCTGTAGCTAAGCATGCACCACAGTCGAAAGTGACCTTTTTAAACGATCACATTATCAACAATTATTTAACCGCTTCAGATATTAAATTTCCCGTTTCTTCATCATAGAAGCGCAATAAGTCACCATTGATGATTTTATCTGAATATCCAAGCTCTTTTTGAGCTCGTTCAATATAAGGTGCACATCCTTGAATATCCACCTTCTCTCCTGTTGCACGATCGAAGCATGTTTGATCCGCAAATACATACTGATCCGTCACAAAGCGTCCATCACGGAAGATGACAAAGTCTTCGTGATCATCAGAGAACAAGTCTGCACCTAATTGCATATCATTGGAAGTATCAATTCCCAACAAATGTAAAATGGTTGGTCTTAAGTCAATTTGACCTCCAACCTTTTCGATGATTCGCCCGTCACCAGATCCCGGAACGTGAATGAATAGCGGCACTGACTGCAACAATGCGCTATCGTATGGCGTAATTTCTTCTTTTTCTAAGTACATAGCCATCGCTTTATTATGGTTTTCAGAAATTCCATAGTGATCTCCGTACATAACAATAATGGAATTTTCATACAACCCTTTTTCTTTTAAATGTTCAAAGAATAATTTGACCGCCTCATCCATGTATCGCACAGTTTGGAAATAACGGTTTAACGTACCTGAATTAGAGTTGTACTCAGGAATCATTTTATCTTCTTCATCCAATGTGAATGGGAAATGGTTTGTTAATGTAATTATTCTTGTATAGAACGGCTGCGGCATTTCAGTCATAATTTCCGCTGATTGTTCAAAGAATGGAATGTCTTTTAATCCCCAGTTTACAGAATTATCTTCGTTTACTTCATAGCTATCAATATCATAGAATTTTTGCATTTTTAATGATTGATATGTCATATCACGATTCCAGAAAGATTTATTGTTTGCGTGCATGACACTTGTAAAATATCCATTTTTCCCTAGCTTTTCAGCCATCGAATTAAACGTATTTCCACTATGCGTAAAGAATACAGCACCACGGTCTAAACCAAACAGTGAATTTTCCAATAAGAATTCAGCATCACTTGTTTTGCCAAGTCCTGTTTGATGATAGAAATTATTAAAGTAATACGTATCTTTATCGTGAATTAAGGAATTCAAGAATGGTGTAACTTCGTATCCATTCATGTCATTTTGCAAGACAAAACTTTGCAATGATTCCAGTTGAATGACAATCAAATTTCGACCTTGATATTTACCAAACATATCTTCATTAATGGCTGCTTGGTTTGCTTGAACATAGTTATTGACTTCCACTAGTTCGCTCCCATCGGCAAGAGCACGTTGAGCGGAAGATTTTGATTGAATGTAAATATCATATAAATGATAATTATAAGTTCCAATATTTTTTACTAGTAATTCGCGGTCAAAACTACGAGTTAAAAGCTGTGGCCGTTCTGTTTCAGAAAGACCTAAATTTAAAAATAACACAGCTAATGATAGGACAAAATATGCGCGACGAACTTCTTTTCGAACGCTATATAATGTCTCCATTTTTGGTAAGTATTTAATTGCCAACAAAATAACAAATACATCAATAAAGTATAAAAGATCCCTAAAATTAAGTATTTCAGCTACAGACGTTCCTAATTCTCCGAAATTGCTTGTTTGGAATAATACAGGAAGCGTAATAAAATCGTTGAAGAATCGATAGAAAGCAACATTTGTATAAAGTACAATACTTAACACCATACTTGTAATGACAATCCAACGATTCCGCGCCTTTTCTGTTTTGAAAAATAAAGATATTCCGTAAGCAAAAAGCAAAAAGCTAAGAGGATTTATAAATAAAATGAACTCTTGCATTCCATTTTCTAAATCGAATTCAAAGCTGGTTCGATAGACGATTGCAGTCTTAATCCAAGTTGCGATAATGGCTACTATTAAAATCGTATGTTTAGGCCATTTCCATGACTTCATCTTGCATCCTCCTCTTCTTACGTATTCAAAGTCACAACATTCGCACATATACTTCATATATTTAGAAGAAGGCAAATAATATCTTAATCTTTTTCTTGCCATTATTCAATGAATTGCACTACGAAAAAATTAAAAGAAATTAGGTTATAAAAATTATATATTACCTTCCCTTTACAAACCCCCAAAAATATTTACGTCTTTTTTACAAAAAGGTTCCCAAAAATAAAACAGTGGCTTCTACACTGTTCTTATGAAAATGACTTAACAAGTCTACACCTTTTTAACAATTGATTCAATCATTATTTTTTTCTTTTATTGGCTATATTAGTTATTTAATTTCATTTTTCTTTCTTCTTCTTTTTTTATTTCGTTTCGAATTATCAATAGAGCCGATTGGAATTCTTTTGGATCGATAACTTGCGACTTATATAATTCGCGTATTTCATCTTCCATCATCATCAAATCCCCTAAGCGATCTCCTGTATAAATAAACGATCCATATTGCTTCAATATGTTGCGAATATCGAGTATCGTTTTCATTCAGCTATCTCCTTTCGATTGTTGGCACAATGTATGAGAGCTTTTTCAGTAATAATGAAATCAACTGGAATATCATGAGATTCTTTTGGTAATTGTTCGACAATTTGTAAATGAAAAGCTAGAGATATCTTATGCCCATTATAATTCGTTAAATACCGGTCGTAATAACCGCCTCCATAACCAATTCGATACCCAAGTTGATCAAATACAATCCCTGGTACAATCATTAAATCAATTTCTTCAGGAGATACATAAGTTGTTTTTTCTGGTATAGGTTCTTGCAAATCCATATATACCGTTTCCAGCTGAGAAAAGCTAGTGATATGATAAAAATCCATTGTTCGTGTTTTTGGATTGCATTTTGGAACAGCTACTCGCTTACCAAGTTGCCAACATGCCTTAATTATTTCATAAGTATCCACTTCAGGCTGTCTTGAAATAGTCAACGCAATCGTATGGCATTGTTCTAGGATGGGTTCATTGAATAAGCGCTTTTTTATCATTTCTGAAAGTAAATGATATTGATTATTGGACATTTCGTTTAAAGAGGATTTAATAGTATTTCGCCATTCTTTTTTGTTCATTTCAATCAATCCTTTGCTTATAAGTAAAAAGCCAAAACCGGAATTGGTTTTGGCAAAATCATTACTTCGTTTCACGGTGAAGAGTGACTTTCTTCTCGCGAGAGCAATATTTTTTTAGTTCTAGACGTTCTGGATTGTTACGTTTATTTTTTGTAGAAATATAATTACGTTCTCCACATTCTGTGCAAGCTAATGTAATGTTTACGCGCATTATTAACCCCCCACTCTCTATCATGAATTTATATATAAGCATGATTTATACGACTAAGTCATTATAACATAAATTGAAAAAAAATCTAGCATCATTTATTAATTAAAATCCTTATGTTAAAATAATTCAAAAATGTAAAATTCGGAGGAGCGATTGTGGAACTATCAACGTTACTAATCATCATCGGCATTATTTGTATTATTGCATCTTTTTTCCTAAAAGATACATCAAAAAAATTAGAACGAGATGTTGAAGAATTGTCTCTGCAATTTTATCAAGAAACAAACGGAATTAAAAGAAGATTAAAAGTGATCGAAGAAGAATTATTACTCGAGCCTTCTTTTAAAGTAAAGCCGGCGACAAAACCTATTACAACTAAATCAGAGAATGTACTCAAACAACCGAATAAGCCGGTCAATCAAATTTTAGTTCGACAAGTCATCGAATTAAATAAGCAAGGATACCCAATTAGTGAAATCAGCAAAATGTCAACATTATCTGAAGAACAAGTACTACATATTCTTAATCACGGAGGTCAATCATGAAAAGATCGACTGTTCGTGGGTTTGGCCTTGCTTGTTTAGTCATCGGCATCCTTTATACAGGGATGGATCGTTTCTCTCATACCGAATCAGAGTCAAAGGAAATTGCTAATTACGAAGAAAAAATTGCACAGCTAGAATCCCAATTAAAAGTAGCAAAACAACAATTACAAGAACTTGAAAATCAATCATCTTCCAATTCAACCGAAACGCAAGATGAACCCGAGGTAAATAATGCGCCTTCTGAAACGACTACATCGACACAACAGGAGAATGTAGTAGAAGACATTCTATATATTTATTCCGGCCTAACACCTTATGAAGTTTCAAAAAAATTGGAAGATATGGGCATTATTAAAAATGCGGTTGAAATGGAGCTATTTTTAGCACAACCGGAATATGCCCGCTCAATTCAAAAAGGGCAATTTAAAGTCAATTCCACGATGACTATTGAAGAAATTGCTAATTTAATTACAGGCAAACAAAATTCTTAATTCATCAACCCAAACGGATGGAAGATGATTCTGTTTGGGTTTTATTAATAAAAAACTCTCGAACATATTCAATAAATTGCTTTACTGCTCCACTCATATAACGATTTTTTAAATAGCTTAGTCCAATTTCCCTTTTGCAGTCTTTAGCATCTACTTGTATGATGTGTACATTATATTGGTCAAGCCCTTTAATATGAGGAATTAACGAAACTCCTAAGCCGCTCTCCACAAGTCCGGCAATGGTATGTACTTCTTCCCCTTCAAAAGCAACATTTAATTGAAACCCTTCTCGTTTAAAAATCTCATCAACATATTTCCTCAATGAATTTCCTTTTTTGATAGAAATGAAAGGCTCCTTTGCAAATTCAGCAAGCTTGACTTTTTTCCGATTTTTTAATGGATGTTGTTTCGGAACAATTAAAAATAACTCCTCTTCCCATAATTTTTCCCAATGGACGTCTTTACTAGTTTCAAGAGAAGATACTAAACAAATATCAAGCTCTCCCGTTTCCAATTTTTTCATAATGACACTAGAATTGCTTTGCGTTAATTGAAAACGCATATGAGGAAATCGCTTTTTCGCTTTCATCATTAAGGATGGAATAACTTCTAGTCCCAACGTATGCATAAATCCTAATGAGACTTCACCAACATCAGTTGTCACAAGGTTGGTTAAATCTTCTTTTGCCCGTTCGATTTCTTTTAAAATCAGATTCGTTCTAGGAAGAATTTCCCGTATCGGTTTAATTTGATGGAGCGGCCATTTCGATCGAAAAGTTCAACTCCTAAATACTCTTCCAGCATAGCAATCGATTTGCTGAGGGCAGGCTGGCTAATATGTAAAATTTCTGCTGCTCGCGACATATTTTCATATTTTGCAACAGTTTGAAAATAAATGAGTGCATTGATATCCAATTGATTGTCCCCTTCTCCTTCATATTCTTTATCCAAATTATAGCATGTCCTAAAGATGTCACAATGAAGTGGCATATTTTAAAGATACATCTACTTATAACTCAAAGTTATTAGTGAAATAAAAACTATGAAATTACTATTTTAGAAAATCACCATTATAATTATCGGTAAATTGATTGTTCAAAAAAATGTCAAAATTAAAAGAGGCGAAGAACAGTGTATATCCAAAAAGGAACTCGAGAATTTACATTAACGAATTTAGCATTGTTTGCAGCAGGATTTATTATTTTTGCAAACTTATACATTACGCAACCTTTATTTCCGCAATTTTCTGAAGAATTCCATGTTTCACCTGCTGTAGCCAGTTTATCATTATCAGCTTCTACTGTCGCCCTATCCTTTAGTTTAATTTTATTCGGATCATTATCGGAAGCTTGGGGACGAAAGCGATTAATGACCTTTTCCATCTTTGCAGCATCGTTCATAACTATTGTGCTAGCATTCTCTCCTTCTTTTGAAATTTTATTGTTATTGAGAGTCATACAAGGCATTGTTTTTGCGGGAATTCCTGCCATTGCGATGGCCTATTTAGGAGAAGAAATGGATCCTTCTAGTCTGGGTATTGCAATGGGACTATATATAAGAGCGGAAATACAGTTGGTGGCCTTAGCGGGCGGATTATCATGGGAACGGTAACAGATTTATTTTCGTGGCAAGTAGGAATGCTTTTTCTTGGTATTTTAAGTTTAATTGTGAGCTTCTTTTTCGTATGGGCATTGCCGGCATCTCAACACTTTGAACCAAGACCTTTACAATTAGCTTCCTTGACGAAATCACTATTTTCCCATTTAAAAGATCCAGGTTTAGTCTGCTTGTTCGGAATTGCATTCACATTAATGGGAGGATTTGTCACTTTATATAACTATATTAGTTATAAATTGTTAGAAGAACCTTACAACCTAAGTACAACTATCGTTGGCTGGATTTTTATCGTTTATTTAGTTGGAACTTTTAGCTCTGCTTGGTTTGGTAGTTTATCGGATCGGTTTGGGCGTCAAAAGGTGCTGTTAGTCGGGATTATGATTATGTTATCGGGCGCTTTATTAACACTTCCCGTCAACTTAATAATTAAAATACTTGGGATTGTTGTATTTACTTTCGGCTTTTTCGGATCCCATTCTATTGCAAGTTCTTGGGTAAGCAGCCGTGCAAAAAGCAATAAAGCTCAAGCCTCCTCCCTCTACTTATTCGCCTACTATTTCGGTTCCAGTGTTGGTGGAACAACAGGTGGATTCTTTTGGGCTAGTTTCGGATGGAACGGGGTAATCGCATTCATCAGTTCGTTTATCATTACTTCTCTCCTATTAGCTGTTATACTGAATTTAAGCAGCAGAAGAACTGAGAATTAATAGTGAAAGTGAGGAGCGCTCATGGAATTTTACGATATCGAAGTAACAACTGCTAAGGGAGAAACGTATCCATTAAGCCGCTATAAAGGACAAGTGATGTTAATTGTGAACACTGCATCTAATTGCGGTTTTGCTCCACAATTTGATGAACTAGAAAAAATTTATCAAAAATATAAAGATCGTGGGTTTGTCGTTTTAGGTTTCCCTTCCAATCAATTTAAACAAGAATATGACTCTGCAAAAGATGCGGAAGAAGCATGTCGAATCAATTACGGGGTGACATTCCCAATCCATAAAATTGTAGCAGTGAATGGTGACGATGCGCACCCATTATTTAAATTTTTGACAAGTAACACGAAGGGCGTTCTCGGTTCGAAAGTAAAGTGGAATTTTACGAAATTTTTAGTGGATCGAAATGGTCAAGTAGTCGATCGTTTTGCCCCGATGGATAAACCATCCAAATTTGAGAAAGAGATTGAGAAATACTTATAATAACGCTTTATATTTCTGGAATGGCTATTATAACGTGCAGATTGACCATTATCCTATTGGTATTGACTATTTTTTGCTTGACTTTGGCAATTATCACTTCTTTATATCAGCATGTTCAGCTCATTGACAAATTTGGCCATTTATCCTATTGAGTTTGGCTATTATTTACTAAACTTTGACTATTATCTTTCAATCAATTTTCTTGATAATTGGCTATAACTGTCACAATTTTGACTATTATCCTCCTCAGATTGACTAATATGAATTGAAGTTTGACTAATAACCATCTATTAGGACTATTATCTTCAATAAAATAACAGGCTTTCTAGAACGTTATACATTCTAGAAAGCCTTTTTACTATGCATTCGCTAAAAACGCCTTGACGATATGATTTCCGCTTGGTGTACCGATTGACTCAGGGTGGAATTGTACGCCATAGATAGGTAGCTGTTTATGTTGAATAGCCATAATTTCTCCATCATCTTTTGACGTTGCAATTACCTCAAAGTCTTTACTTAATGTCGTAGGTTCAATGACTAATGAATGATAACGCATCACTTCTACATCATTAAAACACTCTTTGAACAATCCCTTTCGTTCATAGTTTAATAGCGACGTTTTTCCATGCATGATGCGGTTTGCTTGCACAATCTCACCGCCAAATGCGGCACCGATAATTTGATGCCCTAAACAAACACCAAGGATTGGAAACTCCGTGTACAGTTCTTTTACAAGATTGACCGTTTGAGGAATATCATCAGGTCTTCCAGGTCCTGGCGATAATACAATCGCTTCAGGTTGCATATCACGAATTTCGTCAATCGTGATGTCATCGTAGCGAATAACCTTCACTTCTTTTCCGAGCGAGGCAATTTGTTGATATAAATTGTATGTGAATGAATCGTAATGATCAATTAGTAATATCATCGCTCTACCTCCAACAAAGCCTTCATTTTATTCAGTGTCTCTTCATATTCAGATTGCGGAATGGAATCATACACGATTCCTGCCCCAGCTTGCACATATGCTTTTTCATCTTTTACGATCATCGTACGTATCGCAATTGCCAAGTCTAAATTGCCATTAATTGAAATATAACCAATTGCCCCTGCGTAAACCCCTCTTTTTTGTTGTTCCAGTTCATTGATAATTTGCATGGCGCGAATTTTCGGAGCTCCGGAAACCGTTCCAGCAGGCAAGCAACTAGTAATGACATCCACTACATGAACATCATCTCTTTTTTCACCGATTACTTCGGAAACAATATGCATTACATATTTATACTTTTCTATTTTCATATATTTTGAAACATTCACTGTACCGACCTTCGAAACCCGCCCCAAATCGTTTCGACCTAAATCAACGAGCATGCGATGTTCCGCAAGTTCTTTCTCATCACTTAGAAGAAGTTCCTCTAATTTTCGATCTTCTTCCTTTGTTTTTCCACGAGGTTTCGTTCCAGCAATCGGATTCGTCTTAATGAATCCATCGGTGATTTTTACTAAACTTTCTGGGGAAGTACCCAAAATTGTATAATCATCAAACTCTAAATAGAACATGTATGGTGATGGATTCGAAGTACGCAGACTGCGGTATAAAGAAAAAGGATTTCCTTTAAAATCAGACGAAAAACGTTGAGATAATACAACTTGAAAAATGTCACCACATTCAATATAATTTTTTGCTTTTTCTACCATATTAACAAATGTTTCTTGATCAATGGATGGACGAAATTCAACTGTACTTTTTTCTACTTCAATAAGCGTAGTACCATTTTTCAATTGTTCTTCAATCTGATGGATGTATTCATCCATTTCCTCTCTTTTTTTACCTTCTTGGAATAAATCAATGGCCACGATCGATACTTTTTGTAGTAAATGATCGATGACAATAAATCGATTATAAAACAGAAGATGCACATCTGGCATATTCAACTCATCTGGTAAGAGAGGTCCGATTTTTTCAGTATAAAAAGCCGTATCATAACTAAAATAGCCAATTGCCCCTCCAAAGAAGGAAAAAGGAAGTGGTTCATTGGAAATAGGGATTAAATCTCTCAACTTTTGAAAGACCGAACCTTCCCTCTTTTCCTCCTCCCCTTCTTTCCTAAACAAGTAACTCTCTTTATTGCCAATTAATTCTGCAATCGGATCATAGGCAATAAAGGAATATCTTCCACTTTCCTCATGTTTCGCAGCAGATTCAAATAATACTTTATTTTTTCCTGAGACACTAAGGAAAACAGAAATAGGAGTCATCATATCTCCCTGTAAAGTTTTCATTACATAATTTACTGTCATCTCTACCTTCTCCTCTCAACTCAACTAACTAAGCTATCAAAATAAAAAACTCCCCTAAAATTAAAGGACGGGGAGCCGTGGTACCACCTTTATTGACATAAGAAGACTTATGTCCACTCAAAGTTTGTAACGTAAACGAAACGCTAGCACCTACTAAACTTTCAATGCTAGAGCTAGAAAACCCATTCGTATTATGTCTTGCACTAGCTCGCACCAACCGCTAGCTCTCTTAGCCAATCCATAATACTACTCTTTTTCATCATCGCTTCCGTATTTGGTTGAAATAATTTTATTATAAATTTTTTCATTATTCAATAAAAACCCTTTTGAAAAGTTAGAATACAACATTAACGGTTTAAATCTAAGTAAAGTCCTTTTTTAAAATAGAGGATATATTCTGCGATATTCGTTGCCAAATCCGCACAACGCTCAATAAATCGGCATACAAAAGATAAATACGTGATTTGCGAAACACTTTCAGGACTAATGGCAGAAAGTTTCATTAAATGTGCAATCATATTTCCATACATTTCATCGATTTGATCATCCATTTCAGCAATTTCTTTTGCATTTTGGACATTTTCTTCCACAAATGCATTAACGACTTGCCGAAGCATCGATATCGTTTTATAGCACATATCTTCCATTAACTCTACTGACGTAATAAACTGTTTCTCCCCAATGCGAATGGCTTCCTTTGATATGTTCACTGCATAATCTCCAACCCGTTCCATATCTGAAGCAGCTTTTAATAAAACGATAAGACGACGAAGATCTGTTGCAACAATCGGTTGTTGTTTGGTTAGAAGAAGCACTACTTTATTATGAATCTCTTCTTCCATCTTGTTCATTTCCACATCTTCTTCTATTATTCGTTTTGCTAATTCCATATCTTTTTCAATAAATGCTTGAAACGATAATTCAAATTGATGAATACTTTTATCGCACAAAGTTAAAAATGCTTGTTGCACAGATTCCAATTCTTTGTCCAATCTTTCTCGAATACTCACGAACCCATCACTCCTTATTAGCCGAAACGCCCTGAAATATAATCTTCTGTACGCTGATCACGTGGTGTTGAGAATATTCGATCTGTGATGTCAAATTCCACTACTTCTCCATTTAAGAAAAAGGCTGTTTTGTCTGAAATCCGGGCCGCTTGTTGCATATTGTGTGTCACAATAATAATGGAGTAATTCTTTTTTAAGTCCTGAATGAGGTCCTCAACTTTTAATGTAGAAATTGGGTCAAGGGCAGATGTTGGTTCGTCCATTAAAATGACATCTGGTTCAATCGCTAGACACCGTGCAATACAAATACGTTGTTGTTGTCCTCCTGATAAACCATAAGCATTGTGATGAAGACGATCTTTCACTTCATCCCAAATCGCTGCACCTCTCAATGACCTTTCTACAATTTCATCTAATATTTTTTTATTTTTAATGCCATGAATTCTCGGCCCATAAGCGACGTTATCATATATGGATTTCGGGAAAGGGTTTGGTTTTTGAAACACCATCCCAACTTTTGTACGCAATTCTTCTACTGCATAATCAGCAGCAAATATATTGCGACCACGGTATAAAATTTCTCCGCTTATTTTCACTGATGGAACAAGTTCCACCATACGGTTCAACGCTTTAATAAAAGTTGATTTTCCGCATCCTGAAGGCCCGATGATGGCCGTCACTTCATTTTCTTGAACGTTAAATTGAATATCTTTTAACGCATGGTGCTCACCATACCAAAGATTAAAATTGTTCGCATAGAAAACGGATGCTTTACTGTTTGTCTGGAAATTTTCATTCACTTTGAACTGCTTTTCAACAACACGCAAAGGTTTCAATTCATTGTTAATCATTGTTTGTACCACTTTCACCCATCCTTAATATCGTTTTTGGAATTTATTTCGAATCAACACGGCAATCGAATTCATCAGCACAAGGACAATCATCAACACAATAATTCCCGCTGCGGCAACATATTGAAATGCTTCTTGCGGGCGTTTGGCCCAATCGTAAATTTGCATCGGCAAAGCTGTAAATTCACTAAGCAAACCAGTAGGCAAGAAATGGATAATTACAGGAATTCCGATTACAACTAATGGCGCTGTTTCTCCAATTGCACGAGATAAAGCTAAAATGCTTCCCGTCAAGATTCCCGGTATGGCAGATGGCAATACAACTCGAGTAATCGTTTGCCATTTGGTTGCGCCCATACCATATGAAGCTTCCCGCTGTTCTTTTGGTACAGCACGGATTGCTTCTTGTGCAGCTACAATAATGACAGGCAAAATTAATAAACTCATCGTTAATCCAGCAGCTAGAATACTTTTTCCTAAACCAAACATGCGGACAAAAATAGTTAATCCTAATAAACCAAAGACAATTGATGGTACACCAGCTAAGTTGGATATATTTGTTCGAATAAAATCATTAAATCTATTATTCTTTGCATACTCTTCCAAATATATTGCTGTTGCCACCCCAAGTATGATGGAAGTTGGAGCTACAACGAGCATCATACTAATCGAACCAATTAATGCCGCTTTTACTCCAGCTTTTTCAGGAAAACGTGAAGCGAAATTGTTAAAGAAATCCCAATTTATGTATCCCGCTCCTTGAGATATTATTCTTACAATTAATACAACGAGGGTTAACAATGCAAAAGAAGTAGCAAGGAAAAATATCATTTTCCAAATTTTATTTTTTCTTAACCGAGACTGCATACGCTTCATGACGACGGTATCGTCAATGTATTTCGTCATATCAATATTCCTCCCTGAAGCGTTTCGAAATATATTGAGCTACTAAGTTCATCAATAAAGTAAATATAAACAACGTAAATCCAACGGCATACATGGAATAATAGATTGTTGTGCCGTAACCAGCATCACCAGAAGATACTTGTACGATATAGGCTGTCATCGTTTGAATTGAACCTGTAATATTGAAATCAAAAGTTGGAGTTGCACCACCGGCGAGGGAGACAATCATCGTTTCACCGATAGCCCGAGAAATGCCCAATACAATGGATGCAACGATTCCGGATAACGCTGCAGGAAGTACAACTTTTAACGAAACTTCGAGCTTTGTAGCACCCAGTGCGAGAGCTCCTTCTCGAATAGCATTTGGTACAGAATTCATGGCATCTTCCGATAAAGAGATAATGCTAGGTAAAATCATGATACCCACTACGATCCCTGGACTAAGAGCATTAAATAATTTCAGCGAAGGTATCAATGTTTGTAATATCGGTGTGACAAACGTCAGAGCAAAAAAACCATAGACAATGGTCGGTACACCTGCTAATACTTCCAAAATCGGTTTCACAATTTTTCGAGTTCTGTCAGAAGCATATTCACTTAAATAAATTGCTACTGACAAACCTATCGGAACAGCTACACCTATTGCAATCAGCGTCACTTTGAATGTTCCTATTATGAGTGGTAAAACACCAAAAGATGGACTGCCACTTGAAAATGGGTACCATACTGTTCCAAATAAAAACTCAACAATTGATACCCTCTTAAAAAACTCAAAGGTCTCGAAAATTAATGTAAAGACAATGCCTAAAGTAGTAACAACAGAAATCAGTGCTGCTAATAGGAGTAAAATGGGCATTATTTTTTCAATGATTTTTTTGCCCTTTTTATTTCGAGATTTCTCAATCAATTGTTGGATTGATTGCTCTTTCTCAATGCTTTGAGCCATTTCATAATCTCCCTTCTAACCCTGCAAAGTGTGTGGGTGAAAGCCTCCCACACACTAACAATCTAAAGGATTATTTAAATTGTTCTAACGTTTTCAGCCCTTCTCTATACTTATCATCAGGTAAACGTACAAATCCAACAGCTTCAGCCATGTCGCCAGCGTTTTCTAAAGTGAATTTCATAAAATCGTAAAATGATTCATTCTCAGTGATTTTTTTATTGTTTACGAATACAAATAACGGACGAGAGAGCGGCGTGTATTCCCCGTTTTCAATTGTTTCATTTGATGGTTCTATACCGTTCACGCGTACCGCTTTTAATTTATCTTGATTTTCCAAATAGTAAGCATAGCCAAAGAATCCGATCGCGTTTTTATCAGAAGCAACGCCTTGAACAATTACGTTATCATCTTCAGACAATTGAGCTGATCGAACTAAATCTTCACCTTCCAAAATGACTTCGTCGAAATAGTCAAAGGTACCTGAATCTGTTCCCGGTGCATAGTAGACAATTTCTTCATCTGGCCAAGATGGATCAAGATCAGACCATTTTTTCACTTTTCCGTCTTCAATCCAAATTTCTTTTAATTGTTCAATTGTTAAATCCGTAGCCCAATCGTTATCTGAATTAATTACGACAGTGATTCCGTCATAAGCTATTTCAAATTTTGTATATTCAATGCCCGCATCTTTTAAAGCTTGAGCTTCTTCTTCTTTAATTTCTCGTGAAGCATTTGAGAAATCCGTTTCGCCGGCGATGAATTTTTCAAATCCTCCACCAGTTCCAGATACCCCTACAGATACTTGTACATTTGGTTCAACAGCAGCATATTCTTCCACAAGCGCTTCAACAATAGGGGCAACAGTTGAAGAACCATCACCTGTTACAGAGCCTGCTAATTGTGCTTCTCCATTTTCTGCTTGTTGTGGTGTATTTCCAACGTTTGTCCCAGCTTCATTTTTTTCTCCGCCACATGCTCCAAGTAATAATGCAGAACTTACCATTGCAGTCATCGTTAAGAACTTCCACTTTTTCATCTGAAATTTCCTCCATCGTTTAATAGTTTAATTCTCACTACATTTCCCACTATAAAATTCATATATTGATCTTGTTTAAAGGAATTGTTAAGAGATTGTAAATTTGCACTACTTTTGGATGCAGAAAACGTTAAGATTGCAATTTAAAAGAAAAAGGAATTTTTACTAAAAACAGAACAAAAAAACAAAACATCATTCTCTGTTAGAAAATGATGTTTCCAAATCGAAAATAAAAAGAGGCGTCCAAAAATGGATGCCTCATCATATTTAAGTTCGTTTATTATTATAATTTAACAACGTTAGCAGCTTGAGGTCCGCGGTTACCTTCAACCACATCGAATTCCACTTTTTGACCTTCATCAAGAGTTTTGAAACCTTCACCTTGAATAGCTGAGAAGTGTACGAATACGTCGTTTTCGCCTTCAACTTCGATGAATCCAAAACCTTTTTCTGAGTTAAACCATTTTACTGTACCTTGTTTCATTAAAAAAACCTCCAAAAAAATAAAAATATTTTTACAATATGGAATTGTTTTTATTACCAGAATAAAAAAATTCACATATTACGAAGAGTACCGACAAAAACACCGATCACTCTTTGTAATATGTGAATCACTTGTTTCCGGCCTTACAATTCAATTGTATTTATATTATACCACCATATTACAAAATGTCAAACGATTTTTTACAGATTTGAAATCGTTCTCGAATGGATCGGGATATATTTTGTTACTATTATTGATTATATTCAAGTTGTTGCACAATTATACCATGAAAAATTTGTAATTCATCATCACAAGCTTCACAATAAGTTTTTTCATCTTCCGACCAAAAGGCAAAATACTTTCCTTCCCTGCTCTCCTCATGATCATAATTATTTCTAAACACATTAAGAGTTTCTTTAATTGCAACTTCAAATTGTTCTTTCGTATCAAAAACTTCTTCTGACACAATATGTGATTCCCAACCTTCAAATTGCCACCAAGGTTCAAAATCTGCCATCATATAAATAATTTTATACACGTTGAAAAACCCCATTCTAAAATATCTATAACTTGGTAATTTTTGAATCGAAAGGAAGGACTTAAGTATGTTTTTAACATTTTAACCAAGAGTTCATTTAAACGAATTATTAGAACGTGGAACTGATATAGAAGCATCAGGACGTTTTTTAAAACCTTACAATATGATCATTTTACAAAAAAGATCAGCAAAATTTACAAGGATTATTTAAAAAAATTGTAAACTCCAATCCAACAATGAGCAATATTTTTCACCGCTATTTAAAAGAAATTTCAACAAAAGGCGAAAATCCTATTCCAGAAGAAAAAATTGAAAAATATTTGCAACAATTTTTTCTTACTGAACGAAATGATGAGTATGTACAAAATGCGATAAAATTTTTTCACTTATTCAGAATACATAATTTTGACACTGGAAAATTAATCGTATTATTTAATCAATTCTCTTTTTACATTAGTACTCACATTTTACATAGCTTTGGTATGAAACCTCATAAGGCATTGGAATATTTGCGCTCATTAAACGCTGCAATGAATGTAGAGCAAGAATTATTGGTAGAAGTATTAACAGAAGGAATGATTGAAAATGTCATTACAGAAATTTTTTCGCTAATTGAATCGAATACGAAAATCATCTACATGAAAGATTTAATTCAACGCGTTGATCAACAAACAACGGAAATTCAAAATTCCACCGCAGCAATCGAACAAGTTTCCGCTTCGATTGGAGAAGTTGCCCGTGCTTCATCGAAAATTTCTGAGAAAACGACGGATACAGTAAGTAATGTTATCGACGGAAAAAATACAATTGAAAAAGCGTTAAATGATATTTTTCAAACGGATGATACGTTCCAACAAATTGTTCAGTCATTCCATCAATTACAAAACTATGTGAACGAAATTGATAATATCGTCACAATTATAAACGAAATTGCAGACCAAACAAATTTACTGGCACTTAACGCTTCTATTGAGGCAGCTCGTGCTGGTGAACATGGGAAAGGTTTCTCTGTTGTGGCACAAGAAGTACGAAAATGAGCTGAAGGAACAGTGAACACATTAAATGAAGTATCATAAAATGTCGTTGCATTAAACAATATTCAAATATGGTTTCCGATTCCATTCTAGATGCATCACAAAAGATTAAAGAAGTTACTTCAGAAGCAAAACAGTCGTTACCTTTATTAAACTCAATTGTACATGCAATTGAAAGTATTTAACATGATGTTGTGAGCACTGCTTCCATTACTGAAGAACAAGCTGCTGCCGTTGATGAAATTACTAAACGTATGTCTGAAATGGCCAATCTTCAAGAACAAATTCATAGCTTAGGTAACCAAACGTCTGAAAGCATATTTGCACTAAGTAAAGAAATGATGCGTTTCCGAAATGACATTATCCATAATAACCCTGTTCATTTAACCAGTACCGCCCTTTTACAATTATCAAAAACTGATCATCTATTATGGAAATGGCGGGTATATAACATGATTTTAGGAAGAATTATCATCAGACGAAGTTCCCTCCCACCAAGATTGCCGTTTAGGAAAATGGTATTATATAAATGACACCCAAGCTAAATTTAAACATGTAGAATCTTTCAAAGAATTAGAGCACATTCATAAACAAGTTCATATTGCGGCAAAAATGCAATTTTGGAATTAAAGTAGCGGAAAACGACATCAAGCGGAAATCCATTTGCAAGAAATCGAAAAAGCTTCTGAAAAAGTCATTCACTATTTAAATGATTTAATTCATATGTTGAAAACTCACGGCTGAACGAAAATTTAATTGATTGTAGGTGGAGTGATGGCAAAGAGGGCGCACATTATGATCAATATTGCTGGAAAAAGATTTAGCAACCGATTTTTCATTCAACAGAAGGCGTTAGAATTAGGATTAAATGGGAATTTTCGTATAAATGAAAACAATCAGCTTGAAATCGATGTGGAAGGGAAAAATCAATCTATTGATGAATTCTTGCATTTTATTAAGAAAGATGAAAATCTAAAATCAAGTTTGTCAATTGTAATTTTTGATGATATACAAGGATATGACAAATTGAATTTTGAATTGCTGTAATTTGGACGTTTTTTAAACGTCCAAATTTTTGTATTTCCCCCATTCCTTCTCTTTAAAAATATGTGAAAAAAGTAGTATCATTTAAATAGAGAAATGATAAATTCAAATAAGTTTTTTGAAACTTTTATTCCTCGCCGAACGTATTTATACTAAGAACACGAGGAGGTACGCATATGCTGGGGGTAAGCAACTTCATCATACGACATTTACTCAATTTTTTCTTTAGTTTTACAGTTTTTATCATATTTGTTGTTCAATTAAATATCAGTTTTCTGAATGGATTAATCATACCAATTGCATCCATTCTAACTTATATAGTTAGTAACTATATCATTAAAACTGTTCAAAAATATAAAAAGACGAAAGCTCTCGGCTTTACCCGTTCAGAATATAATCATATTGAATCCCAATTAAAACAAGCAAAAAGCCACATAAATTTATTAACACAGCAATATATTCGAGTGCGTTCCATTCGTTCTTTTAAATTGCTAAATGAAATGACAAAGTTGTCTAGAAGAATAGTCAATATCGTTCAAACAAATCCGCAAAAATTTTACACAGTTGAAGATTTCTTCTATTCTCACCTGCCTTCAGCTGTGCAATTGAGCAAACATTACGCAACGTTAGTACAACAGCAAATCAAAGATGCAGATGTGCATATCGCTCTTGAAGAGGCTCGAAAAGCGATGAAAAAATTACAAAGTTCGATGGAAGATGACTTAAAAGCTGCTCTTGCATCTGATTTAGAAAATTTAAAATTGGAGTTGGATTATGTCAAACTCGAGCATGAAAAGAAACAAAAGCAAATAGAATTTGGGAGGGAAAATCAATGATAGAGAAAAAGAGCTCAGAAGGTTTTGAACTGTTCTCAAACGAGAGCTCTTTTTCTATTGTGGAGAGTAAAGTATTCCCTACCCTTACTGAAGAAGAGCAGTCAAAAGCATTATATTTAGCAAGCGAGCTAGATAGTACTTGCTATGAAGCCATTGTTCGTTTTGGTGAAGAAGTTCAAAAATCCCTAAAACATTTTACCCATCAATTATTAGTTCAAGTGCAAAGAAACGATACTTCACCAATTCGAGAGATTTTATCGACCTTAATTGAACAGTTGGATTCAATGAATCTCGATCAATTCAACATTCAAGATAAAGGATTTTTAAGAAAACTATTTAAACGAAAAACTTCCATTCAACAAATCGTTTCCCAATACAATCGCTTAAGTAAGCAAATCGACCGTCTAACGATTCATTTAAAACGTGCTCAAGAGAATTTATTGACGGATCACAATATGTTAAATAAGTTATATGAAAAAAATGAAGAATATTTTCAAGAAATCAATTTGTACATTGCTGCTTTGGAAATGAAAAGACTTGACCTTCAAAAGCAGTTGCAAATGGTGGAAACGGATTATAACGATATGGACAACCCCATGATGAGGCAAAAGTTACTCGATATGAAAAATGCGGCGGAATGGCTAGATCGAAGAATGTATGATTTACAAATATCGCGGGAAATAGCTATTCAAACTGCTCCCCAAATTCGCATGATTCAATCAACCAATGAAATGCTCATTGAAAAAATTCAGTCATCTATATTATCAACAATCCCTTTATGGCAATCTCAAATTTCCATGCTCGTCAACCTCAATCGCCAACATCGTGCAAATGCGACAAGTCATCATTTAATGAATACTTCAGAGAAGTTAGCGATGAAAAGCGCTGAAATGACGAGCATTACCGAAAGTCATGTAGAACTGAATCATTTAAAAGAAACGCAAATACAGCTTATCGAATCAATCGAAGAAACATTGCAAATTCAAGCCGACCGGAACGAAAAACAACAATTGATTGAACAAACCATCCATGAAATAGATGGCAAGTAAAATAGCACGAGTGATACAAAACACTCGTGCTTATTATTTATTCGAAGTACTCCTTATAATACCCGCCTACTTTTCCAGTATTATCAACTATAAAAATAAATTCTTCTGTTTCATTTTTCACTTCATATTCTTTCCCAACAGTTAACACGTTAGATACTAAATATTTTTTTGCATTTGTATTCACACATTTTACTGTACGAATAGTAGGTGCGTCCTTCCATTTTAAGTGTAGCATCATCATACCCTCTCTCTTCATTAAACTATCGTTACAATTATATCATTGAATTGCCAGGTAAATACATGAAAGTTTTCAAAATCGTCTCTCATAAACTTCTTGTCCAGTTAACACATTTCATTTTAACAAATACTGAAGGATTTTGTCGTCCATTAGGTAATTTCGATTTACTTAATTTATCGTATGCTTATTTATGATTCTTTATTTGTTTTAAATCTGTTGCAGTAGAATTTTAGATAAATCCTTTCTTGAGCACTAACTACTTTTCTTCCTTTCCCTTTTAAAAAATATTCGCCAACTATCACCAGTAAGCCTTATTGAAACTTTTCCAAACATAAGTACAGTTGTCACGGTACATTTCTGTGCAATTTACATATAATAATGATAACGTTATTTACCATTCTGGCTGATAAATTTATTGTTATTTGCAAAGACTATCAAGTAAACCATCCCTGTGATTTCTCAACATACGCTGATGAAATAGGTGATCGTGATGTTAAACTACTTAGATGTTGGGAAAGGTGAAGAAATAGTCTTTATTCATGGATTAGGTAACCGCATACAAGCTTGGGCTCCCCAATTGGAACTAACTACACAATATCGATTAATTATCATCGAATTAAGAGGACATGGTGACTCTCCAGAAAAAGAAAATATCAATGTCGAATTTTTTGCAAAAGACATAATTGAAGTATTAGATTATTTAAATATCGAAAAAGCACATTTTGTTGGTCTATCACTCGGTGGAATCGTTGCACTAGAAATATGTAAGCGTTTTAAAAAGCGTGTAAAATCACTCATTTTATGTAATACGACTTACTATATTCCTACTTTGCTTGGGAATATTACTCTTGAAAAAACAAAACGATTTTTAAAAAAATCGTCACTCGAACAACTGAATGAACGGCTCATCAAAAAATGTTTATACAATCCTGAAGAACAAAAGGTTTATGAATTAGCAAAGAATGCTTTTCACATTCGAAAAGATACGTATTTACAATCGGTTCAATCAGCTTTTGGAAGAAACTATTTTTATGATTTATTGACCATTAATGTGCCAACACTGATCATTGGTTCTCTAGAAGATAAAGTAGTACCTATTCAAAATGCCTATTTAATGCATTACATGATTAAGTCTTCCAATTTAATTATTTTTGAAAATACAGGACATTTGTCGAATATCGAACGACCAGAACTATTCAATTTAGCCATTGCTCAACATATCAAACAATTTCAAAATAAAGTAAGTTAAAAGGGCGCGTCTGACAAGTCATTTCAAGACGCCTCCTTTGCGGCTGTCGCACATGCTTTCGCCGCAGATAAATTGCGGCTGTCGCTAGCGCTTTCGCCGCAGATAAATTGCGGCTGTCGCACATGCTCAACCTCAGATAAATTGCGACGAGGAGGCGCGTTTGATGTGACTACCGCAGGAGCAAAGTTTTCAAGAGAATATTAGTATTAAGAAATAAGGCTGTTCAGAAAGTGATTGACTTTTCTAGACAGCCCCGTTCCATCTTATTTATTTAATGTTCGTCTTAAGAACTCTTTTGTTCTTTCGTGTATTGGGTTGACTAGTACTTGTTCAGGAGGCCCTTCTTCAACGATGACCCCTTTATCCATAAACACGACACGATCTGAAACTTCTTTTGCAAATTCCATTTCATGGGTAACAATTAACATTGTATTTCCGGCCTTCGCAAGGTCTCGCATAACCTTTAATACTTCCCCTACCATTTCTGGGTCAAGGGCAGAAGTCGGTTCATCAAATAGCATCACGTCTGGATCCATTGCTAAAGCTCTTGCAATGGCAACCCTCTGTTTTTGTCCACCTGAAAGTTGTCGAGGTCGCGCATTCTTATAGCGATCCATTCCAACAATCGTTAAATATTTCATCGCATTGTTTATGGCTTCCTCTTTTGAACGTTTCAATACTTTTACTTGTCCGACTATACAATTCCCTAATACATCCAAGTTATTAAATAAGTTAAACTGCTGGAATACCATACCTAAGTGCGTACGATATTTTTCTTTATTGTAACCTTCCGTTAAAATATTTTCTCCATTAAAAATAATCTCACCGCCTGTAGGAGTTTCCAGCAAGTTAATGCAACGCAATAATGTGGATTTTCCTGATCCTGAAGCTCCAATTAACGTTACAACTTCCCCTTTTCTTACTTGGAAATTGACATCTTTCAATACTTCATGATTGCCGAATGTTTTATTTAAATGTTTGATATCAATGACCACTGTCATAGCATTACTCACCATCCTTTATCGGCTTGTTTCCTGTCACAAGCTCCACTCGGTACGAATCAGGTCCATCCATTTTCTTCTCAAACCAAAGAAGAATACGAGTTACAGTGAATGTCATAATGAAGTACAATACACAGGCAATTAAGAATGCTTCTGCATAACGATATGTACTACCCGCAACAGAGTTCGTTGTAAAGAATAATTCAACTACACTAATGACACTTAGTACAGAAGAGTCCTTTATATTCATAACGAGCTGGTTACCAGTCGCTGGTAAAATATTGCGAGCTACTTGAGGAAGGATAATGTAGAACATTGTTTGAAAATGATTCATACCAATCGCTTCACTGGCCTCGTATTGTCCTTTATCGATTGAAACAATTCCACCACGCACATACTCTGCCATATAAGCACCTGTATTTAAGCTGATAACAATTAAACCAGCAACAAAGCGATTTAATTGAATATCAATGGCATAGAGTCCGTAGAACACAACCATCGCTTGTACCATCATTGGAGTGCCACGGAATAGTTCAACATAGCAAGTTAGTATAAAATTAATAGTTTTTAATACATATGTTTTAAAGGATTTTTTTTGCAATGGAATCGTGTGCATAACCCCGATGAAAAATCCGATAATCGCACCAAAAATCGTACCTAATATCGCAAGAATTAATGCAATCCATGCTCCTCGCAAAAACAAATCCCAGTTATTCTGAAAAATATTCCAAACTGTTTCTAAGAAAGACATAAAGAAATCCCCTTATTGTTTTTTGTTCGCACTTAGAAGAATTAAAGTTAAGGACAGTAAATAACTTTACAGGGAAGGAAAATGGAAAAAGGTTGTCTTATAGAGAATCTCAAGACAACCTTTCACCACACTATTGTTGTGATGGTTGATTTTTAATAGCTTCTTCCATGATTTGATGACGTTCATCTTCCGTAATACCAGCTAAAATCTCGTTAATTTTATCTTTTAAGTCCGAACCTTTTTTCAAGCCAACAGCGATTGCTGTATCAGATTCATCAGCCTCAAATCCGTCTTCTGGAACAATGTAAGTAAATCCTTCAATTGCTGCCTCAGCAGACATCCCTTCTGGACGTTCTGAAATATAAGCATCAATTGCACCAGAAGATAATTGGATTCGCATTTGGCCAAAATCTGTAGCTGGTACTTGTTTATTAACGCCAGTCATTTGATCGATTACTTTGTAGTGAGTAGTACCTTGTTGTGCTGTTACTTTAGCCCCTTCAAAATCATGAATCGATTTTGCATTTGCATATGGACCATCTTTTTTCACAACAATTACGAAATCACTCGTATAATAGTTGTCTGTAAAATCGATTACTTCCATGCGTTCAGGAGTAGGTGACATACCCGCAATAACTGCATCAATTGCACCTGATTGTAATGATGGAATTAAACCATCCCAGTCAGTTTTTACAATTTGAAGCTCCATCCCTAATCCTTCAGCAATACGTTTTGCGATTTGAACATCGTAACCGTTTGCAAACTCTTTAGAATCTGCAGTAGGAACTGCTCCATTTGAGTCATCTTTTTGAGACCAGTTAAATGGTGCATAAGCAGCTTCCATACCTACTCTTAATACACTTTTTGACTCGGATGAGGATTCTGAATCTTTTTGCGATTCTCCACCTGTTGATTCTTTGTTTCCTGAACCACATGCTGCAAGAACGAGAACCGTCATCATGGTTATGAAAAGTAGCAATAATTTCTTTCTCATCTTAATTCCCCCTGTCTCTGTTTCGCTTAGCTTCACAAATAAAAAGCGACCTAAGAAGAACTTAAGGTCGCATCAATTTGTTAGACTAATACCTCTAGTTCCACTTTGGAATAGCACACCTTACATATAAACATGTAAGACAGTGTTACAGTTATTCACTGTAACCCCAGCATAGTTATCTGAGCAAATAACTACACTTCGGCGATATTTCCTTCTTTCCCACTTCTTCACTCGCTCAAGCTCCATGAGAAACTAATAAATACCGCGCCTCTACCCTACCAAGTGAGGCTAGAATATTCAATTGTTAAGAGAAGCATAACCTAAATGGTGTTTACTTGTCAATAACAAATAGGAAAAGTTTAATAGTACCAAATATACTCCCCAAAAAGAATTGGGGAGTATATTTTACATTTTCTTATGAATTTAGAAGTAAATCTTCAGGATTTTCGATTAATTCTTTAACTGTTTTTAAGAATCCAACTGAATCTTTACCATCAATGATTCGATGATCGTATGAAAGTGCCACATACATCATTGGACGAATTTCAACTTGTCCGTTTACAGCTACTGGACGGTTTACAATTGAGTGCATACCAAGGATACCAGCTTGCGTACCATTGATAATTGGTGTTGAAGCTAATGAACCAAAGATACCGCCGTTTGTAATTGTAAATGTTCCGCCTTGTAAATCAGAAATTGCTAATTTCTTTTCACGTGCTTTTTGAGCAAGTTCAGCAATTTCTCTTTCAATTTCAGCGAAGTTTTTGCGATCTGCATCACGTACAACTGGAACTACTAAACCTTCTTCTGTAGATACCGCAATACCGATATCATAAATGTTAAATTTATGAATTTCATCGCCAACAATTTGTGCATTTACATAAGGATATTTTTTCAATGCAGCAACTACTGCTTTTGTGAAGAATGACATGAATCCAAGTTTTATACCATTCTCATTCACAAATTGTTCTTGTTTGCGTTTGCGAAGTTCCATCACGTTTGTCATGTCAATCTCGTTGAATGTTGTTAACATTGCCGTATTTTGTTTAACTTCAAGAAGACGTTTTGCAATTGTTTGACGTCGACGGCTCATTCTTTCAACTGTAACGCGAGATTCATCTACAGTTACAGCAGGTGCTACAGGTTGTGCTGCTTGCACTGGTTGTGCTGGTTTTGCAGCATGGGCAGCAACATCTTGTACACGAACTCGGCCTTGTGGATCTACTGGTGAAATAGCTGCTAAATCAATGCCTTTTTCACGAGCAAGTTTACGTGCAGCTGGAGAAGCTACTACGCGCTCATTAGATGTTTCCTCAACAACCGGTGCAGCTTGTGCTGGTTGTGCTTGAGGAGCTTGTGGTTGTTCCTCTTTAACCGCTTCTTTTTCAGGTTCTGCTTGAGGTGCTGGAGTAGGTTCAGCTCCACCTTCAACAGGCTCAACGATCGCAATTGTTTGGCCAACTAATACTGTATCGCCTTCTTCAGCTAAAATTTGAGTTAATACTCCTGCTTCTTCAGAAATAATTTCTGCATTTACTTTATCTGTTTCTAATTCAACGATGAATTCGCCTTTCTCAACGCGATCTCCAACTTTTTTCACCCATTGTGCAATTGTACCTTCCGTAATCGATTCTGCTAATTCAGGGACTTTAATTTCAGCCACTTTTATATCCTCCTTTAATTCTCAACACTGTTAAATCTTAACGTAAATTATGCAAGATTACAAATCTGCTAAAGCGTCGTTAATTACTTTAGCTTGAGCAACTTTATGTGAATCCATGTCACCTTCTGAAGTAGAAGACATTTCTGGACGTCCAACATAACGTACTTTTTTGCCTTCAGCTAATTCAAGTAAGTATTCTAAGGCAAATTTCCAAGGACCTTGGTTTCTAGGTTCCTCTTGTACCCAAACAATTTCTTTCGCGTTAGGGTATCTCGCAATGATTTCAGAAAGTTTTTCCATTGGGAATGGATATAATTGTTCAATGCGAAGGATGTGAAGTTTTTCGAATCCTTCACCGTCTTTAATTGCTTCTGCTAAGTCAATTGTCACTTTACCAGAAGCTAAAATAATGCGTTCCACTTTTTTAGGATTTTGTCCGAGTCCAGGTTGTTCAATGACTTCTTCGAATTTTCCTTCAGATAATTGCTCTAATGTAGCTGCAGCTAATGGATGACGCAATAATGATTTTGGTGTTGCAACTACTAATGGACGCACTCCTTCAGTTCCAAGCATTTTCGCTTGTCGACGTAATAAGTGGAAGTAGTTTCCAGCGTTTGAACAGTTTGCAACAATCCAGTTATTTTCAGCACATAATTGCAAGTAACGTTCAATGCGTGCTGCAGAGTGTTCTGGCCCCTGTCCTTCCATACCATTTGGTAATAAAAGAACTAATCCAGATTTAAGACCCCATTTAGAACGAGCAGCTGTAATGAAGTTATCAAACATTACTTGAGCCATATTTGCGAAGTCCCCGAATTGTGCTTCCCAAATTGTTAATGCTTTCTCATTTTCAAGGTTATAACCATATTCATAACCCACGATTGCCGCTTCTGTTAATGGAGAATTGAATACACTAAAGGAAGCTTTAGCTCCTGAAATATTGTGTAATGGCGTCCATTCAGAACCGTTATTTTTATCATGTAGTACTAAATGGCGTTGCGAGAAAGTACCACGTTGAGCATCTTGCCCAGTCAGACGTATTGGGTTTCCTTCACGTAAAATTGATGCAAATGCCAATGTTTCTGCATGACCCCAGTCAATTTTTCCTGTTTCTAGCGCTTCAACACGTCTTTTTAGAATTCTTGCTAATTTGTTTTGAGGCTCAAAGTTTTCAGGCCATGCTAACAATTCTTCGTTAATTTGTTTTAATTCTTCAGCAGAAACACCTGTTTCTAATTGTGGATAAGGTTGTCTTACCTCTTCAGGAATTTCCACTTCGAGATGATGACCCTTTTCTTCGCCTACTGCTTTAACATGATCGTAACTTTTTTGCATTTCGCCGTAAATTTCTTGGTTTAACTGTTCTACGAATTCTTTTGTTACAATGCCTTCATTTACAACTCGTTCACCATAAAGTTCACGAACTGTAGGATGTTTATCAACAATTAAGTATGTTTTTGGATTTGTTACAGTCGGATCATCAGTTTCATTGTGTCCAAATCTACGGTAACCAATTAAGTCAATTACGATATCTTTACCGAACATTTGACGATATTCAAAAGCAAATTTTGCTACTTGAATAACTGCTTCAGGATCATCTGCATTCACGTGCACTACAGGAATACCGTATCCTTTTGCTACATCTGATGAATAGTGTGTTGAACGAGAATCGTAATATTCTGTTGTAAATCCAATCATGTTATTGGAGATAATGTGGATGGAACCGCCAGTAGAGAATCCTTTTGTTCCAGCATAGTTAAATGTTTCTTGTACGATTCCTTCACCGCTAAATGCTGCATCTCCATGAACAAGAACAGCTAGTGCTTTTGATGTATCTTGCACTGGTTCTCCAGGATTAGATGTATCTTCTTGAGCTGCTCTCGTTGAACCAGTTACAACAGGACTAACTACTTCTAAGTGTGAAGGGTTATATGCAAGTTTTACCGTTAATCCAGATGGTTTGTGATAAGTTGCACCCATGTGATATTTCACATCGCCAGTCCAACCTTTTGTAATTTCAATTGAACCATCTTCAGGGAAGAAGTAATCGTTTGGAACGTGTGCGAAATCTGCAAACATCATAGCGTATGGCTTGTTTACGATATGTGTTAATATGTTTAAACGTCCGCGGTGTGCCATACCGATTTGTAAAAATTTCATTTGATCTTTTTCTGCGGATTTTACGATTTCATCAATTAAAATTACTAATGTATCTAAACCTTCAATAGAGAATCTTTTTTGACCAACGAATGTTTTATGAATGAATTTTTCAAAGTTTTCAACGCGAGTAAGTTTTTCTAATACGGCTTTTTTCTCATCTGCAGATAGTTTTTGTTTGAAGAATCCTGATTCAATTTTTGATTGAATCCAATTTCTTTCGGATTGATCTTCTACATGTGCATATTCGAATCCAATTTTTTCAGTGTAAAGTGAACGTAAATAATCAATCGCTTGTTTACCGTTGGAAACGTTTGCAGGGACATTATTTAAGAATAGTGAAGCAGGTAATTCAGCTAAATCTGCATCTGTTAATCCGTATGCTTGTGGCTCAATTTTTGAAAAATCTAATGGACGGTCTTTCAGTGGGTATACGTCCGCTCCATAATGCCCAAAAGCTCGTATTGCATCTGCTAATTTTACAGCTGCCAATACTTTGTTAAAATCTCCTGTTTGAGCCACTTGCGCACCACTTGAAGTTTCTTCTAGTACTGGAGCACCAAATTGTTGGAATAATGAAGCTAATTCCGAATCAACTTCGTCAGGGTTTTGTAAGAACAGTTCATATTGTTCCATTACATACCCTAAGTTCGGACCAGAGAATACTGACCAAGGAGATCCAGTTGTAATTACATTGTTCGACATGAGAAAAACCTCCAAATTTTGCTAATAGCAATTACATTTTAAATAGAAAGTATAAAAATCATTCTTCTATTAATATAAATTTATATAACAATTTGAGAAGAACCTTTTTTCCATTTCAATCTTACTACTCTTCATAAAAAATACAACTATTTTTCACAAATTTAGATGAAATTTTTTGAATGGAATTAAAAAAATGTGTTAAGTAGGTAAACGTAATGTAAAAGTTGTGCCCTTTCCTACTGAACTCGATACATCCATTTCCACTTGATACTTGTCTGCCAACATTTTTGAAATGCTTAAACCTAGTCCAGTTCCACCTCCATTACTCCGCGAACGATCCACGCGATAAAATCGATCAAATATAAAAGGTAAATGTTCTTTTGAAATGCCGATACCATTATCTTGTATCGTCATAAAAATATTTTCTGTAAAATAATGAACATGTATTTGGATAATGGGTATATTTTCATTATATCGAATTCCATTTTCGATAATGTTTCTTACAATTTGTGCAAACGCATTCTCAGATATTTGTGCCATCCTTTTTTCGCCATCGAACACCACATTCATTTTAGCATTTGAATAAACAACTTCAAGTTCCTCAATCACGGTATTTAAAACTTTTTCTATATCACAAGAAGCTTCTTCTTTTCCTTCATTTCGAGCCAAACTTAATAATTCCTCAATCATTTTCTTCATGCGTTGAACTTCATCTATTGCCAAATCCAGCGATTCTTCCAACACTTGTGGATCATCCTTACCCCATCGCTTAATTAAAGACAGGTGTCCTTCAATCGCTTGAATGGGTGTGCGAAGTTCATGGGATGCATCTGAAACAAATTGTTGTTGCTGCATAAAAGCTACTTCCAATTCATTCATCATGGAGCGATAAATTTTTAGCAAATCACCAATCTCATCATCATGATGATAAGTAAAATGAATATTTTCTTGAAAACCTTTTTCTTTTACTCGAGTCATGGAATTCCGCAAATCTTTTAACGGCTTCATTATTATATGAACCAAATAATGACTCATAGTTACTGCAATGAACAATGCACCGATTCCTGCTATTACCAAAACCGTCAACACATAACGCATCATGGAGTGAAACGTGTCAAGCGGGTGTATTAATTGAATAATTCCTTGAAAAAATCCGATTTGAACTAAACGGTTCACGACAATGACTTCTTTATGATCTAGCGATAGTTTCTCAACGACAGTTTTCTGTATTTCATCAATCGGATAATTGATGTTTGCACTAGGCGAGTAATCATTAATCCGCAAAACTTCATAACCATCCATATTATATAGACGAACTGTTTGATTTTGATGAACAATTGACTTCAATAACCCTGTATTGTCTTTCAATTCATTGATTGAAATCGATTGGCCTTGGGTATGAAAAAAATCCGTTAAATCATCAACAGTTCGGACTGCATTTAATTCCTCTTGATGAATGAGCCAAGTATAGAGTGCAAAATAGATGATGATACAAATCGTCGCATAACTAAAAAATATGACTAGTGAAGTAGATAACGTCCACTTTTGTTTTAATGTTAATTGGAACTTTGATAGTTTAATTTTTTTCATTCTCTCACCACATACCCAACGCCACGAATTGTTTCAATATATGGTTCTTTTTCTGTCTGTAATTTTAAGCGTAGATGACGAATATAAACATCTACTACGTTTGTTTCTACTTCCATATTATGTCCCCATACCTTATCTAATATTAACTCTCGAGTACATACTCGGTTTTTGTTTTCACACAACAATTTCAATAAATCATACTCAGTTTTGGTTAAATCTAATTTTTTCCCTTCAAACATTACTTTATAGGATGCGGTATCAATTTCAAGGTCTCTTACTTTAATGACTTTTCGTTGTTGTTCACCCCAATTGGCTCTTCTTAAAACAGAGCGAATTCGAGCTAATAATTCTTCAATCGCAAAAGGCTTAACAATGTAATCATCCGCACCGGCATCCAATCCTGATACTCTGTCCGTAACCGCATCACGAGCCGTTAATAAAATAATCGGCACATCGGAATTTGCACGAATTCGCCGACAAACTTCAACACCATTGAGACTAGGTAACATCACATCAAGCAATATACAGTCGAAAGATTCATTTAGCGCTTTTTGTAAGCCTTCTCTGCCATCACTGCATGTTGTCACATCAAAATGTTCATGAATAAGTTCCAATTCAATAAATCGGGCTATACTTTTTTCATCTTCTACTAATAATATTTTTTTCATTTTAATCACCTTTCAAAAAGGTATAAATTTATAAATAATGGTTATATTACCAAATACAAGACACCCCTAACACTTTTTTCACAAAGAATATATCCTTAAACTTTGAAAGCCACAATTTAAGTTTACCTTAAATTGTGGCTCTTTTTTAATGGATTGGATCGAATTTTCATCATAATCTGTAATCTCCCCACTATCGAAAAAGTTATTTCATCCTTGTAACTTTTTTCCCTAATCTGCATATTTTACGTTTATGCCCTATATCGATGACGAATTTCGATAAATTTACCTAGTTTTAGAGTTATTCAATCTAGGTATTATATAAATAAAACATATACAGCTTTTCATTTGCAAGAAGTGTTATGCTAAATGTAGCTATTTTAACAATTAACTATTTCATTTATTGAAACATCGATGGTTTTTTTATAGAATATTTCTTATTACGTTCACAAACTTTACACAGAAAATACTGGTTTTTTCAAACAAAATCTTGTAAGAACGATTATATTTATTATAAGATATACTGGTCAAAATTTTTTTAGAATATTAGAACGGGAAAACTATGGATGCATGTCTATAGTTTATAACGTCTAAACTTTTAGGTTTTTGGTGTCGTTGCTCTTCGTGTTATTGGAAATTTTTTGCAACTATCCTAAAAAGGAGGCGTTTACATGCTGAAACATCGAGATTTATTAGAAACTAATGAATTGTATCAATTACTCATACACCCGTCGGTTTTCCCGTATGTTCGTCATAAAGCGACGAGCCCAGAGGAATATCTATTTATGACAAAACAAATTATTGAAGAAGAGGCTTTAGGCAAAACGATATCAAGAACGATTCTTGATGAATGGGGTCAACCCATTGGAACAATAAGTTTGTATGATATTGAAGATGGCGCTGGATTTTTAGGTACTTGGATTGGCGCCCCATTCCAAGGAAAAGGATACAATCAGTTAGCAAAAAAAGAATTCTTATCCGAAATATTTTTCAAATATAATTTCCATACCGTTTTTTTAAGAATTCGGAAAGAAAATGAAAAATCGAAACGTGCCTCCTTAAAGTTGCAATATGTAATTTCCGCAAATGAATTACATCCAACTTTATATGAGGAAATTAATGCCGGCGAAGCAAAATATGATTTATATAAAATTCCAAAAGATTTATTTTATTTAGTAACGGCTCATGAGCAAGAAGATACGGAAGAACAAGTAATTTAATAAATGAAATCAAGAGGTTGGGACAAATCTAAAAAAACATCATTTTCTCCAAGGAGAAAATGATGTTTTTTTGATATGTTATTAAAATTGATTTCCGTTCCGGGGACGCTTTCCGCGGGCCCGGCTCGAGCCTCCTCGGAGCTCATTGCTTCGCTCCTGCGGTGTCTCGAGAGGGCTCGTCGCAGGAAAGCTTTGAATTTACTTCCTTGAACTTGCTCCGCTTTGCGACTAAGCGTGCGCGACAGAAACTCGCCCCGTCACTTCAATCAATTATTCGTTATATCAATTTTTTATCAAAACTCTTTCAATTGCCCCTTTAATTTTTTGTTTATGTCCCAGCCTCTTTTATTTATTTTTCATATTTTAAAATTAAATTTACCATTTCTTTCGGAGTTTTCGGCCTTTCCGCTTTCGCCATCGCTTCTAAAATGGATTCTTTATTTTGAATTAAAGTTTGAAGGGATTCCAAAAAAGTTTGCTTCGTTAAATTTTCTTCTTCCAATACTTCTGCAAAACCTTGATTTTTAAATAATTTTGCATTTAAAATTTGATCGCCTCGGCTTTTTGCAGATGATAACGGAATAAGTAACATTGGTTTTTTCAGTGCTAAAAATTCAAAGATGGAATTTGAACCTGCACGCGATACAACAAAATCTGCCGCGTTAATTAAATCTGGTAATTCCGATGTCACGTATTCGAACTGCTTATATCCTTTTAATTCTAATAAGGATGAATCAACATTCCCTTTACCACAAAGGTGAATGACGTTGTAGTCCTTTAAAAGCTCTGGTAGATTGCTTCGGATTGCGTCATTTAACACGACGGAACCTAAACTACCACCCATAACAAGCAACACCGGCTTTTTGCTTTCAAATTGACAAAGTTTTAATCCCCTCATTTTGCTTCCTTTAAACAGCTGTTCCCGAACAACAGAACCGGTACATGTTGCTTTATTCGCAGGTATATATTTTAATGTTTCCTTAAAAACCGTAAAAATATGAGAAGCAAAAGGTTGAGCTAATTTATTTGCAAGACCTGGCGTCACATCCGATTCATGAATGACTACAGGAATATTCAACAATTTTGCTGCAATCACAACTGGTACGGAAACGAATCCACCTTTAGAAAAAACAATGGAAGGTTTCACTTTTTTTATAATCGAAAATGCTTGACCGATTCCCGCTAAAACTTTAAAAGGATCTGTGAAGTTTTTTAATGAAAAATATCTTCTTAATTTTCCACTTGAAATGCTATGGTAAGGAACTTCAGGAAAACTATCAGTAATTAATTCCTTTTCAATTCCATGATGTGAACCGATGTAATGAACTGTGTATCCCTCCGCTTGAAGAGAAGGAATGATTGCCTCATTTAACGAGACGTGTCCAGCAGTTCCCCCACCAGTTAAAACGATTGTTTTTTCGCTCACAAAAATTCTCCTATTCTCATGAAACTCCGTTATGTTCAAACTTCTTGTTTACATTATGCTTCATTAAAGCAGTACATGAAGCCAACAACACTGATTTTATCATAAAACACGATAGAAACAACGGAATTTCACATTTGGATAAAATGATGCTTCTGTTATGGAGAGTTAGGCACTTTCAGTAGTTTATTAGCTAATCCCAATAAATGAAGCGTTACTCTATGTGATATTGGTCATTCTTGGGTACATATTGGCCAAATCCGACAATATATTGGCCAATCCCTCACATTTATTAGCCATTCCACATAAATGAATTTTCACCCATGCGATAAATTCTCCGGTACATATTCACAATTAAATTACCGCTTTCTTAAACTTTTCCATACGAAAAAAGCTCAAAAAAATCATCCATCAATTAGATGGATGATTTTCACTCGTTTTCGTTACATTTGGATAAATTGTTGTGTCCAGTAGTATCCATTTTCAACGAAACCTACACCAATATGTGTGTAATTGGCATTTAAAATGTTTGCTCTATGGCCTGGAGAATTCATCCAAGCATTAACTACCTGTTCAGGAGTTCTTTGACCTTGAGCAATATTTTCACCTGCAGCACGATATTGAATGCCTGCCGCGCGCATTTGTTCAAATGGGCTACCGTATGTTGGGCTTGTGTGAGAGAAATACCCTAAATTCGCCATATCTTGAGATTTTGCCTTGGCTACTGCCATCAATGGCGCATACATCGTAAGCGGTTTTAAACCTGCTTTTGCCCGTTCGGCATTCGTTAACTCCACTACTTGACGTTCAAATTCAGATACTTGGTTAGTAGGTTGAGAGATTGTTGGTTCTTCTTTTACCTCTGGTGTTTGAACCGGTTGACTAGGAGTTGTTGGCGCTGGTGTGACAGTTTTTTCACCATTAAAGTTTGATTGATATTCTTTTAGATATTGATCCAATATTTGTTTTAACTGTTCGTTATTTAACCCTTTATTTGAAGGTGTTTCTACATTTTGCTCTACTGGAGTTGAAGGATTATGTTGTTCCTTTTGACTTGGAGAATTTACACCTTCTTTTTGTGTAGGCACTGTTGGTTTTGTTTCATTTACTACCGGCTTTTCTTGTTTTTCAGATTGATTAGGTTGTTTCGTTGCTTTATGCAACTGTGAAATAATTTTTTCTGCTGTATTTTTCGCCAGTTGAATTGTTTCTGGCACATTTTTTAATGGCACTTCTGTTAACGCTAATTCTTCAATTGTTTTAACAATGATGCCATTTTTATTTTCAAATTTAATTACTTGAACGTTTCCGAATAGATGTCCAGATTTTCCCTCTCCTAAATCAGCTGCACTTACTTGAGGTATAACCGTTGCAAATAAAAATAATGCGCAAAAAGTAATGAACCATTTTTTCATTATCGTTCTCCCCTTTCTGTCCTCTATCATAAAGGAGTAAATTTGAAAAAAATGGTCCATATGTTGGTAGAAAAACCAAATAATTTTCGAATCAAAGATATAAAGAGTTTTCAGAAAAATAAATATACAGCATTTTACAGCAATAAAATATATTTCTAACAAAAATCTATTGACAAATAGAAAGAATGATAGAAATAAGTCATTTTTATTACGAATTTTACATCTTTAACTATTCTTTCTTTTCACCAATCACTGATATAGATTGTACATCTTCGCCAATCATCACAATTTTTGGCGGCATATTCATATATTCTGGCATCCATTGAACTAAACCATATGCATATTGGAATAACATTGGATATTGCATTCCTTCAATGGGTACATAACCTTTCATACGATAAACTGTCGGCGGAAGTCCCCTAACCCATTCTTCAAATTCTTCTTGAGTAAAGCCTTTTTGAAATTCAATCACTCGAGAACTTAAATGCAAATGTCTGCCGATTTGAGCCGGTTCTATTTCTTTATTTAATGCTGTAGCTTGCATGTTTTTCAGTAATTTCAAAGGAACTCGTCCATTTGTTGTTTGCAATATAAACGTATTGGGATTAAGTCCTTGCAATTCAAACACAACGTTTGCTTTTTCCGCTTCTGTTAATAAATCGCTCTTATTGGCAAGAATCAAATGAGCATGGCGAATTTGTTCCAAAAAGAGGCTTCTTGCTTGTGGAGTGAGCTGTTCACGCTCTAACCATCGTTTACTGTCTGCTACCGTGACAATCCCCTTAATATTTAACAGTTCAGCAAATAACGGAGAATATACGGCATCCAACGCTTCTACAGGATGTGCAGCTCCCGTTGTCTCAATAATCAGCACATCAAAATCTGCTTCGTAAAGCAATGTTCGAATTTGAGCTTCCGTTTTCTCTCCACCAGTACAACAAATACAACTGTCAAGTATTTCCTTTAACGGAACTTCATCATCCACTGCTTGAGAATCAAAAGGCATTTCCCCAAGTTCATTCATAATAACGGCTGGTTTATAGCCTTCTTCTTTCAATTGGCGTAAAACGTCCACCAACATGGAAGTTTTACCGCTTCCTAAAAATCCGCTAAATAAATAAACGTCTTTCACGTGATATTCCTCCATTCATAAGAGAAGAGCTGTCATTCAATGTTAAGAATGCAGCTCTTTTCATTGTAACCATTATTGAACTTGTAGCAATTCTTTTGCTTTTAAAATGTGTGGATCTTCTTTTTTAATTTTTTCACGTAATGCATCCATTAATTCGTACGTTGTATCTCCTGAAATTTTACCTGTACGTTCTAGCCCTTTGTCCTTTTGGAACTGAAGTACTGCCGCTTCTGTTGCAGCATCAAAAGTAGTGTCGATAGTTCCAACGCTATATCCAAGGGCATCAAGCATTTGTTCCGCCGCTTTTACATAATTCGATACAACGCCTTTTTGTAATTCATTTTTAGGATCGACATAAGCAATACTCATATATTCAGGATAAGGCACTTCTACATCTGGTTTGATTCCTTTTTCATGAATCCAGTTCCCTTTTGGCGTTAACCATTTGCCCGTCGTATATTTTAAATTTGAACCATCTGGCATTTTAGTCACCGTTTGAACTGTCCCTTTTCCAAAAGAATTCAAACCAACAATTTTAGCATTAGCTGATTCTTTTAAAGCTCCTGCTAGTATCTCAGAAGCAGAAGCACTTCCGTTATCTATTAACACCACAATTGGAATTTTATATTTTTTTCCACCTTCACTTAACACAACTTCTGGCTCACCTTTGCGTTCTTGTAATTGGACAATCGGTTTACCTTCTTCAATAAATAAGTTTGAAATTTCAATCGCAGCGTTTAAATATCCACCAGGATTTTGTCTTACATCTAATATGATGCTCTTCATACCTTCTGCTTCAAATTGTTCAAGAATCTTCAGTAATTCTTCATAAGTCTTATCACTGAAAGAAGTTATTTGAATATGAGCTATTTTGTCCTCTCCCATTTCACCATATACCGTTTCAATCGGTATTTCATCGCGAATAATTGTCATTTCAATTAATTCATCGGATTCTCCCCGCTTGATTGTTAAGTTGACAGGAGTTCCTTTTTGGCCGCGAATTAAGAGCACTGCTTCAGTAGCACTCATTCCTTGTAAACTTTGTCCATCTACAGATAATATAATATCTTCAGGTAATAGCCCTGCTTTTTCAGCTGGTGAATTTTTTATGGGCGAAACAACAATAATATTTCCATTTCGTTCTTGAATTTCTGCACCGATTCCTTGAAAACTCGATGAAAGATCAGAATTAAATTGTTCTGCTTCTTCTTTTTCCATGTAATCAGAATATGGATCGTCTAGTGCGTCAAACATACCATTAATGGCACCGTGAATAATTTTTTCATCATCTATTTCCGTATAATATTTTTCTTTTAGTTCATCATAGGCATCGTATAGCTGTGAAAATTCTTCTCTTTCAACTGGAACCGCTACTTCTACAACTTTTTCATCTCCAAAAGTTAATGCAAATATCGTTAATACTGATGTGAAAAGAATTGTTAAAAACATCATCATAATAAAAGTAAATGGTTTTAACCGAATAAATCTCGTAGCTGGTTTGACTTGTTCTTGTTGTATTTCTTTCTCTTGTTGATTTTGTTCTTCCATAGTTTCACCACTCTCATATACACTTTCTTTTACGATATTTCCATATTAACAGTTTCCAGCTTTTCCGAAAAGAAAAAGACTGTCAATATTTAATGACAGTCAACATATTTTTAGTTTCATTGAATTTATATGTGACAGCAAAATCCAATATTTAAATTCTATATCAAAATGTTAATAAATATTTTTTAGACTGATTCATTTTCTATTGCAGCTTCTAACGCCACTTGAATCATATCATTAAACGTTGTTTGCCTTTCTTCTGCAGTCGTAATTTCGCCTGTCAAAATATGATCTGAAACTGTCAATACGGAAAGGGCTTGCCTTCCGTACTTAGCAGCTAATGTGTAAAGGGCTGCTGTCTCCATTTCCACTGCTAAAACCCCATAACGCGCTAACTTTTCATTTTGATTTTCATCAGAATAAAACATATCAGCTGTAAAAACATTACCAACTTTCAAATTCAAACCAGCTTTCAATCCAGCGTTATAAGCTTTTAATAGCAAATCAAAATTAGCTGTAGGCGCAAAGTCAATTCCATTAAAAATAATTTCATTCATTTTGGAATCTGTGGAAGCGGATTGGGCTAAAATCACATCCCGCACTTTTACATCTTTTTGCAGAGCGCCACAAGTACCAACACGAATTAATTTTTTTACTCCATAATCTTGCATTAATTCCGTAATATAAATAGAAATGGACGGAACCCCCATTCCCGTTCCTTGCACGGAAATTCTGTGACCTTTATACGTTCCTGTAAATCCAAACATGTTGCGCACTTCATTATAACATGTCGCGTTTTCTAAAAATTTTTCTGCAATATATTTTGCTCGTAACGGATCTCCAGGAAGTAAAACAATATCTGCAATTTCTCCAGGTTTCGCATTAATATGAATACTCAATGGCTTCCCCTCATTTCAATGATTTCAAACTAAAATATACTTATTTTTCAAAAATTATGCAATGAATAATTTGTTACTCATTCACTATCATTTTTTATGCGATAAATTTCCCATAGTTCGTCAAAAGTATTCGTGGATAAATCATCATCTGCTAATGTTTCAATGTAACTGGAAAGCTCTTCAAAAGAACGGCTAATTTTGGGAAAACTGTGATCTTGGAACATTTTCTCAGCAAACCGAGTTTTTGGATCCGATAGATCTCCTCCACGATAAGAAAGGACAAATTGATAAAAACTTTGACTCATTCAGTACCTCCCGCCTATCTAGTTAAATTTATGTAGGACTTTTTAACATTTTATAGTAGAATAGATTTGAAGATAGCAATACATGGAAACAGCATTTTTTAAAGGGGATGTTTACAAAAATGACCGTAAAAGTACAGAAAATGAATAATCAATCCACAAAAAAAGTTCAAGCAAAAGGGAAAAAACACCAAACGAAAAGTCCTACGAAAGGCCGTTTCTATCACACAATTCGTGGTCGAATTGTACTGACCTATGCAATACTCATTACAATTATCGTTATCATGCTTATTCTATCCTATATTAACATAACTAGACTACAGCAAAACTTAAATCATTTTGCAGAAGTAAACTTAAAGGAACAAAGGGAAATCAATCAATTAGCAAATAACATTGCGAATTTGACAATTTTTGAACAAGCGTTTCTCATTTACGGGGATGAAGAAAACTTAAATAAATATAATACAACAAAGCAATTAATTGAAAATCAACTCATCGAACTTAGCAAAAACTTTGAACATCGCCCGGAAGAATTCAAGCTTGTCAGTTACATTCAACAATTTTTTCGCTCATATTTGTACGCATCTACAGGAATTATTGAAACAAGACAATATTACAGTTATGAACAAGCCGTTCGTTTAATGGAAAGAAGTGAAGGACCTGCCATTAAAAATAATATCGAAAAACATGCTGATGAGTTGTTGCATTTATTAGAAGACAAAAACGAAAAAACAATCAAAGAAATCGAAAACTTTGCAAAATTCTCGCGCATCGCCTTCATCTGTCTATCATCATTTTCATTGTTTATCGCTGTTTTCTTTAGTTATCTGTTATTCCGTTCTATTCGAATCAATACAGCGAAAATTAATCATTCCATTCTTGATATCGCCCATGCTGGAGGAGATTTAACGAGACGGGTGAAAGTAGCGACAAAAGATGAATTTGCTGAAATTGCCCACTCCACAAACTTGTTAATCGAATCAATTTCAAAATTAGTAAAAAAAGTGGCCAGCTTAGCTGAGCATGTTTCATCTAGTTCTCAAGAATTAATGGCATTAGCAGAAGAAAATGCAAAATCAATTGATGAAATTGCAAGTTCTACCCATGATATTGCAAATGATTCCAGCTCGACAATCGAACGAATGAATGAAGCTGCATTAAAAATGAAAGCACTTGAACAGTCAATGGTTGAATTAAATGATGAAGCATATGAAGTTCAAAAAGCAGCAAAAGAAATGCAATCAGCTGCTCAAAACGGCAGCCAATCAGTAAAAGATTCGACAAATGTCATTCATTTCATTGAAGACACGATGAAAAACACTACTTCAACAGTTGAAGCCCTAGGACAAAAATCAAAAGATATCACATCCATCATCTCAACGATAACAGCTATTGCAGAACAAACAGATTTGCTTGCTTTAAATGCAGCAATTGAAGCTGCTCGTGCTGGAGAACATGGAAAAGGTTTTGCAGTAGTAAGTAATGAAGTGAAGAAACTCGCCATCCAATCGCAAGAAGCAGCAAAAGAAGTGGCAAAAATTGTTCATTCTATTCAAGATGAAATTAATACAATTGTGTTGCAAAATGCAAAAGGCGTAGAATCCATTTCTCGTGGTGTGGAAGTAACGAATGAAACAAATGAAGTATTAAATGGCATCCTATCTCAAACAAATAAGACAACACATATTATTATTTCGATGGTTGAAAAGATTAGTTCTACTTTAAAAATTGTCAATGACTTGACAACATCTTTCCAAGAAGTCAATGCTCTCAGTCAAAACACAAGCCTTGCAACGGAAAGATCGGCACATGCTGCGATGCAAGGTTCCGCTGCAATGGAGGAAATCAATGCCAGTGCAGTAGAACTTGCAAAACAAGCAGATGATTTAAGAAATCTAGTTAGCGAGTTTAAAATATAATAGGGACTTTTAATTAGACTTTTCATAGATAGAGATAATTCTTTATAGAAAAAACTGAGGTTATGGAAGAATACGGAAAAAGATGGGCGCATTCCTTTGAGTGAAGATTCGATTGATGTTCATGTAACGGTTGATAAATTGAAATCCGGAAGATCAATGTTCAAAGATACGCTTAACGAGTATCCGTAAAGGCATCTTCTTTCTAAATGATGTCAAAAAAATAAGGCTGTCCAGAAAGTCGAACACTTTCTGAACAGCCTTACTTCTTATAGTAATATTCTCTTAAAAAACTTTGCTAATGCGGTGGTTACACAAACGCGCCTCCTCGTCGCAATTTATCTGCGGCGAAAGCGTGTGCTGCAGCCGCAATATATCTGCGACGAAAGCGTGTGCTGCAGCCGCAATGTATCTGCGGCGAAAGCGATAGCGACAGTCGCAAAGGGGGCGTCTTGAAATGACTTTTCAGACGCCCCCATTTTCTAATAAGTACATGTTTATTCCTCAAATAACTTCAAAAACTCTCCGTAGCCCTCTTCTTCCAATTTCTCTTTTGGAATAAAACGCAAAGCGGCAGAGTTGATGCAGTAGCGTAGTCCTCCCAGATTCCTCGGTCCATCCGGAAACACATGGCCTAAATGGGAATCTGCTGTTTTGCTGCGAACTTCGATGCGGCGCATACCGTGGGACAAATCCAATTTCTCAACGATTTCACTCTCATCAATAGGTTTTGCAAAACTTGGCCAACCGCAACCTGCATCAAACTTATCTTTGGAACTAAAAAGCGGCTTGCCTGATACGATATCCACATAAATACCTTCTTCAAAATGTTGGTCATATTCATTTTGATAAGGCGGTTCTGTACCATTTTGTTGCGTCACATAATATTGCATTGGTGTTAACTGTTTTAATCGTTCTTCTTTATTCATTCATATCCCCCCAATGTTGTTTAATAAATTGAGCTCTACCAGATCCGATAAAATACCGTTCATAATGTTGCGGGTTTTTCTTGTAATAATCTTGATGATATTCTTCAGCTGGATAAAATGGTTTTGCTGGAAGAATTTTCACGACAATCGGTTTATCAAACTTTCCCGACTCTTCTAGACGCTTTTTAGATTGTTCTGCAATTTTTCGCTGCTCTTCATTATGATAAAAAATTGCCGTTGTATAAGACTCCCCACGATCAAAAAATTGTCCTCCCGGATCAGTCGGATCAATTAATGTCCAATAAATCTCCACTAATTTTTCATATGGAAAAACCGCTGGATCAAAGGTAATTTGTACTGCTTCTACATGACCCGTTGTCCCGGAACAAACTTGTTGGTATGTGGGATTTACCACATGTCCCCCTGTATATCCGGAAACGACTTTTTCAATCCCTTCTAGTTGATCAAACGGCTTGACTAAACACCAAAAGCATCCTCCAGCAAATGTGGCTAGTTCCGTTGGCATTTTGTTCACTCCTATTCATTTGGAATCACGATTTCTAATAGTATTCGATTATTTTTCAAATCAATTTCTTTTGCTTTCACCCTTGCACCAGAAGAAAGCGATAAGTTTGATAAATCCACAAATATTTCTTGTGCATCAGGTCGTATAATCATCCACTCAGGAAAATCAATGGCTTCATTCATTAACTTCAATACCATTGAAGAAGGGAGATTTAAACTCCCTACATTCACTTCTGATTGAACTAAATGAATATTGCCATGTTCATTGACAACTGGATCGAATTTCATGGAAACAGGTACAGTAATCCCAAATGCAATAATCTCACTGGAAATCTGAATGGCATCATTTATCTCTATATCCACCGGTAATGACGAATTTTTTAATTCTTGCGCTAAATATTTAATGGCCATTTTTTCAAAATCTTCCGCTGTCGTTTCAACATATAGGACACTATCTGAAGGTTTAAGAGATGTTTCTTTAGGAGAAGGGATTGCTGTTTCCACAGATGAAGTCGCCCAGTAAATTACGAATGCCAATAATAATACAATGGAACCTGATAATATAAAAAAGGCGACTTTCCAAACATTCATTCATCTGACACTCCTATTCAATCTTACAAATGGTTCTATCAGCACTAATCTTTTAGTATGCATCAAACTCTATTAAATATACATGCATTTGTAATATTTATTATAAGTTGATTGGAAAATTTAATAAAAGAATACGCTTATAAACATAAAAAAAGTGTCTACTCCCTTCGAACAGGTTGTTGACACTTCAATTCCAATATTTAGTTATTCTGCAAAAAACACTAATGCAATGGCTCCTCGACCGACGTGAGTACTAACGATTGGAGACGTAACCGTTACTTCAATATCACAAAATCCCGATTGTTCAATCAGTTCTTTTAACGGTGCTCCTACATTTTCCATCCCACCTGCATGAGAGATGCAGATCGATTTTACCTGTTTCCCTGTGATATGTTTTATATACTCTTTAAACATATATTTTACCACTTGACTATAACTTCTTACTTTGGCAACAGGTAGATACTCACCTTGTTCTAATATAGCAATAGGTTTAATGTTCAATAATGAGCCTAATAGCGCTTTCCCCTTCCCTATTCGGCCACCTTTGACTAGATTCGTTAGCGTATCTAAATAAATATACATTTTAGTATTGGCGCGAACTTCTTTCAACCTTTCGATGATGTCATGGACTGAAGCTCCAACTTCTCTCATCCGCACCGCTTCCCGCACTTGGATTGCTAATGCAGAGGCAATGAATTGTGAATCAAATACGGTTACCTTTGCATTGGCGATTTGTGCTCCTTGTTGTGCTGAGCTTAATGTGCCGCTTAAATTGCCAGCAATGTGTATTGAAATGATTTCATCGCCATCTTTTCCTAATTTTTCATAAATCTCTGCAAATTGTCCTGGCGCTGGCTGTGAACTTTTCGGTAATTCCTTTGCTTGATCCATCATGTCTAAAAATGGTTTAGGATGAATATCCACCCCATCAACGTATGTTTTCCCATCAATGTGCACCGTCAGAGGAACAATATGGATATCTTTTTCTAACGCCTCTTCTTTTGAAATATCACTTGATGAATCCGTCACAATATGGATCTTTCCCACTTATCCACTTCCTCTATCTAATTTGAATTATTATATAAAGCGATGATCCCGGTTGTAAAGATGACAACTGTCATAACTTTCATGGGTATTTGAAATATGTGACAAATGATAGTGTTGTATTGAAATGTATTCATGTAACCTATTCATTATTAGGAGAGTGATAAGATGAACAATATCCATCAAATTGATTACAAAAATTGGAAAGAAGAATTTTGGAATGCCATCACTCACGGAATCGGATTACTTTTAAGTATTCCTGCTTGTGTTTTGTTAATATTATTGGCTGTGCATAATGAAAGCGTCGTGCAAATTATTTCCTACTCCGTCTTTGGTGCATCGTTAATTGTGTTGTTTTGTATGTCCACTTTATTACATAGCATGCCGGAAAAATATAAAAAGTTTTTCTCCATTCTCGATCATTCCTCGATCTATGTATTAATTGCAGGTACATATACTCCGTTTTTGTTGATTGCTGTAAACGGGACACTTGGACTTGTACTATTATGTATTATTTGGTCCATTGCCTTGTTTGGAATTGTGTTTAAATGTTTGTTTATTCACCAATTTGAAACTTTTTCTTTAATATTATATTTGGCAATGGGATGGCTTATTATGTTTGCTATTAAACCGCTCTATGCATTTTTACAGTTAGAAGGTTTTATTGTACTTCTTGCCGGAGGATTGTTTTTCACAATAGGTTCCATTTTTTATGCTTGGAGAAAACTTCCTTATAATCACGCAATTTGGCATTTATTTGTCATCGCAGGATGTACGTGTATGGTGGTTTGTGTGGCGGTTTATTTGTAACAAAAAGATGATGAGGCGGATCATAGTCAATTCAAATGAGATATCCGTCAAATGAATCCAACTAATAGCAAATTAACTAAAACGAGACTGCAATGAAGCGGATATTAACCAAATCCGCTATGATAATAGTTAAAGTCGTCTCGATAATAGTCATTTTAAATCAGATATTAGCCAAATAAATCTATTTAATAGCCAACCATTAAAAATGAGATGGTTATGAAACGGATAATAGTCAAAGTCGCCTCGATAATAGTCATTTTAAATCAGATATTAGCCAAATAGATTCATTTAATAGCCAACCAATAAAAATGAGATGGTTATGAAGCGGATATTAGTCAAAGTCGTCTCGATAATAGTCATTTTAAATCAGATATTGGCCAAATGAATCCTTTTAATTGCCATTTAACTTAAAGAAAGTGCATTCCAAACTTTAATGGAAAATAGTCAACTCGAATAAAATAATGGCCATTCTTCAATCGAGTAGGAGGGAGTGATTAGCTCCCGTCCTCTCACACCACCGTACGTACGGTTCCGTATACGGCGGTTCAATTAAGATAATTGACGCAAGTTTTCATAACTTCCGTGAATAGCTGTTCTCTTTATGCCAGTGGTCACTCCACCCTCCAAGAGGACTCCCACGGGATTCACCGCTTCCTTCCTCAAGTGAGGTACTATGTTTTCTGTGTTCATCATGACTCACTGAATGCCAAGGGCTATTCTCTCTTAATTGTTCGGTCCTTCTTAGTAGTTCTAAACCAACTAATACTATGACCTCTGCTGACTTCTGACGGTTCAGCTACTTATCACTAAGTAGGTTATGAAGCGAACTTCACCTATCCGCCAGACCTCCCCGGGTAAGTACATGCACTTTCACACCATCTATCCGCCTCATTTACTCGATATGACCTTCGACAGAAAGAGCTTTGTTTTGTTTCGCAAACTCACTCAATCATACCTAGCCTTATATGAGGTTCGTGTTCCTCGGACCGGTGTTTTGCCTCCAGCTTCCTTCAGATTCCGCGTCACCACGGACACCCTTGCTCTTGGCTAACCTCTACTTCTGTCTTCGGGGTTCGGGACTTACACCCTATAGTTCATGTACATGCCGGGCGCACAAAAGAAAAAAGTGCGAAATAGTCGCACTTTTTTCCATTATCATACTGGACTTACTCCATGTTTACGCTCTGAGAATACGAGATATTTTGAAGAATAAGCATGAAGTCTTGCAGTCAATACTTGACGCAACTCATTTGGCTCGATGACATCGTCCACAATTAATTCTGAAGCTAACTTATAAATATCGATTTCTTCACGATATTCATTTCGTTTTTCTTCAATAAATGCTTGTTGTTCTTCTTTTGGCAGTTGAGTGATCTTATTCGCATAAACCGCATTCACTGCCGCTTCAGGTCCCATAACTGCAATTTGCGCTGTTGTTAATGCAATCACACAATCCGGTTCAAAAGCAGGACCTGCCATTGCATATAATCCAGCACCGTATGCTTTTCTCACAATGATTGTAATTTTTGGAACTGTCGCTTCACTCATCGCAAAAATCATTTTTGCTCCATGGCGAATGATTCCTTGTCTTTCCACTTGAGTACCAATCATAAATCCTGGTACGTCCGCCAAGAAGATTAATGGAATATGGAAAGCATCACATAGGTTAATGAATTTAGCCGCTTTATCAGCAGAATCGTGGAATAATACGCCGCCTTTGACTCTCGGTTGGTTCGCTACAATTCCAACCGCTTGTCCATCAATCCGCGCAAAACCAGTAATGAGTTCTGCTGCAAACAGCTTTTTCACTTCACAGAACGAACCTTCATCAATGATTCGATCAATTAAATCATACATATTGAAAGGTACGTTTTGATTTTTTGGAATGATCTCCTCAATTGTTTTTTCGAATTGAGCTGGCAATTTTGGTGCTTGTACTGGAGGTTTTTCGCGATAATTATTTGGGAAGTAGCTTAAATATTTTCTTGCGTATTCAATCGCTTCTTCTTCCGTCTTTGCAAGAACATCTCCACAACCAGATATAGAGCAATGCATTTTTGCTCCGCCCATTGTTTCTAAATCTACTTTCTCACCAATTACCATTTCAGCCATTCGAGGAGAACCTAAATACATGGATGCATTACCATCCACCATGATGACCACATCACAGAATGCCGGAATGTAGGCGCCACCTGCTGCAGATGGACCAAATAATAAACATACTTGAGGTACTTTACCCGATAGCTTTACTTGGTTATAGAAAATGCGCCCCGCTCCTCTTCTTCCTGGGAACATTTCCACTTGGTCAGTAATACGAGCTCCTGCAGAGTCAACTAAATAAATGATTGGACAAGCTAGTTTCTCAGCAGTTTCTTGAATGCGCAAGATTTTTTCAACTGTTCTTTTACCCCATGATCCTGCTTTTACCGTTGAATCATTGGCCATAAAACAAACTGTTTGTCCATGGATTTTGCCTATCCCAGTTACAACTCCATCTGCTGGCAAATCTCCTGCCATTACGTTTGCAAATATGCCATCTTCAATTAATACATCCTCATCAAAAAGCAATTTAAGTCGATCGCGTACAAATAATTTCCCTTGCTCTTTATTTTTTTGATGGTATTTCTCATGTCCACCTTTTTTAATTTCTTCTATTAAATCTGCGTGGGATTTTTTTGTTACCGTATCACCCATGAATGAATCCTCCTTTGGCTCTGAAAGCGTAAATTAAGTTATCTTCCTACATATTGAGGTTGTCTTTTTTCTTGGAATGCTACTAAACCTTCCATACGGTCTTCAGTGTATAGCAACTCGTTATATGCAAGTTCTTCGATTTTTAATCCCGTTGTTAAATCGACTTCAATCCCTTTATTAATGGCAATCTTTGCTTGAATAAGTGATAACGGTGCATTTTTGGCAATTTCTCTAGCCAGTTCTGTCGCTCTTTTTAGTAAATCTTCTTTTTCAACGACTTCGTTGATGAGATTGATTTCAAGGGCTTCGCTTGCTGTAATTCTTCTTGCTGTATAAATTAATTCTTTCGCCTTTCCAAGACCAATTAAACGAGGTAAACGCTGCGTACCACCAGCACCTGGAATAATGCCTAAGGAAACTTCCGTTAAGCCCATTTTTGCCTCACTGCTGGCAATGCGAAGATCGCACGCTAGAGCTAATTCCAATCCGCCGCCGAAAGCAACGCCGTTTAAAACAGCGATGACTGGTTGTGGCAGAGCTTCTACTCGATTGACCGTACTGCCAATGAGTCTTACTGTTTCACGAACTTGTTGTTCGTTCATATTTTTGCGCTCTTTTAAGTCTGCCCCAGCGCAAAAGGCTTTATCACCACTGCCGGTAATTAATACAACACGAATTTCTCGATTTTTAGCAACCTCATCCAAACATTCATTGAGGTCCGTCAATAATTGAATGGACATCGCGTTTGCTGCTTCTGGCCTATTTAACGTAATGAGACCAATGCCCTTTTCGATTTCGTTAAACTGTACGAGCGTTGTCAACGTTAGCGCTCCTTTCATTTCTTGCAATTTCCATTTGCTTTGAAACTAATTTCTTACCAATTTTTTCTTCAATGAAAAATGCTGATTCGATCAGTGCTTCTTGATTAACGCCAGTTTCGATGTTCATGGCAGAAAGCATGTATAATAAATCCTCAGTGGAAACATTTCCTGATGCTCCTTTTGCATATGGACATCCACCAAGCCCACCAGTTGAACTATCGAATGTCGTAATACCCATTTCTAAAGATTTCACTACATTTGCGAGAGCCGTACCTCTCGTATCATGGAAATGCATGGCAAATAGATTTGATGGGAAGTGTTTTAATAATGTAGAAAGTAAACTTTCCACTTGCGTTGGAACCCCGACTCCAATTGTATCTCCTAATGAAATTTCATAAACGCCCATTTCCGCTAATCGGTCCACTACTTTTAACACCTGTTCTGGTGAAACAGGTCCATCATAAGGACAACTAATCACCGTTGAAACGTATCCGCGCACTTTTACATTTGCTTTTAACGCTTCATCCACAACTTCTTTTAATACAGGAAACGTCTCATCAATCGTTTTATTAATATTGCTTTTATTATGGCCTTCACTAGCGGACATAAACACACTGACTTCATTTACGTTGCAAGTTAAAGCCCTCTCAAGCCCGCGAATATTTGGAACTAAGGCAGCATACGTTACTCCCTTTTCTCGATTGATTGACTTTAATACTTGCTCACTGTCAGCTAATTGTGGAATCCACTTCGGATGAACGAAGGAGGATACTTCAATATAGTCTAATCCTGTTTTACTTAATAAGTTGATCCAATCCACTTTGTCTTGTGTCTCAATGAACTTGGATTCATTTTGCAATCCATCTCTTGGACCAACTTCTTTAATTGTCACTTTCGTTGGAAGATGCATCCTTTTCACCCTATTCGATTTCTAAAATGTCATCATCTACGTTAATAAAATCGCCTTCTTGAACAAAGATTTTTTTCACAACTCCTGCTGCTTCAGAAACAATCGGAATTTCCATTTTCATTGATTCTAAAATTACAACATCTTGTCCTTCTTGTACTTGTTCACCTTCAGATACAACAATTTTCCAAACTGTTCCTGCCATATTTGCTTTTACTACTGTCATCATAATCCCTCCAAATATTATTACTAACGAAATGAAAAAATATTGAATAGCTGTTCAATGATGGAAAGAAAAGCTATTATCATTGAACAGCTTCAATTTACTTACTTAACCTGAAATTCAGGTAGATAATATTCATCTACAAAGCTTGTAGTAATATTGCCTTTTCTAAATTCTTCGTGACTTGCAATTTTCATAAGCATTGGAATATTTGTCTTAATTCCTTCTAGCTTGTATTGTTTCAATGCTTCAACTAAACGTTCACATGCTTTTTCGCGCGTCTCACCGAAACAAATCAATTTACCAATCATCGGGTCATAGAATGGCGTAACCGCTGATCCTGATTCAACAGCACAATCGTTTCGAATTCCTTCCCCTTTAGGCAATTCCAGTAAAGTAATTGTTCCCGGTGAAGGATAAAACGTAACTGGATCTTCTGCATAAATTCGCGCTTCAATCGCATGTCCTTTCATCTTGATTGAATCTTTCGAAATCTCCAACGGCAACCCTTCTGCAACCCGAATTTGTTGTTCTACAAGGTCAATTCCCGTAATTTCTTCCGTTACAGGATGTTCCACTTGCAATCGAGTATTCATTTCTAAGAAATAGAAATTTTCTTTGTCGTCTACTAAAAACTCAAATGTTCCAGCATTAGTATAGCCAATATACTTCGCTGCCTGAACAGCTGCTTCTAACATTTTTTCTCGCGTTGCATCTGAAATTGTTGGAGATGGTGCTTCCTCAATCACTTTTTGATTTCGACGTTGGATTGAACATTCTCGTTCAAAAAGCGGTACTACATTTCCATGTACATCGGCGATAATTTGCACTTCTACGTGGTGAGGATTTTCAATGTATTTTTCAATATACATCGTGCCGTCACCAAAATAAGACTGTGCTCGCTTTTTATTACCTTCAAAGGCTTTTGAAAGTTCGTCGCTATTATTAATTCGTTGCATGCCGATGCCACCGCCGCCGCTAGAAGCTTTTAACATTAATGGATAGCCAATTTGATCTGCTATTTTGATTGCTTCTTCTACGTTTTCAATAGCAACGTCTACCCCTTCGATAATTGGTACCCCTGCTTCTTTCATTTTAATCCTTGCTTCTAACTTACTTCCCATTGCAGCGATTACGTCATGTTTCGGTCCGATAAAAACAATGCCTTCTTCTTCACATCGTTTTGCAAAATTCGGATTTTCAGAAAGTAAGCCATAACCAGGATGAATCGCATCGACATTTGCATTTTTAGCAACTTCTATTATTTTTTCAATATTTAAATAACTTAAAGAAACAGGGGGTTTACCAATTTCATACGCTTCGTCGGCTTCTCGAACGAATAGGGATTCACGATCTGCCTCCGAATAGATCGCTACTGTACGAATATTCAATTTTTTGCAGGTACGAATAATTCTTCTAGCAATTTCTCCGCGGTTTGCAATTAATATTTTCTTAAACATCGGCATACTTCTCCTTCCTACTAGTGTACTAGTTTTGCAGTAAATTGTTCTCTCAACTTATATTTTTGAATTTTTCCTGATGCTGTCATAGGATATTGGTCTACAAAGAAGATATATCTAGGAATTTTATGTTTAGAAATTTTTCCATTGCAAAACTCGCGAATTTCATCTTCCGTTGCTGTTTCACCTTGCTTTAAGATGATAAATGCAGCCACTTCTTCTCCATACTTTTCATCTGGCACACCAACGATTTGTACGTCATAAATTTTTGGATTTTTATATAAAAACTCTTCAATTTCACGAGGATAAATATTTTCTCCACCGCGAATAATCATATCTTTCAAACGGCCTGTAATTCGCACATAGCCGTTTTCATCCATTGTGGCAAGGTCCCCTGTGTGGAGCCAGTTATCTTCATCAATAGCTTCTTTTGTGGCATCTGGATTATTATAGTAACCTTTCATCACGTGATAGCCACGCGTGCAAAGTTCACCTTGCGTATTAGGTGGCACTTCTTTACCAGTAGTTGGATCAATAATTTTTACTTCCACATTCGGTAAAGCTCGCCCTACTGTACCCACTTTTAAATCAAATGGATCGTCTGTGCGTGTTTGTGTAATTACTGGTGAAGATTCAGTCTGTCCATAGCAAATCGTAATATCTTTCATATTCATTTTTTGAATAACAGCTTTCATTACTTCTTCAGGACAGTTGGAACCAGCCATTACACCTGTACGTAGTGATGATAAATCAAATTCATCGAAATTAGGTAAATTCAATTCACTAATAAACATCGTTGGTACACCATGTAAGGCAGTACATTTTTCTTTCTCCACCGTTTTTAAAACTTCCATTGGATTATATTCTTGAATCGGCACCATCGTACCGCCAACGCTTACAATGGCCAATGTTCCAATGACGCATCCGAAACAGTGGAAGAACGGAACTGGAATGCATAGGCGATCTTCATTAGTCAGCTTCATACTTTCTGCAATATTAATGGCATTGTTTACGATATTGTAATGTGTTAACATAACACCTTTCGGGAATCCTGTTGTTCCGGAAGTATACTGTAAATTAATGACATCATCATAGTGAAGAGAAGCTTTTCTTTGTTCTAATTCTTCATCCGACACTTGATCTGCCAGTTTAATGACGTCACTCCAGTTGTATACTCCGTCGAATTGGTTTTCGCTTATGATGATGACATTTTTCAACATCGGTAAGCGTTTTGATTTCAATTCCCCAGGTTTACAAGTTTTTAATTCAGGGCAAATTTCGTAAACTGTATCAATGAAGCGATGGTCTTTATATTGCTCAATTAAAATGAGCGTTTTGGAATCGGATTGCTTTAATAAATATTCAAGTTCTGCAGTTCGGTAATTTGTATTGACCGTTACGAGCGGAGCACCCATTTTGCCAGTAGCAAATTGTAATGCTACCCACTCTGGTACGTTTGTTGTCCAAACGGCGATATGATCACCCTTTTCAATTCCAAGGGCCATGAGTGCTTTTGCTACTTGATTAGACCAAGCATCAAATTCTTTATACGTTAATCGTAAGTCTCGGTCTGAATAGACAACTGCCTCCTTATTAGGATATTTCTCCGCTTGCTCCTCCAACAATTGACCAATAGTTTTATAAACAAGATCAGCCATTCAGTTCCTCCTTCGAAATTTTTTAGCAACCTATTAATCTAGATATTACTAATCTTTGAACTTCAGAAGTTCCTTCACCAATTTCCATTAATTTAATGTCACGTAAATGTCTTTCCACATCGTATTCTTTCATGTAACCATAGCCACCGTGAATTTGAATAGCTTGGTTACACACTCTAAAGCCCATTTCCGATGCGAAAAGTTTTGCCATTGCTGCCTCCTTTCCAAATGGTTTATTGTTGTCTTTCAACCATGCTGCCTTATATACCATGTTGCGAGCTAATTCTATTTCCATTGCCATGTCAGCTAATTTAAACTGAATGGCTTGGAATTTAGAAATCGGTTGGCCAAACTGAACTCTTTCTTTTGCATATTTCAACGCTTTTTCATAAGCGGCTTGAGCAATCCCTACAGAAAGAGCTGCAATGGAAATTCGTCCGCCATCTAATGTTTGTAAGAATTGGCTAAATCCTCGCTTCGGATCTCCTAACACGTTTTCTTTTGGGACACGAACATTTTCTAATACAATCTCACAAGTGTTAGATGCACGAACACCCATTTTGTCATAATCGCAACGAATTTTTACACCAGGAGCATCAGTAGGAACAATCAGAGAGGTGATGATTTTCTTTCCATCTTCTCTTTTACCTGTTACAGCTGTTACAATTACTTGTCTAGCGTATCCAGCATTCGTAATCCATTGCTTTTCACCGTTGATGATATATTCATCACCAACTAGTTCAGCTTTCGTTTGAGTACCACCTGCGTCAGATCCAGCATTTGGTTCTGTTAAACCAAAGGAACCAAGTGTTTCTCCTTTCGCCATTGGAACAAGCCATTTTTGCTTTTGCTCTTCTGTTCCGAAATAATAGATAGGTGATGCACCCAAACTGATGGCAGCAGCGTAACTTAGTCCTGTACCGCCACAAGCTTTTCCGATTTCTTCAACCGCAATCGCATAAGAAATCGTGTCTCCTCCTGAACCGCCGTATTCTTCCGGGAACGGAATACCTAGTAGTCCAAGTTCACCCATTTTCTTAAATGTTTCAATTGGGAATGTGGAATTTTCATCATGTTCTCTTGCATACGGTTTAATTTCTTTTTCTGCAAAATCTCTCACCATTTCTTGAATCATTAATTGTTCTTTTGTTAATTCGAAATTCATGAACATTTCCCCCTATTTTAAAACCGACTAGTCGGTTTGTTTTTGACCTATGATTATTCTATTAATTGATTTAATTGTTTGGCTTCAACCAATCCTTGCTCTGTGACAATTGAGCGGAGGATTAAATCTTTGAAAATGGCTGTAATTTCTTCCATAGTCATTGGTCCATCTTGCTTAAACCATTTGTAAGTCCAATTGATCATGCCGATAATCGCCATTGTAACAATATTGGCTGGCAATTCATTTCGAAAATCTCCACTTTCTTGCCCTTCAACAATCACCTTTTCAAGCAACTTTCGATAGCGATCTCGTTTTTCATTGATAACTTGTTTAAATTCATGATTTAGATAAGCGCTTTCTTCGTAAAAAACTGTAATGTACGGTTTATACATGTCAAAAACTTTAATGAATGAATTCAGTATGGCGGATAATCTAGAAATCGGCGTTTTATTCTCCGTGTAGGAAAGTTCCGCTTTTTCTATCACATAGGAAATAAATACATCATGGATTTCATATAGCAACTCATCTTTTGACTTATAATTGTGATAAAATCCGCCTTTCGATGTTCCCGCTTCTAAGACGATTTTATCTACCGTGACTCCGTGATAACCATGTTCCTGAAATAAGTGCAATGAAGTTTCTAAAATTCGTTCTTTAACTGATTTTTTCATTTTTTTCCGCCTTTCGGTTTCACGTTTGAACCAAGCGCTAATAGAAATATATTTATTTTCTTAGAATTTTATGACATAAAACATATAAATTTCAACAAAAAATTTTTTACCACTCTATAAGATTTGGTGAAATGCTATATTCAGCTTCTGTTTTGCTCTTTAATTCTTCCAAGGAAATGTCCTTTGATTTTTCTATTAAAACCATTCCTTCTTCCGTGAAATCAAATACAGCTAATTCCGTAATTAAACGGTCCACTACACCTTGACCTGTAAGCGGCAAAGTACATTCTTTTCGTACTTTTGGCTCTCCTTTTTTGGACAAGTGCTCCATGATTACAACGACGCGTTTCGCCCCTTGCACTAAATCCATCGCACCGCCCATTCCTTTTACCATTTTTCCTGGAATCATCCAGTTAGCCAAATCACCCTTTTCAGACACTTCCATTCCACCTAAAATCGCTAAATCAATATGTCCACCGCGAATCATGGCAAAGGATTCAGCACTATCAAAAAATGCTGCGCCTTTTACAGCAGTTACCGTTTCTTTACCTGCATTTATTAAATCCGGATCCACTTCATCCTCTGTCGGATATGGACCAATACCAAGTAAACCATTTTCAGATTGTAATAACACTTGATAATCGATTGGAATTTCATTGGCGACAAGCGTCGGCATACCGATACCAAGATTAACATTCATGCCATCTTTTATTTCTTTCACAGCGCGTTTCACAATTTTCTCTCTAGTTGTGAGAGTCATCTTAATAAACCTCCTCTTTTTTTCGCGTTGTCTTTCTTTCAATCCGTTTTTCGTAGTGGTCGCCAACTAAAATACGTTGAACGTAGACGCTAGGCGTATGAATTTGATCAGGATCTAATTCCCCTACTTCAACCAGTTCTTCTACCTCTGCAATCGTAATTTTTCCAGCCATTGCAGCTAAAGGATTAAAGTTTCTTGCTGTTTTCCGGTAAACTAAGTTTCCTAATTTATCGCCTTTCCATGCTTTTACAAATGCAAAATCACCCACGATTGCTCTTTCTTCGATATACGTTTTTCCATCAAATACTTTTGTTGGCTTTCCTTCTGCAATAGGTGTCCCAACTCCTGTTGCTGTATAGAACGCTGGAATACCGGCACCTCCAGCACGAATTCTTTCTGCTAGTGTACCTTGAGGTGTTAATTCAACTTCAATTTCCCCATTTAAAAATTGTTGTTCAAAGGTTTTATTTTCCCCTACATAGGAAGCAATGATTTTAGAGATTTGCTTATTAACAAGCAGCAATCCAAGTCCCCAATCATCTACACCACAGTTATTGCTGACAACCGTTAAATTTTTTGTTCCCTTTCTTAAAATGGCTTCAATCGCTTTTTCAGGGATGCCACATAATCCAAATCCACCAACGATAATGGTATCCCCATCTTTCAAGTCTTGGATGGCTTCATCAAAAGATGTAAAAACTTTTGACATGTTGTGAGTCCTCCTTTATCTTTTTAGCAACTAAATATATCTATATTTTAAAAATATGTGTAATAGAATAGTTTTATACTAAATTTTTATTAGAAAAATAAATTATTATATTAATATTCTGAAAAACGTTTCCATTCCAAAACTAATGATGATGTATGATGAAATAGTGAAAATCATACCATCACCGTCATCGATGAATCAAATTCCTTAATACCCTAAAGAAGAAAATTAAAACATGAAGGAGAAAATTTTGAAAAAATTAAGATTATTTTCAATTGTTTTTATTATATTTCTTTCAATCATTTTGTTCAATAAATTTCTTATCCACTCTTTTCAATCGGACAATATCACCCCAAAAGGAGCAATAGAAAAATGAGAAAATTGAAGTTGTAGGTGTTTCTATTTGGTATATTACTACACCTGAAAATGAGGGAATGAAATAAGCAGATGAAAACATTATGTTCAAAAGTTGGGAATTCAAGGAAAAGGATGGAGCTGGTCTTTTTTGAAAAGGATGGAGAACGTTTCATTGCTATTAACTCAAATGTGGAGGAAAGAGTATGTACTTGTTAAAGTACATCGTAAAACGAAAAGTATATTAGAAAACTAACAGATACTATTATTAAATATTATTCAGAAGTAGATTTTTTGAAGTTCCATTTTTTTGATAATTGACAATTTCATCATTACAAAAAGAGCGCCAAATTCTTAGACGCTCCTTTAATCATCTGGTTATTTTTTTTCATAAACTAAATATTGAAACGTATATCCTTCATCGGCTTTAAAAACTTCACTTGATGAAACGATTTTCCATTCTTCACCGTATGCCGGAAAGTATGTATCACCTTTAAATTCATGATTAATAAGTGTAATATACAATCGATCTGCAATCGGCAATGCAAGTTTAAAGATTTGTTCTCCGCCGATAACCATGATCTCCTGAGCATCACCCGCAAGTTTCAATGCTTCATCGAAACTTGAAACCACTTCAATCCCTTCATGAGTATATTCTTTGTTTCTAGTTATCACAATATTTCTTCTCCCAGGCAAAGGCCGTCCGATCGATTCAAATGTTTTTCTCCCCATAATAATTGGTTTTCCCATTGTTTTTTCTTTAAAATATTTTAAGTCCCCAGGTAAATGCCAAGGCATTTGATTTTTATATCCAATTACTCGATTATTGTCATGTGCTACAATTAGTGAAATCATGTTCTCTCTCCTATTTTAAATTTCATTTTATTTTTACCTTGATTCCATGATTTTCAGTAAAATTTCTTCATACATACTAGTCATTTATGCATAATGTTTAATTAATTATACAAAAGGTTTCATGGAAAGGATTCATTTTGATTTATCTATTCTTGTTTCTCTTTTTACAACAACTGCACCTAAAATTACTCCGATTGTTGTTGCTAACATATTTACTATTATTTTGATTTTTAATGATAAATCATTATTCACTAGCGTCGCATAAATAAATTTTGAAATTTCAGATTTTATTTTTCTGGAAAATTAGCGAAAAACGAAACACCTAAATAAAGGTAGTAATTACCTATAGCTTAAGACGAGTGCAACAACGACAAATCAACCTTTAAGGAACGCTCTTCCTTTCGATTTTCCGTAACCAAATGTGTGCAGATTTCCATAAAGCTGCTTTCAAATATCGACTTATTTGTAACGTACTTCGGTCACTATTCGTGTTCAACTGAGCTAACACATTTAAACAGTATACAATCATCGCTACGTATACTTGGTTGTGTACGGCTTGTTCACTGTGGCCGTAGAACTTCTTGATATTCAAGTGTTGTTTCATCCATTTGAAAAAGAGTTCAATGGCCCAACGTGACTTATAGATTTCGGCGATTTCATCTGCATCCATATCAAAACGATTCGTCCGTAAATAAAGTTCATTTCCTTTTGTATCCAACAATTTGATGAGACGGAACGCGTTTTCAGAACGATTTTGCGTGGTTCCAATCACCACCATTTCATCGGAGAATACAGGCGAATCTTCAGGTAACGAAAATCGTTCTAACACACGGACGACAGCGTTTTTTCGTAAACGTGAAACAAAGAAATACCCATCATCCGTCATACGGTCAAATCGCTCATAATCTAAGTATCCCCGATCGAACACGTACAGGCATTCTTGATGATCAATGAATACCTCTAATTGACCACGATCATGTTCGATTGCGTTTGTCAGTACGGCCTTGTCGGGATAAGAAAGTCCTTTTTCCATGAATACAAGACGCAAGTGAAGCTTCACGCCCGATTTTGTTTTTCGGAACTCTGCCCATTTGTGGTTCGTCAAATTCAGTGGCAATGTACTCGAATCAATGATTTTTAGTGTCGTTGTCAGCTTTCTTCGCTTTTGAAAATGTGTTTTCTCATGAATTTGAGCCACTAAATCAAGAAAAATCGATTGAAAGAAAACTGTTGGAATGGCATTGATTCGTCTTCCTAATTGGGAAAAGCTAATCGACGGAAGACCTGTTGCACGTTGTAATTCTTCAGAAAAAACAGCGTCACTTAAAGCTCGCAAACTATCGGTTTCATGGAGTTGGGCATACAAAAGCAGTTTCATAAATGAAGCCATATAAAGCTTCTTTGTATAGTAATCTAATTGATAGGCTTTCACCATATCGTCAAATAAGTTGAAATGAATTGGTGAAAACCATTGTTCAAATGATATTTTTCGTGTAAACTTATCCTTGTTTTTGTCCTTTGTATTGGATTTGGATGGTTTACTACCACCCAACCATTATAAAGGATTTTTTTTTTGGAAAAATATAGTTACAGAAAATTCAGATTTATTATGTCTATTGATATTTTTTATGCGACACTAGTGATTGAATTAACTCATTTCCTTCAAATACTCTCTCTTATATTTCATTGTAGCAAACAAAGCCACAAAGCAATGGAAGTTGGAAGTTTTCCATTCTTTTGTGGCATTTATCAAATCAAATCCATTATTACTCTTAAACTGCTACAGGCGCTTTGATGGTTGGATGTGGGTCATACCCTTCAATCGACAAGTCATCCAACTCGATATCAAATACCGATTTTTTCTCAGGATTAATTTTTAGCGTTGGGAGGGCTTTCGGTTCTCTAGAAAGCTGTTCCTTCACTTGTTCTATATGATTTAAATAAATATGTGTATCGCCAAAGCTATGAATAAACTCTCCTACTTCAAGTCCGCATTCATGAGCGATTAAATGCGTCAACAATGCATAAGAAGCAATATTAAACGGCACACCTAAAAACACGTCTGCACTACGTTGATATAGTTGACATGATAATTTCCCTTCTGCCACATAAAATTGGAATAACGTATGGCAAGGTGGCAGCGCCATTTCATCCACTTCAGCTGGATTCCATGCAGAGACAATTAATCGGCGGGAATTTGGATTTCGCTTAATTTGCTCAATCACATTTTTTAATTGGTCAATCGTTTCACCGTTGTCATTAGGCCAACTTCTCCATTGTTTTCCATATACCGGACCTAATTCACCATATTTTTTTGCAAATTCATCATCCGTTAGTACTTTTTCATGGAAGATTTTCATTTGCTCATCTAACACTTTTGCAAACTCTTCATCCTTTGCTGCACGTAATCCGAAGTCGGTCATATCCGGTCCATTATACTCATTTGATTCAACCCACTTTTTAAACGCCCATTCATCCCAAATGTGGTTATTATGCTCGAGTAAATAGCGAATATTTGTATCTCCTTTAATAAACCATAACAATTCGCTAGCAATCAGTTTAAAAGGTACGCGCTTCGTAGTTAATAATGGAAAACCTTTGCTTAAATCAAAGCGCATTTGATAACCAAAAATGCTGATTGTTCCTGTCCCTGTTCGATCTTCTTTCTTCACTCCCGTATCTAAGATATGTTGCAATAAATCTAAATACGCATACTCAGGATGGCGCATATCAATACACTCCCATCTATGTAAATTCTAGTTCGTAATCATTTTTCCAAACTTACAGCAATTTATGAAATAATATTGCGTCATCGAAAAAAGAACTTTTCTTATCATATCATAAAAGAAAAAAGATTGGTTTCAAAATGAAAAATGAATGGATTTGTAAAATGTTGCATATAATTACTTTCTAAACATATCTTCAATCGGAGGGATTATAATGGATGCAGATTTTTTAATTGGTATCGGACTTATTTTATATACAATATACTTAACAACCCTTTGCTTTACAAATTAACAATAAAAAAAACGAAAAGCTGATTCAATGAACTCGAATCAGCTTCTCCATTTGTCTTTTACCAAATATCCTCATTGGAACTATTTCATTTTATCATTCCCATCATTGATAACAATATTTTTGCATCGTTATTCAAATTTTTTAGTGTATTTTCCCTTAATAATAATTGTTCTTTTTCTCTTAAAAATATCTTTAATCCGCTAATATCGAATCGACTTGCATAAGTATTAATGACAGTAATGGCATGTAATTCATCTTTTGTTAACGTTTGTTCCACCGATTCAAATTTCTGCTGAACAAATAAAAGAATTTCCCGAGCATTACTGTTAAGCAAATGTCTATTTTCATAAACAGTATCAAAGTTTTCCTCTATGTATCTACGAGCTGTACCATAATCTAATGCATCAACAGCGCCATTTATCCTAATAATCAAGTTACTCAACAACACTACTAAAGACCTCCTTGACATAATAACATATCGGTATAATAGTAGTATTGTTTAGCCTATTTTTAAAGAAATTGGATATAAAATAAAATAGGTATTTTTGACAATATACCCCAATTTTTGAAAATAAAAAAATACCACCCATTTTTAGGTGGTATTGGATATTAAGAAAGCCATTTAGGTGGAGTATTTTTAGAATAGTAAATATCCCCAATCGTATGATGGGATGCAAAGTGATCCTCGTGAGTATGATAATGGAAGTTGTAATAATATCCTTCTTGAGGACGCTTTTCCGTACGAACATGGAATCGAAGTAAGTCTTTTCCGCTTATACCATCCGTAATATGAAATATTTTTTCAGAATAATTTCCGCCCGGTTTTTCAGAAATTGTTAAATAACGTTTTGATTCATCATCCAAATTTGATAAGGTAGTAGAAATAATTCTTTCTATATTTGGGAAAATCTGTTGTTCGAATTCATCTTCAATCACCGGCGTAATTTTTGAACCAAATTTTATGTATGATTGTTCACGTGCAAGTTGAATAATTGCATCAATTGGATCATAAGATTCTTCAATACTTTCATTTGCTTCTTCAACATTTTTATAATCGGAACTAGGCGTTCGATTCGAGTCTTGTCCATTTTCTAATACATCCCAAATGGAATGATCAGGCGTAATGAACCCTAATGTTAATAAGGCAACGGTAAATACGAGTACTTTTTGCCACCACTTTTTCAAGGACCTCACCAGCTTTCTATATAAATCTACTATCATTATTTACGATTTTCTATGAAAAAGGTTTCCTAATTTAAGTTTTCATAGTAAAATTACTAGGGAATCGACTATTGTTTTCTATTAGGGAGGGATAAGGAATGGCCTCAATTACTATTGCCATTGGTCTTGTTCTTTATTTAGGATACTTAACTTCATTCTGCTTTTCTAAATAAGTCTTGAAAAAAGCTGCGTCTCGTGGCTTTTTTTGTTTATTGGAGGAGCACTGCTATGAATCTTTGAGAGTAGCAGTGCAGTTACACTTAAATTCTCAGCAACTCCGCGATATTCTCAACTAGTTCCAACACAAGTTGTTTTGCATCTTTCATTGATTCTTCTATCGAACTCGGTCCTTTACATATTGAGAAAGCCGCGGCTAATCCTAATTCTCTTATTTCATTTCTCGATAATTCAATATTGCCGCAAACCGCCACAACTGGGATATGATGCAGATTGGCAAGTTCACAAATTCCTTTGATTACTTTTCCATTAAGGGTTTGATGATCTAGCTTCCCCTCCCCTGTGATGACAAAATCCACCGTAGGAAGCAACTGATCTAATTGTAAATATTCAATTAATATGTCAATGCCTTGTCTAATTTGCGTTTTAAAAAGTGCCAAAAAAGATGCAGGAATTCCCCCAGCAGCACCAACGCCTTCGCGACTTACAATCTCCTTACGAAATTCTTTTTCTAATACGTTTCCATAATGTTCAAGGATTCCATCAATTTCGTTTAAACGCTCTTTGGCAATGCCTTTTTGCGGTCCGAATACGAAAGTCGCCCCCCGCTCTCCACAAAGAGGATTATTTACATCCGTCGCCAAAATAAATTCACATTCAAATAGCCTCGGATCAATCTTTTGTAAATCAAGTGAAGCAATTTTTTGGATATCCGTTAATGATTCAATTTCTACAGGTTTATTGTGAACATCTCTGAACGACACGCCCAATTCCAAAAGCATCCCAACACCCGCATCATTCGTAGCACTACCGCCAAGGCCGATAATAAAGGTACGACAGCCTTTATCTAAACCATATAAAATAAAATTTCCTACCCCATAGCTAAATGATTGATAGGGATTTCGTTCATCTTCCGATACAAGTGTTAACCCTGTACTTTTTGCCATCTCGATAAACGCCATTCGTTTTTGTAAGTCAAACGCCATTTTTCCTTGAATCGTTCGCCCCAACGGATCTTTGACGTTTACCAACTCCACTTGGAATGAATGCACAGAACAGATGCTTTCTAAAAAACCTTCTCCTCCATCAGAAATCGGAACTTCGATTACTTCTGCATCCATGACGTTGTTCATCCCATGGCGAATTGTTTGGCACAATTCAATAGATGAAAGAGAGCCTTTAAAGGAATCCGGTGCAACTAAAACTCTCATATTTCCAAACCTTTCGTCACAGGCGTAATCGGTTCTTTACCCGATAACACATTGGCAATATTGTTCGCAGCGAGTTCCGCCATTTTTGTTCTCGTTTCATATGTAGCACTGCCAATATGAGGAAGCAAGATGACATTATCTAATGCCAATAACCCTTCCACAATTTTCGGTTCATGTTCGTACACATCGAGTGCCGCCCCAGCGATTTTTCCTTCTTTTAAATGTTCATATAACGCTTGTTCATCAACTAATGGCCCACGGGATGTATTAATTAAATAAGCATCTTTTTTCATGAGATGTAATTCTTCTCGCCCAATCAAATGATAGGATTCTTCATTTAATGGTGCATGGATTGTGATATAATCGCACTCTTTTAACAACGTTTCCAAATCGACATATTGTGCATTGTATTCTTGTTCCTTTTCTTTCGGCAGCGGATTTCGATTATAATAGTAAACCTTCATATTGAACCCTTTTGCTCTTTGACATACAGCTGACCCAATTCTCCCCATCCCTATGATGCCTAATTTCTTTCCATATACCATATTGCCGATAAATAAATGCGGAAGCCAGCCGGTAAACTTCCCTTCCCGAACGAAATGATCGGCTTCAACAATTCTTCTTGCTATTCCAAGAATCAGTGCCCATGTAAGGTCTGCCGTTGCATCATTTAGAACATCTGGCGTGTTTGTTACGACGATGCCACGTTTTTCTGCAGAAGCAATATCGATATTGTTATAGCCAACACCGCAATTGCCGATAACTTTTAACTTTGATGCTTGTTGTAAAATGTCATCTGTAATGAAATTGTTGACCATCGAAAGCACGGCATCTTGATCTTTTATTTTGTCGAGTAACGCTGGCCCATTCAACGTTTCTTCCTTTTCCCAAACTTCCACTTCACCCACAGATTTTAATATGTTTAATGCTGAATCACTAATTTTACTCGTCACAAAAATCTTAAACATTTCTACCACTCCTCTTCTACATACATATTCTCGGTTTTTTTTAATAATCCTTCTGTCGAAACTTTTTCGAAAAGGAACTCGTATAAATAGGAAACCGCTACAAATAATGTATGGTAAAAACGAATAGGAGAATGAATATTGGAAACAAAAGAGCAATTATTGGCCTATTTACAAGAGATTGAAGCATGGGAAAAGAAACAAAAAGATTTATTTTTTTGGGAAAAAATCGGTAGAATCCCCTTTAAAATTTTAGATAAATTGACACCAAAATGGATTCAAAATAAAGTTGCTGAATTAGTGGATGAATTAGGAAGCTACATTCAAACAGGCGGAAAATATTTAGTTAGTGAACAAGCTATCATTAAAAGAATCAATCAACATTCCTCTGTTAAAAATATCCACTCGATAGAAGAGATTCGAAATTTACCGATTGAAGAGATGAAAAAGATTTCCGAGCAGCTTTCGAAAAACCGCGCAGCGATTGCAACGGTGCAAGGAGCTTCAACGGGAGTAGGCGGATTATTTACTCTTGTCATCGATATTCCTGTGATATTGGGAATTTCCTTGAAAACCCTTCAGGAAATTGCCATAATTCATGGATACGATCCAAATGATAAGATAGAACGCATATTTATCGTGAAATGTTTGCAATTTGCAAATGCAGATATTGTTGGAAAGGAAGCCATCTTAAAAGAATTGTCGGAAATGGATAAACAATTCTCTACGGATGTAATCCAGCAATTAAAAGGATGGCAAGAAGTGTTTTATACGTTCCGTGATCAATTTGGTTGGAAAAAATTCTTCCAAGCGATACCAATTGCCGGCATACTATTCGGAGCTTTCGCCAATAAAGGTATGATTGAAAACATCGCAGAAACTGGCAACATGCTTTATCGGAAAAGAAGAGTGAAGGAAAGATTAAAAGAATTGTCTGTTGGAGAGTTTTGATGAATTTTTTCATAACGCACCGATTCAATCGCAAGCCTGCATCAACTACATTCGTTGTTGGAGAGTTTTGATGAATTTTTTCATAACGCACCGATTCAATCGCAAGCCTGCATCAACTACATTCGTTGTTGGAGAGTTTTGATGAATTTTTTCATAACGCACCGATTCAATCGCAAGCCTGCATCAACTACATTCGTTGTTGGAGAGTTTTGATGAATTTTTTCATAACGCACCGATTTGGATCTAGCGAAAATAAAAGCGTGTTGGCGACATCATGTTTCGATGAATTCTTCATTACGCATCGATTAGGGGGAAATCATGAAGAAAAATAGAATATTTACAATAAAAGTTGCTGAATTGTACTATGAACAACTACAAAGAGAGATTCAATCCAGTGGGTTAACAGTAGAAGAATGGTTTAAGCAAAAAATGGAACAATTACAAAAAGACACTCAATCACAATGATGGACGAGTGTCTTTTTATATGGAAAATGAATGAACATACGCTTAGTAAATGTGTAAAAGTAGATTGGAAACTTCTATTTGGAGCTTGGTGAATATTTGATCAATACAAGTTATACTGCTCCATTCGCACGTGAAAGCTTGTTCCTATACGCACGAGTGAGGACTTCTTCTGCACATGTTGGGATGCTATATATACGAGGGAGTACTTTATCTGCACTAGTTGAGATTCCATACGCACGAGTGAATACTTTATCTACACAAGTTGGTCTCCCATACGCACAAGCGAACACTTTATCTGCACTAGTTGATTTCTCATACGCACGAGTAAATACTTTATCTACACAAGATGAAATCCCATACTCACAAGTAAATACTTTATCTACACAAGTTAAGATACCATATACACAAGCGAATACTTTATCTGCACTAGTTGATTTCCCATACGCACGAGCGAACACTTTATCTGCACTAGTTGATTTCCCATACGCACGAGTAAATACTTTATCTACACAAGATGAAATATCATACGCACAAGCGGATACTTCATCTACACAAGTTAAGATACCATATGCACAAGCGAATACTTTATCTGCACTAGTTGATTTCTCATACGCACGAGTGAATACTTTATCTACACAAGTTGGTCTCCCATACGCACAAGCGACTCCCCATCCGCACCAAAAAAATTTCCACACAAAAAAGAACGAACTTGCCATATTCGCTCTTTTTATACTTTATACACTTGCTGTAATCAGCAATTAATTTTTTCTAATACCCCGTAGTGGAATTTCGATGTCAAGCGCACTTTTCGCTCAAAACCCAAGTCTTCAAAATGAGTTGAACGAAAATGAGCTTTTAACACCACCCGCTTTTTCGCCACACGATACGCTTCCTTCACCCATTCTTCCGTTAATGGATGATGGCTGCCGACTTCTCTTAGTGATTCAAAGTTATTTGATTCTTCAATGGTCTCCTCAAACATCGGATCAAGATATACAACATCAAAGGTACTATCTGGCTGCTTCTTTAAAAATTCAACTGCCTCAGCATGAATAACCTGAATCCGCTCCATCGCTTGTTTTAGCACTGGGTCTGTCGTTTCATATTCTTTTAATCCTCTCCGGACAAGATAAGAAATGATAGGATCTACTTCCACACCTACCACTTTTCCACTTTCGCCAACAGCAAAAGAAGCAATAATCGCATCTGAACCAATTCCTAATGTACAGTCAAGAAATGAATCGCCAGGTTGCAGCCCACAAGACTCAATAAACGGCTCCGTTTCCCCTCTCTCTAACCGCTTCAAACGAAAAGCGGCCGTATCAGGATGAAAAAAGAAAGGCGTTGAAGAGCCTTTCACATAATACTCGAACCGATTTTTCCCGGCAACAATCACATTGGCTTGATAAAGATTGCCGATTTTCGCAACAGAACGTTTCTTTCGCGGAACATAACGAACATGAAGTTCTTCGCTAATTTGTTTTGCCAACTGAAAAGACTCTTCATCTGGCCTACCTGCTGTCGTCACAATTACTTTCCGCATGCTTGTTTTAACACGCCCGTAATATGGTCACGGATTTGTTCCACTGAAAAACCTTCAATTTGTTCTCTTGGAATAAAGTATTCTAATTGTCCATCACGTAAAATAGCAATGGATGGGGAGCTTGGCGGAATATCTTCAAAGTATGCACGCATAGCCGCTGTTGCTTCGCGGTCTTGTCCAGCAAATACCGTCACTAAGTGATCTGGTTTGATTTCTTTAATTGCTTCTCTTACTGCTGGACGTGCACTTCCAGCCGCACAACCACATACGGAGTTAATCACAACAAGCGATACCCCTTTCGCTGTTGCCATAAATTCATTGACTTCATCTGCTGTTGTTAATTCTTTAAATCCAACGTCCACCAATTCTTGACGCATTGGCTGCACGATGGCTTTCATATATTCTTCATAAGCGTTCATCGTTTCGCACCCTTTCATATTTTTTCACAAATCTTATTATATCAAGGATTTTTAAGCATTTACAGAAAGTTGCATTTCGTATTTTTTTAATTAATTTCGGAATAAATGTTATTTTTGTGTTATTTTTTTAAATAAGTGTTAAACGAGTAAAAAATTTTGTGCAACATGTCTAACACATTATGAGTGTTTTAAATGCTTCGCCGACCGTAGCATTTAGTATATTATTTATTTCTTCGTTGTTCAATCGTAATATACAAACCTAGTAATCTGTCGGTTGTCATTTTCCTATTTCTTAGATCATCTAAATGTTGTTTTTGAATAATACCATCTTTCACAGCTTGCTCAATGAAATTTTCAGCTTCTGTATACATTGTTGGTGATTTTGGGTCCCACATTTTCGTTTCCTCCTTAATTTGTTTATCTTCCACAATTAGCTGCACTTTTAAATTACTTGTTGTTGGCACAATTACCGTACCTTCTAATTTATAACCTTTTGGCATCGTCCAAGATGGGGGTACTTCAAAATGAGGACGATCCACACTGCCGACCCAATCTCCACCCCAAGTAATGCCCAGCTTTCGAGCAATGGCGCCGACTTTATTTAATGTATTCACATCGTAAAGAGCTTTAGGTGGTGCTACTGCGATATCCCACGCTAAGCGGCTTGTGTGTCTGCTGTTTAAGGTCCATGTGATTATTGAGCCTGGACGACTGCGACCTTGCTGATATAAATAATTTTGTCGTTCCTGCGTTCGGTAAGTTTCTGTAATAAAAATATCTCGAATCCCCGCTTTATAGCATTCTTGAAATAGCAACTTGCAAGCAGTTTGAGCGACCGGTAATAATTCGTTAATGTCACGGCAAGTTGTTGTTACGCTCATTTTTTATCACCCTTCATAGCCTTAGCTAAATCAAATGATCCGCTTGCTGTCACCCCCCAATAATACCTGCTACAATCATTAAATAAAGCGAATAATTTGTTAACGGCCATACTAAAATAGCAACAAAAATACCGACTACAACGGATGTAATCGGTAAATAACGTGTTTTAATATTAAAAGTCTTTTTGCATACCTCAACCACTGCTGAAATAATGGACACCAACACAACTGCTATAACAAAAATAACTGTTAAATCCATATAATCAACACTCCTTTTGATTTTTGTATGTGTATTTTTCCATTCGGTCCATTCGACCTTCAAGCGTGTCCAAATTTTCGCTGATTTTTTGCATCGCTTTTGCTTGTTCTTGTTGTGCCTTTGTTAATTCACTTAAATTATCAAGTAATCTAGTTTCCCGTTTATTCGAGTGCCATAATACATAACCAGCTAGTAAAATACATAGAATCGACCACACGACTTGTGAATTAGCAATTTGTTCAGCTACCGTTACTGTTTCCAAAAAAATCACCTACTTTCAAAAAATAAAAAACCCTTCATATGAAGAGTTATTAGTCGTTTTCATTTGCATTTTCTGCACTTTCGTTCACTGGAACAATTGACATAATTGTATTTTTATTAACAATTGCACCTCCAATATTTACAAAGTAGATTTGACGATCGTTTAATGTTTGTGTAAAAGTTGCTGCATTAAAATCTGTTACTCCATTAAGTGTTATAATTTGGCCAGTGTTTAAATGTACTTGATAATTCATACTAATCACTCCTTTTGTTAAAAGTTTATTGTGGTACTACCTCGCCTGTACTTGTATCAATGTAAAATAAATTACTGCCGTTTTTTCTAAAGTATAATCTTGATCCGCTTGCATTTAGTTTCCATTGTGAGCCACCGTTGAAGATTAAATCTCCATCGATTTCTAAATCTTGCTCGAAAGTAGCATCACCATCTACAATTAACTCACCTGCTATTTCTACAATCGAAGCAGAAATCTCAATTCCCCAACCATCGCCATTCGCAGCACTTCCACCTCCTCGAATATTCGCATAGTTGTTAAATACAATTCTTTTACTAGTCGAAAAACTAGATAATGAACCGAGGTGCAGATTGTTTCCGATTTTAACATCCTCAGAAATATTGATATTGGCTGAATAAATATTACCAGCTGTTATAGTCCCAAGGTTACCTGTTATGTCACTTAAAACTGTTACAGCCCCTACTAAGTTGATTTTGTTTGCTTGTATTGTAGCTGTTGTGGAAGTCAAATTGATTTTACTAATGATCTTATTACCGGTATAATCGCTCTCATCTACTTTAAGTTCAATTTCATCTTCTAGCTGTTTGATTTGAGTTGATACGTTTTTATCTAAATTTGTCACTTGTGATTGTATCGAATTTGCTTGAATCTGTAACGATGCTATTTGACTTTGTGCATTACTAACATTTGCTTCAATACCATTAGCACGAATGTTCAATGCCGATACTTCTTGAGTTATACGATTATTAATAGTTAATTCAATATTGTCTGCTTTAACGTTAACCTGTGCTATTTGGCCGCCCAACTCTTCTACTTCCAAAGTAATGCGATCATTCGTCTGTTCAATTTTGCTACGGAATTCCTTCTTATTTTCATTAATTTCTATTTTTTGCTGAACCAATAAATCTTGTGCTGTTTTTGGAAGCACATTACCAACAACCACTTTAGTCGTTGCTAATTGACCGTTAATTAATCCTAATGTTTGCTTCATGATTCGAGTTGATAATTCAATATCCATAGGCTCGTAAATAAGCCAAATTGTTTCACCAAGATTTCTTGATGTAAGTTCCACAACATCCAATTCCAGTGCTACTGCCGGAATATCGTTTAATTGTGACTTAATGTGTTCCAACAAAGAATCTGCGTGAGTAAATCGATCATCATAAATCGGATCCGCTTTACGAATTCCAAACAGCGGATTATCTGCGAGTTGTGACGTATAAGTTACATACAAACCGTCTGCACCATAGCCTTCGATGTATGTTTTTACATTTGATGTGTCTACGGTTTTATTTAATACTTTGATGTTGTGCTTGTATCGATATTGGTAATCGTAATTGCCACCAATTTGTTTAGCGAAATGAACTCGTTTATTCGGCAATATTTCATATTCACATTCAAATGTTGAACATAGTGTATTAATTAAAGCAATAATATTAGCATTACCGAAATCCGGGATATATCTGCTTTCTTCAATATCAGTGGTAAAAGTCCATCCTGTACCATTAAATAACCATGTAGCAAAATCAACAAATGATTTTGTACCCGCGAACACATCATCTTTCCGATCATCATTTAGATCAAAAAATGTACTGATAGCTGTAATTGATTTGCTGTATTGATTTTCTTGAATCTGTTTTATACGAAACTCATATTCTTCAACCACAACTATAGATTCTTCTTGTAATAGTGGATATGCTGGGTTATTTGCATAATTAAAAGAGGTCAACGATAGTTGAAAACTACCATTAACCTCTTTTTCTATAGATAATGCTTGTATGTGATTGAGTGGTTCTGCTTCTAAACCACGTTTAACGTAAATCAAATTATCACCTACCTAATTAAATTACATAATAAAACGCCCTCAAATTATTGAGAGTGTGCTTGGTTTTCATTATTATTTTGAGGCTTATTATTTGATAATTCATACAACACATGATTATTACTATAAATCATTAGAATTTGAATGGATACTAAATAAATTAAAATTATTACTATAAAAGAAGTTATTAAAATAACTTCATATGGTTTATTATTTAAAAAAGATATAAAATCACTCAATAAAGGTATTTCAATACCAAATAAAGATATTAAACTAAAAAAAGGTATTAAAATACAGGTTAGAATTAGCACAGTCAAAATACTATAACTAATTTTTTTATATTTTAAAACATATTTTTGTAACAATAATTTCTTTTCCTTATACAATTCTCGTGTAATTATTTCATTTCTTACTTTTTCAACATTTACAAATAGAGTTTCATTAGGATTTCTTGCAATTAACATGGTCTTTTTATCAACTCTTCTGATAATTCTCCACTTCTCATTTTTATATTGAAATGTAAATTGAACTTTAACCGCTAAAAAATTGATCCATGTATTAGATATTAAAGAAGTTACTATTCCAATTCCAATTACAAAAACATCAAAAAGTATAAAGTCTAACCAACTAAAATTTTTACTCTTATCAGCATATAATATAATCAAATAAAAAAACAATCCAATTAAACTAAAAATTAAAGTTATATTTGTTAAATGTAATAATAACTTTTTTGAAGTAGTTAAAAAAATCTTTTCAACTGTCTGCATTTGCAATGAATCAATACCATTTTTAATAAGTACTAAAATAACAGGTACTAAACTTGCTATACTAATTTCTGTTGGGAAATCGGAAAATGTCAACTAAATCACCACTTTAATATTGAAATATTTAACATTTTAATTATTATATTCCAATATTAAAGTGTAGTCAAAAGATTAAAAAACTATTAATCTAATTACAAAATCGAATACCCATAATAATTCTACTTTCTTAATAAAATTGAAATTTTAATGTATTTTATAAATCGAATTTACTATTAATTTGTTTTAAGTTCATAATAAAAATTTAATATTAAAACATTTTTTAATTACTGAACACTTTGAGACTATTTTGTTGTAAAAATAACGCCGCATTACTGTGCGTTTTCATCAGCTTCTAACATTTGTCTCACTTGTTCTCGCCAAACTAGAGGAACATTTTCTAATTTCCAAAGATTTTTCTTAATCAAATCGAAATAAAGCCATGCCACAATCACTCACCTCCTAATAACATTGTAGCGAGTTCTGTGATTGCTAATTGAATTGCTGTCTTATCTCGTTCTCGCTGTGCGTCTAATTCAGCGATTGCTAATGCAAGTTGTTCTTCCATCGATAATTCTTTTGGTTGATTTTTAATTGCTTCTATTTCTTCTTGTGATAAACCTTCTACAAGTTCACCGTCTACCAATCTCGGTTGATAGAATACACCATGCGGAATTTCTATTTCAATAACTTGGTCGCCTTCATCTATAACCACGCCTTTTACAAATTCCCCTATGTGGAAACCATCTTTATCAAAAATATGCTTTGCCATGAAACCACCTTCCCTTACTGTTCCGCCTTAAAACTAAAGGAAATTATAAATGTTTTTTTACCTACAGCGTAGGCATTAGCTAACTGTACTGAACCATTAGATGTAATAGCTATAAGTATAGGGTACCCTGTTGTGTTATCCGTATAAGCCATACCTACAGTCATAATAGTTTTAGATGGTCTGAATCCTTTAGGTAATGTGAATACACTTTTATGAGCAGCTATTTCATCTTCATTATTTATTTTTATGAATAAATTACCATAAACCATACCTAAGGAGTTTTTAAAATATCCATCAAAGCCTATATATTCATTAACGTATTTGAATGGTGCATACAATAAAGGTTTAATTATTTGAACTCCTTCACCTTTTCTCACCATATCCCGTTCAATAACAGAGATACGATTTCCTTGTTCTGAAGATTCTTCTACAAGTTTTTCTACTACTGAACCTAAACTTGATGTATATTCAATCGTTAGTGTTTTGATAGGTGCTGTTATTTTGTATGGTTCAAGTGGAATATAGTCTACTGTATAAACTGCTGTTGGGTCAATTTTATTTCTTTTAAATAGCCTGTATTTTCCATATCCTTCAAAATCACTTTCATTCCAATTGTCATCTATTTCACCGTTTTTATAAACTGCAATTAATTTATTTAATTTATAATTTAATAAGGTTTTAGGATATGCAGTCCAATTTGTATATGAATAACCGTTTTCGTAAACAATTGGATTAGTAATTTCTCTACGAATGATACCTTCCGTTAGCGTTAATTCGTTCGTGCCTTCCTCTAATCGTAGATTACCTACTGTTTGAATGGTTTCTACTGTTGGGGTTGCTAGTTCGTAGATTAAGCGGTATGGTTGCCATGTTCCGCTGTTATTTTGATTCGGCTCATAAGTAGGTGCTGTACCTATTACAGCATAGGAAGGGTTATACGTCTCATTTAATCTAGTAAATGGATACCATAATTTATTACCTGTTCCATTATATGCGCCATTCTTTTTATCTCCACCCTCTGTAGACATTCTCCAACCTTTAAAATACGCTTGTATTTCCTCTTTAGTTGGAGTATAGTTTTGCCCCCAACCGCTATCAGAATTAGAGATAGTTACATACATATAATCTTCTGTATTAACTATTACATCTGTACCAAAAGCTACGGTACCTCTAGGTCTTATAATAAGTCCGTTAAATTTTACTCCTGTTGCTTTAAAATCACTACCTAAACCTACGACATTTTTCAATGCTGGACATCTTACTGCTTTATAATCACTGTAGTTATAATGAATACTCCAATCCTCATCACCAGTTAACTCAACCTCTTTCCACTTCCTACGAACTTTCAACTTTCCATCCGTATCAACGAAAACTTCGTCACCTTCGTGGAATGTACCTAACAGTGTTAGATATGTTCCATTTGTTTTATTAATGATTGAAGGGTTGTGTGTACCTTTTACATTAGCAACAAAAGGTTTTGGTTGAGAACCTTCTACTATACTAATATTTTTTATAGTATACGTTTGTCCATTATTAGTCTCCGTAGTCACAAATAACTTACAATATGAAAGATTAGAAGGTGTTTTGAATGTTAATTGGGTTGTGCCTTTATTGGAATCACTATAGGCATACCCAATAGCAGTTTTGGTTGAATCGTAAAATCCTATATTTACATAAACATTTTTATCTACTCCAGATAATTCATAAGTAATAGTATAAGTAGTATCTCCTTTTAAATAAAGAGGGTCGATTTTAGATTGTTGAAAATCACCAGTAGGAGTTACTCTTAATGTTGTAGAATCTATAACGGTAGCATTTGAGTGTATTTCCCATGCGCCATTATCAAACAATGGAGCATGATTCACAATTGTTTGAGGTTCAAAATTTATCGCTTTGACTATAGAATCTAATTCAGCTTCTGTAATATTATCGCCACGATTGAGTACGACTGTTTCAGATTGCCCTGCTGTTAGTCGGTTTTCAATATCAGCCAAGTGTTCATTAACTGTTTGCTGCAGAGATGTCAAATCTGTATTACTTGCTGCCCCAATATCACTAGGATTTAATTCAACGTTTCCATTTTCATCTGGTAAAATATTGTTCACAGATTTAACTTTTCCTTCGACTTCATTTCCGTTCGCATCTACAACTTTTCCGTCTTCGTTCAGACGGGCAACTCCGCCAACGACTCCTTTTTCAGAAATTGGAATTGCACCTATGTCCTCTGCTGTTAACTCGACATTACCATCAATGTTAGGGGACTTACCATTGACAGAACTTACAGAACCTTCTCCATCAACACCTCTTTGTGCTAACAACATCCAATATTCATTTAGTTTTGTTGGAAGAGTAGGTGGAGTCTGTCCTTTATTATCCTTTAACGCTATATATGAGGATCCATTAAATTCAACAATGTTATTTTTATAATATTGTTTTGCTGATTCCCATGAAGAAAGACCTTCAAGATTCAAAATATTAGGCAATACTTCATTAATTTGTTGTATCCGATTATTAAAAACTGCATCACGTTGTGCTTCAGCATTTATACGATTTTGTTCATTTATAACACGTTCATCTTCGTTTGCAATTCGGTCATTCTCATTATCAATTCGCTCTGCTTCACTATCTGCAATATCTTCTATTTGACTTTTTAACTGCTCCAAATCACTTTTAAGTGATGTTAATGTATCGATTAATTGAGTTCCATCATTAATAAGTTGATTCCCGTTGTTAATTATTAATTGAGATTCGTTAATAAGATCCACTAATTGATTTATTAAATTTGTAGCTTCGTCAATTTTACTATTAACTTCTGTTGTAGCATTATTAGCATCTTCTAATGCTTTATCAATACGTTCTAATAATTCATCGATTTCTTTACCGCCCGATAAGATATAAATCTGTCTTTGCAAATCTGTTAAACCTTCAATAATGCGTGACCAGTTTTCATTGATTTTATTGCGTTCGTCACGATTAATCGGATTACCAGTGTCATGTAATATAATAGTCAATATTACTTGCTCCTTTCCTATTTATATAAAAAGCGAAAATTAAAAGAGATACTCGACATAGTACCTCCTGAAATTGTCATGTTATTTTCACCTGGTCTTAAAGTAATTAATTTTTTGTTAGTACTACCAAAATCGGAAATACCATTTTTTAATGTTCTAATTCCATTGATCATTAATGTATCGGAAGTAGTTAATTTCCCATTATACTGATAAACTTCTTCAGTAGTATTATTAATCATTGTTAAACCGTTAGGAAAATCACCTTTGATAGTAACTATTAACTCATGCTCTCTCGGATCAATATCTACATTGCCTAGATTTTTTACATTGAAGTTTTTATTAGTAAATGTGTAAGATAAATCATCATCCCATGTGATAGTATCATTCCATGCAAATAATCCAACATCCCATTCTTTATTATTTTGCATTTCAAGCGTTGTGCCGATGGATTCCGAAAAAATATTTTCACACGTAAATTCAATAGTGAATGCTTCCATCTGTTGATTAGGTGGTAACTCAAAATTGTTATTTACCCTCACTAACCAACGCTTATATGGTTCGTTTTTAAATACGATATAATACGGTTCTGGTCTTGTGAATAAAGCATTTACTTTATCACGCAATAAATAATAGTCGAATATACCAGTAGCTTGATATAATAACTCAACTGTAATAATCCTCTCACCATATTGGCTGTCTAAAAATAATAAACCACCTCTTCCATTAGCAGTAGTAGTATTATGTACCATGCTGATTGATGGAATATGGTGGTATAACCTTTTAAGTGAGTAATCCCCAATATCGTATTTAATCCCATCTAATAATTGTATAATCATAGTTGCACCCCTTTTGTTAGTGCAGTGATATTAGTCGTTGCATACATTTTTTGATTAATGGTGTTAAATGTAATCTCACCAATTTGTTGACCATCTAAAATAATCGGTGCAGGTTGGATATAAATATTTTGTGAGTGTTGCATATTTTGTACAATACCTTGTCCTATACCAGCTAATACTTTTTGTGTTAATGGTAATACTGCTTCTTTTCCTGCTTCTCCTCCTACCATTAAACTATTTCCATTAATTCCAAATATCGTTGGTTTCGTTAAGATACCGCCTTTAGCATACCAATCGACGCTAAATGTAGGTACACTTGGCGGACTTAAACTAAAATCTCCTTTGATTTTGAAATGTGGTAATTTGATTTTCGGAATTTTAATTTCAGGTAGTTTCAAATCTCTAAAGAATCCAAAGATTTTATCTAATGCCTCTTTTACACCATCTTTTACTTTATTAATAGGTGTCATGATAGCATCTTTTACAGCATCAAATTTTGATTTAGCACTTGATAAAATATCATCAAACTTACCTTTAAATTTACCTGCCATATCTGTGATAACATCGATTGCTTTACCGCCAAACCCTTTAATGACTTTGAAGATTTTACCTAAAAATCCCAATTGTAATAGTCCCCATATTGCTTCAACAGCACCTGAGAATATTTGCTTGATACCTTCCCACATACCACTGAAGTCACCTGTTAATAAACTACTAAATGTTTTAATGACACCCATAATAATATTTAATGCCCCATCAATAACATTTTTAATAGCATTCCATGTATCTTCTATTAATGCTTTAACAAAAGGCATTACAAACTCTATAACACTCTTGATAAAGTTAAATGCATTGTCTACAGCTTGCATTATTTGCTCGCCATTTTCAGCCCAGAATTGTTTGATTGTCTCCAGTTTTTCTTGCAGATATTCAACCACTATACTGATTACGGTTTCGATAATGGATTGAATAGCAGTAAATACTTCATTTACCTTTTCTCTAAAACTTTCAGATTGTGTGTATGCAACTGTGATTGCTGTACCTAAAGCTGTGATTGCTGCAACAGTTAAGCCAATTGGTCCCGTTAAAGCAGATAATACAGCTGATAAACCAACCCCTGATGTTGATAATGCCGTTATGATTGGAGCTAATAGCGATGCTCCTGCTGTTATCATACCAATTGCCGATGTAACAGCTACGATAATTGCAGTTAATGTACTATTTTCACTTGCCCATTTAGCAATACTAGCAACTATTTCTGCAATCACAGACAACGCAGGTTCTAATGCTGTTTTTATATCTGCAAATGCTTGCTTCATTAACACCGCTGGGCTACTATCCATTTGTGCAATTGCATTATTTAACTCATCCATATTTTGAGTTGTCTTATCTTGAACATCGTTTAAACCTTTAAAAACTGATATTAAATTTTGCCCCTGATCTTCCCACTTTGTCCCAAACACTTTTACAGCTATTTCATTTTTAACCGTTGAATCTTCAATAGTATCCAACCATGTAACCATTTCAGCCATTGCTTTTGAACCTTCACTACCGCCACTTGCAACAGCTTGCCCCCATGCTTGGAACTTATCAGCACTCATTCCAGCACTAGATAATAATTCTTTCATGGATTTATCGACTTCATATCCAAATTCAGCCATTAAAATACGCGCTTCTTTAACACCGTCATTCAAGTTATCGATGTTCCACGTTTTCGTATCAATTCCCGCTTCAAAAATGGCTTGAATTTCTTGTGCAGTGAAGCCGATGTCATGCATTTGCTGTCCGTATTCGGCGATTGTGTCTAATTGTTCAGGTGGAAATCCTGCTTTTAATAATGCGTTAGTTAATGCAAGTGCTTCTTCGTTGCTTATTTCTAATGCACCTGCAACTTCATTGACTTCTTGTATTAATTCAATAAAGTCGATGCCAGTGTATGCACTTGCAATTAAAGATGCACCTTTTACTACTTTTAAGTTTGCTTCGTCGGTAGCATTAGCGTTTAACGCCCATTGCCTACGTACACCCTCTAGGGCTTCTTCACCTTCGATGCCATACGTCTCTATTTCTCTAACCGCATCTTTAATTGTTTTTTTGGATGACTCTGGAACATCAAAAGTAATATCAATTTTTGTATTTAGTGTTGATACATCAAGTGCCTGGCTTACTGCACCTGCTAATCCACCACCAATTGATAAACCAGCAACTACATCTTTAATTTGAATTCCTAAATCATTAACTGCATCTTCTGCTTTGTTGGCTTCTTTCGCTACTTGTGATAAATCCTGTTGCACCTTTTTTAATGATTTACCATCATCAACACCATTAAGTGCTTGCTTAAACTTATCAATGTCAATATCAGTACCTAAAGCAGCTTGACCTATTTTTTTAAGTGCCAACTCTAATTGATCCGCTGTAGCTGTACCGCCACGAATCGCATTAGTTAATTTGCTACCCAAACTATTAGCAAAGTCATCTACTGTTGTTCCAGTCGCTTCAAAAAATGTTTGAAGTTGCTTTGTAGATGTTGCCATTCGTTGCTGCTCAGCTTGCAAACTTGCTAATTGGTTTTTAAATGTATTTAATTTACTTTCTGTTGATACTAATTCTCGTTGAAATTGTCGATACGCTTCCTCACCAATTTCTCTAATTCGAAATTTTTCCTCTACCTGTTGTTGGGCTTGTCTTAATGAATCTAGCTTTGTAGTTGTTTGTTGTATCTGTTTACTTAACAATTCTTGTTTTTGTGCTAGTAATTCTGTTGATTGAGGATTGAATTGCAATAATTTATTAACTTGAGATAACTCTTTTTGAGTTTTAGATGTCTCTTTGTTAATATCCTTTAATGCCTTTTCGAGTCCTGTAGTTTCGTAACCAAGTTTAATAGTAATACCCTTTATTGCTTTATTACTCACCGTCTCACCACCTTATACCAAATAAAAGAGGGTATCGCATTTTACGACACCCTACAAACGTCCTTTAAGCCATTCAATATCTTGTTGAGTAGCTTTTCTAGTTTTATTCTCTCTCGGTTTTATTAATTCAGCGTATTCCTCAATATGATCTGCAACCATGCCGATAGTCATCATTTCTAAATCGGACATTTCTAATTTTGCTTGTTTTGCATATACCAAATACTTAGTAACCGTTAACGTTTCGGCAGTCTGTTCTTTTTTTTATTCGGCTTATTAGTTTTAATATTTGCGAAGATTAAAGGAGATAATTGTTCATAAACATCAAAAATCGGGAACTTATCAAAACTTGCAAGCCATTCTTCCATTGGTGGAATATCTTTATTTGCTGTTTTAGCCATCAAATAGACCATGCGATAAAATGACATACCGCTTAAATTACCTTTTTCGATTTCAGTTAATTCTTCAAAATAGTCTTTACCAAATTCAGCCATGTATCGAATTGGTGTACTTCCATTAGCAACAAACTTTACTTGTTTACCATCAATTGTTAATACCTTTTCCATCATTACTCACCTTGCTCTGCTTCTTGATTTTCTTTTGGTTCGTACACTTCATTGTAAAAATTATCGTAGATTTCTTTTGGGGTATTTTCTCCTGTTACAAAGCGAATAGCTTTATCAGTTGTTCGAGGTTTAACAGTAATGGATAGTTCTTGAGCTTCAATTTCGATTGATTCTGCTGTTGTATTAGCATTTTGAGATGGCCGTGCAACAGATACATCGTAATAAACAAATCTATCTTGTTGTACATCACCGTCTACTTCGAATAATAAAGCAATATCATTCGGTTTAGCGTCTGCTTTTTCTAATAAACCACCGTCGATTAATTTCTCCCCTAATACATCGATTCTGAATTCCTCGGGTATTCGAGCAATTGATAACGTCCCTTCATATCCTGTGTTGGCAGTTCGTGAAAAGTAAACCCCATTATCCGCGTAAAAATTATTACTATCTCCTGTTGGATCAAGTGTTAATGATACTGCGCCATATACGCGCTTCGGTTTGCCGTATTTATAATTTCCTTGCTCGTCCTTACTGATTACTGCATAATGCACATTAGTTAAACCGTAACTTACTTTATTTCCCATAGTTTAACACTCCTAAATTGTAGTAATATAATAGATTCGTTGATGAAGATTTTCTTTTTCAATAAAAAAATCATCCGCATCATAATAGATGGAATGATTATAAAATAAATCTTCTATTTGCTTTTCTATTTTTAAATCTTTTTTATCTGTATATAGTTGTACTTCGACACTTCTGACCTTCTTCCAAACCCTGTTATCAGCAGCAAAATTATTTGTACCAGTTTCTTTATACGCAATAAATGGTGGATTAACTTTTTTATTAAAATCTGAATAAGAAACAGGATAAGGTAACGTATCTAACAATTGTGCAAGTTGATTTAGTGTTATCATTTACCTTGCACCGCCTTTTCGGTTGCTTTTAAAAACTTATCAATAGTTTCTTTCTCTACTGGTGCAATGTGTGGTTGTGGCGCTGTGCGAGACCCATCTCTATTGAGATGACCGTTTTCGAGTAAATGAGTTAATTGATAATGGGTAGCATTATGCATTACATAACCCTCATTTGTTTGTTTAAGGCGCCAACCATCAGCATATTCACCTGTTCTTTTTGGAGATGTTTCTTTTAATTTTTTCACGCCTTCTTTTCCAATTTCTTTAGCCGACTTTTCTATTTGCTCAACAACATCATTAGTATACTGTTGTAATTGTTTATTTAATTCTCTTGCTAATTGATTGACGTTAATGGCCATTAGAAACGCCCGCTCTCATTGCACAATACAACTCGATATCTCCGTCATCGCGCACAAAAGTTCTGTAAATTATATAGTGTTGATCATCATGTATTACAATTTCTTCGCCATCGTACTCATCATAATCAAGTAAAAGCACTTTTTCTGCTTTCAATGCATTTACAAACGACACACTAAATTCACGTTGGCCAATGCTTAAAGCCGCACAAAATACTTGTCTTGGTTCCCCGTCTTTTCTTATTTCTTGTAATAATTCATCTTTTACAATAATTGTAGGAATCAAATAACAAACATCATCTTTCGAAATACTGTCTTTCTTACTCACTCTCGGCTTCAGACTTGGCACTTGAAATCACCTTTTCAATTTTTCTATTGTGAATTTTGAACAGCAAATTGCGTGGAAGGCCAACATCATCCTGTCTTTTACGATATTGCCACAATGAATAATCAACGATAAGTTGTATGTCCTCTGCAGTTTCTTTTGAAAGATCAACACCCATTTTAGTTAATTCAGTTATAGTTGAATTTAAACGATTAATAAAAAGAGCATCACGCAAATTGTGCGTAATGCCCAAATCCAATTTAAAAAGTGATAAGCAAACATCTAACATATTGTCAGACATTACTCATCACCTTCTTCAACTTCCACAATCAATGGCTTACCTACTTTGTTATTACTAGAAAGTAATTCTTCAATGCGTTCTTTTTTTGGCCGCTTTCCTTTTCGTGGGTATGTGTCGCCAATGTTGTAAATGTGGTTGCCGTCCTGCAAATCTTTAAATTTGCGAATCACTTTGTATTTGGTCATTTGCAATCACTCCTTACGCTCCAGGAGCATCTTCGTAAATGACATAGTACCCTGCATTTTCATCTGCTTTTCGAACATCAAAACGAACAAATCCAGCTAGTAATTGACCGTAAATGTTATTGTCTACCCATTTTACAGATACTTGTTTGCGATCAAAGAATTTGCAGAATGCTTTCGCATCACCGACAAACGCTTTTAAGTCTCCGGCTGCATCTCCAATAATTTCATCATCCAACACAACAATTTCTTTTCCTTTTAGACGTTTGCCGCTTGCAACCGTAATATCGTCTTGAAGTAAATAGCGACCGTTATTGTCTTTCATCAAATCAAGCACGTTAAATAAAGATTGTGATACATAAAGTTTTACTTGGTAAGCTGTTTTAAATCCTGTATTTAGCAATGTAATTAACTCATCAAGCGAAGATACTGTTTTTGGTTTCGCTGTTTTTAATACGGTAGCAATAGCAGCATTACGAGTGTTTAATTCTTGATCGCGAATTTCTTCATCAATTAAACCAACAATATCATAATCCGCATCATCGATAACTTCTTGTGATACTGGAATATATCCACGATAAGTTTTTACACTGTAATTTACATCTGTAATTTTTGGTTTTGCAAGTTCTGGATTCGCTTCAAGTTCTTCGACTGTGTTCATTTTAGAACCAGATTTTGCAATAACCGGATACTTACCGCTTGCGCTGTTAACAGGCACACGTTTTACGTATTGTAATAAGTCAACTACATCTTCGGGAGCCTTTTCTGGTGTCAATAATTCTTCCGGCACCAAAGCGCCGCCGTCCACTAATTTAAAACCTTCTACTGCACGTACTTCCGCGCCTTTTGTGCGGATATAAGCGTTAATAGCTGAACGTAATTCTTTTAATTGCTCTTTATCCATGCTTCTTTTACCTCCGTTATCGTTTGTTTTAGATCGATTAGTCGGAACTTTATTATTTGACCGTTCCAATTCGCTTTCTAATTGTTGAATTTCTTCTTCAAGTTGCGATTTTTCATTTTCTTTTGCTTCGATAGCACTTTCGTTTTCATTGACTTCATTTTCTAAAGCAGCTAATTCATCTTCTGTTTGTGCTTCGTTAACCGCTGCTTCCAACTCATTGCGTTTATTTAATAAAGTTTGAAGTTCTCCTTCCACAGTTTTTAATGCGCTGCGTTTTAGATTTAATTTCGCACCAATTAAAATTGGTTTAGGCATTTTTTTTCATCCTTTCTAAAATTTGTTTTTTTCTTTGTTCCAATTTTTCTTTTTTGATTCTTTCTGCATCTTTTTGCCGTGCAGAAATATCAGTTTGCGGATAAGCAGGAAAAGCAGTAATTGACACTTCCAACAATTCTGCTTCTAAAATGCGCCATTTGATGGAGCCATCTTCTTTGTTAATGGTTTCTTCCCGGACCGGATAGAAACCAAATGAACAGCCGCGCACTTTTCCGGTCTGTACTTTACGGAATGCAGATTTTGCAAATGGATCTTCTAAATCAAGAACCACTCGGCCCCATAAACCTTTTTCATCCGATTTCAGTTCGAGTGTTTTACTACCTGTCGAAGCAAGTACTACCCGGCTGTCATGGTTGTCCAAGCAAAATATGTCTTTTGTTCTTAAACTATTTTCAAAAGCTCCAGGAGCAATTTCTTCAAAAGCACCTGGCCATAATTCGGTTTCCGAATTATAAACTGCAAAATACCCTTCAATAATTCCCTCATTTTCATTGTTAGTTGAGCGCGTTTGAAGCGCAGAAGTGAATTGAATGTGCCGTTTATTCACCCTTCTCACCACCTTTTAATATTTTCAGTGCCAACGCCATCCTTTCTTCATCAGATAGCAGTTTGCTTTGATTACCGATTTTGTCAGCCGGTATGTAGTTCTCCAAGATAATAAGTTCTTCCATTTCTTCGTCCGGATCCAATCCAACCCAATCACGCCATTCATTACGCCGCATTGCTGTTCGGTCCACTAATTCTTTTCCGGCATTCACAAGTTCTGATAAATCATAAGCATACAAGCTTCGAGGATTTAAGCGAAAGTACCAATTCGGGCTGAATAATATGTCCCTTGTTAATGTTTGCGCAATTCGCTGACCAATTGACATGATGCGAGTATTGATGAAGTTATTAAATTCATCTTTATTAAAACTTCCAACACCAAGAAAAAAAGCAGGTGCTCCTAAAAGTCCTGCTAATGATTTCTTATCAATTTCCATGCCTTCCACAATGGCGATGTCTTTTAAAGAGAGTGGTTTTACTTGATGTAAGTTAATTAAGTCGGCAGGAATCACCCACGGTTTACCGCCCTCTGTTTCATCGATATATTTCTTCAGTATTTCTTCTCGACCTTCCTTGCTCGACAATTCTTCATTTAATGCATCAACAGCTAAAATTAAAGAAGGCATATATTTTCCAGACATGAAATTGTTTTTTGTTTTATTTGCTTGTGAAAGATTTTTTACTAAATCTCGCAAAGCAATTCGATAACCAATACCTCTATACGGATAAAGTGGGTGTGGATTTAAAACAAAATGGACAACTTCATCTGGCGAATATTTGATTCCTCCGTAATCAATAGTGTAATCAATTAAATTATCACCATCTTCATAGCTAACATTTTGCATTTGAAAGGGAATCAGATTCTCAATAAGTCCGGTGTTGCCGTCCACACTGATGTGGAGGATGGAGTTACCGTCACCATCTAACAATAAATCCCGAACGATTTTATAAAGCCAAGTTTTTCTTGTCATGTTCTTGCATGGCTCTATATCAACCTTTCGGGATAGTTCATTCACTATTCGTTTATCACCTTTTTCCGTCTTTTCCACAAGATGTATTGTCATATTTGAAACTAAATCTGCAATTCTGTCAACTATGGTTATTACATCTGGATGGTCGGATAATCGAATATAACCAGGAGTGGCAACATCACCAATTGCAATTTGAACTAATTGCTTCGTTTTATTTTCTGAACGTGATTGTACTTTCTTTCGATTCCAAAAAGCCAAATTTTCACCGCCTTTCTAATCTAACTATTTAACCATTCACTTGCATTTTGTTTGCGTGTTAAATCTTCAAGCATTTGTACTGCAGCAAAAACAGATGCATCAAATAAGTCAATACGTAAAGTTTCTAAAACTTTTTCGTATTGAATCATGTCATCTGTTTTCTCGATTGCAGAAACATTTTGAACACAATATTCATACGCCTGTGAGTGTAAATAATAAAAGTTTCCGTCTTTCACCTTTTTCTCAATCCGACGGAAACCTTCACTCTTTTTGAAGTAATACTGTGGTTGATCTACAATTTTAAAACCTGCTTTTTTCATTCCTAAGAAAAATTCTCGACCGAATTTTTTATCGAAACCAACAATCTTAATTTTGAAACCTTTCTTTTTCATCGTGATAAACCAATTAATGATATCGGTATAATTGACAGTCGGTGTTTTACACATCGTCAACCAACCATCATCTTTCCAGCCGAATAATGGTATTCCGTCTTCTTCTGCCTTTTCTTTTGCTCGAATCAGTGGAAAAAATGCGTGTGTAATTACAATATCAATTTCTTTATAAGTTCCATAAAGTGCGCTAGCTGTTAAGTCGTGCATTCTTGATAAATCGGCACCACCGTACCAAGTAATCGGTAGTTTCACTAATTCTTCTAACGTCCAATTATACTTTCTATCACTCGCTTTAAATTCATTAATATCGAAATATGCTTCATTTGGTGATGTGAAGATGTTAAGTGTTTTATTTAAGAACTCACCACGAGTTTGAGGATCATTTAATGCTAAAAGTGCATCTCGCATTAAATCATCTATAGAAACAGTTACACCTGTACCAGGATTGGCCATTTCTAAAATTTTTGGGTCTGTAATGTCTTCTACTTCGCCCTTTTCATTTTGGTCCGCTTTACAAATAAAAATAAAGTATTGATCATCAACAATTGTTCCATCCAATACTTTTTTGCAATATTCCAAACGCTGTGCTAAAAAACCTGTTGGTAAATCTCCAGCAGTTGAAATCGCAATTAACAATTTATTTCGATATGCCTTTTGCGAGTTTTTCATCAAAATATATTTTTTAGATGATTTCCAAGTATGAACCTCGTCCAAAATAAGCAAGTTACTATTTAATGAATCCAAGCGTTTTTCATCACTTGCTAACGCTTGAATGAAGATTGAACCACCGTCACTAAAATTCTTTGAAATTGAGTGTTCTTGGTTGTTATCACGTACTCGAATTGTACTATCATTTAGTCTGTTAACGTTATAGGTTAAGAAACTAAATGATTCCATTGTTTGCTTTAAGCTGTTTGCCAAAATATAAAGTTTCGATCCGGACTTTCTTTCTAAAATTGATAAGGCCCAACCTAAAGCAGAAGCAAAGGCAGTTTTCCCGTTTTTACGTGCAATCATTAAAAGTGATTCATTGAAACGCCTTAAATTCGTCCCAATAATAAAAAAACCTAATAAATTGACGATAACGAATATCTGCCAATCTATTAGTTTTAACGGTTTCCCTTTTAACGGATTTCCCTCTAAATCTTCGCCTTGTTGATGACAAATCGTTTTTTCAATTAAATCTATTACAAAATCAAATTGTTCTTGTCGAAAGTCTAAGTCTTCTCGATTTAAATCATTTAAAAATCGTTGTGCAGCAAGTCTATTTTCAACACAGGCAACTTTTCGTCCTTCAACAATTGATTTTGCATATTCAACTGCAATCTTAAAATTTTTTGATGTGATGTGCGACAGGTCCATTTACATCACCCATTCGCAGCGAGGAACGCATCGAGTGGGGAACCTTTATTTTCTTGTTTTGGTGGTTCTAATAATGTTTTAGGATTTAGGCATAATCTATCAGAATATGAAATTATGTCTTTACGTAAAGATTCCATAGCAGTTAATAACGGGACCTTCCGCTGATTTGTTGCTCCTGCTTTGTTCGTATACTCTTCTGTAATTTGATATCCACTTTCTTCAAACTGCTTTTCAAAATATTGATATTGGTGAAGCATGCCTGCGTAAATATCAATCAACTCATTGTATTCTTTTTTGTACGTTCCCAAACTTTTCATCTCACGCACAATTAAATTTCGATACTGCTTTTTCGTCTTCATTTTTTCTTGCACTAATTCCTCACCTCGTTCCTTGCACCCCTTTTTTTCTGAAATTGCGCCGTGGAGGGAAAGAGTTATCCCTTGCGCCGGTGTCCCTTACGAATATTTTTTCATCGAAGGTGGGGGGATATAAAATTCTTTCGGCGTTACTTTTTCTCGCCAATACTCACCAAGTTCAGTCAAAGTATGACTCTCACGATCATGCATCAATTCATGACATTGAAAGCACAAGCTGATTAAGTTCCAGGACTTCAACCGAAACTCCCAATGCGTTTCGATTGGGTTGCAGTGATGAACGGTCTTCGCTTCTCGGCTCCTGCCGTAGCGTTTACATTCTCTACATTCGTGACCGTCTCTTGCTAATATTGATTTACGTTTCCGTCGCCAAGCTTTTGTGTCGTAGAATCGCATTTACTCACTTCCTTATTTTCGATTGTGTATACTTCACATGAAAATGAATTCATTACCATCTCACCACCTCATAATAATTCGTATAAAGTTTGAATAAATTGAATAAATTAATATAGAAAGGTAGGTGAAAAAGAATGTATATTGATTTAAACACTTTATTACTAATCCTCATCCTACTTTCGATTAAATAAATTTACATTGTTAGTACCGAACTAACGGAAAGAAGATAGACAACCCTAACAAGGTTGTCGGTCGCCGAGTTAATTAATAATTAATACATATTTCGAATTAATGAATTACATATCCCTCAACTTTTCTCTTCGATTTCCTTCTTCACTATTAGTGGGCAAGTGTCCGACTTTCACCTCTGAATTTGTCATATTGTTAATACTGTAAAATTCCCGAAACACCGTCAAACCCTTGATAAATCAACACATTAAAAATATTTAATTATTGAATTTGCATAGCCTTGCATTTATGTAATATTGAAAATAAAAAATTGGCCTTTAATACTTAATGCATAAAGTTTTAGTCGTATTATTACATAATAAAAAGCATAGCTGTTTATAAGGCTATGCTTTAATAACGTACTTTTAATATTTTGTTGTCGATCATATCTTGTTCTACACCTATGTAAATTAAAGTCGTATTTTGGTCCCGATGATTTAAAATCTTTTGTAATGATGCTACGTCGCCTGTTTGGTCGTAATAATGATATGCAAAAGTCTTACGCATGGAATGGGTCCCGATTCTGTCACGATATCCAATTGCTTTGGCAGCATCTTTTAAAATTTTATCTGCTGCTTGTCGTGTAATAGGTCTACGTGCTCCTGACTTAGTTCGTTTTCGGCTAACGAATAAATATTCATTTGGATGTTTACCTTTACAATAATCGGCTAGTGCCTTTCTCAGAACTGGCCTTAATACAATTCTTTTTCTTTTACCTGTCTTTTGCTCAACGATGTTTAAATGCGTTCCCTGTAAATCTCCTACTCTTAACTTTAGGATATCTGAAATACGAAGAGAAGTATGAATACCAACCAAAAACATGACATAATTTCTTTCACTCGTTTTTTTGAAGTATTCTTCAAACTCCTTTAATTGATCAAGGTCTCGAATCGGCTCAACAAAATTCATACGATTTCCCACCCTTCATTTTCAATTTTTCTTTTGCACCTTTTTAACGTATCGGAAACAGTCGATTTTGGAATATGTAAATAATTCGATATTTCTCTAATTGAAAAATCATTTGCAGCTAATTCAAATATTTCTTTTTCCTTCTGATTAAGAGGTTTAATCATTTCGATCACTAAATTTTGCTTAAAATCACTTTCCTCTTCTTCGTTGAATTCGCATGTTATATAATCATCCTCTTTCTTTAACTGTATCCAGTAAGGATCAAATGGAATTTCTCTTTCATATGCTGCGCGTCTTTCTATTCCCCTTGTATTACCTGGCTGTCTTCCTGTTTTAAGCCAAGAGATAGAATAATATAAATTTGAAATCCAACTACGTACAATCTTTAAATCTTCTTGTAAAGAATGTAGTAGCTCATAATCTCGTTTATTCTTCGGTATGTTGTTTACTTGATTAATCCGCTCAATTAAACTGTTTTGAATTTCTATTGTCTCTCGCAATGTACGTCTATATTCTTTAAGTAATTCTTTCACTACTACATCCCTCCCACTTTTATAACAAATTGGAATACTAATATTGCTCATATACCTGTAAACTAAATAAAAAAGAGAACAACAAATGATGCAGCATAATACTGCAATCAAATGTTGTCCTCCAGATGGCTGGTAGGCATCATTTAACCCCTTCTACTCCTAGTTCACTTATTGAAAAAACTTTGGTCTCGAGCTCTCTATACTTTCTGAAAAATTCCTCTTCTATTCCAGTTAACAGAGCAAAAAAACCTTCATCTACTCTTAGTTCATTCATTAAACTGGATACAGAGTAAATGTTTCTCTCAAAGAGTAATCGCAAAATACTTCGAATTTTCATTGGTCTCTCAACAGGGATTTTATCGTCTAACGGTTCTAGGTGCCTATATCCTTTTTTGTTTATTAACATGTAATAGTAGCGATATTGCTGATAATCAATAATGTTTAATTTAAAAGCCCTTATTGCAATAGCTTGCAAAGAAACATTCCACTTCTGTTTTATATCGATATACGCATCAGGATTGGACAGTTTAGAAATTCCCTCACAATCCCTCTTGAAAAACTCCTCTGGCAACAAAAATTCAGAGGCAAAGGTATATGCTTCCTCTTCAAGGAGATTATACGATATCTTATCTTGCATTGCAAACTCCACTTTGTAGTGCAAGAGCAAATGCCCTAATTCATGTGCCAAATCAAAATTTCTTCTAGCTGCGGATTTTTTGACAGACCCTAGTATAATATACGGTCTATCGTCCTCTGTCCATAAGCTGTAGGCATCAATTTTTTCCTCAAATTCTTTTTCGAGTATAAAAACCCCAGATTTCTCCAAACAGAATAGTAAATTTTTGTTGGATTCTTTATCCAATCCGATTCTTTCACGAGCTAATTCGGCAATATACTTTATTTGTCTTCCTCTATCCATTCCTGGATTTTCTTTTAAAAATTTAATTACATCTCTTCTCAATTCTAAAAGCACATTTTTCGGATAGCTAATTTTTCTCTCAATCTTTTTTAAGAATGCATCGATAAACCTGACATGCATTAATTCGCTCTGAGATCTGTTTAGCGAGTTAATTGTTTCTGATCTGTATGCGATATGTTGTATTTTAATGTTATCCATATCCAAATTACACAAAAGATCAGGTTTATAAAAATAAGTCGCTTTTACATTAAAAATCTTTTTTAATTCGTTTACAACTTCCAACTTTGGAGAAGAATATCCATTTTCATATTGCCAAATAGCCTGTTCAGTTACACCAACCTTTTCCGCTAGCTGTCTTCTACTCAAGTTGTGAAGGATTCTTATATTGGTTAGGCTCTCACCAACGAACACAGGCTATCCCCCCTATCTTGGGATTAATTTTCCTTCTCTTCTGAGTCATCTAATACAATTCCAAAGACATGTGCATCTAAACCTTCCTCTAAAACATTATCGTTTATTAGAATGCTCTTTAATTCGTCGTCTATACTAATTGTATGCGTTCCGTTAATGTATTTTGTCAAATCTTCGATTAAATATGCTTTATTATTTGCAGGATTAGGCATCCATAATCTAATTTGTTCAATTTGTTGATTTTCATCAATTTTGTACGTAACAATATAAAACCTCTTATATATAGGCTTTAATTTAACAATTTCTTTTTTCACGTCTTCGTTTAAATGGCTGTCTTCTATTAGCTGAAGTTCGAGTTGTGTAGAATTCCCTTGCTCTAAAGGAACTTCCTTAAAATCAATTTCTGAGTTAATTTGCATTAACTCCTCCATATAAGATATCTTTTTGTTACGTGTCCTCCCTAATGCATCTTTCCCCCGATCGACTTGTTCTGGATTAAAATATCTTGCATTTTTAACAATAAACAACATTGCTTCACTATCATTCTTAAACTGTAAGTATTGCCATGTTAAACCAGCTTTAGCTATCTTACTTTCAACTCCATACGGTTCGCATGCTATAGCCACATGGTGATCGATGTGGTTTCCTTTGACCCACGCATAAGCGCCACTCACTTTTAGTGTTCTAGCTTTTTCACGTCGAACCTTTAAATAATCACGATAACCTTCAAAAATCCCATCTACAATTTTCTGATTCAACTCTCTTGACAAAGCATACTCCTTCATTTATCAAATCCCCCATATTCTTTGAACAGTATCACTTAAATTTTATTAAAGAAAATATGATTTGTATATGATTTTATTAAAGTTTTTTATTTTTTCTCTCTATAGATTAAAACTCCTCTCCCTCGTCAAACTTCACCCTTTTCACTTTTCCTTGATGTGTAATAATTTTCGTTTCCCCAAATGTCGGCAACTCAGCTATTTTAGCCTTTCCATCACAAACGACAATCGCAAACGTTCCTTTTAATTCCATTATATCAATATTTAGGTGGCCGGTGTCAGAAATTTTTAACTCTTTCATTCTCATTACAGCTTCCTCCTATGCTATAATATTTCTAACTTCGTTTTTTTAAGGAAGCTTTATTATGTATTTTGCTACGGTTCGAAAACCGTAGCTTTTTTTATATCATGGATGAGATGAATGAATAGCATTTATCTAGTGAGTTAAACAACTCATGCAAATCCTCATTTTCTACTTCATAAAATCTCTCTGTTTTTCGAACTTTAAATGAATCAATCTGTATTTCATCCCCAATTTTTAAATTATTTATTTTCCTGAATACCGGATCATCTGATAAACTAATAAACTGATATAAATTTGTTTGTACATAAACCATTAGAATCACCTTTTATTTAATTAGCCTCTTGCAACCACATTTCACGGGTAATACCGTTCTTTCTTTTCCAATTCCATAATTGATGCTTGGATATACCTTCTGCTTTCCTGATGTCTTTATCCAACCATCCACGTTTTTTATACATGATATATTTTTCAATAGGCATCGACCAAGCTTTTTTCTTTCCAGTTGCATAATCACGATAATCATTGCTCGAATCAGCAAATTCATGATCACTAATGTTGTACAAAACTTTACTTTCTAATAATTTTCCTAGTTTTTGGATTTCTAAGCGAATTTCTCGTCTTTTCTTTCTATCTTTTTGAGAGTCTAGAGCTGACTGCAATTCATCTATTTTTCGAAGGATTGCAATACGTTCTGCTTTAAGTTGAACACGTTTTTTGCGTATTTCAATTTTGTTCATATTTGTCACCTACTTTTCTTATAATTTTTGTTTCTGTCGTAATATGGTTCAAATTATGACTTACTTCCACATTTCCGCCATACTGCTTACCTGCTCTGCTAAAATCTTGGCATGGGCTTCCATGTATTAAAATGTCAGGTTGCAATGTATATCCGACCACATTTTGTGGTTGATAGTTATTGTCGAACATAGCGTTGTAAGTTCTTACTGCTTTTTCATTCCACTCAACATAATCAATGGATTTATGCTCGATTCCAAGATTTATTAATGCTTTTCGAGGAGCACCAATACCACCAAATAATTCAAGTATTTTAATCAATCTTTTTCACACCTCACTATGTCGCAATCTGTTTCAAATGTGACTAGCCCCAGTGTCCATTACGTTTCATGATTTCAACAACTTCATCAATATAAGTTTCATCTAAATTAATGACAATGTAGTTATTGAATGGTCTTTTTCCATCATTGATGCGGCCTTTTTCAATATGTTCAGCAACCTTATTAAATGTGTTCATGAATTCTATCTTTAATTCATCTGGTACATACTTTTGAAAATCGCGCTCATTTAGTACCGTAAATCTTCGCTCAAAACCTTCTTTGATCGTGCCATCAAAAGCTGGTTCTCTTTTCTCCCAGCTTAACAACATATTCTTTACTTCTTGATTTACATGTCTGTAATTATCATTCATCGTCATCTTCCTTTCCAAAAACGTTCAATTTTCGTCGTAATACGAGCTATGGATTTTCAAAAATGTTTGGATCGTTCATTTACTCACCTTTTTCTAAACTGATTCCCATGCTTTTGTTATAAATCTTGTTTAATTCTTCGTCCGGCAATTTACTTAAAAATTCTTCGCTATAATGGGTCATCAAACTGCAAATGAAAATCAGCTCTTCGCGTTCCTCTTGCGACATTTGATTCATCCTTTTTTCTTCTCTTTAATCCATTTTTCAATCTCTATACCGAAAACCATCAATGCTCCCAAGATAACAATGATCCAAGCACTGTTCCCTCCTACAAATGCTTACCATACTGCGTTTTACTGGTGCTTTTTTATTACGTTTCTCATTTTTCGAAGCGATGAACTAGTTAAGTCTGTAATATCTCCTGCTATTTCGAGCATAAGTTTTACCAAGTATTCTTTTTCTTCTTGGGCTTGTTTTAATTTCAAGAATTCTTCAACGGGAATCATAATGTATTCTCTAGCCATTGCTCTCTACACCCAGCTTTGCTAAAATCCTTTTCCTTTCAGCTTCAAAGTCTAGATTTTTATCAGCAAAGTTTTCTTCGGATTTTGAAACCTCGTTAGTCTCGTTAGTTTGGCGTTTGTAGAACCAATCAGGTATTTTTTCTTGACGGATTCTATTTCTGCTATTTTTTTGTTGCTTTTGAGCTTCAAATCGTTTTCTGTCAGCTTCTACATCAGCAAGTGATTTAAAGTTTTTGTTATGCCAGTTTTTAAGAATGGTTTCAACATATTTCCAGTTTCGTGCATTATTTTCTGTTGAAAGTTTCATAGCTTCTAAAACTAGTTCCTGGCGCAGCGTATTGTCAAAAATTACTTAATAAAACTTACGTTTTTGTTGATATAACTAGTTTTATATAAAAAAAACTTGCCACCCCCTTAAAATTAGGGTATTTATGAGGTAACCACACACTCAAAAATCCCTAATAAAGGAAGTGACAAGTTGTTACCTCAATTATTAACCTATTTGCTTGAATATATCAAGTACCAAGATCAAATGATTCGAACATTACTTACCCTTCTGATTGGAAAAAACATGTTTGATAAGCCAACTGAAAAGCCTGTCAATAAGCCTTATCAAAAACTCCAGGTGGATGAGCTGCCAATCATTGAAACTCTACAAAAGCTCGATTATCAAATTCTTCTCAAAGAATATTTGGAGAAGAACGGGAAACCTCTCAAACCTGTTCAGAGGCGTTCCAATTCAAAAGGTAAAGTACCTTCATCCATGAAATGTCCAAGGTGTGGTGCTCCGTCAGATTATCTTTATGCCAATAACGGAGGTAAAGGACAGTATCAATGCAAGGTGTGTGCGTGTCTGTTTAATAAAAAGAATCAATATGCCAAGGAGGCTATACTAAAATGTCCACACTGTTCGAAAACACTCGAGAAGATCAAGGAAAGAAAAGATTTTCTCGTATTTAAGTGCAAAAACAATGACTGTCCGTATTACAAAAAGAAACTGCAAGGAATGTCTAAAAAAGAGAAAAAGCAGTTCGAAAAGGATTCTCCGTCTTTTAAAGTTCGATACATATTCCGTCAGTTTCAAATTGATTATCAGCCGTTAGCCAAACATTCACCTAAGAAGCCAAAAGTGGATTTGTCCAGGCTTCATGTGTCACCGCACACATTGGGGCTCATTTTAACCTACCATGTAAACTATGGCTTATCGGCTCGGAAAACAGCTGCACTGATGAAGGATGTTCATGGCGTACCCATCTCTCACCAGAGTATATTGAATTACGAAAACAGCGTAGCACTTCTTCTCAAACCTTATGTGGATCATTATCCTTACGAGCTTTCTGATCAATTCTGCGGAGACGAAACATACATTAAGGTGAATGGTCGTTGGCATTATCTTTTTTTCTTTTTTGATGCGGTAAAGAAAATTATTCTGTCCTACCCTGTTTCTCCAAATCGTGATACGGTATCAGCCATTCGTGCGATTGATGAGGCCTTATGGAAGATGAAAGAGATCCCGGAAGACCTCACCTTTGTCGTAGATGGCAATCCGATTTACCTTTTAGCACAACACTTTTTTGCCCAGCACGGTATTACGTTTGATGTGAAGCAGGTCATTGGACTAACCAACGAAGACCAGGTTTCAACGGAATACAGACCGCTAAAACAAATTATTGAAAGACTGAATCGAACATTTAAGGGCAATTACAGATCGACACACGGATTTGGATCCGATCACGGATCCGTTTCTTATGTGACTTTGTTTGTGGCTTATTTTAATTTCTTGCGGCCACATTCAGCCCTGGAAGGCAAAGTGCCTGTAGTTATTCCAGAGCTAAAAGGACTGCCGAATATGCCTGCACGTTGGACAAAACTGATTGGTTTAGCTCAACAATGGCTAGTAGAGCAAACTGCCTAACTTTTTGTTTAGCAGAGCCCTTACCAGCATCGGCGAAGCGAACTCTTGACAAACCGAACCAGTCAATGGTTTAAAATGGGAATTGGCAAGGGCTTCTTTGGTGTGCCTTCTTTTTGTTCCCTTCGCCCTTGTTGGTTCGAAATCAAACCATTGACGTGTTTGTCAAGAGCGATTGCGGCGGCATTTCCTCTAGTTTCGCTAGATCACATCCCTCCAAAACTAAGTTTTCATAGATTTTTTGACACTACCTAAAATTTTTCATTCTCAATTAGACTTCACCTTCAAGGATTGCTGTCATTAACGTATAATCAAGAACAATTTTTATGATAAATGAATCTGTCTTTCCTGAAAGGCCTTTTATGTCATTTCGGAAGATTTTTTTGGAAAAAGGGGAAAATTTTTTATTTTGGTTGTGGGGAGCGTGCTAAAACGTGGAGTTCATAAAAAAAGCGCCCAAAATAGCGCTTCTGCTTTGAAGGTATTGTAACATTTACCTCTTGTGCGGATAGCGTTCACTCTTGTTCGGATAACGGGGTAGCTTGCGCAGATGAAGCTCCTTCTTGCTCAGATATCAACTCAACTCGCGCGGATACAACCTCCTTTTGCTCACGCTAATGCAATCAATCCTTGCTAGGATAATATGGCCCATAAAAAAACGCTCATCTTCACCTACTGAGCGTTTTCTTCCTTCTACACCCACTCCACATCTTGAAAACTTTAAGACTCTTCTATCTCCGTCCCTTTTTTAAATTCCACCAATCTCGCAAAGGCGCGCCAGTAATGGTAGACAAGACGGTCAATCCACAGAAGCGCCTGAACGTTGGACATGGCCACTTCCAATTTTGTTTCTCTTACCGCCGTTCGCTCATAATATTTTCTTCTGCGCACTCGTCTTTCTTCTGCAATTTTATGGGCCGTTTTTTCCAACACCTGCTCCATTTCGATCAATTTTTCTTCGCTGGCATAACTTTCATTAATCTGCTCCAGTGTTTTATGCCATTTCTTCATCAATTTTTCGTGATGGAAAATGCCTTCCACCTTTTGCTGCTCCCTCAATACACTCACTAGCCGTGTGATATGATCCAATACATGAATGATGGCGACATGTTGATTGCGTAACTTCGTTGAATCGGACTGCACTTCATTAAGGAATTTACGAACGGAAAGAATCGCTTCCTCCACATCCCTCACCTTTTTCTCAAAACTGCTCGTGACCTTTTTCGCATCTAACAATTCCAAAATCGCATCGGTCAATTGCTTCATGATTTGAAGCAGCGTTTGATAAGCCACTTCCAAGGCGGCCGATGGAATGGATACCAATTGATCGTCGAGGTTGCGGGTCAGCGCATTGGCCTTTTCCGGCAGCAGCTTCAAAAGCAGCATGGAGAACTGCTTCGTAAACGGCACGAAAATGATGGCGCCGAGCACGCTGAAAAGGGTATGGAACAGCGCAAGCCCCACCGTTTCATCAAAGCTGCCCACCAGCGCAACCGTCAAGAATTTCACAAACTGCAAAATATAACCTATAAAAATTGTCACGATAACAGCCGTCACAACATTAAACAACAAATGGGTTGTCGCTGTGCGTTTTGCTGCGATGGATGATCCAATCGAAGCCACAATAGCTGTTGCAGTCGTTCCGATATTTTGACCAACGACTAAAAAAGCAGCCTGTTCAAAATCAATCGCTCCAGCAAATAATGCAGTAAGCGTCGTTGCCATCGCTGCACTAGATGCTTGCATAATAATGGTCATAATAATGCCAATTCCAATTAATAACAAAATGGACAGAAAGGATTCAGTATCCAATGACTCAAAGCGAATCCAATGTTGGGCCGTTTCCATCCCTTTTTGGAGCAAATCGATTCCTAGAAATAGAAGGCCGAAACCGGTGAATACGCCTCCATATTTCTTGATGTCGCTTGGAGCCACATATTGTACAAATACCCCTAAACCAATCATCGGCAATGACATGGCTTGCAGGCTGATCTTAAACCCTAAAAGGGAAATAATCCACCCTGTACTTGTACTTCCAATATTGGCGCCAATGATAATACCAATCGACTGAAAAAAAGAAATAAGTCCTGCACTGACAAAACCAACTGTTAAAATCGTTGTTGCGGTTGAAGATTGAACGAGCACAGTCATAAAAAATCCTGTTAATAAGGATGTAAACGTTCCTTTTGTGAAAGTATGTAACCATTTTCTCAACGTTTCGCCCGCAATCTCTTTCAACCCGTTTGTCAACATCGACATTCCTAATAAAAAAATGCCGATTCCACCTATTGCATTAATCATCAAGCCACCTCCTTCACTAGAAAGGGCAATTCACTGGAATATTATTATTTTACAAAAAAAACAAAATTGCGTTCCTAGAAGAACGCAAAATTAGACGAAAGAATCAATAAAAATTCGACCATCTGATATGGGCAAGACGCAGTATTCATTTTGAAATTATATTTCACAAAATATTATTTCTATTCTGCATCAATGACAAATTGTTTCATTGACTCTCTCGAATCTTCCTCTTTTAAATAAATCACTAGTTCTTGGCGATATTCATTTCCCTCTAAATAGTGGTCAAGGGTATGAAAATCATATTTATAACTGCCAAAAGGAAACGTTACATATTCTCCCTTCACCGCCGCAAGTAAACCTGCAACATCGTGGGAGACCATTTGTAATATTTCTTGACCTGTAGATGTTAATACAAATATTACATTCATCTTCTTTCACCTTTTCATGAAAAAACGTTGCCTTATAAGCAACGTTTTCTTAGTCTATTTATGTAAGCATATTTTACCATATGTATTAAGCATTGAACACTGTTGTGTCTTCTTTCCGCTTTACAATTTTTCCCCAAGGAGTTCCGAGTTTTAATAATACCCAGCGATCTAAACCATACCAACCTGCTACTTTCCAAGCTAACATTAAGAGAATACTGAGTAATAATAGACGTGGATTTGAACTTAACGTGCCAGCAAATAAGAAGGCAATATTCATCATCGATCCGAAAAAGGCTGCAATGGCTGTGAACAATCCTATTATTAATCCAATCCCAACAAGCACTTCCCCAAACGCAACTAAATAGCTAAAGATTGTTGCATTCGGCAAACAAATATGTTCTAAAAAAGCTGCATACCATCCCATTACATCATTCGTCGTGGATGCTTTTTCGATGGCACCTTGTAAATATCCGCTGACTGCCGCTCCCGCATTCTTACCAGTCCAAGCATCATCAAATACTTTATGAATTCCTGATTGGAGCCAAATCCATCCTACATAAATGCGGACAACTAGCCAAATGGCCGCGGAACGAGTGTCATTAAATAAAAATCGAGTCACTGGATTTTCCGGATAGAAAATCAATTCCTTTTTTTCCATTGTTTCACTCCTTTCACCACTTATTATATAGTGTTTTATTACTCCGAACTATCTTTTTTTCTATATACAAATACTTTTTATAATGAAAATTCATGAATTTGAAAAAATTATAAATACAATCGAGTAGAAGGGAGCGATTAACTCCCGTCCTCTCACACCACCGTACGTACGGTTCCGTATACGGCAGTTCAATTAAGATAATTGACGCAAGTCTTTATATAACTTCCGTGAATAGCTGTTCTCTTTATGCCAGTGGTCACTCCACCCTCCAAGAGGACCCCCACGGGATTCACCGCTTCCTCCCTCAAGTGAGGTACTACGTTTTCTGTGTTCATCATGACTCACTGAATGCCAAGGGCTATTCTCTCTTAATTGTTCGGTCCTTCTTAGTTGTTCTAGACCAACTAATACTATGACCTCTGCTGACTTCTGACGGTTCAGCTACTTATCACTAAGTAGGTTATGAAGCGTACTTCACATATCCGCCAGACCTCCCCGGGTAAGTACATGCACTTTCACACCATCTATCCGCCTCATTTACTCGATATGACCTTCGACAGAAAGAGCTTTGTTTTGTTTTGCAAACTCACTCAATCATACCTAGCCTTATATGAGGTTCGTGTTCCTCGGACCGGTGTTTTGCCTCCAGCTTCCTTCAGATTCCGCGTCACCACGGACACCCTTGCTCTTGGCTAACCTCTACTTCTGTCTTCGGGGTTCGGGACTTACACCCTATAGTTCATGTACATGCCGGGCGCACAAATCGAGTAGGAGGGAGTGATTAGCTCCCGTCCTCTCACACCACCGTACGTACGGTTCCGTATACGGCGGTTCAATTAAGATAATTGACGCAAGTTTTCATAACTTCCGTGAATAGCTGTTCTCTTTATGCCAGTGGTCACTCCACCCTCCAAGAGGACTCCCACGGGATTCACCGCTTCCTTCCTCAAGTGAGGTACTATGTTTTCTGTGTTCATCATGACTCACTGAATGCCAAGGGCTATTCTCTCTTAATTGTTCGGTCCTTCTTAGTAGTTCTAAACCAACTAATACTATGACCTCTGCTGACTTCTGACGGTTCAGCTACTTATCACTAAGTAGGTTATGAAGCGAACTTCACCTATCCGCCAGACCTCCCCGGGTAAGTACATGCACTTTCACACCATCTATCCGCCTCATTTACTCGATATGACCTTCGACAGAAAGAGCTTTGTTTTGTTTCGCAAACTCACTCAATCATACCTAGCCTTATATGAGGTTCGTGTTCCTCGGACCGGTGTTTTGCCTCCAGCTTCCTTCAGATTCCGCGTCACCACGGACACCCTTGCTCTTGGCTAACCTCTACTTCTGTCTTCGGGGTTCGGGACTTACACCCTATAGTTCATGTACATGCCGGGCGCACAATCGAGTAGGAGGGAGTGATTAGCTCCCGTCCTCTCACACCACCGTACGTACGGTTCCGTATACGGCGGTTCAATTAAGATAATTGACGCAAGTTTTCATAACTTCCGTGAATAGCTGTTCTCTTTATGCCAGTGGTCACTCCACCCTCCAAGAGGACTCCCACGGGATTCACCGCTTCCTTCCTCAAGTGAGGTACTATGTTTTCTGTGTTCATCATGACTCACTGAATGCCAAGGGCTATTCTCTCTTAATTGTTCGGTCCTTCTTAGTAGTTCTAAACCAACTAATACTATGACCTCTGCTGACTTCTGACGGTTCAGCTACTTATCACTAAGTAGGTTATGAAGCGAACTTCACCTATCCGCCAGACCTCCCCGGGTAAGTACATGCACTTTCACACCATCTATCCGCCTCATTTACTCGATATGACCTTCGACAGAAAGAGCTTTGTTTTGTTTCGCAAACTCACTCAATCATACCTAGCCTTATATGAGGTTCGTGTTCCTCGGACCGGTGTTTTGCCTCCAGCTTCCTTCAGATTCCGCGTCACCACGGACACCCTTGCTCTTGGCTAACCTCTACTTCTGTCTTCGGGGTTCGGGACTTACACCCTATAGTTCATGTACATGCCGGGCGCACAAAAAAGATGCAACAGGTTGTCTGCTGCATCTTCATTATATTAAATCGTTACAGGTGCAAAAAACTCCTCATACAATGCGCGTAAGCATTGGTCTTCATATGGCTGCAATACACCAAATACGAGGCTAACTTCTGATGACCCTTGATTAATCATCTCGATATTTGCTCCAGTTCTAGAAATAGCTGAAGCTGCACGGGCTGCTAATCCTGTATTATTGCGCATACCTTCACCTACAATGACAATCATGGAAAATCCGTGACGGAAATAAACATCATCTGCGTGAAGTTCTTCTTTCACTCGTTTAACAATGCGTTCTTCTTTTTCAGGATTTAATTGGTTGGAACGAATGATAATTGAAATATCATCCACTCCAGATGGCGTATGATCGTAAGAAATGTTTTCTTCCTCAATGATTTGCAATAGTTTTCTGCCAAATCCAATTTCTCGATTCATTAAATATTTAGAGACGTACAAAGTCGAGAAACCGTGATCTGCCGCTATCCCAATGACCGGTCGACCATTAGGCTTGCGGGATGGAACAATGCGCGTACCAGGAGCAGAAGGATTATTTGTGTTTTTAATATTCACAGGAATCCCTAGTTTGAATACAGGAATTAAAGCTTCATCATGGAATACTGAAAATCCTGCATAAGAAAGCTCCCTCATTTCACGGAATGTAATTTCTTCAATACCGATAGGATCGTTTACCACTTTCGGATTTGCAGAAAAAACGCAATCAACATCTGTGAAGTTTTCATACAGCTCTGCTTTGACAGCCGCCGCTAAGATGGAACCTGTAATATCGGAACCACCGCGATCAAATGTACGTAATACACCATCTTTTGTATATCCGAAAAATCCAGGGAAGACAATGATTTCCTCACTCTTGCCAAGATTTTTTAAGTTTTCATAAGCCTCTGGTAAGGCAACTGTTCTTTCAGGAGGGTCGTTTACAATTAACCCATCTTTTGGGCTAACATATTTCGCCTTCATGCCAATAGAATTGAAATATGCCGCAACTAATTTCGCGTTATTGTCTTCTCCACTTGCTTTTAAATTATCAATGAATAACTCTTTTTCTAATTTTAATGCAATGCGTTCGCGTAAATCTTTCTCTATTACTTCGCAAATTTTTCCGTCTAAACCTAAACCTTGGGCAATTTCAATATATCGATTTAACACATTTTGCAGCTTCTCTTCAACTTGATCATTCCGAAGAGCTGATTCTGCTAAATCGATTAACAAATCCGTCACTTTAATATCATCACCAAAGCGTTTCCCTGGAGCAGATACCGTCACGATTCTTCTTTTTGGATTAGCCTTCACAATATTTGCCACTTTTTTAATTTGTTCTGCACTTGCAACAGAAGTACCACCAAATTTACATACTATCATTTTTTTCATCAAATCCTTACTATCCAGAATTGTATTTTCCATAAAAACATTTGACTTTTCTCAGTGTACAAATTTTATAAAAAATCGTCAAGACCAATTAAATAAAAAGATAAAATATTTGCAAAATTTAATCCGATTATATTAATTCGTCCTAGTATATGTAGAAATTCACTACAAAACTGCATAGTTGCCTAACATAAAAAAACTTCAATTTTTTTTAAAAGAAAACCGTGCACACCTATTCGGTAAAAATAGATGCACACGATTTTACTATATATCATGTGTCAGTATCGATTATCAATACTTAATATTTAGTAGTTTTATTATATACTATCTTCTTGATTTTTCTAGTCTAAATTTATTTTTGATTCATAGATTTTTATAACTTTTTATCATTTAAAAATCGAAATGACAGAAACTAGAAGAATAATCATGACCATAAGTACTAATTGAACATACATCCAACATTTTATATGAAAATCGTCCATAGTAGAATGTATTTTTTGAGAAATAATTGTGATGAACCCGACAAGTACGACTTTAAGTAAAAGTAACAGCCCAAACGGCTTTAACAATAAATCCAATGGCGAATCATATTTATACGCTAACAAACTACCGGAAATAACTAACATCACAATGCAAACAAAAGCATATTCAATGAAAATGGCAATGAAGTTTTTTACCATTGTTTTATATTTAGAATAGAAAAAAATAACAATGGCAAGACCTGTAAACCAAATCGCAGCCGCAATTAAATGAAAGATTTCAAATAGTGCTAAAATAAGTGCGCGAAAATCTGCTGGATATTCGATTTTACAACCTATGAGTATTAGTACAAACAATAAATCGAACCATCGATTTTTATTCAAAAACAATAACCCTAATACTGAGACTATAAGCGAGAGATACCAGCCATACTGAATCGATGATTGGTTTGGTAAGGAAGGAAGGAATCCATCCGTTAATATATTCATTTCCAATAAAATAAGTGAAATCAATGCGAGAAAATGAACGCATTGAATAACAAATCCCCATTGCAAATATGTTTTTCGTACATAGAAGGAATAATTCTGTATAATTCTCCACCAAATCACCGATCCGACAAGTAACAAAAAACCAATGGTATAAAAGGATTGAATGGCAATCAAAATTAGTTGGGACTTTTCGGTAGGATTGTGCCATTCATGATGCTCTAAAAGAGTGATGGGCGAGAAATTTCTAGTAAAATGCATGAATTCGTAGAGGGGATTAAGGGATGCATGATTCACAGATTGAGTAGTACTCTCAATATAAGAAAGATTTTGAGGAAGGAAATTAGTGTCCGATGTTTGATTCATAAGCATTTTGAATGATGGATTATGCTCTACATGCGATAATGCTTGCCACTCATCATCCAATGCCACTGGCCAAAAAGCATAGAATCCATAGACTAAAATGGCAACAATCATCAATGGAACAAAGCGTTTCCTTATGATGATGAAAATCCTTTCCTCTTTTTATTATCATATTCAGCTCCGCTTCAAATGGATTATTCCATCAAATAGATCCTTACTTTCCTCGCTCTATGTTGTTGGAAAATTCCATCTTCCAACTGAAATATTCTTCTTCAGGATTTTTTTCATAACGCAACATTGCATCAAACTTATTCCCTTTTTTGCTTGTGAGACCTTTCACTAACACATTCCCTTCTCTCAACAACTGCTTCACCATCGTTTTCGTCGGTTTCTTTTTCATGGAAGCCAGGAATTTATCATTTTTCCAAATGACAAATTTACATCCATTTTTCCAATTGCTGCAACCAAATCCTTTTTGCCCTTCAATGACCGCATGACCACAAACTGGGCATTTCCCTAACACTTCAAAGGTTTTCTTCTTTTTCTCCACTTCATTTAAAATCACATCTTCATCTTGTTGAATTGTATGTACAGCTTTTTTCGTAAAGTCAAAAATAAATTGTAAAAATCGTTCCCGCTGAAATTTTTGTTTTTCAATATCCGATAACGTTTTTTCTAATCGGCCTGTAAACTCTAAATCAAACAATTCTTTGATTGGAAATGTTTCAACAATTCGCTTCCCTAGCTCTGTGCAAATTAGATATTTATTTTTCGTTGTAATGTACCCAATTGATTTCAACTTTTTGATTGTTTCTGCTCTTGTTGCCGGCGTGCCGATGCTAAAACCGCTTAAAATGGTCGCCATCATTTCATCGCTTTCTTCCAGCTCTTCTCCCTTCCCTTTTCCGCACGTTTCCATCACCTTCAATAACGTTTTTTCCGTATGATGTTTCGGCGGCTTAGTAACATGAGAGGTCAGTTCATGGTCCTTGATTGTCACTAGCTCATGAAGGGTTACATTTGGAAGAATCATATCTTTTGACTCAATTTGTTCTACTTTTCTCCACCCTTCTACAATTTGAACTCTGCCTTTTGAAATAAACTCTCCTTTGATTTCGTTCACTTTCGTTATGATTTTAGTTTCTTCATGTTCAGCCACAGGCATAAATTGCATTAGAAAACGATTTTTAATCGCTTCATAAACGATTTTCTCATCATTCGATAAACGGGCAGGCTTCACATACGTCGGGATAATGGCGCTATGGCTTTCGACCTTTGAGTTGTCAAATACACGTTTCTTTTTAGCAAAAACGATTTCATCTTCATAAGGTAAGCCTTTTTTTACAATTTGAAGAACCTTCATTGCTTTATCCACTAAACTTTCTTCCAATACGACGCTAGCTGTACGTGGATAGGTAATATATTTCTTTTCATAAAGGGATTGGGCAACTTTCAGCACTTTATCGGAAGTCCAACCTTTATATTTGCTCGTAATATACCCTTGCAAGTTTGTCAAATTGAATAAGTAAGGAGGATATTCTCTCTTTTTCTCTACGGTCTTTTCGATAATTTGTGCTTGATGATTCGCTAATGCTTTTTGAATGTTTTCTAATTCATCTCTATTCTTAAACTTTTCCTCTCCATTTACGTGATACGTTCCTTTATACACTTCCCCATTTTGGGTTTGAAAGGACGCTTCGAGTTTGAAATAATCTTCAGGTTTGAATTGTTCGATTTCTTTATCTCGATCATAAATTATTTTTAATGTAGGTAATAAAACTCTTCCGATGTTTAAAGCACTGCCTGATCCTTTCTGATATTTTAACGTTGCAACAGATGTCAAATTAATGCCAATCACCCAATCCGCCCATTGCCGACTAATTCCTGCATCCAACAGCGGTCTCATTTCCGTATTTGGTTTTAATTGTTTAAGACCTTTCAACACTTCTTCCTTCGTCCATTCATTTTGCAACATTCGATACACAGGCTTATTCGTTTTCAAATTATATAGAATTGTATCGCCAATCAGTTGCCCTTCCCGATCATAGTCGCAGGCAGAAATAATCATTTCCACGTCAGGGCGGTTCATTAACTGTTGGATAGTTTCCAGCTGCTTTTTTGCCCCAAAGTCTTCTTTCTCTTTATTTTTAGGATCTGTTTTCACTTTGTATTGAAATTTTTGTGGGATGAAAGGAAAGTACTCCATTCTCCATTTCGTCATTTTTGGATCATAATCTTTCGCATCATACAATTCAAGAAGGTGTCCGAAAGCCCACGTAATAATGTATCCGTTCCCTTCAAAATATCCTTCTTTTTTTGTTTTTATGTTTAACGCATCTGCAATATTTTTCGCAACGGATGGTTTTTCTGTTAATATTAATTTCATTTTTTACAATCACCTTGTGTTGACTAGTTTTATTTATAACTCAACTTTCGCACACAGATATTGTCAGACATCTCTTGATGTAATTGGGTAAAGACGCAATCCATTCTTGTACTTTACTTTTAAATAATTCCATGTTCAAACAAACATTAGCTTCTGCTAATGTTTGGAAGATCGCTAATAATTGATTCAATGCACTCTCTAGATTCATATCTTTTACATCTTCACATAATAGAAAAAAGAGATTTCCAATCGTTTTAGGATCGTTGTTTTGTCTACGCTCCCACTCTAAGAGTATAAAGCGAGTAAACACAATCGTTGTATGACTAATCAACAGATCATACGAACGACCTTGAAATTCTTTTGCTAGGTTAAGCAATGATTTGGTACACTTGAAAAATGTTTCGATGTCCCAGCGCATCCCGTAAATACGCACAATTTCTTCATCTGAAAGTGTGGTATCTGTACTCAAAATGGCTAACCATTCACTCTTTTTATTGCGGTTACGCACGAATACAATCTTGACTTGTCGTCCTTTTGCAAGATGAACATGGATCGAACCGAGTAGGTCTTTCTTTTCCATGGTACGCTTTGCTTTTTTAAAGAGTTCATCCAGAGTATGGGCTTCACCATCTATGAAATAACGTTGTTTTAGCTGCTTGACCATACCAATGACAAATAAACCTTTATCCGTGATTTTTTCAATCAAAGGCTCATGCGTAAACCAAGTATCCATTAACACATAATCAGCTGTAATTCCTGCATTTAAGGCATGATCCAATAAAGCAGAGACAACGCTTGGCTTATCTTGTTGTGCTTCAAGACGACGCTTGTAGCCGGAAGTGCGTTTATCAATGGATTCATCGACCCCGTTAAGTTGATTTTCCTTTTTCGCTGAACTCAATAAAGCAAAGTCTACAGGTAGAAAAGAATATCCATCAGACCAACCAAGAGTAAGCAACTGAAACCCCTTATAGAATCGTTTCTCTGTATGATCAAATACTCGTGAAAGAAGTTCAACAGACTTGCTTCGGTTGCGTGAAAAGAGTGAATCATCAACAATAAACACCTTCACTCTGTTGTTTGATGTAAGCTTTTTTATACGTCCAGTAAGATCTTGACATAAGGAAAGTAAAAAAGTTCGCCAAGCATAAGTAGATGAATTTAGAAAACGGTAGATCGTATCTTTTTTAGGTAAGTCCACGGCTTTCTTACTTTGAAGTGCTTGAAACCAATTTTTATATTGGAAAACAAGCAAAAAAATAAGACGGAAAATAGATAAGCATGAATAACCAAATCCCTTAGTAATTCTCGCTTTTCTCAAATGTTTGCCTATATTTAATTCAGAAAATCTTCGTTCAAGTTCTTTTGGTAGTTGTGCAAAAGTATCTTTTTTCGTTATCATAATGGTGACACCTTCTTTGGTATTTGGTTTGTTCACCATAATTTTACCAAAAGATAGGTGTCTTTTTCTTTTAAAAAAATAAAATCAATAAAAAACAAGAGAAATAATGAAAGACGATATAAAACAGTCATATCAAGAGTTGCAATAAGATATTACTCTGCGAAAGTTGAGTTATAATTATAATGTTATTTTCTTTGATTAGAATGTATAGGGATAACCAGAAATTTTATAGAAAAAAGTATTTGATATTGATATAATGTCACTACAAAGGTAAGGGGAGTTTATTGCCATGCAAAATGTTTCAAAACGAACGATTTTATGGATTGTACCTATACTCATCCTTTTTATTTTTTGGTATATGTATAAACCATCGGATGGTGCTGAATATATATCCTATATTAAAACACAAACTTCTAGTAGTAGCCCTTCGTTAAACTATGAAGATGCTTTGAACAAAACTTGCGAAAATGAAGAGTGGATTTATTTTAAAACGAACAATCGCCAACATGTTGTAGAGTTTAAAGGAGTTTGTCCTGTTGATGGACAAGAAAAGGCGGATATCAACTTGCAATTTATTGTGGAGAAAGATTTATCAGACTTTAAAGTTGGAGTAATGTTATTGAAAGGCGAGCAACAAACTCCTGAAAAGCGGGATGCGTTTTTAAATGAAGTTCTATCAAGTCAATGATTCATCAGAGCGAATGAAGTAAATTCGCTCTGTTTTTTTATTTTAGGGATATTGACTAATGGCTCACCTTAGCATTTGCTGGTAATTTTCATCGATTGGCTATTCTCTTCCTAATTTTGGATTATATCGAGTTTGCTGATGCCTTTTTCATCCATTGACTATTATCTTCATCATTTTGACTATTATCGTATTGGACGAGGAAACTTTTTCTTCCGTTGGCTATTATCTTGCCGAGTTTGACTATTATTCTTGCATGATTGACTATTATCTTCATCATTTTGACTATTATCGTATTGGACGAGGCACCTTTTTCTTCCGTTGGCTATTATCTTGCCGAGTTTGACTATTATCCTTGCATGGTTGACTATTATCTTCTTGATTTTGACTATTATCGTATCGGGCGAGGCAACTTTTTCTTCCGTTGGCTATTATCTTGACGAGTTTGACTATTATCCTTGCATGGTTGACTATTATCTTCATCATTTTGACTATTATCGTATCGGGCGAGGCAACTTTTTCTTCCGTTGGCTATTATCTTGCCGAGTTTGACTATTATCCTTGCATGGTTGACTATTATCTTCTTGATTTTGACTATTATCGTATCGGGCGAGGCAACTTTTTCTTCCGTTGGCTATTATCTCCTCTAGTTTGACTATTATCCTTGCATGGTTGACTATTATCTTCATCATTTTGACTATTATCGTATCGGGCGAGGCACCCTTTTTCTTCGGTTGGCTATTATCTTGTCGAGTTTGACTATTATCCTTGCATGGTTGACTATTATCTTCTTGATTTTGACTATTATCGTATTGGACGAGGCAACTTTTTCTTCCATTGGCTATTATCTTGCCGAGTTTGACTATTATCCTTGCATGGTTGACTATTATCTTCATCATTTTGACTATTATCGTATTGGACGAGGCAACTTTTTCTTCCATTGGCTATTATCTTGCCGAGTTTGACTATTATCCTTGCATGGTTGACTATTATCCTTGCATGGTTGACTATTATCGTATCGGGCGAGGCACCTTTTTCTTCCATTGGCTATTATCTTGCCTTGTTTGACTATTATCCTTGCATGGTTGACTATTATCTTCTTGATTTTGACTATTATCGTATCGGGCGAGGCAACTTTTTCTTCCGTTGGCTATTATCTCCTCTAGTTTGACTATTATCCTTGCATGGTTGACTATTATCCTTGCATGGTTGACTATTATCGTATCTGGCGAGGCACCTTTTTCTTCCATTGGCTATTATCTTGCCGTGTTTGACTATTATCCTTGCATGGTTGACTATTATCTCCACGATTTTGGCTATTATCGAACATTGCAGATTTCGATTACACTTCATCATGTTGTAACTCAAAAAATAAAAGGCAAAGAGCACCTCAATAGTACCCTTCGCCTAAAAAAGTTGCATTATTTTCTTCCAGCAATTCCCGGATGTGTCATTTCATATGGATTTAAGATTTCATTTAACTGTTCTTCTGTTAATACGCCATACTTAATGCAAAGTTCACGGATGGATTCCCCTGTAAGATATGCTTCACGTGCTAATTTTGCAGCTGTTTCATAGCCTACATGTGGGTTAATTGCAGTGATGATTCCAATGCTTTTCTCAACATATTCTTTCATGCGTTCTTCATTTGCCTTAATGCCTTTTAAGCAGTTTTCTGTAAAGGATTTAAAGACATTTGTCATAATCGAAATCGATTGAATTAAATTGAAGAATAACACAGGTTCCATCACATTTAATTCAAATTGGCCTGCTTCAGATGCAGATGTAATTGTTAAATCATTACCGAACACTTGGAATGCCACTTGGTTCATCACTTCTGGCATAACAGGATTCACTTTACCAGGCATGATAGAAGATCCAGGTTGTCGAGCAGGAAGAACGATTTCTGATAAACCTGCGCGTGGTCCAGATGCCATTAAGCGTAAATCATTGGCAATTTTAGACATGTTGATCATGCAAACTTTTAATGCAGAAGAAACTTCTGTATAGCAGTCTGTATTTTGAGTTGCGTCCACTAAATGTTGTGCACTTCTTAATGGATGTCCGCTGAATTTCGCTAAATGTTCTGTTACGATTCTTATATATTCAGGATCTGCATTTAAGCCAGTGCCGACTGCTGTTGCACCCATGTTGATGTCGTATAAATTGTTTCTCGTATTGGCAATACGTTCAATATCGCGGGCAATTACACGAGCGTATGCTTCAAACTCTTGTCCTAATAAAATAGGAACAGCGTCTTGCAAGTGCGTTCTTCCCATTTTAATAACGCCAGCGAATTCATCTGCTTTTTTCATGAATTCTTGTTGCATGTATTTTGTAGTTTCAATTAATTGATTTAATAAACTTAACACAGCAATATGCGTTGCAGTAGGGAAAGCATCGTTTGTTGATTGAGACATATTTACATGGGAGTTTGGACTAATTTTTGAATAGTTTCCTTTTTCCTCTCCCATTAATTCCAATGCGCGGTTAGCAATCACTTCATTTGCATTCATATTAATGGAAGTTCCTGCCCCGCCTTGAATTGGGTCAACAATAAATTGATCATTCCATTTTCCTTCAATCACTTCGTCAGCAGCTTTTACGATATATTGCCCAACTTCTTTATCGAGTAAGCCAACTTCCATGTTTGCTAATGCGGCTGATTTTTTTACAATCCCTAGTGATTTAATTAATTCTGGATGAATACGATAACCTGTAATTGGAAAATTTTCCGTTGCCCGAATTGTTTGTACGCCATAATAAGCGTCTTTCGGAATCTCCTTTTCTCCTAAAAAGTCTTTCTCAATACGAACATCGGTATTCATATAAAAACAATCTCCTTTTCTGTCTATCGAAGCTCTAAGCAAACGTTTACATTGTCGAACTTGTATTAGAGTTTCTTTATTAAATCCTACACTATTCTATCATAGAAAAATATAAAAAGAGCCCTGTTTCCTAATAATATTTTGTAATAGTATTGCCAAATTCACATAAATGTTATTTAATAGATTCTATATTGTTTTATTTCAGAGTTTTCGGAAAAATTATAGGATACTAATATAGTTTTGAGGAAAGTCAAATGAATGTATCTGCTATGATTAAACTGTCAGTTAGTATGGCCATTTTTGGTTCCATCGGTTTATTTACAGTGAATACAGGGATTCCTGCTGTAGAGCTCGTATTTGTTCGTTGTATCTGTGCAACTTTATTTTTAGGTGGACTATGGTTGTTAACCGGAGGACATAAGACAGAAGTTTGGGATCGAAAAGAAGTATTACAAACTCTATTTTGCGGAATATTCCTCGTATTGAATTGGGTATTTTTATTTAAGGCATTTGAAGAAATGTCCATTTCCGTAGCTATTTCTATTTATAACTTAGCACCCATTTTCGTTGTGATGTTAGGTGCGGTATTATTGAAAGAACACATTACGATTGGGAATATTCTTGCCATTATCATCTGTTTTGTTGGCTCTGTTTTTATTGTTGGAATGGAACATTTACATTCCATTGAGGCTTTTATGAATTCTGGATTTATATGGGCCATGTTATCCGCCATTTGCTATGCGTTGACGATGTTTTTAAGTAAGACGCTAAAAGGATTATCACCTTATGCAACGACATTTGTACAAACAGCTTTGGGCATACTCATTTTGTTGCCAATGTGCGATTTTACGGTGTTTCATGGTTTAACAAGCACAAACATAATGTTTATAGTGGGAACAGGTATTATTCATACTGGATTTGTTTACTATTTATTCTTTGACAGTATTCGTAAATTGCCGACAATCATTGTTTCTGTTTTAACTTTCCTAGATCCAGTTGTAGCGATTTTACTCGATATGGTGATTCTTGATTTTAGACCAAGCCTCTTGCAGACTCTTGGTATTTTGGTAATTTTTGGTGGAATCTCATATACAGTATTAAAGCCTAGAAAATATACAAAGGAGAAGTTAGCGTAATAAAAAATTTTCTTCTTTCTTTTTATTGACGATTAAGTTTCGCTTTGATGATATGAAACATTCCCTGTTTATCGAATATTAAATTCACTAACTTGAAAAGTATTTTGGAAATATCAAAACACATAAATAAAAGGCTGCCTGGAAAGTAACGACTTGTTAGGCAGCCATTTTTACATTGCAAAGAGCACAAAACTTACCCTACTTTTATACTCAGTTATTATTTCTCTCCGTCATTTGCTTCCAGACGGATCCTTTTGCTTCTTCACCTTGCTCGATTCGTGCAATAGCCATCTTTACTTGGAGCTTCACCTCAAATTCCGGATCATTTTCCGCATCCCTTAATGCAGGAAGACTCCGTTCCGTTCCAGATTCATATAAAAACATAGCTGCACGCCAGCGGACAAGTTTATTTTTATCTTTTAACGCTTCCATCATGGCCGGTTCAAATTCTACAAATCCAAGATCGCTCATGCAATCTCCTGCAGTACGGCGAACCGCAGCGCTTTTATCATTCAATGCACGAACAAGAAGCGGCACAACTGCCTTATCTTCAATCATGCCCAAATACACTGTTGCGAGTCTCCGAATGGACATCTGTTCATCTTCCAAAGCTTTTTCCAATAATGGAAGATCATCCAAATCCGGATCCGGAATTTGATCTAGCATTTGGAAACGTTCCTTCCAATCCTCCACCTCAAACTCTTCCACCGTAATTTTCTTTCTTTTTACGGTTTCTTGTTTTTTTGCATTTGTTGCTTCCACTATGCGGGCAATCCGTTCATCTGGATATGTTGCTTCAATTTCTTTTAAGACGCTTTGCGCAATTTCTTCTTTATCCCCATAGCGAATACCAAAATCTGCCCACTTACGTTCGAAAATATAGTTTTCGTCTGTCTTGTCAACTTTAAGTTGATGAAACGCATTCACAAACCGCTCACCAGTTGAAATCCGATGTTCACCGGAAGAATCAAACACTTTAATTTGAAGCGGCAATCCTCTAAACATTTGAACGTGGACAAAAACTTCTCCATAATGATCCGCAACTTGTTCTTTTTGTTCCACCTCTTCTGTTTGATCACCAAGCGCATTGCGAACTTGGGATAAAATCGTTTCCCATTGATGTTTTGCATTCCGCTCAACCGCTAAAAAATCTGCTACGCGATAAACACCCTTAACGCCTTCAATTTTCAAGATTTCTTGGATTTCACTTGGCGCTTCTTCTATATTTTCTTTCGTATAATTAAAGCTTTTGCCAAAAGGCAACTCCTCATCCACTACCACTTTCATTGTATTGGGACTCGGTGTTGGCTCAATCGTTACTATTTTCAATATTCTTCCCTCCATTTAATTTCCGTTCACAATTCCATCTAAATACGTCCATCTTTCAATCAATCGTTCATATTCAGCATTTAGTTCGTTTAATTTATCTGTATATTCTTGTAGTTTCACATAATCCGAACCACAGCCTGCCATTAGTTCTTCCGTTTCCGCTATTGCCTCTTCCACTTGTGCTATTGTTTCTTCAATTGTTTCCCACTCTTTTTGTTCTTTATAAGTTAATTTTTTCTTTTCATTTTTTGGCTTCTCTTGCTTTGGTTTTTCTTGTTTTTCTGCTTTTGTCTCTAACTTTTCAGCTTCGGATTTCTTCGCTAAATATTCTGTGTATAAATCCAAGCTTTCCTCTACATTCCCTTTTCCATCTAAAATCCATAACTTTTTCACAATTCGATCTAAGAAGAAACGGTCGTGGGAAATGGTAATCACAACACCTGGGAAATGTTCAATAAAATCTTCCAATACTCCAAGTGTTTCAATATCTAAATCATTTGTCGGCTCGTCCAATAACAATACATTTGGCTGTTCCATCAATAATCTTAATAAATGCAGTCGTTTCCGCTCACCGCCTGATAACTTCCCAATCGGTGTACCGTGTGTATGTAATGGGAATAAAAATCTTTCCAACATTTGGGCAGCTGAATAACGAACCCCTTCCGAGTCGGTAATGTCGTTCGAAGCCTCGCGAATATATTCAATCATTCGCTGATTTTCATTCATTTTTGGAAGCATTTGATGAAAATGGGCTATCTTAACGGTAGGTCCAACAATGACTTCTCCTGCATCTGGCTGAATTTCCCCTGCCAATATCTTTAATAAAGTCGATTTTCCATATCCATTAGCACCAACAATGCCGATGCGATCCCCTTGTTGAATCAGGAAATGAAAGTCTTTTAATATCGTTCGCTCCCCAAACGATTTGGATAAATGGACGCCTTCTAAAACCTTTTTCCCTAATCGGGTAGTCGATAGCGACAGTTCAAGTTTTGCTTCTTCTTTATGCCGTTCAATTTGCTTGTCTAATTCTTCAAAGCGCTGAATTCTTGCTTTTTGTTTCGTCGTTCTTGCTTTCGCACCGCGGCGTATCCATTTCAACTCATTGCGGTAACGATTGCGTAATTTTTCTTGCGTTGCCTGTCTATTTTCTTCCCGAATTGCTCGCGCTTCTAAGAAATCCGCATAGTTGCCGTTATGGCGATAAAGGGTTTGATCCGCGAGTTCATAAATATGAGTGGCAATTTCATCTAAAAAATAGCGGTCATGGGTGATAAAAATAACGGCTCCTTTTAAGCGAAGTATCATTTCTTGCAGCCATTCCGTTGATTCTGCATCAAGATGGTTCGTCGGCTCATCCAATAAATAAAGATCCGCCGGTTCAATTAAAACCTTCGCTAATGCCACACGCTTTTGCTGCCCACCTGATAAATTCGAAACATGCTCATCAAACAAATTAATGCCCAGTTTCGTTAAAGCTTGTTTGGCGAGAGCATTAACATCCCAAGCTTTTTCAGCGTCCATTCGCTGCTGCAGTTGGAATAATTGGTTTTGTAGCGCTTCTGATTCAGGCTGAAAGGCGAGTTTTGATACGACTTCTTCATACTCTCTATTTAATTGCAAAATGGGAGAGTTTCCTGAAAAGACAGCTTGTAGAACGGTAAGTCCTTCTTGAAATACAGGTTTTTGCGGCAAGTAGGCAATTCGATATTTGTTTGGATGATCCATTTCGATGGAATCGGCTTCTTGTTCGCCAGCTAAAATGGAAAGTAAAGTTGACTTCCCAGTACCATTAATTCCGATCAGACCTGCCCGCTCTCCTTCATAAATGGTAAATTCAACGTTTTTAAATAGTGTTTTATCTCCAACGGTTTTTGTTAAATTCGAAACAATTAAATGACTCATCGTATTCCATCTCTTTCAATATAAACTTCTATTCATTCTATCATTTATTATATAGAATTTTTTATCTCCTTGCATTCTTCAGTATCTTATCAAACTGTTCCACACTGGAAGATTTATTTTCTTCTATTTTTATTTAATCTTCGCTCTCAAAATTATTTTTTTAAAATAATATTATACTTATAATGCCTGAATATAGATTTATTGTAAAATTTGGATAAACTTTGGATAATTATCGACAAAATCTAAAACACTTCATGTCTGTTTTGTGAATTTTACACTATAACCATAGTGAAAACGATGTTAAATTTCTTATTTTGATATAGAATTAACTCAAAGTGATTGAAAGGAAGTCGAAATCGATTTTCTTTTAGAACGTTGAAAGGAGCACATCCATTATGAAACGAACTCTGCTGTTATCTCTCTCAATGCTTATTGTCTTCCTCGCAGGTTGTGAACCTTTATTAGTGTTAGACCCAAAAGGACCTCAAGCAGCACGTCAAGCAAGCGACATTATGATTTCCATCGGGATTATGGCGTTTATTGTAATCGTTGTCATGGTTTTATTAGTTTACATGCTTGTTAAATATAGAGCTTCGAAACTACCGGAAGATTACGAACCTCCTCACATTGAGGGTAGTCCTTTGATTGAAGGACTCTTTATTGGTATTCCAATCATTATTGTGGCCGTTCTTTCGATTATTTCAGTGAAAAGTAACTACATTGTAGAAGCAACTCCACAAGGTTATGAAGATCAAGAACCATTAATCATTTACGCTTCATCTTCCAACTGGAAATGGCACTTTAGTTATCCTGAACAAGATATTGAAACGGTGAACTACTTATATATACCAACGAATCGACCAATTGAGTTTAAACTTTATTCTTACGGACCTATTACAAGTTTCTGGATTCCACAATTAGGTGGTCAAAAATATGCGATGGCTGACATGGTGACAACACTTCATTTAGCTGCGGATACACCAGGAGAATATATGGGACGTAACGCTAACTTCAGTGGTAAAGGTTTTGCTGAAAATACATTTACTGTAACAGCCATGAATCAAGCAAAATTTGACGAATGGGTGGAAGAAGTTCATGCCAATGCTGAACCATTAACTGAAGAAACTTTCGATAAATTATTAGAACCTGGTCATCTTGGAAGAATGACGTTTACCGGAACACACCTTGGATTCAATCCACCTCCAGAACATGACCACGGTGCAGATGAAGGAACGGAGCTTGAACATACAGAGCACGAAATGCATGCTGAGCATTCACACGAATAAACGTAAATCTAGTAATTTACGTAATAAACTTTGAGAGGAGAAAAATCCATGGAATTTTTTGAACGATTTGCTGTGCCGCATCCAAGCCCAGCAATCTATGCATCTATGGTAGCGATTGTTGTTGTCTCCCTAGCCATTGTCGTTGGTTTAACATATTTTAAAAAATGGGGTTACCTGTGGCGAGAATGGCTTACGACTGTGGACCATAAAAAAATCGGGATTATGTATTTAATCTCCGCAATTTTGATGTTGTTCCGTGGTGGAGCTGACGCGATTATGATGCGTGCACAGCTCTCCATGCCGGAAAATCAATTATTGGACGCGCAACATTATAATGAAATTTTTACAACGCACGGTGTAGTCATGATCATCTTTATGGCAATGCCTTTCATCTTTGCCTTCATGAACATCGTCGTTCCATTGCAAATTGGAGCTCGTGACGTTGCCTTTCCAAGACTTAACGCTATCAGCTTTTGGCTTTTCTTCTTTGGAGCGATGTTATTTAATATTTCGTTCGTTGTCGGTGGTTCACCAGATGCAGGATGGACGTCTTACTTCCCACTTGCTGGAACGGAATTTAGTGAATCTGTCGGAACGAACTATTATATGATTGCCATTCAGATTTCGGGTATTGGATCCTTAATGACTGGTATCAACATGATTACTACGATCTTAAAAATGCGTGCTCCAGGAATGTCGCTGATGAAAATGCCAATGTTTACATGGGCTACATTTATGGCTTGTGTCATCATCATCTTTGCGTTCCCAGTATTAACAATTGCGTTATTAATGGGTACAACAGACCGCTTATTTGCGACAAACTTCTTTACTTCTACAAATGGCGGTATGGACATGCTTTGGGCAAACTTCTTCTGGATCTGGGGACACCCGGAAGTATATATCTTAATCTTACCAGCCTTTGGTCTTTACAGTGAGATTATTTCTACTTTTTCTGGACGAAACCTTTACGGATATAAATCAATGGTAGGATCAATGGTGATTATCTCCCTGCTTTCATTCCTAGTTTGGACGCACCACTTCTTTACGATGGGTCAAGGTGCTTTAACAAACAGTATCTTCTCCATTTCAACAATGGCCATTGCGGTGCCTACTGGAGTGAAAATCTTTAACTGGCTGCTTACGATGTGGAAAGGGAAAATTCGCTTTACTGTTCCAATGCTGTACTCAGTAGGATTCATTCCACTATTTACAATCGGTGGGGTTACTGGGGTTATGCTTGCGATGTCAGCAGCGGACTATCAATATCATAATACAATGTTCTTAGTCGCTCACTTCCATAATACAATCATACCTGGTGTCGTATTTGCGATGTTAGCTGGCTTACATTACTACTGGCCAAAAATGTTCGGCTTTATGTTAAATGAACGCATTGGTAAATGGGCTTTCTGGTTCTTATCAATCGGATTCGTCCTTGCCTTCTTCCCAATGTACATTACAGGTTTAGACGGACAAGCACGCCGTATGTATACGTATTCAGAAGCGACAGGTTTCGGTCCTTTAAACTTTGTTGCATTCATCGGTGCAGGTTTAATGACAATTGCCTTCTGCATTATCGTCTATAACATTTTATATAGTATTAAAAATTCTCCAAGAAATGTTGGGGATGACCCATGGAACGCTCGTACATTGGAGTGGGCAACGCACAACCCAGTGCCAGAATACAACTTCGCACGCACTCCACATGTAGCAACGAGTGAAGCATTATGGGATGTGAAGAAAAATGGACATGAATTATTTAAAGGTGACATTGAAAAAATCCACATGCCAAATAATAGTGGTGTCCCATTTATTATGGGTGTGATTTTCTTTATCGCTGGATTCTCCTTCGTATTTGCATTGTGGGTTCCTGCAGTCATCGCGCTAATCGGTATTTTCGCATGTATGGTGCTTCGTTCCTTTGAAAAAGATGATGGACGCTATATTTCAGTGGAAGAAATTAAAGCAACGGAAAGCACATATGGAGGTGCTAATTCATGAAAATCGATCACACGCAGCCTCTTGAATATGGTACACATCAAAACCAATTGAATATTTTAGGTTTCTGGATTTTCCTTGGTGCGGAAATCATGCTGTTTGCAACACTTTTTACAGCCTACTTCATCATGGAACATCGAACAGGAAATGGACCAACTGGACCGGAAATCTTCGAAATTTCACCAGTGCTTATTGAAACGTTTGTATTACTCACAAGTAGTTTCACCATTGGCCTTGCTGTTCATGCAATGAGAATCGGACGTAAAAAGGCCATGTTAGCATTTTTAGGTATTACCCTATTACTTGGTCTAGGGTTCCTTTCAGTAGAAATCTTTGAATTTATGCATTACTACCATGTTGGTGCAACTTATCAAACAAGCGGATTTACTGCTGCACTCTTAACAACGCTCGGTACCCATGGTGCCCACGTTACCCTCGGATTGTTCTGGGGACTTAGCATCATCATTCAGGTGGCAAAAGACGGCATAAATGCACGAACAGCCAATAAATCCTTTATATTCTCCCTTTACTGGCATTTCCTAGATGTTGTCTGGATTTTCATTTTCAGCTTCATCTACTTGAAAGGAATGATGTAATATGAAAGAATTATTTCCTGCAAAACAAGTCGGCGGCTATATCTTTTCATTAGTGTTAACGATTATTGCTCTGCTTGTATATTTTCTGGATTTTACTTTCCCAATAGCAATGTCAATCCTACTTGTCACAGCTTTTGTCCAAGCAACAGTGCAATTAGTGCTATTTATGCACGCAGGTGAAACGGAAGACGGTAAAGCGATTTATACAAATGTGCTTTACGGAATTATTATCGCAGTCGTTACAATAATTGGTTCATTATTGATTTTAATTTGGGATATGTAATGGACATGGAAAAAGCTTGAATCTTGCATTCAAGCTTTTTTATTATTTGACTGAAATTCAAATTGGATTAAATGAAGAAATAGGCCAATGAGTAATGAATAAAAACTCCCTTTCACGATACTAATACCGTACCACATTGATAGATTGGAAACAAAACTAATTCCAAGTATTCAACATAGTCCTCTCCCCTATGCTATCAACAATCGTGAATACCCTTTTGTATATTTTCCGTTCACAATTTAGACAAATTTTTTCTTAAAAAAATAATACCATACTTTTTATACTTCAAACATAATAATTGTATTTTATGAACTTTTTTTGTTTTATGTTTACACTTTTATTAAAACGACTTTCAATTCATCTTTTTAACTGCTCTCAAACTTTGTTCTCCTTATGCATGTTCCTATCCATGACTTTTCGTTTTATTATTCTTACTTTTTTCATTTTTTAAAATATTTTATATTAATTATTTATAAAAAATCATTCTAATTTATATTGACGATTCAAATGAAAGCTGTTATCATTTTTCTAAACTTTTTAATATAACATAAAAAACCTTGTATAAATTCAAGAATACGGCTTGAATGTTTCTACCAGCTACCATAAATAGCTTGTCTACAAGGAATGAAAACTTATTATACATAATATTTTTATTCCATTCTGTAGAGAAACTTTGGCCTAATTGTCGCCAAAGTTTTTTTATTGGGGAAATCTATTAGCTGTAAACTTGCTTTCATCTATTCTTTGATAAAACTAGGAGAGTACATCATGAGAAACTTTTTTAAATTTACTGAACGAAATACATCCTATAAGCAAGAAACATTAGCAGGGATTACGACTTTCGTATCCCTTGCCTATATTTTAATCGTTAATCCGCTTATTTTGAGCCAATCTGGGATGGATCAAGGAGCAGTATTCACTGCAACAGCTCTTACTGCCATCATTGGTACACTACTTATTGGGCTGCTCGCTAACTTTCCCATCGCCATAGCTCCCAGTATGGGATTGAATTCTTTCTTTACTTTTTCCGTATGTATTGGAATGGGGATTGACTGGAAAATTACACTAACTGGGGTTTTTGTTGCGGGCATTATTTTTACGTTATTAAGTTTAATGAAAGTTCGAGAAAAAATTATTACGATTATTCCATCAGATTTAAAATACGCCATCGCTTCCGGAATCGGGTTCTTCATCACGTTTATCGGTTTAAAAAATGGTGGTATTGTTATAAGCAATGAAGACACATTTGTTTCCATTGGAGATTTGACTTCACCGATGACTCTGCTTGCAATAGTTGGACTTACTATCACAATTATTTTATTAGTGCGTGGAATCAATGGCGGCATATTCTATGGAATGTGTATAACAACCATTATAGGTATGATGTGCGGCTTAATTGAGGTTCCTTCATCATTCATTGGGAGTATCCCAAGTATTGAACCAACTTTTGGTGTCGTGTTTAATCACTTAGATGAAATATTTACACCTGAAATGTTGACAGTCATCTTTACCTTTTTAATTGTTGCCTTTTTTGATACGGCTGGTGCTTTAATTGGATTAACAAGCCAAGCTGGCATGGTCAAAGATGGTAAAATCCCGAATATAGGTAAAGGATTGCTTGCTGATTCTCTTGCCGGTGTATTTGGTGCTATTCTAGGAACTTCAACTCCTGCCACAAGTGTTGAATCGTCAGCTGGTATTGCTGTTGGAGGAAGAACGGGCTTTACATCTGTCGTCATTGCAGCGTGTTTCCTAGTTGCGTTGTTTTTCTCACCGCTTGTCAGTGTGATTTCGGCGGAAGTGACATCCGCTGCATTAATTATTGTCGGTGCCTTAATGGCAATGGAAATCCGTAAAATCAATTGGACAAAGTTAGAAATTGTAATTCCATCGTTTTTAACAATAATTATGATGCCACTTACGTCTAGCGTAGTTATTGGTATTGGATTAGGGTTTGTCCTTTATCCCATTTGTTTAATGGCTCAAAAACGTTTTAAAGAAGTTCATCCAATGATGTATTTACTTTGTATTCTATTTATTTTATATTTTGCGTTTTTCATCTAAGAAACACATTGATGAGTGATGTCAAAAGTAATAACCACTACATAGAATAGTCTAAAAAAATGCTGGTAGAAACCCTCCTCTGAATGAAAGTGCCTGTGAAATTTTTTACTGCGAAATTTCACAGGCAATTGTATTTTACACGCAATCCCATCATCGACACTTTATCTATTGTATTAAGAGTATTTTCGTTGTAGTCCTTCATGCTGATTACAATGAAAAACGGCTTTCAAAAGAACTTCTACACCATTTATTTTAAAAATATCAAAACCTTACATTTAGAGAGGCACTTCTAAATGTAAGGTTTTCATTATTACGCTTTTAATTTCAATGGCAAAAATGCATAATTTTCATGTGTAATAATGTCCAACGGTTGAACTTGAAGAGGGGCTGAAAATATTGGACCATCGATCACCGTTGTATGGAACTCGCCCCCTTCGCCGCAAGGATCAATAGATCTTTGCTGAAGCTCGTCCAAGAAGTCTCTAGTCAAGATTCTTCCTAAGTCTTCCATACGCATACCGAGTGATAAATTCACGGTTGTCACCATAGCTATAAAGTCTAAATCAATAAATTCTTCAACTAGCGAACGATGATTTTTAAGGTAAAGGGGCATGCTTAATGTGATCCCTACTTTATTTGTGACATCTGCGTGCCATGTTCCCTCATATGCTACGTCCACGTCTCCAGTCACGAGGACTTCCGCACCTTTTTTCTTCGCCTCTTGTAATAGCTCAATGAAATGTTGTTCATATGTTGTCCAGCTTGCTCCCCGTGAATAAATGGGATAACCAATAGCTTGAGCTTGCGCAGTTAAAAATTCAGGAGTCAGTCTGTGCGAGTGGGAATGTTCTTCTGTTTCATCCAGCATTGCAATTAGTCCAAGTGGTTCTGCTACTTGCTTCGCTTTATATAAAGCAAGCATACTATCCTTTCCCCCGCTAAAGGATGCGATAAATTTTTTATTTTTTACTCTTTCCAGCCAATCATTCACTATCGTTTCAGCCTTTCAATATATGTTTTTTCTTATTTATTATAAACCGTTTATAGACTCAGTGCTTCGAAAAACAAAAAACGAATTAAAGTGTAAAATAGCTCTACTTCTATAGTTACAAATTGCTATATAGAAACAAACGGTTTGAATTCGAAACTGGCTGTATAGAGAGCATTAATTTTAAATATGACTCCCTTTTATTTTTGATTCATCATTTTTTCATAAGCTGTTTAAACAATACCTCTTTAAATGCTTGATCATGTTCAATTTTAAAGGCTCTTTCAAAACTTTCCTCCGCATGTTTTTTCATATAACTTTTTGTGAATCGTAAAGTCTCAGCAGGAGATTCTAAAATCTGTTTAGCTATTTCAATACATTTATTTAATACTTGATCACTTTCCACAAGGTAATTAACTAATCCAATTTCATACGCTTTTTTTGCATCAATTATTCTTCATGTAAAACAAATATCCTTCGCAATTCCTTCTCCAACTATCCAGCGAAGTGGAGTAAAAATAGGAGGAGCTCCAAATTTTATTTCGGGATGTGCAAAAGTTGCATCAACTGAACAGATCCTCAAATCACATAAAGTAGCTAAGTCAAATCCTCCGCCATACGCTAAACCATTAATACCAGCAATTAATGGTTTAGGAAAATGCCAAACATCTCTATGATATTTAGCAGAAGATTCATATATTTCATCAAATAAAGTTTGGTCTGAGAACTCTTTCAAATCAAAACCACTTGAAAATACGTTCCCTGCACCCGTAATAATAACGACACCAATCTCATCACATTCTTTCCACTTATTTAGACATTCTGATACTTCTCTTCTTAACGTAATGTTAATAGCATTCTTTTTTAATGGTCGATTCAGGATAATAATCCCTATGCCATCTGCCCTTTTCTCCACTAAGATTTCTTTATACATATTCAATCCTCCTTCATTTTTTTCTGATAGGAACCAATCGGTCTCTTTTTGTAAAAAATAAAAATTCTGCATAGCAGAGATTAGTTTACTAATGTCTGTAAATACTTCTCTAAATTTTCGCAAACAGTTAATAAATATTTCGAATCTTTATAAAGCTTGGTTAGTGCCAATCCTCCTTCCAATGAAGATATAAAAAAAATAGCTTGCTCTTTTGCGGATAATTCGGAATGGAAAGTTCCTTTTATTCTTCCAGATTCGATAATCTCAGTAATCATTTCTATTAGTCTATGCATCGTTTTTTGTGCATGGGGTAGTATGTCGCTATCTTGTTGACAGTCCATCTCAATCGATGCATTGAAAATCGGACAACCACCTGCAATCGGAATATCATTTGCTAAATTTTTAAATACTTCAAAAAAGGTTTTTAATAAAGTCAATTCATCACTTTCTAACGTTGTTTTCTCTAAATAGAAATTTCTTACTTTTTTCACCGCAAAGTAGAAGGCTTCAATCATTAATTCATTTTTATCTTTAAAATATCTATATATTCCCCCTTTTTTCAATCCGGTTTCATTCATAATATCTGACAATGATGTTTGGTAATACCCTTTTTCATTAAAGATTTGAGCAGATTTTTCAATGATTCGTTGTCGTGTTTTTTCACCTTTTCGCATCGTGATCTCCCGTTTTCATCATTAGTGTTGATATTGAAGAAGCCTAGATCAATTAAAAATTTATAATACATTCTAATTGTCAATATGCTTATTTTGTTAAATTTATAACTCCTAATGTTTTTTAATGTTGCAAAAAAAAGAGGAATTATGATCACTATTGGAACATAATTACCTCTTATTAATTTTTAACCACAATTTTTTCTTGTATTCATCAACTTTTTAGTAATGATTGATACATCTCTTCTAATGAAATTACACGTCCTTTATTATCTTTATAAACAACATGTTCAGGTTTGAAATGGATTGGCGATTCAAGACCACAAGCAGCCGCTATACGGAAAAGTCCTTCCCTTAAGGTAATGACATAATTAGCCGTACGATATTTCTTTTCATCAACGACAAGAGCTTTTTGCAAATCAGGGTCTGTCGTTGCAACTCCAACAGGACAAGCATTTGAATGGCATTTTAATGCTTGGATGCATCCTACCGTAATCATAAATCCACGTGCGATGTTGACAAGGTCCGCTCCCATGGCTAAGGCAATCGCAATCCGATCTGCAGAGAACAGTTTGCCGGAAGCGATGATTTTCACCTGATTCCGTACACCGTAATTGATTAATGCACTGTGAACTAATGGCAAGGCGGATTTAATTGGCAATCCGACACTATCTGCTAACTCTTGGAAGGATGCACCTGTTCCACCTTCCCCACCATCAACCGTAATGAAATCGGGACCTTTTCCAGTCTCTTTTATCGCTTTTGCTAAAGCTTCTGCTTCATCGGGGCTTCCAATAACTACCTTCATGCCAACGGGTTTTCCTGTTTTTTCTCGAATTTGTTCCATAAATTCAAATAATGAAGGGAAATCATTAAACTCTTTAAATCGGTTCGGACTATCGATTGCTTTAAACGGCTCCACCATACGAATTCTTGCAATTTCCTCTGTCACCTTTTCAGCGTCGATATGGCCACCGCGTGTTTTCGCACCTTGAGCTAATTTAATTTCGAATGCCTTAATCTGTGGAATCTGACTTTTTTCCAATAATGCATCCCAATTAAAATTTCCTTCTTTATCTCGCACACCAAACAAACCAGGGCCGATTTGCATAATAATATCGACATTACCTTTTAGATGATATTCCGAAAGCCCTCCTTCCCCAGTGTTCATCCATGTCCCTTTCGCTAATCCTAACCCCTCTGATAAGGCAGTAATGGCATGATCTCCTAAGGAACCATAACTCATAGCAGACATGCCGATTTGCCCTTTCACAATAAACGGATGTTTCGTTTTTTCTCCAATGACAATTGCATCTTCATCATGTAATAAAAATGCCTTTGAAACATGATCTTCAAATATTTCCTTTCTTTGGCCAAATAAAGGCTCTTTCACTAAGAGGTATCTTTTTGTCTTTATTTTTTCATCGTCCATTTTTAATTCTTCTGTTAACTTAGGAAACATGGAGTTGCGAATATAAAAACCGGGTTTTTCAAAATCTCGAAGTGAACCAAAACCAATTACATCCCGTTTATATTTTGCCGATTTGACAATAGTTTGATATTCGATACGTGAAAATGGCTTACCCTCAGTATCATTGTTAAATAAATATTGGCGCAATTCAGGACCTATCGTTTCAAATAAATAACGGGCTCTCCCAATTAGTGGATAATTGCGAAGTACAGGATGTTGCTTTTGCGTCCGGTCAATAAAATATAGATATAATCCAATCACGACAAGAATGAATAAAAGGAAGCCTATTAGTACCGAACCAATTACAATCAGCACATCTGCAAGATTCAATATGGATACCTCCAAACAATATTAATTGAAAAAATCCCTATAGTTTAGATTTCTCAATCATATGGAAACTATTCAATTTTAGTTGCGAGAATTCCGATGATGTATTTTCTTCATTTCTGTTAGAAAGAATTTAGACTAAAAATCTGCTGCTTCTAGAATCTGATCCGCCAATAAAATCTATACATTAAACATTTGGAAAATATATCTTGATTTTACAAATTACTTAATAAATCATTCCCTCAAATATTTAAATAATAGCCAAAACTTTGCTTTTAATAGTCAAAATCCAAAAGATAATAGTCAAAGTAACTTACTTAATAGCCAAGCAGCTCAAAATCGCCCCTATAAAATCCGATAATAGTCAATTGCTAGCACATATTAGTCAAAATCCAAAAGATAATAGTCAAAGTAACATACTTAATAGCCAAGCAGCTCAAATTCGTCCTCTTAAAATCCGATAATAGTCAATTGCTAGCACATATTAGTCAAACTCCGTAAGATAATAGTCAAAGTAACTTACTTAATAGCCAAGCAGCTCAAAATCGCCCCTATAAAATCCGATAATAGTCAATTGCTAGCACATATTAGTCAAAATCCGTAAGATAATAGTCAAAGTAATGCTCTTAATAGCCAAACGAATAAAACCGTCCTTACTACAAAATCATGCAAAGTCAAACTATGAAAGATATAGCCAACCTTTACAATATTTCATCTTCAAAATTAACGGGCAGTCTAGACAAAATTCTAGACTGCCACGAAAAACAACCTATCCAAATAAACTCCCCACTGCAGTAATAGAAGTCGCTAAATCTTTTCGATAGTTCGAATCCTTTTCATTTAAACTATTGATGCTTACCTCATTTCCTCCAAGCGAGGAGTGAACATACAGTCCATCCCCCATATACATGGCGATGTGTCCAGGGAAATAAAGCAAGTCGCCTTTTTGTATTTTTTCAAAGGGTATTTCCTTGATTGGGAAACCTTCTACAATTTGTGCATCTCGGTAAATATAAACACCATTCAACATGTATGCCATAGAACATAATCCAGAACAATCAATTCCCAGCGGCGATTTTCCTCCCCAACGATAAGGCGCCTTTAAATAGCTCAATGCAGTTTGAACAACATTTTCTCGAAACGCTTCCTCAGAATCCAATTCTACAATTCTTTCACGTATCCAATAAGAACGACTATAACCAATCTCGCCATTCACCAATTTTACTTTAACCCATTCTGGATTCAAACTCGAATCTTCCACTAATGAAATAGAAGATCCCTTCACTAATGTAGCGATTTTCGCGCTTTGAATTTTTGGTTCCGCTAAAATATCTGCGAAGTTTTGAATGATGACATGTTTTGCTTCTTTATCCCATTGCCCAGCTTTTCCTTCATTGATGAGCAATTTTTCTTTTAAACAATACCCCTTATATCGATAGGCGGTTTGAACATGTACCCAAGTGCCACAATCTTCGAGTATCTCAACAACCATTCCATATAATACTTCGTCAACACATTCAGAAGTAGAATACGGGTGTTTATGTAGGGGTACAATCATATCACTTGCAACTGCTTTCATAGGGTATCCCCCCTATTCGAAATAGTCATATACGATTTTGGAAATGCGGCCGATGAATCGCTTTCCGAATTCAAAATCATTTAATTCCGTTAGAAAAACTCCGATCAAATAGTCCATAGTTGGATGATAGACAATTCCTACATCATGACAAACCGTATCTAAACTGCCTGTTTTATGGGCAATCCGGACGTCCGCTATATATCTCTTTAAGCGTTCATAGTCTCTTTGCTTGCACAAAATATCAATTGCTATTTTATTAAATTCGTCTATTAATAATTGTTGTTGATAAATCAATGAAAATAATTGTGCCATATCTCTCGCAGTCGTCACATTATCGTACCCTAGATTTATTTTTTCAAAATCCATCATTTTGCGTTCCAGGTTTGTATGAGCCAAACCGATTTTCTTAAAATAATGGTTCAACTTTTCAAAACCAAGTAAATCAATGAGTTCATTTGTTGCAGAATTATCGCTCGTAATAATCATCCATAATAGCAACTCATAGATGGTACAGGATGTTAAGTCTTGCTCCGTGATTACACTAAAATCCACTTTATTTTCTGGTGAAATTTCAACTACATCTGTTAAAGAAAATTGATCTTCTTGTACATAATGCAATACAGCTAATAAAATGGGAACTTTTATAATACTTGCACTTGGAAAGACTTCATCCATCTTTTCAGCAATCAGGTATTGATCCGTTTTCAAATCTTTCACTACAAGATGCACCTTACAATCTGCTTCATCTATCAAGGTTCGGATTTGCTCCATCCTAATCGCCACCTACCCCATTACTTTTATCATTCTCAATTCGGTATTAAATGAAATCTTCTTGCCTAATGGCAGCGTCATCGTAGGCAGCACATGACCACATGTAATGTCCATTAAGATCGGTTTACCTGTCGGAACTAATATTTCTTCAAATATAGTGTGCAATCGTAAACTTTGTTCAGGCTTATCTGGATTTTGTGGACCACAATTTGTCCAAGCTCCCAGCAAAATGCCCGCAGCATCATCCAGTTTACCTGCAAGTTTTAATTGTGTAAGCATTCGATCAACACTTCGCTCATATTCATCGATATCTTCTAAAAATAATATTTTTCCTTTCGTATCAATTTCATATGGAGTTCCTAATGATGAAGCCACCAATGTCAAATTGCCGCCAACCAATTCACCAGTCGCTTCACCTGGAACTAATACTTTCACAGGATTTCCAGGTGCATTTTCTAAAAAATAATCCGTGCGTTCTGTATCCATGACGCTTGTCAAAAATGAATTCCATGTATAATCGTCCATTTCCTCTTTAATGAATTCCGTAGATGGCATAGGCGAATGGAATGTGACAAATTGACATAGTTGATTAAATACAATATGAAGCGCTGTGACGTCACTATACCCAGCAAAAACTTTTGGGTTTTCTTTAATCATCTCTAAATCCAACAATGGCAAAATTCTTTGGGCACCATATCCTCCGCGAATGCAAAAAATCCCATCAATTTCAGGATTGCGGAACATTTCATTGATTTCTTGTGCCCGTAAGTCATCTTTTCCAGCTAAATATCCATGCCTTTCTTTGCAAGTTTCGCCTACAACGACGTTAAAGCCAAGGTCTTCAATTGCTTTGATGGCTCTAGGCAACACTTCAGATGGAGTTGGACTGGACGCACTAACCAACCCAATCGTATCACCCTTTTTTAACGATTTTGGTATTCTCACATGCTAACCCCCATTCTTCTCGTTTCACGGTAACGGGCAATTTCTTCTTCGTTTGCCAATACAAAATGTCCCTTTTCTATTTCAATAAAAGAAGGCGGCATTGTTTCATAGTTATGCTGAGTAGGGTCATAGATTTCCACCTTTTTACTACGTTCTTTATACGGATTTGGTTCAGGCACAGCTGATATTAATGCACGGGTATAAGGGTGAATGGGATTGGAAAACAATTTTTCTGTTTCTGCCAATTCCACAATATTCCCCTTATAAATCACTGCCGTTCGATCTGTGAAAAAGCGAACAATGGATAAATCATGGGCAATGAATAAATAAGTTAAATTATTTTGTTGTTGTAGGTGTTTCATTAAATTCAATACTTGCGCACGGATGGAAACATCTAAAGCTGAGATTGGTTCATCTGCAATAATAAACTCTGGTTCCATCACTAAAGCACGAGCAATTCCAATTCGTTGACGCTGACCACCTGAGAATTCATGAGGAAACCTTGAGGCAAATTCCGGTAAAAGGCCAACTTGTAGCAAAGCATTTCTTATTTTCTCTTGTCGTTCTTTTTCACTGGAATAATTTTTAGTATTTATTAAGCCTTCACTAATGATATAGTCCACTTTTGCCCGTTCATTTAAAGAAGCCATTGGATCTTGGAAAATCATTTGAATTTTTTGTGTGATTTCACGATCCCAATCACGAGGGATTTTTCCATTGATTTTCCTTCCTTTAAATAATATCTCCCCACTTGTAACTTCATTAATGCGCATAATCGCACGGCCAATCGTTGTTTTTCCTGAACCAGATTCTCCTACTAATCCAAATGTCTCTCCTTTATAAATTTGAAAGCTGACATCTTTGATGGCTTCAAACTTTTTCTTACCTTTTCCAAAGGTCACATTTAAATTTTTCACTTCAAGTATTACTTCGCGATTAGCCATTTGCGTATTGTCTCCCTTCTTCAAAAAATTTTCTCAACACTTCGGGAGGCTCTACTTTTGGGGCATCGGGATGAAGCAGCCACGTTTTGGCATAATGGGTATCACTGACTTTAAAGTATGGAGGGCGTTCTACAAAATCAATTTTCAATGCATATGGATTACGAGGCGCAAATGCATCTCCTTTAATTTCATTAAATAAATTCGGCGGCGTCCCTTTTATGGAATAAAGTTCTTTCCCTTTTTCCCCTAATTGTGGTAGTGATGAAATTAATGCCCATGTATAAGGATGTTTTGCATTGAAAAAGATTTCATCCGTTTTCCCAAATTCGATAATGTCACCTGCATACATCACCGCAACGCGATCCGCTACTTTTGCTACAACCCCAAGGTCATGGGTAATATAAATCGTTGTCAATTGATATTTTTCTTGGAGATTTTTCAGCAACTGCAAAATTTGTGCTTGAATCGTTACGTCAAGAGCTGTTGTTGGTTCATCACAAATTAATATTTTTGGATTACATGCAATCGCGATGGCAATCACAATCCTTTGACGCATACCACCTGAAAACTCATGAGGATATTGTTTGTAACGTCTTTCCGCATCTTTTATTCCAACATCCCGAATTATTTGAAGAACTTTTTCGTAGGCTGATTTTCCCTTTAGTCCTTGATGCAAAATGACCGCTTCCTCAATTTGCTTCCCAATCGTTTTTAACGGATTAAGAGAAGTCATAGGGTCTTGCGTCACCATCGCAATTTCTTTCCCTCGAATTTTCAACCAATCATTTTCCGTTTTAAATTGCGCTAAGTCATAATCTTCATACAAAATTTTCCCTTGATCAATATAACCGTTTTTATCCAATAGCCCTATGATCGATTTCATTAATACAGATTTTCCAGAACCTGATTCTCCTACGATGGCTAAACTTTCACCTTTATATAAATCTAAAGATATATCACGAATAGCCGTCAGTTCTCGTCCACGCAATGTAAACTTTATGACTAGATTTTCAATGGACAAGATTTTGTTCTTCTCATCTACCATTTGAATGCCTCCTATACGTGATTTTTCGGATCAGCCGCATCAGCGAATGAGTTACCTATAATATAGAAAGAAATCGTAATCACACTTAATACGATACTTGGGAATAGTAGCTGATATCTTAAATCTGGAGACATCATTAATACTCGACCTTCGTTAATTAAGTTGCCTAATGATTGCTCACCTACAGGCAACCCTAAACCGATATACGTTAAAAATACTTCTGCTCCAATTGCATAAGGAACAGCTAAACTCATTCGCAACATAATGATTGAAATTAAATATGGTAACAAGTTTTTTAAAATAATACGATAGCTTGGCGTTCCTAACGTTCTTGATGCCAAGTTATATTCACGGTCACGCAAGATGACAATTTGGTTGCGAATAAATCTTGCCATCTCAACCCAGCCAGTTATACACATTGCCACAATAATCGTAGTGATACTTGGTCGTAATATTAAAGACATTAAGATTAATACAATCGTCGTTGGTATATTTTCAATCACGTTATAAGCATGAGTGAGAGGTGCTTCTAATTTCCTTGAATACCCCCACAGAGCACCGATGGTAATCCCAATAATCGCCTCAACAATAGCTACGACCACACCAATAAATAACGATGTTCTTGTTCCTGCCCATATGCGAGACCATAAATCTTGTCCAATGGAGTTTGTACCAAACCAGAATTCCTCGTTTGGTGGGACATTGCGGGCTTGGTAGCCAGTTTCAGGATCCAGGTAGATTTCCGTTGGCGATTTTTGGTTAGGTAAATATGGCTGAATCAGAACAAATAAAACAATCGCAATAACTAAAATCAATAAACTTACTGCTACTTTATTTTTTAAAAAAGACTTCCAAGTAGAGCGCCAATAAGAATAATTCGAATAGCCGATTTTTTCTGCATTGTTTTCATCTGCTACCGCAAATTCAAATAATTGTTTACTAGATTTGTCCGTAATATTGCGTATTTCTTCAGAATATAAGCCCATCAGCGAACACTCTCCCCTTTGCCGAATTTGATGCGAGGATCAACAAGGGCCATTGCTACATCTCCTAAAAATAATCCAATGATCCCTAAAGATGAGAAGAGTAATACAAGAGCTTGAACGACTGGATTATCTTGACGCTGGATGGCGTCAACGAGCAACCCGCCCATTCCCGGTATGGAATATAAAGATTCAATATAAATGGAGCCAGTGATAGTTAGCAAGATGGTTGCTGGCAAATACTGAGCCAATGGAATAAAAGCATTTCGCATAACATGTCTAAACATGATGGTGCGTTCTTTTACACCTTTAGCCCGCGCTAGTTTAATATAATCTTTGTTTAATTCATCGACCATATAACGTCGCATCCACATGGCATAAGAAGCGATTGGCCCTAAAGACAGTGAAATTAATGGCAACACCCAAGTAATGGGCTTGTTTTCATTAAACAACATAGGTAAATTCAAGAAGTCCGTTATATATACTTGAATGAGCAAGTAATAGACCATGGAAGGAACTGCCACAATGAACACAATATAGCCCGTCCCAAGCCGATCTAACCATCTTCCTTTAAATTGAGCCATGAAAATTCCTAATGGAACGCCCACGATAATGGATAAGGCAACAGCTGCGACTCCAAATGCAAATGAATACACGATTTTATCTGCAATAATATCAATAACGGGTACATCCGTACGATATGTAATGGATTTGCCCAAATCGCCACGCAATAAATCTAAATAAAAGTTTCCTAGCTGAACGAGGATTGGATCACGCAATCCTAAATTCGTTAAATAGACTTCTTGTTGTTCGGGTGTCATTTTATCAGCAGCGGCACCTAAATAACCTTCTTCAGGCAATAAGCGTAATAAAAAAAACACGACTGTAATAATGACAAATAGTGTAACCACTGACTGTAACAGCCGTTTTACGATATATCCTAGCATGAGAACCCCCCTTGTTTACCTAAATAAGAGAAGAAAGGAGATGTAAGTTAGCCATCTCCTTCTTCAAAGATCGACTATGAATCTTTTCATTAATTGAATAAATTCATAGTGAATTATTGACTTGCTTTAGCTAGCGCTTCAGCACGCTCTTTCTCCCATTGCGCTTTCGCTTCTTTAAATTCTTCGTTGTTCATTGGTTTGTCTAGCAATTTTTGCCCTTTAAATTTCTCCATTGTTACCCCAAATGGTGAATATTGTGCATCAAATGGATTTAATTTAGATGCTACGTATCCAGTGCCACCTACTTTGTAAGGAACAACGAATGCTTCTTCGATTAAGAAAGCTTCTGCCTCGGCAAACAATTCATAGCGTTCTGCAAAATCAATTGCTGCTTTCGCTTTGTTTACCATATTTTCATAAATCGGTTGACCATTCGTATCAGTATATCCTTCAGCTAATTCTGGTTTGTTATATGTTCCACCTATTGTAAATGGATCTGTATAAGTGGATGGATCTGCATAGTCTGGACCCCAGTTCACTTCCATAAATGCAAACTTTCCTGGACGCCGAACTTCTCCAAGGAATCCAGTTGAAGGGCCAGCATAAACAATAATGTCAATATAATCTTTGCCTAACAAATTTTCCATTTGTTGTTCAATAACTTGAGAGCGGTTTGCCCAGTCAGGCATTCCAGAGTTATATGGCATTAATACTTTAACAGGGAAAGTCGCTTTACCTTGAAGTTCTGCCATCGCTTTTTCTTTATATTCAAGCGCTAAGTCAGGGTTAAATGAATCATTATTTGTAAACTTGGCTAATGGTTCTAATTGTGTATAGTCAACACCATCTATATCAACAAAGTTTTTAGGCGTAATCGTATTGTTTAATAATGATTCAGGATTATAAGGTTCGTCCGTCAACATAGCAGAAACTCGGTCAAGCGCATGGAATAATGATTTACGGAAGTTTTTGTTGTTTACTGCAATCTTCCAGTTTTCCGGTTCATATTCTGCATCAAATTGTGGATTAAAGTTTAATGCATAGAAATAAGAATAGAAGTTGCTTCTACTTTGACGAATTAATTCTTTTTTCTCTGAATCTTTGAACCAATCATCTAAAATGGCAGTTGGAATTGCCGCTTCGTCCACTTCTCCACGTAAGAATAATTCTGGTGCAACAGTAGCTGCTTCTTTGTTATACTTATATTCGATTTTGTCAATTAACACATTTTCATGATCCCAATAAGTCGGATTTTTCGTTAATACACGTTTATTTTGAGGTTCAAACTCAGTTAAAATATAAGAACCATTGTATAAAAGGTTTTCTTTTGATGTACCAAAGCTGTCTCCCTTTTCAGCTAAAAACTCGCCATATACCGGGAAGAAACATACATAGTTCAACATGGAAAGAAAGTAAGGCGTTGGTCCCTCCAATGTATATTCAAGGGTATATTCATCTAAAGCTTTTACCCCAACTTGAGAAAAATCTGTAATTTCTCCTTCATAGAATGCATTGCCGTTCTTCACAACAGTTGCAATCCATGCAGTTGATGATTCATTTTTTGCATCGAGCACATAATGTAATCCATCTACAAAGTCTTTTGCAGTTACTTCAGCTACTTCATTACCTTCATGGTCTACCCATTTCACACCTTTTCGAAGTCTAAATGTCCATACTGAAGCATCTTCATTTGTTTCCCACGATTCAGCTAAACCTGGTTGAACAATGCCGTATTTGTCATATTCAATTAATCCATCTACTAAGTTTGCAGCAACTGCAAATTCATTAGTTTCAGATGTTTTTAAATAGTTGAGCGTTTTTACTTCTCCGGAATATACTGTGCGAAATACAGATTCATCTTTTGTTTCTTCATCATCGCTACAAGCTGCTAGCATCATAGCAATACAAGCGAGCAAAAACAGTAAATACTTTTTCATAGAACCCCCCATTTTTTCTCTAACTTTCTATTGAAAATCCTAACCCAGGATCCTCCGACATTCTAATCCATTGGCTTTCGAATGTTGGACCACCTGAAATAGGATCTTTCAAACATAAGCTTGGCCCATCTAAATCAACGAGCGTAATGTTCTTTTGTGACGCAGCAAAATGAGCCGCAGCGCTTACGCTAATTTTTGTTTCCAACATGCAACCAATCATGCATGCAATTCCATTCGCTTCTGCAATATGGGAAATTTTTTGTGCCTGATAAATACCACCCGTTTTCATCAGTTTAATATTGATACAATCACAAGCACGCATTTGAATAACCTTAAGTGCATCTTTTGCTGAAAAAACGCTTTCATCTGCTAAAATATTTGTTTCTGTATGAGCTGTTACATAGTGCATGCCTTCCAAATCAGCATAGTGAACAGGCTGTTCGACTAATTCGATGTTGACATTTGCATCCTCCAATTTACGAATTATTCTGACAGCTTGTTTTGGAGACCAGCCTTGGTTGGCGTCTACACGAATTTGAATGTCAGGTCCCACAGCCTTTCGGATAGCGATAACTCTTTCCGCATCACTTTCAGGATCTTTCCCAACTTTCACTTTTAAAATTTGATAACCACGTTTCACTGCTTTCAAGCTGTCATTGACCATCGTTTGTGCATCATTAGCACTAATGGTGATATCCGTTACAAGCTCTTTACGATAACCACCCAACACTTTGTATAAAGGAGCATTATAACGCTTTGCAAACAAATCATAAATAGCCATATCTACTGCGGCTTTTGCACTTGTATTTTTATATATGCATTGATCAAGGCGTTCCATAATGAACGCAATTTCTTCGATTTCCAATCCGATTATTGCAGGTTTTATGTAACGCTCAATTGCGTGTACAATTGATTTTCTCGTTTCACCAGTAATGACAGCCGTTGGAGCTGCTTCCCCAATCCCAATTTCTCCCTCATCTGTATAAACGTAAACAACAATATTTTGAATATTTTCGACTGTTCGAAGTGCCGTTTTAAAAGGTGTAATAAGGGGCGCTGCAACTTCGAAACACTTGATGTCTGTAATTTTCATGTTGGCTCACCTTGATTCATTTAAGTTAAAAACTGCAATATTCGTAAAACGTCAAAATAGTTATCTGTTTCATATTCCACTGTATTATGAGGCTTAAATTTTGCTCCAGGATAAAAAGAATTTCGATATGCACGTGTATGATCTCTGTAAATAATTTCGACATTGAATTGCTTTGGAAGCTCTATTTTAATTGAATCTCTATCAACCTTCATCGCTTCTTCTACCAATCTCTTTGTTTCGCTAATTGCTAATTTAGGGCTAATACTTACAGTAGCTCCACCAATTCCCTCTTTGATAGGAAGCGTAACAATATTTTCGTTAACAGACTTGATTTCCTCTGTCAGTCCAACATCTCCACTGACAAATGCAACAGGAACTCCATGTAGTGCTGCCGCATAAGCATTAATTAAAAATTCACTTGCATATTCACCGTTGATTTTCACATCGGCATTCACGACCAATGTGTGGGCCAATGGATTTCGATGACTTCCACCTTTACTGTGATAACCGATGAAAATGGCGCGATCAAAACTTTCATCTAATCCAGCAACCATACACATTGGATCCCCAGTCCAGCCACGAATTATTTTCACATTTTCTGGTAAGTTTGAAAAATCAATATTCCTTGCAGAGTCATGGGCATCTTTTAATATGATTTCAGTTGCTCCACCCGCTATTGCTCCTTCGATTGCGGCTTCAACTTCTTTTGTCATTTGCTTTTGAAAAGGGGCATAATCCGGTGTATTTTTTTCCGTCTCAATCCAAGTTGTTGAGCCAGCAACTCCTTCTAAATCTGCACTAATATAAACTTTCATATAAACTGAAACTCCTTTACATCATTGTTTTCTAGTTCTGCTAATACTGGGCCATAAGGGACGACTTGTTCATTTACTCTCCTTGCCCAAGAGATATTTCCGAAATCATAATGCCACCATTCATCAGCGTAATTTGTAAAGCCGACATGGATTAAACTGTTATATAATATTCTTCTATTTTGAAGTGCTGTAACATTTTCTTCTGGATGATCTTCAAAATATCTCGTTGCTGATTTTTCGTTCATTTCATCAAACTTTGTGCCTAAGTCTAGTTCGTTTCCATTCGCATCGCCTAAAGTTAAATCAATCGCTCCCCCTGTAATATGGGGGGAAGTACGTGTTGGCTCAATGCTTGGATACGCAACATATTTTAAAGTGATTTGAAAAATTTCCTCTTCCGTCAGCTCAGGATGCTGCATTTTCATTTTTTCTAAAAACAGATTGAATAGAGATTGCTGAACCTGGAATGGACGAAATCCATCGAATAGAATGAAACTATACTGACGAGGCAATATTTCTAAAGCTTTCTTGATTCGTAGATAAACTCCCTTACGTAAATAGATGGATTGAATACTAGATGGAATGTTTAGTTCATAATAAATAGGTCTGATGTATAATCGGTTCGGTACTTGTTGCACTTTAATAAGTGGTTCATGAACTTCAAGTATTTGTGGAGTCCACTTTTGTGATGGAATTTTAAGATCTTTAATGGGTGAAAGTAGAAAATCCTGTATGAAAATCACCTCAAATAATCGTTAATACTATTAAATTTTCATAATGAATTACCATATGGCAGAATGTTTTGATAATTCTGTATTCAAACGAAATATATTATACCTTCCTTGTTTTTTCTAGTTCCTTTTTGGTTAATTATTATAAATAAGTATATATATGGTATTAATTGATATCATTTTATTATTAGTTCGCTATTTTTATAAAACTTAGGGTTTGAATAATAAATGCATTTTGCAAGCACGTGTATTCTTTGCTTCCTCTACGGAAAACAGGACCAATTCATTTTATTTACCAATTAAATGAATGAACGACATGTCCATTTCTTCCAGTTGTTGTAACAGCTTGGGATAAGGAATTTAAAATTGCTTCTTCCGTTGTTTCTGCAGCAGCAATAAATAATTGATTCATGATTGGATGATCTTCTCGTAGTTGGATTCTAGATTCAGTAATATAATCAGTGAAATGTGGAATTTTGTGAGCAGTCGTAAAACCAATTACAATATCACCACTGCCGTGAGAATAATGGCTTCCTGTTCTAGCTAGTCCAATTCCACAACGTTTAATTACGCGCAATAATTGCCGGCTGCTTAACGGTGCATCTGTTACTAGTATTATGATGATTGAACCATCTGTCGGTTTAAGAGTGGAATCCTCTTGACGTTGGTTTGTTGTATATTGCTCACGTCGAAACTCAACACTTTCTCCAAAATTACTCAACACTAAACATCCAAGTGTATAGGATTGGTTCTCAGCCGTTACAATTCGAGATGAGGAACCAATTCCTCCTTTATAACCAAAGCAGATCATTCCTTTTCCCGCTCCAACAGCTCCTTCCTCCACTACTTTATCAGATGCATTTTGAATCGCTTCAATGGCATGTTCAGGTGTGACAGGACATGCACGGATAGAATTTAAATAACTATCATTACACTCTCCTACAACAATATTAATGGTTCCTGTTGAGATACCAATCTCAGGATTTTGTTCTAACATATATTCTAAAGTGCCTTGAGTGACAGCTGGAACGCCAAACGTATTGGTTAACATAATCGGTGATTCGATGACACCTAATTCATTGATTTGTACAAGGCCTGTTGTTTTTCCAAATCCATTCAGGACATAGCTTGCTGCAGTTACCTTTTCTTTAAATAAATTACCGCCATGCGGTAATATGGCAGTTACACCTGTACATGCATATGTACCTTGATCATCTATTGGATAATCCAGCGTCACATGACCCACCTTTACCCCTTCCACATCGGTTATGCAGTTTTTTTCTCCTACTGGCAATCTTCCAATGTTGATTCCAAATTCTCGAATCTTTTTCCTCATATTCCAACCCCCATCGATTTTTATCATGTATTTTAATAGAATTGATAGGTTTGGAAAAGATTAGAAGAAACAAAAAGCACATGAGCTGGATTTAAAATCAAATAGATCGTTGAAATAATATATTTTAAAAATATGAAAAATTTGAAGGAAATAGAACCAACTTCTCTTTATTTCTCTCATTTTTGCAAACATTTTCATATCTATTTAGCGTCATAATCTATATTTATAATTAAATTAAACATATTTTGCTAGAAAAGATGTTGATTCAATCTGAAAGTGAAAAGCTAACAGGTTGCCAAGTAATTTTATTGGCAAAAATAAAACGATATAAAATTTGAATGAAACGGTGCTATGTTTGGACGAGCGATAATATGATAGTAAAAAAGCAGTTGGAAGGAGATTTGATTGAGAAAAAGTGAATTTGGAGGTTTTATTCTTCGGATTGTTCTAGGAGTTATTTTCATCGTTCACGGATTAGCAAAATTGCAGGAAGGAATTACTGCCGTAGCAGACCGATTTGCCAGCTACAATTTACCATTCCCAGAAGTTTTTGCATATGGTGTTACAGGTCTTGAAATCATTGGAGGAATTTTCATTGTCATTGGTTTTTCCATACGTCTATTTGCTTTTTTATTCATTCTTCTGATGGCAGGAGCCATTGCAACAGTGAAATTTGCTGTTGGGTTCCTCCAAGGTTATGAATTGGATTTAGCTTTGATGGCAATGGCTACTTATTTACTTTTTGCAAGCAATCGTTTTCTTGCTCTTGATAACTTCATTGTAGAAGGAAAAGAAAAAAGGAATAAAGTACGATAAAAAACAAAGGTAGAACGTTGCAGCAATTCATGCTACTAAGTTCTACCTTTTTATTGATTATTGTTTTGTAACTAATTCTAAGTCAACTGGTACGAATTCTTCTACAGATTCACCGTTTAAATATTTAATAGCTGTTTCTACAGCAATTTTACCAATTTCCTCTGGTTTTTGCGCAACAGTTGCAGCCATTACGCCTTCTTCAACTTTCTTCACAGCATCATCTGTAGCGTCAAATCCAATTACAATAATATCTTTACCAGCTGCTGAAATTGCTTCAATTGCACCTAAAGCCATTTCATCGTTTTGTGCGAATACTGCTTCAATGTCAGGATGTGCTTGAAGCATATTTTCCATTACAGATAAACCTTCACTACGGTTGAAATTAGCAGTTTGACTAGAAACAAGATCTACTTTACCTTCTACAGCTTCAAGGAAACCTGCACCACGGTCACGAGCAGCAGATGATCCTGGAACACCTTCAAGCATTGCTACTTTTGCACCTTCACCAGCAAGCTCAAGTAAATATTCTCCTGCAAGTTTACCACCAGCTACGTTATCAGAAGCGATATGTGAAATCACTTCACCGCTATCTGCAGAACGGTCAACTGTAATAACCGGGATGCCAGCAGCGTTTGCAGATTCTACTGCAGAACCTACCGCTGAAGAGTCAACAGGATTGATTAACAATAAGTCAATTCCTTGTTGAATTAAGTCTTCTACGTCAGAAGCTTGTTTAGAAGCATCATCTTGAGCATCTACAATCACAAGCTCTACACCATTTTCTTCACTAACAGCTTTTGCACCTTCGCTAAGTGTAACGAAGAATGGGTTATTTAATGTAGAAATGGAGAAACCAACTTTTACTGCTCCTTCTTTTGTTCCTTCATCTGCAGCATCATTTTGTTCCACAGATGAATTCATGGAACATGCAGATAAAACTAACATTGCAATGACAACAAAGAATAGATGTTTCATTTTTTTCATTCTTAACCACTCCTTATTCAGATTTTTTTCGATCTAGTAAAACTGCTAATAATATTACGATCCCTTTCACGACTTGTTGCCAGAAAGAGGAAACGCCAATGAGGTTCATACCGTTATTGAGTACACCAATAATAAGTGCACCAATTAACGTACCAAAAATCCAACCTTTCCCGCCATTTAAACTTGTACCGCCTAACACAACCGCAGCAATCGCATCTAACTCATAAGATTGCCCTGCAGTTGGTTGAGCAGAATTTAGGCGAGAAGTTAAAATTAATGCAGATAATGCAGCAAGGAAACCGGAAATCGCATAAACTGCAATTTTCACTCGGTCTGCATTTATACCTGATAATTTTGCAGCTTCTTCATTTCCACCTACCGCATAAACACGGCGGCCAAATGTTGTTTTATGCAAAATAAAATAAAGAATACCAAAAGTGATTAATGTCGTAATAACTGGAATCGGAATTCCTAAGAAATATCCTTTACCAAATAATTGGAATGAAGCATGGTCACCTAAACCTGAAATTGGCTTACCGTTTGTATAAACAAGCGTTAAACCTCGATAAACTGTCATGGTTGCTAATGTTGCAATAAATGGTGCTACTTTACCTTTTGTAATAATTACCCCATTTATTCCACCTAAGATGAGACCAAGAATTAAAGCAATTCCCATAGAAAGGATTGGATCAAACCCACCAGCTAATAAACTTGCGGCAACAGCGCCTGTTAATGCTAGTGTTGATCCTACAGATAAATCTATACCACCTGTGAGAATAACAAAGGTCATTCCGAATGCAATAATAGCGCTGATTGATACTTGTCTTAACACGTTGAAGATATTAGAAATGGTTAAAAAACTAGGATTCAATATACTAACGACAATAATTAAAAGAATTAAACCAATTAATGGCCCTAATTTTGATATTATTTCTTTCGACGATTTAGACAACTTGTTCACCTCCAGTTGCAAAATGCATAATTCTTTCTTGCGTCATTTCTTCTTTCGAAACTTCTCCCGTTAATTTTCCTTCATGCATAACAAGAACGCGATCAGCCATTCCAATGATTTCTGGCAATTCTGATGAAATCATTAAAATCGCTACACCTGCTTGTGCTAAATCGTTAATGATTTGGTAAATTTCTTTTTTTGCACCGATATCGACACCGCGAGTCGGTTCATCTAATATTAATACTTCAGGTTCCGTACCTAGCCATTTAGCAAGAACCACTTTTTGCTGATTACCACCACTTAATGATTTGGCACTTTGTTTTGGACTAGATGTCCGAATTTTTAACTGCTCAATATATTGGTTGACGAGGGATAATTCTTTCTCTTTCTTCACTACACCTGAAGTGGAAACTTTCTTTAAGTTCGCCAACGCTACATTTTCCTGAATGGAAAAATTCAGTACTAACCCTTTCGTTTTACGGTCTTCCGTCACGTATCCAATTTTGTGTTTCATTGCATCAATCGGTGATTTAATGGATACTTTATTACCATCGATCAAAATGTCACCACTATGTGCTTTTCGATAACCGAAAATGGTTTCAGCTACTTCCGTTCTTCCAGCTCCCATTAATCCGGCAACACCAACCACTTCACCTTTTCGTACGTTAAACGAAATATTTTCAAACAAACCTTTCGCCGTTAAATTACGGACTTCCAGTTTGATGTCTCCTATATCACATTGTCTTTCGGGGAATCGTTCGCCCAGTTCCCTTCCTACCATCATGGCAACAATTTCATCAAAATTCGTTTCAGGGATATTTCGTTCCCCCACATATTGTCCATCTCTTAAAATTGTAATGCGATCACAAATGGAGAAAATTTCCTCCATACGGTGAGAAATATATACAAACGAAATTCCTTTCGTTTTTAGTTCATTAATTGTTTCAAATAATGTTTTTATTTCCCGATCTGTTAAGGCAGCAGTTGGTTCATCCATCACGATATACTTCGCGTCACTGGCGATCGCTTTAGCTATTTCAATGATTTGCTGTTTTCCGACAGACAAATCTCCAGCACGAGTTTTCGGATTCACGTGTAACCCTAACTTAGATAATAACTCCTCAGCTTCTCTATCCATTTCGCGATTTTTTAAAATACCGAAAGGACCGTATGTTTTTTCTTTTCCTAAAAATAAATTTTCAGCAACAGTTAAATCAGGTAATATATTTAATTCTTGATGTATGACAACGATTCCGTATTTTTCAGCATCTTTAGGCGATTTAAAGTTGACAGGTTGACCATCTACTTTAATTTCACCAGCATCCTTCGTATAAATGCCACTTAAAATTTTCATTAATGTCGACTTTCCAGCACCATTTTCCCCCATTAGTGCATGGATTTCACCTTCTTTAAGGTTAAACCGAACATCTTTTAACACGACATTGCCATTGAAGGCTTTCGAAATGCCTGTCATTTCAATCATGAAATCACCTACTTTTTCAAGAAATCTATTAAAAAATCACACCGCATTGCAAAATGACATTGGCATAAGGCGTCGTTTCACCAGTGCGAATAATGAACTTCGCATTTTTCGTTAATCGCTTAAATTCCTCATGTGAAACATACGAAATGTTCGGTAATGTGTTTGTTAATGTTTTCGAAAGCTCTGCGTTTTTTGTTTTAATTTCTTCTGCTAAAACGGAGCTTTCTACGACTAAATCGTCAAGTACAACTTCTAAAATAGTAAGAAATCTCGGCTCTCCCAACTTATATGATAAATCTATACAAGGTACATCATCTGGAATTGGTAAACCACAGTCGGCAATAACGATTTGATCCGTATGACCTAATTTTGCGAAACGACCAGCTAATTCTCTATTTAAAATTCCGTGTTTTTTCAAACTTCCTGTCCTCCCAAGCGAGCTAATACTTCATTTAAAGTTGGCATGCCGCCTTGTGCGCCAAACTTTTCAACTGAAAGGGATGCAGCGATGTTTGCAAATTCAACCGCATCATCAATTGATTTTCCACTGCAAATCGCATGAGCAAATGCGCCATTAAACGTATCCCCAGCTCCTGTTGTATCAACAGCAGTTGTTTTAAATCCAGGGATTCTTACAATTTTTGATCCATCATAGTAAGCCGCACCTTCACTACCTAAAGTAACAATGACTTTATTTGGATAATCTTTTAATACCGTTTCCCAATCAGCACCAAAGATTAATTCACATTCCGTTTCGTTTGGCGTTAAATAAGTAATTTGATTCATCCATTCTTTTTTGAAATTCGCAGCAGGTGCTGGATTTAATAAAACTGGAATAGCATGCTCTTGACAGATAGTGAATACGTACTCAATCGTTTCTGCTGGTATTTCCAACTGCATCATCACAAGTTTGCTTTCTCGAATCAGTTGGATATTGGCATCGATAATTTCTTTATTTAAATCAAAATTCGCTCCTGGAACAAAAAGAATGCGATTATCACGATTATGTAGCAAGATATTTGCTATTCCAGTGGAATTATTTGTTTTCACGATGCCTGAAACATCTATATTTTCATTCATTAATTTTTTATATAACTCTATTCCAAAGCTATCGTCTCCTACTGCACCAATCATGCGAACTTGACTTCCAAGTCGAGCCGCTGCAACAGCTTGATTTGCACCTTTTCCGCCTGGAATCGTCGTAAAAAGCTTTCCTTGAACCGTTTCTCCCTGTTTCGGGAAAGTGTCAGTTTCCACTACAAGATCCATATTTATGCTTCCAATCACCGTGATCATTGTAAGAACCCCTTTCGAGTCGTCTCTCGCACAACTAATTCCGGATTAATGACAATGTTTTTCTCAGTTATGCTTTTGCCTTCGATTTGTTGAATTAATAATTCTGTTGCAGTTTCACCTAGCTTGTAAATGTTTTGGGCAACAGTTGTTAAACTAGGAGTTGTATATTTTCCTAACTGTATACCGTCAAAACCAATGATTTGAATATCATTCGGCACGCTTCTATTCAATTTTTCACAAGCTTTTAACGCTCCAATTGCCGAAACGTCGCTACTGCCAAATATTCCATCAATAGTAGAATGTTTTTGTAAAAATTGGAATGTAATATGTTCAGCAACTTTAAAATCATAGGGACTTTCAACAATGTGTACTTTTATATTTTTTCCTTCAACAGCCTTTAAGAAACCTTTCAAACGCTGTTCGGATGAAATAAGTTGCTTAGGACCTTTTAGAAAAAGCAGCTCTTTAGCACCACACTCTAGCATGTAGCGGCCGGCCATTTCTGTTCCCAGTATATTATTTGTCGTTACAGATGGGATATCAATAATCGGAGCCCGGTCTAAGGCAACGATTGGAATCGTTGCTTCTTGATCATTTCCTGAGTGAGTAGATGTGATAATAACACCAGCCACGTATTCTTGAGTAAGAGCTTTAAAGTAATGTTGTTCTTTTTTAGGATTCTCGTCCGAATTACATAATATAACAGTGTATCCATATTTGTAGGCGGTATCTTCTACAGCACGGGCAAGCTCTGGAAAGAATGGGTTTTTAATATCCGGAATAATGAGTCCAATCATATTGGATTGTTTAGTGGATAGCGTCCTTGCAACATTGTTTGGGACAAAGTTCAATTCTTTAATCGCGCGCTCTATTGCTTCTCTAGATTTTTTTCCCACATAACCATTCTTATTAATGTATCTAGAAACTGTGGCTGCAGATACATTTGCCCGCTTTGCTACGTCATGAATCGTTACCATACAATCACCTTTCGAATCATTGTGGTATCGGTTACACATTTTCATGAAAAAATATGTAATCGGTTACACATTTGACCTCATGTGTAATCGGTTACACAATCTACCGCCTAAAAAAATTTACGTGTATATATTACCTGAAATAATCTTTTATAGTATGTCATTTTTCTTTTAAATAGGCTATACCATTATCGATTGTTCACAAATTGTTCATCATTTTGTAATTATATGGAATAACCTTTTTGTTTTCAACTGATTTCTTTAGATTTCAACTTTACATTCAGCCTGTCTATATAATGATTGGCGTCCTTAAATTGTTGTTTTATAAAAAAAAGGCTGTCCAAAGTCGAACACTTTCTGAACAGCCTTACTTCTTATAGTAATATTCTCTTAAAAACTTTGCTCTCCTGCGGTGGTCACATCAAACGCGCCTCCTCGTCGCAATTTATCTGCGGCGAAAGCGATAGCGACAGCCGCAAAGTGGGCGTCTCAAAATGACTTTTCAGACGCCCACTTTTCCAATTAAAACAACCCGATTGCATTCCCTTTTTCATCAACATCCATACGTAATGCGGCGGGTGCTTTGGGCAATCCTGGCATTGTCATAATATCGCCCGTTATGCAAACTAAAAATCCTGCTCCTAATTTTGGAATGATTTCTCTTACAGTAATCGTAAATCCAATTGGGCGACCTATTAATGTTGGATCGTCTGACAATGAATATTGTGTTTTTGCCATACAGATTGGTAATTGATCCCAACCGTTTTCCTTAATTTGTTTCAATTGCTTTTTCGCTTGATTTGAAAATTCTACTCCAATCCCGCCATATACTTTTTGGACAATCGTCGTAATTTTCTGTTCTATGGAATCGGATAATTCGTAAAGCGGAGCAAATTGTTTCGGTTCGTCTAAAACTTCCAATACTTGTTTGGCTAGATCCATTCCACCTTTCCCGCCTTCTTCCCATACATTTGTTCTAGCGATGCGGACATTGTTTAATTTCGCCCAATTTAGAAGCGTTTGAATTTCTTGCTCCGTATCCGTTATAAATCGATTCAAAGCAACAACCGGTTCAATTCCGAAATTTCTTACTGTCTCAATATGTCGAGCTAAATTTGGGATTCCGTTGCTGAGAGCCTCAATATTTTCTTTCGCTAACTCGCTTTTTTCTGCTCCGCCATGCATTTTTAATGCGCGAATCGTTGTCACAATTACGACTGCATCCGGATGGAATTCACCTTTTCTTGCTTTAATGTTCAAAAATTTTTCAGCACCTAAATCCGCACCAAAACCAGCTTCTGTCACGACGATGTCCGCTAATTTCCGTGCGGTTTGCGTAGCAATCAGGGAATTACATCCATGAGCAATATTCGCAAAAGGTCCACCGTGAACAAGAGCAGGAGTTCCTTCAATAGACTGTACAATGTTCGGTTTGAACGCTTCTTTTAAAATTAATGTTAATGCCCCCTCAATTCCTAGGTCCCGCACAAAGACTGGGTGACGATCATAAGTGTAACCAATTAACATCTTGGATAATCGTTCTTTCAAATCCTCCATACTTGTTGCTAAACAAAATACCGCCATAATTTCAGAGGCAACTGTTATATCAAAGCCGTCTTCCCTTGGAACTCCTTGCGTTGGACCTCCTAGTCCTACAACAACTTTTCTAAGTGCTCGGTCGTTCATGTCCAATACCCGTTTCCAAATAATTCTTCTAGGGTCGATGTTTAGTTGATTTCCTTGATGAATATGATTGTCAATTACTGCAGAAATTAAGTTATTCGCAGTTGTAATCGCGTGAAAATCTCCATTAAAGTGCAAGTTAATTTCTTCCATTGGAAGCACTTGTGCATAGCCGCCACCTGTTGCTCCACCTTTGATGCCGAATACAGGACCTAACGATGGTTCGCGAAGAGCTACCATGACCTTTTGATTTAATTGTTTTAAGGCATCAGCAAGTCCAATAGTAACCGTTGATTTTCCTTCTCCGGCAGGTGTTGGATTCGTTGCTGTAACAAGTACAACTTTACCATAAGGCTCACCCGGAATTTTTTTCGGGTCGATTTTTCCTTTATAACGTCCATATTGTTCAAGTGCATCATCTGGAATGTTTACTTGTTCTGCAATTTCTGCAATAGGTTTTAATGCTGCACCATAAGCAATGTCTAAATCCGTTAATGGTTTTGTAATTGTCATACTAATTCCTCTTTCTAGTCAGATTGAGTTTACTCTTCGTTATGAACGTTATTATTTACACAAATGTTTGTTTTATAATGTTTTTGTTTTGTCTGCTTTGTTAATTAATGACGGATTTTATTATTACTACATAAATTCACTTTTTAGAAATGGGGCTGATAATAGTCAAAGCTCGGGCAATAATAGTCATACTGGGATGAATAATAGTCAAATTTGTGAACATAATTGCCAACCCATAAAAATTTGCTTCAATTATGGAAGATATTAGTCAGTTTCAAGCATTTAATAGTCAACTGGCCAAGGATATTTGCCAAATTGATGAACATAATAGCCAACTACATATAAACGATTTCCTTGAAATAACGATAATAGCCAAAATCAAGATTATAATAGTCAATCTTTGATAAATAATAGCCACACTCGAGCAAATAATAGTCATTCATTTTTTTTTCGTATCCTATCCATCATTATACAATTCATCTAGCAAGATTTGCCCTTGAGCTTTCAAAAGAATTGTGAACTCTCATTCTAAAAATTTCACCATAAAAACGAAGAAAAGGCTGTCTAGAAAGTGAACTGCTCCCTGTCAAGTAGACAGTGTAAAAAATAAAAATGTTACTAAGCGGCTTGAGCCCTGTATTCTAAGGGACTTAAGCCGTTTAATTTTTTCTGATAACGGAAATTGTTATAGAAATAAATATATTCATCAATCGATTGTTTCAGTGCTTGATATGAATCATAGGTATTCAAATGATATTTTTCACATTTGAATTTACTCCAAAAGGATTCAATTGGAGCGTTATCGATGCATTGACCTACCCGAGACATACTTTGTGTTAATTGTGCCTCGTCTATAATTTCCTTATATTTTTTGGACGTATATTGGAATCCTCGATCGCTATGTACGAGTGGATGTTCATCAGGTTTCAGGGTTTGGATTACTTTTCGTATGGTTTTAAAAACTAATTGATTATTATTGGAATGACCCAATTCATAACTCACAATAGAACCATCATACAAATCAATAATGGCACTTAAATAGGCTTTTTTTCCGTTCCCATATTTCAGCTCCGTTACATCTGTACACCATTTCATATTGGGCTTTTCTGCAGTAAACTCGCGATTTAATCGATTTTCAGCTACGTGTTGAACAGGTGATTTCTTATATCGTTTTCGTTTTCTTCGAATCACCGCTTGAATCTTCGCAATTTTCATCAAACGATAAATGCGTTTTTCATTGACAAGGGGCTCATTCGCCATTTTTCTGTATCGATTAATGGTGATGGTCATGCGACGATAACCATAGATTCCATTGACTTGTTCGTGAAGTGTTTTAATGCCCTCTAACAGTGATTCATTCAATTGTTCACGCGCTGATGGAGTGCGTTTCAGCCATTTATAATAAGCTGCTCGTGAAACGCCTGCGATGTGACAAAGTAAAATGATAGATAAGTGTTCGGTTTCATGTAATTCTTGAATGGCCTCATATCGAGTTTGTAATCGTACTTGGGTTAACGACACTTCCTTTCGATTTCCTCTAACTTTTTTAAAAATAGATTTTCTGCACGTAAACGTTCATTCTCGCGTTCAATTCGTTTGATTTCTAATTTAAATTTTTCTTCCGTCGTTAATTCAGCCTCTGATTTTGTGCGTCCACGGCGATCTTGTAGCCCTTCTTCTCCATGTAACTCAAATTTTTTCACCCATTGGTATACCTGTTGATAAGAAACTTGATAAGTTTGGGCTGCTAATTGATAATTTTTATGGTGCTTTAAGCAAAAATCGACTATCTCCATTCGTTCTAGTAGGGTTGTTTTTCTACCTTTTGTCATTGTTTTACTCAATCCTTTACCCGAATCTTTTATATCACAATGACTAGTATACTTTTTCACCCACTTCATTAAAATAGTTCTACCTGAAATTTGATGTTTTTTCATTAATTCGAGTAAAGAATATTCACCAGATAAATAATCCTCCACCGCTTGAATCTTCTGTTCTCTTGTATAACATCGTGGAGAAAAGTTAGAGTGAAAGACCGCTTCACCAAAGGCTTCATACTTTCGAACCCATTCTTTTAAAGTACTTTGGTGAATTTTATATTGACGAGCAAGCTTTTCAAATGAATAATCACCCGTTAAATATAAATGAATCAGTTTTAACATGAACTCTTTAGGATACTTGTAAAAGGTCATAATGAAAGCCCCCTATTAGGTTAGATGAATTTTTATTTTTTCATCTGTCTACCTAATAGGGAGCATATCAAAGTCGGAAACTTTCCAAACAGCCTCACTTCCTCATAATCATGATTTTTTCTGTCCAAAATGACAGCCACTTTTTGTCATACTATTTATTCATTCATCCACATTATTTATAGGCACATACCCAACCTTTTCAATCAGTTGTTGTCCTTGAGGAGATAGTACCCAATCAATTAATTTGTCGACATTTGGATTTTCCGTACCTGCAGTAACAATATAAAACTCCCCTGTTATAGGATATTCGCCACTTCGAATCGTTTCTTTTGTCGGAGGAACTCCGTCAATGGCCAATAGTTTAATTTGATTATTGCCGACCATTTCTTGTGAATAATATCGAAACGTATAGCCAATTGCGTTTTCGAAATTTCGATATTGTGCCACTTCGCTAATGATTTCTCCCATGCCGCTCGCCACATTTTCTCTTGGTGCATCCATAATAGGCGTATCACCCATTAATGACTGCAACGCCGTTTGAGAACCGCTATCTTCAGGGCGTTGATATGCCCGAATAGGTTCGTTTTTACCACCAACCTCTTTCCAGCTAGTGATTTTACCGGAATAAATATCTTTAATTTGTTGCAAAGTTAACCCATCAACTTCATTTTTTTGATTGACGAAAAATACAAACGCTTCCTTCCCAATGGGTATTAATTTTAGTTCGACTCCCTTTTCTTTTGCTCGCTGCAATTGTTTTTGAGAAGGCTCATTGACAAAAATCATATCCACTTTACCATTAATTAAATTTTCGTAGGCTTCTGGCGTTGTATTGACCATCACTTCACTATTATATGGGTCGTATTCTTTTTTCGGATATGTAGCTTGTGCAATGGCGGAATAGATCGGATACAATGCTGTTGCACCATCCATGATTGGTAATGAATCGGATAATTGAAGAGTTGCTTCTTCTTCTAAAGTTACTACTTTCGAATTTTCTTCAAAAGGCATGTATTCATAAATATTTACTTCTGCTGAAACGGTTGGAATGTTCTCTACATATTTTTGGTAAATCGGCCAAATGGAACTAGCACTAATCGCAACACAAGAAATAACGACAAACCAAATGATTCTTTTCTTTGTTTTGAAATATCGAAATAGAAATGCTAAAAAAAGCAAATACAGAAAAATTGCAAAAATAATGATGATTGGAATCCATTCGAAATTTCCTATCAACAGTTCCATAAAAACGACACCAAATGTAAAAAAACATAGAACGAAGAAAACAATGATTGACACAAAAATGTTCGTCATTACAAAAAACCTCCTACCACCTAATTCGGCATGTAGGAGGTGTTTCCCTTTATTTTCATCGAACGAACAAATAATTCCCGTCCTCAAGCGTTACATGCTTTTCTTCTTTCGCACCGCTAATTTTCACTTCAACGATTTCATACTTTTGCTCTAAATTAAATTTGAAATGACAATTTGGCGCTTTTAATGTTATGTATGAGTCTGTACTCTCCACTATTTCATGTTCAAATAAACTTGCCCATTCTTTTGCCCACTGTAAATCTGTAACGGAGAATGAGATTTCATCAATTGTTAAGTCTCCTAAAGGATGCTTTTGGATTGTTCCATTTTTTACCAAATCATTGTATCGTTCTTCGTCTGACCCTTCCCATTGAATCAGAAATGGATATTCAAAAGGCAACTCTTTTTTGCCAAAATGCAGTAATTTCCAAGTTAATACACTTCCATCTGGGCGTATTCTTGAAAATGAATCAGGTCCAATCACTTCATATCCTGCATCACTAAGTTTTTTTGCATCTTCTTCAATTGTCGTTGTCCGAATGGCAATTCGTGTAAAACCATTTTCTTTGTTTCGTTTTTTATAAGATTCATGCAATGTATATGGAATTTCCGCAGATTTTTCGAGCAACGTTTCATCAAATACGCCAATGAATTCAATATAAGAAAGGCCGAAATAACTGAGGGAATTATAGGTTCCCCACATTTCATGTTTTCCTCCTTCTACTGTATGAAGGCCAATTTCTTTCGTTTTTTCAACCATGGCTTTCGGCTCTTTCACAAAATGTACGATATGATCAAGTAAATACATATTTCTCACCTACTATAATTCATTTGTTGCTGCAAATTCACTAATGTCCGTTAATGTTTCATTCCAATCTTTTCCGACATCCACCCACTCTTTCGCATTTGAAAATTCAAACAATTCATCGCAAGTTAATTCGATTGCAGAATTGATGCTGCCGCAAGCTGGAAACACTGTTGTAAAACGTTTTAACGAAACATCTAAATAAACATCTAAATCATGAGCTAATCCAAAAGGACATACTCCCCCAATGACATGCCCCGTAAAATGTTCTACTTCTTCTGAACTTAACATTTTCGCCTTAACGCCAAATGTAGATTTAAATTTTTTATTATCAATTTTTGCATCACCAGCTGCTACAACAAGAAAAGCATTTCCTTCTTTATCTTTAAATGATAATGTTTTGGCGATGCGTGCAGGAATGACGTTTAATGCGATGGCTGCTTGTTCAACTGTTGCACTACTTTGTTCATATTCTAAAATATCTTGGTCACGGTTAAATTTTTTTAAATGTTCTTTTACACTTTGTAAAGACATTTTCCCATCCTCCAATCCCGATAAAACAAATTCGAATTATTACCTATTATATACAAGAAAAGACTAGTGAAACTAGCCTTTCGTTTTAATTTCAATTTTATACTTTTTCGCACAGTATTTCCAATAAAGTTCTTGCCGTTTGTTCTTTGCCTTGTACTTCAATGACATCTCCAGTTTGCGAAATAATATAATGCTGAACATCGCCATACAATGATTGAGAACTATTTGCCACCATAATGTTAGCATTCGATTCTTCCATTCGCAATTTTGCACGTTGAATTAAATAGTCTACATCTTCCGTTGCTTCAAGTTTAAACCCGACAAGAAGGGTTTTTGGATCCCAGCCTTTAATTTTCCCTAAGATTTTTGGCGCTTTTTTAAAATGAATAATCGGTGGTTCATCCGAAGACATTTTTCCATTTTCCGTGATTAATTTACCGTTTTGGTCGTAAACTTTGTCTACAACCCAATCAGAACCAGCCGCTGCCATAATCACAATATCAATTTTTTCACTTTGCAAAATATGTTTTATTTTATTTCCTAAATCTTCAATTCCTTCAAAACCTACTAATCGCATGGATTCTTTATGTTTCGGAAGCTTCGCAAAATATCCGTGTAAATAAACTACTTCTGCCCCCATAGAAAAAGCTGTTTCAGCTAAAAAACAGCCCATCGTGCCTTTTGAAAGATTCGTATGTCCGCGAACCCGATCCCATTTTTCAAGGGTTCCTCCGCTTGTAATGAGCACTTTTTTTCCTTCTAATGTCTTCACAGCTATCACCTATCATTTTTATCTTTCGTTATAGATTAAGTTTACTGAACTTTAACTCCATTTTCATTAATAAATTCTAATTTTTAAAAACGAGTCGTTATGTAAAAAGTTTCTGTTTCGGAAAATACAAAAAAGCAGCCCTTATTAAGGGAGCTGCTCAACCTATGGTAACCAACCGTGTATATATTAATCCTCTGAAGATATATCAATTCATGTGTAAAGACATATGATTTGATAGATATATCGAGAGTATTAATATTACATTGATAATATTATCATTATTTTATCAAAAATTCAATACAAAAAGGTACCAAAGTTCTATTGCATCATTTTTCCTGCATCTTTAATAATTCGTTACCCAAAAATTGCAATTGCTCGCCAACAGAGCACTGTTCAATGCAAAACCGGTGTGCTCCTGCTTTTCCTCTTATTTGTCTTAAATCCCTTTTGATGGGACAATCTATGCAATAAGTATCAATTAATTCATCTATATCTTTAATCACTGCACTTTTATCCACAAATCACAATCCCCCTTTATTAGTTTTTATATTTTACTATCGTCATTTTTTATTTGTCAAAGCGCATTGCTTCCAGTTGAAACAAGCTTATTATGTTGTAAAACAATTGAGAATATGTCTATTGCGACATTTTCTGAGCTTGTCCTTTTGGAACAAGAGTTGATATACCTTTTGCTCGACAATTTTTTATAATCAAGTCTTTACGATAGTCTATGATAAAGGGGATAAACACCGTTTGTGCAGTAATTCTTCAACTTTATAAAAAAGCAGCAGTTCCAAAGGTGAACTACTGCTTAACGAACCATTGATTTCCTCTACGTTAAATGATTCATTCAATTTTTAAATAATGGAATTCGTATTTCGTTTTTCAACGGAATGACTTCCGTTTCAGCAATGATATGGAGTGTCATTTCTTCAGGAATCTCTTCTAACTCGGAAGAAACCAATTCAAATGTTCGTTTGAATCGACCTTGCTGATCCGTTTCATCTAAAGTTGATCCTCCATGGTGAATTGTATATTTATTTCCTTTTTCATCTTCTAGTGCCCATTTTTCTATGTTAGGAGCTTTTTGCAAAGCAAATCCTGATAATTGTATTTCAACACTTTTTTGACGTTGTATTGGCATCCATGATTTCTGTAATGAATAATCTGTTTTTTCTTGCACAGAATCAATAGTTAATTCATATCCGTTATATTCAAAGGTTTTAGGTAATTCTTTTGGATTAAATGTAATTGAGAATTCACTAATTTTTGGTCGATAAATTGTATCTACAACGAAATATAATTCTTCTTCAGCATTTTTATTTGGAACGAATGAATCAATTTGTTTGTAAGGACCAATTTCACTAGGCTCTCCATCCCATTGTCCCATGCCGCTTAACATATTTTCGGAAACAGGATGGCCCCGTTCTTTTGAGAAATAAATATTTTCATAACCTAGCACTTCCCCTTTTCCGTTTTCAATTCGATAGCCAATAGAAGGGAAATATAGGAATTGGACAATTTCATTATTAAATTGTAGCTCTTTTTGTTTTAATTGCTGTTTTAATCTTTCTTTTACTTCCTCGGTATATTCTAATTGATAATAGATGTCTGTTGTAGAAGTAGCGTAATTGACTTTATCCAGATGAATTTTAACTCCTTCAACTTCGTAAGATTCATTTAAAGATACAACTTTTTGCTGTTCATAAGCGGAAGTCAAATCAATTGGTATATCGATTTGCCATTGTCCATCTTTCCCTGCAAGATGATGGATGTCCAATCGAACGGTTCCTTTTGTAAAGTTATCGATATTTACTAACGATATTTCATAAATCCCATAGTCATCATGAAGTCCCCAACTCATTGAATTAAGTTCCACTTCATTTTGATGTTCATCTAATACTTTGATTGAATATAATTCGGCATTTCCAATAAATGGATTTAATACTTTACCTTGTTGATTGGTTACCCGATAGGAAAAAGCAATTCGCGACGTATCGGCTATCAAGTCCTCAATGTGCAGCGTTATACCTGCATCTGTTGCTGAAAGATTAATAGGTGTTGCGATGTCAGTATCAATTGCCATTCGCAATCCTTCATCCACCGTCTCGCTGGAGAAGATTCCACCTACAAGTTTTGCAACACTCGGACTCACCGACATGAACACTCCCCCTGCAAGAAGTGCGCTTGCTGCCGTACCCAACACCCATTTTAACGGGCGATTTTTTTTGCGTTTATGCGGTTCCAGCTGATCGACAATCTTTTCGGCAAAATCATCTGGCAATATTGGAGATTTTAGTGTTTGTTCTAATAGTTCATTTTCTTTTAATAGCAGTTCTAATTGCTGCTCACAATAAGGGCAAGACTGTATATGACGTTCCATAAAATCTTTTTCTTTGTCTTCTAAAATGCCTTCAATATAATCGAATAACTTATCATCTTTCGGACACACCATATAAATACCCTCCTTCTTTTGCATTTTTTCGTAATTTTTTCTTAGCCCGGTACAATTTATTGCGTACCTCTATTATCGAAATCTCTAAGGTTTCACTAATTTCTGCGTAACTCAATTCGTTGGCATAACGTAAAAGTAAAATGTTTCGTTCATCTTCCGGCAATAATGAAACCATTTTCTCCAGTTCTCTACTCTCTTCATTTTGTAATAAGACTACTTCTGGTGTATCGTTGCTTCGTATAATCGTATTTTCAATTTGTTCCGTTTGAATTCTTTTTTTCCGAAGCTGATCGATACAGTAATTAATGGCAATGCGATAGAGCCAACTTTTAAATGGACCTTTCGGATTGTATTTTGGTAATTGTTCATACACTTTAAAAAATACTTCTTGGAGCAAATCTTCTGCCGTTTGAGGATTTTTTGTCATCCGTAAAATCGTTGCATACAAAGGATTTTTATAACGATTAATAATGTGTATGTAAGCTCTTTTATCTCCTGCTAAAATTTGTCGAACGTATCGGATTTCCTCATCCATGTTATTCCTCCTTTCTTTCTTCACTTAGTAAAACGAGATTCATCATGAAAAAATCTCACTTTATTTAAAAAATTTTTATTTTCGTGGCCACCTAGATTCATTACTGAAAACCATTAACAGATTAGAATGTTTTTACACGCTTTTGATATATTGCGGTATAATATAGTAAAAAAAGTTCTTGGGGGCAATATGTTAGAAGTTTATATTGATGGTGCTAGTAGCGGAAATCCCGGTCCAAGCGGAATCGGTTTATTTATAAAGGGAGAAGGACATTCCATACAAATTGGAGAATTTATAGGCGAATCAAACAATCATGTTGCGGAATTTATCGCTTTAATTCGAGGTCTAGAAGAAGCAAAAAAATTAGGAACGTCATTCGTATCCGTTCGTTCCGATTCGAAAATTGTCGTGAGTTCAATGGAAAAGAAATATGTAAAAAACGAACAATTTAAACCCTATTTAGAAGAAGCTTTAAAACTTGCTGATGAGTTTGATTTGTTTTTTATAAAATGGATTCCAGAACAACAAAATAAAGCAGCTGATCTGTTAGCGCGACAAGCTATTCGTAAAGGGATGTAATTTTCGTCATAATTAAAAAAGTGTGATGCCTGAAAAGTCACTTTTCTGTTTTACACCTTTGCGTCTCGCTAACGCTTTCGTCGGAGATAAATGTGACGAGACGGGGCATTGATTGTGACCACTACAGGAGTAAAGAAAAAACAATCATTATGTATTTGAGCCTGACCAAAAGTTTTACATTTTTTGGTCAGGCTCTTTTTTATAATTGTGCAATATTTCTTTGTTCTACTTTATTTAAAAGAGCACCTATCGCTCCTGAAAATCCACAATCTTTTAAAAAGATTGGCTTGTGTTTTTTCAAAATCGTATAATTTGCAATAACTTCTTTCAAATGATCATTATTCGTCAATGTCGATCCAATATATATAATCGTTTCAGAATTTTTTATATCTGCATATTGGATGCTTAAAGTTGTAATGACTTCACCAACTAGCGCTTGAATGGTTGCTAATAAATCAGGAACAGGATAATCGTTATGATTTAATATGTTGACTTTTCCAAAATTACTCGCCGTCAAATGGCCTTCTATCGGAGGATTCATCCCTTCAAAAATATCTTTTACAAATAAATCAATGAATTCCCTTTTACCTTGCTTTGCAATTTTCGTGATTTCATTAAAATCCGAAAGCCCAGTAATAATCGTTGATAACCCTGTTAAAGTACCTCCGCCAATTCCAGTTCCACCAACACGCACATGTTTGTCATTTTCCATATAATGTATACTTGTGCCTGTTCCAACATTCGTTATGATACTTTTTTGAATTTCATGGCCTTCTTTTTTTAATAAGTATTTTACCCCTTTGATTGTTGCATCAAATTCTACAACATAATCGATTGATTTTTTTGTTTTTAATTTTGCCAATAGCTGTTCTGTTCGACCACCTGTAATCCCAATTTCTTCAATGTTTGGATTTGCTTCAATCCATTCCTTCACTAGTGTTAAATCTTTGGAAGGAAAGACCTTAAATTGGAATTCATTTTCATCATCCAAGTAAGCAACTTTTGTTAAAGTGCCTCCTGCATCGATACCTATTGTATTGCGCATAAGCTTTCTCCTTTATAGATTCCCTCTATACACTTTAACTGTATAAGCATATGATTGCAATTTTTTCTAATTTTAACACTATTCAAAAAAACGGTTACTATATTAAAATTATATTAATTTTTGTTAAAAAATTAAACTTTTACTACCTCATTAGAGAATAAATTTCTTTTTTCAAATTCATCAATTAGTTTGTGTTTATATCGAAATAATAATTTAGAAATTGTTTTTTCATATGTATCGATGGATTGGCCATTCATTGTAAAACGGCTTAGCAGTCCCTCATCCATTAGCAAGTGTTGCAGTGTCATCACTTCAGTTTTTGGTAAAACACAATGGTGTAAACGGTAAATGCGAGAAATTTGTTTTAAACCAGAGCGAGTAATCAGAACTTTATTCTCTACATCATCTCTCACTGTATGTAAAAATTGAGCTAATTCCTCATTTGGAAGAATTTCATTATATTCAAATTTAACAATCGAACCGTCTTCTTGAACAATTTCCTTTTCTGTTATAATGCATGATAACGATTTATGTATGGAATTAATCGAGTGAATACGAATATGGGAAGGAAAAACTTCTCCAGTTACATAGGTTAAGTATACATCAACTTCATTTTCTTCATGATGATTTTCACTTAACATGAGGGCGAATTGATTCGTTTTTTGCTTTTCAATCATTTCATGGCCGCCTGAAGCTTTAAATATTTTAAAAAGGGTATTTGCATCTTGCAAAGCACGATGTTGTTCAGCAACCACTTCAAATTTTTCCATTAATTCACTTAAACTTGGTTGAACTTTTAATTGATTTTCAATCATATATTTTTGCTGAAAATCCACGATGGGATATATAAAATGCCGTTGGATTCGATTTCGGAAAAGCTCTTCTTCCAAAACTTTTCGATCAAACTCACCAAAGGTAACGAAAATTGTATCTCCTTGGCTCCATTCCATAAAGCGTTTAATGATTTGTTTAAAGGAAGGAGCATATAATAAATCTTCCGTTTGAATTCCCGTTAACTTTTGGATGCGGCTATTCAGCTTTTTAAATTTATATGGTTGAATTAATTCAGAAAAAAATTCAACTTCGTCATTTGGCAACCATTTCACTGCTCCTATTTCAATGATGTGCTGTTTTCCGCGCACAATGGCTGCCTCAATATCTAAAAAAATATATGTTTCCTTTCGCACGAATGAATTCACCTTTTTTCTATCAAACTATCACATTTCATTGTAACGAAAATAGTCAATAATGACACGTAAAATAGTAAAAAAACTTGCCAAAGTTTGTTAAACATTAATTGTAATTAACTCAACTTTCGCACACAGATATTGTCAGACATCTCTTGATGTAATTGGGTAAAGACGCAATCCATTCTTGTACTTTACTTTTAAATAATTCCATGTTCAAACAAACATTAGCTTCTGCTAATGTTTGGAAGATCGCTAATAATTGATTCAATGCACTCTCTAGATTCATATCTTTTACATCTTCACATAATAGAAAAAAGAGATTTCCAATCGTTTTAGGATCGTTGTTTTGTCTACGCTCCCACTCTAAGAGTATAAAGCGAGTAAACACAATCGTTGTATGACTAATCAACAGATCATACGAACGACCTTGAAATTCTTTTGCTAGGTTAAGCAATGATTTGGTACACTTGAAAAATGTTTCGATGTCCCAGCGCATCCCGTAAATACGCACAATTTCTTCATCTGAAAGTGTGGTATCTGTACTCAAAATGGCTAACCATTCACTCTTTTTATTGCGGTTACGCACGAATACAATCTTGACTTGTCGTCCTTTTGCAAGATGAACATGGATCGAACCGAGTAGGTCTTTCTTTTCCATGGTACGCTTTGCTTTTTTAAAGAGTTCATCCAGAGTATGGGCTTCACCATCTATGAAATAACGTTGTTTTAGCTGCTTGACCATACCAATGACAAATAAACCTTTATCCGTGATTTTTTCAATCAAAGGCTCATGCGTAAACCAAGTATCCATTAACACATAATCAGCTGTAATTCCTGCATTTAAGGCATGATCCAATAAAGCAGAGACAACGCTTGGCTTATCTTGTTGTGCTTCAAGACGACGCTTGTAGCCGGAAGTGCGTTTATCAATGGATTCATCGACCCCGTTAAGTTGATTTTCCTTTTTCGCTGAACTCAATAAAGCAAAGTCTACAGGTAGAAAAGAATATCCATCAGACCAACCAAGAGTAAGCAACTGAAACCCCTTATAGAATCGTTTCTCTGTATGATCAAATACTCGTGAAAGAAGTTCAACAGACTTGCTTCGGTTGCGTGAAAAGAGTGAATCATCAACAATAAACACCTTCACTCTGTTGTTTGATGTAAGCTTTTTTATACGTCCAGTAAGATCTTGACATAAGGAAAGTAAAAAAGTTCGCCAAGCATAAGTAGATGAATTTAGAAAACGGTAGATCGTATCTTTTTTAGGTAAGTCCACGGCTTTCTTACTTTGAAGTGCTTGAAACCAATTTTTATATTGGAAAACAAGCAAAAAAATAAGACGGAAAATAGATAAGCATGAATAACCAAATCCCTTAGTAATTCTCGCTTTTCTCAAATGTTTGCCTATATTTAATTCAGAAAATCTTCGTTCAAGTTCTTTTGGTAGTTGTGCAAAAGTATCTTTTTTCGTTATCATAATGGTGACACCTTCTTTGGTATTTGGTTTGTTCACCATAATTTTACCAAAAGATAGGTGTCTTTTTCTTTTAAAAAAATAAAATCAATAAAAAACAAGAGAAATAATGAAAGACGATATAAAACAGTCATATCAAGAGTTGCAATAAGATATTACTCTGCGAAAGTTGAGTAATTAATATTTTCCTTTTGTCTATAATAATTTCAGAAGTTTTATTTTTCATTTTAGAAAAATTATTGTAGGATAAATAGAAAGGTTAATGATCGGAGGAAATTTGATCTTATGAATCAGAAAGCGCTTGAAAAAGATGCTATGAGAGTATTAAAAGAAACGAGTCGCACTTTTTATATACCGATTACATTTTTAAAAAAAGATTTGAAAAAGGCTGTTGCCAATGCCTATTTAATTATGCGTGCACTGGATGAAATCGAAGATAATGAACATCCAGAAGTAACGAATGAAATCAAATATTTCTTATTAATGGAAGTAAGTGAACTATTAAAAGAAGAAAACTTTAATAACGACAAATATTTACAACTGTTAGAACCTTATAAACAATACATGCCTGAAGTAACGATGCGTTTAAATGATTGGATTTTACTGTTACCTGAAGGAACGAAAAAAATTGTCTGCGATGCTGCAAGTGAAATGGCATTCGGTATGGCGAAATGGGCAAAAGCAAATTGGCAAGTTCGCACGAAGGAAGATTTAGATGAGTATACATACTATGTAGCCGGACTTGTTGGTGTCATGCTTTCCGATTTATGGGAATGGGATAGTGCAGTAAAAACGGATCGGGAATTAGCCATTGGATACGGCAGAGGTTTGCAAGCGGTAAATATTTTAAGAAACCAACAGGAAGATTTTGAAACACGAGGCGTCAGCTTTATCCCTGAAGGTTGGACAAAAGAAGATTTGTTCCATTATACAGAGGAAAATTTAGAAAAAGCTTATCAATATATGGATGCAATCCAAAAACGTTCTATTTTAATGTTCTGTCGCTTACCCCTTGCTCTCGCTCATAAAACATTAAATGCTTTAAAAGAAGGCAAGGAGAAAATGAGCCGCAGCGAAGTGGAAGAAACCGTAAAAGAATTGATGGTGGATTAACAAAGATAAAGCTTGTCCGAAAAGTAAGGTATTGAAACCCTCTCTCTTTTCGGACAAGCTTTCAATATTTTTATGCAATTGTTTCTAAACGGGGGAAAAAGCGATATTGTTTAATTATCCATGTCACAATAAAATGAAAAAGTCATATTAGCGTTTTCGGAGTAAACTGGTAATCCACCTTTTTCATAAAATTGATTAATTGTATCTACAGCAATTCGATGTTTTAAATTAACGTTTATTATAAGTAAAATTGCTGTGATAATCATAATAATTGAAATTACAATAATCGTTGGCTCAATAATTTTTGATCTTGTATTATCCACTTCCACCCTCCTTTCTTCAATTACTCGCAGCACCTACATTAGTAGCTTCAATTATTACCTTCGAATCTATTTTTAAATCATCTTCAATTCTTTTGCCAATGACTTAGTTAACAATTCAACATTTAAATCGCTAGATTAGTTGATTCAACCATTAGTGTACCTTTATCGATTCAAATAGGATTCCCTTTGTTCTTGCGGCACCATATTGCCCCCTGTCGCCCATAAAATATGAGTTGCTTGATGTAATCGATTCGTTAATTCATATTTTTCTATATACGCATTTCCTTCCTTCAATAATTGTATCGGCCCGTATACGCTTGCATGGCTGGAAGGTTCCATAAATATCCCTTCATGTTGCATCATTTCTTTTAAACTCTCAAATAAAAATTCATCATCTACCGTGTAACATCCGCTCAGAATCGGCTCCATCAACTTCCCAACAAACTTGGAAGCTCGACCAACTGCTAATCCGTCCGCTTCTGTTCGATTCGTCAATCCAATATCATTGACAGCAATTTTATCATGTAATCCTGTCATCATTCCTAAAAGCATGCAAGGAGACTGAGTCGGCTCACCAAAGAAAATGTGGACATGTTCTTTATATAGGGCTTTTAAACCATATGCAACGCCTCCCGGTCCACCGCCAACTCCACATGGTAAATATACAAACAATGGATGTTCTTCATCCACTTGAATATTTAATTCTTCCAGCTGTTTCTTCAATCGTAGGGCACTCACTGCATAACCACTAAATAAATCGATGGAATTTTCATCATCCACAAAGTGGCACATTGGATCATGTTCTGCTTGTTTTCTTCCTTCCTCCACCGCTAAGCTATAATCCGACTCATATTCAATCACTTTGACACCTTTTTCACGAAGTAAATCTTTTTTCCACTTTTTCGCATCCATGGACATGTGTACTGTCACTTGAAACCCTAGTTTCGCTGCCATTATGCCAATACTAAGACCTAAATTTCCAGTAGATCCCACTGCAATTTTATATTGACTGAAACATTGGCGAAACGCTTCACTCTTAAACTTTTCATAATCATCCGTTTCTTTAATGAAACCATTCTCGATGGCACATTGTTCTGCGAATTTTAACACTTCATATATTCCGCCTCGCGCTTTAATGGAACCGGAAACTGCTAACTCATGGTCACATTTTAATAACAGTTTACCTAACAGCGGCTTTTCAGCATTCTTCTCGATAAATGGTTTCATTTTTGGTATTTCAATTAAATCCGATTCAATGATTCCTTGTAATTTTTTCGTTTCCGGAAACACTGCTTGAATATATTGGCTAAACCGTTGCAATCGTTTTTCTGCGTTGATGACTTCCTGGAATGAAAAGGAATGATTTTCTGGTAATTCATCTGTTTTATTCGGATTTAACCATAGTACAGTGTTCTGTTTCTTCATATTCTCTAAAATATCTTGTTCCATTTCCGAAAGTTTGCGTGGAAAATTAAGCATTATCATTCTCCTTTTTTAATAACATTGCTCGTTCACAAATTTGTCGAAATTTTATTTCAAAGTCCAAATTATTTTTCTCTGTTCGTTTTTTTGGACCTTTCGTTTTTCCACCAGCACGGCGAAATTTTGCATTTTCATGCCTAAAAAATAACATTTGATCAATATTTTCATCTGTAAATTCTTTTCCATTTTGATTTAAAACAAAGGCACCTTTTGCCAAACACATGGCAGCTAAACCATAGTCTTGTGTAACAACAATATCAAATTTTGAAACCGCATTCACTATTGCAAAATCAACAGAATCTCGACCCTCGGCAACTTGAATTGTTATTGCATCCTCCCTTTCTATGAGATGAGAAGTATCGCAAAATAAGAATGGTTTTATCTCGTATTGAGATGAAACAAATACAGCAATATCAACGACTGGACAGGCATCTGCATCTATAAACACGGATATTATACCATTCACCCTCTTACATAATTTTTGGTAATTTTTATTATATAAATATAATTAATTTTACCTTATTTTTACATTTTATTTTCCCTAAGTCAAAAATTAATGATTGAATTGTTTGAAAAATCATAATAACATTTTCTCATAAGATTTTGAGGAGGGAAACAAACATGACAACAACAGATGTAAAAAAACAATCCAAAGCAAAAGAATATATTGATTCTGTATATAATCAACTTAAAAATAAATATGGATATCAAACGGAATTTTTGCAGGCTGTAGAAGAAGTATTTTCTACATTAGTACCTGTTTTTGAGCAACATCCTGATTATATTGAACATAATATTCTTTCTCGAATTGTAGAACCGGATCGTATCATTACTTTCCGTGTAACTTGGCAGGATGATCAAAATCGGGTTCACGTAAATCGTGGTTACCGTGTACAGTTTAATAATGTTATCGGACCATACAAAGGTGGTTTACGTTTCCACCCAACAGTAAACGAATCCATTATGAAATTTTTAGCTTTCGAACAAATCTTTAAAAACGCACTAACTGGACTGCCAATTGGCGGTGCAAAAGGCGGCTCTGATTTTGACCCTAAAGGAAAATCAGATGCAGAAATTATGCGTTTCTGCCAAGCGTTTATGACTGAATTATACCGTCATATCGGTCCAGATGTCGATGTTCCTGCCGGAGATATCGGTGTTGGTGCACGCGAAGTTGGTTATCTATGGGGTCAATATAAACGCATTAAAGCGATGCATGAAGCAGGCGTTCTTACTGGTAAACAGCCAGGTTACGGAGGTTCACTTGTTCGTAAAGAAGCTACAGGATACGGTTTAGTATACTTTGTAGAAGAAATGCTACGCGATAAAAATGAATCATTCTTAGATAAAACTGTTGTTGTTTCCGGATCAGGTAATGTTGCTATTTACGCCATCGAAAAAGCCCAACATTTCGGTGCAAAAGTTGTTGCATGCTCCGATTCAAATGGTTATATTTACGATTCTGAGGGCATTGATTTAAACATTGTTAAAGAAATTAAAGAAGTTCAAGGTGAACGAATTAAAAAGTATGTTGAATATCGTCCAAACGCAACATATACGGAAGGTTGCACAGGTATTTGGACAATTCCATGTGATATCGCACTTCCATGTGCAACACAAAACGAAATTGACGGAGAATCTGCTCGTACTTTAATTAGTAACGGCGTAAAAGTTGTTGCGGAGGGCGCAAATATGCCTTCAACTCCTGAAGCCATCAATGAGTTTTTAGAAAATGGTGTCTTATACGGGCCTGGTAAAGCAGCAAATGCCGGCGGTGTAGCAACTTCTGCATTAGAAATGGCACAAAACTCAAGCCGCACTTACTGGTCATTTAATAAAGTCGATGAAAAACTACATGACATTATGAAAAACATCTATAGAACAAGTAAAGAGTGCTCTGAAAAATATGGATATCCTGGAAATTTAATGCTTGGTGCAAACATTGCCGGATTTATCAAAGTTGCGAACGGAATGATTGCTGAAGGGGTTTATTAATCGTCTATTATCGGGAGAAATGAATTCAAAAGGGGCTCAATATAGAAAATGAAGCCAATTGAAATGTGCTATTTTGCATATTTCAATTGGCTATCTTTTTTCCTATTGAAGTTCGTTAATCAAATATGTTTTACTAAAAAAAAGAAAATATTGGGAGGTTTTTAGATGAACGAGTTCGAAACACCGCAACAAGAAAAGATTAATCCTTTTTTCACGATATGGTTGCATCCTAAAAAAACAACTCGCTATGTAATACAAGAGAAAAGTTGGCTTTATGTCATTATTCTCTTATCGATTGGTTATATTGGAAGTTTGTTTACAGGATATATGGATATAGGTATTTATCCAAACTTTCCTCTTTGGGCAATGATTCTAATTACCATTATTCTTTCGCCTATTGTGGGGCTAATTAGCAACGCTTTTTCAGCTCTTTGTACTTGGCTAATCGGGAAAATGTTTTCAGGAAAAGGAACTTACGCACAATTATTCAAAGCTTCTTCCCTAAGTGTATGGCCGTTTATTGTGTTAATTCCCATTTACTTGCTTTGGATGTTGATTGATCCGAATAGTTTAATGAATATGAGCGAAGATTTTGGTGCATTTGCAATCATTGGAATATTGTTCACATTCATTGCAACCATATGGTCAATTGTCATTACGATTGCAGCAATTGCAGAAGCTCATCAGTTTTCTAATTGGAAGGCCTTTTTCACACTATTGATATTTGCTATAATCATAGCAATTATTTTTATTCTAATCGGCGTTATCATTGGCATCATCATTGTCTTACTGGGACTTAGCTATTATATGTAATCAACGATATGGCTTGGTATTAGATAAAAACCAGTCATCCCCTATTTTCTACCACCAAGCCATATTTTTTCTCTTTTCAAATTGTAAAAGAGATTTTCATTTTTTCAATCTTTCAGTTTACCATACAAGAATTGATAACGAACATTCACACTAAATTACTTTTGCTTGTTGATTACTATATAGCCTTGATACGCCCGTTTCAATTGCCGCGTTTGCCACTGCTTTTGCAACAGCAGGAACAACTCTTTCATCCAATGGTTTTGGAATCACATAATCTTCTCTTAACTCATTTTCATCAACAAGAGACGCAATGGCATTTACAGCGGCAATTTTCATTTCTTCGTTAATTTCTGTCGCAAATACATCCAATGCCCCTCTAAAGATTCCTGGAAACGCTAATACGTTATTTACTTGATTTGGATAATCGGAGCGACCAGTACCGATGATTCTTACTCCCCAACGCTCAGCGTTTTCATAAGTGATTTCAGGATTTGGATTAGCCAATGCAAAAACAATTGGATCCCGATTCATGGAATCAATATGTTCCTTCGTTAAAATATTTGCGATGGAAACACCAATAAAGATATCCGTCCCTACCATTGCATCGTCCAATGTTCCTGTCAACTTTTCAGGGTTTGTAATTTTCGCAATTTCTTCTTTTACAGCATTCATTCCTGAACGCCCTTCATAAAGGATACCCTTTGAATCACAAACAACAATGTTTTTATATCCAATGCTTGCTAACAGCTTTAATGTAGCAATACCAGCCGCTCCCGCTCCATTAATTACAATTTTCACTTCTTCTTTTCGTTTTCCAACAAGCTTCAATGCATTTTCTAATCCCGCTGCAACAACGATGGCTGTACCGTGTTGATCATCATGGAAAATTGGAATATTGCATTCCGCTTTTAATCGTTCTTCAATTTCAAAACAACGAGGCGCTGCAATATCTTCTAAATTAATAGCGCCAAATGTAGGTGAAATCGCCTTTACTGTTCTAACTATTTCATCCACATCTTTTGTGTTCAATGTAATTGGCACTGCATCAACATTTGCAAATCGTTTTAATAACAACGCCTTTCCTTCCATAACAGGAAGAGCTGCTTCCGGTCCAATATCCCCTAAGCCTAACACCGCAGTTCCATCAGATACAACCGCTACTAAATTCCCTTTCATTGTATAGTCATAGACGCGCATCGGGCTTTTTTCTATTTCTTGGCAAGGTGCCGCAACACCTGGTGAATAAGCCAAACTTAAATCATAGCTATCTTTAAGAGGTACTTTTGATACAATTTCCATTTTCCCCTTAAATTCTTTATGCATTTCTAAAGACTTTTTCATTAAATCCATACTTTATCATCCCCTAACCATTATTGTTTAATATTGTATTTTGTATAATATTACTTTACTTAATTAAAGTCAATAACATATTTTGTCGAAACCTCAAAACACATTGAAAATACCGAGTTTTTAAAGCGCTTTCATGATTTTTTTGACCAACTTTTCTTAATTTTTTGATTAAATTTTTATTATATTAATATAATTTATAATGCATTTTTCACAATTCAAACGTTGATACTATCAGCATTTATTTGTGAAAATGAAAACAGACTATTTTGCTTAGTTAAATATGATATTTTTCACATACTTCAATTTAGAAAAAAATGACGTTGTCACATATTTTTCACAATTTTTCATCTTAATAATTAAAATCAAAACCACCCGTGTGAACGGGTGGTTTGTTCTGCGGCTAGAAGCCTTTATTACTGGCCAACCCCTAAAGGGGCATCGAATGGTTCGCCAACTGCACTACTTTTCCAGCTGACCCTTAAAGGGTCTCTTTTATTTTTTCCTAGGTTTTCGCTTTATCTCTTCACCTGTAAATGGATCGACGAACTCTTCCATACTGAGTTGATCTGCAATGATATCATCTTGTATTTGATTTCGAATATATTCTTCAATTACCTTTTTATTTCTACCTACCGTATCCACATAAAATCCTCTACACCAAAATTTTCTGTTTCCATATCGATACTTTAAATGGGCATGTCGATCGAATATCATCAAACTACTTTTTCCTTTTAAATATCCCACGAATGATGAAACACTTAATTTTGATGGGATACTGACCAACATATGTATGTGGTCTTTGCATGCGGTAGCTTCAATTATTTCTACGCCTTTTCTTTCACATAGTTGTCTTAATATTTGTCCAATATCTTCTTTATCTTTCCATAAATTATCTGTCTTCTATATTTTGGTGCAAATACAATGTGATACTTACAATTCCACTTGGTATGTGCTAAACTATTTGTGTCAGAAGACATAATAGGTCCCTCCTTGGTACTAAAATTTGGTTGGCGAACCGTAATTTATTTTAGCATCAAGTGGGATCTTTTTTAATACCTCGCTGTAAGCTATACGGAACCCCCTGCCTAGCAGGGGGTTTTCTTTTTTACACAAAAACAGCCTGACCAAAAAGTTTGCCCCTTTTGGTCAGGCTCAAATCTCTAAATTATAATTCTTTTTCTGCTGCAATCACATCAACTGCGCCGCCTCGTCTCAATTTTTCTAATACGATAGCTGACGTCAGCTGTAATCTATCTAAGCGACATCCCAAATTTACTTCGGTCACAGTAGCAAAAAGAGCGCCCTAAAATGACTATTCAGGCGCCCTTTATATAACGGTTGGTATCCCAATTTAATTATTTAAAAATTCCCCACAAGTTCCTCAATGAATTCATACGGCACGTATGTTTTACGAGGCTCTAACAATGCAGGTACTTCTACAAACTGTTTCGTCGTTCCATTTGTAATGTAAGATTTCGTCCCTCTAGTAATCGTAAATGAAACTTCGCCTTTTGATACAATTGCTCCAACGCCAGTAGAGTCTACTCGGTAGCCCAGTTGCTCAGCAATCAATCGTAAAGGTACCATTTTAACATTGTTGACGATGTAGAAATCATTTTCAGCGATTTGATAAGCTTTTTCGATTTCTGATGGTTGTTCCGATTGCTCATTTCTCTCTAATACAATTACTTTAGAAGGTACTGTTTGAGCAGGGTGGCTTTCTAACACAACTTCATAGAAAATTAATACTTCTTTATCAATAACATCTTCTTTTGATAGTTTTTTACCTGATAAATTCATAATATTTGACTTTTCATTCAAATGAATAATTAAATCTTTTGCGACATTTAAGTAGTTTTGATCAAATTGATCCAACTGTACTGTACCTGGATTATCCGTTTGAGCAATGACTACATCAGGCGAATATTGAGGTGGATAAATCATTATCATTGGTTTAAGACTATCAACATAGGCTGTGATTTGCATGCCTTCCTTCAACTTTAACGCGTTTCCACTATTATCGAAAATGAACGTGTCTTCATCGAAATAAAAGCCGAATGGATTTTCCTTTGAGTCTATAGTTGCAAAGAAAGATCCATTTTCTTTTTCAGTAATACTACTAATGGTTCCACTTACTTGAAAATATTTTAATTGGTACTCTTCTTTAGCTTCAATAACCGGATTGTCATTTACTTCAAGTGCTTGTACATTTCCATCAGGAATCAGCGTGAAGCTACTTAGCACAGCGAATGCACAAAGAGCAGATAATTTCTTTTTCACATGCACCTCTCCTTTCATAATTCCGTTTTCGTTCAATTAGTCGAATAACGACGGAAAAGGTTACAAACTTCCACAAAAATTTCTACATACATAAGTTTGCAAATAAAAAAGGTGCTAGAAAATGGAACTTTTCTAGACACCCTTACATTCTTTTACCTAATTGATTTGTTAAAACTCTCCGCGCCTGCTGTAGTCGAACAAATTTCCACAGTCCTTCGCCACAAATTATTTGTGTCGAGCCTCAAGGGGAGCCGTCTCAAATAGACACTCCGTCGCTTTATTTGACTTCTACTTTTTGCAATTCTTGATAGATATTTTTCCAAGTCGCCAATCGGCTTTCTTCTTGTAGCAATAAGCGTTCTGTTTGAATTTGATTCATCGCTTGGTGATAAATATGTTCGCGTAAACGTTCAGCTTCCTTCGCAATATACGTCCGCGCCCAATCCATCACTTGTTGTTTTTGTTCTTCTAAATATTTCTCAGCATCTGGTTTCGTTAATTCTTCTAACGCTAGTTTCAAATGTTCTTTTTCGTTCTTTTCAAAGAAAGATTTCGCATTTTTGAAATATGATTTTACGGATGCATATTTATTGAAATCATCAAACGGACCATCGAAATCCAATAATTCTACATCTTCAAACTCATAAGCAATAAATGAGAAACTTTGGTTCATTTCCTTCAAAGAACGACTTTCTTCTTTGAAACGTTCTTTCATTTGTTTTTGAATGAATTGTGCGATGCGGAAATTCGTAACTCGAAGTTCTTGAGCAAAGTCAAATTTTAAAGAACTTAACGTTTCCTTTAACGCTTTACTTAAAGCTTCTTGTGGCGACAACGCTGCAAATGTCGATGGATTGTAACTTTCTCTAAAGAAGTCTGGATAACGGTAATAAACTCTTTGCAATACATAATATAATAGTTCATCGAGTTCTTGCTTCGTATCGCTTTCAATCATGCTTGTTCCTAACGAACGATAATGTTTCTCTACATAATCTTCTAGCTGTGCCAATTCCTCTAATCGTTCATCTTTTCGTTTTAAGTTTTCTTCAGTTTGAACAATTAAATCTGATAAACGTTGATGAGTTTTTTCAACTTCCTCATGTAATGCTTGAATCGCAATTGATGCCAAGTCTTCATTTAAGAAGCGATAAAACGCTTGTTCAAACTCTTGCATTCCAGATGCCAATTCCGCCTTCTCTTGCTTCTCACGCAACGCAAGTAAACTGGAGACGCCATACAATTTAGGGAAACGAATGCCGAAGCGCTGCAATTCATTGCGAACGTAAGCTTTCACATCTTCAGCTTCTTCTTGGTTTTTCGCTAAATCGATAGCATTAACGATAAAGAACATTTTGTCCAATTCAAAGGCATCTTTCACGCGACCTAACTGGATTAAAAATTCACGGTCTGCCTTTGCAAAAGCATGGTTGTAATACGTGACGAAAAGAATTGCATCGGCATTGCGAATATATTCGAATGCGACACCTGTATGCCGAGCGTTGATTGAATCCGCTCCCGGTGTATCTACCAATGTCACACCCATACGAGTGAGTGGACAATCATAATAGAAATTAATATTATCCACAAAGCAAGATCGGTTCTCTTCCGCAACAAACCGTTCAAATTCTTCTCGGTTTACACGAAGAATCTCACCGAGTTGATTGCTGTAAGTAGGATAACCTTCTTTATATGCGCGAATAAAGGATTTATGAACATTTAAGCGCTCATCCTTCAGTTCGACTTTTAATGCTTCATCTGCACGATTGTATGCCTCATCTAACGATTGGACCGTCATTCCAATCGCTTCATATGCAAATTGAATATCCTCTAGTAGTTGTTCTTTCGTTTTGAGTTGAACATCTGCTGTTTCATGGTGATGCTGTTCATCTACAGGGCGTATTTTGTTAATGGCCGCTGTTGTTGGGTTTGGGGATACCGGTAATACTTTTTCGCCCATTAATGCGTTTGAGAAACTTGATTTCCCTGCACTAAATGCTCCGAATAAGGCAATCGTAAAATCTTTATGTTGTAGCCTTTCAACTTTTTTCAAAAAGAAGTCGGCTACTTCTTCAAAGCCTTCCACTTGTCTTACAAGATTTGCTGTATGCAAAGCATTGTCAATTACTTCATCGCCTTGCATTGATACACCCATTTGTTGTGGTACCTCTTCTACCACCACTTCTTCTTGTTGCTCTTGTTTCAGCATAGATGGGTCAAACAATCGAACTTCATTTAATTCTTGTTCGAACTTGTTTTCCCACTGCTCTTTTTGTTTTTTCGCTTCATCTCTCGTATTTTTTGATGCATGAACGAGCTGTCTTTCTAAAAATTCTTTTCGTTCGACTATTTCAGAGATGCTTTGAATTGCTTTTACTTTCTTTTCTAGATTATTCAATTTTTGCTGTACCGGAGCTTGTGATGTTTCACCGAGTTCTTTTAATAATGGAAGTTGACTGTCTTTCCACGCATCCGTTTCACGAATAAAGTAGCGACGAGTTGCCTCTCTTACTCGATTAGCAAAGTTTAACACCGCATCCCCTGTAACAATAGCGTTTCTTTGAACACATTCTTCAATTAAAGTAAACGGCACATCAAAAGCGATGGCATCGATTTGACTAGCCCTTTCATCTGTTAATGCTCCAACATCTTTTAATGACTGTTTCATTAACGATTTCATATGACCGATGATTTGCGATTGTAAGATGGTTTGATACTGGTCATAGACATCCTTAATGCGTCGTTGGATTTCCTCTTGAGTTTTCTTTTTCGAAGTGAAAAAGCCGCCTACTTTAAATCCTTCTTGTTGACTCTCTAAATATAGACGCAGTTTTTCTCGGAAGTCAGCTGGTATGACTGCTGCATTTTCTAGCAAGTCATTTCGTTTTTCCTTGAAGCTTTCCTCCCAATTTTCAATGGAGAATAGTTCTGTTTGCAATTTTAATTTTTCATATTGCTCCAAAAGTTCTTCACGGTTATCCCATTCATCGGTTGATAAAACTTCACTATTCTCTTCAAATCGTGCATTCTTTTCTTCCTCTAAAAACGCTAAATGTTCACTTTGCATCTTTTTCAATGTGTTTTCAGCCGTTTCTACTAGGCGATCTTGCCAGTGTTCCATTGAATCCATAACTATGTTTTTTACTTTTTCAAAATCATTGTAAGGATGGTTGAAATCTTTAAGAGATGTGAAAAAGATGCCCTTCGGCTCCACTCCCCAAGCTTTAAAGGAGTTATATACCGATTCTTTATATTCTTCAAATGAAAGTTCTTGTTCATTATGTTTGTCAATCTGGTTGACAATCAAATACACATTTGGATTATATTTCATTAATTGTTTTGTAAATTGGAAGTTTAATTCAGACTGCACATGGTTGTAATCCATTGTGTAAAAAACAATATCCGCAATATGTAATGCTGATTCCGTACTCATACGGTGAGCATCGTCTGTAGAATCGACTCCTGGAGTATCCATCACAGTGACACCGGCAGGCAACTTTGAATCTTTATGCCCAATTTCGATTTGCGTAACGAGGTCGCCATTTTTACTTAATTCTTTTACCGTTTTTATATCATATCCAGCTTCAAATTTGACAGGCTTGTCGTCTTTCATATAACAAATAGCGAAATCTTCATCTGATTTATGGACTTTTACGATATTTGCACTCGTCGGAATCGGGCTAGAAGCTAAAATATCTTCACCGGATAATGCATTAATCATACTAGATTTTCCAGCTGAAAAATGTCCGGCAAATCCAATGACATATTCTTTTTGTAATAGTTTTTTAGCAAATAAGTGGAGCTTTTTCATTCGCTCTGTATCTTCATTATTCTTAAATATTATGTATTGAATTGCGGATTGCTCTAACAATTGTGATATTTTTTCGTCAAAACTACTCATGGAATAAATACCCCTTTGCCTTCATTTTGTCACAATTATAATATTAACATGCTTTTCAAGTAAAATCGCTAGTAAATCAAAAAGATTACAAGAAAAATGAAGTTTTTATTGAGTATATTTAGAATGTGTGAAAATACAAAAAATTTGTGCCAATCGCTAAAAAAAGTTGATTGGCACTATTTCGTTACATTTTTAAAGATGTATGTACCGATCCAATAATATATGGCAATCGTCCCAGCAATGAATGCGTAAACCATTCGTTTTTACCCCTTTTTTCGATGAGAATTCTTATCAATTATTATAATAAAAATAAAAATAATAATAAATATACAAAATTCTTCTTAATTTCGGTTTTTTTTCTGCTAAAATAGGTAAATAAATACAAAAGGATGCGATAAGATTGATGTCTATGACTTCTAAACATGTACAAACGATTTTAAACGGTGCAATCTACACATTAAAACAAATCATCCCAATGAATATCAACATTCAGTCTCCCTCCTTTTTGACCGAGCCTTTTACCCATAAAGAAATTGGCGTTCTAGTCGGTTTGACTGGTGATATTAAAGGTAGAGTAATACTGGATAGCAATTCCGCTATTTTTTCTGCGATAGGAATGAAAATGTTCGGCATGAATTTAGAAGGCGAAATGTTGAAATCATTTACAGGGGAATTCGGTAATATGTTTGCTGGAAATTTAAGTATTCAGGCAAGTGAAAAACAACTATTTATTGACGTGACTCCACCGACAATACTCATCGGCAAGACGACTCTTCACGGTATCGATAACGCCATTAAATTACCAACTATCATCGAAGATATAGGTATGTTGACGGTTTTGCTTACAATCGATAATAAGTAATTTTTACATAGATTTTCATAAAAATTTATTAAAAAATATAGAACGATATTACGTTTTTTTGCATAAAATGTCTCTTTTTTTGAGACATTTTATTTTTTTGCTTCCATCGACTTTCACAGGAAATTCACATTTCCAGTATTGAACTGTGATTTTTATCACATCTTGGAAGTTTGATTTTTATTATGATGAACGTGAAGTATCATATTTGAGTTCATTTCATAGGAGGGAGAGACATGACAAATCACAAAAAGAATTCTTCGGAGGAAAATTTAACAGGTACTCTTTTAGCGACTTTTGGTATAGGTCTAATTATTATTATTTTTTGGATCGCTGCATTCGATTTATACATCGGTCGCTTCTAACACTTGAGCAGGAGGGAAAACAATGCACATACACAAGTATGAGAAATGGTGGTTAATATTTGGCACAGGTACACTCATCGTGTTCTTAATTGTTCTCGGTGTAAGCGCATTCCATGGAGGAACGCATCCAAATAACTCGAAATGGACGATAAACAACTACGAAAAAGTAGATGAAATCGCTCCTTTCAATAACCCAGGAATACACAAAGTAGAAGGTAAAGACTGGGATTATGAAGTGGTACTTGTTGCACAAGCGTTTGCTTACACTCCAATGGAACTTGAAATACCTGTTGGTTCTAAAGTTCGTTTCATCGCAACGACAAAAGACGTTATTCACGGTTTTGAGGTTGCAGGAACAAACATAAATATGATGCTTGAACCTGGATATGTATCAGAAAAAATTACAACTGTCGATAAAGTTGGAGAATATACAATCGTATGTAACGAGTATTGTGGTACTGGTCACACATTAATGTACTCGACTTTAAAGGTGGTGGACCCTAATGACAACAACAACTAAGGAAACCGTACAAAGCACTGTATCAACAAGTTTAAAAAAGCAACTTGAAATGGTTGATCGAAGAGATGGTAAATTAGCATTAGCATATATCTATATCGCATTTATAGCCGTATTATTAGGTGGTATAGCTGGATTACTTCAAGTATTAGTTCGTGCTGGTACACTTCAGCTCCCTAGTTTTCTTAACTACTATCAAGTGTTAACAGTACACGGTGTTTTACTCGGACTTGTATTAACAACTTTCTTCATTATGGGATTCCAAACAGCTGCTGTTAGTCGAACTTCTGGTACATTTACAAATAAACAACGAACTATTGGCTGGATTGGTTTCTGGATTGCTACAATTGGATTAGTTGCAGCAGCCGCAATGATTCTAACGAATGAAGCTTCTGTTCTTTACACATTCTATGCACCATTACAAGCCCACTGGGTATTCTACCTTGGTTTAGCATTAGTAATTGTTGGTTCTTGGTTTACAGGTTTAGCACAAATTATGCGTTTTGTTCAATGGAAGAAAGAACATAAAGGCCAAAGTACACCGCTATTATCCTTTATGGTTGTAGTGAACAACTTCTTATGGTATGTCGCTACATTAGGTGTAGCAATTGAAGTATTATTCCAATTAATCCCTTGGTCAATGGGATTAGTAGAACGTGTTGACGTACTACTTTCTAGAACATTGTTCTGGTATTTCGGTCACGCATTAGTTTATTTCTGGTTATTACCTGCATATATGATTTGGTACACAATCATTCCTAAAATCATCGGCGGTAAAGTTTTCTCAGATGCTTTAGCAAAATTAACATTCATGTTGTTCTTAATTCTTTCAGTACCAGTTGGTATTCACCACCAATACACTGAACCTGGTATTGATCCATTATGGAAGTTCATTCAAGCAGTATTAACATTCTTCGTCGTAGTTCCATCATTAATGACTGCCTTTTCTATGTTTGCAACATTTGAATTGCGAGGACGTGAACTTGGTGCGAAAGGCGTATTTGGATGGTTCAAAAAATTACCATGGAATGATTCAAGATTCTTACTACCATTCATTGGTATGGTTGCATTTATTCCTGGCGGTGCCGGTGGTATCGTTAACGCCTCTTACCAAATGAACGAACTGATTCACAATACAATTTGGGTAACAGGTCACTTCCACTTAACAGTAGCTAGTGCTGTTGCATTAACATTCTTTGGTACAGCATTCTGGTTAATACCGCACCTAAATGGTAGAACTTTAACAAAACGTGCTAATAGCATGGCAAACTGTGCAGGAATTTTATGGGCTATTGGTATGACGATTATGTCGAGTGCCATGCATATCGCAGGTTTATTAGGCGCACCACGTCGTTCTGATTACTCTACTTACGGTGGTTCAGAACAAGCGGCTGAATGGCTCTCTTATCAAATTGCTCAAGCGGTTGGTGGATCAATCTTATTCATCGCAATATTAGTAATCACTGGATTAGTAATTTACGTAGGTTTCTTTGCTCCTAAAGGTGAGGAGGATTTCCCAATTGCAGAAGTTGCACCAGGAGCTGCTAAAACTCCAGCTGCTATCGAAAACTTCAAACTTTGGGGCGTCATCATGATTGCAGTAATTATCTTCGCTTATACAATTCCAATCATCGATATTATATCTAACTCACCTCTTGGAGCTAAAGGCTTTAGATTATGGTAAGAAAAAATGCAACACAATTCCCTCCCCACATTGACGGGGAGGGTTATTTATGCACATATTATGAACTCAACTTTCGCAGAGTAATATCTTATTGCAACTCTTGATATGACTGTTTTATATCGTCTTTCATTATTTCTCTTGTTTTTTATTGATTTTATTTTTTTAAAAGAAAAAGACACCTATCTTTTGGTAAAATTATGGTGAACAAACCAAATACCAAAGAAGGTGTCACCATTATGATAACGAAAAAAGATACTTTTGCACAACTACCAAAAGAACTTGAACGAAGATTTTCTGAATTAAATATAGGCAAACATTTGAGAAAAGCGAGAATTACTAAGGGATTTGGTTATTCATGCTTATCTATTTTCCGTCTTATTTTTTTGCTTGTTTTCCAATATAAAAATTGGTTTCAAGCACTTCAAAGTAAGAAAGCCGTGGACTTACCTAAAAAAGATACGATCTACCGTTTTCTAAATTCATCTACTTATGCTTGGCGAACTTTTTTACTTTCCTTATGTCAAGATCTTACTGGACGTATAAAAAAGCTTACATCAAACAACAGAGTGAAGGTGTTTATTGTTGATGATTCACTCTTTTCACGCAACCGAAGCAAGTCTGTTGAACTTCTTTCACGAGTATTTGATCATACAGAGAAACGATTCTATAAGGGGTTTCAGTTGCTTACTCTTGGTTGGTCTGATGGATATTCTTTTCTACCTGTAGACTTTGCTTTATTGAGTTCAGCGAAAAAGGAAAATCAACTTAACGGGGTCGATGAATCCATTGATAAACGCACTTCCGGCTACAAGCGTCGTCTTGAAGCACAACAAGATAAGCCAAGCGTTGTCTCTGCTTTATTGGATCATGCCTTAAATGCAGGAATTACAGCTGATTATGTGTTAATGGATACTTGGTTTACGCATGAGCCTTTGATTGAAAAAATCACGGATAAAGGTTTATTTGTCATTGGTATGGTCAAGCAGCTAAAACAACGTTATTTCATAGATGGTGAAGCCCATACTCTGGATGAACTCTTTAAAAAAGCAAAGCGTACCATGGAAAAGAAAGACCTACTCGGTTCGATCCATGTTCATCTTGCAAAAGGACGACAAGTCAAGATTGTATTCGTGCGTAACCGCAATAAAAAGAGTGAATGGTTAGCCATTTTGAGTACAGATACCACACTTTCAGATGAAGAAATTGTGCGTATTTACGGGATGCGCTGGGACATCGAAACATTTTTCAAGTGTACCAAATCATTGCTTAACCTAGCAAAAGAATTTCAAGGTCGTTCGTATGATCTGTTGATTAGTCATACAACGATTGTGTTTACTCGCTTTATACTCTTAGAGTGGGAGCGTAGACAAAACAACGATCCTAAAACGATTGGAAATCTCTTTTTTCTATTATGTGAAGATGTAAAAGATATGAATCTAGAGAGTGCATTGAATCAATTATTAGCGATCTTCCAAACATTAGCAGAAGCTAATGTTTGTTTGAACATGGAATTATTTAAAAGTAAAGTACAAGAATGGATTGCGTCTTTACCCAATTACATCAAGAGATGTCTGACAATATCTGTGTGCGAAAGTTGAGTTATGAATATTAAAATATTATGAACTTTTTTTCAATAAGTATTTTGAATTTTACATCATAATTCCACCATCTACATGTAAAATATGACCTGTGATGTAATTTGATTCATCCGAAGCTAAAAACAAGTAAGCGTTTGCAATATCGATTGGCTCCCCTAACCTTTTTAAACTTGTAATCGATTCCATATAATTTAATATTTTCTCTGGCATCTTTTCAACCATTCCTGTTTTCGTAAATCCTGGAGCGACAGCGTTCACATTTATACCCTTTCTTCCAAGTTCCTTCGCCCATGTTTTTGTCATGCCGACTATTGCCGCTTTTGCAGCAGCATAATTTGTTTGCCCCACATTCCCATAAACACCGCTTACAGAAGAAGTATTAATAATCTTTCCATGTCCTTGTTCAATCATCACTTTTGAAACCGCTTGCGTACAATTGAAAACTCCCTTTAAATTTACATTGATGACTTCATCAAATTGTTCTTCTGACATTTTTACAAGCATCGCGTCCCTTGTAATACCTGCATTATTGATTAAAATATCAATCTTGCCATAATGTTCCTTCACTTTTTCAACCATTTTTTCAACTTCTTCTTTTTTTGCAACATTTACTTGGTAAAATAAAACATCATAACCTCGCTCAGTTAATTCTTTTTCAAATTGTTTTCCTTCTTCTGCTTGTATATCTGCGATGACTACTTTTGCTCCCTCTTCCAAAAACCTAATGGTAGCGGCCTTACCTATTCCATTTGCACTTCCTGTTATAATGGCAACTTTCCCTTTTAATCTCATATTTCTCTCCCTTTTTCGAATAGATTAATCCGTACATCTTTTACAATAACAGACATTCATCGACATAGACAGCATTGACACGACCACTTTCAACAATTTTTAAAAAATTATATTCTTAAAAATAAAAAAATATGCAAAAAATCTATATAGACTTTTTGCATATATCTGTTCGTTCATTATTGTGGTTTCACTGGCAATACTTCAACAAAACGTGATTGTACTGCATTATCTTCTTGATTTAATAAAATGTGAACGTCACCGTAATCTTTTGAAGTGCGGATGAGTCGACCAATTCCTTGTTGCAATCGCAGTAACATAAATGGTAAATCTACTTCTTCAAATGGTTTCTCAACAAATTTTCGTTTTGCATCAAAAAGCGGATCTTTTGGTGGGAATGGTAATTCATAAATAACAACTTGTGTCAATGCCTCTTCTGGCAAGTCCACACCTTCCCATAAATGATAGGAACATAGAGTTTTAATAGTGCCATTTTTGAAATCTTGAATAATGGATGTTAATTCCCGATCTCCTTCGAAACCAACTGTTAACCGTGACATGATTGGTAATTTGTTTTTAAAATTCAACATCGATTGTCTAGATTTAAACAGTACCAATGTTTTCTTATTTTGTTTTAGCAGCTCTTCTACTTTTTTCACTTTCTCATCTTCATTCAATTCATGTATATATATTTTCATAACTTCATCATAATCAAAAGGAGAAGGCACGCTAAAATGCTGATACTTTTTCACACCCAAACTGGAAGCAATGTAAGAAAAATCTTTATTGACTGATAATGTTGCGGATGAAAAGATAATCGGTATATTGTTCGAGAATAACTTCTCTTCTAATACTTCTGTAATTAATCTCGGCATGATGACTAACGTTTCTTCGCCATCCGTATCTTCCAACCAATCGACTGCTTCGCTTTTTGAAATAAATATTTTTAAAGCAGCTTCATACTCTTCTAAAAATTCTTCAACAATATTCAATTCATATTCCGGAATAACGTACATTTCTGATTCAAAAACAAACTCTTCCAATAATTTTTCTACATCATCGATTAGTTGCTTACCTAATGCCAATAATTTTTCGGATTTCTGAATTGTTTTTCTGTCTTCATTGGATGGTACGATATCTTCCCGAAGTTGATCAAAAAATAATTCGTGGTCATCTTGCAATTTTTCCATCGCATATAACGTGCTTTCACGAATACCGTCTACCATTAATTGATCTAGCAATTTTACAATGGTATAATTTTGCACTTTATATGTCATCGCTTTTTGAGCCGCATATTCCAATAAATGCCCTTCATCTAATACAATCAACGAAACATCAGGTAAAAGTGTTAATTGCCCTTCTCTTTTACGAGATTCTTTTGTTACTAAATGTTCCATTAAAAAATCTTGCGAGCAAATAATCAAATCAGCCGCTTTTCGATAGTGCATACGATGCAGCGTCTGACCACAACGATTACGTTTCTCGCACGTACTACACTGCATAATGGAATTGTAATTCACCTTATTCCAATTTTCATCGCTAATTTGTGGATAATCGCTTCTTGCACCATAAAGTGGGATTTGTACAGCTGAACTTTCAGCAAACACTTCTTCTGGAATGTTGAAAGCAATCTCATCTATCCATTCATCATCTTCATACAATTCCGCTTCCTCAAAACGTTTTAAACACAAATATTGATCACGGGATTTCGCGAGCCTTACATCAATTTTCAATCCTAAATATTTCTCAATTTTTGCGATGTCCCCTTCAACTTTCACAAGCTGATCAATCAATGTTTCATCAGCACATGCAATTAAAGCGGGTTTCCCTTTGTAACGAGCGTAAGCAATTGCAGGCAATAAATAAGCGAGGGTTTTCCCTGTTCCAACACCCGCTTCCGCAAACAAAACGTTATTTTCTTTTAATGCTTTCTCTATTTGATAACTCATAAAAATTTGTTCGTCCCGACATTCAAATCCTTTTTCGGGTAATACATCATAAAAAATGTCGCCAATCCAATCCCCTAAGGAATCAAAAAAACTTTTCTCTCTTGATAATTCAAAAGGTAATGATGGTCTCATTGTTCAAATCTCCTTTATGAATGCCTACTTTTTAGACATTAAGAAAAAGTGTCTCGAATCTATTCAAGACACCTATTGAAGTCTACATAATCTTTGCTAATCACTAACAATATTTATATTATAAGAAAATCGACATAAATTAACAATATTCGATATTCATAGGTTGTTACTTGATGGATTTCTGTCCCCAAAATTGATAAAAATCAGTACGAATAAATCCATTAAATAATTTTCTTTTTTTTGTTGCTTTTTTGCCGTACAATTCTTCAATATTGTCCATTGAAGACAGCAAATAAACCGACCAGGTTGGATAATTTCTCATTATTTTACCTAGTTCAACAATAACCTTTTCAATTTGCTCACGCTCACCAATTCTTTCACCATACGGAGGATTCGAGATGATTACCCCGTCTGTTAAAGTAGTCGTAAAATCAGTTGCTTGCATTTGTTTAAAAGTAATAAGATCACTAAAACCTGCTTCCATTGCATTGTCTTGTGCAATTTTCACCATTCGATGGTCGATATCTGTACCTAAAATTTCAAGATGCTGATCATAGTTTGCTAAGTCTTCTACTTCCACTCGGGCATCGTCCCAAATTGACTTATTCATCCAATCCCATTCTTCCGAAATGAATTCTCGGTTATATCCAGGAGCAATGTTTTGGCCAATCATCGCTGCTTCTATTGGAATCGTACCTGATCCGCAAAAAAGATCTACAAAAGGTCTGTGAGGTGACCATTTTGAGATTTTTACCAAAGCGGCAGCCAATGTTTCTTTTAAAGGTGCATCACCCTGGCCTACCCGATATCCTCTTTTGTGGAGTCCCGCACCACTTGTATCAATTGTCAGTGTTACCAAATCTTTCAAAATTGATACTTCAATTTTAAAAGTTGCTCCCGATTCTTCTAAAAAGCCAATACGTTTATAAGCATGTTTTAACCGTTCCACAATCGCTTTTTTTACGATTGCTTGACAATCCGGTACACTATATAAAGTTGATTTCACTGATTTTCCGCTGACAGGGAAGTTTGCATCAACAGGCAAATATTGTTCCCATTCAATGGCTTTTGTGTTCTCAAATAATTCATCAAAAGTCGTTGCAGGGAATTGTGCAACAACGATTTTTACTCGATCGGCAACTCGAAGCCAAAGATTTGTTCGAGCAATCGCTCTTTCATCACCTTCAAAATAGATTTTGCCGTTTTCTGTTTTCGTTTCGTATCCTAATGCTTTTACTTCGTCTGCAACAATTGATTCTAATCCCATTGCAGATGTTGCTACTAGTTGAAATTTTGTCATTTACATCCATCCTTGATGTTCAATTTCCCATATTTTCAAGAAGTCTATTATATCATCAATTCGCTTAGGCTTACAAAAATAATATCCTTGAATATAATCACAACCCATATTCTTTAATAAGTTGCATTGTTGAATGCTTTCAACCCCTTCAGCAACAACTTGAATATTCAAGCGGTGAGCCATTTGAATAATTGCATCAACAACAGCTTGTTTATCAGCAAAAGCGGTAATATGTTGAATAAAACTTTTATCAATTTTCAAAAAGTCAATCGGAAATCTTACTAAGTAGCTGAGAGATGAATAACCCGTGCCAAAATCATCGATGGCTATTTTAAAACCAAGTTGCTTTAATCGAACTAATTTTCTAATCGTATCCGCATCGTTATTCATAATTGTTCGTTCTGTTACTTCCAACTCTAAATTTTTTGCTGATATGTTATTTCGTTCTAATATCGTTTGGATTGATTGTAAAAAATTATATTGCTGAAAGTGAAGCCCGGAAATATTAATTGAGATTTGGAGATTTGGAAAACCTGATTGATGAAGATAACTGATATCATTACATACTAAATCAATGATTAATTCTGATAAAGGGATAATTAAGCCGCTTTCTTCTGCATATGGAATAAATTCATTTGGCGAAACATATCCTAATTTTTCATTTTCCCAACGAATTAGCGCTTCTAAACCCATTACTTGATTTGTAGTTAAACATACTTTTGGTTGATACATTAAAGTAAATTGTTTATTGTCTATCCCTTTTCGCATTTCATTATCAAGAATTAATAATTTGGCCTTATTCACATTTAATTCATCAAAATAAAAGGAGAAATGATTCGAACTTTTTTGCTTTGCATAATACATTGCTTTATCTGCACAATAGATGAGCTCGTCTGTCGTTTGGCCGTCAATGGGGTAAAGGCTAATGCCAATGCTCGTTGACATATAGATTTCATGACCATCAATAAAAAAAGGTTCCTCTATATTACGAATAATTTTTTCTGCAAAGTGTGCAGCCTCTCTCGGGTGAGAAATATTTACTAAAGTGATGATAAATTCATCTCCTCCATGGCGGGCAATTATATCTTTTTCACTGACTAAATTTTTTAAGCGGTTCGCTACTTCCAGAAGCAAAGCATCGCCAATTATATGACCTAACGTATCATTTACTTGCTTAAAACGATTTAAGTCTATGAAAATCACAGCATGTTGTACTTTCATTTTTTTATTATTCAAAGTGTTGGAATCCAAAAGAGAATTCATTTTCACTAAGTAAGAATATCGATTATTCACATTGGTAAGTGTATCGGTTAAGATTTTATTTTTTAATTCATCTTCAATAATCTTTTTCTCTGATATATCAGAAAATATCCCGATATAGTTTGTAATTTCCCCTTGTTCATTTTTAATGGCCTTAATTTTTAACCACTCAGGATAAATTTCTCCATCTTTTTTTCGATTCCATATTTCTCCTTGCCATATCCCTTGTTGATGAATGGATTCCCACATAGATTGATAAAATCTGTGATCATGCATGCCAGATTGGAGGATTGTAGGATTTTTTCCAACAACCTCATCAAAATGATAGCGAGTTACGTATTCAAAAGCTGGGTTAACGAATATAATTCTCTTCGTTTCATCCGTTACGAGTACGCCTTCAGTAATATTATCCATAATGATTTTTAATACCTTCGCTGATATTGACTCGGTTATCTGTTTATCTATTGATTGATTTTCATTTTTCTCCACCATTATCCATTCTCCCCCGCATCGATTATATAAAGAAAAGCTCTCCTTTAATGGAGAGCTTATGACGATAATTTTAATTGAAGTATACGATGAACATTTAAAAATGTGTTTGTTTCCTTATCATAGTGATTTCTGTAAGCCATGTTCTGTGCCTGCGTACTCAAACGGCGATCGCCTCGTACTGTCAGGTAGTAATCATCTATCTACGGGAAGAACCACTCTTCCCGTCCCTCCCTCCGTTCATTTCCTTCGGGAGGGCGCCCCTACCATAATTTGGGTTTCTCACTCGTGGGGTTTACCGCGTTCCACCTTCACCGTTTCCGATGAAGCTACGTCACTGTGGCACTTTTCAGGAAGTGTCAACCATATCCAAAAAGGACTTAGGTCTTCCTTCCGCCGTCAAAGCTGCGTAAGCTTTGCCTTACCTTATTTTTTCGGTAAGCACGAACACTACGGTCATCTCAGATCCGTGTGAGCATGGACTTTCCTCTACAAACGAAAATCGTTTGCAGCGATTACTCGAAACCACTATGATCTAAAAATCATTATACTAGACAATTAATTCAAAAACAACTTGAGGATTTTATCAATCATACAATTTACTTCCAAACACATGTTTCTCTAAATTCGATAACCGTTTTAAAATATCAAAATTCGTATTTCCTAAAGTTGGTTGAGGGATCTGTTGTTTCTTAGTCGCATTTTCTAGTTCTTTTTTCAAACGTTCGTTTTCAGCTTGTAATTCTTCAATCATTTTATTGAAATTGTCGTAATCTTCCATGATAATATCTAAAAATTGGTCTACTTCATCGACATTGTAGCCCTTCATTTGTCTTTTAAATTCTTTTTCCAATATCATTTTAGAATTTAATTTTATTTTCATGCACATCGCCCTTCCATCGATACATACGTACCCTATATTATATCACATATAACGTTATAAAAGGACAAATAAACATCTTATAATTATATTTTTTGCAATTTTCGACTCATTGAACGAAAAGATTTTGTCAATATTTGCGCTTACCTGGGAAATGAAAGTTTCTATTCAAAAGTATGAAATAATTTCCCATTTTTCTTTTTTATACGCTGCAAACGTTTATCCCAAGTTTCTAGCTGTTTTTTCTTTTGATTCTCATTGAAAAATGTTGCCTGTTGAAGCAAATCTATTCCTTTTATTGTATACTGTAATGCTTTTGAATAGTCTTTCATTTGATGTTCATAGAGCATTGCCAATTGTTCAAAAGCTTTCAATTTTTTTCTCTCGTCAATTATATGTATTGCCTTTTGAAAAGATTCAATTGATTCTAGAAATTGTTTATTGCGTTTTTGTTGAAATGCTAAATAGAAATATGCGAGTCCTGATTCTTTTACATCAAATTGATTTGTTACAGATAATAATACTTTCTCGCTTTGTTGACGTTCCTTTAAATCATCGTACCATTTTCCAATATTTATATATGTAACTGCATCATCTTGTAACGCATGGTCAAGAAGAAGAGTTGTTGAATGAATATAAAGAGTCAATAATGATAATATATCCCATTCATTGTGTTGAAGAACTTTCATTAGTTCGATAGCATTTCCGCTCTTCACCGCATCTGCATAAATAATCGGAGCAAGAAATCCCGGAATATCATGTTCCCTTTTGAAACCTAATTTTTCTTCTTCCACTTTCGTCAACTTTACTTTTTCTAAGTGGTTTTTCCAGATTCGCTTTGAACTATGTAATAAATCGATTTGTCTAGGCGTTTGTAATTTCGGCAAAAAGTTTTTATGAAAGGTCCAACGCATCTCAAGCTGCGGCCAATCAAAACTTTTCCCGTTGTATGATACAATTGTATTCCCCCATTGCCATAGCTTTGATTCAAATAATAATGCTGCTTCATTTGCTGGATCAGCTAATACGTATTGATTCAACACAAATTCCTCTTCATCAATCCCAAGCAAACCAATGAGAAAAATTTGAGTTCCAACTCCCTTTAAGCCCGTTGTTTCTGTATCAAAAAACAACACTGTTTCCTCTGAGGATATTGCATATGGATGGTGAAATTTAGTCTGTTCCCACTTCTCTACTGCCTGAAAAAATTGTTGAAGTTGATACCATCCATGCTGATAAGTAAATGGATATCGTACTTGTCGATGAAACACCACTCCAAAGTCATTTTCTACGATAGAAAGCCCAGTCTTTCCCCAATTGGAAATATAGGCTGGTTTTTCTGGTTTTTGATATGAAGGTTGTTCAGAATGCTGTTCTTTCTTCTTTCCAAGCATTTTTTTCAGTTGCATTATTTTATTTTCGTAACTCATACCATCACATCATTTCATTAAATAAAATCTTTAATATTTTCAATACTCTCGATTTTCCATCGGATAAATTATCTTGTGCACCGATGCAAGACGGGCAACCATATTCACATGGGCAAGATAAGACATGTTCAATCGTTAATTCTAAAATAGGTACGAGAAGATCATATACTTTCTCACTTAAACCGATTCCCCCAGGATAGCTGTCATAAATAAACAAAGTCGGTTTTTCATTGTGTACGGACTTTACTTGTGGAACAACTGTGACATCATTTCGATCGCATTGGATATACAACGGGATGAATGATCCGATGGCATACGCAGCCCCAGTTAATGCATCTGTCAGCATCTCCTCTGACCAATTTTCCGGCAAATCAAAGGAAATCCACGTAGCATTTGTATGCATCTCCATAGGTGGTATATGAATCTTTCCGGATCCAATATTATCTAATGTTGTCATATGAATCTTTTTGAAAATAGTAGGTATAGCGACTAAACTTACATCTCCGTAGCTAACCGTCACATTCTGATACATAGCTGATTTATCTTCACTTAACACTTTTAGTTCCACAGCTAAATTGGCGTCTGTGTAGTAATTTACATCGACTTCACGAACATATGCCTTCTTCTCTTCCCAATCGAGTTTTTCCACTTGGTATTGAACTCCTTGATGAAGATAAATCGCTTCTTCATGCAATAACGTCATAGCAGAATACGTATCCATTTCACCAATTACTTTCGTGCCCGCTGGAATGGTTTGGTCAATAATGACGACATTTTCGCCAGCAGCTGAACGCAAGTTTACATCATGAGCTGGAAAACGGTCGCTCATCCAATAATAATGAGCATTTGTTTTCACTAGAACGCCCTCTTCTTGCAAATACTCTAACAACTCTTGAACTTCAAATTCTCCATAAGTTTCATTCGTCGAAAAAGGTAATTCAAATGAAGCACACTTTAAATGACTCATCAAAATCAAAATATTATCTGGATTAATAAGTGCTTCTTCCGGAGCGTTGCCCAGTAAATAGTCCGGGTGGTTGACGACATATTGGTCAAGAGCAGTAGAATTTGCTACATATATTACCAATGCGGAATCTTGTCTTCTCCCCGCTCGTCCAGCTTGTTGCCATGCACTGGCGATATTTCCTGGATATCCTGTCATAATACAGGCTTGTAACTGTCCGATATCGACACCTAATTCAAGGGCATTCGTACTTACAACAATTTGGATTGTGCCATCTCGCAAACCTTTTTCAATTTGACGCCGCTCTGAAGGTAAATATCCGCCCCGATAGCCTTGAATTGATTCATCTGCAATTTTATTTTTTGTTAGCTGTTTTAAATACGTAACGAGCCTTTCGACGCTGACACGGGATTTGGCAAAGACAATCGTTTGAATCCCAGCTTGATATAGTTTCGCTGCTAAATCTCTTGCTTCTAATATAGAACTTCTTCGAACACCAAATGTTGTATGTATAATTGGAGGATTATAGAAAATAAAAGTTTTCTTTCCTACCGGTGCACCTGATTGAGAAATTAATTCATGCTTCGTATTTGTTAATTTTTCAGCCAACTCTTTTGGGTTTTTGATCGTTGCTGATGTACAAATAAAAACAGGATTGCTGCCGTAAAAATGGCAAATTCGAAGCAATCTCCGAAGGACATGGGCTACATGACTGCCAAAAACACCTTTATATGTATGGAGTTCATCGATGACTATAAACTTTAAATTTTCAAAAAGCGAGACCCATTTCGTATGGTGGGGCAAAATGCCTGAATGTAACATATCGGGATTCGTCATTACAATGTGGCCAGCTTTTCTTACTTTTTGCCGAATATTTGGTGCTGTATCACCATCATAAGTATAGCTGTATATTTCCTCATCTATGGCGTCAATCAAGTGATTTAAATCTGTCTTTTGATCTTGTGCCAACGCTTTTGTCGGAAATAAATAAATCGCTCTTGATGAAGGGTCTTCTAAAATCTTTTGTAATACGGGCAAATGATAACAGAGAGACTTTCCGGAAGCGGTTGGCGTAATTGCAGTAAAAGATTTTCCTGCAAGAGCTAAATCAAATGCTTGGCGTTGATGCGTATATAATTTTTTTATTCCTCGCTCTTGTAGCGCTTTTTTTATAGAAGGATGAAGATGTTCGGGAAAATCTGCGTACTGCCCTTCTCTACCTTCCATTGTCACGATATGAGCAATATTTTGTTTTATTTCCTCATCTTCTTGCCATTCCCTAACTAACTCATCAATCGTTCTTTTTTTCTTCACCGTTCTTCTCCTCCAAATACCTTAACAATGTTGAAAGTGTATATTGTACCGAATGCACAGATTGAAGGAATCTTTTTTTGCTCGTTTCTTTATAAAAGGATTGTACGACGAACTGATCCATCGATTCTACGACATTGTAAATTTGTTGTATATGCACATATTTTGGCTTCGTTTCTTCAATCCATTGAATGGCCAGTTCTTTCCAGTCTATGAGGAATTGGTGTACATCATCCGAATGCGGTTTAACTTCTTCAAAAAATAGAGGTGTTGCGTCAAGTTCTCTCATTTTAAAAAAACGTTTTCTTGACGCATCACACTCATCTAATAACCATTTCGTCAGTTCTAGCAGTTTCATAGAGATTACCCTCTTATTCTTAGTGTATCAAAATCTATTCTAATTCACTAGCAATAGGGGAACAAGCATTCTTTACATGAACATTCTTTTCTGCTAAGCTTACTTTTTGATGAGTGGAAACAATTTGTCCGAAAAAGTAGTCATTAATCATAGCTCGTTCATTTTCTAGTTTGGCGGTCATCATTTCATCTAAACAATCCAATTGAGATATAAGCAATTGAAATTTATTCATACGAATCCCTCCTTATTATTTGTTAATTCAATATATATAGGAGAAAACCTTTCATCTAGCCAAAACTAGACATCGTTAGCTAAAAGAACAATTTTTTCGATAAATTTTTATGTTAAACTTATTTCTAGTTTTGGATATCATTTTCAAGAGGGTGATTTTAGGATGCTCAAATATCCGAACGGAAAACCATATAAACCGAAAAGTACAACATCAAATGCGAATCCTATTCAAGAGAACAAAGATTTTTCTTTTGGAAATCGAGGAAAAACTCTTGAAGATGAAATCAATGAGACAAATGCGTACTATTTAAGTAGACAAATTGCAATCATTCATAAGAAACCTGTTCCCATCCAAATCGTCAAAGTAGAGTATCCAAAAAGGAGTGCGGCAGTCATTCGAGAAGCATATTTTCGTACTCCATCTACTACAGATTATAATGGGGTGTGGAACGGCTACTACATTGATTTTGAAGCAAAAGAAACGGAAAGTAAAACTTCTTTCCCTTTAAAAAATGTACATGAACATCAAATCACCCACATGAAAAATGTAATCAGTCAACAAGGAATAGCATTTACCATTGTGCGTTTTTCTAAACTGGATCGATACTTTTTACTACCTTTTTCCGTTTTATATGATGCGTGGTGCAACATGAAAAACGGAGGACGAAAATCGATACCAATCGATACTTTTGAGGAGAAAAGCTATGAAATCATTCCAGGTTATAATCCTAGAATCGATTATTTAAATGCTATAAAAAAACTCATTTCCAATGGAGAATGATAGACATGAAGCGAGGAGATAGAATTGAGTGAAAATAGACGCTCTCGAACAGAAATACGAAAAATACGAGAATCTCAACAAAAAAATCATAAAAAACCTATAAAAAAATGGTTGAAATGGGGAATCATCTCCATTTTTACTCTCTTTTTCGCCGGTTTAGTTTTTGGAGCGGGATTGTTCTTTTATTACGCAAGTTCAGCGCCTGAGTTGAATGAAGAATTATTGAAAGATCCGATTTCTGCAGAGTTTTACGACATGAATGGAGAACTCTTTGCAACAATCGGTGTTGAGAACCGAAAATATGTTGAATATGACGAGATTCCACAAGAAATGGTTGATGCGATTCTTGCAACAGAAGACGTAAGATTTTTTGATCATTTTGGAATTGACTTATTCCGTCTAGGTGGTGCGGTAATCGCGAACTTTACCGGCGGATTTGGTTCACAAGGAGCAAGTACGATTACTCAACAAGTAGTGAAAAACTCTTTTTTAAGCAATGAAAAAACATTAAAACGTAAGGCGCAAGAAGCATGGTTATCGATTCAATTAGAACGCATGTATGACAAAGAAGAAATATTTGAAATGTATTTCAATAAAGTTTTGATTTCAGGGAACATTTATGGATTTGCTACAGGAGCTGAATACTTCTTTGGCAAAGAATTAAATGAATTAGAGCTAGATGAAATTGCCTTATTAGCCGGTATGCCACAAAGTCCAAACAATTACAATCCGTTTAAAAATCCAGATAGAGCGGAGAAACGCCGCAATATCGTATTAAGTTTAATGGTTCAACACGGAAAAATTACGGAAGCCGAGGCTGAGGAAGCAAAGAAAATTGATGTAGCTTCACGTTTATTACCGGAAGAACAAAGAAAAGGCGTTGCCGGCACAAAATACGATGCCTTTTTAGACATTGTATTAAATGAAATTGAAGATCGGGATCCAAGTCTATTATCTGAAGGTATAAAAGTTTATACAACGTTGGATCCAAAAGCACAAACTACCGTTGAAAATATCATGAATAACGCAAGCAATTTCCCGACAGAAACGATTCAATCCGGGGTGGCAGTTGTTGATACAACATCTGGTGCACTGCGAGCAATTGGCGGTGGACGCAATTTTGGTGCAGGTAGAGGCTATAACTACGCTGACGACGCAAAAAGACCTCCTGGTTCAACAATGAAACCGCTAATCGCATATGGTCCTGCCATTGAATATTTCAAATGGTCTACCGGAAAAACCATTGTGGATGAACCACATACGTATTCCAATGGTAAACAATTCGGAAACTGGGACGGAAAATATTTTGGCCCAATTACTATTAGGGAAGCGTTATATGCTTCTCGAAATATCCCAGCAGTAAAAATATTGCAAGAAGTTGGGCTCAACCAAGCAAAAGAATTCATTTCAAAATTGGGTATTGAAAGAGATGAAATTGTAGAAGCAGATGCTATTGGTGGCGGTAAAATTGAATTATCGCCTATCGAAATCGCTGCGGCATATGCAGCTTTCGGTAATAACGGTGTTTATAACAAACCATATGCCATTAAAGAAATTGTTTTCCGAGATGGCTCTAAAATCTCGTACAAACCTGATCCGGTAGTGGCGATGAATGACTATACAGCTTATATGATTACAGATATGCTTCGTGATGTAGTAAGTTCAAAAAGAAACGCAACAGGTACAGCAGCAAGAGTTTCAGGATTAGATATCGCCGGGAAAACTGGTACAACAAACTATGGTGCCGATGAATTTAGAAAATATAACCTGCCAAGTACAGCAGTGCCAGATTCATGGTTTGTCGGATATTCAACGAATTATTCCATTGCTATTTGGAGTGGATACGAAAAACGTTCTGAGCCTATAACAACTTGGGATGAACGACGCCTTCCACAAGTATTGTTTAGTAAAATCATGGGGGAAATTTCTCAAGGAAAAGAGACGAAACGATTTGCAAAACCAAATTCAGTCGTTGAAGTAACAATTGAAGTTGGTACAGAACCGTTAAAACTCGCAAGTAAAAATACACCTAGTGAACTTCGAAGAACAGAGCTGTTTGTACGTGGAACAGAACCAAAAGAAGTTTCTGATGCATATGAAGAAGTGGATATAGGAGCACCGTTTAATTTACAAGCAGTTAACCAAGTATTTGGAGTAGTTGATTTAACATGGGACTACACAATTCCGGAAGACTATGAAGGTTCGGATGTTCAATATGAAGTATCCATGCAATCCGATGATGGCAAATCATCCGTCGTCACAATTACAGCGGATAAACATGCTTCCATATCAGGTATTGAAGCCGGCAAAACATATACTTTCACCGTTGTTGCAATTATCGGAGAAAACCGAAGCACACCAGCATCTGTATCCATTACTATTGATGGCGGAATAACAGAACCGGATGTTGAATTACCTGATGATACTGAGGAACCTTCAACTGACCATCCACCAAATCATAACAGAAACAACGGTAACCAAGGAAATCCAAATGGTAATAATGGTAATAATGGTAATAACGGAAATAATGGAAACAACAACGGAAATAACAATGGTAATCCAAATAATGGAAACAACAACGATTTTGATGATTGGTTCTCACCAGGAGGAGAAGGCAATGTCGTAAATCCCCCTAATGGACCAACACCACCTGGGGAAGCTTCAAAAGACGACTAAAATTCAATAATCATTCATTTATCAGAGGTTGGGACAAATCTAAAAAAACATCATTTTCTCTAAGGAGAAAATGATGTTTTTTTGATATGTTATTGAAATTGATTTCCGTTCCGGGGACGCTTTCCGCGGGCCCGGCTCGAGCCTCCTCGGAGCTCATCCCTTCGCTCCTGCGGTGTCTCGAGACACGGGCTGTTCCCGCAGGAGTCGCCCCGTCACTACAATCAATTTTTAGTTATATCAATTTTTTATCAAAACTCTTTCAACTGTCCCTTTAATTTTTTGTTTATGTCCCAGCCTCTTCTTTTCTATTTCATCCAATAAAGAAAGGATTCGTTGATTCTATTCTACTATCTTGTCAACATTTTTCTTTATTTGAACAATCAAATTAAAGAAAAGGTATTCAACTATACACAATATTACATATGGAATAAGTGCTAAAAGAAAAAGCATAAAATTTTGCACTTTCTATATAATCAACTGATATTGGAATAATTTGTTAATATTTCTCCACAAAAAAGTGGCACAAACGATTACACTCGCCTATGCCACTATTGTTCCATTCATTATTTCTGTACCCTTAACCGCGCATATCGTTTCTTCAATTCTTTAAATAACTCATCTAACTGCACAAAACATGCGTATTGTCCGGGTCTTCCTTTGATGAATTGAAAACGCTCCATCCCATTCAATGGCATTGCCTCATATTCTTCAGAGAGCAAGAACTGTTGAACTTGCGATTCTGAAGTTTTGACAATCAACTCCTCAAACAAACTAATGCCTTGCTCCATTAAACTCTGAGCTTTTTTTCCATTGCGTTCGTCATGCGCATCAAAAATTTCTTTTGATAACTTTTCCCAAGCTTCAAAATAAGGCTCGATTTGTTCCTTTTGTATAGCATCTTTCCTTACCCGTATCATTGTTTAACCAACCCTTTTTTCAACCGTTTTTGCCCTTCGCGACATAAGTCAAGCAATGGACATTGATGGCACTGAGGGTTTTGTGCCTTGCAATGGTAACGGCCAAAGAAAATTAATTGATGATGGGTTTTGGACCATCTTTCTTTAGGTGTTTTTTTCATTAGCGTTTCTTCTACTTCTAACACGCTGTCCTTCCATCGACAAAGCCCAAGCCGTTTTGTTACTCTTTCTACATGGGTATCTACCGCGAAAGCCGGAATTCCAAAAGCCACTGACATCACAACATTCGCTGTCTTTCTTCCAACTCCAGGTAATGAAGTTAACTCTTCTCTCGTTTTTGGAATTTCTCCATTAAATTCTTTTATAAGTTTTTCACACAACTTTTGAATATTTTTTGCTTTATTGCGATAAAGCCCAATGGAACGAATATCTTGCTGCAACTCCTCCAATGGTACCGATAAATAATCGTCTGGTGTTTTATATTTTTGAAACAAATTTTTTGTCACTTTATTGACAAGTTGATCAGTACATTGGGCAGATAGAAGAGTTGCGATTGTTAGTTCAAATGCATTGCTGTGTACAAGCTCACAGTGGGCATCTGGGAACATTTCGTCGATTACTTCTAAACAATGCTCCCACTGTTTTTTTGTCAACATTCTATCTCCCCTATTCTCTTTCATCTAACCAATTGTAAAATGGTACTTTTTTTCGATTTTCTGTTGCACTTTGATTCGGAGGGGCGGAAGGTGAATTATGTTTTGCAAATTGCTCCCGCTGCTTTTCAATTTGCTGGATTGTTCGAATATTTTTCTTTTTCCATTCAAATAAAATACGGTCAATGTAACGGAAAGACAATTTTCCAGCTAGCACTGCTTCCTTCAAAGCTTCTCGTATAATTTTTGGAGGGTGATGATCCTGATCTAACCATAAAGAAATGGTTTCAATCTCAATCGGTGATAGTAAACGACCAAATTCCTGTTCAAAAAGGGAGAATAATTCCCCTTCCTCTTTTTTCTTTTGGAATTCTTCTTGCTTCATGGATTGTGCTTCCATTAAATCTAAGATTCTATCCCATAGAGGGAAAATTGAATATTTCTCATAAATTTTGCCGCTTGAGTCAATTCCTTGAGTGATTTCGATAAAGCCTTTTTGAAGCAATCGTTGTAACTTCGCAGTAATTTCATTTTCCGTAAAATGCATTCTGTCCGCTAATGCACTTGGGGGAGGAAAATCAATGTTGTCGGAATGGAATGCAATAAGTTGGAGTAATAGCAACGCTTCATCATCAGAAATCCCCAATCTTTTGTAATATCGAAAAAATAGTTCTGGGATGCTTACATTTTTTTGCTCTATCCAGTTACGGAGTCGATGATTTTGTTCCTTCATATGCTTGACTCCTTTCATTATGAAGTAAGCGTCCGTAATATACGGACGCTACGTATTGCGAAACTGCTTATTCTTGCCATTTATCTTTAACAAATCGATCGATTCGTTCAATGGCTTCTTCAATTAAGTTTAAAGATGTTGCGTAACTGATTCGAATTGTCGTTGGCGCTCCAAAACCAGAACCTGGGATTACCGCTACGTTTGCTTCCGTTAGCAACGCACTTGCAAATTCATCTACTGAAGCAAATCCAGTTTTTTGAGCTGCCTCGCTGACATCTGGCAATAAATAAAAGGCACCTTGAGGTTTCACTACTTTGAAACCAGGAATTGCACTTAATTTTGGATAAATAGTTTCTAATCGAGACTCAAAGGCTTTTCTCATTTCTTCTACAGAGTCTTGTGGTCCATTGTAAGCTTCAATCGCTGCATATTGAGATGCAGTTGTTGGATTGGAAGTTGAATGAGATGCCAAATCTGTCATCGCATTAATAATATCTGCATTACCTGCAGCATAACCGATTCTCCATCCCGTCATTGAATGGGATTTTGAAACACCATTAATAACAATCGTTTGAGCTTTCACTTCTTCGGAAATTTGTGCGATAGAGAAGTGCTCCGCTCCATTGTATAATAGTTTTTCGTAAATTTCATCTGATACAATCAGAATATTATTTTCTAATGCTATTTTCGCAATGGCTTCCAATTCTTCACGAGTATAAACCATTCCCGTAGGATTGCTTGGTGAATTGATAATAACCGCTTTTGTTTTATCCGTAATAGCATTTTTTAGCTGTTCAGCAGTAATTTTGTAGTTTTGTTCACTTGTTGCTTCAATATAAACTGGTACTCCACCAGCCAGTTTTACTTGCTCAGGATATGAAACCCAATATGGAATTGGAATAATAACTTCATCGCCTTCATTTAAAATCACTTGGAATAATGTGTAAAGAACATGCTTCGCTCCAACACCAACAATGATTTCATTAGGTTTATATTCCAATTGATTATCTCGTTTAAATTTCTCAATAATCGCTTGTTTTAAAGCAGGAAGACCTCCAGAAGGCGTATACTTTGTATACCCTTGTTGCATTGAATCAATGGCTGCATCCATGATGTTTTGTGGAGTGTTAAAATCTGGTTCACCAGCTCCAAGACCAATCACGTCAATGCCTTGCGCTTTCATTTCTTTTGCTTTTGCTGTAATTGCTAAAGTTGTAGATGGTGTTAATGTTTTTACACGATTGGCTAATAATTCTTTCATTTGTAATCTTCTCCCCTATAAGTTCAAAATGCGTTTCCACCATTGTCCATCTTCAAACAAAATGTAGACGTAATTGAGTTTATCCGATTTGTTAATATAAGCGATTTCCCAAACAGCGCCTGGTTCCTCATAGCCTAATTTTGTATGAAGCACTTGTTTAACATTTTGTTCATCTAAAAATGATTTAGCCTCGTCTTCTGTTATACCGTCTTTTAAGCTAACGATTTGTATCGATTTATCATCTAATGTAATCGGTACAAAAACAGCCTTTTCCTCACCCTTTTCATCTACTCCGAAAACGGTGACATACGGTTTATTTCCATTGTAAACATAAGCATCAGTGGCTGTTTTGATGGAATTAGATGAAATTGCTAATTCCACAGCCTGCTTCTCTATTTTTACAAATGGGCTTGACGCTTTCCAGAAGACTAAAACAGATATTCCAATAGTTAATATTAACATAAAACTTGTGATAAAAATAATCCAATTTTTCATTTAAACACCTTATATTTTATGGAATAATTTTTTCTTTTTTTCAATTGTTGTCTACCTGCTTTCCTTCCTCACCTTTGTTATTATACCAATGTTGTAAGTCTTTCACCATATGTTGTAGAGGGAGTTTTTCAATTTTAATGTTAGGAAGTGCTTTTATAAATTCTTTACCATACGATTTCGTTTCAATTCGTCGATCCAGTACAATGAACACTCCTTTATCTTTTGACGAGCGAATGAGTCTCCCGAATCCTTGCTTGAATCGTAATATTGCCTCAGGTAAAGATAAATCTATAAAAGCGTTTTGCCCTTTTTCTGTTAACATCGTTGCTTTTGCTTTAAACGTTGGTTCATCAGGGGAAGAAAAAGGTAGCCTTACTATGATGACAGCACTCAAATCTTCTCCAGGTACATCGACCCCTTCCCAAAAACTGTTCGTACCAAACAATACAGATCGATGGAATTTTTGGAATGATTTTAATAACCGCATTCGGCTACCACTCGTAACACCTTGTGCAAATAACAAATAGTCATTTAATAATTTTGCTTCTTGAATAAGCTCAACCGTTCTCTTTAGCATATCTTGCGAAGTAAATAAAACAAAACATCGACCTTCAATCGTTTGAATAATTTGAGTTACAGCCGCTGCAACCGATTCAATATAATCCGACTGCGATACTCCTTGAATATCTGGCATATCGGATACGATATAACCTTTCGCTCCACCGTAATAGTTTTGGGGAGCTTCCAATTTAAGAATCGGGACATTGTCGGCTATTCCTAATTGTTTTGCTATAAATCGCTCATTATTCGGAATGGTCAAAGTGCCCGACGTCCATATAACACCTGCGTTTTTCCTTAAATTATTAAACAATACATCGACTGTTTCTGTTATTTCAATCGGCTTCTTGTATATGCGAAGGCTGCCTGGGATATGCCGTTTATCTATTTCAACCCAAACGGCAAATTGATTGCTTTTTACAAAAAATAGTTCATCCCATTCAGCTAATTTGATTTTTAATTCTCGAATCCAATAATCCCAACGTTCTAACAGCAGCTTATTTTTCTTTGGGAGTTCTTCAACATCTTGACGAACTTGGTTTGAAACATATTCCGCTAAATCAATCCATTTTTGCAAAGTTCTCGAAACATCTTTCAACAATGGCATATTTAATGATAAATCATTTAAAAATGCCGTCTGTTTATAATCTAATAAAGGTGGTTTTTGATTTTGTATTGAAATTGCGAGTGTTTGCATTGCGCTTTCAATACGTTCCAAAGTAGTTGCAAAAGACTTTTCTAATTGGAAAAATAGTTGTTCAGAGACTCTTCCTGTTTGTATTGCTGCTTTTCGAAAAGCTTGGAATAGACCTGAATCAGAAGAAATTCCAATCTGACCAAAAAGATATTTCCATTGAGCATAAGAAAACATAATTTGATCACGTTGAATTGCTGCTTGTACAAATTGGTGCGCTTCGTCAATTACCCATCCGTCAATCGATTGGAAAATCGGCTCAATACGCACTAAATCAGCTAGCAACATTGCATGGTTCGTTACAATAATATCTGACTCTAAGCTTTCCTTAATGGCTTTTTCAAAAAAATCAAAAGAATTTTGGTGATTGCGATTTTTTTTGCGAATTTTTTCAACGAATAATTGCCCTCCGCCGGATAGATTCAATTCACTTAAATCACCAGTATTCGTTTTTGATAGCCATACGATAATTTGCAAAATCGTCAACGTTTCATCGTAGGAATGTCCATCTTGTTGAATGAGCTGTTCAAATAACTCTAAATCGATGTAATTTTGCATTCCTTTTAGTAGAGATACATTTACCTTTATTCCTAAAACCTTTTCAATTTTAGGAATCTCTTTATATAAGATTTGTTCAAGTAAATATGACGTATAAGTACTAATGCATATTTTCTTTCCTCGTTGCTTTGCATAGATAATGGAAGGTAACAAATATCCAAGCGTTTTCCCAATCCCTGTGGATGCTTCAATCATAATTTCTTTTTTCGCTTGATAAGTTTCCCAAATGGCATCCATCATTTGAAATTGCTCTTGGCGTTTTTCAAATTTGGGAAAGTGTTTTGAAAGAAGCTCAACTTTTTCATCAGTAGAATATGGGTAACTTCCCTTCAAATCTTTTTCAGCACTTTTTAGCGCCTTTTTCTTTAATGCGAATTGTTGATAATAGATATAATCCGATTCGTTCTCGATCGTTTTCCGTTTTACTTGTAATGCTTGGAATAATAAATGGGAAATATTCGATTTTAATTTAAATGACTGTTTATGCAATTGTTCAATAGTTGGAATGGGAAGTGATAACATTTCTTCCCAACATTTCTTGAATAATAAAGCCGTTGCCATCGCATCATCATCCGCTCGATGTGCATTATTGAGCGGAATATTTAATTCGCTGGCAAGATCCGCTAATTTATAGCCTAATGCCATAGGAAACAGTATTTTAGATAGTTCAACAGTGTCAATTTTCTTCCCTTTCCATCTCGGCAATCCCGCACGTTCAAATTCCGATTGCAAAAAAGATAAATCAAAGTCGGCATTATGAGCTACAAAAACTGCATCCTGCAATATTTCATATATTTCTTCTGCATATGATTCGAATGGTAATGCGTCCTTGACGTCTTGGTCTGAAATATTTGTTAAATCTTGTATAAATAAAGGAATCGTTCTTCCTGGATGGATAAAGGTAGTGAAAGTTTTTTGCACTTCCCAATTTTTCATAATGACCATCGCAATTTGAATCATTCGATCTCCTTCTTTAGGAGAATGACCGGTCGTTTCTAAATCGACAATGACATATTTTTGATTTTCCATTTGAATCTCAACTCACATTTACATATGTTTATAATTTATAAGCGAATTTTATCATAACATAAGAATGCATGGTCTTGTTTTACATCATTCATCGAAATTCATATTTTACGAATGCTTATCGTTAATTTGGCTAATTCGCTTCGGATTTTGAGTATTTTCGAATAAAAATATATCTTATTTTGATGGCACTCATTTGCCACATAAAAAAAGCGAAAAGGATATGAAACCTTTTCACTAAGTTAATGTTTTTAAATATGGATTCCTTTCCAAAATACTGTTCTTGCTGCATCTCCAATAAGCTCGCTTTTTGTAGGATGCGGGAAAATGATTTTAGCTAAATCTTCTGCTGTTCCACCAGCCACTTTTACTGCAAGCATGGAATTAAGAATTTCCGTCGCACCATCTCCTACAACGCATGCTCCTAAAATGCTATTGTCCTTTTTGCTTGAAATAAATTTAATGAATCCATCTGCATTTCCTTCCATCAATGCTTTCGGATTTGTTTTAAATGGTAATTTTGTAACAATGACTTCGTCTGCACTTACTTCATTTTCCAATGCCCCAAATGTCGCGATTTCAGGAGTTGAATAGACGCAACGTGGAATGGTAGATAAATCAATCGGTTCTGGTTTATTTCCTAAAATTGCTTCAATGGCATGAATTCCTTCTGCGCTCGCTGCATGTGCCAATTGATGACCTCCGATGATATCGCCAATTGCATATACATGTGGCATATTTGTTTCATAATATTCGTTAACTTTAATGTAACGGCCGTCCATTTCTAATCCAAGTGCTTCTGCAATTTCTACATTTGGTCTTCTACCTGTTGCAAATAATAAATTTTCATATGTATAAACCCCTCTTGAAGTCACAATTTCATTTCCACGAATTTCTTCAAATTCAAAATCGAGTACAAGTTCCACTCCTAACTCATGCAACTTTTTCCGTATAATTGGTCGTGCATCTGGTTCTTCTGTCTGCAAAATGTCACGGCTATGATTTAAAATCGTTACTTTTGTGCCCAATGGTGCTAAGCTAAAAGCCATCTCAATTGAAATCACACCACCACCAATGATTGTGAGTTGCTTTGGCAGCTCTTTCATATTGAAAATCGTATCAGTTGTGTAATATGTTGCTGTCTCTAACCCTTTAAATGGAGGTACGAATGGTTTACTTCCTGTCGCTAAAATAATGTCTTTCGCCTCAAACTCTTCTCCGTTTACTTTAACAACTAAATCTTTTGTTACTTCAGCTTTTCCAGAGTAATAAGTAATCGTATTATTACCAATATAACGATGAATATCTTCTAGTAATTGCTGAATCAAGTCTTCTTTCCGTTGCATTAGTTTTGGAAAATCGATTTCAATGTTATTAGTCGAAATCCCCCACTGTTCTCCTAGCTTCATTTTTTGAATGAGTTTCGAATGTTCAATCATGATTTTGGACGGAATGCACCCAAGATTAAAACAAGCTCCTCCCACTTTCCCTTTTTCTACTAAAGCAATGTTTAATCCGCTTCGAGCCGCATAAATTGCTGCAACATAGCCTCCTGCACCTGCTCCAATAATGGCAACGTCGTATTTCTTCATTTTCATCACCTCTTTAACAAAAATATCACCTAAAAAATTGTAAATCAATGTAAATGAAGGAATTTTTCTTATGCAAAAACAGCAAGTTTGTCATCTGAATAGTTGCAATTTCATTATGTTATTTGCCATTTTCAGAAAAATATTCTTCATTTATTTAAAAATAAAAAAGAGCAAACAGGATATGTCGTTCCAATTTGCTCTCTTTTCTACAAGATTACAGTACAGTAGCTTCAAGTTCGTAGTGAATAATTTCTTTAATTTTATTTCCTTCATCCATAATTGCCACAGTAGGCTTATGTTCCGAAAGTTTTTCTTGCTCTACGTAAGCATATGAAATAATAATTACAATATCCCCTTTTTGAACGAGGCGAGCAGCAGCTCCATTCACACAAATAACGCCGCTACCACGTTTACCTGGAATAATGTATGTTTCAAAACGAGCACCGTTATTGTTATTTACCACTTGCACTTTTTCGTTTGGAAGCATGCCTACTGCATCTAAAATATCGGCATCGATTGTAATAGAACCGACATAATTTAAATCGGCTTCTGTTACTTGTGCACGATGAATTTTTGCGTTCATCATTTCTCTAAACATTCTCTGTATCCCCTTTATTCGTAAACATAATATTGTCTATTAGTCTAGTTTTTCCAATAAATACTGCTGCTGCAAGTAAATATTGCTTCGTGCTGTCATCGATTGGTTTTAAATCTGGATAAGCTAACAATTCAATATAATCGATACGCCCTGTTGTTGTGTTCTTTAAGATATAGTCTTTTGCAACGCCAATAGCTTTTTCTGCATCTTTGGAAGATAAAAATTCCTCTTTCGCAAGCTGCAGTCCTCGATAAATTGCCGGAGCTTCCTTGCGCTCATTTTCAGACAAATACACATTTCGAGAAGATTTCGCAAGTCCGTCTTCTTCTCGAATAATTGGCACTGTACGAATTTCTAATGGGAAATTAAAATCTCTAACAAGAGTAGAAATAATGGCAGCTTGTTGTGCATCCTTTTGGCCGAAATAAGCTCTTGTCGGTTCTGCTAAATGGAATAACTTTGTAACTACTTGCAACACACCATCAAAGTGCCCTGGCCTTGATGCACCACAAAGAATCGTTGCTTGTCTGCCTGCATGAATTCGAATACCGCCATCAGTTGGATACATTTCATCAACTGATGGAGCAAACACAACATCTACTCCTACCGATTCGGCAATTTTTTGATCTCGTTCTAAATCCCTTGGATAAGTTTCATAGTCTTCATTCGGTCCGAATTGAGTAGGATTCACAAAAATACTCATGATGATAAAATCGTTTTCTTCTCTTGCCGCTTTCGCCAACGCCATATGACCTTCATGAAGATAGCCCATCGTTGGTACAAGACCGATTGTTTTTCCTTCTGCTTTTACCTTTCTTACAATCTCTTTTAGTTCGGCTATTGTTGTGACGACTTCCATCGGTTATTTGCCTCCATAAATTGAAAATAATACTTCATCTTTCATGTTGAAGCAATGTTCAGGAGCTGGGAACGAGCCATCTTTTACACTCTTTGTATACCCTTCAATCCCCTTCTGAATGTGTTCCCCAACATTTGCAAATTCCTTCGCAAATTTCGGAATATGGTGATTTCCATATCTTAATAAGTCATGGAATACTAGTACTTGTCCATCTGCTTCAGGACCAGCACCAATGCCGATTGTTGGAATAACTAGTTTATTGGATACAATTTCTGTTAATTGATGAGGAATACATTCCAATACTAGAGCCATGGCTCCTGCTTCTTGGCAACGAAGGGCATCTTCAATTAAGTTTTTAGCTTGTTCTGCCGTCTTCCCTTGGACTTTATATCCGCCTAGAACCCCAACCGATTGAGGTGTCAAACCTAAATGAGCTACAACAGGAATTCCAGCTTGAACTAATTTTTTTATCACATATAACACTTCACCGGCACCTTCTAATTTCAGTGCATCTGCTCCTGTTTCCTGCATCATGCGAACTGCTGTTTTTAACGCTTCATTCGGATCACCATGGTAGGATCCGAAAGGCATGTCCACCACTAAAAATGTGTCTTTAGCTCCTCGACGAACCGCCTTTGCATGATGAATCATATCTTCCACAGTTACTTGCACTGTAGAATCGTAGCCTAAAACAACCATCCCTAACGAGTCGCCGACAAGAATCATATCGACTTCCGCTTCTTCTGCATATTTTGCAGCAGGATAGTCGTAAGCAGTAACCATAACGATTTTCTCACGATTCTGCTTCATCTTTAAAAAATCGCTCGTTGTTTTCATATTGTTTCCTCCTTATTAAATTCGGAGGAAGAAAACAAAAAAATATCCTTCTTCCAAAAATGGACAGAAGGATAGTATTTGTTCGGATGTTTCGAACTTGTTTTCTTCCGTCCCTGTCTTACTAGATCAAGGCAGATTCCATTTATCAAGTTGCGTACAGGTACAGTTCGTTACGATACTGCCCATCGAACTACACAACTTTATTAAAAAGATACAGAAAAAAGCCTAGTTTGTAAAGCGTTGAATGAAATATAAGACAGGGCGTTTGAAATAGCTATTGATTTTGAATCTCAATATCTGCAGAATAAACTTTCTTTATTTGACCGTTATCCAATAATATTTCCAGTACGCCTTCATCGGTAATTCCAATTGCTTGTCCTTCAATAACTTCCCTAATCGTTGATGCTCTAATTCGTTTTCCAATTGTACAAGAATGCTCTACCCACAATTGCTTAATGGACTTAAAACCATTTTCGATATACTCATCTGTATATCGTTCTAAATATGATAGAATCTCCGCAACAAGTTGTGCACGGTCCACTTTTTGCTTTTCCTCTATGGCAACTGATGTTGCAATCTCTTGCAGTTCATCTGGAAAATCAGTCTGTTCATGATTGGCGTTGATGCCAATTCCAATTAACAAACCGTCCACCCGATCCATTTCTGCTAGCATTTCCGTTAATATCCCAACGCATTTTTTTCCATTAATTAAAATATCATTTGGCCACTTAATTTCTGGTGTAAAGTTAGTATATAAAGATTTCATTGCCATTACGATGCTAACCGCAGCGATTAATGTTAATTGAGGCGCTTGGTGAGGGAGAAGATCTGGACGAACAATAACTGTCATCCAAATCCCTTTCCCTTTTGCAGAATACCATGTTCTTTGCATTCTTCCTTTTCCACCAGTTTGTTCTTCAGCAATGATGATCGTGCCGTCTTTCGCACCATCTCTTGCCAACTGGTGAGCCAGCCTTTGTGTCGAATCTATTTCTTCAAAATAATGAATCGTGTGGCCAAAGCGTTTCGTTTTTAAATAGGATGAAATTTTAGCAGCATCTACACGATCAGGTACAGCAATTAATTTATACCCTTTTTTCTTAATCGTAATAAATTCATATCCCTCTTCTTGCAGATTTTGTAAATGTTTCCAAATTGCTGTACGAGAAATTCCTAAATCATCTGCCAATTGTTGCCCCGAAATTGGCTCATCTTTTGCTTCTAAAAAACGTTTAATGATTTTGTCTTTCATCGATAAATTCATTGTGGAACCATTCCTTTAAGTGTTCTTCATCATTTTTTACTCTGCCTGATAATACTGCATATAACGCTTTGTTTAATGCTTCTTTCAACCAAGGACCGCCCTTTAAACCTGACCATTCCATTAAGAGGTTGCCATTCAGTGCAAATTGTTCCATTGATTGAATTGGTAAATGTTCTTTCACCTTCGCAATATGCTCTTTTGCAAATGGAACATTTTTTCCTTGCCAAATTGCAAAATCATAAGCTGTTTCTAAAATTATTAGATCATTTGAAAAATAATCATATTCATCCCAACGTTTTAAGAGACTGTCATACGCTTGAATCACTTTTTTCGTAAAGTTTTTTTGTTTATTGGATAATTTATAAAAATCAATAATATTCTCCATATCATTACGGTTTAGCAAACAGAGGTATGCCCATCCAACTTCCTCTTGCTTTGTGTGAAATTCCTTCCAAACCTCTAAATTCTCTCTAAAGTTGCCAGGTAAGTAAAGGGCTAAATCACTGTCGACTAGAGCTTTAACACCGAAATATACATAATCTGCTACCCACATTTTTGAGAATTCCATATGAATTCGTTCACGGGCAATAAATTCAATTAAATCACAATCTTTTTGGATGGCTTTCATCGTTGATTCATCTATATCAAAGCCTAATTGTGCAGCAAAACGCACTGCTCGAAGCATTCGAAGAGCATCTTCTCGAAATCGGGAATTGGCATCTCCAACTGCTCGAATTATACGATTCTCAATATCTTCTTTCCCACCAAATAGGTCGATAATGGTACCATCCTTTGTATAAGCCATGGCATTAATCGTAAAATCACGCCGTTCTAAATCTTTTGGCAAATCTCGTACAAATGTGACTTCTTCCGGTCGGCGAAAATCTGTATAGGTTCCGTCTGTACGATAAGTTGTTACTTCAATCGGTTTCCCTTCGTCTAAAACAACCACCGTGCCATGCTCAATTCCTACATCAACTGTATTGGAAAATATTTTTTTAATTTCCATCGGTAGTGCACTTGTTGCCACATCGACATCATGTATTTCTCGTTGCAGCAAATGGTCGCGTACTGCACCGCCAACAATGACGGCTTCAAATCCAGCTTTTTCAATTTTATCAATGACGCGCAATGCGACATCCCAATCTTTTACCTGTTTCATACTTTTAATGCCGCCAATCGATAATATAATTCTTCGTATTGATCGATAATAGGTTCTTCGTGGAATTTTGTTTGAACCGTTTGTATTGCGTTTAGTTTAAATTCCTCATGTTTATTTTCATCTGTTAACAATTCAATCGCATATGCAGCCGCTTGTTGCACATCACCTAACTCAACAACATAGCCATTGACACCATGCTCAATTACTTCCGGTATTCCTCCAACGTTCGTTCCAATACCCGGAACACCACATGCCATTGCTTCCAATAGCACTAAACCAAACGATTCTTTTTCAGACAATAATAATTTTAAATCGCTAATAGAAAATAATTCTTCCACATTTTCTTGTTTTCCTAAAAATAAAATATCGTCTTTATATGGAGATTCTTTCACCTGAACCATCACTCGGTGTTTTTCAGGGCCATCTCCAACGAGCAGTAATTTTGCTGGAAGCTGTTTTCGAATTTCGATGAATGTTTCAACAATGTCTGGCAAGTTTTTAATCTTTCTGAAGTTTGAACAGTGAATGATGACCTTTTCATCATCACGAATACCATATTGCTGTTTTAACAGAGTAGCTTTTTCTATTGGTTTAAATACGGATTCATCCACAAAATTATATATCGTTTCGATTTCTTTATTCGTACCAATAATATCATAGGTTTGTTGTTTTAATGCGTTGGATACTGCTGTGACTATGTCGGATTTTTCAATTCCATATCTGATGGCTTGGGAGAGTGTGGAATCTTGGCCTAATACAGAAATATCTGTTCCGTGTAACGTTGTGACAATTCCAATATTTTCTCCACACATATCGCGGGCAAGGACTGCACACACTGCATGCGGTATCGCATAATGAACATGCAATACATCTAATTTTTCATCTAAAATGACATCGGCCATTTTACTTGCCAAAGCGATATCATACGGAGGATATTGAAAAACGGAATAATTATTTACTTCTACTTCGTGGAAAAAGACATTCGGGTAAATTTTCTTTAACCGAAAAGGAACACTAGAAGTGATAAAATGAATTTCATGACCGCGCTCAGCAAGTTTTTTACCAAGCTCTGTCGCTAACACTCCTGAGCCACCCACAGTAGGGTAACATGTAATACCTATCTTTAATTTTCTCACCGACACACGTCCTTTCAATTTATGCGTATTCATTATATTCACTAATTTATACCAACATAACGAAAAGACTAAACTGTTAAACTGAACAATGGCATTCAAATAAGGGAAATCAACAGTATAGCCACTGTTTAATTAAATTTTCTTTCTTGAATGAGTCTCCAATCAACGAAACCTTTTTGGAGCCCTTTTAATAAGATTTCTGCCGTTCCCATATTCGTTGCAAGCGGAACGTGATAAACATCACATAAACGCACGAGGGCTGTGACGTCTGGTTCATGAGGTTGCGCAGTTAACGGATCGCGGAAGAAAAATACCATATCCATATCGTTGTTTGCAATCATCGCTCCAATTTGTTGATCGCCCCCTAATGGACCTGATCGGAAACACGTAACCTCTAATCCAACTTCTTCAATGATGCGGCGACCTGTTGTTCCTGTAGCATATAATTCATGTTGCTGTAATATTTCTTTATATGCAATGGCAAACTCGACAAGACTATCTTTTTTACGATCATGGGCAATTAATGCAATTTTCATATTCACTCATTCCAATCTTCCCGGTTTATAAAATATTTTCCATTCCATAAACTAATTTGTCTAGTTCCATGACTTTTTCGACACAATACACAATGCCATCCATAAAGGATTCTCGGTTAAAGGAATCATGACGAATGGTTAATAATTGACCTTTTCCGCCAAAAATTACCTCTTGGTGAGCGACTAATCCAGGAAGGCGAACAGAGTGAATACGCATCCCTTCAAAATCTGCTCCTCTTGCACCTTTCATCGTTTCCTCTTCTAATGGATGTCCTTGTTTTTGCGCTTCTCTAACTTCTGCAATCATTTGAGCGGTTTTCTTTGCTGTACCAGAAGGAGCATCTAATTTGCGATCATGATGTAATTCGATAATTTCAACGTTAGGCAAATATTTTGCCGCTTCTTTTGCAAACTTCATCATTAACACAGCACCAATGGCAAAATTCGGTGCAATAATACAACCCGTTTTTTGTTCTTCGGCAAGCTGAATTAATTCCTCTAGTTGTTCGTCTGTAAATCCTGTAGTTCCAACAACTGGACGAACGTTATGTAAAAGAGATACCTTTACATGGTCATACACTGCTTGAGGGCTTGTTAAATCAATTAATACATCAGGTTTTGTTTCTTCAATTAATTGTTTTAAATTCAAAAAAATCGGTACATCTAAATCGGGTGGGAACATTTCAAGTTCCGCAAGACTTTCTCCAACATGTTTGTAATCAAGAGCTGCTACTAACTCCATTCCTTCTTGATTGACAACAGTGTTGACAGCTTCCTTCCCCATTTTCCCTCTGCAACCTGCGATTGCTACTCTTATTGTCATTGGCATTCGTCCTTTCATATCATCAATGTTTATTTCTTCTTATAAGGTTTCAAATGGTACTTCTATTCCCCTACTTGCTAATGTCTTTACTCCTATTTTACTTGAATGTTTGCATCCAACAAAAAATTAAGTCGAATATTGTTATGATTAAATGTTTATTATATTATCATATCACTCTTTCTTAACAATCGTAATGAAAAGGAATTTCGTTGTCAAAAGTAGAAAAATAAAACATAATTAAAATGCACTCTTGCCATAACGCCCTTTCTTCATAAGGAGGTAATAGATTGAAGGATATTAAAATCCAACAAATTATTGGAATTATTATAGGAACTGCCATTTTCAGTTTCGGTTTCGTCCATTTTAATATGTTAAATGAGCTGGGAGAAGGCGGATTTAGTGGAATTACTTTAATTCTATTTTTTACACTTAATTGGGATCCGGCAATTATGAACATCCTTTTAAATATTCCAATGTTTATTTTAGGTTGGAAATTGCTTGGACGTAAAGAGTTTTTCTACTCGGTTCTCGGCATCATAAGCGTTTCTGTATTTTTAAGAATTTTTCAAACCTATCAATTTCCGCTAGATTTGCACAACGATTTACTACTGGCATCTTTATTTGCAGGAGTATTTGTAGGTGTCGGTTTAGGTATCATTTTCCGTTGTGGTGGGACTACTGGTGGCGTTGATATCATTGCCCGCCTTGCCAATAAATATATTGGTTGGAGCATGGGAAAAACGATGTTTCTATTCGACTCTTTAGTACTAGTTGCCTCTTGGTTAACTTTCTTAAGTTCCATCACAATGATGTATACGCTTGTGGCTGTATTTGTGGGAGCTAGAGTGATTGATATCGTTCAAGAAGGGGCATATTCCGCGAAAGGGGCATTCATTATTTCCAATAAACCAGATGAAATCGCAAAATCCGTAACTGAAAAAATGAATCGTGGAATCACAGTTTTTCATGCTTACGGATACTATACAAAACAGTCAAGAGATGTGTTGTACTGCATCGTCAGTCGAAATGAAATCGTTCAACTAAAATCCATTATCCGTAAACTCGATCCAAATGCTTTCGTGTCCATTGTTGATGTAAAAGATGTAACAGGAGAAGGGTTCCGAATTGAAGAATAATAAATTGCTTTAGCCCTTTACTTGATCCCATTACATTCAGCTCGTACTTTCAAAGGCTGTCTAGGTAAATCTGCTCCATAAGACAGCCTCACAAAATGTCAAGTATATTAATGATCTTCTTTGAATTCGATCGAAATGCTCTCCTCTGTTAAATCTGATTCTTTAATATCTGAAATTCTAAAACCATCATACGTTTCTTCATCTTCATTATCTAAATAGCTTAAAGATAATTTAATGGAATATATTGCAAGACATAGAATAATAATGAAACCAAGAAACCCGAACAAAAACAGTTTCGAATAACTAATCTTCATCTTTCCCCTCCTGTTCAAGCCGATTTGCTATATCTTATTAATGAAAGGGAGGGCTTATTAATTGATTCATGGAAAATTTGAATTTTTTCTTACATATTTATTTGTTCAAGTTAAATGGAATCTTTGTCACCCGTATATTCCAACTAATTATTCTTCTAAAAAGCAAAAAGGCGAATTGGCATTTGACCAACTCGCTCTTTACAGTTCATTAATCTTCATTAGAACTCATATTTGTAAATATTAAAATTAAACGCAATAGTTCTAGTACAGCCACTGCAGCTGCTGCAACATAAGTTAATGCTGCTGCACTTAATACTTTTCTTGCACCACGTTCTTCATCATTGTTAATAATTCCTAATTGAATGACTTCATTCATAGCGCGTTTCGACGCATCAAATTCCACTGGTAATGTTATAAGTTGGAACAATACGCCGGCACCAAGTAAAATAATACCTAATAAAAGCATATTGGCACTGTACGAAATAATACCGATTAGTACAAAAATCCAAGATAAACTAGATGAGAAGTTTGCAACTGGTACAAGTTTTGAACGTAAAGTTAAAAAAGAGTATGCTTCTTTATGTTGAACAGCGTGTCCGCATTCGTGGGCAGCTACTGCAATTGCAGCCAATGAATCATTATGATAGTTATCTTCAGATAATGCCACAGTTTTTGTCATCGGGTTATAGTGATCGGATAAAACACCTTGTGTTGGAACGACGCGAACATCATAAAGTCCATGACTATCTAAAATCATTCGCGCTACTTGAGCACCTGTTAAGCCTTTTGACGCATGTACACTTGAAAAACGTTTATAAGTGTTTCGAACTTTAAATTGTGCATAAATTGGTAATAATAAAATGATTAGAAAGTATAGAATATACATCCTGTTGACTTTAGTCCCCTTTCCTACTGTTCATCTTACTTTTTATTCTAATTATTTTTTAAATTATATGCAAATAATTACGCTTCTTTAAAGAATAATAGGAAATAGCTATACAGACAATTGATAACCAAAATGTGAAATATCCAATATGGTTGGCATATTTGTATAAACTGCTGTACGTTGGCATTTGTCCATATACATAATCGATGACATCATTATGCAAAGTCCAGATAGCAGCTATGGCAATATGAATGTTTGTAAAGCGGTATTTCTGCATATATAGAATTCCTTCTACTGCCATCATACCATGAGAAACTACCAACATCCATCCTGCAACCCCAATTGAACCTATCTCCATCAATGTTAGTATATTCATCACTACTGCCCATATACCGTATTTCACTAACGTTATTAATGCAAGGGCTTCAATTAATTTAAAGTTCGTGCCCAATAACCAGCCTATAATAGCTAAACAGAAAAATAAGCTCGCAGTAGGGCTATCCGGTACAAAAATGAGAAATTGTGGTGCCGTTCTTGAAAGTTGAGGAATATACCAAATATATCCGTAGATGGTACCTAAGAAATTAACAATGAATAACAAAGTTAAAAAGGTGCGATGTTGTAACACGTACGTAAACTGCGGCAATAAGGTTTTCATTGTGTTTCTCCTTTTTGAAAAAATAGGCATATATGGTTATTATTTTTCATAAGTAATAATACCAAATATGACAGCAGATTGTGAATTATTTTCGAATTTTATATACATAAGCCATAAAGAAAAAAGGAGCTAGCATAATAACTAACTCCCTTCAAAAACATTATTCTTCTTTTAATGACGCAATAAATTCTGCTAATGTTTTTAATTCTTCATCCGTACCAGAGAATTGTCCTGGAGGCATTGCACCACGGCCATTTCGAATTACTTCTTCAACTTCTTCAGCTGTTAGTTCATTACCTAATAACATAGGGTTTGAACCAACACCTGTTAAATCACCGCCGTGACAAGCAACACAAGTTTGTTGAGATTGGAAGATTTGATAGCCTTCAGAATTCTCATCAATTTCAATATCTGGTACTAGTCCTAAATCTTTTGGTGTAATTTGACCTTGAGCTTTTGAAGCTTCCCAGTCATGGTTTACAACAGACTCCCATGTTAAATAGAACATTGAAGCTACTACCAATAACATAATTGCAGTTGGAATTGGTCGTTTTGATGGACGACGCTCAGGACCTTTATCTAACCAAGGCATTAATAATAATGCTGCAACAGCAAGTCCTGGCATAACAATTGCACCGATAACGTTATAGTCACCAGAAGCAAATGAATATTTTAATAATTGATATAAGAATAAGAAATACCAGTCTGGTAATGGAATATAACCTGTATCAGTTGGATCAGCTGGACGCTCTAATGGTGATGGGTGAGCGACTGTTAAAATCAAATAACCGATAAGGAAAACAGAACCAACCATCCATTCTTTTAATAAGAAGTCTGGCCAGAAGGCTTCTGTTTTACCTGGATATTCGGAATAATCTTTCGGCTTATTCGGCATTCGGTTTGAGGCCTTAACGCGAGAGTCGCCGACGAATTTCATTCCTTTTCCGCGATGCATGTTGTCCCCTCCTTTTGAATAACAACTCTATAACTTAAATCATAGTGGTCCTGAAATACCTTGACGACGAATCATAATAAAGTGAACTGCAAGCAACGCAAATAAAGCTGCTGGCAAGAAGAATACGTGAATAGCGAAGAAACGAGTTAATGTTTGAGCACCGATGATTGTAGCATCACCAGCAAGTAAGATTTTGATTAGTTCACCAATAAATGGTACAGAACCCGCAATTTCAAGACCTACTTTTGTAGCAAACAACGCTTTCATGTCCCAAGGTAGTAGGTATCCTGTGAATCCAAGACCTAACATAACACAGAAGATTAATACCCCTACAATCCAGTTTAATTCACGAGGTTTCTTATAAGAACCTGTGAAGAATACACGAAGCGTATGTAAGAACATCATTACGATAACTAATGAAGCTCCCCAGTGGTGCATACCGCGCACAATCTCACCAAATGCTACTTCGTTTTGCAAGTAGTATACTGATTTCCATGCATTCTCTACGTCTGGTACATAATACATTGTTAAGAACATACCAGATAAAATTTGAATAACCGTAATGAAGAATGTAAGTCCTCCGAAACAGTAGACGAATGCAGAGAAGTGATGTGCAGGGTTTACGTGCTCTGGCACTTCATGGTCGGCAATATCACGCCAAATTGGGGTGATATCTAAACGTTCATCGACCCAATCATATAATTTATTTAGCACTTGTGTTGTACCCCCTAACTAATTAAACTAATGTGTTTGGTATTTTCTTCCCAAGCATTAAATAACCATCTTTTTCAGATACTTCATACTCATCTAACGGACCTGTTGGTGGTGTACCTGGAATGTTTTTACCATTCTTTTCATAACGTCCACCATGACAAGCACAGAAGTATTCATTTGGGCGGTCACCTTCCCAGTTAACCGTACAACCTAAGTGTTTACAAACAGGTGAAAGAGCTACGATTCGATCTCCTTCTTTGTAAACCCAAGCCATTTCCGAAACTTCAGACTTATACCAAGCGTCTACTTGTTCATAAGTAAAGTCAACTCGTACGGGAACATCAGTTAAGTCAGCAATTTTTTGGCTAGTTAGTATAAAATCGCCTTCAGCTTTAACTTGTAAAGCTGGATCAATTGCAAAGCGTAACATTGGCATTAGCATACCTGCCGCCATAAATCCACCAACACCAGTTAAAGTGTAGTTAAGAAATTGACGTCTTGAAACCTTTTTGTTAACCATCCTTTTCCCCCCTCTAACTTAAGGTCAGTCCAACAGACATAATAATAATAGTATAAACTAGGACATATCTATGATATATCAATAAAATAGGCAGGTCAATATTGCAATATCTCGTATTTATTTAGAATGTGAACAATTATTGAAATAATTTCTACTGTTGAGTCCACTTAGATGTCAGAACTGGGATTACTTGTTTTAATTGTTCTTCTAAAATTCGTTTCTTCACATCTTTGTCCATCGATTCAATTGGTATTGCAGGCAACCAAATAACATCCACTTCTTTTTGAAGGTTTGTCCAATAATGATCGCAAGTGATAAAGATGACGTGTTTAAATCCTCCTTCTTGTATATTTTTTTTCAAGATTGGGACAACCTGCTCGCTTCTTGTGCTTTCTGTATAAGAAAATGGAGGAATTAACATTAAGCGGCCTTTAAATTGCTGTTCAATAAAGGATGTAAGCGACATTAAAAACTCTACATCCGAGCTGCTTTTTACCATCTTGTCCTCAGCAAAATCTAAATAAACTAGTGGAACGATTGCAGTATCAATAAATTCTTTGTTCTGTTGATATTGTTGTACATCTTTTACTTGAAAATACATTTTTATTTCCTCCAAATAATCATTTTTTCATCAATCATAAATCATTATACCCCACTCTATTAGAAAAAGATGATGAAAATAAAAAATCCAGTCGAAAAGAGCGTCTCTTTCGACTGAATTTCGCTAGTGATGTTTCGAAGTTTCTTTTAATGCTTGTAATAGATTCGAAAGTTCTAAAAACTTTTCTTTATCTCCTTGGTCAAGCGCTTCATCTATTTCTTTTAATAATTTCTCTTCTTGGAACGTTAGCATGCTCGTATTCAGTATTTCTTCTGCAATTAACCGGTCTTTTTCATTAATATGCAAGTATTTTGGCATATACGGATTTTCTTCCAATACTGCCAAATACAATTGGTTAGGTGGCACATTCGGAAAGTTTAGCTGAATGTACATATCTTCATTTGGATAAAGTCTTAAATCATGAAAGGATTTTTCAGCATCACTTGTCATAATGTTGCCTTTGTAAAATCTGAACGGCACACCATTTGAATCAACACTCGACATTACAATCGCTCTCGGACAATAATGAGCTTCTTCTACAAAATGAATATTTTCAAGCAACTGATCATTACTAAGCAAATAATTTAATATCCATACACATTCTCGTCGCTTCAATTGGAAATTTTTTAAAAACCAGCGCACAAAATTCTTTTTGTCTACAATTGGTACGGAAGAAGTCATGAGTGTCCCTCCCCTATTCTAGACTCTCAAGCAAATCTAACCACTGTACTTCTGCAGGTTGTAACTCAATTAATCGTTGTACTACTTCTTTCGCTTCATCTCGTTTACCATCTTCAATAAGGAAATAACAATAGTTTTCTAGAAAAAATGTATCATCCTTTAATTCATTATATGCTGCTTTATAAATTTCGTATGCTCGTGTGTACTCTTCATTTTTTGCATAAGCATCCGCAATGAAAGGATATAGCGAAATCCACTCAAACTGTTCCTTTTGTAAATTTTCATACAGCTCAATGATTTCATCATAGCGTTCCATTTGATGGTAAATAGACATTAGTACAAGGATTGCTTCCATATATTCAGGGTCTAGAGCAATAGCTTTTTGCAAATGCTCAATGGATTCTTCGGGAAGGTTATTTTTTAATGCAATTTTACCTGCAAATAAATAGAAGGATTTTTCATATTCATCTCGTTTAATTCCTTCTTTTATTATACTATATGCTTTTTTATTATCCTCTAACATGGCATAACTTTGGGCAAGTAATAGATAACTGCTAAAGTAATCTGGATCTAGTTCTTTTAAATCTTCTAATTGCCTGATAGCCGTTTCATATTTTTCGCATTGGAAAGCGCTATAAGCACTGCCGTATAACAAATCAGCAGTTACTTTCTCTTCCAATGCTTCCATGTAATAATCAAGGGCCGTTTCATATCCCCCGCCTGCACGGTATACTTCAGCAAGCCTTTCTGCCAGTAATACACCCGCAATGGTTTTTTCTTGTTTATGCAAGTCTTCGTAAATTCGTGCAGCTTCTGTAAAACGTCCAATTTCAAATAATAACTCCGCTTTTGCAAAATGAATTAGCGGTTCAGCGGGAAGTATTTCCAACGCTTCGTTGATCCGTTGTTCCGCCACTTCATACAACCCTTGCATTTGATAGTAATCAGCAAGAATTAGCAAGCATTGGGGATACTCTGGTGCGCTCTCTTCAATGCTAGTTAAAATATTGAGCGCTTCTTCTTCCTCACCAAGCTCAATTAACACGGAAGCGTAGTCGATTGCAATTTGTGCTTCATCAGGAAAGATGAAACGTAAATGTTCCAGCACTCGTTTTGCATGCTGTATATACCCATATTGCAAAAACAAATCGCTAATTTCATATTGAACTTCTGGTGTTTCGTTAAGAAAAAATGTCTCTAGTAGGGCATCAATGCGTTCTATTTCTCCTTCTTCAATTGCTTCGATTAAGTCCTTTGTGATGTTATTCAATTTGCTCACCTTTACTTTCTTTATCTATTAATATGCTACAAAACTAATTTTCAATAGACAAGAAAAAAGGTTCATCACTAATAGATGAACCTTTTTTATCAATTATTTTAATAGTAAATCAAGATGGTCAAAAAATGTTGGATAGGAAACGGCAATACAATCTGCATCATCAATTTCAATTGGCGAGTCGGTAATTAATGAGGCAATTGCTGCCATCATCCCGATTCGATGGTCGCCGTATGTGCTTAATTTCGCTCCTTTTAAACTTGTTGGACCATTGATAATCATGCCATCATCCGTGGCTGTAATATCTGCGCCAAGTTTCTTCAACTCTGTTACGACTGCAGTGATGCGATCTGTTTCCTTCACTTTTAATTCTTCTGCATCGCGAATAATTGTCGTTCCTTCCGCTTGAGTAGCTAGTAGCGCAATTATTGGAATTTCATCGATAAGACGCGGAATAATATCCCCTTCTATCGTTGTCCTTTTTAAATTGGACGTCCTAATCGTAATCGTTGCTGTTGGTTCTGCTGCATCGGATAACTCTTGATCAACCGTTACATTTGCTCCCATTTGCTGCATGACTTCAATAATGCCAGCCCTTGTAGGATTAATGCCGACATTTTTCAGAACGATTTCACTATTTGGAACAATCGCACCAGCTACTAAGAAAAAGGCCGCAGATGAAATGTCGCCCGGCACATCTACATGCGTTCCATGAAGTCGTTGACCGCCTTCTAAGGATATAACGCCATCCTTTACGTCAATCTTTGCACCAAATTGTTGTAGCATGCGTTCTGTATGATCCCGAGAAATCTCTTTTTCCCTTACAATCGTAGTACCTTCTGCTCTAAGTCCAGCTAACAATATCGCAGACTTCACTTGAGCGCTGGCAACAGACATCGTATAATCAATAGCTTTTAATGCTGTTCCTTGAATGGCAATTGGCGTATATTGTCCATTTTCACGTCCATTGATTTTTGCCCCCATTTGTTTCAATGGATTCGTGACGCGACCCATAGGACGCTTTCCAATAGAGGCATCACCAGTCATCACACTATGAAAGTTTGTCCCTGCAAGGATGCCCAACATTAATCTTGTTGTCGTACCTGAGTTGCCTGTATATAATACTTCTTTCGGTTCTTGCCAACCGTCCATTCCTGGACTATTAATTTCAACATTTGTACCATCCACTTGAATATCAACACCGAGTTTTCGGAAACAATCAATCGTGCTTAGACAATCTTCACCGGGAAGAAAACCTGTAACAGTTGTTTTTCCTTCCGCAATAGCTCCAAACATTACCGCACGATGTGAAATTGATTTATCACCCGGTACGGTTATAATACCTTCTAACCGTGGTTTATTATAAACTAATACTCTTGAAGTCAATTTTATTACCCCTTTCCACATACGAGTTAAGAAACGTGCATTTCAAAGTTCGTATGTGAACGAATGCATTTCATTGCTTTTTCTCGATCTTTTTCATTTTGGAAACTAATCACCAAAATACCAAATATGTCTTCTCTCGTTTCGACTACTCGGATATTTGTAATACTGATATTTTCGTCTGCTAGGTAGCCAGTAATTTCGGAAATTACACCAGGGTAGTCTGGAATATCTACGTATAAATCGTATGTAGTATAGAATGCCCCTGTTGAAATTGGCAATGCATCACGAACATCTTTCGCTTTTCTAAAATACTCTTCAACAGATTCATCATCATTTTCCAGTAATATTTTCTTTACTCGTTGCATTTCATCAATCCAAGCATCCATTTGCCCGATGAGCTCTTCTCGATTTTGCAATGTAATGTCTCTCCAAATCATCGGGTTCGATGATGCAATTCGAGTAATATCGCGAAAACCACCTGCGGCAAGCATACTTGTCATTGGAAATCTTTTATTTTCCTCATTTAACTGGTGAACAAGGGAAGCAGCTACGATGTGAGGAAAGTGGCTGACTACCGCGGTCATATGATCATGTTCTTCCGCATTGATTTTCACTAATTTTGCTAACGTATATTTTAACAACTGTTCTAGAGCGATAAGATTATTTCCATCTTCATCGTCAAAAGGAGTTAAAATATAGTACGCATTTTCAAAAAGGTAGGGTTTTGCAGCCGTGATGCCGCTTTTATGGGAACCAGCCATTGGATGTCCGCCAATAAATGTAATTCCTTTTTCTCTTAGCTCTTCAGCTTTCTTCATAATTAACCCTTTTGTACTTCCTGTGTCGGTAATAATAACATGTTGCTTTAACGACCAGTGCTTCAATTCATCCATCCATTGTAGCGTTGCGTTTACCGGTGTTCCAAAAATGATAAAGTCCGCTATTTTAGCCGCTTCCTCTACATCCTCCACCACTTCATGTACAATATTTAAAGTTTCTGCAAGATTTCTCGTTTTTCCAGAAAGATCATAGCCAACTACTTTTGTTTTGGGAGCTTTTTGTAGAGCTAATGCCAAAGAGCCCCCAATTAAGCCTAATCCTATGATTAACACATTACGGGTCATGCCAATACTCCTTGCTCCTTTAATACCTCTTCAAGAAGTGATAAAAACTTTCGGTTTTGTTCTTCTGTACCGATAGAAACTCGAATGAATCCAGGTGTACCTAAGGCATTCCCACTTCGAATAATAAATCCGCGTTTCATCATTTCTTGGAAGATCACATCACTGTCTGCTTTTACTTCAAATAAAATAAAGTTTGTTTGTGATGGGTAATATTTAAGTCCATGTTTGTTACAAAATTCAACATATTGCTGTTTACCTTTTTCCGTTTGTTCCACTGTTTCTTGAATAAATGGTTGATCTTCCAATGCAACAATCGCTACTTTTTGACTTAATACCGTGTTGTTGAAAGGTGCACGCACTGGGTCTAATGTGGCAATTAATTTCGATTGACCGATTGCATATCCGATTCGGAAGGCAGCTAATCCGTATGCCTTAGAGAATGTACGCATGATTAATACATTCGGATATTCCTCTACGTAATGCAACGTATCTTTATAAGCAGGATCTGTTATATATTCAAAATAAGCTTCATCTAATACGATTAGTACATCACTTGGTACTTTCTCTATAAAGGAGCTTAATTCCTCATCCGATACAATAGTTCCTGTTGGGTTATTTGGATTACATACCCATACAATTGACGTGTTTTCATCAATTGCTTCTAACATTTTTTCTAAATCATGCTTACCATCTTTCAATGGCACTTTTCGAACTTCTGCTCCTTCAACTTCTGCATTATGACTGTATTGAGAGAAAGATGGATCTGCCATGACTGTATTAACACCGGGATAAAGAAGTGCCCGCGTAATGATTGCGATTATATCATCTGAACCGTTTCCAAATAGCAATTGTGATTCATCTACACCAAGATGTTGACTCACTGCTGTACGAAGTTCTTGCGCATAACCATCCGGATAAATGGCAAAATTCATTCCATTATTTACAATAAAATCTTTCACTTTAGGAGAGCAGCCAAAAGGATTTTCATTTGAAGCAAGCTTAACAACTTCCTTTAAACCAAATTCTTTTTGTACTTCCTCAATGGGTTTACCTGGTTGGTAAGCTTTCATACCGTAAATTTGTTTTTTAAATTTCATGATTGACGCTCCTTTTTATCGATTTTCATTGACTAAATCTGGTCTTAGTTTCACCGCATCATTTAAATAAACGTGGCGTATTTCTTTTTGAGGTACCGATGTATTCACATGCATTAACACTCGAATACATAAAGGCAAAGATCCAGGAACATCCATTTCGTGGGTACACATCGTTGGTACATATTTCCACCCATCAATTGAACGCACGGCCTTTGCTGGGAATGCGGCGTTAATATCCGGTGTTGTCGTGACAATCACCGAAGCAATATCTTCTGGAACGATATTGTTAACTCTCGCCATTTCTAACACTAATCTTTCCGTCTCACTATAAATCGCATCGGGCGTATTCGATTCTATCGTTATCGCTCCACGTATGCCGCGAATCATTTACATACCTCCTCTAGCAGATAGCGAAGCTCTCTATCTACTTCTCTACATTCCGATTCCCCAATTTCTCTTACGAATGGTTGGCCGATTTCCTGTAATAAAACAAATTTTAATTTGCCATATTCAATCTTTTTATCTTTCATTAAATATTCATATAATTCTACAAAAGAGAATCTCTTTACTTCTTCGAATGGATAGTCGTTTCGATATGCAAACTTTAGAAAATCAATCGTAAATTCTCTAGAAATTTGACCGTATCGTTCGCTCAAGAGAAGTGCATACACCATCCCAATCATGACCGCTTCTCCATGGGCAAGGCCGCCATAACCAGCTGCTGCTTCAATAGCATGACCATATGTATGCCCCAAATTTAAATATTTTCGGACAGATTGTTCAGTTTCATCTTGCCCTACGATTTTCGCCTTTACTTCGATGCCTGATTTCAAGTGGTTTGCTAAAGCTGTTTTGTCAATTTTCGTAATTGATGGAGTTTGCATCAATTGTTTTAACCATTTTTCATCTGAAATCAGCGCGTGTTTAATTACTTCAGCCATTCCTGAACGAATCTCTTTTGTTGGTAAACTATCTAAAAAGTTGATATCATAAATGACCGCTTCCGGTTGATAAAATGCTCCAACTAAGTTTTTGCCTAGCGGGTGGTTAATTGCCGTTTTTCCTCCAACGGCTGAATCGTGAGCTAAAATGGTCGTTGGAATTTGAATGTATGGGATTCCACGCATGAATGTTGCTGCTACAAACCCAGTCAAATCACCAACTGCTCCTCCACCAAAGGCAAATAAAAAGGATTTGCGCGAGCAATGTTTTTCAATTAAAAAAGTGTGGGCATCTTCGAAATTTTGAAAACTTTTACAAGCTTCCCCACCTGGCATCACAAACACTTCGAAAGGATAAGGGAAGTTTTCTTTAAAATATTGTTGTTGTGCTTGCCAAACATTCTCATCGGTAAAAACGACGAGTTTATCTGCTTTTTCAATTTTCTCTTTTAATGAATCGCAAGCGGTACGTAATATACCGCTTCCGATGAACACTTCGTAGGAATGGCTTTGGGTATTTACTGGGATTCGCATCATTAAAACTCCTTCGCCAATTTACGTGCTTCTTCAATTTGTGCTTTTAATTGTGGTAATTGATCGCTATGGAACTGTTCGACAATCGCCTTGGCAATTTCCCAAGCGATGACGCATTCAGCTACAACAGATGCAGCTGGTACTGCACAAGCATCGGAACGCTCCACACTTGCTTTAAATGGTTCTTTCGTTTCGATATCAACACTTTCAAGAGGTTTGTAAAGTGTAGGAATTGGTTTCATTACACCGCGAACAATGATTGGCATTCCTGTAGACATGCCACCTTCAAGGCCACCTAAACGATTTGTACGACGATGATAGCCTTGTTTATCATCCCAAACAATTTCATCATGAACTTCAGAGCCTCTACGACGAGCCATTTCAAAGCCGATACCAAACTCAACCCCTTTAAATGCATTGATGGATAACATCGCTTGCGCCAATTTACCATCTAATTTACGGTCATAATGAACGTAAGATCCTACTCCCGGCGGCATACCTTCCACAATGACTTCGACAACACCACCGATGGAATCTCCTGCTTTTTTCGCCTCATCAATTGCTTCTACCATTTTCGCAGAAGCTTCTGGGTCCACTGAATAGCAAGGATCATTTTCAACAATTTGGCGAATTTCATCTGCTGATTTGCCTGCAACTTTTGATGTATCTGCTTTAATGCCGTAAATTTCAGTAACATGTCCTACGATGGAAATACCTAATTCTTTTAAAAGAGCTTTTGCAACGGAACCAACAGCCACTCGCACAGTCGTTTCTCTAGCGCTCGAACGCTCTAACACATTTCGCAAGTCACGATGACCATATTTAATTCCGCCGACTAAATCAGCATGTCCAGGTCGAGGTCGGGAAATTTGACGCTTAATTTCTGAAGGATCTACATCTTCTGGGAGAGGTTCAATTCCCATAATTTTTGTCCAATGTTTCCAGTCATCATTTTTTACCACTAATGCAACAGGTGAACCTAATGTTTTTCCGTGACGAACTCCTCCAACTATTTCAACAGTATCTTTTTCAATTTGCATACGGCGTCCGCGACCGTGACCACCTTGTCGTCGTTTTAAATCGTAATTAATTTGTTCTGCAGTTATCGGTAAAAGGGACGGCAACCCTTCAATAATTGTCGTTAATTGTGGACCGTGGGATTCCCCAGCAGTTAAATATCTCATCAAACACTTTCTCCCTTCAACTCGTTAAAGTATGTATTTTTTAATATAACATAAAGCTAGTAAAAAAACATTGTGAATAAATAATTTTAATCACTAGCATTGCACTAATTAAATCTGATGATTCAAAATACTAAGAATGTTCAATTTTTTATTGATTTCGAAACAAAAAAATCCTTTACAATGGAAGTACAGGTGGTTCCTGTCCAAATCCAATCGTAAAGGATAAACGTTATGGACAAGAATACACTAATTTCATCATTTGGTAAATGGGTTTCACCCATAAATATTCAAAAACTTAGCGAACAAGTCAAAGAATTGAAACAGGACTATTACACAAAAAAGCTGACAACAGAAGCCTATATTAAACTTTTATTGGTAGCCCAGCTGCTCGAATTTAAGAGCTTAGAGGAAATGAGTGATGCACTTGTAGACGAAGATCTTCAAAAAGCACTCGGATTTGAATCGATAAGTGCCTCTCAGCTATCCCGAAAAAACAATCAGATCAACCCACTAATTCTTGCAAATTTGTTCTTGGATCTTGTTTGGAAAATTCAACGGTACCATTATAAAACCGGAAAGAATATGCCACTGAAAATCATTGATTCAAGTACACTCCCGTTGAATTTGACCAATTATAAATGGGCAAAATTCCGTAAAACAAAAGCTGGTGTAAAGCTACACTTACGGCTCGTTTTCATGGATAAAGACACCGTCTATCCTGAAAAAGCAGTGATTACGACAGCAAAAGAACATGACCGAAATCAACTCGAAGTCCTAGTGGATGATAAAGAAGCCATGTATGTGTTTGACCGCGGTTATGTGGACTATGAACGTTTTGATCGGATGACAGATGATGGCTATTTCTTCGTTTCAAGACTGAAGAAAAACGCAGTCATTCGTGAAGTCTATACATTTTCACTTCCTGATGATTGTCACGTTCTATCCGATAAAATGGTCTACATTGGTACCACACAAAATCGTACTGAAAATGTCTTTCGTCTACTAGAAGTTATGGACACAAAAGGGAACTTACTTCGTTTCATCACCAACCGATTTGATTTAAAACCAGAAGAGATAAGTGATATTTACCGATCTCGCTGGGCTATTGAACTCTTTTTCAAATGGCTCAAGCAACACGTAGAAATTAAGCACTTTTATGGAATGAGTGAAACAGCTATTCAAAATCAAATTTTCTTAGCCCTTATCACGTATTGCTTACATGTTCTCATTCAATTGGAGATGAAAAGTAAGAAATCTCTACTTCGAATTACTCGTTGGTTAAAGAGAGCTCTGTGGAAACCAGCTTATGTTTGGTTGCGAAAATTTGATGGGCGAGCCAGTCCATAATCTCCCTTTTGTCGTTGTCGCTCTGGTTTAACTGTATATATTTACCAAATGGGCAGTGCCACCTTTCTTTAGGTTTTGTCTTTTTGGCACAAATTCACAAAAATTAATTAACAGAAAATTCTAACTATATTTATGCAATGCTAATGAATTTTAATTTTTAATATAATATAGAATTTAACGAAAATATAATACGCTTTTCGCACAAGTCGAAAAGCGCCCAATCCTTTTTTCAATCTCATATTTTTCGGTAAAAAAACGTATCTTCCACTTCAAAACCATAACGAGCAGGATTGAATATTTGCTCAGTAGATCCTACAAACAAAATGCCACCTGGTCGTAAAGAATTGCTAAATTCTTTATAAATATGATCCTTTGCCTCTTCAGTGAAATAAATCATAACATTGCGACAAACGATTAAATCAAAGTTTTTCTCATATGGGTCACTTAATAAATTGTGCTTTTTAAATGTTACAGTATTTTTAATTTCATCTTTTACACGATAAAACTGCCCTTCTTCAATAAAATATTTTGCTTTTATAGCCGGAGGAACTTCTGCTAAGGAACGATCAGGATAAATGCCTAGCTTTGCTTTTTGAAGACAGTTTTCATCTATATCAGTAGCTAATACTTTTATGTAAGATAATGGTACATGGTTAGAGAGCACCATGGAAATTGTGTACGGTTCCTCGCCTGTTGAACAGGCAGCACTCCAAATTTTCAAACGGTTATTTTTTTCAAGCAGTTTTGGAAAAATTTTATGTTGAAGTACTTCCCACCGTTTCCCATTACGATAAAATTCTGAAACATTAATCGTCATTCGATCTAGGAATTCATTCAATAAATCTCGATCTTTTTCAACCCCGTGCAAAAAATCAACAAAATCTTTAAAGCCTTTTTTTTCATAAAGGGATGTTAAACGGCGTTTCATTTGTGCTTCTTTATATAGCGATAAATCAATACCTGTTAATTTTTTTATACCATTAATAAACAGTTCGTAGTCTGTCATAGTTATCGATCCCCTCTAATGACGTACACTTATTATATACAAAATTTTTCTTTTCTGAAATATGTAAAAGTTCAAAAAGTAAATTTCTAAAGCAGTATTAAATTTGTTCGTAGTTAGTATTTTTTCTACTTTCGAATTTCACTACAGGCGAATGCTTTCCGCATGTTCGTCCTTAAAGGTTATTCCTTGCCTTTGCATTGTATCGATACTCGTGTTATTCCCTTTGCTTGTGTAAAAAAGAAGTCACAGTCTTATGCTTATTATATTCATATTATCAAAATTTACGGTTTCTGCAAAAATTTTCTATTGGCTAACCTTTTGCAATATCATATTAATAAAAAACTATGGTTCTTTGTCAAATGGTGTTGGTGAATAAATTTTAGTGACATTATTTGGTAATATGTAATCGGATGGCTTAGGGGAAATTCGAGGTTCCCCTAAGCTGTTTTTATTTTCGCTAAGTTTTGGGTAATGAATATTCGGTTTCTAAAGTGATAGAAGGATCGATAACCGAAAGAAATGCGTTTAATCACTTTGATTTTGTTATGAATCCCCTCTAAAATGCCGTTATTATAATCGTACTTTAGCGTATTCTCGACATAATTGATGTATTTGTTGATTGTCTTGATGGCGGTTTTCATATAGCTGGAAACGATATTTTGTTTATTCTCTAATGTTTTCTTTAGGAGCTCAAAGTCTTTGGTTTTGATGTAATGTCGAACGTATTGGTATAACTCATAGGACGCTTTTAATTCAGAATCTAAATCAATGAGATAGTGGAGAATCTCCACCTCACACATATGCTTTTTAAAGCAACGATGATATGTATAGTTCTTATAATCAAGTTTTGTTTGATCTTTCAGAAGGAGCTTCCAGTATTTTTTCAATTTATTGTAATTCTTTTTATCCCGATTCATGACGTTGATGCGCGTTTTGTTTAAAGCTCTGCTAAATAGTTGGAGGATATGGAATTTGTCGAGTACGATTTCCGCTTTAGGGAAAACTTCTTGGATTAAGGAAATATAAGGGCTATACATATCGATGACAATCGTTTTTACCGCATCTCTCGCCTTCTTGGAATACCGTAAGAAATACTCTTTGAGGACAGATAATCTCCGGTCCTCCACGATATCCACAATCTCCCCCGTTTCAGAGTCGCAGAAAATAAAGGACATCGCTCCAGCTGCGGATTTCACTGATTTAAACTCATCAAAACACAAATGCTTTGGAAGGTAGTGAACATTTGGTTGATAGTAGCTATAAAAGCTGTCAATGACACGACTGACAGTGGCATGAGAAACATGATGTTTCATCGCAATATCTTTTTCGGATATTTTATCTTTGGCGTTTAAAGCAATCGATACTTTGGTATTGTTGGAAATACAACAGTTTTTAGCCACGACGCTCGTTTTTAAAGTAAACGTGGAATGACAATGTTTACAGAAATAACGCTGTTTACGCAATTTTAAGTAGGTATGAAAACCTGAAATGCTAGGCATTTTAATGAGAGACGTTTTAAAACCGTGTTTAATGATTTGATCATCGAAGACATGTCCACAAGCATAACACGCTTTTGGTTGGTAAGTTAATTGGCCATAAAAGACTTTTGATTGGACCCCTTTAATGAGTTCTTCTGCACAAAAATTTTCATCAAATGTGATATTTTTGTCTTTAATATTTAATAAATTACGTATAGAATAATGATGAGACATGTGACATCACTCCTTGTAAATGTGGTTTTGGTCGATTACATTTTACCAGAGTTTTGTCACTGTCTCATTTTTTTTGTTCAAAAAAATTGGTGCTGGTTTATACTCACCAACACCAAATATTATAGAGCCAAAACTATCCCAACAGCACAATTGCTGTGGGATAGCAAATTTACAGTGTATTAAACGATTTCATTGTTGAACCATAAATTGATTTCACGTTCAGCAGATGCTGGTGAATCGGAACCATGGATAACGTTTTCAGAAATTGTTACCGCATAATCGCCGCGAATTGTACCTGGTTGTGCTTCTTCAGGTTTTGTAGCGCCCATCATCACACGAGCTAACTTAATAATATTTTCTCCTTCCCAAACCATTGCAAATACTGGTCCAGAAGTGATGAAATCTACCAATTCACCAAAGAATGGTTTATCCTTATGCTCTTCATAGTGTTTTTCAGCTAATTCACGTGGAACATTCATTAACTTTGCTCCGCGCATTACAAATCCACGACGCTCAAAACGGTCAATAATGTCTCCTACTACTTGGCGTTTTACACCATCAGGTTTTACCATAAGAAATGTTCTTTCAATTGCCATAAGTTAAACAACTCCTTAAATCTCAATTAAGCTTTATTACCTACCGCTAAATGTTACCAAAATCAAGCTCAAGCTTCAACTATCAATATTAGAAATAGATGAATCAATTTCATAAATCATAGTATTTCTGAAGAATAGAGTACCCCTATACTAAAAACTTTGTTTTTTTTTAAAATTATGCAACTTGGTTTTGTTGCTGTAATAAAGCATTGATTCGATCAACTGCTAGTTTGCAGGTATTATAAATTAACGTCACCAGATTGAAATGCATTTTTGCTTTCTTTCCTGTACGATGACGGACATTGTTTAATTGAAAGTATTCCTTTAAATAAGCGTTAACGCGTTCGACTGCTGTACGTTCTTGATAAAGCTGTTTCCATCGTTCTGTCCCACGTGCTGGATAGGTAAATTTACGGATATCTATATCACATTTGATTTTGAAAACTTTTTGGCAAAGGGTGTCTTCTCGTAATGGGCAAGTTGCACATTCCTTTGGACGTGTGAATTTTAATGTATTGTACTTAGCGTCAAAGCTGTCATATTGGTAACTATGTTCACGCACACAGGTTGGACGAAAATGTTCATCGAATCCTATATATTCTCCTTCTCGGCGAACGTTGTAAGGAATCACGACTCGCATGGACTGTGATACGGCTTGACGGTAAATAGGTTCAACATCATAACCAGCATCAAATATAGCTATTGTAAATTGACCGTTTCCTAAGTGATGAAGTTTTTTCAATAATGGAATCGCAGCTTTACAATCACTTAAATTACCTGAGGACATCAAACGAGTGATGATATATTGACTTTTCGTCGAAACAGCTAAATGTGCTTTATAACCAAACCAGAATGTATTTTTTCCTTTACTATTCTTTTTCACACCCCATTTTGGCTCAATCGGTACATCCTTCCAAAGGGTTTCTAATGGGATATCCAGCTGTTCTTTCAGTTCTTTTTCATAGGTTGATTGATTTCCTTTTTTCTCTACTTGTTCGGCTAACCAAACAGCTCGTTCAGCTTTAGTTTTACGACCACGTTTTTTAGGAGTTTTAGGTGCTTTCTTTTCTGATGGTGTGAAAGCATCACGAGCTTCAAAGTGACTCGCATCGATGGCGACATGTTCATCATTTAGAAAGCCTTCCAACATCGCTGTTTTGATGAGTGTATCGTTCATTTTATCTAGCACATCTGATTCACTAATGACTTGAATCATGCGTGAATAAGAGCTTTCAGATGGTACGACATCAGACACAAGGAATCCACAGTCGAAACGAAATAAAGGATCATGGACCAAACGTTTGACTAAATCCTTCATTGTTGGAATTCGTTCGACAATACGAATAATCAGCGATTGAATCATTGCACCATAATTCAATTCACGTGGTGCACCTTTCAATGTCTTTTTAGAAAACAATTGAAATATAGGCTGAATGTCGATAGCACTAAAAATGGCTTCATAACGATGGGAACTTTCCATTTCTAATAATTGATGGATGTCAAAAAGAGAAATTTGTTTTACAATAGTCATAGGGTACTCACCTCTTTCGTATGGTTTGTTTGGTTACCTACCATTATAACGAAATTTGGGGAGGTACCCATTTTTTATTGTCTTGAATCCCTTGAAAATCAAGGGGTGAGAATTATGAAATTAACTCAGATATATTTTTTAAAACTTACGTTTACCGATAAACAATGCAATATCTCTTAGTTTTTTCTTTGTTGGATGTTCTGGTAATTGCTCTACTTCTTTCATTGCTTTCGCTAAATATTGATCGCTTACTTTCAAGGCTTCTTGAATTGAATCAGAATTGCGTACAATTTGAAGCATTTCTAACCGTTCCTCTTCTGTCACAATTCCTTTTGAAGCCCGCTCAATAAATTGGATAATTTTTGGATGATCTTTCATGAGCAATATAGGCAAAGTAATGTTTCCCTGCAATAAATCACTGCCTGCAGGTTTTCCAAGTTGTTTATCCGTTGATACGAAATCCAACACGTCATCCACGATTTGATAACTCATACCCACATAATAACCGAATCTCTTTAACCGCATTGTAACAGCAGGATCAACATTTGCTACTACTGCTCCCACTTCACAACTGGATTCAATAAGAAGTGCCGTTTTTCTTTTTATTCGACGGAAATAATCTTTTAAGTTTTGATTTAGTCGAAACTTATCTTCAATTTGAATGACTTCACCATTACAAATTTCAACCATCGTTCTTGCTAAAATTTGATGCGCCTTCGGATCTTTAATTTGGGATACATATTGAATTGCTCTACCGAAAATAAAATTACCAGTATGCATTGCAACTCGATTGTTCCATTGAGAACGAACGGTAGGACGCCCTCTTCTCATATCGGAATGATCGATTACATCATCGTGGACAAGGGAACCCATATGAATTAATTCGAGAGGTACAGCAGCATATTTCATTCTGTCGATATTATAATGACCAAATTTTGCACTCATTAAAACAAAAAGTGGGCGAATTCTTTTTCCGCCCGCACGTAAAAGGTGGAGAGAGGCATCATTTAATACATGCGACGTTGAATAAAGTGCTTTTTCTAATTCATTTTCGATGATTTCTATATCCGGTTTTAAATCGGAATAGATCATTTTTAACTTCATCTTTTCCACTCGCGAACCTCTCCCTAAACTTCTTTCTTAAATCCCATATGCATTGCTGCTGCACCACCACTATAACTTTTGTATGTGACGTTTACAAAGCCAGCTTCTTCAAACATTTTTGCAAGCTTTTTCATCCCTGGGAAAGTGCTTGCGGATTCTTGTAACCATGAATACTCTTCATAACTTTTCGCAAAAATTTTCCCGAAAAGCGGCATAATATATCGGAAATAAAAACGAAACAATTGTTTATATCCAGGCATTTCTGGTTTAGATGTATCTAAACAAACAGCCATCCCACCAGGTTTTAATACACGATGCATTTCCCTTAATACTTGCATATAATCCGGTACATTTCGTAAACCAAAACCGATTGTGACATAGTCAAAAGTGTTATCTTCAAAAGGTAGTTCCATTGCATTCCCATGTATTAACTCCACATGAGGATACGGCTTTACTTTCTCAGCTCCAACTTTTAGCATATTTTTGCTAAAATCAAGCCCTTTAACAACTCCATTTTCACCTGTTGCCTTTGCTAATGCAACTGTCCAATCAGCTGTGCCACAACAAACATCTAAACATGTAGATCCCGGTTTTACATTCATGCGTTTCATAATATCTTCACGCCATTTGACATGAAGCTTAAAACTAATCACCGAATTCATTTTGTCGTAGTTTTCGTAAATTTTCTCAAACACTTCATGGACGCGTTCTTCTTTGGATTTTTCCATCTTTTTCATAACCTTTCTTCACTCTATCTAATCAACCGTTCTGCAATATATTGTTTAAGTTCAGCTTTGATAGAAGAGATACGTAACAATTCTTGCAATTGTTGAATAAGAACATCCAATTTTTTCAGAAGGTATTGTTCAAAATTCAAATGATCAACGGGTACAAAGCTTTCTATCATTTTTTGTAAAAGGAGCGAACTATTACCTTCTCTATAGTTTAATAGTTCATTTTGTAATCGTAGAATCAATAAATTGATTTGCATTATATTTAAATATTGATCGTAATTGTAAAGTTGATAAAATCTGCTAATACATTCTGTTTCAATAACCGTTATACTATCTAACCAATCATCGATGGCGTATTGTCTCGGTTCATATACTCGAATTTCATGTTCAGATCTTAATACAACACTTTCAGAAAGTTGACGTATCAAAGAAATATTACCTGAATTTGCTAATATTTCATAATAACGACCACTGTAATAATCGCCGGACAGAACTGTTAGCTGCTGCTCTTTCGATGTTGCATCATACTCGTTGATGAGACCATGTTCCGCTAAAGATGCTTGTACAATTCCGACAGTAATGATTCCTTCATATTTTTCATCATCCCAATGGTCTCCATTAAAAAATGGCAACAGCATGTAAAATAATTGATTTTCATCCACCAATGGATTTCCAGTATATTTCAGAAGTGTTTTATGTTGCACATAACGATAAATATCCTTTTTTAATTGTTCAATATGGTTTTTTATATATGTTGCATCCATAGGTATTACTCCATTCCAATGTAAGCACAATCTACTGCACTTATTACAGTCGTCATCATAATGAGCGGTTTATTTTTTTGATTGGCTTTCAATGATTCCATGCGATGTATAGATTTTCGCTTTTCCACGAATTTTCATGGCCGACGTATGTTCAGTAAATTGAGCTATCATCACTTCTCCGGCATCTAATTTTTCTGAATGATGAAATTTCGTATCTTCACCACGAGTTAACCCAATTACATGTACGCCATCTTCTTCTGCTTCAATTACGACATAATCAGATTGGTTCATACTTCTCCCTCACATTTACATATTCTTTGTTATCATATCACAATCTATTTTGTTAATTAAGACATTTGAATAAATGAAATCACTTCTTGTCGTTTTATGTCATCTTCTTCATAAATTCCTCTTGCACATGAAGTCACTGTTTTTGTCCCAGGTTTTTTTAATCCTCTCATCGTCATACACATATGTTCAGCTTCAATCAATACAAAAACGCCTTGCGGTTCTAATTTTTCCATTAAAATATCTGCAATGGTTGTTGTAATTCGTTCTTGTAATTGAGGCCTGTGACTTACGGATTCCACTAATCGACCGATTTTGCTTAAACCAGCAACTCGGCCATCTTGAGGTATGTATGCAACATGAGCTTTTCCGTAAAAAGGAACTAAGTGATGTTCACACATCGAATAAAAAGGAATATCCTTCACAAGAACTAGCTCATCATGGTTTTCATGGAAGACCGTTTCAAAATAACTTCGCGGATCTTCATTAAGCCCTTTAAACATTTCTTCATACATTTTTGAAACGCGTTTTGGTGTATCGATGAGTCCTTCACGATTAACGTCTTCACCTACGGCCTCTAAAATCATTTTTACAGCTTCTTCTATTTTTTTTAAATCAACATTTGACATATATGTTCCTCCTAAATCGACAAAGCACAACACTGTCAAAATGAATCGTAGCACATACAGACGTGAATCGCAAAAGGCTTTCACTCAAATTGTACTCTATATGTGTTGCTTTTTTGCTCCAATGGTAGAATTGATTTATCTTTTATTAATATTATAATATGTAAAAAGAGCAGTCATCATATTCATGACGACTGCTCTATGTAATTTTAAAGAAGCTATTATTTTACAGCTTCTTTAAGTGCTTTTCCTGGTTTAAATGCTGGCACTTTGCTTGCAGCAATTTCAATTTCTTCCCCAGTTTGAGGGTTACGACCTTTACGTGCAGCACGTTCACGAACTTCGAAGTTTCCAAAACCGATTAATTGCACTTTGTCACCCTTTGCAAGAGTGTTTTGAATTGTATCAAATACTGCATCTACTGCTTTAGAAGCATCTTTCTTAGAAAGACCTGCAGCTTCAGCAACAGAGTTTACTAATTCTGTTTTGTTCACACTGTTCACCTCCTCTCAAAGGGTTAAAAAAGCTAAATCATGTAAAAAGAGTAACATATAGAAATAAGCGGTGCAACTGTATTTATTCATGTTTGTCCAAGAAAAATTGAGTTTTTGGCACTTTGGATAATGAAAAGGACTTTTCGTCTATATGACAAAAAGTCCTTCTAATAAAATTCCATTATTTTTATTATCTCACTTTTTTTAAATAATAAACGTAATGAGTCCTTTTTCTCCTTCATTCACCATTCTTTCAATTGTTTGACGCATTCTTTTCTTTGCACTTGGCGGCACAGCATTCATTTTGAATCGAATTCCTTCCGTCAACACTTCATGCAGTGGCGTTCCAAACAATTGTGTTTGCCATAACGCTTCTCGATCATGTTTATATGCATACTGCAAGTCTTTCAATAACTGTTGGCTGTGGAACTCTGACCCAATTAATGGCGAGAACTCAGATTCCATATCGACACGTATGATATGGTAAGATGGAGCTTTCGCCTTCATGCGAACACCGTAGAAATTATTTTGTTTAATTATTTCTGGCTCACTTGGCTCAAACTCTTCCATCGTCGGAAGCGTTACACCATAGCCATTGATTGTCGCTTCTTCAATCGCATCTCGGAAGCGTTTTTGTGCTTTTTTCGCTTCTTGTGCCTCTTTAATGAAGAGCAGCCAATCTTTTTTCGTGTCTATCGGCGCATCTAAAAATTCATTGCAAACCGCCTTATAAATTTCCGGTTTTAATGTGATACGCACCGTTGCCACACCAAGTCCTGCATCAACTCTTTCAATCTCGCAGCTTTCAATAAAATCAATTTCTCTTAAATCTTCTACTGCATTATGGACATCGCGAATTTTCGTTACAGAATTCAGCACATTTCCAACTGCTTCTGAAAGCGTTGCATTGACGTGGTGAGTCGGTTCTAATACATCAAGCCAATCAGGTTTTTCCACTTCAATATCTTCCACAGGGAATTCATACAGAGCTTCTTCTAAAATAAACTCCATATCATTTAACGTCATTTGATCAATAGCTATTGCAATGACAGGAACGTTATAACGGGAGAGCAATTCATTACGCAACTTTTGCGTATTTTGATTGTTTGGATATTGGCTGTTTAAAATGATGACGAATGGCTTACCGATTTCCTGCAATTGTTCAACAATTTGTTCTTCCGCCACTTGTGCAGCTTCTCGTGAAATCCCATTAACAGTGCCGTCTGTCGTTACAACTACACCGATGTTTGCATGGTCGCGGATCACCTTATCTGTTCCGATTCGAGCTGCTTCTTGGAATGGAATAGCTTCAGTGTTCCATGGTGTGTGCACATACTTTGGTCCATTTTCATCTTCATACCCTTTTACCCCATCAATGACATAACCAACACAATCAGCAAAACGAATCCGGAAAGGTATTTCACTTTCCCCAATACAAATTTCTGTACCATGAGCAGGAACAAATTTTGGTTCTGCAGTCATAATGACTGGGCCAGGTGAACTTTGTGGTAGCTCGTCCAGTGCTCTTTTCCGTTCTTCTTCATCCACGATGTTTGGTAGGACGATTGACTCCATCATTTTTTTCACAAAAGTGGACTTACCAACCCTCACAGGCCCTACAACCCCAATATATACATCACCATTTGTTCTTTCTGCTATTTGTTGAAAGATTTGTTCGCCTATTGTAGTTCCTCCTTTACGTACTTCAATCTATGAATTATATACTTAAAATATGAAAAACCTTGCACGAAAAGTCGTACAAGGCTTAAATTCTTTTATTTTTTTATTGGATCAAACATAAATACCGGTTCATTATTCTCGTTCACAGTATATGGCAGTGAATAGGCCGGTACTACTGGATAAGCTTCCACAAGCAACATACGAATATCTTCTCCTGGCTCAGGTTTCAAATGATTTTCTCTTATAAACTGAGCTAAATCGATGGAGTAGTCTACATAGGCTTGTCCTTCTGTTGAAGCAACTAATGGTAAATGATTATTCGAATATGGACTTGGCACAGTTAGTTCTTTAGCAAAGCCTAATTTCTTAAAATCTATTGAATATACATAATCCGCAATCCTGTCTTTATAAGGCATGTATTTTGTTGAGAGAAGACGAATATTTAAATCTCGAATCGTTTCTGCTGAACGTAAGTCTACTAATTTTACAGTTGGATTGTTTTCCGGGTCCCAAATAATATATTGGAATATGCCACCTTTTTCGTAGGAATTCCCTGGGATATTCGCTAAATATTTTGGAACCAATTTCGAGAAATCGATGGGATATTTAATAAATATATCTGTATCCATATCTTTATTTTTTATCGGCAGCACACCTGTTTCCGCTCGATATTGATCGATGGCATTTTGCACAGCAATCAGTTGAGCTTCATCAGGTATTTGATTCTCAACACGTTCTTCCTGTGGAAACAAACATCCAGATAGTAAAAGGGATGTCGAGAGTAATAGTATGAAAAAAATGAATTTCCGTTTCTGTTTCATGATTTTCACCCCTTTGTTTATGATGGCCACGTAAAGATTACTAAAACCATTAATAATGTGCCAAATATAAAAATAATAAATGCAATCAGTCTAATGAAAAAGGATAATATAGCATTATTCACCCATTTGCGAGCTGCTGTTATCATAAGAATTGATAAAATCATTGCAGCTATCGAGTAAAAGGAAACCCACATGACATCCATCGGGTGCATGTTCGCTAATGGACCACGTGCAGCACCAAGTACGAATTTATCTATATCCATTAATAATGGATGACTCATTGCAATTCCTCCTTTCAAGAAGCGGTATGTATACATATTTGCCTATATTAGGGCACAAAACACACTTCCGCACATGCGTTCGTTTTCATTGCACATGAACGGGTATTATTTGTAGTTCCCGATACTCAACTCGACTTTGAATTTTTTCATACCCGCTCATTGATGCAACGAAAATGCTTGTCCTTTTATTGTAAATAATCGATTTCTCTTTTCTTTAAGCGATTCATTAACTCATCAACAGCATCTTTCGGTTCTTTTTCATTAAATAATACTTCAAACAATGCAGTTGTAATTGGCATCGGAACATCGTATTTTTTGGCAAGCTGGTAAGCAGCTTTTGTCGTGCGAACTCCTTCAACGACCATACCCATGCTCTCTAATACTTCAGCCAGCTTCATGCCCTTTCCAAGCATGTTCCCCGCTTTCCAGTTACGCGAATGAACGCTCGTACAAGTAACGATCAAATCGCCCATACCAGTTAATCCTGCAAAGGTGAAGGGATTGCCTCCCATTCGCACACCTAAACGAGCAATTTCCGCAAGTCCTCGGGTAATTAATGCTGCCTTTGCATTGTCCCCATAGTTTAGGCCATCGGAAATCCCTGCTGCTAAGGCAATTACATTTTTCAATGCACCGCCTAGTTCAACGCCGATTACATCGGTATTTGTATAGACACGGAAATACTGGTTCATAAATAAATCTTGTATTTTTTCAGCGGAACGGAGATTTGTACAAGCAGCAGTAATCGTTGTTGGATGATGCAACACCACTTCCTCCGCATGGCTAGGACCTGATAATACGACGATATCTTCAATCACATGCGGGGATAGAGACTCCTCTAAAATTTCTGAGATGCGTTTTAAAGAATCTGGTTCTATCCCTTTTGATACGTGCACAATTAATACTTTTCTATTTAAATAATTCATAATGTTTTCTGCTACTTCACGAATCGCTTTTGTCGGAACCGCAAAAATGATGATATCTCCATGTTCTGCCGCTTCTTTCAAATCACTTGTTGCCCTTAAATTTTCAGGTAGTTGTATATTCGGAACATATTTTTCATTCGTATGTTGTTCATTTATTTCTTTCGCTTGCTCATGTCGGTGGCTCCAAATTAATGTATCGTGTCCATTTTCAGCCAACACCATTGCTAAGGCAGTTCCCCATGAACCTGCTCCTAACACTGTTACCTTTTTCATTTTTATTTATCCCTCACTCTTTTACTCACGTGCCCGTGGTATGATACGTATCGGCGTTCCCTCAAAATCAAAGGTTTCACGAATGCGGTTTTCCAAAAATCGAAGATAAGAGAAATGCATGAGTTCTGGATCGTTTACGAAAGTGATAAATGTAGGTGGCTTAACCGATACTTGTGTCGTGTAATAAATGCGTAAACGTTTTCCTTTATCTGTAGGGGCTGGGTTTCTTGCAATCGCATCTTCAATTACATCATTTAATAAAGAAGATTGAATGCGCATTGCATGGTTCTCACTTACCCGCTTTACTAATGGTAAAATTTGACTCAACCTTTGTTTCGTTTTAGCAGAAACAAACACAATCGGAGCATAATCCAAAAATAAAAATTGATTGCGAATCGTTTGGGTAAATTCATTCATTGTTCGTTCATTTTTTTCAATGGCATCCCATTTGTTCACGACAATGATGATACCTTTACCCGCTTCATGAGCATACCCTGCAATTTTTTTATCCTGCTCTTGTATTCCCTCTTCTGCATTTAATACGACAAGCACCACATCTGAACGTTCAATCGCTCTTAATGCTCTTAATACGGAATATTTTTCTGTGCTTTCATATATTTTTCCTTTTTTCCGCATTCCAGCTGTATCGATAATGACATAATCTTGTCCGTCATACGTATAAGGAGAGTCGATTGCATCTCGAGTAGTTCCAGCGATATCACTAACGATTACCCGCTCTTCTCCGAGAATTGCATTTACTAATGAAGATTTTCCTACATTTGGTCTACCAATTAATGAAAACTTAATGACATCGTCTGAATATTCATCTTCATATTCTTTAGGGAAATATTTTGCACATTCATCCAATAAATCCCCAATCCCTAATCCATGCGAACCGGAAATTGGAATCGGCTCCCCAAAGCCTAAAGAATAAAAATCATATATTAATTCACGCATGTCTGGGTTATCAATTTTATTGACTGCCAGTACAACTGGTTTTTTTGTTTTATAAAGCATTTTTGCGATTTGCTCATCTTGAAGAGTTACTCCTTCTCGACCGTTCGTCATAAAAATAATCACATCGGCCTCTTCCATGGCAATTTGTGCTTGGGCACGAATTTGTTCTAAAAATGGTTCATCTCCAAGATCAATTCCACCGGTATCAATAATATTAAATTCATGGTTTAACCAATCTGCCGAACTGTAGATGCGATCTCGGGTCACCCCAGGTATATCTTCCACAATGGAAATGCGTTCACCAACAATTCGGTTGAAAATTGTTGATTTTCCTACATTCGGACGACCTACGATGGCGATTACTGGTTTTGTCATCTGTCCTTCATCCTTCCAAATTCTTATCCTTTGTATTATACACGATATCCAATTATATATCATTTTTTGACATAAATGGACATAAAAAAAGCGTACTCCTTAAAGCACGCAATTTTTATTCAAAATAAAATTTATTGATCTGTAAATTTTTTCAATTGTTCCCCTATTACATCACTAATGGAGAATCCTGTTGTCTCTTCTGGTAATTGATAATCAAATTCTTCTTGATGCTTTGGGTTTTCTTCAAGTTCTTTCATGCTTAGTGATAAGCGCTTTTCTTGCTCATTAACATCAAGCACTTTCACTTGAACCTCTTGACCTTCTTTCAACACTTCGTGAGGGGTATTGATATGTTTATGAGAAATTTGTGAAATATGAACTAACCCTTCAACACCTGGGAACACTTCAACAAAGGCACCGAAGGACACTAAACGCTTCACCGTACCAGTCAATACTTGACCTTTTGAAACACGTTCTGCAATGTTTGCCCATGGACCAGGTAATGTCTCTTTTATAGATAAGGAAATTCTTTCATTTCCTGGATCAACTGATAAAACTTTTACTTTCACTTCTTGCCCTTCTTGAAGAACTGTGTTAATATCATCTACATGTTCGTGGGCTACTTGTGAAATGTGCACAAGCCCGTCAACGCCACCTATATCAACGAAGGCACCAAATGGAGCTAATCGTTGAACTTTGCCATTTAATACGTCTCCTGGCTTTAGGTTCTCTAGCAATTCTTTCTTTTTATTTGCTTTTTCTTCTTCTACAACTGCACGGTGAGATAAAATTAATCTTCCTTTTTCTTTATCTAACTCTGTAATTTTAAATGTTAGTGTTTTACCTTTGTAATCTTCAAAGTCTTCCACGAAATAATCTTCTACTAAAGATGCTGGTACAAATCCTCGTACTCCTAAATCAACTACTAAACCGCCTTTTACAACATCTTTTACTTCTGCTTCAAAAACTTCTCCCTTTTTGTATAGCTCTTCTAATTTATCCCAAGCTTTTAAAGCATCTACTTTACGTTTCGATAATACAAGGTTTTCTTCTTCTACTTTCGTGATCATTAATTCTAGCTCATCGCCAACAGACACCACATCGGATGCTTTTTCAATGTGCAAGCTAGAAAGTTCACTAATTGGTACAATCCCATCAAATGGTGCACCTTCTATTGTAACGGTTACTGCTTTGTCTTCAACTTTTGCAGCAGTCCCTTTTACAATGTCTCCTTCACGAAATTCTTGGCCAACTCCTAAGTTCATTTCCTCGGACATATGTAACCCTCCTTCGCATCTTACAATATCTATTTTATTAGAAATTGCATTTAAACACAAAATTTTTTCCTTATAGTTTAAATATTTCCTTTATTATGAATAAAATACGCGAAAAGAAACGATTATTATTCCATCTTTTCTTTCGCTAAATGTAAAATTTTTTCTGCAACTTCTTCAATCGATAAGTGAGTAGTGTCTAAATAAATGGCATCTTCTGCTTGAACTAATGGCGATATTTTACGTTCCATATCTTGCTGATCGCGAAGCGCTATTTCCTCTTTTAGCTGTTCATAGTCAGAAGGAATGCCTCGTTTTTTATTATCAAGCAATCTTCGTTTTGCTCGTTCTTCAACGGAGGCAGACATAAAAATTTTTAATTCTGCTTCTTTTAATACATGAGTTCCTATATCTCGTCCATCCATGACAACTGCGCCGTCTTTTGCCAACTGTTTTTGTTTAGCAACGAGGATTTCACGAACCTTTGCAAGAGATGCAACTCGCGAAACGTTCGCTGTTACTTCATTGGAACGAATTTTTTTTGTCACATCCTCTCCATCTACGAAAACAAGTTGTCCATTTGGAGATGGCTTTAAGTCGATATTTGTCTTTAGCAGCATTTCTTCTAGTTTTTTTTCATCATTTAATTGTATGTTTTCTTTTAACGCTTTATACGTAACAGCTCGATACATCGCTCCAGTATCAATGTAAGTGAATCCTAATTGTTCTGCCACGATTTTTGCAATTGTACTTTTTCCTGCACCAGCAGGCCCATCGATGGCTATTTGTATGTTTTTTCCCATGACAATCCCTACTTTCCTTCAACATTGTAACATAAACAAAGTTTTTTACTTTTACTATTTTCATAGTTTATGTAAATAAAAACAACTAGTTTGTATTACATATTGTTGTCGAATCCTTATTTTTTATCCATAAAAAAGCCTCCAATAATCGTTTATTGGAGGTCCTTTGTCTCCTTACGCAGCATCACTTGGCGTTCAAAACAGAATCGAAGGATGAATTGTTTATCTAGTTCGTCCGTATCGATAAATCGAAGAGATGCAAGCATTTGGCCATTCTTTTCAAATATTCGAATCACTTCTGCATCCGTTTGAATGTATTGAATTTCTCCAGATTTATAAGGCAATACAATCGTTAGTTTGACCTTATCTCCCACTGAAAATGGTGGGGATATAGGCAACTTGATAGCGGCTCCGCCAGCGCTAATATCTTCCGTTACGAATTGATAAAATTGATTTAAATGCTCCACTGCAACATCTACAGGTGTTTTTACTCGAACAAATTCCCGCCTTTGGATTTTGATGAATTCATCATCTGGAGGACAAGAAAGCATTATCATAGGAATTCGATCCATTTTACGACCGACAACTTCCGTTTGAAATGCATAGTTGATATCGTCATCATTTCGAAAAATTGCACGAAACTGGGAACCGTCAACTAGATAAACTGTCCTATCCGTTTTCGTATCTACGGGATAAGTAATAAAAATGATATTGTCTTTCTTTTCCACTACTTTACATTTAAATCTTTCAACTTTTTCCGATGTCGTTGGTTCCAATGTGAGAACTGTCCCAATCTTAATATCCATACTTATTCGCCTCGCACAATAATTGTAATTTTATTATTGCACGAATTAAGGCGAATTTCTAGAGCATTTTGATAATTATGGTAATTGTTCCACTTTTATGACATCATGATTTTCCGTATCCACAACAACTCGATATGTTTGATTGATATTGTCTGAAAAACGAGCAATTACTTCATAACATAATCTTAGTTCATATGCTTCATTTTCTGTGTAGATAAAGCGCTCTTCTTCCACTACTGTATTTGGTCGGAAGAATTGTTTCCAATCGATTGGCACCACTGGCTGGTTTTCATTAATGTTTTCTCTTTGTACATATTCCATTGCATTTAGCCCTAATAACTCACCGCTATCTTTAGAAACTTTCATTTGTACTCCATCAGGATACACAAACGCATTATGTTTGCCAGCCACTCGAGCAAGATGAATATGCCAAGCTTCATGGTTTTCTCGCATTTCAACTAACGCTAAATCATCATATCCAGCTCGGTCTATAAATTGTTGTACTAACTCCTTCACTTTTTCTTGTGTAATATTTTTGTCTGGCTGTACCGGACGTTCAGATAAGAAGGAAATTAAATGTCCACCTTTTACAGTAATGTCCGCATATCCGACCCGACTGCCTTTAACAAATTGAATGTGATAAAACGGATAAGGTGCATCATCTTTACTTTTCGATACAGTATACGTAGCGTCTTTAATTCCAGGTACTAATTTTTCTAATACTTGAATTGCTTCGTCCTTCGTAATTTCACGATCTCTTATATGTTTTAAGTCTCTTTTCTTTAGCCAATCAGATTCACTCGTTGTTAATGGGAAATCCTTCTCCGTGTAAGTTTTTAAGTTTGATGAGAGGTTTTTAAATGGTGATTCTTCAAGCTCTTTTTTTGCAACTTGTTGCCATTTATCAAAGTTCCCATCATTCTCATAAAATTGAGCCGTTGCAACAGCCCATTCATCTGTTAGTTGCTCTAAATTTTTGTTTACAACTTTCATTTTGGATTGCCAAGTTTCATAATCCCCTTCTGTCGAAGCTCTTTTCGCTTCATCTCCTATCTTCCCAATATATCGCAGCCATTGATTCGCTACATCAGGATTCAATGGTAAGTTACTGATAGATGAACGCAATTCATTGCTTGTTCGCCAAATGTTATCAAGTTCATTTTGCAGCGCCTTCTCATCCTGGAACAATAAGGATTGTGCTACAGACCGCTGCAAGTAGGTCAATTTTTCACTGGCATTGGATAATGAGTTTGTATATTGGGCATGCATGGCTTGTTGCAACTGTTTATTGTCGGCTCTAACATCAAAAGCATATAGTCCTAATGCAATAACAGCAATGGAAAGTAAGTATACCGCACTTTTCATAATGTCGCTCCTTTAATAGCAAAAGATATGTTGACCAATTTGTTTAATTTGAGGTCTTGACCAAATCCATTTGCTTGTAGCTGTATTAGGATTGAAATAATAAAGAGCATTTTCAGATGGATCCCATCCGCTCATTGCATCAAGTACTGCCTGTTTTGCTCTTTCATTTGGCGTTAACCAAATTTGTCCGTCAGCTACTGCTGTAAATGCACCTGGTTGGAAAATGATCTCTGAGATGGTATTCGGGAAATCTGGAGATTCAAGTCGATTTAGAATTACTGCTGCCACTGCAACTTGCCCTTCGTACGGTTCTCCTCTTGCCTCACCATAAACTGCATTCGCCATTAGTTGTAAATCTTGTTCTGTAAATTTCGGAGGTAGTTGATAACTTGTACTTCCTGATGATCCTTTGTTGCCTTTTACTTGTTGGTTCAGAGGAATTCCACCATAATAAGTAAAATCTCTACCTGCATTGATTTGAGCATGAACCCATTCACGATCAAAATCACTGTTGTTAACAAGTACTCTTTTTGTTTGTGCTCCTGCAATGCCGTCCACTTTCAAGCCATAACTTTCTTGGAAGTTTCGTAAAGCCCAATAAGTACCATAGCCAAATTTCCCATCAATTTTTCCATGATAGAATCCTAAGTATTGCAATCTTGCTTGTAACTCAATCACATCATCACCGAAGGCTCCCCGTTCTAAAACTTGGTTAGAAAAAGCGAATGATTCTTCAGGCTTCATGACAGTAAATGTACCGATTGTGGTCATTAATATGAGCATTGAGATCAGAAGTTTTCTTACCATATATTTCACTCCTTTTTCATAGCATGTTAAATTTAGCATCATTTATGCACATTCGAATGAAAAAATGGTCGAATCAACAATCGAAACGACCATTCAGGAGTTATTATGTACAGTGAATGAAATTTTATTGTTATTTTCAAATAAAATAAAAAATGACCTAAAAAGCAATCTCATTCCTTTTAGGTCATGCTAAATTTTATTTTGTTCTATTAAATGCTTAATTAAATGCTCGTGAGCTAACTTCACTTTCCTTAACGCAAACCACCATAAAAATAACATAAATGGTGCGATTAAATAAACCCAATAATCTTCAAACATCAAAATAGAGTTATAGGCAAAATGCAATAGAAGCGGCGCTCCAATAGAAAGAACTAAGTATTCCATTGAACGATTATTCTTTGTGAATTTACTTTTCCCAAAATAATAGCCCATCACCACACCAAATAATGCGTGACTTGATACAGGTAGTAACGCACGCATAAATGCCGTATCTATTCCAAATGTCAACAAATAAAGGAGATTTTCCATTGTGGCAAACCCAAGCGAAGCAGCTGCTCCATACAAAATTCCATCATATGGATCGTCAAATTCAACATGGCGATAAATAAATGCAAAAATAATGAACCATTTAAAAAATTCTTCCATAGTACTTGAGAAAACAACATTGAGGAGAAATGGATTTGTAATTAATTCTTCTTCCTGCAAGACATATTGAATGAACATAATAGGGAAAGTAATTAATAGTCCAAAAATAAATGTTCGAAAAAGTGTTTTTCGAGGTTCAGTCGCCATTTGATTTCGCAAATAAAAGTAGCTAAATAATGCTAATCCTGGAGCAATCGCTGCAGAGAGTAAAATAAACAATATCGACGCTCCCTTCCTTATACATAATATTTTATAGTATTACCTACCTTTTTTAAAGTTTAGGACCATAAAATTTCTAACAATAAATAAAGCGACGATTATCCGTCGCGAAAACCTCACGAAATTAAAAATTTTTTCTAAAACCCCTTTATTATGCTGCAACACTAAATTGTACTGTAGATCGTTGCATTCCCAATACGAATCTCTTTCTTTTTCAAAGTGCACATCATCATATCCTATATATTACCTCATATCAGAAATTTTTCTATAATGTAAAATTTGTTAAATCCATATCGAAGTAAACTTGATAAAGTGCGACTTATCGAAATATGCATTGTAATTATTGCATATAAAAGTATTCAATCCATTTTTCATAAAAAAGCACTACCCATTCATTTAATGCGGGGGTAATGCTTAAAATGACACTTTTTAATAAACATAGAATGTCTTGCCCGTATGAGCACCTAGAATACTCTTTTTATAGGCAAGAGCAACTCTTTTTACGGGAACTGGCTCAAATCCTTCAAACATAGACCCGTAATCTTCAAATGATTCTTCAAGAATTGTTGGGCTAACGCTATTAATTCGAATTCCTCTTGGCATATCAATAGCTGCGGCTTTGACAAATGCATGTACGCCACCATTTGCCATGGCTGCAGAAGCTCCAGTTTTGATCGGATCATCCATTAGAACTCCAGTTATTAAAGTAATTGAACCATTGTCCTTAATATAAGGTAAACCTAGTAATACTAAATTGATTTGTCCTAAAAGTTTACTTTGTACTGCAATTTGATTTAGTTCAGGCGTCAATGTTTCAAGTGACGTATAGTGGACTCCTCCCGCTGCACTCACTAAAGCATCGATTTCTCCTACTTCTTTAAACATCTGTTTTATACTTTCAACTGATGTAATATCGACTTTTATGTCAGCTTTACTGCGACTTGCACATATAATTTCTGCTCTATCTTTCATTTCTTCAACTACTGCTTTTCCAATTGTACCAGTAGCTCCTACAACTAAAATTCTCAAACCAATTCCTCCTCTATCCAAAAAACCGTTTATGAAAAAACATTACTTGATTTCATGCTATTAATATAAAATCTGTTTTATGAAAATGTAAAGCTTGTGCGTAAAGACTCGTTTACTTTAGAAATGTTTTTTGAAATGTCCATTTAAGTGAAGGCGGCTTGTCCCGTCATTCCTCTTCCGTAGCAAAGCAAGACTTTCTATAGGAAAAGCGTAACAACCCACAGAAGTGAAGAACGAGCTCCTGCGAGGCTAAGAATCCCCCCGCAGAAAGCCCGCAGAAACGAAAATCGATAAAACAATTTGAAGGCGATAGTTGATTAACCCCTTACTTTTTCGCATTTTTTTCTTGAATTGCTTTTGCAATAAAGGCTCCATGGAATTTACCGTTTTCGATGAAAATTTCATTGGCATTGTTGCCGGCAGCGAGAACTCCAGCTATGAACAAGTTTTCAATATTTGATTCCATCGTTTCAGGATGATATGTAGGTCGACCTGTTTCCTCATCAATCGTTACACCCATTTTTCGAATAAAAGAGTGATCTGGATGATATCCAGTCATTGCAAAAACAAAATCGTTTTTAATTACTTCTTCTTTCCCATGAATATTTAAAACAACTTCATGTTCACGAATTTCTTTAACGGTCGTTTTAAAGTGCATGACCACTTCACCATTTCGGATAAGCGATTGAAATTCTGGTAATATCCAAGGTTTAATGCTAGGAGAGAAGTCGCTGCCTCGGTAAGCAACCGTAACACGTGCTCCTGCCTTATGCAATTCTAAAGTTGCATCAACCGCAGAGTTTTTCCCACCAACAACTAACACATCTGTATCAAAGAATGGATGGGCTTCTTTAAAATAGTGGAATACTTTTGGTAAGTCTTCTCCAGGGACATTCATATAATTTGGATGATCGTAATAACCTGTCGCCAAAATAACGTAAGGTGTTTCATATTGTGCTTTATCTGATGTTACAGTAAATAATCCATCTTGTCTTTTTTCCACAGAAAGTACTTTCTCAAATCGGTTCACATGAATATTTTTTAATTTCACGACTTCACGATAATAGACAAGAGCTTGATTTCTGCTTGGTTTTCGTTGTTCAACAATAAACGGAACATCGCCAATGGCTAATTTCTCACTTGTTGAAAAGAATGTTTGATGGGTTGGGTAATGATAAAGCGCATTTACGATGTTCCCCTTCTCAATCACGATGGGTTTAAGCCCAATATTTTGTAGTTCAATTGCTGCCGATAAACCACAAGGGCCTCCTCCAACTATAATTGCATCTACTTTTTGCATTGAAATACATCTCCTTAATTCGACAAACTACTTCTTATTATAACGCGAATTGTCAATCCTTTGTTTAAAGTTCACTATGGAAGTTTATATCAATAATGTGGCATTCCGGTTTGGCACCAAAACGTAAGGGTACCATCGATGTTCCATAACCATTACTAATGAGTGTGTACTTGCCATCTTTAGCGCTAAACGAGCCAACAGGATAAATACCAAAAGGCCCTAATCGAATTTGGCCTCCGTGGAAATGTCCGCCCAACCATAGATCAGCATGATAATCTTTTAATTTTGAAAATAGATTTGGATTATGAGAAACGAAAATAACGATATCCTCAGGATGACATTTACTAAATGCTTTTTCAGGTTGAGCTTTGCGTGATGATAGATCATCGACCGCACTCAACCAACATCGATTTATCGTATTCGGGAGTAACACTGCATCGTTTTCTACGATTTGTACACCCGTTTCTTGAAAGATTTCTCTTAATCGCTCCTCTCCCACTTCCCGATCATTATTTCCCCAAACGAAATAAACAGGACCTAATGTTTTTAGAAGATGAAGATTGCGGTAAATGGTCGATATTTTTGTTCTCCTATCTGCTAAATCTCCTCCAATAATAACAGCATTGATTGGAGCGTTTATGTCTTGAATCAATTTGTCGCTAATTAATCGGGTATGAATATCAGAAATGAAAAATATCGTGTATTTTTCCTTTTTACCTTTTAATGATATTTCATGATGAATGACGTTATTTTCAAAAGCTTCCTTTACCATAAAGGAAAGAATTGAACCGAAGATGAGGACCGTTGCGAAAACAATCATGTAAGTTGTACCCCTCCTGATAAAACAAAAAGACGTGGTGAATATACCATCGTCTTTTCAATCCACTAGCCTACAGTAATGTATAATATTTTACTGGATTTTATTCAACTGATAAAATATTTTCTTTTATTCCGGAATTATGAGCGACTGTCCTGGACTAATGATATCGGATGATAAATTATTTGCCGCTTTAATTTTTTCAACACCACTCATAGGATCACTATAGTATTGTTTTGCAATACGGAATAAATTTTCATTTGCACTAACAGTATGTACTTTTACACTTTCTTTTTGCTTCTCATGATGTTGAGGTGGACTATTTTCTTTTTTCATTGAAGAATCGTCCTTTTCTGTTTGTTTATGTGAAGAATCGGTTTTTGATATTTGTTTAGCTTCCGAATCCTTTTTTCCCTCTTTTTCCGATGTTTCAGATGAAGATTCTTTTCCTTTGTTTACATCCGCTTTGTCTTTTTCGTCTTTATTGCTAGCTGCTACCGCATTATTTCTTTGGACTTCAATCAGATTTTCATCTTTATCAACAGCAACTTCTTCATTATCTCCTGGATTCCAAAAGCCCCAAACATATATTAAAATCGCTAATGGAATACCGATCAGAATAACGGTTAAAGTGGTGAGTAATGGAGTTTCTTTTGTTTTTTTCTTTTTACGACGACGTTCTGAACGACTTAGTCTCGTTTTTGAATCTTTTATCTCAATCGATTGGCGGTGTTCTTCAATCTTTTTTCGATAATCATTTTTACTCATAATGCACCTCCATTTGCAATCATATCTAATTATGACGAAAATGAGGGAAAAAGTAAATGAGAGGAAATTTTTATTTTCAAAGATTTTTGTCGCAATTATGATTATTTTACTACAATCAGTCAGTTCCTAATAAAATTTGTCGCAATCTCCTCTGCCAAGTGGTCGAATTTCTTTTTGTTTCTTTTGTTGTTCTTGGAAGGAGAAAATGCTGGTATTCTAAACCACAATGTTCACAGCAATCTTCTGGTTTACTATTTAATGTTTGGCCAAAGTAATGGACAAGTTGTTCTCGAATACATTGATCACTTTTTACAATGTTCAACATTTCTTCCACAGAACGATATTTGTCACTCATCATTTGTCGAAAAATAGATTTGACTTCATCCATCGAATAATGCTCCATCCAATAGTGCAATACGCGAAAAGATGTTTCAGAGATCAGTCCATCATGCATCATTTCTTTCGGATTAACTTGTCTTCTTACATATTCATCGTACAACTCAATTTGATTTTCATTCGGCAAATCTTCCCCTGCAATATAATGAGCTACATCTTCATCCCCTTCACAATACAACAAAATAGCGATTGCGTCTTTGCCGTCGCGACCAGCTCTTCCTACTTCCTGCATATAATCTGCGATGTTTGAAGGAATTGAATCATGAATAATTTGACGTACATTTTCTTTATGTACGCCCATGCCAAAAGCGTTCGTAGCAACAATCCATTCCAAAGAGCCGTCTAAAAACTGCTGTTGAATAAATTGTCGGTCTACCGCATCTTTTCCCCCGTGATAGGAAGAAACAGAAAGCCCGTGATTCAATAATTGTGTTGTGATATCATCCGTTCTTTTTCTCGATCGCGTATAAATAATGCCTGGCCCTTCTGTATGAAAAACATGTTCAAAGAGCCATTCCATTTTTTCTTCCTTTGTGTGAAATATTTTTTTCCCGTAACGAATGTTTGGACGGTCAACGGAATGAATGTATTCATAAGGGTCATCCATCTTTAAAACATGCCGTATATCTTCTAGCACTTTTTCTGTTGCAGTTGCAGTTAATGCTAAAATCGGTGGTCGTTTATCTTTGATTAGGTCTCCAATTTTCAAATAATCCGGTCGAAAATCAAATCCCCACTGGGAAATGCAGTGGGCTTCATCAACCACAATTAACGCCAATTCTATCTGATTCAGTCTGCTTTTAACCTGTTCCTGCATCAACATTTCCGGTGAACTAAAAATAAATCGGTATTGAGGTAAATATTGTAAAACTCGTTGTTTTTGTTCACGATTCAATAAAGAATTCAATGCTACTACCCGTTTTTCACCAAATTGTTTCATTCGGTCAACTTGGTCTTGCATGAGGGATAGTAATGGAGAAATAATTAATATCGGTTTTTTAAATATGTATGCTGGAAGCTGGTAACATAAGGATTTCCCCATTCCAGTGGGAAGTAAAGCGATTGTATCTCTTCCATTCATTAATTGTTCAATGACTTCTTTTTGTCCTGGTCGAAATGAAGTGTATCCAAAATGGTTTTGTAACAGCTGTTCTAATTGCAAAATTTTTCACCTCTCGCCAGTGCAAGACGCAATTGAAAATAAGATAAATGCGGTAGCACTTCATGAAGAATTTTCAACTTTTTCGTATTGTAATCTTCTGTCGCTGTAAGTACGAGTTGTATATCTTCTTTTTTTATAAATTGTTCAATAGGAAACGTTGAATCATTGATTGCTAATTCAACTAAGTGGTCTTCAATTGTACTTTGTTTTAACTTCCGAATTTTGCAGATTTGTTCAATCGAATATCCTTTTTTAAAGAGCATCGCAGTATGATAAGCAGAACCCGTCAGCGGTATTTCTACGCGAATCTTATCAGCGATTTGAGATAGGTATGGGTATTGTTTCGTGTTCAATAGTATTTCATTCAACCATTGATGAAGACAAGCTACAAATATGATTTGAACATCTATTTCGGCCATTTGATATTCCATGCTAATTTGTTCCCAAGTAAATCCAGTTTCTTGATAGCCCGCTAATCGTTTTACAACAATTTCTTTTGCTTGTGTATTGATTTGTGCCCTTTCAAGACTTTGTAGAATTTCATCATATAAGCTATGGTTTAGAAGTCCCGATTTGTAATCATTGATTAAAAGGAAATGTCGCACCCAACGCTGAATTTCTTCATCTTTTTGAATAGGAGAAAATGCCATGACATTTTCTCTTGCATGCGATAAACTTTGTACTGTTAGTGAGAGTCTTGAAAAAAAGATCTGTTCGTTTCCTCTATATTGCCAACCATTCAAAGGAAGTGGCTCATAATGCTGAAGAAGTTCGTTTGCTTGTTTCGTTAATTGAAAACTATTTTCTGATATAACGATAAATTGATGTTCAACAAGTTTTTGAATCTCTTTATCATAAATTTGCCTTGTTAATGTTGGTAAAATACCAAAATATGAATGCAAGCGAAATATACCAACATCTTGAATCGTTTGGCCAGAGCGCTTCCCTTTCAGCAAATGATAAGGAGAAGAAATTGTGCGCTCATTTTCTACGGTTTTTAATATATCTAAGACTAAATACTGAAATAGCAAATCAGAACCTCCAATTTTACAGTCTTAATGTTGAAAAGTGTAATAAACAGTTTTAGAATAATAAAGAAGCTTTAACTTGGAAGCGCAATAGAAAAAAGGAGAGATTACTAAATGGCAAAATACACAATTGTAGATAAAGATACATGTATCGCTTGTGGTGCTTGTGGCGCAGCTGCCCCTGACATTTATGATTACGATGATGAAGGAATTGCCTTCGTTATTTTAGATGATAACACGGGTACCGCTGAAGTACCAGAAGATTTACTGGAAGATATGCAAGATGCCTTTGAAGGTTGCCCTACAGATTCTATTAAAGTGGCAGATGAACCTTTCGATGGCGACCCATTGAAATTTGAATAGAATATAAGAGTAGGTGCACCGATAATGGATGCACCTGATTTTTATTTCCCTTAGAATTTTACAATAATTTTTCCCCTACTACGCCTTTTGCTCCCGCATCTTCTTAAATAAATAAGAAGCTAACAACATGAAGCACCCTAGGCCAAAAATGGTATAATATGAAACCTCAAATGAAGGTCCAAATGGTTGAATCGCAAACCTTACATAAAAGCTCATCGCAAATAAAACAATAGTGATGAATCCAAATAAAATTGTCATTTTTTGTTTTGTTTTTGGTTCTTGAAAAGCTTCTTTTTTCAATAGATTCACTATTAAATAAATCAACATCAATAAACTACCGACTAGCAGAAGAGTTGAGATAACAAGATTTCCAGAATAAATTATTTGATTCTCTTTATTTAGTAAAGGAAATATTCCACGAACAATCAAATACCACCCGAATAACGTAAAAAGGATTTCAAAAGCGAATTCTAATTGGCGCTTCCAAGATTCTTTTGGTAAAGAGGCAATTATTTCATCCGCTAAATCTTTTGGATTTTTCCCGAAAACTTCAGATGCTGTTTTTCCTTCCTTCTGTGCTTCTAATAGATGTTCTAGCATTTCAAGTAAAACTTCCTCTGTAGCTCGCTCATTTCTCGATAAATTTGCGCGAATGTAAACAAGGAGATTTTCATAATATTGCTGATTTTCTCGTGTAAGCTGTTTTCTTTTTTCGTTATTTTGTCGTATTAACTCTTTCACTGAAACTTTCATTTATTATCACTCCCCAACAATTTTTCGATGGAAGAAGATAGGATTTTCCATTCTTCTCGAATATTATCAAGTACTTCTTTTCCTTTCACCGTAATAGAATAATATTTTCGATTTGGGCCTGAAACAGACGCCCTCATTTCCCCCACAATATATCCATTTTTTTGAAGCCGTAATAGCACTGGATAAATTGTACCTTCACTAATATCTAAGCCAACTTGTTCTAGCTTTTTTGATAATTCGTATCCATAGACCTCATCTTTTTCAATAATTGCTAATATACATCCATCGAGCACTCCCTTTAACAATTGACTCCGAATAGACAAAGACTTCACCACCTCAATTGTTGGAATGATAAGCACCTATCTTGTAAAACAAAGTAGCTATACATAACTATATTGTATTACAAAATAGCAGTCAATAGTTTATATTGATTTTTATTAGAAATGCTGTTACACTTCTAGTAGTTGGTACTAATAACTGATGTTAAAGGGGTCAAGTACATGGATGTATTAAAATTAAAAGATAAAAATATCGTTGTGATGGGCGTTGCCAATGAAAGAAGCATCGCTTGGGGAGCAGCAAAGAAACTATTAGAAGTTGGAGCAAACGTGATTTTCACGTATCGAAAAGATCGTTCAAAAGCAAAACTAGAAAAAATTTTAGAAGACTATCAAGACCACAAAACAGTAATTATTCAATGTGACGTGAACAGCGACGAATCGATTCAAAATGCATTCAAACAAATTGGTGAACAATTCGGTGTCATCCACGGTATCGTACATTCTGTAGCCTTTGCTCATGCAGAAGATTTAAAAAATCGCTTTGTTGAAACTTCTCGAGAGGGCTATGCCTTTGCCCAAGATACAAGCGCATACTCATTAATTGCTGTTGCTAATGCAGCGCGTCCTTATATGACAGAAGGCGGCTCTATCGTTACAATGTCTTACTTGGGTGCGGAACGAGTTCTTGAAGGATATAATGTCATGGGTGTTGCGAAAGCAGCGCTTGAAGCAAGCGTTCGTTATTTAGCTGCGGATCTTGGCAAAGAAGGTATTCGCGTTAATGCCATTTCCGCTGGTGCAATTCGTACATTGGCTGCTAAAGGTGTTCCAAGCTTTAACGAAGCCCTTCACCGTTATGAAGAAGTATCTCCATTGAAACGCAATACAAATAAAGAAGAGGTTGGAGATATGACAGTCGTAATGCTTAGCGAATTATCCCGCGGCGTTACAGGAGAAACGATTTACGTTGACTCAGGTTATCATATTATGGGATAATCTTTCACTAGCTGTAGTACAAATCAATTGTTGGTTTGTGCTACTTTTTTTATTTTCTCACAATAAAAGGCCATTCTCTAAACGAATGACCTACTTACAACTATTTAAAAATTTTTCCCCAGAAAGGAGGCTTAAAATCGTAATCCACTCTTTTACTTACATAACCATAAAATTCTTTTAAACTATGCTTTTCTTTCGAATCCTTTTGCAATATCGATTTCCTCGTTAATTCAGCTATTCCCTGTTCAATTAAATGAACCAACCCCGCTCCGAACAATAATCAACACATTGCCATCAGCAAAATGACTCCGTATGGACTCCCCTGATTTCAACTGGATAATCATCATTTACGCCTTTTTTGTATGAATACTGTCTAGTCTTGTTTATGTTTTTTAGTAAGTATTCATGTATTTATCTGAAATTTTTCTAATAATATGTCTTTTGTGACAGGGCCGACAATTTTTTCGGTTATTTTACCTTCTTCATCTATAATGAAACTTGTAGGAATCGTAATGATTTTATATTCCGTCGAAACCGCACCGGTATCATCAAATAATATAGGAAACTTTATTTGATATTTGTCAGCAAATTTTTTCACGTCATCCATTGATAATTCTTGATCGGTAATGTTGATGGCCAATATTTCGATATTGTTCTGTTTTGCAAATTGTTCATAGAACTCATTTAAATGAGGCATTTCTTCTTTGCAAGGGGGGCACCAACTTGTCCAAAAGTTGATGAGAACTTTTTTCCCTTTCAAATCAGACAATTTAATTGTTTCATTTTGCATTGTTTTTAGTTGAAAATCGCTTGCCTCAACATCCACCACTTGATAAGCAGTTTCAATCATGTCATATTCAAATTCATGAATGTCAACATCGTGTGGATCCTCTAAGCCTAAATTTTCATAAAGAAAATCGATAAACTCGTCTTCTGTAAAAGACTCCTCTAGGCCTTTTTCATTCTTTATAAATTTCGAATAAATCGTCCAAGTGAATGCACAGAGAATAAGCAAGAGAAAGAAAATGGATACTTTCGATTTTTCCATAACACCTTCCTTATAACGGTTGTCATTTTTACTATATGTATGCTGCTGTTTCAAAATCCAAACAGTCTTGCCAGGCACACAATTATAATCACAACCGGAACAACAAACGTCATCAATGTTCTATAAACGTGATAATAACCTTCCCCCATTTGGCTTCCTTGCAATAATTCCTTTTTTGCTAATTGTTTATCCATCACATATACAATAAATATTGCAATTAATATATTTCCTAAAGGTAAAAGCACGTTGGAAACAAGATAATCCGTGGCATCAAAAATACTTTTATTAAAAATTGACACATTGCTTAATACGTTGAAAGATAATGCAGATGGAATCGAAACAATAAAAACGATGATTCCTAAAATGACAGTTAATTTCGTGCGGCGAATATGTAATTTCTCAATTAACGCAGCAACGATAATCTCATACATGCTAAAAGATGAAGTGAGCGTTGCAAATAAAAATAATATCAAAAACATCGCCAAAAATACTTCACCGAAAGCCATTTGACTAAAAGCAGCAGGTAAAACCATAAACAATAATCCCGGTCCTTCAGTTGGCTCCATTCCAAATGTAAAGACAACTGGGAAAATTGCTAGTCCAGCAAGAAATGAAACCAAAATGGTTAACACAACAACCCATGTTGCTGATTGAGGTATGCTAACTTCCTTTTTTAAATAGGAACTATAAGTTACAAGGCACGAAAATCCTACCGCCAGTGCAAAAAAGGACTGTCCAAGAGCAAACAATAACGATTCCCCAGTAATATTTGAAAAATCTGGCCATAGGAAAAATTTTACCCCTTCCACTGCTCCATCTAAAGTTAAGCCGCGTACTACTAAAATAATAAATAGAATGAATAATAACGGCATCATAACTTTATTGGCTTTTTCAATTCCGTTTTGCACTCCTAATGCAATGACTAATACATTTGCTAAAGTAAATAGTGCAAGACCTAACAACGTAATCCATGGCGTCCCTATAACATAATAAAAAAAATCTCCTGGATTGGCATTCGGCTCAATGACTCCTCCAACCAATGAAACGCCACTGTATATAAATATCCATCCACCTACAACACTGTAAAAGGATAGCATAATAAAGCAACCGATAACTCCTAACTTCCCAATCCAAGACCAGCGAAGATTATGGGGGGCTAATAATTTATATGCTGTTACTGCTTCTTTTTGAGTGCTACGACCAATAATATATTCCGATAATAGCATTGGCAATCCTATGAGAAGGGTGAAAATAACAACGATTAAGAAAAAAGCTCCCCCTCCGCTTTGACCTGTCACATAAGGCATTTTCCAAATAGCGCCGAGTCCAATGGCTGCCCCTGCCGAAGCTAATATAAATCCAATTTTACTCGTCCATTGCCCTTTATTTTGATCCATTGTAAAAATTCCTTCCTTTATGACTTTAAACTAATAAACATGATGATTACATCATATCAATTTTTTAAAACAATATAAACTTTCTATAATATTGATCGAACGGAAATATAATGTAAGCAATCATACAATTCCTTCAAAAGTGTATTCGTAATTTACTCAAAATAAAAGAGGTTTGCACAAAACAGCAAACCCCTAATGATCTATGTTCTATTATTGTTTTTGCAATAAATATTGTGCTCTTTGATTTTCAATCCAATTTCTCATCGTTCTAAATAACATCAATACTAACACCATCAACAAAATACCTTTGATAATATTAAATGGCAAAATTCCTAGAACGATAGTTTCTTTTACATCAAATGTACCCATTCCTAAGAAATATGTGTACATTGGCAGGAAAGCAACATAGTTTAATACGCTCATGCCAATTGACATCGTAAATGTTCCAGCTATCAGTCCAAAGATTAACCCTTTTACTGAATTAGTTCTTTTATATACATAGTAAACTGGCATGATAAACAAGATCCCTGTTGCGAAGTTTGCCATATGTCCCACTGGCACCCCAGTAGAAGCACCCATAAATAGCCAATTCAAGATATTTTTAATGAATTCAACTAAAATTCCTGCAACAGGTCCCATCGTAATTGCCGCAATCAATGCAGGAACATCACTAAAATCAATCTCTAAAAATACCGGAAAATACGGTAATGGAAAATTTAAAAACATTAAAATAAATGAAATACTCGATAGCATTGCGATTGTTACAAAAGAACGCAATTTCATTTTGTTCATTAGCACTCTCTCCTCTTTGCTGATTCAACTCGCAAGAAGAAAGGCACATAGTCGACTTCGTTAAAAATTAAAATCCCTTATGCCAAACTAGCATAAGGGAGAAAACGGGTACACGAAAAGCTACACATGACAAAAAGAGAATAGGAAAATAGCGCGTTGGATTAATACAAAAATTTCCAACACAATAATTGCCACGTGTCTAGGTTACATAACGAAAAACGACCGTACCTTCATCTTCTCCCATCCAGACTATACTGTCGGCTTTGGAATCTCACCAAATCCTGCTCAAAAAGAGCTCGCGGGCTTAAGAACAACCGTTCTAATACCGCCGGTCGGGAATCTCACCCTGCCCCGAAGATGAATCATTATTTTATTATTAATTTAGTAATATTATAGGAGTATTCCGAGTATTTGTAAAGGAATTAATATGAAGTATTAAAACAATCATTCTTTATTATTATATAATCATCAGCTCTTAGTCCAAGCCCAAGCAAACGATCCTCATCTTCTCCTCTTGCCGTTGAAAAAATAACAGGTATATTCGAATATTGGCGAATGGTCGATAAGATAGAATCCATCGCCATCTGGCAACATCACATCTAAAATTGCTAGATCAGGCTTAATCAATTGAATCATTTGCTTTGCTTCTTCACAGTTTGTTGCTTGATAAATACGCTGAAACTGCAAAATGGGAGTTAATGATATTAACAATTTCTTCATTAAACTGTGTTTTTTTGCCAATTTTATCGGCCATTTGCGTTTCTCGTATATGTGATATGGAACATAAAGGGGATACGTGGAAACTGTTACTTACCCTTTCGATGAATCAAAAACAGATGTATTTCGCAAAATTCTTTTGTTCTTCAATCATTTTATTGTAAGAATTTGTTAATTTTTATTCATTTGGGCATTTGGTATGTATAAAATGTACCTTACGAATTACTATTCATTTTTTTATTGGGTACATCATTGACTTGTTTTACCATCATTGCATTGCAGCAATGGGCATCGATGACATTAAAAAATCAAGCTTTTTCCTTAACACTTGGAATGATTGGAGCATTTCTTGGTTTAACGAGCAACTTTATCTCATCTAAATTCCAAACATTCATTATTTGGAGCTATTACATGCTCTTGAGTCCTATAAAGCAATTGTACCTCGATGAACAAGTGCACTTTACCATTCAAAATACCAATACTTTGATACCCTTATTTGCTATATTAATCGTCTATGGATAAATGCGATAAAAATCGAGTAGGAGGGAGTGATTAGCTCCCGTCCTCTCACACCACCGTACGTACGGTTCCGTATACGGCGGTTCAATTAAGATAATTGACGCAAGTTTTCATAACTTCCGTGAATAGCTGTTCTCTTTATGCCAGTGGTCACTCCACCCTCCAAGAGGACTCCCACGGGATTCACCGCTTCCTTCCTCAAGTGAGGTACTATGTTTTCTGTGTTCATCATGACTCACTGAATGCCAAGGGCTATTCTCTCTTAATTGTTCGGTCCTTCTTAGTAGTTCTAAACCAACTAATACTATGACCTCTGCTGACTTCTGACGGTTCAGCTACTTATCACTAAGTAGGTTATGAAGCGAACTTCACCTATCCGCCAGACCTCCCCGGGTAAGTACATGCACTTTCACACCATCTATCCGCCTCATTTACTCGATATGACCTTCGACAGAAAGAGCTTTGTTTTGTTTCGCAAACTCACTCAATCATACCTAGCCTTATATGAGGTTCGTGTTCCTCGGACCGGTGTTTTGCCTCCAGCTTCCTTCAGATTCCGCGTCACCACGGACACCCTTGCTCTTGGCTAACCTCTACTTCTGTCTTCGGGGTTCGGGACTTACACCCTATAGTTCATGTACATGCCGGGCGCACGAAAAAATGCGAAAAGCAATATCCTTGTCTTTTCACATACTTTCTCACATATCAAATATAAAAAGGTTGGATAAAATCTAAAAAATGATTTTCGAACCGGGGACGCTTTGCCTCGAAAGCGTAGCGACAGAGGCACTCACCCCGGCATTCCAATCAATTTTTAAATATATAAAAATATATGATCCCGGCATTTCTAATACTTCTTCTCAATCAATTTCAAAATACCCAAATGAAAACTTTATCTATTTTCTAATACAGTATATGGCAACTCATTCGGTCCAACTGGAATTGGCAACGGTTTTGTAAAATCGAATCCTTCCCATTCTGTTTGTACAATGTTTTCAAATTGTACCGATTTATTAAATCCAGCTGCTGTTAACAACATCGCTTCAATCATTTGCATCGCTTCCACTTGATTATACTCAAATAAATCTAAGCGATTTTTAAATGTAATTATTACTACATCATGATTGACAGATACGGAATAATCAGCATTGGGTAAAATCACTGATTTGTAAATATCATTTGTACTTACCTTTAACGCTTCCATTGCTTCTTCTACTGTTGAATAAGTTTCTCTAAAATTTGGTGCTAAAAACTCCGATCCATCATTTTGCACATATTTAAAGTAACTATGTTGCTTTGATTTTTCAGTTAATAGGGTATATTCTTCCCCAATATCTTCTAAAATTACCGGTTCGCTGTTTTCATCAACAATTTCCATTTCACTGTAATCAGAGAAGGTATCTGTTAAAGTAGCATAATAAGTTGCCGCATCTTCATCATATGGATGATTATTCGGTAATTTATGAATAACCTTTCCTTCACTTTCTGTTATTTCACCCACATATGGATGATATTCATTAAACCCTAGTAACTTTTCATTTAACTGCGGAGCATATTCATTGTATAACTCCACCTGTGTTGGATTGTCTTTCCCAAAATCTTCTACAATTTTTTCATTTGGGATTAAGATTGTTACTGGAATGCTTTCTGCTTCATCGCTTGCAAGACCAATCTTGAAAAGAGTGTTTCCTTCCAATTGTTCAGGATATACAGCAGTTTTAATATCAGCGTCCGATGTTGACATAGGTGCAAAGTTTTCCTTTTCTTCCATGTCATTTGGAAGAGCAAAAGTTTCCATTTCCTGTTGATCTCCACTGGAATCATCTTGTTCACTATTTAATATTGCTTGTTCCTCCATTGAATTGTTCGTCAAAGATGGTATGAGAACAGCTGCAAATAACGCAGCACAAGCAGCAATCAACCATGGCATAATTTTCGTTTTCTTTTTAATAATTGGTGAATTTTTCGGAGGCTCTTCATCAAATACTCCATCTCTTTTTAATCGTTCAAATACTTCTTCTTTTGAACGGACATCATGAATTTTTGGAACATTTTTTAATAGCTCTTCAATTCGATCCTCATCCCAATGTTCATGATTCATTTTGACTCGCCTCCTTGTTTCGTGATAGTAATTCTCGCAATTGTTTAATTGCTCGGTGTTGTGTTGTTTTGACTTTACCTTCTGTCCAATTTAAAATTGCTGCAGTTTCAGCAATCGATAATTCCTGAAAATAGCGCATAATTATCACCATTTGTTGATCACCTGTACATTTTTCCAGCGCCTCTAGTATTTGCCTCGTCTCATCATTTAATTCTATGAAAGATTCTGGTGATTTTGTTGGTGATACTAGTTGTTCTGTTTCCCAATCAAAGGCGGTAAAAGAATGGGCTGAGCGAACTGCATTTTTTCGAAAATAATCAATTGCTACATTTTTTGCGATAGCAAAAAGCCAAGTTTTTTCAGAACTTTTCCCTTGAAAACGTTCGTATGATTTTAAAACACGAACGTATACTTCATGAGACAAATCTTCCGCAACCGATCGATCTTTTACTAAATAGATTAAAAATTGGAATACATCTTGATGATATTGATCATACAGTCGATGGAATATGGATTCTTTCAAATCCATGCCACCTCCATCCTTATTAATTTTGTCGTTTCAAATCGTAAAATGTTTCATTTGGAGAACTACTTTACTTTTAAATGTTCTCCAACATTTATATAAAAAAAGAATTCGCTTCTACTCCAGGTAAAAGAGTACCATACTTATGCAGAATGGCAAGTCCTATCTTTCCAAATTTCTGCAACTCATTTACCTAGAATATCCACGAATTCTGATCCATAAACTATTTTAGTTTAAAGGCAAATAGAAAGTAAAAGTTGTTCCTTCTCCAACTTCACTATCAACTCGTATATTACCATTATGGGCTTCAACGATATTTTTAGCGATAGCTAGTCCTAAGCCAGTGCCAACTTTCCTCGTGCGTGTTCTCGCCTTATCCGCCTTATAAAAACGTTCAAACACAAATGGTAAATCTTCTTTCGGAATTCCTTCTCCTGTATCAGATACTTGCACTTTCAAATAAGATAATTCTTGTTCCAATGACACCGTTACACTGCCGTCTTCTGGTGTATGACGTATCGCATTATCAATTAAATTTGTTAACACTTGTTCAATTCGGTCTTCATCGATATTTATCAATACATCATCTGACATTTCCGTATGGAACATTAATTGAATATGATTTTCTTTCGCCACTTGACTAAACTTTTGCGTAATTCGTTCAAAGACAGAATTGATTGGTACAGACTCTTTTACAAGCGTCGTATGTCCAGATTCCATTCGAGCTAAATCCAATAAATCCGCTACTAGGCGACCCATTCGTTGAGACTCATCATAAATAATTTTAATCATCTCATTCTTGTCTTCCTCTGACTCAACAACACCATCAATAATTGCTTCTGAATATCCTTGCAACATGGCAATTGGCGTTCTTAATTCATGAGAAACATTAGCAATAAAGTCTGAACGTAATTTATCCAATTTAATTTGTTCAGTCATATCACGTATGACTGCAATCGCGCCACGGATTGCTTGTCCACTGCTTTTTAATGGACTGATGGTGATGCGGTAGTACGAACCGTCTATTTCCAAATCTTCTTCCAACTTATCTTCAAAAGTTAGAACATGATCTAACATGGCATAAATTTCTTCTGGTAAGAATAATTCTTTATCGACCCCATTTCGAATAAACCAACGTTGTAATAATCGATCAGCTGGAGGATTGCTCAGCAATATCGTTTTATCACGATTAAACGTAATTACCGCATCTGTCATTGAAGTGAGAATGTTAGACAACTGTTCTTTTTCTTGATTAATGACTTCGAGATGATGTTTTAACTGACGCCCCATTTGATTGAAAGCTACAGCTAATTGACCAATTTCATCGCTTTGATTTGTTGGCAATTGCTCATCAAACTTACCTTTTGCAATATCAAATGCATAGGCACGCATTTTTCGGAGAGGTAACGTAATTTTGGAAGATAAGAAAAAGGCAAAAAATGTTGTTAATACAAAGGCGATAAATGCTGAGAGAAAGACAATTTTCGTCGTTTGATTCGTCGTTTCGTGAAGAGCAGAAGGGTTTTGATAAATAAATAGAACTCCTTGCACTTCATGCTCAATCGATAATGGATAGCCTAAAACAAAATAGGATTCCATTTTATCTTCATCCGCTTGAGAAGATAAAATCATTTGTCTTATAAGCGGTTCATTCGTATCAAAGACTCGTTGAAATTCCTTAGAATTTAACAAAGCATTTCGAATTTTTTCTTGATTTATTCCAGTTTGATAACTGGATATAACAGTTTGATTATTTAGTGCAATAAATCCATTTGTATCTCCATTTAATAAGTCTTCCAACAACTCATCGGTGATTTGATCGATATCAGTATGTGCAACAATGTTCGAGATGGTCGTTGCTGTTTGCTTAAGCGAACTTTCCGCTTGTTTCATATGGAAATCATCTAAGAATTCAAGCATGGCAACTGTGAAAATAAATAACACAAACGAAACGAGAAGCAATATGGTTGCCCATAGCTTCCCGACAATACTATTCCATATTCTAGTCATTGATTACCTCGAATTTGTAACCAACGCCCCAAACGGTTACAATCATTTTAGCTGCTTTGTCTGATACGCGGTTTAACTTTTCACGTAAGCGCTTTATATGCGTATCGACTGTGCGCAAATCACCAAAGAAATCATAGTGCCATACTTCTTTTAACAATTGTTCGCGATCAAATACCTTATCTGGTGATTTAGCTAAGAAGTAAAGTAGCTCATATTCTTTCGGTGTTAAGTTTACTTCTTGTCCATCACATGTTACTCGGTGTGCATCATTATCGATAGTTAAATGAGGGAACACAACGATATCTCGAGATGTAGTAGTACTAGAAACTTGATTTAATGCACTTGAGCGGCGTAAAATCGCTTTCACTCGCAACACCACTTCTCGTGGACTAAATGGTTTTACGATATAGTCGTCCGCACCTAATTCAAAACCTTGCACACGGTTTGCTTCTTCGCCTTTTGCTGTCAGTAAAATAATGGGAGTAGATTTCTTCTCTCTCAACTCTTCACAAACTTGTAATCCGTCTTTCTCCGGCATCATGATATCTAAAATGACGCAATGATAATCATTATCTAGTGCCTTTTTTAACGCTACTGCACCGTTCTCAGCTTCATCTACCTCGTAACCTTCCCGTTCTAAGTACATCTTTAGCAGGCGACGAATGCGATCTTCATCATCTACAACTAAAATGGACACTTTTTCAGACACGATGTCTAACCCCTCTCTTTGCAATCTCTACCTATATTTATTGTACAATTTTATGAATAAAAATTAAAGACTATTAAGAAAGCTCTCCATAGTTTTGAGGAGAGCTTTCACATTTTATTAATATTTATACGTTTATTATAGTATATAGATATTATGCATATGAATGGAGTCCTGCAATCACTAAGTTTACAAAGACGAGGTTAAAGATGATGATTGCAAATCCGATTAATGCGAGCCAAGCAGACTTTCTTCCTTCCCATCCTTTAGATAAACGTAAATGAAGATAAGCTGCATAGAATAACCAAGTGATGAGAGCCCATACTTCTTTAGGATCCCAGCCCCAGTAACGGCCCCAAGCTTCTTGTGCCCAAATCATGGCAAAGACGAGAGCACCTAATGTGAAGACAGGGAATCCGATTAATACAGAACGATATCCAATTTCGTCAACTAACTGGGAGTTTACTTTTTTCACTAAAGGATGAAGCAACTCACAAATCGGTCTTCTCACAATGAAGCGATATAACAAGTATAAAATCGTTCCAACCAAGAATGACCATACAACAGTCGTTAATTTCTTCGCATTAATAATCGCAGGCATTTCGACTAACGGCTTCATAACGCCTTCCGTTTTTAATTCAGATTCATTCATTCCGAATAATGCCGGCATATTATAAACGATTTCAGATTCCATACCATTATTATTAACATAAGTAAACTGTGCTTCATATCCCATGCCGCGGAATGTAATCGTTACAAGTACAAAGCCGATTACAACAACGCAGAAATATAAAATGGCTTCAAGCCAAAAACGTTCCCTTGAGCTTGTTTTTGGATCTACTTCCTTTAGTAAATAAACAAGACCAGCCACTGCGCTAATAGCAAGAATCGACTGTCCAATTGCCGCTGTTACAACGTGAATAGTTAGCCAATTACTTTGAAGCGATGGCACAAGTGGCGTTACTTCCGTTGGGAACATTGTTGCATAAGAAATAAATAGTACTGCTATCGGTAATGCCACTAAACCAAGAACCGTAACACGATACATAAAGTAGATTAATATAAATGCTCCAACGAGGAACATTCCAAAGGCTGTAGTAAATTCAAACATGTTACTTACAGGAGCATGTCCCGCATAGATCCAACGGGTAATAAAATAGCCCAGCTGGGAAATAAAACCAATAATTGCAATCACAATTCCTATTTTTCCCCATTTTTCGGCTCTACTGGCAGCACCATCATTTCTTTTAATGGAACCCGCTATGAAAACCGTACCTATAATATATGCAAAGAATGCTGTAAAAAGTAAATTACCACTAATATCAATTAAACTCATTCGGCACCGTCACCTTCCTTATCCTTCTCATCTTTTTCTTCTAGTTGGTCAATATATTGTGGTAAATGCGCATATTCTGTCACAACATCTAAATCTTTTTTCATGCTAAACCAGTTTTTGTTTGTATGGGCAGCAAGCATAATTTTGCCATCTTCTAATTGTTGTACCCACAGGCGACGATGATTCCAATAAGAACCAATTGCTAATCCAAATAAGAAAATAACTCCACCAATAATCAAGATAGGAATCGTTACATCTTTTCGAATTGTTAATCCTGATACATTTCTTGTTTCTACACCTTTAAAGGTCATTTTATATTCATTTTCCCCCGCTTCAATAGGAGAAGCACCAATTGAAACGAAACTGATTTCCCCTTCAGGTTTGTCAGGGGTAATCATTTTAAATACAAAAGCAGGGTTATTTGGGTATTGGGATGCTGTTTGTGGAACGCCATCTTTCATTCCAGAAAAGTCAGGATAATATTTCATGATTTCAACTTTTGTATTTTCACCTAAAACATACTCTTTTTCTGGATTCGTTAAATCAATTTTTACTGAACCTAGAGACTCTCCTGATTCTTTATTGGTTAAATCAAATGTCATTGTTTTTAGTTCATTTAACTGATAATCCATTTGATAAATAGCATAACCATCATATTTTAATGGGTAGTTAACACGAATGGAATACTCTTTAACGAGTTCCATATTTTCCGTATCCCCTAACACTGCACCTTCAGCCTGTTTATATAACTTTACATCCGTCTGATAGTTTTTCGCAATGGCAGCAACACCTTGTTCAATTTGTGCTCTCGTTGGATCATTGTCATAAGTTTCTAAAATAAATTGTTTATTTTCTAGGAAATATCCATCCATTCCAGGAATCGCACGAACTTCTCCTTCGCGAATCCACATCGATTCATCTACGTGGAATCCCGGTAGGAATCGTAACATTACTCCTAACAAGAAGATAATAAGCCCAAGGTGATTTATGTATGGACCAGAGCGGGCAAAGCGATTTTTTTCTGCCAATAAAGCGTTTCCATCTCGACGAACTTTATAACGTAAACTTTTCATTTTTTCTTCAATTAAATCAAGGGTTTTTGAAGAATCGCCTTCTGTTACTGGCCCATGAGCAACAATTCGCTGCCTTTTCATAAAGCTTTCATGGCGCTTTACACGTTGATTTTTTAACGATTTATATAGAGGAAGACCTCTGTCAAGACTTGCTACGATAATGGAGATTCCTAATAGCCCTACTAGAATCTGATACCACCACGAACTATACAAATCAGATAAACCTAAATTGTAATATAGTTCACCAAAAACGCCATAGTTTTGTTTATAATAAAGCGCTTTCTCTTCTTGTGTAGCCACTTGAACGTAAAATTCTTGAGGAAAAATCGTACCAAGAGCTGATGCAATTAGTGTAATAATAATTAACGAAACGCCCACTTTAACACTCGAAAAGAAATTCCAGATTTTATCAATAATGGATTTGTTGTAGGTTTTAGAACGAATGGCTGTACCATCGTATCGCATATCAAGAACTTTTTGAGCTTTCGCTTCTTCAGATAATGGTCTACCACATTTTTCACAAATTTTTGTACCAAATGGGTTTTCATGACCACAAACACATGAGATTTTTTCCATAATTTTAAATACTCCTATTCTGGCTTAATTGACTCCATAAGAGATTGAATTTGTTCTTCTGACAATTCACCAGGAGGAACTCTTTTCACTTTTCCTTCCGGAGTAATTAAATAAGTTGCAGGTAATTTCCCAACATTATAAGCTTGCATCACGCTTTTTGTTTTATCAATGACTACTGGAAAAGTAAGATTATACTGCTCAACAAAATTTTCTACTTCAAAATTGGACTGAGCTATATTTACTGCTAAAATGTGTACACCTTGATCCTTAAATTGTTGATATTGTCGTTCCATCGCAGGCATTTCTTTTTTACACGGTTCACACCATGTTCCCCAGAAATTTAAAAATACCCCTTGACCTCTGTAATCAGATAGACGATGTGTGTTCCCTTCTAAATCTACTAATTCGAAATCAGGAGCTGTATCTCCATCAGCTAAAACCTCTACTGTATCTTTTGTCGCAGTATTGTATATTGTATAAATAATTGCACAAGCCAATACTCCAAGTATGATTCCTCTAATAATCGAACGTTTCTTTTTCTTTTCCATTCAGCAACCTCCTTGAAGAGAACATTCCAATCTCTTTCATTATAGCAAATATTTAAAGGCCAAATTTGAAATGTTTATGAAGGTTATCACTATGAACATAGTATCAACCAATTTTCCCTGTTTCTGCCAAAACGCGCAACTGCTTCACTTCATGGGCAGTAAGTTCCCGAAATTCTCCTGCATTTAATCCTTTTAAGTCAAGAAAAGCAAATCTTTCACGTTTTAATTTGACAACAGGCGTTCCAATTGCGTCAAACATGCGTCGTACTTGTCTATTTCTCCCTTCATGGATGGTAATTTCACAAATTGCTTTATTTGCTTTTCGATCAACTTTTTTGATGTTCACCTTTGCAGGAGCAGTCATACCGTCCTCAAGCATAATACCTCTCCGCAATTTTTTGATATCTTCAAAACTCGGAATCCCTTTTAACCTTGCAATATATGTCTTTTCAATTTTGTATTTCGGATGGGTCATTAAGTTAGCAAATTCGCCATCATTCGTTAGTAATATTAAGCCCGATGTATCAAAATCTAGTCGACCTACAGGGAAAATTCGCTCTTCCACGTGATCGTGAAAAAAGTCTAATACTGTTTTTCGTCCTCTGTCATCGGATACCGTTGATACGACACCTCTTGGCTTATAGAATAAGTAGTAAACTTTTTCTTCCCTTTCTACTTTTATACCATTCACTTCTACAACATCGCTTCTTGAAACCTTTGTCCCGAGTTTTGTAACGACCTCACCGTTAACTTTCACTTTTCCTTCTAATATCAATTGCTCCGCTTTTCTTCTGGAAGCAAAACCTGCTTGAGCAATTACTTTCTGAAGCCTTTCCATTTGATGACTCACCTCTAAATACATATAACTATAATTCATTAGCTTCTTTACTGATGAAAATTATGTCATATTTTGTCTCAATATTAAAGAAAAACAACTCAGTTTATACAAGTGAAAAGCTGCCCGAAAAATAAGAGCGTTTCGGACAGCTTTTATATGTTATTGTTTTAACTTTACCTTTGTTGAATAAATACTTTCATTATTTAAAAACACATGCCAAATGCCGAATTTAACATCTTGATTTCGTGATAGGTGCAACACATTTTGCAATTGATCTTCTTCTTCTTCCGAGATCAGTAATTTAATTGGTTCCTTCAGCTGAACTGTAATATTATCATTCGCTTTATACTTTCCTTTTTTTACAATCGTTTTCACATCATACTCTTCAAACACCTGATTTGCAAGTTGTTTATGTACTTGCCAATCGTTGGCTTCGTTTAATGTTACGACGATAATGCGTTCATTCTCCTTTTCAAAATACGTTGCAAGAGTTCTTCCCGCTACTTTTGTGTATCCAGTTTTTCCTGCTACAGCGCCAACATTCTCTCGGAGTAAGCGATGTTTATTTAACCACGTCGTTCCATTTTTCGTATTACTTTTATATTGAATCGTTGATGCAATTTTTAAAAAATCTTCATTTTCCAAAGCAATTCTTAACATTTGGGCAGTATCATAGGCACTGGATAAATGCAAATCATGATGCAAGCCTGAAGGATTAGTAAAATATGTTTGATTTAAGCGATAATATAGTGCTTTTTCATTCATTAAATCGACAAATCCTTCAACAGATCCGCCTGCATGTTCCGCTAAAGCGTGCGCTGCATCGTTCCCTGATCGAAGCATAAGGCCATACAACAATGTTTCTACAGTGACCACTTCGCCTGGTTCTAAATAAATTGATGACCCTTCACTCATTGTAGCCTCTCGAGAAATAACAACTTCATCATCTAAATTGCTATTTTCAATAGCAATAAGTGCAGTCCAAATTTTTGTAAGGCTTGCTATGGGCATTCTTGCATGCTCATTATTTCCAATTAATGTTCTTCCAGTATCTGCGTCAATGACAACATAAGATGCTTTTACAACATGATGGAGCGAGAAATAACACATCAATGAAAAAGCGAAAGTCATGATAAATTTAGCTAATTTCACTTAGCCACTCCTTTATTCATTTTCATTATGAAATACTTCTTGGAACTTTGTCATAAAGAGATCTGTTTGTTCATTTTCAACATCTTCATCACCTTCAGGTAATGGAGGAAGCTCTGATAAATTGGATAGTCCAAAATAATTTAAAAACTCTTTTGTTGTTCCGTAAAGAATAGCTCGTCCTGTACCTTCTGCTCGTCCGACTTCCCGAATAAGACCTCGTGATGCGAGAGTCTGGATAGGACGTTCACTTTTCACACCGCGCAAGTCTTCAATTTCTGCCCTCGTAATAGGTTGTTTGTATGCAATGATTGCAAGAACTTCTAAGGAGGCTGTTGAAAGTACTTGACTATTCGGATTTTCAACTAATTTTTTGATTGTATTTGCTAATTCTGGTTTTGTTGTTAATAAATATGTATCAGACAATTGTTTTATTGTAAGACCAGATGCAACATTATTTTCATAAAGGGTTTTTAACTCACTTAATCCAGCTTCGATATCCACTTCATCTACATCTAATAATTCCGCCAGTTGTTTAACCGTCAGTCCTTCATCTCCTACAACGAATAGTAATGCCTCCATCCTAGCCATCAAGATTTTCGAGTTCACCTAATCGTTCCTCCTTCTGCAAAATCACGGTCAAATCTTCAAAGTTTCTTTCTTGTTCGACGAAAACAACTTGACGTTTCATCAATTCTAACAGCGATAAAAAGGTGACAATGATTGTGGATTTATCTTCATAAGGGAAGAGATCTGAAAAGCTGGATTTACCACCCCGTTTTTTCAGCACATCTACAACTCTTAACATTTGTTCTTTAACTGGAATATCTTGTTTTTTTACAGTCGTTTTTAATGGCTTTCTTAATTGTTTTCTTCGAAGCATTTTTTGAAATGCGTACAGCAAATCATAAATATTGACGTCTGCATTAAACAATGCAAGTTGCTCATCCGGCATAAATGGAGACAGGTCACTTGGCGGTTTTGTAAAGTTCTCTGGTCGATTTTCTTCCATCTTTTTCAATTCAATTGCTGCTTCTTTATACTTTTTATATTCAATTAACTTTAGGACTAATTCTTCCCTTGGATCGGGTTCTTCCACCTCAAATTCTGTCTCTTCCATCTCCCCTTCATGAATCGGGAGTAACATCCGGCTTTTAATGGCAAGGAGTGTTGCAGCCATCACTAAATATTCACTGGCTTCATCCAACTCCAGCACCTTCATTGCTTGAACATGCTCCATATATTGAGCGGTTAATTCTGCCATCGGGATATCATATATATCAATTTCCAAACGTTGAATTAAATGCAATAATAAATCAAGTGGTCCTTGAAAAGCATCTAGTTTTACTTCATACATATGTCACACACCTTGCGTTTCATATTAAAAAATGAGTATAGAGAAAAGAGGTTCATATTCACTATGCATCCCTTATTTCATCCGCTATTTATCGATTTTTGCGCATATTTCAATGGTAATCAAGATTATTTTGAATGTCACGAAGTTTTAGAGGAATATTGGAAGACAATTGCACCTGGAAAAAAAGAACATCCTCTCGTTGGGTATATACAATTAGCGACCGGCTTATATCATTGGCGAAGAGGAAATCTTCCCGGCGCTCATCGCATAATGAGAAAAGCCTACAAAAAATTTTTATCCAATCAAGGACATCCATTTTTTGATTATATCGATTTTCAGCAATTATGTAACGATTGTTTAAAAAGTATTGATGCCATAGAAAACAATCAATCATACAAAGCTTTTCAAATCAAATTAATGAATCGTGATTTAATAGAAAAAGTCAATGGCAAGATTTCATCACTTCCACCGTTGTCCCATGAATTTCTTCTTCATAAGCATATGCTGCGCGATCGTTCAGATATTCTAACAATGCGTGAAGAAAAAAGAAATGGCAGACGTTAATTTTCGTCTGCCTCTTGTAAGCTATGTAAGCATTTCTTAACAAAGGATTCTGTTTCTTCACAAGCTTTGATTTCTGTATATTCACCACATGTTTTTAATTCTTTTAACATTTGCTTGGCAATTCCCTCACCTCTATAGGAAGGAACAACCGTAATGTGCTGAATCGTCGCTACAGAATCTTCCTCTAATACGCCTACAATTCCTACATACTCATCATCTTTTTTCCATAAATATAATTGCCAATTGTCTTCTTGTTCATAAGACTGCATTGTTTCCATTAATTTTTTGACGTCCTTTTCTTGGGGCATAAACGAAAGTAAACCCATCGCAATTTTTTCGAGTGATTTTTTATAACGTACTAACATGTATCATTCCCTCGTTTTCTTATCGCATACAAACATTCTTTACTATCGTACACGATTTCAAATTAAGAATCAAATTTCACCCAGAAATTACCAGTTTATCAATTCATTTACTGAAGTTTAGGAATTAGTACAAAAATGTAAAACAATGCCCATACTAAACAAAAAACGACAAAAAATCCTAACAATGTCCATTTTGAAAATTTCACAATTTATTCACCTTGTTTAAATGATATTCTTGATCGTTTACAATAATATCTTCATAGCTCTCTCTTCTAATTGCTAGTTGATGTGCACCCTTTTCCACAAAGACAACTGCTGGTCTCGGCACACGATTATAATTAGAAGCCATTGCATAGCCGTAAGCACCTGTACAGAAAATTGCGAGTATATCACCAGGTTCTGCTTGTTGGAGAGGAGCATCCTCAATTAGTTTATCACCAGATTCGCATAGTTTTCCAGCCACAGTATAAGTGTAATCTTTTGGAAGATTTGCTTTATTAGCAATGACAGCTTCATATTTTGCATTGTATAATGCTGGACGAATATTGTCGCTCATTCCACCGTCAACTGCAATATATTCACGGATATTTGGTACGACTTTGTGAGAACCAATAGTGTATAATGTAGTTCCTGCATCTCCAACTAGGGAACGTCCTGGTTCAATCCAAATTTCAGGCATTGCTAAACGACGTTTTGAAGCTTCCTCTTTTACGGTTTTAACCATCTCTTCAACATACACATGGGGTTCAAGAGGACGATCTTCTTCTGTGTAGCGGATGCCAAAGCCACCACCTAAATTTAGCACTTTACATAGGAAGCCAAATGCATCGTTCCATTCGCTAATTTTTTCAATTAATTTCCCTGCAGCTAAACTAAAGCCGTCCGTTTCAAAAATTTGAGAACCAATATGACAATGTAAACCTAGTAAATTTAAATATTCATGATTCGCAACTAGCTTGAATGCTTCATCGGCTTGACCGTTATATAAATCAAAACCAAATTTAGAATCGGCTTGTCCAGTTGTAATGAAATCGTGAGTATGTGCTTCCACACCAGGAGTGACACGCAATAAAATATTCATCGATTGTTTTCGAGATTCTGAAATTTCTTTTAATAGTTCAATTTCATAGAAATTATCTACAACGATACAACCAATTTTTGCATCAAAGGCGAGGATTAATTCATCATAAGATTTATTGTTTCCATGGAAATGAATGCGTTCAGCGGGAAAGTTTGCCTTTATAGCAGTATATAATTCTCCACCAGACACAACATCTAGCGATAAATTTTCTTCGTTAACAAATTGATAGATTGCAATACATGAAAATGCTTTCGATGCATATGCAACTTGTGCTTCAACACCATGTTTAATAAATGTGTCTCTAAATGCGCGAGCACGATTTCTTATTAATTCTAGGTCATAAACGATTAGTGGAGTTCCATATTCTTTAGCTAGCTCAACTGTATCAACACCACCGATATGTAAATGGCCATTTTCTCCGATTGTTTGAGTTCCGTATAAGTGCATAGATTCCCCTCCGTATACAAATAAGCTGTCCATGTCAAAAATTTCAACTTTTTCCTCTAAGGGTCGACAAAACGAAGCATTCCATTTCAACTTTATGAATTCCATCTACCAGTCAGCAGATAAAATGGTAGGAAAGCCCAATTTCGCCAACTTTCCCTGAATTAAATCATCTATACAATATAGATTGAATATTTTGACACTGGACAGCCTTAAATTTTTAGTTTTATGTTTGAACTTTAACATAGGCGCACATCTTTCGCAACTGAATTTAAACACGTTTCCGCTGCTTTGCTCCAACAATATATGGCCTGAGGGCATCGTCTGCCATCGGGAATCGAATGAATACCCTTAAGAAGGCTTTGGGGAAAAATGGTACTAGTGGCCACATGTAAGGAATTTGCATCGGCCGTAGTGCACAAAAATACGAAAAGATGAAGAAGAAGCCGATGAAAAATCCACTAGGTCCAAATAAGGCTGTTAAACCTAATACAATAAAACGGAAATATTTTATGGAAACACTTAATTCGAAGGTTGGAATGGAAAAAGTGAATATTGCGACAACTGCTGCATAAAGTACAACTTCAGGTGAAAATAAACCTACATCAATGGCAATTTGTCCAATGATTACACCCGCTACTAACCCCATTGCAGTGGATAGTGGCGTTGGTGTATGGATTGCCGCAATTCTCAAATATTCCAAACCTAAGTCGGCAATGATGATTTGCAATAATAATGGAATATTCGATTCTTCTTTTGAACCGATAAAATCAAGTGCTTCCGGTAAATATTGCTCATGGGTGGCCAGCAAATACCAAATCGGCATAAATGTTAAACTTAAAAGAATTGCAGTATAACGTAAAAATCTAATGGTTGAACCAACAAAGGGTGATTGTCGATACTCCTCGGCGTGCTGCATTAAGTGGAAAATCGTAATCGGCAGCAAAATAACCGACGGAGACGTATCAACGACAATGGCAATATGGCCTTCAAGCAAATGGGCGGCAACAATATCCGGTCTTTCCGAATACCGAACAAACGGAACTGGGTGAAACCTTTGTTTAAAAATCCACTCCTCTAATGTTTTGTCTGCCATCGTCAATCCATCGTGGTTAATTTCTTCTAAACGTTGCTTCAACCACTTTAAATGTTTGTCATTGACAATATCTTTAATATAGGCAATTGCAACATCAGTTCTTCCGTTTGTTGTGATTTTATATAGTTCAAAACGCAGCTCTGGGCTTCGAATTCTCCTGCGAATGAGCGCCGTATTTAGCATAATATTTTCAGCAAACCCATCTCGGGAACCTCGAATAACTTTTTCATTATCCGGTTCATCCGGTTGACGACCTGGATAACTTCTTAGCTCTGTTAAGTAGGCGTAGCCTTGTTGTGTCACAAACCCAACTTGACCACTTAAAACGCCGAGCAGAAATTCTTCTTTATCTTTCGGCTCAGCTTTTCCATAAAAGTTGAACATATTGTCAAAATAGATGTCGTCATTTTTAACCGAATGAGTAGATTGTTTTTCTTCACTATCAAAATAAAGCGGTGTTAATTGCACAGTGAGCGTCATTCCATCAACAAGACCGCTGATATATACGCATAGTACAGGCAAATCTTTGACATGAACTTCTTTAATACAGACATCGAAAGATTCATCTTTACCAAATTTTGAATATAAGAACTCTTTCGCCTCATCTAATGATGCAAAAATTTTGTTCGTCATTTATTCACCGTCTTTTTTGTTTTACTTGATGTATTTGATGAAGTATCCATCCATTGTTTTAATTGGGCTAAGATTTTCTTTTCTAGCCTTGATACTTGAACTTGAGATATGCCAAGCCTTTCAGCAATATCCGTTTGCGTTAAATCTAAATAATAACGTAAGTAAATGATTGCTTGTTCTCGCTTATCAAGCTTTTTCAATACTTCTTTTAATGAAATATATTGAAACGGTAATTCAGATTTTTCATCCTTCATTTGATCCATTAACGTAATGGAGTCTCCCTCTGACTCAAACAACTGTTCATGAAGAGACGCCGGATCTCTCATTGCATCAGTTGCCACTAAAATTTCATCTTGTGACACACCAAGCATTTCCGCTAATTCTGAGACTGAAGGCGGCTTCTCATTGGTCTTTAAGTATTCATCGGTGACTTGACGTATTTTAAAATTTAACTCTCGGATGGAACGGCTAACCTTCACCATTCCATCATCTCTCAAAAAGCGCTGAATTTCTCCGATAATCATTGGAACAGCATAAGTTGAAAACTTTACATCATATGATAAATCAAACTTATCCACCGATTTCATTAATCCAATACAACCAATTTGAAATAGATCTTCAAGCTCTACTCCTCGAGAAGCAAAGCGTTGAACAATCGACCATACGAGCCGCGTATTTCCTTCAATCATCTGTTTTCGTGCTTCCATATCGCCGGCCTGAGCAAGCTTAATGAGCTCCCGCATCTCTTCTTGCGTTAACAAAACATTGGACGGCTGTTCGATTGTCCTCATCCCCCTTACTTCTTCCAAATACCTTTAATATTGGCATCCAATTCAAAAATTATTCTTTTAAACTCAAAGGTGTTGAATTTCACTCATGTTGTTAAGATATTTGCGTCATTTTCATCGAGTGAAATTTTTTGGAAAAAGTAACGACCGTACCAACACCAGGTTCAGATTCCACTTGAAGATGATCTGCAAAACTTTCCATGATTGTAAAGCCCATTCCAGACCGTTCCATATCTGCCTTTGTCGTAAACAAAGGCTCCATAGCTTTTTTAATATCTGGAATCCCCTTTCCTTGATCTTTCACAGCTACTGAAACGACATCTCCTTCGCGAACTGCATGGACAGTGACAATCCCTTTGCCATCCTCGTCATATCCATGAATGATTGCATTGGATACAGCTTCTGAAACAATCGTTTTGAATTCAGATAGTTCATCAATTGTTGGATCTAATTGAGCCACAAAACTTGTTACTGCAATTCTCGCTAAGCTCTCATTTTCACTTAAAGCTACAAATGAAAGTGTCATTTCATTATCCATTCACAATCCCCCTTGCATATAAGATCGCCTCTTCTTCTTTACCCTCCATCACATACTTGCTTAACCCCGAAAATTGAAATATTTTTTTCATCGTATTTGAAGGGTTTAAAATGATGGTTTGTCCATTGACCGCACTTAACTCTCTCATGCGGCCTAAGATGAGGCCAATCCCTGAACTGTCCATAAAATTTAATCTCTCTAAATTCCAAATGATAGTGTGCAGATTTCCTTTTAAAATCGTTTGAGAAATGTGAGTACGAATTTTTTCGGTTTCATGATGATCCAATTCGCCATATAGTCGAATGATGGCAATATCTCTTTCCATATTTATTTCAAAATTCATCCGTTACATCGCCTCCTCCCTTCGCAATTCCACATAGCACGTCAAAATCCCTTTCGGTTGACAATAGTAGAAGAAATTCGCCGAAACTAGTAAAAATACGACAAAATCTTTTAATAATATGTTTTACTCGTTTCTTATGTTTTCTTCATCCACCACCTATACAAACGAATCAATTTGACGAGCTTGCGAAATAACGAAGTACGCTAGTAGAAGTCGATAAACGGATTGCAAGCTCATCTGGAAAGGCGTCATCTATTCATAAATCTATTAATTCACAGCATGCAATTGTCATTAAAGCAAATAATGCTTCAATCCTACAATTCAGTTATCCAACCCGCCTTCCCTTATTCCACTTGACCTATGCTTTTTTGCACTGGAATTTGGCGTCATCATGAAACGTCAAGTTAAGAAGAGATTACCTAATCAGCTTTAGTATGGAAAAAAAGGAAGAATTTTAAACATAATAAGGACAGATTTGATCCAAAATATGGTCATATCTGTCCTTTCAATCATTTTAACTAATTTTTGTTGTTGATAATTCTTCGCATTCACGGAAAGCGTAATGTTTACATCCAATACAACTGTTTCGGTTAACGCATCCTAATGCGCAATTAATGGCATCTCCAGTATGTTCGAAAAAATTATGTTCACCTATTTCATTTGTTAAACCACTTTTATTTAATAATGTTTTCAAACTTGGTTGTACGCCTGTTACAAGCAGTCGTCCACCTTGTGATTTAAAATTGCGAACAATATTTCTCAAATATGCCTCACCAGTTGCATCAATAAATGGCACTTTCCCCATTCGAAGTACAAGAATTTGCGGTTTATAGTGAAGGGACTTTAAAATTCGTTCTTCAAAGGTTTGGGCTGCACCGAAAAACAGTGGACCTTCAATCGTATAAATACTAATTTGAGGACAATCCCGAGATTCACTTACGACATGGGATTGAACTTTTCCGTTATTTTTATGGTCGGGCAATACTTTCGACACTATCAACATGTCGCTCATTCGTTTCACAAATAACAAGATGGCCAACAACAATCCTACAAACACTGCGATTGTTAAACTTGTAAAAACAGTCAGTAAAAACGTAATAATTAATACAAGTGAATCCCCTGATTTTAGTTTTAATACATGAGCAAAATGTTTACGCTCACTCATATTCCATGCAACAACCATTAACACAGGAGCTAAACTTGCTAACGGAATATGCACAGCTAAAGGCGCAAATAACAATAATGTGATGAGAACAAATAGTCCGTGAATAACACCAGACATAGGCGATGTAGCTCCGAACTTAATATTCGTTGCTGTGCGGGCAATTGCACCAGTTGCAGGAATACCACCAAATAGTGGCGTTACCATATTCGCTATACCTTGTCCAATTAATTCACGGTTTGAATTGTGTTTACTATTTGTCATGCCATCAGCAACTACTGCAGATAACAATGACTCGATTGCACCTAACATGGCGATGACAAAAGCTGGCCCCAACAAAGACACCAATCGTTCAAGGGAAATTTCCGGTAATTTTAATTGTGGCAATGTGTTAGGAATAGCTCCGTAAGTAGAACCAATGGTAGCCACTTGTCCATTAAAGAAAATAGCAGCAACAACTGACGAAATAACAATGCCCATTAATGGCCCCGGCACTTTTGGCAACACTTTAGGAGTAATGAGGATGATAGCCAAACATAATATGGCAATAAAAATACTATAGACATTCATTGTATTCAAATGAGAGGCGATTTCCCACATGTTATCAATGAAACGCTCATGCTGCTCCAAACCTTGCAATCCTAGAAAATTAGCAATTTGTCCAGTAAAAATGATTACTGCAATCCCAGCAGTAAAACCGATTGTAACAGGTCTAGGAATATATTGAATAAGCACTCCTAGTCGCAATACACCCATTAATACGAGCATAATTCCCGCCATCAGACCGGCAAGCAGCAAATCTTCATAGCCATATACAAGTACAACGCCTAATAAAATAGGAACAAAAGCACCTGTTGGTCCACCAATTTGATATTTCGATCCCCCAAATAGTGAAATAAGAATCCCCGCAATGATTGCCGTATAAATTCCATACTCTGGCTTCACACCAGAGGCAATCGCAAAAGACATCGCTAAAGGAATAGCGACTATTCCAACAATTGTCCCTGAAACTAAATCTTTTTTAAAAGAATTTAACGAATACCCTTCAAATCTCCCCCGCCAAATTTTACCCACTCTTATCCCTTCTTTAATTTTCTCTTTTATTGCTTTATTAAGTTAATAATATACATTTTTCATATTTTTGTCATATTTTTTATGAAAAATTTAGAACTTTTTAGTCTCTTAAATTAAGTCTATCGAACCCTTTTGCTCATAACCATCATAAATTGCAAGAAAACGAAAAAGAGCGAATTGGAAAACTCACCATTCACTCTTTTTAAATCGTTTAATAATAGTAGATCTATTCATTTTGCGTGTATTACCACATGCAAAAGTTTCATTCTGCAACAATCCCTTTAATCAAAGAAGGAGCTTCTACTTTTTGATTCGATATGAAGATGTTCGAATATATTCTTTCTTTAATCTCATTGATATTTTCTCGGTTTGAATGGATCGTTGCTAGTGGTTCACCTTTTTCAACATAGTCTCCAACCTTTTTATTTAACACGATTCCAACAGATAAATCAATTTCGGAATCTTTTGTTGCCCTTCCAGCCCCTAAAAGCATAGCGGCTACACCGATTTCGTTGGCAATTATTTTTTCTACATGACCTGACTCAGTTGCTGGAATCTCAACTTGAAATTTTGCCTGTGGTAATAAAGTTGGGTCATCCACAATTGATGGATTTCCACCTTGAGAAGCAATAAATGCTTTAAACACTTCCAATGCTTTTCCGTTTGCTAATACATTTTCCATCTTCGTCCTAGCCTCTTCAAGGGTTTGTGCTTTGCCACTAAGATAAACCATTTGTGAGCCAAGGGTTAAACAAAGCTCTTTTACATCTTCCGGGCCATTCCCTTTTAGCACTTCAATTGCTTCTTTTACTTCAAGGGCATTTCCGACAGCATAGCCGAGCGGTTGACTCATATCGGATAAAATAGCAATCGTTCTTCTTCCTAATTGATTGCCGATTTTCACCATTGCATGGGCTAACTTTTCTGCCTCTTCGACCGTTTTCATAAATGCCCCTTCACCGACTTTTACATCTAAAACAATGGCATCAGCACCACTCGCAATTTTTTTGGACATAATGGAACTCGCAATGAGAGGAATGCTAGGTACGGTACCTGTCACATCTCTTAAAGCATAGATTTTTTTATCCGCGGGCGTTAAATTTCCGCTTTGGCTAACAACTGCCATTTTGATGTTATTGACTTGTTGAATAAACTCGCCGCTAGATAGTTCCACTTGAAAACCAGGAATAGATTCAAGTTTATCAATCGTTCCACCAGTATGTCCTAACCCGCGTCCACTCATTTTCGCAACTGGAACTCCACAAGCAGCCACCATAGGAGATAAACAAATAGTCACTTTATCTCCAACACCACCTGTAGAATGTTTATCACACTTAACTCCTTGTATGGCAGATAAATCAATGGTATCCCCCGATTCTACCATCGCCATTGTTAAATCTGTTCGTTCTCTTTCTGTCATATCTTGAAAATAAATGGCCATCAGTAAACTTGCAGCTTGATAATCTGGGATTGAACCTTCTGTATATCCTTTGACAAAAAATTGAATTTCTTCTGTTGAAAGCTCCTTCCCATCTCTCTTTTTCTCAATAATATCCACCATTCTCATTTGACTCACCCCGTTAAATTAAATTAGACAAAAAGCTCGTACCATTCGCCGGTGCGGGAACATTAAAGTTTTCAGCAATTGTTGCTGCAATGTCCGCAAAAGTTTTTCTCAAACCTAAATCTCCTGTTTCTTTGAATCTTTTCGAATATACGAGCAATGGTACATATTCACGAGTATGGTCTGTTCCTTTAAAGGTTGGATCATTTCCGTGATCTGCCGTAATGATGAGTAAATCGTCTTCTTTTAACAACTCGAGCACTTCTGGTAATCGCTGATCGAATTCCTCCAACGCTTTTCCATAACCAATTGGGTCTCGCCGATGTCCATACAACGCATCGAAATCTACTAAATTTAAAAAACTTAATCCGTGGAAATCTCGTTTCAACACTTCTACTAATTTATCCATTCCGTCCATATTATCTTTCGTGCGAATGGCTTCCGTTACTCCTTCACCGTTATAGATATCCGAAATTTTCCCAAGGGCAATCACTTCAAAACCTTGATCTTTAAGTTCATTCATCGTCGTTCTTCCAAACGGCTTGATTGCATAATCATGTCGATTCGCAGTGCGAGTAAAGTTTCCAGGTGTTCCTACAAAAGGTCGAGCAATCACACGCCCAACTAGATACTCCGGCTCTAGAGTTAGATTTCGTGCAATTTCACAAATTTTATAAAGTTCTTCTAATGGGACAATGTCTTCATGGGCAGCAATTTGAAGAACTGGATCAGCGGATGTATAGACAATAATTGCTCCCGTCTCCATATGCTCCTGTCCTAGTTCTTCAATAATGGCGGTTCCGCTTGCAGGTTTATTCCCAATTACTTTACGCCCCGTTTTCTCTTCTAGCTGCTTAATTAAGTCATCCGGGAAACCATTTGGATATACTTTAAAAGGTTGATCTACTCGTAACCCCATAATCTCCCAATGACCGGTCATCGTATCTTTTCCTGCTGAAGCTTCTTGCATCATTCCGTAATAGGCTTTCGGTCTAGAAACCTTTTTTATACCTTTTATTTCTCGGATATTTCCTAAACCTAACGCCTCCATATTGGGCATGCGTAACCCATTCATTTCTTCTGCTATATGACCTAACGTATCGCTTCCAACATCGTCGAATTTCTCTGCATCTGGTGCCTCCCCAATTCCTACTGAATCCAATACGATTAAATGAATTCTTTTAAATGGTTTCATTTTTTTCCTCCTTATCATTAACAATCTACGCACGAGGATGGAATTGCTTATATACTTCTGAAAGTCTTATTTTACTAATATGTGTATAAATTTGTGTTGTAGAAATGTCCGCATGTCCTAACATTTCTTGTACCGAGCGGAGATCCGCTCCGTTTTCAATTAAATGTGTAGCAAAGCTATGCCGCAAAGTATGGGGAGTCATTTCCTTTTTGATATTTGCAGCTAAAGCATGCTGTTTCAGTAGTTTCCAACATCCTTGCCGCGTTAAACGTTTTCCTCTACGGTTAATGAAGAACGCATCTGTTTTTGGATAATTCCCTTGCAACAGATGGCGAGCTTGTTGCAAATATGTTTCACATGCATAAAGTGCGCTCTTTCCTAGAGGAACAATTCGCTCTTTTCCACCTTTTCCATAAATGCGCACAAATCCCATCGATAAATGCACATCTTCTAAATTAAGTTCAATACATTCACTAATCCGCATACCCGTACCATAGAGCAATTCAATCATAGCCACATCACGGATGCCTTGGGGTTTGGAACGATCAGGTGCATGTATTAATGCTTCGATTTCTGCAATGGATAACACTTTCGGCAATGTCTTTTCAATTTGAGGCATTTCCAAATGTACTGTAGGATCATGATCAGTGATTTTTTCCCTTAATAAAAATTGATGGAATGAACGGATTGATGAAATGTGGCGGGCAATCGTTCGAGAAGATTTGCCATTATCCCTTAAATGCTCCAAATAGACTAGAATTCTAGTACGATCAACATCATTTAACCGCTCTAATTTTTGCCCTTTATGTAAATGTTCAATATAATCTTCTAAATCCCTTCTATAAGATGCTAACGTATTTTCAGAATATTGCCGTTCAACTCTTAGAAAATGGAGATAATCTAGGACGGCTTCTTGCGCTTCTTTCATTTTTTCTCACCTGTCCCTTCCCTTTATATAAAATGATAGAGATTTTTATGAAAGCATACAAGATTTAACATTTTTTTATTAGGAATCAGATGCAAGAAATCCTAAATAATTGATATTCTCTATAATCATCATTCTGCATTTTATTACGAAAAATCGTGCAAACTTTACAATTCTGCAAGTATTTCAACGGATTTCGAAAGCATTTGAATTTCTAACGATTATTCGACAAAAAATCCCTAAATAGGGATCACCTATTTAGGGATTACTCATCTTCATGATCATGTTTTTCTTGGCAACGATGACAAATTCCATGGAATGTGAGACGATGGTCTTTAATGATAAAATTCCATCGCTTTTCTACTACCATTTCTACTTCTTCTAATAAGTCTTCTTGAATTTCATCTACTGAACCACACTCAATACATACTAGGTGATGATGGAAATGTTTTGCACCTTCTTGTCGAAGATCATATCTGGAAACGCCATCTCCAAAATTAATTTTATCGACAATTTTTAGTTCTGTTAATAATTCTAGAGTGCGGTACACGGTAGCTAGACCAATTTCAGGCGCTTTTTCTTTTACTAATAGATATACATCTTCTGCGCTTAAATGATCCTCTTCATGTTCTAATAGTACTGCAACTGTCGCTTCACGCTGTGGCGTCAGTTTATAGCCAGCACTATGTAATTGCTTTTTTATACGATCAATACGGCTTTCCATATGACGCCCTCCTAAACACATTCCATTATAACAAAAGTCTAAAATTAATTACAAGATTAGGGGACTAATTAATGATAGATGAAATAACGAACATTTCCCCAACGCACATCACTGTAAAAGCAACCACTAATGTAATAAATAAATGTTTATTAAAAACAAACTTTCGATTCGGCCCTACTTTTCTAGTTCCAAATACAGAACATAGCGCTAATAGTAAGATACAATAAATTAGTTGAAATGGAAACCACCAAACACTATAGACAAGAATCGATTCTTGTTGAGTTAACAAAAATACCGAACCGAAACCAAAAAATGTGGCCTTTACAGCTACTACTAGTCTAGCAAAAAAATGGAGATATGGGTGAGTTGTAAAAAATAATACAAGTAATCCCCATGCAACAATTGGTAATATCGTTTGCCACATAGTGACATCTGATAGTTCTAACACACGCGGATCCACTAACTTAATAAGATTCATAGACTTGTCCAAAGAAAAAGCTTGGAAACAAATAACCCCACTGACAAAACCTATTGCTAGTAAAAATCCATATTGAATAACTTGTACGGAACGAAACATAAGCATTCTCCTTTCGTTGTTACAGCTTATGCTCGTCCACGGGGTTTATTAGTACGAATTTTAGTAAATTCTATCAAAATTTCGCTCTTCATAATTTTACATTTCGTTTAATTTTACCCAAAGCACGCTAAATGCTGTTTTCGCATCATAGATTTGCTGGTTTTTCACCATTTCTTCCGCTTCTTCTAACGTTACTTCTATGATGGATACAAATTCATCTTCATCCAATTCTCGTTTTTCTTCTATTTTATATAAATCTTTTGCCACAAAAAGATGGATGATTTCATTTGCAAATCCAGGGGATGTTGCGAACGATTGAATATATGTCAATTCTCTTGCACCATAACCTGTTTCCTCTTCCAATTCTCTTCGTGCACAGACGGCTGGATCTTCTCCTGGTTCCAACTTCCCTGCTGGAATTTCAATTATTGAACGTTCCAACGCTTTTCGATATTGTTCTACTAAAACAATCTTTCCTTCATTGGTAATTGGAATAATCGCAACTGCTCCAGGATGATGAATAATTTCCCGTTTGGAAGGTTTCCCATTTGGCAAAATCACATCATCCACTGTTAACGTCACAACTTTTCCTTTATAAATCTCTGTCGAATGAACGGTTTTTTCTTCAAATTTTTTCATACCAATTCCTCGCTTATCCTTCATACTGAATTCATTGTACCATTAGTTTTTTAAATGAAAAGGGATTTTAACGCTAAAGCATTTGGAGGGGCTTGGAGATGCGGGAATGAGGGGATTACAAGGCGCGAATCACGAATACTTTTATACTGCTAGCAATCAAAAACATCATGTCCGATAATCGCCACTTTGGGGAATATAATAGCCACCTTTGAAGGTATAATCGCCAATTACGAAAAGATAATCGCCAGGGCAAAAAAATCGGCCTTTCATGATGTCCGATAATCGCCACTTTGGGGAATATAATCGCCACTTTTGATGGTATAATCGCCAATTACGAAAAGATAATCGCCGGGACAAAAAAATGACCCTTTCATGATATCCGATAATCGCCACTTTGGGGAATATAATCGCCACCTTTGAAGGTATAATCGCCAGGGCAAAAAACTGCCACTTCATAATGTCTGAAATACGAATGGAAAAGCAGCGAAAGCCTTATACATGAGGGTTTCAACAACACGGTTAGAACGAGGAAATCTAGCCGGGAAATGAATGATATATCTTTATAAACTTAAACTGACCGCATCGGACATAAAAGCATAAGAAAACGGAAGGAATGGATTTCACCATCCTTCACTATTTCTTCAAGAGTTTGAGCTATAATCCATTCTTTCAGGAGAAGAAATTCAACTCAGTGAATAATGTTAAACCTATGACAAACCTAATTATCAAGCCTTTGTAAAATTTCACTCCAACTGTGAAGGAATTTACAGTCCATTCAACAAGCTTTTAATCTACATCCCTCTAACAAAGATAGCCATGCTTCAAAACTTAAACATTTGCAGAATAATCGGTGCGCCTTTTGGGGGTAGGTCTTGGGTTTTCAACTTAATCATGCCGCGTTGGACTTCGTAATTTTCTTTGGGTTGCAGCACGCCATTAATAAATAAATTCATATAGGAAACTGTACTTGGATCCATGATTTTCTGATTTTTTCCTTTCGTTATGCCATCTTGATCTCTATAGATTCTTGATTTGCCATTGGAATTCGTATAAAACTCAAAAACTTCAATCTTTTTTGGAAGGCGAAAAGAAAACTCTGTTGGTGGTAAATGAGGGATTGTTAAAAATGGCTTAGGTAAATTATTTGTCATTATTCCGCTCCACCCAATTAGTTACTAATTGTTTTTTCTTATAATATGCCCAAGTAAACAAAAAATTTCGCCATACAATAAAACGAAAATTCTTCAAGGAGGCAAAACCATGGCATTGGAAATATTGAAGCTTACAATTAATGCTTCGACAACTGTAGCAACTGTTCCAGATGTAAAAAAATTTTTTTATTTAGTCAATTCTACTGTAACAGGTGTGGATACTTTAACAATTTACGCAAAGGATTTCATGGACGATACCGGAACAGTAGGAGTTACACTTCCAGAATTATCGGCTAATAATTGTTATTTAACTGTTTATGTAAATGGTGTGCAAGTAATGCAGGACTTATTGACATATAATCCAGGTGAAGATGAAAATGGATTGCTTACAATCGCAGTTCCTGAAGAATCAGAAATTATTCAAAATTCACCGGTCGTTCTTGTTGTAACAAACTTCGATCCAACAGCACAAACGACTAAAGAAATTGAATTAAAATTATCCAAATACTTACAAGGGGCTGTCCAGAAAGTCGAACACTTTCGGAAACAGCCTTACTTCTTATAGGAATATTCTCTTAAACACTTTCCCTGCGGTGGTCACAAAACGCGCCTCCTTGTCGCAATTTAACTGTGGTGAAGCACTAGCTAAAGCCGCAATGGGGAACGCCCCCTTGCTGGTTAACACAATATCCAAGTGAAGACTTTCAAGAACTTCTTCCGTTAGCTCGAAAAGGATCCACACGACAAAAGTTTATCTACTGCGTTCGATTTCATCCACCTAAGCCAATAAAAAAGGTACTCTTTTGATGAAGAGCACCAAAATAAATGTTAATCTATGAAATAATCTGTTCTGCATTTTTATTAATTTCATCGATCATGCTAATAATTTTTTTAGCATCCGCTTTATTGTCTTTAAATACTTCAACAATACTTCCAACGGTTCTGAATGGTTCTTGCTGTAATACCTTTTTATCAAGAATACCATTCTTTACTACATAATCGATAATAAGCTCCACAAATTTAGCTTGTTGAAGATTGAGCCGTTGTTCAGAAAGAAATTCTGAGAAGGCTTCGTTTGCTGCTTTTCGGTCTAATCCAACGATGTTTCGGACAAGTTTTGTAATCGGCGTATCCCCGAAATCTTTTTCGTAATCATATTCAATCGCTTCGACCAAGAAACCAGCAGATCCCATTGCCGGGTCAATAATTTTATCTTCAGGGGCGGGCTTCATTAACTCTACCATCATTTTAATAATGTGGCGTGGTGTACGAAATTATCCGTTTGTACCTGACGTTGATAGCTTTGATAACAAATATTCATATATATCCCCTGCTGTATCTCGATCAGAGGTTGGCAGATTATCCAAGCTATCCACGACTTTGGCCAAAGTGCTTGGTTTTTGGATTTGAAACATGGCATCTTTCATGTATTTTGAAAAGGCAGTATCTTCATTCCCGTGCAAATTTTTTATAAACGGAAACACTTCTTGCGAAACGATGCGATACATTTCTTCTGGACTGCCCAATTGTTTAAACTGATGCCAACGAAGATATTGCTTATCTTTCGGGAAGAGGCTCTCATGTTCCAAACCTAAAAATTCCGCTTCCTGCTCCTTCGTTATTTCGATTTCATCTAAACTTTTTATAAACAACAAATAGGTTAATTGTTCAATCGCCGTTAACGGGTTCGTTAATCCTTCTGTCCATAGAGTTGTCCAAATTTGGTCAACTTTATTTTTTATTTCTCCTGTAATCATGATGATCCTCCTAAATAAGCCTTAAGTTTGGATGAAAAATGGTATATATTTTATCAATACTTAAGTAAAAGTGTTGTCGGATCTCCCTCGTTTACCAATCCATCAACAGACAGAAAAATTTAAATCTCTATTTGCCATGGTCTAAAACAATTCGTGAAAAATGTGCAACGGCAAAATAGCCCTCAATCCCGAAAAACATTGGGATTGAAGGGCTATTCGTCGTATATACTAGAAGGGGAGAGTTTTTTATTTATCTCTCATATTTCGGGTTTACCGTCAAAATGCATCATTTACACTAATTTTATTTATAAATTGCTTCTAATCCCTTAATTGTCTTGTTCGAATCGACATCATCATGCGGAATTAATAAGTAAACCCATTCCTTTCCTCCATTTTCGAGGGCGTGCTTGGAAGCGTGTTGGCACCATGTGATGGCAGCTTGCGCTTTCAGAGCAACTTCTTGGTCTTCTTCGATTTTATTAGTTGCTTTTATTTCGCATAAATACATTTTTTCATCTGTTTCAACAATGAAATCCGGGATGTATGCTTGTGTTTGATTATAGTAAATTTTGATATGATTTTGCGTTGGTTTCAGCCATTTTAAAACGGACGGATCGCTTTCACAAATGACCGCAAATTTTCGTTCAGCGTCAGATTCAAATTTTTGTGTTCGGTACAGGCATTTCTTAAAGCCACCAAAACACATGCTGCGAATCGCCGCTTTATTTGCTACTGGCTGTCGAAAATCACGTACTTCCTCATTGGCGTCCACGGCTACGTTGCTGCTTTTTAATGTATCAAAACCAACTCGAACGATGACCTCATAATTTGTTGGCTCTTCATAATAATGTTCTTTCATCTGCGCATAAATCAACTGTGCGAAACGTTTTTGATTGTAAACAACTACATTTTTTACTTCATCTTCTGTTTTTAAATAACTGCGAAGATAAGAAATCAACTGGCCTGACAGCTTATACAACAACTCAGCATGATCTTCATAAGAAACAGCCGGATAATCCATTAGGTGAAAGACAAGATAATCTTCTAAACGCTCTTCTGTTGTATTTACATCTTTTTTAATTTGTAACACTTCTCTTTGATGAGTACGCAAATGCTCAATCAAAATATTTTCAGCAACTGGTTGCAGTTTCGGAATCAAGCTGTAATCTAAATCAAAATCTTGATAGCCCCATGAAATTTCTTCGGTCGGTTGCAAAATAATTCGCGGAATTTCAATAGACAAATCAGGAAGTAACTCGACTGCTTTTGCAACCATTTCTTCAACCATTTTTTGAGGCTCTTCTTCAAATAAAGACAACTGAGATACCGTATAAGTTTCACGAACTTCTTTAATAATTTGTTGTTGAACGGCAGGATCTTTTAGTTGTTTAGAACTATATAACGTTTGTTGCTTGGCAATGACTCTTACAACGGATTCCGCAATATTTTTCTTGATTTCTAGTTTCTTTTCCTCTTCGGGAGTGGTGGATTCCTTCATTCCCACTAACTCATCGATTAGTGATGTTTCTACGTTCGACTCCATTATGATTAATTTCTTTTCTGTCTGTGCCACATCACGGCCAATGACAACCCCGCGACGAATAATGGAATTCGGATTATTCGCCTCATCAATAATTTCTTGGAATTTATCATGCGCAATAATCGTTAAACGATCGACTGCCGGCACCCCTGTGCGTTTTCCGTATGGAAGACGGAGACCGCGACCAATGGACTGTTCCACTAACGTCTTTGAGTTTGCGGCACGGAGTGGAATAATTGTATACAAATTCGTTACGTCCCATCCCTCTTTTAACATGTTCACATGAATGACAATTTCAACTTTTGAATTTGGATCTTCAAGAGCAAGTAATTCTTTAATTGTTTCATCTTTTTCTTCGCCACGCTGATTGGAATGAACAGTAATGACTTTTCCTTTATAACGCCCCTCAAAAAAGTCATCGCTTTCAATAATATTCATAAGTTCTTCGGCGTGATTCGTATCTTGGGCAACGACAAGAATAAAAGGTTTCACTAATTTTACATTATTTTCCCGCGCGTATAATTCTAATTCTACTTTTGTTTCTTCATGTACTCGAATACCATCTTCTAATTTCAAACGCTCTAATTCACGTTCATTAAACTTCGCAGGATTAAAGTTTTCTCTTGTAGCGACAGCCGGTTCTTTCACATAGCCATCCTCCATTGCTTTATACAAAGGATAGCTATAAATCACATTCTTAAATGGGATCGTTTTATTTCCGCTTTCCACTTGCGGTGTAGCCGTTAATTCTAAACCGAGAATCGGGTTTAATTCGTTAATTGCTTTGACCCCAGCTGATGCGCGGTAACGATGCGATTCATCCATTAATAAAACAAGGTCTGGAAGGGATTTTAAATAATCGAAGTAACTCTCCCCTAAATACTCACTTAACCGCTTAATTTTTGGTGATTTTCCGCCTCTTACTTCACTATTAATCTTAGAAATATTAAATATATTAATATTCACAATCTCTGGATCATCTAAAAAAAGCGCCTGTTGAAAATAGTTATCCCCGGTAATAATGTTTGGCTGTTTATTAGCAAACTCGGAAAGCCCCTTAAATACATATTTCGGTGTATTTGGCGTAAAATCCTGAATTAATTTTTCATAAATTGTTAAGTTAGGGGCTAAAACAAAAAAATTACGAATTCCTTTTGCAATATGTAAGTAAGCAATAAACGCTCCCATTAAACGTGTTTTTCCGACACCGGTTGCCAACGCAAAACAGAGCGAAGGAAACTCTCGTTCAAAATCAGTCACTGACGGGAATAACCCATTAACAGCCTCTAGCTTTTCTTTCAAAGATTCGGGATCATTATGTTTATTTAAGCCGAAGTGTTCAATCACTTCAGCAAGAATTTCAAGTGATTCTTTTTGTGGTTTTCGAAGACTAAGCCGGGATGAAATAGCACTCACAATACGATTCATAACCTCTTCCCCCTAAAATAGCTCTAATTGTTCCGCTTCTCTTTCTTTCATTGGTAATTCATTAATTTTTAAACTGTAATCGTCGCGACCAAATTCACATTTGTTTAAAATGGCTTGCGGAATTTTCTTAATCGTCACTTGCGGGAAATCATCGATATTAACATTAAATGCTTTGCAGCAAATTAACAATGTTTCATTTTCTTTCATTTGTTCAACGATTCCCTCAACCATTTGCTGCGTAACAAGCTGTGTTGTTGTATAAATAAAATCGTTTTCCGTCGATTGACCTTGCTTCCAAAACACTTCCGGGTCTGGATTGTACGTAAATCCTTCATGTTTGCACATCGCTTCCGCCAGCATTTCCGCATTGTATTCCGGATTGATAATCCAATTACCAAATTTATCTTTCTTCAACAGGCTTGGCGCCAGTTTGTAATAGCGGAAGCCGCCCCCACCTTGCCAATTCACCGCTTTACTAATTCCGCTTTGATCCGTTCCATCAATAACCCGTTTCATTCGGGGAATAATATGCGTATGGCAATGCTCACCAAGTTCTATCATAATCCAGCGGCGCCCCATTTTATGCGCCACCGCCCCGGTCGTACCTGAACCGGCAAAAGAATCAAGAACCCAGTCGCCTTCATTTGTGGCTAATTGAATAATTCTTTGTATTAAACGCTCCGGTTTTGGAGTCGCAAATACTTCCTTACTATTAAATTTTTTCACTTCTCTTTTAGCTTCTTGATTATCTCCTACCTCATCTCTAAGCCATAATGTCATTGCTGTGACCCCATCTTTTACCTCTGAGAGGAATCGTTTAATACGTGGAACATTATTACCATCCTTACCAAACCAAATTCGATTATCTTTACGATATTCTTCAAACCTTTCCTTGGTTAAAACCCAACATCGTCCCTCTGGCGGCAAAACCCTTCTTCCACTAGGCGTAATTATTTCATAGACTTTTTCCTCAACTACAGGACCTACTGATAAATTATCCGACATCCAAGGTCCTCTAGGATCGTTATCTGGATTTGAATATCTATTGTTGGCATCTTCTCCCCTTGGTAATTTATTCAATTGAAACCCTTCTATTTCTTTAGCGTAGACTAATATTGTATCATGACTTCTTGATAACGTTTTCTTCAAATTAATTGGCGAATAGGCCCTTTGCCAAATTACCTCATCCACGAAATTTCTACGTCCAAAAATTTCATCACATAGCACTTTCAAATAATGACTTTCGTCCGCATCTATAGAAATCCATATACTTCCATCATTTGAAAGTAAATTTCTTAAAATTTCGAGCCTTGGCTTCATTAATGATAACCAGGCTGAATGCTCCAATCCATCATCATAATGTTCAAACGCATTTCCTGTATTATACGGCGGGTCGATATAAATACACTTAATCTTTCCCGTAAACTCTTGTTCCAATGCTTTCAATGCTAACAGGTTATCGCCGAAAATAAGCCGGTTATCAAAAATATCATTTTCCGTCACTCGTTCCTTCGCATGATAAGAAAGCTCCGGATCTTCAAGAAGAATGCGCGGTTCGAGCTTTGGTTGTTCGTCTTTGCCAATCCATGTTAGTTCTAATCTTTGTTTTTGAGCCAATGTACTCCCTCCTATTGTTACACGATTCTCCAATGTTATCACAAAAAAAGATGTTCTGTTTAGATGCACTACTCCAACTTTTTCTCTGCTTCTTCAAATAGTCGATCGTTTTGTGCATCAATGTATGTTCATATTGTGTTGCGGGTTCTGCCCCATGCACGTCAAGTTAAGAAATAACTTTCTTCCCTTTCCGGTATTCCATCGGATTAGGAGAAGAAATTGAAACGCGAAAGGATATGAAAGATTCGCTGATGATGAAAAAAAAGTTTTCTTAAGTTGATGGCTATGGGGTCTGCCCTGGGCTTAGTGATTCTTTTTGCGGTTTTCAAAGGTTAAGCCGGGATAAAGCAGCTTTCACAATGCGATTCATAACTAAAATAGCTCTAATTGTTCCGGTTCTTTTTCTTTCATTGGTAATTCATTAATTTTTAAACTGTAATCATCGCGACCAAACTCGCATTTGTTTAAAATAGCTTGCGGAATTTTTTTAATCGTCACTTGCGGGAAATCCTCAACGTTAACGTTATATGCTTTACAGCAAATTAACAATGTTTCATGTTCTTTCATTTGTTCAACGATTCCCTCAACCATTTGTTGCGTGACAAGCTGTGTTGTTGTATAAATAAAATCGTTCTCCGTCGATTGACCTTGCTTCCAAAACACTTCCGGGTCTGGATTGTACGTAAATCCTTCATGTTTGCACATCGCTTCCGCCAGCATTTCCGCATTGTATTCCGGATTAATAACCCAATTCCCAAATTTATCCTTCTTTAATAAACTTGGCGCTAACTTGTAATAGCGAAAACCGCCCCCACCTTTCCAATTCACCGCTTTACTTATCCCGCCTTGATCGGTCCCATCAATGACTTGTTTCATGCGCGGAATAATATGCGTATGGCAATGCTCACCAAGCTCAATCATTATCCAACGCCGTTTCATTTTATGAGCTACCGCTCCAGTCGTACCAGAGCCAGCAAACGAATCAAGAACCCAATCTCCTACGTTTGTTGCAAGTTCAATTATTCTTTTTATTGTCTTTTCTGATTTCGCCGTTGGAAAATATCCATTATTCTCATATGTTAATAAATCGGTCCAGTTATTATTGATCATTATCCCACCTTTAGGCGGAATCCAATATCTAATTCCTTTATCCTTTGCTTGACTTCCTTCTACTTTTTTAATATACGACTCTGTTTTTCCTCTCATTTCCCAATAATCCTTTAACTCGATAAACCCATTTTTTTTGCAATATTCTTCATATCTCTTGTAATTTTCCACAGCCTCATACGCTTTTTCCTTGCTCCATATCCAATGGCCGCTATCTAACGTTTCACCAAGTATTTCATATTGCATAGTTTTTCTGTCATCGCGTTGATAAAAAGTTTTCCACTGTCCTTCCAAGTGCTTTTTGTCATCAGAAGGTTTGTAAACCTTATTTAATCGACTTTTTTCGCTTTTTGCATAACATAAAATCTGCTCCACTGCGTTATTGTAAGATTTTAAATATTCATTTTGACTATTATTCGTTTTTATAGTCCTGGAGACATAAAAACGATTTCTAAAGTTTCCTCTTCCGAAAACTTCATCACAAAGCACTTTTAAATAATCTGCTTCATAATCATCAATCTGTATAAATATAAAACCGTCCTCAGATAACAGTTTTTTCAAAATTTCTAACCTAGGTTTCATTAGATTCAACCACGCGCTATGTTCTAAACTATCATCATAATACTCAAAGGCACTTCCTGTATTATACGGCGGGTCGATATAAATACACTTAATCTTTCCCGTAAACTCTTGTTCCAATGCTTTCAATGCTAATAGGTTATCGCCGAAAATAAGGCGATTATCAAAGATATCATTTTCCGTCACTCGTTCCTTCGCATGATAAGAAAGCTCCGGATCTTCGAGAAGAATGCGCGGTTCGAGCTTCGGTTGTTCGTCTTTGCCAATCCATGTTAGTTCTAATCTTTGTTTTTGAGCCAATGTACTCCCTCCTATTGTTACACGATTCTCCATTTTATCGTAAAAAGATGTTCTGTTGAGGTGCGCTGTTCTAGCCTTTTCTCTACTTCTTCGAATAGTCGATCTTTTTGTTCATCAATTTCATCTTGCTGATCATAGAGATTTCGCCGCATCTCGTTTCGCTTCTTTTCAAGTTCCTTAATTTGCTTATTCATTTCAAGCTTTTCTGCTAGATTGCGCGTCAGTTTTGCTTCTCTTTTTAAATGTTCAATTTCAACTGTCATTTCATCTATATCTTTTTCGAGCTTATTTTTCAAGTCTTGTGACCATTTTTCCAGCTTTTCTAACTCTGAATCAAGATAAGCCGATGCCCTTTCCATAATTTCATTTAAGATTGCTTCTTGTTGTCCTTCACTAATACGGCGAAGCGTATTGCAAATCGACTCGGAAAGCTCAATCGCTTCCCCTTCAACAGCAGGTAGTTCAAACATTTTTTCGCACATTTCTTGATCGAGTTGCTGTCCTTCTAAATCCATCGCTGAAAAAACAAGGTGCTGTTCATTTTCTAGCGATTCGACATGAAGCAAATCTAACGATAGCCACCCTTCTTTCCCTATCAATCGCTCTAATATACTAACTTTCCCTTCATAATCAGAATAACGGAACGTAATTTCTTTTGGTATGAGTTTTCTCTTCTTTGCTTGCTCAATCCATTTTTGTGCAAGCGGATGAGAAAAACGATAGTGATGAACATTTGGTCTGTCTTGCTTTTTCACTTGCGAAATCATTTGATATGTTTCATGCTCTTTGACAAAACTCAATGTTTCATCATCAAACGTTGCTTCCCTCGCACCTTCATATTTCGATAGATTCCAAAGGTAGCGTTCCATGCGATTGAGATGTAAGCTCGTTTGATGGTAATGGTCACGTAGTTTTTCTCTTACCTCATCATCAAAATTTTCCAATAAATGCATACGCGTTTCTTTCATTTTTAATTGTATTTGCTCATCCAGCTCCGCTTGTAAATTTTTAAATGCTTGTTCAATTTCTTCTGCGGTGCGACAAGTTTGATAGATTTGTTGAATTCGTTTTTCAAAATCGACACCAGATTCTAACGACCCTAGTACCTCATCTGAAGAACCAAACACTCCTTCAAACAAGCGGAATTTTTCTGAGAGAATTTCATACACTTTTTTATCGGCTTCATTTTTATGGTTTAAGAAGTTAATCACAACGACATCATGCTTTTGACCGTAACGGTGACAACGGCCGATCCGCTGTTCAATCCTCTGTGGATTCCAAGGCAAATCATAGTTAACGACTAAACTACAAAATTGCAAGTTAATCCCTTCTGATGCCGATTCTGTCGCAATCATAATCGACGCTTGTTCTTTGAAATATTCAACAAGGGCTGCACGCATATCCGCAGTTTTCGAACCGGTAATTTTGTCATCGTGCTGATGTTTTTCTAGCCATTGTTCATAAATTTGCTTCGCCTGTTCATCTTGGTTTTCTCCATTAAATAATACAATCTTGCCAGCGTAGCCGTTGCGCTCGAGAAATTCACGTAAATAAGCTTGCGTTCTTCGTGATTCTGTAAAAATCACCGCCTTTTCATTTGCACCTAGCATTCTTAATTTCTCAAATCCTTTTTCAAGCGCAATTAACAATGCTTCCGCTTTTGAATTTTCTTTAATCGATTTAGCTAGCAAGTAATATGCTTCTAATTCTTGTTTTTCTTCTTGAATAAGGCGTTTCATTTCATCTAGCGATAATTCACCTGTGTATGATGACTGTTCCTCTTCTCCCCACTCTTCCATTGTATCATCAAATTCATCTACATCTGCATAAACGTCCGAATGCTCTGCTGCTATTTCTGTTTTTCCTCGCTCTAGTTCCAGTAGTAACTGCTCAAGTCGTTTAATTAGAGAAAGCAATGTGTCAGAAATAGCGAAGGAAGAAGATGCCAGCAATTTCCGGACAACTAATGTCATTAATGCCCTTTGGCTTGTCGGTAACGCAAAAAGTTGTTCTCTCTGCAAGTACGCAGATACTTTTTCGTATAATTCCCATTCCGCATTCGTTGGCATAAACTCCTGAGTAATCGGAATACGCTGTGTATAATTCACATACTCGGTAACTTGCCGTCTTAACGTACGATGACAAACAGGCTTAATACGTTGCTTTAAATCAATAAAATCCATTTCCGACATTTCTTTCGTGCCGCGGGCAAATTGACGTCTAAACGTTGTTTCATCTCCAAAAATATGAGGGTCGATAAAGCTAATAAGCCCGTATAATTCCATTAAAGAGTTTTGTAATGGCGTCGCCGTCAATAAGATTTTCGGATAACCAGCTGTTGCCGCTCTCAATGTACGTCCAATTTTATTTGATTTTTTATACACATTCCGCATACGATGCGCTTCGTCAAAGACAATTAAATCCCAATTTACTTTTTGTAGCATATCCGCTTTATTTCGAGCGTATTGATACGAAGTGATAACAATTTGATCTTGTTGCAAGAAAGGATTCCGATGACCAGAACGTACCATCTCGTTGAAGTTTTTACTTTCTAGAATAATAGATGGGATATAAAACTTTTCCCAAAGTTCTTGATTCCATTGTTTTCTTAGTGGAGGTGGCACGATAATAAGAATATTCCGCTTTCTTTCTGCCCACAATTGACTAATAATAAGTCCCGCTTCAATTGTTTTTCCTAATCCTACTTCATCCGCTAAGATCGCTCCTCTCTCTAATGGAGCACGAAAGGCGAATAAAGCTGCTTCCACCTGATGTGGATTTAAATCCACCGTCGCATTAATGAGTGATTGACTTAACCGCCCTATCGAATGTGAGGAATTTTGTTTCGTTAATTCATAAGCAAAGTATTTGCTCTGATATGGTGTTGTCACTCATTAGACCTCCCAAATGTAAAATCCCACTATTACTTTTATTATATTTTACATTATTTTACAACATCGGACATTCGGCAATAAATGACAATGTTTTTTAAGTCTCATTTTCTTCCCACCATTATTCTCGAATGTCTAACAAGAAGAAAGCTACCTATTCGATTCAATCTTTTCTAATAGAATAAAATAATAAGTGTGCTTTGAAATTAGGTATGCTCTTTAGAAAGTTTTTGAAGAATCTGATTACCTTTATGCGAAATAATCTCCAAAAGTATTCCCTTCCAATTTACTATAATGCAATCATCCCATCCTGAAGTCCCATTTTGGGTATTTCAAAAAATGGGAAAGCATATCATCAATTGCTCTACCGTCCCATATTCAATCGCGGAATGAGTTATTCCCATTCCGCGTGGATAGCCTTAATTGAAAATGTATTTCCAAGCCCCATTGCTTCAAAGCTTTTCAATTTTGCCGAATCCAACTTTTTTTCAATCGAGCCATCTTTTCTTTGATTTCAGCTGATTTTTCACGATAATTCGCAACGATTCGCTGCTGTTCTTTCAATGGGATTCTCGGATTCGGCAATGATTCAACCTCTTTATTGAAAGATAGATAGTGCTCATGATGGGCGTTTAATTTAAATGAATGATCCGTATTCTCCAACCCCTTGCTATTGCTAGCTTTTGAATGCGTTTTATGATAATTTTTTTATGACCATAAGTGAGAGAAAACGAAAGAATGCGGGGGATTCCATGAGAAAAAGAAGATTAGGATCAAGCGCTTTTGAAATTTCTGAACTTAGTTTAGGATGCATGTCTCTGCCGACATCAGTGGACGAGGCAAGACCAGTGATTGAAGCCGCCCTTGAGCACGGCATCAATTATTTTGATACGGCAGATCTTTATGATAAAGGCGTCAATGAAGAAGTTGTCGGGGAATGTTTAAAACCTTACCGCGATCAAGTCTACATCGCCACAAAAGTGGGAAACCGCTGGAATGAAAAGGGCGACGGCTGGTACTGGGATGCCTCAAAAGAGCATATCGAAGAAGGCATCAAAGACAGCCTCCGCCGATTAAAAACCGATTATATCGATTTATATCAACTTCATGGGGGCACCATTGACGATCCGTGGGACGACATCATTGAAACCTTTGAAAAATTAAAACAAGAAGGCCTCATCCGCGAATACGGCATCTCCTCCATTCGTCCAAATGTGTTTCAGCCGTTTTTTGAAAAAAGCAACGGAATTTCAAATATGATGCAATACAGTATTTTCGACCGCCGTCCGGAAGAATTTTTCCCGTTTTTTGAAGAAAAGAAAGTTTCGGTTGTCACAAGAGGCTCTATCGCACAAGGATTATTGACGAATGAATGGAAAAGACGGGTGGAAAAAATCAACTCCTATTTAAACTATTCTAAAGAGGAGCTCGTTTCAATTTTAGAAAAAATCGAAAAGGAATTCGGCTCCGTCCATAAAGCTGCTATCGCCTTCAATTTAAGCCAGCCTGCTGTTGCATCTATTGTCGTTGGAGCGAGAACAAAGGAACAGCTGCTGACAAATATTAAGGCTTATGAGGAAGCACAAACTATTCAAGGCCTTTCTTTCATACAAACCATTACTAAACAAAATATTTACACCGATCACCGATGAAAAAATATTTGTTTTTTGTCATCATCGCGCTCCTTGTTTTATATTATTTATCTAGCATGCCTTATGAACAGCAGACGATTGTTCCTGAATTAAGAGTGCTTCTAAGCAACCAACCTTTTTATGACTTGTTAAGTAAAATTGAAGTAACATATTGGGGAAGAACTATTTCTGTCGAAACCCGTGGATATTATTATTTTGTTGAATTTTTAATTCGTAAAGCATTGCATTTTATTGGCTATGGAATCGTTGCTGTGCTATTATATTTGCTATTTCGTCGCTTGAAATGGACATTTGCAGCGATTATTTCTTGTGTAGTTACATTCTTCATTGCCATGTTAGATGAATATCACCAAACTTTCGTTGATGGACGTACCGGTGTATTTGATGATGTTTTAATTGATACGGCTGGTGCCATTACTTTTATTTTTTGTCTCAAGGTATATTTTTTTATAAAATATTTGTTGAATCGAAAATCTTTTTAAATTGCATCGAGTAGGAGGGAGCGATTAACTCCCGTCCTCTCACACCACCGTACGTACGGTTCCGTATACGGCGGTTCAATTAAGATCATTGACGCAAGTCTTTATATAACTTCCGTGAATAGCTGTTCTCTTTATGCCAGTGGTCACTCCACCCTCCAAGAGGTCCCCCACGGGATTCACCGCTTCCTTCCTCAAGTGAGGTACTACGTTTTCTGTGTTCATCATGACTCACTGAATGCCAAGGGCTATTCTCTCTTAATTGTTCGGTCCTTCTTAGTAGTTCTAAACCAACTAATACTATGACCTCTGCTGACTTCTGACGGTTCAGCTACTTATCACTAAGTAGGTTATGAAGCGTACTTCACCTATCCGCCAGACCTCCCCGGGTAAGTACATGCACTTTCACACCATCTATCCGCCTCATTTACTCGATATGACCTTCGACAGAAAGAGCTTTGTTTTGTTTGGCAAACTCACTCAATCATACCTAGCCTTATATGAGGTTCGTGTTCCTCGGACCGGTGTTTTGCCTCCAGCTTCCTTCAGATTCCGCGTCACCACGGACACCCTTGCTCTTGGCTAACCTCTACTTCTGTCTTCGGGGTTCGGGACTTACACCCTATAGTTCATGTACATGCCGGGCGCAATCGAGTAGGAGGGAGCGATTAACTCCCGTCCTCTCACACCACCGTACGTACGGTTCCGTATACGGCGGTTCAATTAAGATAATTGACGCAAGTTTTCATAACGAGCTTCAAGACTTTTCAGCCCTTGGTTTCTCCAATAGGAGTTACCAAGGGTTCTGTGTAATATTGGACTTTTTGAAATACGCCAATAACTCTTCCGAGTATTTCCCCATTCATACGCTTGCCATTGTGGTACGCCAAGTTGAATAAGGTTGCGTATCTTTGTTTTCGGTTTCTTCCAGTTCTTCCATAGACACATTCGAAGTCTTCTACGAATCCATTTATCTAATTCAGGGAATATAGATTTGGTGTCTGCTAACGCAAAATATCCACACCATCCCATTAGATATTGATTCAGTTTCTGAATGCGGTATTCCATCGGGTAGGGCATCTTGCGTGATGTGATTTCACGAACTTTATTCTTCATTCGTTTAAGGCTTTCTTTTGCGATACGAACCTTTGGCTCTTTATGATAGGTAAAGCTAAATCCTAGAAACTTACGTTTCCATGGACGGTCGACCGCTGATTTCTTTTCATTTACTTTCAGTCGTAGTTTTCCTTCAATAAATCGCTGGATACTTGCCATTGTGCGAAGTCCTGCTCGTTTACTTTTCACGTAAATGTTACAGTCATCCGCATATCGAACGAATTTGTGTCCTCTTCTTTCCAATTCTTTATCTAGTTCATCTAGTACAATGTTAGATAGTAGCGGACTTAATGGTCCTCCTTGTGGAGTTCCTTCTAATGTGCTTGACACCACACCATTAATCATGACGCCCGATTGTAAATACTTACGAATCAATTTCAGTAATGGTTTATCTTGGATTCTCTTCGCGAGTGTACCCATTAATCTGTCATGGTTGACCTTATCAAAGAATTTCTCCAAGTCCATATCTACAACCCATCGATATCCATCTCTTATATATTCTTTCGCTTTCCTCACCGCATCATGAGCACTTCGGTTTGGTCGAAATCCGTAGCTGTTTTCAGAGAATGTAGGGTCATACACTTTTGAAAGTACTTGGGCGATTGCTTGTTGAATCAAACGGTCTGTTACGGTAGGGATTCCTAGTAAACGAACACCGCCATCAGGTTTCGGGATTTCGACTCTGCGGACTGGCATCGGTTCATAAGTTCCCTTGAGAATTGCTTCTTTAATCGATAGCCAGTTTTCAACTATGTGCTGTCGTAGATTTTGTACGGGCATCATATCTACTCCGTGGCTTCCTTTATTCTGTTCTACACGTTTTAGTGCTTGAAGCATGTTCTCCCGTGACAGGATTTGATTCAAAAGCATCGTTATTCTCCTTCCGTGAATAGCTTGTCTTCTTATGCCAGTGGTCACTCCACCCTCCAAGAGGTCCCCCACGGGATTCACCGCTTCCTCCCTCAAGTGAGGTACTACGTTTTCTGTGTTCATCATGACTCACTGAATGCCAAGGGCTATTCTCTCTTAATTGTTCGGTCCTTCTCAGTTGTTCTAGACCAACTAATACTATGACCTCTGCTGACTTCTGATGGTTCAGCTACTTATCACTAAGTAGGTTATGAAGTGTACTTCACGTATCCATCAGACCTCCCTGGGTAAGAATGTAATCTTTCCTTCCATCTATCTGCTTCATTTACTCTGTATCACCTTCGGCAGAAAGGACTTTGTTTTGTTGTGCAAACTCATCCAATGATACCTAGCCTTGTATGAAGTTCGTGTTCCTCAGACCGGAAGTTTGCCGCTCGCTTCCTTCAGATTCCGCGTCACCACAGACACCCTTGCGTTAAGCTAACCGTTACTTCTGCCTTCACGGCTCGGGACTTGCACCCTATAGATTACATCCATGCCAGGCGCACCCAAAAAAACAACCTAGCTTCTATATGCTAGGTTGTTTTTCTTTTTATCTATTATCATCTAATAATATATCATGCTCTCTTACTGCTTCTTCCACTTCGCTGAACGCCCAATGTGTTTTTGGAACATCTAAAAACGTTGGAGTTTCTACATTAGTTAATGGCCCTCGTTTGAAAAGCATGTTTATTACTTTTACCGCTTGAGCTCTTGTTAGTTCCGGGATGATAATACGAGCAGTGTCAAAACCTTGTTAAAAATTCTCGTCTCGTTGGTATTTTCTACTCAAAATTACGTTTACGAATTCTATTTCGATATAAGATATTGAAAGAAAAATAGTTTATTGATAAACTTTTGAAGTTACCATCAAAAAAAATGATGATTTTGTTTAATAAAAGTGATAACTAAGATTAGGAAAGCGCAAATTGTCATTCCTTTCCTAGTTAACGAGTCTTGGGGGCAACAAGATGAAACAGAAAGAATTAAAAAGAGAATTAAAAAACAGGCATGTACAATTAATTGCAATCGGGGGAACAATCGGTACCGGACTGTTTTTAGGATCTGGTGCTGCAATTTCTAAAGCAGGTCCATCCATTTTATTAGTTTATCTTATTGTTGGGACTGCCCTATTTTTTGTGATGCGTTCCCTAGGAGAGATGCTGTTATCCAATGCTGGGTATCAATCCTTTACCGATTTCGCTACAGATTATATAGGTTCTTGGGCAGGGTATGTAACAGGATGGACATATTGGTTCTGCTGGATTATGACAGCGATGGCTGATGTGATTGCTGTTGGTGTATATGTTCGTTATTGGTTCGATATCCCTCAATGGATTCCAACATTGATTGCGATTATTTTATTGCTCTTATTGAATCTATTAACTGTAAAACTATTTGGAGAGTTGGAATTTTGGTTTGCAATTATTAAAGTAATTACGATTATTGCTTTAATTGTAATCGGTTTTTTCTTAATCATGATTGGATTTGAAACGGATACTGGTCATGTGTCAGTAAGCAATATTTGGAGTCATGGTGGAATTTTTCCTAATGGTATGATTGGGTTCCTTTTTGCATTCCAAATGGTTGTATTCTCATTTGTAGGGGTTGAACTTGTGGGGGTAGCGGCTGCGGAGACTTCGAATCCCGAAAAAAATATACCCTCTGCAATCAATAAAATTCCTGTTCGTATATTGCTGTTTTACGTAGGAGCCATTTTTGTTATTTTATGTATTAATCCTTGGACTGAATTAAGTGCTGCCAATAGCCCGTTTGTACAAGTCTTTACTTTGGCGGGAATTCCATTGGCTAGCGGCATTATCAATTTCGTTGTGTTAACATCAGCAGCTTCCGCCGGGAATAGTGGTTTATTTTCAACAAGCCGCATGATGTTTAATTTAAGTAAAAACCATTTAGGGCCTAAATTCCTATCAACATTAAATAAAAACTTTGTCCCTGGTAATGCACTTTTCATTTCTTCCATCGTTGTTTCAATAGGGGCTCTATTAAGTTATGTTATTCCAGATACAGCTTTTAGTATTGTCACCACAATTAGTGCTATCTGTTTTATTTGGGTTTGGAGCATTATTTTAATTGCTCATATAATTTATTTAAGGAAAAGACCGGATTTACATAAAACATCCATTTTTAAAGCTCCTCTTGCACCATTTGTAAATTATATTGTGTTGATATTTTTTGTGGCTGTATTAGTCGTGATGTTGATTTCCGAAGAAACAAGAATAGCGGTTTTACTTACTCCGATTTGGTTTATTATTTTGTTTATTACTTACGCCCTTCGCAAGAAAAAATAAGCGCAGGGCGTTTTTTCTGGAAATTCCCTTTTATGTATGTGATACGTAGATTGAGGTATGATGATTGAAGAACTCATTACCGAGACAGAGATACGAATCAATCTTTAAGCACACTAAATGAAAAAAGTGTCGCATTATTTTGCGACACCTTTTTATTAGTACTTAGAGCCTTTATCTCCATACTTTTCAAGCAATTCTGCAAAGCTCATATTTTTCTCCCGCTGTTTTCTTTCAAATTCGAGCTGTGCTTGTCGTTCTTCCTCTTTTCTTTTTTCCTCAGCGGCTAATTCTTTCTTTGCTTCTTTTAATTTTGCGATTAACTCGCTATCTAGTTGATCTTGAAGAGTAATCCCTTCATTTGTTGCTTGATGATTAGTGTTCTTATTCTTTTTAGCCATATTCTCACCTGCTTACTTTTTTGCGGTGGAAACAACAGCTTATCGTTGAATAATTGTTGCGACTCCTTGTCCACCACCAATGCAAAGTGTGGCAAGCCCGTACTTCACATCTCGTTTTTGCATTTCATGAAGAAGCGTCACTAAAATACGTGTTCCACTTGCACCGATTGGATGTCCAAGGGCAATTGCTCCACCATTTACATTTAGTTTATCAGAATCAAAGTGAAGTTCGCGATCAACAGCAATAGACTGAGCTGCGAAAGCTTCATTTGCTTCAATTAAATCGATTTGATCGAGCGTTAAGTCAGCTTTCTTTAAAGCTTTTCGAACAGCTTCAGCTGGACCAATACCCATAATCGCAGGATCTACCCCAACTGCAGCGTTTGCCACAATCGAAGCGAGCGGTTTAATTCCTAACTCTTCCGCTTTTTTCTTAGACATGACCACAACTGCTGCAGCACCATCGTTAATTCCGGAAGCGTTTCCAGCAGTGACTGTTCCATCTTTTTTGAAAGCTGGACGTAATGCGGATAATTTTTCTACCGTTGTGCCAGGGCGTACAAATTCATCTGCATCGAAAATAATTGGATCCCCTTTGCGTTGAGGAATTTCTACTGGCACAATTTCATCTTTGAATTTCCCTTCCTCAATCGCTTTTGCTGCACGAGCTTGGGAACGTGCCGCGAACTCATCTTGTTCTTGTCGCGTAATATGATATTGAGAAGCTAAATTTTCTGCTGTTACCCCCATATGATAATCGTTAAATGCACACCATAATCCATCATGAATCATGCTATCAATTAGGTTTTGATTGCCCATTTTAAAGCCGGAGCGAGCATTTTTTAATAGATAAGGTGCTTGACTCATATTTTCAAACCCGCCAGCCACAACGATGTCGGCTTCACCTACTGCAACGGCTTGTGAGGCAAGGTGTACCGTCTTTAAACCGGAACCACAAACTTTATTAATTGTCATAGCCGGAACTGTTTTTGGAAGTCCCGCTTCTATTGCTGCTTGGCGAGCTGGATTTTGTCCTAACCCTGCTTGCAGAACATTTCCCATGATGACTTCATCCACTTGATCCGGTTGAATTCCTGCACGACGTAACGCTTCTTTAATGACAATCGCGCCTAATGTTGTGGCAGGGACATCTTTTAACGAACCTTGGAAAGAACCTATTGCTGTTCTAACCGCACTTACAATAACTACATCATTTAACATGAACATCTCCCCCAATTTCAGTTTACATTGTATACACGATTTTGTGTGAATCCTAGAAACTAAAAATGTATTAGTAGAAAACAATTCAAAACCGTGCAATATTATTCTACCAAATGATATGTTATATTTTGTTTCATAATCAACATTTTTTTGTTAATTTGCGTTCATTTTCGACTTTTCAAAATTTATTGTCTTTATACATATTATCAAAAATGCGAAGGAGGAGTCCTAGATGAAAAAGAAAAAACGTAAAATTCTTTGGTTTTCAACTTTCATTACAATGACAGCTAGTGTACTGACTACAATTTTTGGTTTTGCATTAACAAATCGTCTTATGTACATCCAAAAGAAAGATGACGATTTTATATTAGATCGAGAATTGAAAGCGAATCGATTTGATGAAAACTGGTATAATCACGTGAAAAGAGATGAATTTACAATCGATTCCCCTAACGGCTATCCAATTAAAGGCATACTTTTACAACCTTGCCCTACGAAAAACACTGTGATTATTTGTCACGGTGTCACGGAAAATAAAATAAATTCAATTAAATATGCGCGAATGTTTGAAAGGTTAGGATTTAATTCTTTTGTTTACGATCATCGAAGACATGGAGAGTCCGGTGGAAAGACAACAAGCTATGGCTATTATGAAAAGTTCGACTTAGACGCTGTTGTCAAAATGGTTCGTTCAGTTATTGGAGAAGATGCAAAATTAGGGATTCATGGTGAGTCGATGGGTGCTGCAACCATGATTTTATATGCAGGTACGGTTGGAAATCATGTAGATTTTTATATTTCGGACTGCGCTTTTTCTGATTTTGAAGAATTATTGCGTCACATCGTCAAAAATTCAACCCGCATCAATCCTGATATTCCTATTCATTTAGCGGATTTCTTTATTCGTTTCCGAGATGGCTATCGCTTTAAACATCTCACACCGAAAGAAGCAGTAAAAAATATTAAGAAACCTATGCTATTTATTCATAGCATTCCAGATACATTCATTCCTTGTAAAATGACAGAAGAAATGTATGAATTGAAGAATGGCCCAAAAGCATTAAAACTATTTGAGATGGGAGCTCATGCCCAATCATTTAATGAAAACCCAAGAGAATACGAAGAAACGGTTCGCGAGTTCTTAGAGAAATATATATATTAGAGAGGTTTGATTAGCATCAAATTCTTTTCCTATACTTCTTTTGTATTTAATTCGGACAAAAGAAAACAAGCCCTGGATTGATAAAGCTTCTAATGAGGGCTTGTGTAGAATCCAGCGCCATTATAGATGGATTTAGTGCAATAGTTTCCCTTTTTATGTATATTTCAAATCCTCATATGCTGAAAATCCATCAGCTAGTGTATTTATCTCACCAACTTGTGCACTTACTTCTCTTGCTCGTGCATTTCTCTCACCAACTCGTGCACTTAGCTCAATCGCTTGTGCATATAACCACTAGCTTGTGCATTTACTTCTCTTGCTCGTGCATTTCTCTCACCAACTCGTGCACTTAGCTCAATCGCTTGTGCATATAACCACTAGCTTGTGCATTTAGCTCACTCACTTGTGCATATAACCACTAGCTTGTGCATTTAGCTCACTCTCTTGTGCATATAACCACTAGCTTGTGCATTTAGCTCACTCTCTTGTGCATATAACCACTAGCTTGTGCATTTAGCTCGCTCGCTTGTGCATATAACCACTAGCTTGTGCATTGATCATACCCGCAAGAGCAGATACATACCAATCTCGTGCATATCATTCATCAACTCTGCAAAAAACTCACACGTATAATACAATCATATCTGCATAGATCTCCTCAACTGCAAATACACTATGACCAATGCATAAACCTCATCAATCCACAATAAAAAAAGGTTATCCCTTTCCAGAATAATTCCGATACAGGACAACCTTGTATGATTATTTTTGTTTTTCTTGAATTTTATTTAATTGAGCCATCATTTGACGAACTTGTTTTTCAGATGGTTTACGGCCCATTTGTGCCATCATTACACGAATCATTTGTTCATTAATTGGTGGGTTTTCTTTTAAATATTTCATCATTGATTGACGAGCTAGGAAGAATCCTAACGCAACGCCAGCTACTAACGCAATAATAATTAATAATATCGCTAGCCAAGTTTCCAAAATACTTACCTCCCTCTCAACTTTTCCCGAGAAAAACTTTACTCTCCACGATGGATTATACACTATCCATAACAGCGATTCTAGTTTTTCCCGAATTTTTCTAAACCCATACACTTTGCATACCTTATGTATTTTAACCAAATTCCTCTATAATATAAAGATATTTTTCCAAAATAAAATATTTTTAATTTTCATACTTTATTAAAATGATACCTTTTCCAACTCAAAAAAATCCGAACTTATTTGAAACTCTCTGTACTAGAGTTTCAAATATTGTTCGGATGCTGTGATCATTCAAAATTCGTTATTTCGAATTTTCAGTAATCCATTGTTCAATAAATGGATAGTTTTCAGCTACGGCGCGTTTACCAGTAATAACCGAAACGTGTCCAGCATTAACAACATGCAATGTTTTATTTTTGCTGGAGACTTTATCATTCAACGGTTCAATTTGTTGCGGTAACACAATATTATCGCGAGTGGCAACAATATTTAATAAGTTCGCTGTAATGTTTGACAATAATACTCTTTCACCACGAACTTCTAATTCATCGTTATTCAATTTGTTTTCTTGGTAAAAATTGCGTATCCATTGGCGATATGCCTCACCCGGAAATGGCACACCATCATTTAGCCATTTTTGCATTAGCTTCCAGTTTAAAATTTTCTCTTCATTTTCAATATTAGAAGCAACATTGACGTAAACACCTACAGTATTTGAAAGTGGATTTAATAATTTATTACCAAAATCAATGAATTCAAACGGTACATTTCCGAAAGTTTCTACAATATTATCTAATTTGAAGTAGCGTTTATCTAACCAATTTGTATAAAGTCCGGCATCTTCGAAATCAATTGGACTTGTTAACAAGACTACATTGCGAATCGGCAATTTCTTTTGATAAAGAGCAGTAAAAATCGCCGTCATCGTTCCGCCCATGCAATACCCAAACATCGTGATTTCTTTTGCGCCAGAATGTTTTAGCACTTTTTTTACAGCCCGTGGTATATAATCAACAATATAATCTTCTAATTTCATATGGCGGTCCTCGAAACCAGCCGTACCCCAATCTAGTAAATATACATCATGGCCGCGGTCTGTTAAATACTCTATAAAACTATTCCCAGGGTACAAATCTAATATATAAGGTTTATTAATGAGTGCATAAATCATTAAAATTGGCACTTTATTCGTTTTTACTTTATTTGGCTGATAACGATATAATTTCGCTTTATTTTTTGTCCAGATCATTTCTTTTGGCGTTTGACCCACTTGAGGTTCTGGATCGGTAAATAATACTTTATTGAAACGTTGCAATTTTTCGAAATCTTTGTTTTTAGGCAAACTTTCAAACCATTCTTTTAATGGTGTTGTATCAACAGTAACCACAAAATCCCTCCCAACAATTGTTCCAATTAAACGATTTACATATATAGACCACCGTTTACAGCAATCGCTTGACCTGTTACATAGTCTGCTTGAACAAGATATAACACCGCTTGAGCAACTTCGCTCGGCAGTCCTAATCGTTTCATTGGAACTTTTTCTACAATATTATTCAGTACTTTTTCCGGCATAGCAGCTACCATTTCCGTTCCGATGTATCCAGGGCACACTGCATTCACCGTAATACCTTTGGAAGCAGTTTCTAATGCTAAAGATTTCGTAAAACCTAAAATCCCTGCTTTTGTCGCTGAATAGTTAGTTTGTCCAAAGGCACCAGCTTGGCCTACGATGGAGCTAATCGTTACAATGCGGCCATCATTTTGCTCTAACATATGTTGGATGACTGATTTCGTTGCATTGAACACACCATTTAAGTTTACATTGATTACGGCATCCCAGTCTTCTTTTGACATATTTTTAAATGTTCGATCTTTTGTAATTCCTGCATTGTTTATTAAAATATCAATTTTTCCAAACTTCTCTATTACTTCTGCTGCTAGTTTTTCAGTATCATCAAAAACGGATACATCCGCTTGAAGGGCATGGAATTTGCCGCCTTCTTCTTCAATTACTTTCGCAACATCTTCAATTTGTTTTGGGCTGTTATTATATGTGCCAATAACCGTTGCACCATTTCTGGCTAACACCTTTGCAATCTCTGCACCAATTCCACGGGATGCACCAGTTACAATTGCCACTTTTCCTTCCAATGGTTTTAATGAATTCACTTTTTCTACTTCAAATACTGTAGTTGTCATAAAACAGTCTCCCTTTCTGAATATATTTTTATCTAAAGATTATTTTGAAACCGTTTTGTTTGCTGTTGCCGCTACAGTAGCATTTGAGTCTGATATTGATTCAATCGACTTATTTAATAATTCAATGACCTTATCGAGTTTCTTTTCTAATGAAGAAACGGATTTTTTCAGAGCATCCATTTCTTTTACTAAGCGCTCTTCTTTCTCATCTATTTCATCTTCCAATTGATCAATTTTTGAATCAACATCAATAATGAGGGAAGCCACATTGGCAATTTCATCACGTGATGGTATATTTGTTTGTTTTAAATAGCTTTCCGTCATTTTATTGACAAGTTCTTGAAATTGAACATATTGACTTTGAATTTGTCCTAAACTTTCAGCAAAAGATTTTTTCTCTAGTGTTTCTTGAATGGCATCATGCCATGCACTTTCTGTTTTGTTATAGATTTCTTTCCATAAAGAAAAAACATCAAAGGTTGATTGGGTCAACGAAGATCATCTCCTCTACAAATCTTTTTATTTTTTTCATAACATATTTCAATATATTATTTATGCAGAAATTTCATTCTTATGAAAAATTTACAAATTTATGAATTTTTTGTAATAAAATAAATAATTTCAAATAAAAACAGTTGACAACAAATACATCTATGTGTAAATTACATATATAAGTAAATATCAGAGGGCGGTGTAAAAATATTGGTATCGAAAGATGAAAAAAAGAAACCGAAAAGTCCAAGTATTGGAGCGCCGAAAAACTTTTTAATCCCCATCATGTTGTTACATTTACGTGAATTTAACACTCATGGTTATGAACTGATGGAGAAAATTACAAAGTTTGGCATTGAATCATTGGATCACGGAAATTTTTATCGCCTATTAAGACAGCTTGAAAAAGAGAATTTAGTAACTTCTGTTTGGGATACAAGTTCTGGAGGACCAGCAAAACGCATTTATTCCATTACAGAAGCTGGCGAAAAATATTTAGATATGTGGGCTAATTCTTTAAGTGAATATCAACGTTTATTAAATCAATTTTTCAATTTATATAATCCATTTTTCACACCAAATACGACATCGAAACGATTAGAAGAACAATTCGCAGCAACTCCTCAAGCAACAGACGTACCAACCAAAGAAAAAACATCTACGAAAACCACTTCAACGAAAGCAAAATCCACAGCATCCACGACAAAACCTAAATCCACTCGTACTCGCAAAACAAAAGCACAAAGTTCCAATGCACCAGAAGAGCAACCACAATCTTAAATTTTTGGATGTAATGCATGAAAATGCATTCATTATAAATATAAAGTCTGCTTACATTAAAGGAGGAAATCAAGTAATGGCAAAAGAGCAACTTGCAAAAGGTGTAGATTTAGTATGGGACAGCTGGGTAAATAGCTTAAAGACGATTGAAAAAGTCCAAGAAGACTTTGAAAAAAGAGCTCTACAAACATTTAACGTACAAAAGGAATTTATTGAATCTTCCGTAAATGCCATTAATGCCATTGAAGAAGAAGGGAGAAAAGCTTCAAGAGAATGGCAAGAAAGACTTGAAAATAGCTTCAAAGAATTAGGTAAAGAAGGTCAATTCGATGACATTTCAAAATGGTTGGAAAGCGTTCAAGAAATTACAGACAAAGCACAAAATTTAGCTTGGAAACCAAACAACGCACTTCTTGATTTATTTACAAATGCGCAAAAACAAATCGAAATAACACTTCAACAAGCAATCGAGCAACAAAAACAAGAACGCATTGAAACATTAAATAAAATTGAAGAAATTGCTAATCAATTAAAAGAAACTCATAAAAAATTGTTGGCAGTTGCAGAATAATTTTTCCTACTAAACTTATAGTTAAATCCCCTTTTAATTAAAAAAATCCCCTAACTCCTCATTGAAACCCTGTTGTCCCATGTTGCCAACAGGGTTTTTCATTTCATTCTAATACGACGCATATTTCACCGGCTTTAACCAACCACATTCATGTTCCTCTTTATTAAATGCAAGAAAAGAATCATTCATTTGGCTTAAACTTTGGAACAAATCTAAATCAAGCATTCGCGATCCTTCACAAATGGCTTCAATATAATATTCGAACACTTTAATTTTAATTCGGCCTTTTAATTTATGTTCAAACCCTAAGTAATCATCCATCCAATGCATTTCAGGAAAAGATTTTTGAAGATGCTGATAAATTTTTCCCTCTACATCCCCTTCAATTGGTTCGCATAGATAACTTAATTGTTTTCTTGTAGAGGACTCCTGTTGATCATCTATTTTTGCAACCATTTCTAGCAGCATTCTTTCCCTTCCAAAAACGAATGATTGATATTGTTTTTTTATGATGAATATTGAATATATTCTCATCTGTCTGTCCTCCTCCCTAATCTCATTATAATTGAAAGATTTTGAATTTTTTGTCAAACCTTGTCCCAATTATCGATATTTTTTTGCCAAATTCCGATAAAATCTTTCTTCTATTTTTATATTCCAAATCTCGGTCTTGAGTCTTAGTCGAAAATACAATTCAAGGTCATTTTGAGAAATAGTGATGCATTGTAACATTAAGGTACAAACGAGAAAGGAGAATGAAAATGAAAAAATTACTCTTATTGCTTGCAGCAGTGGTTCTAGTATTCATTATCCTTGGAACATTAGGACCTTTGTTAGGGCTAGCTTTTGCCTTAGCTTTTGTATTCCTAGGAATGCACTATTACGTTAAAAGTAATTCTGTTTTTAGCAAGGTGATTTGGATATTCATTGGTTTAATTGGATTATTGATGGCTGTATCCAATATCCCTGCTTTAGTTGGTCTTGTAGCAATCGTCCTCTTATATGCGCTATATAAAAAATGGAAAAATGAAGATATTACACTTCCTATCAAAGAAGAGGATGATCCTTTCACAAACTTTGAAAATGAATGGTCAAAAATTACAAAATAAGGAGAGATTTTAAATGATGAGTTTATTAAAACGTTTCCGCTATACATTAGAAGCAGATTTACATGCACTGTTTGACAAAAAAGAAGCGAAAAATCCAATTGCTATGTTAAATCAATATATTCGCGAAGCTGAAAAACAAACAGAACAAACAGGGAAACTATTAGAAAGACAAAGATTATTAAAAGAAGAATTGGAACAAAATTTAAAAGAAACTGGCAAAATGCTGGAGAGAAGAACAAATCAATTGGAGTTAGCAAAAGCTAGCGGTGAAGAAGATTTAATTCTCTTTGCGACACAAGAAGTGGAAACTTACAAAAGCCGCCAAATGACATTACAAGAAAGCTTAAATCAAGCGAATGAGGAAGTCATTCAATTAGAACAAAAATTTGAAATGATGAAGCATAAGATTCAAGATATGAAAGTTCGACAACTGCAATTAATGGGGAAAGAAAATGTCGTGCGAGCGAATGTAAAGATGAATCGTGTATTAAATTCTGAAGATATGAACTTCCATGAGCTATCAACTTATATTGATCAACTATCAAATAAAATTGAGAAAAACTACGAATATACTCAACTCGAAACTCGCTTAGCCCTATTAGAACAACAATCAACCAAAAATAACGATGAAACATCGATACTCTCATTAAAGGAATAATCGAACATGCTATAATGAAAAAGATAAGAAATTAAGAAGGGAATTTTCTCCCTTCTTTATTATTATTAAACATTTATCGTGCAACATGAAGGAGGAACCACGTTGAAAAGTTTGACGACGAAGCAGTTAACAACCATTTTTATTATGATGTTGCTTATTGTTTTTGCGGAGCTAACCATTTTCAATAACGGTGGTGCCTTCTTTCTAATTATTGGTGCATTTCTTCTTTATAAAAGTTTTGTAAAAGAGAAAAAGCTGTATTTTTGGTTAGGTGCTTTTTTTATCTTTTTAGCTATTATCACCATTTGGAGTTTGCGATTCTTTATCGTCTGCGTAATCATTTATATTCTCTTTAAACATTTAACAAAACATCATAAAGAAGTAACCATATTAGCAAAAGACTTTGAATTAGGGACAGTTCAGAAAAATGATTTTCTACACACCTCATCCATTCCAATGGAAAATTATAAATGGCAAGATATCCAAATCCAAAACTTTTTAGGCGATTACACGATTGATGTGACAGAAACGATTTTACCAACAGGTACTTCTGTCATAACGATTCGCCAAGGGATAGGAAAAATAAAAATTATTTTACCTTATGAAATTCCTTTCCGCATTCAATATTCTACTCTAATTGGTGAGGCAAAATTATTGCATTATTCACCGAAAAGATTGTGGAATGAACGGCTTGTTTTTGAAGATGGTGACCCGAATGAAGCAAAACGAAAACTAGTTATTCATGTGGCTACTTGGCTTGGGGATGTGGAGGTGATTCGGAAATGATTTCACTGATATTCCGCACCTTTACGATTTCACTGATTATTTTAGGTATGTTTTTTGGACTTTTCTATTTATTATATGGTGTACCAAATGAAACAACTTGGAGTCCTATATGGGAAAATTATTATAACGAGCTGCCGCTTTTTGCAATTATTGTAATTGGTACGTTCATTATCAGCTTTTTCATAAGCTTATGGTGGATGATTGTAGAAAAATCAAAAGAATTCACTACATTACATTATGTAAAGCAATTGGCTGAGCCTGAGCTAACTGTTAAACGAAACGTTTCCTATCCACTCCGAAAAGCTTTAATTGAAACGAATGAATTAATCGAAACGCAACGAAAAAGTCTGCAACGTTTATCCAATGAAAAAGCAGAAGCAAGTGACAAAATCATTCAGGAACGTATTATCGCAGAAAGACAAAGACTTGCAAGGGAACTTCATGATTCCGTTTCTCAACAATTGTTTGCTGCGTCGATGTTGTTATCTTCCATAACAGAAACGGAGACTCCACCGGATAATGCAAAACATACGCTAATACAAATTGAAAAAATGGTGCAGCAAGCCCAATTAGAAATGCGTGCATTGTTATTACATCTCCGACCAATCGCATTAAAAAACAATACCCTTGCTCAAGGGTTAAAAGAATTAATTAACGAATTAAAGCAAAAAGTCAACGTTGAAATTGAATATGAAATTGAAGAGATTCAGCTTTCAAAAGCTGAGGAAGACCATTTATTCCGCATCGCTCAAGAAGCGTTATCGAATACGTTGCGCCATGCAAAAGCAACGGAAGTGGAACTGCTACTGATCGAAAGAGATCAACTGGCAATATTAAGAATTCAAGACAATGGCCGCGGATTTGATATGAATAAAGAATCCAATACGACTTCTTATGGATTACGAAACATCGCGGAGCGTGCTGTGGAAATTGGAGGAAAATATAAAATAGTTTCGGTGCCTGGCGAAGGAACCATTGTTGAAGTAAAAGTACCATTGAAAGCACAAGATGAGATGGAAGAAAAGATTTCACTTGATGAAATACGGGAAAAGCATTTGATGGAACAGAAAAATTCGGGAGGTGAATCAGATGATTAAAGTATTCATTGCCGATGATCATGAGATGGTTCGCATCGGTGTCTCTGCATACCTATCAGCCCAATCAGATATGACCGTTGTCGGAGAAGCAAGTAATGGTCAAGAGGCAGTGGAAAAAATTCTCCAGCTTAAGCCTGACATTGATATTATCTTGATGGATAATGTGATGCCAGTTATGAACGGTGCTGAAGCGACGAAAGTAATTTTAAAAGCATGGCCGGAAGCAAAAGTTATGATGGTGACAAGTTTTCTTGATGATGATAAAGTTTACCCTGCACTAGAAGCTGGCGCTATCAGCTACATTTTAAAAACTTCCAATGCCAAACAAATTGCAGAAGCGATTCGAAAAACCGTTAGTGGCGAATCCGTTTTGGAGCCTGAAGTCACTTCAAAGATGATTAACCGGATGCGAAATACAAATAGCCATCCCCTTCATGAACAATTAACTGATCGGGAAATGGAAGTATTATTACTTATAGCCCAAGGTAAATCAAATCAAGAAATTGCAGATGAATTATTTATCGCTTTGAAAACCGTAAAAACGCACGTGAGCAATATCTTATCGAAATTGGAAGTTCAAGACAGAACCCAAGCAGTGGTATATGCATTCCAAAATGGGCTGGTGAAATAACGCGTTACGGGGTGTTTAGAAAGTTGTATGCTTTCTGGGCATCCTTGCTTCTTCTATGCTCCCCCGCTAGTCGAACGAATTCCCACGATTCTTTCAAATAAACTCAAAATGTCCTTTCAAGGTTCGCCTAAGGAAATTTACTTTAAATTCTTCTATTTCACTAAAAAAAGAGGATACCCTCTATATAGAAGATATCCTTCTTTCACCATTATAATGCTTTTACTTTTGCCACTACATTGTCGACAGTAAATCCGTATTTTTCCATTACCACTTCTCCTGGGGCACTTGCACCGAACTTATCAATCGCAAGTACATCTCCTTCAGTGCCAACATATTTATGCCAGCCTAAAGAAGAACCCATTTCAATAGCCAATCGTTTTGTCACCGCTTTTGGCAACACAGATTCTTTATATTCATCAGATTGCTGTTCAAATCGATCAACAGACGGCATCGATACAACCGATACATCGATACCATCTTCACGTAATTTCTCTTGGGCTTTCACCGCTAATGCTACTTCAGAACCTGTAGCGATTAGAATAGCATCGGGTGTATCTTTTGTCGCTGGTGATACGACATATGCACCTTTTGCAACACCTTCTTTAGCTAGAGCTGCTGTATTTTCAAGCACAGGCAAGTTTTGGCGTGAAAGCACTAAAATTGTTGGTTGATTTGTTGATTGAATGGCAAGTCTCCATGCTTCTTTTGATTCATTTGCATCAGCAGGGCGAATTACAGAAACATTTGGCATAGCACGGAAAGATGCTAAATGTTCAATTGGCTCATGTGTTGGCCCATCTTCTCCTACAGCGATTGAGTCGTGCGTGAACACATAAGTAACTGGTAGTCCCATCAATGCAGATAAGCGAACTGCTGGTCGAATATAATCAGAGAAGACGAAGAATGTACCACCAAATACTCTTAAACCACCATGTAGCGCCATACCGTTTAAAGCTGCACCCATCGCAAACTCGCGCACGCCAAACCAAATATTGCGACCTTCAGGTGTTTGCGCTGAAAAATCGCCTCCACCTTTAATTGTTGTTTTGTTAGAACCAGCAAGGTCGGCACTTCCTCCAAAGAAATAAGGCACTTTTTTCGCTAATGCATTAATTACATCGCCAGAAGATGAACGAGTCGCAATAGATTTTCCAGGCTCATATGCAGGAATCTCTTCATCAAAATCTTCTGGAAGTTCATTATTCATAGCTTTCATAAATTGCTCTGCTAATTCTGGATATTCCTTTTTATAGTTTTCAAATTTCTCGTTCCATTCTGCCTCAGCCTGTACACCGTTTACTTCAGCAGCTGCTTTGAATGTTTCATACACTTCTTCCGGAATTTCAAACGGCTCGTGCTTCCAGCCATAGAATTCCTTCGTTAACTGAACTTCGTCAGCTCCAAGTGGTGCACCGTGAACATCGGATTTTCCAGATTTATTTGGTGAACCATAACCAATTACTGTTTTTATTTCAATTAATGTTGGTTTCCCTTTTGACTGCTTTGCTTGTGCAATGGCGTCATTAATTGCATCCACATCTGTGCCATCTTCTACACGAATATAGTTCCATCCACAAGCTTCAAAACGCTTTTGAATGTTTTCAGAGAAGGCTTTTGAAAGATCGCCGTCTAATGAAATATCATTTGAATCGTACAGTAAGATTAATTTTTCAAGTTGTAAATGTCCTGCTAATGAAATAGCTTCGCCAGCAACGCCTTCCATTAAATCTCCATCACCGCAAAGAGCAAAAGTATAATGATCTACTATTTCATGACTAGGTTTATTGTATATAGCTGCTAAGTGACGTTCAGCCATCGCCATACCAACAGCCATTGCAATACCTTGTCCAAGTGGGCCAGTTGTTGCTTCAACCCCTACTGTGTGACCGTACTCAGGATGCCCAGGCGTTTTTGAACCCCATTGGCGGAAATTTTTGATTTCTTCCATATCTAAGCCATATCCACCTAAATGGAGAAGGCTGTATAATAACATGGAACCGTGTCCTGCGGAAAGAATAAAGCGGTCGCGGTTAAACCATTTTGGGTTTTTTGGATTATGGCGCATTTGTTTCGTCCATAATGTGTATGCCATTGGAGCTGCACCCATTGGAAGACCTGGATGCCCAGAGTTCGCTTTTTCAATGGCGTCAATTGATAAAGTTCGGATTGCGTTAATTGCGAGTAAATCCGCTGTAGTCGTCATATGATTGACATCCTTTCTCGTGCTAAATATTTGTTCCGTATTCAGTTTAGACAACATTTACAGAGAAAACAATCTAATTTTTAGGAATGTCATATTTTTTACTTTAGATAGCAATATACTTATAACTCGTTAATTTAATTTATTGCGGCGAAGCTGTTTTATTTTATCCGGTGTGACATCGTTACCTTCGATATCATATACTTGCACATTTTCAATCGTCTTTCTAAATGACTCACGGAAAGCCTCTAAATATTCTTTCCTTAACATTGTGCGCTCTTTCGCTTCTTCTTCTGTTAATTTGCCCTCCTTCGCTTTTCTCGTCAATTCATTGATGCGGGCAATTTTTTCTTTAGACAACATTCCATTCACACCTTTCCTTTTCAATACATAAAAGGATATGCAAAAAAGACTCGAAGTGCAAGTAGATTAATCTTCGAGTCTTTCTTTATATTCCATATATCTGCGATGAACAGTTGCTTTACTTACCTCATATCCTAAACCTCTCAAAATTGAAGCAATTTCTTGGAATGTTAACCCCTTTTCCCGTAAATTGACAACTTCTTCAATCGGAACATCAATCCGTTCTCTCCCTTCACGTTTATGTTTATTTTTAAAATTCCGTTCAGGGCGATATCCGTTTTCCACTGCTCGACGCATTCCTCGTTTTATTTTGGCATTATGTATTTTCCGCTGATATTCTTCAACAATAGCTAAAATTTCTAACAGCATCGTATCCATTTCATTCATTGTTAATGGACCGGCATCATTAAGAGAAAATATTTCTATATCGCTTTTTTTTAGCAAATGCAATACTGCAACGCGGGCATGTCCACGGCCTAAACGCGTTTCATCTTGAACGAAAACACTTCCAATATTGTGTTCCACAATATAATCCATCATTTCGAGCAACCCTTCTCGGTTTACATCATATCCGCTATGTTGATCTTCGAAAATATTGACTACTTGAAACCCTAATTGTTGGGCATAGATTGAGAGTTCCTCTTTTTGTCGTTCTAATGAAGTTTCTTGCTCGTTTTTTTCAGTGCTTACCCTTGCATATATAACCGCTTTATTTTCTTTCATTGTCTTTTACAGCTACCTTTATTGATTGAATTTCTTCTTCATTCATCGCAATATAGATTGCATCTTTCGGAATAGGAATCATTAATGTCTCACCTGCAATGATATAATCAACGTTGATGTTGTTTTCCTTCGCTACTGTTCGAATCCATTCCTCCGTCGTCATATATCCTTTATAGCGCTCTGCTAATGTCCAAAGCGTATCGCCTTCTTTAATTGTAATTTGTTCAAACGTCATATCTCCATCATCTGTAATGAAAATATAAGCAATAATGAGTAATGTTACAATAGATAGAATTTTAATATAATGATTCTTCTCTAACCAACTCATTTTCCGTTCCCCTTTTCTCGAATGTTTGTTCGGAATATCTGTTCTTAATATAATACGAACGTACGTTTTTGTCAATAGGTTTTTCGAACTTGTGTTTGCATTGTTCGAGATGTGCTGTTATACTATATGTAAAATATGTAAAACTATTCACATTAGAGGTGACCAACATGGAGAAATTATCAAAAAGACAAAAGGATATTTTAGAATTTATAAAAGAGGAAGTTCGAGCAAAAGGGTATCCTCCATCCGTTCGCGAAATAGGTGAAGCAGTTGGGCTTGCCTCTAGCTCAACAGTACACGGTCACCTTACGCGCCTAGAACAAAAAGGATATATTCGGAGAGATCCTACTAAACCTCGAGCAATAGAAATATTGGATAGTGACGAAGTGGTTCAAAAACAGCCAGTTGTCCATGTGCCATTAGTCGGTAGAGTAACTGCTGGTAGTCCAATTACAGCGATTGAAAATATAGAAGAATATTTTCCGCTACCTGCTACATACGGAACAAGTGAAGATCAGCTGTTCATGCTAGAAGTAATGGGAGATTCGATGATTGAAGCCGGTATTTTAGATGGAGATTACGTCGTTGTGAAAAAGGCATCTACTGCAAACAACGGAGAAATTGTAGTTGCCATGACGGAAGAAAATGAAGCGACTGTGAAACGATTTTATAAAGAAAAGAATTATTTCCGCTTACAACCTGAAAACTCTTCTATGGAACCAATCATTGTCGATAATGTCACGATTTTAGGAATTGTAGTTGGTTTATATAGAAAATTTCATTAATTACTAGAAAAACTCGCAAACTATTCATCTGAATGCGAGTTTTCTTCATTATTATTCTTTTGTACAAGCAGCAACAAATGCTTTGAATAATTTTATTGCTCCTTCCTCACCATTAAAAGCCAGCTCTTCTGGATGCCATTGAACACCGATGCAAAATGGTGAAGTTTTATGTTCTACCGCTTCCACGATACCGTCGCTAGCCACTCCGACAATTGTCAGGTCTTCTGCAATTTCTTTTACAGCTTGATGATGGAAGGAATTCACTGCTATTTTTGTGGAGCTTACAACTTGCTGCAATTTACACTTATCTTGAAGATGAACAAAATGGGATGTTTCGGAACGATGAGAATTTTGGGTATGCAGAAGAATTTCTTTTTCATTTTGTGAGTAAATATCTTGGATAATTGTCCCACCTAGCGCTACGTTTAACACTTGCAATCCACGGCAAATTGCAAGAATCGGGATATTTCGTTGAAGTGCAATCTTTGTCCATTGAATTTCCCTTTCGTCACGCTTTGTTACAACTCTCCCCAATTTTGGAAGCGGTTCTTCACCAAAAAAAATGGGATTGATATCTCCTCCTCCTGTGAGCAATAATCCATCGATTTTATTTATCAATTGTTCTCCATCTTCTTCTGAAATATAAGGAAGGCAAATTGGAATTCCACCTGCATTGAGAACGGCTTGCACGTATGAATCATTTACCCGATATGTTCCCCCCTCCCAATCCATTGTTATACCTATAATTGGTTTCATATAGTCATCCCCCTTGCCATTATATTATGTAATATATTTTATTATATTTGAATTGTATAGGAATATTTTGGTATTTTTTGAGTATTCATTTTATAGGAGACTCTTTGCATAATTGTGAATCTTTACACAAGCGAAACGAATTATTTGCTCCTGATACTTCATATCTGCGCAAGTGGGCACCCTTTTCGCACAAGAATACTCTATCTACACTAGTGGGCACTCTAAACATGTTGTTTTTTTTATCTGCTCAAGTGGACACCCCTTTTATACACACATGTTGGTATTATTTGCACTTTATTCGCACAAGTGGCTGTTCTATCTACACAAGCAAGTACTCTATTCGCACAAGTGGCTGTTCTATCTACACAAGCGGGTACTCTATCTGCACATGTTGGTACCCTATCAACACAAGCGGATACCTATTCGCACATGTTTCAACTTTATCTACACGAGCGGACACTCTATCTGCACAAGCAAGTACTTTATCCGCACGAGTTGCCACCTTATCTACACAAGCAGACACCCTATCCGCACGAGTTGCCACCTTATCTACACAAGCAGACACTCTATTCGCACATGTTTCAACTTTATCTACACAAGCAGACACTCTATCTGCACATGTTGGTACCCTATCTACACAAGCGGATACCTATCCGCACGAGTTGCCACCTTATCTACACAAGCGGACATTCTATCTGCACAAGTTGGTACCCTATCTACACAAGCAGACACCCTATCCGCACGAGTTGCCACCTTATCTACACAAGCGGACACTCTATTCGCACAAGTTGCCACCCTATCTACACAAGCAGACACCCTATTCGCACATGTTTCAACTTTATCTACACAAGCGGGTACTCTATATGCACAAGTTGGTTCCTTATCTACACAAGCGGACACTCTATTCGCACATGTTTCAACTTTATCTACACAAGCAGACACTCTATCTGCACATGTTGGTACCCTATCTACACAAGCGGATACCTATCCGCACATGTTTCAACTTTATCTACACGAGCGGGTACTCTATCTGCACAAGTTGGTTCCTTATCTACACAAGCAGACACCCTATTCGCACATGTTTCAACTTTATCTACACGAGCGAACACTCTATCTGCACAAGCAAGTACTTTATCCGCACGAGTTGCCACCTTATCTACACAAGCAGACACTCTATTCGCACATGTTTCAACTTTATCTACACAAGCAGACACTCTATCTGCACAAGCAAGTACTCTATCCGCACAAGTTGCCACCTTATCAAGCTTCCAAAACCTAACCTCACACACTATTGTTTTAACCCAAACAAAAAAGCACCACCCAAAATAGGTGATACTCTCCTTGATGAATTTTAATGAAACAACCACCAATACCACCGGATGATTGTATCGCCGTAAAAATACACGATGACCGCTGCCAATGCAATGGACGGGCCAAATGGAACAGGAGTTTTGCGACCTTGATTTCGCACCGATAACACAATCATACCGACAATCATGCCGATGACGGATGCTAAAAATAAAGTTAGCAAGGTTTTCAAAGTCCCTAAAACCAGACCGATTAAGAAAAATAGTTTAATGTCGCCGCCACCCATTCCTCCTTTTGAAATTACCGCTATCAAAAGCAATATTCCAAAACCTATCACCGCACCAAGAAAAGCATCCCACCACGGTTCAATCGGCGAAAGAATGCGACCTAAGATTAGCAATGGTAAAAAGAAAAGAAGCACTTTGTCCGGAATAATCATATATTTTAGGTCAGATACGACAATGATCACTAATAATGAAATAAAGAAAAGCGCAATGGCCAATTCAATGGACAATCCGAGCTGTATATAACTAAATGTAAACAGTAAACCTGTTGCAAGCTCTGAAACTACATAAATCGGCGAAATCTTCGCTTCACACGTCCGGCATTTTCCTCGTAACCATATGTATGAAAATACAGGAACTAAATCAATCGCAGTCAGTCGCCTTTGACAATTCGGACAATGGGATGGTGGAGTAATGATTGACTCTTTCTTAGGAATTCTTAGGCCTACAACGTTAAAAAATGACCCAAACACAATTCCAAATAGAAAGAAAAAAATTCCATACACAATTTCCATGTAAAGCGCTCCTCACAAAATCGATTGACTATTCATCTCCTTCATAATAGAAGGTTGTCACTTGAACAGTTGCTTCGATGCTATCCACTGGATCCTCAGCGAATTCATTTTCTTCCCCAGGCAGAGAAAAATTGATAATATCAATATGCATAATACGTTCTATTTTTTCAATTTCTTTAATAAAATGGACTAGATGCTGGAAATCTGGGGATTCCACATTGACTTCAAATGTAATTAATTTTAACTCTGGAGGTAAAGATTCTTTTGCAATTGTCGAAACAGGTCTTTCGTTTGAAGACGTTTCTTCCCCAGAGTCATCTACATTTTCACTGTCTTCTGTTGGAGCGTTAGGGTCTTCCAACTCGGAATTAGAAACAAGCGTATCGTAGTTGTTAAAATCAACCGATAAAATTTTTGTGCCCGATACATATTGAGTTTCTTCTATATTTAATATGAGATCATCTAAATTTCTTGTAGCAGGAACTTTCTGACGCATTTCAAAAAGCGTTGTTTCGTCAATGCTTTTACTAGCATTAATCTCCTCAATTTGTTGTTGAATTGTGGTCATTTCAGAGCGAGTCGAAGCAATGGACGTTTCGAGTGAGGCGACTTCCTCTTTTTTCGGTAAAATAACGTAATAATATACAGCAAATAACAGTGCTGCTACGAGGGCAATAATCAACAAGGTGGATGAATTTTTGCCACTTGTTAATTTCATCTGTCAACACCTCCAGCAGCTAAATATTGTTGATCGATAAAGAGCGTAAATACTACTTCATATCGAGGAATTTCGTTGAAGTTTGTTGCGTCATCCTCTTCCTCGAGATCACTAGGATCAAAATGTTCTATGGAAGTCACTTGCACATCTTTGAAGTAAGCGCTTCCTGTTAGTCGAGACAAATAGTTCGCTATGTCGCTTAATGTTTCAAAGTCCATTGTTACCTCTGCTGTCTTTGCGTCAAATGTATATTCCCTTAAATAAGAATGTCCCGTCTGCAAACGAATCGTTTCATCGATTATGGGTGAAACTGGATACGAAATTGTCTCAACAAATTCAATGGATTGCTTTAACGAACCTGTGTTAACGGTCATGCTGTCGAGTTCTTCTTGCAATTGATTCCGCTCTGCAATCACTTGTTGTTCTTCGCTTCGCAAATGTGCAATTTCGCCTCGAATTTTAAAATATTGGAACACAAAAAAAGCAACGAGAAGTAAAACAACAATTGTTAAGAGAATATAGAGATTTTTCGATGCGGACTGCCTTTTATCGACTCTCGGCAACAGGTTAATATCTGGGATCATGATTTAACCTCCTTTAAGGCCAGTCCCATTAACGATGCATGTTTTGCCTTCAATTCGGGATAATATTGTTGAATAAACGAATCATTAATTAATTGCATAGGTAAATCAAAACTTTGTTGCAGAAAAGAATGAATTTCATCAAGATAGGGGTTATCCCCCATGACGATGATTTCATCGACTCCCTTTTCTCCTTTATTTAAAGAGAAACGGAAGAAATTCATGATGCGATCGAGCTCTAACACCTGGTCTGAAATGAGCATGCGATAATCTTCAAATTCGCCAATGTACGAAAAATCGAGATGGTGCTCGTCCGTTTGTTCCGCTTTCCAACCGTTCAAATCCGTTTCAATCGGTTGGAAGCGTTGGAACTCCACATTTCCTTTGGAATAAATGGTAATGGACAATTCATTAATCAGCCAATTGGTCAGTAAGTATGTTTTCTCGTCATCCAAAAGGTTCAGCGATTCGAGCAGTCGCAAATTGCAAAGGGCCCGAACATCCGCCGCTTCCGGATGCATCGAAATATCTAAAAATAAATGTATGTATTTATTCACTTGTTCAGAGCTTGCGGCAAACAGCATCGCCTTGCCGTCCCCTTCTTCCGGGTCAAACACATCAATAAGGGGCTCTTCAAATGGAAGATGAATGGAGTAACCTATTTCCATTTCCGCGTATTCTCTTAATTTAGTTGCTTCAATATCATTCGGATGTTCAAAAGATTTTAATAGAATGAAAGAATCCGGAACGAGAAAACGAACATGTTGGTTTTTCCCACCCCATTTGGGAGCGTATTTTTTTAAGAGTTCATACAGAGTCAACTCATCTTTTACGTCAGATTCTTCAATTACCCCTTCTGGAATGGCAAACTCCACTACTTTCGCCTGCGATAGATCTGATCCCTTCATTACAAGGGAGCGAAGTACGTAATCATTGATTTCAATGGATACATGAGATTTTTTCTTTCGACTAAACATACGCAGGCCTCCTTTTAAGTAAGTTAGTAAAATTTTTTCTGATATTTAAAATTTAATTGCCTAATGAGACAACTAACCAAGTATGGGTTAGTTGTCTGATAGGGAATTAATTATTTAATTATTTTGTAAAACTAAAAGAATCAGTAGGGTCAGGGCTATCAATTTTTAAATTATCTACTGTTGCCCCTGAAATTTTTACTGTTTTGCCTGCAACTGTTATTGTCTTGTTATCTGAAAGAGATAATGAATTTGGTGAACCTTTAGTTACTTGAACTGATTCCTTTACTTCATCTAATACTCCCCACGTATCAACATAATCTTTTAACTGAGTATATCCTACAGTTTTACCGTTAGTTTCTCCTTTATCAGCAAAATAAATATTAGCTGCTGATAATACATTCGCAACATCAGCTTTTGCGGATTTAATCTCACTATTGTTAATAATATTCCCGATAGCCGGTATTGCAATTGCTGCAACAATTGCTAAAATTACAACTACTGCTAACACTTCGACTAACGTTAAACCTTTTTCATTTTTCAAACGTTTTTTCAATAATTTTAACATATAAAAACCTCCTTTAGGATTAGCATGTAACTCGTTATGACTTAGTTCGGACTACACTTTTACCCGTTAACCTCACCCCCTTAAAATAGTCTGAAACTATTAATCTATTTTCCTACATTTGTTCATACAAGCTGAACATCGGCAAGAAGATGGCTGCAACGATTCCACCTACGATTACTGCCAGAAATAGAATCATGATAGGTTCAATTAACGACTTTAACGTATCCACATTGCGTTCCACTTCTGCCTCATAAAATTCCGCAACTTTTTCTAGCATATAATCGAGAGAACCCGTAGATTCTCCAATCGATATCATCGATGTGACAAGCGGTGGAAATAACCAACTTTTCGCTAAAGGTTCTGATAGTGGACTCCCTTTTTCAAGACTATCTCTTGCTTCTCTTACAACTTGTGAAATCACCGGATTCCCGACCACTTTTTCTACAATCGTTAGACTTTGCAAAATCGGTACTGCACTACTAAACAATGAAGACAAAGTGGATACCATCCGTGCAATAACAGATTTTTGCAATAGTGGACCAAATATTGGAAATTTCAACAATAAATAATTCATCATATAGTGAAACACTTTATTGTTTTTATAAAGAAAATAAGACAGCACAATTGCGATTACAAGAATACCAAGTACTACCCACCAAAAATTTCGTAACCAATCGCTAATTTTGATGGTGATGATGGTAACTGTTGGCAACTCTGCCCCCATGCTTTCAAAGGATTCAGTAAATGAAGGAACAATAAAGACCATCATAAATATGGCTACTGCAATAGTTAAAACAAGCAATATTAACGGATAAGTCATCGTCGATTGAATCTTTTTCTTTAAGTTGTATTGCTTTTCGAAGGTTGTAGCCAATTTATCCAAAGTAATATCCATATTCCCCGATACTTCTGCGGAAGCGATCATGTTAGTAAACAATTCGGGAAACACTTTCGAATGTTTTTTTGTCGCATCGGAGAAGGAAATCCCCGTTCGAATATCCTCCTCCACCATCTCCAAGGCTTTTTTTAACGGCTTGCTCTTTGTTTGGCGAGATAATATATTTGTAGAATCAACAATCGATACACCTGCGCGAATCAGCGTAGCAAATTGTCGGCAATAGATGACGAAATCCTGGTTTTTTACTTTTCCCCCACCGAAATTCAGCTCTTTGTCAAGGATGCTCGACGATTGATTGACTTCCCGAGGGTTGATGCCTTTCTCCCGAAGTTTTGCAATCGCAGCTTTTTTACTTGTTGCATCGATTTTGCCTTTTATGACTTGACCTGTTTTCGTCCTTCCTACATACCTGTAAATGGTCAATGGTAATCACCAACGTTCATGTAAGGTTTCACTTCCTCAAACGACACGATGCCTCTTGAAAGCAACTCTTGAATTGAATGTTGCAACGTATGCATGCCTAGTGCACGGCTCGTTTGCATGATATTTTGAATTTGGTGAATCTTTTCGTTGCGAATTAAATTTGTCACTGACGGCACAGCCACAAGAATTTCGGTTGCTGCTACACGGCCGCTTCTATCTTTTCGAACGAAAAGTCGTTGGGAAATTATTCCTTGCAACACATTAGCAAGTTGATTGCGAATTTGATTTTGCTGATGTGGTGGAAACACATCGATAATACGATCAATCGTTGTCGGTGCACTGGATGTATGAAGTGTACCAAACACTAAATGCCCTGTTTCTGCAGCAGTAATTGCAGTTGATATCGTTTCTAAATCCCGCATTTCTCCAACGAGAATGACATCTGGGTCTTGACGAAGAGCAGCTCTTAGTCCTGTTGCAAAATCTTTTGCATCAATTCCAATTTCCCGTTGATTGACAATGGATTGATTATGTTGATGAATAAATTCAATCGGGTCTTCTAGCGTAATGATGTGTTTTGCCTTCGTTTCGTTGATATGGTGAATCATTGCTGCCAACGTAGAAGATTTACCAGAACCTGTAGGCCCCGTTACGAGCACAAGTCCTTGTGGTTTATCCGCCAAATCATATAACACTTTCGGCATTCCGAGCGATTCAATGGTCGGGATTTTCGTTGGAATTAATCGAAAAGCTAATGCTGGTGCATTTCGTTGATGATAAGCATTGACACGGAATCGAAAATTTTCGTTAAAAGCGTAATTAAAATCTGCATCTCCTTTTGAACGATATTCTTCTAATTTGTTATCCGGAATAATAGCGTTCACCATGTCAATAATCTCTTCAGCAGTCAACTCGGAATCTCCAAACCTTTCTAATTGACCGTGAATTCGGTACACTGGTGGAGTTCCAACCGTAATGTGTAAATCTGAAGCATTGTATTCATAAGTTTTTTGTAGTAAATCTTGGATTGAATATCCCATCGCATATCCCTTTCTATTCAACCGTTGCTACGCGTAGTACTTCTTCTGTCGTTGTCAAGCCATTTAATACCTTTAAAAATCCGTCTCCAAGTAAAGTTCGATAGCCTTCCCGCTTCATGTAGTCCATGATGGTTGGAATTCCTTTTCGTTGTAAAATGTAATCTCTCACCGTACGATTAATTGGTAAGATTTCATGAATTGCAATTCGGCCTTTATATCCCGTGTGGTTACATGCGGGACATCCTCGACCTCGAAGCACCTTATCAATTTGCAATCCTTCCCTAGAAAAGATTTCCTTTTCTCGAAGGGTTGCAGATACTGTTTCTGCGCAGTCGCGACATACCCTTCTTACTAATCGTTGTGCAATAACTCCTACGACAGAAGAAGCGATTAAAAACGGTTCTATTCCCATGTCCTCAAGTCGAGAAATCGATTCAACGGCACTATTAGTATGAAGGGTGCTTAAAACTAAGTGACCAGTAAGGGACGCTCGAGTTGCAATTTCTGCTGTTTCGGTATCCCTTATTTCCCCAATCATTACAATATCTGGGTCTTGACGGAGGATGGATCGCAACCCTGCCGCAAATGTTAATCCAACCTCTTCTTTTACTTGAATTTGATTGATTCCCTCGAGTCGATATTCCACTGGATCTTCAACGGTAATAATGTTTACCCCTTCTTGGTTCAGTTCAGATAAAGCGGCATACAATGTCGTCGATTTACCTGAACCGGTTGGACCGGTGATTAACACGATGCCATTTGGTCTTGAAATCATGTTACGGAATAATTGTTCGTTTTGTTTACTAAATCCTAATTTATCGATACTTGTAGCCGCATTGCTCAAATCGAGAATACGCATAACGATTTTTTCACCGTAAATCGTCGGCAATGTCGATAAGCGAATATCCACCGGCCGGAAATTAACGGTCATTTTAATGCGGCCGTCTTGTGGTATACGATTCTCAGTAATATTTAAATTCCCCATAATTTTAATGCGGGCTGTCACCATGTTTTGCATATGTTTTGGAAGGGAACGCTCCGTTCTGAGCACACCATCTATCCGGTACCTTACCCGAAATTCCGTTTCTTGCGGGTCAAAGTGAATATCACTTGCCTTTTGCAATACCGCATTGGAAATTAATTGGTTTACTAATCGAACAATCGGTGAATCGTCATCGGTGATTTGCTGATCTACTGTTTCTTGAGCGGTGATATTTAAATCAGCCATCGCCGCATCCATCGATTCTTGTAAATCATAATATTTCGCAATGGTTCTGTATAAATCATCTTTCGCAGCTATCCCCGTCTCGATGTGACATCCAGTTGCCATTCGAACCTCTTCTATAGCAAAATAATCCATCGGGTCTGCCATTGCGATAAACAATCGATTTTTATCTCTGCGAATGGGCATAATTTGTGCTCGTTTTGCCAACTCTGCAGGCACTAACTGAAGTACTTCTGGATCGATTCGATATTGGCTTAAGTTTATATGCGGAACACCTAATTGAAACTCAAGCACTTCAATTAATTGTTGCTCTGTTAAAAAGTTTTCTCGGATTAAGAAATCCCCTAATTTTTCGTTGCTCGATTTATTTTTTAGTGCGTATTCAAGTTGCTCAGTTGATATAACCCCTGCTTCAACGAGCAGATCCCCTAATCGCTTCCGATTTTTCGTAATCATTTTGCCCTCTCCTTTCTATGGAGTTACTAAATTTCCGCCTTTATCATAGTAACTTCCAGGAGGCAACCCATCCTCGAAATGATGATTTTTGACTTCGTAACGGTCGTCATAATCCGGTAATCCATCACCATCTAAATCCACATTCTCCACAAGATTAAAGCCTGCTTGATTACCTTGTTCTTCCATCACGCCGCTGCCTTCAGAAACTGGTTGTCTTGCTGAATTCAAAACAATTCGATTTTTTGGAGGATAATAATCTCTACTAATCTCTTGTATTCTTTCGTCCCCATTTTTCGAAATTGTTCTCGTAACCGTTACTCGAAGCCCTTGTTTTCCTTCTTGAATGAGCTTTGTTGTTCCCATTGGTAAATCATTAGAATAGCGGTTAATGATTCGAGGATTAATAGTCTGTTGATGAACAGAAATGTGAATAGTTGCATCTTTTACTGTAGAATGTAACGCTACTTTTAATTGGTCACCTTCGACTGTTGATTTAAATAGATAAGGATGTTCAGAAACATTGACAAATTGCAAATCTTTTTCGAAAAATGCATCTACATATACGTCCATTCCTGGTTGCAAATAAGTAGGAATTTCTTTTTGAGAATGTCTCTCTAAAATATCAACTTCCCCTTGTAATACGGTATTGTAAATCAGCGAGCCAAAGAAATTGAATCCTTCCATATTTGCCGCATCTGTTAGATTCTCGAAATAGGTTAATAGAGAGAATGGTTCGTTTGGTTTTAATATGTAATCGTTCAACGATTCCGCTAATACTTGTACGCCTCTTGCCTCAGTTGGAATTTGTTCAATAGATAATGCGATTCTTTCATTTTCAAGTTGCGTCGTATCTGTGACTGTTGCCTCAACTTCATGGGATTTTAAATAAGAAGCTTGCATAACAACTTGATTGTATGTTTCTTCTGTATCCCAAACGGAAATGTTTGAAATTCGATTTTTTACAACTTCACTATCTGAAATGTGAATTGGTATATGAACGACCTTTTCAGATGTCCAAAATAGAAAAAAAGGCTTGTCTGTTAAATCTCGATAATTTTGTATCGACCGTTCTATATCAAATTGTATTTCTTGCGGATCAATTGAAAGTTCCGCACCGCCACCCTGTATGATAATTGGTTCTGATTTCCATTCAACAATTGCACTTTCTAGTACTTCTTTTATTTCATCATCTTTTAGACCAGAAACGCTAACTCCTCCAATCGTAGAACCGTTTGTTTGTTTTCCGTCCGCAAAAGCTTTTAATGAAGTTTGCATCGGAATCAATATACAAATCATTGCAACAATCACTAGGATGAAGGTGAATGCTTTGTGAGATTGTAAATATTTCAACGTATCCACCTCATTACACAGCACTTTTTGTGCCAATATTAATCATAATTTACTATATCTCCTAGTAAAAAATACCCCAATCAAATTCATATAAAATAGGATACATTAATTTACAATTTTTAGCATGATTCTTTATACCTATTATCTTTAAAATTTTTTGTACAATAAATTTATAGACTAAAAATCATCCATTTTACTGGAAATTTTTTATTTTATAATATATATCCATTCCTGAGAAATAATAGTTCCCTTCTACTATTATTATATTTTTGATCGCCTTTGTTATATGTATATAAGATTTGTAAAAAATGGTTCATTTTTGTTACAAAAACAATATGTTACGATTCCATAATGTTTTGTAAGCAAGATAAATCAAAGCATCAATAGATTGTGACAATGAAAGCACAATTCTCTATCTTCTATAGCAATTTTCAACGTTTTTCATTACATTGAAATTAGAATTCATTCTACATGATAAGTAGGTGCTTATAGTGAAATATCTATTCAACCAAAGAGGCGGTAAATCGCTAGTTGTTACAGCAATCACGATTTGTGTACTTTTCCTTATTTCAGGCGGTGCAATGATTTATTTTACAATTAAAGATCAAAATATCGAATTTTCTGAAGAAGTGGTAGCTGAGGCTACAAGAGTGGCAGAAGCGGAACTTAATAAAGCCTATGCGGTTGCGGAACAATATCCATTTGAAAAGCGTTTCGAAGCAATCCAATCGATTGGCTATCGCGAACCAAAGGAAGGCGAATATGCCATCTTCACCTTTGAAAAAGAATATAAAGAAGATGATGAATTTTACGTTATTTTAAAAATGAAACCACATGCTGAATATGAAAATCTTACAAGAGTTTATGTTTCAGTTTTTGATAAAGAAAACGGAGCACTTATTGTTGAAAAAGAAAATGTTTTGAAATGGGAAGCGGAAGGAAAGGAATAAAAAAAAAGGGGGCTGTCCAGAAAGTCGAACACTTTCTGAACAGCCTTACTTCTTATAGTAATCTTCTCTTAAAAACTTTGTTCCTGCAGTGGTCACATCAAACACGCCTCCTCGTCGCAATTTATCTGCGGCGAAAGCATGTGCGACAGCCGCAATTTATATACGGCTAAGCATGTGCGACAGCCGCAATTTATCTGCGGCGAAAGCTTGTGCGACAGCCGCAAAGGGGGCGTCTTGAAATGACTTTTCAGACGCCCCCTTTTTTATTGGATTGATTCAATATTAATATAAACATTTTAAGGATCTCTAATGAGTGAGCAGAAAAAATCACTTTATTGTCAATATTTCAATAGAAATGTAATTTTCTTCATTTATCCTTCACATATAATGATATTGAATAAGAAAATTTTACTACTCATCCCTTAACGAGAAAATATATTGTTTTATTACACACAATGACATTTATTGTTGCAAACAAACTGGATATTAAAAATGTAAAAAAAAGAAGTGGAACGACCTACACTCCAAAAGAAATTATTACTAATTCCTAAGTCATTAATGGGAGTTCATAGCATTTTTATGCACTTTATACCTATTTTCAACCACCTATTACATTTGTATTATATTAATAATTAATCTTAAATCTATTCTATTTAAAATATGTCTTTATTACTACTATTTCATCAAATCTGAAAGTTTACTCATAAAATACAATGAAAAAGATTTCTTCAATATTTGGGATCATTCATTCAATAAATAATAATCACTGCTACTCAAATCCATACTTTATGCATTCGTTTTTCATTGATCAATCTCTATTCATCAAAGACATTTTTTGTTGTTATGACAGGTAGGTGAAGAAATTGTATTTAAAAATTTTTAATATGATTAAGAATAATCAAGGTTTTTCGTTAGTTGAAGCTGTCGCATCAATTGTTTTAATTACAATCGCTTTACTTAGCTTTTATTCATTATTCATTTCTTCGTTTAATACTGCTAATTACAATAATGACAAGTTAATTGCTATCAATTTAGCTGAAGCAGAACTTGAAAGAATAAAGTTATCTCCTTTTGAAACCGGTAATTTACCCCCAGTAGATCATTCGGTAAATTATAATCAAACTATTCGAAAAACAAAAGAAATATATTCGGGCGGCGATACTTACGACCTCGAAATTATTGCAACACAAAATAACAATGAAAAAAACAACAAATTAATTAACGTTATTGTTACTGTCGAATATAACGGTAAAAAAAGTACTGTAGAGGGGTACGTAATATATGAATAATCAAAGAGGTCTCACTTTAGTTGAGCTACTTGCAGCAATCATTATTTCCAGCTTTGTACTTCTTTTTTCTACTACCCTTTTAATCAATTCTTTTAAAACACAAGAAAAGGTAACCTCCGAAATTGCTATAAGAGACGCAGCGGATTTTATTATGTCGAGTCTAATAAAAGAAATATATACCTCAAAAAATTCTGAATTTAAATTTATAGAAGATCCTAGTCACAATAATTATTATCTTGAAAAAATTGATGATTCTTCAACTATTACCGGATTTAAAAATGGGCAAATTTATTTAAATGGTTCAACACTTCAATACAATGATGCAATCGTTGAAGTTGTATGGGAAAAAAGCGAAATTGGGTACACTGAGGATACCAATCTTAATCGTACATATACTATCATGTTGACTTTACAATCTACCAAAAATAATTTTGAAAAAACCTTTAAAACTGAAGTTCGATCAATCAATAATCTTAAAAAAGAAGAAGAGGAGGGTTAGTATGTTAAAAAAATATATTAACAATTCACAAGGATACACCCTATTCCTTACCTTTGCGATTATCATATTATTTTCAGTAATAGCTTTTTCATTAGTTACATTATCAATGAACGGGACCGTAAGAAACACTACTCGCGAAGAAAGTGTTCAATCATTAAATTTAGCAGAAAAGGGTTTAGATTATATTGTAAATGATATCAATACTAGCCTTGCCGATTTTACAAAAAGCGGAAAATCAAAAGATGATTTTATTGATGAGTTAGAAAAATATGACAAAAATCATCCGAAATATCGATGTACATTCGACTCTAACGGGAATCTTATTAGCGGATTAGTCGTTACAACAAGTAAGGCTTCCGATCAATCTATCGCTTGTATTAAAGATGTACATCCAGTTTATGATGAAGACGGGGAATTAAATGTATTAAAAAGAAAATTAGAAATAGTAAGCATTGGTAATGTTAATGGGAAAAGAAAACAATTAACAACATTTGTAGAAATTGGAGCAGATAAAGTTCCTGAACAGTTAAAATATGCACTCACTTCACAAGGAAATATTCATTTAAACGGTGCGGTACAAATAACTGGCGATCTAAGGTTTAACGGAAGCTTAACCACTTACGAAAAAGCTCATATAATAAATAATTCTAGTCACTATTGGGTTGAAAGCTTAAAGCCAAGTATGAAATCAACAAGTAAACGTAGTAGCCCAAAAATTGTAGTAGGTAATAATAGTAAATTTTATCAAGTGGTAGACAAACTAACTAATAAAGAACGTTACGATGGGATTCACTTATTGAATAATAGCGTATTAAGTAACATCGAAAAAGATAAAATAAGCGATTTATTTGATACTAGCGTATTTGATACTGCTCCTTCGATTATAACTACCGATTCAGAAATAAAACCAGTGGATATAGAGAGTAAAAAATCTGCTTATAAATACGAAAGAAATTCACCCAATACAACAGATTTACAATCAATTTCAAATAGTTACAACATATCAAGTGGTACTTATAAAGGTAAAAGATACTTAGTTTATACAGAAACTTATTTAGATTGGTGTGGATTATTCTTTTGTACAAAAACAAGATACTATGTACCAAATAATACAAAAACCTTTGAATTAAACGGTAATTTTGAGTTTGATCGCCTCGCTACGAATGCGAATATAAGAATTGCAGGCGGAGATAGAACTTCTACAAAAGTCAATATAAACGATACTTTGTATGTAAATGGTGATTTGACGATTACAGGTAAAGTTGAACTGCAAGGTAGTATCTTTGTGAATGGAAACCTCATTATTGAAAATTCTGACTTATCAGCTAATGCATTAATTTATGTAAATGGTCAATCAGGAGTTGATATTCAATATTCGAAAATAAACAGCCTTACTTACAAAAATGATAATGGCGAAAATTCAAATGGTACGTTAGTTATTTTCTCAAAAGGAAAAATAAAATTAGCTAATAATTCATTATGGTCTGATCATGATAATCCGAGTGAAATTTATGGTTATTTTTATTCAGATCAAGAACTTGAAATATACGGTGTAGGATCCAATATGAAAATCCATGGCGGTATTTATGGGAATAGAATTACTTTACATGCTATCAGGGGAAAATCTAGTGAAAGTTCGTTTTCGAATAGTAAAAAATATGGAAGCGATTATTTCTTAATAAGTGAAAAACAAGATGATTATGATACTTACAATTCGTATCAATATCCGAACGATTCTCGCTGTAGTTATCCGAATAAAAATAACCAACAAAAATGCTATAAATACCACTCACGTTTGCAAGTTCATTATAACGAAGATGTAGTTGCCACATATCTTCAATTAAATCGAACAGAAGAACTAATCTACAATGTTGACATACCGAGATATATAGATAAACAAATGTAAAAATGTAAACCAGCAGCCAATAGGTAATTCTAAGGCTGCTGTCTTTGTATACTTCACTAATTAATACATCTTCAAATAATGCTCTCTCTCCCACGGGTGAACTGTGGAGCGGTACATTTCGAATTCGATTTCCTTCGCTTCTTTAAAGTTTTGGTAAATATGTGGTCCAAGTGCGTTTTTCACCACTTCATCTTGTTCCAACAAGCGTAGCGCATCGTCCAATTGCGCAGGCAAGTTTTCAATTCCGTTTTCACGGCGCTCTTCCTCAGTCATGATATAAATGTTTCGGTTAATTGGTGCTGGCGGCGTTAATTTATTTTTAATTCCGTCAAGACCAGCCGCTAAAATAACTGTCATTGCTAAATATGGATTCGCTGATGGGTCAACGGAACGCACTTCAATACGTGTTGACACTCCGCGAGAAGCTGGTACACGAATTAATGGAGAGCGATTTTGTGCAGACCAAGCGACATATACAGGGGCTTCAAACCCAGGTACTAAACGCTTGTAAGAGTTCACTGTTGGATTTGTAATGGCCGTAAAGCTTTGTACGTGTTTTAATACACCAGCCATAAATTGCATCGCTGTTTCGGATAATCCAAGTTCAGTGTTTGGATCAAAGAAGGCATTTTCATTTCCTTTGAATAAAGAAACGTTGCAGTGCATTCCTGAACCGGCTTCGCCAAATAATGGCTTCGGCATAAATGTTGCGTGTAAACCATGTTTGCGGGCAATGGTTTTCACCACTAATTTGAAAGTTTGAATATTGTCGCAAGCTGTAATAACATCCGCGTATTTGAAGTCGATTTCATGTTGTCCTGGCGCCACTTCATGGTGAGACGCTTCCACTTCGAAGCCCATCTCTTCTAACTCTAATACAATATCGCGGCGGCAGTTTTCTCCAAGGTCAGTTGGAGCTAAATCAAAATATCCACCATGGTCGTTAACTTCTAAAGTAGGTTCGCCGTTTTCATCCAATTTAAATAAGAAGAACTCTGGTTCAGGCCCTAGATTGAAATCGGTAAAGCCCATTTCTTGCATTTCTTTAATAATTCGTTTCAAGTTTGTGCGAGGGTCACCTAAGAATGGTTCGCCATCAGCAGTGTAAATATCACAAATAAAACGAGCTACCTTTCCTTTCCCAGTTGTCCAAGGGAATACCATGAATGTATCTAAATCCGGATATAAATACATATCAGATTCTTCAATTCGCACAAATCCTTCAATGGAAGATCCGTCGAACATCATTTTATTGTTCAATGCCTTATCCAATTGGCTTACAGGAATTTCCACGTTTTTGATTGTTCCTAAAATATCTGTAAATTGTAGTCGGATGAATTTTACTTCCTTTTCTTCTACTAAACGATAGATATCTTCTTTTGTATAACGACTCAAAAAATCCACTCTCCTAATTATGTTAGCTTTGCTTTGACGATTGTTATTGATAGAGCCTATTAACGTCTCCATAACGCAAGGAAGGTTTTTGCAAACGGGATTGAGCAATCTTCATTTCTTCCCGCAAAATGCTGCGGATTTTATCTTCTGATAGTTCTTTTCCGATTTTATTATGCTCATTTTCCTCTTTTTTCATTTCAAAGACTTTTTTGATTCCCGCAATGTTTAAGCCTTGTTCAAGTAAATCTTTAATTTCTAGCAGTTGATCAACATCATTTAACGAAAACATTCGTTGATTGCCTTCTGTACGATGTGGACGAATTAAATCATGTTCTTCATAATAACGAATTTGGCGCGCCGTAAGATCCGTTAATTGAATTACCGTACCAATTGGCAATAAAGGCATAGATTTTCGAATTTCACTCGTCCGTTTCTTTTGATTTGACATGTCACTCCTCCCCAATGAGGAAATTTTACTACCTGTCATTTTATTTGTCAATGTCATGTTAGAAAACCTAACATCAGTAATTTATTGTATATTCGAGATAAATTGCCGTTTATCTAAGAAAAATTGTTTATTTTTTATTTTGACGCAAAACAAAAAGACTGTGGAAAACTTGATTGTCATTTTCCACAGTTTTTTCCTTTATCATTATCCTTTTTTCCATCGGTAAATCCATTCTAATAAATGGATCAATAAATTGATAAAAACTAAATATAAACTCAAAGCCATCTTTACAACTTCATCTTCTTTTACATAATGATTCCGAATTAAATTAACATCATACACAGTGAAAAGAGCAAATACCAATACGATTAAAGCTGCAATCAATATATGTACTGTACTGCTAACTGTGATAAAGAAATAAATAAGGGAAAATATAATACCAATAAGTAAAATTGCCACTAAATACATTCCCCAGCTAGAAAGATCCCGTGGTATATTTAATCCCACTAACGCAAGTATAATAAATAGAATTACCGTTCCAAAAAATACGGAAAGCAAAAATGCTGCTCCTAGTGCCTCTATAAAAAACTGACCTAACCAAAAGAACATAATACCTGTTAAAAATGGAACAGCATATAAAATTCCACCCGCTAAATATGCATTGCGTACAAAAACGACGACAATTAACAAGAAAATATTCATAATTGCAATGGCCAAAACAATTGAGGATGGCAATAACATTCCAATCAATAAACCAATGGCCGTTAAACCCCACATTAAAGCAAAATGTTGTAATACAAGTCTTAAATGATGGGCGTACATGTAAACAACTCCGTTTATCTTATTTAGTTCAATATATTTTTCATTGGAGTTGTATATTCAAACTAAAAGACCTTTCCGATATATTCAATCATTCGATTTTCCTTTGTCACGATAATTTTTGTGACACTTGCTCCTTCAATTTCAAAGTCCCATATATGTTGAATTGGTAATCGTAAAATCGATAATATTAGGGCGCGAATGGCTACACCATGGGATACAACAAGAATTTTCCCCGAGCTCAATTTTCTTGCACAAAATTGAACAAACTCGTCCATTCGTTGAATAACTTGTTGGAAACTTTCCCCGGTATCAGGGGTGTATCGTTCTGGATAACAGCAATATTCCTCGTATCTTTCTGCATCATCATTTTGAATTTCTGCAATCCGCTTTCCTTGCCAACTACCTAAATGAATTTCTTGCAATCTAGCATCTTTTTCAATCGTTAAATAATGACCTACTAATATTTCGGCAGTGTCATAGGCTCTTTTTGAAGGACTAGAAAAAGCCGCATCAAATGAAATGTCTTGAAGTTGCCCTTTTAAACGCATGACTTGCTCAATGCCCATTTTCGTTAAATTTGAATCGAGCCACCCTTGCAGCCGCCCTTCTTTATTCCATTCTGTTTCTCCATGGCGCACGATATAAAGTTCTAATTTATTTTCCATACCATTCATCCATAACTTGCTGAAATTTTTCGATTGCTTTTTCGCTTTTAATTCCAATTCGAAGCCATTTGCCATCCATACCAACAAAATTTTCTGTATGTCTTAAGACAACTCCATTACGAAGGCAATAAAAATAAAAATCTCTTGTTTTTTCCGATTCTTTCAATTGAAAGCATAAAAAGTTCGCAACGCTTTTCGTTATGATGCATTGTTGTTTGTGCAAATAGTTTTCTAGATTTCTTTTTAATGATTGGTGATTTTCAATGCTTTCTTTTCGAAATTTATCATCTTCTAAACACAATCTGCCGATTTCGATTGCCAAAGCATTTACGTGCCAATGAGGAAGCTTTTCTCTCAACTGATTGATAACATTTTCGCTTGAAACTAAATATCCTAATCGAATGCCAGCAATACCGTACATTTTCGTCATCGATCTCATAACCGAAAGATTAGAATATTGTTTTATTAGGGAGATAACAGATTCAGATTCATCGGTCCAATCCATAAAGGCCTCATCAACTAACAGCTCACAACCTACTTCTCTTCCGTAAATCAAGAGTTCTTCAATTATATCCTTTGAAATAAGGGAGCCCGTTGGATTATTCGGATTACATAAGTAGAGGCAAGAAGCATCATGCATGCTCTTTTTGATTTGATTCATTGGAAGTTTGTATGTCGTAATTTCTTGAGCCACATGTTCAATGATTTTGGCTCCTTGCACTTCCAACGTCGATTTATATTCAGAAAAGGTTGGATGAACGATGATTACTTGTTGATTAGTAAATCTTCCAGCAAAAAAGGTTAATAATTCTGCCGCGCCGTTTCCAATGATAAGGTTTTCCCGTTGAACATTTAGTTTCTTTGCTAGCATTGTTCTTAACGGTTCTGCTTCTGGATGCGGATAGGTGGAAATATGGTGAATGAATTGGGACCAAGCTTCTTTCACTTTCTGAGGAAAGCCAAATGCATTCACATTTTCACTTAAATCATATACTTTTTCAGGAATTGGAATCTGAAAACGTTGATAAAGCGTTTTGTAATTAGCCCCATGCGGCGGTAATTGCAACGACGCCACCTCCCATGATAATCGTAAATAGTGCTGAAACGATAAACATATGGCGAATTGCTTCTTTAATATGGTTTACCTCTAACGGCACATCCGCTTTTCCCATATAAGCTCTAAAGGATTGTACACCTTGGTAAGAGTTGTAGCCTCCTAGTCTAATTCCAAGTTGATAGCTGGTAGCAGCTTCTAAATAACCGCTATTAGGACTAGGATGTTTTTTTGCATCTATCCTCCATAAACGAATCCGTTCAGTTAACGAGCGATGGGTTTTATTTTTCGTGAACAATAAAATAATCAAACCTGTTAATCGACTTGGAATAAAGTTAGCCACGTCATCCAACTTTGCACTAAATTTTCCAAACTCAATATATTTTTCATTTTTATAACCAATCATGGAATCTAACGTGTTAATTGCTTTATAAGCCCATAATCCAGTTGCTCCAAAAAGACAAGCGTAAAATAGTGGTGCTGTTACCCCATCACTTGTATTTTCAGAGACTGTTTCTACAACACCGCGCACAATTTCCGATTCCTCTAAATGTTCGGTATCGCGCCCCACAATCCACGATAGTTTTTTTCTAGCTTCATTTAAATCTCCTGCAATTAACGCATTATATACTTCCATTGCTGCTTCTTTTAAACTTTTTTGGGCTAGTCCAATCCCAATCAATACCCCTTCAATGAGTATGCCTACTATTACATGAATTTTATAAGCTAAATACACTATAAGAAAAGTTGTAATAGCTACAACAGATACAACGAGAATACCGGTAATCATTCCTTTAAGAAAGCGGTAAGATCCTTTATTGAAACGATAGGTAAGGAATCTGATGAATGAACCGATCCACCGAACAGGGTGGGGAAATTTTGGAGGGTCACCGATAAAAGCATCTAGCAATTGTCCAACAATCACTGCAACAATCGTCATGTTTTCGATATTCCTTTCGTATAAGCAATATATTCATCAACGGCCATTGTTAACGTTTCATATAAGGCTTTTCCAACAAACGAACCAAGTTTTGTAATGGACCCTCCATATTCATGAAATTCCCCTTTTTGAGTGGAGGCAATGCAAACGCTATCAGTAGAAGTACCTGTCGCAATCGTGCCGGAATTGGAATCGATAATGTTTCGTTCCGCGAGCACTTTTGTTTTCACTTCAATAGCGCAACATAATGCTTGAATTAATGCCTCATCCGTTAAATAACCGTTTATGAAAATAAAGATATTGATTGTGCCATTTGCTGGTTTATAAGAATATGCATGAGATTTTGTAACATCCACCGCATTACTCAATCCAGCAGTAACAAGTAAAACGATGGAAGTTTCACCCTCCTCGTAAAAACGTGAAAATGCAAATTTCATATCGACAGCCGTCATCATCGCTACGGTTTTATCAAGTGGAAAGCCTTTGGATAGAAGAAATTGTTTCATTTCCTCATGGGCATCCTGAGGAAAGTAGGATTTATCAACAGTACGATTAATAAAATATTGATAATGACCATAACCAGGATTGTGCATAGCTGAACTAAACGTGCGCATGGGTTCATTCGCTTCAATTGCAATAAATTCTCCATAATTTTTGATACATTCAAGTGTTATCATTCTATTCCCTCTTTTTGACTACTCTATTAAGTAAGTTAACACAAATCGAAGTTTAAGTGAACAAACAATACAGCAGGTTAAGAAAACTTATGACTGATTGTTCAGGTGTTTCCTACTAATTGCAAGTAACCTGCTAACGTAGTAGATTTTTCAATAAAACGAAAAAAAGCAGCTCTTAATGAACTGCTTTAAATAGACTTTAATTTTTGAACTGCGCTGCAAACCGCATATTTTACATGCTCGTATGTTAAGCCACCCTGTACATATGCAGTATACGGCGGTCGTATTGGACCATCTGCTGTTAGTTCAATACTTGAACCTTGAACGAAAGTGCCTGCCGCCATGATGACATCATCTTCGTATCCAGGCATGTATGACGGAACAGGCGCATAATGGGCATTAATTGGAGAGGCTGCTTGTATTTCTTGACAAAAGGCAATCATCTGCTCCGAAGTTTGGAACGATACGGATTGTATTAAATCCGTGCGGTATTCCGTAAAATGAGGAGTTGTTTTCATTCCAACTTCCTCTAACATGGCAGATGTAAAGATTGCTCCTTTCAAACTTTGCGCCACAATATGAGGTGCTAAGAAAAAGCCTTGATAAAAATCGATTAGCGTATTTAAAGATGCGCCAGCTTCTCCACCAATGCCAGGGCTCGTCATACGATAAGCGCATTTCTCAACTAAATCAGCTCTACCAGCGATGTATCCACCTGTTTTGGCAAGTCCTCCTCCTGGATTTTTGATAAGTGAACCTGCCATTAAATCAGCCCCAACTTCTGTCGGCTCTAATCTTTCTACAAACTCACCGTAGCAATTGTCAACAAAGATTACGACGTCTTGTTTGATTTCTCTTATTTTTTCACACATTTCACGTATTTGATCAATTGTAAAGGAAGGTCTGATTGCATAACCTTTTGAGCGCTGGATTGCAACCATTTTCGTCTTTTCATTGATGGCTTGTCGAACACCTTCCCAATCAATTTCATGATCATTAATTAAATCAATATGTCGATACTGAATATCGAAATCTTTTAAAGAACCTGTATCTTTTTCACCACCATCAACAATCGATTGGAGGGTATCGTAAGGTTTCCCTGTGATATAGATTAATTCATCTCCAGGTCGTAGCACACCAAATAAACTTAACGTAATCGCATGAGTTCCAGAGATAATTTGACTTCGAACAAGGGCACTTTCTGCACCGAACACTTCCGCATAAACTCGTTCTAAATTATCTCGTCCCTCATCATCATATCCATACCCTGTTGATGGATTAAGATGAAAATCGCTTACTTGATGTTTACGAAAAGCAGCTAATACCTTTTGTTGATTGAAAAAAGCTGTTTCATCCACTCTTTCATGGTAAGGCTTTACTTTTACTTCGATTTTTTTTGCAAGTTCTACAATTTCAGGTTTTAAGTTAGATACGAACATTTGTGATACTCCTGTCTTTTTTGCTTTTGAAGGAATTTCTTTTATTTTTATCCTTTACCATCTTATCAGTTCGTTGAAAGGAGTCAACTGTATTGCTGGAAATAGACAACCTAAACACTTGAATTTATTTAAATACTTTCGCCTTTTCCTCAAATACATGCTGCACTGGACAAAATTCCTGGAGTTATCAACTCGCTCAAATCGAGTAGGAGGGAGCGATTAACTCCCGTCCTCTCACACCACCGTACGTACGGTTCCGTATACGGCGGTTCAATTAAGATGATTGACGCAAGTCTTTATAACTTCCGTGAATAGCTGTTCTCTTTATGCCAGTGGTCACTCCACCCTCCAAGAGGTCTCCCACGGGATTCACCGCTTCCTTCCTCAAGTGAGGTACTACGTTTTCTGTGTTCATCATGACTCACTGAATGCCAAGGGCTATTCTCTCTTAATTGTTCGGTCCTTCTTAGTAGTTCTAAACCAACTAATACTATGACCTCTGCTGACTTCTGACGGTTCAGCTACTTATCACTAAGTAGGTTATGAAGCGTACTTCACATATCCGCCAGACCTCCCCGGGTAAGAATGTAATCTTTCCTTCCATCTATCTGCTTCATTTACTCTGTACCACCTTTGGCAGAAAGGACTTTGTTTTGTTTAGCAAACTCATCCAATGATACCTAGCCTTATATGAAGTTCGTGTTCCTCAGACCGGAAGTTTGCCGCTCGCTTCCTTCAGATTCCGCGTCACCACGGACACCCTTGCGTTAAGCTAACTGTTACTTCTGCCTTCACAGTTCGGGACTTACACCCTATAGATTACACCCATGCCAGGCGCACTAAAAAAGGGGAGTCCTCTCAAGAACTCCCCCGAATAATTCATTATTTAAACTCTAATTCTCCATCGTACGCTTCCATGCCGCCTTCTAAATTTGTCACATTATACCCATTTGATTCTAAAAATTGGCAAGCATTAGCACTGCGAACACCCGAACGGCATACAATAATATATTCTTTTGTAGGATCTAATTCCTTCATGCGTTCAGGGATAGATCCTAAAGGAATATGAACAGCACCTGGAATCATTCCGTTTGCCACTTCAAAATCTTCGCGTACATCAATAATATTTAAGTCCTCATTTGCATCCAATAAATTAATCAATTCTTCCGTTGTCATTGTTTTCATACGAATACCTCCAAACTTTCATCTGCCAAATATTATAATCGACAATCGAGTAGGAGGGAGCGATTAACTCCCGTCCTCTCACACCACCGTACGTACGGTTCCGTATACGGCGGTTCAATTAAGATGATTGACGCAAGTCTTTATATAACTTCCGTGAATAGCTGTTCTCTTTATGCCAGTGGTCACTCCACCCTCCAAGAGGTCTTCCACGGGATTCACCGCTTCCTTCCTCAAGTGAGGTACTACGTTTTCTGTGTTCATCATGACTCACTGAATGCCAAGGGCTATTCTCTCTTAATTGTTCGGTCCTTCTCAGTTGTTCTAGACCAACTAATACTATGACCTCTGCTGACTTCTGACGGTTCAGCTACTTATCACTAAGTAGGTTATGAAGCGTACTTCACCTATCCGCCAGACCTCCCCGGGTAAGTACATGCACTTTCACACCATCTATCCGCCTCATTTACTCGATATGACCTTCGACAGAAAGAGCTTTGTTTTGTTTCGCAAACTCACTCAATCATACCTAGCCTTATATGAGGTTCGTGTTCCTCGGACCGGTGTTTTGCCTCCAGCTTCCTTCAGATTCCGCGTCACCACGGACACCCTTGCTCTTGGCTAACCTCTACTTCTGTCTTCGGGGTTCGGGACTTACACCCTATAGTTCATGTACATGCCGGGCGCACAAATAAAAATCGGCGAGTAGAATACTGCCGATTTTCATGCGTTTACTCTTCTGATTGAAGGGAAACATTTTTTGATGGTGAAAATGTTGAAATGGCATGTTTATAAATTAAATGTTGTTTACCTTCCGATTCAATTAACACCGTAAAGTTATCATAAGACTTAACAGTTCCCTTTAATTGGAAACCATTTAATAAAAAGACAGTTACAAATGTATTGCTTTTACGCAAATTGTTTAAGAAAGCATCTTGTAAATTCATTGATTTCACACCGCACACCTCATCTATTTTTTTCTCTAGTGTAAATTATTCGATGCAAATGGATTATTTTCCTTCTTTATTATAAAAAAATTTAGACATTTTTAAAATACTTTCCCAATCATTTCCTATCCATTGCACATCCATTTTGTTTCGAAAATAGGTTAACTGCCTTTTTGCATATCGACGGGAATTTTGCTTAATTTGTTCCACCGCTTCTTCCAAGGAAATATGGCCATCCAAATAGTCATATAACTCTTTGTAACCAATTGCTTTTATGGATTGTACACCGCGGATATTTTTCTTCCACAAGCTTCGGACTTCTTCAAGCAACCCTTGTTCCATCATTAAATCAACCCGTTCGTTGATTCTTCTATACAATTCTTCCCGGTCGATATTCATACCAATAATTAAATGGTTGTACAACGGAACATTACCTCGATTCAGTTCCTCCGATTGTTTAGAAACGCCATGCAGTTCAATTAATTCCAATGCCCGAATGACGCGGCGTGTGTTGTTCGGATGAATTGTTTTTGCCGTTTCCGGATCTAGTGCTGCAAGTTTCTCATGCATTGCTTTTGGCCCTACTAATGCGAATTCCTCGTAATATTTCTTGCGCGCTTCTTCGTCCACTTTTTCTTCAGTAAATTGAAAATCGTATAATACAGCCTGAATATATAAACCTGTTCCGCCAACGATAATTGGCAGTTTTCTTCTACTTTGAATTTCCTCTATTTTTTCTCTTACTAATCGTTGGTATTCCGCTACGGAAAAGCTTTCAGTCGGTTCTTTGAAGCTTAATAGATAATGAGGGATGCCTTCCATTTCTTCTTCTCGGATTTTTGCAGTCCCAATATTAAGACCTTTATAAACTTGCATTGAATCGCCGTTAATGATTTCACCGTCAAAAGCTTTCGCCATTTTGATGCTCAATGCCGTTTTTCCAGAAGCGGTAGGGCCAACGATTGCTACTACATCAATTTGTTTTTCCATTTTTTAACCACCGTAATAGGACTTGATATACTACTTCTTTATTTTGTTCATTTAATATTTCATGTCGCATGCCTTCAAACAAATAAACCGCAACATGCTGAAGGCCTGCATCTGTTAATTCTTTTGCGACTTTAAACACCCCTTTACCATTGTTCCCAACCGGATCTACACTGCCGCTAACTAAAAGAACAGGCAAGTCTTTTCGTATTTTTTTATTTTCATCTTTTTGATGAATTAACAGCAGCCCTTCTGTTAAATCTTTAAAAAATTGATGGGTTGGGATGAATCCGCAATAAGGATCTTCCAAATAATTTTCCACTTCTTTTATATTACTGCTTAACCAATCAAATGGGGTTTTAGCGTTTTCAAATTGTTTGTTGAAGCTTGTGAAAGTTAATTCATTCATCCATTTACTTTCCATCTCTTTTCCTTGATAACGAGCAAGAAATTTGGCAAGGACATTCCCTACATAATGCAAAGCTGTTGTTGAGCCCGTTCCACATAAAATACATTGATGGACGAGACTTGAATGAAGTTGAATAAATCGGCGGGCAATAAAGGAACCCATGCTGTGGCCAAATAAAATACACTCAAGCTCATCATTCATCGTTTCATTCATGACTTCATACACATCTTGCACAACTCGCTCAAAACCATCTTCGTCACAAAAATAGCCAAACTTTCCGCTCGCTTCACCCGTTTTCCCGTGGCCCCGGTGGTCATGTACAACCACTCGATATCCATTCTGACACAGTATACGGGCAAATTCATCGTAGCGATCTCCATGTTCTCCCATGCCGTGAAGAATATAAAAGTTTCCGATTGGCTGTTCTTGTTCATAAATTCTTGTGTAGATTTGTACTCCGTCACTCATAGTGATCCATCGTGCATTTTTCACCGCCATCACCCTTCGCATCTTGAATAAATTGATTTAACTGCATGGAATAAAATAACTTTTCATTTTCAGAATAGCCAAGCCTTTTACTCATTATTTCAATGACCACATCTTTTGTTCGTTCCACGAGTGCAAGATCAAAATACATGAGGCCTGTTCTGCGGATGAAAAAATCAGCTGGTGTGTATGCCATTTCATAATAAATGCTATAAAGCAACTGAGCAAACAACGTTTTTGGAAGTTTATCAGTCGGTTCTTGTGATTCTAGTAAAGTAAATACCCGTTCGACATTCCTTCCATACATGCTGGCAAGCATCTTTGCTTCTTCGAAAGGCAGTCCAACCTTTGTCCCTTCCATTGCCTTGTGATTTACAAATGCCTCAAAATTGTTAGAGTGAAGACCCTCAGCACCAGAAAGCGATAAAGTTTTTGTTTTGCATTTTGTCGCATGGCGAAAACGATGTTTCTTCACGATTTTATCAACAATTTGTTCCGCCATTAGACGATACCCAGTGAGCTTTCCCCCTGCGATAGTCATTAATCCGCTTTTTGAAGTCCAAATTTCATCTTTTCTTGAAATCTCAGACGGATTCTCTTCTTTTTCAAAAATGAGAGGCCGAATTCCAGCCCAGGTAGACTCTACATCTTTACTATCTAAAGATAGGGTTGGAAATACGGAACGCAGAGCATTCAACAAATATTCCACTTCTTCTTTTGTTGCAACCGGATGAACAAGGTCCTCATGATAAAACGTATCTGTTGTTCCGACGTATATTTTTTGATTTCTCGGGATGGCAAACACCATTCGACCATCTTCTGTATCGAAATATATCGCCTGCTCTAAAGGAAGCGCGGACTTGTCTATTACAATATGAATTCCCTTTGTTAATTTTAATACCTTTCCTTTTTTATTATGTGGAACATCTTTAGATAAAAGTTCATCTACCCAAGGCCCTGTAGCATTGACAATTTGCGTGGCATGGATTGTTACTCTTTTCCCAGTTATTTCATCACGTACTTTTGCTGCAACAATTCGATTTTTCTCATAAACAAATTCCGTTACTCTTGCGTAATTTAAGCAAATCGTTTTATACTCTACCGCTTTCTTAATTGCCTCGATGGTCAGTCTTGCATCGTCTGTTTTATACTCCACGTAATAACCAGCGCCGCGCAAGCCGTCCTTCTTCAAAAACGGTATGAGTTGAAGTGTCTCTTTCTTTGAAAGCATTTTTCGGCGTTCTGATTTGCGTACTTGTGCTAATGAATCATAGATTTTTAAGCCAATGGAAGTGGATAGTTTCCCTAAAGAACCATTTTTGTAAATAGGAAGTAGCATTTTTTCAGGAGTTGTAACATGGATGCTATTTCTATAAACAATTTCTCTTTCTCTCCCTACTTCCGCTACAAGAGCAAACTCCAATTGTTTTAAATAGCGAAGTCCTCCGTGAATCAGTTTCGTTGAACGGCTGGAAGTGCCTGCTGCGAAATCTTGCATATCCACTAACGCCACGGAAAGACCTCTTGATGCAGCATCCAACGCAATACCTGCACCAGTAATTCCACCGCCAATAACCAACACATCAAACGAATAGTTATTTAACAGTTGCAACATGTTGGAACGATTTTGAAATGAAAACATCCGAACACTCCTTTATTAAGTTTTTGCTACTTCCTTTTACATAACCCGTTTAAACATTTTTTCAATTTCATAAGTGGAGAAATGAATCATCACCGGACGTCCATGAGGGCAAGTAAACGGATTTTCCGCTTTGCGCAGGTCGTTAATAAGCGCCACCATTTGTTCTTTCGTTAAATAATAGTTCGCTTTAATGGAACGTTTACAGCTCATCATGATGGCTGCTTCTTCTCTTAATTTTTTTACATCCGTTTTTCTAGTTTTTAATACTTGTTCAATTAATTCTTCGATGATTTCTTGTTCAAAACCTTTTGGGAACCAAGTTGGATGTTCACGAACAACAAAAGAAGATGGGCCAAACTCTTCGAGAAATACCCCTACTTCTTCTAACGCTTGTCGATTTTCTTTTAAGATGAATGCCTCATCTTGGCTGTAGTGGAACGTTAAAGGCAGCAATAATGCTTGCCGCTCATTCGGATCCACTTCCCCCACCTTTTCTTTAAAATATTCATATTTTATTCGTTCTTGTGCAGCGTGTTGATCGATTAAATAAAAGCCATCTTCCATTTGTGCAACGATATAAGTTCCGTGAATTTGCCCAACCACTTCTAGCTCCGGAAATGGTTCTGTATGTTTAGCGACGATGGGCTCTTCAACAACTGCCTCAGCCTTTTCCATAGTTGTTTCATCACCCTCATCTGTTTCCTGATGGCTAGTTGTATTCTCCCATTGGTTCACTAATTCTGTTGGGGGTGACTCTATTTCTATTTCATCCATTGCAGGACTTTCATTTATAATGGCCGATTCATCGGCTAGACGTTCGACAATTGTCTTGATTTTTGATTCATTAATCGTAGGTTGTTTCCAAATATTCATTTGCTCAGAAATTGGTCGAATGATTTTCTCTTTTTTTTGAGCTAATGGGACATTCATACGTTCACGAATCGCATGGCGAATCGTTTGTTCAATCAACGGCAACAACTCTTCTTCTTTACTTAAACGAATTTGTAATTTCGTAGGATGCACATTGACATCAGTCAAATATGGATCGCCTTCGATGTACAATGCAACGATTGGAAAGCGTTCGATCGGCAAAAAAGTGTGATAAGCATCAACGATTGATTTTTGGACTAAGTAATGTTTCACCCATCGGCCATTGACGAAAATGGAGATATAGTTTTTAGACGCGCGTGTAATTTCAGGCAAAGAAGCATATCCGTGAATGGAATAGTCTCTATTTTCTCCACTGAAAGCTATCATCTTTTTTGCATTTTGCATTCCGTAAATCGCTGCAAGTACTTGTTGCACATTTCCACGACCATTTGTTTGAAGGAGTGTTCCTCCATTATGAACAAGCTTAAATGCGATATTTGGATACGCAAGGGCTAAACGATTCATTAAATCGATGGAGTGCCCGAGCTCTGTTTGAATCGTTTTTAAATACTTTAGCCGAGCTGGTGTATTAAAAAATAGTTGGGACACGGTAATTTCTGTCCCTTTTCTTAGTGGCCCCGGCTTTTTCGATACAATATTTCCACCTTCAAGTTCTAATTCAATTCCCGATTCCCCATCAGAAGTTTTTAATTGAAGTTTCGAAACAGCAGCGATTGATGCAAGAGCTTCCCCCCGGAATCCAAGGGTGCGGATGCGAAATAAATCTTGCTCTTTCGAGATTTTGGATGTCGCATGGCGATAAAAACATAACATCGCATCAGTCTCATCCATGCCGCTTCCGTTATCAATAACTTGAATAGAAGTTAAGCCCGCTTCCTCAAGGAAAACTTCAATGGATGAACTTCCTGCATCAATGGCATTTTCAACAAGTTCTTTCACAACCGATGAAGGTCTTTCAACAACTTCCCCCGCTGCTATTTTGTTGGATAGCCATTCATCCATCAGTTGAATCTTACCCATGCGTATCCCTCCTTATTGTTTTAGTGATTGTTGCAATTCGTACAAAAGATTCATTGCTTCCATTGGTGTCATCGATACGATATTTATTTTTTCTAATCGTTTTAAAACTTCTTGCTCATGAGATTTCAGCGATTTCTTTTCTTGTTTAGGCTCTACATCTTCTTCAAACAATGATAGTTGATGAACCTCTTCCTCAATTTGAGGGGCTGAGTTGTCTATTTGTTGTGATTCAAATTGCTCAAGCAAAATTCTTGCCCTTTCAATAATCTTCTCCGGCATATTTGCTAGTTTCGCCACATGAACACCGTAACTTTTATCTGCTGCTCCTTTTTTCACTTTATGCAAGAACACCACATTGCCATTTTTCTCAACCGCACTCACATGAACATTTTGAAGCCGTTCAAGTACCTCTTCTAAAGCAGTTAGTTCATGATAATGGGTGGAAAAAAGCGTATTTGCACCGATGTGGTCGTGGATATATTCCATCATGGCTTGAGCAAGGGCCATCCCATCATAGGTTGATGTACCTCGTCCAATTTCATCAAATAATAACAAACTTTTTTCCGTTGCATTCGTAATGGCATACTGACTTTCCAGCATTTCCACCATGAAAGTGGATTGGCCAGAAACTAAGTCGTCAGCGGCTCCAATTCTAGTAAAAATTTGATCGGTAATCGGCAATTCCGCTTCATCACATGGTACATAACAACCCATTTGCGCCAATATGACAATCAACGCTACTTGACGCATATATGTACTTTTCCCAGACATATTCGGTCCGGTAATCAGCATCATATTTTTTTCTTCTGTTAACACGCAATCATTTGGTACATAGCCTTGTTTATTTAACATTTTTTCAACAACCGGGTGTCTTCCGCCAATGATTTTTAAGCCTTTTCCTTCATGGAAAGTCGGCTTAGTAAATTGATATTTTTCTGATACAACTGCAAAGCTTAAGTACACATCCAATTCGCTAATAATTGAAGCGAGTTGTTGTACACGGGGAATATATGCTTTTAACTGTTCTCTTAATTCAACGAATAGTTCGTACTCAAGAGCTAAGCTTTGTTCTTCCGCATTCAAGATTTGGGTCTCTTTTTCTTTTAATTCTTCCGTAATAAAGCGCTCTGCATTGGCTAGTGTTTGTTTTCGATGATAGCGAGATAAATCTACATTCGATAAGTTCGATTTTGTTACTTCAATGTAGTAACCAAAAATTCGGTTAAAGCCAATTTTTAAATTTTTGATGCCTGTTAGCTCCCTTTCTTTTTGCTCAAGCTGGGCAATCCAATCCTTCCCGTTTCGGGCAATATAGCGCAATTCATCTAGTTTTTGATTGTAGCCTTCTCGGATTACATCTCCCTCTTTAATGGCAACTGGCGGATGATCCGTAATAGCTCTTGAAAGCAATTGCTCAATATCCTCACAAGCGTCCATTTTACTCGCAAGGTTTATTAACGTTTCTTTATTGCTTTCGAGAAGTTTTTCTTTAATGGTTGGGACTTGTCTTAATGATTCACGAAGTTGCGCTAAATCTCGACCACCTACATTGCCAAATGCAACTCGTCCTGAAAGGCGCTCCAAATCATAGACGCTTTTTAGCAGTTCCCTTAATTCATCTCGCAAGAAAAATTCATCCAGTAAATCGGTCACGGTGTTTAGTCTTTCTTCTATTTGTGCTCGGTTCGCGAGAGGTTGGTGGAGCCATTGTTTTAACTTTCTTCCGCCCATTGCCGTTACCGTCTCGTCTAAAAGCCAAAGCAAAGTTCCCTTTTGATCCTTTCCACGAATGGATTGCAGGAGTTCTAAGTTGCGTTTTGAATTGGCATCGATTTGTAAATATTGTTTCGTTTCGGTATATGTAAAAGGTTGAATGTGAGATAAGGAGCGCATTTGTGTACGTTCAATATATTGAAGTAAATATTTAGCCACACCGAAACACTTTTTCGGGAGATGGAGTAAATAGTTGTTAGCTTTTTCATCGTGCATCTCTTCATTTTCAATAGATAAAACAATGCCGAGATTTGCCGCTTGTTCTTGTAAGAGAATTTTTAATTCATCTGTCACTACAAGTTCTCGAATATTATAGGCTTGTAATTGTTGAAAAAGCCCCTTTACGCCGCCTTCAATGATGAAAGACTTCGCTTCCCCAGTGGAAACATCCAAATAGGCAAATGCAAATTCATGATCACTAATTCGCTCAGCACATCCGATGAAAATGTTTGATTTATTGTCAATTGTTTTTCCTTCAATCATCGTACCTGGTGTAATGAGTTGAATGACTTCACGCTTCACTACACCTTTTGCTTGTTTTGGGTCTTCCACTTGTTCGCAAATGGCTACTTTATAACCCTTTGATACTAATGTTTCAATGTAGCTTTGGGCGGAGTGATATGGTACACCGCACATCGGTACTCGTTCATCTCCACCCGCATCACGTCCTGTTAAAGTGATTTCAAGTATTTGAGACGCTTTCAATGCATCTTCAAAAAACAATTCGTAAAAGTCACCTAATCTAAAAAAGAGAAAAGCATCTTCGTAATCTGCTTTAATGGATAAATATTGTTGCATCATTGGTGTATATGTAGTCATGTTATTACCTCACTTAAAATTCTCTAAGCTATTATAACATGACGAAAATTATAGCGATAACCAAGAAAACATGCTTTTTAATATTAGGAGCACCATCTTATTATTCTATTGATGGTGCTCTCAATGGAGATTATTGAAATGAAGAGGAGTCTTCACTGCTGCTTGATTTTTTATAATCGAAATCTGAAGAACTTGAAGAGGAAGAGGAGCTTGATGATTCATCATCATCGTCATCAAAATTCCATTCTTCTTCAAATTCAATTGGATGAACTGATACTACCACTTTTGTTTCACCGATTACTTCCACTAAGAATTCGCGTTCAATCACAATGTTGAAGCTATCGCCTTGTTGGTTGATCACTGCTTCAATGCAGTTTGGTTGTTGTAATACTTTTACATGGACTTCATTTGAATCGATGATTTCTTCATCGCGATAATGTAATTTTATTCTGTCTTTATAAGGAATTGTTTCTGTATAAACAGCAGTTTTTGAATGGTTATGATATGCATACCACACATTCACATCGAATTTACCAGATACTTCTACATATTTCCCCACTTTTTTTGCAGAATAGTGGTGGTTGATTACCCAACAACCTAATATGCTTGTTGGCGTGTTAGGTGGACGCATCACTTCACTGGATTCCGTACGTTTTTTCCCTTTCGCCACAACCGCTTTTGTCACGATTTGACGCAAACGTTTCAAACAATTTCCTCCTTTACATCTAGTCGAACTATTGTATGCGGCGAATGCCTAATTGGTGAAATATGATCTTTGTTTTTAAAGAAATTTGTTAAATCCTGTCGATTAAAGCAATAATGAGTTGAACTAGTGCATTTGCCTAACAAACATATAGTATTAAAGGAGGTTAAGAAGTGTTCCAGTTTGCGTAAAAAATTCAAAAGAAAAAGGCTACTGGAAAATCAAACATTCGATTTTCCTTGTAGCCTTTTATTAAGAGCAACTTCCAGGACTCGTATTTTGCACTTTTGATCCCGTTTCACCAGTAAGTAAATTGCCGCCAGTTGATTCAATAATATCGTTTGTAACAGTTGTCGCAATCGCGTTGGAAACTAATTGCAACAGTATATTAACTTCCATTTGAGATTGTTTAAACTGCTGAACAACTGGTAATTCATCGATTTCTTTTTCTATTTCCTCGATTTTTTTCTCAACAAGTTTCAGCGCTTTTTCTTTCCCTAAATGTTGGAAGTTTACAGCTTGTTTTTGAAGGGATTTTAAACTTGCAATTTTTTCACGCACAAATTGATTTTCATTAATTTGAGCTTCTGCTTTTTTGAAAAATTCTACTTCTTCAGTTTGGGCAATCATATGAGCGATTTCTTTCGCTTTTTCAACAATTTCATCTTTTGTATATAATTTAGTCGCCATTAGATTTCCACCTCTTGTCGTTTTACCACTTCTACGAATTCACCGCGAAGAGAGTAAGAACTTGCTTTCGTGATTTTCACTTTTACTAACTGACCAATTAATTCTTTCGGGCCAACAAAGTTTACTAATTTATTTCTTCTTGTATAACCAGCTAATACATCACTGCGTTTTTTACTTTCGCCTTCAACTAACACTTCAACAATTTGATTTTCATATTTTTTCAATGCAGCTTTTGAGAATTCTTCTACAACGGCATTGAGGCGGTATAAGCGATCTTTTTTCACTTCCATTGGTACGTTGTCTTTCATTTTTGCAGCTGGCGTACCTTCACGTGGAGAATAAATGTAAGTAAATGCTGATTCAAATCCAACTTCACGATATAAATCAAGCGTTTCTTGGAATTGTTCTTCCGTTTCGTTCGGATATCCAACGATGATGTCAGTTGTCAATGCCACATTCGGAATAGCTGCTTTAATTTTTCGAACAAGTTCTAAGAATTGTTCTCTCGTATATTTACGAGCCATAATTTTTAAGATTTCATTTGAACCAGATTGAACTGGCAAGTGAATGTGTTCAACTAAGTTTCCGCCTTTTGCTAACACTTCAATCAAGTGATCGTCAAAATCGCGAGGATGGCTCGTTGTGAAACGAATGCGTGGAATATCAATTTTACGCAGCTCATCCATTAAATCGCCAAGTCGATAGTTGATATCTGTGAAATCTTTACCGTAAGCATTTACGTTTTGTCCAAGAAGCATAATTTCTTTGTATCCTTGAGCTGCAAGTTCTCTTACTTCTTGAATGATTTCTTCCGGTCTGCGGCTGCGCTCTTTTCCTCGAGTATAAGGAACGATACAGTATGTGCAGAATTTATCGCATCCGTACATGATGTTTACCCAAGCTTTAATAGAGCCTTGTCGGGCTTTTGGAAGGTTCTCGATTACGTCCCCTTCTTTTGACCAAACTTCAACGACCATTTCTTTAGACATGTACGCTTCTTTTAAGATATATGGTAAACGGTGTATATTATGCGTACCAAATACCATGTCAACATGTTGGTATTTCGTTAAAATTTTATTGACAACCGATTCTTCTTGGGACATACATCCGCACACCCCAAGCAACATATCAGGATTTTCTCGTTTGTATTTTGCAAGAAGGCCTAGTTCACCAAATACTTTATTCTCTGCATTTTCACGGATGGCACATGTATTTAAAAGTACGACATTTGCATCTTCTACTGAATCAGTAGGTTCATATCCTAGTTGCATGAAAATGCCGGCCATTACTTCTGAATCGTGTTCATTCATTTGACAACCGTATGTGCGAATATAGAATTTACGGCCGTCTCCCATTCCTCGAAACTCTTCAGGAATTTTAAAATCTTTATGATATTTCACTTCTTCTTTTCCGCGTTTTTTCGCTTCTTTTAAAGAAGGAGCAGTGATTACTCGTTCAAAATATTTGCTATAATCTTTTTCTGTTTTTTGAGGTTTTGGCTGTGCTGCCTGACTATTTGCTAAACGTTGTTCTTCGTTCATTGATTATGAATGACTCCTTTCTAATGGATTCATAGAGGAATCCCATTTTTTAATTATAACGAATAGTTCATTAAAAGAACAATATTTATGATACGATTATGCTACTTTTGACATATTTACCGTACTGAGAGAAATCGCTCATATTGCTTGTGATTCTTCTCTTTTATAATGGTCAAAAAGGTTAGGCAATTTTGAACAACGGTAAACCAATTGAATGGATATCGTTGTTCAAATTGATATTTCGACAAGGTCAATACGGATTGAAAAAGCTCTGTTGGTTCAATATTCTTCGCTTGTAAATGCGCTAAAAAAGCAAGGAACCTTTTATGATCTTCAACTGTTAGTTTTTTTTCATCTACAAGCTTATCAATTTGTTCTCGATTTTGAAACGAATTTGCTTTACGAAACAAATTAAATAATTGTTCCTCATGTTTTCTCTTCTTCATGGAGAAGAAATCAATTACATTGCTCAATGGTAAGACCTCGATTTCTATCGATCTAAATATTTTCCTATAACCATTAATGAAATTGCGCCCTTATCTCCCATATTACCCTCTTTGGAGAATAATTTCGAATGAAAAATATAGAAAAAGAAAGAAAGTACTTTTAACTTAAATTATTGCAAGTTTTAAATGAAATAGTAAGATAAGCCAACATACTCAAAAAAATACCAACTTAAGAGAATCTAACTGTCAAAGGACAGAATTCACTTAAGTTGGTTTCACTGCATTAATATTCGATTTGACACAAAGAGCATTTTACATAAATTCTTTTACTAATTCGTTAAATTGATCTTCATCAATTTTTAAATCCATATCCACTAGCGGCTTTTCTGCAAAACCTTCTAATTGTTGTTCATAAGGTACGGATTTAGTATCTTGATAAACGATACCTGTAACAAGTCCATCTTTTTCCATTACTGTTTGCATCGCCAATTCACGATTTTGAGGGTCGTAATGTTCAATATCGCTTAATTTCGTTAGATGTTCTTTAAACCATTCATACGTGTTCACTTTATTGTAAGTCACACATGGGCTAAATACGTTAATAAAGGAAAATCCTTTATGTTGAATACCTGCTTCAATTAAAGCAGTTAGTTCTTTAATATCAGATGAAAATCCTTGAGCAACAAATGTTGCACCTGCTGATAGAGCAAGTTCCAATGGCTTAATCGATGGCTCAATTGAACCGTTTGGTGTTGATTTTGTTACGAATCCGTAAGCAGAACGTGGAGAAGTTTGACCTTTTGTTAAACCGTAAATTTGGTTATCCATTACGATGTAAGTAATATCGATGTTACGGCGAATGGCGTGAACCGTATGAGCCATCCCAATCGCATAACCGTCACCATCTCCGCCAGTAGCAATGACATGTAAATTACGATTGGCAATTTTTAGACCTTGAGCGATTGGCAATGCACGGCCATGTGTACCGTGAAAACCATAGGAATTGATATATCCACTAATGCGTCCTGAACAGCCGATACCGGAAATGATTGCAAGTTCATGTGGTTCGATACCGACATTGGCAGCTGCCCGTTGAATCGCTGCTTGCACAGAAAAATCTCCGCATCCAGGACACCAGTTAGGTTTTACGTTGTTACGAAAATCTTTAAATGTTGCCATTAGTCAAGCAACTCCTTTACACGAGTTTTTAATTCACGAGGCAAGAATGGAGTGCCGTCATATTTCGTGATACTAAATGTTTTGTTATGTCCACCAATATTCATTTTCATAATATTGGCCAATTGACCTGTCGCATTATTTTCCACCACAATAATTTTTTTCGCACGGTCTGCATAAGGTCTTAATTCATTGGCTGGGAATGGATGAATTAACCGGACATGAACGTGGTTCGCTTTAATGCCTTCTTGCTCCAATAATGGGCGAATTTCTTCAATCGCACCTCGAGTTGAGTTAAAACCAACGATTAAAACATCAGCTTCCTCATGAGGCGCATCGACATAAATTGGATCTTTGAAGTTTAAATAATTTAATTTACGTAAACGCTTGTCCATTTGATTTCTACGGTTTCCTGGTGCTTCTGCCGGTTTACCAGTTTCATCGTGCTCGTTTCCTGTTACTTTATGAATGCCGTGTAGTTGGCCTGGAAGAACACGAGTTGAAATTCCGTCTTCCGTTACTTCATATCGTTTGAAATCTTCTTTCGGATCTTTTTCTGGCAATTCATCAAGGTTCAATTTACCACGGCGAATTTCAATTTTTGAATAATCAAATGGATCAGCAGTTTGTTTACCAAGAGCCAATTGTAAATCCGTCATCACAATGACTGGTAGTTGCAATTCTTCAGCAATGTTAAATGCTTGGATTGTATCGTAAAAGGCTTCTTCTAGTGTTGAAGGAGCAATTACTACTTTTGGAATTTCTCCGTGTGTACCGTAAAGCATCGCCATTAAATCAGATTGTTCTTGTTTTGTTGGAAGCCCTGTTGATGGACCGCCCCGCTGTGTGTCGATGATTACAAGCGGCTGTTCAGTCATACCAGATAAACCGATGGATTCCATCATTAAGGATAAACCAGGACCTGCTGATGCAGTAAAGGCACGTACTCCGCCAAAGTTCGCACCGATTGCCATCGTACAAGCGGCAATTTCATCTTCTGTTTGAATAACCGTACCACCAAATTTAGGAAGTTTTTTAATTAAATATTCCATGATTTCAGAGGCCGGTGTGATTGGATATGCAGCCATAAATCGAGAACCAGCAGCAATCGCACCTAGCGCAACCGCATCATTACCAATCATGAACATGCGTCGTTTGCCATCTGCTGGTTCTAATTCCCATTTACCTACTTTATCGCCAATGAGTTCGCAAGTTGCATCATAACCTCGTTGAATGGCTTCCATATTTTTTTTGACTACTTCTTCACCTTTGCGGCCAAAAATTTCATCGACAACTGCTTGGAAGCTTTCGATTGGCAAGTTTAATAAAGCCGCAGTTGAGCCAATTGCTACCATGTTCTTCATTAACGATGTGCCAAGCTCAGTAGCAATTTCTGTAAACGGAACAGAAAAGAGTGGCGCTTTTGAGTCTTCAGGATTGACTGGGTCAAATTTACTATCAGCCAAAATGATGCCGTTTTCTGTTAATTCTTTATAATTGACCTCTATTGTTTCTTGGTCAAATGCCACTAAAATATCTAAATCGTCCGCAATTGCACGAACTGGTGTTGGGCGAACAGTAATTTTATTATTTGTATGACCTCCCTTAATGCGAGAGGAGAAATGACGGTAGCCATATAGATGATAGCCTAAACGGTTCATTGCCATTGAGAAAATTTCACCAGTACTCTCAATACCTTCACCTTGTTGCCCACCGACTTTCCACGAAAGCTGATGTAACATTTTAACATCTCCTTAAAAACTTTTAATTACATACTTTTTTCTTATTTAAATATAACATGAATCGATTTCCTTGAAATACGAAAAACGGTTAAATATTTCAATTTCAGACCTTAGACGGAAAAGTTCGTTCAAAAGTTTGTAAAGGTTACAACACTTATTTTTCCCTGCTATGTATTTTCTAAAAGAACTTTTCTTACATAGGAGAATCTTGTTATTTCGATCATTATTGATCATTTCAAGAGAATTCCACAAAAAAATGGTGGAGAATTTACTCTCCACCCTCCGTAAATTTTGGAAGAAGTACTTCCTTTCGCCACTTTGAATGATTTATCGCTGGCGTTTCTCAACTACAAGTTTTAGTGCAGTACGATCTTCTCCACCAATTTGAATGTCTGCAAATGCTGGAGAACAGATTAAATCTGTCCCGCTTGGTGCTACAAAACCACGGGCAATGGCTACTGCTTTTACCGCTTGGTTCAGAGCACCCGCACCTACAGCTTGCATTTCTGCATATCCTTGCTCTCGAATTACCGCAACGAGCGCACCTGCTACAGAATTAGGATTTGAGCGAGACGATACTTTCAATGAATCCACATTTATTCCTCCCCATATTTGCTTTTTTATTGATTTTGAATGAAGCTTTTTTGCTGGCATTCATTCAAAGGACTTGAACTTATGTCCGTAGCACATTTTATGCAGCAAATTAGAAAAATAGAATCATTTTGGAAGGGAATCATGCAAAATCTTGGGAATTATCCTTGGAAAGGATAATCGTCATTAATGTAAATTCTTTCACAAAAAGTGGCTTTGCCCGTTTCGTTATCAATATCAACGAAAAAGCCGCTGAATACGTCTCTTCCCGATTTTGGCACTTCAAATCGAGAAGGCATATTCGTTTGGAATTTGTAAAGGACGCTTTCTTTTTTCATGCCTAAAATTTCATCGTATGGTCCAGTCATCCCTACATCAGTTATATATGCTGTACCACCTGGAAATATTCTTGCATCTGCTGTTTGAACATGTGTATGTGTTCCAACGACTGCAGAAACCCGTCCATCCAAATGCCAACCAAATGCAATTTTTTCGCTCGTTGCTTCACCATGGAAATCAACAAATACTAAAGGAGAAATTTTTCTTGCTTCTTCAACTAATTCATCCGCCATACGAAACGGATCTTCATGGGGAGGTAAAAATACGCGGCCATGTAAATTGATGACCGTTAAAATATGTCCATTTTTCGAGATTTGGACAACGCCTTTACCAGGTGCCTCTTTAGAAAAGTTTGCAGGTCGAATTAAATATTGAGCCTCGTCAATAAACTCAAAAATTTCTTTATTGTCCCAAGTGTGATTACCCATCGTAATCACATCAATGCCCATTTGCAACAATTGTTGATAAATTTTTTGCGTGATTCCTCGACCCGCTGCTGCATTTTCTCCATTTGCAATAACTACATCGGGTTCATATTTTTTCTTTAATCGTGGTAAATATTTTTCGACCGCCTCTCGACCGATTGATCCGACGATATCACCGATAAATAGTACTTTCAAGCTGAATAACCCACTTTCTATAAATCAAACCTACTCAATTTTATCATCTTACAAGTATGAATGCTATTTTATTTATAATCTTGTGCCATGAAAATAATCTTCACATTTTATTTTTTTAAAATGAAACATTGCCAAGAAATTATTCTTCATAATTATAAGAAAACCCCTTTTGATTAAAAAATCAAAAGAGGCTATTAAAATATTTTATTATTTCGCATATTCAACTGCACGAGTTTCACGAATGACCGTCACTTTGATGTGACCTGGATAATTGAGTTCTTCCTCAATTTGTTTTCGAATATCCCGCGCAAGTCGATGTGCTTGTAAGTCATCAATTTTTTCAGGTTGCACAATGATTCGGATTTCACGGCCTGCTTGGATTGCGTAGGATTTTTCTACCCCTTCATAGGATTCTGAAATTTCCTCCAATTTTTCCAATCGGCGGATGTAGTTTTCGAGTGTTTCACTACGAGCACCAGGACGGGCAGCTGAAAGAGCATCTGCTGCAGCTACAATCACTGCAATAACGCTTGTAGGTTCCACATCGCCATGGTGAGAAGCGATACTGTTGATGACAACAGGGTGTTCTTTATACTTCGTAGCAAGTTCAACACCGATTTCCACGTGGCTTCCTTCTACTTCATGGTCAATTGCTTTACCAATATCATGAAGTAATCCTGCCCGTTTCGCGAGCGCTACGTCTTCACCTAATTCAGCAGCCATAAGTCCTGCCAAATGGGCAACCTCAATGGAATGTTTCAATACATTTTGGCCATAGCTTGTCCGATATTTCATGCGGCCTAAAATTTTAATTAAGTCTGGATGTAAATTATGAACGCCGACTTCAAACGTAGTATGTTCTCCCGTTTCACGAATATGTTCGTCCATTTCTCGGCGTGATTTTTCAACCATTTCTTCAATTCGAGCTGGATGAATTCGTCCATCTTGCACGAGTTTTTCTAATGCAAGACGAGCAGTTTCACGACGGATTGGGTCAAAACCAGATAAAATAACCGCTTCTGGAGTATCATCAATAATTAAATCGATACCAGTAAGCGTTTCAAGGGTACGAATATTTCGTCCTTCACGACCGATAATTCGGCCTTTCATTTCGTCATTCGGCAAGTTTACAACCGACACTGTTGTTTCTGCCACATGGTCAGCAGCATATCGTTGCAGAGCCAACGATAAAATTTCTTTTGCTTTTTTGTCAGACTCTTCTTTAGCACGCGTTTCAGCTTCTTTAATCATCATAGCGATATCTGTTGAAAGTTCTTGTTCAACTTGTTTTAAAATGATATCTCTCGCTTCTTCTTTCGTTAAAGAAGCAATGCGTTCTAATTCTGACTGTTGTTGTTCTACTAGCTCTTCCACTTTACTTTCCATCTGTTCAATATGCTGTTGTCTTTCGGCTAGAGCCTCTTCTTTTCTCTCTAGACTTGCTTCTCTCTTATTTAGAGCATCATCCTTACGATCGAGATTTTCTTCTTTTTGCAATAACCGGTTTTCTTGTCTCTGAAGCTCAGCGCGTCGTTCGCGGATTTCTTTCTCAGCCTCAGTTCGAAGTTTGTGAGTTTCATCTTTCGCTTCCAATAGTGCTTCTTTCTTTAGCGCTTCCGCTTCTCGCTTAGCTTCATCTATGATGAGCAAGCTCTGTTGTTTCGCACCATTCACTTTCGATTCATTCACTTTTTTCATATAGAAATAGATAACAGCGGCACCGACGATGAGTCCAAGCAAAGCGGAGATCATGTATTCCATACGAACACCTCCTCTTGCTATAATCACATGCATTTTCAGTCGGCTCATATATTGACAATTTTTCTCAACATACTGCCTATTTCATTTTATCATTAAAAAAAATTATACAGTCTAATTGTATAGTTCACAATTGGCTCTGTCAAGGATTGCCACCACTAATGACGGCTGATTTTGCTTCTCAATACTTCGTTATTTGATGATAATTTTAAGGAAATTTTTCTGTTTTTTTGATATAAATTGGTGGAAAATATATTAATTATAGGAAATATTAAGTTTCTATTTTCAAAAAATATTTCCTTCACTTATTTTGCCAATTTTCATTTGATTTTATTCATCTATAAATGAAATTTTGTATTTTCAAAGATGCAAATATAACTAAAACTCCACCAAGAATAATTACTGCTCTTTCTAGAGAAAGAAAAAGAGCAAAAGAGAATCAAAAAATTCTCATTCGCTCTTTTAATGAAATCTTTGGGCAAACCTTCTATTTACTTTTTTATACTGCTATTTAGAACATCACCGTTTATTATTCTTCATCAAATAACGGTAATTCTTCTGCGAGCTCTTCGTCATCGTCATGAGCTGCAATCATGTAAGAATTCGATGTCATGCCAAAGGATTCACGAATTTTTTGTGCAATTTCATCGCGAATTTCTGGATTTGCTTTCAAGAATTGTTTCACGTTTTCTCGACCTTGTCCAATTCTCTCATCGTTGTATGAATACCAGGAACCGCTCTTCTGAATAATGTCTAGCTCTGCACCAATATCGACAATTTCGCCTTCTTTCGAAATTCCTTCACCGAACATAATATCCACTTCTGCAGTGCGGAATGGTGGAGCTACTTTATTTTTCACTACTTTAATTTTTGTTTTACTTCCTATCATTTCGCTACCTTGTTTAATTGTTTCCGCACGGCGAACTTCTAAACGGATGGAAGAATAGAATTTTAAAGCACGGCCACCAGGTGTCGTTTCTGGATTACCAAACATGACGCCGATTTTATCACGAACTTGGTTAATGAAAATGCAGATTGTATTTGATTTATTGATGACCCCAGATAATTTTCGTAAAGCTTGAGACATTAGGCGAGCTTGTAACCCCATGTGTGAGTCGCCCATTTCTCCTTCAATCTCCGCTTTTGGCACTAATGCCGCTACAGAGTCGATGACAATAATATCAATTGCACCGCTTCGCACTAATGCCTCAGCAATTTCCAACGCTTGCTCTCCAGTATCAGGTTGGGAAAGAATTAATTCATCGATATTAACGCCTAATTTTTGAGCGTAAATTGGGTCTAATGCGTGTTCTGCATCAATAAATGCCGCTTGTCCACCTTGTGCCTGAACTTCCGCAATTGCATGTAATGCCACTGTAGTTTTACCGGATGACTCTGGACCATAAATTTCAATAATACGTCCTCTCGGATATCCCCCCACACCAAGGGCTGCATCAAGAGCTAGTGAACCACTTGGCACAGTCGAAATTTGCAAATCCGTTTTTTCACCGAGTTTCATAATGGAGCCTTTACCGAATTGCTTTTCAATTTGTTTTAACGCCATATCTAAGGCGGCTTTACGATCACTCAAAATGTTTCCTCCTTAAAAAGCGAATCTGTATTGTTCTGTTTCTACTATACTTCTTTTTTGAGAAATAATCAATAAAAAACCGAACGTATTTTCGCAAAAATAAAATTTGAGCCATTTTTTTGGCTCAAATTTTATTTTTAGACCTTTTGATATCTTTTTTCCTCAAGCAATCGGATTAAATAACTCAACGTATATTTGACGGTACGTAAACGGTTGGTATTTCGAAGTCCAGACAATTGAAGTTTCCTCGTCATTACATCCTCGCCAATCGCGATGCCAATCCAAATTGTTCCTGCCGGCTCTCCGTCATGTGGTTCTGGGCCAGCAGCTCCTGTCAAACCAATGCCAATGTCCGTACCAAACTTTTCACGAACATTTCTTGCCATACTCGCAGCACACTCGCTACTCACGATACCATATTGATTGAGCAATTCTTTTGGAATTCCCAGCTGTTGGATTTTTGCCTCTTCTGTGTAAGTCACCATTCCACCAACGAGCGTGCCGCTAACGCCAGGGATTTCCGCTAGTTCTGATTGAAATAATCCCGCTGTTAAACTTTCAGCAGCTGAAATCGTTAACTTATTTTGAAGCAGCATTTCAACAGCTTTTGATGCGAGCGTATCATCGTCAACACCATAGTTATATTTGCCAACAATCGATAAAATTTCCCTTTTCTTTTCATTTATTAATTCCCAAGCTTCTGCTTTCGAATCCGCTTTCGCTGTAATGCGCAACGTCACTTCACCATCAGAAGCCAGCGGGGCAATCGTTGGATTTGATTGGGCATCTAAAATATGTTGAATCTTTGTTTCCAATTCTGCTTCTCCTATGCCATAAAAGCGAAGAACGTGAGATAGAATAATTCCTCCTTTGCTGATAAGAGAAGCTAACTTTGGTTTGGCTTCAAATTGAAACATCGGCTCTAATTCTTTTGGCGGACCTGGCAATAATATGTATGTCCGTCCTCCCTTTTGAAGCAGCATGCCTGGAGCTAGACCGTGATGATTGACTAATACCTCACTACCCTGTAGAACTAGAGCTTGTTTTCGATTATTTTCTGTAAGCGGTCTACCTTGGTTAGTGAAAAATTTTTCAATTGCTTCTAGTGCTTTTTCATCGAAAACGAGAGGCACATTTAAATGCTCTGCAATCGTTTCTTTTGTTAAATCGTCCTTCGTTGGTCCTAATCCGCCGGAAAAAATGATTAAATCTGCACGGGATTCAGCAATTTCAATCGCTTTTTTGAGCCTACCTCCGTTGTCGCCAATCACCGAATGATAATATACGTTAATACCAAGTTCTGATAATTGGCTGGAAATAAATTTTGCATTCGTATTGGCAATTTGACCTAATAGCAACTCAGAGCCAACTGCAATAATTTCGGCATTCATCTTTTCCCCTCACTTATTTGGAATTAACAAAAACTTGTCGGTTTAAATAAAAATAATCCCAACCAGACCAAATTGTAAAGAATAATGCAACGTAAAGCATCAACTTATCAAATGGTATGCCGAACATAATAAAAATAGTATTGTGCAATAACAGTGCAGTAATGGCAACAATTTGCGTCCATGTTTTTATTTTTCCTAAGTTGCTGGCAGCAACAATTTTTCCTTCACCGGCCAAAATGGAGCGCAAACCAGTAACAGCAAATTCACGGCTTAATATGATGATAATGACCCACGCAGGAGCAAGCCCTAATTCCACTAACAGTAAAAATGCAGAAGTGACTAATAATTTATCAGCAAGGGGATCTAAAAATTTTCCTAAGTTTGTTACAAGATTATATTTGCGGGCAAAATACCCATCGATCCAGTCAGTACACGATGCAACAATAAATATCAATGCACCTACAAAATGATGGACAGGCATTTCAGCGCCGAACAATTCCATCGTTCCCCAATTAAAATCATACATCATCACAATGACAAAAATAGGAATTAGTAAAATGCGGGAAACAGTAATTTTATTCGGTAAATTCATTATCTACTACAACCTTTCATGCGAAAGAAAATAGTCATCTATAATAGATGACTACTGTTCCTCGCTAAATTTAATAATAATATTTTGAGCGCTCAAGTTTTGAACGTATTGAATTTCTTCATCGTTCACAAACACTTTTGCATTTTCAGAGAAACCAAGTCTTATGCGGGCATATCCGTTCGCAGATGAATCGTGTTCTACTACTTCTCCTTGTTTATAGACACGATCATCCACTTGTTCATTACCATTTGCATCGCGAATGCTTACCCAAGTATCACCAGAAACTTCAACCCGGATTTGCATTTTGTCTGTTCCTGATAATTCGTAAACAGTCGAAACCCCATCCGGTTGCACTTGTCCCTCTGAAATGACTTGCGTTTGTTGTTCATCATCTTCTTGCTCATCTACAATTGGTTGATTATTAGGCTCTTCCTCATTTCCAGCCTTATTTTCGTCCTTTGCTGGAGGATTATCAACATTTGTTTGCTCATATTCAATTGGCTCAGTATTATTTTCTGTTACTTGTTCTTCTGGAGCTGATGGCCTTTGAGAGAAAAAGAACCAAAGGACAGCAATGATGATGATAATAAATAAGGCAACAACATATTTAGGCAAAGATTCCATTAATTTATTTGTGGATGTTGTTTTTAATTTTTTACGAGTTGGACTTTGGGAGAATGATTGTGCTACTTCCTCCGTTTGATGACTAGGAATTTCGTTTTTAAATTCCTCAAAAATTTCATCTGGATCGAGTCCAACTGCTTCAGCATATTGCTTGATAAATGCTCGTACGTAAAAGGTACCCGGCATAATAGAATAATTTCCTTCTTCAATGCCGACTAAATACCTTTTTTGTATTTTCGTAATCTCTTGTAAATCATCTAAACTATATCCTTTAGACAATCTCGCTTCTTTTAGGCGAGTACCGAGCTCTGTCAACCATAACACCTACTTTATTTAATATTATTAAAATGAGAAAAAGTCCCCATTGGCAAAAGTGTCATTCTTCTCAATGGCATCATAAACGATTTCTTCATCTGGATGATGGCGTAATTCGATAATATAATCAAAATCTTCAATGTTATATTCGGAGTGTTTTACAAAGATATCTGGATGTTCTATTACTTTTACACTAGGCATTTTCATTACTTCACGCACAAGTTGCAAATGCCTTTCATCTGTCGTCATTCTAGAAACGACTCCATCGAGAATAAAAATATTATTTGTATTAAATTCATCTCCCATTAATTGTTTTCGAATCGTTTGTTTAATCATAGTAGAGGATAAAAATATCCATTTTTTATTAGCACAGACACTCGCTGCAACAATTGATTCTGTCTTGCCTACTCGAGGCATTCCACGAATTCCGATTAACTTATGTCCCTCGGTTTTAAATAATTCAGCCATGAAGTCAACTAAAATTCCTAGTTCATCTCGAACAAAACGAAAAGTATTTTTTTCATCTGCGTCTCTTTCAATATATTGACCATGGCGAACAGCTAAACGATCTCGAACTTTTGGCTCACGCAATTTTGTGACGCGGATATCATCAATTGTGTTGACAATCGATTGAAAACGTCTAATGGATTCCTCATTTTCGGATTTTAACAACAAACCTCGACGGCCTTCGTCTACACCATTAATAGTTACAATGTTCACTTTAAGCATACCAAGTAGAGAGGCAATATCACCTAACAATCCTGGACGATTTACTTGAATTTCATATTCAAAATACCATTCACCCATTTACAACCGTCCCCTTATTTCTAACGAAAATAATGACCTACAAGTTTCATCATATCTGATTTTATATGTATTGAAAAGTTAGAATGCGACAAAATTATGCTAAATTGGACAAAATTATTCATCTTTTTACGACTCATTAATTTTTGATGAATTGGAATGAAGAAAAAGGAGGAAATTTCCCCCTTTTTCCTTTTAAATACACATACGGAAAGGAAACAAAATACTATTCAAGATGATGATATGAATAGTTTAGTTAAAAAGTAACAACCAAAAAAGTTTCCATCATTAGTTAATGTTTCTGTTTTGGACTAATTTCATAACACAGCTTGCTAGTGCATGTTTTTCTTTTTCACTAGCTACTGACCATAGATCGGCGAGTACTCTCTCTTGTTCATTTTTTGGGTCAACATTTTTCGCTAAATATTCGCCGATTTGGACCGCTGTTTTTTCAATTGTGTTATCAGACAAGCCCATATTTTTTGCATTTTCTACTTGTTGTCCAAGAAATGATTTCCATCGTTCCCAGTTTTGTAATATTTCCATATTATCTCCTCCTTTTCATCATTAGTATGGACAAGCAACGTTCATTATATGTACCAACCACCATTTAAACGTATAATTTGGCCTGTGACATAATCTGCCTGTCCACTAATGTAAAAGGAGACCATATTCGCAACTTCCTCAGGTTCCCCCATGCGATGAAGTGGAATCTCATTATAAATTTCCTGTTTTTCTTCTTCCGACAAATGATAATTCATTTCCGTATTGATGATACCAGGTGCAATCGCATTTACTAAAATCCCTTGATAGGCTGCTTCTTTTGCATATGCTTTCACGAAAGCATGTTGGGCACCTTTTACTGTGGCATACACAGTTTCATAAGCAGCTCCAGCTTCTCCCCAAATAGAACCGATAAACATAATATAACTAATATCATGTTGACGCAATTTTTTTGATAAAAGTGCAACAAGTCGAATGGGGTTTTGTACATGCTCTTTCCATAGTTGATCGATAACGCTTGAAGGGGTATCTTCAAGTAGACCATAATATGCGGTACCACCTGCAAAAATGACCGCTTGAATAGAATAAATTTGATTGACCAATTGTTCTGCCCCACCATCAACGGAGAAATCCGCTTGTACCGGGATGAATTCCAAGTGAGGATAAGCAGTATTCAAATCATCTACTAAATGCTCCACTTTTTCACGATTTTTAAAATAATGCAAATAAAGCGACCAGCCATCTTTAGCTAGACGCTTTACAATCGCACTACCGATTGCACCGGAAGCTCCAATCACAAGTGCAAATTTTTTCATTGCGGGCTCCTTGTCGGTAAAATTTTGAATGTCGTTTGTTGAGATTCGCCTTGAATGGATTGAAAAGCTTCTTTCACATCTTCCAATGTGATTTTTTCAATTACAGGAACTGCATCAAACAAGTTCATATCATTAAATTTATATCTTGTAAATTGGTTTGCAATATATTCTAAAGAATTTAACGCTCTTAAGAAGAAGCCGATTTTTTTTCGTTTTATACGTTCAATCGCCTCTTCATTGAAAATTTTGTTTGCATGATTAACGGTATGCAATATTTTTTCGACGAGTGCATCAGGATCCGGTGAATCTGAGCCAACTAAAGCGAATCCAAATCCCTTCTCTAAAGTAAAATCGTAAGCAAAGGACTCATCAATTAATCCGTTTTCGTAAACATCTGTATAAAATTCGGATGCTCGACCAAATAAACATTCTAAACCAATTTGTACAGCGAGTTCATGTTTGAGCATTTCTTCCCCACTCAAATTTGTCTCCTTCGCTTTCAGTCCGACATACACTTTCGGCTGTTGAACATCCATTTTGATTTCTCGCAATTTTACTGCAACATCAAGTGGTTCTTCTTCAAAATAGCGATCAATTTCAGGTGCTTCTTTAAAGGACTTTTTATTTTGGTTTTCTTCAATAAAATTCATCATTTCTTTTGGATCCACATTTCCAACAATAAATAACAACATGTTGGAAGGATGATAAAACGTATTATAGCAAGTATATAAATGTTCAGCTGTAATTTGATCAATGGATTCAATCGTTCCAGCGATATCGATTTTTACCGGATGGTTGTGATACATATTTTCTATTGTTCCAAAATAAAGGCGCCAATCCGGCTGGTCTTCATACATCGTAATCTCTTGACCGATGATTCCCTTTTCTTTTTCTACTGTCTTTTCGGTAAAATACGGTTCCTGCACAAAATCCAGGAGCGTTTCCGTATTTTCAAAAATATGATCGGTTGCAGAGAATAAATAAGCAGTTCTTGTAAAGGATGTAAAAGCGTTGGCGGAGGCTCCTCTTTCACTGAACTTTTGGAATACATCCCCTTCTTCTTTTTCAAACATTTTATGTTCAAGGAAATGGGCGATGCCATCTGGAACTGTGATACGCTCCGATTCTCCGATTGGCGTAAAGGTACGATCAATGGATCCATATTTTGTAGTAAAAGTTACGAAAGTTTTAGAGAATCCCTTTTTTGGCAATATATATACATCAAGTCCATTGGATAATTTTTTATAATATAACGTTTCATCTAATTGGTGAAATTCAATCGTTTCCATTATTTCGCCTCCTTTCCGCATAAGAAATATGTTGCTTCATGTTGAATTTGAGATGCCATTTGTTTTAAATCTTCTTTTGTCACTTTATTCCAACGTTCCTTCCACAATTCTACAGAAAATTCTTCATCTAAATCTTTATATTGATCAAATATGTCAATTTGACCACGAGCTAAATCCAACGCTTCTCTCAATTGATTTGTCAACATTGCCCGCGTCTGATTCAATTCTAAATCGGAAATATTTCCTTTTTTCATGTCTTCTAACTGTTCAAAAATAATATCAATTGCCTTTTTCTCGTTTTTTGGTTCAATTCCTGAAACAACGAATAGTAGACCATAATGAGGCGAATAGGAACTGGAAGCGTAATATGCTAAACTTTCACGCTCACGGACATTCATAAATAGTTTCGAGTGGGCATATCCGCCAAATACACCGTTGAAAATTTGCATTTTAGGAAAATCTGGATCGCCAAATTTCACCGGTGTGCTAAAGCCAATATGCAGCTTACCTTGCTTCATATCTTGAAACTCTTTTACATAATCTTTCTCAGGCTTTGATTCCTCATTGTAATTTAGTTGTTGAGGAGTTCGATCTTTAAACTGGAAAGCTTTTTTCATTTTTTCTTGAATTTCTTCCGTGTCAATATCTCCTGCTACGTAGATGTCAATTTTGTCGTTATGAATCATGGAATAATAAGCCTCTGTCAGCGACTCCGGAGTTACTTCCTTTACCGCTTCAATTGAGCCGCTTGCTGGAATAGATGCAGGATGATTCGGACGTAAAATTTGTGTTAACCGTTGTTGAGCATAGCGAGTTTTATCGTCAAAAATTGATTCAATTCGTTGGATAACAATTTGTTTCTCCCGTTCGACGATCGATGGAACAAATTGTCCGTTTTCCATATTTGGATGGAAAATAACTGTTTGTAATAAGCCAATCACATCATTTAAAACAGGATGATTCGATAAATATTGATCATTTACCGTTTCTACGTTCAACACTACAGTATGTTCCGCACCGCGTTTCGATACGTCGAAATAAAGCATCGTACCATATAAATCATCTAAATAACTGCGAAACTCTGCTGATTTTTTAAACCGCTCATTGCTATGTTGTAATACGTTTGAAAGAACAGCTCGCTCAGCTGCCACTTTTGTCGTTAAAGGTGTCCTAAACTTAAAAGAGAAATTCACCGTCTTAAATTGTGTCGTTTTTCTTATATGTAGCGAAACGCCCTCCGCTAATTTCGTCGTTTGAAACAAAAAAATTCCTCCTGACTTCCCATATATTGTGTATATGCCTCATAAAAATAATTTTCTCAAGAGGCTCGTTTATTATTCAGAAATATACCCAATTAACTACTATTACTACTATACATGCAAAGGAACAGTTTATGTACAACATTTTCATTTTAATAGAAAATTTTCCTTTTAGCATTACATATGGCTTAATGAAGAATTTTTTGAAGATTGTAGTATAGTAGATTCTTCCATTACCGCGATTGTAACCAACCATCAGCTAATGTTTGTATGACAGGATGAATCTTTTCTAAAGGGATGGCACCAAATCCTATCATGACTAGGTTTTGAGGTGTAGTTGTTTGATAATATTTTGAGACCGGATCGATAGCAATCCCCATTTCCAATGCAAGTTCAACCGCCCGCTTTTCCTCAAGCCACTCCGGCAATTGAATAATAACATGCAGCCCCGCGGTATCACCAAAAATATTAAACTCAGCCGGCAAATAAGTTTGCAATACTTCCAATAATGTTTTTCTTTTTTTGCGGTACAATGTACGCATTTTTTCAATATGCTTTGCATAATAGCCAGAATGCATAAACTCAGCTACCACCAGCTGGTCGATTCTTGAAACAGTCGGCTTTTGATGTTGATAAAAATGCCGGAATTCAGCTGCCAGCGATTTTGGCAGCACCATATAACTCATGCGAATAGATGGAATAAGCGTTTTAGAAAAGGTGCCAAAGTAAATGACCCGCTCTAGTTGGTCCAAGTGGGAAAGCGGAGGTATTGGCAAGCCTTTATAACGGAATTCTGCATCGTAATCATCTTCAATTAAATAGGCGTCTACTTCTTTTGCCCATTGAAGAAGCTGCACTTTTCTCTCCATTGACATGACGGCTCCTAATGGGAACTGGTGGGCTGGCGTTACATAGTATAGTTTCACTTTTTTGCTAGGAATACTTGCACCTGAATCGTCAATTTTTACATATTCAATCTCATAATTCAGTTGCTTGAAAACAGCATCAGCTCGAAAAAATCCGGGTTCTTCCATCGCCACTGGTATTTTGCCAAAAAAGATGCACAACGCCTGTAATTGCTGTTGGGTTCCGCTATAAATAAAAATTTGCTCAGGGTCACAAGCAATTCCCCTTGCCATATGCAAATACTCGGTAATTTCGTTGCGCAATGGTAGTTCGCCTTGCCAAGAGCTATTGTGGACTGGATGCGCCTCTAATTGGCGTTTATATAGTTTTTGCCAAATTTTATATGGAAATGCTTCTGGATCCACTTGTCCATTTTTCAAATTATACACTTGCCTCTCTTCAGCAATTTGAATGGCAGGTTTCTTGGCAACCGGAGCCTGCAGCCAATCCTCATTATATTCGGCTATAAAGTAACCAGAACGCTCTATGCTATACAAATAGCCTTCGCTTAATAATTGTTCATAAGCATTTTGCACTGTTTGAATGCTGACGTTTAATTGTTCCGCCAATTTTCTTTTCGATGGCAATTTTTCATTGGGCCTCAGTTGTTTAGTGATAATCTTTTCTTTTAATTGTTCATAAATGGAAATATACTTTGGCATTCCTTCCAAAAATTCAAATTGCAACTCCATGGCAAGCCTCCTGGTATGACGGAAAAATCAAATTTTGGTTATTTTAAAAATATCAAACAAGGTTTTTAATAGCAACAAAGGAGTTGATATAATGGAAAACCTATTATTAGAAAATGATGTAGTGCTTCTTAAACCAATTGAACTCAAGGATATGGAAGGGATTGTTGAGGCGGCAAAGGATGATCGGATATGGGAGCATATGCAAGTGAATTTAACGTCAAGAGAAGCTGTTGAACAATATGTACGAAACGCCATTGCAGCGAGAAACAATCAAATTTCCTATGTCTTTGTCATAATGGATAAAAAGACGAATCAAATCGTGGGATGTACATCCATTTTGGATATTTCACTGGAGCATAAGCGCCTTGAAATCGGCGGAACATGGCTAACCCCATCGGTTTGGCGCACTTCCATCAACACCAATTGCAAGTATTTATTGTTGACTTATTGTTTTGAACATCTCCAGTTGAATCGGGTGCAGCTGAAAACTGCCCACACCAACAAACGCTCCCAAACAGCAATTGAAAGAATCGACGCCATGAAAGAAGGCGTTCTCCGAAATCATATGATCTTGCCTAATGGAACTATCCGCCATACCGTCATGTATAGCATCACCAAAGAAGAATGGCCCGCTGTAAAAAATAGATTTATTAAGGAATTGTTATAACATAAAAGCTGCCTAGTTCCTTCTAGACAGCTTTTATGTTTCTTAGTCATTGATATTGGAAATCAACACTTGTCTTGGACGGCTGCCATCAGGAGGACCAACCACACCGCGGGCTTCCATTTGATCGATAATTCTTGCAGCACGGGAATAGCCGATGCGGAAGCGGCGCTGGAGCATCGAAATGGAAGCCGATTGCATCTCCACCACTAATTTCACCGCTTCATCATAAAGCTCGTCTGTTTCTTCTTCAAAAGATTGATCATCTGGTTCATCAGTTGGAATCATCGTTTCATCATATTGGGCTTTTTGTTGAGCAATGACATAATCTACTACCGCTTGTACTTCCTCATCAGAAACAAATGCCCCTTGAACACGTATTGGTTTGGAAGTACCTGCTGGCATAAACAACATATCCCCTCGACCTAATAGGCGTTCTGCTCCGCCTGTATCAAGAATAGTTCTTGAATCGACAGTACTTGATACAGCGAAGGCAATTCGAGATGGGATATTTGCTTTGATGACTCCAGTAATGACATCAACAGATGGCCGTTGAGTTGCGATAATTAAGTGAATTCCTGCTGCACGAGCCATTTGTGCAAGTCTCGTAATGGCATCTTCCACATCGTGGGAAGCTACCATCATTAAATCTGCTAACTCGTCAATAATGACAACGATATAAGGTAATTTTGATAATTGCTCTTCATGCTCTTTGTTGTAGCGCTCTACGTAGCTGTTGTACCCTTTTATATTTCTCGTTCCAGTATGAGAGAATAAATCGTAACGTCTTTCCATTTCACTCACAACCTTTTGCAAGGCTTGCGAGGCTTTTTTCGGGTTCGTAACAACAGGCGCTAACAAATGTGGAATTCCGTTATAAACATTGAGCTCAACCATTTTCGGGTCAATTAACATCATTTTCACTTCATGTGGTTTTGCTCGCATTAAAATCGAGATGATGATGCCGTTAATACATACACTTTTCCCACTTCCGGTTGAACCTGCAACAAGCAAGTGAGGCATTTTATTTAATTCAGCTAAGATTGCCTGTCCAGCAATATCTCGACCAAATCCAATCAACAGTTTAGCATCCGGTTTGTTATTTTCTTTTGACTCTAAAACTTCTCTCAGCGTTACAACTGCCACTTCACTATTTGGCACTTCAATACCGATGGCTGATTTTCCTGGAATCGGCGCTTCCATTCGAATATCTTTTGCTGCAAGTGCAAGAGCTAAGTCATCTTGTAAATTGACAATTCGACTAACTTTTACTCCAACGTCTGGCATCACTTCATATTTTGTTACGGCTGGACCTAAATGAACTTGCACTACTTTTGCCTTTACGCCAAAACTTAAAAGCGTTTGCTCAAGTTTTTTTGCGTTCGCTTGAATGATAGAATATTCGCCGCTTTGATCATGCTCTGGAGGGACATTTAATAAAGTCATAGGCGGCAACCGGTAATCTTGATTTTCCACGTTGTTTTCAACGGATTGTTGAATTGTATCTTCAATTGTATCCTGTTTATCGTCTTCTTGTACTTCTTGCGCTAGTTTCTGCTCTTTTTGAATATTTTGAGTAAAATCAGAAATGATTGGTTCATCATCTTCATCATCTTCCACTAACAATAATGGAACCGATTCTTCACTTGTTGCCGCCATCTCTTTTAATGCTGTTTGTTCTTCAGATTTCTCTCGTTTACGCTTATTCTCGTCTTTATTTAATGAACGGCGTTTACGTTTTTTCTTTTTCGGCAATTTTAATTTGAAGTTTGGAATTTTTTCAGCAATCATCGGTACAAAAGCTTTTCCTGTGACTAAAACAATTCCAATGAAAAATAATAGAATTGCTACTACTTTCGCTCCAGTTGCACCGAATAAAATGTGAAACATACTAAACAAAAACGCACCAATCATTCCACCGCCAAGCGCATTGCTTCTATTTTGAATGCCCTCATCACTAATCATTATTCGCCAAGTTTCTTTCAATACTGATTGAGATTCCAACGCATCCCGCTTATATAATTCATCAAACAAAACACTATGACTAAAAATGGATAAACTGAAAATCATCATCATCGCACCGAGTAAAACGCGATCGGTAAATGGGATTTTTTCTCGCTTAACCATCAATAATATTGCGAATAAAAAGAGGAATGTTGGGACTGCGAAGTAAAGATTACCGAAAAAAAACATCGAAATACTTTGAACCATTCGGCCTACAAAACCATATTCAAAAAAGATGATGATGGCAAAGCCAATTAAAATTAATCCGATGATTTCAAAATAAAGGGGAGAAATGCCAGCCTTTGCTTTTGTTTTTGCTTTCGTTTTCTTCCTTGCCATATTGTTCACCTACTCTACAAGAAACAATCATCAGTATGAGAAACAGGATTTCCTTAACCGCTGTACGGTGAAGAAAATCCTGTCTTATCTAGTCTAGCTTAATATTCCATAATAATCGGGATTATCATTGGTCGTCGTTTTGTTTTTTGGAATAAATAAGCATTTAACGTTTCTCGGATTTCTTGTTTAATATTTGTCCATTCGAACGTGTCTTTGCTTACATATTTTTCTATACATTCACGGGCAATTTCCGTCGCTTCTGAAATTAGTTCTTCAGATTCACGAACGTAAACAAATCCGCGAGAAATAATTTCTGGTCCTGAAGCAATTCGCTTTTGGGCACGGTTTAAGGTTACGACAACGATGAATATACCGTCTTGGGAGAGCAGTTTTCTGTCACGCAAAACGATATTTCCAACGTCACCGATACCGCTTCCGTCAATAAGGACATTTCCTGCTTGTACGCGGCCGCTTATGCGCATTTTACCATTTCGATATTCCACAACATCGCCTTTATCCGCAATAAAAATGCGCGATTTATCAATTCCAACTTGCTGTGCTAATTTGGAATGTGCAATTAACATTCGGTATTCGCCTTGGATCGGGATAAAATATTTTGGTTTCATTAAGTTTAACATTAGTTTTAAATCTTCTTGGCTACCGTGTCCAGATACATGGACTTTTTTATCGGCTGCCAATACCGTTGCACCAGCTTTCGCAAGATTGTTCATGGCATTTGACATCTGCACTTCCATTCCTGGTGACGGCGTGAAAGTAATTAATACAGTATCTGTTTCTTTTATTCGAATATCGCGATGTTGTTTTCGTACAATTTTATCAAGGGCATCTAAAGGTTCTCCTTGATTGCTTGTCACAATAATAATTAATTCATCATCTTCATATTGATTAATTTCTGAAACAGGAATTAATGTGTTTTCGTCTATGGATAAATATCCAAGTTTTACTCCAATATCGATGACTTTTTCGAGGCTTTTCCCAACGATAGCTACTTTACGATTTGATTTTTGTGCCTGGTTAAATACTTGTTGAATGCGGATAAAATTTGAAGCATATACTGCAACAATGATACGAGCAGGTGCAGAATGGAAGAATTTCGCTAACCTTTCCTCAATTACCGTTTCACTCGTCGTATACCCTGGTCGCTCTGCTTCTGTTGATTCTGAAAGTAAAATAAATACTCCTTCTTCACCTAATTGAGCCATTTTGGCAAGATCTGGTTTAAATTTTCCTTTTGCAGATTGGTCAAATTTAAATTCTCCTGTGTGCACAATTGCCCCTTCAGAAGTATGGAACACAATTCCTAAAGAGTCAGGAATGCTATGTGTTGTATGGAAGAAGGTTACATAAGTCGATTGAAAGTTCATGCGACTTTTGTTTGTTACTTCGAAGAATTTCACTTGATGTGGAGCAGGTAATTCTTTCAAATGTTCCTTAGCAAGAGCAATTGTTAATTTCGATCCGTACACAGGTGCATTAATTTTTTGCAATACATAGGCAATAGAACCAATTGCATCTTCATGACCATGAGTAAGAAATATTCCTTTAATCCGATCTTTGTTTTCTTCCAAATAAGTAAAGTCAGGGATGACGATGTCAATACCAAGCATTTCATCTTCTGGAAACATTAAACCGCTATCGACAATAAAGACTTCGTCATCGATTTCAATAACGTACATGGATTTCCCGATTTCTCCCACGCCTCCAAGTGGGATGATTCGGATTACTTCATTTTTTGTTTTTATCACAATCTTTCCTCCTAATATTATCCCGAACGCACAACCACTTATTTATCATTATACGGTGAGAGGGGAGGAAGTACAAATAAAAAATGGTATTTCGATATTGTAAATTTTAAAAATAAAAAAAGCCTATCACCCAAACAACTCAAAAAGAATTGTTTGGAGAGCAGGCTTCAAATATTTTGCTTCACTTGTTCCCAAACATGATCAAATTCTTGTTTTTCTTCATCAGTCATCTCGACTAAAGGCAATCGAACTTTTTCAATATGGAAACCAACTTTACTCATTGCGTATTTTATCGGAACCGGATTTGGGTTTTTAAAGAGTTGCTTAAACAAAGGTAATAGCGTTTGATGCATTTTCGCTGCAAATGCGTGTCTTCCTTCTTCAAAAGCTTGAATCATCGCCTGCATTTCGTTTCCAACGATATGCGAAGCAACGGATATGACACCTCGACCTCCAATTGCCAACAGCGGTAGTGTTAACGCATCGTCTCCGCTATAAACGAGAAATTTATCATGAGTATTTGCTAGTATTTCAGATATTTGATCTAAATTACCGCTCGCTTCTTTTACGACTTGGATATTAGGTATTTTACTTAATGCAATTGTTGTGGCTGCTTCAATATTCGAACTCGTGCGCCCTGGCACATTATACACAACAATTGGTAATGTTGTTTCTTCTGCTACTGCCTCAAAATGTGCATAAAGTCCTTTTTGATTAGGTTTATTGTAGTAGGGAGCCACCAACATAACCCCGTCAACTCCGAGGCTCTCTATTTTTTTAGTTAGCTCAATTGTTTGTTTCGTATTATTGGAGCCTGTTCCTGCAATGACAGGCACCCGTTTGTTCACCTTTTCAACCGTAAACCGAATCAACTGAAGTTTTTCTTCAGTTGATAGAGTAGGTGATTCTCCAGTTGTTCCACAAACGACAATCGAATCGGTTCCATTCGCAAGAAGATATTCAATGAGTCTCTCCACCGCCTCAAAGTCAATATCACCATTTTCTTGAAACGGTGTAACCATGGCAGTAGCGATTCTACCTAAATCCAAATCTAACACCCCTTATAGTAAGTTATCCTCTAGCATTGCTTCAGCGATTTGGATTGAGTTTAAGGCAGCTCCTTTCAACAGGTTATCTGCGACAACCCATAGGTGGAAACCGTTTGGATGATATAAATCTTTTCGAATTCTTCCTACATACACTGGGTCTTCCCCTTCAGTATAAAGAGGCATTGGATAAACTTGATTATTTAAATCGTCTTGCAACACAACGCCAGGTGCGTCTTTTAAAATATTATAGATATCTTGTACACTTGCCTCTTTTTCAACTTCGATATACACAGATTCAGAGTGACCGTTCACAACCGGTACACGTACACATGTTGCTGCCACATGTAAATTTGGTAAATGCATAATCTTTTTTGTTTCGTTAATCATTTTCATTTCTTCTTTAGTAAATCCATTTTCTGTGAACACATCGATTTGAGGGAGAACATTATAAGCAATTGGATAATGTTTAGTTTCAGATTTTACTGGTAATACCTTCGCTTCTATATCTTTTCTGTCATCCCAATACTTGCTTTGTTCGCGAAGTTCTTCGATGGCAGACATCCCTGAACCAGAAACTGCTTGATAAGTGGAAACGATAATTCTCTTTAAACCTAATTTTTGTCGAATAGGTTGCAATGCTACAACCATTTGAATTGTTGAACAGTTTGGATTAGCGATGATTCCATTATGTTTCTTTAAGTCTTCGCGATTGACTTCCGGCACCACTAAAGGCACATCCGGATCCATACGGAAATGACTTGTATTATCAATTACAACCGCTCCACGTTTTACCGCCTCAGGAGCAAGTTTTGCGGAAACAGACCCTCCTGCAGAAAATAGCGCCACATCTACCCCTTCGAAAGCTTCAGGAGTAGCTTCCTCAATTTTGTACATTTTTCCGCCAAATTTTATTTCTTTTCCTGCAGATTTGGCAGAGGCTAAAAACTTTATATCTTTAATTGGAAAATTTCTTTTTAGTAATTGTTCTTTCATTTTTGTACCGACTGCACCTGTTGCACCTACAATCGCTACTGTTAATAGCTTCGACATTCTATAAATCTCCTCCTAATACATTTAAACCATATAATCCTTATATAATGATGAAAATTTTATCACAATTTTACTGAATTGTGTGATAAAAATTAATTTTCTTTATGGTACTGAATAAATAACGGTTGAAGCTGCTTTTTGTAGTAAATTGCATGCACGACAGTATCTACCATTTTTGTGAAATCTGCAATTAATGAAGTTGGTTTATTAAATGGATCATCTTGCCCGAAAGGAATAAAGTAAATGTTTTTTGAGTTTAATAGTTTCATAATGTTGACACCATTTAAACCTAGCGCATCATTTGTAGAAATTCCTAATACTACAGGATTTCCGTTTCTTAAAGTTGCTTTTGCAGCCATTAGCACAGGGCTGTCAGTCGCAGCATTGGCGAATTTACTGATGGAATTTCCTGTCATTGGCGCAATGACCATACAATCCAGAGGATTTTTTGGTCCAAACGGTTCTGCTTCTACAATAGTGGAAACTACCTTTTCACCAGATAGTTCCTCAATTTTTTTCACCCATTCCTCTCCTGTTCCGAAGCGTGTGACAGCTGTTAATACCGAATGGGTTACAATCGGAATGACTGTCGCACCTGCATCGCGAAGATCTTTTATTTTTGGTACGACATCCTCATATGTGCAATGGGAAGCGGTAATGCCAAGCCCAATTCTTTTACCTTTCAGCAAGATTTTCTCCTCCTTAATTGGCCAACAATCGAATTATACAAAATTTTCGCCGCATCATGCGGGAAATATTTCCCAGGTAATGCTGGTAATAATTCATAATGATCACGTTCTACATCATCTTTTAAGCAACCTGGGTAGGAAGCTAAATCATAAATCGGCATGTTAATTTTTTCTTTCACACTTGCATCTAGCCATCTAGCAGGAATTGTATTAATAAAATAATCCGCTTCTATTTCTCCCACATCAGCTAAATATACAGATTCGAAACGGAAAGCTTTCGCTTCATTCAATTGAACATCCGACCTTACAGCAATAACCACTTCAGCCCCAATACTTCTCAATAAATGTCCAAGCGTTTTTGCTACACGACCAAATCCAGTAATAATAAATCTTTTTCCAGAAATCGCATGTTTCGTATTATAGAAAGTTGCTACAAAAGCTTCTGCTGTAAGAAGAGCATTTTGCCAAATAAACTCTTCATCCTCTAAATAATAGTAAATTTGATTTTCATTTAAAATTTCTTTCCATTCTTCATTTGTCTTCCCACTAAAAATAGTCGCATTCGTTATACCTAAAACAGCAGGTACTTCCACTTTTAGTGGCTGGATTGGTAATACGACATAGTCCGGTTGTATAGATAACGAAAGATGGTTTAGTTCATGATCCCAATTTGTTTTGCTTTTGTAGTAAACAGTCCTCTCTGGATTTGATAACATTTTTGCAAGAATTTTCAATCGCTCATCCGTTCCAATTACAAGCCATTTTTCGTTCGTCATTGGTCATAATGCCTTCTTGTACTCGTTGTTTTTCGAAATAAAATACGGTCTTCCCCAATGAGATGTATTTCTTCCCAAGGAATAAATAATGCCGTCGTTGATTTTTTTTTCTGGAACGGTAAACGGGAAGGTTCTATTAATTCAAACCCTAAAATTTTTCCTGTTTTAGGATCAAAGATGCATTCCGTCTCAGATAGATAGCCGTAACGAACTCCATTTTCCATTTCGATTAATTCCTTTTCAGCAAGCTCTGATAATAGCATCATTTCCCTCCTCCATGAGCTTATTAGTACTATATGCATGAAAAATCCGTTAGGTGCCCATCAAGTTTAAAAGTTTTATTGTTGACAATCCGTTATAACTGTATATACTGTATATATACAGTTGTAAATCAGAATGGTGGTGACTCCGTGGATATTAAACTTAGTAATGCAAGCGATAAACCAATTTATGAACAAATTACAGAACAAATTAAACAAGCAATTATTACGGGAAAATTAACACCTGGTGATCCATTGCCTTCTATTCGCAATCTAGCGAGAGAATTAAAAATTAGCGTTATGACGACAAAGAGAGCGTATTCCGATTTAGAACGGGATGGATTTATCGTTACTTTTGCTGGGAAGGGAAGTTTTGTTGCGGAACGAAATCAGGAGTTTTTGCGGGAAGAATTGCTTCGGCAAGTGGAAGATCACTTAAATAAAGCCGTTCAAATTGCGAAGATTTCAGGAATACATGGAAAAGAATTATTGGATTTACTTTCATTGTTAGTAGAGGAGGAATTGGAATGACGTATGCAATTGAAGTCGCAAATTTAAGAAAAAAGTTTCCTCAATTTCAATTAGTCGATGTTTCTTTCCAGTTACCAACTGGTACAATTATGGGATTTGTTGGAGAAAATGGTGCCGGAAAAACATCAACCATAAAATGCCTTTTAAACCTGCTTCAAAAGGATAGTGGTGAAGTTAAACTATTTGGACTTGATCATGTTGAACATGATATAGCTATCAAGGAGCAAATTGGCGTCGTTTTTGATGATTTATATGTACCTGAAACATTAAATGCAACTCAAATCAATCACATATTAGAAAAAATTTATGCTAATTGGGATGAAGCTTACTACGTAGAACTATTAAAGCGCTTCAAAATACCTATTAAAAAGCCAATTAAACAGCTTTCCCGTGGGATGCGGATGAAACTGTCCATTGCTATGGCTCTTGCCCATCATCCAAAATTATTAATTTTAGATGAACCGACGAGCGGATTAGATCCGATTGTGCGGGATGAAATTCTCGATCTTTTTATGGAATTTATGCAGGACGAGGACAACAGCATTTTATTCTCCACCCACATTACATCTGACTTAGAAAAGATTGCTGACTATATTACGTTTATTCATGAAGGGGAAATCGTCTTTAGCAAAAATAAAGATGAACTGTTGTATGACTACGGAATATGGAAAGGAACGGTGGAGCAATCGAAGGAATTGCCTGAACATGCAAAAGTGCGCATGAGAAAAAATGCATTCGGAATAGAAATTTTAGTGAATCGAAAAGAAGTGAACAAAGCTTTCCATCTCGATAAACCGTCTATAGAAGACATCATGTTATTTTTTGTGAAAGGAGCTTATGTATGAAAGCACTGATTTTAAAAGATTTGTACGTCATACTTAACCAAAAAAACTCTTTGTTAATGCTCATAACGCTTTTTGTCATCGCTTCTTTCTTTTTGGGTGATACGGGAATGTTACTTATTTTTCTTACGGTTTTATCCATGACTTTAATCAATATCACCCTTTCCAACGACGAAACAAGTCATTGGAATCGATTTGTCAATACACTGCCAATCGAAAAGTCCGATATCGTAAAAAGTAAGTATATCTTAAGTCTGATCTTAATACTTTTTATGGTTATCATTGTTTTTCCAATATTTTTATTAACAAATATGATTACGAAAACATTTACAATGGTTAATTTTATTTCAATTTTATCCATCATCATATCAGGAATCCTCATGATGTTGTCATTCGTGATACCAGTGACCATTAAATATGGTGCCCAAAAAGCTCGCATTTTCATTTTGGCTCTAATTTTTATACCTGTCATTGTAATAAATGTCATTTCAAATGGTTCATTCTTTCATCAATTACTTGAATTTCTTCTTTTATTTGGATACATTGCTTTGATCATTGCGGTTGTCATGTTTTATTTATCCTATCAACTCTCCGTTAAGTTTTTTAAGAAAAAAGAATACTAAAAAAATGAGGTTGGGACAAATCTAAAAAAACATCATTTTCTCTAAGGAGAAAATGATGTTTTTTTGATATGTTATTAAAATTGATTTCCGTTCCGGGGACGCTTTCCGCGGGCCCGGCTCGAGCCTCCTCGGAGCTCATCCCTTCGCTCCTGCGGTGTCTCGAGACACGGGCTGTTCCCGCAGGAGTCGCCCCGTCACTACAATCAATTTTTAATTATATCAATTTTTTATCAAAACTCTTTCAACTGTCCCTTTAATTTTTTGTTTATGTCCCAGCCTCGTTTTTTATCAATTTATTATTTTGATGAATCATTTATACCCTGACCAATAATTGCCACTGCTGGTTTAACGGAGAAAATCTTATCGATCAGCTCCTGAATAGAATCCAAAGAAATCGCATCAATTTTTTGAAGGATTTCATCCACCGTTAAATGACGACCAAAAATCAATTCGTTTTTCCCGTTACGGCTCATGCGATTCGTCATACTCTCCATATTCAGTAAAAAACTTGCTTTTAACTGTTCTTTTCCGTTATAAAGCTCTTGTAGCGTCACGCCATCTTTTTTTATTTTTTCAATGGATTTAATAATTGTCTCATGTAGTAAAGGCAATTGTTGATTGTTCGTACTTCCGTAAATGGTTAATGCACCGACATCCATATAACAGGATGGATAGGAGAAAATTGTGTAAGCTAATCCCTTTTCTTCCCTTACTTCTTGGAAGAGGCGGGAAGACATATTGCCACCTATTATATTATTTAAAGTGATAAAGCTATAGTAATTTGGATCTTTTACACTGATGGCGGGATAACTCATCGCCAAATGGGACTGTTCTACATCCCGTTCCTTTACGAAACGTCCTGAATGAAATGTTGGATTTGATAAGTTTAGTGGGACAGCTTTTTCAGATGGTTCGAAGTTCCCGAACAACGATTCAATATGTAAAAGTAAATCTTTTGATATATTCCCTGCCAAAGAAATAACAACATTCTTTGGAAAATAATGTTTATCCATATAGTTCAAAATAAAATCACGATCAAATTTTTGAAGGGTTTCATTCGTTCCTAAAATCGGAAGGCCCAATGGATCGTTTGGATACATCACTCTCCATAAACGTTCGTGTACATCATCATCAGGAGCATCTTCGCTCATTAAGATTTCCTCTAATACAACTTGCCGTTCTTTCTCCAATTCATTTTTTTCAAACACTGAATGGAAAAACATATCAGCTAATATACTGATTGCCAACTTTCCATGATGCTCCAACACCTTTGCATAGTAGCAAGTATTTTCCTTTGATGTAAATGCATTTAGCTCTCCGCCAATGCGATCAAACTCTTCTGCAATTTGTCTAGCAGTTCGAGTATTTGTTCCTTTAAAGAGCATATGTTCAATAAAATGGGTAATTCCGTTTTCTTCTGGCAGTTCAAATCTAGATCCTGCTCCAACCCATATTCCTACAGAAATTGAACGCACGTATGGAATATGTTCATATACAATCCTTACGCCATTTTGACAAGTATAAACGTTAACCAATTTACAACCTCTTTCTACTGACATTTCCTATCTGTTCGATCTTTATAATCGAAACTACTTCTTACTTTACAAAATATTTTATAGGAATAAAAGTTTTTTGATGTCCTATGTACTTTCATTTCAAACAAATAAAAAGAGGTTGTTCTCCTTTTCTACAACCTCTCAACATATTATTGTTTTAAATTTTGTTTTGCTCGCTCTTTATCTTCTTTAATGACTATTTTTCGCGATAAATTAATGCGACCTTGATCGTCAATATCGATTACTTTCACCAGTACTTTATCGCCAATTTTGAGTACATCTTCTACTTTATTTGTACGTTCTTCTTGAATTTCAGAAATGTGGAGTAATCCATCTTTGCCAGGGAAAATTTCACAGAATGCACCGAATTTTTCAATGCGTTTTACAGTTGCTAAATAGTATTCTCCCACTTTTGCTTCGCGAACAATTTCTTCGATAATTTCTTTCGCGCGTAAGTTCATTTCTTCATTCACAGAAGAAATATAAATTGTACCGTCTTGTTCCGTATCGATTTTTACACCTGTTTCATCGATAATTTTGTTGATTGTTTTTCCCCCTGACCCAATAACATCACGAATTTTTTCAGGGTTAATTTTAATGGAAATAATTTTTGGAGCATATTTTGAAAGTTGTTCACGCGGTTTTGCAATCGTTTGTTTCATATGTTCTAAGATTTTCAAACGACCTTCTCTTGCTTGCATTAACGCTTCTTCTAAAATTTCACGTGATAATCCGTCAATTTTAATATCCATTTGAAGCGCTGTAACACCTTTTTCTGTTCCAGCTACTTTAAAGTCCATATCTCCAAGATGGTCTTCCATTCCTTGAATATCTGTTAAAATTGTATAGTGTTCGCCTTTTTTCACTAATCCCATCGCAATTCCTGCAACAGGCGCTTTGATTGGAACACCTGCATCCATCATAGCGAGTGTACTAGCACAAATTGACGCTTGAGAAGTTGAACCGTTGGACTCTAATACTTCTGATACACAACGAATCGCATATGGGAACTCTTTTTCATCCGGAATGACTGCAAGCAATGCACGTTCACCTAATGCACCGTGTCCGATTTCACGTCGACCAGGACCGCGCATAGGACCTGTTTCCCCTACTGAGAATGGAGGGAAGTTGTAATGATGCATGAAACGTTTTGATTCTTCTAAACCTAATCCATCAATGATTTGCACGTCTCCTAATGGACCTAAAGTACAGATGGAAAGGGCTTGTGTTTGACCTCGAGTGAAAAGACCTGAACCATGGGCGCGTTGCAATAAGCCGACTTCAGATGATAGCGGGCGAATTTCATCTACTTTTCGTCCGTCTGGGCGTACTTTTTCCTCTGTAATTAAACGTCGAACTTCCTCTTTCACCATTTTATCTAAAACAGTGTTTACTTGTTTCAACGTTTCTTCTTCAGCTTCTTGTTCTTCATAATAAGTAATTACTCGCTCTTTAACAGCTGCAATTGCTTCTTCCCGAGCTAATTTTTCCACAGTTTGAATGGCAGCAATCATATCTTGCTCGCACATTGCTCTAACTGCATTTTCAATTTCTTCATCAATTTCAAACAATTCTACTTCAATTTTTTCTTTGCCGACTTCTGCAACTATTTGTTCCTGGAATTCAATTAATTTTTTAATTTCTTCATGCCCAAACATAATGGCTTCAAGCATGATTTCTTCCGGAACTTCTAAAGCACCTGCTTCAACCATGTTGATAGCGTCTTTATTGCCTGCTACAGATAAGTGGATTGTACTTTTCTCTGATTGTTCTATATCTGGATTAATAACAAATTTTCCATCTACATAACCTACATGCACACCCGCGATTGGTCCGTTAAATGGAATATCTGAGATGGAAAGAGCTAACGATGAACCAAGCATTGCAGCCACATCTGTTGGACAATCCGGGTCTGAAGACATGACAATTGAAACGACTTGTACTTCGTTACGGAATCCTTCTGGGAACATCGGACGAATCGGACGGTCAATTAAGCGCGAAACCAAAATTGCATGTTCAGATGGACGGCCTTCTCGCTTGATGAACCCTCCAGGTATTTTTCCTGCTGCATATAAACGTTCTTCGTAGTTTACAGTAAGAGGGAAGAAATCTAATGCTTTTGCCTCTTTAGACATCGTTGCAGTGGAAAGTACTGCCGAATCGCCGTAGCGAACAAGTACAGCCCCATTAGCTTGTTTTGCTAATTGGCCAACTTCAATTACTAATGGGCGTCCAGCCCAATCATATCGATAGACTTTTTTTTCGGTCATTCATTAATCCCCTTTCTCTTTGAGAACACTCGTCAGGAGTATTTATATACCATTAGTAAGTGTATCAAAAAAGAATATTCTATGCTAAACATTTTCAATTAAAATATGGTAATTTTACTTTTATTGTTACCCAGTTAATTGTTTTTTGAATAAATAAAAAGCGGGAAAATCCCGCTTTGAATTAACGACGTAAGCCTAATTTTTCGATTAATGTACGGTAACGTTGAACGTCTTTTTCACGTAAATATTTTAATAAATGACGACGACGACCTACTTTTTTAAGAAGACCGCGTTGAGAGTGGAAGTCTTTCTTATGAACAGCTAAGTGATCGTTTAATACGTTAATTTCTTCTGTTAAAATAGCGATTTGTACTTCTGGAGAACCAGTATCTCCTTCATGAGTTTGGAATTCTTTAATGATTTCGTTTTTACGTTCTTTTGAAATTGCCATGTTTAGTTCCTCCTAATATTTATTTACTCCTATAGCACAGTCAACCGTTGGAGAATCGGTAAGCCGAGCTAAGGAATGTACGATTAGTACACTAGGAAATAATATCATAGTTCAAATGGATAAGCAACTTATTTATCGGCGAAATACTCAATTGTTCGTTCCTTATCTCGAGAGATTTGAGCTTTTAATGATTCAATGCCGTCAAATTTTTGTTCGTCACGTAAACGTTTATACCAAAGGACTTTTACTTCTTCACCGTAAATATTTTTTTCAAAATCTAATATGTGCACCTCAATTGTTAATTGTTTTTCATCCGGGTTTTTAAATGTTGGTTTAAAGCCGACATTGCAAACACCATCATATAATCGATTTTGCACGAACACCCTCACTGCATAAACGCCATTTTTTGGAATAAAACAGCCTTCCATTGATTGAATATTGGCTGTTGGAAATCCGATGGTACGTCCTCTTTTATCTCCTTGAACAACAATTCCAGGAACTTGGAAGGGGCGTCCTAATAAATGATGGACGGTTTCCATATCTCCATCTTGTAAACATTTTCGAATGCGAGTTGATGAAATTTTTTCCCCATCGTCCATCTGTTTTTCCACTACTGTTACACCAAAATTACCAAGGGACAGTTCCTTCATTAAATCCATATTTCCCTTTCCAAATGCACCAAAAGAAAAATCAAAGCCGGCAGTTACATGTTTAACATTCAAATCTCGAATAAAATATTGAATGAAATCCTCTGGTGAAAGCCTAGCAAAATCAGATGTGAATTGTACGACAAATGTTGTATCTACGCCCATTTCTTCTAATATTTCTAATTTTTGTGGAAGAGGTGTAATATAAAAAATTTTCTCATTGCTTTTACCTAATACAATAGAAGGATGGGGATCAAAAGTCATAACAGCACTTTTAATATTCAATTCCTCTGCTTTTTCCATTGCTGCACGGATAACAGCTTGGTGTCCTCTATGTACTCCATCAAAAAAGCCAACTGCTAGGGAATAGGAAGTGGAAGGATCAACTTTATTTAATTGATATGGATATTTTAAATGAATAACCTTCATTCGATTGGCCTCCTAGAAATTATTTGGAAACATCTTATCTGGTTTCATGAGTCCAGGTTTCGTTGGATGTTTTATATATACTGCAATCGCCTTCCCATTTCGACTAAAAACGATTTTTTCTTCCTGTTTTAATAATGAATGGACTTTTAAAATTTGTCCATTAAAAATTTTCTTTTCGTTTGATTCATCGACCTCGATAAATGGATAAGTTAACGCATCTTCAATGGGAAGCAGCAGTTGTTCAAATGTTCCTTCCTCCACAGCCTTTTCAATATCACGAAGAGTATAACAATCCGCTTTCGTAAAATTCCCTGAGGCAGTTCTAACAAGAGAAGCCATATGACTAGGATAGCCTAATAATTGTCCTATTTGTACAGCAAGAGTTCGTATATATGTGCCTTTGCTGCACTTGATTCTTATATGAAAAGTAATTTCCTCGCCTTCAAAAATGGCTTGATCATCAAGCAGTTGCAATTCATGAATCGTTACTTTTCTTGAAGGTCGATCTACTTCAATTCCTTTTCGTGCATATTCATAAAGTTTTATTCCATTTACTTTTACCGCTGAATACATTGGGGGAATTTGTTCAATTTCACCAGTAAGTTGTGAAAGCACTTTTTGCAATTGCTCACGGGTAATAACTTTATAAGATAGATCTTCTTCTACCGTTTCTCCTTCAGCATCTTCAGTTGTTGTTGAGCGACCAATAGCAACAGTGGCTTCATAAGTTTTACCCATATCCGTTATATACTCGGCAATTCTAGTTGCTTGTCCAATGCAAATCGGTAAAACTCCTTCAACCGCTGGATCGAGCGTTCCTGTATGTCCTATTTTTTTGTATTTTAAAATTTTTCTCAGTTGAAATACACAATCGTGACTCGTTAAACCTCGTTCTTTCCATAGTGGTAAAATCCCGTTCACTCTATCCCCCCTAAAATTTTCAATAAAAAAAGCCTACCTGCATTATGATGCAGTCGCAGGCTTTTTTAAACTATTTAGAATTACGCCTCATCATGATCTTCTTTAATAGAGCGTAATAATTGTTCGATTTTGTTGCCGTATTCGATCGATGAATCAAACTTAAATAAAAGTTCAGGTGTTCTTCGAAGACGAATACGTTGGCCGATTTCTGTGCGAATGAAACCTTTCGCCTTTTCCAAAGCTTTTAACGTTTCATTCTTTTCTTCTTCATCGCCTAATGTGGTGATATAAATCGTAGCTTGTTGAAGGTCGCCTGTCAGTTCGACAGCAGTTACCGTAACAAATCCTACGCGAGGATCTTTTAATTTTCGGCCAATGATGTCGCCTAATTCTTTCTTCATTTGTTCAGCAACACGATTTGCACGTAGAGACATGTTGTCACCTCTTTTAAAAGCAGGATAAAAGCGAAACGAACTGGCTTTTATCTACTTTACTTCATAGTGTTATTGTTAGTTTAATGGGAAACCGGAAAATTATCCTCTTGTTTTTATAAATATTCCCGAGAAAATTCTAGCAATTCCCATAATGGATTTGATTGTAAAAAGTGAAGTACATGATCGATTTCACGGTCAGCTGCAGCACTCGATGAAGCAACTGTTACAACAGCTATCTTTGTTCGCTGCCACACGTTTTGATGATCGATTTCTGCAACTGATACATTAAATTTTTGTTTTGTACGTGTAATCATCCGTTGGAGAACTGCACGCTTTTCCTTTAAAGAATGGGCATCCGGAATCATAAATTCTGCTACAAGATAGACAATCATTTCCGCACAATTTCTTCCATAATGAAGGCTTCGATGACGTCGCCTTCTTTAATGTCGTTAAAGTTTTTAATTTGCATACCGCACTCAAAGCCTTTAGCGACTTCTTTTACGTCATCTTTAAAGCGTTTTAGCGACTCAAGTTCTCCCTCATAAATAACGATTCCATCACGGATGACGCGTACGCCTGCATCGCGAGTTACTTTACCATCTGTCACATATGAACCTGCAATTGTACCCACTTTGGAAATTTTAATTGTTTGACGTACTTCCGCTTGCCCGATAATTTTCTCTTCATATTCCGGATCAAGCATTCCTTTCATTGCAGCTTCAATTTCTTCAATTGCTTTATAAATGACGCGGTGTAGGCGAATTTCTACGCCTTCTTGTTCCGCTGCACGTTTTGCATTAACGTCTGGACGAACGTTAAATCCTATTACAATGGCATTGGAAGCCGCTGCAAGACTAATATCGGATTCAGTAATTGCCCCTACACCTGTGTGGATAATTTTTACATTTACACCTTCCACATCAATTTTCATAAATGAGGAAGATAGAGCTTCTACTGAACCTTGTACGTCTGCTTTGATGATTAAATTCAATTCTTTCATATCCCCTTGGGACATTTGTTCAAACAAGTTATCTAACGTAACTCGTGATTTTTGTGCACGACTTGCTTGTATTGCCATTTGTGCACGAGCTTCACCAATTTCGCGAGCCGTTTTTTCATCTTCAACGACTACGAATCTGTCACCTGCTTGAGGTACTTCGTGTAAACCAGTAATTTCGACAGGTGTTGCTGGCAACGCTTCTTTAACTCGACGTCCTAAGTCATTGACCATAGCACGAACACGACCGAACGTATTTCCTACAACGATTGGATCTCCAACGCGCAACGTACCATTTTGCACTAATAATGTCGCTACAGAACCGCGCCCTTTATCTAATTGTGCTTCGATAACTGTACCGATTGCTCTGCGGTTTGGATTCGCCTTTAATTCAGAAACTTCTGCAACTAGTAGAATCATTTCTAATAGTTGGTCAATTCCTTCACCTTTTAACGCTGAGATTGGTACGAAGATTGTATCGCCACCCCAGTCTTCCGGAATAAGACCATATTCAGTTAATTCTTGCATAACGCGATCAGGATTTGCTGTTGGTTTATCCATTTTGTTTACAGCAACAATGATTGGTACGTTAGCTGCTTTCGCGTGGTTAATGGCTTCCACAGTTTGTGGCATTACACCGTCATCAGCAGCAACAACGATAACAACAATATCGGTAATCTGTGCACCTCTAGCACGCATTGTTGTGAAGGCTTCGTGCCCTGGTGTATCAAGGAAAGTAATTTTCTTTCCGTTAATATCCACTTGATATGCACCGATATGCTGCGTAATACCGCCAGCTTCTCCTTCTGTTACTCTCGAATTGCGGATGGAGTCTAAAGTTGTCGTTTTCCCATGGTCAACGTGGCCCATAATTGTTACAACAGGTGGACGTTCTTCTAAATCCTCTTCTGCATCCGCTTGTTCAAAGTAAATTTCTAAGTCCGTTTTATCGATGCGAACTTCTTCTTCCACTTCTACGCCATAGTCCGCACAAATTAATTCTATCGCATCTTTGTCTAAATCTTGGTTAATTGTAGCCATTACACCTAGCATGAAGAGCTTTTTAATGATTTCAGAAGGTTCGCGATTTAATTTCTTCGCAAGTTCTGCTACCGTTAGCGATTCATAGAAAGTAATTTTTTTAGGAAGTTCCTTTTGAACTTGCTGTTGAGGTTGTTGTTTTGCCTGACGGCGTTTACCACCATGAATACCAGGCTTTTTACGTTGATCGCCTTTATTTTTTGTTTGTTGTTGATGAACATTTTGATCTTTTGTAGATTTGTTTCGTTTAAATTTTTCAAAAGCAACGTCTGACCCATTATCATTATTATCGGTTTTCTTTAGCTGTTGCTCATGTCTTTTCACTTCTTTGTTTTGCACTGGCTTTGACTTTGGTTGTTCTGCATTTTTTTTCTTAACTGGTGCTTCATTCGTATTTTTGTTAAAGACTGCGTCCAATTTAGCAACCTCTTCTCCGTTAAGCGTAGACATATGATTCGTTACATTTATATTTAATTTTTTCAATTCTTCAATGATTTCTTTACTAGGTCTATTAACTTTTTTGGCATATTCATGAACTCTGATTTTGGTCATCTGCTCACCCCCGATTAATTTTCGTTGAGTAGACTAGACAATTTTTTGGCGAAACCTTGATCGGTGATTGCAATAACCACCCGGGCTTCTTTCCCAATCGCATGTCCTAGTTCATAGCGATTACCAAATATATGATACTCAACGTTATAAAACGTACATTTATCTTGAATTTTTTTTCTTGAATTGTTGGCTGCATCCGAAGCAAGAATGACTAACTTCGCATTGCCTTTTTGAATTTCTTTGACAACTAATTCTTCACCAGTTATGATTTTTCGAGCTCGAGTCGCCAAGCCCAGTATTTGGAATATCTTTTCATGATTCATTTTTAAATAGCGACTCCCTGCGAATTAATCTAATTAATTCATCATAAATTTCATCTGGTATTTTTACTTCTAGATGGCGTTCTAAAATCTTTTTGTTACGAGCTGTTTCAACTACCTCTTCCGACTTAGAAACATATGCACCGCGGCCTGACTTTTTTCCAGTCGGATCTACCGATACTTCTCCATCTTTAGAGCGAACAACACGAAGCAACTCTTTTTTTGGGAAACTCTCACCTGTTACAACACAGCGGCGTAATGGAACTTTTCTTTTCGTTGGCACGTAATATCACCTTCCCTATAAGCTCATCATACGCATTCCTTGTTCGATGTCATTTATTTTTCATCATCTTGTTCTTCTTCGATTGTAACTTCTTGATGTTCATCATCGTTGATATCTTGATATAAGTCATATTCAAAATCGTCGAAGGAAGACTCTTTATCATTTTGAATGTCGATGATTGGACTGTTCTCATTAGGATAAATGCCTAATTCACGAGCATCAGATTCGCTTTTTATATCAATTTTCCAACCTGTTAATTTTGCTGCAAGTCTCGCGTTTTGTCCCCGTTTACCAATTGCTAATGATAGTTGATAATCTGGAACGATGACTGTCGTTGATTTTTCTTCTTCATTCACAATGACATCTAACACTTTTGAAGGGCTAAGAGCATTTGCAACAAATACAACAGGATCTTCCGACCATTCAACAATGTCAATTTTTTCGCCATTTAACTCATTGACGATTGCTTGTACACGGGCTCCTTTCGTACCAACACAAGCACCTACTGCATCCACTTCTGGATCGTGAGTATAAACGGAGATTTTTGAACGATCTCCTGCTTCACGAGCGATTGATTTAATTTCTACGATACCATCATAAATTTCTGGTACTTCCATTTCAAATAGTCTACGTAGTAAACCTGGATGTGTACGGGAAACGATAATTTGTGGTCCGCGAGTCGTTTTTTCGACTTTTGTAATGTACACTCGAATGCGTTGTTGAGGCTTATATTCTTCACCTTGCATTTGTTCATTTAATGGTAATGCAGCTTCTACTTTTCCAAGATTAATATAAATATTGCGAGCGTCTCTTCGTTCAATAATTCCATTCACGATATCATCAGTGCGATCAACAAATTCTTCATATATAATGCTTCTTTCTGCTTCACGTACGCGTTGAGTAACAACTTGTTTTGCAGTTTGTGCAGCAATTCGACCAAAGTTGCGAGGTGTCACTTCTTGTTCAACAATATCTCCTGGTTCATAAACGCTATTAATTTTTCTAGCTTCTTCTAGCGAAATTTCTAATCGTGGATCTTCCACTTCCTCCACAACTTCTTTTCTTGAGAAGACTTTTATTTCACCTGTTTCTTGATTAAAATCAACACGTACATTTTGTGCTTGATTAAAATTGCGCTTATATGCAGTCACTAATGCGGCTTCGATCGCTTCCACTAATATTTCCCTTGAAATGCCTTTCTGCTCTTCTAGAGCAATTAAAGCATCTAGTAATTCACTGCTCATTGTTTTATTTCACTCCTAATTAATTTGATGAAAAATCGATTGCTAGCCTAGCTTTTGCAATCTTTTCTTTTGCAATTTTTATTACAACATTCCGTGTTTTGATACGTATTTCAATTTCCAGGTTCTCTTCATCGTTGGATTTTAAGTATCCATAGAACTCTTTCATTCCTTCTATTGGTTCATACGTTTTGATGTAAACGTATTTTCCAACAGCCTTCTCAAAATCCGATTCTTTCTTCAATGGGCGTTCCGCACCAGGAGAAGAAACTTCTAGATAGTAGTTTTGTTCAATCGGATCCTTTTCATCCAACACGGCACTTAATCGCTCGCTAACAAGTGCACATTGGTCGATATCAATTCCACCTTGAGGAGTATCGATGTATACACGGAGGAACCAAGCGCGTCCCTCTTTTACAAACTCAATATCCACTAATTCAAGATTTAAATCCTGTAAAATCGGTGTCACCAGCTGTTCTACTATTGTAGTAATTTTGCTCATAATATCCTCCCAACGTCTTGTTTCGTTGACTAAAAACAGAAATTCCACCAATATTGGTGAAATTCGCATTCCGTGTACTTTTTCAATCGCCCCCCCTCCTTGGTGGAGAGCAAAACTCAAGACACAATGTAAACAATAGAAAAGAGCGGGAAAACCCACTCTTTTGCTGCAAAAACTATCAACAAATTATTGATATAACAATAGCACAATTTCTTAATAAATGCAAATTTACAAAACGATTCCACCGTATTGACAAATTTCCAATGCACGGCTTAACTCGACATCTTTTCGAAAATTAGAATAGTGATAATTGGTCTTCATCTGGAAGGCCTTCTAATACACCTAATTGTTCCATGTATTCAATCAATGATTTTGATACACGACCGCGAGTTTGTAAATCTTCTTTTGATAAAAATTGTCGTTCTTCTCTTGCTGCTACAATTTGTTTCGCAACGCTTTCCCCTAATCCTGGAATAGCATTGAACGGAGGGATAAGGGAATTCCCTTCGATGACAAATTCTGTTGCCTTTGATTTGTATAAATCGACATTTTTAAAGCTCATTCCTCTTTCGCACATTTCAAGAGCAATTTCAAGAACCGTTAACAAGTCCTTTTCTTTTTTCGTTGCATCTAATCCTTTTGCATTGATTTCTTCCACTCTTGTACGAATGGCTCTTGCCCCTTTAATCATCGCTGGTAAATCAAAATCTTCAGCACGAACTGAAAAATAGGCACAATAGTATGCTAGAGGAAAATGTACTTTAAAGTATGCCACCCGCACAGCCATTAATACATAAGCGGCAGCGTGAGCTTTCGGGAACATGTATTTAATCTTTTTACATGATTCAATATACCAGTCTGGCACACCGTTTTCTCTCATCGCTTTTTCCATATCTTCTGTCAATCCTTTTCCTTTACGAACAGATTCCATCGTTTTGAAAGCGAGAGAAGGTTCTAGCCCTTTGTATATTAAATATACCATGATATCGTCACGACATCCGATAACTTCTGAGAAAGAACATACGTTGTTTGCTATCAATTCGCTGGCATTTCCTAACCAAACATCTGTCCCGTGAGAAAGCCCAGAGATTTTTAATAACTCTGAGAACGTTTTTGGCTTTGTATCTTCCAACATTTGACGAACAAATTTTGTACCGAATTCTGGTATGCCAAGAGTTCCTGTTTTACAAAAAATTTGCTCAGGAGTTACCCCTAAAGATTCTGTTCCGGTAAAAATCGCCATCACTTCTGGATCATCGGGTGGAATTGTTTTAGGATCGATGCCTGTTAAATCTTGCAACATGCGAATCATTGTCGGATCATCGTGCCCAAGTATATCAAGTTTTAAAATGTTATCGTGAATCGAATGGAAATCAAAGTGCGTTGTACGCCATTCAGCATCTTGGGCATCTGCAGGATATTGCACAGGTGTAAAATCGTAAATATCCATATAATCAGGAACAACGAGAATCCCTCCTGGATGTTGTCCAGTCGTTCGTTTAACGCCCGTACAACCTTGTACTAAACGATCGATTTCTGCGGCTCGGAAATTTATATTATTATCATTTGCATATCCTTTTACAAAGCCGTACGCTGTTTTTTCAGCAACGGTGCCGATTGTTCCTGCACGATATACTTTATCTTCCCCGAACAATACTTTCGTATAGTTATGGGCGCGAGGCTGGTATTCCCCTGAGAAGTTCAAGTCGATATCAGGAACTTTATCTCCATTAAATCCAAGGAACGTTTCAAACGGGATATCTTGTCCGTCTTTATTTAAAGGTGTTCCGCATTTTGGACAATCTTTATTTGGTAAATCAAATCCTGAACCGACGGAGCCATCTGTAAAGAATTCAGAATAGTAACAGTTCGGACATACATAATGAGGTGGCAACGGATTCACTTCCGTTATTTCCATCATTGTTGCAACTAGGGAAGATCCAACAGAACCACGCGAACCTACTAAATAACCATCTTCTAAAGACTTCTTCACGAGTTTTGCAGAAATTAAATAAACAACCCCGAAACCATGGCCTAAAATAGAGTTCAACTCTTTTTCAAGACGTTTCTCTACGATTTCCGGAAGATTTTCACCGTAGATTTTATGAGCCATTTCATACGTCATTCGTGTAATTTCTTCATCTGAACCTTCAATTACAGGTGTATAAAGTTTATCTTTAATCGGCTTCACATCGCCAATCATGTCTGCAATTTTTTGAGAGTTTGTGACAACGATTTCCTTTGCAGTTTCTGGACCTAGAAATGCAAATTCTTCAAGCATTTCATTTGTTGTGCGGAAATGCACTTTTGGAAGAGGATAACGATTTAAAGGATTCGCTCCACCTTGAGAAGATACTAAAATTTTACGGTAGATGGCATCATGTTCGTCTAAATAGTGAACGTTACCAGTTGCAACAACCGGTTTATCCATTTTCTTGCCAAGTTTCACTAATTTACGAATGATATCCTCTAAATGCCACTCATCATGAATCGTGCCACTGTCAAGCAGTTGAGAATAAACTGATTTTGGATGCACTTCAATATAATCATAAAATTCCGCTACTTCTTCTGCTTCTTCAGGGGATTTATTCATCATTGTTTCAAATAATTCGCCGTTGCTACAGCCAGAACCAATGATTAATCCTTCCCGATGTTTCATTAAATCTGAGCGTCGAATGCGCGGCACTCGATAAAATGTTTGCGTATGAGAAATGGACACTAATTTGAATAAATTTTTCAAACCGTTATTATTAACTACTAAAATTGTGCAATGATACGGTCTAGATTGTTTATATGCTTCTTCTCCACCCATGAATTTATTAAAATCATCATGGTATTTTATGCCTTTTTCTCTTGCCTCTTTTAATAGATGCAATAATAAATAACCCGTCGCTTCAGTATCATAAATAGCTCGGTGATGTTGCGTCAATTCAATACCGTATTTTTTACAAAGCGTGTTTAAACGGTGATTTTTAAGAGTTGGATTAATTAGTCTTGATAACTCTAACGTATCAATTACCGGATGTTTAACTCCTTCAATTCCCGCTTTTTCATATGCTGCATAAAGGAACCCCATATCAAAGGAAGCGTTGTGAGCAACAACAATTGCATCACCAATAAATTCGTGAAACTCTCGTATCACATCGTCAACTTCTGGAGCATCTTTCAACATATCATCGGTAATATGAGTCAATTCAATGATTTTTTCCGATAACGGTCTATGTGGATTAGCAAATCGTTCGAATTTATCAATGACTTTGCCTTCCTTTATTTTAACTGCTGCTAATTCAATAATCGTATCGTAAGCAGTAGATAACCCGGTTGTTTCCACATCAAACACGACGAACGTCGCATCATCTAAGAGAATATGCTGTTCTTCGTAAGCAATCGGTACACCATCATCCACCAAATTTGCTTCCAAACCGTAAATAATTTTAATACCGTGCTTTTTCCCCGCAGCGTAAGCTTCCGGATATGCTTGGACGACAGCGTGATCTGTAATCGCTACTGCTGGATGCCCCCACTTTGCAGCTTGTCCTACAATTCGGTCAACTGGCGTGACAGCGTCCATTTGACTCATCGGCGTATGTAGATGCAATTCAACTCGTTTTTCGCCATCAGGTGCTGTATCTTTTCTTGTCTCTTTATGAATTTCATTGATATCATTCGCCATTACCACTAAATCACGAACGAACGTATCGTTTTGAACGGATCCTCTAACTTTTACCCACATCCCTTTTTTAATACGGGACATGGTTTCAGCATCATCATTGTTGCGAGAAAACATTTTCACAAGAATGGAATCTGTGTAGTCCGTCAATTTTATTTCCAACAATGAACGTCCGCTTTTTAATTCTTTCACTTCCACATCGAAAATGTAGCCTTCAATCACGATGCGGCGCTCTTCTTCAACAATCGATTTGATATCAACAATTTCTGTGTCATTAATTATAGATCCGAGTTGCACAGGACCCCTTTCAACTTGCGGCGTTTCCTTCTTCTCTTTTTCCCGTTTTTGGAAGTCTTCAATGGCTTGTCTTGCCAGTTCAGCTTCTTCTAGCATTCGCTGTTCCAATAATCTTTCTTGCTCGGCCTTTTCCTCTTCTGATGCTTCAACTAATTTGAAATCGACAGGAAACAGTGGAAATCCAAAGCAAGCATAAGATTCTGAAATGATTGCGCCATATTTTGATTTTAATGTCAATTGTTCCATTTCTGATATACATGTAAGAACTAATTTGTTTCCTGCCCAAGTTGGCATCTGACAAGTGAGTCGTTTTTTTACTGGTGGAGATGCATCAATGCGTTCTACAACAGACAACCAGTAGTCTGTAATCAGTTCTTCCGTTATTTGTGGATTGATTGCTTCAATTGTTAACGTTGTTTGGGCAATATGATGAAATTCTTCTTTTAATCGAGAAGAAAATAATTGATAGATTTGATAGGGCAAGATATTTTGAAGCTTTACTGAGAAATTCCAAATCCGTTTTTTCTTATGAACTGTTAAGCGAGTGAGTTCACCTTGTTCAAAAAAGGACATGTAAATATCATCTTTTAAGTTAATTTGTGAAAGGAGCGTATTAAAGCGCTCTCTTGCATCTAAGTTTGTCAATCAACTCACCACCTTCTATATTAAGTAGCCCTCAAAAGGAAAGTAAAAAATGAAAAGAATTCGCATATCTCTGTAGATAAGGCGAATAAACGCCTCATCTATAGAACGAGCGAATTCTATTTTCTATCCAACTATTAAGTATACACTATTTTTCAACGGATTGTTTGAAATTATTGAGTTCGATAAAATTCATTTAATCGGTCAATAAGCTCTTCCTTCGCGCATTCAAAAGTCTCTCCTGTTTTTCGAATTTTAACTTCCACGATTCCCTCCATCGCCTTATTACCGATTGTAACGCGAATTGGTAAACCGATTAAATCGCTGTCAGCAAATTTGATGCCTGCCCGATCATCCCGATCATCATATAACACATCATAGCGATAAGTTGTTAAGATATTGTAAAGCTGATCTGCAAGATTTCGTTGAGCTTCATCTGCTACGTTAACTGCCATCAGATGTAAATCGTATGGAGCTAAATGTTTTGGCCAAGTAAATCCTTTTTCATCATGGTATTGTTCTGCTAATATGCCAAATAGTCTAGTCAAATCTAGTTCGTAACTCGCTAAATGCATCGGTATTTTTTTACCTTCTTGATTTGTAACATATGCTTTCATTTTCTCTGCGATAAGCGTGTTCAGTTTAGTTACTCGTCCAATTTCAATTCCCTTTTCTAAACGAATAATGCCTTTTCCGTCTGGTGAAGGGTCACCTTCTTCAATATACCGAATATCTCCATATAAATTGATAGCAAAATCTCGATTTGGATTCACATTAATGTAATGATAGCCGTTTTCGTTAGCCCCGCTCACACCGTTTACAATGGACTTAATTCCATAGTCAGCAACCACTTTTATATCAAGAGGAAGTTTAATTGGACCAATCGATCCAATAGAACATCCGAGCGTTTTTTCAATTTCCTCTCCACTTGCAAACTGTACTTTTGATGCATTTATTAATTTCATGATTTTTATCATATTCAACTGGTGGTCTCCGCGAACTAATGCGACGATGATTTCGCCATCAACATTTAAAACTAGGGATTTAATGCATTTCGTCGATTCAACTTGTAAAAAATCACATAATTCGTGAATCGTTTGAACATTTGGTGTTGCAACTTTTTCTATCGGTTTCAATTCCTCATTGGGTTGTTCATATTCAATGGCCACTTCTGCAATTTGTGCATTTGCTACATAATGTGATTGATTTGAAAAAGCGATCATTTCTTGTCCATTATTGTTTAGAATAACAAATTCAAACGATTGATCACCAAATGCTCCTGAATCCGCTTTCACAATATGCACGTTTAATCCAAGACGAGAAAAAATTCGTTCATAAGTACTAATCATCTGTTCAAAGCTTCCATTTAAACTTTCTTCATTATCGTGAAATGAATAAGCATCTTTCATCAGAAACTCCCGCGCTTGAAATAAATCATGGCGGTACTCCTTTTCGTCACAGAACCTCCTTTGAATTTGAAATAGCGTTAAAGGTAATTTTTTATACGTTTTGATTTCATCCCTAACAATAGAAGTAATCAATTCAATGCTTGGTCCCATGACTAATTCATGTTGGTTACGATCTTTTAGATAAATCCATTCTTTGTTGAAAAACTGCAATCTACCTGACTGCTTCCATAAATCAATCGATTGAATCGACGGCAATTCCAATTCAATGGCTTGACGTTCCTCAAGCTCCTCCCGTACGATTTGCTCAATTTTATGTAATACCCGTTTCGCTAAAGGTAAATACGTATATGTTCCATTTGCATGTTGACGAATATATCCAGCACGCAGCAACATTTGACAAGATTTTGTATTGGCAGTTTGAGGCACTTCCCGCATTGTTGGTATAAACGTTAAACTTTGTCTCATCAGTGCTCCACCTTTATGATTTTCTATCTTTCTTAATAGAATAGCATATCCTTGAAGAGATTGAGTATATACATTTTTTTATAAATAATGACTAAAATCAAAGACTTTCTGTCATTTTTGTAATAAATGATAAGAAACGCACTTATTCCAATGTCTGCATACAACATTTTGTCACAATTGCATCATTTTCCTCAAAATAAAAAACCCCATTTTCTCCCGTGAGAAAATGGGGTTTTTTATCTTTTGTCCCAGCCTCCATTAAAGTCGTATCATATTATTTATTGGAAAAACAACCGCTGAATATCGTTCCATGTTACAGCAATCATTAAAATCATTAATAACACGATTCCTACAAAATGAACCATGCCTTCCTTTTGACGATCGACAGGTTTTCCTCTAAGTGCTTCAATACCAAAGAACATTAATCGGCCGCCGTCTAAAGCTGGAAGTGGAAGTAAATTCATGATTCCTAAATTAATGCTTAATACTGCTGTCCAGTACATCAGCGTAAAGAAACCATGTTTTGCTACTTCTCCAGTTACTTGATAAATACCAACTGGTCCAGCCAAGTCATCAAGAGTGAAATGTCCAGCGATTAAATGAACTAACGCCTGAAGAATTAACATTGTGTATTCCCAAGTTTGTTGGAAGCCATACACAACAGCTTTAAATGGATTTTTTACAAATGGACTTTTGTACATAACGCCAATTTGTCCAACTTCTTCGCCATTTTCCAGCTTGACTGTATCTGGAACAATATTTAACTCGACAAGTTCTTCATTTCGCTTTACAATGACGGATAACTCTTTGCCGGCACTATTTTGAACATAACTTGTTAAATCAGCCCACTCATTAATAGGCTTTCCGTTTATAGATTTCACATAGTCTCCGGCTTGCATACCAGCTACAGCTGCAGGACTGTTGTCTACTACTTCCGTAACAATCGGTTCATTTGTTGGTACTCCTTGGAAAATACCAAGAAGTAAAAAGATTGCAAAGGCTAAAAGAAAGTTAAATAAAGGACCAGCAAAAATTGTTAAAGTTCGGTTCCATAACGATTTCGCTTCGAATGTTCGGTCATAAGGAGCAATTAACGTTTCTTCACCATTTTCAACAATTATTGCATTGCGAGAAACATCAAAACGAACTAAACGCTCTTCTTCATCGTATCCTTCGATCCATAATTTTTTAGTTAAATCGGCACGTTCCACTTCCATAAATAATACGTTCGGATTTTGAACATTTTGATTTAAATAAATCTTTTCGACCTTTTCTTCATTATTCAATATGAGCCCAACACGATAGCCAGGTTGAAGTTCAATCCGATCAAAATCATCTCCGGCCATTCGTACATATCCGCCTAAAGGTAATAGTCGAATGGTGTATATTGTTTCCCCCTTCGTCATACCAAAAATTTTTGGACCCATACCAATAGCAAATTCGCGCACTAAAATACCTGCTCTTTTTGCAAAAATAAAGTGTCCTAATTCATGAAAGAATACGATTAATCCGAATACGAGGATAAATGCTAAAATAGTTTGCATAAAATACCACCTTTAGAGCCAAGCTCGTGTTTATTGTACCATATGAAGCACTTTTTTTCTTGTTTCACTGTCTACATGCAAAATCGTTTCCAAATCAGGATTCAGTACATTGTGATGGTCATTCATGATGCGTTCGATAATCTCTTCAATCTGTAAAAATGCAATTTTTTCTTCTAAAAACAACTGTACTGCTGCTTCATTAGCTGCATTCATGGCCGTTAAAATGGTTCCGCCAATTCTTCCTGCTTCATAAGCCAGTTTTAATGCTCTGAATCGCTCAAAATCAACTTCTTTAAAATGTAGTTGTCCAATTTCAGCTAAATTTAATGACTTTCCACCAACAAGTGGCAATCGGTCTGGGTAACTTAATGCATATTGAATTGGTACACGCATATCTGGAGTTCCTAATTGAGCGATGACACTTGTATCATGGTATTCCACCATCGAGTGGATAATGCTTTCTTTATGAAGCAAGACATCAATTTGGTCAAAAGGCATGTCAAATAGTACATGGGCTTCAATCACTTCTAATCCTTTGTTCATCAACGTTGCAGAATCAATTGTAATTTTTGCACCCATTGACCAGTTCGGATGATTCAAGGCATCCTTGACTGTAACATTTTTTAATTCATCGCGAGTTTTATCGCGAAATGCACCGCCAGAAGCTGTCAAAATTAACCGGTTAATTTGTTTTGGATTTTCCCCATTCATCGACTGGAATATCGCTGAATGCTCACTGTCAACTGGTAATATCGGTGCATGATGTTTTTTTGCTTCTTTCATTACTAGATGGCCAGCGGTAACAAGGGTCTCTTTATTAGCGATTGCAATCGTTTTTCCCATGCGAATGGCAGCTAATGTAGATGGCAAACCAACACTTCCTAAAACTGCATTCAATAAAACGCTCGTCTCAGGATGTGTTGCAACTTCTACTAAACCTTGTTCGCCGTATGTAAAATGTATATGAGGAAACTCTTTTTTTAATGCAAGTGCATCTTTTTCCTCTTGCACAGAAACTAACTCAGGTTGTAATGTTTTAATAATTTCTCTAGTTTTTTCTATATTTTTTCCTGCAGAAAAAGCAACAAGTTGGAACTCTTCTGGATGGGATTTTAATATATCATAAGTTTGCCATCCAATTGAGCCTGTTGCCCCTAACAAACTAATTTTTTTCAATTTGGGTCCTTCCCTTCATTAACTAACAAAATGCAACAAGTTGAATAATGGTAATACAAACAATAAACTATCGAATCGATCTAGTATTCCACCATGTCCAGGAAGAAGTTTTCCTGAATCTTTTACATCATAATGTCTTTTAATAGCAGATTCTACTAAATCACCTAATTGTCCAAAAATAGAGCTTACAATCGTTACAAGTATTAGTATAAACCAAGGTTTTTCAAAGGGGTAAATAAATTGCATAACACAGGCAGATACAACCGCTATCAAAATCCCTCCGAAAAATCCTTCAACCGTCTTATTAGGTGAAATTTCTGGCCATAGCTTGTTTTTCCCAAATTTTCTACCAGTAAAATATGCCCCTGAATCAGTAGACCAAACTACAAGTAAAGCAAAAATAATAAATTGTAACCCTGCATCTCTCGTTTCAATTAAATAATAAAATCCGATTCCTATATACAAAGCTGACAGTAGGACAAATCCAATTTCATCGAATGTAAAATGATTTTTTACAATGACAGAATGAATTAATAATAAAAGTGCAGCAATGACAAGAAATTCTAATTTCGAATAAGATGTGATATCTTGGATTTTTGCCGCAAAATGATCAGGCATTAATAGCATATATACGGTAAGTAACCCAATTAAGCCTGGAACTGAGAAAATAGCCATCTTTTTCATGCGTAGTAGTTCGAACATTCCAACTGTAGCCATTGCGTAAACTAATAGAGTAAACGGGAGATTACCATATAATACAAACGGGATGAAAAAAGCTGCTGCTACTACACCCGTTATAATACGTTGCTTCAATACATTTCTTCTCCTTTCAATCCACCATAGCGACGATTTCTTTTTTGATAGGCTTGAATTGCTTCTAAGAAAGTTTCCTCATTAAAATCTGGCCATAGCGTATCCGTAAACCAAAACTCAGTATAGGCTAATTGCCAAAGCATAAAATTGCTTAATCGTACTTCTCCGCTTGTACGAATTAATAAATCTGGTTCCGGTAGATGTGATGTCATTAGATATTGGTTCATTGTTTCTTCAGTAATCGAATCAAAATTTAATGTTCCTTCTTGTACATCTATCATCATCTTTTTTATAGCATTCACAATTTCGGCACGGCTGCCATAATTCATCGCAAAATTCAAAATAAGCCCTGTATTATTTTTTGTTTTTTCTAACGCTTTATTTAAAGCTTTTTTTGTATGTTCTGGTAAACCTTCCTTTTCACCAATCATTTGCACGCGAATATTTCGTTCCATGATTTCAGGTAAAAAATCATTAAGAAATTTTTCTGGTAAGCTCATTAAAAATTCTATTTCCGATTTGGGACGCTTCCAGTTTTCTGTTGAAAAGGCATATAGTGTTAACACTTTCACACCTAAATCATCTGCCACACGTGCTATTTTTCTAACAGTTTTCATCCCCTCATGATGTCCAGCGATTCGTGGCATTGCCCGCTTTTTTGCCCAACGTCCATTACCGTCCATGATGATTGCAATATGGGAAGGGATTACTTCAAGATTGACGCTTTCTTCGGCTATTTTTTTCTCACATTTAGTTTTATTAAAAAAATTTTTTAATACCATTTATTCCCCCACCTGACAACGTTTTGGACGTATTCTTATTAATAATATCAAAAACAAATATACGTGTCTTTTATTTCCTTGATAATTATTCGTATTTTTTGTAATGTTTTACTATCATATGTATTTTTTGTTCAATCATATCAATAATAATTGATGGATAAAACATAGATGAGATAAATGAAAATGACGTCCTAGATGAAAGGACGTCACATTCCTACAGAAAGTTCTGTTATAACTGAGTAAGCATTAAATTGCAAGGATTTCTTCTTCTTTTTCTTTTGCCAAATTTTCTACTTTTGCAATAAAATCATCAGTTAATTTTTGAATATCATTTACTTGACCACGTAGTTCGTCTTCCGTAATCTCACCATTTTTCTCCATTTTCTTCAAATCATCATTCGCATCACGACGAACGTTACGAATTGCAACTTTTGCGTCTTCCGCTTCTTTTTTCACGATTTTCACTAATTCTTTGCGACGTTCTTCTGTTAAAGGTGGAATTGTTAAACGGATTACATTTCCATCGTTTGTAGGCGTAATACCAATATCAGATTTTAAAATCGCTTTTTCAATTTCACTTAAAATTGATTTATCATAAGGTGTAATGACAAGGAGTCGTGCTTCTGGAACCGAAATACCAGCAAGTTGGTTAACCGGTGTTGGTACCCCATAATAATCAACAGTGATTCGATCGAGTAATGAAGCGTTTGCTCGACCAGCACGAATTGAAGCAAGTTCGCGGGTAAAGGCAGCAATGGATTTGTTCATTTTTTCCTTCGCTTGTTCATATACATTATTTGACATTATGCATTCCTCCTAACAACTGTCCCAATTTTATCACCTAAAACGGCACGTTTAATATTACCTTTTTCCATAATAGAGAATACTATTAATGGGATGTCGTTGTCCATACATAAAGTGGAAGCAGTGGAATCCATCACTTGTAAACCTTGTTGAATGACATCTAAATAAGTGAGTGTATCATATTTCACTGCATCTTCGTGAGTTTTTGGATCCGCAGAATAAACACCATCGACATTATTTTTCGCCATTAAAATGGCTTCTGCTTCTATTTCTGCAGCTCTTAATGCAGCTGTTGTATCTGTAGAGAAAAATGGATTTCCAGTACCAGCAGCGAAGATTACTACACGTCCTTTTTCAAGATGACGCACTGCTTTTCTACGTATGTAAGGTTCCGCCACTTGGGTCATTACGATTGAAGATTGCACTCGAGTTTCCACGTTGAGTTTTTCTAATGCATCTTGAAGTGCAAGAGAGTTCATCACAGTCGCAAGCATTCCCATATAGTCGGCAGAAGCACGATCCATTCCCATTTCACTTCCTATTTTACCACGCCAGATGTTTCCTCCGCCAACTACAACTGCAACTTCAACACCAAGATCTACAACTTCTTTAATATCTTCAGCAACTGACTTAATGATTTTTGGCGAGATGCCGAATCCTGCTTCTCCTGCCAATGCCTCACCACTAATTTTGATTACAACTCGTTTATACTGCGGCACACTCATAGTAAACCTCCGTTATGTGAATAATGTATTTTCATTTCTGAAAAATAGGGAACACTTAGAGTGCTCCCCATAAAGTTTGTGTATTTATCCTACAATTATTTACCTTTCACTTGGCTCATAACTTCTTCTGCAAAGTTGTCTGCACGTTTTTCAATACCTTCTCCAACTTCATAACGCACGAATGAAGTTACGTTACCGCCAGTAGATTTCACGAAATCGCGTACTTTTTTATCAGAATCTTTAACAAATGCTTGATCAAGTAAGCAAACTTGTTCGAAGAATTTTCCAAGACGACCTTCAACCATTTTTGCCACAATATTTTCTGGTTTACCTTCGTTTAATGCTTGTTCAGTTAACACTTTGCGTTCACGTTCAACTTCTTCCGCAGGTACTTCTTCGCGAGTAATGTATTTTGGATTGATTGCAGCGATATGCATAGCGATATCTTTTGCAGCATCAGCATCTGTTGAACCTTCAAGTACAACTAAAACTCCGATACGTCCACCCATGTGCAAGTAAGAACCGAATGTATCAGCATCTGTTTTAGTTTTCACTTCGAAACGACGAAGAGTGATTTTTTCACCAATTGTTGCAACAGCAGAAGAAATTTGTTCTGCGATGCTAACACCTTCTTCATTTTTTACTTCTAAAGCAGCTTCTAAAGATTCAGGTTTAGCTTTTAATAATTGTGCCGCTAAGCTTTTTACTAATTCTTGGAATTGGCTGTTTTTCGCAACGAAGTCAGTTTCAGCGTTTACTTCTAAAATTACAGCATCGTTACCTTCAGTTAAAATGTAAGTTGTACCTTCCGCAGCGATACGATCAGCTTTTTTACTTGCAGATGATAAACCTTTTTCACGTAGGTAATCGATTGCAGCATCGATATCACCGTTCGTTTCTACAAGGGCTTTTTTACAATCCATCATACCTGCGCCCGTTTTTTCACGAAGTTCTTTTACTAATTGAGCAGTAATTGCCATTGAAAGTTCCTCCTTGGATAATTTATGTTTACTATAAGTTTTAGCCTTTTTATATAATAAGAAACCGTAGTTTCTTAAAAAAAGGTGATAAGTGAAACATCCACTTATCACCCTTTGTAGTAGTGAATTACTCAGCAACTACTTCTTCAGCTGGAGCTTCTGATTCACCTTGTTTAGACTCGATAAGAGCATCTGCCATTTTAGCAGTTAATAATTTTACAGCACGAATCGCATCATCGTTTGCAGGAATTACGTAGTCAATTTCATCTGGATCGCAGTTTGTATCTACAATTCCTACAATCGGAATATTTAATTTACGAGCTTCAGCTACAGCGATACGTTCTTTACGTGGGTCTACTACGAACATTACGTCAGGTAATTCAGTCATTTCACGAATACCGCCAAGGAATTTCACTAAACGTTCATGTTCTTTTTTCAATTTCGTAACTTCTTTTTTAGGAAGAACGTCAAAAATTCCTTCTTCTTCCATTTTCTCAATTTCTTTCATACGAGCAACACGTTTTTTAATTGTGTCGAAGTTTGTTAACGTTCCACCTAACCAACGTTGGTTAATGTAGAAGTTGCCTGAACGTTCAGCTTCCTCTTTAATAGCGTCTTGTGCTTGTTTTTTTGTACCAACAAAAAGAACTTTTCCGCCATTAGCGCCAACTTCACGCATGAACTCGTAAGCTTCTTCTAATTTTTTTACAGTTTTTTGTAAGTCGATAATGTAAATGCCGTTACGTTCAACAAAAATGTATTTTTTCATTTTTGGATTCCAACGGCGAGTTTGGTGTCCGAAATGTACACCAGCTTCAAGTAATTGTTTCATTGAAATTACTGACATGAATTTTCCTCCTAAATATATTGGTTTTGTTCCTCCGCATTTCTCATCTGAATAAGCAACTTAAAAGATTACTTTTAAGCACCACTTATTCATCAAAATGCGTGTGTAATAATCACACCACTTGGTAATATAACACAATCCCTTTTACTGTGCAAGAAATTTTATGAATTGAACTTTAATAAAAGTTCAATTTCCGTTTTTCCTTTTTGCGTAATTTTTGCGATTTCCTCAATCGATTTACCTTCTTGATGAAGAGCAACGATTTTTTCTTTGAGTGTTGGTGATGTCATTTGTAAATTAGTTTCAGTGAGTTTTTGCTGTTTTTCTTCATTTACCGCCTCTTCATTCACCTTCTCTCTATTAGACGTATGAGATTTTTGTTGTTGAATGTAGGCATTTTTTGCAACAGCTTTCGGAATCACTTGCAACTTTTCTATTTTTGGATTCCCATTGTTTTCTTCATTTTTTAATTGAACACTGTCTTTATTAATATGATCAGAAATTTGTTTATTTATTTGTTCATTTGCCATGTTATAGCTTTCATTTGATTGAGGTTTTGATAGCTTTATTAATTCATCAATAAAACGCTCATTTTCTTCCTTCACTTCCAACAAATAGACGCTAATTGCATTTTCCATTTCTTCCATTAATTTATCTTGTCGCAATTCCAAATCTTTAAATTTAGCGATTTTCGCATTTAAAATGAAAATGAGGAAAAAGCTAATCAATTGAGAAATAATCAATAGAATGATGATTATGGTAGTCATAAAATCTCCTATCCGGTAAAATCTATATACTTTCCTTTATATGGATGTTGTACTCTCTGCTGTTCTTGTTGTTGTTTCTTTTGTCCATTGTGATTGTTGGATGATTGTTTTCCTTTTCGTTTTTTTTCTTTTTCTTCTTCAGAAACTTCTGAGATTTTTTCGGTGTCATTCACGCTAAGCTGCTTTCTTTCAATCTCTCTTTTTAACGACTCGTTAGCATGATATTGTTGCTGAACGACGTGCTGTTGATGCTCCCCAACCATTTTCCCAGCGTCAACAGTTTTCGGAATAGCAATTTGTAATTCAACACCTTTTAAACTCATTAGCTCCTCCTAATTTAAGCATTAGCCTCGCTTGATAGCAGTTTTCTCAATTTCAATAACGCTTTTGAGTGAATCTGCGAAATACGAGATGTGGATAAATCTAACATTTCTCCAATTTCCGTCAATGTCATTTCTTCAGAATAAAATAGACTTAATACAAGTTGTTCCTTCTCACTTAACTTTTTAATATTTTCAGCAAGTTCGTCCACTAGTTCTTTATGAAGCGCCTCTTGTTCAGGTGTTCGTGTATTTTCATCTCGAATGACACAAGCTTTCCCATCAGTATCTTCAGAATCTTGCTGCGTTTCGTTTAGAGATAATATATTTGAAAAGAAATGTTCTTGTACTGTTTGATATACTTCTTCGACAGGCATATTCATATGTTCTGCCAGTTCTTCAGGTGTTGCATGGCGCATTAATTTTTGTTCTAATTGTTCAATTGTAGCTTCCATTTTTTTCGCTTTTTCCCTTGCAGTACGAGGTAGCCAATCCTCTTTTCTTAGGCCATCAATAATGGCTCCCCGTACACGAAAAGATGCGTATGTATCAAACTTTAAATCTCTATTAATATCAAATTTATTTAAAGCGTCAAATAGTCCCATCATACCTAAGCTAGTCAAATCATCCCGAGACACATTTTTTGGCAATCCAGTACCTATACGTTGAACATGATAGGACACAAGCGGTATGTATTTTTTTATTAGTAAATTCCCTGCATGCGGATCTCGATCTTTTATCCAGCTATTCCATAATTTTTGTTCATCTAGCTTACTTACCATCGAATCCACCTTTCTTTAACAAACGCTTTTCTTTCCATTATTATACCAAATATAGGTTTAAAAAACACAGCATTCTATAGGACTAAATCATTTACTAACCATTAGAAAATTCCTCTTAATAGATATGAAAAAAGAGCCTAAATTCGGCTCTCTACAATTTATAAAATAGTTCTTAGGTATCTCTTTCTTCTAGCAACCTACGCACGACATCTGCAATTTCTTCTGGATTTTCATCTTGAAAATCATTAGAAGCTCTTCTAAATCTATTATCCATTTCCTCATCCATTATATTTTCACTGTTCTTAGATGCAACTTCTTCAATAAAATCTGCAAAAAGCGCGTCATCGGGTGTATACAAAATATAGCCTATTAAATACCGTATAGCGAACATTACAACAAAGGCAGCGAGTGCAACAATGAATGAAACAAGTAAAATCTGCGAAGGAAATATAGAAATTTGAAACATAATCGCAAAGGTAATGGTAAATGCTATTAAACTACCCCAACAATTATAAAATATAGAGCCATACATCATATTTCGCTCACCCCTTTATTGACTGTTCGAATCATTAATTTACTAGTATCAGGATCAAATTCAATCGTCCTACCGCTATTACCACCTGTATCTTCCGCAATGAGAGGAATCCCCAATTCTTTTAATACTTTTTTCACAGCTTCAACATTGCGAGGACCTATTCTCATCATATTCTTATCTGAAGCAAATTGGAACATTTGGGCTCCACCAGCTATTTTGGCCTTTAACCGATACTTTCGAGCCCCTTCTACTAATAACATCTCTAGTAGACCTTGAATACCAGTATCGGCAAATTTTGCACAATTGATTGTTTCTGAACGGCTTAATGAAGAATCCGGTAACATAATATGAACAAGCCCTGCAACCTTCTTCGTTTCATCATATAAAACGACTCCCACACATGATCCTAGTCCCGAAGTTCGAATCGTATCCGGAGATTTGACTACATCCATTTGGGCAATTCCAACTTTAACTACCTTTCCTTCCTTCGATGCAAACATACTATTCGACCCCTAACGCCTTAAATATTACATTAAAAGACTCAGGGTCAGGTAATAATAAAAAGTGCCCTTTCATTTCTGTATTTTCAAGCCCTTCTTCCGAAATGGATGTATTGATGACAATCACATAGTCGCTTACTTGAGAAATTTCAATGAGGCCAATACTAATGATTGCCCCAAACATATCAATGCTTAAACCAGGTACTGTAGGATACATTTTTAATTGCAAAAAATCAGACAAGGCGGATAGATAAGATCCAGATAATATGTTTCCCATTTCTTGCATTGCGGACATTCCGATGAAAGAGCCATTGGATTGAAAATCGAACTGGTCATCTTGAATGAGATGTTGAATGAACCGATTGGCCTGTTCAATCGGCAATATGAAAAACATGCTTCCTTCTAAATCGCCTTCGATTCGCAAGAAAATACCTACAACTACTTTTTCCGGTCCGCCAGCTAAATTCATCATTTCATTAAATGTAATCATTTCTACTTTTGGGACGCGCATTTCGATTTTTTTCTTTAGCAAATCCGATAAAGCAGTCGCTGCATGAGCTGCACCTATATTTCCAATCTCCTTCAGAATGTCTAAATGCATAGAATTAATTTTAGGATGCCCCATATGAATCCCTACTTTTTTAATATACTATTCAGATTTATTTAATACTTTATCTAAATGTAGCAATATTAATAAACGATTATCAATTTTAGCAACCCCTGAGATGAATGCTTCTTCTATCACACCTACTACTTCTGGTTGAGGTTCAATAGAATTCACTGGAAGATCTATGACATCGTTCGCGGAATCTACTACAAATCCTACTTCCATGTCATCATACTGAACAATGATAATTCTTACGGATTCAGTATTTTCCGATGATGGAAGACCAAAACGTTCACGCAAATCAATAATAGGTGTTACAACTCCGCGCAAATTGATGACACCTTTTACGAACTTTTCTGTTCTTGGTACTCGAGTAATATGCATCATTTTCTCAATACCTTGAACTTGGCTTACAGGAATAGCATATTCCTTATCCATTAATTGGAAAACTATTACTTTTATACTTTCTTGCTCTACTACAGTTGCCATTTACAACACCTCATTTCATGGAATTATTTCATTAACGCATTAATATCAATAATTAACGCTACTTGTCCATTACCTAAAATTGTTGCACCTGAAATGGCAAAAATATTTTTTAAATAGTTGCCTAATGTTTTTAAAACAATTTCTTGTTGGCCAATGAATGAATCAACGACTAAACCAGCTAATTTATCACCTTTTCGAACAATCACAACAGATAAATACTCATCATCATAAATTTCATTGCGCGGTACTTCAAATACTTCATCTAAGAAAATTAACGGAACAACTTTTCCTCGGAAATCAATTACTTTTTGATTATGAGCATTTAAAATCTCAGATTTCTTAATAATTGAAGTTTCGATAATTGATGATAACGGAATCGCATAAATTTCTTTCTCAATTTCTACGAGCATGACAGAAATAATAGATAGTGTTAATGGCAATTGAATGGAGAATTTCGAACCAACATCTTGTTCTGACTCAATAGAAATGCTGCCTCCAAGAGACTGAATCGTTGTTTTTACTACGTCTAAGCCGACACCGCGCCCAGAAACATCCGTTATCTTTTCGGCTGTTGAGAAACCTGATTCAAATATGAGTTCATTAATTTGCTTATCGGTTAATACTAACGCCGATTCTTTCGTCACAATACCTCGATCGATTGCCTTTTTTAATACTTTATCTTTGTTGATTCCAGCTCCGTCATCTTCTATTTCAATAAATACATAATTTCCACTATGATATGCCCGTAAGATGACCGTACCTTCTTCTGGTTTACCTTTTGCTTTTCTCACTTCCGGACTTTCGATACCATGGTCTACAGAATTACGGATTAGGTGAACTAACGGATCGCCAATTTCATCGATTACTGTACGGTCTAGTTCCGTTTCTGCACCGATAATTTCCAGATTTATTTTTTTATTTAAATCTCTGGATAAAGAACGAACCATTTTAGGGAAGCGGTTAAATACCGTTTCAATTGGAATCATGCGCATTGTAAGGACAATATTTTGTAAATCTCCCATCGTACGGCTCATTCGCTCAACTGTTTCTGTTAATTCTGAATGTTTAACATCTGTCGCAATCGATTGTAATCGTCCCCGGTCTATTACTAATTCTTCAAATAGATTCATTAAAATATCAAGGCGCTCGATGCTTACCCGAATCGTTTTTGACTGTGCACTTTGTTTCGTCGCATTCGATTCTTTCTTTAACGGTTCAGATTTTTTCTGCTGTTTTGAAGGTTGTTGTTCAGATTTTTTTGATTCTTGTTGAAGTTGTTCTTTTGAAACCAATTCTTCTTTGCTTGCTTCTTTAATCATTTCTTTCGTCAATGGTATTACTACAACTTTATCAATCTCAGAAACTTTATTAATTTTCTTTTGAATTTCTTCCGCAGAATCTTTCGTAATGAATGTTACTTGGAATGTTTGATCGAACTGTTCTTCCTCAAGCTTTTCAACCGTTGGAAAAGATTTTAATACTTCACCATTTTTTTCCAAAACCTCAAAAACCATGTATACTCGAGCTGCCTTTAATAGACAGTCAGGTCGAAGGGAAACAGTAATTTCATAGACATTAAACCCTTGTTCTTTCGATTGTTGCAATACTGTAACATCGTACTCATCATAAATTAAATATCGGTCAGTAGTAGGTTCTTCCGTGTATACATCTGCTGCCATTTCTTGTTCAGTTGGAGTGCTTGTAGGAATCAGTTGACCTGCTTCAATCGCTTTTAATTTCGATACTATATCGGAAACATCCCGTTTCCCATCACCGCCATTTGCTATATCCACTATCATCGCTTCTAAATGGTCTACCGATTCAAATACAATATCTAATAGATTTGAATCAACAACGATTTTTTCATTTCGAATGGCATCTAGAACGTTTTCCATTTTATGTGTTAAATCCGCTAAGTCTTCAAATCCCATCGTAGCAGCCATTCCTTTTAATGTATGAGCCGAGCGGAAAATCTCATTAACGATGTATAAATCATTCGGATTCTTTTCAAGTTCTAATAATTGATCGCTACAAGCTTGTAAATGTTCTTTACTTTCTTCTATAAACATGTCCAAATATTGCTGATTCATTTCCATTCGAAAACACTCCCTTTATGACAAATATTTCATCATTGTCTCTGAAATTTCATCTAAATTGACTACTTCATCAACTAACTTTGTCTCAACGGCAGCTTTTGGCATACCATAAACGATACAAGTTTCAGCTGATTCAGCAATCGCGATGACATTTCCAGATTTCTTCAATGCCATTAACCCTTTAGAACCGTCATTACCCATCCCAGTCATGATGATTGCAATTTTATCCAATTCATTAAACTGGCTAATATTTTCAAAGAGAACATCAACGCTTGGTCTGTGGCCAGCTCTTGGTGGTTCCTGATTATCTAAAACAATTTGATAATGTTGGCCATTTTTTTCATTTTTAAATGGTAACCACCTGGTGCAATATAAGCTGTTCCTTTTTCAACGATTTCACCCTGTTCAGCTTCCTTCACTCGGATTTTACTAAGATGGTTTAACCTGTCTGCTAATGATTTTGTAAACCCTGGTGGCATATGTTGAACAATTAATATGGGTGCCGATAAGGATTCAGGCAAATTTGTAATCACTTCTTGCAAAGCTCGCGGCCCACCAGTTGATGTACCTATTAATACAATCTTCTCTGAAGTTTTTGTCCAATTTTTATTACTAGTAGATGAAAATTCTGTTACTACTTGCGTTTCATTAGTGTTTAGGGTTGTTTCTTGTTGAATATTGTTTATATAATGTTTTTTTGGATTAATTTGCTTTCTTAATTTTTCAATCGGAATTTTTGAAGCGAGCTCTACTTTTCGAATAAGCTCGTCCTTAACTTTATGTAAATCAAGAGAAATCGTGCCCCCAGGTTTTGTCACAAAATCAACTGCCCCATATTCCATTGCCTGCAATGTTTTCTGAGCACCTTTTTCAGTAAAACTGGATATCATAACGACAGGAACAGGGGAAATTTCCATTATATGCTTTAACGTTTCAATACCATTTAATTCCGGCATTTCAACATCCATTGTGACAACATCTGGGTTTAGTTGTTGAATTTTTTGAATTGCATCCTTTCCATTCCTTGCTGTACCAATTACTTCAATCGATGGATGTTGATGAAAGAAATCACTGATTACTTTCCTCATGAAAGCGGAATCGTCTACTATTAGCAATTTATGTTTTTTCGAAGGTTCCAATTAATCACGACCTTTCGAGAAAATACGTTTTAGTCTAGTAATAAATGAATTGGATGAAAGAGGAATCTCTTCTCCTAACTTATTATGAATAAAACGATTTACAATTTCATGTAATGATTTTGAAATTTGAGCATTTGGATATGAAATTGAAAAAGGAACTTGCTCAATCACTGCTTTTCTGACTGCACTATCCTCTGGCAACCAACCAAGAATCACAACTTCTTTTGATAAAAATTTCAACATTGCATTTTTTAGCCTCTGCAACGTTTCCCTTCCTTCTTCATTTGAAAACGCTCGATTACATAATAGATAAAATGTTTTACTCGGTTCTTTTAAATAAATGAATTTCATCATTGAATAGGCATCTGTAATCGAAGTTGGCTCAGCAGTTGTGATTACAATGACTTCCTCAATGGACGTAACCACATCTAGCGCCCAATTTGTTGCTCCTGCTCCCATATCGAATAAAATATAATCATAATTTTTCTGCAATTCTTCAAATGCATGTATGAAGGCATCAAACATCTCTTCTGACCATTCAATGACCGATGAAAAACCGGAACCTCCGGAAATGTAATGAATGTCTTGTGGACCTGCATAAATGATTTCTTCGAATGAAACATGTCCTTCTAAATAGTCCTTTAAATTATATTGAGCCTGTTTTCCTATTAAAATGTGAACATTTGCCATTCCGAGATCCATATCTAATATGACAACTTTTTTCCCACGTTTCGCTAGATTAATAGCAAAGTTTGTTGTAAAATTACTCTTTCCTACTCCGCCTTTACCGCTAACAACAGCAATGGATCTCCCTAATGCACCTTGACGCTCCAACATTTTCATTCGTAATTTTTCTGCTTGATCTCTCATTTGAATTCTCCTTGGAAGAACAATTCAAGTAATTTGTCTGCAGTTGCTTCTTCAATATCTTCCGGTACTTCTTGCCCAGTTGTATAGTAAGCAAGTCCTTTATTATATTTAATCATTAAATTATACATCGCGCCAATAGAATTTGTTTCATCAATTTTAGTGAAGACAAACTTCTCAACAGGTAATTCATTAAATTGTTCGATTATCGTTTCAATATCTTTCTCTTTAGCAGTCAAAGATAGAACAAGATAAGATTCAACTTCTTCATCGAAAGAAATCAGTTTCTTTAATTCATTCACATATTTTGCTTCTTTATAGTTGCGCCCAGCTGTATCAATGAACACTAAATCTAAATGTTCAAATTTTTTTATTGCTTCTTTATAATCATTGAAGTTGTAAACAATCTCTACGGGGGCTTGAAGAAGATTAGCGTATGTTTTTAACTGTTCAATTGCTGCAATTCGATATGTATCGGTTGTTATAAATCCGATTCTTTTCTTCTTCTCCAAAACACTTCGAGCTGCCATTTTAGCAATCGTCGTTGTTTTTCCTACCCCTGTCGGACCTAAGACACACACGTATTTTTTCTCATAGGATAAACCTCCTAATGGGAGGGGAGAAAGTTTCGCTTGTAAAATTTTTTTTGCAATGTTTTTTATTTCTTGATTAGATATTTCCTTCGTCGTTTGCATATGTACAAAAAGCTCATCACAAATGGCCGTGATGAGCTCTTGATTAAGCTCTTGACGTTTCATATATTCAGCAAATGGTTTAAGTTCATCAGGCAATGAAGATTGAATTGATTCATGTTTCATTGATTGTAATATTTTTTTTAAGCTGTCAATCTCTTCTTTTAGCTCCAAAACATTTCCTGCTATAGGTAGTTCGTCTTTTTTTGGAACGATGGGCTGAACTTTAACAGGGCTATCCATTTGTTCTGGCATATCAAATTTTGGACGTTCAACTACGTCAATTCCAGCCAGAACCTCAAAATTTTTCTGTCTTATCAATCCGAAAAATTTCTTTTTGACAATTACTTTAGAATTGATGATGACAGCATCTTCACCTAATTCTGAACGCACTTGTTTCATCGCTTCAGCAATAGAAGGCGCTATATATTTTTTCATTTTCATTCAACAGTCACCACCCCAACACTTTGGATTTCAACGTTGGCATCCAATTCGTTATAAGACAATATAGGAATTTGTGGGAAATATCGTTCCGTTAATTGTCTTAAATACATTCGAATACCTGGTGAACATAAAATAATTGGCGTTTGTTCCATGTATGAGACTCTTTCCACTTCTTTTGCAATGGACTCAAGAACGTTTTGAGATTCTTGCGGATCCATCGCCAAGTAATTTCCATGTTCTGTTTGCTGAACGCTATCTGCAATGATTTTTTCTAATTTTGCCGGAACGGTAATTACTTTTAATTGCGATCCGTCTTGTACATATTGCCTTGTAATTTGTCGTGCAAGGGCTTGTCTTACGTATTCTGTTAGTACATCCGTGTCACTTGTCAATTTTGCATAATCTGCCAAAGTTTCAAAAATAACTGGTAAGTTGCGAATCGAAACATGTTCCTTTAATAATTTTGCGAGTACTTTTTGAATTTCACCAATCGATAATGGGGTTGGTGTTAGTTCGTCGACTAAAATAGCATGTGTTTCTCTCAAATGATCGATTAGTTGCTTTGTTTCTTGTCGACCGAGTAGTTCATGAGCGTTTGCACGAATGACTTCTGTTAAATGTGTGGATACAACACTTGGCGGGTCAACAACAGTAAATCCTCGCATCTCCGCCTCTTCTTTTACTTCCTCAGTAATCCATTTTGCAGGGAGACCAAAAGATGGTTCAATTGTATCAATACCTTCAATCGAATCGTCATCACCAGGGCTCATCGCTAAATAATGGTCTAATAATAATTCTCCCCTTGCCATTTCATTTCCTTTAATTTTAATACGATACTCATTCGGCTGTAATTGGATGTTATCTCGAATGCGTACAACAGGAATTACAAGACCTAGTTCTAATGCAAGCTGACGACGAATCATCACAACTCGGTCAAGCAAATCCCCACCTTGCTGCGCATCAACTAAAGGAATTAAACCATAACCAAATTCAAATTCAATTGGATCAACATTTAATAAATTGACAACATTTTCTGGACTCTTCATTGTATCGGTTACTTGTTCTTCCTCAATTTCCAGCAATTCTTCTGGGTCCTCTTCTTTTTTGCGACTCATTAAAAAGGCTCCAATGGCAAGTAATGCAGCAATTGGAATTGTAATCCAGTCAGGAATCGGAGTAAAGAGGCCAAGCAAGAAAATGGTTCCCGCTGCTACATAAAGCAATTTTGCTTGAGAGAATAATTGCCCTATTATATCTTCTCCGAGATTACCATCGCTTGCTGCTCGAGTTACTACAAGACCTGTTGCTGTTGATACAAGTAAGGCTGGAATTTGAGCAACGAGACCATCACCGACTGTTAATTTGGAGAAGTGGTCTGCCGCTTCAGAAAAAGAATATCCCATTTGTAACATCCCAATAAACAAACCAAAAATTAAGTTTATAAATACCATGATGATGGAAGCAATGGCGTCACCTTTTACAAATTTCGTAGCACCATCCATCGCCCCATAGAAATCTGCTTCTTTCGCAACTTTATCGCGACGTTCCCGTGCTTCCTTTTCAGAAATTAATCCTGCATTCAAATCTGCATCAATACTCATTTGCTTACCAGGCATCGCATCTAACGTGAAACGTGCTGCTACTTCCGCAACCCGTTCTGAACCTTTCGTAATAACGATAAAGTTCACAATGACAAGCAACATGAAAATAACTAAACCAACTAGTATATTACCGCCCGTTACGAATTCCCCGAACGTTTCAACGACGTCACCGGCATCTCCTTGAGAAAGAATGGCACGAGTAGTTGAAATACTCACACCAAGTCGGAACAACGTCAAAATCAATATAATTGACGGGAAAATCGCAAATTGCAACGCCTCTTTCATGTTCATTGCAGTGAGCAATACAAGTAAAGAAAGCGTAATATTAATGATGATTAAAAAACTTAGCAACCATGTTGGTAGAGGGATTACGAGCATCGCTACTATCACGATGATAAATGCTAATACTCCTAAGTCGCGAAATTTCATGTTTTTCCCTCCTACAAACTAAATTTTACGTTTAACTCGATAAACATAAGCTAATATTTCTGCCACTGCTTTGAAAAATTCTTCAGGCACTTCTTCACCAATTTCCACTTGATCATATAGCGCTCTTGCTAATGGTCGATTTTCTACCATGACGATATCATTTTCCTTTGCAATTAATTTGATTTTTTGTGCTACAAAGTCGACACCTTTTGCAACGACTTTAGGAGCTTCCATGGACTCATCATCATATCTTAAGGCAACTGCAAAGTGAGTTGGGTTTGTAATAACCACATCCGCTTTCGGAACTTCTTGCATCATGCGTCGCATAGCCATTTCTCTCTGCCGTTGCTTAATTTTCGATTTGATGAGTGGGTCCCCTTCCGTATTTTTATACTCATCTTTAATGTCCTGTTTCGACATTCTTAATTTTTTTTCATAATCGAATTTTTCATATATGTAATCAAGAATAGCGACTAATAGTAAGGCAATGGCACTAGCGATGCCCATCATAGCCGTTAGTTTTGCAACTATTATTAATGCTTCCCAAGGGCTATGAAATGCTAAAGACAATACATCGTCAAAATTAAGCCAAATAACAAATCCAGTTACTGTCCCAATAAATGCTACTTTTAACAAAGACTTAATTAAGTTCACAATAGCTCTTAATGAAATAATTTTCTTAATCCCTTTTATTGGATCAATCTTTTTCAAATCAAATTTCATTGTTTCTGTTGTAAACAAGAAACCAAATTGTAAAAAGTTAGAGAACATTGCCACAACCATTGCTACTACCATCACCGGTAATAAAATGACAGCCATTTCTGAAATAGAATCAACATAGATATTCATGATGGTATCGACTGTCACTGTCTCAAAAAGTATGTATTTTTCAAAGGCTTGTATAAAAAAAGAAAGGAGACCTTTAAACATAAACGGTGCCATAAAGGTGAGAAAAAGAAAAAGGATTAAAAACAAAATCGCTGACGAAAAATCTTGGCTTTTTACAACTTGTCCCTTTTTTCGAGCATCTTTCCGTTTCTTTGGAGTCGCTTTTTCTGTTTTTTCACCAGCAAAATATTGTAAGTCTAAAGGAAGCAGTAACTTCAAATTATGCACCACCTAAAAACTGCATGAATTCACGCATAACGGTAATCATTAATTCAATCACCTTTTGCATCACTTCAATCATAATCCCCATTGAAATGAACAATACAAGAAATCCTACGATAATCTTTAATGGAAATCCGATAATAAAAATATTTAATTGAGGAACCGTTTTTCCGGTAATACCAATAGCAAGCGTTAATAAAAACAATGCTGCTACTAAAGGTGCTGACATTTGAAAAGCAACCGAAAAGACTACAGCAATCAACTTTACTGTAAATTCCGCCATGCCAGCATCCCCAAAGTTCGGAAAATGATTAATTGGAATAAACTGATAACTATAGTAAATTCCATCTAAAATAAGGTGGTGACCGTTAGTAGCAATTAATAAATATAAAATTAGTAAGTTAAAAAATTGTCCCATCATTGGACTTTGTGCACCGGTAAGCGGATCAACGATATTTGCCATGGCAAATCCCATTTCAAAATCGATAAAACCACCAGCTATTTGTACGATGGATATTATGATGGTTGCAGCTAATCCAATAATAAGCCCAATCATCGCTTCTTTCATAATAAGCAATATGTAATTCCCATCAATTGGAATCACTTCTGTTTGAATCGTATAATACATCATCCAAGCAAGCATTAAAGCTAACAAAATTTTTAATTGGGGTGGTATCGTACGATATGAAAAAAAAGGGACGGTAACAAAAAATGCAGAAATCCTTACAAACATTAATAGGAATACAGAAAATTGTGGTATGATTTCTAACATTTATGTCACCCTATGTATCGCGTTAAGTTGTTCAAGATGTCAATAAAGTATTCTGACATTTTTGACACCATCCATGGTCCAAAAAATACGATGGCTACTAACACCGCAATTATTTTCGGAGCAAACGCCAATGTTTGTTCTTGAATAGACGTTGTAGCTTGGAAAATGCTGATGATTAGACCAGTAACTAAAGCGACTAACATTAGTGGACCTGCAACTAAGAGGACAACCCATACCGCTTGTTCAGCTATTTGAATGACTGTTAATTGTGACATTGAGTTTCCTCCCTTAGAAACTTTGGAGTAAAGATTTAATGACTAAATACCATCCATCGACAAGTACAAATAATAAAATCTTAAATGGCAACGAAATCATGACAGGCGGTAACATCATCATCCCCATAGACATGAGTACACTTGCTACAACCATATCAATGACAATAAACGGAATGAAAATCATAAATCCCATTTGGAAAGCGGTTTTCAATTCACTCAAAGCATAAGCCGGTACCAATATGGTTAAAGGAATCTCCTCAATGGATTGTGGTCTTTCTGCTTGACTATATTGTAAAAACAGTTCCAAATCTCCTTGTCTTGTATGTTTTGCCATAAATTCCTTAAATGGAAGACTTGCTCTAGAATATGCTTCTTCAAGGCCAATCTCTTCGTTAAAGAGCGGTTGCAATGCTTCATCATTTACTTGTTGGAAGGTTGGAGCCATAATAAAGAAAGTTAAAAATAATGCTAACCCAATAATTACTTGATTGGGAGGCGTTTGATTCGTCGCTAAAGCTGTCCGAGTAAACGAAAGGACTATGACGATACGTGTAAATGATGTCATTAAAATTAAAATACTTGGTGCAAGTGATAATACTGTCAATAATAATAGTAATTTTATAGAAGTAGCGACGTTCGTAGGATCAGAGTCAGAAAAGAATGAGATAAATTGTTCCATTATTTATCGTGCTCCTTTTCCTTCCATTTTTCGAGCTCGTCGCGACGCATCTTTTGAATTTCAGATAAACGCTGATTTAACATATTCCCGAAATCTGAATGATTACTATTTTCACGCGTTTTTGACTGCCCTTTCAATTTTTTAAATAATTCTGCAATGAATGGTGGACTTGTTGTTAACATTTGTTTTTCATTGTAAAGATTAAGCAACTTGTCAATTTCATCACGATTTGAAATTTCCTTAATGAGTTCTACATTTTCACCTACACCAACGATGTACAGCTTATCTCCAATTTGCAAAATTTGAACAGACTTTTGTGAACCTACTGAAATACCACCGATATTTCGAACAATTTGATTTTGTTGAAAATGATAGCTTTTTTTATTAATAAACTTTAACACCCAAATTAATAATAAGAGTACAAAAATGAGTGCGAGCAGCATTTTGATATAATCCCAAGCTGTAAGACCTACAGCTGCCGATTCTTTGACAGCTGTAGAATCTTGATTGAAAGTTTCAGGATTATCAAAATAGCCTTCGTCAATCATTTTATTTTTTTGGTTCGCAAAAGTGAGCTGTGCTGGAGCAGTCATTATAAAAACTGCGAACAACATAAGGACAATGCTAATTTTTTTATAAAGGTTTTTCATCTTTCCTATCAACCTATTGCTTTTTGGATTGCTTCAATAACACGATCTGCTTGGAATGGTTTTACGATAAAGTCTTTCGCACCCGCTTGGATGGCATCAATGACCATCGCTTGTTGACCCATAGCTGAACACATAATTACAACAGCGTTTGGATCAATCGATTTAATTTGTTTCAATGCTGTTATGCCGTCCATTTCTGGCATCGTGATGTCCATTGTCACTAAATCTGGTCGCAATTCATTATATTTTTCTACAGCCTGCATTCCATCTGCTGCCTCTCCAACTACTTCATAGCCATTCTTCGTCAAAATATCTTTAATCATCATGCGCATAAATGCTGCATCGTCAACTATTAAGATTTTTTTAGACATAGTAAGATTCCTCCATTATTACATCTATCTTAGATTATTGATGCGTTCTTTCTGACTGATAATATCTGTAATTCTCACACCAAAGTTTTCATCAATGACTACAACTTCACCCTTCGCAATTAGACGATTATTTACCAATATATCAACTGGCTCACCAGCAAGACGATCTAGCTCTATAATGGAACCTGAAGCTAATTGTAAAATTTCTTTCACTGAATGCTTCGTCCGTCCTAATTCAACAGTTACTTGTAAAGGAATATCAAGTAACATATTTAAATTTCGAGCTTCTGCCTCTGTCATCTTCGGTTGTTCAAATGTTGCAAATTGTGCTTGTTGAACATTTACCGGCTGAGGTTTTGGTTGTGAATAAGTTGTAAAACTTGGTATTTCATGAGTAGTAGCAGCTTGCTGCTGATATACTGGTTGATTAGCCTGTTGTATTGGTTGTTCCAATTGCGATGTTGTGCTTTGTTGCATTGGCGATGCAGTTAATTGTTTCGGCTCAGCTTGTGCATGAGGTTGTGCCTCAGGTTGATTCGCATCTGCATTTTCACCGAATAAGGATTTTACAAGCTTTTTACTTAGATCTAATGGTAGTAATTCCATGATTGTAGAATCTACTAAATCCCCGATGAGTAAACGGAAGGAAACTCTTACCAATATTTCATCATCAGGAATATTCTCTTCACCTTCATTTTCCTTAATATTTAGTAAAGCTAGAGAAGGTGGTGAAATATCTACTTTTTTGTTAAACATCGTAGACATGGAGGTTGCAGCTGAACCCATCATTTGATTCATCGCTTCTTGAACAGCACTTAATTGGATTTCTCCTAAATCTGGGTTCGGATTGCGTCCATCTCCTCCAAGCATTAAATCTGCAATGATTGCAGCGTCTGATTGTTTAATGACTAATAAATTCACACCGCTTATACCAGTTGTATATTCTACTGATACAGCAACATATGGATGTGGAAATTCTTCTTCCAAATTATTTCTATTAATTAGTGACACTACAGGAGTTGTTATTTCAACTTTTTGCCCTAACAATGAAGATAGTGCAGTTGCTGAGCTCCCGAAAGAAATATTTCCTATTTCACCTAACGCATCGCGTTCCATTTCTGTTAAATAATCTTCAACAACTAATTTTTCGTTTGAATTTGTTTTAGAATTTGAAGCCATTTCCTCGATTTTATCATCTAGTGTTTCACCTCGAAGTAGGGCTTCAATTTCTTCTTGGGAGAGCATATCATCACTCATCTTCTTCTCCTCCTTTCAAAGTCTCAATAATCTGAACTGCCATTTTTTTCTTTAATTTACCCGGCTGAACAGTAAATTTTGGAATATCTCCAATTCTAAGAATTAATGGATCAGAAATTTTCTGATCGAGCTGGATGACATCACCGATATTCATCGTTAAAAAGTCTTCGATTGAAATCGTAGATGTACCGAGTTCAGCTACGAGCTGTAAGTCAGATTGTTTTACTTTTGTTTCTAACGCTTTGATTTGTGCTTCTGTTGGCTCTTTTGTATTCGATTGCATCCAGTATTGGACAGACAAATTATGTATAATTGGTTCCAATACGACATGTGGAATACAAATGTTAATCATGCCAGAAGTTTCACCAATAACGGTATTCATTGAAATAACGATTACTGTTTCATTTGGTGAAATCATTTGTAAAAATTGTGGGTTCACTTCGAGTTCAACAAGCATTGGGTCAATTTCAGCGATATTTTCCCAAGCTTCACGCAAATTATCGAAGGAACGTTCAAATAAGTTTGTCATGATTTTTTGTTCGATTTCAGTTAAATTGTCAACATTTGAATAACTTGTACCGCTACCACCCATGAGGCGATCTAACATGGAGTAAGCAATGTTTGGATTGATCTCCATTAAAATATTACCATCTAAAGGCGGTACTTCAAATACATTTATTAATGTCATATTTGGAATCGAGCGAACAAATTCTTCAAAGGGAATTTGGTCAACAGATGCTACAGAAATTTGTACATATGTTCTAAGTTGAGCAGAAAAGAATGTAGTTAAAAGTCTTGCAAAGTTTTCATGAATTCGCGTCAGACTTCGAATTTGATCCTTTGAAAAACGAAGGGCACGCTTGAAATCATAAACTTTGACTTTTTTCTTTTCTTCTTCTTTCTTCATTTCATCTGCTGACATTTCCCCAGTAGAGATTGCTGAAAGCAGCGCATCGATTTCCGATTGGGATAATACATCACCTGGCATTTGACCACCTCCATTTCAACAGATTTCTTTACTGAATGATGTAGGAGGTAATGTATACTTGTTGCACTTCACCCTCTTGCATCAATTCATTTAATCGGGCTTTAATCGTTGATTCTAATAGAATTTTTCCTTCTTTTCCTTTTAGGTTTTCCTCCGTTAATTCAGATAGCTCCTCTATGATAATGTTATTTGTTTGGAAGTCGCGTTTAGCTAGTTCCTTTGCTGCTTTAGGGCTATCTGTTTGAATTTTCAATTCAATGCGAATATAATTTCCATCTGCTAAATTGGTCGTTATTTCAGGTACATCTACGCTAGATTCGATAATTTTATCGATGGTTGGTTCGAGGGTTGTAGATTGTTTATTGAATTGAGTCAATAAAACTACAAGTACAACCCCAATTAACGTAATCGACACTAAAATGATGAGCATTACTGTTAATAATTTATTATTCTTCATTTTCATCACCTCGTAGATGGGGGTTAGAAAGCACTTGAATCGTGCGATAATAATTTGTCACTTTTTTTCTAACTTCTTCTTCAGTTTCCTTTACAATATATTTCCGCCCAGTCGTTAGCGTAATGGTCGTATCTGGAAAGGATTCGACTGTTTCTATGTATAAAGCATTCAATGAAAATGTTTTGCCATTAAGGCGTGTTAGTTGAATCATTGAAATAGGGCCGGGAAGGATAGAGCCGGCCCGACCCTCCTTTTCTTTAAAATAATCCAAAGACTAGTAAGTTAAAAGATTACTAGATTGATTATCGTTTTAAGTTCACTAATTCTTCTAAAATTTGATCGGAAGTTGTAATTACGCGAGTATTTGCTTGGAAACCGCGTTGTGCCACAATCATTTCCGTAAACTCTTCTGATAGGTCCACATTTGACATTTCAAGGAACCCAGATTCGATAGAGCCTATACCTGCTACGGTTGCAACTTGTGTATAGGCAGCTCCTGAGTTATTCGTTTCTTGATAATAGTTGTTTCCAACTTTTTGAAGACCACCTGCGTTAGGGAATTTTGCCAACACAATTTGCCCTGCCCATTTTAATTCACCATTTGCATCAACAAATGTCACAGTACCATCTTGCCCGATACTCATTTCTGTTGCATCTGTAGGAATTCGAATTGGTTTATATATAACATCCATACCATCAATTTCATCTTCAACTGGTGTAATCCATGCAGGATCGTCAGATGGTGATAAATCCTCATTACCGTCTATGTCTGTGTTTTTCCCAGGTATTGTAGGGAAATCTAATGAGTTAATAACATCGTCACCATTTTCATCATCGACTACAGGTGCTACACCAACTAAATATTTCCCTTCAGCATTGACAAGGTATCCTTCATCATCCAAATAAAAATTCCCCGCTCTTGTATATAAAATATTCGTGAAGTTAGTTTCACCTACCCCCTCATCACTAATCTCTTCAGCAACATCTGGTTCATCTGAGCTATATCGTTTAAAATCAATTACTGTATCAGCCACCATAAAGAACCCGTCACCTGAAATCGCTAAGTCAAGAGTGCGAGAAGTAGATTGAAGGGCTCCAGTAGAATGAATGACATCAATTGCTGCCATTGTAGAACCTAATCCTACTTGTTTTGGATTGACACCTCCACGTGTTGCTGTTGCACCGGAAGCACTACCGATGTTTTGAGAAATCATTTCTTTAAATACTGTTCTACTTTTCTTGAATCCATATGTGTTAACATTGGAAATGTTGTTCCCAATAACATCTAATTTTGTTTGATGGTTTCTTACTCCGGAAATAGCAGAGTACATTGAACGTAGCATGTTTTTCCTTCTCCTTTCGATTGTATATTGTTTGCTTCTGTCAGTCCGCAAACGAAGGCATCCAGATTGGTCCTGCCTTAAAGTACAATAGTGCCATCAATATTTGTAAATAATTGTTCTTTTGCTTCATCTCTCTCCATTGCTGTAATGACTGTTCCATTTTTAGCGCTCACGATTAACGCAGCTTGATCCATTAATACGAGTGGTTGTTTAATCCCTTTCGAACGAGCTTCAATTACTTTGTCCGTAATTTTTTCCCACTCTTCTTCTGAAATTTGAATATTTCGTTCCCGAATTCTTTCATTAGCATGTTTGCTTATTTTCAGTTCATTTTTCGCTTGTTCAAAATGCTCAATGAAGCTTGTCGTCTTTTTTTCTGTTGTTGGTTTCGAGCTATGTTTTAGATGAATCGGTTGTAATGGTACGTGCTGAAATTGTATTCGATGCATGGATTCACCAACCTTATTCACTGACAATTTCAAATTGCTCTTTCTTTAACCGAACTTGGTTATCTAAAATATATTCAATTGTTTGATTGTTTGTTGTCACAGCTTCGATGATTCCTTGAACAAACTCACCGTTTTCATTTTGGTATTTGACAGTTTTTCCAATAAGTTTACTTGCCTCTACTAGAGGATTTTCAACTACAGGTTTTTCGCTATTCTTTTTTAAAATAGAAGAAATATTGCCTGCAGTAATTTCTTTTCCATCATCTAATATAAACAATGGCATGCCGTTTTTAAATTTTATTTCAACGATAACCCCTTGGCCTTCGTTAATAATCGGCTTTCCTTTTTCATCCAATTTATCGGTAATTTCATGCCATTTTACTTCTTGCCCTATGAAAGATGTGTATGCCATCAATTGCGTTTGCAATTGTGATTCGAGCAAATCCTCCATTGCTTTCGTCATGTTCTGCATTTGTTCTAATGTTGAAAACTGAGCCATTTGAGCAATGAATTCTTTATCTTCTACTGGATTAGTTGGATCTTGATGCTGCAACTGAGTGATTAGAATTTTTAGAAAATCATCTTTACCAAGGATAGAGTTTCCTGTACGTTTTTCTACTTTTTTATTGTTAGATAAATAGTAATCATTTGTGATTTTTGACATTTCTGCCATATGCTACACTTCCTCATTTACTAAAAATTCTTTAAAAGACAGTTTTTCATCATCTTGCTGCTCTTCTGAATCTTTATCATTTTCTTCAGACTGTTGCTGACCTTTAAACATATTGTTAAATAAATTTTGGTCGCGTAAATCCGTCTCTTGTAAACTTTGTTGAATATCGATTCGATCAAGTTGAATGTTTTGTTGAACAAACGCTTGCTTTAATTGATGAATTTGACTATCCAGTAATTCTTTTCCAAGTGCAGTTGAAGCAAGCAATCTAGCAGAAATCACACCGTCTCTTTGTACTAATTCGATTCGAATAGATCCTAAATGTTCAGGATAAAGTTTTAATAATAATTTCGTTGTTCCTTGAGAATTGGATATTTGGCTACGTTGTAATATCGATTCAATTTGTTTTACTAATGATTCAGCCTGTGATCCATTATTTGTATTTGGCAAAGTAATCGTAATTGTTTTCGTTTCCGAATTTTGATGTAAAGAAATATTGGAAGTTGTATGAGCGTTAGAATCAACTTCTGTTTTTACCTGTTTAACTACGACTTGCTGGAAATTTTCTAATGAAAATTTGCCAGTTGATGTTGTCATTTCCTTTATAATTGTTTTTTCAATATTCAGTAAGAACGTTTTTAAGTTAGAAATCTGTTCTTGTTGTTCTAATTTTAATTGAGACTGTTCGCCAACTAATTGGGCTAATTTTATTACTTGCAAAAATTTTACTACATCTCTTTGTAATCCATTCTCTTCGCCAAATAAAATTGAAGTCATTTTGTCCAACAATTGCGACTCAACGTTGGCGTTTAAAGACTGCTGTTCATGATTTACGAGATGAATGAAATCCCAAATATTATCGATGCGAACTTCTTCTCCCAAAAGCTCTTGAGCAATTTCATTTAGTTGCTCAGTATTCATATTTAATAGTGTTAAAATGTCATCGATGTTTGACATTAATTCTTCTATTGTAATTACTTGCTCTTCTTCACCTTGGGAGAGTATAATCAATCCTTCATCGTTAGGAATTTCGAGTAAATCAAATATGTCTTCTACGGAATCAGCTTTTAATAGTGGTTGAATTTCTTTTTCTACCGTTTCCATAATTCCGGATGACATTTTCTCTTCACTTTGAACAACCTTATTAAAAACATCACCAAACTTACTAAAACCTTCTTTGTTTTTGAAAACATTTTGCTGTCCTTTTATGGATCCTAACGATTGGGATTGAGATATAATAAAGGGCATTCCTATACTCATTCTTTCACCTCCTTTCTAGTCGGTATTTGATTCTTTGTTTTTAGATAATAATTCTGTATATCTTGCAGCCTCTTTCGGATCCATTTTCGCTAAAACTTGAGAAAGTGTATCTGGCTTCAAATTCGATAATATTTCCAACGCTTGTTCATCTTTCATTTCTACAATGATTGGTGCAACAGCTTTGGCCGACATTTTTTCATAAGTGTTAACAATTTCTTTCAAATCTTTTTTTGATTCTTGTTTTCCAGATTCTAATTCTTCAATTCTTTTTCGCAATTCTTTCTGTATTGCTATATGATTTTCGTTCTCAGCTAAAGCAGTATCCAATTCGCTTTGTAATTTTTCAATTTGCGCATCTTTTTCTTGAATTTGCGCTTGTAATTCAACAATTTTATTGTCCATATCAATAGCGCTGGCAGGTGTTTCTTCGTCAGTACGAGGCAACATTTCAGAAGCCTTTTCAAAGATGTTCGTATTTGTAAATTGAGCAACGACGAGCAAAATGGCTATAACGAATAGTAGCGGAATAATCACCCAAGCGAAGAATTTTTGAAAAAATCCTGGTGATTTTTTTTCCATAAAATCTTCAGTATAATCATTTTTCAGCTTTTTGTTCACTTTCACCATAAAATCACCTAAATATCTTCTTGTTGTACATAAGTGAGGAAATCTCGTCCAAGTGTTGGGCCTCTAGGCGATTTTGTTCCTCTTGAAATGCACTATAATCCTTCTCTCGCATTTTTTCATACTTACGTACTTCCAAGTTTTTTTCTACTAATTTTTGTTCATACCATTGCATTTTTACACGTGCTTGTTTTACTTTTTGTTGTACTTCATCAATGGTATGTTCCAAACTATCAATAAACTTTGCAAAATGGTGGATTTCATCAATCGTTAGTCCATTTTTTAACCGCTCATTTTGATATTCTATTAAGTTTTCTTTTTTCTTTAACAATTCATATAATTGTGTCGCTACTTTTTCAAAAGATCGAACCGATTCTTTGTAAGCCATTTCTGTTTGCTGTTTTTCTTGTTCGCGAATTGTTAATAGTTTTTCAAATCGATACGTATATTGAACCATTATTTGCCACCGCCATTCGCTAAAGCAATTAGTTCGTTAACACTTTCTTCAAGTGTTACTTTTTCTTTAAATCCTTGTTTTAAAAATTGAGTAATAAGGGGTTCATAATAAATCGCTTCGTCAATTTCTTTCGACGTTCCTTTTTTATAAGCCCCAATGTTTATTAAATCTTCTGATTTTGCGTATGTATAATACAATTCTCTAATTCTCTCAGCAGCTTTTACATGTTCTTCAGAAGAAATATGATTCATTAAACGGCTGACACTTTTTAGTACGTTAATAGCCGGATATTGTCCCTTATTTGCTAAGGTGCGGTCTAATACGATATGTCCATCTAAAATACCTCGAACCGCATCTGCAATTGGTTCATTCATATCATCCCCATCAACAAGCACCGTATAAAAGGCCGTTATACTCCCTTTCATGCTTGTCCCGGTTCTTTCTAACAATTTCGGTAATATTGAAAAGACTGATGGCGTATAACCTTTTTGAGCAGGCGGTTCACCTGTTGCTAATCCAATCTCCCGTTGTGCCATTGCAACACGAGTAACAGAATCCATCATTAACATGACATTTAAACCTCGTTCTCGGAAATACTCAGCAATGGCTGTCGCAGTAAAAGCACCTTTTATCCTCATTAATGCAGGCTGATCACCTGTAGCTGCAATCACGATGGATCGTTTTAATCCTTCTTCACCTAAATCACGTTCGATAAACTCCCTCACTTCTCTGCCGCGCTCACCAATAAGAGCTATCACATTTAAATCTGCTCTTGTGTTACGTGCAATCATGCCGAGAAGAGTACTTTTACCCACACCAGAACCTGCAAAAATACCAACCCTTTGTCCGCTTCCTACCGTCAGCATCGCATCAATGGCTTTTACTCCCACTTCCAATTGCTGATCAATGGGCGGACGATGCAAAGGATTTGGAGGTTCGTTTTCTGTAGGTACCGAAACTAATCCTCTCGGAAGAGAAGTCCCATCAAAAGGGTTGCCTAGCGAATCTAGTACTTTTCCAATTAATTCAGGACCGACTTTAACTTCTAATGGACTTCCTGTTCCTTCCACTAAACAGCCAATGGAAATTTCTCGTACGGAAGTAAAAGGCATTAACATAACATACTCATCTTTAAAGCCTACTACTTCCGCTAAAATTACTTCGTGCCCTTTTTTCGTACGAACATGAATTTTGCATACGTCATTGATGGAACATTCTGGACCTTGAGATTCTATCAATAGTCCGACAACTCTCGTAACTTTTCCATATTTTTTGAACGTGTCGATGGCAGGTATATTGTTGACCAAGTCAGCCGCTTTCATCGGAATCAATCCTTACTCTCCAAAATTTCGCTAAGCTTTAAGCGCAATTCTTTCAATTGTTCATCAATTGATAATACGATGCGCCCATGATTTGTTTCAATGTAGCTATCTGTATCGTTCAAATCTTCATTTACAAAGATTAAGAACGGAACATCCGGCGGGAACATTGCTGCTAGTTCATCTCGATTTTCAGTTACCAACTTGTAATATACTGGTGATAAATATAGTTTAATTTCTTTGCTTTCTTGCGCTTCTTTTAAACCTCTTCGAACTATGGATAAAAATAACGCTTCATCTTTTTCTAGCGATGCTCCAATAATCTTTTCCGCTGATTTAATCGCCAAATCTAAAATAACATGTTCCTGCTCCTCAACATATTTCATTCCATTGATGTGAGCATTCTCAACAGTTTCATTCGCTAGTTTTAACGCATTTTCCATATCTGCAGTCGCTTTCTGAATTCCTTCTTCATAACCTTGTTGAAAGCCTTCATCATATGCTTCTTTTTGAAGAATGAGCTTTTCCTCTTGCCATTGCTGTCTTAATTTCTCGATTTCTTCTAGTTTCGCTTGGCAATACAATTCAAATTCTTCCCGCTTTGAAGAGATTTCTAGATTCGCTTCTTCAAGAATGCGATCTCGCTCTTTGTACACCTCGTCTAATGTGATTGAATGCTCCTCTTCGCCTATATCCAGGGTAGAATCAAACTGTTTCGCAAAAAGATTTCGAATTTCAATTTGAACCGGCCCATTTTGCTTTTTAATTGCCTCGCTCGAACGGATTAGCTTAGACAATGACGTCATCTCCTCCACCTCGAGCTATAATAATTTCTCCAGCTTCTTCTAATCGACGAATGATAGCAACAATTCTCATTTGTGCTTCTTCTACATCACGTAGGCGTACAGGTCCCATAATTTCCATCTCTTCTTTAAATGTATCCGCCATTCGTTGTGACATATTGCGGAAAATAATTTCTTTTACCTCATCACTACATACTTTCATTGCGAGCAACAAGTCTTCATTTTCACAATCTCGAATAACTCGTTGAATTGAACGATTATCGAGAGTCACAATATCTTCAAATACAAACATGCGTTTTTTGATTTCTTCTGCCAACTCTGGATCTTGAATTTCAAGCGCATCGAGTATTGTTTTTTCTGTTTGGCGATCCACACCGTTTAATACTTCTACTACAGCATCGATGCCGCCAGTTTCCGTATAATCTTGCGTAAAAGTGGATGACAATTTTCTTTCCAATACCGATTCAATTTCACTAATGACTTCTGGTGAAGTCGATTCCATAGTGGCAATTCTTCTTGCGATATCCGCTTGCACTTCTTGTGGTAATGAAGATAAGATAACACCAGCTTGCTGCGGATCTAAATATGACAAAATTAACGCAATTGTTTGCGGATGCTCATTTTGTATAAAATTTAAGATTTGTGATGGATCAGCTTTTCTAGCAAAGTCGAAAGGTCGAACTTGCAAGGAAGATGTTAAACGATTGATAATATTTTGTGCCTGTTCAGGACCTAACGCCTTTTCTAATATTGTTTTTGCGTAGCCGATACCACCTTGCGAGATATAATCTTGAGCTAGAGCAATGTTATGAAATTCTTCGATAATCTGTTCTTTCACTTCAGGTTCAACTTTTTTCACTGCTGAAATTTCTAATGTAAGTCGTTCAATTTCCTCTTCAGATAAATGTTTATAAACATTTGCGGAAACTTCTGGTCCTAAAGAAATTAACAGCAGTGCAGCTTTTTGTTTTCCTGTTAAAAATTTCTTTTCTTTTTTAGACACAGTCGAACCTCCTATCCATTAATCTTCAGCTATCCAGCTCCGCAATAATTTTGCAAAATCTTCCGGTTTTTCTTTTGCCATTTTTTCTAATTGCTTGCGACGAACTGTAGATTCTGTTTCTTTTTCTTGATTAATATCTTCCACAAGCAACTCTTCTTGTTCTTCAATAATTTCCATAGCTTCTTCTTCCGCTTTTCGCTTTTTCGAACGCAAGATGTAAACAATAAGAAGAAGAATTGCAGCAACTAAAATTCCACCAACAACCCAAATCCACCATGGAATCACTGGTGTTTCTTCGATATTTTCTACGTCATTGCCATAGAATTGTTGAACAGAAACAACAATTTTGTTTTCAATTTCTTCATCTGTTAATTCTCCAGCAGCTTCTTTATCAATTGAAGTTCGGACAATAGTTGCTAAAATTTGTTCAATATCTTCCACAACTGTAGCTGAAAGGGATGTTGGATCTTCAGGAACAGGTGGCTCAACCATGACTTGAATACCAATATCGCGAATTTTGTACGGGCTTTCTTGGATTACACGATTAATGCGATTTACATCATTATTAATTGTTTCTTCAATTCGTTCGTAATCACCATTGCCGTTTAAAACTTCTTGATATCCGGTTGCATTATCAGTCGGATCGCCCATCTCCGTTGGACCTGTTGCACCATTCATACCTGTATATGTTTCAGTAATGCGTTGGGCACTGATTTCAATGCCTTCCATATTCTCCTCATCTACAGGTTTTACTAATTTCTCCTCACGATTTTCTTTCTTAAAATCGATATCTGTAGTGACTGATACAACAACTTTGTTTTGTCCCATTAATGTTCCAAGCATTTTTTGAACTTGACGTTCAAGGTCACGTTCAATCGTTTTCTTTACATTCATTTGACCTTCTACAGAGTCGATTGAACCACTTCCAGCTATAGCGGATTCTAAATCGTAATATTCAGAATACTGATTAGATATTGTAATATTGTCTGTGCTTAAATTAGGAACACTTTTCGATACAAGGTTATATAATGTTTTAATTTGGTCATCAGTGAACTTATGACCTGGTTCAGTATGTAATACGACAGCAGCAGAAGCGTTTTGATTCTCCGCATTCTGATTAATGAATACACCTTTTTCTGGCATAGAAATCATAATTTTTGCATCTTTTACCCCATCGATTTTCTTTATGAGGTTTTCAAGTTCTGTTTCTAGGGCTTTATGCTTGATGACGTTAAATTCATTATCCGTCATACCAAAGCCAGCATTTTCTGTGAAGAATGTTGTACTAATTCCTCCAGTTTCAGGGTATCCTTGTGCGGCTAAGGAAACTTTTATGGAATCAACTTGCTTTTCTGGAACTAAAATGTTCGTTCCACCTGGAGCAATTTCATATGTAACACCTTGAGAGCTTAATACTTCCGCAATCTCCCCAGTTTCCTTTGCTGATAATTCTGTGAAAAGGGGAACCATGTTTGTTCGAGTAGTAAAATATGTAATAATAGCCGCTATCGCTATAACCCCTACGAAGGTTCCAATTATTGCACCTTTCTGCTTCTTTGTCCGACTTTTCCAAAAATTAATGGAATCGGTTTTTAATTTATTAAGTCGATCATTCATTACAAATCCTCCGGTACTAGTGAATACACTAACATTTTATATTCCGTGCGTAACCGTAGATTATACAGTCATTCGCATAACTTCTTGATAAGCTTCAATTACTTTATTGCGAATTTCAACCGTAGCATTTAATGTAATGCTCGCCTTTTGTGCTGCAATCATTACATCATGCAACTCAACGTTTTCTCCATGAATCAACTTATTTGTTAATTCATCTGATTGAACTTGGTAATCATTTACTTTGTCAATCGCTTCTTTTAATGTATTGGCAAAACTTTTTTGCGCTTCAAATGGCGTTTGTTGATTGGATATCACTCTATTACCATTCACATTTTGAAGTGGAATAGATAAGTTTACTTGGTTTATTGCCACATCAATTTACCCCTCTCATTGTTCACCCTTATTTACCTATTTCTAAAGCCTTTGTTAACATCGCTTTACTTGCATTTAAAACGGTTATATTTGCTTCGTATGAACGAGTAGCAGAGATCAAATCGACCATTTCTTTTAACACATCGACATTAGGCATTTGTACATATCCATCCTCGTTTGCATCTGGATGGCTTGGATCATATACGAGTTTGAACGGCGTTTCATTATCCTCATTTATTTTTGTTACTTTTACTCCATTGCCTACGCCATTGCTCTTCCCTACTGCTTTATTTAAAAAGGATGAAAATGTACCTTCATTTGCAGTAAGTGTCACCGTTTTCCGACGGTACGGCTCCCATTCACCATTCACTTGTCTAGCACGAGTTGTATCAACATTCGCTATATTTGAGGAAATGACATCCATTCGTAAGCGTTGAGCAGTTAAAGCTGATGTTGTTGTATTGATGCTAGAAAAGATTGACATTACTATTTCCCTCCTTTAATGACTGTATTTAATGTATTGAATTTACCGTTAATGCGATCAATCAAAGCATTGTAGTAAATCGTATTTTTCGCTAATTCTGCTTGTTCTTTATCCATATCTACACCGTTGCCGTTATGGCGATATTGAAAGTTTTCATAACTATAAACAACATGGGTAGATTGTTCAAAACTAAAATCATAATGTCTCTTATCTGATTTGTTCGCCCTAAGTTGTTTTTCATTTTCATCATTCAATAGTTTTTTAAATTTGACATCTTTTGCCTTGTAATTAGGCGTATCGACATTTGCAATGTTATGTGCAATAGTCTTATTTTTTAGCGATGCGTATTTTAAACCATGCTCTAAGTTAGTTATTGTTCCTCCAAACAAGTTCAAACCGTTCACCTCGTTCTATTTCATTACAAAAATGACAAATTTCTTACTCAACACTAGTATTTATTGTAAATAAGATAATTCACAGTGTCTATCGTCTTTTGGCACTTTTTCATAGTCTATCTGAATCAATTTTTCATGCCAAGTTTTTCAAAAAGTTCACATTTCGATAACAAAAGTTTCAATTCGACAAAATTTTTGACCTTGCAATTCCCAAAAGTTACTATCAGCTATCACTTAATTGATAAAAAAGTACTACAATTATATAAAACTATTCCCTTAATGAAATTATTAAAAGGAATCGAGTAGGAGGGAGTGATTAGCTCCCGTCCTCTCACACCACCGTACGTACGGTTCCGTATACGGCGGTTCAATTAAGATGATTGACGCAAGTCTTTATATAACTTCCGTGAATAGCTGTTCTCTTTATGCCAGTGGTCACTCCACCCTCCAAGAGGTCCCCCACGGGATTCACCGCTTCCTTCCTCAAGTGAGGTACTACGTTTTCTGTGTTCATCATGACTCACTGAATGCCAAGGGCTATTCTCTCTTAATTGTTCGGTCCTTCTTAGTAGTTCTAAACCAACTAATACTATGACCTCTGCTGACTTCTGACGGTTCAGCTACTTATCACTAAGTAGGTTATGAAGCGAACTTCACCTATCCGCCAGACCTCCCCGGGTAAGTACATGCACTTTCACACCATCTATCCGCCTCATTTACTCGATATGACCTTCGACAGAAAGAGCTTTGTTTTGTTTTGCAAACTCACTCAATCATACCTAGCCTTATATGAGGTTCGTGTTCCTCGGACCGGTGTTTTGCCTCCAGCTTCCTTCAGATTCCGCGTCACCACGGACACCCTTGCTCTTGGCTAACCTCTACTTCTGTCTTCGGGGTTCGGGACTTACACCCTATAGTTCATGTACATGCCGGGCGCACAAATAAAAAGGTCTCATTAATAATGAGACCTTTTTAATAGTTGTAGTTATTACACAACAATATTGTTATGAATTCATTATTCTAGTATAGGAAGAACTTGCTTATTTCATTTTAATTTCAGCTAAAGCCGTCAAAAACTTATCATTTAATACTTTAATATATGTTCCTTTCATGCCGAGAGATCTTGATTCAATTACTCCTGCAGACTCAAGTTTACGTAATGCGTTAACGATTACTGAACGCGTAATACCAACACGATCAGCAATTTTAGATGCAACGAGTAAACCTTCATTTCCATCTAGTTCCTCAAAAATATGTTCAATTGCTTCTAATTCACTATAAGAAAGGGAGTTGATAGCCATTTGCACGACTGCTTTACTGCGAGCTTCTTCCTCAATTTCTTCAGCTTTTTCACGCAAAATTTCCATGCCGACTACCGTCGCACCATACTCTGCTAAAATTAAATCATCGTCACCGAATCGTTCCTCTAATCGCCCTAAAATCAACGTACCTAAACGTTCACCACCGCCGATAATAGGCACAATTGTCGTTAAACCATTTTTGAAAATATCGCGGTTTTCAATAGGGAAAATTGTATAATCACTATTGATATCAATATTTGAAGATGTTTCATTGATGTCTTTCAGACTATTTGTATATTCTTCAGGGAATTGACGTTCTTCTAACATTTTTTTCATTCTGTCATTCTCGATTTTTTGATGAATGGAAATCCCCAATAATTTCCCTTTTCGACTAACAATAAATACATTACTATCAATCGTTTCACCTAATGTATCTGCCATCTCTTTGAAATTAACTGGTTTTCCAGCTGTTTTTTGCAACAATGCGTTAATTTTTCTAGTTTTTGTTAATAAATCCATATTAATTGCCTCCTAGGGTTACATTGTTCAATTATTATCGTAGAAAATGCTTTATACTTATTTGCTAAAGTATTCATGTTAAAGGATAAATTGTGACAAATCCTTGTTCTTTGAAATTTCACCAAGTTTTTTGTCTACATATGAACGAGTGATTTGAATATGTGTTGGAGCAATTTCAGGTGCTTCGTAAGATAACTCCTCCAATAATCGCTCCATAATCGTATGCAATCTACGTGCACCAATATTATCCGTTTCTTGATTTACTTCCGTTGCAATTTCCGCAATGCGTTCAATTGCATCATCAGAAAAATCAATAGATACGCCTTCAGTTTCAAGTAAGGCTCTATATTGTAAAATAAGAGATTGATCAGGTTCTTTTAGAATCCGAACAAAGTCTTCTTTTGTTAACTTATCCAACTCTACTCGAATCGGGAAACGACCTTGTAACTCTGGAATTAAATCACTCGGCTTCGACATATGGAAAGCTCCTGCAGCAATAAAGAGCATATAATCCGTTTTAACAGGTCCATATTTTGTCGTCACTGTTGATCCTTCTACAATTGGGAGAATATCTCTTTGTACTCCTTCACGCGAAACATCCGCAGACGAATGCTGACCTCTGCTTGCAATTTTATCAATTTCGTCGATAAAGATTATTCCAGATTGTTCTGCACGTTTAATCGCTTCTTGCGCTAGCTCTTCGGAATCGATTAATTTGTTCGCCTCTTCGATTGCTAATACTCGACGAGCATCTTTCACTTTCATGCGACGCTTTTTCGTTTTTTTCGGCACAAGACTTGATAACATATCTTGCATACCGCTAGAGCCTAGTTCAGGCATTCCCGGAATCATCATGTCTAGAAATGCTGTATTTTGTTCAGTCACTTCTACAGTTACCCATTCGTCTTCCAGTTTACCTGCTAATAAGTCTTCCTTTACTTTAGAACGTTTTAATCGAATTTCAGTTTCTTCTTGAGAATCCGTTTGGCTTTCCGTTTTTTGTCCACCAAATAAAAGTTCAAATGGATTTTGCGTCATTTTTGACTTAGATTTAGAAGGAACAAGCAATTTTACTAACACTTCATTAGCCTGTTGTTCTGCTTGATCCTTAACTTTTTCCATCATCTCTTCTTTCACAAGTCTTCTGGAAGCTTCAACAAGATCCCGAACCATCGATTCCACATCTCGGCCAACATAGCCCACTTCGGTAAACTTTGTTGCTTCAACTTTGACAAACGGAGCATTTGTTAACTTAGCTATTCTTCTTGCTATTTCCGTTTTACCGACACCGGTAGGACCAATCATCAATATATTTTTTGGAATCACTTCACTTTTTAGTTCATCGCTAAGAAGCGATCTCCGGTATCTATTTCTTAATGCAATCGCTACTGACCGTTTTGCAGCATCTTGACCAACAATATATCGGTTTAATTGTTCTACAATTTGTCTTGGCGTAAGTGTCGTCATCAGTTTAGCGCCTCCACAATAATGTTATGATTTGTATAAACGCAAATATCGGCTGCAATTGTTAGGGCCGCCTTTGCAATTTCTTCCGCTGTCATATGCTGCCCCGCATGTTGCTTTAAAGCTCTCCCTGCTGCAAGAGCATAGTTTCCTCCAGAGCCGATTGCAAGTATTCCATCATCTGGCTCAATTACTTCGCCAGTACCAGAAATAAGAAGCAACGTGTTTTTGTCCATGACAAGTAATAGCGCCTCTAATTGTCGGAGCATCTTATCTCCACGCCATTGTTTCGCTACTTCAACAGCTGCTCGTTGCAGATTGCCGCTATATTCATTCAATTTGGATTCAAACATTTCAAACAGCGTAAACGCATCAGCAACAGAACCCGCAAATCCCGCTAATACTTGCCCGTTAAATAATTTTCTCACTTTTCTAGCTGTATGCTTCATAACAACGGAATTCCCTAATGTAACTTGCCCATCTCCTGCCATTGCACATTTGCCATTATGATGAATGGCAAAAATCGTAGTAGCGTGCATTTCCAATTTTTATTCCTCCCTACCATTATGCTCTTGGATGCGACTTCATATAAGTACTTCGAAGGTGTTCCTTCGTCACGTGTGTATAAATTTGAGTGGAGGATAAATTCGCATGTCCTAGCAATTCTTGAACTGTACGTAAATCTGCCCCATTATTCAATAAATGCGTCGCAAAGGTATGTCTTAACATGTGAGGGTAAATTTTCGTATGCATACAAGCATTTTGAATCATTTCATTTAAAATATAATGGACACCACGAGCAGTAAGTTCGCCTCCACGCATATTCACGAATAACCTGTTGTGCTTATTATTTTTCATAATCAATGGTCTTGCTTCATTGATATATTTTATTAAAGCATCATGAGCATATTGCCCAAATGGAACAATTCTTTCTTTCCTCCCTTTTCCCATCACCCGAAGAATGGAATAATGAAAATCGATATCGTCTAATTCAATCGATGTGCACTCACTTACACGAATTCCTGTAGCATATAGTAATTCAAGTAGCGCCATATTGCGTAGTGATTTTAAATCGTCGCCTGCATTTGCTTCAAATAACTGTGCAAGTTCATCTTCATAAAAAAAATTGGGTAGTAATTTTTCTTTTTTCGGATGATATAAAGATAGAAAAGGCGAAAGGTCAATCCCATAATCTCGATTTAGAAAACGAAAAAATGTGCGAATGGAAGAAATTTTTCTAGAAACTGTTGTACGAGACAGTTTTTCTTCATATAGTTTGGTCACAAACAACCTTGCATGTATATACTCCACTTCGCGTAAATCGTCAACTCCTTCTGCTCTTAAAAAGGTAAGGAATTGGGTAATGTCTCGTTCATATTCCTTTACCGTATGAACAGAAAAGTTTTTTTCCAATTGAATTACTCGGAGAAACTCATCCAAAGCTTTTGTTGGTTGAATATTCAACTTGGGTCACCTCTATTTCGAAGTACCATGAAGAAAATTGCGGCATTTAGGGCATATTTTTCGTCATTTCTTTATTGGAACACATACAGTGAAAACATCCATTCTCGACTGTATACCGAACTTCGAGATATATCAAGCAAAAAATCAGTAATTTTGTAAAAAATCAGTTTACCTTCACAAATTGTTAAAAATTTAACCTTTTTTATCCACGTTTATTCAAAGATGATGACATAAATAATAGCCTCTAAACATTATATCAACATTTAGAGGCTAAAATCAATTATATAGTTTGAGTATTCATAAAATTCCGAATTGTTTCAATTGCTCGCTCAGCATGTTTTAATGCTCGTTCTTGCTTAGATTTTATTCGTTCACCTAATTCCGGGAAGATACCAAAGTTAACGTTCATCGGTTGGAAGTTGTTTGGATCTGCTTCAGTAATATAGCGGGCCATGCTACCTAACGCCGTTTCAATTGGGAATTCAATCGGTTCTTTCCCAAGTGCCAAGCGGGCTGCATTCACTCCCGCAATAAGTCCGCTACCAGCCGATTCAACATAGCCTTCCACTCCCGTCATTTGACCAGCAAAGAATAAATTAGAACGAGATTTCAATTGATAAGTTTTCTTTAATACTTTTGGTGAATTAATGAATGTGTTACGATGCATTACCCCGTAGCGTACAATCTCTACATTCTCTAAACCAGGAATTAATCGAAATACTTCTTTTTGCGCTCCCCATTTTAAATGAGTTTGGAATCCAACAATGTTATATAATGTGCCAGCTGCATTGTCTTGTCGTAGTTGTACAACCGCATATGGACGTTCGCCAGTTCTTGGATCTTCCAATCCGACTGGTTTTAAAGGACCAAATAATAATGTTTGCGGTCCACGCTTTGCCATCACTTCAATCGGCATACAACCTTCAAAGTAAATTTCCTTTTCAAATTCTTTCAATTCGACTACTTCTGCATTTACTAAAGCATCATAAAATCGTTCAAACTCTTCCTTTGTCATTGGACAGTTTAAATATGCAGCTTCTCCTTTATCATAACGTGATTTTAAATACACTTTATCCATATTGATGCTATCTTTTTCAACAATTGGGGCAGCAGCATCATAGAAGTAAAGATAATCTTCACCTGTCAATTGTTGAATTTTCTTAGCCAAAGTTTCAGAAGTTAATGGTCCAGTTGCGATTACCGTAATGCCTTCAGGTATTTCCGTTACTTCTTCATTAACTACTTCAACAAGAGGATGATTTTTTAATTGTTCTGTAATAAATCCAGAAAATTCATGGCGATCGACTGCGAGAGCGCCTCCTGCTGGAAGGCTAGCCTGGTCAGCAGCTTTAATAACTAATGAGTTCATCAATCTCATTTCTTCTTTTATAACTCCAACTGCGTTTGTAAGCGCATTCGCTCGCAATGAGTTGGAACAAACTAATTCTGCAAATTTGTCTGTATGATGAGCTGGTGTTTGTTTTACAGGTCTCATTTCATAAAGTTTTACTTTTACACCACGGCTTGCAATCTGCCATGCCGCTTCGCTTCCTGCTAGTCCTGCACCAATTACATTTACTACTTGTTCTGTCATAATTATCATCTTCCTAACTTCATTGTGTTGGTTGTTCTTCGTAGTCACAATTTGTACATTGTACTTGAATACCTTTTTTCACTTTTTTCTCAACTAATAATGAACTACATTTTGGACAAGGTCTGCTGATCGGTTTATCCCATGAGACAAAATCGCATTCAGGATAATTTTCACAACCGTAAAAAATGCGTTTCGTTTTACTTTTTCTCTCCACAATTTCTCCAGTTTTACATTTTGGACATGTTACGCCGATTGGTTTTGTAATCGTCTTTGTATTTCGACATTCTGGGAAATTGGAACAAGCCATAAATTTTCCATAACGTCCTAATTTAAATACCATTGGTGCTCCGCATTTTTCACAATCTTCTCCAGCAGGCTCATCTTTAATTTCGATTTTTTCAATCGCTTCATCAGCATGCTTTACATGTTTTTCAAATTCTTTATAGAAATTATCGATAATTTGAATCCAATCAGTTTTTCCTTCTTCAATTTTATCTAAATCAGCTTCCATTTTCGCGGTAAATTCAATATCGATAATTTCCGGGAAAAACTCCATCATCAATGAATGGACAATTTCTCCAAGCTCCGTCGGGACAAAACGTTTATTATCAAGTTGCACATAACCACGTCTTTGGATAACGTCCACAGTCGGAGCATAGGTGGATGGTCTTCCTATTCCAAGTTCCTCTAATTCTTTCACAAGTCTGGCTTCCGTATAGCGTGGAGGTGGTTGTGTAAAGTGTTGCTTTGGAATGATTTCAACTGATTTGATTTTGTCTCCAACGTGCAACTCTGGAAGTATTTTGGTTGTTTCTTCCGTTTGATCGTCAGTTCCTTCAATGTATACTTTCATAAATCCTGAAAATTTCAGTTGAGATCCATTTGCTCGGAAAATACAGCCAGAATTTTTTAATTCTACAGATACTGTATCTAGAATAGCTGGAGCCATCTGACTTGCTACAAATCGGTCCCAAATGAGACGATACAGACGCAATTGATCACGAGTTAATACATCTTTCAATTGGTCTGGTGTTCTTAACACGCTTGTTGGTCGAATCGCTTCGTGAGCATCTTGAGCATTTGTTTGTTTTTTCGCCTTCGGAATTTCTTCAGAGACATATTCTTTGCCATATTTATCGTGAATATATTGAATTGCTTCTGCTTTTGCAGCATCCGAAATACGTGTGGAATCGGTACGCATATACGTAATTAAACCGATCGTACCCTCATCTTTACCAATATCAATACCCTCGTAAAGTTGCTGAGCAATCATCATTGTTTTCTTTGCTCGGAAGTTCAATTTTCGCGCCGCTTCTTGTTGAAGTGATGAAGTTGTAAACGCTGGAGCAGGATTTCTTTTTCTCTCTTTCTTTGTCACATTTACAACTTCAAATTCGGATCCCTCTATTTTTTTTAAAATTTCTTCCACTTGTTGTTGATTTGTGAGCTTTACTTTTTCCTTTTCATCTCCATAGTAAAGCGCTTCAAATTGCTTTTTATTCTTTTCAAATTTTCCTTCAATTGTCCAGTATTCTTCTGGAACGAAATGTTTAATTTCATTTTCTCTATCGATAATCAACCGCATTGCAACGGACTGAACACGTCCTGCGGATAATCCTTTTTTCACTTTTCGCCACAAAATTGGGCTTATGTTATAACCAACAAGCCTGTCTAATACTCTGCGAGCCTGTTGAGCATCCACAAGATGCTTATTAATTGGACGCGGATATTTAAAAGATTCTAACACCGCATCTTTTGTAATCTCGTTAAATACTACTCGACAATCGCTTTCAGTATCGATATTTAAAGCTTTTGCTAAATGATATGCGATTGCTTCTCCTTCGCGGTCAGGATCGGCTGCAAGATACACTTTTTTTGCCTTTTTCGCAGCTGTTTTTAACTCTTGTAATATAGGCCCTTTTCCACGAATGGTGATATATTTAGGTTTATAATTATCTTCCGTATCAATCCCCATTTGGCTCTTCGGAAGATCAATTACATGTCCAATGGATGCTTTTACTTTATATTTTTTTCCTAAATATCGTTCAATGGTTTTCGCTTTCGCTGGTGATTCTACTATCACTAAATAGTCTGCCATCTTCAACTTCCTCCTCACTAGAGGCACCTTTATATATTTTTAAAGAAATTCCTGTTGCAAAATGTATAACAGTTTGACTAATAATGCAACTTTTTTTCAATATATTTCCTAAAAAAACAAATTTAATTCATCTAAAATTTGTTGACCGTTCCATACAGGAATTGCTCCTTCTCTTAACAATCGATTCGTTCCCTCTGAAAGTTTTGAATCAATAGGGCCTGGTACTACAAATATATCTTTTCCATGTTCTAAAGCATGATCTGTAGTAATTAACGTACCGCTTTTCACCGCAGCTTCTGTTACTACAATCGCTTCACTAATACCACTTATAATACGATTCCTGAGTGGAAAATGCCACCTTTTGGGACCAACATAGGGTGGAAATTCCGTTACCAATAAGTGTTGATTAGCCATTATCGTCGCTAATTTCTTATTTTCTTTAGGATAAATATGAAATAATCCATTCCCTAATATACCAATCGTTTTCCCGCCGTATCGAATAGTTGCCTCATGAGCCATTCTATCTGCACCTTTTGCCAATCCACTAACGACAACTATATCCTTTTCAATTAAAGGTGGAACAATCGACTCCAGCGCTTTCACAGTATATTGTGTAGCCATTCTAGAACCGATAATAGCAATTTTTCTTCTAGTTAATAAAGATATATCCCCTTTCGCATAAAGCACAGTAGGTGAATCGACTAATGTAAGTAAAGATAGGGGATAATTTGGATCGGTATAAGGAATTACATGTATTCCTTCATGATTATATGCATCAAGCAAATTTTTCTTTAACATTCTCTTATAATTAGTTAGGATTTTTTCTGCTTTTTCCGATGAAATTTGGAGAATGGACGTTAATTTTGTAGGCGATAAAAATTGCAGTTCATGAAGGGAGGAAATTTCATCTAATAATTTGTGAAATTGATTTAGTGGAAGTGGGTAAACATAGTGGAAGGTAATCAACTCATCAATTGAAAATGAGCTCACATTACCCCTCCTATAGTAGAACATATCCTTTTCGTGACCGCACAAAGAATTGTCCAAAAAATATTATAAAATAAAGAAATGAAAAAGTGTAACGCAAATAGATGCGCTACACTCTTTATATTAATGGGTTTTACATTTTTCGTATAGCCCTTTTTCTTTTAATACTTTAATTAATGTTTCACCAATTACAGACGGTGTTGGAGCGATTTCAATTCCCGCATCATTCATCGCCTTAACTTTTTCCGCTGCTGTACCTTTACCGCCAGAAATAATCGCACCAGCATGTCCCATTCGTTTTCCTGGAGGTGCTGTTTGACCTGCGATAAATCCTACAACCGGTTTTTTCATATTTTCTTTAATCCATGCTGCTGCTTCTTCTTCAGCTGTACCACCAATTTCACCAATCATCACAACTGCGTATGTTTCCGGATCTTCATTGAATTCTTTTAATACATCTACAAAGTTTGTACCGTTAACAGGGTCACCGCCAATTCCCACAGCAGTTGTTTGGCCAATACCAGCATCTGATAATTGAAGTACTGCTTCATATGTTAAAGTACCAGAGCGGGATACTAAACCAACATGACCTTTTTTCAAAATATATCCAGGCATAATACCGATTTTACATTCTTCAGCTGTCACGAGTCCAGGGCAGTTTGGACCTAGTAAGCGCGTTTTCTTCCCTTCCATAAAACGCTTAACTTTCACCATGTCTAATACTGGAATATGTTCCGTAATACAGCATGTAAATTCTAATTCAGCTTCTACTGCTTCCATAATCGCATCAGCAGCAAATGGCGCCGGTACGAAAATAACAGAAGCATTCGCTCCTGTAGCTGCTTTTGCCTCAGCTACCGTATTAAATACAGGTACTCCTTCGATTACTTGTCCACCTTTACCAGGTGTTACCCCTGCTACGATTTTTGTACCGTACTCCAACATTTGTTTTGTATGGAATAAAGCTGTTTCACCAGTAATACCTTGAACAATTACTTTCGTATCTTTATTTACATAAATCGCCATTGTTCTCCCCAGCCTTTCTTACCTTACGAGTTCTATAATTTTTTGTGCACCTTCAGCCATTGAAGTCGTTCCGATAATATTTAATCCAGATTTATTTAGTATTTCTTTACCAAGAGCAGAGTTTGTTCCTTCTAAACGAACAACTAACGGAACATTTAAACCAATTTGTTTCGCTGCTGCTACTACACCTTCAGCGATGACATCACATTTCATAATGCCCCCGAAAATATTTACAAAAATACCTTTTACGTTCGGATCAGAAAGAATAATTTTAAACGCTTCTGTTACTTTTTCCGTATTTGCACCACCACCAACGTCTAAGAAGTTGGCTGGAGAGCCTCCATAATAGCTGATTGTATCCATTGTTGCCATCGCAAGACCTGCACCATTAACAAGACATCCGATATTTCCGTCTAATGATACATAGTTTAAATCGTACTTTGATGCTTGAATTTCTTTTGGATCTTCTTCATCAAAGTCACGTAATTCAACGATATCAGGATGGCGATAAAGAGCATTTGCATCAAAGTTAAATTTCGCATCTAACGCCATAATTTTATCGTCTTCTGTTAGCACAAGTGGATTGATTTCAAGAATAGAAGCATCTTTTTCCACAAAAGCAGTGTATAATCCAATCATGAGTTTAACAGCTTGATTTACTAACTTTGGTGGAATTTCCATATTAAATGCTAATCTTCTTGCTTGGAATGGTAATAATCCTGTTATCGGATCAATTACTTCTTTAAAGATTTTTTCAGGTGATTTTTCTGCTACTTCTTCAATCTCCACTCCACCTTCTGCTGAACCCATAACAGTAATGCGCGAAGTGGATCTATCCAAAATAAAACTGATATAGTACTCTTTTTTAATTTCGCAACCTTCTTCAATATAAAGGCGTTTTACTTCCTTACCTTGTGGACCTGTTTGTTGCGTAACTAAAATTTTTCCTAATAAATCCTTCGCATATGCACGAACTTCATCCAAATTTTTGGCTACTTTTACCCCGCCGGCTTTCCCACGTCCACCAGCATGGATTTGAGCCTTCACCACTGTGATATTTGATCCAAGTTCTTTTGCAACTTTAACTGCTTCATCCGGTGAAAAAGCAACTTTTCCGTTTGGAACTGCTACACCATAATTCCTAAGAATTTCCTTACCTTGATATTCATGGATATTCATTTGCCATCCTCCAATTCACCAATTTGGGAAATAGTTTGTTACCAATACTATTTTAATCAAACAGTAACCCATTGTCTATGTTCGCATTTTTTTCGTATTTTTCTTAATTTTCGACACATTTTTCTACTTCGCGTAAAATAAGCATTTTTGCTTTTACAATACTACAATAGTCATGTTAAGAATGTGAAGAAACTTTTCGATCTAATCGATAAATAAAAGCAAATACTTCTGCCACTGCTTCATATAAGTCTTGTGGTATCAACTCGTTTAAATCGAGTTGTCCCAGCAATTCTACTAGGCTGGGATCTTCATATATAGGTACATCGAATTCTTGCGCTTTTTGCAGGATATTTTCTGCAATTTTCCCTTTACCTTTCGCAATCACTTTCGGACTATTTTCTTCAGGATTATACATAAGGGCAACTGCTTCTTTTCTTTTTTCCGAATTCATACGCGAATATCCACTCCCCTTTGTACTGCCCCTTTGTCATTCAATTTTTCAATATTTTTCTCAAGATTTTTTTGCAAAGTTTTTTTATAAGATTTAATCAATACACCGGATAAATGATAGTTTTTTTCTTCAAGGCCCACTTTTAAAGCTTTTTTTAACGGCTCAGCTAGTACATCTAACCCTTCCAGTTCATTGTACACATAAATTGAAACAATTCGGTTCTGCACCTGCATATCAATCACCGTTTCTTTTAATGCTTCCAAATTTAGATAAAATAAAATCCGAGCATAGTTGGAATCAATTTTTCCATCTTTTTTCATTCTTCCATTCCATTGAATGGTCGCATCTACGTGCTTTCCTAAAAATTGCAATGGAAGTTGCATAATTATTTGATGCTGATGACCTGTTTCTCCAGAAAGCAGTTGCATTCCATTTAATCGGGCTAACACCATCTCAGCACTATTCTTCAATTCTGTAGATGCCTTCTCATCTTGAATAAGGGACAATAATTGGGGCTTTATAGATTGGATGAGGTTTGTAACATCCTCTCCTTTGTTCAGTGCAACTTCATAACTTAAACCAAGCCTTATTAATATTTGTTGAATAGCTTTTTGTATCCCTTGACTGTTCAACGATGACTCCAAAATTGCTTGAGATTCCGCCATCATAACTTGTGTAGATGGTTCTTTAGATGCTTGAAAAGCTTTTGCCATTTGAATAAATTCCATGTCGCTCTTTATAGTCATTTCCTGTTTTAGTAGTGACAATAAATGCTCCTTCGGGGAAACTCCATCTTCGTTTAAAAATAATCGATTTACTGTTTGTTCTGAAAAGGCTTTTAACAATTGGACATGGAGTTGTTTAGCCAATTGTTCAACATGATTAGTGTTTTCGAAGGATTTGAGCAATTCATGAATGGTATTTTTCTGTTGTTCTGTAAGCGTCACTTCCCCTTTAATCCAATGGGTAATCTGTTGAATTGTTTGAGCAATTGAAACAGTTGAACTTGATTGCAACTGTCGGACAAAGAATCCTGCTGTTTCATTGCGAGAAGAGAGCGTTGCGGTGTTCAACCAATTATTAAGTGTTGCATCTTTTGGTAAAATATTTGCTTCTTTTAAAATATTTAACGCTTCAAGTTGCTTTGTTTCTTGTCCATCACTTTGTAGAAGAATTTGCACAGAGCGTGCAATCATCATTCCCGCTGTTTCTGCTTCGAAAGGTTTGGCAATGGACTGCAACGCATTTAGTAAATTTTCTTTTATTTGAGGTGAAATTAAGTGATTTTGTTGCAATAATTGGGTAAGTTGTTCAAGGTTATTGGAAATGCCACTTGTTTTCGAACCGAGTAGTAGCGCCTTAAATGTTACTTCCGAAAAAGGAATTTTCAATTCCATCATCTTTTGCAATGTTTGTAACGCTTCTTGCTTTGTTACTCCGTCAGGTAAATTTTTCAACCATATTTCCGATTGCAATATTTGTTCCTTAACAATAGGAAGCTGATGTTTGATGAAATGCGTCAACAGTTGCTGCATTTCAGGAGACTTCGGCAAATGCAATGTTTCAATCAATTGTTGCACATTTACAAATTCCTTCGTCATTGGCCCTGTAACCACTTTTAACTCTGTCTGGGGGGAAGTGCTCATCACTTGGAAATAATGCGAATCTCCCGCTTTTAAAGGCGTTTCCAGTTTTGCTATGAGACGATGCTCGCCAATTTGGATTTCCGCCATTTGATTTGGATATAATTGTTTAATCTTTCCATGGAATACTTGTCCTTGTTTCAACACAAGAGGATTTATTTGTGCGGACACTTGTTGTTGTTGAATCGGTTGAAAGGAAGGAATTGTCATATCATCACCTTCTTCTCCAGCATTGTTTTAATTGGTTCAAATGATTTGCGATGATGAATGGTTGGCCCAAATTGTTCAATTGCTTCTAAATGTTGCTTTGTGCCATAACCAGCATGCTGATCAAATCCGTATTGAGGATATTCTTTATGTAACTTTTCCATATATAAATCCCGTTCGTGTTTAGCTAATATCGATGCCGCTCCAATCGCAAGACTTTTCGCATCGCCTTTTATTATATTTTTTTGAGGTATATCAATCGGGACTGTAACTGCATCTACAATGCAAAAATCTGGGCGTATTTTTAAACTTTCAACACACATTTTCATCGATTGTTTTGTTGCTTCTAAAATATTCATCTCATCAATGATTTCCGCGCTCTGAAAATGTATTGAATAATCAAGAGCATGCTTTTTAATTAACTCAGCAAATTCTGCGCGTTTCTTTTTGGATAGTTGTTTTGAATCATTGACTCCAACAAGTTCTGGACAATCCTTTGGTAAAATGACTGCGCAAGTGACAACTGGTCCAGCTAGAGGACCTCTTCCTGCCTCATCTATTCCAGCTAAATAGGCATCTTCAAAGGGAAGAAAACTTGCATCAAATGCTTGCTTTTGACGAAATTGTTCAAGTATTTTCTCCTGATTTTGTAATCTCTTTTTAAACTGTAAAAAAGCTTTTTGTACTCCCGCTCTTTCGTCATTTTCAAGTTCCTTCATCCATGGCTCATATGTATTCGCACTTTTTAATGCTTCTGTTATTTCCTTAATTGTTTTCATACTTGCTTTCTCCTAATATTTTTATTTTATATCGGCTTAAATAGATTTCTTATAAGATTGACTAGAGTGATTCCATGATTCCACTCATGCTGTACTTTATCATAAATTCATTCTATAATGAGGGGGAATATACTGTGGAGGAAAAGAAATGAAAAAAATATACATATTGCTCTCTCTTCTTTTTATACTGAGCGCTTGCAAAGGCGAAACAACTCAACAAGAAGTTCACAGTGATACAAGCCATATTCAGCACAATCCATTGTCGGGAGATTTACAAGAACTAACCTCTATTAATGAATTGCCTTCTTTTTTACAAGAAAAACATGAAAACATAACGACTGTATACAAAATCGCATTCGAACATGCCGATGTGTTGCAATGGATTCCTTGTTATTGCGGTTGTGGAGAATCAGCTGGCCACCGAAGCAGTTTAAATTGCTTCGTTGCTGAAATTCGCGACGAACAAGTTCTGTGGGATGACCATGGAACTCGCTGTCTCGTTTGTATGGAAATTGCAGTTGAATCTGCAAAGCTCTCAAATGATGGAAAATCCATTAAAGAAATTCGAAAATATATTGATGAAAAATATCAAGAGGGCTTTTCGAAACCAACTCCGACTGAAATGCCTGCATAAAATTAAACCATCCATAAAGTTTCTCGATGGGACTTTTGGATGGTTTTTTCATCTAATTGTGAACAAGTTCTTTTTTTAATTCTTCATCAACAAAATCAAAAGTTAATTTCCCTAATTCTAAATTGCGAATATCGCGTACAATCAATTCTGAAACTTTATCATAGTCAATTGTACCACCAGGACCTAATACATTGCGCAATTTTCCGATATGGTCATAAGTCTTTACGATATCTTCATCTACTGAACTAATACCATAGCGTTCATTCATTCGCTCAGGATAATGGGTAGATAAAAAATTCAACGCATAAGTTGCTAAATCTTCCATATTGAGGATTGTATCTTTAATTGCTCCCGTTAAAGCCAGTTTTAAACCTACCTCTTTATCTTCGAATTTTGGCCATAAAATTCCTGGCGTATCTAATAATTCTAATTCTTTTCCAACTTTAACCCATTGCTGGGCTTTCGTGACCCCCGGAGTATTACCAGTCTTGGCTATGTTTTTTTTGGCTAGACGATTGATTAAAGTTGATTTTCCTACGTTCGGAATCCCTACAATCATCGCTCGAATGGCGCGGGGTTTCATCCCTTTTGCTTTCATGCGAGCCCATTTTTCTGCTAATATTTGTTGAGCAGCTTTTGTGACCTGGTTTAATCCTTTCCCTTCAAAGGAGTTGATGGCAATTGCCGTTAATCCTTTATTTGAAAAATATTCAACCCATTTTTTCGTCTCTGTTTCATCAGCCATGTCTGCTTTATTTAATAATATCAATCGAGGTTTTTGGTTAATGACTTCATCAATCATTGGATTTCTTGAAGATAATGGCAATCGGGCATCAACTAATTCAAAGACAATATCAACAAGTTTTAAATGTTCTTGAACTTGTCGTTTTGCTTTTGCCATATGCCCAGGAAACCATTGAATTGTCATTGTTATTCCTCCTTCAGTCAAAAAAGAAAAGGAGTGTTCATCTACTCCTCTTTTTTATTTCACAATTTTTATTTCACTTAAAGGCCAAAAGACTACGCTTGTACTGCCAATGATTTCATCTTCACTGACGACTCCGATGTGGCGGCTATCCTTGCTGAATCGTCGGTTATCCCCCATTACAAATACATAACCTTCCGGAATTACGTCAAGGCTTGGATCAATATCTTGGAGGGTAAAATCTTGGGTTAATTGACCTTCTGAGAGTTGTGATTTATATTCATCTAAATATGGTTCATCGATGGGTTCACCGTTAATATACAGCTGGTCATCTTTATATTCAATATGTTCACCAGGCAATCCAATAACTCTTTTGATATAGTCTTTGCCTTCTGGTGCATGGAATACAACAATGTCAAACCGCTTTGGTTCACCTAATCGATATCCGATTTTATTGACGATCATCTTGTCGCCATCTTTTAGCGTTGGCATCATCGATTCTCCATCTACCACAATAGGTGTAAATAAAAAGTAACGAATAACTACAGCAATGAGGAGAGCAATGATTAACGCTTTTGTCCATTCCCAAATCTCGTTTTTTTCTTTTTTTACTTTTTCCACGAGAGCATTCCCCCAAATCCACTATCTACATTTTATTTCATTCTTATTCTTTATGACAAGCAAAAGAAAGGAGGCTTTTTAAAACAAAGCCCCCCTTTAGTAGAATGATTATCGAATTTCTTTAATACGTGCTGCTTTACCACGTAAATTACGTAAGTAGTAAAGTTTTGCACGGCGCACTTTACCGCGACGAACAACTTCTAACTTTGCAATTTTTGGTGTGTGAACAGGGAAAGTACGTTCAACCCCTACACCGTAAGAAATTTTACGCACTGTAAATGTTTCGCTAATTCCACCACCGCGACGTTTAATTACTACGCCTTCGAATACTTGGATACGTTCACGGTTACCTTCTTGAATACGAACGTGTACGCGAACTGTATCACCAGGGCGGAATTCAGGAAGATCTGTGCGAAGTTGTTCTTTTGTAATTTCTGCAATAATATTTGACATGTTTATTCTCTCCTTATACCGAATGTTCATATAGTCTTATTCACTACAGCGGAACACCGTAATTAAAGCTTCTCATAGAAGCACAGATTGAATATTATCATACTTTAAATCAACGTGCAAGGAAAATTCTAATCACGAATCAATAATCAACTAAAAGGGACTGTTTATTCATATTGATTATTTTTATAAAATATTCATGATTTTTCATTTTTTCTTTTTAAAGTTTCAAGATATTCCAGTTGTTTTGGTGTTAGTTCAATATTTTTCAACAAGTCAGGTCTTCGCTCAAAAGTGCGCTTGATTGATTGTTCCATACGCCATTCTTCAATTTTTTGATGATTTCCTGACAATAGCACATTTGGAACTTTCATTCCTCTAAATTCTTGGGGTCTTGTGTAATGCGGGTGTTCTAACAGCCCTGTAGAAAATGAATCATGAATATGTGAAGCTTCTTGTCCCAATACTCCAGGAATTAAGCGAACAACCGAATCAATAATCGCCATTGCCGGTATTTCTCCACCAGTCAATACAAAATCCCCAATGGATATTTCATCGGTTACAAGATGCTCTCGAATACGTTCATCATATCCTTCGTAGTGTCCGCAAATAAAAACAAGTTCCTCTTCTTCCGCCAATTCTTCCGCTTTCGACTGAGTAAACCGTTCTCCTTGTGGACACATGAGAATAACGCGAGGATTTCGGCCTTCAGTAATGGATTCAACCGCATGAAACACTGGCTCAGGCTTCAACACCATGCCAGCTCCCCCACCATAAGGATAATCGTCTACCTGTTTATGTTTGTTGTCGCTGTAATCACGAATATTGGTTACTTGAATATCAACGATTCCTTTTTCTTGGGCTTTTTTTAAGATGGATGAACCGAACACACCATTAAACATTTCAGGAAATAAGGTAAGCACATGTATTTTCATGATAATAATCCTTCCATCACATGAATGGTAATTCGTTTATTGTCAACATCAATATCTTTAACTACATCTTCAATATAAGGGATATAATGTTTTTTCCCTTTTCCGTCTTTTAATTCCCAAACATCGTTAGCGCCAGTTTCTAAAATATTTGTGATTTCCCCTAAGTGTTCTCCTTCTTCTGAATAAACTTGGCAGCCAATGATTTCAAAATAATAATATTCGTTTTCGCCTAATTCGTCTTCTTTTAATTGGTCTTTTGAAATTTTTAATACACTGTTTTTAAATGGTTCTACTTGATTGATGTTATAATATCCTTCAAATGTTAACAAAATAAAGTTTTTATGTCTCCGGGCATTTTCTACTGTCACCCAGATTGGTTCTGCATTATCACTTTTAAAAATAGCAAGTTGCGATCCTTTTTTGAAACGAATATCTTCAAAATCTGTGGAAGAAATGACGCGCACCTCTCCACGAATGCCGTGTGTATTGACAATGCGACCCACATTTAACCATTCCATCAAACGACACCTCTTTAAATTGGAAGTTTTCTAATTTACTGGCTTTTCTCCAACTAGTTCATCATGGTACACGATATAGTTTGATTAACCTAGGAAGATTTTATATGTATAAAAAAGGGGCTGAAGTAGCCCCTTTTTGCATTAGTCCAATATATCGACGTAAGTTTTTTTCTTTTGGTGACCGCTAGCTGAATAAACAATAGTACGAATCGCCTTCGCAACACGACCTTGTTTACCAATCACTTTTCCTCGATCCTCTGGATTGACAAAAAGTTTATAAACAATGCGACTAGCATTTTCATCTTTTTCAACGCGAACGTCTTCGGGATAATCAACTAGTGGTTTGACAATTGTTTCAATCAGCTTTTGCATGCGGACACCTCCAAAGTTTTTTATTAAGCGTTTTTATTGAATTTTAAATTGTGGAATTTTTCCATAATTCCTTGTTGTGAGAACAAGTTACGTACTGTATCAGATGGTTTCGCACCATTTGCTAACCATTTAAGAGCTTTCTCTTCATCGATATTGATTGTTGCTGGAACAGTTAGAGGATTGTAAGTACCAACTGTTTCAATTGAACGTCCGTCACGTGGAGAACGAGAATCAGCAACTACGATACGATAGAAAGGAGATTTTTTAGCTCCCATACGTTTTAAACGAATTTTTACTGCCATGTTTATTGCACCTCCGAATTAGTTTCACACAAGATAGAATAATATCAGTGTTTGATTTGTTTGTAAAGTGTTTTTTCTTAACAGTTCATTTTTTCTTTTATATTAAAATTTAAATAATGAATCGAATCCAGGAAGTTTCATTTTCTTCTTGCCTTTTCCCTGTGCCATGCTCGTCATTTGCTTCATCATTTTTTTCATATCTTCAAATTGTTTTAATAATCGGTTGACCTCCTGAATGGATGTACCAGAACCTTTTGCGATTCTCTTTTTACGGCTAGCATTGATGATTTCTGGACGCTCTCTTTCTTCAGGCGTCATGGAATAAATAATAGCCTCCAGGCGATCGATTTGTTTTTCGTCGATTTGAATATTATTTAAACCTTTTATTTTATTGGCACCTGGAAGCATTTTTAATAAGTCTTCCAACGGTCCCATTTTTCGGACAGCTTTAATTTGTTCTACAAAATCATCGAAAGTAAAGCTTTGCGTTTTAAACTTTTCTTCCAATTCTTTCGCTTTTTCTAAATCCACATTTTCCTGTGCTTTTTCAATTAGCGATAGGACGTCGCCCATCCCTAGTATACGAGAAGCCATACGTTCTGGATGGAATGGCTCTAAAGCGTCCATCTTCTCACCCATACCAACAAATTTTATTGGCTTTTCTGTCACAGCACGAATCGATAACGCAGCACCACCGCGTGTATCTCCATCTAATTTTGTTAAGATGACGCCTGAGATGCCAATTGCATCATTGAAACTTTGAGCAACATTAACTGCGTCTTGTCCGGTCATGGCATCAACAACTAAAAATACTTCGTCTGGTTCTTTAATGGCCCGAATATTTTTTAATTCGTCCATCAGTTCTTCATCGATATGTAATCGACCAGCTGTATCGATAATGACCACGTCATAATGTTCTTTTTTTGCATGTTCGATTGCTTCTTCCGCAATTTTCACAGGAGAAACATCCGCACCAAGAGAAAACACAGGAATCGAAAGTTGTTTTCCTAATGTTTCCAATTGTTTAATGGCTGCTGGACGATATATATCAGCAGCAACTAAAAGCGGTTTACGATTGTATTTCTTCCTTAAAACATTTGCAAGTTTTCCGGAAGTCGTAGTTTTACCAGCACCTTGCAAACCTACCATCATAATGACTGTTGGAGGCTTTGTATTAAATTTAATTCGACTCTGTTCTCCACCCATCAACTCAGTCAATTCATCTTTTACAATCTTAATGACTTGTTGACCAGGTGTTAAACTTTTCATGACTTCAACGCCGACTGCTCTTTCACTTACTTTTTTTACAAAGTCTTTTACAACTTTTAAATTTACGTCGGCTTCAATTAATGCAAGGCGCACTTCCCGCATCATTTGTTTTACATCTGCTTCAGTAACTTTTCCCTTGCCTTTAATTTTTTGGATTGTGCTTTGGAGTCGTTCTGATAATCCTTCAAATGCCAAACTTTTCGCCTCCTAATCCGTTTCTTTTAATTGATCTATTAACTTTAATTGTTCTTCAATAGAGGCATTGCCTTTGATTGCAGCGGCTAGCTTTTCAATCGTTTGCTGACGCTTTTGAAACTTTTCAAATAACTTTAGTTTTTCTTCATATTCTTCAAGCATTGCTTCAGTGCGACGGATATTATCGTATACAGCTTGTCGAGAAACTTTGTAGCTTTCTGCAATTTCACCTAAGGAAAGATCGTCTAAATAATATAGCTCCATATATGCCCGCTGTTTATCCGTTAACAAAGCTTGATAAAAATCGAAGAGAAAATTCATCCGCGTCGTTTTTTCAAGTAACATCGAATGTCTCTCCATTCATATTTTTTCTACTGTATCATATCGGTTTTACTTATAAGTGTCAAGTAAATTCCCTTTAACACTGATAATATACACGAATCGGAAAAGTTATTGCTAGCGCCATTAAGTATTTGGGGCTGGGACAAAACTAGCTTCTAGATAGGAAAAAGGAGAATTTGAGTTGGCTCAAATTCTCCTTTTTCCATTTATACCCATTATTTTTTGTTAGTTGATCTTTGTTGGCCGTGTATTTTCGTAAATTCACGGCCATTAAGGCAATGCCCATTTCATTTTCCACTTTCGATTTTCCTCGAACGGAAAATCGAGTGAAACGCAAATTAGCCTTCAAGAATCCAAAAACTGGTTCTACGTCTATTTTACGTTGACGGAAAATAGAACCAGCTTTTTCTTCTGAAAGCTTCGCTCTTACATATTCTTTTTGTTGTTCCCATTTTTCATTCACCATGACCTTTCGGTGATTGCCTTCCTTTGCTTTTGTGCATGATGAACGAAATGGACATCCTGAACAGTTTTCACATTCATAGATTTTCAATTCTCGTTTGAAACCAGTCTTATCTGTACGTACAGAACGATAACGGAAGGTTACTCGCTGCTGATTTGGACAAATGTAGGTATCACTTTCTTCGTCGTACATCCAATTGTCTGGATGAAATGGATTTTGTTTATATTTCTTCTTTTGTTCTTTCTCATACATGGTATATGGAATGAGTGCCTCACATTTTCGATTCGAAAGGATGTCTTCATAGTTTTGTTCACTACCATAACCAGCATCTGCGACAATATACTTTGGTAACGGAAAATAATCCTTTTCTATCTTATTCAAGAACGGAATTAATGTACGTGTATCAGTAGGATTTGGAAAGATGCTATAAGCTAGTGCGTATTGACCTTCTGTTGCGATTTGTACATTGTATCCAGCTTTCAATTGACCGTTTTTCATATAGTCGTCTTTCATTCGCATGAACGTCGCATCTTGATCTGTTTTGGAATAACTGTTCCGTTCCCCCAAGATGTCCAAGTCTTTTTGGTATTTTTGTTTTCGTAGAATGAAGTCTATTAATTGTTTGTACGCTTGTTTTGGATATTTTCGTTCGCTTCTTAATGCTTTTCGTTCTGTGGCATCGGGCGATGTTTCTATCTTTTGGTCATATTCCTTAATGACTTCATCGACTTGTTGCACCATTTGAGCGAGTTCTTCTACGGACAGTTCTCCCTCATTTTCCCGCTCCATTTCAGGGATGATTTCTTTTTCTAATAGTTCGTTGTATAACTGATTGGACTTTTCAATTAAGTTTTGGTTGTATTTTTCAATGGATTTCTTCCATACGAAAGTAAATTTATTGGCATTCGCTTCAATCTTCGTACCATCGATAAAAATGGCTTCTTGATCGATTAACTTTTCTTCCACCAGTTGGCAACGGAATTGGACAAAACATTGACGAATTAATTCTTTTACTTCCGGATGCACACGAAAACGATTGATCGTCCGATAACTTGGTTCATATCCTTGTGCCAACCACATCATTCGTATACTGTCCTTTAATAGCGCTTCAATTTTTCGACCTGAAAAGACAGACTGCGAATAGGCACACAAAATAATTTTTAGCATCATGCGTGGATGATAAGCAGGACAACCTGTATTTCGAAGAAACGGCTGGAAGGCTTCATCTGGAATACTTTCAACTAAATGGTGAATATGGAAGGCAATATCATTTTCTTGTAATTTTATTTCTAAATCTAGAGGTAAAACTAATTGATTCATGTTATAATATTTAAACATAAGGACCCTTCTTTCTGTTAGTTTTGGTGGTAACTTAATTTTAACAGAAGAGGTCCTTATTTTTTATTGAAAAAATGAAGAACAGCTCATGAAATTTCATTCTAAAATTTCATGAGCTGTTTCCATTTTAGAGGGGGTTTTGTCCCAGCCTCCTTTTCAAATATCTCTTCTTATTGTTCAGCTTTTTTCAATTCTTGGTCTAATGAATCAGCAAATAATCCGTATACATATCGTTCCGCATCAAATGGTTGTAGGTCATCAATTTTTTCACCTAAACCAACGAATTTAACCGGAATATTTAATTTGTTACGAATTGCTAAGACAATACCACCTTTTGCTGTACCATCCAATTTTGTTAATACAATCCCCGTCACATTTGTCGCTTCTTTAAATGTTTGAGCTTGAATTAACGCATTTTGACCCGTTGTCGCATCTAACGCAAGCAACACTTCATGTGGGGCGTTTGGAATTTCACGAGAAATAACGCGATGCACTTTTTCTAGTTCCTTCATTAAGTTCACTTTATTTTGCAAACGGCCAGCTGTGTCACAAATCAACACATCAACACCGCGCTTTTTCGCAGCATTTATAGCATCATAAATTACCGCAGCGGGATCTGAGCCTTCTGATTGTTTAATTACTTCGCAGCCAACTCGATCGCCCCAAACTTGAAGCTGTTCTATGGCACCAGCACGGAACGTATCACCAGCAGCAAGCATCACTTTTTTTCCTTGATTTTTCAAACGATGAGCAAGTTTACCAATTGTCGTTGTTTTCCCTACACCATTTACACCCACAAATAAAATAACTGTTAGCTCACCATTTGGTTGCAAATTAAGTTCAGAAATGCCTTCCTCGCCCTTTTCATAAATTTCCACTAATTTTTCACAAATAATTTCATAAATGCCATCTGTATCTTTTATATTTTTTCGTTGTACTTCAAAGCGGAGTTCGTCCATTAATTCCATAACTGTTTCAAAACCTACATCCGCTTGCAATAATATTTCTTCTAATTCTTCAAAGAATTCTTCGTCTACCTTGCGATAACGTGCAATTAAATCGTTCACTTTAGAAGTAAACGTATCACGGGTTTTTGCAAGACCTATTTTAAATTTTTGAGTGATCGACCATGCGGAAGGCTTCTTCTCCTCTTCCTTTTCATCCTCTTGTTGAACCGTTTCAACGTCGTCACCAAGAGTTTCTTCCGCTTTTTTGCTGTCATCGGAAAAAGTTTCTTCAGTTTCTATCGTTTCATTTTTTTCTTCAATTACTTCTTTTGATGTTTCTTCCACATCATCAGCTTCATTTTGAACATCTTCGCTTTGTTCAGCCGTTTCCTCAACCGTGTCCTGCTGTAATTTTTCTTCTGATTTTCCACTTAATTTTTCCTTCAAACGTTTAAAAAAGCTCATATTATTCGCTCCTTTGTCCAACAAGTACTACTTCATCTTCCAATTTAACCGAAACGAGCTTCGATACACCAGATTCTTGCATCGTAATCCCGTATAATACATCGGCTCCTTCCATCGTTCCTTTTCGATGGGTAATCACAATGAATTGTGTATCTCGGCTTAATTTTTTTAGATAGGTACTATAACGCTCTACATTTGCTTCATCAAGAGCCGCTTCCACTTCGTCTAAAATAACAAACGGTACTGGGCGCGAATTCAGAATGGCAAATAATAGGGCGATTGCAGTTAATGCTCGTTCACCGCCAGAAAGTAAGCTTAAGCTTTGCAATTTTTTCCCTGGAGGTTGAGCTACTATTTCTATTCCTGTTTCTAGTAAATTGTTCGAATCTAATAAAATTAAATCTGCATGGCCGCCGCCGAAAAGTTCACGGAAAACTTCGCGGAATTGTAGTTGAATTTTCTCAAAAGACTCTTTAAAACGAGTCGCCATTTCTTCATCCATTTCTCTAATTGTTTCGTTAAGCGTTTGTTGCGCTTCAATTAAGTCATTTCGTTGTTCCGTTAAAAATGTATAGCGTTCTAACACCCGCTCATACTCTTCAATAGCAGTTAAATTAACCGGCCCTAATTCTTCAATAGACTGTTTTAACAATTTTACTTTCTTGCGAATCTGCTCTACATCGTCCAGTTCAACAGCTTCATTTTTCGCTTCATCAAAATCAATTTCATACTCTTCTTCTAATAGATTAGTTAATCGATTAATTTCAAATTCGATACGGCTTTTCTTTACATCGATTGAACGTAATTGTTCTAAAAAACCTTTATGAATTCTTTGCAATTCCTTGAACTGTTCGTCCAATTGATAGAGCTGTTGTTGGTACTCAATTCGCAATTGACGATTTTCTTGAATTGTGAACGAATATTGATCACGCTTTTCAGCCCACTCAGAAATCGCTTGTTCAATTTCTTCATCGGTCAAATGATTGTCTCGCTCATTTTGAATCCATTCAATTTCTCGTGAAATGGATTCCATTTGTTGAAGAACTTTCGAACGCTTCAAAGCGATATCCGCCGTTTGAATTTGAAGTTGATTTAATTGTTCTTGCAATACCGCAAGTTCTGAGCGTTTTTCAGCTGACTGTTCACGAAGCAAGTCTTTTTCCGTTTCGCTTTGAATTTTTGCTTTGGATAATTGCTCAACTTTGTCGTTTACTTTTTGCAATTCTTTATTCAGTTCAGCTAGTCGTTCTTCTGTTTGGCTTTTTTGTTTAAGTAACGCCTCTCTTCTTGAAGATGCGGACGATTTTTCAGAAGTTGCGAGATTTACAGTATTTTTTAAGTTTTTCTCTTCCAATTCTAATTCAACATATTTCGAATGCAACTCCATTTCCTCTTGGCGGTATTGTTCGCTTTGCACCTTTAACAATTCCACTTGTTTACGTAAGGTTGTTAACGTTTCCTTTTCTGTTGCCAGCGTTTTTTCCGCTTGATAAATGGATTGCTCAATTTGGGATAAATTTTTCTTTAACTGTTCTAACTCAGCTTTTCTAGTAAATAAAGAGTTTTGTTGTTTGACGGAACCGCCTGTTAATGAACCGCCAGCATTTACGATATCTCCATCTAATGTCACAACACGATATTTATAGCCACATAACCTCGCGATTTGACTTGCTCCTTCTAAGTTTTCAGCGACAAGAACATTTCCTAATAAGTATTCCACAATATTCCGGTTATGTTCATCAAATTCTACTAATTCATGAGCAAGTTGAATATAAGCTGGATGGTTCATTGCTTCTTGAATTTGTATAGTAGATAGTTTTCGAGATTTCATGACGTTTTTTGGCAAGAAAGTAGCTCGTCCAGCTTTTTTTGCTTTTAACCAGCCAATCGCTTTTTGCGCATCTTGCTCTGTATTTGTGACAATGTGTTGGGTTGCAGCTCCTAAAGCGGTTTCAATGGCTTTAGAATACTTACCTTCCACTTTTAACAGCTCTAGAACGGCTCCTTCAATTCCTTTTAATTCTCCCCGTTCTCTTGCTAGTAAAATTTCCTTCACACCAAAAGTGAAACCAGAAAAGTCTGATTCTAGTTCCTCAATCGCTTCTTTTCTAGACTTCAATTGTTGTTGATGTTGATATGCTTGATACAGCATTCGTTGTTTTTCTTCAAATGAGGAAGTGGCAGCGTTTAGTTGACGTTGTAATTGTTCATATTGCTCCAACACGTCACTAACTTTATTTCGTATATATTCGAGCTTTTGTGCGAGTTCATTTTTCAAGTTGGAAACTTGTTTTAATTTTTTTAACATCTCTTCAGAGCGGTCGTTCATACGCTCTTCTGTTTCTTCATATTGGGTTAATTGCTGCTCAATATGTTTTAACTCATTCTTTGCAGTTGCTTCTTCGTTCAATAAATCAATATATAAATTTTTATATTCTTCGATTTGTTGTTCAATTTGAGAAACAGAACTATTTAACGAAACATCCAGTTGTTTAATTTCAGCTTTTAGTTGTTGAATTTCATTTTTTTTCAAATCAAACAATTTTTTATTTTCTTCCTCAGTTTTCGCTAGTTCCATTTCTTCTTCTTTTGCTTCTTTTAAGGCAAGTTGTAATTGTTGAAACTGCTTTTCTGCATTGGAGCGTTTTTCCTGCATTAACGCTTTTCGTCCTTCCCAACGCTCCACTTCAGCACTCGCTTCAACTAGTCGTTCTTGCGCAGCATCAATCGTCTCATCAATGTTATGGATTTTTGTGCGGAGTTCGTCCATTTTTGTTTGTAAATTTGCTATTTCTGATGCTTGATTTTGCTCTTGTTGTTCCAGTTGTTCGTGCTCTTCCTTGACAATGAGTAGTTCTTGATGGTGCTCTTTCAAATCATGAACGATCAGTGACATATCCAATTCTTTCAATTCTTCTGTCATGTGAAGGTAGTCTTTTGCTGCAGAACTCTGGATTTTTAATGGCTCTAAACGGCTATCCAATTCATGTAAAATGTCTAACACTCGATGTAAGTTGTCATCGGTTTCTAATAATTTTTGCTCTGCCTTTTTTTTGCGCAGTTTATATTTTAATATTCCAGCTGCTTCTTCAAATATTGTTCGGCGATCATCCGGTTTACTATTTAAAATTTCATCAACTCGGCCTTGAGAGATAATAGAAAAGGCTTCTTTCCCTAATCCTGAATCCATAAACAAATCCGTAATATCTTTCAGGCGACATTGCTGATTATTCAATAGATATTCGCTTTCACCCGAACGATATACTCGTCGAGTTACGCTAATTTCAGAATAGGGAATACCCACTTCTTCATCTTCATTGTTTAAAATCAACGTAACTTCAGCAAAGTTCAAAGGTTTTCGAGATGCGCTTCCAGCAAATATAACATCTTCCATTTTCGAACCGCGCAAGCTTTTTGCCGACTGTTCCCCTAAGACCCAACGAATCGCATCGGTTACATTGCTCTTTCCACTACCATTAGGGCCTACAACTGCAGTTACCCCTGGAACAAAATCGATACCGATGCGATCCGCGAATGATTTAAAACCTACTACTTCAAGTCGTTTAAGGAACATATTATTCCTCCTTATGCAAGGACTGATTTAACGCAACCATTGCATTTTGTGCAGCTTGCTGTTCAGCCTCTTTTTTCGATTTTCCGCGTCCAATTCCAAGTTCTTTGTCGTTTAGCAATACGCGGGAAACGAATGTCCGATTGTGGGCAGGCCCTCTTTCGTCAATAATTTCATAATGTAATACTCCAGTATTTGATTGCTGCACCAATTCTTGCAATTGGCTTTTAAAATCCATCACATGCGAAAAAGCACCGACTTCAACTTTAGGGAACACGACTCTTTGTAAAAACTGAACAACAGAATCTAAACCTTGATCTAAATAAAGGGCACCAATAAAGGATTCAAATACGTCGGCAAGCAAGGCTGGTCTCTCTCTTCCACCAGTCAATTCTTCACCTTTACCTAAAAGTACATATTTTCCGAAATTCAATTCGTTTGCGAATATCACAAGGGATGGCTCACAAACGATGGAAGCTCGAAGCTTCGTCAATTCTCCTTCACTCATATGCGGGTAACGATCAAATAAAAATTTAGATACTGATAGTTCAAGAACTGCATCACCTAAAAATTCTAATCGTTCATTATCAGCAAATAATTTTTTGCGATGCTCATTCACATAGGATGAATGGGTAAAAGCTTGGTAGAGTAAATTCTTGTTATTGAACGTGATATTTAATTCTTCTTGTAATTCTTCAAATTGCTGTTTAATTTTTTCGGGAAACACTCCATTTTTTTGTTGAGTACCTTTTCTTTTTATCGTCATGAACAATCTGCCTTCCTATTCATTTCTCTCGTAAATATATCGTTGTTATTCGAAACAGTAAAGATATAAGGATAAAAGATTTATCCACATATCTTCACATCGAATAAATACATTGTTTTTATTATAACCCAAATTCACTTTTCATTTTTCTTTTCATGAATTTAAGCAATGAAAAGAGGCACCCATCAGCCACGTTGTGCGGGATGTGCCTCTTATAAATTAGTTTAATTTACTTTCGATATACTTGATTGCATCGCCAACAGTAACGATCTTTTCTGCATCTTCATCAGAGATTTCCATATCGAATTCATCTTCAAGTTCCATAACTAATTCTACAACGTCTAATGAATCTGCACCTAAATCTTCACGGAAAGATGCTTGTTCTGTTACTTCGCTTTCGTCAACACCAAGACGGTCAACGATTACTTTTGTTACACGTTCTAATACTGTGCTCATTTAGGTCACCTCCCTTCAATAGTATACATAAAAGTGTTTCCTGTTCAAAGAGTCTTTCATGAAAGGATGGTTAATCAACATTATTTATAGTTAGTAGCCCACAATTTTTGATTACATTGCAATGCCGCCATCCACATGAAGAACTTGTCCAGTAATATATTCAGCATCGTCTGAAGCCAAAAATACAACTGCTTTTGCTACATGTTCTGGCTTACCAAGTTTGGCTAATGGAATTTGTGAAAGCATAGAGTTTTTAATATCTTCCGGAAGAGCGTCTGTCATTTCAGTCGTAATAAATCCTGGAGCTACAGCATTCACTAAAATATTTCGTGATGCCAACTCTCTTGAAGTCGTTTTCGTCAATCCAATAACACCTGCTTTTGCTGCTGTGTAATTGGCTTGTCCAGCGTTCCCCGTCACGCCAACGACTGAAGCAATGTTGATAATGCGACCAGAACGTTGTTTCATCATTTGGCGAGTTACAGCTTTTGTGCATAGGAATACGCCTTTTAAGTTCGTTTGAATAACTTCATCCCACTCTTCTTCCTTCATGCGCATCAATAAATTATCTCGAGTAATGCCTGCATTGTTTACGAGAATATCGATTGAACCAAATTCATCTAATGCTGTTTTCATTAAGTTTTGTACTGATTCATTATCTGCAACATTTGCTTGAACTGCAATAGCTTTTTTACCAATTTTTAAAATTTCTTCTACCACTTCATCTGCTTTTTCTTTACTGCCGCTGTAGTTCACGACTACATTGGCACCCTCTTTTGCCAGTTCCAATGCAATGGCTCGTCCGATTCCTCTTGAAGCTCCCGTTACAACTGCCGTTTTACCATCTAACTTTCCCATGTTTTCACCCCTTCAATTCCTTTACAACTTCTTCAAAAGTTGCTATATCATATACACAATATGATTTTACTGAGCGATCGATTTTTTTGACTAATCCTGATAATACTTTACCTGGTCCGCATTCGATAAATGTTGTAACACCACATTCCAACATCTTTCGAACATCACGTTCCCATTGTACAGGGCTATAAACTTGTTCCACCATTTCTTTCTTGATGGATTCCACATCTTCCAATATTCCTGCATGTACATTACTAATAATTGGAATATTTGGTTGTGAAATTTCTACTTGCTCGATTTCCTTTTCTAATTTTATTGCCGCATCTTTCATCAATTCAGAGTGGAATGGTCCACTTACATCAAGTGGGATGGCTCTTTTAGCACCTTTTTCTTTCGCCAATTGAGATGCTTTTTCTACACCTGCTTTTGTACCTGAAATGACAATTTGGCCAGGGCAGTTTAAGTTAGCCAGTTGTACTAAATCACCGTTATTAGTGATTTCAGCACATACTTCTTTTAAAGGCTCTTCATCCATTCCTAAAATCGCAGCCATAGCACCTTGACCAGCTGGCACCGCTTCATTCATGTAAAGACCTCGTTTATGAACGATTTTGACAGCCTCTTCAAAAGATAACGATCCAGCAATAACGAAAGATCCATACTCTCCTAATGAATGTCCTGCTGTATAGTCAGGAGTAATGCCAGCTTCCATTAATTTGGATGCAATCATCACTCCTGTTGTAAGCAACGCAGGTTGAGCATGGTAAGTTAACGTTAGTTCTTCTTGTGGTCCCTCTAACATTAATGTTGATAGTTTAATATTTAAAGCTTGATCCGCTTGATCATAAAAAGCTTTGCTCGCTTCATCATTGGCTACAAACTCTGCACCCATTCCTACTTTTTGAGAGCCTTGTCCTGGAAAAATAAATGCTATTTTTGACATTTGTCGTCTCCTTTACTCATTTTCTTTCTGACTTTCTAGTATTGCTTGCTTCATGACGTTGACGATATCATTTTCAACCATCATAGCAGCTTGGCGTATTGTATTATAAATCGCTCTCGCATCGGATGATCCATGAGCTTTCACGACAGGAGCCTGCAACCCGAAAAGCAATGCTCCGCCATGTTCGGAGTAGTCTAGTTTATTTTTTAATCCTTTTAATTCATTTTTTACGAGTAATGCACCAAGCTTTGTTTTAGTAGAAGCCATGAATACGTCTTTTAACATTTTCATTAATGTTCCTGCTGTACCTTCAATGGACTTTAACACCATATTGCCTGTAAAGCCATCTGTTACAACGACATCTGCAACCCCTTCAAGCAAGTCGCGTGCTTCCACATTACCGACAAAGTTGAAATCTCCTTGCTGCAACATGCCATAAACTGCTTTTGTCAGTTCATTCCCTTTATTTTCTTCAGTTCCAATATTCAACAACCCAATTCGAGGGCGAGCTATTCCTTGAACTTTTTGAGCATAAATATTACCCATCACCGCATATTGAAAAAGATTTTCAGGTTTTGCGTCTGCATTTGCACCTAAATCTAGCATTAAAAACCCTTTACCATCGACTGTTGGGAGGATTGTTGCGAGAGCAGGCCTTGATACCCCTTCTATTCGCCCCACTTTGAATAATCCGCCGGACATATATGCACCTGTATTACCTGCAGAAATACATGCGTCTACTTTCCCTTCACTTACAGCTTCCAACATGCGTGTCATCGATGAATCCTTTTTTCGTCGAACGGAACGGACAGGATCATCTTCTCCAGTAATGACTTCTTCACAGTGGATGATTTCTAGACGGTCATTTTGTATAATATATTTTTCTAATTCTTCTTTTCTTCCAAATAGTTGTATTTCTATGTTTGTAAAATCTTTTAAAGCTTCGTTGACACCTTCCACAATTTTTTGAGGTGCATAATCTCCGCCCATACCGTCAATTGCAATTTTCATTTTTGTTCACCTTCACCTTTCGTGCGATACATTTCAAATTCGCCTTTGAATACGGTTTCGTTGTTTACCGTCGAAATAACATCGATATACGTTCGATTTTTTTCAGTGTTAGTTTCTCGGACAATCGCTTTCGTTACTACTCGGTCTCCTGCACGAACAGGTTTAATAAATACAACATTTGACCGAACTGTTAATGCAAGTTCATCATTAATCACTGCAACACATAGGGAGTTGGCTTGGGCAAATAAATGATGTCCACGGGCGATTCCATTTCTTTGGAAAACATGTTCTTCTTTTACATCAAAAATGGATATGGCTCTCTTATCTAACTCGATATCAATAATTTCACCGATTACTTCGTTAATAGGTAATGACTTTACTTCATTTTCTAAATTTCTTTCCGCAACATCTTTTATTCGTTCTCTTAGTTCCGGAATTGATAGTTCCATCCGATCGAGGCGAATCGTTTGAACGCTCACACCAAATTTTGTAGCAAGTTGTTCATCCGTGACGAATGGATTTTCCTCAATCGTTTCTAAAAGTAATTGCTGCCGTTCTTTTTTCGATTTTTTTATCAACATTCGCCACCTACTTTCTTCTGTTTTAGCACTTGGTACTAATACCAGTATACATTTCCATAAAAAAGAACGCAACAACGAATTGTTACGTTCAATTATTGAGTTCTTTCAATGCTCAATAAAAACACTTCCTAAATCTTCTATTTAATTTATGTTTTGTTCTTGCTTTCTATTAATTGAGTACATCAATCCATTCTCTCTCCATTTAATGCACCGGATTGTTCTAACATTTCCCGCAGAATCCTATATTCATCCTCTTTCCAAAAACGCTCATCATTAATAAGCTTTACAGCATCATTTCGAGCAACTTCCAATACTCGATAATCATGCACTAAGTCAGCTATTTTAAAATCCGGTAAGCCGCTTTGTTTTTTACCGAAGAAGTCTCCAGGGCCACGTAATTCTAAATCTTTTTCAGCTAACCGGAAACCATCATTCGTTTCTGTCATACTCCTCATTCGTTCAATTCCTTCATCGGTTTTTGGATTTGCTAGCAACACACAGTAAGATTGATAGTTCCCACGTCCAACTCGACCACGCAGCTGATGGAGCTGTGCAAGCCCAAAACGATCCGCATCATAAATTAGCATGAAACTTGCATTCGGCACGTTCACTCCTACTTCCACAACTGTCGTAGAAACGAGCACATGTATGTTCCCTTCTTTAAAATCTCGCATCACTTGATCTTTTTCATCGGGATGAAGCCGACCGTGCATGAGCCCTACTTTGTAGCGTCCGTGGAATATTCTTCTTAACTGTTCATATACCTCTACCGCATTTTGGACATCTATCTTCTCTGATTCTTCAATTAATGGACATATAACGTATGCTTGGCGACCTTTTTTCAATTCCATCTCCATTTTCACAAGGCTTGCATTCAACTGTTCTTTTTTCATCCAGTGCGTCTCAATTTGCTTGCGTCCAGAAGGCATTTCATCAATGACGGAAATATCCATTTCTCCAAATGCCGTAATAGCTAATGTACGCGGAATAGGTGTTGCTGTCATAAATAGCACGTCTGGGTGCATCCCTTTTTCCCTCAAGATTCTCCTTTGTTCCACTCCAAAGCGATGTTGTTCATCGGTTATGACAAACCCTAGACGATTGAACGTGACATCAGGTTGAATTAGGGCATGTGTTCCAATAATGACTTGGATTTCCCCATTCTCCAACTGTTCTAAAATGATTTTTCGGTCTTTTGCTTTTGTAGAGCCCGTTAGCAGTGCAATTTTTACACCCATCGGTTGGAATAAACTTTCCAGAGAAGCATAATGTTGTTCTGCTAATATTTCCGTAGGTGCCATTAAAGCACCTTGGAAACCTGCTGTAACGCAAGCATACAAGGTTATTGCAGCAACAATCGTTTTCCCTGAACCAACATCCCCCTGCAGAAGCCTATTCATGCGAAATGGTGATTTTAAATCTTTGCAAATTTCATTGACGACTCGTTTTTGGGCATTTGTCAATTCAAAAGGAATTTGTTGAATAAATTTCTTAAGTTTTTCTAAATCATACTGAATAACAATTCCTTTTTCATGATCTTTTCTCGACTTACGCAATGCTTGAATGCGCAGTTGAAACATAAGAAGTTCCTCGTAAACAAAACGCCTGCGAGCCTGCTTCAAATGATTAGCATCTTTCGGAAAATGAATGCCCTCTAATGCTTCTTCGATAGATAACAATTGATATTGTTCTCTTATTTTATTTGGCAGCTTTTCAGCCATCTGCCCTTTTGCAAGATCGAGTGCTTGCCGCATAAACTTCCGAAATTTATTTTGATGCAGATTGCCTTTTAAACGATAAACCGGTTCAAAATCTTGGTTAATCTCCTTCGCTCCAAATTTGACTGACGATGCAGTTATCGTTTGCCGTCCTCTATCCCATTTCCCTGAAACAGTAATAATGGTACCTGGAGTTAACCGTTCTTTTAAATAATGTTGATTAAAGAAAACCACTTTAACAATATGCCTACCAGAGAAAACGCTTACTTGAAGTCTTGACTTTTTCCGTCCGGTAAAAAAGACGACAGGCATGCCTTCTACTCTTGCTTCTATTGTTACTTGTTCGTTATGAGGCGTTTCTGCTAAATCCTTTAATCGAAAGTCCTCATACCGATATGGAAAATACATGATTAGATCATGTATATGATAAATCCCTAATTCATTTAATAATTCAGCGGTTTCTGTTCCTACGCCTTTAATATTGGTAACGGGTTCTAATTCGATTTGTCCCAATATATCTTCACGCTCCAAATATTTTTGCAGCAATTGCTTTTCCAGTCGGTGTAGCAGCAAGTCCTCCTCTACCAGTTTCTTTCAAGTTTGGATGCATTGTTTGCCCAATTCTAAACATAGCACCAATTACTTCATCACAAGGAATTCTACTTTCGATTCCAGCAAGCGCCATGTCCGCAGCAACAAGAGCGTTGTTAGCACCGATTGCATTACGTTTTACACAAGGAACTTCCACCAATCCAGCGACCGGGTCACAAACTAGACCTAGCATATTTTTTAACGTAATGGCGAAAGCTTCTGCACTTTGTTTTGGAGTTCCTCCAGCCATTTCTACAATGGCAGCAGCGGCCATTCCTGCGGCTGAACCTACCTCCGCTTGGCAACCTCCAGCTGCACCAGAAATGCTTGCGTTATTTGCTACCACGAACCCGAAAGCACCTGCAGTAAATAAATAACGAATCATTTGTTCACGAGTAGGATTAAGCTTATTCTTTACAGCAAAAAGAGTGCCAGGCACTACTCCGGCGGAACCAGCAGTAGGTGTTGCACAAATGATTCCCATAGCTGCATTCACTTCATTTGTTGCCATCGCCTTACTTACCGCATCTAACATCAATTCCCCTGATAGAGTGTTTCCTTTTTCAATGTACTTTTGCAATAAAACACTATCACCACCAGTCAAACCAGTGACTGATTTTACACCTTTTAATCCTCGTTCAACTGCTTGTTCCATCACAGTTAAATTTTTATCCATCTGCTCAATAATTTCTTCTCTAGAGCGATTCGTCATTAATATTTCTTGTTCAATCATCACTTCAGAAATGCTTTTATTTTCATTTTCACAAAGCTCAATTAATTCTCTGACATTTCGAAATAGTAAATCCATAGCATCTCCTCTTTTAAGTATTGATTTTCGAAACTTTCGTAATATTAGGGATTAAAGAAATTTGAGTTAGTATTTTTTCATCTACATTTTGGTCAACTTCAATAACCATTAATGCTGTAGAACCGCGGTCGATTCGAGACACTTCCATATGCCCGATATTCACATCATGCATGGCTAAAATGTTGGCTACATTCGCAATGCAACCTGCCCGGTCATTGTGAACGACTAAAATAGTAGGCATCCCGCCAGTTAAACGCAATTTAAATCCATTTACTTCACTAATTTCAATTTTTCCACCGCCAATCGAAATCGCTTCAATCGACAATTCCGATTCTTCATCACCCAATACTATTCTTGCTGTATTAGGATGTTCTTTGTTTGCTGTTTCTGGAATAAATTCAAATTGTAAATTTTCTTCTTTTGCATGCTTAAAGGAATCAATAATTCTAGTATCGAAAGTGTCAAAATTTAATAATCCACCTACAATGGCAACATCTGTCCCATGACCGCGGTAAGTTTCCGCAAAAGAACCATATAAATGGATTTTTGCCCACGTTGGTTTTTTTCCAAATAAATCCCTTGCCACTTTCCCTATCCGAACAGCTCCTGCTGTATGAGAGGAAGAAGGTCCTACCATGATGGGACCGATAATATCAAAAACAGAGGTAAATTTCATAACATCACCTATTTGTTAAGTTTGAATTAAGTGTAACATGAACTATCAGTTTCTATCAAAACAATAATATTTTTTTCACCTGCCACTTATTAGAAACTCTATATAAAATAAAAAACGTCCCTAGAAGAGACGCTTTTTTATTCTACGTGCGCCCGGCATGTACATGAACTATAGGGTGTAAGTCCCGAACTGTGAAGGCAGAAGTAACAGTTAGCTTAACGCAAGGATGTCCGTGGTGACGCGGAATCTGAAGGAAGCTGGAGGCAAAACACCGGTCCGAGGAACACGAATCTCATATAAGGCTAGGTATGATTGAGTGAGTTTGCGTAACAAAACAAAGCTCTTTCTGTCGAAGGTCATATCGAGTAAATGAGGCGGATAGATGGTGTGAAAGTGCATGTACTTACCCGGGGAGGTCTGGCGGATATGTGAAGTACGCTTCATAACCTACTTAGTGATAAGTAGCTGAACCGTCAGAAGTCAGCAGAGGTCATAGTATTAGTTGGTTTAGAACTACTAAGAAGGACCGAACAATTAAGAGAGAATAGCCCTTGGCATTCAGTGAGTCATGATGAACACAGAAAACGTAGTACCTCACTTGAGGAAGGAAGCGGTGAATCCCGTGGGAGACCTCTTGGAGGGTGGAGTGACCACTGGCATAAGAAGACAAGCTATTCACGGAAGTTATGAAAACTTGCGTCAATTATCTTAATTGAACCGCCGTATACGGAACCGTACGTACGGTGGTGTGAGAGGACGGGAGCTAATCACTCCCTCCTACTCGATTGAGAAGATAAACGGATATAATGTTTGTTTTCCATCGATAATATCCAATTCTACATGTGAGAATCGATCCTCAATGAACCGAACGACTGCATTGACTTGTTCTTCAGTTGCATCTTCACCATAAATCATCGTTACAATTTCTGTGTCATCATCAATTAGATGAGACAATAAATTATAAGTAGCATCTAACATATCGGAAGTTGAAGCAACAATTTTTCCGTCAGCAAGTGCCATGTAATCATCTTTATGGATTTCTACTCCGTCAATCGTCGTTTCTCTAACAGCAAAGGTAATTTGACCCGTCTTTACTCCTGCAATCGCTTCTGTCATCGCTTCTTTATTTTCTTCAACAGAGGCTTCTGGATTGAATGCAAGGATTGCTGCCATACCTTGAGGTATTGTTTTTGTCGGCACAACTGCCGCTTCAATATCTAATAATTCAACCGCCTGTTCAGCAGCCATCACAATATTTTTGTTGTTTGGTAAAATTAATACTTTTTCCGCACCTATTTCTTTTACCGCTTTCACGATATCTTCTGTAGACGGATTCATCGTTTGACCGCCTTCAATGACATAAGAGGCTCCAATACTACGAAGCAAGTTGCTAATCCCCTCACCCATTGCAACAGTCACAACAGCATATGGATGTTTTTCAACCGTTTGTTTTTCATCTTTCTCGGAATTCACGATCGCTGAATGTTGTTCGCGCATATTATCAATTTTTATTTTTATGAGGCTTCCATATTTTTGCCCTTCGTTCAGAACAACTCCAGGAGTTTCAGTGTGAATATGTACTTTCGCTATTTCGTTGTCTGAAACAACAAGTAAAGAATCTCCGAGATTACTCAAGTCTTCACGGAATTTCCCTTCATCAAACGGTTCTTTTCCTGGCTCAAAACGAACCATAATCTCCGTACAATAGCCATATACGATATCTTCAGTGCTCATAAACTCTTGAGCTCGATGATGTTCAGCATTTACTAATTCTTCAAGATTATCGACTTTCGTTTTTTCTGGTAGCGCTTCCCCTTTTAATGATGCTAAAAAGCCTTCATAAATAATAACAAGACCTTGTCCGCCACTATCAACTACACCAACTTCTTTCAGTACAGGGAGCAATTCTGGTGTGCGTTTTAATGAATTTTTAGCTTCTTCTACAAGCGCTTCCATCACTTTAATGATATCTTGTTCATGTTCTGCCACTTCAACCGCTTTTGCCGCTGCTTCACGAGCAACTGTTAAAATTGTCCCTTCCACAGGCTTCATAACCGCTTTATAGGCAGTGTCTACTCCCGCTTGAAAAGCTTGAGCAAATTGTTTCGCGTTAATTTCACTTTCTTTTTCTAAATATTTTCCAAAGCCACGGAATAGTTGGGATAAGATTACCCCTGAGTTTCCTCGTGCCCCCATCAATAAACCTTTTGATAAGCTTTGGGCAGTTTTACCGATATGTTTTTGGGCGTTTGCTTCCGTTTCTTTTGCCCCGGATATCATTGATAAATTCATATTAGTTCCCGTATCTCCATCTGGTACTGGGAATACGTTTAATGAATCTACAAAATCTGCATTTTGAGTTAGATGGTGCGATCCCATCTGAACCATCTCTGCAAATTTTGTTCCATCTAATAACTTCATTCGATTAATATCCTCCTCTATTCACCGTTCATTACACGAACGCCTTGAACGAAAATATTGACTGATTTCACGTTCAAACCTAATGTCTTATTTATTGTGTACTTTACTTTTGATTGGACTTGATAAGCTACTTCAGAAATTTTAGTCCCATAGCTGACAATGATATACATATCAATGTGGAGATCTTCTCCTTCTTGCCGTACAATGACACCTTTCGCAAAATTCTCTTTTCTCAAAATATCCGTTAACCCATCTCGAATTTGATGTTTACTTGCCATTCCAACAATACCATAACATTCAATAGCTGCTCCACCAGCAATTTGAGCGATAACATCATTAGAAATATCAATTTGGCCGTAATCTGTTCTAATTTCGATTGACATGATACTGCCCCCTTGGCTCATTTTAACTAAAAATATTGTACTATACAAAATTTGATTATAAAAGAGAACGATGTTGCTCGTCTAGTTTATCAGTATTTTCCTATAACTTCGTTAAAATCTTGTGTTATATTTTATTTTGTAACAACATTTTTTCACCTAATTCTTCATCTTTTTTATTAGACTGTAAAGGTTTTTTTCTTGAAACTATTCTCTAAAATAGTTGCATAGATTTTTTGTCTATGTTAAATTATTATGGTATGTGAAATACTCGAACTGAAAAAAATCTTTCAGATTCATCTGTAAGGAGGGAATATAGATGCCAAAAAAATGTGTAGTAACTGGTCGTAAAACTCGTACAGGTAATAAACGTTCACACGCAATGAACGCTAACAAACGTACTTGGAAACCTAACCTTCAAAAAGTACGTATTTTAGTTGATGGAAAACCTAAACGCGTTTGGGTTTCTACTCGTGCTTTAAGATCAGGTAAAGTAGAACGTGTATAATGACGCGTATATAAAAGCGTAAGTAAAGTCGTTTTTAACGTACTTTATTTACGCTTTTTTATTTTGAGAGAAAATAAAAGGAGGTGTGTAGAAAATTGAAAACTTTCTACACACCCTTACTTCTTATGATGTCTCTGATAAATCTTTTACTCCTGCGGTAGTAAAACAAAGTTTTCACAATCCTTGTCGCAACTTATCTGTAACTATGCGCGACAGTCACAAAGAGACCGTCTCAAATTGCTTTTCAGACAGCCCCTTTACTGGGAGCTAGACCAAAATAATTAAAAGATAATAACAGATGAATACGATAAACTACTCTTTTCTTTTTTTCTTTTTATTACTGCCTGAGAACAAATTGATGCAAGAACGGGTAAGATTACTTAAAAACTTTGGCAATTGAAAAGTATAAACTCGCACACTGAGACCTCCTTATAAGTCACTGCTTCTTATCATTAAACATATGCCTGATGAAAAGGAGATATAACCTTGCTCCCCTACGAGCTCATTGCTAGTAAATCGGCTAGAACCCACTTCAATCCTCTCCCGCGTTGTCTCATATTTCACACCGCGTAACGTCACATTTTCTACCGCTTGTATAAAAGAGAAAAATGAAAGGTAACGATATCTTTCATCTCGAGAAATCGTATGCGTTCCTGGTAACAGTATGCTAATTTCATTGTGGCTATTAATAATTCTATGTTCAATATGCGGACATTGTGCCTTCATTTTATATAAAGAACGAAGAGCCGCTTCAAAATGGTCCAAGCGTCCACCAGTTACTCCTGTAATCAAAATTTCATTCGGATTGTAGGAAACAGCTTTTAGCAGTGCTAAGTCGGTGTCAGTTTCATCTTTTTCTGAGCGATACTTTTCAATTTTTTTTACTTTAGAGCGAATTATTTCCCATTCTTCTTTCGATAATGAATCAAAATCCCCGATGATTTCATCTGGAACAATTCCTTTTTCAAGCAAATAAAGTGCGCCGCGATCTGCACCAATAAAATACATGTCCTTTTCTTTAGCATACATTTCAAATGAACATAATTCGTTTTTTGGACCGCCAGCACAAATTAATACTCTTTTCATTGCTGAATTGCAGCCTCACCACTCGTTTTAATAGCATGCAACGCAAATTTTCGATCTTCTTTATTGTAAATAGCTGAACCAGCTACAAAAATCGTCGCTCCCGCTTTCGCACACGGAATAATTGTTTCCTCCGTAATGCCGCCATCAATTTCAATTTCTACATTATATCCGTTTTCTTTAATCATTTTGGAGAGAGCTTCAATTTTGGGCACAACGCTATCAATAAACTTTTGTCCCCCAAAACCAGGGTTCACCGTCATCAACAATACAAAATCTACATCTCCTAATACGTGTTGAATCATATCAATCGGTGTGTGCGGATTTAATACTACTCCAGGTTTTACACCAAAAGAACGAATTAGTTGAATCGTACGATGTAAATGTGGACAAGCTTCGACATGAACAGAAATCCAATCTGCTCCAGCTTTTGCAAATGCCTCAATATACTGATCTGGATTTTCAATCATTAAATGCACATCTAACGGTAATTTTGTAACGGGACGTAAAGCCTCCACAACGATAGGACCCATTGTAATATTAGGAACGAAATGACCATCCATTACATCAATATGAATAAGGTCTGCTCCAGCTTCCTCCACTTCCTTTACTTCGTCCCCTAATTTCGCAAAATTCGCTGATAATATGGATGGTGCTATTTTTATCATAACTAATACCTCGGCTTTCGATCTATTATTTCTTGCAAAAATTGTAAATAATGTTCGTAACGAAATTCTAGAATGTCTCCAGATTCAACCCCAGCCTTTATGGCACATTTTGGTTCTTTCAAATGAAGACACCCACGAAATTTGCATTCATCTTTTTTTCGTTCAAACTCAGGAAAACAAGTTGTTAAATCCTCTTTTTCAAGATGCTCAAATTCAAAAGAACTAAATCCTGGTGTATCTGCAACAAGTCCACCAGCCGCTTCGATTAACTCAACATGTCTTGTCGTATGCTTTCCTCTTCCAAGGCTTTGGGATATTTCCCCTGTTTTTAAATTGAGATTTGGAATTAAAGTGTTTAATAATGTAGACTTTCCAACTCCAGATTGTCCTGCCAATACTGTTGTTTTTCCTTTAAGGATCGGCTCTAATCTATCTAGTAATGTTGGATCGTTTTTATAAGTATCTATCACTTCATAGCCAATATCTTTATAGATTTTGATATATGAATTTATTTCATCTTTTTCTTTTTCTGTCAACAAATCCATTTTAGTTAAGCAAATGATTGGGATTACTTGATGAGATTCTAATATTACTAAAAAACGATCTAGTAAAATTGTATTAAAATCAGGCTCTTTTACGGAAAATACGAGCAATGATTGATCAACATTTGCAATAGGTGGTCGTATTAATTCATTTTTTCGCGGAAAAATTTTCTTTATAACACCATCAGATCCTTCTTCCACTTTCTCATATTCAACAAAGTCGCCGACGAGAGGCTGTTCCCCTCGCTTACGGAATACCCCTCGTCCTCGACATTGCAATAATTTTCCTTCATCATATACATAGTAATATCCACTTAAAGCCTTTCGAATTTGCCCATTAGGCATCCAATTCCTCCTTAATCTCCTCTTTCAAATGGTATTGTATCTTTTTCAATAATTACCGAATCTTTTTCAATCATGTAGGATGCTGTTGAACCCTCTTGAATTACTAATTGGATTTGATAAGTCGTATCTTCAGTAATTTTAATTTCATCATACGGTTTATCCATCGTATTAGATTTGTCTTGAATATAAATTCTAACTATTTGTTCTTCACCCATTAATGCATGATCATACGGTATCACAACTTCTTTTACATATAATTTTTCGCGTTTTTGTTTAGGTCCTTTTGAAATTACTACGTTCACCGATTCTCCAATTTCTAATTTTGTGTTCGGCTTAGGATCTTGTGATACGACGCTTCCAGCTGGAATGTCGTCTGAATACACTTCTTCGACAATTTTAATTTTAAATCCTGAAGTCTTTTCATATTCCCTCATAGCAGATTGATTAAATCCTGTTAAATCACTGACAGTTCCAATTTGTTTCCCTTTACTAACTGTAAGCGTTACAATTGAATCTTCAGGAACAACTTCTTCTCCCGGTGCTGGATCTTGACCAATGATTGTCCCTTCCGGTTGATTTGAATATTCCTCGATGATTTTTACATCCTTAAATTCTTCACTAATGATGGAAAGAACTTGATTTAATTGTTTTCCTACATAATTGTTCATTTCAACTTTTTCGTTGCCAATTGAAATGATTAAATCAATTTCTGTTCCTTTTACTCTTGATAAACCAGCTTTTGGATCAGTTTCTATGACTAGCCCTTCTTCAATTTCATCGGAATTCTTTTCACGGATTTCACCGATGACAAATCCTGCCTTTTCTAGAATCTCAGTAGCTTCTTCCACTTCCATATTTGAAACGTCCGGTATCTCAACTTTATCCGGCATCATCAAGTTAACGAGTCCAATTAGTCCAATGATGAGAACAAGAGCAGCTGCCCCGATGATTGTCCAAAGTTTTTTTCTATTTTTCTTTAGTTTTGTAGGTTTCTTTTCCACTTCTTCATTTTTTGTTTTCTTTTTATGATCTGAAATGATCGGTTTTATTTCTTTCGTTTTTGCCAATTCATCGATTGGCATTACATCTTTTATAACTGGAATAGCTTTCGTTTCTTCATTATCAACAGGAGGGCGAAATTTCGGTTCATGTTGCCGAGAGGGAGATAATACCGTTTCTAAATCCGCTGCCATCTCTTCCACTGAAGCATATCTATGGTCAGGATTTTTTGCTGTCGCCTTTAAAATCACATTTTCTAAACTTTGTGGAATGGAAGCATCGAAGTTACGAACAGAAGGTGTTTCTGCTTGCAAATGTTTTAAAGCAATTGATACTGCGGATTCCCCAGAGAAGGGTACCTCTCCAGTTAGCAACTCATATAACACAATCCCTAGTGCATAAATGTCTGATTTTTTCGTTGCTATTCCGCCGCGTGCTTGTTCAGGAGACAAATAATGAACTGTCCCAATGACTGAATTCGTTTTTGTATAACTTGTTGCAGCAAGGGAAGTAGCAATCCCAAAATCTGTTATTTTCACATTACCTGCTTCATCCATTAAAATGTTTTGCGGTTTGATGTCCCGGTGTATAATTTGATTTTCATGGGCATGACTGATGGCGCTCGTTAGTTGTTTCATAATTTGAACGCTTCGAGCAGGAGAAAGCGGTGCATTTTCTTTTATGTACTGCTTTAGCGTTTTCCCTTTTACATACTCCATAACAATATAATGCATATCGCCATCTTCGCCGACATCATAAATACTGACGATATTCGGATGCATTAAACTTGTTGCAGATAAAGCTTCTCGGTGAAAGCGGCGCATACTTTCTTCTTCATTTGTTGAATCATAACGCAACACTTTAATGGCCACATCTCGATTTAATATAACGTCATGGGCTAGATACACATAACTCATGCCCCCGCCGCCAATGAGTTCAAGAACTTTGTAGCGATCATTAATGCGTTTACCTTCAAGCATAAATTACACCTCCTCTTCAGTCATCATTAATAGAATGAGGGAAATATTGTCTTCTCCTCCGCTATCATTTGCTAATTGCACTAGTTTCCGACCTTTTTCAGCAATAGGCATCGGATAAGTAATGATGGCAGCCATTTCCTCCGTTGATATTTTATTGCTTAACCCGTCTGAACAGATAAGTAAATAAGAATATTCCTTCAGGGTTAGCTCGTAAAAATCCGGTTCAATGGTGGGTTCTGTGCCTAAAGCTTTCACAATAAAATTTTTTTGCGGATGATTTTGTGCTTCTTCCTCACTGATTTCTCCACTATCTACTAATATATTAACGTACGAATGATCACGAGTTATTAAGTCAACGCTAGTTGATGTAAAATGATATACTCGACTATCTCCAATATGACCAATTAAACAATGATTATGGTCAATCAACACCGCTATAAATGTCGTTCCCATTCCTTTACAGTTTTCATGTTCTAAGGAATAGTTGTAAATTTTTTCGTTGATGTTTGATATGGCTTCCTGCATCCACTTTCGCTTTTCTTCCACCGTTGCATTTTGAAATTCTGCCTGTAGAAAATAATTGGACATTTCTTGAATTGCCATTTCACTTGCAACATCACCCGCGTTATGACCACCCATTCCATCCGCTAATAAAGCAAGTTTTAATGAATCAGGGCGCTCTAAAAAAGCTGCCCTATCTTCATTAACAACTCTTTTTCTCCCTACATCACTTTCAACCGTAAACTTCACAATTGTCACCTCGTCTCGTGAACTCTCTCTTTCGCCCGTAATTGCCCACACGCTGCATCAATATCTGAGCCATGCTCTCTGCGAATTGTTACATTGATGCCATTCTTTTTTAATGCTTTTTCAAAGGCAAATATTTGATTTCTTGGAGTACGCACATAATCTCGCTCTGGTACGTAGTTTACGGGAATTAAATTGACATGGCTTTTAATTCCTTTTATCAGTTGGGCTAGTTCTTCTGCGTGCTCAATAGAATCGTTTACACCACCGAACAACCCATACTCAAATGTGACACGGCGTCCAGTTTTATTCGTATAATAGCGTATTGCTTCCATTAATTTATCTAACTTATACGCTCTAGCAATCGGCATTAAACGTTCACGCAGTTCTTGATTTGGTGCGTGAAGAGACAATGCGAAATTAATTTGCAATTGTTCATCCGCGAACTGATAAATTTTAGGTATTATACCAGAGGTAGAAACAGTTATATGACGCGCTCCAATATTTAAGCCTTTTTCGTGATTGATGACTTTTAAAAACTTCATCATTGCATCATAATTATCGAATGGTTCACCGATTCCCATAATCACCACATGGGATACTCTTTCTCCGACTTCATCTAACGTTTGTTGCACTTTGACCACTTGCTCAACGATTTCTCCTGCAAGCAAATGTCTTTTTAATCCGCCTAAAGTTGACGCACAAAAAGTACAACCAATCCGACAACCCACTTGCGTTGTCACACAGACGGAGTTTCCATAATCATGGCGCATTAATACCGTTTCAATGGAATAGTTGTCTTGTAATTGAAATAAAAATTTGATTGTTCCATCTTTTGATTCTTGTTTTACAATCGTTGAAAGGGTTGTAAATGCAAAGTTTTCTTTAAGTTTATCTCGCAATTGCTTCGATAAATTTGTCATTTCATCAAAAGTTTTAACCCGCTTATTATAAAGCCATTCATAAATTTGTGTAGCACGGAATGGCTTTTCTCGTTTTTCATTCAACCATTGTTTTAATTCATCCAATGTTAATGAATAAATGGATTCTTTTAATTGTGGTTTTTCTTTTTTTACACGTTTCTGTGATGATTCTGCATATTCAACTAATTCATTTATACGTTCATTTAAAATAGCGTTATCCATTAAATAGGATTCTCCTTTTTACTTAACTTTTTCAAAGGCAGCAACAAAGAAACCATCACTTCCAAAGTCTTGTGGAAAAACTTGCAGCATTCCTTCGTGCTGTGCTTCTAATAATTGCTTTGGCAAATGTTTTATAGGTACAAGTTTCATCTCAGGGTGAGACGCTAAAAATGCCTCGACTGTTCCTTCATTTTCTTTTTTACTGACTGTGCATGTGCTATACACAAGTCTTCCACCAGGTTTTAATAATTTTTCAGCATTATCTAACAGCTCCAATTGAATTTCATGTAAGCGGTCAAAATCCTCTTCTCTTTTTGTATATTTGATATCCGGTTTTCGACGCATAACACCTAATCCAGAGCATGGTGCATCAACAAGGATTGCATCGAATGATTCAGGCTGTAATAATTCCGCTGCTTTCCTACCGTCAATTGGCGCTGTTTCAACAATATTAATTCCAAGCCTTGCACAGTTTTCTTCAATTAAATCTAATTTATGAGGATGAATATCCGTTGCAAGAATGGAACCTTCATTTTTCATGATTTCTGCCATATGAGTCGTTTTTCCACCAGGAGCGGCACACATATCTAGTACCCGTTCGCCCGGCTTTGGATTTAAAACGATTGCTGGCATCATTGAACTCTCATCTTGAATCGTTATGATGCCTTGTCGAAAAGTTTCCGTTCTAGCAGCTTGTCCGTTTAATAGATTTAAACATTGTGGAATTACTTTACTTTGTTCTGCTTGAATATCTTCTTGAGCTAATAACTCTATTGCTTCACCTACTGTAGCTTTTAAAGTATTCACTCGGACAGTTTGCTTCGGAGGAATATTATTCTCTTTTAACATAGCAACCGTTTTTTCTAGTCCATATGAGTCAACAAACATTTCTACAATCCATCTAGGATGGCTTGTTTCTATAGCTATACGCTCAATCGGATCTTTTATTTTTTCTAGCGACGGAATGCCCATTCTGGTGATAGTTCGCAAAATACCATTCACCATGGAAGCAATTCCTTTGTGGCCTCTCCTTTTGGCAATTTCTACAGCTTCATGAACAATTGCATGCTCAGGAATTTTCGATAAATAGACCATTTGGTAAACCGAAAGTCTTAAAAGCCATCGAATCCATTGTTCTATTTTGCCACGAATATACGGTTCTAAATAATAATCCAAGGCATATTTATATTGAAGAGTTCCATAGGTTAATTCCGTCAGCAAGGCCCGATCTTTTGCTTCAATATGATATTTATTGATTGTTTGGTTTAATAATAGGTTGGAATATGCTTGGTTCTTGTCTACGGCAAGTAGTATGCTTAACGCCGCATCTCGCACATTACCATCCCAAATATGAATACTTTTCTTCTTCTTTCTCATTCAAATAAATCTCCAATCTGCAATTTTGAACCCATGCCACGTAAATAATCTTCCGCTGACATGCGTTTTTTACCTGCAGGTTGTAATTCGATTATTGCAAGGGTTCCTTCACCAGTAGCCACTTCAAAATAATCTTTTTCAATTTTCACCACTTCACCAGGACGAGCTGTAACTTGTGAGTCACCTACTTTTGCCCACCAAATTTTCACATTGTCACCTTTAAAGGTTGTATAGGCAACCGGCCATGGATGTAGGCCACGCACTTGGTTATAAATACTTCTCGCACTTTTTGTCCAATCTATTCGCTCTTGTTCCCTTGTAATATTATGTGCAAAAGTCGCTCTTGTTTCATCCTGCGGAATGCGTTCATTTGTACCATTTAGGATGCTAGGAAGCGTATCCTTTAATAAATCTCTTCCCAAAAGGCTCAGTTTTTCAAACATGATGCCCGTATGGTCCATTTCTTCAATAGGGATTTCTCTTTGGGAAATGATATCACCCGCATCTAATTTTTCTGCCATATACATAATGGTAACGCCTGTTTTCTCTTCTCCGTCAATAATGGCTTGATGAATCGGCGCACCACCGCGATATTTTGGCAATAGCGATGCATGCACATTAATGCATCCCCATTTTGGCGCTTCCAACAACTCTTTTGGCAAGATTTGACCATAAGCAGCCGTAACAATTAAATCGGGATTCATATGAATTAATTCGCTCATTTCTTCAGAACCTTTTAATTTCTCAGGTTGAAGAACTTTTAATCCTAAACGAAGTGCTTCTTCTTTTACTGGAGGAGGAGTTAGCACCCGTTTTCTTCCAACAGGACGGTCCGGTTGCGTGACGACTGCTGCAACTTCATATCCTTCTTCATGAAGCATGCGCAAAATAGGAACTGAAAATTCCGGAGTACCCATAAACACGATTTTTGTCATATTTTATTCTTCCTCCTCCTCGAACATTTCCTCTAATTCTTCTTCAGTATAGACACGTGTAATTTTAGAATTGAATAAAATGCCATCTAAATGGTCAATTTCATGTAAAATACAGCGAGCATCGTAATCCGTTGCTTCCAATTGATATACTTGACCGTTTCGATCATGGGCTTCAATTTTAACATAATTCGGTCTTTCCACTTCTCCATAAAGCCCAGGGAAACTTAAACAACCTTCGATGTCCACTGATGAACCGTCCGTTTCGATGACTGTAGGGTTAATCATTTCAATCAATGTTCGCTCTTCACCTAACTCAACAATGGCAATACGAAGGGGAACATTAACTTGAGGAGCAGCAATACCCATACCGTCATATTCAACCATCGTTTCGTACATATCATCTAATAAAGAGATAATCTCTTCATCAATTACTGTTACTTCTTTACATGGCTGTGTTAATACTTTTGCCGGATGCTTTACGATTTCTCTAATCATTAGGTAACCTCTTTCTATTTAAATCATGGAGGGGTCTAAATCAATTGTTAATACGACACCCTTTTTTATCCAATCCGTACGATATATTTTCAATAACTGTAAAAATGTTGGAATTAAATTCGGCTCTATTTTGTATTTTATCAAACATTGATAGCGATATCTATTTTGCAGACGAACGATGCCTGCTGTCGTCGGTCCAATAATAGAAGCATTAAAAGAAAGATGAGTACGAAGAAATTCTGCACATTTATTAGCATATTCTGCTGCTAACAATACGTCTTCATGTGCTACTTGGATGAGTGCTATAAAATAATATGGTGGATATGCCGCACCATGGCGAACCATCATTTCTCTTTCATAAAATGGTTCATATTGTTGGGTTTTCGCAAGTTCAATTGCATAATGTTCCGGTGTGTAGGATTGAATAATTACCTCACCATGCTTTTCCGCTCTACCCGCACGACCACTTACTTGAGTAAGCAGTTGGAATGTCCGCTCAGCTGCGCGAAAATCTGGCAAATGCAGCGAAGTATCGGCACTTAGTACACCAACAAGGGTAATGTTTGGAAAGTCCAATCCTTTGGCAATCATTTGAGTTCCGAGCAGTATATCCGCTTTGCCAGCTCCAAAATTCTCTAATATCGCCTCATGTGCACCTTTCTGTTTTGTCGTATCTACATCCATTCTTAATACCCTTGCCTCTGGAAAGAGTTTCATCAATTCTTCTTCCACTTTTTGAGTACCTGTTCCAAAATAACGAATATGGTCGCTACTACATTCTGGACAAATTGTTGGTACAAACTGTTCATATCCACAATAATGGCATTTTAATTTTTCATTGTAGCGATGATATGTTAAGGAAATATCACAATTTTCACATTGCATCACCGTTCCGCAATCTCGGCATAAAACGAAGGAAGAATACCCTCTCCGATTTAAAAACAACACGATTTGCTCTTTCTTTTTTAACCGATCACGAATGGACTCAGTTAATTTTTCAGAAAACATGGAACGATTTCCCTTTTTTAATTCTTCCCTCATATCAACAATTTCAACAGTCGGTAGGGGTTGATTTAATGCACGCCCTTTTAATGTCAATAATTTATACACGTTTTTTCTAGCACGAGCGTAGGATTCAAGGCTTGGCGTAGCGCTTCCTAAAATCACTGGACAATGATGATATTTACTTCTCCAAATGGCAACATCCCTTGCATGATATCTCGGTGTATCTTCTTGTTTATAAGACGATTCATGCTCTTCATCGAGGATGATGAGTCCTACATTTTCAAAGGGAGCAAATACTGCGGATCGCGCACCGACAACAACCTTCACTTTTTGTTGATGAACTTTCCTCCATTCATCGTACTTTTCACCGATTGACAAACCGCTATGCATCACCGCAACAAGTTCACCAAATCTTGAACGGAAGCGATTTGTCATTTGCGGAGTGAGGGAAATTTCTGGAACAAGTACAATCGCATCTTTACCTTGCTGAATACAATGCTGAATTGCCTGCAAATAAACTTCCGTTTTACCGCTTCCGGTTACCCCATGTAATAAGAAAGTTTCAGGGGAACGATTGTCCATCGCTTCTACAATTTTATGTAATGCTTGTTTTTGTTCCTCTGTTAAAGTTAAAAAATCTGTTTTTTTAACATCCTTCTTAAAAGGATTTCGATACACTTCTTCTAATATAAATTCAGCAGCACCTTGCTCAATGATTGCTTGTAACACTTGAGGGGAACAGTTTGTTTCCTTGTAAATAAAATCAGGTTCCAATATTTCCCCAACGTGTTGTTTCATCCATAAAAGCAGTTGTTTTTGTTTTTTGGCACGGTTGGATAACTTATCATATACTTCTTGAAGAAGTTGAAGATTATCTGAAACTTTTACTTTCCTAATTTCTTTTACTTGGCCTTTTTGTTTAACTACGTTTTCAAGGGAAAGTAATTTCTTATTTAACGCTTTTTTTAAAGGGATGAGCAAATTATTTTTCTCAAATTCTTTATAGTTCACTTTTGTCGACTTGTGGAAGTAATGTTTTAAAGGTTCATCTAAATTTTCTACATTAGTTTGAAGAACGACCATTTTTTCATACTTTGCCCTAAGTGCTGATGGCAACATTACTTGTAGGCAATCGATTTCATAACAAATCGTTTCTTGTTTCAACCATTTTGCCAATTGAAGCATTTCACTTGTCAATACCGGCTCAATATCGAGTAATGACGCGATTGGCTTAATTTTATCTAACGGAACATCCGTCTCATTCTTAATCCCAATAACAAATCCGAGAACATTCCGATTTCCAAAAGGCACTTTTACTCGACAACCACATTCAATAAGCTCTTCTACTTGTTCTGGAATGAAGTAATCAAAAGGGCGGTCGACTGGATATGCGGACACGTCAACAATGACTTCGGCAATCATCATTTTTTCTCTTCTCTTTCAAAATATTGAATCACTAACTCCGTTATTTTCTCCGGCTCTTCTAATCGTCCCTTACCAACGTATCCGCAAGCTAAATACCCTTCTGATGGTTCAATAAAGGAATAGCCGTCTCTTGCAAGCTGTGCGATATTGCGTTTTACAGCAGGATGTTCATACATATGCACGTTCATAGCTGGGGCAATCCATACTGGGCTCGTTGTAGCGAGCAGTGTTGTTGTCAACATATCATCAGCAATTCCATTGGCAAGTTTACCAATGATATTCGCTGTCGCAGGTGCAACAATCACTAAATCCGCCCAGTCAGCTAATTCAATATGGGCAATTGAACTTGGATCTTTTTCGTCGAACGTATCAATATACACATCATTTTTTGACATCACTTGGAAAGTAAGGGGTGTAACAAATTTCATCGCTGATTCGGTCATAATTACTTTTACTTGAAACCCTGCTTGAGTTAATTTACTTACTAATGCTACTGCTTTGTAAACCGCAATACCGCCAGACACTCCTAGTAAAATTTTTCGACTCATCAACTTTCACCCTTTCAAAGGATAAGCTCCCAAAGAATGTTTCTCCGGGAGCTACTCGTAGTTTTACATTAAATTTTACTTCTATTGTGTTCATCAGAATAAACTTTGTTAGCATCTTGGATTTCCATTTCTAATAAACCTGCAGCAACTTCTTCCAACGCTTTCCCAACTGGTTTATGTGATTTATACTCAGACAATTTAAAGTTTCCAAGTTCTTGTAATTGACGGGCACGTTTTGATGCTAAACTAACTAATGAATATTTGGAGTCTACTTTTCCTTTCAACACATCAATGGATGGATATAACATCATCATTCTCCTTTCAACATCGATAAATATCTTTTTTCAACACGTTCACGGCGGCAATGTTCAGCCATGATGATTGCATTTATTTTTTCACAAGCTTTTTGAATTTCATCATTTTCTACAACATAATCATATAAACTCATCATTTCAAGTTCTTCTTTTGCAGTTTCAATTCTCTTTTGAATAATTTCTTCCGTTTCTGTACCGCGACCTATTAATCGTCTTTCTAACTCCGACAAACTAGGAGGTGCTAAAAAGATGAAAAGAGCTTCCGGAACTTTTTCGCGAATTTGAGCCGCTCCTTGAACTTCGATTTCTAAAAAAACATCGCGGCCTGCATCCAATGTTTCATTTACATAATCGAGAGGGGTGCCATAATAGTTGCCTACAAATTCAGCATACTCTAATAGTTTTCCCTCCTCGATTAATTTTTCAAACTCTTCTCGAGTTTTAAAAAAATAATCGACTCCATCGACTTCTCCCTCACGAGGTTTTCGAGTTGTCATTGAAATGGAGTATTCATAATTTGTATTCGGTTGTTTAAAAAGCTCTTTTCTTACTGTTCCTTTCCCAACACCAGATGGGCCAGAAAGAACAATTAATAATCCGCGCTCTTTTTTCATCGATTTCATACTCTCCCTTATTACTACCTTTCCAAGCTTATTCAATATTTTGAACTTGTTCTCGCATTTTTTCTAAAATAGTTTTTGATTGAACAACCACTGGTGAAATGATTACAGACTGATTTTTCGACCCAATTGTATTAATTTCTCTGAGCATTTCTTGCATAAGGAAATCTAATTTTCTTCCTATGGAAAAAGGTTCTTCTAACGTCTCTTCTAACTGCTGGAAGTGACTTTCAAGTCGGTCCAATTCTTCCGATATATCAATCCGATCAGCGAAAATAGCGACTTCAGCAAGTATTCTATCTTCTACTTCTTCCACATCTGCAATTTCTGCTAATCTTTCTGTCAATTTTTCTCGATGTTTTTTTACTGCATCTTGCGAATGTTCACGAATAAATTTTACTTGCGCTTTAAGCTCATCATTATATTCGAGCAACACTTGTTTTAATTCTTGTCCTTCTCGCTCTCGCATTTCCACTAATTTTTCCATCGCTTCTCGGACAGCAATTTCAACACTAGATGCAATCTCTTCTGGTGTTAACTCCTTTTTTTCATATAAAAGTGCACCTTCTAATGATAGCACTTCTTGCATAGAATATTGCTCATCTATTGGGATTACTTGGCGAAGTTCATCTTTTGCATTTTTATAGGCTTCAATAAGAGACCAATTAATTTTAAAATCTTTTACTTCTTCACCAGTAAGTTTTAAGTTTACTAAACAATCAAATTTCCCTCGTTTTACATATTGGGATATGATTTTTTTTGCAAGCAGTTCTGCCTCTAACCACTCTTTTGGAAATTTTGTATAAATTTCTAAAAAGCGATGATTCACTGAGCGAATTTCTACTGTCAGTTGATAATCATTCGTAGTTGTGACACCTCTGCCAAAACCAGTCATACTACGCACCAAGGTAAGTCACACCTTTCATAAAGCTATGCTCCAATTATAACACATGATTAAAAAATTATAACGTATTTATCCATTATTAGAAGATGAACTTAGCTTTTTTATTTTATTTGAAAAATTTCTCTTAGTCCATCATAGTATGATGTTTTTGGTAGGGGACCGATTTCCCGCTCATATTTTTCACCGTTTAAAATAACAGGTTCATCAATTAAATAAAACATCTCCGAAAATTCACGCATAAATGGGTTGAATAATCCCACCATTTGAACCATTCTTTTCGTTACAATGGAGATTTTTTTATCATATCCCGTAAGCTCACGGATCATTTGAATGATTTCTTCCCCGGTAATCGGACCGTAAGAAGGAATATTCCACTCTTGCCCATAAGCCTTTTCATTCAATACCAAGTTTACAAAAGCCTTTGCTCCATCAGGCAAATAAATGTATTCCCTCGCCAACTTTGGATTCCCTATAAACATGGCCTTTTTATTGTTTATTACAGCATTGATTGTTGTATATAATAATGTATTAGCGGCATTCGGACCGTAAAAATCTGGGAAATGAGCAATAGTATATTTAATTCCAGAATTCTTGATCATGTTTTCTAATTGCAATCGGATTTTTCCTTTTTTTGTATGAGGATTTTTCGGCATATCCTCCGTCATTTTTTTGCCAACACTTCGACCATAAGCATATATATTATCAACATAAGCAAATTTTATGTTGTACTTTTTTACAGTTTGAATAACATTGTCCATTAATACAGGTAGTTTTTTCCACTCTTGATAAGGTATATTCACTGAATGAACGATTAAATCAACATCTTGTGCTGCATGAAGTAAATCTGTTTGATTAAATAAATCTCCTTGGACGATTTCCACTCGTTCCTCATTATTAAATAGTCTTTCTAATTTTTCCTTATTTCGTGCAAATGCTTTTACTTCAATTCCACGATTACAAAATTCTTTTACAAGTGCCGCTCCCATATTACCTGAAGCACCAAGAACTAATACTTTTTTCATAAAAAAACTCCTCCCTTTTTGTTAACCAGTGGTCAATTAAATGTTCAATACATTTTATTGACCGCTGGTTAAATAAATATAAAAAAATTAACACACACCTTTAAGTAAAAATTTTACGTGATGAATTGCTGCATTCTCTATATCTTCATAACTTACAACATGGGATAAATAGTGACTAACAAAACCATGCAAAGAAATAAAAATTGACCATATATCCTTTAATTGCAATTTTTTATTTGATAATGTGTATAAAGCATTGGCAAACTTCTCATATACCTTCATCGGTTGTTCATTGATGAAATTGCGTACCTCATCATCTTTTAGCATAAACATTATTTCATAATGGCTCTGATGGTTTAAACCAAACTTGATATACCCAAGCATACATTGCTCAAGTTTTTCTAAATTTTCAATGTCCTTCTCTAATACATTGTTTAATTCCTGTTCTAATAGAACAAAATATTCCTTCACCAATGCAAAAAATAATTCTGCTTTACTTTGAAAATGATAATACAAAGCACCGTGGGAACAGCCAAGTTCTTTTGCAATTTGACGCATCGAAACTTGCTGATAGCCATTTTTTACGAATAAATCTCTTGCAACATCCATAATCATTTTTGGCGTAAGGACAGGTTTAGACGCATCTCTTGCCATAATAAATCCTCCAGTCATTCTAGTTGCATTAAATTAATTGACCACTGTTCAATAATAAGATAATTCAAAGGTTTTAAAATGTCAAATGCTTCTTCTCATTAAACTTTAAATATTTTATGAATTGCATTAGAATCAATGCAGAGATATAAAAACATGATAAAATAATATATCAGTGATTTTTCAAGAAAAGAGGAACAATTATGGCATTTGATGGATTATTTACAGTAGCGATGATCAATGAGTTGAAGAGACTTGAAACTGGTCGAATTTCAAAAGTTCATCAACCAAATGCATTGGAAGTAGTGCTCCATATCCGAGCAAGAGGGAAAAATGAAAAATTATTATTTTCTATTCACCCATCATATGCACGAGTTCACTTAACAAAAGAATCGATTGAAAATCCACAAGAACCACCAATGTTTTGCATGCTCCTCCGCAAACATATTGAAGGCGGCATTATTACTCGAATTGAAAACAATGGTTTTGAGAGATTGATTACTTTTCACATTGAAAGTAAAAACGAAATTGGTGACCAAGTGACTCGGAAGTTAATCGTTGAAATAATGGGACGACATAGTAATTTAATTTTAGTTGACGATGAAAATAAAATCATCGATGGATTAAAACATTTACCACCTTCCGTTAACAGTTATCGAACAGTGCTTCCAGGATTTGAGTATATCCATCCACCAGCACAACAAAAAGCCAATCCGATTACAATATCTGATGAGGAGATTACGAACTTTTTCTCAAATGAAAAAACATCACAAGAAGTAGTTGCTCATTTTGCTGGATTTTCTCCTTTTCATGCTAAAGAATTATTGCATCGAATGAAGGACGAAAACAATAAAATTGAAATATTCCGCACGTTTATAAACGAAATTCTTGCTAGTGCTAATCCTACTTATTTAGAAGTTGATGGAAAACCTTATTTTTCACCGACAACAATTACTCATGTATCGAGGAAAAATACGTTTTTTGTTGATTTAAGCTCCCTCCTAGACCGAGCATTTTACGCAAGAGCTGAAAGGGACCGTGTAAAACAACAAGCGGGCGACTTAGAACGCTTTTTACAAAATGAAATCAATAAATTGAAAACAAAATTAAAAAAGTTACATAAAGATTTAGAACAAGCTTCCAAATTAGATCAATACCAATTATATGGCGAACTATTAATGGCTAATTTATACCAATTCGACAAAGGCATGAAGGAAGTTACCGTAACGAATTACTACAATGAACAAGAATTGACAATACCATTAGATGAAAGAAAAACACCTATCGAAAATGCCCAAAGCTATTATTCGAAATACAATAAAGCTAAACATGCGCTCATTCGGGTAAAAGAGCAAATTGATAAAACAAAAGAGGAAATTGAATATTTTGAAATGCTCATCAACCAAGTAAACCAAGCAAGCCCAACGGATATTGAAGAAATTCGTGATGAACTAGCAGAACAAGGCTATTTGAAAAAACGAAACAAAAAACAAAAGCAAAAACAATTAAAACCTGTTCCTGAAAAATTTATGTCATCAACAGGGGTTCCTATATCGGTCGGCAAAAACAATAAACAAAACGACTATTTAACCTTTAAATTAGCTAAAAAATCCGATACTTGGCTTCACACAAAAGATATTCCAGGATCACATGTCGTCATTCATTCGGATAATCCAGACGAGACAACATTGAAAGAAGCTGCTATATTAAGCGCCTATTTTAGCAAAGCAAGAAGCTCCTCTTCTGTACCAGTAGACTATACGAAAATTCGACATGTGAAAAAGCCGAATGGAGCAAAACCAGGTTTCGTGATTTATTTTGAGCAAAAAACGCTCTATGTCACACCGGATGAAGAAGTTGTATTAAAACTTAAGAAAAAAGATTGATCTTTTTATTATTGTAGTGCAAACCTATACGACGGTTTGTACTATTTTTTTAAAATAATTCAAGCCTTCTGGTTTATAAATAACCCTAAAGCTTGAGCCTTACTAAAAATAATCAACAACCTCTTTTTTCCAAACACCTTTTGTTAAAATATTGGCTCAATATTATTGCATTACCAAGTTATTAATTACTCTATAAATGCATAGAAATTAACGATTCATCTGTAAAATTTTCAGGAGGAATAATGATGCAATTCAAATTTATTCATTGCCTCAGTATATTCGTCCTACTATTTGCATTTCTCATTCAATCACCTCAAAAGGCAAAGGCATCAGAATTTCATAAATCACAAGCTGAAATCGAACAGTTTTTTGATGAATTTTTTTCAAAGGAGATGTCAAAAAAGCATGTTCCAGGTGTCGGTTTCATATTAGTGAAAGATGGAAAAAGAATAATTTCAAAAGGATACGGCTACGCAAATATTGATAAAAAAATTGGGGTTGACCCAGAAAAGACTCTATTTCGGGTTGCTTCATTATCAAAAATTTATGTACTGATGGCAATTTTAAAATTGCAAGAAGAAGGCAAATTATCGGTTCATGATGAAGTATCAAAATATTTAGCAGAAGATGATCCACTTATCCATCGATTGAAAGGAATTAAAATTCACCATTTGCTTACCCATACAGAAGGCTTTCCATCTAAAGATGTTGGAACTTTTGTGTTAAATGCGGATGCCATTCCGCCTCTTCATGACACATTAATAAAAGATTTGAGAAAACCAACTATTCAACCCGGTACGGGCATTGCCTACGGTGGAATGGGTTCCGTATTAGCTGCTCATATTATTGAAAATATCACTGGAAAAACATTTGATGTTTATGTAAAGGAAAAAATTCTTCAGCCGCTTTCTATGAACTACAGTACATTCTCTCAAACCATTCCAAAGTCATTACAACATAGTCTAGCCACTACCTATTTATTTGAAGATAATAAGTTTATTGAAACAGAGTTTTTATATGGCTCCACTCCGCCTTCAGGAGGTCTAAGTAGCACTCCAGCAGAAGTTAGCAATTTACTAATTGCCTTAATGAAAAATGGCACATTTGATGGAATCGAAATATTAAAACAAGAAGCAGTACAATCTATGATTCAACCGCAATACCGTGGACATAACAATCTAGCAGGTGTTACTTATGGATTTTTTGAATTCTTTCAAAACAACAAAAGGGCACTTGTTAGAGATGGCAGTGGATTTGGAGTAACAACCAGAATGTTGTTTATACCTGAAGAACAAATAGGATTCGTATATTTTCAAAATATTCGAGGAGATGATTTACTTAATGAATTAACCACTACTTTTTTCGATTACTTTTTTGAAAAGAAAGCAAAAAAGACTGGTATTCCCTTAACATTAGAGGAAGCAAAGAAATTAGAAGGTACTTATCGAGCAATCCAGCAACATCAAAATATCATGAAAGTTGGTAGCTTTTTCTCCGGGATGATGATTGATATTACTGCAAATCATGATGGCACTTTACAACTTGTTGTTTCAGGTCCAGGCGATACAGCAGGTTGGGGAGGATTTGAAAAAGAAGCAACGCTCACACAAATTGAACCGATGCTGTTTCAACGTAGTGATATGGAAGGATATGTTGCTTTTGAAAATCTTGACGGAAAATTATTGATGCATACAGGTAATGGTTATCACACCACTTATGAAAAAATTCCTTGGTATGAAAAAGTGATATCACAGCTAGTGTTCCTAACTATTTTTACAATACTATTTGTCATAACACTCATCTATTCAATCATCCATTTTATTAAAAGAAATAAGAAATTCTATGCTTATATGGAATTGCCTTTCCTTCAACTCTGTGGAGTAATTAGTTTATTAAATCTTTCATTTCCATTTCCAATCTTTCAATTATGTTTTATAAATCAAATAGCTGGGTTCCCTGCAGTTGCTTTTGGCCTACCAAAACTCGTACAAATATTGCTGTATGTACCTGTGATTACTGGTATTTTGACCATGTTACTGTTTGGATTGTATTATCAATTGTATAGAAATGTTTCGAAAAAAAGAAAAATCGGCTATTTGGTCATTCTAATGGGTTACCTTCTTTTCATCCCATACTGCATCTACTGGAGATTTTTTCCTGGTTTTGCTTAAAAAAAATTCTCCTGAATCATTTTAATGACTCAGGAGAATTTTTTTATTATAATCTACCAGCTTTCAAATCTTCATGCCAATTTTTTAAGAATGGAATATCGTCGGACTTAATAGCACCAGAATCTTTTGCCGCTTCAATTAAATAGTCGAAATTCGTTAAGCTGACATACTTTATACCCTCATTTTCAAAAGCATCCTCGGCTTTTGGCAAATTGTATGTATAAACACATACAACACCCACGACTTCGCATCCTGCATCTCTTAATGCTTTTACTGCAGTAAGTGATGAACCGCCAGTTGAAATGATGTCTTCTACAACAACTACCTTCTGACCTGGTTCTAGTTTCCCCTCAATTTGATTGCCTCGTCCATGATCTTTCGGTTTGGAACGCACATATACCATTGGCAATTGTAATACATCACTCACCCATGCAGCATGAGGAATTCCTGCTGTTGCTGTGCCTGCAACCACTTCTGTTTCAGGAAAATGTTCTTTAATTTTTTCCGCTAAACCTTTCGCAATTTGTTTTCTTGCTTCTGGATAAGAAATGGTTAAACGTGTATCACAATAAATGGGTGATTTAATTCCACTTGCCCAAGTAAATAATTCCGATGCGTTTAATTCAACAGCACCTACTGATAACATGATTTGGGCAATTTCTTTTTCAATAGCCATTAAATTCCCTCCCAAAGTTGGCATACCTTTTTATAAGCTTCTACAGGATTTTCTGCTTTAGTCACTGCTCGTCCAATAACAATATAAGAAGAGCCATTAATTCGGGCATAGTCAGGAGTTGCAATCCGTTTCTGATCGTGAGCATCTCCACCAGGCAGTCGAATTCCAGGTGTCACTCGTAAGAACGTTTCTCCACATACCTCCGCAATATTTTTTGCTTCATGAACAGAGCAAACAACTCCATCTAATCCAGCATCTTTCGTTAATTGTGCATAATGCAATACTGAATCTAACAAGGATAATGGGATTTTTTGCTCCTTTTGCATTTGTTCTTCCGTTGTAGACGTTAATTGAGTCACGGCAATGAGCATTGGCCTTTTGTCAGCACTTCCTGCCTCTAATCCTTCAATGGCTGCTTCCATCATATTTTTTCCGCCGGCTGCATGCACATTTACTAAATCAACGCCCAAACGAGCTAGCCCTTTCATTGCAGATTTCACTGTATTTGGAATGTCATGAAGTTTTAAATCAAGGAATATATCATGTCCTAAATCCTTAATTTTTCTTACAATATCAGGACCTTCTTGATAAAAAAGCTCCATTCCAACTTTTACAAACAATTTTTCATCGAATTGGTTTAAAAACTGAAAAACTTCAATTTCACTCGGAAAATCTAACGCGATAATCGGTTTGTTCATTAACGATGGCTCCTTCCGATAATCTCTTTAATATGCTTTACTCCAAGCTCATCTAACTTCGCTGGAAGGGCATCAATTATATTCGGACAAATGAAAGGATCGATAAAGTTCATTGTACCTACTGCAACTGCTGATGCACCAGCAGACATAAAGTCGATTACGTCTTGAACGCAAGAAATGCCACCCATACCGATAATCGGAATATCTACCGCTTTATATACTTCATAAACCATTCGTAAAGCAATCGGTTTTACCGCTGGACCGGATAGTCCTCCTGTAACATTGGCGATGACTGGTTTTCCAGTTTTTTCATCGAGTCGCATGCCCAATAATGTATTAATCATCGTAATTCCATCGGCTCCGCCTATTTCAACCGCTTGTGCCATTTCCACGATATTCGTTACATTAGGTGAAAGTTTCACATATACAGGAACTTGAGAAACGGCCTTCACTTGTTCTACAAGTTCTCTAGCAATCACAGGGTCTGTTCCGAACGTAATGCCTCCTTGCTTAACATTCGGGCAAGAAATATTTAATTCTAATGCTTTTACATTTGGAGCAGTTGAAATGCGTCTTGCCACTTCCACATAATCTTCCGGTGTAGTACCTGCTACATTAGCGATAATCGGCACATCAAAGCGTTCTAACCAAGGTAATTCTTCAGCCATGACTTTTTCGAGTCCTGGATTTTGTAATCCGATGGCATTCAGCATTCCAGCAGGTGTTTCTGCTACACGAGGCGTCGGATTTCCAAGTCGGGGTTCTACTGTCGTTGCTTTAATCATAATGGCTCCCAACTTGGAAAGGTCATACAACCCGGCATATTCACGGCCAAATCCGAAACAACCAGAAGCAGGCATAATCGGATTTTTTAATTGTAAACCAGGGAGTTGGATATCTAATCGATTCATAATTTCACAACTCCTTTCTCAAATACAGGACCATCTGAACAAATTTTAACGTAGTCTTTCTCTTGCCCTTCTTCCGTTTTGCAAATGCAAGCAAAACAAGCACCAATGCCGCAGCCCATACGTTCCTCAAGGGATAAATATCCTTTTTTCTCCTCATACATTGAAGCTAATGCTCTTAACATCGGCAGCGGGCCACATGAATAAAAGATATTAAAATCTGGATTTAATTCATTCAATAAATCCGTAACGAATCCTTTAAAACCTTTTGATCCGTCATCCGTTACATAATAGGTTTCGCCTAATTTTGTAAACTCTTCTTCATAAAACGCTACTTCTTCTGTTTGGAAACCAAGTACATGGATAGTCCGAACGCCTTTAGCATTTAACTGTTTTGACAGTTCATAGAGGGGTGGAACACCAATCCCTCCTCCAACAAGAAGAGCCGTTTCACCTTCACGTGCTTCTTCAACTGGAAAACCGTTACCGAGAGGACCTAATACGTCCACCTCATCGCCTACTTGTTTCTGAGATAAAACTTTTGTCCCTCTACCTTGTGCTCGATAAATAATTGTAAATTCTTCTGCTTCTTTCTGAATATTCGCTATACTAATTGGGCGTCTTAACAAAGGCTCCAACAAATCTGAAACTCGTATATGAACAAATTGTCCAGGAGACATCTCCTGAACAATTTGACCTTGCAAAGTCATTTCAAAAATGTCTTTTGCAATTTCCCTTTGGCTTACTACCGTCATACGTTCTTGTCGAATCATGAATATACCTCCGCTTTCGGCATTTCCTGTATTGCAAATGTCATGGATTCAATGACTGTTATTAAAGCGTTAGCTGTATCTAATGATGTTAAACAAGGAATGCCGTTTTCAACAGTTTCTCGACGAATGCGGAAACCGTCGCGGGCAGGTTGTTTTCCTTTCGTTAAAGTATTAATTACAACTTGGGCATCACCGTTTTGGATTACATCCACCAACGTTTTACCTTTGCCACCAATTTTATCTACTACTTCTGTTCGAATACCTGCTTCTTCAAATTTTTTCGCTGTTCCTTCTGTCGCCATGATGCGATAACCTACAGATTGGAAACGTTTGGCAAGACTAATTGCTTCTTCTTTATCTTTATCCGCTACTGTAAATAACACAGTTCCATACGGTTTGATTTCTATACCTGAAGCAACCAACCCTTTATATAATGCTTTTTCTAAAGTAATGTCTTTCCCCATTACTTCACCAGTTGACTTCATTTCAGGTCCTAGTGTGATATCGACGCGTCGTAGTTTTGCAAAGCTAAATACAGGTACTTTTACGTATACACCTTTTTTCTCTTCAACTAGACCTGTTTCGTAACCTTGTTCAACGATTGATTGACCTAAAATCGCTTTTGTTGCAACATTCGCCATCGGAATGTTTGTAATTTTGCTTAAGAACGGCACTGTTCTTGATGCACGAGGGTTTACTTCAATGACATATACATTTCCATCTGAAATGACATATTGGATGTTCATTAATCCGACAATATTTAATCCTCTAGCCAATCTTGTTGTATAATCCACAATCGTTTCAATTTGTTTTTGCGTTAAACTTTGCGGTGGGTAAACGGAAATTGAGTCACCTGAGTGAACCCCAGCACGTTCAATATGTTCCATAATGCCAGGAATGAGTACATTTTCTCCATCAGAAATCGCATCTACTTCTACTTCTTTTCCTGTTAAATAACGGTCAATTAATACAGGATGATCTGGAGAAGCTTCTACCGCATTTTCCATATAATGTTTCAATTCATTTTCGTTATAAACGATTTCCATCGCACGGCCGCCAAGAACGTAAGAAGGACGAACCAATACCGGGAAGCCGATTCTCTTTGCAATTTCCAATGCTTCATCCAATGAAACCGCAGTGTCCCCCTCTGGCTGTGGAATTTTTAATTCTTTTAAAGCTTGTTCAAACAAGTCGCGATTTTCTGCTCTGTCGATATCTTCTAATGATGTACCTAAAATTTTCACACCATTTGCTGCAAGTTTATCTGCTAAGTTAATTGCTGTTTGTCCACCGAATTGTACTACTACTCCAATCGGTTTTTCCAAATCGATAATGTGCATTACATCTTCAATCGTTAAAGGCTCAAAGTAGAGTTTATCGGAAATTGAAAAGTCTGTTGATACCGTTTCAGGGTTTGAGTTGATAATAATTGCTTCATACCCTGCTTCTTGAATTGCCCAAACCGAATGCACTGTTGCATAGTCGAACTCAACGCCTTGTCCAATTCGGATTGGACCAGAACCAAGAACGATGACAGATGGTTTATCGGAAACAATCGATTCATTTTCTTCTTCGTAAGTTCCGTAATAATAAGGAGTTGCTGATTCAAACTCCGCTGCACAAGTGTCAACCATTTTATAAACCGGTACAATACCATTCGATTTGCGAAGTTCGTAAATTTCTTTCGCTTCCATATCCCAAAGCTCAGCGATTTTTTGATCTGCAAAGCCTAGACGTTTTGCTTGTTTTAACACTTCTAAATCATTTTTATTTTCAGAAAGAACAGTCTCCATGTCGATAATGTTTTTCAGTTTATATAGGAAGAATAAATCGATTTGTGACCATTTATGAATTTGTTCCACAGCGACACTGCGGCGCATTGCTTCAGCGATAAAGAATAGCCGTTCGTCGCCTGCTTTCTTAATGCGTTTTTCAATCCAGTTATCATCATGATCTTTTGCATGTTTTAAATCGATATGATAATGGCCAGTCTCGAGAGATCGAACTGCTTTTAAGATCGCTTCTTCAAAATTACGTCCTAAAGCCATTACTTCCCCAGTGGCTTTCATTTGCGTACCTAAATTACGTTTTGCAGATTCGAATTTATCAAATGGCCAACGAGGAATTTTTGCCACTACATAGTCGATGGCAGGTTCGAAGTCTGCATATGTAGTGCCAGTAACAGGGTTTTTAATTTCATCCAGCGTTAAACCAACCGCAATTTTTGCAGCGATTTTTGCAATTGGGTAACCTGTTGCTTTAGATGCTAAAGCAGATGAACGAGAAACACGAGGATTTACTTCAATTACATAATATTTAAAACTATGTGGATCAAGTGCTAATTGTACGTTACATCCACCTTCAATTTTTAATGCACGGATAATATCTAATGAGATGTTACGTAGCATCTGATATTCCCGATCAGTTAACGTTTGGACTGGTGCTACTACAATTGAGTCACCAGTATGAATACCAACTGGATCCACGTTTTCCATGCTACAAACTACAATCGCATTATTTTTTGAGTCGCGCATTACTTCAAACTCAATTTCTTTGTAGCCTGCAATGGATTTTTCAAGTAGACATTGTTTCACTGGGCTATATTTTAAACCGCTTGAAACAATTTCTTCCAACTCTTGTTCATTGTGACAAATTCCTCCGCCAGTACCTCCTAGCGTAAAGGCTGGTCGAACAATCACTGGATAACCGATTTTTTCAACAAAAGCTTTTGCTTCTTCAACACTATGAACGATGTCGGATTCAGGCACTGGAGCACCTAATTCAAACATCAAACTTCTGAATAATTCACGGTCTTCTGCATGATGGATTGCTTCTAATTTTGTTCCTAATACTTCTATCCCTAATTCATCCAAAATACCTGATTTTTGAAGTTCAATTGCCATATTTAATCCAGTTTGTCCACCAAGAGTTGGAAGTATGGCATCTGGTCTTTCTTTTCTCAATATTCGGGAAACAAACTCTAAACTAATCGGTTCGATATAAACCTTATCTGCAATTTCTGTATCTGTCATAATCGTTGCAGGGTTTGAGTTTATTAGAATCACTTTATATCCTTCTTCTTTTAATGCAAGACAAGCTTGAGTACCAGCATAATCGAATTCTGCAGCTTGCCCAATAACGATAGGACCTGAACCAATAACTAAAATGCTTTCAATATCTTTACGCTTTGGCATATGCTATTTCCTCCCCTGCTCGTTCCATTAATGCAATAAATTCATCAAATAAATAGTTCGAATCTTCCGGACCTGGTGAAGCTTCCGGATGAAATTGCACTGAAAAGACTGGATGTTTTTTATGTTTTAAACCTTCGATTGTACCATCATTTAATGAAACATGCGTAATTTCTAAATCCGTACCTTCCAATGAGTTTTCATCGATTACATAACCATGGTTTTGCGAAGTGATTTCAACAACACCAGTTTGAAGATTTTTTACTGGATGGTTTCCACCACGATGTCCGAAAGGTAACTTATAGCTTTTCGCACCGCAAGCCAATGCAATCAATTGGTGCCCTAAGCAAATACCAAACATCGGAACTTTCCCAATTAATTCTTTGATTGTTTCAATAGCTTCTGTTACATCGGCGGGATTACCTGGACCATTGGATAATAGAATGCCTTCTGGACGAAAACTCATGATTTTTTCAGCAGGTGTATTATAAGGAACTACAAGAACATCACAATGACGATTATTTAATTCACGCAATATCCCGTTTTTCATTCCAAAGTCCATTAGCACTACTCGTTTCCCTCTACCAGGACTTTGGAATGGCATTTTTGTCGAAACTTCTTTTACATGATTTTTCAAATAAGGCGTTTCATTTAATTGTTTAACAATTTCTTCTACATTCACTTCCTCGCCTGCTGCAGTTAACATCGCACGAACTGCACCTTTTGAACGAATGATGCGAGTAAGTTTTCTTGTATCAATTCCTTCAATTCCAGGAATATTATGTGTTTTTAAATACTCATCCAAAGTGATTTCAGAACGGAAATTTGATGGGATTTTCGTTAATTCACGAACAACAACACCTCGAATAACAGGAGCAATCGTTTCAAAATCATCGCTGTTTATTCCATAGTTACCGATTAATGGATAAGTAAATGTTACAATTTGACCGTAAAAAGAAGGGTCAGTAATTGTTTCTTGATACCCAGTCATCCCAGTTGTGAAAACAACTTCTCCTTGACTGCTTTGTTCACTTCCAAACGCTTCTCCCTGAAATACTGTCCCATCTTCCAAAATTAAGAGACGCTTTTTCATCATTCTTCCTCCTTATAAACCACATTTCCTTCAAAGATTGTCATGACCGGCCAACCTTTTGCTTTCCATCCATTGAATGGCGTATTGCGACCTTTAGAATAAAACTCATTTGCATCAATTGTTTTCTCTTTATTTAAATCAATAATTGTTAAGTCAGCAGGTGCACCTACCTCAATTTTTCCATAAGGAAGCTCGAAAATTTCAGCAGGTTTTGTAGCCATCCAATCCACTAATTGTTTTAGTGTAAAAATTCCTGTTTCTACAAATTTTGTATAAAGCAATGGAAAGGCTGTTTCAAATCCTACAATTCCAAAAGGAGCTCCAACCATTCCGCAACATTTTTCTTCAGTAGTATGTGGTGCATGGTCTGTGGCGATGCAATCGATCGTACCATCAAGTAATCCTTCAATTAAAGCTTTTTTATCTTCTGAAGCTCGTAACGGAGGATTCATTTTCCAATTTGCATCATCACTTGGAATGTCCATATCTTCTAATAGGAGATGATGTGGACAAACTTCTGCAGTAACACGAATGCCCGCTTTTTTAGCATCTCTTACTGTACGAACGGATTCTTTCGTAGAAACGTGACAAACATGATATCTTGCCCCAGCTGCCTCGGCAAGTAATACGTCCCGTGCAATTTGTACCGATTCACAAACGCTTGGAATTCCAGGTAATCCTAATTGTTTATTACGAACCCCTTCGTGCATTACCCCGCCATAGATTAATGAGTTATCTTCACAATGGGCAACAACAATTGCACCAACTTTTGCTGCATCTTGCATTTGTTCATACATTGTTGCAGCAAGTTGAACGCCCACGCCATCATCTGAAAAAGCTACAGCACCATGTTCTTTTAATTCAGCGATATTGGTACGTTTTTCCCCGGCTTCATCAACAGTAAGTGAGCCATAAGGAAGGACACGAACCACTGCACTATTTTTAATTAATCCTTTAATATATTCAAGGTTTTCAACAGAATCTGGCACAGGCTTTGTATTTGGCATAGCACAAATTGTTGTAAATCCACCTCTAGCAGCTGATCGAGTGCCCGTTTCAATTGTTTCTTTATGTTCAAAACCAGGTTCCCTTAAATGAACATGTACATCGACAAATCCTGGAGAAACAAAATTTCCTTTTCCATCAATTACTTCAGCATTTTCTGGTTTTGATTCACCGATTGCAGCAATTTTGCCTTGTTCAATCGTAATCGTTGTTTCAACAAGTTCACCGTGGTCATTTAACATCTTGATATTCTCTATAAACGTCGCCATGTTATCTCTCCTTCAAAATTGTTTCAAGAATTGCCATTCGAACAAATACACCGTTTTGTACTTGTTGAAAAATTCTTGAACGTCCACATTCCACTAGTTCTGAAGCAATTTCCACATCCCGATTGACTGGCGCCGGGTGCATGATGATTGCATGTTCCTTCATTTGCTTTTCTCGTTCGGGTGTCAACCCAAATTGTTGATGATAATTTTCCTTTGAAAAATATACATCATGTCGTTCATGTTGAATTCGAAGCAACATAATCACATCACTTTCTTCTAACAGACCGTTCCATGCGTGCTGTGCCTCAAAATCACCGGCCCATTCAGGAGGACAAAGGAAATTTACATTTACTCCTAATCGTCGCAATGCGATGGCATCAGATTTTGCAACTCTGCTATGAGAGATATCCCCTGCAATCGTTACTGTTAAACCTTTGAAGCGTCCAAATTCTTTATAAATCGTATATAAATCCAATAAACTTTGGGATGGATGCTGCCCTGTTCCATCACCGGCGTTAATAATGCCGACATTAATTCCTTCAAGCAATTCTTTGTAGTATTCATCTTCCTTTGCCCGAATGACAACCGCATCAAGTCCAATCATTTCCAACGTTTTTACAGTATCGTACAAAGTTTCCCCTTTTAGCATACTTGAAAATCCTGCTTCAAAGGGGATGACTGTACATCCTACTTTTCGTTCTGCCATTTCGAAACTTGTTTTTGTTCGAGTGCTTGGTTCAAAAAATAAATTCGCTACATAATAGGAACGTGTTAGCTTCGTTTCCGCTCCCTGTTCAAATTCTCTTGCTCTTTCTAAAATAGCCAACACTTCATCGTTTGATAAATGTTCCATTGAAAGTAAATTCTTCATTGTCAGTTTCCTCCTAATTTTATTTACACTCATTGCCATATACATGGCTTAGGAGGGATGACAAGTATGCACTTGCCATTCGTCTCCTTTTTTGCCTCACTGGACAAATCATTAAAGGATTATTGAATATCTTCTTATTTAAATTCTTCTATATTCTTTTCTCTACCCGGAAGGATTAAGTTTAAGATAACGCCAACAATAGCAGCAAGTGCCATACCTTCAATCGCAAATGCTTCAGTAAATCTGATTGCTGCGCCACCAATTCCCACCACTAAAATGACAGATGCTATAACCATGTTGCGGTTTTGACCAAAATCAACTTTGTTTTCTACAACCATTCGAAGACCACTTGATGCGATAATCCCGAATAATAGGATGGAGATTCCTCCTAAAACGGCTGTTGGAATTGTTTGTACTAACGCCATTGCTTTACCGAAGAATGAAAGTAATATTGCAATCACTGCAGCACCCATGATGACATACACTGAATACACTTTCGTAATGCCTAATACACCAATGTTTTCTCCATAAGTCGTTTTCGGTGGACCACCAATTAGCGCACTTACAAATGTACCTAAACCATCACCAAGAATGGAGCGGTGCAATCCTGGATCTTTAATATAGTTTCGTTCAACGATTTTTCCTAATACAAGTTGGTGACCGATATGTTCTGAAATCGTTACGATCACAATTGGAACCATGGCTAATAAAATTGTTGATGTTACGTTAAACTCATAATGAATTCCAGGAATTAAAAAGTCTGGGACTGCAAACCATGATGCTTCTTTTACTTTTGTAAAATCTACGATACCGATGATTGCGGAATATATATACCCGACTACTAATCCTAAAAGAATTGGCATCGCGCTTAAAATATTTTTAAAGAACACGTTGAAAAATATCGCTGCAAATAAAGTCACTAATGCTGCTGAAAAATGCCAGCCACTATATTGTTTTACTAATTCTGTTTGACCTGTATCAGAATTTACTTGTTCCACTGAAATATTCATTGCCATATCTACCGCTACTCCAGCAAGTCCAAGTCCAATTACCATGATAACTGGTCCTACTACAACAGCTGGCAATATTTTCATAATCCATTTATAGCCGGTTTTATATATTAGTAATGAAACAATTCCATATACTAATCCAACTGCCATCGCACCAATCATTGCATTTCCAGGATTCACTGCTGCACCCTCTGGATCTAAACCGCCAGATACTAATAACATCGGTGCAATAAATGCGAAGGATGAACCTAAATAAGCTGGTACTTTAAATTGTGTTACAATCAAAAAGATTATTGTTGCAATACCGCTTGTTAAAAGTGCAATCGCTGGACTTAACCCAACTAATTGGGGCACTAAAATCGTCGATCCGAACATGGCAAACATATGTTGAAAACTTAATGTAATGAGTTGTCCACTAGAAGGTTTTTCATTAATATCGATAACTTGATTTGACATAATTTTACCTCTCTATCTTCATTAGTTTGATTTGTGTAAAGTAACTTGATCTTTTCCGTCTACTTCTGTTACATGAACAACAATTTTTTCAGAACTGGAAGTCGGAATGTTTTTCCCTACATAATCTGCCCGAATTGGCAATTCCCTATGTCCTCTGTCAATTAATACAGCAAGCTGAATTTGAGCAGGACGCCCTAAATCCATCACTGCATCAAGTGCTGCGCGTACAGTTCTACCTGTATAGAGCACGTCATCAACAAGAACTATTTTTTGATCATTCACAACGTAATCAATATCCACTTGTTGTACAGTTGGCTCGTCCTCATCAAATTTCGTAGATAAATCATCGCGGTATAATGTAATATCTAATTCACCTGTGCGAACTTTTGTACCTTCAATTTTTTCGATTCTCTCAGCCAATCTCCTTGCAAGATAAGTACCGCGAGTCCTAATGCCAACTAAAATAACTTTGTCAATTCCCTTATTTCGTTCAATAATTTCGTGAGCAATTCTCGTTAACGCTCGGTTCATCGCCTGTGCGTCTAACAATTCTGTGACTTGAGCCATTCATAAATTCCTCCTTATTTCATAATCCAATCACTTTGCACAAAAAAACCTCTTAAGCCGCCAGCTTAAGAGGTTGAAGTTACAGTAAAATAGTATGTTGGTATAGTAATTGAATATAGGAACCCCTGTTAAAATTGGGTACACTTCACCCAAATTAGATATAATAGGGCCTTACCCATTCCATCCAACATATCTCATTACCTTTTCAGCCTCTCTGGACTGCCATTAAAGGTACTCATATTTTATTGTCGTTTGATGTTATTCTACTTCTGTAAAGTATAGAACTAATTATCTTCCAAGTCAACACTCTTTTCTTAATTGTTCAAGTAAATTTACAAAATCATGAGGTAAAGGTGCTTCAAATTCCATAAATTCATTTGTTCTAGGATGCACGAAACCTAAAACACCTGCATGTAAAACTTGTCCTCCAAAATCAATCGTTTTCTTTGGACCATATTTCGGATCTCCCACTAATGGATAACCGATATATTTCATATGAACGCGAATTTGATGAGTGCGACCTGTTTCTAATTGACATTCCACTAATGTATATTTTCCTCCAAAACGTTCCAACACTTGGAAATGAGTAATTGCTTCTTTTCCATTGTTGACAACAGCCTGTTTTTGGCGGTCTTTCGGATCCCGACCAATGGGAGCATCAATGGTCCCTTTATTATGTGGAATATGTCCATGAACTAATGCAGTATATTTTCGTTTTACTGTTTTATTCACTAACTGTTCAACAAGCGAATGATGGGCTTGGTCATTTTTAGCAACCATTAACAGACCAGAAGTATCTTTATCGATGCGATGAACAATCCCTGGACGAAGAACCCCGTTAATTCCAGATAAATCTTTACAATGATACATTAAGCCATTCACTAATGTACCTGTCATATGTCCTGGGGCAGGATGAACTACCATCCCCCTTGGTTTATTCACAACAAGTACATCAGAATCTTCATACACAATATCCAACTCTAAATTTTCAGGGATTACTTCAAGTATTTCAGGTTCGGGAACATCTACTTCAATAGAATCCCCTTCTTTTACTTTATATTTAGCCTTTACTTCCTTGCCGTTTACTTTTATTAGCCCTTCTTCAATCCAATTTGATATTTGTGTTCTAGACCAGTCCTCTTGAATAGTTGATAAAGCTTTATCAATTCGTTCTCCTGCATGTTCTGCTTCAATTGTTATGGATACAACTGTCATTGTTTCACCTTTCTCTGTTCTTTTTGATCTTCCTTTAATATCACAATTATCAACATGACTACGGATATCGTCAATGCCGCATCTGCTACATTAAAAATAGGAAAATCATAGCGGATAATTGGAATGAAAACATCAATAAAATCAACCACTTCACCTCGAAAAACTCGATCAATAAAGTTGCCGATTGCCCCACCTAATAAAATCATTAAACTAACGCCAAGGAAAGGCTTATTTTTTCCTTCTTTATGAAAATAATAAATCACACCGACAATTACAATAATCGTGACAATATAAAAAATCCACATTTGTCCTTGAAGCATTCCCCAAGCTGCTCCACGATTTCGATGACTTAAAATACCAATCCAAGGATCCCATATGCCAATCCGATCACCTATTTGCATCCTCGTCACGATAAACCATTTTGTAATTTGATCAATCAATATGATGAATAGTGCTAAAACGTAGTATTTAAACACATTCTTTCCCCCGTTTGCCTATATATCTTCATTATTCTAACATATTCCTTCAATTAATACAGAGAAACTATTCCTTTTATTTCAATTCCGATGTAAAATTACAAAACACTTGTGCGGATACACTCCCCGCTCGTGTATATAATCCTCCTACTTGTGCGGATACACTCCCCGCTCGTGTAGATAATCCTCCTACTTGTGCGGATACACTCCCCGCTCGTGTAGATAACTCCATTGTTCATGTGAAAAACCATTTTGTAACAATCTTACAAATTCATATATCGCTCCATTAAATTTCCCTACTAACCATTTTATTAAAAAAGATGTATTTGCAAACAAAAACCGCCCTTGAATTACAAAAGTAATTCAAAAGCGGTCTATTAATTATTCGTAATGATTGATTACAATTTCTGCACAGCGAGCACACAATGTTGAATGTTTTTCGTTTTGTCCAACAGTTTCAGCATAAGACCAGCAACGTTCGCATTTTTCACCATTCGCTTTCTCAACAGCAATGGATGTTTTATCTAGCTCTACAGCATTGTTTGGTGCATCTTTTCTATTGCCTAGAACAACAAATTGTGATACAAGTGAAATTTGTTTAAAGTCAACATGTTCATCATTTAATAATGCTAATACTTCTTCATCATCTGCATAAACAGCCACTTTTGCATCTAATGGTTTACCAATGATTTTCGCGTTACGTGCCTCTTCTAAAGCTTTTAATACTTCGTCACGAATCTCCATCACTTGATTCCATTTTTCACGAAGTTCTTTGAAGTTGCTGCGTTCATCAACTTCTGGGAAGTCTGTTAATTGAACAGAAGCTTCTTCTTCATTTAAATAAGACCATAATTCATCCGTCGTATGTGGGATGATTGGTGTTAGAACCTTTAATAATGTGTGCAAGCAATCATACATCACTGATTGCATCGCACGGCGAGCTGGATTGTTTGGCGCCTCAATATATACTACGTCTTTCGCAACATCTAAATAGAATGCTGACAATTCAACAGACACAAAGTTGTTGATGGAATGATAAACTGCTGAGAAATCATATCTGTCATATGCAGCACGCACTTGTTTTAATACATCCTGCAAGCGCATGTACATATATTGATCCACTTCACGCAATTCTTCATATGGCACTCGGTCCGTTTTTGGATTGAAATCGTATAGATTCCCGTGTAAATAACGAAGCGTATTTCGGATTTTACGATACACTTCAGAAATTTGTTTCAACATGTCCATCGAAATACGAACATCACCTGTATAATCTACAGAAGCAACCCATAGACGAAGAATATCCGCACCATATTGTTTCATCACTTGTTCAGGAGCGATGACGTTTCCAAGGGATTTACTCATTTTGCGTCCTTCACCATCTAGAACGAAACCATGAGATAAAAGCCCTTTATATGGAGCATGTCCATTAATTGCAACAGATGTAATTAACGATGAGTTAAACCATCCACGATATTGGTCAGAACCTTCTAAATAAAGGTCAGCAGGATATTTCATGCCTCGTTCAACAAGCACACCTTGGTGAGTGGAACCAGAATCGAACCACACGTCCATAATATCTTTTTCTTTCGTAAATTTTCCGTTTGGACTGCCTGGATGAGTAAAACCTTCAGGTAATAAATCTTTTGCTTCTTTTTCAAACCAAATATTTGAACCGTGTTCACGGAACAATTTTGCTACGTGAGCAATTGTTTCTGGCGTAATAATTTCTTCTCCATTTTCAGCGTAAAATACCGGAATGGGCACACCCCAAGCCCGTTGACGGGAAATACACCAGTCACCACGATCGCGAATCATGTTGTAAAGGCGAATTTTACCCCAGCTTGGTGTAAATGTTGTATTTTCAATCGCTTCCAACAATTGATCGCGGAACGGTTCGATGGAACAGAACCATTGCGGCGTTGCACGGAAAATAACCGGTTTTTTTGTACGCCAGTCATGTGGATAGGAGTGCGTAAAGAAATTTAATTTTAATAAAGCTCCGACCTCTTTTAATTTTTCAGTCACCACTTTATTGGCATCATCATAGAACATGCCTTCAAATCCAGGTGCTTCATTAGTATAGCAGCCTCGGTCATCGATTGGGCTCAATACGTCCAAACCGTATTTTTTCCCTACGATATAGTCGTCTTCCCCGTGTCCAGGTGCAGTATGAACACATCCAGTACCTGCATCGAGTGTTACGTGTTCTCCAACCATTACTAAAGAATCGCGGTCATAGAATGGATGTTTCGCAACAATATATTCCAATTGTTGTCCTTTTACTTCTTGAACGATTTCAACTTGTTCCCATCCAATTTCTTTTGAAACGTTTTCAATCAATTCTTTTGCAACGATATATAAGTTGCCATCCACTTTCACAACGGCATACGTAAATTCCGGGTTAACAGAAATACCTAAGTTAGCTGGAATTGTCCAAGGTGTAGTTGTCCAGATGATGAATTTTGCATCTTCAGGAACAACGCCTTTTGCGTCTTTAATTTCAAAGCTCACATAAATGGATGGTGATTTCACATCTTTATATTCAATTTCCGCTTCCGCCAATGCAGACTCGGAAGACGGAGACCAGTAAACAGGTTTTAACCCTTTGTAAATGTACCCTTTCTCCGCCATGCGGCCGAACACTTCAATTTGGCGGGCTTCGAATTCAGGTTTTAATGTAATGTATGGATTTTCCCAATCACCCCGTACGCCTAAACGCTTGAATTGGGCCTTTTGATTTTCAATTTGTTCGTAAGCATATTCTTCGCAAAGTTTGCGGAATTCGGCAATTGACATTTCTTTGCGATTAACACCTTTTTTCGTTAACGCATGTTCAATTGGAAGCCCGTGCGTATCCCAACCTGGAATATATGGAACATGGTAACCTGTCATAGAACGATGACGGTTAATCATATCTTTAAGGATTTTATTTAATGCATGTCCAATATGAATATCCCCGTTTGCATATGGAGGACCATCATGTAATACGAATTCTGGACGACCTTTCGTACGGTCATTTACCAGCTTATTAATATTCATTTGTTCCCATTTTTCTTGAATTTTTGGTTCGTTAACCGGAAGATTTCCACGCATTGGAAAATCAGTTTTAGGCATTAATAACGTATCTTTATACTCTACCATTCAACTTCCTCCTTTAATTATTTTGACCTATACGTATTTTTAAATTTAAATTTTGCAAAATAGAAATTCACTCTCAAAATAAAAAAAGTTTCTCTATCCCTATAGGGACGAGAAACGATTGCCCGTGGTACCACCCTTATTCACAACGTCAATAAAATAATTGACCGTTGCCTCATGACACTGTAACGTCGTGTAAAACGAAATCACTTACTTTCCTTTCAGTGATTTGGCTCAGGAGCGATTTTCTTTTTTGCTGCTTGTTCGAGCTTCCACCGTCCTCGAATCGCTAGTTGCCGCAAGCAAAAAATACTGTCTCCGTCAACACCTATTATCCCTGTTGATTAAATTCCTGTGTATCAGTATATGAAAATCATACCACCCAGTCAAGTATTAAGAAAATTATTACAATTTCCCTTGTTCTGATGTACTATTTTTAAGAAATTCTTCTTCATCCTCTAACTTAAATTGTTCTTGTATCTCCGTTAATCCAATATCGTATTCCATTAAGTGATCCCAATCATCGGCATTCAACAAGTCCAGCTGCGCTTCTACTAACATTTTGAAACGGTTTCGGAATACTTTTGATTGCTTTTTTAATGCATCAATTTCAATTGTTATTTTCCGTGCTTTTGCTAATGCTTCGTTGACAATACGATCCGCATTTTTTTCCGCTTCTTTAATGATAAGTTTTGCCTCTTGTTGAGCATTTCTGCGTACTTCCTCTGCCGCTTCTTGCGCTACGACAATCGATTTTTGCAAAGTATCTTCCATTGTATTATAGTGCTCCATTTGAGCAGTCATTTGTTTTACCTTTTCTTCAAGCTCTTTTTTCTCCCGTATAATGAGCTCATAATCTTTAATAATTTGATCTAAAAATTCATTTACTTCGTCTTCTGCATAACCTCGAAAAGCCCTCGTAAATTCTTTATTATGTATATCAAGAGGTGATAGTGGCATGGTCTCGCACTCCTTAGTCAAAATGTAAGCTTATTATTATTATAACGTTCGATGAAGTTCTTTACAGTAAATTTTTAAAACAATCTTACTTTCGCTCAAATAGTCCTATTGTTAATCGAATTTTGTCTTTTTTCGTTCGCCCTTCAATACGTGTAATTTTGAAACGCCCAAAGCCTCGACAAGAAATTGTATCCCCTTCTTGCAGCTCATAGGATGTTTCTTCACAAAGAGCAAAATTCACTTTTACTTTCCCTCCACGAATTAAGTTTTGGGATTTTTGCCTTGAAATATTAAAACTATTTGATAATATGGCATCTAATCTCATTGAAGATACAGTAAGCACTTTCTCTATCCATTCATCTTGCGGAAGAATTAACTCTTCCATGTTTTCTAATTCATCAATCCGCACATTTATCCTGCCGATTTTCGTCAAATTAGTTTTCACGTAAAGCGCAATCTCTTTTGTACAGGCAAACTGAATAATTTCCTTATCAATGCGGATGTCCCCAAAATGTTTGCGGTCAATTCCTAAGGAAAGCAAAGCTCCTAACACATCCGGATGCCTTAATTCAACGAACTTGGAAGGGAATGTTAATTTTAATATGATAATTTCAAAATCTTTTATAGTTGGTTCAAAATAGGATGGGGCAATATACAGTCTTTTCCTTTCCGCTTCTTGAAACGCCCCTTCACTATAAACGTTAATTTCATCATGAGTTCCAATAATGGATTGTACTATATGTTGTTCTCTCGGATCTAAGAACACGGTTAATTTTGGGGCATATCGATCTTCCACTTCTTTTTTCCATTCAATGACACGTTCGATAAATGGTTGTTCATCTTTTCGAAAATGTTGCAAAATATTCTGCATGTCGTCAACTCTCTCATGAATAATTCAGAAAATAAAGAACATTATATAAAAAGGATGTGACTCTTCTTTGAGCCGCACCCATCGCTAAAATAGAATATAACTTAATACTTTATAAACTCCACGCTCAATAAATGTGAGAACAATTAAGGCGATAATTGGTGAAAAATCAATCATTCCAATCGGTGGAATAAATTTTCGGAAAAACCCTAAATAAGGTTCACAAAACTTTTCTAATATCTGACCAAAAGCAGTACCTCTAGATGCTGGAACCCAAGACATTAAGATATAAATAATCAACATTAATGAATAAATTTGAAATCCTATCGATATGATTTGTATAATCGCCATAAACTCCTAATTACCTCTCTATTTTAGATATCGTCGTAATAATAATTGGAAATTTCACCTTGCACTTCAACATTTTCTGGAGTGCATAGAAAAATATTGTCACCAATTCGCTGAATATCCCCACCTAGAGCATATACGGTGCCGCTTAAAAAATCAATGATGCGCTTTCCAGCCTCATGGTCAATTCGTTGAAGATTGACGATGATGGCACGTTTATTTTTTAAATGCTCAGAGATATCTTGTGCTTCAGCATACACCCTTGGCTCTACTATAACCACTTTGGCGTTTTTCAATGAATTTGCAGATTGAATATTAATAACATTTAACGTTTTCTCTTCACCATGGCTATTGACAATTTTTTTAGTTTTCCTAGTTACAGTCTCTTGTGGTAATGAAACTGGTTCTTTTGCTGTTGGTTGAATTTCTTGCTCTTCTTCTTCATCTAAGTAAAAGAAATTTTTTAATTTGCTAATCATGCCCATCTTTTCAACCCCCTATCCTACAAGAGCTGTTCCGATTCTTATAAAAGTTGCACCTTCTTCAATAGCAATCTCATAATCGTTGGACATCCCCATCGATAACTCTTGGCATGGTGCATACGGTAAATTCAGCTTCATAACCTCTTGTTGTAATTCTTTTAAATCACGAAAAACTTTTCGAATAATTTCTTCGTTGTCTGTATTTGGAGCCATTGTCATTAAACCGACTACTTGAATTTTGCTGAATTTTTCTAAGGATTGAATGAAAGGAATCACTTCTTCTTTGCTCAAGCCATGTTTTGATTCTTCACCTGAAACATTTGCTTGAACAAAACATTTTACTGGTTTTATTGCTCGCTTTTCAATTTCTTCCGCTAAGCTCATACGATCCAATGAATGTAAATAATCAATTTCATTAATGACTTTTTTTACTTTTTTTGATTGTAGGGTGCCAATATAATGCCAAGCAGCTTGATCTTGAATCGATTCTTTTTTCGCAAGTAATCCTTCTGGACGATTTTCGCCAAGATGAATTAATCCTGCATTTAATACTTCTTTCGTGCGTTCAACAGATACTTGTTTTGTTACTGCAATAATTTGAATATGATCATGCTGTCGGCCTGCTCTATTTTTGGCTCCTTCTATTCTTTGTTGAATAATTTCTAAGTTTTCGCGAATATTTGCCATCATAATCCCATCTTTACAACTATAGTTTCTTTCATTTTAACAATCAAATCTCTATTTTTCAATGAATACCAATAATTAAGAAACTCCTTTTACTAAAATGACATCTTTGCCGATTACTAAAATATCGTTGATGAATACTTTGCGAACAGGTTCTTCACCTTGTAGAAAGGTTAAAAACTTTTTTGGTTCTGATACAAGAAAAGCTGTAATCATTCCGGTTTGTTCACAAACTTCTGCATCGATAATGTACCCGATAAATCTGCCACTGCCCGCCTCAATTATTTCCTTTTGTTGAACTACTGAAAATTTCAATTGAATCTCCTTTCAATAAATGATTACTCCAAGAAAATACAAAACTTCGTTCAGAAAACTTCAAAATACTTTTGAATTTATTCTAGAGCAGCGATGAGAAGATAAAATTTAATCTATTTTACGACAAAAGCATACTCAATAGGAACTATACTACTCTTTATAAAAATAAAAACGCACTTGTGAAAAGTGCGTCGGATTTTACAGTGATGATCCTTATCCTAATTTATAGTCTTTTTGCATGGTTTCAATCGCATTCTTTTCAAGTCTAGAAATTTGAGCTTGTGATATTCCAAGGGATTTTGCTATTTCTGTTTGTGTTTCGCCATAGTAGAAGCGTTTTGCAAGAATTAATTGTTGACGTTCATCGAGCTTTTGAATACTTTCTTTTACACTAACATACGCAACCCATTGTTCTTCTGACACGGCTTCATCCCTTAATTGGTCCATGATATATACTGCATCTCCACCATCGGAATAAATCGGCTCCTGAAGAGAAAGGGGATCCTGGATTGCATCTAAAGCATACAGCACGTCTTCTTTTTTCATGTCAATCATTTCGGCAATTTGTTCAATTGTTGGCTCATATAAATTTTCAGATATGAACTTTTCTTTTGCCTGCATTGCTTTATAAGCTATATCTCTTAAAGATCTTGATACGCGAAGAGCATGATGATCTCTTAAGTGTCTTCGAATCTCGCCAATAATCATTGGTACAGCATATGTTGAAAATCTTACATTATGCTTTAAATCGAAATGGTCGATGGCTTTTAATAATCCGATACATCCAACTTGGAACAGGTCATCTGCTTGTTCACCTCGATAAGAGAATCTGCCGACGATACTCAGTACCAGCCGTAGATTACAAATCACCAATTCATCTCTAACCCATGTTTCTCCGTTTTTCAAACGAACAAATAGCTCTCTCATTTCTTCATGTTTTAATACTGGCAAAGAAGCAGTATCAACACCACAAAGCTCAACTTTTGTACGCACCATCTTCTTTTCCTCCAGACTTTTTATCTCTTGGATTGTTTTTTAAGTTTGTCCGAAAAGGAAAAGAATATGCGTATTGTTACTAGTCCAATTTCAGCCAATTCTTTATGAGATTGGTTGGTTTAAGGATTCTCTTAACTCGGAAATAATTTTCTTTTCTAAGCGAGAAATATATGATTGAGAAATTCCTAAGTGATCCGCAACTTCTTTTTGCGTCATTTCCTTTTTACCGTTTAAACCGAATCTGCATTCCATAATGTATCTTTCTCTCTCGCTTAATCCGTTAATAGCTTCAAACATTGACGCACGTTCAATTTTCTTCTCAACATCATTCATAATAATTTCTTCATCTGTGCCTAAAATATCTGATAGTAGCAGTTCATTACCGTCTGGATCTGAGTTTAATGGTTCATCTAAAGAAACTTCACCCTTCATACGACTTGTCTTTCTTAAATGCATTAAAATTTCATTTTCAATGCAGCGAGAAGCGTATGTGGCAAGTTTAATATTCTTTTCTTTATTGTAAGTTTCAATCGCCTTTATTAATCCGATAGAGCCAATACTAATTAAATCTTCTATAGGTGTACCTGTGTTATCAAAACGCCTTGCAATATATACAACAAGACGTAGATTTCTTTCAATTAATGTATCACGAGCTTTCATATCACCATTCATAAAGGCTTCTATTACTGACATTTCTTCTTCTCTAGATAATGGTACCGGCAATGAATCATGACCTCCTATATAGTATGTTTTTTTAGTGCGAAACTTACTAAATATTCTCGTGATCAGTTCTTTCAGTTTTTTAAACAACCATTCTCCCCCTTTATGAATTAGTTCAACGCTAAAACGTGGAGTATCATTTGTGCATTCTGCGGAAAACGAGCATCGTGTCTAGTAAAAACAACATATTCATCCAATATTTCCTTCTTTACGTTTCCGTAAAGAATCAGACGGTCAAAACGAAATGCTAATGCGGTTGACGTTTCTTTTTGGACCGTTGACAATATCAAAATTCTGATTTTAGGGTACATAAAGCTAGGAAACATTGTTAGTTGATAAGGATTCTTGTCGTCCCACGTAAGCAATCCTTCTTTTAATTCTTTTGGCAATTTATCTTCTACCGCTTGATACGATAAGAAATGAACCGGTTTTCCGCTAATTGGTTCCACACATTCATTTCCCGTATCAATGAATCCTTTCAACGAATATGTTTTTTGAAAAAGCTCTAATTCACAATCAACGACAAAGGATTGTTGCAACCTTTCTTTTGTCATATTTCTCCACTTCGAATGAATAAAAGTTAAACTAAGAACAGCGATACTTAAACAGAAGATAAAAAAAATAAGATCAGATTGTCTAAGTAAAAAAGGTAATAAACTTGTGAGCAAACCACCTAGAAAAAAGGTGGCGACAAGCAACACTGTTCCTTGTTTCAACAGTGTTTGAATTCGAAAGGAGAATGCGAGTCCAATTAATAAAAGAAAACTTGCAACTGCTCCTATAAATGTGTGATAAAGTATTGAAGACACGAGTCCGCTAATGAATGCACTGAATAACAATCTTCTTTTCCTTACATACAATCCCGTTATTTCCTTCGTAAACTTTAATAAAAAGTAATTAAATAACGTATTGTATAGTACGAGTAATTCTCCAATCATTTTAGCGTCCTCCTATTGATAGATTAACACTGTCTTCATGTGGAAAATGTCAAAACGTTGTAGGGAAAGCGGAGTTTTTATTGACAAAATATTGCATATACCGAGAAAATATGCATAAAAAAAGGAACAATCTAGCGTAATTTTTAATACGCTATATTGTTCCTTTGCTACTTTTTTCGTTGATAGATAGATATTTTACTTGAGAAAATGTCGAATTTTCTATTTTTGTGTAACATTATTTCTTAATATAAAACAAAGGTACTGTTACGGGTTTCGATGACGACGATTTCTTAAAAATGTTGGAATATCTAAAATATCTTCTTGTTGATTGCGATTATATTCCGCTTGCTGTTGCGGTTCTGTATTGCGTTCCCGCATTGGTTGTTGCTGTTGTTGTTGAACTATGTTTGGTTGTGAGCTGCGAGTATTGAAAGAAGGTCTTACACTTTGTGTGTTTTGAGGTGCAGCATCATCTGAAAAGCCCGTTGCAATTACTGTTACAATGATTTCATCATTTAAGTTTTCGTTAATCACTGATCCAAAAATCATATTCACTTCTTCATCAGATGCGGATGCAACGATATCCGCTGCTTCTTGCACTTCAAAAAGACTTAAATTTGTTCCTCCAGTAATATTCATAATGACACCTTTCGCGCCATCAATGGAAGTTTCAAGTAGTGGACTGGAAATTGCTTTTTTCGCAGCTTCAGTCGCACGATTTTCACCAGAAGCAATACCGATACCCATGAGTGCTGATCCCTTATTGGACATAATTGTCTTTACGTCCGCAAAGTCTAAGTTGATGAGACCTGGTGTAGCTATCAAGTCGGAAATCCCTTGCACTCCTTGACGTAATACGTTGTCAGCTTCACGGAAAGCTTCAAGCATTGGAGTGCTTTTATCAACAATTTGTAATAGTTTATCATTCGGAATGACAATCAGTGTATCCACCGCTTCTTTCATTGCAGCAATTCCACTAATTGCCTGTGTTTGTCTCTTCTTTCCTTCAAAGGAAAACGGTCTTGTCACAACTCCAACAGTTAATGCTCCCAAATCCTTTGCAATTTGCGAGATAACTGGTGCGGCACCTGTTCCAGTTCCTCCACCCATGCCAGCAGTGACAAATACCATATCTGCTCCACGAACAACTTCTTCAATTTGTTCTCTACTTTCTTCAGCAGCTTTTTTACCAATTTCAGGATTTGCCCCTGCACCTAATCCACGAGTCAGTTTACTACCAATCTGTAATTTTATTTCCGCTTTTGATAGTTTTAAAGCTTGAGCATCTGTATTTACTGCAATAAATTCAACACCTTGAACTCCATGTTCAATCATTCTATTTACAGCATTATTTCCACCGCCGCCTACACCAATTACTTTAATATTGGCTAGCTGGTCAATATTCGTATCAAATTCTAACATTCTTTCTCCTCCTGCCACACTAGTCTAAGTTTTTTATATTCTTCTTTTTATTTATTCAAAAAATTTATCAAATAACCTTTTTGCTTTATCGATAACGCTCGATTTATTACCGTTATCAGCTTTTTCAGATGCATGAGATTGTTTTTTAGGAGGAGTAGTAACTGAACCTACCGCTTGATAAACAGGTGCTTTCGATACCGGGCTTCTTCCAAAAAATTCATCTTCCATATGTGCATAACAAATTAAGCCAACAGCAGTTGTAAATGAAGGTTCTCGAACGCCGATATAATCAGGAATATAGATTCTCACGCGCGTTTGCAAAACTTGGCGTGCAAGTTGAGCAATTCCTTCTAATGAAGCAACACCGCCTGAAATGACGATTCCACCAGGTAAATCTCTTACTCCTAAGCGAGCTAATTCGTCTAAAACGAAATCAAACAATTCTTCCAAACGGGAACTGATAATTTCCGCTAAAAATTTTTGGCTGTACTCTTCTGTAGCATCTGTACCTACAACTGGCACTTCAAATACTTCCTCATCCGAAGCATCATCATAGAAGGCATGTCCATATTGTCTCTTTATTTTTTCGGCTTGTTCAGTTGGAGTTTTTAATATGATGGATAAATCTTTTGTAATATGGTCGCCACCAATCGGAACGACTCCTATATGAGTTAACAAGCCATCTTCAAATACGGCAATCGTGGTTGAACCACCACCAATATCAATAAATGCGGTACCTTGATTCTTTTCATCTTCCGTTAAAGCAAAATATCCTGCTGCTAAGGGTTGCAAATAAATTTCTTTAATATCAAGTCCTGCACGCTCTACACATCTCAAAACATTATGCAATAATGTGCGAGATGTGGTAATCATTGTGGCATCCATTTCGAGTCGAATACCAATCATGCCGCGGGGATCTTTAATTTCATCCAAGTTATCGACTATAAATTGTTTTGGAATTAAATTGACAAGTTCCCGCTCCGGTGGTATCGACATCACTTGAGCAGATTCAAATACTCGCTCTAATTCGTCATCTGTAATTTCACGATTTTCGCTATTAACTGCCACAACACCTTTCACTGGCTGTAAGGCTGTTTGATTTGCAGGTATCCCTAAAACGACCTCTCGAATTTGTATTCCCGTCATTCGTTCTGCCTGTTCAACGGCTTTTTTAATTGATTGAACGGTTGCATCTATATCAACAATTGCACCTTTTCTAACGCCATTCGTTTTGACATTTCCAACTCCTATAACATGCAACTGGCCATCTGTTACATCTCCAATTAATACTTTAATAGAAGAGGAACCTATATCGAGTGAAATATATATATTTTGATGGTTCATCTCACCGCACCTCCTTCGAATGCTACTACACTCATTTTATTTTAAAATACTATATATGTCTAAGTAAATTCTTGTATAACATAATACATAATAAAATTCTACAGCTATTATACAGTTTTTTCATCCTTTTTTACATGTCTGTCTTCCCACTTTTGTATCAAAATTCGTCGAATGATTGCAATATTTTGAAAAAGTCTGACTCCAAAGGCAAAAACTGCCGCTAAATATAAGTCTACTCCCAAATGGACACCTAAAAAAGCAAGTCCAATAGCTAACGCGATATTAAAGAAAAATCCTGAGATAAACACCTTATCATCGTAAACTTGTTGCAAATTTGCCCGAATTCCTCCAACAATGGTATCTAGCGCAGCAAGTACAGCTATTGATAAGTAATTTTCATATACTGAAGGAATTTGAATATCGGTCAATAAACCTAAAGTTAATCCTAATATCAATCCCAAAAATGGTAACCACATATTCTAATCCCCTTCACTCTTCAGCAAATAAGTATTAGTCAAATCCCCATCATAGGCATCAATCGTAATCTCCTCTTTTGCTGGGTGTATTGTCAACATCAAATTATCGAGATAAAAATCATCTTGAAAAGTCGAAGCATATAAATAGCTATGAAGTTTTTCTGCTTGTTCAAAGTTTTCCGTAATAATATAAATATCTACATTTGAATTACTTATTGGAACACTGTTGACAGTCGTTTTTCCATTGATATCCCGAATGGCAGTTGTATGAACAATTCTCTGTCCATCTATTTCGATATAAAGACCGTTATAACGATATATTTCGTTCACAAGTCTCATTAAAAGATCAGGGGATATTGGTTCCACTCTATAGCCGCTTAGAATCAATTCTTCTGCAGGCCTAATATTTAAATGGACTCCTGGACCAACCACTTTTGAAAGACCTGCCCTCTCCCTTAAATTGTCAACAGTTGATTGTAATACTTTTCCTTGTTCTTCAATGTTTGCATCTTCATATTCTGCAGCAATTTTTTTTAATGAAACAATTTCGTTTAATAGTTCAGAGTGCACTTTTTTTTCTTCTGATAGCTCTTGGCGTATTTCCCAAATGTCTCTTGTATCTCGAGATTCAGGTTTTTGTATTGTATTATATTGAACAGCAATCATTAACCCTACAATAAAAGAAATGATCGTGATTCGAATGACTACTTTCTTTTCCACCTGCCTGCCCCCTTTTTAAGAATTTATTGAAGGCATTTCAATATTATCCAAAGCTTGAATGATTACGATAATTGAATCATTTAATAATTGATCAAAAACTCCACCTGCTATTTTTAAGGAAGAAATTAATGTTTCTGAATTTCCAATTGCTTCAATTTCAAAAGGAGCAGGATATTGTTTTCCATCCACCGTAATCACAGGACCATTGCAATGAATATAAGAATTTGGTTTCAATCGATGTCCATTTATAGCAATTGCTTCAGCACCGGAAATTTTTAATTCATTAATGACCATAAAAATATGACTTTCATGAACAATATAGTCATTTGGATTTGTCGATTTCGGGTTGTAATGTCCGTCTTTTAGTGTAACTCTGATTCCTTCGCCATGAGCGGGCAATTCGCCTAGTATTAGTCTCAACTTTTCTGCTTCCTGTGCTAATTCTTTATAATCATTTGTATTTTCAGTAAAAGACTTTTCATATTCTCTTATTTGAGCTTTTAATGCATTGAGCTCATCCAACAATTCTTTATTTTTCTCTTGTTGCTCAATAAGCTCTGTGCGGTATATATCTTCCTGTTCTAAATAATTCGAATCAAATTGTTTATCATCTCTTGCCAAATTATAGGCATAACCAATAATGAAACCTGTTACGATACTAACGAATAGAAGGATAAAATGTTTTCTCTTAAATTTATTTTGTCTTTTCTTATGAAGTGGATTCATCATTTTCCACATCCTGTTCTTCCTTCTCACTATCAGTTTGCGTACCTATATTCAAAACCTTATATTCTTCTGAATAGGGTTTGTAATAAGAACCAACTTCAATATCGATAATTCCCTTTTCATGCTCTCCAGTGTTTTCGATTTGAGCAACGATTGCCGGATAATATTTAAGTTTTTCAGCTAGAGAAGTAATTTCCGCCCTCACTTCATAGCCATCGTTCATAAACAATGTAATCGCAAATGGATCCGTTTCTGTAGAAGCTAAATTAATTTGTGAAATTAACGCTAGCACCTCTTCATCAAGTTCAGCCAATTCTTTTAGTACCAATTTCCTTAATTCGTCATCATGGAAATGCAAAAAGATTGGTGCATCAATTGGAGGAAATTCTTCCGATTTTTTATAAACAACCCCATTTTCCAATATCGGGTAAAAATGATTATTTTCAAAGATGTAGGCTACTTTTCGATATTCTTCTATTTCAATTTCTACTGTTGTAAGCAATTTTCGCTTCACAACTACATGTTTGACCCATTCATCTTGTAAAGTTTCTTCAACGTTTGAAATTTTAAACCCCCACATTGAATGGCCGATTTCAAGTCCAGACTTTTGTAAATAATATTCTTTTTTTGCTAAGTCCGCTCCATGCACCGTAATTTTTTGTATATTACTATAAGGAGATTGGAAATAAAGGAGTAAAAATAACGTCGCTACAAATAGTGATATGATGACAGCAAACTTTATGTTTGTTCGTCTTCTTCTTTTTTTCTTCAAAGTTGGTATGCGTTCTTCTATATCAATAACTTTGTCCATTTTTACTCCTCCTTTCCAATTTATACGGTTCGATTGGATATTGAAACGATGACGCCAACAATAAACCAAATAATCATTAACGAAGTACCGCCATAACTAATAAATGGTAATGTCACACCAGTTACAGGAATCAGCCCGATTACAACACCAATATTTAACGCTGCTTGAAAACCAATCATTGCTACAAGGGAACTAATGGCGAAAAAATCAAAGCTTCTAGTTGCTTGCAGAGCTAATCCTATTCCGGAATAGATAAATAAACAGAACAGTCCAATGATTAAACAACCGCCCAAAAAACCGATTTCCTCTAAAATAATTGAAAAAATAAAATCATTTTGCGGCTCTGGCAAATATAAAAATTTTTGTCTACTTTGTTGAAATCCATGCCCGAGTAACCCAGCAGGTCCAATGGCTAGCAAAGATTGTACCGCTTGGAAACCGCTTCCTAATGGATCTTGCCATGGATCAATGAAAGCCTCAATTCGTTTCAAGCGATAAGGAGCCGTAGCAATTAGACCGATTAATCCGGCAACACCAAGTAAGATAAATGCCACATACAGTTTTATTGGATATTTTGCAATAAAGAGCAATATAAAAGAGGATACAATTAAAATAAACACAGATCCGAAATCGGGTTGTAACATGATTAAAGCACTTGGGATTAGAATGATGAGGAAGTGCTGGAGTCGGACAACCCGTTCACCGTTTGGCACTTTGCTTAATAGAAAACTTAAATACATTAATGTCGTAATTTTTACTAATTCGGCAGGTTGAACTGTCAATGGGCCAATTCCGATCCAGCTTTGTGATCCATTCCGCTCAAGACCAATTCCTGGAATTAAGACAAGAACAAGGAGTACGAGAGAAAATATATATAAGCTAATCCATGTTTTTTCATTGTGAAATATCGGCATATTCGAAACAATGTAGAAGACAATTAATGCCAATAAAAGATAAATGGATTGTTTAATGTAAAATGGAATTTCACCTTCATAGTGAATCGCACTCCAATATGTACCTGCCGAATAAATGAAAATTACACCAATAATCGAAAGTATGAATGCCGAAATAATAAATAGCCTTTTATACGTAAATTTCAGGGATGGCATCCTTTCCTAAATAATTTTTGCTTCAAAATCAAGTTGGCATTTTTTAAGAAAGCTTCATTGCCGCCTCGATAAATAAATCTCCTCGCACTTCAAAACTTTTATATTGATCCCAACTAGCACAAGCTGGTGACAATAATATAACGTCGCCATTCTCAGATAGTTGCGCAGCCTTTTCAACAGCTTCCTCGATATTTGTAGCAATTTCCCATTTCTTAACATTGCAAGATTTTGCAAATTCGATAAATCGGTGTTTCGTTTCGCCCAAAGCTACTACCGCTTTTACATTCTTCATTGCTTCACGCAATTCTTCAAAGGAATGTCCTCGATCAAGTCCACCGGCAATTAATACAATCGGCTGATGAAATGCTTCTAAAGCTACTTTTGTTGCTAAGCAATTCGTCGCCTTGGAATCGTTATAAATTTTTCGACCTTTCCATTCACGTACAAATTGAGTACGATGGCGAACACCAGAAAAGTTTTTTAACACTTCTTCCATCGCTGATTTGTCGCATCCATAAATGTTGCAAGCAGCAATGGCTGCTAATATATTTTGCAAATTGTGTTTACCAGGTAAAGCAATCAATTCTCGATGAATAAACGGTTCTCCTTCCCAGTAAATCATAGAATCATCAGCACTAATTCCTTCTTTCATGCGACCTTTTACGCTGAATGGAATTTTTGTTGCATTGGATTTACTTGCCCAATCTGCAACCACATTTTGATCTTTGTTAAAGATTAAATAATCTTCTTCTGTTTGATTTTTGGTAATACCAAATTTCGCTTTTGCATAATCCTCAAAAGTTCCATGATAGTCTAAATGTGCATCATATAAATTTGTTAACACTGCAATTTTGGGCTTAAATTGTTCAATCCCCATTAATTGAAAAGATGATAATTCCGTTACAATTACTTCATCAATGCTGGCATTTTCAGCTACACCGCATGCTACAGTCCCAATATTTCCAGCAATTTTCGGCTTGCGATTCCCCGCTTTTAACATTTCAAAAATTAATGTCGTCGTCGTCGTTTTGCCGTTTGTTCCTGTAATACCAATCATTGGTGCTTCGCTTACTAGATATGCTAATTCAATTTCAGTAATGACAGGTATATTCTTTTTCAAAGCATCTTTGACAATTGAATTTGTATAAGGAATGCCAGGATTTTTTACAACAAGTTCGAAACCTTCATCCAACAAATCTTCTGGATGTCTCCCACATATTACTGTAATTCCCATTTTCAATAGATTTTGAGCATCGGGATTTTCTTCGAATGGCTTCGCATCATTAACTGTTACAAATGCCCCAAGTTTATGTAGAAGCATTGAAGCTGCTACACCGCTTTTTGCTAAACCTAATACTAAAACTTTTTTATGTTGAAATTTTGTTGTATGAATCATAAATATGCCTCCGCTATCACAGCAATCATTGCTACTAGTAATGCCGTTGACCAAAATACAGCGACAACTTTTCGCTCCGACCATCCAGATAATTCAAAATGGTGATGGATAGGGGCCATTTTAAAAATGCGTTTTCCTCTCGCTTTAAAACTTACTACTTGAAGGATAACAGATAATGTTTCAATTACAAAAACTAGCCCAATAAGCAATAGCAATAATTCTTCCTTTACAATGACAGATACGAGTCCTAGAGCTCCTCCAAGAGCGAGAGAACCCGTATCTCCCATAAATACCTTTGCTGGATTCGCATTGAAAATTAAAAATCCTAGCAAAGCTCCTGTTACTGCAAAAGTAAATAATGCCACATCCGTCTGCCCATTAAATAGTGCGATGACGCCAAAGGCACTAAAGGCGATTGATGCTGTGCCAGCCACCAATCCATCTAAACCATCTGTTAAATTGACCGCATTGGAAAAACCAACGAGCCAAAAAATTAAGAAGGCCACGTAAAGTATTCCTAAATCAACAGACCAGTCGGTAAAAGGAATGCTGATGGAAGTATCAAATGTACCTAGCCTTAATAGTAAAAAGGCTAAAATGGAAATAATGATTTGACCGACTAATTTTTGCAATGAAGTCAAACCTAAATTTCTTTTAAAAACAATTTTAATGCCATCATCAAGTAATCCGATGACACCAAATCCTGCCAAAACTAATAACATAACAACGGATTGGGTAGTAAATAATTGAAGCATTTTTCCAACAACGATTGTAGTTGTAACGATGGAAATTAAGAAAATCACTCCACCCATCGTTGGCGTTCCGGCTTTTTTCATATGGGATTTGGGACCTTCCGTTCTAATACTTTGGCCAAACTTCAACCGTCGAAGTATTGGTATTATCAACGGCCCCAATATTACTGAAATAAGAAAGGATACTGCTAAAATAGTTATTGTTATTTCAATAGACATGTTAGATCTCCCTCAAAAACTTCATTCTGAATCGATTTCTACAATATCATAGATGGAAGCATGGTACTATTAACAAAATAAGGAAAGTTCCTCTCTTGTTATTGATAAACTCCCGCGAGGAAAAGCTTCCTTGCCGCAGGAGCAGTAAAATTCAATTCTATTTAATCTCCTAAATATAAATGAATCGTTCCATCCACTTCAATAATATTATCCGGTTCAGGCAATTGACTTTTTACAACTTTTCCTGTTCCATGCATTTCAATATGGAATGGGTATTGAAGCTTCATGATTTCATCCACTTTCATTCCAACTAAGTTTGGTACCCGTTCTGTCATTGGATCTCCCCAACGATACTGCTTTTCCAATTGCCCTTCCCGATTAACTTCCAAACCGATGATTGGCGCAATGTCTTCTATAATTTGCCCGACGATAGGTGCTGCAATGGTACTACCAAAAACGACTGAACTTTTCGGACTATCAATCGCAACATATACAACGACTTGAGGATTATTACTCGGCGCAAAGCCGATGAAAGAAACAATATAATCCCCAACCTTATATCGACCATTTTCTACTTTTTGAGCAGTTCCTGTCTTCCCACCAATACGCAGCCCATCACGATATGCGTTTCGTCCAGAGCCATTTGCAACAACAGATTCTAACGCATATCTTACCTTTTCGGAAGTTTGTTCACTGATAACCGTACGTTTTAATTCCGGTTGATTTTCAAGAATGATTTTTCCCGTTTCTGAATCAACAATTTTTGAAACGACATATGGCTTAAATAGTTTCCCTCCATTAATGGCTGCAGATACAGCTTGAACTTGTTGAATAGGCGTTACAGCAATTCCTTGCCCGAAAGACGTTGTTGCATGCTCAACAGGTCCAAAAGCTTCTTTTGAGAATAATATGCCGCTCGCTTCTCCGGCAATGTTTGATCCAGTCGGTTCACCAAAACCAAAGTTTTTAATGTACTGCAATAACTTATCTGGACCCACTCGATGCCCAAGTTCAATAAACCCCGGGTTGCAAGAATTTTCTACTACTTGTAAAAATGTTTGTTGTCCATGTCCCTCGCGCTTCCAACAGCGAAGTCTTGAATCTTCTACAATTGTATACCCCTTATCATAAAAAGTCTCTTTTTCTAAATCCACTTTCCCTTCTTCAATGGCAGCGGCTAGTGTAATGATTTTAAATGTTGATCCTGGCTCAAAAGTCATCCAAACGGGCAAGTTGCGATTATAAATTTCAGGTTTCACTTTTTCTAAGTTACTTGGATCGTATGTAGGATAAGAAGCAAGGGCTAAAATTTCTCCCGTATTTGGATTCATGGCGATTGCTAAGGCTTGTTCCGCATTATATTTTTTCATCGCTTGCGACAATTCTCTTTCAACCACTTGCTGAACTTCTAAATCAATTGTTAGTTGTACAGTTGCTCCTTGATGCCCTTCCCGCCACTCATCATCTACGTGTGGTAAAGTATTTCCTTTTGCATCCGTAAACAAACGAATTGCCGCATCTTTTGATGTGAGGTATTTGTCATATTGATATTCAATTCCTGCAAGTCCTTGCGTATCGTAGCCAGTGAATCCAATGAAACGGGATAATAAATTTCCATAAGGGTAATATCGAACATAATCGACACCTGTATATAGACCATCGATTTTTAACCCTTGAAGTTCAACAGCTTGTTCATAAGTAATGTTTTTTGCTTCTGGTGCAAGCTTTACTAAGTACGATTTTGAATTCATTTTTTCATATAACTTTTTTTCATCAACTTTTAAGACAGAAGCAATTTGTTTGGCAGCTTGTTCAATATTATCATTTTGTGCAGGCATAAAATACAAGGTCGGCGCTAATTTATTTGTTACAATGACTTCACCGTTACGATCGACTATTTCTCCTCTTTCTGAAGCGAATGGAATTTCTCGATCCCAGTTTTCCTTTGCCAGTTCTGTTAACTTGTCATGCTGAATAATTTGAACAATAAACAGTCGGACGATGGCGGCTATCACAAAAAGAATAAAGCCGTACAATACAATCCGCAACCGTTTTTTGGAGACGGTTGAAATCCACTTCATTCGACATCACACCTCGTTTTTTACAAGGTATGAAACGAACTTCTCATCTATTCAAAAGCTAAGCTAATCTTGGGGCAATTCCTCAGATTCCTCACCACTTATTAAGAATAATTCTTCAGGAGTTTTTAATTTAACAACGATCGGGGAGGAATCAGTAATTATTGTATTTTCTGATACACTTTGGCTTTCTACATAGCCTTCTCCTACGATTTCAATGTTTATACCGGACATCGCTTTATAGATTAGTAAATTTCTCAATGACCAATTTTCAAAAGAAGGCAATGTCACAACGCCATCCGTTTTTAAAAAGACGATGCTATCTTTTACCATCGAAACTCCTTCTTTCGGATATTGGTCAATAATTTCTCCGCCTTCACCAATGATAATTGTTTTTAAACCTTGACTCTCTAATTCTTGTTTTAAGTTCGCAGCTTTTTTCCCAATATAGTTCCCTATCGTTATTTTCTCTACAGGTTTCGCATCTTCTGGATTAATGTTTAAATATTTTAAGCTATTTTCCATTACAGGCTTAAATACTTTTTCCACCGGTTCAGAACCAATTTCAGTTCCTTTAAGTTTTGGTCTTTTCACTGCTACATAAACAATCAATTGTGGATCATCAACAGGGGCAAAACCTAAGAAGGAATATAAATAATTGTTTTTTCCATATAAATAGCCTCTTCCATTTGGATTCGGTATTTGAGCTGTACCTGTTTTCCCCGCAACTTCATATCCATCAATTTTATAGTTTCTCGCAGTACCTACTTCCGAAGTAACGGTAGAAGCCAAAATTGCTCTTACTTGTTTCGCTGTGCTTGCAGAAATCGGTTTTCCTTTTTCTTTCGGTTGATGATTTTCAATCACTTTTCCTGTGGAAGAATCCACAATTTTATCTATAACATATGGTTGCATCATAACGCCATCATTCGTAATGGCTGTCATGGCTTGCACTAGCTGTATCGGCGTCACAGTAGAACCTTGTCCGAATGAAGTTGTTACATAGTTAATTGGATATCGGGATAAAATTGTTCCTGTTACTTCTCCCGGCAAATCAATGCCTGTTTTTTTCCCGAATCCAAAGGCTTCTAAATAATCAATAAAAGTATCATTGCCCATTAGTTCTAGTAAATTGGCCATCGCAGTGTTGGATGAACGTTGGAAACCTTCTAAATAAGTAATTCTTCCCCAACCATGAATATTGTGGTCACGAATCGTTCTGTCCAACACCCTATAAGAACCAGATTGATACGTAGCATTCGGATGCCAATTGCCTGTCTCAATTGCAGCAGCTAAAGTAAATGTTTTCATTGTAGACCCGGGTTCAATTACTTCTTGTGTCACGTAGTTTAACCAGTTGTTTTCCAAACCAATTCTAGTTTCAGGATCGAATGTAGGACGTTGAGACAATGCAAGAATTTCACCTGTTTTTGCATCCACTACAAGGCCAACCATCGAGTCAGGATTATATTCTCGGTCCACATTTGTCATCGCATCTTCCAAGAAGTTTTGAATTGTTTTATCAATTGTTAAATAAATATTGTCACCATTTTTCGCTGGTTGTACCATCTTATCTCTGTTTGGCAATAAATAGTGAAATGCATCGCTTTCATATTCAATTTTCCCGTTTTCTCCAGTTAAATGTTCGTTGTAAATCAATTCTAATCCCATTTTCCCTACAGGAATAAACGTTCCATCCTCTTGCTTTTCTCTTTGCGTAAAACCAATTAAATGGGATGCAAAAATACCGTTTGGATAATATCGCTTCGTATCACTTACAAATTTAATACCAGGTAATTTTTCCTTTTCAATTTTCGTTTTGATTTCGTGACTGATTCCTCTTCCTGCAGAACCGAATTCAACTTGATAATAATATCCACCATTCGGCCTTCGTTTTGTTAATATCTTATAAATAGTCGATTCATCCATATCAATATAATTTGCTAATATTTCAGCTGTTTTTTTAGGATCTACAACATGTTGTGGGTTATTTGGGTTTGTTGTTGCAACTGGATTGACAACGGCGATTAGTCGATAGCTTAACGTATCTTCTGCTATTACATTTCCATTCCGATCTAATATTTTTCCGCGTTCAGCAGTAATCACCGCTTCCTTTTGGTACAATGCTGCAGCCCTTGCCTTTAATTCTTCTCCTTCAACTTGTCCAGTAATTTGGATGTAAGTAATCCTTAAGAATAATGCAAAAAAGAGCCCTCCATATAATAAAAACATTAGAAAGGCTCCCCATTGAAAACGAAATTTCTTTTTCTTCATTCTCCCGGCACTACCTTTACGTTATCTTCTTTAAGAGTTAAACCGAGTGAATTGGCTTTTTCCCAAATTCTTTCATATGTTGATAATTCGCTAACCTGTACTTTTAAATCCGCATTTTCTTTTTCAATTTCTGCGATTTCTCTTTCAATTTTTTGTATTTCAATCGTTGTTTTTTGAATTGAGCTTTGTTTATGTAATACGAATACAGATAAAGTTGCAACAACTATAACAAATGCGATATATAAAAACTTTTCCCTTGCTGTAATGATTTTACGTTGCTTCTTTTTTGCTTGCCTTGTATTTGGTTGATTGGTGGGTTGTTGATAGGGTATTTCTTGTTGTTGATAATATAATGGTTGCCTAACCCGAACTGCCATTTAGCCACGCCCTTTTTCATGAATTTTTTCAGCGATACGTAATTTTGCTGATCTCGCTCGATTGTTTGCCAACAACTCTTCCTCCGATGGAACAATCGGCTTTTTCGTAATATTTTTTAATACCGGTTGGAATTCATCTGGTACGATTGGTAAACCTGGAGGTAATTCTGGTAATGATGAAGCCTCTTTAAATATTGTTTTAACTATGCGATCTTCCAAAGAGTGGAATGTGATAACACTTATCCTACCGCCAATACGTAATAAATCAATGGCATCTGTCAGCGACTCTTCAATCGCCCCTAATTCATCATTCACTGCAATGCGAATTGCTTGGAAAACTCGCTTTGCTGGATGTCCACCTGTACGACGACGAGATGCTGGAATGCCCTCTTTAATTAAATCGACAAGCTGTCCTGTTGTTTCAATGGGTGCTTTTTTTCTTGCCATTTCAATTTTTCGAGCAATTTGCTTTGAAAATTGTTCTTCCCCATAACGGAAAAAAATACGCACTAAATCTTCATATGGCCATTCATTTACAATATGGTAGGCAGTTAGTTCTTGAGTTTGATCCATTCGCATATCTAAAGGAGCATCGTGCTGGTAACTAAATCCTCTTTCCGGAGTATCTAATTGGGGTGAGGAAACTCCTAAATCATAGAGAATACCATCAACTTTCTGAATATTAAGTTTATCCAATTCCTGTTTTATATACCTGAAATTGGAATGAACAAAATTCATTCTATCCTTATAATTTTCCAAACGTTTTTTCGCATGTTCAATGGCAGTTAAGTCTTGATCAAAACATATTAGTCTACCATTGCTAGAAAGTTGTTGAACTAAGTACTCGCTATGACCAGCACCACCTAATGTACAATCCACATATATTCCGTCTGGATGAATATTTAAGCCATCGACAGTTTCTTTTAATAGTACAGTTGTGTGATCAAACATGAAATGATTGCTCCTTCATCGATGTATTCGCTAGAAGTCAAAGCCAATAAGATTTTCTGCAATATCATTGAAAGATTCCTCTGCTTCGTTGAAATATTCTTCCCAAAGTTCTTTAGACCATATTTCAATCTTAGTTGAAACACCTAAAATAACACATTCTTTTTCAAGTTTTGCGTAAGTAGCAAGATTCGAAGGGATGTTAATGCGCCCTTGTTTGTCTAATTCAACTTCGGTAGCCCCAGAAAAGAAGAACCTAGCAAATGCTCTTGCATCTTTTTTCGTCATTGGCAAGTCTTTCAGTTTTTCTTCGAGCTTTCGCCATTCGTTCATAGGATAACCAAAAAGACAGTTATCAAGCCCCCGTGTAATGACAAAAGTATTTCCTAATAATTCACGGAATTTTGATGGTATGATTAAACGTCCTTTGGCATCAACAGTATGTTGATATTCTCCCATGAACATGCTACTCACCCCACTTTAGTAAATAATGTACCACATTCCCCCACTTTCCACCACATATTTCTTCGCATAGTTTGTAAACTTTTCACAAATTATGCCAATTGTACTCCGTAAACAGAGCAGTGTATAAGAAAAAAGAATTAAAAAAGCTATCTCCTACGAGATAGCTCTAAAAAAAATAGAAAAAACGCTATAATTTTATCAAATAATGATAATTCCCAATTTTCATTGGTAATTGTAATAAGTGTGTAATAAGACTAAAGCCATAAAGATTTAAATATTGATATGGGTTAAATACACGTTCTTGGAAATTGTTGTTTGGATACAACTCACTTACAATTGTATTCAACCGGCGAATTGTGTGATGATGTTTTAGTAAGACTTCTTGTTTGATTTTTTGACTTAAATAATCAAGTTGCATATTGTGGTAATTCTTATTTCTTTCTAATATCCTTTCCAAATGGAGCTGTTTCGCATTCAATAGTTGTAATAACTCATCATATTGCTCGTCTAACATCTTTCTGATTCGCTGTATTTTTTCCTCTGCTTCAACCTCTTGAATATCCTGAATAAATTGTTTCATTATTTTTTGCACTTCACCAGCCATAACATCTTCAAAAGTTAGTTGATATTCAAAAAGCAGTTGTTCTACACGACGAGTAATAAAAGTAATATTTAACCTTGGGGCTAAAATCGGCATTTGTAAGTCTAATACTTCAAATGCATCTTTTAAAGCCGCCCAATAATGAAGTTCTCCAGGACCAGCCACAAAAGCCAATACTGGCAAACACATTTCTTGCATTAAAGGTCTCGTTACCACATTATTACTTAGTTGTTCTGGTGATTGTTCAGCAATTTGTAAAAGTTCTTCAAGGGTAAATTTTACGTTTGCAGCCGAATTAACAAATAAGCCATTCTTTCTTTCGAGTAAAAATCGTTCTCCATTTCGCACATAAAAGAGGTTCGCATTTTCCTCCGTTGCAACAATCGGAGTACCATACCCTCTCTTTTCTAATAATCGTTCCTTTTCAATTACTGCTAAACTAATCTCCTCATTTTTTTCGATGATTCGCTGGAAAAAAGTGGTTTGATATTGTCGAAATGGTAGAAACGCCGAATCGATCATTAGCAGTCCTTCATCTTTAAATAAATCATTCATTAAACGAGCGAAGAAATCAGTAAATGTTTCACTGTCATTCATATGTCGCAGTACCGAATGATAGAGATCATGCGTGTATTCCGTTTCACCATAATCTTTAAAAATTTCATCTATATAATCTTTCATTAACGAATGATCAAACCGAGTTTCGGAAGCAATTGTCTTTTTGCGAGGAGCTACGTCAAAAATTTTCTTTTTTGGCAATCCATCGACAATCGTATAAGTATGATTAATTTCTAAAATATCGTGGTCTTCACCCGCAATCCAAAAAATCGGTACGACATCAATACCTAGTTTTTCACTTTGTTCTTTCGATAGCAAAATAACACTAATTGCTTTATTAACAGAATAAAGCGGACCCGTCAACAATCCCGCTTGTTGACCACCAACAACTGCCAACGCACCTTTTTCTAATTTTTTTAGATTCTCCATTGATTTTTCTGAAATGCCAAAAGGCTCCATATACTGATAAATAACGTTACATAAACTTTTTCGATTATACGCTTGTTCTCTCAAATAATGAGCTCGTACTCGAAATGATTCATCTTTATATGGATATTGATAAAATGAGAGCAAATGTTCACTTTCCGCCCAATAATCAGATAACAATTGATTGTTAACTGGTGATAATTTTTCCAGTTTCATATTACTACTCCTCTACTTAACTCAATACGTTCATTTCATTGAAAGTAAATATTTATTCCTGTTATATTGTAATCTTTGAAACATTGTCTGAAAAGAAAATGGCTCAATCTATGTAATAAAAAATATAATACTTTGAATAATGCCTACAATCCAAACAATTGTATAGATGAAAATTAAATATAAAAATTGCATGCGCCATATTCTTCTCAATAAAGGAAATACTTTAATTTCTTTTTTCCTTTTCCATTCTTTATAAGTCATCAACATCGCAATCAATATGGAAATTACAACGGCTACAATACTTATTGTAGAGTTCCATAGGGTTGCAATGGAGAGGGTGACGGAGAAAAATAAAAAAAAGGTCGTGATATCTGCTGCTAAACTAAAACTACTGTCCGCCTGTTTTTTCAAGTATTTCCGAAATAAAAGAAATGAAATAATGAAGGCAGTCATTGGCAATAAAATTAGGGTGCCAAAAATGTATGTTAAAACTAATTTCACGTTTTTTCACCCTCTAGTGACAACACTAAATGATATAACGTTTTTAAAGTCGGTAAGCTTTTACCTTTTAATTCTGCTTTTTTTATGATTGCTCCGACAATCGATTCCACTTCTGTTTTCTTATTCATTAATCGATCTTGTAACATCGAAGAAGTGTTAGAAGCTGTTTTTTCGCACAACGAAACAACATCTTCAAATGAGACAATCATTCTTTGTTCAGGGAAAGCATTCATTAATTCTTCATATAAATCTTTTAACAATTTTTTTGCATGAATATTGTTGATTAATTCGCCGTTTTTTACTTGCAACACAGCTGTCAAGGGGTTGATAAAACAATTATATAACGCCTTCTCAAAAAGCATTTTTTCAGCATCATCGACAAATTGTAAAGGAAACAATTCGCTTTCTATCCCGCGTAACAATTGAAAAACCTCGTCATTTCCCCTTTCAACTGCTAATTTTAACACACCAATTCCATTATGAATAACTGTATAATCATTTACCTTTTGTGCACCGAATTGACATGAGCCAAATCCAATAGTCTGTTGAGGAAGTTTCAGCGCTTCTTCAAAATGAGCTAAACCGTTTTGTACAAATAAAATTGGTATGTCCTGTGGCAGCTTCTGAAGTTGCAGGAAAACTTCTTGCAGATGTGTATATTTTACTGCCACAATTACTAAAGATGCTGTCGCAATTTCATTATATGTAGTCGTAACATTCACATATTTCTTCGTAATAGTTCCATCCAAATTATTTCTATAAAGACCATGTTTTCGTATTGCTTCTTCTTGTTTTAGCCTTCGAACTATTAACGTTACTTCATATTTTTCAGCTAAAAACGAGGACATCAACATTCCGACAGAACCTGCACCAATAATAACTATATTCATACGCGCTTCCCTCTTTATAACTTATTTATTCCATTAAATTGATGTTAATTGTTTTGCTGGTTTGTACATCCTTATTTTTTCAAGAACGAAAACGACAAAAAGGTGTGACCGAAAGAGTGTCACACCCTTTTTTCATATTATACTGGAAATATTTGAAGTTTTCGATATTTAACCGCAGCTTCCTTTACCTTGATTGATGGATGATGGTGATAAAAAAGAGGAATAATGGCGATTATTGCTGCTGTTTTTGCTGTTGTTGTTCGATGAATATTGCACCTTGTTGAAGCCATTTTAGCACTCTATCATGCTCAGTTTGAAGCTCTCGATATTTTAGTTCTAATTCATTGTATGCTTCTGTCAATTCATCAAAACTATTAAGAGCAAGCTTTAAGTGGCTTCGCATTAATTGCTTTGGTCGTTTTCTAACACTATTTAACATTTGACCATATTGTTGCCTTAATGTTTTATTCCAGCGGAAACCGCAAGCCTGCTTTGTTCGATTCAGCACTTGCGCAGCCTCAGCAAACGCTTCTAATTGAGTTCTTCCATTTTGTACAGCTGTGATGACAATCTCTGCTAATTTTTCGTCATCTTCAGCTGTCCATTGATCTTTCCTTCTTTTCCCTTCCATACTTATCACCTCTCATTTTTTTACTACTATATGCAAAAAGAGAGTAAATAGAATTAAAGAACATAGAAAAAAATAGGTTGCGACATATAATAATTTTGTCGCGACCTATTTTCAAATGGATATAACCGATTATTCAGTAGTATTGTTGAAGACAATATTTTGTATTATTTATGATTGCTTGATTTTGATAAGAAGCGTTCAACTGCTTTTTCATGATCTTCACTTTCCCAAAGTTTTGCACAAAGTTTGATTTCTTCCATAACACGTCCATACATATTTCGCTCTCTCCATTTGCGAAGTTCAATCTCTTTATATGCATGATGGACAGAAGGATGAATTTTTTTCATATCTTCAATAAACGCTTCCAATGCTTCTTCTTTTGGACCGTCAAATATTCTCATAGCCCAACCAATTTCATATAATTGCTGAGCAGTGTATGGCTTCGCATCAATCAGCATTTTTAATGCACGGTCATGACGCAATCCACGTTCAAATAAATACGTACCGCCACCCCATCCGGTCGTAATTGCCAACGTTCCTTGAATAAATCCGCATTTTGCATGACTTGCCACCAAACGAAAATCACATGCTGTAGCGATTTCACAACCACCCCCAACGGCTGTCCCGTTAATTAAGGCAATGGTTGGAACATGCAATGTAGCAAGTTCATATAATATATTTCCCATTTTGCTTAACATACCAAACGCTTCTTCAGCCGTTTTTAAACTATGAAATTCCGTCAAATCTCCACCAGAACAAAACGCTTTATCCCCCGCTCCAGTAACAACTAAAAATCGCACATCTCTGTTCTCTTTAATATGTTTAATTACTTGTTTTAGGCCATTCATTACTTCGTCATTTACTGCATTTCTCTTTTCTTCTCTATCAATAGTAAAAGTTAGAATACCGTCCTTTTGTTCAATTTGGTAAGACAATGAATACATCCCCTTTTTGATATTATTTCAACATAATACGATATGTTTTCATAGTAATAAAGGTTTTAAATTTTGACAACAATTGGTTTTTACCTATTTCATGAACAATGCAAAAAAAGACTATTAGAGAGCCATGGTCACTCTAATAGTCTTTCGTAAGCAGCGTATAACGAATCTACGCTTTATTATTTACTTACCACTTCTTTACCTTTGTAATGTCCGCAAGATTTGCATACATGGTGAGATAAAGTTGGTTCACCACAATTTGGACAATTCACCATACCAGGTACTGATAATTTGTAATGTGTACGGCGTTTTCTTTTTGCAGTTTTAGAAGTTCTTCTAAATGGTACAGCCATGATTGGCACCTCCTTGCAGATTTATTCATCTGTTTTTGATTGATCAAAAAACTTAGCTAATCCAGCAAGTCTTGGATCCACTTTTGGTTCGTCATTTACTTTTTGACTAACGTCTTTTTCTGTTGAATAACTCCAGTCTTTTCCACCTTTAATAGTACCTTCAGTACCTTCTTTAAATACTTGCATCGGCACTTCAAGAAGAATGATTTCTTCTAAGACTGGCTTCAAATCGATGACTTCTCCATCTATGTAATGGATATCTTCATCTTCTTCATTTCCCCGAAGTTCTGGATCAACCCAGCTAAAGACTTCTACCGTCTCAACTTCAATAGGAAATTCAACATCCTCCCAAGTACGAGCACAAGGGAGTAATAAGGTCGCTGTCAAAGTAAACTGACAAGTCATTTGTGAACTTCCGATTGTACAGTGACCTTTTACATGAACGGGTGAAATATCGCGAATTTCTTGATTTCGCTTTTTCACTTCATCCAATTGCACAACTGTATCGATCGGCATTCCTTTATGGCGATACTTCGAAAGTTGATGAATTGACCATTTCATTCACGAATCACCCCGAGACAACAATGTTGATTATATAATGAGGTAATATAGATGTCAAGATATTTTCTTGTCACTTTACAAAAACGCTTCTATAATTCAGTATTAACTAAAGAGATAATTTTAGAAGAAAGATTGTATTATTTGAAAGGGGCATTTTTATGAAAGCGGTTGGAATAGTCGTTGAGTATAATCCATTTCATAACGGACATTACTATCATGTTACCCAATCTAAAAAGATTACAAACGCCGATGTAGTCGTCGCTGTTATGAGTGGCCCCTTTTTACAAAGAGGTGAACCTTCTCTTGTCTCTAAATGGCATCGAGCAAAAATGGCTTTACAAAGCGGTGTCGATATCGTTGTTGAATTACCATATGTTTATAGCACAGCTAATGCACCTGTATTTGCTGAAGGTGCGATATTTCTCCTTGACGCATTACAATGCGATGCTTTTTCATTTGGGAGCGAAGAAGGAAAACTCGAACCTTTCATTAACACTGCTAATCTAATTGAAGAACATAATGAAGAATATAATGCGCTCATCAAGAAGTACGTATCAACAGGAACTAGTTATCCACAAAGCTTATATTACGCTTATGAACAATTAAAACAAAAGAAAAATGAAAATTACATCGACTTGTCCAAACCAAATAACATTCTTGGTTATCACTATATTGCCGCTGCAAAAAAATTCAATTTATCAATTCAACCAATGACAATTCAACGATTGCATGCAGGCTATCACGATGCAATCAATGAAACATCGACAATCGCCAGTGCAACTGGTATTCGTAAAGAAATATTTCAAAAGAGAAATGTTGAAGCGATACGTAATTTCGTACCAAATTCAACTTATGTCCATCTTGTTGAATGGCAACAACAATTTTCAAAATTTGTTGACTGGGATGCTTTCTGGCCACTATTAAAATATGCCATCATGCGTTATAATCCAGAAAACTTGAGAGCCTTTGCAGATGTTTCGGAAGGAATTGAATATGCTCTCATCAAACATGTAAAACATAGTGAAAACTTTTCACAATTTATGTCAGACATAAAATCAAAGCGGTATACTTGGACGAGATTGCAAAGAATGCTGACGCACATTTTTACTGGCATAACGAAAGATGAATTGCATCAATTCAAGCATCCAACCTACATTCGTTTACTTGGAATGACAAAAAATGGACAAGCTTATTTATCAGAAAGAAAAAAGAATTTAGAGTTGCCGATTATTAGCCGAGTAGCACAAGCAAAGGATCAAATGCTTCAAATCGACATTAGAGCATCTGAAATGTATGCTTTAGGCGTTGAATTATTTTCACAAAAGAAAATTGACGGAGATTATAAAACTCCGCCAATACGATTATAGAATTACGATTTATCTTTTTCAGGAAGACTTGCTAAATAATTTAATGCATCGTCAATCGTTTTTACCGGCACGATTTTCATGTCGGTATTTAATTTTTTTGCGATATTGACAGCAGCTTCATAATTGGAAAGAATGGCTGGATTATTCTTCTTGACTTCTTCAGGTATTTCATCATCAGGAGCGAAGAAAATTTCCATGCCATCTTCATGAGCTGCAACAACTTTCTTTTCAATGCCTCCGATACGACCGACTGTGCCGTCTTCATGGATTTCTCCAGTTCCTGCAACTAAATATCCCTTTGTAATATCTTCTTCTAACAGTTGATTCAGAATTTCTAAAGTGAACATTAACCCTGCAGAAGGTCCTCCAATATCTTCTGCATTCACTTTTACCATCGGTTCTGTTTTAATCGTTTTATTTTCGGAATAAGTAATCCCTAAACCAACCTTCCCATCACTATCTGGGATTTCCTTTAATGTAATAGTGCGATCCAGCAATTTATCATTGCGGTGAATCACTAATTGGACGACATCATTTTCTTTTTTCGTTTCTAAAATATGAACTAAATCTTCCGCTTTTTTTATAATATTCCCATCAATTTCTTGGATTTTATCTCCAGGCTCTAATTGCCCATCACTGGCACCACCAGCTAATACATTTAAAACAGTGATGCCCTGATAATCAACTGTATACGGTAAACCAGCCTTATTATAAGCGACGTAAATAGCATTAAATTGTGAATCCTTCATTAGCTTTAATTGACGAACGTTATATTCCCGTTCATCCTCTTCTTTATGGTGAACTTCCTCTTTTTTCAAAATATCTTCATACTCTTTAAACTTTGCGATGAGATATGTCAAGGGTGTCGCTGGTCCCATTGCAACCGTCATAAGACTGATTGTTCCTTCATCGTCCAAATCCCCATTTTCCACAGTAACAAATTTGCTAACATCATAGGAGCTTCCAGGTTTCATAATATAGTAGTCCAGCTTGTAAAAAGATAAAAAAAATAAAACCAACATCGTAACGATTATCGTAATAAAATGTTTCAAAAGTTAAAGCACCTCCTATGTTAGCTCGAAAAAGACTAAAAAAATTAAATCGTGCATATATTAGTTTAGCATTTGGTTCATCGAAAAAACAAAAGTTGAAAAGAGTTGATGGCTTATTCCACTACTATATCTTTTCGTATGTATAACGCTCATTTGTTTACTATTACTATTTCCAGGAATCGCTCATAAAGGAGCGGACCTTGGACTTCAACTATTCATGGAAGCTTTATTCCCATATTTACTTCCGTATTTGATTTTAACACAATGGTTTATTCGCTTAACACCTGAAAAGGAAGATTCCTTATCTAGATTCAAATTATATTTTAAAACATACGGCATCAGTGCTCTCGGTGGTTTCCCGACCGGTGCCGCAACCATTGCCTATTTAAAAAGAACAAATCAAATTTCAAATAGTGAAGCAAACGGCTTATTAAGTATTTGTCATGGTCCAAGCCCTTTATTCGTATTAGGATTTGTTGGACATGACTTACTACATGATGCCCGCTTCAGCTGGCAATATTTAATTTTATATCATACAGTTTCTCTATTCCTTTTGTTGTTATATTATTTTTACCATCGTTCCAATCCTCGGCAAGAAATCAAATTAGACAACCTTAGACGAAATGAAAATCCATTCATTTCTAGCATCAAAGACAGTATTCCTACTGTTCTTGTCGTTGGTTCAACAATCATTTTTTTTACAACCATTTATACCGTCGTCATGTTTACAATTCAGACAATTTTGCCAAATATACATAAAAATCTACTACTATTAACAGCAGCATCTTTAGAAATGACGAACGGACTTAAAATTGCACATAAGTTTTTTGCCGATGAATCAATTATACTTCCTTTGCTAATGGCTACTTTCTTATCAAGCCAAAGTTTAAGCATTCATATGCAAGTAGCAGTCATCGCAAAAAGTGAAAACATTTCGCTCAAACCCTACATTCTATTAAGAGTTCTCATCACGATTATTATTCCGTTGCTATATTTTATATTATTTTTATAACTTTATAAAAAGAGAAAACTCGGCAGATGCATTTTATCTTGCCGAGTTTTCGATTATTGATGAAATTTCTTCTTTAATGCTTCTTCTACTTCACAAGGTACTAATCCTTTTACACTTCCACCATAGCGAGCAACTTCCTTCACAATACTAGAACTTAAGAAGGAATATTGATTTTTAGTCATGATGAAAAATGTTTCAATCGATTCATCTAAAAAACGATTCATCGATGTTATTTGCATCTCATATTCGAAGTCTGATACTGCTCTTAAACCTCGAACAATAGCGATGGCGTTTCGAGACTTCGCATAATCCACAAGCAATCCAGAAGAACTTTCAACGCGAATATTTGGAATATCCTTCGTTACCTTTTCAATCAACTCAAGTCTTTCTTCAATAGTAAACAACGGATTTTTTGAAGAATTTTTCAATGCAGCAACATATACAAGATCAAATACATCTGCTGCCCGTTTAATAATGTCTAAATGTCCATTCGTAATCGGGTCAAAACTTCCCGGTACTACTGCAATTTTTTGCGACAATTTCTCCCTCTCCCTAATTCATTCGATAAATTGAAATAATAGTATTTCCATAAGTTTCATCTCGGATGCATGAATATCGTCCGTAAGCATCTGGCAATTGTACTTCAGTCGAATGTTCACAAACGATTATTGCATCGTCAGCCAGCTTTCCGCCTTCTACAAGAAGTGAAATGTAATCATAATATTCTAGCTTGTTATATGGGGGATCAACAAATAAATAATCTATTTGGATATCCCTTTTTAGCAGTGCCTTTACAGCACGGCTTGCATCTGTACAATACACTTCCGAAAACTCTTCGTAACGGCACTTTTTTATATTTTCTTTCAATACTTGAACAGCTCGGCGATCTTTCTCAATAAAGATAGCTTTTTCCGCACCTCTACTTAATGCTTCAATTCCTAGTCCGCCGCTGCCAGCAAATAAATCTAATGCTATTCCACCTTCGAAAAAAGGCCCGATGATATTAAATAGTGCTTCTTTCACTTTATCCGTTGTAGGTCTCGTAGTCGTTCCGGCAATCGCTCTGAGCGGTATCCCTTTCCTTTCACCGGCTACTACTCGCATCTTCATCACCAAGCTTTCACGATTGTTGTTCAGAGTCAATGTTTTTTATGGAAATAGAGTCTTTCTTTTTATCCATTTCAACGAAAAATAGCTTTTGCACCCAAGACTCTTCAATGTAATACTTATCAGCTATCACTTTTATTGGTTGTGACACGGTATTGTAGCGTCTTTGGTTATAAACATAAAATTCATGATTAAAAGGAAAACGATATTGTCTAATATCATTATTTACATAATAACCTTTTTCCCCAACTCGTGTTTCATAACCGAGATGATGTAATAAAGAGTCAGCAGAATATAACACTTGACCATCTTTAAAAATTACTTCAACGTCATCTACTAATCGAGCATTTACATAAACATCTCGGAAATCATTGAATAGTAACGGAAATACTCCATCAGTTGCGACGTTTGACTGGAAATATTGTGTATGGTTTGCAAACACTTCGCTTAATTGTTCATCTAAAAGCGCTGCATCGATTTTTTTACCTTCTAAATCATGTAACTTTTGTTTCCAAAGTTCAAGTTGTTCTTCTGTCAATCGACTTTTTAAAGTCATTGTTATTTCTTTAGCTTTTTCCCCGCCAATCTCAGAATCAGATAAAATCGAAGCCATAACCTCAGTTACCCATGCAGGTACATTTTCAAACTGAAATTTCGTACGTAATTGAGATAATATAACTTCTTCCTTTAAGGCTTCTATTGACAAACTATTAGAAAACAAAATACGTTCACCTTGTTTACCAGAAAGATTTGAACCATGAACAATCGCGACGTGTTCATCATTTAAGAAATTCACTTTATTTAGCTGTTCTACTAATTCGTTTCCGATTTTATTTGTCGAATATATAGAAATCAAATCATGTTCCCTTTGCAATTGTAAATGATCAGCATAATAAAGTTCTTTCACTGGACCTGTGCCGCTAAACATCGAATAATGCACAAGGGATAATGATTGCTGACCAACTAAAGGTAAACCTGTAACCCATGTTCCAGCAATTGATTGTTCAGTTGTAATATGTACTGTTGAATAGGATACAATACCATTTTCTAACGTCACAAAAATATCTTTCATTAATTGGTTAGGTTTTAATCCTCCATCAAGGGGTATTATGTATGAAATCGACTGAGTTGTCATATCACTTTCTTGGAATTTAGAAAAATCCTCACTTAACCGTTTGCAGCTATTTTCTGTTTCAATAAAACAATCGGGGTTTACAGCCTGTTCTGGCCAGTTGATAGAAATCGTTTGATTTGGTAAATTTCTAAAGTGATGACGAATATCTAAACTTTGACCTCTGTATACAATATCAATTTCTTGCGTGTAAGTAAAATCGTCTATTTCGCTCTCTCGATAATCGGAATAAACTTGGTATTGAAAAAAAAGCACGCCGCTAATAAGCAAAACGAGCAGACTAAAAAAACTGACGATATATTTCATATGCAAACCACCTCGAACATGCTACTATTATGTACATAGAAAGGATGATAACGATATGACGCAACAGTTTGTTGAACTCGGACAAGGCTACGGAGATATTTACGAGCTTTGTGAATTAATTCGTACAAATGAAAAAAGATTCCATAATGCCTTTTTGTTTATTTCTTATAAAGGTAATCAAGCATATGCCTCTCCTGCAGTAGCCTTTCAACCAGTTGGTGATAGCAACTTTATGCCAATATACATATGTAGAGAAGGGATACCATACACTCCAGAAAAACCTTCTAAACGGCTACAATTATTTGAAGAGTCATTAAAGGCAATTGGCAAAGAAGCCGTTCAAATGGATATTAAACATTCCTGCTATTATTCCGAAACGATTTTATTCTACCAACATTTGATTGGTGTATTAAGAATGAACCGTTTAATTCCGCAACTATCTTAATAATTCAAAGTCCTATTTTATAATCGTATTCTTGGTCCTGATCTTTCTTAGACTTTGAATTTTCAAATTCATTTTTAACAAACGGTAAGTACGATTCAACAACGTCTTTCACAAAAGGAAGGCGTTGTATTTTATTTTTTATATAAGAAATTTCATCTCGATTACAATAGAGCACCACGTATTTTAGTTTTCTTGAAATGTATTGGACATTTCCAAACTTCCTCAAGCTTTTAGCATGTTTCAGTTGATAAACATACACGATTAGCCCTTGACGTTCTTGCATTTTTATTACCCCTTTTCTTCATTTAAAGGATACCATATAGTTATTTTTGATAGCAACTGACATTCGTGACATGATGTAACAATTTCCGTTATAATCATCTTTATAAGATGTAATCTATACAAGTAATGATTATAGAAATCCTATTCGTTAATATATAGAAACTCGTAAAGGAGGCCTAGTCATGGGTAAAAAAACGAAACTGGCACTGGCTATTGCCGCCGCAAGTGCAGCAGCATGGGCTGGAAGTAAAGCTTTTCTAAAACCCCAAAAACGTGAAGGAAAAGAAGTATTGAGCATGGATATACCTGTCGTCTTAGCTCATAGGGGCGGTGCACTAATCGCACCTGAACATACAATGATTGCTTTTGAAAAATCCTTTGAACTCGGGGTAGATGGTTTTGAAATTGATATACGATTAACAAAAGACGAAGAGATTGTTGTACTTCATGATGAAACAATTGACCGCACTTCTGATGGAATGGGTGCTGTAAAAGATTTTACCCTAGAAGAACTAAAAAACTTTAATTTTGGTTTCCATTATAAAGATAACAATGGAAATTTCCCTTATCGCAATCAAAAAGTAGAAATCGTAACGTTAAGAGAGTTATTTGAAAAGTTCCCAAATATGTTTATTAACATCGATATTAAAGATAGTCCAGAAACTTATGAAGGTAGTTTAATGCCTTCGAAACTTTGGAGATTGATTGAAGAATATAACGCAGAAAATCGAGTGGTGGTAACAAGCTTCTATAGTGAACAAGTGGATCGTTTTAATTTGTACGCCCAAAACCGAGTCGCATTAGGAGCTGGAGAATCGGATGTCCGAAAAGCGTTTGCAGCATTTACAAGCCAATTGGGTCATCTTTATCATCCAAAAGTAGATGTTTTTCAAATCCCGATAAAATCTGGAAGGTTCTCTTTAGACTCACCGAAATTTATCGCCTTTTTAAACAATTTAAATATCCCTGTCCATTATTGGGTAATTGACGATGAAGAATTGATGAGAAAACTACTAGATAATGGAGCACAAGGCATCATCACCGACCGGCCAGATATTGCTGTTCCCCTCGTTCGGGATTGGGTAGAACACCATAAAGAAAAAGGGGAAAATCTTTCATAAAGTCTTTAAATTCTTCAAATTAAAAACGGCTTAAGCATTAATAACTTAAGCCGTTCATTTATAAACTAAATATATCACACGAAATCAAGCTGAACAGGAGCAGCTTCCACCTAATCCGCAGCCACCTGAGCTGCAAGATGTTTCAAAAAATGGGTTGCTAACTGGAACTTTAACCGCTTCAGAAACAGACTTTCCGATAATAAGACTTATTTCATCCAGCATATCTTGCAGCTCATTTTCTGCAAGCTTTAAATTCGCTACTTTTTCATCAAGATCCAGCTCTCTCTTCAACTTCCTGATTTCTTTCATAATTGTATGGTAATCGGGATGATATTTGCCAAAGCGTTGTACATCCTCGTACTGCACTTTCATTCGATTAAATGCGGCAATTTTTTCAACTAATACTCTATCACTATATACAGCATGATGAGCTTGTTGATAATTGCGTACGGGCTCAGAATTGAGAATCATTGAGCTTAACGCATCCGCTTCATCTAAAATGAAGGCCCATTCTGATGTCATCATCATCATTTATTCCTCCAATCTGTACATCTATCATAGCAAAATTTGAACAAAGTTTAAATTTGCAATACTTGTTTTCTTGTCCTTCATTTTGAAATTATTAAGACTGGCAATCATCCACTTTATTTTTTAACGATTTAGTTAGTACAGATTGCACACACTCATAATCGGAAAAATAAATCTCCTTATCTTTAAACGTTTGTGTCGTTTCATGGCCTTTACCCGCAATAACAATCGTATCTCCTTCTTTTGCAGATACAATCGCCTTCTCTATAGCTTCTGCCCGATCTAAAATCATTTCATATTTTTGAGTAGATATAAAACCAGCTGCAATTTGAGAATTAATATATGCAGGATCTTCACTTCTTGGATTGTCTGTTGTTAAATAAATCATATCTGCATACTTTGTAGCTACTGCTCCCATTTTAATTCGTTTATGTTTATCTCGATCTCCACCACAACTAAAGACTAATATTAAATCACCTTTGGCAGTTTTTCTTAATGTTTTCAATATTGCTCTAAGTGCTGCTTCTGTATGGGCATAATCGATATAAATAGACAAATTTAAATGGTTTGGAATGGACTCAAGCCGACCTTTAGGCAATCGCAACTGCTCTGCCGCTTCACAAATATTTTCGATAGAAAAGCCTAATTCGCATACTGTCGTAATAGCTGCAATAGCATTTTGCAATTGATGTTCTCCTACGAATGGCAGTGTAAATACTTTTTGACCTTTATCGCTCTGTAAACAGCAAGTGGAATGATGATTTCCCTCTGCTAATAGTTGCAATTGATAATTTACACGATTTCCAAGACCAAAGTAAGTTTTTTTCTTTTTCGATTGCAAGCCTACTGTGCGGCAAAATGAATCATCACCATTTAGTACTAATTTATCTGCTAGTTGAGCCAAAATTTGTTTTGATTGTTTATATTTCTCGTAAGATCCGTGATCTTCAATATGATCTTCCGCTAAATTTAAAAATACGCCAATATCAATATCACAATCATCTAGTCGATGAGTAGATAACCCCATGGAAGATGCTTCTAGTACGACATATTGAACTTTATTGCGTACTGCATATTGCAATATTTTGTGTAAATGTTTTGGTTGTAGCGTTGTTAATACTTCATATTCTATTTGTAATTCTTCACCGTTTATAAAAACTCCATTCGTTCCAATTACCATTACTTTTTTATGTAGTGCTTGTAGTAATTGACCAATAAAATGACTCACAGTCGTTTTTCCATTCGTCCCTGTAATGGCAATCACTTGCATCGCTTCTGCCGGAAATCGATAAATTTTTGCAGCACTAAATGACATGAATTTTAAACAGTTTGGTACCCAAATAAGTGGAACGGATAACTTTAATTGATCAAGTTGTGTTTCATCTTCAATGACAACTCCAACTGCTCCATTTTTTACAGCTAAATCAATATACTGATATCCATCAAATTTTCTTCCTTTTCGTACAACAAATAAGTCACCTGGTTTTACATGTTGTGCATAGTCTTCAACGCCCTTTACTTCTACACGGATGGAACCGCCTTTTACCGTACATGGCCAATCTTTCAATAATTCTGCTAATTGCACTGTGTCACTCCTTTTCCCTATCATATGCCTAGGTCGTTAATGTGACACTGTCAGAAAAGGGTTCGCAGCAATCAGTATGCGACCATTTATTAAAAAAAGCCACCATTGTCCCTGTGGGATATGGTGAACTTTTATTTAATGGTTCATTATTTATCAAGAAAGATTTGAGTATAATAATTAATGAAAACGCCTGATCCTACATGAGTGAAATCATCATTCAAAATTAATTGACGATGATCTTCCGAATTGAACCAACCGTGGGCAGCTTCAATAGCGTCAAAATAAGCAGTTGCCAAGTTTTCGCCAGCTTCATTATATGAAACAGAATGAGATTCCAATCTTTCTTTTAACGAACCAAATTTTGGCGATTCATGGGAAACATAATTTTCGGTATACATTTCTTCACTATGCTCCATCGCTACAATGCTTGTATCCACATCCCATTCTAAAGCTGGCAAGTGTTCATACTGCCTGAAAACATTCACAATATCAAACAATTGCCTTGAATATCCTTCATTGCTTTGTTGAAGTACATATGAATTTAAGTTTGGCGTTGGTATTAAATCTCCTACAAAAGTCATCTCATATGGTCTATGCTTCACAAGCGTTTCACTATTTAGAAAACGAATTCCAATTAAAGTGTCAGTGAATTGATCAATATATAATTGAGCAAAAACTTCGTCAAATTTTACTAAAATCCGGGTGTGCATATCGTATTCCGTCAAAGAAAAGGTATAAATATTTTCACCAATATTGACAGTAATTTCCGGATTCACAATCGTCATTCGATAAATTTCATCAAGAGTCTGGCCAATTTTATATGGCGTTACATCCAATTTTTCTCCTGCTATGTATGCTTGGACAATCTTCCCGCGTTCCACTCCAAACATTGCAATGGATTTATTATCATAATTATAAACCCACCATTCATAACCAAAAGCACTTTTATCAATTCGACTCGGTTCACCAAAGTCCTTGTATAGCTTTTTACTTTCTTGATTTATGTATGTAGAAATTCCTGTTTCAGGTCTTGGCAAGGCATCCTCAAACCCCTCCGGAACGACTGTTTTAGGAATTACCGTTGACTTAGAATTTGGACCCTCCAAAGGTTTTAATTCATCGGTTGAATCCGATGTATAATAATACAGAATGGCTAAAGAAAAAAGGACGATCAATATTCGAAAAAGAGTTTTCATACGATTCATATCCTTTGCTATAATGGTTTCATTATACTAAATTTATCTTGTATGACACAATGTTGTCATTGCAACTCTTGAGAAATTGCACTATTATAAAATTATGCGTAAAATTTTGTGCGATGTAACTAAAGGAGGAACATTCATGTATTTCGAAAACAAAACGCTTGAAGATATAGTAGTAGACCAAGCAGTACTTGTTGATATTATGGAAAAAAACGGTTTAGAATGCCATGGCGCATGGGACTATGATCGTATGACATTTGACAAACGCTTCGATGTAAAAGAAGGCCGTTATTATCTACGCGTATTCTGCACAGCAATTTCAGGTGACTGCGGAAATAACACTGCAACTTTAAAAATCTTAAAACCTGCACTTGGTAAATATTATTATCCACATGGTGTAGAATACGGTGATGATGAAGTATTCCCAGCACATTTAGTAAAAAAATGTGAAACGATTTTAGAAAATGTGAAAAAAGATTTAGCCGAATTAGGCATCGCATAATGCACTCATATATTCATTTATTTTACAAAAGAGGCGGTTGAATAGCCTCTTTTTATTTTTGCTTCAAATTTTACTTAAAAAATAGAAATAAAAAAAGGAGCTATTAAATTAGCTCCTATTAAAATCCAAATATTGCTTTAATGACAGAAGTCGTTTCTCCGCCTTCATAAATAACATATAGAAGTAAATAGACAATAACGCCTGTAATAGCAGTAAAGAACCATATAATACTCGTAATCGGTCCTAGTCGATTATGAGTGCGATACTTTTCCCTTAATCCTGTCACAATGCTAACAATACCAAAAACAGCTCCTACTGTAGCTAATAGGATATGGAAAAATAAGAAGAATGTATAATATATTTTTAACTCTTCTGGTCCACCAAAAGACGTATTACCAATAAAGATAGTTCGACTAGCATAAATAATAAAGAATATTAATGCACTAACACCAGCTGCCAACATTACTTTTTTATGTGCTTCTTTTTTTCCTTTAATGATTAACCCCCATCCAATTGCAACTAAAATTGCACTTATAACGATGAAGGCTGTGCTGATAGTTGGTAAAATTGGTACGCCCATTCTTTACAAACTCCTATTCTTAATATTGATTTCTTTTTTTCGCTTGAAACTCACTATATGCTTTTGCAGTAATTTCTTCTTCACTAATTTTGTGTTCATCTCTCCACCAGTCGATGAATACAAAATACAGCAAAATTCCTAAAATTATTTCTTGGATAATTTTCATAAGTACTCCGCCCAATTGTTGGTCACGAATTGGTGATAAATTCGTAAACAATTCTGGACCAGATAGTTGAACTGTTGTACTTATGCTAGCTAGAGTTTGATCCGGCACACATAGAGCCATTGCTCTTAACCATGCTTCTCCATCAGTATATGTTGCATAGACAGGATCTTTTGTAAAAATAATTAATGCACAAGCAGGAGTTATTACAACAGCTGTAGCAATTATATATCCAATCTTGTACAACCCTTTTAATTTCGGTTGCCCTGGCACTTCATTCACAAGTGGCCAGTACATAAAAAAGGCAGATAAAAACAATACAAGACTAGCTAAACCATGTAAAGTTTCATCAATTTTAATGTAGTCAAATACTAAAGGAATATGATATACAGAGAAAGTTAATGCAAAACCCAGTACCGAAACGATCGGATTTGTAAACACTTTAATTAGTTTATTGACTACCGGAAACTCAACTACGACTTTCCAAACCCACCATGGAATTCCTTTAATAATCAATATTGGTAGTAATAGCAAATAAAAGGCCATTTGAACCATATGCATTGTAAACGTTATATTCGACATTAAATCAATCGGCGATCCTTTTATTACATATAAAAGCACGATTCCTAAAACAAAGTAAATCGCCTCTCGTTTCTTCAATGGTTCACTCTCTTTAAAATCACTTCTCCAACGAATTGTAATGAGAAAATAGACAATGACTAAAAAAATCAATGTCCCAATCATATATGGGCTCCACAAAGCTTGAAACCCAAATATACTTAAAGGCATATTATCGCTCCTTAAAACCAAGTAGTAAAAATAGCAAAGTTCTATTGACATTATATCATTATTTCACTATACGAAATGTAATAAAAAGGCCATCTTTTTGAAGAAAATATGATATTTTTCAAAAGTAAATATATGTAAGAATGGCTGCCTAGAAATTCTAGACAGCCATTTTCATTACCACCAAATAATTGTGTTAAATGCCAAGAAGAATGTGAATGCAATGACAGCTCCTACCCATACAAAAGTGGAGATTACACCGATAAAAGGTGCATGTTTATCATCCATATGCATGAAGGAATATAGTTGTAATACAACTTGAATACCAGCTAATAGTAAGATCACTGGTTTAATAAAAGTTGGTGCAAAGTCAGCAACAACTGTTGCAAATGCAACGAATGTTAAGAAAATCATAATCGCAAAATTAATAACTTGCTTGCGCATTTGTACTGCGCTTTTTCTGCGATCAAATTCGTATTGGGACTGGCTTCTACCTTGAATCTCAGTATCGTGACTCATATTATCCTAACACCCCCATGAGGTATACTACCGTAAAGATGAATACCCAAACAACGTCAATAAAGTGCCAATAAATGGACGCTACAAAGTATTTAGGTGCGTTGTATAGATTCAGACCACGACTAGCATTACGGACGATTAAGCAGATCATCCAAACTAATCCGATAATTACGTGAAGACCGTGCGTTCCTACAAGTGTAAAGAATGCTGAAGAGAACGCAGATTGAGTATAACCAAAACCAATGTGTACATAGTGATAGAACTCATAAATTTCAAGGGCAAGGAAGCCAAGTCCAAGAAGAACTGTTACTCCAGTCCAAAGTTGAACCCCTTTGAAATTATAGTTTTTCAAATGATACATCGCATATACAGAAGTTAATGATGATGTTAAAAGGAACATCGTCATCACAAAGGCCAATGGTAATTCAAATAGTTCTTGAGATGTGAACTGCATACCTGCTGGACCTTTGTTTCTCAAAGAAATGTATGTTGCAAATAAACTTGCGAATAACACAATATCGCTACAAATGAAAATCCAAATACCTACGTACTTATTTTTACCTTCATGTGTTGCTTGTTCTGGGTGTTCTGGCCAAGTTTGAGGGGTGAATTTAGTATTTAACATTATTTATTTCCCCCTTTTCCATAAAGCTCATTTTCAATTTCAATAATTTCTTCTGCATGTAAGTGATATCCTAAATCATCTTTTACTGAACGAACAATCATTGCAAGTACAGTAATACCAAGTCCAATTACCATTACTGGTACTGACCAAGATTCTCCATCTGGATGATATAATGCACCAAATGCAGCGACGAATAATCCGATTGACATAATAAGCGGTAAAATTGAGTTATTTGGCATATGAACATCGCCAAGTGGCTCTGCATATGTCATGCCTTCAGGATTTCCTTCTTGTTTTTCAATCCAATATGGGTCAAATCCACGAACAAGTGGAGTTTGTTTAAAGTTATAGAATGGAATAGGAGTTTTTAATGCCCATTCTAAAGAACGTCCATCTCCCCAGTAGTCGCGGCAGTTTAATGGTTCAGATTTAATTGATAACAACATGTTTAGAACCATTAACACTACACCAATTGCCATCATAATCGCACCGATGGATGAAATGAAGTTGAATAAATCCCAACCTTGACCTTCCATGTAAGTGAATACGCGGCGTGGCATACCCATTAATCCAAGGAAGTGCTGTACAAAGAATGTTAAATGGAATCCGATAAAGAAAATCCAGAATGTCCAATAACCTAATTTTTCGCTCATTGCACGGTTGAAGAATAACGGCCAATAGAAGTGGAATGATGCAAAGATTGCCGTTACGATACCACCAACGATTACGTAGTGGAAGTGTGCAACGATAAAGTATGAATCGTGTAATTGATAGTCAAGTGGTGCAGTTGCCTGCATTACACCTGTTACCCCACCAGCAACGAAAGATGGGATAAATCCTAAAGCGTAAATCATTGGTACAGTAACTTTAATAGAACCGCCCCAAATTGTCAGAATCCAGTTAAATACTTTCATACCTGTAGGAACAGCAATCGCCATTGTTGCAACTGCGAAAATAGCGTTAGCTGTTGCACCAAGACCAGTTGTAAACATGTGGTGAGCCCAAACCATGAATCCTAAGAAACCGATTAAGATTGTCGCGAATACCATTGAAGAGTATCCAAATAAACGTTTACGAGCAAATACCGGAATAATTTCAGAGAATAATCCGAATGCTGGTAAAACTAAGATATACACTTCAGGGTGACCGAAAATCCAGAATAAGTGCTCCCAAATAATCGTATTACCACCCATTGTATGATCGAAGAAGTTTGCATCGAACATACGGTCAACTAACATCAAGAATAACCCTACAGTAAGTGGAGGGAATGCGAATAAAATTAATGTACTAGAGATTAGCGATGTCCAAGTAAATAAAGGCATACGCATAAATGTCATACCTGGTGCACGCATAGTGATAATAGTAACAATGAAGTTAATACCAGAAATTAATGTACCTGCACCAGAAATCTGTAAACCTAATACATAGAAGTCAATACCATGTCCAGGTGAATATAAAGATAATGATGCATATGAAGTCCAACCAGCATCAGGTGCTCCACCCATAAAGAATGATAAGTGCAAGAATGTAGCACCTAAGAAGAATAACCAAAATCCTAATGAGTTCAGGAATGGGAATGCTACGTCACGAGCACCAATTTGTAAAGGTACAACCATGTTCATAAAGCCGAATAATAGTGGTGTTGCTGCTAAAAAGAGCATTGTTGTACCGTGCATTGTTAATAACTCATTGAAAGTACCGGCAGAAATAAAGTCGCTATTTGGAAACATTAGTTGAATACGCATTAAAAGCGCTTCAAAACCTGCGATAGCAAAGAATAATAGCCCAGAGAATAGGTACAATACCGCAAGTTTTTTATGGTCAACAGTTGTTAAATAGTCCCAAATAACCGCACCCACGCCCTTTTTCTTTGTGACTGCTACTGAGCTCACAACTTTAACCTCCTTAATTAATCTCTATCTATATCTTTTAAATGATTATTTTTCAACTGATAAGCTCATTAAGTAATCAGCTACAGCACTTACTTCCTCATCAGTTAATTCTTTATACATGTCAGTCATTAAGTTGCCTGGTTTATACTTTTCAGGATCTTTAATCCATGCTTCTACGTTCTCTTTCGTATGCTCTAAGAATCCTGCAACACGGTTGCGATCACCAAATGTTGTTAAGTTTGGACCCATTGCTCCAGCAGGGCTAACTGCAGAAACTGCGTGACAACCTAAGCAGTTTTGAGCAAATACTGCTTCACCTAAATCTGTTGAATCAGTAGAAGCTGTTTGACCTTCTGTAGCTTGCATAGCAGCTACCCAAGCATCAAAGTCTTGACGATTTAATGATTTTACTTTGAAATCCATTAATGCGTGAGAAGGACCGCAAAGTTCAGCACATTTTCCGTACCATACACCTTCTCCACCATTTAAGCCTGCAGATTCTTTATCGAATACTAGATAGAATTTATTTACGTTTTCAACGTTAGTATCGATTTTTCCGCCGATTGCAGGAATCCAGAATGAGTGTTTAACGTCAGCTGCTTTTAAGTTGAAGTAAACCTTTTCATTTGTTGGAACAACTAGTTCTTGAGCAGTGACAATACCATATTCAGGATATTCAAATTCCCACCAATATAATTTTGCAGTAACATTTACTGTTAGCGCAGTTGGATTACCTTCCTCATCCACTTCATCCATAGCAGATACATCGGCAAATTTATAAGTAGCCAAAATAGTTGGAACAGATAAAATTAATAAAAGAATAATTGGGATAACTGTCCAAATTACTTCTAAAGTGTGGCTACCTTCCACTTGTTTTGGCATGTAATCTTCGCCGAGTTTAGAGCGACGGAATTTCGCGAAAGTAAGTAAATAAAGAACTGAAACTACTATAACTACTAACGTCATGATGCTTGTAGCTAGTAATAGTAGATTAAATTGCTCTTTTCCGACAGCACCTGATGGTCGAAGTGTTGAAATATACTCTTCACCACAGCCCGATAAAATAATAGCAAATGCTGCTAATAACGGGAAAAGAGACCATTTTTTAAGCCCTTTCTTCATAGCTTAATTAAACCCCTCTTTCTTTTGATTGTCTTGTCTAACAGGACATTATGGCTCTATCTATTTGAATTCTTTATTGAAGAAAGAATCCCTGATGGTATAAAACTGTTAATTAATGAGTGAAATTTTTACTGTAATTCATATCATCAATCAAACTAATACAACATATACTTAGTATAAACAGTACTTAATCTAATAATGGTGCTTAATAAGTGCAAAAACCGCTATTTAGCAGTTTATACATAAAAATGAAACAATAACCATATTAACATACAATTTTCATTAGATGAATGACATTTTTTTAAAATAAAAATTTAAATATAACTCCATGCATTTATTACATACATGTCCTAATGAAAACACAGTTTCCCCATGAGCTCCATTTTCACTAGCTCTGAGTTTACTATGACGATCATTATATTGGCAAGAAAATTCAATGCCTCAAAATTTCAGCCCGCTTATTATTTCCCTCCTTTTTCCTTTCAAAATTGTAAGCTTTACTTACTAAATTCTACTATATCGAACTTTGTGCCAAATTTCTAGATTATAAGGTGAATTTTGTGTGAAACACCAAGTTCAATGACCTTAATTTCTACTTTACTACAAAGCATATTATAAGGAACTATCAATTAATAGTATTTTTGTGAAATCTTTTTCACATTTCTGTGAACAGTTTGTGAAATTTCATATCAATTATTTCGTGCGAATTCTTTGAAGTTGTCTTTTTTGTATGAATTCGCTATCATCATAAAAGCATAGCTTTTTTCATGCAATTTTTACAGAGTATAAAAGTAGGTGTCAATTAATGCAACACAGGTATTATTGGATATTAAAATGGGTTGCAGTAGCTACTACCCTTGGTATGTTGCTTATTCTATTAGGGGGAGCTCTCGTAACAAAAACGGATAGCGGTTTAGGCTGTGGTCGAAATTGGCCAGATTGTAACGGATCATTGATTCCGAAAGAAATTACTACTGAAGTGTTGATTGAGTTTTCCCATCGCTTTGTTACCGGGGCAGTCTCCATCCTAGTTTTAATATTAGTTTTTTGGACATGGAGATCTCTCAGTCACGTTAAGGAAGTTAAATTTTTAGGATTTCTAGCAATCTTTTTCCTTGTATTGCAAGCATTAATTGGTGCTGCCCAAGTACTTTGGGGACAAGGCGATTTTATTTTAGCCCTGCACTTTGGTATTTCCCTTATTTCCTTTGCAGCCGTAATGTTGCTCGCAATGATTGTTTTCGAAGTCGATCAGAAATTTGATGCTGATCGGGTTATTATTCGTAGAAAATTAAAGTGGCATACCATTGGTGTTACCCTTTATTCATACATAGTAATATATACCGGAGCGCTAGTTAGACATACAGGATCAAGTTTAACATGCCCTAGTTGGCCGTTTTGCTATAACGATAAACCATTTAGTTTACCTAGCAAAATGTATGAATGGGTGCACATGGGGCATCGTTTAGCCGCATTATTAATTTTCATTTGGATTTTATATATTATGATTCATGCCTTTAAACATTATAAAGATCAACGGGTTATTTATTGGGGCTGGATTATCGCGTTTATTCTTGTTGCTTTGCAAATTATTGCAGGCATGTTCATTATCTTGACTCAATTAAATTTAGTCGTGTCCTTACTGCATTCATTGTTTATTACACTATTGTTCGGACTGTTATGTTATATGATTTTATTAGTTGCCCGTAGTTCTTATAACGAAAATAAAAGATAATTTTCATGTGGATTGTTCTCTTAATGAGAGGCAATCCATTTTTATTTCATTACTATTGAATCGAATCTTCAAATCCTTAAAGATATTCCCCAAGCAATAATTGCTATACTACTATATTTCTTACGCTCTAGAGAATTTATCAACCAAATATTAAAAAAAAATGAGCGAATTAGAAAACATATCGCTTTCTAAATTCGCTCCATTTATGAAATTTCATATTCTTACATTATTCAAGTTCAATTAATAAGTCACCAGTTGAAATGGCATCGCCTGGTTTCGCGTAAATTTCTTTTATAACCCCATCGTTAGGTGCTTGTACAGTCGTTTCCATCTTCATTGCTTCTGTAATTAATAAATGATCTCCACGTTTTACACGACTACCATTTGATACAAGAACTTTTAATACCGTTCCAGGCATTGTTGCACCAATTTGATTCGGATTATTCGGATCTGCCTTAATAGCAATTGTTCCATCTGCTTCAACCGTTAAATCTTCAACTACGACTTCACGAGGTTGACCGTTAAATTCGAAGTAAATAACTCTCGTTCCATCGTGTTCTGCTTCACCAATCGATACTAATTTAATAATAAGTGTTTTTCCTTTTTCAATTTCTACTTCAATTTCCTCTCCGATTCTTAAACCATATAGGAATGAAGGCGTATCTAAAGCAGAAAGGTTGCCATATTTTTCAACAGCTTTAAAGTAATCTTCAACTACTTTTGGATAAAGTGCATAGGAGATAACATCTTTTTTCGTTAACGATTTGTTAACTTTTTTCTCCAGTTCTTCTTTCAATTTGTCAAAATCAACTGGTTCTAATAATTCACCAGGTCGAACTGTAATCGGGCTTCGATCTTTTAATATTACTTTTTGTAGTTCTTCAGGGAAACCACCGTGAGGCTGACCTAAATATCCTTGGAAAAATTCAACTACAGAATCAGGGAAATCAATCGTTTTTCCTTTTTCTAAAATGTTTTCCTCATTTAAATCATTTTGAACCATGAATAATGCCATGTCGCCAACAACTTTAGATGATGGCGTTACTTTAACGATGTCGCCAAATAATAAGTTAACACGAGAGTACATCTTTTTCACTTCATCCCAGCGATCAGCAAGGCCAACTGCTTTCGCTTGTTGCTGTAGGTTACTATACTGACCACCAGGCATTTCATGAACATAAATTTCTGAATGCGGGCTTTTCATGCCGCTCTCAAAATCTCGATAAAACTCTCGAACATCTTGCCAATAATAGGATAATTGCTCAAGAGAATCGATATCCGCACGTACTTGTCGATTTGAGCCGCTCATGGCATAATAAAGTGTATTTGCACTAGGCTGAGATGTTAAACCTGCCATGGAACTTAATGCCGTATCAACAATATCAACACCCGCTTCAATAGCTTTTGCATATGTGTAAATTCCATTGCCGCTCGTGTCATGAGTATGCAAATGGATTGGCAAGTCTACAGCTTCTTTTAGTTCAGAAATAAGCACATAAGCAGCTTCTGGCTTCAATAATCCCGCCATATCTTTGATGGCTAAAATATGTGCTCCAGCTCGCTCCAATTCCTTCGACATTTCTTTATAGTATTGAATTGTATATTTCGAACGAGTTGGATCTAAAATATCGCCAGTATAACAGATCGCAGCTTCTGCGATTTTGCCTGTGTTTCGAACTTCATCGATGGCAATTTCCATACCTTTAATCCAGTTTAAGCTATCGAAAATTCGGAATACGTCAATTCCTGCATTTGCAGCTTCTTTAATAAATTCGCGAATTAAGTTATCTGGATAGTTTGTATAACCTACCGCATTAGCACCACGGAACAACATTTGGAATAATATATTCGGAATTTGTTCACGGAGTTTCACAAGTCTCTCCCATGGATCTTCTTTTAAGAAGCGGTAACTCACGTCAAATGTTGCTCCACCCCAAAGTTCTAATGAGAAGAAATTATGCAACATGCGAGCATTATAATCTGCAATTTTATACATATCTTGGCTGCGAACTCGGGTTGCTAAGAGCGACTGGTGAGCATCACGGAATGTTGTATCCGTTAACAATACATCTTGTTGCTCCTTAATCCAACGAACAACTCCCTCTGGACCTTGTTCGTCTAAAAGTTGTTTTGTTCCCCGTGGTATCTCAGTGTTTTTAATATCCAATTTCGGTTTTGTTGGTTTGACAAAAATCGGTTTCTTCTTTTTCTCAATTCCAGGGAAGCCATTTAATGTTACATCCCCGATATATTTCAATAACTTTGTACCGCGGTCTTTGCGTGTAGCAAAGTTAAATAATTCAGGGGTTGAATCAATAAAACTTGTATCAAAATCACCAGATAAAAACTTCTCATGTAAAACAACATTTGTTAAAAATGGAATGTTCGTTTTTACACCACGAATTCGGAATTCACGCAAGTTTCGATCCATTTTCGCAGCAGCTTCTTTAAATGTTCTACCCCAAGTGGAAATTTTGACAAGCAAAGAATCGTAATAAGGGGTTACAACAGCTCCTTGGAATCCGTTGCCTGCATCTAAGCGCACCCCGAATCCACCGCTTGAACGATAAACCATGATTTTTCCTGTATCCGGCATAAAATTATTTGCTGGATCTTCTGTTGTAACGCGAGATTGAATCGCATGTCCAAATAAAGGAATTTCACTTTGTTCAGGGATTCCGATTTCTTTGGAATGAAGATTGTACCCTTCTGCAATTTTAATTTGCGCATGAACAATATCAATGCCCGTAATCATTTCAGTGATCGTATGTTCTACTTGAATACGCGGATTCACTTCGATGAAATAGAAGTCGTCACCGGAAACTAAAAATTCTACTGTTCCAGCATTCACGTATTCAACGTTTTTCATCAACTTAACTGCAGCTTCACAAATGGAGTTTCTCAAATATTCTGAAAGCGAAATCGATGGCGCAATCTCTACCACTTTTTGATGACGACGCTGAATAGAACAATCGCGCTCATATAAATGAACGATATTGCCTGCTTTGTCCCCTAAAATTTGCACTTCTATATGTTTCGGTTTAATAATCGCTTTTTCCACGTATACTTCATCGGAACCAAAAGCAGCCTTTGCTTCTGATTTTGCCCTTTCATAGGCACTCTGTAATTCGTCTTTTGAATGCACCAATCGCATTCCTCGACCGCCACCGCCAAGCGCCGCTTTAATCATCACTGGATAACCTACATCATCTGCAAAGCGCTCTAATTCCTCAAAGGATGAAACAGGGCCATCGCTACCAGGAATAACTGGAATTCCCGCAAGAATTGCTTGTTCCCTTGCTTTCACTTTATCTCCAAAAATTTCCAAATGTCTAGAATTTGGACCGATGAAAATAATACCTTCTTCTTCACAGCGTTTCGCAAATTCAACATTTTCAGCTAAAAAGCCATAACCTGGATGGATGGCGTCTGCTCCTGATTCTTTTGCGATTTCAATGATGCCTTCAATATCTAAATAAGCATCGATTGGACCTTTCCCAACACCAACGATATAGGCTTCATCAGCTTTATAACGATGGTGTGAAGCACGATCCTCTTGAGAATAAATCGCAACTGTCTTAATGTCTAATTCATTGCAAGCTCGTAAAACACGAATTGCAATTTCCCCTCTGTTTGCCACTAATAATTTACGAATTTTTCTCATTGTGTCCCCCTAAGTTTTCTTTTTTCTAGTTTCTCATACATAGAAACATTGATTAATATGCCCATTGCGAAAGATAGAACCAATATAGATGATCCACCGTAACTAATGAATGGCAACGTTACCCCAGTTAATGGAATTAGTCCCGATAAACCACCTAGATTAGTAAAGGTTTGGATGGCAATCCAGCTAGCAATGCCCGCTGATATCATTCTTGCTAAAGGATCTTTCGTAAGCAAAGCAATCAAAATTCCTTTAAATACGATAAATCCTAAACCACCAAGTACAATAATAACGCCTAACAAACCCAATTCTTCCGCAATTACAGCCATTATAAAATCAGTTTGCGGTTCCGGTAAATACCCCAGTTTTTGTACGGATTGACCAAGACCTACACCTTCTAATCCACCAGAACCAATCGCCATATAGCCTCGAATGACTTGAAGGCCTGAACCTTGCTCATACTCAAATGGATTTAAAAAAGCTTTAATTCTCCCAATTCGATTTTCTGTAAAAATTGAATCCCTTTTAAATAACGCTAAAATTCCAATAATGGCTCCACCAAAAAGTGCTAATTCCGCAAAAAATTTAAAAAAGGTTCGTATGCGAATTCCACTTGCGGCAACAACTGCTATAGCGATGCCAGAAATAATAAGCACAGCTCCAATGTCAGTTTCATTTGCCACAAAAAAGATAATCGCAATCCATACTATAATGGGATAAATAATATGGTTTGGGTGTAAGTCTACCATCGGTGTTTTTAAACTTTTGTTATAAAAGGCACCGGCAAAATACAGTATGATTATCAGTTTTGCGAGTTCTGAAGGTTGGAATGACATAATTCCAAATAAATTAATCCAACTTCTTGATCCCGTCTCGGCTTCACCCGTACCAAATAGCAATAACCAAAACATTAAAGTGATAATTAAACCAACCATAAACATCATAATTTTTTTCCTACTATAATGTTTATACGGGAAAAAAGCACCGAGAACAAAGGTAAAAAATGCAACCACTAAATTAAATAATTGTTTTTTATAATAATAATCCGGTTCTTTACCGTTGACAATAGCTACCATCATACTGGAACTATAAATCATGACAAGTCCAAATAAACATAGGAACACATATACGAAAAATAATGGATAATCAAAATTTCTAATATAGTATGAAATATATTTTCTCATAGTAAAGACCTCTTTTAGAAAAAAAACTCAAATCAAATCGATTTGAGTCTTCTGTTACTTGTTTGTGTTTGTATATGCTTCATGTAACAAGGACAATTCCTTTTCTAATGTATCCAAAATCTTCCTGCCTTGTTCACGTTCAATCAATCCCAACTTTACGGCGAAATCGATTTCACGGGATAAGCCAAACATTTGTGTATCCAACACTTCTTCATACAAAGGACACTGTGGCATCGTTAAATGGTCCATTTGCACTTTAATTAAACGAGCTATTTTATCTGCATCTTCCAATAACAATTCTAAAGCTTTTTCTTGGAAGGAAGCTTGTGTTTTTTTCTCCATGAGGACGCCCCCATTAATGTGATTTCTTCTATTCTATCTTTATAAAGTTTAGCTTTTAGCACATAAAAATGCAAGTAGCAAACAATAGGTAGAACCGTGATAAAAGATTATTTCTTTATTAAGATAGAATCTAGCTGTATACTGATATATGTAAAATAGTTAAGGGGGATATTTAAAAATGGAAAGCATCATTCCAATTAAAGGTAAAGTCAAGTATAAATTAACATTAGATCCATCCGTATGGATTTTTGATGATCGCAGAATTGATTTAAAATCTTATTTCACCAATCCGAAACAAGAAGAAGATGAAGATTTAAAATACTTATTTAACATGGGAAAACACTGGTCCCGTGAAATCATGGAAGGTGCAACATTCCCTCCTACATTAAAAACTGAAAGAAAATTTGACCGCCAAGGTATGAAAACTGGTACATTCGGAATGGAAATTAAATATTTTTTAAATCACGCTGAAATTGAAAAAGATGCAACTACAATTGTATTTGAATGCAAAGATGGTTCGGAACATGCTTTTCCAATTGAAGAAGCATACAAATTTATTTTTAAATATAGCCAAGATGGTAAGCCGCTAACAGAGGATGGACCTGTTCATTTAATTTTTGGAGATGGTTCAAACGTGGACAATCCTATCAAAAATATTTCCGCTATCCGAGTGGAATAGGATTGAGTGTATGCGTGTCCAATGTGTACTTTGTGATACCATCCACGAACTGGAAGACGACTCACCATTGGCTAAAAAATTAAGAAATCGACCAATACACACATATATGTGTGAAACATGCAATGATCGCATTACAACGAAAACCCTTGAACGATTAGCAACTGGAAAATTTCGATTTTTCCGCAGCTCATCTAGCATCGATGAAGAATTATAAAAAATATCCAATTAAACAACATATGACCTATTATGAAATTTACTCTATTTTCATAATAGGTCATTCTTTATCAAGAAACAGTGATTCCCTGTTGCTGTTATTCATTTTTAATTAATCTTTTCTCTAACATTTCAACCAATTGATACATGAGTGTTGCAAAAATCGCGATAATGAGCAACGACATTAACACGAGATTGAAATTAAACACTTGGAATCCGTAAATAATTAAATATCCAAGTCCTCGGGAAGAAACAAGGAACTCCCCAACAATAACCCCTACCCAAGAAAGGCCAACGTTTACTTTTAATGTAGAAATGATCGTTGGGAAAGAAGCTGGTAAAATCGCTTCCTTAAACATTTGCCATTTGGTTGCATTAAATGTTTGCAATACTTTTAAGTAATTGGCATCCACATTTCGAAAAGATGTGTAGATTACAATGGTTGAAATGATAACTGAAATGATTGCTCCCATCGTGATGATGGAAGTCATTCCTGGACCAAGCGCTACAATTAATATAGGTCCGAGTGCCACTTTTGGCATGGAATTTAAAACGACGAGATAAGGATCTAAAATTTTTGAAACAGTTGGGAACCACCAAAGTATGGCCGCTAAAATTGTTCCGATTAACGTTCCAAGAATAAACCCAAGAACCGTTTCAAATAAAGTATAGTTTATGTGGATAAATATCGTACCGTCTGATACCATATTCGTTAACAACTTAAATATTCTGGAAGGTGCACTAAATATGAGCGGATCAATCCAGCGTTTAGAAGAAGCCATCTCCCAAAGTACAAAAAATCCTACTAAAATGAAGAGCTGGTAAAACTTGATCCACCGTTTTTCCTTTGCTAACCGTTTTTTATATTGTAAATGAAGTTCTTTAATGTTCAAGATGTTCAAGCTCCTTCCATATTTGTTGGAATAATGGGGAGTAGCTTGAATGACTGCGAGCTTCAAATGGAGTTAACGTTCTAATTTCTTCAGGTATATCAAACACTTTATGAATTTTACCGGGTCTTGCGGAAAATAGATAGATACGGTCACTCATAGCTATAGCTTCACCTATATCGTGCGTAACAAGAATGGCCGTTTTATTATATTGCTTTAACATTTTTGAAACGAGATCCTCAAGCTTTAATTTTGACTGATAATCCAGTGCAGAAAAAGGTTCATCTAATAGCAAAATTTTCGGATCTACCGCAAGCGTCCTGGCTAGCGCCACCCTCTGTCTCATTCCACCAGATAGTTCTCTCGGATATTTTTTCTCCACTGGCGGTAACCCAACATCTTGCAATAATTTCGATGCAATGCTCATATCAACATGTTTGTTTAGTAGTTTTAATCCGAGTGTAATATTCTCTTCAATTGTCTTCCAAGGAAATAAATAATCTTGCTGAAGCATATAGCCAATGGATAACTCTTTATTTCCATACACTTGCTGATTTTCTATGAACACGTTTCCATAGGTCGGTTGAAATAATCCTGCTATTATGGATAACAATGTTGTTTTTCCACAACCACTCGGACCAATAAAGGAAACAAACTCTCCTTCTTCTATCGTTAAATGAATATCCCGTAACGCTTCCGTTGCCGCATCCTTTGAAAAATACGTATGGCTGACATGTTCTACAACTAAGAAGCTCATATTACTTCGAAACCTTCTCTGCGAAAGTTGTATCTACTAGTTTCGAATAATCCATACGCATCGGAAGTTCCCCTGCTTCATCCATAATGTCTTGCAAGTTATTCCACTCTTCTTCATCTAAAATTGGATCTTTGGCATAGGATTCTTGCTGGCGATAACGTTCTACAACTTGTGCAATCAATTCAATGTCCGTATCTTCAAAGAATGGCTGAATCGCTTTTGCCACCTCTTCTGCAGGTGCTTCATATACATAGTCTTGTGCTTTTTTAATAGCTCTTGTAAATTTCTCTGCCACTTCCGGATTTTTCTTTAAGTAGCTTTCTTTCGCCATAAACACCGTATATGGCACATGACCGGATTCTGTACCAAAGGATGCAACTACATGGCCAATACCTTCTTTTTCAAACACACTTGCTGTCGGTTCAAATAGTTGTACAAATTCACCAGTACCGGATGCAAAGGCTGTTGCAATATTGGCAAATTCAATGTTTTGGACTAAATTCAGATCCTTATGTGGATTAATTCCGTGTTTTTTAAGAACAAATTCTCCAACCATTTGCGGCATACCACCTTTACGTTGGCCAAGGAAAGTAGAACCTTTCAACATATCCCATGAAAATTCATCAATTTTCTCTCTAGACACTAAAAACGTACCATCTGTTTGAGTTAATTGAGCAAAGTTTTTTATCGGATCGTTAGCACCTTGAGCTGTCACATATATAGAAGTTTCAGCCCCTACAAGGGCAATATCTATCCCATCAGAAAGAAGTGCAGTCATTGTTTTATCCCCACCAGGGATAGTAGACAACTCTATTTCCAATCCTTCTTCTTCAAAATATCCATTGGAAATCGCAACGTATTGTGGTGCATAGAAAATCGAACGCGTTACTTCCCCTACTTTCACTTTTGTCATCTCTTTTTCTCCACAAGCAGCAAAGATAACCATTATCCCTACCAACATGACAGCAAGACTAATTTTCCACCATTTCATCCCTCTTACCTCCTTATTTCGTAGTTCTTTCAATTATCAAGAGTAGGTTATGCGAAGGAGAAAAAATGTGTGATTACCTAGAGATGGGAGAAAAATTCAATTTTGAGCGGATATTTTCTCCTCTTGAGTGGATAGCACACCGATTTGTGTAGATACGCTCCATGCTTGTGCGAATACTCTCTTCACTCGTATAGATAGCACACCAGCTCGTGCGGATACTCTCTCTGCTCGTGAAAATATCCTCTCCTCTCGTACAAATAGCATACTCTGGTAGATACTCTCTCCCCCACACATACAAATTCCTTATTTCTGTGAAATCTCTAACGACTTATAATGTTTAACATTTACTCTATTTACCAAAAAAGAGCGAATTGGGAAAACACAACGTTTTCTCAATTCGCTCTTCATCTAAGCACATTTTTTCTGTGACGTGACAGGGATTCTTCTATTACTTAAAAGACACTGCTACTTGCAAATTAATTCATAGGTGTTGTAATTGAATAGCGATAGAATCCCTAATCAATAATAAACTACCTAATATTCTAATGCATCTGGAATCACATTTTTCCACATACAAATTAAGCTTCTTGTTCTTCCTTCTTCTCTCGCCATAAACGAATTTTATAAAGAATTAATACAAGTGCTGCAACAATTAATCCTTCAATCATTGGCAAGAAAATCGCGAAGAATGTCAGAAGAATACAACCTAAAAATAGGAAAATATAAATAATTATATTTTTACCTAAACTAAGTTTTTTCGCAAAGCCGAGTTTATACACTATTGCAGATAAGATGAAAACTAAGAAAAAGATAATATATCCTGCAGTTGTATTGCTTGGAGCACTTTCGTAAACATAACGAGTAATCGGTGACATGCGATTAAACACTCGTTCTGTATCACTAAGTACTGGTGCAGACGCTAATATCAAACTGAAAAGCTTCAATTCGAACAACACCTTTCATACTTTAAAAGAAAGAATTATACTTGTTCAGCGTATTTTTTCTTTTTCGCTACTTTTTCTCTTTCGTTTTTATCTAATATTTGTTTACGTAAACGAATCGATTCTGGTGTTACTTCTAAGTATTCATCATCGTTTAAAAATTCCAATGCTTCTTCCAACGTTAAAATGCGTGGCTTTTTAATCACTGCAGTTTGATCTTTTGTTGCGGAGCGGATATTTGTTTTTTGCTTTTGTTTTGTAATATTCACAGCAAGGTCATTATCTCGGTTATTTTCTCCAACAATCATGCCTTCGTAGATTTCTGTTCCGGGCTCTACAAATAGAGTACCACGATCTTCAATTTGCATCATCCCATAAGTCGTTGCTTTTCCTGTCTCCATTGAAACAAGCGCTCCATTATGGCGTCCGCCAACACGACCAGGAACAACCGGTTGATAGCTATCAAATGAATGGTTAATAATACCGTACCCTTTTGTAATGGACATAAATTCCGTTGTATATCCAATTAGTCCTCGAGAAGGCACCATGAAAATTAGACGTGTTTGTCCATTTCCGTTATTTGTCATATCCATCATTTCGCCTTTACGATGTCCTAATGATTCAATGACTGCACCCACGTATTCTTCAGGAACATCCACTTGTACTCTCTCAACTGGTTCACATTTGACACCATCGATTTCTTTAATGATTACTTGCGGTTTCGATACTTGTAATTCATATCCTTCACGGCGCATGTTTTCAATTAAAATTGATAAATGTAACTCCCCACGGCCAGAAACGATCCATGCATCTGGAGAATCCGTATCTTCTACACGTAAAGAAACGTCTGTTTCTAATTGTTGTTTTAACCGTTCTTCTAGTTTACGAGCCGTCACAAATTTCCCTTCTCGACCTGCAAATGGAGAATTATTTACAAGGAAAGTCATTTGCAATGTTGGTTCATCAATGTGAAGCGGTGGCAATGCGTCTTGATGATCAATCGGACATACCGTTTCTCCGACGTTAATATCTTCCATTCCTGACACTGCAACAATATCTCCAGCGCTCGCAGATTCAATTTCTTCTCGTTTCAATCCTGAATAACCTAATAATTTCGTAACTCGATATTGCTTTACACTACCGTCTAATTTCATTAGTGCAACTGATTGGCCAACATGAATTTTTCCTCGGAATATACGGCCTACCCCAATTCGGCCTACGTAATCATTATAATCGAGCATCGTTACTTGGAACTGTAAAGGCTCTTCTGAATTATCAACTGGTGCTGGGATGTGATCTAAAATTGTATCAAATAAACATTGCATATTTTCTTCTTGATTTGCTGGGTCCGGATCAAGACTTGCTGTACCATTGACTGCAGAAGCATATACGACAGGGAAATCTAATTGATTTTCATCGGCACCTAATTCAATTAATAAATCTAATACTTCATCTACGACTTCAAGAGGGCGGGCAGAATCTTTATCAATTTTATTCACCACAACGATTGGCGTTAACTTTTGTTCTAATGCTTTTTTCAAAACGAAGCGAGTTTGAGGCATACATCCTTCAAACGCATCAACAACAAGTAAAACTCCGTCAACCATTCTTAAAATTCGCTCTACTTCGCCGCCGAAATCCGCGTGTCCTGGAGTATCTAAAATATTGATTTTTGTACCTTTATAGTGAACGGCTGTATTTTTTGCTAAAATAGTAATGCCGCGTTCACGCTCTATATCATTCGAGTCCATTACTCGTTCTTCTACATGTTCATTAATTCGAAAAGTTCCAGATTGTTTTAATAATTGATCCACTAATGTTGTTTTTCCGTGGTCAACGTGTGCGATGATTGCAATATTGCGAATATCTTCACGTAATTTCGTCATATTTCCACTCCAATTTCTTTGTTCATAAGATTAACTGTGTTATTATATCACAAGACCGTAAAAAATTGTCCTTTTCTGAAATATTACATTTTTTTAACATTTGGAACATTAAAGGGGGCGCTATGCATGAATAAAGCGAAAATCGTGATGTTTATATTTTCCTTAGCCGCACTTTTGTCAATGATCTCCATCGGTTATGCAATTGCTACGGAAAGCGTTGTAACAATCATTGCAAGTATCATTGCATTATGTGCTGTCATGGGACTTGGATTTCGCATGAAAAAAAAGTTTCGAGAAAAGGGGCTTTTATAAAATAAATGGCCTGACTAAAAAGTTTTGCACTTTTTGGTCAGGCTTAACTATTTTTTATAGTTCTTTCTCTGCTATGGTCACATCAATTGCGTCTCCTCGTCGAATTTATCAGCGACGAAAGCGATAGCGGCAGTCGTAATTAACGCTCATTCTTTTTGTTACCTCAATATCCTATTTTAATTCGATAAATTCATCTAACAACTTTTGATGAATGGATGGATTTGCAATTAAAAATGTATCATTGGACAATAAATTGAATGGTTCACCTTTTAAATTTGTTACAACGGCTCCTACCTCTTGTGCAATCACCATTCCTCCACCAATATCCCATGGCGCTAATCGCATTGATAGATAAGCATCAAGTTTCCCAGTAACAACTAAAGCGATTTCCATGGCAGCAGAGCCATAAGATCGAGTTCCTCTAACCGTTCGAATGAGATTGGCGATTTTTTCATGATTGATTTTTCCATTTTGAATCACCCAACTTGAATTGATGCCAATAATCGCTTCTTCAATTGTCAAAGGTTCTAATTTACGAATTGGATGATGGTCAATATACGCTCCTTCTCCTCGTATTGCATATATCAGCTCATTCCGCATGACGTCATATAAATATCCTAGCTTCCCTACTCCATCAACAAAAAAACCAACTGTAATCATGAAATTGCGATGTTGTTTAATAAAGTTCATTGTGCCATCAATCGGGTCAATAATCCAAATGGGGCCATCAAGTGTGACGATTTTGTCGCCCAACCCTTCTTCTCCCATAATTTTATGGGATGGATCTAATTCTTTTATTTTCTTTACAAAAAATTGCTCGATTTGACAATCAATATTTGTCACTAAGTCATTCGCATCTGTCTTCGTTTCTATAATCAATTCCTTCGAAAAGGATTCTCGTATTTGTTCGCCAGCATCATAAATCAATTTTATCGCAAATTCATTTATTTTTTGTAAATCCATTCCACTAACCCTACCTTCTTTATCAGCAATCGAATTCTTCTATTCTAGTATATTATTTACAAAATTCAGAAATTTACTTCGGATAAAATAAACGAAATATTCTAATACTTTAACATTTTAACATGAATTCTTCAAATGGACCCCTGTTTATTTTAGTTGTATATTTCATGTAAAGTCTTTATTTTTTTCATTTTCAAATTGTTATTATATACTTTTTGAGAAGGAAAGAGGGTTAGCAGGGAGTAATTTTTTCAAAAATATTAAGGAGTTATATTTTCAAAATAAAAAATCACTTGCTCTACAAATGAAAGCAAGTGACTTTAATGGAAGGGAAAATGTTTACGCATATGCGTGCAGACCATTTAGCTCATCCTGAATTTCTTTTAAACGTTTTTTACATCTTTCCATTTCTTTCGTATCGTTTTCCTGCATCGCGGAATATAAGGAAGCCAACTCATAATCTAATTCTAACCGTAAAACATGTTCATATTGCTTTTCAATATCGACTTTGCGGATGATCTTAACCGTTTGTTTCATGAACATCACTTTCCTTTCCCAATTATTTTTTGTCAAAAGGATAAATGCTATTGTTACAAGATTTTTCCCAAAAAACGTGAAAAATAAACATTTGATTCAAAAAGGAGGAAAACAAATCATGGTCGATATAAAATGGACAAATTCCGATTTCAATGTCTTTACCATTGACGGCTTAGATCATCGGATGGATGCACTAAAAACCATCGTACGTCCAAAATTCGAAGCATTAGGTAACCATTTTGCCGGTTATTTCAGCGCTAAAACTGGAGATGAATTTTTTGCCCATATAGCAAAACATGCAAGAAGAACAGTCAATCCGCCTAACGATTCATGGGTAGCATTTGCACCTTACAAACGAGGTTACAAATCACTTCCTCATTTTCAAATTGGGCTTACGCACACCCATTTATTCATTATTGTTGCAATTATTTATGAAGCCCCACAAAAATCTGCCATGGCAGATCGTCTATTAAATTCAATCGATGTTTTTTACGAATTGCCAGATGATTTTATTATTTCAGGGGATCATACATCTTTAGATGCTATTCCGCTAAAAGAAGCATTGAACGGTCAATTGAATGAACTTCTTGTTCGTTTAAGAGACGTCAAAAAAGGAGAATTTTTAGTTGGGCGTCATATTCCTCGGGAACAATGCATAAATCTATCTTCGGAAGAGTTTTTAAAAGTCGCTGAAAATACTTTTGAAGCCCTTTTCCCAATTTACGATATCATCGTTGGGAAAAATTAGGATTTCCAATCGGATATATTTACAGATATAACTTCCTATTTTGAGGAAAAGTCGATTTTCTGCTATATGTTGTATAATTAATATGCTCAGGACGACTTTAATCATTACATTTTTCTTCCGCTTTTTTTCATCAAATTCATTTATAAACTCCATTAATGATTCATATATTGATGTTTGGGAAAGGAAAAAAGGAGCGTAAATGACCGCTCCTTTTTGTTGTCTTTATCTTCGTTTTTTTTGTGATTCAAGTACAATTGTTTCCCCATTTTCTAGTTCTCTTGCCTGTTTCACTACCGGGTAACTAGCATATCCACTGACCTCTTCAAATTCACGAAACAGCGTTTTTTCTTCTGCTTTCGATGGAACGATTTCTTTAAAACGCCGATACTTTTCTAACATCACTTCTCTTTTAATGCCTTTTTCATATGCTTGTTCAATTCCTTCAAAAAATTTTACTACCGCGATAATTTCTTCCGTTGTCCAATCCGGCGAAATAGGATACGCATATTCCATTGACAGTACCTCTCTTTTTTCTCTTTATCTTCCCCACTTTAATCGGATTTCTTCCGCTTCCCGGATCATTCGATCAATCAGTTCTTTTACAGTTGGTACATCTTTTATTAAACCAGTTACTTGTCCTGCCCAACCGAATCCGTTCTTTGCATCTCCATCGTAAATGAAGCGTTTATTGGCCTTTCCGCTTATGTATTCTTTTAACGCTTCATAAGTAGGGTTTTCCTTTTCAATTTCCAAAATTTTTTCAGTAAATTCACTTTTTAATGCGCGAGCTGGTGTTCCTAATGAGCGTTTGATAACCGTAGTATCTGTTTCTGTACTGTTGATTAGCGCGTCGATATAGGCAGGTGATGCATGCACACACTCTTTTGTCGCAATGAATCGTGTCCCCATTTCGATTCCTTCTGCCCCAAGGGACAATGCTGCCATCAAACCACGACCATCGCCAATTCCCCCAGAAGCAATTACCGGGATTGAGACGCTATCTACTACTTGCGGAACAAGCACCATTGTCCCCACATCATCACGACCTAAATGCCCTCCACCTTCTTGTCCTACAACCATCACTGCGTCCGCACCAAGTTCTTCAGCTTTTTGTGCTTGACGGCGCGCCGCTACTAATACTAACTTTTTCACATCAACACCTTCAAGTAATTTGAACATCGGTGCTGGATTTCCTCCAGTCATCGATATAACGGGCACTTTTTCTTCAATGGCTACTTCCACCATTGGTTCATATCCTTTCCCGTAATTGCCAAAAGCAAAATTGACGCCGAAAGGTTTATCCGTTTTCTCTTTCGTTTTTCGAATTTCTTCTCTTAATTGTTCTGGGGTTTCTAAACTGAGAGCAGTAATTTGTCCAAGTCCACCAGCATTAGATACGGCTGCAGCTAAATCTGAGTATGCTAAATAAGCTAAGCCACCTTGTATGATTGGATATTGTATTCCTAATAATTTCGTTACTCTTGTATCCCAATTCAACATTTACATCCCCTTTTCATCATAATTATTTATATAGTTCTTCAATAAAACTTAATTTTCCTTTAATTTTTTATAGCATGTGTAACCTATAGATGCTATAATTTCTTTGTTTTGAATATTAATTAAAAGCGAGGTGGTACCTGCGTTGTCACAGTTAGAAACTCCTTTGTTTGACGCATTGCTAAAACATCGAAACAGACATCCAATCCAATTCCATATTCCCGGACATAAAAAGGGACAAGGAATGGATCCTGCGTTTCGAGAATTCGTCGGAAACAACGTTTTATCAATTGATTTAATCAATATTGCTCCACTAGATGATTTACATTCACCAAAGGCTGCTATTAAAGAAGCTCAAGAACTTGCTGCACAAGCTTTTAGTGCTGATTATACATTTTTCTCTGTTCAAGGAACTAGTGGTGCTATCATGGCCATGATTATGTCTGTCGTCGGTCCAGGAGATAAAATTTTGGTACCACGAAATGTTCATAAATCAACAATGTCAGCGATTATTCTTTCAGGTGCTATTCCGATATTTATTTATCCTGAAGTGGATGAAGAATACGGTATCACCCATGGAATCTCAGCAGAATCCGTTGAAAAAGCAATCGAAACATATCCTGATGCAAAGGCTGTACTTGTCATTAATCCAACATATTTTGGTTTTGCTGCTGATTTAAAACGCATTGTGGATATCGCACATGCTTCAAATATACCAGTAATCGTTGATGAGGCCCATGGCATTCATTTAAAATTCCATGATGAACTACCACTCTCAGCAATGGAAGCCGGTGCAGACATGGCCGCAACAAGCGTACATAAGCTGGGAGGGTCTTTAACGCAAAGTTCTGTATTAAACGTTCGAGAAGGTCTTGTGAGCGTAAGTCGAGTTCAATCAGTGTTATCAATGTTGCAAACGACTTCAACTTCATATCCGCTATTAGCATCCCTCGACTGTGCTAGAAGACAATTAGCAGTTCATGGATATGATTTAATTGACCAAGCCATTCGCCTGGCAAAAGAAGCAAGAAAACGAATTAACAAAATTCCTCACTTAAAAGTTGCTGGAAGAGAAAAATTGCATTCTTCTGCTACATTCGATATGGATCAGACAAAATTGTTGATCAGCGTAAAAGATTTAGGAATTACAGGTCATCAAGCGGAGGAATGGCTTCGTCAAAATGCGAATATTGAGGTAGAGCTATCTGACCTATACAACATCCTTTGTCTTGTGACATTAGGCGATACAAAAAAAGAAATTAATTTGCTAATTAACGCGCTCCAACGTATGTCTCAAACCTTTGATTCTGAAGCTTGCGTGAAAGAAACAGAAGTCAATGTACCGGACATTCCTGCGCTTGCCATGACACCAAGAGATGCCTTTTATTCCAGTACAGAAGTAATTCCTTTTAAAGATTCCGCTGGTTATATTTGTGCTGAATTTATCATGGTATATCCTCCAGGCATTCCAATCTTTATTCCTGGGGAAGTCATTACAGAAGAAAATATAAAGTATATTCAAATGAATATTGAAGCAGGATTGCCGGTTCAAGGTCCAGAAGATGCGAGTCTACAAACCATTCGGGTTATTAAAGAACGCAAACCGATATATTAGTATGCATTAAAAGATGAAAGCATTCTAGAATCTACTAGAATGCTTTTTTACATAAAAATATATGCAAATATTGGACATAAAATCGCACCAATTACCGCACTAAGCCCCAAAGATAATGAGCCAATCGACAAATCCAGTTCACTATAATCCACAAGTTTAGACGTTCCAACTCCGTGACTAGCGCTCCCCATCGCAATTCCACGACTAATGGATGATTCAATTTTCCCAATGGAAAACACAACAGAACCAAGTAATGCTCCTGTAAATCCTGCAATCATTACCAATACGGCAGTAAGAGGTGGGATCCCGCCAATTGTTTCACTCACTTGCATTGCTACAGGTGTCGTAATGGATTTTGGTAAAGCTGTTAATATTAATTCTTTATCTAATTTAAAAATAACAAGCAAAGTATAAATACTAATTAAACCACTCACCATGGCTATCAAGATACCAGATAGAATCGTATATTTATATTTCAACACCATTTCCCACTGATTGTATAAAGGATAAGCTAATGCCACAACTGCTGGACCCAGCAAATGTTGTAAATAACGTCCGCCTTCCATATACACTTCGTAAGGAATATTCAATAAAAGCAGTCCTGCAATAATAATAATCGACGAAGTTAAAATTGGCATGAAAAACTGATAAGGGAATCGTTTATGTAATTTCACCATTAATAAAAATATGATAACGGTGCTAATGATGGATATACTTGCTTGCATGATCCATTTCTCCCTTCTCCTTCTTCTCTTTCATTGCTAGCTCTTTTTTCTCAATCCATTGACAAATCAAACTTGTTGTGATTAGTACAAATAGTGTACTAACAATAACGGATGCCATTAATAATGAGCCAGACAAGGAGAAAAGCTCAGGATAATTAATTATGCCAATCATCGGTGGAATAAAGAACAACATCATAAAACCAATTAAAAAGGATGCACCATCTTTTATATAATCTACTTTTATCCATTTTAACTGCAAGCATATAAATAAAAGCACTAACCCTATAACACTAGCTGGCAATGGTAGTTTTGTTAAATTACCAATTAATACACCAGCATAATAAAAAATATACAGAATCAAAATTTGAGCGATTATCCGAACGACTCTCATAGAATCATTAGAAAAAGGAAATCCTTTTTCTAAACTCACCTCCGTATCCGTTATTTTATACCTGTGACAAAATAATGTCTATTCTTTTAAATTTATAAAAATCAAAACTATCTAAAAATTGAAGATAAATTCTTAATTTATGAGGATGAATTCTCGAATAAACGGATAAATGCATTTTTACAATGAAGGAGCTGGCATCTTTTTTTTGATGTAATTGCTCCATTAAATAAGAATATCCTTCTTTTGTAGATAACACTCTAGCTTGTGCAGATTAATACTGCTCTTGTGCATATTCCTTATTTAATTGTGTGGATGTTTCACCTGCTCGTGCGAATAAATCAACCTTTTACATAAATAGCTCTCCTCTTGTGTAGATAACTTATCTGCTTGTGTGGATACATCAGCAGCTTGTGCGGATAGCTCCCCTACTTGTGTGAATGGCTTCCATTCTTGTGTAGATAACCACACATCTCGTGCGGATAACCTTCAAGCTTGTGTGGTTAGCATATAATCTTGTGCGAGTTTCCCCACAATACGTTTCCTCCTCATTATATGGAT